>CAVRYZ010000001.1:0-783335 GCA_963725685.1 uncultured Chloroflexia bacterium
TGGCTGGAGCGCAGGGATTCTTAAGAAGCGCAGAGCAATTCCTGCCCGCCGATGCCACTCAGGGAATGGCAGATATCCCGGCTTGGGGTGCATCTATCTTCAACTTTTTGGGTGTACTGATCGAAGTGGGCTTCGGCGCATTGGGTGGCTGGATCGGTGGAGTCATATTTGATCCCAATCGCAAGAGCAGAAAGGAATTGGTCAAAGATGAAAACCATAATTAGATCAAAATTGTGGATCTGGGTAGGTGCAGTACTGCTGGTGGTATTACTTAGTGCACTGGCTTATATCTACCTCCCAGGGCGGGGCAGTTTACCCAATCTCGCTACACCTGACTACTAGCCGACGGATGGTTGGAAAGAGGACATCCCTGAACATCAAGGCATTGACTCTGTCCAGCTTGCCAATGGAATCCGGTCCATACAGGATAAACAGCTCGCCATCGACAGCCTGATGATCATCCGCAACGGCTACGTGGTGTTGGATGCCTACTTTTCTCCCTATTATGGCTCATTTCCACATGATCTTGCTTCCGTCACGAAAAGTGTGATGACCACCCTGATTGGCATTGCGATTGACCAGGGCAAACTACAGCTCGATCAGAAAGTGGTCTCATTTTTCCCAAACAGGTTGATCGCTAACCTGGATGAACGTAAGAAGAATATGACCATCCTTGATCTGGTAAGCATGAGGAATGGCATGGAATCCCAATGTTTCAACGGGGACGAGCCGACCCTCGATGCAATGCGCTCAGCTCCCGATTGGGTTCAGGCTGCACTGGACCGCAAGATGGTGTATGAACCCGGCACCCATTTCTGTTATGACAGCCCGGGCATGCACCTGCTCTCTGCCATTTTACAAGAAACTACTGGACAGACTGCACTCGAGTTTGCTCAGCAAAACCTGTTTGGATCGCTTGGGATCCGGGACGTGGTCTGGTTAGCTGATCCTCAGGGGTATACCTATGGATGGGGTGATTTACATCTAAAACCGGAGGATGCGGCTAAATTGGGCTATCTATGGATCAACCGCGGTGTATGGAATGGTCAGCAGATCGTATCAGCTTCCTGGGTCTCCGCATCAGTCCAGGCCCACAGCCGCATGGTGGGAAATGGATATGGATATGGTTATGGCTGGTGGGTTACAGCGATCGATTTCTACGCCATGGGCCGGGGAGGGCAATATATCCACGTAATGCCATCCAGAAACACAATCGTGGTCATCACGGCGGGTGAGGACGCTATCGACCAGGTGATGCCGTTCTTGCTCAAGGTGCTCACTAGCTCACGTAAAGAATTGCCTGCCAATCCATCCGGTCAGGCAGAGCTGGCGGCTGCACTCGCTGAGGTTTCACAGGGCTCGAATGGACATCCTTCCGCTTCCTTGCCAGAAAGAACCAGTGAGATCTCGGGCCAGATATTCATCTGTGATCCCAACCCTGTTGGTGTGACCAGCATGCGCCTTGATTTCAATGATCCCACTGAAGCCGGGTTCTCATTGCGTATGAATGGCCAGGATATTTTCTGGCCAGTTGGGTTGGATGGGGGCTATAGGATGGCTGCTGATGGACAGGCGACATCGGGGTTCTGGGAGGATGAACAGACCTTCGTCCTGAATATCTTCGATATTGGTCAGCTCACCCGCAAACTAACCTTTAATGGGAGCAATTTGTTGGTCAGCATTCCTGAAGTTCAAATGAACCTTGATTGCCGGATTCAAACGCCATGACGCTCTCTCATAATAGCTGGTATTTCTATGAATAACCAGAAAGGAAACCTGATGAACAAAAAAATTAAGCTCGCCCTTCGAATCTTTCTTTGGAGTGCACTGATTGTGGTTGGATTGTTCGTGATCATCAACGGTTTCATCGCCTTACGCTATTCACTCGGATATGCCTACCGGGAGTTATTTATGGACCTGGGCACACCCTATGATTATCGCATCCTCCCAGAGCGAAAATTGGCTGCCAGCCCCAATCCGTTCAAGTTTGCAGTGGATAATTCGAAAGAATCGTTGGTTCAGCAAACATTCCAATCCAATCCCACGATCCAGAACTTGGACCTCTTCCTGGCAGATACCGGCACACAGGCTTTCCTGGTGATTCAGGAAGATGCCACCATTTATGAGCGTTACTTTATGGGTTATCAGCGTGACTCATGGGTGACCTCTTTCTCGGTGGCCAAGTCCTTCGACTCTGCACTGATCGGAATTGCCATTCAAGAAGGTTATATCAAAAGCGTCGATGACCCCATTACGGATTACCTACCTGAGCTGGCACAGAGCGACGCGCGCTTCAAGGATATCCAGATTCGCCATCTGCTCATGATGGCCTCAGGGATACGTTATGTAGATAATCTACTCTTCCTGCCTGAAGATGACAATCTCACCTATGGGTTTGATGATCTGCGCCACCTGGCGCTGACTGAAACCAAAGTGGCAGGTCAGCCCGGGATTGAATTTATATACAACAATTACCATCCCATCATGCTCGGTATGATTCTCGAGCGGGCTACCGGAATGCCGGTGACGGAATATTTACAGGAAAAAATCTGGACGCCTCTTACGATGGAGTTCGACGCCTCCTGGAGCCTGGACTCCGAACAAAGCGGCTTTGAGAAAATGGAGAGTGGGATCAATGCCCGCGCCATCGATTTCGCCAAATTCGGGCGTCTCTACCTGAACGGAGGTATTTGGAATGGGATACAGGTTGTGCCAGCGGATTGGGTGGCGGTATCCACCGCTGATAATGGTCTGATCAAGGATGCTCCGATCTATTACGGCTACATGTGGTGGGGTGAGAAGTGCAACCCTGACAGACAGGATTTCCTGGCGATGGGGAACTTTGGCCAGTACATCTATGTATCTCCTGGGAACAACCTGATCATTGTTCGGAATGGTGACAGCTATGGAGTTAAAAGCCCAGGCGACGAATGGGTGGTATGGGCGGATGCATTCTGCCAATTCGCCAAGTCACTGCCATGATCGAGATGGAGAAATGACTTGAAAGGAAATAAGAATGAAAACAAACCGAGATCTTATCCTTCGAATTACCCTTGGCGTTGTAATCATCTTGCTCGCAGGTATCTCTGCCCTTCAGATGATCCTTCCCAAGGCTGTCCCGGCGGAAGCGCCTGCCTCGCGCTTCTCAGCAGAGCGAGCCATGGCGGATCTACAGGTGGTAGCCCGCGAACCACATCAAGCTGGATCTGATGCTCAAGCGAAGGTGCGTGCCTACATTGTGGAGCAGGTAGAAGCCCTGGGACTGACCGCCGAGATTGAAACCACCGGCCAGATCTCAAATATCCTGGTTCGCCTGCCCGGGAAAGACCCCACTCTGACGGTTCTGGTCAGCGGACATTATGATTCACACCCCCCTGCCCCGGGTGCCGGTGATGATGGTATTTCCGTGGTGGCGATGCTGGAAAGTATACGCGTCCTGAGCGCCAACCAGCCCTTACGTAACGATATCCTGTTTCTTTTTACGGATGGCGAGGAATTGGGCTGGATTGGAGCTCACGAATATATCAAAGCTCATCCGGAGGCCAAGAATGAGACGGGTGTGCTGCTGGTTTTTGATGCCCGTCCCGGCAATGCCCCCCTGAACCTGCTCAAGACATCACCCGGTGATGCCTGGCTGCTCAGACAGATGACAGGGCTACCGTTATCCATGTGGGCTGCATCCTGGAAAAATCTCCAGGAACGGAATGAGATTGATACTGATTTTGATATCCTCCAACCGGCTGGCTTCACTGGCATTGTGATGGAGAATGAAGGCACCGGAACACGCTACCATACCGAACGGGATACCGTTGACGCCATTTCACCGAACCTGGTGCAGGTTTATGGCCAAACCATGCTCGCACTCACCGATCGTTTTGGCAGCATTGACCTGCGCACCCGAACGAAAAATCCGGACCTGGCCTTCTTTACTTTATCCCTGGTTGGGCTGGTTGCCTATCCGTACTGGGTGATGCTGGCGCTGAGTTCCCTGGGATTCCTGGCCCTGCTGGCCTTCGTGATCCTTGCTTGGCGAATGAAGCGTTTTTCGCCTGGGCGTTTCGCCATGAGCCTGGCGGGTCTCCTACTGGGAATCCTGCTCATTGTCCTGTGCGCGCAGGTCGCCTGGGGCTCCATCAAGACAAGTCATGCCGCTGAAATAGCTGTATATGGCGGTTTCGAGGGGAGCGCTGCCTGGCAGGCAGGGTTTATGGTCGCGGACTGTCTACTGATGATTGTCCTCCTGACCGTCCTGTCCCGCCATCTCGGGGGGATCAACCTGGCGCCCGCATCTGCAATCCTCTTTTTGATCGCAGGGTTCGGATTTAATATGCTCACGCATAATGATAACCCGCTGACGACCGCCTGGCTCGCCTGGCCGTTCATTGGATGCGTGGCAGGGATGGGGGTCTTGCTCTTCACAAAAGATCAAGCCTGGAAAGTTGTGTCCCTGGCATTTTCCGCCCTGTTGACGCTGGCTGTGGCGATTCCTCGAATCTGGATGGCAACCTTCACGCGCGAAGATGCCTGGCTCATGGCCCTGGCAGTCTGCGCCTGGATGGCTCTTTTCGTCCCGCAAGTGGACGCCATATTTGGGCAGGCGCTTGTAACACAAAAGTCCGATCAGGACCGGAGTCGACGTTGATAACAGGCGCCGAGGAAAAGCTCATCGCCCGCGGCCGCACCGCCGAAGTGCTGGCATGGCAGGACCAGCAAGTATTGAAACTATTCTACGATGGGATGCCGGCAGACTTGATCGAGCGCGAGGTCCGGGCTGCCCGGCTGGTTTCGGCCACGGGCTTGCCAACGCCGAAACTGCTCGGCGAGCTGACACTTGATGGGCGGCGCGGCCTGATCTATGACCGGGTGGCAGGCAAGTCCTTTTTGGCCCTGCTGGGCACCCGGCCCTGGTCGTGTGTCCGGTATGCCCGTCAGTTTGCCGAGTTGCATGCCGCTATACACCGCCAGCGTGGCGCTGGGCTGCCGCCGCTCAAAGCTGGCGTTGAGAACACCATCCGAAGTATAAAAGGGTTACTACCGCACCTGCGGTCGGCAGCCCTGGACCGGTTGGCTTGTTTGCCGGACGGCGAGACGCTTTGCCACTTTGACTTCCACCCCGAGCAGGTGATGATGACCGCCCCAGGCCTGGTTGTGCTGGATTGGATGACAGCCTATGCCGGTCAGCCCTCCGCCGACGTGGCCCGCACGATTGTGCTGCTCCGCTTTGGCCCCGTGCTGGATGCCAGCTGGCTGATGCAGCAACTCGTCAACTTGCTGCGCGGGATCTTCTTCCGCGGTTACCTGCACCACTACCTTGAACTCAACCCGACCGTGACTGCTGCCGCGATTGACGCCTGGCTGCCTGTGGTGGCGGTGGCGCGTTTGGCAGAAGGCATCCCCGGCGAGAAAGACAGACTCCAGGCTTTTCTCCACAAGGCTTTCCATTGAAAGTTTTCATAAGAATGCCTAATGCTCCGTTGAAAACCTTTATAAGCATTAGTCGCTCTTAGCCTCACGTTTGAGAATCTAAAAATCCCCTTTCGGGGATTTGCGAAAAAAGTTAAGCCCAGCAGGATTCGAACCTGCGACCAAGCGATTATGAGTCGTCTCGCCTAATGAAGTGCATACATGTGAAAGCTGAGATAAAAGCGGTAAATAAACCAATATTGGTTTTTCTATTCTTTATTAATCTACCTTATAAACAGGGTACCAGATCGCCTTTCCTTGCTTCATACCGATGCATATCGGGTACACTGCGTGTACAATTCGGGAACAGTTTGGGAACAGATATGCTCGTTCAGTATGGTTATTTTGGACTATAGTAGACGGAAAAGACGGCATTTTTCCCCTCTTCCCCTACGATTTTATCCATCGGACTGAAGAGGCCGCGGGTTCGAGTCCCGCCAGGTCCACAAGAAATCATGCATTTTCCCCTAGATGTCGGCTGATCAACTAGCTTTTTGTTTTATCGGGCGGGTATGTGGGCAGCCGGTATGTTGAGTTGCGCAGAGTCATCAGGTAATGCCAGAGAGTAAGTTCAAAACGTCGGATTGATATCAATTTCAAAAATTACCGATCACTGATGTTACAGAAACGGAATTTAGAAACCTATTGACAAAGCCTCCAATATGAGTATAATATTAATGACAGCGTTGTCGTCAGCGATAACGCCATCGATGACAGTTTCCTCATTGTTTCACGTTTGGATCAAAACTAAAAATTTCAAACCAAGATGAGTATGATACCCGGGTTCGAAAAAGCACCTCGAAAGACCAATGGTTCCTTCCACACTACATTGAAGGATGTAGCCAGACTGGCTGGTGTGTCAACCAAAACCGTCTCACGCGTCGTCAACCATCAGGGCGAAATTAGTGCTGAGACCCGCGAGCGAGTGCAAGCGGCGATTGAACAGCTTGGTTATCGCCCCAATGTCCTGGCGCGTAGTTTGATTCACCAACGCACCAACACCTTGGGAGTTGTGGCTTGGGGAATTGACTACTTCGGCCCATCGCGTACTGTCGTTGGCATTGAACAACAAGCTCATCAGCTTAACTACTCCTTATTTCTAAACCTCATGGCTCGACCCGACGATGGTGACAGCGAACAAGTGTTGGACACCTTGATCACCCACCGGGTGGATGGCATTATTTGGGCGGTGCCAGAGGTTGGGGATAATCGAGGCTGGTTGAAATCAATTCACATGGAACAGCTTCCACCAATTGTTTTCCTCAGTATGGAACCACAGCCTGGGCTAGCTATCGTTTCGGTGGATAACTTTTCTGGGGCTAAACAGGCTACGCAACATTTAATTGATCAAGGCCGGCATAAAATCGGAATAATTACTGGGCCATTAACCTGGTGGGAAGCCCGTGAGCGATACGCCGGCTGGGAGGCCGTGATGCATCAGGCAAATTTAGAGACGCCGCCCACATTGGTACTCGAGGGGGAATGGTCGGCCGACGCTGGAGAAAAGGGACTGCATAAGCTATTGACACAAGAACCGGATCTTGATGCCGTATTCGCCTGTAGTGACCAGATCGCATTAGGTGCTCTCAGCACTGCCCATCGATTAGGTCGGCAAATCCCCCAGGAATTGGCAATTGTCGGGTTTGATAATACCCCAGAATCCGCCTGTTACTGGCCTCCCCTGACCACAGTTTATCAAAGACTTATAGATGTTGGACGTATCGCTGTGCAAACCTTGCACAGGATGATCGAGGCGAACCGTCAATTAAAAACGCTAGATGAGACAACTGTAACACTGGTTAAACCGGAACTTATTGTTCGAGCCAGTTCAATGCAATCCTGACGTATCGTCTCCTCAAGTGCAATCGCTATAAACAAATCAACTTAGAAACTGGTTTTCAAGATGAAAGGAGGTTATAGGCAACCGAGAGACTAATTTTCAAGTTATTTACGGAAAATACCAACTAAACTTTTTCAGAAATTTAAGGAGGATGAAATGTTCAAGTTCGTGAAAAGAAGTGTAATTTTTATTGCCCTGTTAGCTCTAGTGCTGACGGCGTGCGGCCCAGCCGCTACATCGGCTCCGACCGAAGCGATCACTCAGGCTCCGGCTGTACCAACCAGCACTGAAGGCGGCGCTCCTGCCGCTGGCACTGGTTGGTGTGCTGGCACCAAAATCGTCTTCTTCCCTGGTGGAGCACCCGGCGGTGGTTTTGAGACCGTCGTCTACAACGGCGCGCTGGCTGCTGCTGCAGATACCGGTGCAGATGTGCAGTACTTGTGGTCCAACTGGGATCCTAATACGATGATCACCCAATTCCAGCAAGCCGTAGCCACCAAACCCGATGGTATTGCCGTCATGGGTCATCCTGGCGACACTGCTTTTGATCCTCTCATTGATGAAGCTGAAGCACAGGGCATTATCGTGACCAGTATGAACACGCAGCTAGCCACGGCGGAAGCAAAATACGCCCCCAATGGTTTCGGCTATGTCGGTGCCATTCTCTATGATGCAGGGCATGCGGTGGGTCAGGAAGCTGTGAAGCGCGTCTGGTGTGCAATCGGGTGATAAGGCATTCCTGTGGGGATTGTTGTCACAAGCAGGCCGCGGTGAGCGCACAAAAGGCGTAAAGGATGCACTTGAAGAAGCTGGTTTGACAGTGATTTACCAGGAGATTGATGACGCCACCAATGCGGATGCAGCTGCAGGCATACCGGTATTTACCGGCATCATGTCTGCCAATCCGGACATTAAACTCATGGTGACCGATCATGGCAACCTGACGGGTACCGTGCAGAGCTTCCTGGAAGCCGCTGGCAAGAAACCGGGCGAAGTTTATGCCGCTGGATTCGATGCGTCGGGCAATGCTGTTACCGCAATCCAGGGTGGTTGGCTGCAACTAGTGATTGACCAGCAGCAGTATCTACAAGGCTACTTCGCCGTTCTGCAGATTTGTCTTTCGCATAACTACGGCTTCTCCGGCCTACTGATTGACACAGGAGCAGGCTTTATCAGCAAAGACAATATCGATGCCATAGCTCCATTAGTAGCAAAGCAGATTCGCTAAAGGAACACTGATCTCTTCCTGCTGAGATGTTTCTGTCTTTGAAAGATAAGCAATAGAAAAACACGCAAGGGCTAAGTGGTCCGTGATGAATAACTCACCATTTAGCCCTTGCCATTCTCATAGAAGTATGTAATGCTTGAGTAAATTGGTAAAGATGTATCGAATCGGAGTTTGTGTATGGAACAATACCGCCTCGAGCTTAGAAATGTGTCCAAATCCTTTGGGGAGGTCAAGGCGCTGGAGGATATCAACTTCCAGCTGGGCCGAAATGAAATTGTGGGCCTGCTGGGTGATAATGGCGCTGGAAAATCCACATTGATCAAAATTATTACCGGTTATTATCAACCCACTTCGGGAGAAATTTATTTCAATGGACAGAAAGTGGAGAACCTTTCGGTTCCCAAAGCCAGAGAATTAGGGGTGGAAACCGTGTACCAGGAACGCGCCCTAGCTGAATTGCAGACCCTGTGGCGCAATATCTTTCTGGGACGCGAGTTATGCAACTCGATGGGTTTCCTGGACATTCAGCGGATGAGAGACGAAACTCACCGCTTGATGACCGAATCCATGGGCTTCACCTCCCATGCGGTCAACCCGGATTCTCGGGTAGGGAAATATTCCGGTGGTGAGAAACAAGGCGTTGCCATCGTCCGTGCCCTTTTCTTCGAAGCGGATATCATCGTTCTTGACGAGCCTACTATGGGCCTCTCACTTAAGGAGGCAGCCAAACTGGTTAACTTTGTGAATGGCATTAAGCAAGCAGGCAAATCTGCCATTTTCATCGATCACAACATTTTTCATGTCTACGATGTCGCCGACCGTGTGGTGGTGATCGACCGCGGTAAGGTTGCCGGTGAATTCTTAACCAAAGATATCGGCTTAAACGAGCTAATGGCCAAGATGGTCCATGTTGCAGAAACAGGTAGTTTCGATTAGTGAAGACAAATGGATGGATACCATGAATTCTCAGACCGACGAAACCGCACCTGCAATCACTCAACGCTATAAACCCCCTTTTAATTTGAGAAGATATGTCCGCACTAATAGTGCCCAACTTGGAATTTTAGGTGTCTTTCTGAGCCTGTGGTTAATCTTTATCATTTCAGCCCCCAGCACCTTTTTATCCCCCCAGATCTACACTGCCTTCATGACCTCAACCCCCTTCTTCGCAATTATGGCCATTCCTTTGACCGTCATCGTGATCGCCAAGGAGATGGACCTCTCGTTTCCATCAATCATGGCCATGGGTATGGTGGCGTTTTCTTTTGTATACAACGAAACAGCCTTTATTGGAAGCACGGTGGCAAGCACGACCATACGAGTAGGCCTGGCAGTTATCGGTGCTCTTTTAACGGGAGCAATTATTGGCTGGCTCAATGGGTTCATTGTTGTGAAGTTTGGCATACCTTCACTGGTTGTCACCATAGGCACCCAGTTCTTCTGGCGAGGCGCTGTGCTGGTGCTCACCTCCGGGAAGAATTTCTCTTTGGAATACATAAAACAAACCTTTTTTTACCCGCTGTTTATCAAAAAGCTTTGGGGTTTCTTACCCATGCAGATGGTTTGGTTGGTCATCATCACGATTATTGTTTGGGTGTTGCTAAACCGCCACAGATTTGGCGCACATGTCTACCTGACTGGCGACAACATCAACAGTGCTGAGCTGATGGGCGTCAATACCGGGCGAACCCGCATCCAGGCCTTCATGCTGGTAGGCTTGGTTTCAGCCTTCGCAGGTCTCATCAATAGTTTTTATATTGCCTACTTCTGGCCCAATATGGGCAGTGGTTATTTGTTGAACACCCTGGCAGCTGTTTTCCTGGGTGGGACGTCCGTCTTCGGTGGCACTGGCACGGTCCTGGGAACATTCCTTGGGACTTTTATCATCGGTTCCATCGATGCCGCCACGGTGGCCGTAGGCTTGACGGGATTTTTGACCCAGCTGATCTATGGGTTTATCATTGTGTTATCAGTGATTATGCACACATACCTGCGCAAGCGTGGGGAGTAGTTTAGTCCCTCTATCATAAATGCACTATTTAGCTTGGTTGTTCAACCGGGGATCAGTGCTATTTATTCATCAATGGGACAGGAATTATAAGAAAAATGGAGACCATGTTTACTGCCCCTCATGGTCGGCAAGCTCGACCTTCCACTCTCCCTCTACCGTTATCTTGGTACTGTTTCCCGGCCAGTAAAGGTGTGTCCAATAGCTGCTACCTCGCAACACAGATGGGTTTACCCCCATTGTGACGATAATATGATCTGGAGTATAGCGGGCAAAATAAGTCTCATGGCTGGCGGGTACTCTTCCCAACGTGGGATCCAATGCGGTCCAACCCACCGTGGGCAGGTACACATCTGGCCAGGCGTGCTCAATTTTAACGGTTGCATCCGTTCCTTGGTCAAGATAGAGCAATCCTTCGAAATAGCGCGCCGGAATACCCTGCGACCGGCTAAGCGCCACCAACAGGTCAGTGTATTCGGTACAGTCGGCGCCCATCGGCCCGAGTGCCGCCTGTGCTCCCCAATTCTCTCCATTGGAGGTATAGATCAGATTTTTGTCAATGTAATCATAAAATGCACGCACTTGCTGGCACACTGTATCATTGTTATGCGACAGTTCACCGGCAAGATTCACAATTTGTGGATTACCCGATTCGATATGCAGCTCGGGTTGAAGAAAAGCGTCTAGGAGGTCTCCCTGGCAGGTTGACAAATCATATGCTAATTCATTTACGGACACACGATAATCGATCTCGACCATTCGGGTCGTGCCAGCAGGCTGTTCGGAAAAATCAAACTCAGCATAATGGTTGCCATATTCATCAACCACTAACTCATATTTTTTGGGAGAAATCTCCATTGATTGAACCTCCTGATAAGGAGGAAAGTCGACAATCAGGGCGATCCAAATATTTTGTTTCTCTGGCTGAGCGGTTCCTACATTTACAAGTGCTACGTGTTGTTGAACAATATACTCACGATGACCCAGGATGGTCGTGAGTGGGCCTGGGGTGGTTGTTAAACGATTCAATGGAGCTGCTACGGGTCGACACCCGAGCAGTGAGAGTAGTAAGATGGATAACAAAAAACCTATGGGAATGCTTTTGATAGGGCCTCTATTCAACCCAATTGTAAAACATATTGACCAATTAGGCAAAAATGCTAAAGCTGACCCATTCCACCTCAGCATGCTCATATGGAAAGGGATGGCAGCATGTCATTCCGACGAAAATACATACCCAGGTAGATATGATTGAAATGACTTCCCGCCAGAGGGTATTGCAAGCCCTTAACCATCAAGAACCCGACCGGGTTCCCATCGACCTGGGTGCCACGATCGTCAGCTCGATTGTCAAGCAATCCTACCTTGAGCTCAAAGAATATCTTGGATTACCCGTCGAGCAAATCAAGATGCTAGATTACATCCAGCAGCTGCCCCACGTTGATGAATCACTCTTGGAACGCTTCGGGGTTGATTTCCGCATGGTGCAGCTGCCGGCGGCAACGACAGTGGGTGTGGATATTTTCGAAGATGGTGAGTATTACGCTTTCTTCGACCGCTGGGGCGCAAAATTGCACATGCCGAAACATGGCGGACTGTATTTCGATTGGGTAGACTTTCCCATCAAAGCTGCTACGATGTCGGAATTAGATCATTATCACTGGCCGCAGCCCGACCCATTAGAAGTCAACGTCCAGCTCGGCATACAAGCCAAGGTCTTATACGAGTTTACGGATTATGCCCTGGTTGGCAGTGCAGTGATCGGCGGAGGCATCTTTGAGCAACCCGCCCGGGTGATGGGCCTGGAGAACTTCTTGATGGCCCTAGTCAGCGAGCCTGCTTTCGCTGACCGCTTGATGGAAACCATCACTGATATCTATATCGAATCCTGCAACAGGTATCTTGAGCGCGTTGGCCCCTATATCCAGGTTTTCACTTTTTGGGATGATTTAGCCGGCCAAAATGGCTGGCTGATCAGCCCCGGTTTGTATCGGAAAATGATAAAACCGAAACACAAGCGCTTGGTGGAGGCGATCAAAAAAAAGACGGATGCCAAGTTGTTCTACCATAGCTGCGGGGCAACCCGTGATTTAATTCCTGACTTGATCGAGACTGGATTTGACATCCTGAACCCGGTCCAGGTGTCAGCGAAAGGGATGAATACGAGGGAGCTCAAACGTGATTTCGGACGGGATATGGTTTTTTGGGGTGGTGGCGTGGATACCCAGCAAGTATTACCATTTGGTAGGTCACAAGAAGTAGTCGAAGAGGTAAAACGCCGCTTCGATGACCTCGCACCAGGTGGCGGCTTTGTCTTTGCGGCAGTGCACAACATCCAGGCATTCGTCCCACCGAAGAATATCGTCTCCGCGTTTGACACTGCACTGGAATATGGCAGATATCACCCTGCATCTCTTGCGGATGAAAGTCGTCAACCATCTATGGAAGAAAACTGATGAAGCACCGCGAACGTGTCTTGACTGCACTCAACCATCAAGAACCTGATCGCTGCCCGATGCAAATCAGCTTTACACCGGAATTTGCAGCCCGACTCGAAGCTGACCTTAAGCTCAAAGGACAGGGTCTACATAATCCTCATGGGGGTGGCAACACTTACGCGCTCGAACGTCTGCTGGATGAAGATATGTTGTTGACCTCAGTGGGATGGGTGAACGGCTACTACCAGAATGGGTATCAGGATGTAGAACATTACCTGGACGAATGGGGAGTGGTATGGAAGACCATCGAATACGATACCCCCTATGGCAAGGGAAAATACACCGAGCCTTCAGGGCATCCGCTGGCCGAAGACCGGGTACTTGATACGTATATCACGCCCGATCCGAACCGGCCTGAGCTCTACATGGAAACCCAGCGAGTATTGAAGCAGTTCAAGGATGAGTATTGGATTGTCGGTGTAACGCCGACCACCATCTTCGAAACTGCCTGGGCGTTGCGTGGTTATGAGCAGTTATTGATGGATATGGCGATGAATCCGGAGCAGGCTAACCGGCTGCTGGATCTCCCCTTTACTTACCACAAGACCGTCACGCAGCGCCTGGGGAACCTGGGCGTCGATATGATCTGGCTGGGTGATGATGTAGGTGGGCAAAATTCAATGTTGATGTCGCCAAAAATGTGGCGCACCTATCTCAAGCCACGCATGGCTGAATTGATCAGCTCGTTGCGTGTCATCAATCCACAGATCAAGATTGCCTACCATACGGATGGGGTCGTCTATCCGATCATTCCTGATTTGATCGAGATCGGTATCGATATTTTGAACCCGATCCAGCCGTTGGCGATGGACCCTGAAAAATTAAAAAAGGAGTATGGAGATAGGCTGTGTTTCTGGGGCTCGATCGACATCCAGCAAACGATGCCATTCGGTTCACCCGAGGATGTTAATAAGGAAGTCAGAACCCGCCTGAAGAGCATTGGACGGGGTGGCGGTCTAATCATCGGACCAACGCATAATCTGCAGCTGGATACTCCCCTAGAAAATTTGTGGGCACTGGTAGATACCGTCCGGCAGACTCCCTACGAATCCATATGATCGCGAAACGAGAAATTATCCGCATGGTGCTTGATGGGCAAAAGCCACCCTATGTGCCCTGGTCGTGTGGTTTTACCAAGGAGGCCCGGGCAAAACTGCAAACGCACTTTGGAAAACTTGAGCTGGAAGATGTACTGCAAAATCATCTTATAAAACTGGGCAGTGACATCGGTTTCTTTACCGACCTGGGTAACAATCGATTTCAAGATGTTTTCGGTGTTGTTTGGGACCGCAGCATTGATCAGGATATCGGTAACGTCGCAGGGTGTGTGCTCCCCGAACCAACCCTGACCCATTATGCATTTCCTGACCCGCTTGACCAGCGTTTTTTTGCGGATGTTCCCGCGCATATATCTAAATTTAGCGATCGCTTCCGGGTTTTCCAGATCGGTTTCTCTCTGTACGAGCGGGCATGGACCCTGCGCGGCATGCAGAACTTGCTGATGGACTTCTATGATCACCCCGAGTTCGTCCTGGAATTGCTGAACACCATTGCAGATTACAACATCTCCCAGGTGAAACAAGCCTTAAAATATGACATCGATGCGGTGTATTTTGGGGATGATTGGGGCCAACAGCACGGCTTGCAGATGGGGCCGAAATTGTGGCACCAATTTATCTACCCTGTCCTGAGGCGCATGTACGGGGCAGTGCAAGCGGGAGGCAGGTATGTATTCATCCATTCGTGTGGAGATGTCGATGAGCTGTTTGACGATCTCATCAACATCGGTTTGAATTGTTTTAATCCATTCCAGCCCGAAGTAATGAGTATACACGCCCTTCACCAGAAGTATCGCGGTCGATTGACCTTTCACGGAGGCCTGTCGACTCAAAAAACATTACCCTATGGAACCATTGAGCAGGTCCGAGCGGAAACGCGTCGGCTGCTGGACATGGGACGGGAGGGCGATTATATCTTTGCTCCGGCGCATGATGTGCAAGGTGATGTTCCACTGGAAAACATGCTGGCTTTTATCGAGCTGATCCAGGAACAGCCTGGATTTAGGGATCATCAAAAGGAGAAATTGAATGAATTTACTCAATGATCTGCGGCAGAGTGTAATCGATGGTGACATGCATGTTGCCCAGGAGCTGGTGCTAAAAACCCTTGCGGAGAAAATTTCACCAGAACAAATCCTAAAAGATGGCCTGATCTCTGCGATGACGGAAGTCGGCCGCAGGTTTGAAGCTGGTGAATTCTTCGTCCCTGAAATGTTAATCTCAGCGCGTGCCATGAAAAGCGGACTGGTAATCCTGCGCCCGTATCTGATTGCCGCGCATGTGCAATCGGTGGGCAAGGTTGTTATTGGCACGGTTCAGGGCGATTTGCATGACATCGGCAAAAACCTGGTCGGAATGATGCTGGAAGGAGCCGGATTTGAGGTGATTGACCTTGGTTCGGATGTGTCCGCCGACAAATACGTCACATCTGTCAAGGAACAACGGCCTCAGCTCGTTGCCTGTTCCGCCCTGCTGACCACGACCATGCCGCGCATGGAGAATATCATCCTGTCTCTCAATGAAGCCGGGCTGCGGGATAAGGTAAAAATTATGATCGGCGGTGCTCCGGTCACCGAAAAATATGCAGCCGACATTGGAGCAGATGGATACGCCCCTGACGCTGCGTCAGCGGCTTCCTGCGCTAAAGAGCTCACCCTCGGTAAGTGTAAATGAGAAATCGACATTCGATGGACTATTTTTGTAATGATTGAAGAATAAATCATGACTTCAGGTACAGTCTTTGATATCAAAGAATTCGCCATTCATGATGGACCCGGCATCCGTACGACCGTGTTTTTGAAGGGTTGTCCAATGTCTTGCATGTGGTGCCATAACCCTGAAGGGCAATCGCAGCAGCCTCAGGTTATTCAGAGCCCAGCGGGAGAACGGATCGCTGGAAAAGAATACACAGCGCAAGAACTGGCTCAGCTCTTGAACCCGCAGGTTGATATCCTGCGAGCCAATGAAGGGGGCATCACTTTCTCGGGCGGTGAACCCCTCATGCAAGCAGACTTTGTGGCTGAGGTCATCGCGCTGCTGGATGACGTGCACGTCTTGCTGGATACCTCAGGCTACGGCAAGGAACAAGATTTTCGACTTCTAGCCAATCTTTCTGACCTGGTATTTTTTGATATTAAATTAATCGATCGTGATGCGCATCGACATTACACAGGTTGTGATAATAAACTGATATTGAGCAACTTGCGGATCCTGGATGAGTTGGGTAAGCCATACGTAATCAGAGTACCATTGGTGCCTGGGGTTACCGATACAAACCAGAACCTGCTCGATATTGTACAGACGGTGCATGGGATGCCCGGATTGCTGCGCGTGGAATTATTACCTTACAATAAAGCCGCTGGCTCAAAATATCAATATACTGGGATGCCATTTACGACAGATTATGATGAAACCCAGGAACTCAACCTCAACACACAGCTCTTTGAACAGGCAGATATAAAGGTGGCCATCGTATGAATGATCGTTTGATTGCCATGAAGAATAGGGTACGCGACGGTTCACATCACGCGTTGCGACAAAATGCTGTGTCTGAGGTTCTCACAGAATGCGATACCAAACAGCTCTCTTGGCCGAAACGTGTGGCGCGCCTGGTCCGCCGCCAATGCGAAGCAGAGCGCGTTATCATCGAACCGGATGAGCAGATTGTGTTTACCCGGACAATTCCAGGTGTTCCCCCGATTTATTCACCAGAAGAATGGGAAAAATTGACCGATGGTTATACATTACACGAACTTGGACCAGTCAGCAATATTTGTGCCGATTGGAACATGTTGCTATCTCAAGGATTGCTTGGACGCAAGCAGGTAGCCCTCACAACACGGGCGCAAATGCTGAATGACTCTAAGGCCGTTGAGTTTCTGGATTGTGCGATTGAGACAATCGATGCAGTTTTGCTGCTTGCCACACGGTATGCTGATAGTGCGCGCCAGGTGGGACGGTATGATATCGCCAATATCCTCGATCAAGTCCCTGCTAATCCCCCCAGGACCTTCCATGAAGCACTGCAGTCGTTACGGCTCTGCCAGGCTGTAGTCTGGCTGGCTGGAAATTATCATGTTGGCCTGGGGCGGTTCGACCAGTATATGTGGCCGTTTCTAGATGCGGATCTCCAGGCAGACCGCCTGACGGTTGAGGCCGCAGAAGAATTATTGGCTGAGTTTTTTATCTCACTGAACAAGGATAGTGATCTTTATCCCGGCGTACAACAAGGAGACAATGGTCAGTCGCTGACCCTGGGCGGAGTTACACCCGCTGGCGTTCCTGCAGTGAATGAGCTCACCCGCATGGTATTGCGCGTCTCACGCGACCTGGGGCTTATCGATCCAAAAATCAACCTGCGCATATCTTCTCACACCGACCTAGAACTTTTAAGTCTAGCCACTGAGCTTACCCGGATTGGTTTGGGTTTCCCGCAATATAGTAATGATGATGTTGTTATTCCCGCTCTGGTTTTGCATAATTATGCCCTGGAAGATGCGCGCGATTATGTCGTGGCAGCATGTTGGGAGTTCATCATCCCTGGCCGGGGGATGGAAGTGGTCAATATCGGGGCAGTATCCTTCCCTGCCGCGGCAGATACTGCCATTCGGATGGGTCTCAGCGCCCATGATGATTTTGAATGCATCCTCACCCGCCTCTCTGAGGATATCCATATGCAGGTTCACCAGTTGGGAGAAGCCTATTCACGGTTACTCTTACCACCTGCTCCATATTATTCGGTGTTCATGCAAGGCTGCCTTGAGCAAGGTAAGGATGTATCGGCCGGATTGAAATACAACAACTTTGGGATTCATGGTGCATGTGCGGCCAACGCAGCAGATGCTTTGGCTGCGGTCAAGTACTTTCTCTTTGAAGAACACAGTATTTCCCCGGACGAATTACTATCCGCGCTTGAGTCAAATTTCAGTGGCTATGAACCACTGCGGCATAAACTTGCTGAGGAAGGTCCAAAAGTCGGTAACAACGAGGTTGTGGCTGATACATTGCTGGTGAAGCTTTTCAATGACTTTGCGGATAGTTGTGAGAGTTATGGGCGTACGCCGCGAGGGGGCATCTTACGTCCGGGAACAGGTTCTGCCATGTACTATATTTGGCTGGCAACCGGCAATCGAGGGATGCGTGAGCCAGTGGTCGGCGCCACCGCTGATGGGCGCTTGAAGGGCGAGCCTTTCAGCGCTAACCTTTCACCTTCACTGGGCGTGCGAGTACGAGGCCCCATCAGCACACTCCAATCCTTTGCTAAGGTCGATTATCAACGAATATTCAACGGAGGGCCAATTACCATGGAACTTTCCGACACCGTTTTTCGCAATCCCGAATCGATTTGCAAGACCGCCATGCTGGTGCGTATTTTTGCGCAATTGGGTTGCCAGCAGCTGCAACTGAACAGCTTGAACCTTGATACCTTGCTGGACGCAAAAGCGCACCCGGAAAAACACAAGAACTTGATCGTGCGGGTGTGGGGCTGGAGTGGTTATTTTTGCGAGCTTGCCCCAGAATATCAGGATCAAATCATCGCCCGGCATTATTTTGATTAGTGTGGTAAAAGTTGAGTGGGCGATAATAAATCGCAATAATATCTAAGGAGATAATTATGATGAACCTCAAACAATTCGAAGGATGGTTTGTTACAGGAAGCCAGGACTTATATGGTGAAGCAAACCTCAAGATAGTTGCACAGCATGCTCAAGAAATGGCAGGGTGGTTGACCCATTCGGATAAGATCCCGGTAAAAGTACTGTTCAAGCCGGTGGTAACCACCCCTGACACGATCACGACGGTCTGCTTGGAGGCGAATAACGACCCAAACTGCATTGGACTGATCACCTGGATGCACACTTTCTCCCCAGCTAAAATGTGGATCGCGGGTCTCAAAGCCCTCCACAAACCATTCGTACACCTGCATACCCAATATAACCGCGACCTGCCCTGGTCTGAGATCGATATGGATTTTATGAATCTCAACCAATCGGCACACGGTGATCGTGAATTTGGTTTCATTAGCAGCCGGATGCGCCTGAACCGTAAAGTGGTCGTCGGTTTCTGGCAGGATGAGGATGTACTCTCAAGCATTGCCATCTGGATGCGTGCCGCCAGCGCCTGGCACGATGCCCAGGGTGCTCGCATTGCTCGTTTTGGGGATAACATGCGCGAAGTCGCCGTCACCGAAGGCGACAAGGTAGAAGCCCAGATCCGCTTGGGATATTCAGTGAATGGATTTGGAATTGGTGACCTGGTCAAGTTCGTTAGCTCGGTTAGCAATTCGGAAATTGATCGATTGGTAGCTGAGTATGATGATCGCTACACGGTGATGGAATCACTGCGCCTTGGTGGTAGTCAGCGGCAGTCACTGCGTGAGGCTGCCCGTATTGAATTAGGACTAAAGGCATTCCTTGAAGATGGTCAATTTAAAGCCTTCACTACCACGTTTGAGGATTTATATGGTTTGAAACAATTACCTGGCCTGGCAGTGCAGCGATTAATGGCGGAAGGCTACGGTTTCGGGGCAGAAGGTGATTGGAAAACCGCCGCCCTGGTTCGGGCTATGAAGGTCATGGGGAGCGGACTTGCAGGCGGGACTTCCTTTATGGAAGATTACACTTATGATTTTAACGAAAAGTCTCCCAAGGTGTTGGGTGCCCATATGCTCGAGGTGTGTGAATCTATATCAGCGAAGAAACCTGCCCTGGAAATTCACCCGCTTTCCATCGGAGGGAAGGCAGACCCGGTACGATTGGTGTTCACTGTCGGCAACGGTCCGGCGGTCAATGCGACGCTGATTGATATGGGGAACCGTTTCCGGATGATCGTCAATGAAGTAGACGTGATCCAACCAGAGATACCGCTCTCGAACCTGCCGGTGGCTAGCGCGGTATGGATACCCAGGCCTGATCTCAAAATCGCAGCCAAAGCCTGGATCCTGGCCGGCGGCGCCCACCATACTGGCTTCAGCCAGTCTGTTACACCCGAGTACCTTGAAGATTTCACTGAGATGGCGGGTGTCGAGTTCATGCTCATTAACAAAGAAACCAGGTTGACAGAGTTCAGCAAGACATTGCGTTGGAATGACCTGTATTACCACCTGGCGCAGGGATTGTAAAAGAATCTAGGAGATGTACATGAACACTCGGGAAGCGCTTGAGAGCGGGCAGATTGTTCTTGGCGTTGAGTTCGGCTCAACTCGTATCAAAGCGGTGCTGATCGGCGAAGACCACTTGCCGATTGCCTGGGGAAGCTATGAATGGGAAAATCGGTACGAAAATGGCATCTGGACGTACCATCTCGAGGATGTTTGGGCAGGCTTGCAAGAAAGCTATCGCCAGCTCAGCACCCAGGTCTATGAGAAGTACCACACCCCGCTTCAGATGATCAGCGCCATGGGTTTTAGCGCCATGATGCATGGCTATATGGCTTTTGACAATAATGGAAATCTACTTGTACCGTTTCGTACATGGCGAAACACAATGACCGGACGGGCAGCAATGGAACTCACACAGCTGTTTCAATTCAACATCCCTCAGCGTTGGAGTATTGCCCACTTATATCAGGCAATCCTGAACAGTGAAGGGCACGTCAAGGATGTCAGCTACCTGACCACGTTGGCAGGCTATGTTAATTGGAAATTGACCGGGCAAAAGGTACTGGGCGTTGGTGATGCCTCGGGGATGTTCCCTATCGATAGCAAGACGAACAATTACCATCAGCGCATGATCAATCTGTTCAACGCGCGGCTCAAAGTGGAAAATATTACGTGGAAACTCCAAGACATACTGCCCAGGGTCGTGGTAGCTGGAGATGGCGCAGGTGTTCTGACCGAAGAAGGCGCAAGGTTGATCGATCCCACGGGGCAACTGCGGGCGGGTACACCGTTCTGCCCACCAGAAGGCGACGCAGGCACAGGCATGGTCGCCACGAACAGTGTTGCAGAGCGGACGGGTAATGTTTCCGCTGGGACATCCGTCTTTGCTATGATCGTTTTGGAAAAGGCTTTGGCGAAAGTCTACCCGGAGATCGACCTGGTGACGACACCTACTGGTAAACCCGTGGCGATGGTTCACAGCAACAACTGTACCTCCGATCTCAATGCGTGGGTCGATCTGTTCCTTGAATTCACCCATAAACTAGGTATGGAGATCAGTCATGCTGATCTGTTTGAAACACTTTATAAACAGGCACTCATGGGCGATGCAGATTGCGGCGGGCTCCTCGCCTATAATTATTTATCGGGTGAACATATTACCCACTTTGAGGCGGGGTGTCCATTGTTTGTCCGGACCCCCGAAAGCCGCTTCACGCTTTCGAACTTCATGCGTGTGCATCTGTTCTCGGCGCTCGGTGCTTTGAAGATTGGATTGGAAATTCTGTTTGAGCAGGAGCAGGTTAGAGTCGATCAGATTCTCGGTCACGGCGGCTTCTTCAAAACGAAGGAAGTGGGTCAAAAGATCATGGCTGCAGCAATGGGTGTCGCGGTTTCGGTGATGGAGACCGCAAGCGAAGGAGGGGCGTGGGGAATTGCATTGCTAGCCGCCTATATGATCCGTAAGGAAACCAACGCATCATTGGAAGCCTATCTCTCCAACAAGGTTTTTGCCAGGGAAAATGTAACCACCATCTTGCCGGCACAAAGGGATATTGATGGCATTGCGGCCTTCATGGAGCGTTATAAAAAGGGACTGATCATCGAAAGAGCCGCTGTCGATAGCCTGGCGTAGGAGATCTACGCTAATCACGGAGGAAATGGCATGCTCGAAAAATTGAAACAGGAACTTTTGCAGTTAAACCTGGAGCTTCCCAGGAATAATCTCGTTGCCTGGACATCTGGTAACGTCAGTGGGCGTGACCCCGAATCCGGTCTGGTTGTCATCAAGCCCTCGGGTGTTCCCTACGCCGAATTGACTCCAGAGAAGATGGTGGTGGTGGATCTGGATGGGAAGGTCGTTGAGGGAACATTAAAACCTTCCTCGGATACTTTTGCCCATGTATACGTTTACCGGCATCGTTCAGAGATAAATGGGGTTGTTCATACCCATTCGACCTTTGCTACCGCCTGGGCAGCGGTTGGCAGGCCTATCCCAGCCGTGCTGACTGCCATCAGTGATGAGTTCGGTGGTCCTATACCGGTTGGAGCCTATGCAAAAATTGGTGGAGATGAAATCGGGCGTGAGATCCTGCGTTCGATTGGCTCCAGCCCTGCCATCCTGATGAAAAACCACGGTGTTTTTACCATTGGCAAAACACCTGAAGCAGCGGTCAAGGCTGCAGTGATGGTTGAGGATGTAGCTCGTACAGTTTTCTATGCCCTGCAGCTCGGGCAACCTGATGAAATCCCAGCCGAGGAAGTTGCCCGGGCTCATCGACGATATCTCGAGGACTATGGTCAGTAAACGCGCCGTCCTGTGGGACATGGATGGGGTGCTGGTGGACAGTGGTGAGTTGCATTTCCCGTCTTGGCTTGAGGAACTGACCACCCTGTCGATACCGTTCGACCGCCAAATATTCCAACAGACATTCGGAATGAACAATACTGGAATCCTAACTATTCTGCTTGGGAAATCACCCGAAGCAGATTTTCTAGAAATGGTGAGTAATCGTAAGGAAAATCTCTTTAGAAAGCTTGTTCTTTGTAACCTGCAACTACTCCCTGGGACGTTGAAATGGTTACGCAAATTATGGGAGAAAGGCACTCTCCAGGCAATAGCATCATCAGCACCCCATGAGAATATAGATGCGATTGTTGATGAGGCAAACATCAGGCTATATTTCTCTGCACTGATCTCGGTGTACTTTATGCCTGGGAAGCCTGATCCAGCTGTCTTCCTCGAAGCTGCCGGTCAATTGGGTGTTGAACCGAGGCAATGCACTGTAGTCGAGGATGCCATTGCAGGTGTAACGGCAGCCAAGAACGCTGGCATGAAATGGATCGCAGTCTGTAAGACTAATCCCAGGTCTTCCTTATCTGCTGCAGATATTGTCGTAGATAACTTAGAAGAGCTTACACTGAACGCTTTTTATTAAATCCTGGTATAAGACTACCAAAATAACATTCACTAGTACAGTCTTCCTGATGAATTAATCTTTCAAGTAGCGGTGAGCCATAGATTTCTTTTCCACGGTGCAACAAAATTATCTCTTTGCTTCCATGATTTTCGCTCACATAATGTAAATAAATTCCACTGGACGCCAAACCGTTGACAGCACCTTACTAACTACATCCAATATACTCGCCTTACTATTCGTCCAATGGACTATGGCAAAAAGGCAGGACACTGGATGGGAGAATCGTTTTTCAGCTAACGTCCTTTTAAGCCATTGGTTGAGCGTTCGAGCCACTCCAATTAAAACTACTTTCTGAAAATGGTTTATTACTTCTTATTTTCCCCTCAGGACAGGACTTGGGGTCGCCTTTCCTTGCTTCATACCGATGCATATCGGGTACACTGCGGGAACAATTTGGGAACAGATATGCTATAACATTATGGTGATTTCGGAACAAAATAGACGTAATAGACGGCTTTTCCCGCCTTTTCCCCTACTTGCTCATCTATCGCACTGAAGAGGCCGCGGGTTCGAATCCCTCCAGGTCCACCTAAATACTCCCACCTGTGGGAAATTTTAATTTATCATTCCTACATATGGGGGTTAATGGGTTGATGTTGGGGATAAAAGCTGAAATCGTGTGCAATCATGTACCGTGGTTATAAGTTGGTGATTGATTCAACTAGTTTCACCTCGGGAGGTGTTAACAGTCTGTCTATTTGTTCGGCAGCTTCTTCTTGTTAGACTAACCAGAAAGAGCACCAATATTTTGAGCGAGTTGGAATAACATCATTCCGCCGTTACTGGTATCGGTTCGTCTGGCGACAAGTATGCCACTGCCAGACCAGCCTCATCGTCCATTGCCAGGTCCAGGTGGAATCCCTGGCGGTAATCAGCCACTGCGATCAACCGCACAGCCTGGCAGGATTCTTCACTGCAACTGATCCACGCTTCAATGCGGTTGGGTGAGTCGTAGAAGAAATCACGGCGGAGGACTGCCTCCGGTTCGTCCAGGTTAACTGCCAGGGGAAATATCTGTGCTTCCATTAAATCCTGGAAGAAGTGAGTCCCTAGTGATGGCTCTGGAGCAACACCGACTCCTTTGCCGGATACTTCCACCAGCGCCCCGGCATGACAAATATCCGAATAGCATACATACACGCCTAAATCAGTATTCAGCGAACCCCAACGACCTGGACCGACACAGATGAACGACTTTTCCGGTAATGCAGCATTCAGCCGGCTGATCACCCCGCCCAAATCTTTGCGAGCTTCGGCAGTCTCCAGTGCAAAATACATCTCAGGCGGTACGAACAGTACATATCGAATATTTGCCACCAAGCCCCTCGGCACCATGAAGCGCGTCGAGAAGAGGATATCCTCCTTCGCCAGTTGTTCGGGGATTTTGCCTGCTTCTGCCTCTTTGAGCATACTCTGTGGACGGCACTGCAGCAAGGTGATTTGCACTTGTGGTGGCAGCGCATATGGATCGGGGACCTGTACAGTGAACTCCATGTCCACTGCACTGTGATAATGCTCTTCTAAAACACGTAGCATCTTCGATAGAGTTGCCGCAAATGGAGTTCGGCGCAGCAGCTCGTCAAATGTAATTACCAACCCGCTGACTTCATCCTCCATAACCCGGCTGCGTGGGGTGACCAGGTAACCATCTCGATCCACTTGAGTGATAAAACGTAGTACTGGGTAATTTGGGCGTAGAACATCCCGCACCGGTACTGTTTTGAAGGTGTTTTCTTCAAGATCGATCAGATCCACGTACTGCTGTGAATAATAGCGGATCGCCTCCGGTGTATCATCCGGTTGCAAAGTTGGATGGCTAAGCGCTACCGGGCGCGGGTAATCATTGCCCACCCGTTCGACTGCCCGTGTGCCTAAACCCCACACCAGCCGGGCAAAACCATCTTCCCGTCGGATTTGTGGGTTCCACCGATACAAGTTGTGGCTGAACGCAACCCCAGCTCCGTGCGGTAAAAAATATCGCCCATAAGCCTCTCCTTGCACTACCTGAATAAGGATTGCCATGCGTTCGTCATAATCCTGCAAGCCCTTGCTACGCCGGTATAACAGTGCCTCGGGTTTGAGTGTGCTGGCGAAGGTGCCTGCGATCGCTCGCGTCAGTTCAGTCAGATTCTCTGAGGCAGTGCCCTGGTTCGGACAGAAGTGGCTGTCATACTTGCCAGCAAAGGCAGTCCCAAAGTTATCTTCCAGTAGACTGGAAGAACGCACGATCAGTGGCTTATTCCCAATGCTCTCCAACAGGTCCTTCAATTCGACCAGGATTTCTGGTGGAAACTTGCCGGCCTCAAAATCTTTTTTAAGTTGAGGATATTCTGCCCAAATTTGCTCTTCTGGCTTGTACTTTTGATCATTCCAGTACGTGAAGCCATTCATCGCCATGAAGATATACATCACATCTGAACCAAGAAAATACGATTCAGGAATGCAATAACTAGCGCGTAAGGCTTCGTCCCCCATCTCATTCAGTATGTTTGCCGCTAGCATCATCCCAGCAGCTTTCCCACCTATCCTGCCCAATCCAATCTTCCGCCGATGAATTTCTGCCAGATCCCTCACTTTGAACCACTTTTTGGCAATATTGATATATGCCAATTGGTCGCTGATGATCCTGCGGATCAAGATCACCTTAAGTTCGGTGAGGTGGTGCTCCAATGTTCCCCGCTCTTGGGGTGGGATATTTTCGATCGACCGAGCATGCTCCAGCAACCTGCCCTCTGGGATCAATTCCGGGTCGAAAACCTCTGGCAAGATAACCTGCTCATGTTCAGTTCCCATTTCAACTACATTTGATACAGGCTGGATAGTTCGCTTCCAGACGGGTATGGAGCGGAAGCTAGCGGTGCGCACCAGCAGACCCAAACCTCGCCCTTCTTGTACGTCATTATCCGAAACTAATTTCACATCCAAAGCAAAACACCTCGGGGTAGAGGCTGCGCAGCCGATCTGGTTTTGGCTAGCTTTGAGCACTGTCTCGAGCGTTTCAATCAGGGCACTCAACGCCGCGCTCTTCCTCTCTACCCACACCACCAAGTTGATACCAACAAATGGCTCACTGGCTGCTGTTGGCTCTTTCCCGGTTTCTTCCACCGGCTGGTAGTTATACACAGCTTTCACTGTCCGGTCTACCCGTCCGAGATAATCACCAATCTGTCTTGCCAAGCATTCAGCCACACACTGGCAGTTTTCGCAGTGCGACTGGAGCAATGATTGTCGCATTCGCAGTGAATCGCCTGCGAAAATTTTTTCGGCGCATTCAATAATAGCCTCATCAATCATTTTATCCGTCAGGGATTGGTCTACATGTGTTCCCAACATGTCACTACCCCTTAATGAAGGGTGTCAATTACATGCCAAGATGTAATTGACACCCCATCGTGAATTTAACTTGAGCCCTTGTTCACTTCCACACTCTTGGGAAGTGCTGTAGATGCAAACCAGGCGTAGGATCCCAGAACCTTGTGGTCAAACAATCCCGTATGCCAGCATTGCGTTAGCAACCTTTATGAAGCCGGCAATATTGGCGCCCATCAGGTAATCGCCTTTTTTACCATAAGTCTCCGCAGCTTCCAAACATGCCTTATGGATGCTCTTCATGATCCCTTGCAGACGCTGATCAACCTCTTCCCGCGTCCAGGAGAGACGCATGCTGTTCTGTGACATTTCCAGGCCTGAGGTTGCCACTCCGCCAGCATTTGCGGCTTTGGCAGGACCATAAAGGACATGGTTCTCCTGGTAAACCTTGATCGCATCCAGGTTAGAAGGCATATTGGCGCCCTCGGAGACGCAGTAACAACCATTCTTAACCAGTGCAGCTGCACTCTTCCCGTCAATCTCATTCTCATGTGCAGAGGGGAATGCCAAATCGACCTTCAAACTTTGCTCCCCAATTACATCCCACACGCTCTTATTTTGATAATATGGTACTTTGTACCGTTCGGCGTATTCACTGATCCTGCCTCGGCGGAGGTTCTTCAACTCCAATACAAAATCGAGTTTTTCGCGATCGATTCCTTTTTCATCGACAATTGTGCCATTGGAGTCAGACAGGGTGATAATCTTGCCACCCAATTGCAGCAGCTTCTCAATGGTATATTGGGCGACATTCCCGGCAGCGCTCACTGCTGAGACTGTCCCCTGGATGTCCTTCCCCCGCGTAGCCAGCATTTCTGCGGCGAAGTATACTGCACCGTAACCGGTTGCCTCCGGACGGATCAAGCTGCCGCCATATTCCAGACCCTTACCGGTTAATACACTGACATACTGATTGACAATCTTCTTGTAATACCCGTACAGGTAACCAATTTCACGGCCACCGACTCCGATATCCCCTGCCGGGACATCCGTATCTGGTCCAATATGGCGATAAAGCTCTTGCATGAACGACTGGCAAAAGCGCATCACTTCCATGTCCGATTTGCCCTTGGGGTCAAAATCGGAACCGCCTTTGCCCCCGCCCATTGGGAGTGTGGTTAACGAGTTCTTTAAAACTTGTTCAAATCCTAAGAATTTAATAATTCCCAGGTTGACAGATGGGTGTAAGCGTAAGCCACCCTTGTATGGGCCGATGGCATTATTAAACTGAACGCGGAAGCCTCGGTTCACCTGAACTTCGCCGGCGTCGTCAACCCATGGAACCCTGAACATGATTACACGATCAGGGATAACGATTCTTTCGTAGATCTTAGCTTTTACAAACTCCGGATGCTTGTCAACGGTGGGTTCCAGTGTGGTAAGCACCTCTTTGACTGCTTGGTGGAACTCAGGTTGTCCAGCATCTTTTTCCTGCACCATCGCAATGACGTCTTGGATTACTGACATATTTAGTCTCCTTGTTTGAAATTGGCTGATTGGAAATTAAATCATAATAGATGCACCGGTATTAGTACTATAACCAGATCGTATGGATTACTCATAAAATTAGCCAGCCAGCATATAAAAAATATATTAAAAAGGAGACAACTCATCTTTCTCCCCCAACAATGCCCTATTCCCCACTATAATTGTCCCATGAGCCTCTGGTTCTTTGTCTCAGACTTACACGGGTATCTGTCACGTTACCAAAAACTCTTTCAGGTGATCCTGACTGAGAGGCCGGAAGTTGTCCTGTTTGGAGGCGACTTATTACCACATGGACTATCTTCTTCATGCGACTCGCCTGAAAAGAGTTTTATCCATTCCGTCCTCCAGGATGGATTCAGAGCGGTGAAAATACAGCTTTCTTCAGCTTACCCTCAAATCCTCCTTATCCTGGGCAATGACGATATCCGCGCCGAGGAAATCGAGCTGATGCAGGGTGAATCACTAGGCTTGTGGAACTACCTTCACTTCCGTAAGATAGAGTGCGGAGGGTTTACGGTTTACGGTTATGCCTGTGTTCCTCCCACGCCTTTCACATTAAAGGATTGGGAGCGCTATGATGTGTCTCGTTTCGTCGATCCGGGCTGCATCTCTCCTGAAGAAGGCTGGCGATCCGTCCCCGTATCTCCCCACGAGATCCGGTACGCCACCATTCAAGCAGACCTAGAGTTACTGACTAACAACTCTGACCTGTCCAGTGCAATTTTCCTATTCCATGCTCCCCCCCATCAAACCACTCTGGACCGGGTGGCGCTGGATGGTAGAATGATCGACAACACTCCTCTGGATATCCACGCTGGTAGTATCGCCATTCGTCGTTTTATCGAAAAAAGACAGCCCCTTATTACCCTGCATGGTCATATCCACGAGTCCACCAGGCTAACCGGATCGTGGCGCGAACGTCTCGGTCGAACGTGGGCTTTTACCGCTGCGCACGACGGTGCCGAGTTGGCCCTGGTTCGTTTTGATCCCGCTGAGCCCGAGAAAGCGACTCGGGCACTAATCTAATGACCGTTTTTCTTTCTTCGCTTACCCATCGATAGCGGTCGGGCTGCATCACTGATCGCACCAATCTTGGATGCAAAGCTGCTCCGGTTGTGAACATCCTCATCGGTCACTATATGCACATCTAGCAGCGTGCTAATCTTGTAACCGGTGCGCTGGTAGTTCATTTCTGACAGAGAACAGTTCCAACCATCTAACCAGAGCAGCAAATCATCCCGCTGGGCTTCAGTTCCCTGGAAGTGGATCAACAAATCAATGTCACTTTCCGGACCAGCGGTAGCATTGTTGACACTGCCGAAGATATAAATACCCTTAATGCCGAACCTATCCGGATCAATGAGTCCTGCAATGCTTTCTGCTGCTTGCAGCCTCCACTTCCAGTGGATATCTGTAACTTCCCGATAAACATGCCCTTTGGCTTTTTTGGCTTCAAGATCAATCACTTTACTTGGCAGGGTCAACCTGGCAAGCGCCTGTTCAGTATCTGCATTCATCATCACCTGCAACACACGTCCTTCAGTTACGGCTGGGATATCAATCACCCGGATCACATCAGTAAGGCTGGCAAAATCCGGCAGCATTACCGGAAGGATGCTCTTGGCGGTCGTCAGGAACTGCTCGTTAAATATAATTCCGCGGTCATCGGGATAGAGGGGTAGGTAACGAATCGAGGCTTCAACCAAGTCTTGGAAGAAATGCGTACCAAAAGAAGGATCGGGGGTGTAATCGCGCTGCTTGCGAGCGATTTCGATCAACATGGCAGTATTGTTTATATCTGAGTAGGTGATGCTTACACCCAACTTAATATCCCCTCGACACCCCCAACGACCGGGTCCCATAAGGATAAACCTGCGTCTGGGTAAGATTTTATTTAGCCTACCCACAACCCGTCCTACCGCAACCAGGTCTTGTTGGCTTTCCAGCTCACTATATTTGTTAGGATCGACATATACTATATGAGTAATATCCAACACATTTCCATTCGTGATAAATCGGTTGGCAGTAAAAATAATCTCTTCACTCGGGATGCCCCTTGGGATTTCCGCGGGTAAACTGTCCTCCCCATAGCTCTGAGCACGACACTGTAACAGGTAGAAATCATCACCGTCATGCGCAAACTCGATATCAACCGGATAGCCTAGGGCTTCCTGTAATATTTTTAAAATGGCTTCCAGTTGTTTCATGAATGGCGTCTGGGAGATTAATCCCTCGAACGTCACTACACACTCATCATGATCAAAATCGACCCCCAAGCCGCTCGGTATGTGTAAATGGTCAGGTTGAAGAATCGAGATCAGTCTATTGATAAGGGGATATTCTTGCCCATACTTTTTCAATAACGTCCTTATCTCCACAGTTTCAAAGGATTTCGTCTCCAAATTGATTAAATCGATTTTTTTCGGTGAATAACGGACGATCTCATCTAGCGAAACATTGACTGGCAGCTTGGGATTCCCTGGTGCCACTAGGACCGGATAATCATCACTCAGACGATCGACCGCACGTGTACCCAAACCTGGTACCAGGCGAACCAATCCGTCTTCAGGACGGATCCGACTGGACCAGCGAAAATTGTTGTTGCTAAATGCCACTCCGGCATATGCTGGCATGTAATAATGTCCTACCTGTGTTCCCACTACCTCCTGGATCATGATTCCCATTTCTTCATGATAGTCGATCAAGCCGTTCCCGTACCGATATTCAATCGGATCAGGACTGAACATCGACCCATACACCTCAACAATCGCATCCATGAGCGCTTCCAGGCGCTCCTCCTTCGTGCCTATGTTTGCGATGAACAGGCTTTTGTACTTCCCGGCGAAAGCGGCTCCAACCTGGTCTTCCAGTAAGCTGGAACTACGTACAATCAGGGGCACATCGCCGAAATCGTCCAGCGCTAGCGAAAGCCCTTTGATAATCTCAGGTGGTAGGGGTGAGTTCTTGAATAAGGCCAATACAAAAGGGTATTCTTGCCTGACCTGAACCAAATCTTTATACTTTTGCTCAATAATGTCTTCAAGGTTGTTATATCCGATGAAATAAAAAATAGCGTCCGAAGTAAGGTACCATGTCTTCGGAGTCTTAACCACCCGCAGTAATTCTTGATCACGTCGCGATTGGTTAAGAATCTGCGCTGCCAGGAAAAGTCCTGAGCTCTTCCCACCCAGCTTTCCATGACTACCCGCGGGAAATATCGCCCGGTGCATAAACCCACTAAAATCATTGATGTTAATGTAATTCTTGGCTACCTCGATGAACCAGGGATGGTCGCTTAAAACGCGTCGGATGAGCGAGGTTCGGAACCATTTTTCACGCGGCGCCGTCAGCTCAATTCCCTGAGGTGCAAGCAAATGAAAGCGCTCGATTGCTGAGCTGATATCACCTAGCGAAGAGCCAGGGTTTGCCAAAATATCTACCAGGAAAGCTGAACGATCCTCTTTAATCCAGCGCTGGATATTTTCCAGGATCGCACTTTGAGATAGATGCTGGCTGGCAAGGGTGAACACCTTGTCGCTGATCGACAGGAGGTCTGTTTCTGGCTGTTGTTTGTATGGACGGTTTTCACCAAATGCCTCGCTGCCCTCATGGAAAACCGGGCTGATCACCTTAAGCATCTCCTCAGCCTCTTTGACCTCGTGCCAGTATAGATAGTTCACCATCTTGCTGGAGATTCGCATCAGAAGCCCTGAGTCAGTCGCCTTGAGCATATCCAGGATTACCCCCCAATCGCTCTTTCGTTCTCCCTCCTCTAATTGCTCCTGGAACACCTGGCGGAGTTGTTGGTGGAGTAGAAAAAAGCCAAATTGCTCTGCAATGGTATTAATCAGCTTGCGCTCTTCTTTGAGAAAGGGACCCTCATCTGAGGCAGGTCGTTCTTCGGTATAACACACGCTGATCTTACCCACTTCCTGGTCCTGGATATAAATAGTGGCGCTCTGCACCCAGCGGCTTTCTTCAAAGAGCGGGGTCTGATAAGCCTTACTGCCAAAAACAATCTGCCCCCCACACACATCCGGGTATTGCCAGCCCGGTGGAAGAGCACGAATGATCCCTTGGCATACCTCTTCAATGGTGATCTCTGGGGTACTTAGCAATTCCTGCACTTCATACATGCAGTTGAGCTCTTTTGCCCGTTCCCGTAGTTGGTGGATCAAATTATCAAGTGGATTTTCGGTCTCGTTCATTTTCTTATCTCAAGGTTTGCAGATTACCCCCCGGCTCCTCTGCCCATCGACCCGGATTTTCAACGGAGCTTCGAGTCTGACATGGCGGATGAAACGGGTTTCATCAATTATTTCCTGCCCTCCTAACCATTTCCAATCGATCTTATGCTGTTGGTTAAAAGGCAAGGAAAAATACTTAATGCCCAGATTGATCATGTTGTGAAAGTAGTGAGCACCCTGGCTTAACTCCACCCTTACATTCGCCAATGTGGCTTCCACGATCACTTTTGCGCCGCATATCTGTCCCCATTGTACCGGGATGCCGAGCCATGGATCAGCGGTCCCTAATCGACCAAATACGATTAACATATAAGGGAGCTCAGCTCCCAATAGCTTGTCATTGAATTGTTCCAGTTCTGGAACAATTGCCTTCGTATTCTTTAACTCAAAACTCTCTGGTTTTATATACACTACATCCTTGATATTCTCCACAATTCCGTTCCCCAACACGCTATCGGAGGAAACCACAATATTCTCGCCCTCCAATTCTGCCTCAGAGACATGGACTACATCGGTTGGGACTGCCATTGCTCGTACCTGTAAAAAACCAAAGCGGTGTGGGTTGAAGGTCATAGCAAACTCAATTTCTACGGGTGTACCGAGAGATTGTTCGCAGATGGATAGCAGTGATTTCATAAGATCACTGAAGGGCACCAGTTTGAGTACCAACAACGGGGCAAATGTCAGAACTCGGGGTCCTTTGAAACCTGTTCCGATTGACAGCCTGCCTGCCAGCGCATTATATGTGGAAGCAACATATTGTAACGATCCATCCTCTTCTGCTGCTACAATATTCTCCTGAGTAATATACTCGCCCTCATTGATTGGATCGTATTTGGGAGGCTCTCCCATATTCACCACCCAGAACTCTGTTTGGGTATCTACGAGCATGTCCGATACCGACCCAAATGGCGGCTCTGCCTTTGGAAATGCCGGTGAATATTGCCAAGAAATTCCTCCATCCACGACCGTTTTCCCCAAACCTAGAGCCAGATTCACCACACCATCCTCTGGTTTGGCGGGTTTCAGTGGGTAATAGTTATAGGAGCGCGCCACACCTGCCACTTCAGGGTAAAACCGGTTTCGGTACCTTTTCCCTACTAATTCTTGGATGATGACAGCCATCTTTTCGTCTTCATCCTTGTGCCCAATCGTCTTCCGGTAACCCTTTGCCCCCTTGAAGTATGTGGACGCATATATAAACTTTATCGCCTCTGCCAATTGACGGAAACGAACATCCGGATCATACTCGTTATTCGGGATCATCTTGGTATGATAAATTCCAGCAAAAGGCTCGTTCTTGGTGTCTTCTAGCATACTTGAAGACCGAATGGCAAGTGGTGTATGGACCTGGTCAACTATGGAGCGTAAATCTCCGAGCACCTCAAACGGCAATTCTGCTTTTTGAAAGGCATGCGCGACACGAGAGTCTGGCAAGTCTGAATAAGCAAGGTCGTACAGCTGATTCTGCTCCATAAAGGAATCAAAGACATCTGTGCACAGGATTGCCATGGATGGGATTTCGACTTTGATATCAGGGAATTTTTCCTGGTCCAGCTCGGAATGAAGGATGTCGCTTATGGAAGCAAGCCCTTCAGCTTTGCCGCCTAGCTCTCCGGTCCCCAGGCAGCTTATAGGTGTGTCTGGATCCAGAAAATTTCGATTAAAGTCGATCGACGCCACGCGTAATGAGCTTTTATTCGTTCTCTTCATGATCAACTTTCTTGGTCTTCTATACCCAACCGCGCTCCTGACAGGCACGCACGACCCGATCAACGGCAACGAGATATACCGCATCCCTTAATGGTACTTTGCGGCTTTGAGCAAAGTTGCTGATATCGATATAAATGGAGGTCAGGTGGACATCCAGCTTGCCCAGCACTTCATCTCTCTTCCAGAAATAATTCATATTGCTTTGAACCTGCTCAAAGTAACTGCTGGTCACTCCGCCAGCGTTGGCTAATATGTCAGGGATTACTTTGATATCTCGCTGTACAAGCAATTGTTCAGCTTTCGGGTTAGTCGCCCCATCTGCACCTTCTGCTATGATTGTCACCTGAGGGCTGATTTTCCCTGCATTTTCCAGGGTGATCTGGTTCTCAAGCGCTGTTGGGACAAGAATATCCACTTTCTGTTCAATCCATGCTTCACCTGGCAGGCATTCAAAGCCCATTTCTATCGCTTTTATTTTGTCGATCTCACCAAACGGGTTTGTGATTGTCAATAACTCATCCGGGTCAACCCCCCCTTTTTTACTGAATGAATAGGATGTCAGATCTGCCTGGTTCCAGCTTGATACACAAGTGACCACTCCACCCATCTGCCGGTAAAGCTGGATCGCATATTGAGCGACATTCCCAAATCCTTGAAAACTGGCGGTTGTATTCGCTGGCTTGACGTCGAGTTCTTTGAGTGCTTCGCGGATAGCAATCATCAACCCGTAACCGGTTGCCTCTTTCCTTCCTGCTGAGCCTCCCATATCCACAGGTTTTCCAGTTATGAAGCCAGGGCTTCGACTCCCATGCATCGTCTCATACTCATCTAGCATCCACAGCATATGCTGGGCGGTGGTCATCAAATCTGGTGATGGCACATCCCATTCAGGGCCCACATTCCGGGCAATCTGTCTAACCCAGCCTCGGCAGATCCGCTCCTGTTCTCCCGCACTTATGTTATGCAGGTCGCAGATGACCCCGCCCATGCTTCCTCCCAGGGGTAAATCCGCTACTGCACAGCGCCATGTGTTCCACATTGCCAGCGCTCGCATTGTATCTACGGTTCCTATGGGGTGGAATCGGATTCCACCTTTACATGGCCCGCGGGCGTCATTGTGTTGAATGCGGAAAGCGCGGAAGATTTTTGTATCACCATCATCCATGCGCACCGGGATACTAAAATGATATTCACGGAGAGGCACGCGCAGCAAGTCGCGCGCTGACTGGTTTAATTCAAGCATGTCCGCTACCCGGTCAAATTGTTCTTGCGCTATTTCAAAGAGATTGTATGCGTTTGGATTCACGTTTGTAGTTTCCTGTTATTTCGTTAGAATTGCTTCGTCTGGGATCTCTAACATATAACCCACACCTGGGCTGCTGACAATTAGTTTTGGTTTTGAAGAGTCGATTTCAATCTTTTTCCGTAAATAATGAATATAAGAACGTAGGTAATCTACATCATCCCGGTATTCAGGTCCCCATACTTTGGTTAGCAAATGCTCATGGAACAACACCTTGTTGGGATGGGTTGCCAACTCATACAGTAAGTTATATTCCGTAGGTGTCAGATAGATTTCGCTCCCACTTACAAAAACCACTCGTCGTGCTAAGTCAATACGTAAGTCCCCGCATATGATTTCCGGACCGATTTTTTGCGCTTTTTCACCAATCGAGCGCTTGAGCACTGCCTGGACACGCGCCAATAGTTCTTTAGAGCTGAATGGCTTGGTAATGTAATCATCTGCACCCACCTCAAAACCGTGCAACATATCCACTTCGCGCACTTTGGCAGTCAGCATAATAATAGGTACGTTGGAAAACTCTCGTAGACGTTTGGTTACCTGGTAGCCATCCAGGGTTCCCGGCAGGATGATATCCAGCAAGATCAAATCTGGTTGTTCCAGGGCGGCTAACTCAATCGCGCTCTCACCACTGAAAGCGGCAATAACGTCAAATCCTGTGGCACTGAGCACTTCCCTTACCAGGTTAATCACCCTTGGCTCATCATCCACAATCAAGATTCGCAGTTGCCCTTTTGTAGATGTCATTTTATTCCCTATAGGTCATGTCTTGGGTAGGGAGAAATAAATCGTCGTCCCTTCGCCAAGATTACTCTCTGCCCAAATCCTACCGCCGTGTCCTTCAACAATCGCCCGGGCAATAGGTAAGCCCAGTCCTATTCCGGGGATATGCAGGTTTGCCAACGATCGTACACGGAAATATCGTTCAAACAGGGGGATCAGATCTTCGGGAGAAATCCCGATTCCCTGATCTGCCACCATGATGACTACGTCAGAAGGGCGTACCTCGCCACGAATGACGATCAGACCACCCTCCGGTGAATACTTGATTGCATTGTCCAGTATATTTCGAAAAACCTGCTTTATCCAGCGTGGGTCAATTTCCAGGATCGGGAACTTCTCGGGAAAATCTACGATAATCCGATGAGACTCGGTCCGGTACTGCATTTCCTCTGCCGCATCGCGGGCAAGATGTGACAAACGCACTGGCTGCCGCTCAATAGTTAACTGGTCTACATCGATCAACGAGGAATCGAGGATATCCTTCAACATGGATTGCATGTTTTCGCTCTCTTCCTCGATCATGTGCAAGAATTTCTGGCCCTTTTCCTCACTCCAATCCACCTCATCCAGCAGTAATGCCGATGAATATCCCTGGATTGCCGTCAGAGGCATGCGTAACTCGTGCGAAAGGGTTGCCAGAACCTCTGAGCGCATTCGCTCTGCCCGGCGCTCCTCGCGAACTGCATCTGCTTGTGAAGCCAGGCGGTCACGATCGATCGCCAGGGCAATCAAATCGCTGATGGACTGTAAGAAAGGTAGATCACTCTCCGAAAAAACGGTTGGTCCCCGGATCGTTTCCAGGACTAGCACGCCATATTTATACGCTCCCACCTTGATCGGCGCTGCCAGCGTGCAGCGTGGCAGAGCATCTGATCCCAGCGCCCGGGTCATCACCGCCCGATTTGAAGGGCGCATATCTGCCATCGCCTCAGCCACTCGCTCAGGAGTACTGACCAGGCGTCCTGCACCATCATCAAATACTTTGCCAGTAATGGCTTCGCCGGCTCTTAATCCTAACTCGCTCAGCGCCTGCGCATCGTATCCAAAAGCTGCCGCTGGGCGGAAAAGTCCTGACGGCTGGTCCCATAACATCACAGCCCCGACTTCTGCTGGCTCGATAACGCCAATAATTTTTTGAATAACCGCATTGAGTAATTCTGGCAATTCCAGCGGCAAGGTAAGCGTCTTGGCAATCTCGGTCAGAGCATAGAGTTGGCGCTGAAGTCTTTCGGTATCCTTCATATTTTACATTTCTTGTAAAATTGAGCACGAGATCCGGACAACATTATCATATCATGAGTTGCCAGAAAAGACTCCACCCTACGACTTTTTTACTAGATGTCCATTCTGAACAAAGTGAGCAAGCCCAGTCGAGCTAGACGGTAAGATCGCGCGTGTTTGCATCTTGTCCCTGACGTCCCGGTGGCACTAAGTGGGTGCCGATATCAGGGATGAGCTTTTTACTTATTATCTATCTCCCCCTGGGTTCACTTTCCAACATTTTATATATCATAATTAACCCTTATCAATTTTTTGGGGTAAGACAATTTTACCTAGCAACGCCATAAAGCCCACTGCTAGAATAGGCGTCTTTACAGCGCTGTTTGGTAACAAGGGTAATCTCACTTTCAACAACATAACAGAATCAATAACCGAATGAACCTTGGTATACTAAATCAAGCGAAAGGAAAGAGGCGCTGCAATGTCCAAAAATGTTGCAACCGTAATTGCCGAAGGACTTGGTGCTGCTGGCGTAGAACGATTGTATGGGTTGCCAGGTGGCGAAATGCTCGCCCTTCTGGAAGCATGTCGCAAGGCGGGAATTGAATTCATCTTAACGCATCATGAAGCGTCTGCTGCTTTTATGGCAGCTGCTGAAGGGCAATTTCAGCGTAAACTATCTGCTTGCGTGTCAACACTGGGCCCAGGGGCTACCAATCTCACCACAGGGATTGCTCATGCCTACCTCGATCGCTGCCCAATGCTTGTCTTAACAGCTGGTTCATCGACTAATTTCAGGGGGGACCACACACATCAAAGGTTGGATATTGCGCGGATATTTGCTCCTATTACAAAAGGAAGTTTCATAATTCGAGCGATTGGGGCTCCATGGATCGTGGACGAAGCTATTCGTCTTGCCTCTTCGGAACCTTACGGACCCGTTTCTCTTAATATCCCCAGTGATGTAGCTGAACAAGAAATTATTCCTCAAGAGATGCAGACAAAAACCCATCCACACGAACTAGAGGGTGACTTATCTCTTGAGGAGGTTGCTATAAAGCTCAAGGGAGCCTCGAAGCCACTTGTTCTCATCGGATTAGCGACCCCACCTGATGCTGTAGATCAGGTTCGACGGTTTATTGATGTTTTCGGTGCTCCTGTAGGTGTGATGCCAAAAGTAAAAGGCCTGATTGATGAAGCTAATCCTTTGTATGCAGGTACCTATGGGGGAATGATGGCAGAATCTGTTGTCAGCAACTTTATGAGAACCCGCGATCTAGTATTATGTGTGGGATTGGATCCAGCAGAAGTGAGCATTGACTGGCCTAACCAGGAGAACTTTCTTTGGATGCTGCCATCATTGAATGTCAATCAATCAACTTTACCGCCTTATATATGGCTGGGCAGTATTGCGGAAGGACTAATGACCCTGACATCAATGATGTATGGACATAACGCGGATGGTCAAAGTGACGCAGCTGCAGTCCGCGCTCGAATAACCGCTCATTTGGAAAGCGCTATCCCAGACCAATTAATAGGAATATCACCGTTGCGGGCGCTGAAGATATTAGCGAAAGCATGGTCACCTATGAATCCCGTTTGCTCTGATGTCGGTGCTCATAAACTATTAATTGGACAATTCTGGCCATCTTCATATCCTAACCGCTTCTTTATGTCCAATGGTTTGTCATCTATGGGTTTCGGAATCTCCGCACCTATTGCTATTAGTTTAGCCAGTAATCATATTCCGGTGCTATCCGTAATAGGCGATGGGGGATTCTTGATGTATTTAGGCGAATTGGAAACAGCGAAACGGGTTGCTGCACATGTTTTGTATGTTGTCTTTCGGGATTGCTCACTTGCGCTTATTGAAAATTCCCAGCGCACGCGTGGGTATCCTCAGATTGGAGTACAATTCGAAACTCCAGACATCGTCAAACTAGCAAATTCGTTTAACATTCCGGCATGGAGAGCATCCGATGAATCCGAATTGTCTAGCTTGGTCAAGAAATTCGAAGACCTAGCTGGACCTGCAATAATTGATGTTCCCATAGATTCGAGGGAGTATTACAAACAATTCGGGTAATGGAATGAATTTAATATACTGGCATTGTCAGTGTCCAATGGACTGGGGTAAAAATGTTAGGCCGTTGAATGGAGAAGCTTTTTATAAATTATCGTCCTTTTAAGCCATTGGTCGAGCGTTTGACCTGTTACGTTCTTAATTAAGTAAAAATTTAGATAATACATATCATCTCCCCCGATGGGTAGGGTAGATGATCGCCTTTCCTTGCTTCATGCTGCGGGTACAGATTGTGTACAATTCGAATACAGATATTCTGAAACATCCTGCAAGGAGCGCAGCAAGTTGTATGGTGATTTTGGGCTGTCGTAGACGTAATGGACGGCTTTTTCCCCTACTTGCTCATCTATCGCACTGAAGAGGCCGCGGGTTCGAATCCCGCCAGGTCTACCAGACCACTCACATAAATGATCTCGTTTGGGTCAATAGCCGCTCCGGCTGAAGTACCGTTGCAGTTCCTAACTAATAGTAGATTTATGGCTACCAATCACTTGACCTATCAATGTTATGCGGGACATTTGTCCCTCCCACAACGGGACATCTGCCTATCGCCTTTAAAACCATAATCTTGTATGATGACCTTAGCCTGAGCAGCGAAACATGGTCTCAACCGGGCGCAGGCATCACAATCATGATCTGCAAGGCGTAATCAAACGCCGCACACACGTTGGCCGGGATACTCCTGCTGGAGAATTGTTCCGGCCAATTTATTTTAACCACTTATCAATGGAGGCTGCCATAATCAACGATGTCGTTCTCGAAGGGATTGTTGTCAGTAATTTGAAAGATTGATTCGAGTGGATGATCTTAATAGCCAGGAGATTGAGTAGACATGACTGCTACGGGCATAAAGTGGGTAAGAGCCCACCCGGATTACGAATCGCTGTTTTCGATCCTGGATGGCTTGCACCTGAATAGCGAAAAGCGTTATTGGATAGAGTACGAAGTAATGGGAAGGAACATTAGTGACATACAGGTAGATTCCGGACAGATAAGCACCGGTGTCGAAATCCTGCTTAAGATGTCCAACAAGACCTTGACAAGTTCTGAGGAGGATATACAATGATAGATAAGCGATTAAGATGTGAGATCGCTCAGAGCGAACTGATTATTTCAGTCGCAGAACTCTTGAACTTTGACAGTTCTATCATCAGTTTGATTAAGTCCGGCAGTAAGTGCAGCTTAGGCTGCCCGAGGGGGAACTTATAAGCTGCTGAGAGGATACCCACCCTCTCCGCCTTTGAGTAATTCCAACTAGCCCTTCTCCATATGGAGAGGGGTTTTATTTATTACTTTAACTTTAGTCGTTTAAAGAAATTGTTTTTCTTTTTATGACGAAAGTCGATGGGCAGATGTCCCGAGTGGATAGGGACAAATGTCCCGAACAATCATAGAATTTTATCTAGTTACTTCATAGAACAGGTAAAACGTAAAAATGCCCACAAAAAAAGGATGAGACAAAGAAGTCTATATCCTGTCAATGGACTTGCGAAGAATCTACAATCGCGTTAAGCCTCACAGTTCGCTGTGATATCGCCTAACTGCTACGAAAGTCATCCAAAGCCCACTCCTGGCAATTCCCTTGTTTGGATTGACTAGCGTTGGCCTAACATAAAAACCGAAGCTAAAAATGGGGCAAGCCAGGGATTGTTTAATTCACAATGTCCCCCTTGACATTATGTATCCCCTGGGATACAATATATATAAATGATCGAAATTCGGGAAACGGACATCTATCATGAGTGGTTTGAGACGCTTAAAGATAAGCGTGCGAAAGTCAGGATCGACGTCCGCATCCGGCATATTTCGCTCGGCAACTTTGGAGATGTTAGGCCAGTCGGCAAAGGCGTTTCGGAACTCCGGATCGATTATGGGCCAGGCTACCGGGTGTATTTCACCCAGCATGGAAATATCCTAGTGATCTTATTATGTGGCGGGGATAAATCTACCCAAGCCAAAGACATTCAACAGGCCCACGAGCTAGCTCAGGCGCTTGAGGAGGAATAGAAGGTGAAAAAAGGAACCATTACCACGCATCTCTGGGATGCCGCTGCTCATCTCGAAACCGAAGAGGACATGGCTCTTTATTTAGAGGCCGCGCTAGAAGAAAAAGACCCGGCAGTGATTTCAGCTGTTTTAGGGGATATTGCTCGCGCAAAAGGGATGGCACAAATCGCAGAAAAAACAGGACTTGGACGGACGAGCCTGTATAAAGCTTTATCCCCTGATGGGCATCCCGAATTTGAAACGATCTTAAAAGTCGTCGATGCGCTCGGATTGGAGTTTTGTGTCATACCGGTTAAAGAATAACCCTCTCTTTGAACCGTCTACAATGATAGATAAGCGATTAAGAATTATGATCGTCCACCGCAAACTGAACAATTTCGGTGGCAGATCCCTGGCACTTTGATAAGTTTACCAATATAATTATGAAGTCCAGCAGTAAGTGCTTAGGGGGTTCTTATAAGCTGCTGAGAGGATACCCACCCTCTCCGCTCGATGCGTTGACACGTTTAAATGTTGGAACGTTTGTACGTTAGTTTTATCGCCCGCTGTGTATTATATGAATAATTGTGTTTCATCTATTGATGAAAGTCGATGGGTAGATGTCCCACGTGGATAGGGACAAATGTCCCGAACCTATCTGCTCGACCGCAATCATGAACACCTAGACTCGCGCGATCAACTTCCCACGCTGAAAGGAAAGATTTCCCAACCAGAGCAGCACACCGTTCATCAACCAGACGATCAGTCCCAACAACAACACCACCGGAATATTGAAGTACATGACACCTGAGACTTGACCAAATACCAGCAGGAGGACCGGAACCACAACGACGCTTCCCAACTGGTAGGCATCTTGGAACCCTTGGGCCCGGAGAGAGACCAGGACCATCACCCCAATGCCCAAGCCGGCTACAGCCGGTACCACCCAGAACACCAGCGCCAGCCACATCAGGTTGGGGAAGAAGATTTGTCGCATGACCGACCAGCCAGCCGCGTTGACCATAATCGAATACAACAAGAATCCGATCAGTGACACGCCAATCGCCGGCAGCCACCCTGATAATACTTTAGCCGCAAACAACTCCAGGTCGGTGGTGGGGGAATACAGCAAGGCTTCCAACGTCTTCCGCTCCCGCTCTCCGGCGAAACTGTCCGCCGCAATGACGGACGCCACCATCAGCGGGATGATCAAAAAGATCGGGGCAAGCATGTACACCAGGAAGAATACGATCACCTTTTGATCCAAATTGAAACCAGCCAGGGAAACCTGGAATCCTGCCGGCATGTGGGCAATCAATTTATCAAGTTCGTCTAAGGATGCCCCTGCCATATTCACCAACCGCGGAGCAAATGCTGCCATCCAGGGTAGCACGATGAAGAGAACCAGCGGAATGATCACGACTGGCAGGAGCACGCCCTTGTTTTGCAGGACGACCTTTAAATCCTTGCGAACGATGGCAAAGATAGCGCGCCAGTTCATTTTATATTCTCCCTTCCCTGATGAATGCTGAAATATACTTCTTCCAAATCGGTCTCGCGAGCTGCCAGGCGATAGATCCGGAGCCCGGAGCTGGTCAACCGACCGGCCAAGAGGGGGATCTCCTCCCGTCCACCCAGAGTTACCAGTAGGGCCTCCTTTTCCCTGCGGGTTTCGATGGTATGTTTTTTCAGTAGTTCCAGGCAGTCGGCAATCTGTTCTTCGCCGACCTCCACTTCCACGTCGAGACGTCTTACATACTGCCTGGTCAATTCCCGCGGGGTACCGAGGGCTGCCAACCGACCATGGTCGAGGACCGCCAGGCGATCGCATAGTTTTTCCGCTTCAGTCAAGTTATGCGTACAGAGGAACACGGTACACCCATCCCGGCGGGCGAGACGGAGCACCAGATCGTGGACATGATGGGCAGCCAGCGGATCCAACCCTGCCGTCGGCTCATCCAGAAAAAGCAGCTCCGGCTTGTGCAGCAGGGCTCGGGCAATCGCCAGCCGTTGCTTCATTCCTTTGCTGTAGCCCGCCACCTTCTCTTTTGCGCGGTCAAGGAGTACAAATTCACTCAGGAGTTCTTCCACCCGCCCCCTCACTTCGGACCCCGTGACCCCATATAGATCGGCAAAGATGGAAAGGTTATCATGGGCAGACAGTCTTTCGTCCAGCGAGGGAGTCTCGGTCAGAACCCCGGTGTGGGCACGCAGAGCGGGTCCTTCCCGCAGTGGATTGAACCCCAGCACATGCATTTCCCCTGATGAAGGAGTCAGCAAGCCGTTCAAAAGTCGGATGGTTGTGGTCTTTCCGGCGCCGTTATGGCCCAGGAAACCAAAGACCTCTCCTGGTTGGACATCCAGCGTCAAATCGTCGATGGCAAAGTGGTCACCGAACCTATGGGTAAGATTGTTAATCGTGATAACAGGTGTGCTCATAAGGACCTCAGATCGATCACACTCGTCCTGGCAACCCGATGTACGAAGCGAGCTCTCTGTTCGGACTTCAAAATAAGGATCTCTCAGGACATTGAGGGTTGGAAGGCTGTCAACGGTTCTCAGGTAGTTGCGCACAACGCTTCTCCCAAGACCTGGCCATTTGCCGTCAAGGCCGACCATGCTCAAGCAGAGCAGGAATTTACCTGGTGTCGCACCTTGTAAGCCATCCAGCAGGATCATGCGAAGCGCCATGATCAGTAGGAAGATCAGACAGATTGGATCGGAAATGAACCCGCACTGACCCAGTAATGATCTGCGGGTATGGCTTATAGCAGCAGCCACTAATGCTTTAGGAATCGAATAATAAGAAATATCGCAAGCCCGAGTAACATTAACCCGACAACTGCGAAAAAAAGTACGAGTATAACGATCCAGGTTGCAATACTAGTTTCTGCTATTCCCATTTTATTTCTCCTTTCAGTAATGTTATCTGCGTTAGCAGACTCATCTTCAATGTAGCCTTTGTGTACATGAGTGCCGGGCTTACGGATAAGTCATTCAATCACTGCGTTTTTCATTTCTAATAGCATTAATCACATCCAAAACAGCTTCCACCACCGCTTGCGGCGCATCGAGGTGCATCAAATGGCCGGATTCTTGGATCACCCGCTGCTCAGCTCTAGTCGATAACCTTGTTAGGAGGAGTTGGGCAGCGATCAGGTCCGCATCCACCACCATGGTTTGATCATTGAAAGGATTAGAACCAGGGACATCTGTCTTCCCTGCGGTGAGAACTATGAGAGGCCAATCGGGCAAAGGTTGAACGGCGGTCTCCAACTGATAGGCTTGCTCAAAGGTTTGGGGGATTTCTTCCATCTCGGATACAGCGGTGGTATATTGCTGAGGGTTAAGTAGCATTTCCAAATAGGTCTCCTGCAGCTCCACCGGGAGCTTGCGGGCGGTCACGGGCATAGCATCTTCCCCACCCAGGGGTCCAAGCAGGCGAAGCACCCCAGAGCGGGACAGCAACCCCATCACCTGGTAGAAACCAATAGTGCTGCGCTGCACCAGCTCATACTCAGGGGTAATAACCAGTGGAGAGGCGGTATCCACCAATACCATCCCAGCCACTTGTTCTGGATATTGCGCAGCAAACATTCGCACGTGCACCCCGCCCAGCGAATGTCCTACCAGTACAAATGGACCTGCTTCTCCTGCATTTTGCAGTAATGTGTATAACTCCAACACTACCCGTGCCCCATCACGTGGGTTAGGACCAGGCTCACTCCAACCATAGCCAGCCCGGTCGTAGGTGCAGACACGGGTCGAGGTGCTCAATGCCTGAAGGATGGGGGTCCATTCCAACGAGAAGCTGTCATTGCCAGCGTCTATTAGCACGCTTGGAAAACCGTTTCCAGCGCAGTTAAGGTGCATATCGTGCCCATCCACGCTAACCAACCTGCCACGGGGCGGGAATTGCCTTCGGGCTTGAGAGAGAGCAATGTTTTGGTATACGACCAGAATGAGTAATATTGCAACGACACATCCAACTAGAATACCGATGATGACAATGAGTTTGTGCTTCATTTTTACTTACCCTCACATAACTTTAGAAATAGAAACTTCCACTGGCAGTCCTAAGGGGGAGAGGTTCATAGTTATAACTCCTTACCTACAGAATATAGAAACCAGCAACCGCAGTGGGTACGCGTGATCCAATGCCTGAACTGGTTGGTAAACTATACATAGATCAAATGCGAATAATACCCAGATAGGTTTCATAGTTATTCTCTCTTTGTGTAGATTGATAGTAACCTTGTCGTATTATCACCCTGCCACGGGACAAGATGCATTTAAGAACCCCTTTTGGAACACCCATAATCGCTGCTGCAGCAACATAATCCAGCTGCTGCACATCTACCAAGGTAATCGCGATGCGAACCATGGTCGGCAAGCGGAATAAACAACTGAGTAAGTCTTGCCAGGCTTCAGCCTTTTTACCCTCTTCGGTGATGGATTCACCTTGACCAGCCGACCTAGATATAGTCACAATCTCGTTTAGATTAGATTTCGACTGCCCTAATGGATCCGGTATGGGGAAATTCTCTCGGGGTGGTTCCTCGAAACATAAGCTAACCACAATGCGCAGCAACCAAACCTGGAAAGATCCACCTCTGAACTGTCGGATTTTCTGGAATGCAAATTTGAATGCTTTCTGAGTAATGTTGTCTGCTGCCTGTGGATTCAACAGTAGGTAATACGCCAGGGTATAGACTCGATCCTGGTATGCCTGTACCAGGTTATTGAATGCCTCGAGATCGCCTTTACTGGCTGATTGGATCAATTCCTTTTCGTCCATCACAATCACTCGAACACACCAATTTCTACGTAATACCATGACCCATCGCGCTGAGCAAAGAATGCCACCATGTTTTCAGCTCTAATGGGATTTAATTCTGCACCACTACAGCATGCATAATGGGGTATCTGGGTATATTCCAATAAAACTTCTTGTTCGTCATAAACAAATCCTATCCGCCCCTCTTTTTGAAAAAAAATGAATGGCTTGCCGTGCAACAATTGGAAGCCAAATGACTCCTCACAGTCGTATTTATCATTATGAGCTACACCATCCCGAATGATCTCTCCAAGCCAAGGGCTTGTTACTTCGTTCTCCGAATTATTTTGCTGTGACACATGGACAACCTCCAACACCCAGTGATCACCATATGTCCATAAACCTTGCAATGGTCTAATTGGGCTGGTATCACCGAGTTGAACGAAGAAAATCGTTTGACCTCCCGATATTAACTCCACCCCAACACGGTTATCCACATTATTCCTTGTTTCTTGTGCTGTAAGTTTTCCATCATTCCAATCGACCGATATCTCGCCGCGACCTTGTTCAACATAGTAATTGTCTGCGAATCGTCTACCTCGTTCTTGTTGGTGTCCAGTCAAAATATCATCCTGCGATCCTTGCATTGGATTAAATGTCAAAGGATCGACTTGAGGAACCCCCATGAGCATATGCTCTTCCAAGCTCAATCCTGATGGAAAAGAGGGGAAATCTGTTTTGACTGAAGTAGCTTTAGAGGTAGATGTACTTTGGGGTAATAAAGATGATTGTAGATCAGAGATACATTCAACCGTCTGTCCGACTCGATTCAAGGGATAGATGGTCACATTAGATGGCTCTACCCCTTGAACCCCTTCCAGCAGCAGAAAACTTAGGATTCCGCCATATATTGTTGTCGAAGTCTCTACTTTATACACAAATTGAACCACTGAACCGGGTGTGACATCTTGTGGAAGCAAAATGCCTCCTTCTCTAATACTGCTATCTCCGTCCTTTAAACTCGGATATGAGTCACGCGGGTTAATATCCGGGCATATTCCCCATGATTCATCCACGGGGTTATCAAGACCAGGACCATGGTAAACCCACGAAACATGTGTGCCCACCCCAAGGATGTCACTATACATCCATGTCATTGATGGCTTCTGGCTAAACCCTGGGTCTTGATAGAGATAGAACTCGAAATCGAATGGTCCTTCCTGGAAAGCCGTTTTCGCAAAGGGCTGCTCAAGGCTTATAGGCAAAACTGGTGTGGGTGACGGCATCCTCAGGCTTGGTTGAAACGTTGGCGATGGAAGTGATGTGGAAACAGGAACCAGGTACTCCTTCGGCTTCGGTGTTGACGGTGGCAATGGCTGATCCTGGGGACTGCAAGATGAAAATAGGATCAAAGTCGCAGTCAGGATGATGATATAGTTCTTGACGTTTATATTAGGCATATCTTTTTTCCTTATATATCTGTAAGCCAGATTTCGGGGAGGCATCCGTCGGAAAGGATAGCATGATGAACTCCAGGTTCAAGATAATCGCCACACGGTACGTCGAATAGTTGCATCTCTCCAGCCACCAGTGTCAGGTAGACTTGGCCGAGTTGTATATATATAGCCTCTCCAGTTCCATTTCTAAATTGCAATCGCTGGCCCGCAGTCACTTTTATGCAGCGTGGATCTGGCATATTTCCTGGGATAATGTTTATTAGTACAAGGTTTTCCTGGGAGTTGGCGCATATCCCTGCAGCCGGATAATCATTATCTGCGGGTTTCTTTTGAGCAGAGGACAAGGGTGTAAGGACTGCCGGAATATTCCCGGCAGATTGCTCGGCAAATGAGAATGAAGACAAGATGTAGAAAATAATCGCCGTGAACTGATTCAACGCTACAGAATTAGCAAACGGTAGGGCGATATAACCCGTCGCAACCAACCAGGCGCCTTCGTGTTGAAAGAAGACCATGCTTTGCCTTGCTTGATCCGGTTGTTGTGTAACTGAGTACAATAAGCCTGGTTCTCCAGCCATCTCAACCGTTATCAAATCATCAGGATTAAGGGTGTGTCCTTCCTCAATCATGGGAGGGTCAGATAACTTCACGATTTCAAATTTAACAAACTCTGATGGTGATGGCCCCTGTGTCATTGGCATATTTTGGACAAACCTTTGGATTAGGCTGGATTTTGTGTCTGAATACCATCCGGAGGGGTAGACAAATGAAAAGACCCATTTACTACTCTTGTCAATTCCGCGCAGTTCGCCCCGGTAGGTTTCCCAATTCAAACCTGCGACCATATTCTGGTTTATCAATTGCTCCCAAGGTACCACCTTTCCACCTGGGGAAGGATATGGTGCGGGTCCAACCAGCATCGTTTTGGGCTCGGTATCATCAATCTGGGTAGGAATAGAAATCGATGTGGGCGAGTCAGAAGTCGGGGTAGGGAAGAGCGTAGGAGGCTCTTCTCCCACATCTTGGGTTGGAGCCTGATCCTGTTTGATTGGATCGAAAACCTGGCAAGCAACTAAGGAGATTGCTATCATGATTATCAAAAAACTCAATTGTAGGTGAGATTTCCCACGATAGATGAACATCGTTATTCTCCTCCACCAATTCTCTGGTAATCCGGCGATCATCCCGGCTCAATCCGGTAAACCGAGACTAAAATGAGGTTCATACCTAACAATCTATTGATCAAGCCGTTTAGCGCTGCCTGATCCAGAATAAACCCGGAAATAATCGTTTCACCGGACTCTGATTGAGACATCGTAAATCCTGCGAACTCCTCCAACCAACATGGATCGAGCTGCCCATGGACCCGAATCTCGTAACGTACCGGTTGGGCTTGAGTCAGCTTGCTTTTTACATCTATTTTCGACATATTTTGATCTCCAAAGGCATCTAAGTGTCTACTATCTACAGTCTAGATATAAACCGGGGGAATGTCATGCATCAAAGGTTGTATCATCGGTTTATCTTTGGAGTCCTTACATATAGAAACAGAACTGCCAGCATCCGTATTGGATTGCTGGCAGCTTGGTGTTCTGAAACAATATTGGTTTTTCGACTAGATAAGGTTTAACTCACGCGCCCGGGCAATGGCCAGAGTGCGGCTATTTACGTTCAATTTACCAAAGATCGTATTTAGATGTTTTTTGACCGTTCCTACAGCGAGAACCAGGTCAGCGGCAATCTCCAGATTCGATTTGCCCGCCGCAACCAACCGAAGCACTTCCAGTTCACGTTCACTAAGGGGCTCGATCAGTAAATCGCCTCGCAAGGTCTTCGCAAGTGGGGGGTGTTCAGATTGTTCCTGGTAATAAGCTGCCAGCAATTTTACAGCGTAGTCTCGGACACCATCCGTTGTCTGGGCTGAAATTTTGTAGAGGAGTTTAGCCATCGGCGCACCTTCGTCCAAAAAAAGCCGTACATATCCTTCCTCTTCAGCTTGAAGCAACACCTGGGTGAGTATTTCGATCGCCTGCGTGTCTTCGCCGGCTGCCTGGTCAGCCAGCGCCTGGAGCATTTGAATTTCTAACCTACAGCCGCATCTCCCAGTATTTTCTGCTGCTATGCGCATCTGTTCGAGCAATGACGATGCCTGATCCGTTTTACCTTGAGCCAGCCAGACACGTGCTTGCATAAGAAGCTCAAACTCACGTTGAAAATCCAATGGATCAAAATTTTCCGATGGCTTATTATCTGCCCATCGTTCAGCTGCAGTCAGATTCCCTTGGGCAAGATGGAGCCTGGCTCTCCAGGCTTGCATGTAAGCGATATCAATAGAACTCGGACTTCGACGTGCAACTTGTTCTGCTTTTTGGATAATTGCCAGAGACTTATTCCAATCACCTTGAGCCTGGGCAAGACGCGCCTGAGCAATATAACCTTCTCTTAGGAAGTGGATATCGCCACCTAGCTCCGCCAGAGTCATACCTCTTTCGATATAAGAAGAGGCGGTATCGAGTTCATTCCATTCTAGATACAAATTCCCCATTCCAATTCTCTCAATACCAACGAAGACTTCCTGCTGTTGCTCATCTATCACCTCAATAGCTCGCTCGTAGATTGCCTTTGCGTTGTGGAGATGTCCTTGAATGATGGATATTCTGGCTAGGTGATGGCTCGAACATAGATAGGCGGCTAAATGTCCCGAAGCCTGGTTGAATTGCACGGCTTCCATCAAAACTTGATGAGCCTCATCAAAACTACCTGCATAAAAATGTGCCAATCCATGGTAAAAGAGAGCCCTTCCATATGCACGCACGTCATCTTTTGGGATCTGCTCCAGTGCGCGTTGACTTAGTGCAATAGCATCTGCAGTGTTCCCACGGCAACGGGCGATCATCGATCTAAGTGAATCGACACCATATAACATCCACGGTGTAAATGACGAGTTTTTCACTGAAGAAGATTGGGCCGTGGAGAGTTCTTGCGATGCGTTTGTGTGATGGATATGTTCGTCGACACGTTGAAACCATTGTTCAGCTCTTTCGAATTGGCCGGTAAGAGTAAACGCTGAAGCGTAGGCTAAACAATTATATGGTTGAGAGCGGATTATCGCTTCAGGGATTGTTTTGAACCAATTTAGCAGCGTAAGCGTATCTCCGCGTCCCCATAGACTATCTCTGACTTGATCTACCAGGCGGGTGGTGAGTTCATAATCTTGAGCGAAGATTGCATGCCGTACAGCTTCCTCCATAAGACCATGGTCCTCAAACCACCCGGCTGCCTTTCGATGTAGTTCTGGAAGAATTTCTGGTTGAAACTTACCCAACTGTGTGTGCAGCAACTCCGCAAACAGGTGGTGGTAGCGATACCACTGCCTTTCATCGTCTAGTGGGATAATAAACAGATTTTTCTGTTCCAACTCCATAAGTATTTGCGCGCCATTGTCTAATCCACCTAGAACAGCATCACAGAGAGGACCAGTAAACCGGTCGAGGATAGAAGTCTTGAGCAGGAATGTCTGAATCGATTCGGATTGCTGTTGTAATATTTCTCCAGCGAAATAGTCGAGGATATATCGATGGCTACCGGTAAAAGCTTTTATAAATTCAGTCGCGTCAGTCTTCCCTCGTGTCGAAAGCGCTGCCATTTGCAGACCAACAATCCAACCTTCTGTGCGTTGGTCCAACGCACTAATATTTTCCGCTGAGAGGTTCAGATCCATTATTATATTGAGGAAGGAGGTGGTTTCATCGATCGTGAAGCGCAGGTCATCGGCGCGTAGCTCCACCATCTGGCCACGTGCCCGTAGACGTGCTAGCGGTAATGGTGGATCAGAGCGGGTTATTAGAATCAAATGCATCTTCGGCGGTGGATGATTTAATAGATAAACGAGAGCTTGGTGGATAGCTCTATCCGTAATGACGTGATAGTCATCTAGAATGAGGGCAAAATCCTTGGGGAATTCATTGACTCCGTTTATGAGTAAGGTGATTAATTCTTCAACAGCTGGCAATTGGGGGAAAAGGAGCTGGGACGCTAATTCACGAGTAAGCTTTGGCTGCAAGGTCTCCAATGCAGCTGAAACGTATAAAAGGAAACGCGCCAGGTCATTATCTTCAGAATCGAGTGATAACCAAGCCAACGGGTATTCGCTCCCAAACCCAGCGCGCCAGTCGCTCAATAATGTGGTCTTGCCGTAGCCTGCCGGGGCGGAGATCAATGTCAAAGGACCTCTCAATCCCTCTTCAAACCGCTCGATCAGCCGTGGGCGTGTGACAAGGTTCGGGCGAATCTGTGGAAAATAGAATTTGGTGGTAAGAAGTTGCATGGACATCCTATCACCTATTATACATTTAGCGAATAATTTTAGCCCATGGTTGGGATTTTATTCCTTCGGTCAAAGCTTGCCATAATTATGAGCCCTTGTTCTCCAAACTTTACGGGCTTCGCCTGGACAAAGAAAGGTGCTATTGGATATAGCGCAGAGCAATGGTAAAGAATATTAGTGACATTCAGGTAGATTCCGGACAGATGAGTACCGGTGTCGAAATCCTGGTTACGATGTCCCACAATATCTTGACAAGCGCTGAGGAGCATATACAATGGTAGGTAAGCTAGTAAGAATTGAGGTCGCCCAGCAGCTACAAAGCGATCTCGTGTGGAAGCTGCACGACAAGGTACAGCTTAGTATCTTGACATCCTTTTTTCAACAGATCGGGAACCGGAAGGCTCATAAGACTTTACGCTCCGCTGAGCGGGCACCCACCCTCTCCGCTCGATGCGTTGACACGTTTAAATGTTGGAACGTTTGTACGTTAGTTTTATCGCCCGCTGTGTATTATATGAATAATTGTGTTTCATCTATTGATGAAAGTCGATGGGTAGATGTCCCATCCAAAGATCAATCGTAATCTTATATCTTCTAAATAAAGATATAGAGCATAAACACTTCCTAAGGAAGGAATGAATCATAAAAATATTAAATTAGTAATTGTTCATTGGCGGTTAGTGTTATCTTATTTGCTATTATACGTTTTGATCTTGGATGTTTATTCTGTATGAATAGATTACTAATAAAGGGGGCAATGAAAAATTACAGAATAAACCGCGCTCTATCGACAGTGGCTACCAACTCTGTCGCATTGATGTCGATATATGAGTACCAATTCCAGGCTTTAGGAACAAAAAAGTGCCATATTCCAAAACCAATCGAAGCACTGCTGCCAATCATCACTAATATTTTAACCAGCAGATTCATCGTCATATTTCCTGGTAATTCCTGAGTAGGCTCAACTTCCGAGTTCACCCACGTGGTGGGTGAACTCGGAGCCTTTTCAGCTTGCATCCGCTACTAAGATAGCTAGTTGCACACGTATTCCCTCATCAAAAGCATTCATCAATTTATGATGGATCGTTACTCTTCAACCTCGATGCGATCCACCTGGACCTGAGAGCCATTGTAGTCAGGCACATTACTGAATAATGTGCCATAAAGATTAACGATCTTGCCGCTGTCGCGTAGAGATTCGATCTGGGACTTTACCGCCGGGTCCATAGAATCGATGCCAAAGTAGATCATCTGCCCCAGGTCCTGCCGTTCAAAGTAGTCATCATACTGTGCACCGGGTGCTGTACTCTTGATGACGCCCCACCAGTCTGTAATTTCTTCTGAAGTACCGAGCGGCATGTAACCGCCTGAGGCTTGTTCTTCGATGCGGTTCACCTGGATCTGCGAGCCGTTGTAGTCGGGCACATTGCTCAGTAATGTGCCAGTAAGATTAACGATCTTGCCGCTGTCGCGGAATGACTTGATCTGCGCTTGTACCGCCGGGTCCATAGAATTGATGCCAAAGTAGATAATCTCTACAAAGTCCTATCGCTTGAAGTAGTCATCATACTGTGCGCCGGACTGCGTACGGTTTGGTTAGCCACAGAATATCAGATGGTCGACTCGCGATCAAATGAATTTAGGGTAAGGAACAGCCCAGCAATCTTTCAAAATTCTCTTGAGTTAACAATGCAGCCTCTGTTGATCTCTCAAGAAATGGTTTTACATCGCTGGTGCATTTCTTCCAATCGATTTTTCCCAAGCGCTGGCACAGGATTTCCCGCCAGTTCTCCTTATCCGGGATGGGTCCATCCCAATCGGTTTGCCGTAAGGCATTTTGCAGGAGTGTGAAGTTGGGATTTGGCCAATCTGGATCACTGAGATACCACATCAAGTCATACAGGTCACGCCCTTTCACATAACGTCGTTGGAAAAGGGCATGCAGCTTGCCAGCCAGGAGCGATGGCCGGTCATGGTGCTGTAAGCGTAAAGTGACATGGCGCCGGATGAGCGTGATGTCCAACCCTGCTCCCGACGGCGGATTGGTATCGACCTCCATTTTCACCGCCAGGACCTCATCGCGGTGTACAGAAAGACCAAATTCATAGAGGAGGTTGTTGAATCTGATAAAGGCAGCATTCACTGTCTTCTTGTCGTTTAGCTTGATCCCAATCTGGTAACCTTCCTTTACGAATTCATCTTGAATTGCTCTCAAGTAGGCTCGAAAATTATAGCTGTCATCGGGTTTCTCCAGGGCAAAGTCCAGGTCTTCTGAATAGCGAGGGATTGCATACAAGAAACGTAGTGCTGTGCCACCGTGAAACGCCAGTGGAACCATTGCCCCAGCACGCTGCAGGCTCTCCAGGATCCTGGCCTGCAAGTATTCCCTGACCAGGTTGCGACCTGTGATTGGATTAGGAACGTCTCTCAATAACTGCTCGATATAGGCTTTCATAAGCTCTCAAATTCCTCCTCTGTACCAGCCAGCTTTTGGATCGCCACGACAGCTCGCAGGAGCTTGGGTTTCTCGCTCCGCCCAGCCAGGTGTCTGAGAAGCTGCCAATCCAGCTGGTTCAATTTACTCAGCCTCAGCTCGGTGAGATAATCGAGTGTATCCCCACCCGGTTCCAGATAGATTAGATCCAGCAGGGCTTTTTCTGGACTGGCGATGAAGGCTTGCTGTCCTTCACCGATATCTTCCAAACGGTAGCTATAAAAAAAGTCTTCTTGAATATGACGAAAATTAAAAATACCCAGGTGTGTTTCCCAACGCGCCGGCCTACTGGTGGTAACGCTGGTTGTCACCGGCACATACTCAGGGATCATGCCGAAATAAGCCAGCGCTGAATGCAAGCTGACATAAGACGCCGGAAGCATGCGGTTGGCGATTAGGAATGGATGTGGATTTACCTTTTGAAAAGGTGGCGCCAAACTGTAAAGGCCGCGGCGGAGTTGATAGATTTTGCCAGTTTGCCTCCAACGCGAGAGTTGGCGGCGAATATCGCGCGGGTTGGCATTTCCGGCAATCAGCAATCCGGTTTCAAATACCGGTTCTTCTCCTATGATTTCTACCAGTTCGGCAAATTCCATACGGATAAGATACCACAAATGGCATCTTAATGCAATGAAATAACTGGTTACAAAGCGGCTTTCTTCAGCTCATCCTGAAAAGCGGGCAGATTTCGATTCTCCAGCCGCAGGGATGCGATCAAAGATCGCCATTCCTCTTGCCTTCCCAGCCTTTTATATATCCTTTGAATCCCTTTCATGTAATTAGCAGCCTCGGCGTAATTATCACGGCCGCGCCTACCAATCAGGCTGTGTATTTGATTCAGATACAATTGGATGGCACTTTCAGGGCGACTTGATTCGGCTTCTTTGGCTACCCGGAGCTCCAAAGAATGAGGATACTCCCATTGATGACGGACAATAGCCCTGGCTTGCTCAAGGGTTTCCAGTGCCTGATTGATTTCTCCCTCATCCAGGTAAATCTCGACCAATAAGGCAAATTGCTTATTCTTTGATAGCTTATCCAATGTTTCGAGCCGTACCGCGGCCCATTGGTTGAGTAGAGTAGCAAGCTCCTTCATTTCTAAAAATCGTTCAAAAGATGGGTGCATCCAGAGCAGGCGGCTCACCAACAACAGCGCTTTGGTGAAATCGCTCCGTTGGATGGCATTATCCTTCAGCCAATCTATCAAACGATCATCATGGCTGGTCTCAGATCGAGCTTGGATCATCCCTTCAGCCACGAAACCGTGACCATGCTGAGCGAACAGGTCTGCCAGGGTCAGCAGCTGATAATCCTTAGCCTTCTCGGTTTCGCCGACCGCCTCTTCCAGCTGACCTAATTGAAGCAATCGGTTTACCAGGTCATTCAGCCTGCCAGTCTGACGGCAAATCGCCAGGTAAGATTCATCATCTAGCTCTTCAGCCTGCAGATCCAGCAACAAACCGCCCAGCATCTCCTGGCCCCATTCCCGCGTACCATTCAGTGCCGATCGTGTCCAGCCGGCCAGTAATTCCTTTTCCTGTGGCGTCGCGTTTTCCAATAAGATGTTGGGAATACTATCTCCAATGCCAATTCCTCCCATCCTGACATCCCACTTGTACACGTTGAACATAGCTTGCAGGATCTCTCGGCGGTCGCCAGGATCCTGGACGAATTCCAGGCAATCTCCTAAACCCTCGACACAATCGTCAACCAGGCCCCCAAGCCTATCAGCTTCATCATCCATTACTAAATCTTCGTGTTTGAGGATTTCTTCAGCCAACACCCGATAAATGATTGTCGCATTTGTGATATCACCATGCTCTTGGTATTGTCTTGCCAGGTTTAAGAGCTCGTCCAAATCGCGAGCAGCCTCAAACAAATCGCGCCAGCCCCACTCATCTCCGGTACTGGTAAATGCCTGCGAAACCTGGTGGCGAATGGTTTGGGGGTTGATGGTGGCCTGGTTTGCTCCCGCTTCGGGGGAGGGTATCTCCAGCAGGTACTCCAAATCGGGATAGCGTTGTAACATCCGGCGGATTAGCCCAACCAGCTCGGTCGTACTGCGTTTCTCCAATGTGGTATCGAGATCAGCGATTTCCATGAATGCTTCGGGATTATTCAGCCAATTAAGCAACAAGGCTGCGATATGCTTACAGTGACCGCCAGACCCAACCGGACAAGAGCATTCTGCTTCAGAAATGCCTTCATCATCCAGGGTGGCTTCCACTCGATAAGAAGGCGCTGATGAGCCAAGACAGCTGGCCTTAAGTGTCATCCCCTGACGGCGAGGTTCCATGATCGCATCCTGCTGAAAATAAGATTCACCCTTGCGGAAGGATGCGGTGTCAACCCAATCCTGGATGTCTTTTATAGTTAGGTTTGGATAATTTTCTTTCAATGACTTTTTATAAATGTTCGCCCGTGGTCTGGATTGGATGCATCTGATAGCGTGGTGTTTAATCTTGCCGTTAAAGCTCCATCGTAGCGTTGATCGCTTTGAGGAGCCATTTTCCGAAAGTTGTGATTTGGAAACTAGATAGCTGCTGGAATTCCTCGCCGAGAATCTCGTGCGGCACATATTCTTTTTCAAGTCCGCCAAAATCTCCTAATGGATCGACCAGGGTTCGCTCGATAATACTATGTAAGGTGCGCCTGGCGTTGTCTTTATTGGGGGAATCCCATTGCATGCCTGATTTTTTAATCATCTGATCGGCGAAGCGTTCAAACGTTATAGGTTTTCCTACGGATAGTTCCATCAGCTGTTCGAGGGCGAGGCTTGAATAGTCGTATGGCAAGTCTTCGTCATCGAGATATGGAACGGCGATCGCCCAATTGGCTTTCATCCACCAGGTCGTCACCAGAAACCATACTTGTAGTAGAGCTGGTTCAGTCATGAAGCATTCACCGCGTGGCGTCAGCTTCCACCTCCGGCCCATACCGCCGCAGGCTAAGTGACCCAATGACACCAGGATGTGCCTGAAATGCAGAGGCCATATATATGTTTCGCTGCGTGCCCGATAAATGTGCTCTCCAATGCAAATTTCCAACAATGGGGGGTTGACAAACTGGGCGCAAATTTCATTCACTGCCTTTAATGGCAGGTTACCAGTGGATGAGGTGCCGGTGACCTTATGCTCACGCAGGTAGGTAAGCAAGGTGATCACATCCCGGCGAAGTGGTAACTCTTCAACCACTCGCAGCTGGTCTTCCGGCAGGCTGTGCGACCAAACGGGATCCAGATCAAATTCCTTACTGGCAAATTCGCTGATATGCACGGACCATGGATCCAGGTATTCTGTGCTCCATCCACGTCCCATGCGCTGTAATCGGTCATTGACCTCATCTAAGTCAAAGGCTTGTGGATCGAATTCGCCCCCAATCCAGTTCAGATAATCCTCATGTTCTTCGTACTTCGGGTCATGGATCGCTTTCAGGAAGTTTTCATAACCCCACACACCACCCACGTCTTCAGGCGGGCAGGCGCGTTTGCCTTTCAGGCAAATTGGGTAGCGGAGGCGTTCTTGACTTGACATAATCTTCTCTACCACCAATCTATGCTCCCAACCATCGCCGAAGTCATATTCGTAGCTGAACCGTTGTCCTGCGGAATGGATCAGCTGACTCAGCTTACAATTGGCTTCATCTGCTGTGCTAATATCACCATACACATCATTCATCAGGTCGTCGTAGACCAAACCTGGGATCTTGAACATGTGCAGGTGAGCATCCTCCCAGCCCATCACGATTTGGAGGATGTCATGCAATTTGAGCAGGGTAGTGTTGCTGGGTATTAAAATCCGTCGCCAGATGGCCGGGTGGGTGCCAAGCAATGTGACCTTGAATTGATAGGATTGAACAGGATTCTTAGCCATGGTTATCTATTAACATTCCTGATCATTGTTGAGTGGTTATGTCATGCTCTTCCAGCCACTCAGATACCCGCTTCTGCAGACGGGCTTGCTTGAACTGGAACCAGCGTTCGCGCTCTGCGGGATAATCCAGCAATACATCTTTAAAATATCGGAACGCCCCGCGACCGTGTAAAGCCCGTTCCAGGTGTTCCCTCAGGCGTGGGTTGCGTATGGTACCGGTAAAAACTTCCATATCAGAATAACCTTCTGAAGAGCTTTCAGATGGAATGGCAATTATCGTGTCACCAAAGCCCGGCTCCACCCGGTCCGCGGCCTGTACCATTTCGCGCTGCCAATCGGGAACGCGCTCATTTTCGAATGCACTTTCCCAATCCACAATCTGAGTCTGCTCATCGTAATAAGACTCATAGATGGTCTCAAGTATGCCACGCACTTCCTCGCTGACGGTAATCACTTCACCTGTTTCAAGATCCAGGTAATACGAGACCATATCGTACCCGCCTTCGAAGGCCAATTCCAATTCAGACATATCTATAATAAGTTGGCGCATGATGGACCTTCCTTAGCCAATCTACCAGCATATTATAGCTGCAGAACAACGGGTGAAACAGGTGAATCAATGGCATTAGCGCTGGTAGAGTGGCATAATATCCAGGATTACATCTTCATCTGCGCGCCAATGATATAGATTGGGATTCCTGTTCTTTTAGCCAGCCATTAAAATTGCCGAGAGTGTGGGCTGCCATCGAGTATATTTTTTATGCTGATGTGGAATTACCTGAGAGATATCAAGCTCTCCCTTTGACTAGATCATCGACTGTGAACAATCCAACCTCTTCCATGATCACACGTTCCTTCAGTCCATTAGTAAAACCTTTCCGGGAGAACATGGAGAAACAATTCGGGTACAGATATGCTATAACAGTATGGTGATTTTGGAACAAAATAGACGTAATAGACGGATTTTTCCCCCTTTTTCCATACCTGCTCATCTTTCGCACTGAAGAGGCCGCGGGTTCGAATCCCGCCAGGTCCATTACTTAGCTTAATTTTTATGTAAAATATTAGCATTAATCCGGATTTTTCGTTATTTTTGGTGGTATGTAAGATTTTTAGTCAGTTTGGTGACCTTATGATCCGTCTGACTGAATATTGGCCTTGTTATTGTGTGTTTGATTGGCAGAAAGCTGTGCCCTGGACCAATATATCACCGAACAGGCATACGACCGGATAAAGATCCATTGTCGAACGGTGAGTGGTTATAAATCTTGGGAAAGTATTCGGCTGCTTGCATACTAGATTGAGTAGGAGTCAGCTGGTAATACTGAGAAATAGATCACAACATTGAATAGACATCTGTCGCGTAAATCGCCCACCGATTTAATTACAAAACTTAAGGAAAACCTCTTGACTCTGGCTGTATTTAATGCTACTATAATGTGAGCGTTTACATGAAATAGAAATATTTTTCTTAGTAGAAAGTTCGATATTTCCCCATTTATTGGTTATATAAGCCTAAATTATGCCTTCTGGCTCTAGAAATCATGCGTGTTTTGTTTTTCCAGGGCTAAAAGGCATAAATAAATAGAATAATATGTAAACGCTCACATGCATGATGGAAAAATATAAATCTTCCGAAGTCACAATAATCGATGTCGCTGCAGAAGCACACGTTTCATATGCGACCGTCTCGCGTGTAATCAATAATGATATTCATGTAAAACAAGAAACGCGGGAGCGCGTTCAACAAACGATGCGGCGGCTGGGATATGTCGCCAACCGTCAAGCGCGCAGTCTGGCAGGGGGTAGAACGAACAGTATTGGGGTTCTCGTACCAGATCTGGGCACTGGTTATATTGGAGAGATTATACGCGGTATCGATGCTGAACTCGGTTTGAGTGACCTTGATCTAATTCTATATACAACTCACCGTACAGCCAGCAAGGAGGCTAATTATGTTGCAAACCTTGCGAAAGGCATGGTGGATGGTCTGTTACTGGTTTTACCCCGCAGCCCAGCTGATTTCATCGGTACATTGACACAGCGCAATTTCCCCTTTGTCCTTATTGACCACCAGGGAATTGGCCAGGATTGCCCCGCTGTAGGTGCAGCGAATTGGCAGGGGGGCTTTACTGCAACTGAATATCTTATCAAGCTCGGACATCGACGGATCGGTTTCATCACCGGCTGGATGGACCTCGGTTGTGCCATGGACCGGCTGGATGGTTATCGATCAGCCCTTCGAACCAATCATATCCCGGAAGAGCCGGAATTGATTTATGAAGGTACCTTTTTCCAACCGGATGGTTTTACAGGAGCTTCCACTCTGCTCGACCTGCCTAATCCCCCCACCGCCATTTTTGCTTCTAATGATGTCATGGCAATGGGTGTAATGGATGCAATTCATAACCGAGGCTTACGAGTCCCGGAAGATGTTTCCGTGATCGGTTTCGATGACATTCCCCAATCTGCTATGATCCACCCTGCCCTGACCACGATAAGTCAACCATTGGAGAAAATGGGACGGGTTGCTACCCAAATGTTGCTTGAATTATTAAGCCAACCTCAAAAGCAGATCGGGCGAATCGAATTACCCACAGAACTAATTGTTCGTGATTCATGTCAGGCTCTAAGGACGAGCAGTTAAGATATTTTCCAATACAAGGAATTATCGTTCGTGAAAGGAGGAAACGTTATCGATACAAAAAACATATTTAGACGCTTGTTCCAATCATTACTTCAAAACCAACTTCTAGTAATAATAAAGAAGGAGAAATGCTAATGACTCGCAAGATTTTCACTCTGTTCAGCCTCGTGTTGACCGCCGCGTTCGTGCTGGCAGCCTGCGGCCCAGCTGCTACCTCTGCACCACCCACTGCCGTGCCTGCCACTGCCGTGCCTCCTACCGCTGAGCCTGCCAAGCCGGTCACAATTGAATGGTGGCATATTAACACTCAGGACCCAGGCTTGTCGCTCTGGAAAACTATGGCCGATGAATATACGGCCGCCCATCCAAATGTGAAGATTAATATCACCGTGTTGGAAAATGAGGCCTTTAAGACCAAATTGACTACCGTTATGCAGGGCGGCACTCCTCCCGATATCTTCCAGAGCTGGGGTGGTGGTGTCATGAATGATCAGGCCAATGCAGGTCTGCTCCTGGATATTACCTCTTACCTGGATGCAGATGGCGGTGCCTGGCGCAATAGCTTCGCATCCGGTGCGCTGGCGGTGTATGCCTTGAATGGCAAGAACTACGGCGTGCCGTGGGACATGGGTATGGTTGGTTGGTGGTACAACAAGGACTTGTTCGCCCAGGCAAAAATAGCCCAACCTCCGGCGACCTGGACGGAACTCCTCGATGATATTAAAACCTTTAAAGCTGCCGGGATTACCCCCATCTCCTTGGGTGAAAAAGACACCTGGACCGGCATGCACATTTGGTCATATCTCGCCACGCGTATTTGCGGAAAAGACGGTTTTCTAGCGGCTGCAAATCGAACGGGCGCCTTTACCGATCCCTGCTTTGTTGAGGCTGGCACAAAGCTGCAAGAATTGATCGCCCTCGAGCCCTTCCAAGCTGGTTTCCTTGGCGCCTCGCATGATGAAATGCAGGGCAATTTCGGCAATGGCAAAGCAGCTATGGAACTCTCAGGACAGTGGGCTCCCTCGGTCGAATCTGCTCAAGCAGCCGACAAGGTGGGTGTAAAGAATTTGGGCTTTTTTAGCTTCCCAGCTGTCGAGGGAGGCGCGGGTGCCTTAACGGATGCCATGGGCGGCGGTAATGGTTTCGCCATTGGCAAGAATGCTACCCCCGAAGCGGTTGACTTCGTCAAATACATGACCGCCGTGGAACAGCAGAAGCGGGTTGCCGCCATCGCTGCTGGCATCCCCGTCGTCAAAGGTGGTGAGGCTGGTTTAACCGATCCCAATATGATCCTGGTCCAGAAGGGTTTTGCAGCTGCGGATTATTTCCAGCTGTACTACGATCAGTATATGCCTTCGGCGATGGGTTCCATCATCAATGACGCGGTTGCCGGTCTTTTCGCTGGCACAAAGTCGCCTGAGCAGGTTGCCCAGGCAATTGAAGACGGAGCCAAGCAAGTCTTTGGTAAGTAAGCCAAATTCATAAAAAGTGTGGGGGTTGGGGTTTCTACCCAACCCCCATTGAATTTTCTTATCATGTGACAGTCACCGTTGCAATTTCGCCTACCTGCACCAGGTTCTTCAAGTGGTGACTGTTTCACAGCGTACACTCCCCAATGACCTAAGTAGATCAAATGACCGCCAGATCGAAAATTAGTACAAGAATTCCTATGCCCCGCTATTTACCTTATAATTGGAAATAGGAAGGGAGAGGATTCATGAATATACCCCTGGTTAGAAGAAATCCCTTGAAGCCGCAACAGCGGATTAACTCTCCTCACCGGGCTCAAGACCACCTGACCATTGTTATATTCTTATTACCGGCTTTTGTTATTTTTCTTCTTTTTATTATTTATCCCATCTTTCGAGCTGTTTATTTCAGTTTATTCAATTGGAACGGCTTGGGGCCTGCCACTATTTTTGTTGGGTTGAATAATTTCAAGCAAATCCTGACCGATCAAGTCTTCATTAAAGCGGTTGAGAATTGTCTCTTGATTGTGATACTCTCCCTCGCCATCCAGCTGCCTTTAGCCCTGATGTTGGCCATTATGGTGGGACGTGACCTGCCCGGACGGGTGTTTTTTCGGGCAATTTATTTTATGCCTTATGTACTTTCCGAGGTCATCACAGCCATCATCTGGATGGGCCTCTTCAGCCCTGACCCAGAGCGCGGCTTTATCAATGCGCTTTTAGTCCTTATTCCGGGTGTCCATGCTCAAAACTTCCTGGGTGATATGAATCAGGTTCTGGCCTGCGTTTTTGTCATACTTTCCTGGAAATATTTTGGATTGCATATGTTGTTATATATGGCGGGTCTTCAAAACATCCCCAAGGAAATCGAAGAAGCAGCCATGATCGATGGCGCCAACCGCTGGCAGGCGGTTCGGAATGTTACCATCCCCTTGCTAGGCAGCACCATTCGTACCACCATCCTACTTTCTGTTTTGGGTTCGCTGACTCAGTTCAACCTGATCTGGATCATGACCAGAGGTGGGCCTGTCAACGCCAGTGAAGTTATGTCTACCTACATGTATCGCTACGCTTTTATCCGTTTCCAACTGGGGTATGGCTCGGCGGTGGCATTAGTCATGCTGGCAATCTGCCTCATCTTTTCCGTAGCCTACTTGAGGCTTGCCCGCCAGCCAGATTATCTGGGCGGCATCTAGAAAGGAATCTGCATGGTAACCGTTCATCTTCAAAAAAGAAACGCTATCAAAAAGAAGCTGCCCAGGTTTTTCCAGTACATCGTCCTTTCAATCATTACATTGATCATCTTGGTACCCATCGTGATCATAATCTTTGGTGCCCTGAAGACGCGCGGCGAGATGTTCACGCATCCATACACCCTCCCTGTTCCCGCCCATTGGGAGAACTTTGCTGTGATTTTAAAAACACCTTCATTCTGGACGATGCTGCGCAATAGCCTGGTTGTCGCGGTGGGAACAACATTGGGTGTGTTGATCGTTTGCAGCCTGGCGACCTTTGTATTTGCCCGCATGCAATTCCGGGGCAAAGAGATGGCTTTCAACTTTCTCACCCTGGGTCTCATGTTTCCGATCACCGTTGCCATCATGCCAGTTTACCTTGTGATTCGCCAGATGCATCTAATTGATAGTCTCCAGGCAGTGATCCTTGTGCAGATTGCCTTTGCAATATCCGCTAACATCTTAATATTGCGCGGATTCTTCACTTCAATCCCGATGGAATTGCAGGATGCTGCGTACATAGACGGCTGTAGCTCATTTGGCTTTTTCTGGCGTATTTTGCTTCCACTAGCACGCCCGGCTCTAGCTGCGATTGCAGCATTGACCATGATCGTCAGTTGGAATGATTTACTCACCCCCTTAGTTATTCTAAACAGAGACTCCCTCTGGACTTTGCCACTCGGCACCATGCAATTCCAAGGGCAATATAGCTCAGATTTGGCGCTCACAGCGGCGTTCGTGACCTTAACCGCCTTACCTGCGATCATTTTTTACCTTTTCGCCGAACGGCAGATTGTATCCGGACTCACAGCTGGTGCACTTAAAGGTTGATCTGGGGCGATATCAATACTATGCGTTCCATCTTTCTCAGAAGAAAGAAAAAAATATGTCATATTCCACTTACCTAGACCCTAATTTACCTGTTTCCGAGCGTGTTCAGGATTTGCTTTCTCGCCTGACACTCAACGAGAAACTTGGACAGTTTATTCACTCCGCTGATGGGATCCCGCGCCTGGGAATAGCTCCTTATAATTTCTGGACTGAAGGCCTGCATGGTGTGGGTCGCAATGGACGCGCTACAGTTTTCCCCCAAGCTATAGGCATGTCGGCTTCTTGGAACCCTGCGCTAGTGAAAGCTATCGCTGCGGCAATTGGCGACGAGGGCCGTGCCAAATTCCATGAAGCCCTCCGCAGCAAGGGCGAGACCGACCTTTACCAGGGATTGACTTTTTGGTCACCCAACATCAATATATTTCGGGACCCGCGCTGGGGACGCGGTCAGGAAACCTGGGGCGAAGACCCGTTTTTAACCGGAGAAATGGGCACGGCTTATGTGCGCGGACTTCAAGGCGACGACCCAAAATATTTGAGAGCTGCCGCCTGTGCTAAACATTTTGCAGTACATAGCGGTCCTGAGAAATTACGTCACAGCTTCAATGTCCAGATTAGCCGCCGCGATCTATATGACACCTATTTACCTGCTTTCAAGAAATTGGTCATTGAAGGGAAGGTTGAAGCTGTGATGGGCTCGTATAACCGCGTGCTAGGCGAACCGGCTTGCGCCAGCAAATTGCTCTTACAGGATATTTTACGTGGCGAGTGGGGTTTTACGGGGCATGTGGTTTCCGATTGTTGGGCTCTTTCCGATATTCATGGAGGTCACCAATACACAGCTGGCCCTGTCGAATCCGCCGCGCTGGCACTCAAAAACGGCTGTGACCTCTCTTGCGGCTGTATATTTGAACACCTAGGCGAGGCGCTTGAGCAAGGGCTGATTTCACAAGCCGACATCGACCTAGCCCTTTCCCGTGTCATGACCACCCGCTTCAAACTGGGTATGTTTGACCCGCCGGACCAAGTTCTTTATGCTGCTACAACTATGTCGGTAGTGGGCTCTAAAAAACATGGTGACCTGGCCTATCGTGCCGCACTGCAGTCAATGGTGTTGCTCAAAAACAGTAATCAAGTTCTGCCAATTGGGCCGCAAGTGAAAAGTATTTTTGTCACCGGCCCAGCGGCTGGCAGTCTGGATGTGTTATTGGGCAACTATTATGGCATTAATGACAAAATGACCACCCTGATCGAAGGGATTATTGGGCGTATACCTGAAGGAATTAAGCTGGAGTACCGACCAGGTTGCATGTGGACCCAGGAAAGTGCCGTTTCGTATAATCGGGCTGAAGATGAAGCAATCAGCGCTGACCTAACCATCGTCTGTGCTGGAACTTCTCCGCTCATGGAGGGCGAAGAGGGCGAATCGCTGCTCACTGCAGAAAATGGAGACCGTGCGCAGATTGAACTGCCTGCGGTTCAGCAGAAATTTATTCGCAAGCTGGCTGAACATGGAGCGCGCATTGTATTGGTCCTGACGGGTGGCAGCCCGATTGCACTGGGTGAAATCACTGATATGGTGGAAGCTATTTTGTTCGTCTGGTACCCCGGACAGGAAGGTGGGCATGCTGCGGCCAGCTTGCTCTTTGGGGATGCGTCTCCGAGCGGTAAGTTAACTGTCACCTTCCCCAAAGCTACCGCTGATTTACCACCCTTCGAAGACTACAGCATGACTGGGCGCACTTATCGATATGCCACGCGCGAACCGCTATTCCCGTTCGGTTTTGGCCTGTCTTATGCCAATTTTGAATACCAACATCTAAAAATCATCTCATCTGATATACCCACCTCGGGGATTCGGGTGGCAGTTACGCTCAAGAATGCGGGCTCTGTCACTGCGGACGAAGTTGTCCAGCTTTATTTAAGCACCCTAGAAACCCACCTGCCTGCGCCTTTGAGCCAGCTAATCGCCTTCCAGAGGGTAAGTCTCAAACCAGGTCAGGTAAAAACCATCCGATTTAACGTCAAGCCTGAAATGCTGATGCTCGTCAACGAAAATGGCCAGCAAGAGTTGGAACCAGGCAAATACCGATTAACGGCAGGTGGCTGCTCCCCCGGAGCGCGTGGGGTTGCGCTTGGAGCACCCCAGCCTGTCAGTAAAGAATTTAAAATCTCATAATTACTATATCAAGGAGCTCCCATGTCTGATTACTCGCCTAAGCCCGAACACAAATTTACCTTTGGTCTATGGACCGTAGGTAATCGTGGTGTAGATCCGTTTGGCAGCGCCACTCGTGAACACAAATCTCCGGCACAACTAGTTTACCTGCTGGGAGAAGTCGGTGCGTATGGTGTCAACTTCCACGACAACGACTTGATCCCGATCGATACCACACCTGCTGAAGCTGACGTCATCAAAAAGGACTTCCGCAAAGCTCTGACTGATACAGGGCTGGTTGTTCCGATGGCGACCACTAATTTGTTCAGCGACCCAGTTTTTAAGGACGGTGCATTCACTAGCAACGATGCAAAGGTGCGCGCGTATGCCCTACAAAAAACGATGAAGGCTATCGATCTAGGTGTGGAATTTGGCGCGCAGGTCTATGTCTTCTGGGGCGGGCGCGAAGGCACGGAAACAGATTCCAACAAGAATCCGTTGGATGCGATCAAGCGTAGCCGCGAAGCCATGAATTTCCTGTGTGAATATGCCCTCGACAAGAAATACGATCTTAGATTCGCCCTTGAAGCCAAGCCGAACGAACCGCGCGGCGACATCTACAATCCAACCACGGGACACATGTTAGCGTTCATTGCCACGCTTGATCACCCGGAAATGGTCGGTGTCAACCCTGAGGTGGCTCATGAGCACATGGCTGGGATCAACTTCATGCATGGTGTGGCCCAGGCCTGGGACGCAGGCAAGCTCTTCCACATTGATCTGAACGACCAGTATCCCGGTCGCTATGACCAGGACCTCCGCTTTGGCTCACGAGATATAAAGGCTGCGTTCTTCCTGGTTAAGTTCCTGGAGGATGTGGGCTACCAGGGCAGTCGCCATTTTGATGCCCACGCTTACCGCACGGAGGATTTCGAGGGTGTCAAGGATTTTGCACGCGGCTGTATGCGCACCTATCTCATTCTGAAAGAGAAAGCCGCCCAGTTCAATGCGGATCAGGAGATCCAGGCGCTGCTTGCCGAAATCAACGTTATTGATGGTGAGATGGCGTCCTATTTCGGCAGTTACACATCTGAAAAAGCCACTGCCCTCAAGGCGCGATCTTTTGATCGCAAGGCTATCGCAGAACGCGGGCTGAGGTATGAACGGCTCGACCAATTGACCATAGATTTGCTTCTCGGCGTTCGATAACCAATAAGTAAAGATGAGTATGAAAAGCTATTTTCTCGGTGTCGATACATCCACTACCAGCAGTAAGGCGTTGTTAATCGATGAAGCCGGCGAAGTGGTGGCAGTTGCCTCGTCACCGCATACACTGCAAACACCCCGACCGCTCTGGTCTGAACAGGATCCGAAGGAATGGTGGCAGGCGGTCTGTGTGAGTATCCGTTCTGTTTTAAAAAACGCAGGTGTGAAAGCTGAAACCGTCGCTGCCATTGGGTTGACAGGACAGATGCATGGGTTGGTCCTGCTCGATGACGCGGGTGAGGTCCTGCGTCCCGCCATTCTGTGGAACGACCAGCGCACCCAGGTACAATGCGATGAAATTCACCGGCGCATCGGACGAGAGAAGTTCATCCAGATTACTGGCAACGTGGCTTTGACCGGTTTCACTGCGCCGAAGATTCTATGGGTCAAGGAAAACGAACCGAAAATCTACACCAAAGCCAGGCATGTGCTATTGCCGAAGGATTTTGTACGCTACAAGCTGACGGGGGATTTCGCCGTGGACATGGCCGATGGGTCTGGGACTGTCCTGTTCGACCTGAAAGAGCGTGATTGGTCCGGTGAAGTTTTATCTGCCCTTGGGATTCCCCGCAGCTGGATGCCACCGCTTTATGAGGGACCCCAGATAACCGGACGTCTGACCCCGGCTGCCGCTGCAGCCACCGAACTGAAGGCTGGCACGCCCGTCATGGCAGGCGGTGGCGACCAGGCGGCGCAGGCTGTTGGCGTGGGCGCGGTTAAGCCGGGTATCATCGGGCTAACGGTGGGCACCAGCGGCGTAGTCTTTGCTACTACTCCTTCCGCGCTGATCGAACCCGAAGGACGGTTGCATGCTTTCTGCCATTCAGTGCCTGGGATGTGGCACCTTATGGGCGTAATGCTCTCCGCGGCAGGCAGTTTGCAGTGGTATCGTGACACCCTTGCTCCTGGGATGAGTTTTGATGATCTGATTATAGAAGCCGAATCTGTTCCCGCAGGCAATGAAGGATTACAGTTCCTTCCCTACCTGAGCGGCGAACGAACCCCACATCCCGACCCATTAGCACGCGGTGCTTTCATTGGCCTGACTTTGAGGCATGGGCGTGGACATATGACCCGTGCCGTCCTGGAAGGTGTAGCTTTTGGCTTAAAAGACATCTTTACCCTGATTCAAAATGCCGGGCTGGGTGCATTTGTACAGGTGCGCGCTTCCGGTGGTGGAATAAAGAGCCCATTATGGCGGCAGATTCTGGCTAGTGTACTCGAAACGGAATTGATAACGGTTAACGTAGTTGAGGGGGCAGCTTATGGTGCAGCTCTGCTGGCGGGGGTTGGCACCGGTGTGTGGTCGAATGTTGCAAATGCTTGCGAGAATGTGATAAAGGTTACCGGGATCACCTCCCCTGATGAGAGACAAGCCGTGAAGTATCGGAATATGTATCCGCTTTATCGTGAATTTTATCCTGCACTGAAATCCATCTTTCAAAAGATGAAGTGAATTATGTGGAGGCGAAAATTGTTGTAGGAAGAATCCGAATCCCATTTTTCCTCAGGGTAATAGAATGGTTTTACTTCAATAAAATTCACATGAAATTGTGAAGAAAATCCATTGGATGCCAAAGCATCCAATGGACCTAATTTACATATCCGATGTACTCGCTTTCTCCGTGTCCAACGGACTTGGCGAAAATGGCAGGAAACAGGATGGGAGAAACGTTTTTTTGAAATTGTTCTTTAAACCATTGGATGAGCATACCAGCCGCTCCAACCAATAACTATTTTCTGAAAACACTTCTAACTAATTATTTCCTCCTCAGGACAGGACCTCAGATGGCCTTTCCTTGCTTCATACCGATGCATATCGGGTACACTGCGTGTACAATTCGGGAACAGATATGTTATAACAGCAGGCAAGGAGCGCAGCGATTTGTATGGTGATTTTGGAACATCTTAGACGTAATAGACGGCTTTTTCCCCCATTTCCCTTACTAGCTTGTCTATCGCACTAAAGAGGCCGCAGGTTCGAATCCCTGGCAAGCAAAGCGGCCCGCCAGGTCCACTGGAATACCCCCTGAGCTGGTGTTATATTATTAGCCAATAGGAATAATTCGTATGATGGGGGTTAACGTTCCTGCTTGTCTCCCATCATTACCTCGATTATGTGTTCCTGTCCATCGTCAACCAATGGAATGGCTGTATTGGCTAAAATTTTTTCATCCAATTTCACAAGCTGGACATTGTGAGCAATGTGCATGGGATTGTTCACCTTTATTTGATAGCTTGTTGCTCCGAATTTATAGGTAATCTCAAATCCATCCCAGTTCGGTGGAATGACAGGGTCGATCCGCAGGGTATTACCGGTTTTTTTGAAACCGAGAAGAGCCGTCAGACCAAGGCGATACATCCACGCAGCAGAACCGGTATACCAGGTCCATCCCCCGCGATGCAAGTAAGGTGGTTTGCTGTAAATATCAGCAGATATTACATATGGCTCAACCCGATATTCTGATGCTTTCTCCTCTGAATCGGAATGGAAGACGGGATTAAGTAAATTGTAGAGTTCACCAGCTTGCATCCCATCGCCCAATTGGGCGAAAGCCCACGCTGTCCAGATGGCAGCGTGTGTGTACTGACCGCCATTCTCGCGCGTCCCTGGTAGATAACCTTTAATATAGCCTGGATCATGCTCGGATTTATCAAAAGGCGGTGTAAAGAGCAGCACTAACCGGTCCTGTGGGAGAACCAGCCGATCTATTACTGACTGCATCGCCTTCTGGCTGCGAATGGGATCGCCAGCACCACTCAATACCGCCCACGATTGAGCAATTCCGTCGATCTGGCATTCAGGTTCCTGGTTCGAGCCGAGGGGTAAGCCATCATCATAATACGCACGACGATACCACGCCCCATCCCAGGCGCTTTGTTCAACTGCGGCAGCATACTCCTTGGACCGGGACTGGTAATATTCGGCTATTTCACTATCTCCCCGATGGTCAGCTATCCTTGCGAAGCGCTCAAGGATATCGCATAAAAACCATGCCAGCCAGACACTTTCCCCTTTTCCTTCTTCCCCGACCCGGTTCAGGGCATCATTCCAATCGCCGGTACCGATCAAAGGCAAGCCATGCGTCCCCCTGGTGGCGCCTTTTTTGATTGCCCGGTGGCAGTGTTCTATCAGAGGATACGATTCTTTGGTCTGAGGATATTCGTTGTAACGTTCGTTTTCATCCTTATTCAAAGGCGGCGCCTCGACGAAAGGAATTTTTTCCTCGAGAATACTCACGTCACCGGTAGCTTCCATGTATAGAGCAGTGACATACGGAAGCCACAGCAGATCGTCCGAGATGCGCGTTCGCACACCGCGACCGGAAGGTGGATGCCACCAATGCATCACATCACCTTCAGTGAACTGGAATTGAGCAGCATTGAGTATCTGGCCGCGGGAGATGGCCGGATCAACCGCTAGTAATGCCAGCACATCCTGGAGCTGGTCGCGAAAGCCAAATGCTCCGCTGGGTTGATAGAAAGCAGACCGACCCCAGATTCGGCAGGAGAGGCTCTGGTAGAGCATCCAATGGTTAAGGATTAAATCGGAAGCTGGATCGGGAGTGTGCACCTGAATTGTATTAAGTAGATGGTTCCAAAAAACCCGGGTGCGCTCCAGAGCAGCCCCCACGTATGCGGAGTCATGATATTTCTTGGCCAGCTCAAGGGCATGTCCCTTGTTATTCCCTTGCCCCAGCACAAAGTAGATCTCTTCAACCCCGCCAGGGAGTAAATCGAGATGTAGCTGTAGGACAGCGCAAAGATCCTCACTGGGTGAAAGGCGTGTTTCTAGCCCGATACGATGTAAAGCAGCCGGATAAGCGGGTGTTCCGCCCCGCCCCAAGAACTCGGACCGGTCGGTGGTCAAACCGTGGACTGGTTTATTAGCGATGAGGAACGCGGTTCTCTCACCAAATTCGTGGTTGTACGGATTGGTAGCTAACAGGCAGTACTCAGCCGCATCATACTCTGGAATGATATATGGCAGTGATGCAGCATGAGTAGTACCCAATACCCATTCGACGTATTGGGTGGCCGTAATCCGGCGGTTGTGATTCCAGGTGTTTTCAACCCGCAAGTGGATAATTTTAACCGGTTCCTCTGGGCTAGCGAACAGCGTCATGCGCTGGCGTAGACCGTGGGAATTATGCTCGAAGATGGTGTAGCCCGCACCATGTGTTACGCGATAGGGTTGGTCTGCACCGGCAGGAAGAGGTGTGGGTGTCCAAACATCACCGGTTTCCTCATCCCGCAGGTAGAGGGCTTCACCCGTTGGGTCGCATACCGGGTCGTTGGACCATGGCGTAAGGCGGTTTTCTCCGCTGTTCACCGCCCAGGTGCACTGGCTGCCAGATTCGCTTACCATAAAACCAAAATTGGGATAACCGATAACATTGACCCACGGGGCAGGAGTGGGCTTGCCAGGCCTCAGCTCAATGATATATTCGTGGCCATCTGCACTAAAACCACCATAACCGTTAAAAAACTGCAATGGGCCTGCTGGAGGGAGTGGATCCTTCTCACCGGAAACAACAGTGCTTTCGATGGATCTGGTTGGAATAAATTCCGGCAGATGAGCAGCCTGGATTGCGTACTCCGGTATTTGATCGTCCATCGATCCGTGATCACCCTTAAAAAGGCTGCATCCCGCGGTTTGCAACAAAGTGTTTTCATCAGGATTCATCTGATCCGCATAAAGGATGAAAATCCCCCCGCGCTTGTTCAACCACTGCTCGCTATTCAAACGGTTTACGAGTCGGTAGAGCATCCCATTCAGCTCAGCGCCGTAATCGGTCTGTTGATAATTGAGAATGACGACATCCACCATAATACGACGGCTACGTAAAAATTCATGTACTTGCAAAACCTCGCGGATCAGGTCAATCTGTTTAGATTCCTTAATCTCGACCAGCAAGATGGGATAATCGCCTGAAATACCAAAACGCCATAACCCGGACTGACCAAGCCGGTTTGCGGCTATTGTTTCAGGTGAAGCACGCAATGACTTGAACGGATAGAGTAGTGCTGAGAGAACCTGCAAGGTATTTTTGAATGCCTGAGAATTATAATTTTGCTTCCCCAGCCAGGTCTGGACTGAAATATTAGCTTGATGATAGGAACGCTCAATCAGTGACCAGCTGGAATATCGCCTGGCTAATGCCAGGACCGCTTCCCGGCTTTCTCCAGCGAAGGTCAGAAATGCCAGCTCAGCACTTTCGTGTGGATTAAGTTTGACCTCCTGGCCAAGTGAAAAGATTGGGTCAAGTGTCGCGCCAGTTGTCCCCGTGAGGTATTCCTCAGAATTGAGTGCTGCTGGGTTGCGGAGAGTACCACCTCGACCAACAAATCGATTTCGGTCCGCTTCATGACGTGCCGATGGATGGTCATCATGGAATTCCCCTTTACGATCGACTACCAGCATGTGTCCCATAAAGACGGGCTTTTCCTCGCTGGAACGAGGACGCCGTGAGAAAATTTGTAAATTAAGCTCAGGTACAAATTCACACTCGATAAACAGCTTATTATAGGCTGGATGGCGCCTGTCTGCAGCCTGTTGTGTGAGGATCACTTCCCCGTACGAAGTCAGGCGCAGGTGGTGCAGCTGGCTATCTGTATTGTGCAAGTGAATGCGCCGGATCTCGACCGGGTCATCAGGGCACACAGTGACTTCCGTAGTAGTCGCAATATCATTCTCCGTGCGGTGGAAAACCGCCATATGCGCAAAGAAAGTCACCTGCATATTCTCGGCATGGGTGGGGATGGGTTGGTATCCTGTCGACCATAGCTTTCTAGTGGGCCTTTTCCCAGGGTCGGTGAGATTCATATCCTGGATGTAGATCCAGGTTCCCCATGGGTCGAGCACCCCATCAGCCTGCCAGCGTGTAAGGTCAATGTCGCGCCAGGTGCTGTACCCACCCCCCATATTGCTCACCAGCACACCATAATAGCCATTTGAGAGGAGATTTACCTGTGGAATATCGGTCTCAACTGGCACACTCCAGGGATCTATTTCGATTGGGGATACGGATGATCGCATTATTCCTTTTACATCCACTGCATACGGATTTTGTAAAGGAGCTGCCTGTGGAATCTGCTCTTGTAAAAGCAGCTCGACACTCTGGATGCGAGGATCATTGTGCATCCGGCGGACCATTTTGTTTTTATAAAAATAATTTACCAAGGCCATTAAGATCATGCCCTGGTGATGGGCCATATACTCATGCACTATGGAAGAAGTATCTCCCACCAGCAATCGGTCCGCGGTGAAATCTATCGACTCATACAGGCCATATAATCCGAAGCTGTTAAGCTCCATCAGGCTCTTTAGATTTTGAGCTACAGCATGAGGGTTGTAACTAATAGCCATGAGCGAGGCATAAGGTGCAACTACCAAATCGTCTCCCAATCCGCGTTTAAAGCCCAGCCCTGGAACCCCGAATGCACGATATTGATAATTTTGATTGGCGTCAAAAAGGTAGAAGGCAGATTCGGAGATACCCCAAGGCACTCCTTTTGTCTTTCCATATGCGATTTGATGGAGAACTGCTCCCTGTGCGCTATCTGCCAACAATGTGCCTGGGTATGAACGCAGGAAAAGCGTCGGCATCAGGTATTCAAACATGGTCGCACTCCATGAAAGCAGGACATACGTCCCTTCTACCCGGGTTAACGGCCGGCTTAGTTGCATCCAGTGAGATTGAGGGACATCTCCCTTTGCCAGGGCAATGATGGAAGCGATCCGTGCTTCAGAGGCCAGTAGATCGTAATAATTATTGTCGAGCTGGCCAGTGTCAAGGTTAAAACCAAGGTGGAACACGCGCCGCTGTGGGGAATAAAGGAATTGGAAATCCATCTCCATCACAAACCGCTCAGCGCGAACTGCACTTTGAGTGTATTTATTCAGCAGGGCATCAGCATTGTCTCCAGCCTGTATCAAAGCCTGGTCGATAGCATCCAACCATTCTTGCGCTTCGTGTTCCGGACCAGAATCCTGAACAGATGTAGGTTGGATATCCTTTAATAGTTCGCGTAAGGTGGCTGTGCTGGTTAGGCCAGCAGCGGCGTAATTGCGGATCTCGCCGAGGTGTGGATTGTAAGGTAAATTATCTCTTAATGTGCTCAGCCCTAGAGAAAAACGAGACTCATTGAAAATCACAGGGACCTGCTCTAGCAAGTGAATCCAAGGCACCATTTCGACAAGCGTTCGCTGTATAGCCTGATGATGGCGTTCTACCTGGGCTGCAACTTCTTGCAGCTTGCGTAGGCCTTCCAAATCGAAAGCTGCACTGCCCACTTCTATCAACTCAATCAAGCGCTTCGAGAGATCTGGCCAAAATAGTCCATTTGCTGTCTGAAAGAGTGCAAACCAACGAGTTGGCTCCATCCGTACAGCCAGGATTTCATTGTTCATCTCGGCAATTTTGTGATTGATTTCTTGAACCAGGTCGTTATATTCAGCCTTTCGCATTTCTGACAATATCTCAGTCAGATTGGCGAGGGTATCCAGGTAGCCCTGCCATAGATCCCAACGAAATATCCGTTCCGTCGGCATGCTCTTGCACGCCTGAGAAGTTACGATCAGGCTGGCAGCCAGGTTGCCGCTGTCTACGGTAGAAATGTAGCGTGGCTTGAGCGGTTGTAGGGTCAGCGTATCGTACCAATTTAAGAAGTGCCCGCGGAAGCGCTCCAGCTGTTCCAAGGTGTCCATCGTTATGCTGAGGCGGGTCGCCAGCCCGAGTTGATCCAGGTAGCCAAAGTCGTAAGCAGCCAGTGTGGAGGTTAGTAGCAATCCCATATTGGAAGGTGAAGTGTGATGGGCGATTATCCCAACGGGTGCTTCCTGGAAGTGATCGGGTGGCAGCCAATGGTCTTCAGGACCAACGAAGCGCTCAAAGAAACCCCAGGTACGCCGGGCAACCTGTCGAAACAGGATTGTTTGATCCTTGGTCAATGGTTTCGTGCGCTGCGTGATGGGTCGGTCGATCCATTGGGCGATTAACGGTGAGAACATCCAAAGCAACAGCAAGGGCATGGCGAAGGATAAAGCGGGTGACAGTCCATGTCCAGCAATGCCAAAAACAAGCTGGATTCCACCGGCCAAAATCATCACTATAAGCGTCGATGCGATCATCCTCAGCCAGGCCGTATTCCGGTAGACCTGCAAGCCAAACAGGCGGGCAGTTTGGGCAGCAGTAGTCCACTGTAATAGGTTACGGTGACTGATGAAAAGGCGATAGAGGGTGGTCAGGATGGCGTCTAGAGCGTTATACGCCTCGTAGGGTAAGAAGGCTACAGCTAATACCCAGCGCACGAAAGACCACCTCATAGGATGAAATGCTGCGCTGAAATTATCGCCTCCCAGAGTTTGTATAGCACTCCTTGCTATACTTGTCAGTACTGGGATACCCAACGAAAGCAGGACAATTGTCAACCAAAGCCCTATGAGATCAGGCATGGAAATTGTGCCGAAAAAGAAGATAAATAGCAGGGCAGGAGCAAGCATTGCCCGCAGCAGGTTATCAACCATTTTCCAACGATCGATACCTGTGAATTTAACCCCGAATTTTCCTGGATGAAGCAGCCAGGGCAAGAGTTGCCAGTCTCCGCGGTTCCAGCGCTGTTGGCGTTTGACCTGGACTATATAGTTCGACGGGTAATCCTCGACCATGGTGATATCAGTAACCAGTCCGGCTCGACCCAAGATGCCTTCCAATAGATCGTGACTGAGCACAGTGTTTTCGGGAATATGTCTGTCCACACTGCGCTCAAATGCATCTACATCATAAATACCTTTGCCAACATAGCTTCCCTCACCGAACAAGTCCTGGTAAGCATCGGAGACAGCTCGTGTATACAAATCCAGCCCAGTATCTCCAGCAAATATACGGGTAAACCACGAATAATTAGCGCTTCTGGGATGAATCTCCATGCGGGGCTGCAGTACCGTGTAGCCGGAAAATACATGGCCAGTTGTGTCGTTGAACCTGGCGCGGTTCAATGGATGGGCCAGTGTACCAATCAAACGCCTGGCTGCTCCGACCGGTAGGATAGTGTCTGCATCCAGGGTGATTACGAATCGGACGCATTGTAATTCTGCACTGCCCGACGTCTCTCCAGTGACGGTCGAAAACGATGTATCCATACTGCCCCGCAGCAACTTGTTCAGTTCATGCAGTTTGCCGCGTTTACGCTCCCATCCGATCCACCTGCCTTCAGATTGGTTCCATAATCGTTTGCGATGGAGCAAAAAAAACAATTTGTCATTCTCGACGATGGGTGGTTGTATTTGTTTATCAGATTCAATGCTTACTACCTCTACCTGATGAGCAACACTGCTGTCGGTGATCGGGTCACAGTCAGGAATTGAACGAATATATTTAGCATTCAATTTCTCGATCGCAGCTGTGGCGTACTGAATAAGATCTTCATCTTCTGGCAGAGTTTCGCTATCCGCATCAGCGAAATCTGTCAGCAAAGCAAAAAGCAGACCTGGATCTGAATTGCGCAGAAAAGTAATTTCGATCTGATGAGTCAGATTGTCAATCTCTCTTTGACTGGTGATAAAGGCAGGGATGACCACCAGAGTCAGAAACGGTGCCGGAATACCATCCACGAAATTCAGCTTGGGAAGGATGCGTGGTTTTATCCTTAACGTGACCAACCAATTGACCAGGCTTGAAGAAACTGTCAATATGGGAACCAACCACGCAATCGTCAGCACGAGGACCGAAACCCATTGATATGGAGAACCTGACTGAAATATCCCCAACAGATTGATTTCAGATGAGATAAGCCCCAGGATCAGTAGACTAAGGGAAAAAATGCTTCCAAGGTATAAGGCACTGGCATGCCGCAACCCCCACCGTTTGAGCGATGTTATTGCATCCGGATGATAGCCAATCTTCATCTCTAATAAAGAACGGCTTTTCCCAAACAAGAATTCGCCTACATGTGGAACCGGATCTTCGAGAGCGCTTTCAAGCCCATGCGTGCCTGGAACCATTCCAGCAGATTTGGTTTGACCTGCGCCATTTTCTCGGGCCAGTTCGAGTGTAATTTTAACCAGCTCATTTTCTTCTTGACCACTTGCAAACGAGAGCAATTCGATCTCTTTTCGGTACAGATCACGGGTTTTAAAATCCATCAAAGGGTATATTCCGGCCGGGTCTTCGCGTAGAGCCCGTTCCAGGCTGCTAACCGCCTCAAAAAAGTCATTCCAGTTTTGTTCAGATATGGTACGTAAGCTAATGATTATATTAGCTACGATGCCACTGGCTAACGTATCAGCCGTCGCAGTTTGGTTAATTGTAAAAGCTTCGCCAGTTTCAACAAGCTGTGGAGGGAAGATAGGTAAGTTCGGTGAAGTTTGAGGGTGGATTAACCTTTCGAGTGTGTGCGTAAGGGTTTCTATCAGGCAGTAGCGTAGGAAAATTGGTAACGCCCATAATTCACCCATTGTCAGAGGTACTTGTTCCTGAACCAGGATCAGAATGGCTTGAAGGTCCATCACATTTAACAAATAATTTTGGAAGAAGAGTATATCCCGCCCAATTGCATAAATGCGTGGAAAACCTTTCACTGGACCGCTTGCTAACTTAGGCAATTGCTTATAATAACCAGCAGGCAAATCTACACCGATTTGCCGGAGGGCTTGCCGGATGATGTAGTAATTGTCCAGCACCCATTCTGACGCAAGCGTAAGTGTTAGATCCTTATTCGAAGCCTCCCGGAAATAGGCATGCGCCTTTTCCAGCCGGTCTTCAAACACCGTGAGCTCGCTTCCCCCTAAAACGGTACTTTTCCCAGACTCTACGATAAACCGGCTAATTTCCTGATAATTACCTACCAGAAAATTGACCAGCTCCTGCATTTGTTCAGTTTTAGAAGATAACGAATCTCCCGAGACAGGCAATCCCTGTTCTCGGATTTTATTTTCATGGTCTTCCGGCATACTTAACGTCTCCCGGATTTTTCTGCCGCAATCTCCGCCGCGGTGGGTCTCACCTGAGAACGCGGCACGTCCTGAATAATCAGGAGGGGTTTAGTGCCATGCTCTATGTAGTTCCATGTAACGGTTCCGTAAGGCCAGGTAACTTGCCCGGAATAACCATGGGCACAAAGTACAACCAGGTCGATGTCTTCCTGTTCGGCTAATTCCTGTATTGCAGCTGGCACACTTGAACTTTCAACCACGCAGGTATCACAATTTACCGGCAAACGCTCTTTCATCTCATAAAGGTACCGTTCGACAGCTTGGTGGCTGAGAAGTGACAACTTTTCCGTAAGTTGGCTAATTTCGATTGGGAAGGGCTCCGGTATAGGCAGTTCAAGTGGTCGAATCACTGCTGCTAAGAAGAGGGTTGATTTATCACCAGCGGCTTCTGGTGTGCTACTGGTAGACATTTCGCTTCGTGCCAGCTCAATCCCAGCAGAGAGTGAACACTCCGCGCGGCGTGAGCTATCAATCGGAAGTAGAATTCGGCGATAACTTTTTCTGTTTTCATCAAGGATGGATCGGTCATATGAGCGCACGATCATAACGGGCAGGTATATTAGATTTATCACTTTTTGGGTAACACTGCTGATATTCCAACGACTTAGACCGCTTGAGCCATGCGTACAGATGATCAGCAAGTCAATATTCTCAGTATGCGCAAAGTCGACAATATTTTCTGCCGCTTTTCCTTCCCGGATGGAATAATTGACCCGACTCTTTTGTTCATCTTCAACCATGACGGGATTTTCACCCAAATTTTCCCAAGTTCTCTTCGCGATCCCTTGCATATATGCATCAGCCTCTGCTTTATGAATTTGCCAGCGTAATGGATCAACAGCAGCAGGGTTTTCGTGATAAGAAATAGGCTCAAGAACCCGTAAAAAATGGATGCTTGCCCTAAAGATTCGAGCGAACAGCTCAGCATGAGGAATCGCTACTTCAGCGAGCGGTGATCCATCCAATGGCACCAGGATTCGGGTAAACATGAGATTCACTCCTTTCTACCAAGAAAACCTAAAGAGAGGACTGGACGGATTTGATTACTACTCCATGCATCCCACGATGAGCATCGTCTGGAACTCGCTTAACCTTGGAAATAGGTTGCAGCACCATAAAGAAAATCACCTGTGCAAAACTTGGGACCGGGCTAGCTATGCAAATCCAGAAATCGGTGATGAAGCCGGGTGGTTTGGTTCCGATTTTGGCAACAACACCTTAGCTGCGAAGGTTAATCCCTAAATGGCTCCAGGTATCCAGTTGCTAGCTGGTTGTCCACACTAGAGACGATGCGATCAGATAAAAGAGAAAAATCAAATCCTCCAATCTCTATTGTATCAGCAATGGCGCTACCCCTGCCTCACTTGGTAGCCAAGAGAAAAACAGAACCAATCCCTTCACAAGGCTCGCCAGGAGACCGAGATATCGATTATAGACTTCTCACACCTGATTGACATATCAGGAGACAGAGTTATCTTTTGGATGTTGCTATACATAATACAACCCCACCGGTTACGCACCGGCGACTCAATGGGCCGCCTTTCCTCACTTCATACCGAAGCATATCTGGTACACTGCGGGCACAATACGGGAATAGATATGCTGGAACAACCTGCAAGGAGCGCAGCGATTTGTATGGTGATTTTGGAACAAAATAGACGTAATAGACAACTTTTCCCCTTTCCCCCTACCTGCTCATCTATCGTACTGAAGAGGCCGCAGGTTCGAATCCTGCCAGGTCCACAAAAAAAAATATGCGATTCCCCCCAATTACCGGTTAATTAGCCAGCTTTTTGTCATTTTTGGTGGTTACGAATTATCGGTGTATTTCTAAGCGCCCAAAGGATTTTTTCCTGGTCGACCGGCAGGCTATCAACACGTACGCCAACCGCGTTGTATATCCCATTGGTGATGGCAGGGGCGGTTGGAATACTTACGATCTCGCCGACACCTTTTGCACCGTACGGACCTTCGGCGGTAGGATGCTCGACAACGATAGAGGTTATCTCTGGGGTGAGCATGATGCCAGGGATACGGTAGCGTGCGAGATGGTCAGTGACCACGTTGCCATTATCCATGATGAATTCTTCGGTAAGGCATATACCGAGGCCCATCATCACGCCACCTTCGATTTGTCCCTGCAAGCCAAGCGGATTGACGGCCATGCCCACGTCGTTGGCAGAGATGACACGCAGGACGCGCACTTCGCCCGTCAGCTTGTTGACTTCTACTTCGGCGGCTTGTACGCCATAGGAGAAGGCGAAATGCATGTCGCCACCTGTGCCAAGAGGTTGGGTCTTGGGTGCTTCGTACATGTACCGGACGCACGGTTGGTGGCCCACTGCTTTCATTTCTTTGGCAACTGCAGCAAATGTCATTAAATGTCCGTTGGCATAAACGCTGCCATTTTCAAAGCGAATCTGATTGGGGTTTATATCGAATTTTTCAGCAAGCGTGGCAGTGATGGCGTTCCTCAAAGTTATTGCAGCGTAACGAGAAGCGTTGCCCGTGACAAATGTTTGACGAGAGGCGGTTGTTGGCCCGCCGTTTGGAGTTAAGTCGGTATCCATGACAAGGACGCGGACTTGTTCAGGTGCAATAGCCATTTCTTCAGCAACAATCATTCGCATGACAGAGACAAGTCCCTGCCCCATTTCAGCGGAAGAACTTCTCACTTCGAATTTTCCATCGTCATAAAGTTCCACTTCGGCACCAGATTTATCGGACGCGCCGCCGCCGAGGCCTGTGTTCTTGTACGCCACGGCAAAGCCCCAAGCGCGCACCAGATTCGGGTTAGCAGAATCAAGTCTCGGAGCGAAGGGACGCGGGTTCTGCGTCCGTATTTCCGCGTCCACTTTGTCAATACATTCCATCAAGCCGATCGACTCATGTATTTCCTGTCCTGTGTTGGTGATACTTCCCACGTGGAGCGCATTCATGCGCCGAAGGTCAATCGGTTCGATGTTCAATTTTTCAGCAAGCATGTCCATCATGGACTCAACTGCAAACGCAGATTGCGTGACGCCGAAACCGCGGAACGCACCTGCGGGTGGATTGTTGGTGTACATGGCGTAGCAATCAGCGCGCACGTGTGGGATGTCATAGGGACCAGCCGAGTGCGTGGTGGCGCGTGTCATCACGTGTTCTCCGAGTGAGGCGTACGCACCTGTGTCACCGTAGAGTTCGGTGTCCACCGCGACGAGACGGCCATTTTTCTTAGCACCAATCTTGAGGCGAATTTGCGTGGCGTGTCGCTTGGGATGCACAAGCAAACTTTCGTGACGATCAAAGAGTAACTTCACGGGACGCTGAGTCACATTTGCAAGCATTGCAACGTGGATTTGTCCCATCACATCTTCTTTGCCACCAAAACCACCACCCATCGACTGGCCGACAATACGCACACGCTCCTCTGGCCAGCCCATTGCGCGCGCAACTTGCGTTCTATCCTGATATGGAATTTGCGAGCCGACATAAATTTCCATGCGACCATCGGGCAGAGGCACACCAATGCTACATTCTGGCTCGATGAAGGCGTGCTCGGTGGTTGGAGTATGGAAGGTGTGTTCGAGGATTACATCTGCTTCAGCAAAACCCGCATCTATATCACCTTTGCGGACTTTGATATGCTTGAGCAGATTTCCTTTTTCGTGGATTTGCGGCATTCCCTCCTGACGCGCCTGCACGGGATTCGTTATGACAGGCTGGAGGTCGAAATCCGCCTCAATTAATTCTGATGCCAGCTCAGCGATATCCTGATTTTCAGCTGCCACAATCGCTATCGCGTCCCCCACATAGCGGACACGTTCCCCGATGCCAACCAACACAGGCCAGTCGTAAATGACCAGCCCATGATTGTGTTCACCAGGGATGTCTTCGGCAGTTAATACTGCAGCAACCCCAGGCAGTGCTTTTGCTTTGGTGATATCCAGCTTTTTCAAAAAGCCATGCGGAATCATCGCCCGGCGTGCTTTGGCAAACAACATACCATCGAATACAAGGTCATCCGTAAAGATGGCTTTGCCTGTGACCTTTTCCACCGCATCGGGACGTAGATGGGTACGACCAACTGATTTGTGATTATGAATTGAGTCGGGGAAGTTCGGCTTCTGGATGGGTTTACCTGTCCGTAAGGCTTTAGCTGCGGCAATGATGGCGTTCTCGATAGAGGGATAGCCGGCACAGCGGCAAAGTGTATCCTTGAGTGCGAAACGAATCTCCGCGCTGTCTGGATTCGGGTTGCGCTTGAGCAACGAATACGCTGTCATGATTTGACCAGGTATGCAGAATCCACATTGCACCGCGCCATGCTCGATGAAAGCTTCCTGCAAGGGGTGCAGTTTCATTTCTTCGTGGACGCGCTGAGCAAGTCCCTCGATGGTGATGATGGTCTTGCCATCCGCGCGCTCGGCGGGATAGATGCACGACATGATCGGTTCACCGTCCACAAGGACGGTACACGCCCCACATTCGCCCTCTTCACATCCGATTTTAGTGCCTGTGAGATGAAGCCTTTGGCGAAGGAGGGCAGAAAGGAATTCGCCTGGGATGGTCGGGAGGACATAGGCTCGTCCATTAACAGTAAGAGAAATTTGATTATTCATGGTTTATTCCCTAGGTCCTCGAAAGTCTAGTAGCGACAATAAAATTGAAAAGGATACACATGTACGATACTACGTTTGTTTAATGCTGGTATGGAGACCACCAATATCAGTCATAATCATTTTTCAAATTTACTTATTACTCATTGATTTCAATATACCCTATATAAATATTGTCTAATGTAACACAACCAATGGATATTTCGCAAATATCATTTTGCTCTTCGCCATGCGGAATTCAACACATCCGTGAATAATCCACCGACGATATGCTTTCGGTACTCAACGCTGGCGCGCCGGGCACTGGTCCGGAATTGAACCTGGGCAAGCAAGAGTTCGATCGCATAGTCAATAGTTTCTTCATTGAGGGGTTGCGCTCGCATTACTTTTTCTGCTTCCGTGGCGCGAAAAGGTATCGGTCCACCGGGGCCAACGGCGATGTGAATATCCTTTAGGATATCTTTTTCGCGTTTAAGCCAGACAGCACAATTCAAGATGGGAAGCGCCACGCCCTGTGGACGCATAATGCGTTTGAAACACGAAGAGACTCTAAAGATCTCTGCTCCCAGTGTTTCATTTCGGTTATGCTTCGAAAATACCTTTTGGATCTTGTGAGTTGGAATATAAAAACCGACGATGATTTCTGCACTTTTATTGATTGCGGAGTTACCAGGGCTAATGAATAGTGAAGTAAACGGCATGCGACGTATCCCTGCAACAGCCGCGACTTCGGCTTGCGCATCGAGGGCAGTCAAGGCAATGGTCCCGTCTGCGGCAGGCAAGGCGTGGGCAACATTGCCTCCCAGGGTGGCCATGTTGCGGACTTGCGGTCCAGCGATCAGGCTACAGGCTTCAGCTAATGCCTGGGCATGGGTGCCAACCAAAGGGCTTAGAGCGATGTGATTTACTGTGACAGCGGCACCCACATAGAGTTCGTCCCCTCTCAGTTCGAGCGCATTGAGCTCCGGGATGATAGTCAAATCAATTAATGTGTGGACGGGGACCTGGCGTCCTTGTTTCAAATCGAGTAACAGATCTGTTCCGCCCGCAATCGGCATGACAGAACCGGACGCAGATACGAGCTCGTGAATGGCCTCGGCGATGGAGGCTGGCCGTTTGTATTCCTGCCAAAGGTTCATTGGTGGTTTCCTCATTCTTGTCTAGACGGTGGTACTTTTCGATGGGATGTGCTCCCAACGCCACTGGTGCACGTTGCGCGCAGTGACCGCCGAACCAATGGGATTAAACTGTAATGTGTCTCTCTTTCTCTATATAGTCGCAACCGTCGTCCCCTCTTCGGAACGAACCCCTGCCATCAATAAGCCCAGCTTTTGCGGGGTGGCGGCTTCACGGGAAACGATGTCCATGATCTGGCCTTCATAGATGACCGCAATGCGGTCCGAAAGCGCGAGGATTTCATCAAGATCTTCCGAGATAAGCAAGATTGCAGCCCCTTTGCTGCGTTCAACTAACAATTGTTCACGGACGTATTCAGTCGCCCCGATATCGAGCCCACGTGTGGGTTGCGCAGCAACGATGGTGCGTGGGTTGCGCGAGAGTTCACGCGCAAGTACAACCTTCTGGATGTTTCCACCTGATAGATTCTTGGCGAGGGTATCCCGCGAAGGGGTTTTAACATTGAATTTTAAAATCAACTCATCCGTGCGACGGGAGATCTCGCGTAAGTGAAGGAAGCCATAGCGCGAATATGGCATTTTATGATGTTCGCGCAGGATCATGTTTTCAGCGACGGTGAATTCATTGATCATGCCATCGCGTAGGCGCTCTTCGGGAATATACGATAGCATTCGATCGGTAAGTTCAGCAGGCGCGAGGCCGGTGACATCGTTCCCTTCCAAATAAATCTTTCCGTCTGTTATTTTTCTCAACCCCGTAATGGTTTCAGCTAATTCGCCTTGACCGTTGCCGGAGACACCGGCAATCCCGAGTATTTCACCCGAGCGGATCTCAAGACTGATGTCACGCAGCCCCGGGGTGCCACGGTCGCTGCCGCAGGAAACGTGATTGAGTTGAAGGCGGACTTCACCGATTTCCGTGTGGCCCCGATCTGGAGCGAAGGTTATTTCACGCCCGACCATCCAATTGGCAAGAGCTTGTTTTGTGACTTCTGATGTAGGGCGCGTACCGATCTTGTGGCCATCGCGCAGGACGGTCACACGGTTGCTAATCTCAACCACTTCGTGAAGTTTATGCGAGATAAAAATCAGTCCATGGCCGTCTTTTACCATCTGATTCATAATGACAAATAACTCATCCACTTCCTGCGGGGTAAGGACCGCGGTTGGTTCGTCGAGAATGAGCAGGGCTGCGCCGCGATAAAGGGCTTTGATAATTTCCACGCGTTGTTGCTGTCCAACCGAAAGTTGCCAGATGTAGGCAGAGGGGTCAATCTTCAGACTATAGATATCGGCTAATTCCAATATTCGTTTGGAGACGCGGTCGAGATCGGTGAGCGGTCCACGCGAGGATGTCAATCCGAGCGCAACGTTTTCGGCAACTGTCAACGACGACACAAGCATAAAATGCTGGTGGATCATACCAATGCCAAGGTTTATGGAATCATTGGGCGATGCAATGCTGACTTGTTCTCCGTTTACAAGAATTTCACCTTCATCCGGATGGTATAAGCCGTACAGGATTTTCATCAAGGTACTTTTACCTGCACCATTTTCGCCCAGCAAGGCATGAACTTCTCCGGACCTGACATCGAAGTCAATCTTATCGTTGGCGAGTACACCTGTGAAGCGCTTGGTAATGCCGCGCATCTCAAGGTAATCGATGGTGGGCTTGCCAGAGGGGAAGTCGGTTGAATTAGTCATCGCGTCATCTTGACCTTTGGGAGTCTCCGCATGGAGACTCCCAAAATCTCCTTCAAATCAAGAAATCCGGTTCACGGTAAGGTGATGGTGGTGGTGCCTTTAATGATCCCTTGAACTGTGGTTTCCGCAAGCGTCTTGGCATCGGCTGGAAGCGCATAACCGGGGTTATACTCGATGACTTCGCCGCCATTTGCAAGATTAGCTACGAAGGACTTTCCACCCAATGTGCCCGCCTGGATCAGGGCGATTATCTCGCGAAGAACCACTTCCCAGTGATAAACCTGGCTGGCAACCACGATGGTGGGAGCCAGGGATGTCTGGTTAGATTGCGTTCCGAACCAAAGCACATTGTTCTCTTTGGCTTTACCGATTGCGCCTACAACCATCTGGGCGCTTCCGGTCAAAACATCCGCGCCTGCAGCAATGTGTGTCGTCGCAGCTTCTGATGCCAGTGCTACATCCGAGAACGAACCGATGTAGTTGACGTTCACTGTTGCATTGGGGTTGATCGCAAGGACACCGACTTTAAAACCATCGACGTACAATTTCGCGTCGCCGGTCTCGATTGGTCCAACCACGCCGATTACTTTGCTGGTAGAGAGGGTAGCGGCCAATACACCATTGACATAGCCACCTTCCTGGGATGCAGCTTCATAAGCGAAGATGTTCGGTTGACCAAATGTATCCACTGTTGTACCCCAGGCAAAGCTGGTTTTTGGGAAGTCGGGGGCGATTTCCTGCAGGGACGATCCATATTGGGAGCCGTGGGCAATGACCAAATCATACCCCTTGGTAGCATAATCACGGATGGCCGCGGCAGCATCATCCACCACGAACATGTTCTCGGAATAAACAAACTCAAACTTATCGGGACCGCCCATCTCTGTCTGAATGCGGCCAAGCGCATCAAACATGCTTTGGCTGAAGGCCAGATCATTGATGGCGCTGGGCATGACAACAGCAACACGGATCTTTGCCGCTGGAGCGCTGGTGGCCGCGGCACCGCACGCGCTCAGCACAAGCGAGAGGGCTAAAACGAGTGTCAATAACCATGTAAATTTCTTCATTTTCTTCTCCTCATTGAATATGATTGGATAGTCAATTATGATTGATGGTTGAAGCTTGACATTTCTCTATATGCACATCTCCTTTCTGGGATCAATCTTCCCGTTCAAAAGGCTTAGTCAAAGCAGACGGAGCGCGAACCTTTGAAACAGTCACAACCAAAACCAAGATTGTGAGCACATAGGGCATCATCACCGCGATATCCGATGGGATATGAATACCCAATACCTGGATCCACAATTGTAGAGAATTAACCATGCTGAACAATAACGCTCCGCCCAAAACACCGACAGGGCTCCAAGCGCCAAAGTAAACCAACGCAACAGCGATGAATCCCATCCCGCTGGTCATGTTCTGTTGGAAAACGTTCAACAACGCGATGGACAGCGACACGCCCGCTAACCCGGAAAGGGTTCCACCCAAGATGATGGTAAAGTAGCGGACACGCACCACGCTCACGCCAAGCGAATCCGCAGCCTCGGGATTTTCGCCAACTGAGCGGATCTTCAACCCAAGCGTGGTCTTATTTAAAACAAACCAGGCTAGAGGCACAAGTAGATATGCCCCATAAACAAGAATATTCTGGCTGAAGAAGATCTCACCAATAATGGGGATGTCACTCAAGCCAGGGATGGATATTTTCGGGAAACCTTGCACCGTCTCCACTGTTCCCAGTAGTTTTTGGAAGAGTAGGTCACTCATACCCAGTCCAAAAAGGTAAAAGCCGATACCACTGATTCCCTGTTGGGCGTGCAAGTTGACGGTCACAAAGGCCATGGCTAGACCCATCAGCGCACCGACAAGCATGGCGACCAGTACACCAAGCCACAAATTCCCGGTCGTGAGTGTAATGTAAAATCCGGAAAAAGCACCCAGCAACATCTGACCTTCAACACCAAGGTTGAGCACACCACTACGCTGGCTGAAAGTCTCACCGATGGCAGCATACAGGTAGGGAGTGGCTAGACGTATGCCGGAGGTGAGAATGCCAATCAAAACGGTGGCAGAGAAAAGGTCGGAGATCATCGCTCTGCCTCCTCTATCGGGACTTTTGGCTGTTCCGGCTTTAAGGTGGATTCTTCCTTGACGACGGCCAGCCTACGTCGTTGTCTGCGACGACGCCAAACCTCGCTGCTGACGACAAAGACTACCACAAGTCCATTCAATGCGGTGATCAGCGCTGAGGGGACTTGCACTACTCTCTGCATGCTATTCGCACCTACCAGAAGTGCACCAAACAGAATCGAGGCGGGGATAGATAGGATCGGATGCAATTGTCCAAAGAGCGCCGCGACAATGCCATTGAAACCCGCTGCGCCTGTGAATCCCGAAGCAGAGCCGTCCGTAATCATGCGATAGTTGACTCCATAAACCTGGACCACACCAGCCAGCCCCGAGAATGCACCACTGAGGAATAATGCCAGCACAATATAGCGTTGCACTTTGATGCCTGCATAACGCGAGGCGTGTGGGTTTTGTCCCACCGCGCGGATACGATAACCAAGGGTAGTACGCCAGAGCAAAATATAAACGAGAACTGCGAGCACGACGGCAATCAACACGCCAAGATGCAGTCGAGTGGGAACCAGGCGCGGCAAGTGAAAGGCATCCAGCAGGCGCGCGGTTTGCGGGATTTTTGAGGCCTTTTGCGCCTGCGATGGATCGATCATCGGGCCGCGCAGGAGGAAGTTCATCAATTGCACCGCGATGGCATTCATCATCACCGTGCTAAGGATTTCATTAACTTTGAAATAGGCTTTGAGCAGGCCGGCGATACCACCCCAAATCGCACCACCCAGAAAGCCTCCAAGAAGAGCAAGCGTAATGACCATCCAACCAGGCAGATCAACAAACACCAACCCGATCCATGTCCCAAGGATCGCACCGATGATCATTTGCCCATCTCCGCCGATGTTGATCACGTCAGCGCGGAAGGAAATACAAATTCCGAGTGCCACTAAAAGTAAGGGGGTGGCTTTAACCAGTGTCTCTGCCAGCGCGTTGGTGCTGCCAAAGGCTCCATTCCATAGTGAGTGGTATGCTTCAATCGGATTCACTTTAAGGAACAAGAGCATCACAGCTCCCACAGCAAGTGCTGCGAGCGTGGCAATAACCGGCATCAGTGCGTCAAACAGGGCACTCAATCTAGATTGCATTGTGACCGCTTCCTCCTCATTTCGACAAGAACGGCGCAGGATCCAATTTGAAACAAGTGCGAGCTAATCCCAGGCCTGAACCTAACTTAGCCGCAAAGATGCCCACTATTTTGTACTGTAGTTGGTTTCAATTATAAATCGGATCATTGGCTTGGAAATCTTCCCTCCACTGCTCAATACTTCTCCACTAAACAGCACCAAAGTCAATTGTGCGCCGGGCGTAAACGGCGATCTGCTTCGGCTGGGACATGGATAGACGCCATGATCTCCGCCTCGCTTTCCCCTCGCGAGAAGATATGCGGTTCGCTGGCCACGGCTAATGCTACAACCCGAGTTGAACCATCCGGGTTCAGCCACCGCGCATATACAGCACTTGCACATACGCCAAGAACGAATACGCGGGGGTCTTTCAAAAGCGCTTGCTTCAGAGTGAGCAACGGCGAACCAAAAGGTTCATAATTATAATTCGATTTGTATGAAATCAAATCAGCTTCTTATTAAGCGCGATTCTTTGTAATAACCGCGTAAAGCGAATTAGAATGATTTTTACATCACCCCCTTTGGACAGGGTTTGAGATCATCTTTCCTCGCGTCATACCGATGCATATCGGATACACTGCGGGAATAATTTGGGTCCAAATATGCTAGAACAGCAGGCAAGGAGCGCAGCGATTTGTATGGTGATTTTCGGCTATATTAGGGTTAATAAACACCAATTTTCCGTTTTCCCCTGCAATTTTTCCATCGCACTGAAGAGGGCGATGGTTCGAATCTCGCTAAGTCTACCAGACCACTCACACAAATGATCTTGTTTGGGTCAATAGCCGCTCCGGATTAAGTACCGCCGCAGCTCCTAACTAATAGTAGATTTATGGCTACAATCACTTGTCATATCACTGCATACGGGACAAATGTCCCTCCCGCAACGGGACATCTACCCATCGCCTTTAAATCCGAAATCTTGTATGATCGTAATAGCCTGAGCAACGAAACACGGTCTTTACCGAGCCCAGTCATCAAACTCATGATCTGCAAGGCGTAATCAAACGCCGCTCACACGTTGGCCGGGAAACTCCTGCTGGAGATTAGTACCGGCCAATTTATATTAACCACTCATCAATGGAGGCTGCCATGATCAATGATGTCGTTCTCGAGGATATTTTCGTCAGGACTTGAAAGATTGATTCGATCGGATGGCCTTAATAGCCAGGAAAAGGCGTAGACATGACTGTCACTCGCATGTTGTGGGTAAAAGCCCGCCCGGATTACGAGTCGCAGTTTTCGATCCTGGAGGTATTACGTACGGACGGCGAAACGCGTCATGGATAGAGCGTTGGGTAATGGAAAAGAACATTAGTGACATACAGGTAGATTCCGGACAGATAAGCACTGGTGTCGAAATCCTGCTTAAGATGTCCCACAAGGCCTGACAGCGCTGAGGAGGATATACAATTATGGGTAAGTTATTAAGTAGTGAGATCGTTCCGCTCAAACTGATTATCTCAGTCGCAGAGCACTTGCACTTTTACAGTACTATCAATAGTTTTGTTAAGTCCGGCAGTAAGGACAGCATACGCTGCACTGGGGGACTTATAAGCTGCTGAGAGGATACCCACCCTCTCCGCCTTGGGTAGCATGAAAGCCCCACCTTAAACACCCGCAGGGGGTGTGATCCCGCAAGGGGAAAGGGGTTCGAATCCCATCCTGTACACTCGGCCTTCGGCCTCGGTATGCAAAGGTCGCGACACACTCGGTCTTCGACCTCGGTGCGCAAAGGTCGCGCTCTCCGCTATTTCTAGCCTATTATGACCGCCGTGGGCATGCAAAGAGGGGTAAAATTTGACTCACCCACGATGAGGGCAAAGGCTCGGCGCTTGCCGGGTATGATATTCTCACCAGACCGGATTTCCTGGGGAAGAAGCACCAGGAATTCTAACGATACCGCCAAATTAAGTGAGGCAAACATGAAAATAACGGCAATCGATACGATCCCGATCAAACTCCAAATGAAAGAGCCATTCGTCATCGCCAGCGTCACGAATTTTGACATGTATTATGTGGTTGTACGGGTTAAGACTGATACCGGCATCACCGGTTACGGAGAGGCTACCCCAGCCTGGGAAGTGACCGGCGAAACCTGGCAGAGTGTTGCAGCATGCGTGGATCTCTTTGCCGACGGTCGCCTGCTGGGGTATTCATTGATCGGACATGAGATCGGCAGCCTGGAAGCTGTACGAGAGATCATGGAGACTGTTGAGCCTCACCATGGCATCCGCCTGGTTTACGGAAATCCATCGGCTATTGCCGCCCTGGAGCAGGCTATGCTGGACGCATGCGGAAAAGCGGCTGGTAAGCCACTGTATGAGATGTTTGGCGCCCGCAATACACCAATCCCATTCACCCGCAATATCAGTATCTTAGATGTCGAAACAACACTAAGCAGGGTTGAGGCTGGTATCCAGCAGGGTTTCGGTATCATCCGGCTCAAGGTAGGCATGCGCGGGGTTGGTGGGTTACCCGGATACGAACGCGATTACCAGGTAGTCAAGCAGTCACGCCAAATGATCCAGGACTGCAAGAAGCCAATCCTGTTGATCTCGGATGCCAACCAGGGCTTTCGGAATGTGGAAACCACCATTTCCTTCTGCCAGCGGGTGACAGGAATGCTCGACTGGCTGGAACAGCCGACCCTGGCATCCGACCTACTGGCCTTCTCAAAGGTCAAGCAGGCTGCCACGGTACCACTGATGGCCGACGAAGCAGTGCATGGCTATGAACAGGCGAAGCTCCTCCTTGAGCTGGGGGGCGTTGATTATATTAATATCAAGCTGATGAAAACCGGTGGTTTGCTGAGGGCTCTGGATATCATAGACATGGCCGCGGAGTACGGGGTCAGATGCCAGATCGGGTCGATGATCGAATCGTCATTGGGGGCCAGTATGGGATGCCACGCCGCCCTTATTCGACCACAGATCGTTAGCACAGATCTGAATTCTTTCGACTTGCTCAGCGAAAACTTTGCCTACGGCCTTCAAATCGAAGGCGCACAATTGAAAATAAGCCAGGACCCTGGCTGTGGTATGAAATTTAACGATAAGGAGCTGGATCGGTACGCGCTGCCAGGCTGAAATTCAGGTCCTCCGACGGCACCCGCAGGGGGTGGGGAAGTACAAATTCCAGCCACTCTGCAGAAGAGCGCGATTAGTAAATAGTCAATTAGTCAATAACTCGATCAGTAATTAGGAAAACACAAAAGTTCCACTATGGGCATCCATTGAGGGTGTTTGGACCCACAAGGGGATTAAAATTCGAATTCCAGCCTTTCCGCTGAAGGACAGCGATCCGGTGGAAGTCCGGTAAAAGTAAAACCGGATTCATCAAACCGGACAGGGCAGCAGAGAGCTTTGAGCATGAAGATGAAGCGTGAGAGATTTCAAATAATTGAATATTTGGGAGAACACTTCACCCTGACACAGAAGATTTAAGCTGACCGGCTGGACTTTCTACCCTTCTTCCATAATTTTTGAAATATTCAGAAATTTATTTAAGTAGACCAGTGTGTCTAGCTCATACTCCAAACCATAGATTAAATACGCGCGTCCCAAAACAGATCAGGCCTCCAAGAAAGAAAGCAAATTGAATCCCTACCAGGATCCTGACCAATTTTGCATCTTGCTCAGCTTTAATATGAGCGCGTTGAATAAAAAAAGAAACCAAACCAAGCATAATGGCCGTGGTTACAATTGATCCAATGAACATCATCCAACCCAAGTAGAGAGAATTGGGCGGGCGGGGGGTGGCGCTCAATTTTGACCACAGGCCAGCACACACAGCCGACTCAATAGTCACCAACCACTTTCCCCATTCCTGTATCGCTAAATAGCCTTCGGTAATTAGATCCCTGTCCACTAATTTCCTCCTTGTTTTAAAACCCCCGGCAATGAGGCCGGAGGTTTGTGTTATATGGGATTAATTTTGGTCGCGAAGTGGACCAAAATACTTTATTAAATAGCAATTATAATAAATATGGTAGAAATTATCTATATTATTATAATCGAGGAAATAAGACTCATGCAAGCAAAATACATTTAGGTTTGCAGGCAATTTCAAGTGTTTATGCTTATAAATGCGTATACCATGTATCGCCTGGTCAATATGGCGTTACTTGTGTAGCATCCATGAGCCAGATCTACAATCGGATCGCACAACCCGAATGATTTCTGGCAACACCGTCTATTCCTCAGAAGAACAGCGATCCGGTAGAAGTCCGGTAAAAGTAAAACCGGATACATCAAACCAGACAGGCAGCAGTGAGCTGTGAGCTGTGAGCAGTGAGCTAGAGAGTTCCACCGCAGGCATCCGTGGAGGGTGTTCACCTCGCAAGGGGATTAAGATTCAAATCCCATCCGGCACGCTCGGTCTTCGGCCTCAGTGCGCATAGAGCGCACTCTCCGCAGACCCCCTCCTTCCCCCCTGAACTAGGGGGGACAAGGCCTCCCCAAAAATCAGAGAGCAGATTTAGGGGAAGAGTTATAATCTCCACAGTAGGCACCCGTGAAAAACAGCTATCGGGTAGAAGGACAAACCGGACAGGATAGCAATCAGCATAAAAACGGATTGTTGTCCACCATGGGCAGAGTTGAAGAGATTTGTCCCATATTTTTACTCAAGAAAGCGATCCTTGATGAATAAATCCAAGCAGCGGTTCATCATTTATGCAGTGATTGGTCTCATTTTTGGTGTGATCGACTGGTTCTATCTGGAGTGGTTGGCACATATCTCATGGGGCAGCCTGGGAGAATCCGTCCTGGTTGTACCCATCATAATCGGCATGAATTATGGTATCTGGCTGGTCCCCCTCCTACCGGTGGTAATTTATGAAGCCAGGCGTGCAGAAAAAATACTTCAGCCAATGCTCGCTGGCATACTGACATGGTTATGTGCCATCTTCAGTTATTATGTGTATTACGCCAGCCTGCTCTCGTTGGGGAAGTTGATCCACCTCGAGCACCTCAATATCTTCGGGGATAAGAATGCGACATTCTGGTATTACTATTGGCAGATGTTCAAAGGAATCATCCTGGGACAGTTCTTTGAGTGGATCATCATCGCAGTGATCGGTGGGGCTAGCGTAGGAGCGTTGACCTTCTGGTATTTCCACAAAAGAGCCCATAATTCAGCTCGAATCTAAAAAAAATATAAAGGTAGAAGAGTAAAAAAATTCCATTAATTTTGAAAAGTAGTGCTTTTTGGCATGAATTGCGCGATAATGATAAAGAAGCACCAGTACACAGACATAGACGAAAACCGAATACCGTTAATCCATCACTAGTTGGAGGTAAACACACGCGGTAAGCATCCATCTACAAGCTCGCATAAGGAGGAGATATGAAGAGCAAAAAACAATACCTATCGGTGGGATTTTCTTTGGGACTGGGGTTGCTGATGGCATTATCGTTGCTGATGTTGATTGGGGGTGAACAAGTAGCCGTATCGCAATCAGAGAGTGTCATCATCCGAGTGGCGCCCAGCGGCAGCGATACCCCTGATTGTGGCAGCCAAGTAGCACCCTGCCAGACGATTCAATATGCTGTGGACCTGGCTCTGGCGGGTGATGAAATACGGGTAACCACCGGCAATTACACCGGCGTGCAGAGTCGACCTGTTCCTGAGGGCTACCCATACCCCCCCGCCAGCGGTAATATCCTCCAGACAGTCTACATCAGTAAGACAGTCACTATTCGTGGGGGTTACACCGCAGCCTTTAGCGACCCACCCGACCCGCAAGCCAACCCAACAACGCTGGATGCCCAGGGTGCCGGACGAACGATGGTAATTGCCGGTGTTATCAGTCCAACCGTCGAGGGTCTACGCCTTACCGGCGGTAATTCGGATGGTCTAGGTGGAGGTATAGATCCATCTGACGCGGGAGGTGGATTGTACATCCTCGATGCTTCGGCTGATTTCAGTAATAATCGGGTATATGAAAATAGTGCCGACAATGGTAGCGGAATATTCCTGGAAAACAGCATTTCCATATTGAGCGAAAACAAAGTGTATTCCAACACCTGCGTTTATTATGGGGGGGGAATACTATTACATGACAGCGCGGCTACGCTGATTGGGAACACGTTCAATGCTAACACTGCTACCAGCTACCTGGGGAGTGGGGCGGGGATATACGCCCTGACGAGTTCCGACGCCACGATCAGCGAGAACATTATTTACTCCAACACAGCCGAATCTAATGGCGGTGGGATGCTATTGAATACAAGTAAAGATGTGATCCTGACGGAGAACGCGATCATGTCCAACACAGCTAGTGAAGGCTGGGGTGGTGGGATATGGATGCGTTATGGTGACGGAACTGTTTTCAGCAGTAATATCATCCGCGCCAATAAAGCTCCCAGCCGTGGTGGCGGTCTATATATGGATCAGGGTTACGTCACATTTGAGGATAACACGGTTATGTCAAATACAGCCGAATCAGGCGGTGGGATGTTCATCTCAGGCAGGGAGATCACCATGACTGCCAATACGATACTATCCAATACCGCATTAATGGGCGGTGGGCTGTATCTGTATTATAACGACTCCATCCTCACCGATAATAATATCAGCTTCAACCGGGCGACATTAGATAACGGCCTGGGTGGTGGGATTATCTTGGACAATAGTGATCCCTGGTTGAACCGGAACATCATCACTCATAACTACGCGGATTGGGGTGGTGGATTAGGCTTGTATGCGAGCTCCCCGGAGCTATATAATAATCTTGTTGCAGATAATTCTGCAGGAGAATACGGCAGCGGGATAATGGTGCAGCATGCCTCCTCGCCCCGTTTTTGGCACACCACGATCGCATGGAATTGGGGCGGGGATGGCGCTGGGATTACGGTGCCCTTTATAAACAATAGTGTGAGCATGACCAATACCATTCTAATAAGCCACACGTGGGGAGTTAGCGTTTCGCTGGGCAACAGTATTAATCTGGCGGGAACCTTGTGGTATAGTAACACAGCTGATTGGGGAGGCGAGGGCACAATCATTACCGGTACCCACAACTACTGGGGTGACCCGCTATTCGCGGCAGACGGTTATCATGTATTGCCTGGTTCTCTGGCGATCGATCACGGTTTATTTGCTGGGGTACTGGATGACATCGACGGTGAGAGGCGCCTGGGTATTCCTGACCTAGGGGCAGACGAGCTGGCAGAGCCACAAATACTCTTGCCAATATTCATACCAGTGGTCGTACGCAACTAGCGAACACAAGTAGAGTGCGCCTGGATGAGCTCATAAGCATACCTGGCACTTCCAGGCGCACCCGGACAGGGCAACCGATAGAGATATGCCTTCAGCACTCAGCAGCGAGTAAAAAAGGCCACAGTAGGCGCCGGTGGATGAAATTTATCCCACATGGGGATAAGTTCAAATCTCCCTGACTATACCCATTTATAGGGTTGATTACCAGCGCAGATCTGGCAGCCTTCTACAAATATAATTTGGGAGGCCAGATCATTAATCTGGAATTTAATCGCTGACGATAACAATAAAAAGTAGACTTGGATTAAAATATAAGGACCGTAAGTATTATTGAAGGTTGGCTGCCATGAGAAGGCTCAGGCAGCAAAAGAGGAGCGAAGAATGTCAAGGAAGGATAAGGGAAAAAATAATAAGGATAAAGCGGGGAATGACATTAATGCAGAGCCCAAAATTTCTGAACAAGTGGGAGCAGAGAAAGCGCCGGACAAAGATGTATCGATGATGGCTGGTGCAAGCGAAAAGACGATCACGGTGGATAAAAAGACGTATAACAAGGAATTACGCCGGCTCCAATTGGAGCTGGTCAAGCTGCAGGAATGGGTGCGTACAAAAAGCCTCAAGGTGGTGGTTATTTTCGAAGGGCGAGATGCAGCCGGTAAAGGGGGGGTAATCAAGCGCATTACTGAGAGTTTGAATCCGCGCGTTTGCCGGGTGGTGGCGCTACCAGCGCCAACAGAGCGCGAAAAGACACAGTGGTACTTTCAACGCTACGCAGCACACCTGCCGGCAGCGGGTGAAATCGTCCTGTTTGACCGCAGCTGGTACAACCGTGCGGGTGTAGAACGGGTGATGGGATTTTGTACTGACGCAGAATACGCCGAATTCCTGCGCTCGGTACCCGAATTTGAGCGCATGCTGGTGCGTTCAGAGATCATCCTGATCAAATACTGGTTCTCGGTAAGCAATAAAGAGCAGGAGAGACGATTTCAAGAACGCATTGCAGACCCGACCAAACGCTGGAAGCTGAGCCCGATGGACCTGCAGTCGCGCGCCCGTTGGGTGGAGTATTCGAAAGCAAAAGATGAAATGTTTGCCTACACCGATATAAAGCAGGCGCCCTGGCACGTGGTCAATGCGGATAATAAGCTGTGTGCGCGGTTAAACTGCATCCATCATTTACTGAGCAAGATACCGTTTGAAGACCTGACTCCTGAACCGATCAGCTTGCCTCCGCGCCAGAAGGAAGGGGGATACATACGGCCTCCGATGACAGATCAGACTTTCGTGCCGGAGGTGTATCAGCCAGCAGGTTACGATGAGGATGACTAGCTAGAAGATCAGCAGGAAATTAATAACAACTACTCGATGGAAACGATTGGCCTTATAGCTGCCATGCCCCAGGAGAGCGCGGCACTGCTCAGGCTGGTGGAGGGATGGAAGCGAATTGGAGTGGGGAAACTCGACTGTAAAGCTTTCGAACTGCACGAGCACAACTGCCTGCTGGTCACTTCAGGGATGGGAATGCGGAGGGCGAGTGAAGCTACCCGCTATCTCATTGAGAATCACTCGCCGAGGTTGCTGATCTCCTTTGGGATTGCCGGCGCGGTGGAAGCAGACTTGGATATTGGGGATGTGGTTATGCCCGAAGCATATTGCAAGCTGGAACATGGCGTGCCGGGTACTCTGCAGCCCCTGAGCCCCTGGCCAGATAAAGCAATTGCAGCGGCAGCCATTTTCACGGGAAAGCGCGGTGTGCGCCTGGTTACGGGAACCGCGGTCACCACAGGAGACTCGCAAGTGATGGTAGATAAACTCATCGAGCTTAAGCACCCGGTATTGGAAATGGAGACAGCCGGGATTGCACCGGTGGCAGCGGAGAAAGGCATTCCATTCTTATCCATCAGAGCAATCAGCGACGGACCACGTGCTCCCGTCCCTTTCGACCTCAGCGAGATCATGGATGAAGATGCCAACCTGCGGGTGAGAAAAGCCCTGGCGGTATTAGCACAGCACCCGACGATCCTATTGACGATCAGCAGATTGATGCGAAACAGCAAGTTGGCGGCGGAGAATGCTGCCATGGTACTGGCGGATGCTTTGGGCAGCCTAGATATCATGACCTGCACAATGAGTTCAAGATAAATGTATAGTGGAGTATAGTGACGTAGAATCAGTATCGTTCTGTGATTTCAAAAGAGAAATAATAGGAGTGTTAATCAATACCTTCGCCAATTAAGGCGATGAAACCGGCAGATTAGCCGGATGAATACGGCCTAAAGCGGCCACTTTTCGGAAAAGCTGAGAAACAAAATTACCATCGGGTTTTTGCGGAAGCATTTGTATTGTCTCCATTACATACCGGTAGCCTCGGTAGTACGCCTTCAAATCCAGGGCACTAAAATTGGGATCATCTTGTCGGTACTGGCACATTAACACTTGGGAAACATCGACCATGAACAGCGCAAGGTTGGCGGCATTGGTCACGGCGATTGGGGTAATATTCATGAAGTCTTCTTGGCCCCAGAACTGTTTCGCATCCCTGAAATTGAACTCGATTTGGAATCTCAGGCTGTAATAGTCAATCAGCTGGTCGTACGATAGCTCCAAATCGCTCGAAAACAGGATCACATTGGCCCAGACTTTGGTTGCCAGGTTCGTTCTGAGCAAGATAACCACATTCAAAGGGTGTGGGAAGTTCTTGTGGAGCAGTTGCATTTGGTACGTGCGGGTTTCCAAGCCATCTTCGATCTTCGTCTCCTTAAGGTGCTGGTCGGGGATCTTGCGCACATCCACCTGCTCGCCCAGTCTGGGCATTGGGCCTCGCTTCGGCTTTGGACCGGCATAGGCAAAGAACAACGCTGCATCGTAACGCAGCTTGGAGATCAGCTGCAATTGGCATTGGCGCACCATGTAGAACTCCGGATGATTGCCGAAATGACCGTCTAACACCTGATAGGTCAGGTGGATCACGCCCTGAATGGTGTTCAGGAGGCTTTGCAGCATCTTCTGGATGCGCTGCAACTCCGGATTGAGCGTTACTTCCACCTTGTTTTTGTTGCGACTGCCCTTGGGCCGTCCGAGTTTCCGCTTTGTGACTGCCGGTTTGGCTTTCTTAGCTTGTTTCTTGGCCTTGCTGGCAGCTTTTTCTTCTGCCGTGCGCATCATCTGTTCTACATCCACAGGATATGAGTGCCGCTGCTGTGTGCTCACTAGGGACAAGGTGAAAAAGGACAACCCCGGAACGGCTTTCTGCTGCAGACTGGAGAAAAAGTAATCCAACCCGTGGGTTTGCTTCCCGGTTTTGGTCACCACACTCTCATCGCCTGCCAACAGGTAGGTATCCTGGTGATCTAGCAGATGCGCGCGAATGAATGCCCAAAATACCTGCGCCTAGGGGATAACCGTGTAATAGAAACGCTGTACGCTCCGGAAGCTGCCGCCTTTCTCGGTCCAGCGCGATAGCCCCAGCATCGTGACCCGTCCCGTCATCGCGATCATCGCTACAATGATCCGGCTCAATTGCCGCATCGTTGTTTTGGATATGCTGTTTTGGATCGGTTGTAAAAGTGCTAAAATGTCTGTCATGGGCTTGTTGTGTGAGTTTTGGTCTTGGAGGACTTCTACTTTACTACAAAAAGCCCATTCACTTCAGCCTATTTTGGGCGAAGGTATTGCAGCATGAATAACAATCTATTCCAAAAATCAAGATAAATTTGGAATTATCACCAGAACAAGGTGAAGAACTACTCATAACATTGCGGGTACGTTTTGAGAAAAACATAAACCGCCACAAAGATCTTGACTGGCCTAAAATACAAGCAAAACTGGAAGCTCATCCTGAAAAAAGTCGTTACTTAATGCAATGGAAAGCACTGGCGGTGAGCCGGATGTTGTTGGTTATGATAAAAAGACGGGCGAATACATTTTTTATGATTGTTCAGCGGAAAGTCCTAAAGGCCGCAGAAGTATCTGTTACGACAGAGAAGGGCAGGAAGAAAGAGAAAAGAAAGGTGTTCACCCAGCTGGTAACGCTGTTGATCTCGCAGCCGCTATGGGTATCGAGCTTTTGAATGAAGACCAATATCAAGAGTTGCAGAAACTTGGAGAATTTGATACGAAAACGGAGAGCTGGATACAAACACCTCCTGGGATTAGAAAACTCGGCGGCGCCCTCTTTTGCGATCGTCGCTACGGCCATGTCTTCGTGTTTCATAACAGTGCGCCCTCCTTCTATGCCGCCAGGGGATTCCGTGGCTCGCTAAGGGTCTGAATTTTGGACAGAGTGGAAGCGGCTAAATAACATCATATTCTATCTTCGATTTTGGCGAAGGTATTGGTTAATATGAAAGCTATTCTTGTCTTCATTGACGGCACCATCTGCGATACAAGAAACCGGAATCATCTTCTCGGGACGCCTGGTTTTTACCAGCATGATCGGATTCTCGAAGATCATGACGTAGCAGGAAGTGTCAGATGCCTGAAAGCACTTGCACAAAGATATGAAATTGTATACATCGGTGCGAGACCTGAGTCTGCTTATTCGTCTACCGATGAGTGGTTGGAAAAAATGGGGTTTCCCAAAGGCGTTTTATATCTGGCTGAAAATCAAGCCGGCAGGCTTTTGTTAGTAAAAGAAATGAATGGAAAGCGTGATTTTATTGCCGGCATCGGCGATCGTTGGGACGATAATGAGCTACATTCAGAATTAGGATGTTTGAGTATTATTCTAAAAGAATATGAAGGTAAATGGGAAACGATCAATGAGCGGGTTGATAAATATCATCACAAGTTGAAAATCGAAGCAAACCGTATCCATTTGAGTGGAAAGGTAGAAGGGCTTGCGCGAGTATGTGCATTCCTTCTATCAAAATATGGTGACCAATTGTGGGAGACATATCTCGGCTCTGTTCTTGAAATGGCCGAGAACACCAGAGCTACACGGCGCGCTGAAGATTTGGCATGCTTTGCACAGCATGGTCTTGATCCCACCGATCTAAGAGACGCAGCCAAACTGGACGATATCTTGCGCGAAGAAGATTGGGAGAGTAATCCGGTTTATGGTCTACAGGAATTTGAACTCGTTGAAGCTTCCCAATTTCGATATGCTCACAAAGTAACATCCTGCTATTATGCAGACCTATGGAAAAAGCAAGGCAGACCGGATATCGGATACCAAATTCATTGCCGTACGGATACGGCCTGGTGGAATCGTCCTGCGTGGAATCCAGATGTTCAGTTTGAACAAATAAAAACCATCATGCAGGGTGATGATTATTGTTTGTTTATCCAATCCTTACCAGGCAAGGAGTAGGCGGCGAAGTCATTTTACAGTCAAGTTCCGTCAAGGATCAATATAATATCAAGTATCCACAGCTGGTATTCCGAGTGATTTTCAACCCACAACCAATCCCATCCTGCCTGGATGCAAGGGAGGGGAGCAAGGTCAGGCAGGATGCTAAAGGCTGATGCTCGGTACCCAGGAACTGCGCTAAAATTCAGGGACTCGATGCGAAATTCTCAGGCGAAAACCGGCTGAGTGCTGCGCAGTCGTGGGATCGCTTCATTAATAATTTGCTCAAACATGGGCATCAGCATGGGAACAAACGGGTAGAAAAACACAATCTCTGAGATGCCGATTTCCTGATAGCGCTTGACAATCTCTTCAAAAGCCCCCGGCGTTGTGTAAAGTCGCTGATATTCCTCATGGGTGAAGATCAGAACAGACCGGCGCAGAGTGGTTGGGTCGCGCCCAATGTCAGAGCAATACCCATCCAGCCGGGTGTTGCGCTCTCGGGTGACCGCCAGCATTTCTTCGAATGATTTTATTTCCATCCCACCAAAGGTGTTCCAGGTATCGGCAAACTCAGCGGCAACCCTGAGCATACGCGGACCATTCCCACCGATCATGAGAGGTGGGCGAGGTTTTTGGACCGGTTGAGGGTTAATGATCGCACCTTTAATCTGATAATAACCTCCCAAGTAAGTGGTTTCAGGGTGCCTCAACAGGTGATCCACAATTTCGACCACTTCACGGAAGCGATCCACGCGCTCTCCGGGAGGCCAATCGGGTGTGCCGGTCATGGAATATGAAAAATCAATGTTCCCCGGAGCGCCAGCCCCAAGGCCGAGGTCAAGGCGACCGTTAGAGATATGATCCACGGTCATCGCCTGGCGTGCCAGGAAAGCCGGGTTGCGCCAAGGGGTGGCAGAGAGGAGACTGATGCGGATGGTCTTGGTCTGTGTGGCGAGCGCCGCCAATGTGGTCCAACTTTCAAACCAGGGTGCGGAAGGGTTCGCATAATTGACAAAATGGTCAGCCAACATGATGCCATCCAGCCCGCAAGCTTCCAAATATTGCCAGCGCTGGACCATTTCGGGCCAGGGTACTTCCTGCATGGCAGCTACGACAAAACGAAGTGTGTGTTCCATAATTTTTCCTTTTTTCGATTAATCCTTCAAAAGATAATCATTCAGGTTCGGATAATAGTTAGGACAAAAGCGCCCATGTGTTCCTTGTTGCGGATTATTTCGACACAAATCACTCAAAGAGCAGATTACTCCCCCCAACAAACCAGGAATCAGCGGGGACATGTTCGTCGGACTGGCGAAGAACGCTAGATTGCCCGATCCTCCCCAAAAAAACAGCTGGGACAGCCCACCCCCAGGACCATCCTGCCTGATTTCATGGGAGGAGGCATGTTCAGGCAGGATGGAGCGGGTGGGGGATCAGGAGGTGGGTTGGTGTGTGACCCGTCTCTTGATAAACACGGTTAACAGCATGACGACGCCGATGACCAACAGGACGACCGCATGCAGGGCTTCATTGAAGTTTTTACCGAGCAGAAATGCGCCAATGGAGGTAGCCAGCAAACCGAGGGCGGGATATTTCGCCCAATCTGTCAGTTGGGAGAGGCGTAAATGCCACAGGATTCCAAAAGTGGCTGCCAGGCCCAGGAAAAGCACACTGGTATATGCTCCAAATTGAAGGCCGGCGATATCGATGTATGCCGCATTGGGGAACAGGTAATCCAGCAAGGCGACCAGACCGATCGTGGCGAAAAATCCTGATGGGATCAGCGCCCACCAGTTTTTCTTCGACGTGAAATATGTCACCAGGAAGAGCGAGGTGAAGAGGAGCATCACCACTGGGCCTTTAATATCTGCAGGGATCAATAATTCAACCAGCGGGAAGGTTCCAATAAACCCCAGAAGCGCAGCAGTGATGAGTGCCCATTTGTGCCGTCGATCAGACAAGAATCCAACCAGGAAGAGCGATGCAATGGAGTATAGGAAAAATGCACCTAACAAATCGGAATCAATGTGCTCTTCAAGCAGGAGGATGGTAGCAATCACTGCAAGCACCCAGGCGGGGATCAAAAACCCCCATCGTTTCCGATTCAATATATAGCCAACAAAATTGGGAATAGCCAGGCTTAACAGGAAGGGGAATGCGATAATGGGGTTATCCGGTTGTTCCAGGATCGTGCCAATGGTCAGTGCCAGAGCAGCGAAGACCAGGGCTGGGAAGAGCCAACCCCAGCTGCGGATACCTTTTAGAAAATAGGTGAGGAAAAACGCGGCGCTGATGACCGAGAAAACGCCCGTACACACCTGCTGGGTGTACGATTCAACATTTACAACTCCCAATTGATCAGCGATTGCCAGACCACCCAGCAAGATCAGGATGACCCCCCAGATGATTTTGATGAGATTGTTTTTCATTCTATTGCCTCCTTTAGAACTCCTTCTTCTTTTCTCTGATGAGAAGAAACGTTAAGAAAGGTACTGATCACAAATAACACTGCGTAACCGTACCATAAAGGTTTGTAGATGAGAGCGAGCGGCCACCAATAGAACATCACCGTCGCCAGGTAAAGGATCACATAAGGCGCCAGGATTGACCAACGGGCGGGAGAGCGCCATTGAATCCTCAGTACATATTCGACGGTGTAACCAAAGATTGCCCAGATGAGGTAGACAAAACCGCTCAGCCAGAATGACCAGCTCTTTCCCCCGAGGAGGATGAGCGTGCTTAACCCAACTGCGGGGATACTCAGGGCATATACCAACCTTCCATAGCGTATCGCCAGGTCAAACTGCCATTTACGCAGGATGAAATGGAAGATCAGGATAAGTTGAAACAGGAATGAACTTACCACGAACAGGGTTTCGAGAATATCTGGGCTGAACATATTCCTCCAGGTAGAACCTTCAGGCTAATGGACTGCCAGGGTGGCAATAAAGAGGAACAGGTCTGCAGCGGCATGGATCAGATAGGCGCCCCAGAGGCTGTCGGTTTTTAGCATCAGGATGCTACACGCCAGACCCATGGTGAAGGTGTTGATCACGAAAATTGGTACTACGGCAGCGGGAAGATAAGCCACTCCCAGGAAATGCATGGCTGCAAAGGTGATGGAAGTCATCACTACCGTTCCAGCAGCCCCAATCAGTGGGATCATTTTTTTCATAAAGAGTCCACGAATCCATAACTCCTCCAGCAAACTATTGCTGAGTGAAAATACCAATCCCCACAGGATGGCTGAACCGAGTTTCGGCAGCTCGTAACCCGTCCCAAAGAAAATCAGGACCGAGGTAAAGTAGTTGACCAGCACCAGGCTGCCGATGCCGAATCCCCATTTAAAGTTCAGGTTTCCTTTCTTGAGAAATAGAGAACCCAGGTCGGCACCTGACACGAGGGTCAGCACCAGGATGGGGATAACCACTAACAAGGTATCATACAGCTTTGCGAGCCCCTGGGTTGTATTGGGGTCTGCAGTGCCAAAAAGCCGTACGAAATCGGTGTAATAATCGCCAAACAGAACAGAGATGAGGTTGACCACCGAAGCGACAAAGAAAGCATAGGCAATCAGCCAGTATTTGACCAATCTTGGGCTGCGTTTGAAGAGCAGTGCCACAATCAAGAAAACCGCAGAAAGGCTGGCTGCATAGATCATATTGCCATTGGTTGGGAACAGCGGGTAGTAGTTGGGCCCTAACAGAAAAACCGCAAATGAGCAGGCTAGCAATACTACAAATACGACTGCCTTGTATCCTATACTACGTGCCTTTGATGCAGACTGGTGTGTGTTACGAAGTGTGTATGCGGCGTCCATTTCAATCCTCCAATAACAGTTTTATGGTGCTTGTAATGATGCGATGATCAGCTCCCCAACCAGCAGGACTTTACCAGTGAGAGGGTAACCATCCTGACAATAAACCCCGGTGTAGGAATAAATAAAGTTAAACTCCATACCGGCGCGCAAGATATTGGCTTGATCCTCACCACCCTGATACCATATTGATTGGATTTGCCCGGTTGGGCAAACCAGGTAAACACGCTGTGCGGGTTGGCCTGCGATATCCAACGTGCCTTGAGAGATAAACTCACCTGCACCTACTCCGGTTGGCCAGAGCAGTGCTTCTTCGCCTACACTTCGGAAGGACATGCGGATGGTGAGATCATTCTCTCTGAGAGGTTCTGGATGCAAGATGAGCGTATGGTTGTTCATGATGGGATCAAATGTGGTGGTCTCGTCCACTACCCAATCTTCCGGGAGCATGATTGAGAACCCATATACAGGATGGGTATAGGTCCAAAAGCCCTGGTAGAAGCTCGGGTCGATTGGAACCGCGGTGGGGATGGGGGTAGGTAAATCTGCAGCTGCAGAGAGCTCTCCAAACTGGAAGCTCTGCAGGAAGCGGTTGTTCAGCTCCCAGTCTTCGGACTCGCCAGTATGACCAATGAGTATCTGGTACAGCTGTCCGCCGTGGGCAAAGTAATAGCGGTCATCGGCGTAAGCTTGCTGGCTGCGTTCGTGGCGATAGTGAATGGCGGTGACCCCGCCGATTTGTGCATCGGGTGCGCGGGTCTCACCGATCAAATAATTATCGGTCAGCCACTGCAGCAAGTCTGCATCTTCAGGAGGGTGGTACTCAGGGCGATTATCCGGATGGGCGATGCTCCAGAATTCGGACCCCAACCCTGAACCAGTAATACTCAGGCTTTTATTAGGCTCATCGTCAATGGAGATCTGGGCATCCGCTGGATAGTGAAAACTGTAGCCGAACTGCTCATTACGGTAGATCTTCCAACCCTGACTGTCAATTTCTGGGCTACTGGTGGGTGTCTGCGTTGCAGGTGGCTGACAATTACCTCGGAAATAATCCCATTCGTCGCATTCACTACCATCGGGGAAGATACAAACGCCGCTCTGACTGCCATCTGCAGCGGTGCGGAGCTCAAGTGTGTAACCCTGTTCTTCACAATAGACTGAAGCCGGGTTGGGTAAATTCGCCGAGGTTGGCTCGGGAGTGGGTGCGATTGGCGTCACCCCATCTGACGCCTGAGATTGAACGATAGTGCAGCTGGTAACCAAAAGGCAAAATATAATCAACAAAATACTAGCTTTCATTCTCAATCCTTTCGACATTGATCACGGTGATGTTGAGATTCCAGAGCTGTTCAAGAAAACCGCGCAAAGCGGGTTGGTCAGTAAAAGAGCCGATGATAAGGGTCTCACCATTCGCTTGGGGAATCAGGGATAAACTACCCAGCCAATCTGTAAAGTAGTGATCGAGGGTTTCCTTGACCCTGATTCGGTAGGTGTTTTGCTGGTTTGGTGTGTTTTGATCCATCATCCCTCCTTAGAATAACGCTCTGATTGAATTCAAGCTTCACAGCATCATCATAAAAGAATCGACCTGAAAAATCAGGCCCTAAACAGGGTATTGAAGGGGTATTTTTGCGCTGATAACCTGATGAGAAAAAACTATTGGGCAAGTAGCTGATTAGCGCAGGAACGCCTATGCGATGCAAGACGTTCCCTACGCTAAAATCCACATACGCTCCTTTCAGGAAAACTAATAACTGCCCTCGGATTTATCGAAGGCAGTTATTGGTGGGACGCCTGGGGTGACATCCATACTGATTGGAGCGAGCGTTAGTATTTGATCTGGAAAGCAGATCAAGCTTTCAGCTCTGTAGTCTGCTGACCTTGCCTGGATACTTTTGTGGTGAGTGTTACAAGCAACAACATGCAGGCGATAATCAGCATCATGGAAGCCAGCCAAAATTCCTGGAATCGTTCGCCGAGTACGAAGGACAGAATGGAGAGAGCCAGGAATCCCAACGCCGGGTACATGGTCCAAGCAGTGGGCTGAGTCTTGCGGCGGACCCAAGGGATGGCAAACGTGACTGAAAGGCCGAGGAACATCACCCAAGTGAGAACATCCCAGGATATCGTATTGGCCAGCCGAGGATATTCCTGGTGTGGAACGAGCTCTTCCAGTAAGCTCACCAAGCCGATGCTTGCGAAGACGCCGGCCGGGATGAATGCCCACCAATTCTTCTTTGACAAAAAGTAAATGACAAAGAAAGGAAGAGCAAATGTGAACATGACTCCAATACCCTCAAAATTGGTATCAGAAATCAGTATCAGGATCATAACGATTGTGGCGCTAATAGCCGGGATGAGCAGGCCCCAACGCCTGGTATCCAGGCTGAAGCCAACATAAAATGGAACAGCAATACTGAGAAAGATGGGCAACCCCTTTAATGAAGTATCTTCCATATTATTTAGCGACATCCAACTAACGATGGCCATAGTAGCACATATCAGGGCTGGGAAAAGCCAGCCCCACTTCCTGAGGCCGTTAACCAAATATGCGATGAAGAAGATTACACTGGCAATGGCGAAACCAATGGTTTTAGTTTGATCTGAAAGCGAATTCCAGCCATTACCCAAAATGAAGGCCAGAATAGCTAAAACCAACAGACCTGCAGCCGGGTAGATAGCCCATTGCGTTGGCTGGGTCTTGCGACGCAGCCATAGAATCGCCAGCGTGATGGCTGAACCGAGGAACAGTATTGCGCCGAACAACCCGGTATGCACACTGTGTTCATTCGATATCAGGGCTTCCAACCCGACCACCAATCCGAGAGTGGTCAAGCCGCCCGCCGGGATGAACGCCCACCAGGATTTCTTCGACCAAAAATAGACGACGAAGAATGGCAGCGCCAGCATGAACATCACTCCAGCGCCAGAGCTAAACACCAGCAGGAATTTAGACATTTGGCCTTGAATGAGGATCGAAGGTGTGATGATTGAATTTACGATCGTTTCGATGGCGGCAAAGGCTAATATGTATGCCGGGATCAGCAACCACCAATTCTTGCGTTCAATCAAGAAGCCGACGATAAACCAGAGAGCGAGACCAACCAGGATGGCTACACCATTGAGTTCCAACCCGATTTCTACGGCTATTGCGGCACACGCAAAGGCTGGTAAGAGCAAGCTGTACTTTTTGATTCCATCCAGGATGTAGGTGAGGGTGAATGCAATGCTGACGACGGCTAAACTTATCATCCATGCTTCCTGCGATAGCTGTTTCAGGTCAATGGTTCCAACCAGCAGGCCTATACCAAACAGGAAGAACACGACAGCCCAAAATATAGTGATGATTTTACTTTTCATTTTCTTCTCCAGAAATTACTGATCTTGCGATTATTGTTCATAAAATGAGTGGTTAATTTGGTCATCACTTCCTGCGACGGAAGGATAATTTTGTTGATGATGGAATTATGGGTATGTTTACAATTTGGCATAGGCACCCTCCTTTCAATAGAGCAAAAAGCACGTTGATTCGAATGGCTTGTCCATGGTATTTGGAACCAGCACAATTTGAATGGGAGCGTATCTTGGATGATTATTGCGATGGGTCTTACGGATGCGTCATTACCCCAGAATAGATCGCTTACTGGCTGTTGATACCAAGCACAGATCAATCATAAAGGAAAGGGCCTGGTTAATCAGGCCCTAAAAGGGGTATTCATGGGGTATTAAATTGGTGAATCCGAGGCGTATTATTTACGCCATCAGAGTCCACAGATGAGAAGCGTGGATCAATCAACCCGATTGATTAACACCTTTTTCATCGGTTGGTATAGCATATCTCTGCCCTCAAAGCTCCAGCCATTGCGTAGACCGGTGGATTTCTTGTACCCGACCGCTTGATAAAAACGGATGGCAAAAGGAGCTGCGGCTACGGTGATAGATCTGCAACCGCCACTGATACTCACCTGGTCACAGCGTTCCGCCAGCTGGCGCCCGATACCCTGGCGGTGGTGATCCTCCCGCACGAACAGGCTCTGCAGACGACCGGGCCGGCATCTCAACACACCCACGATCTGGTTATCTTTTTCTGCGACAAATACTCTGACTGCTTTTAAAACTCTTCTAATCGCCTCCTGGTGGACAGGCTCGTCAGACCCGGCATAGAAAAACGGTCCCAGGAGTTTGCGCTGTTCTTCAGGTGAGGCAAAATCAAGGTTGAACTTGCGATAGGTCTCGGCAATGAGCACACCTACCGCGTGCGCATCCGTCGCCTCAGTATAATTGCGTATACGGGTCATGATTTAATCCTTCCAAGAGAAACACCTGTATCAGGTATGACAGTTTCATGGAAACTACCCGATCATTCTTCTAGTGTATGACCATTAATCCAATGACTACACTGATGGTAAACAACATACCGGGGTACCAAAAATCTCTCCAGGTTGGATTTACTATCTCCGTTCTGAGTCCATTTGGAAGCCTTTTATATACCCTGTGATAAAGCGTTATATAGATCACGGAAAGCAGCACTCCGTTGGCAATCATAAAAAGGGGTCTGTAGTATGCAGACGAGAGGATTTCTTGTGCCAAATGATATTGGGAGTCGATGAATGAGCCAGGAATGAAAAGGTAGGCAATGATCAACCCGAGAATTGAATATAAAAGCATACCTGCTGGTAGAACAAAGAGAGTTTTTCCGTCATCTGGAGCTAAGCCCAGGAGAGGGAAAAGTGAAATAAACAAGAAAATCCCCGCAACTGCAAGGATAAAACAAGGTATATAAAAAACCAGTGCTGGCAGTCCGGTGATCACAAGGATGTTGTTTAAGTCACCCGAATTGCTCAAAATATCAAATATACCGCCGAGGCCGTCAAAAACTGCAGACCAGGGGAAGAGCATCAAGAAGGGGAGGGTGTATAAGGAACGTCGTTTCCACAATAGTATGAAAATGATCAAGGTAGCTAAAAGCTCCACCACACTACCTGAGGCATGCTGCCAAATGTTGTGATAATCACCCGCTGGCCTGGAGAAACCCACAAATGAGAATGGATGGGCATAGATTAATGTAACCGGAAGCCCGTGGGTGAGATTTGCCAAGGCATGACCAGCTTCATGAATAAATTGTTTTATGTAGGATACCGGGAAATATAAAAGGAACACCAAAAGGGTGGATTGGACTATTGAGATCACCCGAGTAGATATATTCTCCTCGGTACGAGCCAGATTGACAGGTAAGGATTTTGTAACCATTTTCGCTCCAAATATACGGAAGTTTATATCAATCGTTATGTTGATCCATTTATCATCGCCGCCAGCTACCTTCGCCGCTCAAGCGGATATCGCGGCGGAAGAAACGTAGAAAAGCCAGCACGGTCATGGCGAGGCTGATACCCATCAGGGCTAACAACCACGTCAGGTTAAGCTGCTGGAAGGATAGGACCGTCTGATAGTAATGATACGGGAGGACCTTTGCCACCGTTTCCAGGCGCTGATCTAAAGATGAGAGTGAGGATAGGATATAGCTGAGCAGCATGAATATCCCCGACACAATGGCGGCCAGGCTACACGATGGGAGGAGCATGCTCAGCAGCAGGCCGAATGTTGCATAGATCAGGGTTTGGATCAACAAAGACAGGAACGGGACAGCCATTTGACCCCAGCTGAAACCCAGGCTGGAGCGACTCAACAAGATACTGAACCCCAACCAGCCCAACAGCATGATCGACAAGGCTGCACCTAGAAACCCCAGGAACCTGCCCCAGAAGAAGGAAGAGCGCCCGACAGGATGCGCTACGATTAAATCCAGCCGACCGTGCTCTTCGTCATTGACGATCAAACCACTGCCTGTGATCACGGCAAATATACCGATGATAAACGGAAGCATTGAAAAAGCATACATCCCAAGGTATCCGGCTGGTGTGACCAGGCTGGTGGTATCAGCTCCAAAGAAAGCCAAGAACTCAGGTGGATAGCTGGCAATCATCTGCTGGAGGCGATCATTCTGGGCAGCCATCTTATCGTATAGCAGAACGATCATCAGACCATAAAGAGCCAACCCCAACCCCCATCCAATAATCTGCCCACGGAGACCAGTATAGGTGTAGCGGAAAGTAGTCCATAAGCGCTTCATGTCATTATTCTCCTCGCGGTGTAATCACTTTTTATAATAGGTCAAGAAAACATCTTCCAGGCTGGGACGCTCGGTCTCCAGGTATTGGACAGGCAAGCGTCCCAGGGTTTGCACAAGCAGCTCCATATCACCGGTCACCTGTAAAGTGAGGCTTGTTTGGTCCACCTGGCTGAGCACTTCCACAGCGGGTAACGCAACCAGCTCGGTGACATTGGTTGGCCGTTTGAAACGAATGGTGATGCGGTTGACGGAAGTGTGAGTGAGGCGGGTGGTATCGGTAATCTCTACAATCTCACCTGCGCGGATAATTGCCACCCTAGCCGCCAGATTCTCGACTTCGCTCATAATATGAGAGCTAAAGAATATCGTTGTGCCGGTGCAGTTGGCTTCGCGCAGCAACATGAGTACTTCCTGCTGCATTAATGGGTCGAGACCGCTGGTGGGCTCGTCCAACAGGAGCAACTCGGGGCGGTGCATCAGAGCCTGGATCACACCCACCTTTTGCTTATTGCCTTTGGACAGGTTCTTAATTGGCTGGTGCAGGTCAAGCGCAAGGCGGTCTGCAAGGTGGCGGATATAATCCCATTCAGCGCAGCCACCACGCATGTCATTGAAAAAGCGCAATTGCCGCTCGGCGGTCAGATTATCATAGTACTGCATCTCACCAGGTAGATAGCCGGTGAACGTCTGGACTGCAACTGGTTCGATCTGTGAGTCCATTCCCAGGATCAGGGCTTTGCCTCCATCCGGGCGGATCATATCCAACATGCAGCGGATAGTGGTGGTCTTTCCAGCCCCATTGGGACCGAGAAAACCGAAGATCTCACCGCGATGCACTTGCAAATCTATCCCCCGCAAAGCACGCACTTTACCATAGGATTTGGTCAATCCCTGCACCTGGATGGCGAGATCATCATTTGGGAGGATGGTGTTGGTTTTATGCATTGCTAAATCTCCTTGAAATCTATCTGAGCCTGATCTGGCAGTAATGTGCCAGAGGTGATCCAGGGTGAAGTATCTACAGATTCCCTGTTTAGCGGATCATTAAATGGGATTTGGGGTTCGATGGGCAGGAGGGTGAGATTGAGATCTCTGAATTGATCCAGCAAATAATGCAGGTCAGCCGGGTTAATAAGCAGGCTAACCATCAGACTCCCACCGTTTACCTGCGGGATGATAATTACGTCACCGCACCAATCGATGGTGGGGGAATTCAAAGTTCCCTGGAACTGCAAGCGATAGGTGCGGTTGTGATCAATATTTATTATTGCCGTATACCTTGACATAGTTATTTCCTCAGGTGAAGTATTGTTTAACACAGGATTGCCTGGTATACAATACAACAAAGAGCCTGATTATTCAGGCCCTTTTAAGGGTATTGATGGGGTATTTTGAGGGTTATAAAAAGGGAGATTTAAAGCAAGCCCAATTTTCGGGCGCTCACAATGGCTTCTGTGCGGCTGTGTACATCCAGTTTGCCGTAGATATTCTTGAGGTGTTTGTGGACGGTCTCGCGGGCAATCACCAAAGCCTCAGCGATTTTTTTATCTGTACAGCCTTGTGCCAGGAGCTTGAGCACGTCGAGCTCACGTGCGGAAAGAGACTCAACCAGGCCAGGGATTGTAACTGGCTGGATGGATTGACCTGTGACAGAGCGCTCATACGCAACCAACAGTTGATCAACATATTCTGGCATGTACCCAGCTGTACGCGCCAGGCGTAATAGTGGAATTATCCTGGGACATTCAATCATGAAGACGTGGATGTACCCCCCTGGTGCAGCCAGCGTCAGGGCGTCCTTCAGAGAAGCCAGCGCTTGAGTATCCTGCTTTAATCCACAATAGGCCAGAGCCTGCCAAATGAATAAACGGATGCGATAATGACCGATCTGGTTATTCTCCAAGTCTTGTGAAAGCCGAGCACACAGGGTACGCGCTTTGGCATATTGTTTTTGGGCCAGGTAGATTTGGACAAAGGTCAGCGGGATTAGCATGCTCTTAAAGGTGGTGAAGGAAATATTGGCTGATTCATCGATCTCAAGATGTGCCAAGCGTAAACATTGTAAGGCTGCATCCAGATTGCCCAGGGTTAAATTCCATTCAACTTCCTGGGACAAGGTTATCTGTTCAAACCAAGGAGAAGTGCGGCGGGCGACCTGCCAGGCCTGGCGGAGAATATCAAAAGCCGCATCCACATTACCTGAAGCGAACAATGCATAGCCATAATTATCCAGGGCAAAATGCAACGCGTCAGCTTGCTCCCAACGGAGTGCCAGGTCTACTGCTTCTTTCGAGTAATGCAGTGCACCCTCCAGGTCATTCCACTCAAGTAAAACCGCACTTAACGTGGTGTAAACATGGCTGAGGGTAGGTAACGACAGGTAAGAACTGCTCAATTTCGACAGACGAATCGCTTCCAAGCAGGCTGCATGGGCTTCATGCAAACTACCTTTCATGGCGAGGTACCAGGCCCAACATCCATGAGCAAATATGGTTACATGTGAAACAGGGCATTCACGGGCATATGCAAGAGCTTGCTTAAAGGCTTGCGTCCGCTCTTCAAAATTCGGGAGGGTCAAACCAAGCAGGGTCGCTGCCTGGCAGCGGATCAAGCGTTCGTCTGCAGGCAGCCACTCAAGGGCGACCTGGGCTGCACTGGCGGCAATATCGCGTTTGTCGCCGATCCAATTGGTATACGCTCGAACAGCTGCAATATGTCCTCCCAACGTCTGCAGCTCCATTTCACTTTTTAAATTATCGATCTCGGATTCAATCATTTTTAAGATAGGCTCGACGGAGCTTAATTGTCCGGTATACGCAGCCAGCCAGGCTCGCCCAATCAACAACCACGGGCGTGCGCTGCTCTTCTCACCTGTGAAATAATCGAGCTGCCTGGCTACCGTATTGAGCTCATTTTGCTCCAGCAGGGCAAAGACATTGGCACTGACCAATCTCACGATGCGTTCCCAATCATTGACTGCGAATGAGTGCCGGATTGCCTCAGAGATCATCCCGTGTTCTTCATACCAGCAGCTGGCCCGAGCATGCAGCATCGATATCTGTGCCGGGTTATTTTTCTGGAGATAGCCCCGCAACAGTTCAGCAAATAATGGGTGGTAGCGATACCAGCGCTGTTCGTGATCCAGGGGAATAATGAATAAGTTGGCGTGGTCAAGCTCTTCGAGAATCACTGTCGATGGGCGAGAGAGGCTGGCAGCAGCATCACTTTCGAGAAGGAAATCGCATAAAGGAGCGGTTAATAGATCGAGGATGGATGAATAAAGCAGGAAGCGATGAATTTCGGGTGATTGTTGCCCAAGGATTTCTTCAAGCAAGTAGTCGAAAATATAATGATGGCTGCCAGTGAAGGCGGTGATAAAACCGGAAATATCACTGACATTCTGCATGGATAATGCCGCCATCTGTAAACCCGCGATCCAGCCTTCAGTGCGTTGGGTGATGCGGCCGACATCTTCCGGTGAAACTTTTAACCCCATAGTGTGATTTAGAAAATCAGTGGCCTCCTGCGTGGTGAAGCGCAGGTCTGTCATGCGCAGCTCCAGCATGTCTGATCTTGCCCGTAATCTCGCCAGCGGCAGGGGTGGATCAGCACGCGTGGCAATGACCAGATGCAATGGTTCAGGACGGTGATCCAGAAGGTAACTAACTGCCTGGTGTACTTTCTGGTCCTGGATGAGGTGATAATCATCCAGGATCACCAAAATAGGTTTTGTCACCGCTGCAATTTGATTGATCAATGGAGTGAGTATGGCTTCAACGTCTGGCTGCTGGTTGAAACCAGGCATATTTTCATATACCTGATCAAGTGCAGGATCAATTAAGCGGAAGGCAGCAGATAAATAAGTCAGGAAGCGAAAAAGGTCGTTATCTTTATCATCGAGGGATATCCAGACGGCTTCAAATTCCACCTGACTTAACCATGCGCTGAGAAGTGTAGATTTCCCATAGCCCGCCGGGGCAGAAACCAGCACCAAGCCAGATTCAAGGCCGCAGTTCAACTTTTGGATCAACCGCGTGCGTGGAACCAGCCTGGATCGGAGAGGTGGGACGGATAACTTGGTGGATAAAATCTGCAATTGATCTCGACTTTCCTGTGTGACTATATCCTAACGTATATTGGCTTCTCTGGCAACCTCGCGAAGGAGGAACTTTGGTAACCATAATATTATCTTTTCGATAGAGAACGAAGGTTTCATAATCCGATGTATTTGATAGTTTGACATAAGTTCGGACTAAAGTTTGGATATTGCTGTTTCGGAATATTATTAAGAGGTCGAGTACTTGAAAAAAAACCAAGTGCAGATTGCTTCACACCCAGAAAATCACTGGGTTTTCGCAATGACAAGATTTACTAAGACCTATCCGATGTTCTGTTCGAAGACCAGGTTTTATTATTGACAAATAAGATAATAATAGTTATAATGGTAAAAGTCCATCATGGTACTTTGAGGGGGTGGACATGAAAAATATTAAGCATAGTTAACTCAGTTTTACCCAGGCAAGGTGGAACATCTGCAGTCAGAGGGGTTCAAAGATGATTTATTGTTACTTATCCAAAAAACTCATCCGTTTCAGCAGATAGAATCGATCAGGCATGTGGCACCTGATTAGTTTTTTACAGGCTTTTTACCGGTGTAACAGGGTGAATTAAATCCAAAAGCCTGTACAAGGGTTAGAGGGAGGAATGTTATGAAATTCAAGCACATATTCTTATTCGTATTGGCATTTATGGTGTTGGTGTTTTCGATGTCAGCATCACCGGCTTACTCAAAACCGAGACGTACACCGACTGCGACTCCAACTGCAACATCAATCCCAACTGCCACATCAACTCCATCGGCTACTTCAACTCCAACCCCTACGCCTACTGTTACTCCACCGCCTAGTTCAACCTGTTCAACCAGCACTCCTCCTTCTGCGGCATACTCAGTCACTGTATGTTTCACGACTCCCAGCTCTGGAAGTATCGCCACCGGAGACACCGGAATAAATGTATCCGCGACAGTTACCGGTACAAATCCTGGCATTATTCGCGTCTATTTCTACTTGAATGGAACCCGAATCCTGACGGATTTTCAAAGTGCCTATTCTTTTATCCTGCCGACCACAAAATGGCAGGATGGCTTATATAGTTTGGCAGCTGAGGCGGTGATGCGGGATGGTTACATCACTGCTAATCGGGCATCTATAAACCTGTCCTTTAGTAACGGAATCACTCAGCCGCCGGTTAATAATCAGTCGTTCACACCTTCGACCGGCACAACCCCTCCAAATGGATCGCCTTTCGTTGTGGTAGCTACCGGGGATGGTGCTGATGGCGGAACATTTGCGGCAAGCGTAGCCAGTTTATCCACCTCCCTAAATCCAAACCTGTTCCTCTACCTGGGTGATGTGTATGAAGACGGCACTATTTCAGAATTTTATAACTGGTACGGCCTAGGTGGAACGAATTTCAACAGCTTATATTCCATCACCAATCCAACCATTGGCAACCATGAATATACCGGCTCACAAGCTCCGGGTTACTTCGATTATTGGAACAATGTTCCCAATTACTACAGCTATTCCACTGGTGGCTGGCATTTTATCAGCCTGAACTCGAATGCGTCGCGCTTCCCGGTAGATATAAATTCTACGCAATACGCCTGGCTGGCCCAGGACCTGGCTGCGAATTCAGGTGCATGCACTATCGTGTACTATCACCACCCGCTTTTCAATATTGGTCCGGAAGGACCAACTACAGCCATGACGGATATCTGGTCACTGATGGCTCAATATGGTGTCTCGATCGTGCTTAATGGACATGACCATGATTACCAGCGATGGGTAGCCCTGGATGGAAATGGAAATCCCAGCCCAACCGGGATTACCGAGTTTATTGCCGGTGGTGGAGGACACGGAACACAAACGATTCTAAATTCAGATACCAGAGTAGCTTATTCCAATGATCTGAGCCCTCAGGCATTTGGAGCACTCCAACTGACGCTCAACCCAAGCGGGGCAAGTTTCAAATATGTCAATAGCAGCGGGATTATCCTGGATTCAGGTGTAGTCCCATGCGTCACAGCTGGTGCAGATGTACAAGCGCCCAGTGTTCCGGCTAATTTTGCTGCGAATGTAGTCGGTGCCACCCAGGTGAACCTCTCCTGGCAGGCTTCAACGGATAACGTGGGCGTGTCTGGTTACACCATCTATCGCGACAATACTGCTATTGCAACTGTACCTGGATCATCTTTATCATACGCCGATCATACCGCACTCCCGACCACCACCTACAGCTATACTGTAGATGCCTTCGACCTGGCTGGCAATCATTCAGCACAATCCTCTCCGTCGAGCGTGACAACCCCCACGATGCCCTCCAGCATGACCTTTACTGTCGGAGCCGACGCCTATGTCAACTCAGGCAGTCCGACGACTAACTATGGTTCAGCGGTCGTATTACGGGCGGACAGCTCTCCAGACTTGCATTCCTACCTGCGCTACACTGTCCAGGGCCTGGCTGGGTATCCTATCCAAAGTGCCTACCTGCGTCTTTATGCCAATACCAACTCAAACATTGGTATCAACGCCCTGGCTATATCTGATAATACCTGGAACGAATATACAATAACTTACAACAATGCTCCGGCATTAGGCACTTCAATAGGCTCTTCTGGTGCATTCGTCGCTGGCGGTTGGGCAACCGTTAACGTTACTCCGTACGTCACCGGAGAAGGCACGTACAGTTTCGGTGTGCAAACGCCTGGTACGACATCGCTAAGCTTCAATTCAATAGAATCCGGGGTAAATCCCGCCCAACTGATCATCAACCTGGCTTTACCCGACACACAGGCCCCAAGCGTTCCAGCCGGCCTGGCTGCCAATGCTGCCAGTGCCACCCAGGTGGACCTTACCTGGCAAGCCTCAACGGATAATAACGGTGTGACAGGCTACACTATTTATCGCAATAACGCGGCATTGAATACCGTGTCTGGCTCAACCCTGGCATACTCGGATAGTACGGTCAACCCGTCCACCAACTATAGCTACAGCGTGGATGCCTTCGACGCAGCTGGCAATCATTCGGCACAATCAACCCCGGCAAGTGTGACCACGCCTGCCCTGCCTACCTCCCTGACATTCAATGTTGGGGCTGATACTTACGTCAACGCCGGCAGCCCGACTACTAACTACGGCACAGCTACAGTCTGGAGGGCTGATGCCACGCCTGACTTGCATGCCTACTTGAAATTCACCGTGCAAGGATTGGGTGGCGCAACAATACAGCACGCATACCTGCATGTGTTTGCCAATAGCAGCTCAAGCGTAGGGATCAATGCCCTGAGGGTGGCAGATAACAGCTGGGGAGAAAAAACGATTAACTATAATAATGCCCCGGTTTTAGGCGCATTATTAGGTGCATCGGGAACCTATCCATCTGGCACCTGGATAACCTTTGACGTCACTGCTTACATCACCGGTGAAGGCACCTACAGCTTTGGCATCACTACCCCAGGGTCGACACAACTAAGCTTCGCTGCGAAAGAATCGGGGGTTAACGCTGCATACCTGGTGCTTACATTCCCGTAAAAAATCTGACCTTTAACTAAAAAAAAGACAGGCTGTCTGAAATCAATTTTCAGACAGCCTGTCTTTTAACGACTCTCAGTGATCAGTAATTTATAGCAGCTAATTGACATCAAACTGTTCGTTGATCAATCATCAACGGGGATGCGATGTTTTGGCAGTATCCCCACGCAGGTATAATTCATACCTTACCTGTGCAAGCCAAAACTATGACAGAAGTGGTTTCAGGTCAGTGATTGGTTATGGTGGCGTGCTCAGATTGCTTATTTCCCTGATATGCCATCCTTATCATGCGCCAGGTTGTGTGGCTGCAAGTATAATTATCGATTAGCATCGTTGATTCCGATTCCCATATATTTTGTCCTCAGAAGGCGACCGAAAATAGCTCATCGAATTGAGATTGGTGCGCGCCAAATATGATTAGTGAAGCTGGATTAAAATCATCTCGTCGGAGACCGGATCGTTTTAAACCGGTAGTTGTATTGGAGTAGAACCATGCGCAAGGCAAAGATCAGCAACCGCTATGGATACTATGATGAAAACACGGGCGAGTATGTCATCACCCGCCCGGATACTCCCACACCCTGGATGAATTACCTGGGTGAGGGGCGTTACGGGGGGATCATCTCGAACACCGCCGGTGGGTACTCTTTCGACCGTGACCCAAAGAACCGGCGCGTGACCCGCTATCGCTATAATGCGATCCCGGCCGATCAGCCCGGTCGCTATGTTTACCTGCGCGACCAGGAGAGTGGAAGGTATTGGAGCCCCACCTGGCAGCCCATCCCGGAGCGGAAACTGGCGGGTTATGCATGCCACCACGGACCAGGCTACACACGCATCTTCAGCCGGTACCAGGGCATTCACGCTGAGCTGCTTTATTTTGTGCCCCACGCTCAAAACCCGGATTCGTCTCCCGAAGAGGGTGATAAGGCAGGGTACGAATTATGGGTGCTGCACCTGCGTAATGATTCCAAACGTCCACGCCATCTACGCACGTTTAGCTATGCCGAGTTCAGTAATTGGAACGCCGAAGCTGACCTGTACAACCTGGATTGGGGGCAGCACATCCTGCACAGCCGGGTTAGGGCTGGAATTATCTGCATGGACACCGTCTTCCGCCTCACAACTACTTTCTTCGCCAGCAGCCAGCCTCCAATCGGTTTTGAAACCGATCGGGAGGTCTTTATTGGCAGCTACCGCGATTTATCCAACCCGATAGTGGTTGACAGCGGTATTCCAAAGAATTCGAAAGCCGCACGGGGGAATAACGTCGGCGTGCTGTGCCATGAGATCCGCTTGAAGCTTGGAGAGGAGATGGAAATCGTCTATATCCTGGGGGTGAGCGAGCATCCGAAGCAAATCGCAGCATTGGTCGCCCGATACTGCCAGGTGGAAAATGTGCGTGCAGCATTTGCGACGCTTAAGGAAGATTGGGACAACTACCTGGGCATATTCCAGGTGGAAACGCCGGATGCTGAGATGAATGCCATGCTGAACGTCTGGAACCAGGTGCAATGCCGGGCGACCCTGTTCTGGTCGCGTTTTGCCTCGGCTTATGAGACGGGCCTTGGGCGGGGCATGGGGACGCGCGATTCAGCCCAGGATACCCTGGCAACGGTTCAGAATGCACCGGAAAGAGCGCGACGAATACTTACTGCGCTGTGGAAATTGCAATTCAGTGACGGGCATACCTGGCACCAGGTGTTCCCACTGACCGGCGAAGGTGGGGTGGGATTAGCGGCTGAGTATCCCGATCGACCGCAGTGGTTCTGCGATGATCCCCTGTGGCTGCTCATTGCCACGTGCGCTTACCTGCGTGAGACGGGCAACTTTTCGTACCTGTGGAACCACGTGTACTATGCGGATGAAGGGGAAGATACTGTGTGGGGACATATGCTGCGGGCGGTGGAATTCACAATAACCCACCGAGGCCCACATGGCCTGCCACGGATGGGCTTCTCTGATTGGGATGACACGCTGAACCTTGACCATGGCTCAGGCAAGGCCGAGAGCGTAATGGCTGCCCAGCAATTCTGCCGGGCGATGCTAGACCTGGCTGACCTATGCGACCAGATTGGAAAAGACGAAGAGGGGAGGCGTTTCAGGCAATTAAAGGATGAGATGGCTGAGAACCTCAACCAGGTGGCATGGGACGGGGAGTGGTATACGCGGGCATTTGATGACGAGGGGAAACCGGTGGGCGTGAAAACCGAGGAACATCAAAAGATCAGCTTAAATACCCAAACCTGGGCAGTTATCGGTGAGTGTGCCCCAGACGAACGCGCCAGGCAGGCTATGCAGAGTGCTCATACCTGGCTTAATTCTCCCTATGGCCTGGCGATATTGGCACCAGCCTACACCCATGGTGACCTGCGAGTGGGTGGCACAGCTACTTACCCACCGGGAGCGAAGGAAAACGGCGGCATTTTCTGCCATACAAACACCTGGGCGATCATTGCGGCTGCCCGCCTGGGGTGGAACGAGCTGGCATACCAGTATTACCGCCAGATCATGCCCTTGAGGCGCAGTGACAGCGATGTATTCAAGGTTGAGCCGTACGTGTACTGTGGGAATATTTGCGGTCCGGAACACCCCCAGTTTGGGTATGGGCGCAACGCCTGGCTTTCCGGGACTGCTTCTTGGACCTACGTGGCGGGTACACAGTGGATCCTGGGGATTCGACCTACTTTTAACGGTTTGCAGGTCAGCCCGATCATTCCAAAGGAGTGGCGTGGTTTCAGCGCCAGGCGAATTTTCCGTGATGTGACCTACCACATCACGGTGGAACGAGCTGGAAGTGGAAATAGCATTGCTTTGACGGTAGATGGCAAACCGATCGTGGGAGATATCATTCCCTTCCCGGCTGATGGAACCAAAGATGTGAATGTGTGCGCTGTGCTGATGTGATTGTGACGCTAAAACTATCAAACGGCTATCTAGATTTAAGATGCATCAAAATTTCCTCAATATAAAGGACGGACTATGGACCTCAAAGATATCGAAAAGCGCGCAGATGAACTGCTCTATAAGCTAACCCTGGAGGAGAAAATTTTACTGCTCTCCGGGAAGGATGATTGGAACACAGCTCCCATCCCACGGTTGAGTATCCCTTCGATCACGATGACGGATGGACCGCATGGCGTACGCGCCACCCACGTGGGATCAGAACGCACGGAAGGGCTGACGACCAGCTTTCCAACCGGCATCTCCATGGCAGCTGCGTGGAACACGGAGCTCATTGAGCGTGTGGGTCAGGCGCTGGGCGAAGAGACGCGCGGCATGAGCTGTGATATCCTGCTCGGTCCATGCGTTAATATCGTGCGGTACCCGCTGGGTGGACGGAATTTCGAGACTTATTCGGAGGACCCTTATCTGGCTGGGCGGACTGCGGTGGCCATGATCAAAGGTGTGCAGAGCCGCGGTGTAGGAACCTCGCTCAAGCATTATGCCCTGAATAACTATGAGATCGAACGCGACCGGGCCAGCTCCAACGTGGACGAGCGTACTTTGCGCGAGATCTACCTGCCGCAATTTGAGATGGCGGTGAAAGAAGCCCACCCTTGGACGGTGATGTGCTCGTATAACCGCATCAACGGGGTCTATGCCAGCCAGAACGATACGATGCTCAACAAAATCCTCAAGGAGGAATGGGGCTTCGAGGGTGCCGTCGTCTCCGACTGGGGCGCCAACCATACCATCTTTGAGTCGGTCAAAGGTGGATTGGATCTGGAGATGCCCGGTCCGGCTAAGTTCTATACCCTGCTGGGAGAAGCGGTTTATCGCTGGCAAGTTAACGAGGAAGTGATCAACAACGCCGCCAGGCGGATCCTGCGCCTGGTGCTGTTGAGCGGGCGTATGGATGGAACAGTATCGACCGGTTCGGTAAATACACCCGAACAACAGGCGTTGGCGCGCACCCTGGCTGAGGAGGCTATCACCCTGCTTAAGAACGAGGGAGGTGTTTTACCGATTGACAAGAAAGTAAAGAAAATTGCGGTCATTGGGCCGAACGCCGCCGAAGCCGTCATTGCAGGAGGAGGATCATCGCATGTTGACCCACTTTACCGGATCTCACCGCTGGAAGGGCTCAAAACCCTGCTGGATAACAAGGTCGAGATCCTTTACGAGCAAGGTTGCAGCAACTACGACGAACCGGTCAAGGATGACCGGCTGAAACGGGCTGTGGTGGCAGCCAAGAAAGCCGATATCGCATTCGTGTTTGTGGGCTACCCGGAATCGTTCGAAACCGAAGGCTGGGACCGGCCCGATATGTGCCTGACCGGGAAGCAGGACGAGCTGGTGAGGGCGATCACAGAAACCAACCCCAAGACAGTGGTGATCCTCAACGCGGGGGCACCGGTGGGCATGCCATGGATCGACCAGGTGGCGGCAGTGGTGCTGGCTTATTACCCGGGGCAGGAGAATGGGAATGCGGTGGCAGGCGTCCTGTTGGGAAAGGTAAACCCATCCGGCAAGCTACCGGTCAGCTTCCCCAAGCGCCTGGAAGATAGCCCGGCATTTGTCAACCAGTCTTATCCGGGCTGTCGGCAGGTTAATTATGGCGAGGGGATCTTTGTCGGGTACCGGTTCTTCGATGAAATCAACCTGGAGCCGTTGTTCCCGTTCGGGCATGGACTATCTTATACAACTTTCGAGTACAGCAACCTGAAGGTACCCCGCAAGGTGGAGGTTGGGAAGCAGGTGAAAGTATCTTTAACAGTCACGAATAGCGGAGCTGTGGCGGGGAAAGAAGTGGTGCAGCTATATGTTGCAGACCCCGAATGCTACCTGCCGCGACCGCCCAAGGAGCTAAAGGGCTTTACCAAAGTGGAGCTGCAACCTGGTGAGAACCGGGAAGTGTCCTTCACGCTGGATCAGCGTGCGCTATCCTTTTATGACCCCCTGCGCAAGGGATGGGTGGCCGAGCCGGGTGAATTCCTGGTGCTGGTGGGCTCATCGTCGCGCGACATCCGGCTGATAGGGAGCTTTATCCTGGGATAGCATTTTTATCATGCTCACTCATGCTTTGGCAACAATGCCAGGCGGAGTGATATAAACACGACCAACGCCACCAGGATCAACAGGAGCGCAATGGGCTGGGCTGCATCCAGGCCAAAACCCTGGAAACGCTCATATACCAAGACAGGGGTGATTTTGGGGTGGTAAGCCAGGATGACGACGGCACCAAATTCGCTGATGCCGCGCGCCCACATCATGACGGCCCCACCCAGCACACCGCGCCATGCCAGTGGTAGGGTAACGTTAATAAATGCCTGCCAAAGGCTGGCTCCATCGGTGAAGGCTACTTTTTCATATTCCTCGTCTACCAGGGCAAAGGACTCCCGGCTCAGATTGACCAGGTACGGCAGGCTGACGAACAACATGGCGACCACGATCCCGGCAACATTATCGGTGAAAGTGATCCCCAGGGGTGATAGCCACTGACCGAGCATCCCACGTCGACCAAAGACCAGCAGCAGGGCGATCCCAGCTGCGGTATGCGGGATGACCACCGGCAGGTTGAGGATGGCTTCCAGCAGGCGTTTTCCATGAAAATTACGGCGAGCTAAGAGATATGCCAATGGCACACCAGTCACCAGCGCTATGGCAGTGGAGATGACCGCCGCCCCGAAGGTCAATCCGATGGATTGTAAAACTTCCGGGTCACTAAAAGCGTTCAGGAAGGCTGCAGGCGTTGTGGATAAGATTGTACTGACCAGTGGAAGGACAACGAACAGGACCAGCAGTCCCCCGAGGATGGAAAATAAGACATTAAAAACCAGGTTCCTGTGGCTCAAGGCGTCTCCGCAGGCGAGCAGTAGGACTGTAGGCTCGGAGGAATATTTATATAGCCATCACCGATTGCCGGGTCAAATGTGGGATGGTTATCAGATTGCATAACGGTGCGGCCTTCTTCACTCAAAAGGAAGCTGATAAACAGGGCGGCTTCTTCTGGATGAGGGGCGCTGCTTGGGATGGTAATGGCATACCCAATCCGTTCACCCCGAAATACGGGTTCCACAGATGCAAAGCGTTGGAAAGCCTCATCAACCTGAACCGTGCTATAGAATTGTCCTTCTTTCTCCTCTCCCAGGTTAAGTGCGGCGGGTAATGCAAGCATATTTAACTTGTGCTGGTTGATGACACTTTCGTATTCGAAGGCGTAGTCAAGGTCACCCGATTCGAGCAGAGCGATCAATTCGATGCTGGCTCCCCGCAAGACAATGTGCGAATTGGTCTTGGTCTCCAGAATTTCCGGTACGGTGATCGTAATCAGATCATTATCTGAAAATATACCGAGTGGAAAGGTAAACTGTTCTTTGAACATGTCGATGAAACTGGTGGGTTTACGATAGTAATCTCCCGCCAGGGCATAGACCATCAAGGCGCGGTAACCAACGGCATCGAAGCGTGGGTCAGCCAGACCTACTTTTACATCCGGGCGGGTTAGGATCTCAAACCAGTTATCCGCATTAATCTCCGAGGCATATTTGCTGTCGGCATTGTAGGCGATCGCCAGGTGGTTGCTGGCAAACCGGATATACCAGTTGGCATAAGGTTGTCCTGTGTCGGGATTATTTGTGGCATACATCAACATTGGGAGCAGGGATGCATCTGCCGTGGCGACCACATCAATTGGCTCATGCAGCTCGGTGGCATGCCGAATGACTTGAATACTGCCGTGATATTGTGCCTGGACATCGATATTCGGATATTTACTTTCGAATGCTTTTTCCAAATCTGCGAATGGGATGATCAGACTGCCAGCTGCAAAAACCACAACAGGCGTTTTCTCATTATTTGCAGAAGGTGAGCGGGTACATCCGCTGGTGAGAATTGCCAGGCAGAATAATGCCACGAGAACAGTGGTGGAGATGGTTTTCATGTTGGGAATATTTGTAATCATCTGCCAGGCATACTATTAATAAGTATGACCCTTCAATATTCAATTATATATGACTAACAAAGGGTGGGCTTCCATGAAGCCCACCCTTAAATTACTCGTAATGATCCTTATTTAATTGTGATGGATATGAGCGCTTTTACCCAGGCCTTGCTGGATTGGTCTGGCATGGCAGCATTATATACAGCAGCAGCTTCAGGATCGAAGGCAACCAGACAATCTGCGCAAGCCTGGATGGTGGCAAGATCCAGATCATTGGTGAAACCGTCGCTGGCGGTCAGGGTTACAGTTGCAGCACCGTCTTTGATTCCGGCTTTAGTAAGCAGGTCATTCAATCGCACCCCGGTATATTCCGTGGGGCCTTTCTTGGGGTGTTCAAGTGTGAGGGTAACCTGTTCCATAGCTTTCAGGGCAGAATCAGTCAATTGGAGCTCTTTATTGACCAAACCGCTAACCGTGAGGGTTACAGGTCCGGTATCCGCTGGCTTACAGGCGGAGGCCAGGACTGCCAATAGAATGAGCGTAACCAGAGCCAAAAAAGTGATACGGTTGTGTTTCATGTTGCATTCTCCTTAATAAAAGATATATTGTTTGTCTCCAGGTAAAACCTGGGAGTGTGAACCTGTTTAGATTTAGGCTGGTTCCCAAAAAAGGAATCTTGAGCGAATATACATCCTGTTTCAAATCTATTTAACCTCTATCAGGACGACATCTTTGGCCCAGGTGCTGGTTGCCAGGTCGGGCAGCACGATCATATAGGTGCCTGGTGTATCCATGAAAGCTAGCAAGGATTTGGGGCAGTCGCGCACATCGGAGAGGTTTACCTCAACAGTGTAATTATCTGAGGCTGTAAAAACCAGCTTGGTAGCGCCATCCTGGATACCAGCCAAATCCAGCAGCTGGTTCAGCAGAATCCCTTGAAAATCCTGCGGTCCATCCTTTGCTTCTGCGGTTATGGTGATGATCTCCAATGCCCTCAGGTTGGCATCCTTGAGGGTGAGCTCCTGGTTCACCAATCCTTTAATAGTCAGGCTGCCTGAATTTTCGGGGACAGGGGTGACTGTGGGTAGTGCGACAGCCGGAACGTTTACGACGATCCTGTTAATTTGCCCCATCATCTGGTCGGTTGGCACGCTCGAACCGACCAAGCGCAATGGGTAAAACATTTCGGGCAGTTCCCCATCGTTGACCAGATGGGCGATCATAACTTGATTGTCTTCCTTAATGGGCTGACTATCGAGGGTGATCGTCATCCCATCGACACTGACAATATCGATGGTATACCCGCTATCGGCTAAGGCTCGGTTATAGGCTACATCAGAATGACTATCTGCATCATCCACCTCACCAACCAATAGCCATAATGGGACGCCTACCCAACTTTGTCCATTTTCATCCTCATAAAGTGAGCCGTGACAGCTAGGAGCACCGCAAGACTCGTACGAATCCCGTGTGACGGGTGAGCTAATCGCGCCAGTCAAATCCAGAGTCCAGGTTGCCCCAACCGGTTTAACCTCCACCTGATTAACCCACTTCACCGACCAATGACCGTCTACCACCTGGTTATTCTTGGGACCGACGACCACCAGCCTCAACACGCCCTCTTCTGTGGAGTTTAACAGCCCACCGGCGCGTTCATAGGCAATCATGGCGGTCAGTGGGTCATGGGTAGCCAGCTCGTTACCCGTGGCTGGATCATAGGCAATGAAATCTCCATTCATGACTTGTTCATAGGAAAATGTCATACTGTATCCATCTTCGGCATAAACAGTGACCCCCATTGAAGCATCAAACGGTACGTTTAAATAAGCCACCAAATCTTTAAGAGCAACTCCCGTGAATGGCTCGGGAATGGTGATTTGGCCGGTGCTACTCTTGATGCCTGCCTGTCCGTCTGTGACGGGTAGAGCCTTGAGCTGAGCTAGCGTGAGAATATTCCCGCCGTTAGGTCCGATCAAGGTAAATATCTTACCGGAGGGGCCAGCATCGGTAGGAGCGGCAGCAGTTTCTGATGGTGCCGCTCCACATGCGGAGATAACAAGCAAAATAATGAAAAGGAGCGAGATGAATAAAATGGGCATTCGATAATGGTTCATAAAGCATTTTCCTCAGAGTGGGATTTGTTCGCCGGTATGGGTCGTATCATAGCCGGTCAGGGCGTCAACGCTTCGACGGAAGGTGCGGGTTTGAATGGTATCGAGTAACGGAGATAACGAATCACATTGTTTTTGGGTAAAAACGAGGTCATAACGCTCTTGAAAAAGTGGGATAAAGTCCAACCCAAACCGATAGGCGGCGGCGCGTAAACCCAGAGCCACATCCACTTTTTGTGAATGGACCAGGTTTGCACAGGCAGTGTGAGTAGTGACAGATGTCTCATAACCCAGGATGTTTTTAGTAGGGATGCCCTCAGCTTGCAAGCGAAGGTCGAGCCACAAGCGTGTGCCTGAGCCGGGGTTGCGGTTGATAAAGGTGACATCCTCACGCGGCAGGTCGGTCAGCGAGTGGATTGATTTGGGATTGCCGGGTGCGGTCATCAATCCCTGCTCGCGGTGAGCCAGGGTGATCACCTGCATGATGCGGTCTGGGAAGAAGTGGCGGATGAAAGGCAAGTTGTACTCACCACACGGATCGAGCAGATGCGCTCCGGAGAAATTGCACAGGTTCTGGCGCAAGGCCAGTAAGCCATCCAGGCTACCGATGGGCAGACTGAGCACCTCAAGGTGGTCGGCTAGCAGGTCAGTGAGCAGCTCAATGGCCAGGTCGTGGCTGCCCGAGAAGACGATCACCGGGTGATTTTGATTGTGCGGCAGGATGAGCTCCTGAACCAGATAACCCCCAGCACAGGCGCAGTAGAATTTTTCGACCACACCGGATTGGATGCGCGTCTCCACCAGCTCGATCAGTCCGGCAGCTTCGAGCTGCTTGAGATGATGGCGGATCCAGGCTGGGTGCTCGCCGATGGCTTTTCCCAGCATGGTCAGCGAGGCGGGGCCTGACATCAGCTGCTCCATAATCGCCCTCCGGCGGGGGTCAGCCAGGAGCTTAAGCTGTTCGAATGATTGTAAGGGTTGTATGGATTTCATAACCGTTAATTTTTTCCTTAACGGTATGAGTTTAGCAAATGCAGGTTGCTTTGTCAATAAACAAAAGTAATGATTGAGGACAACAATTCATCATCGGTTAATTTCCAGCCTGGATCCACAGGAGTAATTTGCTGAAGGACGATTTATGCATCCAATTTCTTGCCAGAGGCTATGGCATAAACTATCAGCAACACGAAAGCTCCAATTATCCACTTCAAGAGCAGTTTTGGGTGATGCGTCACGTAAGGTCGTATAATGAGAAGAATTTTAATAAATCATGAGGACGGTGCAGTGAGCAGTAAAGTACTTGTTACGGGAGCATCTGGTTTGGTTGGGGCAAATATGGTGCGCACACTGCTGGAGCAGAGCAGGAACGTATGTGCCCTGGTGCACGAAGATTGCCAAGCGCTCATTGGATTGGAAGTGGAAACTATTTCGGCGGATGTGCGCCACCCGGAGACCCTAGGTCAAGCAATGGCAGGGGTGGAGGTGGTGTATCATCTTGCCGGGTCAATTTCTCTGGAGATGGATAGCGCAGCGGAGATGAAGGCCATCAATGCGCTGGGGACGCGGAACGTGGTGTCGACCTGCCTGCAGCGAGGTGTAAGACGGCTGGTGTATTTCAGCTCAATTGAAGCCCTATGCCAGGAACCGCTCGACCAGCCTTTGGACGAAAACCGTCCGCTGGTCGACGAAAACCAATCCGCCGCTGCGATGGCACATATCCCGCCATATATTCTATCCAAAGCACAGGGTGAGCGTGAAGTGCTGACGGGCATCGCCCAAGGCCTGGAGGCGGTAATTATTCGTCCCACTGCCATGCTCGGCCCGTACGATTTCAAACCTTCCTACTTGGGCCAGGCGCTGATTCAGCTGGCTTACGGGAAAATCCCCGCCCTGGTGAGCGGCGGCTTCGATTGGGTGGATGTGCGCGACGTGGTAGCAGGAGCTATACACGCCGAACAAATGGCCTCCTCCGGGGAGTGTTTTGTTCTGAGCGGGCACTGGCATACGATTCGAGAGGTGGCGGAACTGGTGGCTGGATTTACACACCAATCTGCACCGCTTTTTAGCGTTCCGATATGGCTGGCAGATGCTTTCGCACCGCTGATGCTAAAGCTGGCACACTTCAACGGTACGCAGCCGATCTATACGCGCGTGATGTTGAACGCATTGCGTGGTAACCGGCAGGTGAGCTGTGCCCGAGCGAAGAGCGAACTGGCATATACCGCTCGGCCACTGGTCGAGACGATGCGAGATACGCTCGATTGGTTCTCAGAGCATGGCTACCTGGCGAAAAAACACCTATGATCGAACACAAGCTGCAAATATTCATGATTATGGTTGGATTGGTGGTTGCTGCAGCGGTTTTCGCGGTTCTGTTCTTTGTGAGCGCACCCTATGGGCGGCACATCCGCCGTGGGTGGGGTCCTTTGATCCCCAATAATCTCGGCTGGATCATTATGGAAACACCTGCTGTGCTGGTTTTTGCAATCTGTTTCGCAGGAGGCAGCGCAATGAAGAACCTGCCCATCCTGCTGTTTTTCGGATTATGGGAGCTGCACTACGTCAATCGCGCCTTGATTTACCCCCTGACCATCCGCGATGGGCGTAAAAAGATGCCCCTTGCGGTAATATTGATGGGCTTTGCCTTCACGTTGGGTAACACCTTTGCCAACGGACGCTATCTGTTCACGCTATCAGGAGGTTACCCGCAAAGCTGGCTGCACGACCCGCGCTTTCTAATTGGAGTTTCCTTGTTCGGGGTGGGGTTTATTATCAACAACTGGGCAGATCTGGCCTTGCGGGCATTGCGCAAGCCTGGCGAAACCGGATATCATATCCCCTACGGCGGCTTGTACCGTTGGGTGTCCTGCCCGAATTATCTGGGCGAACTCATCGAGTGGTCAGGCTGGGCACTGGCAACCTGGTCACTGCCGGGTCTGGCCTTTACCGTGTGGACCTTTGCCAACCTCGCCCCACGTGCGCGCTCCCATCACGCCTGGTATTATGCCAATTTCCCCGAGTATCCGAAGAATCGTAAAGCGTTGCTCCCGTGGATTTGGTAGCAGACCAAACGGGGAAGTAAAATAACTTTATTAAAATGCCGGGTGAAAATAATTAATGAAAGGGTAGCTTATGCCTAAGAAGGTATTGTTTGTTGGTGGGACCGGTATCATCAGCTCGGCCTGTGCAGCGCTGGCAATTCAACGCGGCATCGAGCTCTATCTGCTTAATCGCGGGCGAAGCACACGCCCTGTGCCTGAGGGGGCAATCACCCTGCATGGTGATATTCACCAACCTGACCTGGTGGCAGGAGCATTAGGTGAGCGAATGTTCGATGCAGTGGTGGAATGGGTGGCCTTCACACCCGAGCAGGTGAAAGCAGATATAGAGCTGTTCCGCAACCGCACCAGGCAATATATCTTTATTAGCTCAGCCTCGGCATACCAGAAACCTCCGCGCACGCTGCCCATTACGGAGAATACACCATTGGATAATCCATACTGGCAGTATTCGCGCAATAAAGCGGCCTGCGAAGCACTGCTGGAACAGGCTGGCCGTGATGAGGGGTTCCCGTTCACTATTGTTCGCCCTTCCCATACCTATGACCGCACCCTGCTACCATTTCATTCTGGCTATACAACCGTAGCACGCATGCGGGCTGGTAAACCGGTGGTGGTACACGGAGATGGAACCTCGTTATGGGTAATGACCCACCACCGAGATTTTGCGGTTGGGTTCGTTGGCCTGCTCGGAAATCACGGTGCGATCGGGGAAGCCTTCCATATCACCTCGGATGAGCTGCTCAGCTGGAACCAGATCTATACCATCGTCGCCCAGACGGCAGGAGTGGAACCTCTGCTGGTACACATCCCATCCGAGGTGATTGCCAGCTACGACCCAGAGTGGGGTGCTTCGCTGCTGGGCGACAAGGCGCACAGCATGATCTTTGACAATCGCAAGATCCGAGCCCTGGTGCCAGAATTCAAACCGGCCATTCCTTTCCAACAAGGAGCACAGGAGATCCTTGCCTGGTACGATGAGGACCCTTCTCGCCAGGTGGTAGACGCACACAATGATTTCATCCAGGACCAGCTGATTGCAGCCATGCACAAAGCCTTGCCTGTGTAATTTTTCACCCATTCCCCCTTTATCCCCCCTTCCCTAAAATATGGAAGGGGGGAAAGTTGTGGTGTGTGGTGGTTGTGATCGAAAAAAGGATGTACGTCGGGTCTGCGACCCTCCGCCCATCCTTTTTTCGATATTTATTCATCTGTACTGCATCAATGTGATGAAAAGGAAGGCAGTGTGGTAGTTGCAACAAAAAAGCTCATTGCCGAGAGGCACTCAATAACGGCTGAGATCACCTAAGCCGACAGGGCAGGATTTATAGGCAGCATTATAATATCCACGGAAGTTCGCTACCTAAATGCTGATCGTCATCCCCATCCTCACGGTACTTGTGGTTTACTTCAACCTGCTGGGATTGCAGCAAGTGCGACCCTCCCGGCTCAGCGGTTGCCGAGTTGCGCTGCTGCAGACGGTATTGATCGCGGGGGGTTTCATCGCATTGCAATCCGAGATTTTGAGCCTGCTGCATTGGTTAGCGCGACCCTATGTAGCTATGATATGGTTACTGGCGCTCCTGCTTTCAACCTGGCTGGGTGTGCGCATGCGGTTAATATCGCTGGGGTGGATGAGACTTAAAGACAGTCTGCTTTCATGGGATAGGTTTGAGATCGCGGCAGTGGGAGCGTTCAGCCTGATCGCTCTCTTGCTGCTGGTTGTCGCAGTGATCGCACCGGCAAATAATATGGATTCATTGCTCTACCACATGAGCCGGGTGATGCATTGGGCGCAGGACCGGAGCCTGGCTCACTATCCGGTAGGTTTTGAAGTCCAATTAACCCACCCAATCCTGGCTGAGCTGAGCATCTTGCAGCTGAGGTTATTTTGGGGTACAGACCAGCTGGCGAGCCTGCCGCAATGGCTCAGCCTGGTCATTTCTGCCATCGCAGTATCACTGGGCGCCAGATTATTGGGGGCAGGACGAAAAGGGCAATTGGCAGCGGCGGCATTTGCCATCAGCATTCCCATTGGAATTTTGGAGGCTAGCAGCACCCAAAATGATTATGTCAGCGGTATGTGGCTGACCGTCCTGGCGGTTTTTGTCCTCTCAGCCTGCCAGATAGAAGCGGGTAAAGCTGAAGTCTTTTCCATCGCAGCAGCCCTCGGACTGGGGTTGTTAACCAAAGGCACGTTTTACCCTTACGCAGTCGCATGGGGGATATGGCTGGTTATCCATTGGCTCAGGCAAAGAAAACCGATCCTATTCCTGAAACGCAGCCTGGTGGTCATTTTAGTCGTCGCCGTGCTCAATATCGGCTATTGGACGCGCAATATGATCACTTATGGTGGACCGCTTGGCCCGATAGAATGGGTGACCGACATGTCGTCGGGTCGATCTGGGATCGCATCGGTCGGTTCCAACCTGGTTAAAGACATTCTGCTCAACCTGGTCACTCCCAGCCCGAGGATCAATCAGGCGATGGTCAGCTTCGTCCAAAGGATATTTTCCGCCTCCGATCCAGAGGTGGGTAGCTTTCACCTGGACTGGAGGTGGAATAATGAGGACTCGGCTGGAAGCCCGATCCACCTGCTTTTGATCCTGCTAACTGGAATAGCTGTCATTCTATTTTACGCAACCGGCCGGTTGAAATACCGGGATGTGCTGTGGTACAGCCTGGCAGCCATTTTATCTTTTATGCTCTTCGTGATTTCTGCCCATTATGATGATTATGGAGTGCGTTTCCAGCTGCCATTGCTTTTAATCTGGGCTCCCGTATTTGGGATGTCGATCTCCCGTTTAAGCGAGAGATGGATGGCGCCCATGATCATGCTTATGCTTTTTCTAATCTCTCTTCCATACGTGTTCTTTAACTCCACCCGACCTCTGATCGCCACGAAAAATGATGGCGAACCTTTCGCCATTCATCCGTTACCGGGGATGGGAACCACGAAAAGCAGCAGTATCTTCTATGCTGATCAGCGGAGCCTGTTGTTCGTGAATGCACCAGATTTGAGCAAACCCTACATGGAGATCAGCAACGATATCCGCAATTCAGGGTGTGAGCAGGTGGGATTGAGGATTGACTCGCATGACCTTGAATACACTTTCTGGTGGTTGTTGAAAGCTCCGCAGAGCGGGATACGGGTGGAATCACTGTATTTTTCAAGCTGGCTGAGGCGCTACGCCGACCCAGCCTTCAAACCGTGTGCGATTATTTGCACGATTTGCAGCGGGCGCACCCGTCTGAACGGGCTTGACCTCTTTGGCAGCTATGATGGTATCGTGAACCTGTATGCAGGCGATGGGTACAGCCCCAGCGTAGATAAATAATATTAACCTGGATAAAACCTGAGGTTCAATCCAGGTGGGAAAAGCGGGTTTTGAGAATGCGGGTGACGTAGCCCAGACCGGCGATGCCAAACTGAAACAAGTTGGTGTTTGATTTGGAGATCCCCCTAGTACGCTCAGTGAAGGTGTATGGCATCTCAACGACCTTTAAACCCTTGCGGCAGCAGGCGTAGATGAATTCTATAAAATAGGCTCCATAACCTGTTGGGGAAAGGGAGACTGAATCGAGCACATAGCGGTGCATCAGGATGAAACCACTGTCATAATCCAGGATGCCATGCCCCAACAGCAGGCTCGCCAGCTGGTTGATGAAGCGGCTGGTTAGAACACGGCTCCGAGCACGATCGTCCTTGCCGCCCTTCACATAACGTGAGCCAATCACCACATCGCATTCTGTGAGGGAGGTGAGCATGATGGGCAGCAGTGAAGGTGGGTGACACATATCGGCATCCATCCAGCCGATATAATCGCCCTGCGATTCAATGATCCCACGATTGATGGCGGATGCCAGCCCACGCGTATTCATCCGGCGAATGACCTTCACCCGCGGGTCGCCCAGGTCTGCCGCGATTTTCCAGGTCAGGTCGGGAGAATTATCGTCAACCACGATGACCTCCACCGGGTCTGGCAGGGAGTTAAATATGGCGCGGATGATGTCAGTGATATTCTCGCGCTCATTAAAAGTAGCCAGGATAATGGAGATCAAGCCGCATGGTGAGGTGTCTGGGTTTGATATTCCAGGGTGTGGATTAATAGCGTCGCTCATACTCAAGATAGAATTTTCTCCACCGACTGGCAAACCTGCTCCAGCTGATCTTCAGTGAGGGTTAACCCGGATGGCAGGTAAAGACCCTGACGGGCGATACGCTCTGCGACCGGGTAACTCTCTCCATTGAATAGCCCCATATCCCGAAATACCGGCTGCTCATGCATGCCCAGAAAGAAGGGGCGGGTTTCAATACCTTCGGCGAGCAACAAGCGGGCGAATTTAACAGCATCGAGACCAGTGCTCTCGTCCAGCACCAGGCCATACATCCAGTAGACCTGCCTGGCCCAGGACTCCTCCACGGGTAATTGGATGGAAGAAATGTGTTTCAAACGCCGGGTGTAGGTTTGACCGATCCAGCGCTTTTTACGAATAGTATCGGGCATGCGCTCAATCTGAGCCAGCCCAATGGCAGCCTGCAGGTTGGTTAACCGGAAATTATGCCCCAGCTTGGTGTGGTAAAAGCGCCTTTCACGTTGAAAGCACAGGTTACGCAAGCTGCGGGCATGTTCGGCAATTGCAGGATCATTAGTCAATACCATTCCACCTTCACCGGTGGTGACCAGCTTGTTGGCATAAAAGCTAAATACGCTGATGTCACCCAGGCTCCCGCAGTGCTGCCAGGTGCCTGTGGATGTATCTCTCCCCGAAAGATACTCAGCCCCATGGGCTTCGGCGGCATCCTCGATGACCAGCAAGCCATGCTGTTTAGCCAGGGAGATGATGGGGTCCATATCCACCGGATGGCCGTAAATATGAACAGGCATAATTGCCCGGGTGCGAGGAGTGATCTTAGCTGCAACCTGGTTGACGTCCATGCACCAGGTACTCGGCTCACTATCTACCAACACCGGGATTCCTTCATTATATGTAACTGCCTGGGCACACGAGATGATGGTGAACGTCGGCAGGATCACTTCATCACCGGGCTGCAGCCGCAGGCAGGCAACTGCGATTTGGAGGGCGGTGGTACCATTACTGACTGCGACGCCGTAGCGCATCCCGCAATAGCTTGCCCAGGCTTGTTCGAAGCTTTCCAGGTATGTGCCGGAGGATGAGATCCAGCCGGTCTTCAAACAATCGAGGACATACTCGATCTCTTTTTCACCGATCAGCGGCTCATTTACCGGAATCATTAAAATAATTCCTTGTCAGAGGGTCCGGCATACGGACCGAGCTTGACCTCCAGTAAAATTGTTGCCTCCAGGATACGAAAGCCATGCCCTCCCGAAACCATTAAGACGAAATCGCCAGCCTGGAGCTCACGCGTGGCGAGGAGCACCTTATTCTGGTCGAAGATGTCAATTTCAAGGCGCCCCTGGCGAACGATGAGCGCTTCAGAGCTGGAGATATTCTGGCGGTCGATGTTCTTATGGAGGTGGCGCTTGATCACCCCACCCGCCGGGTAAACTACAAAGCCAACCTGCTGGGCAAGGTCGGGGCTGGTGACGAAGGTGGTTTCAGTAGGCTGATACTCACGCCGGATGATGATGCTGGTGAGAATATTATCTTTGGTTTTAATAAATTCCATGCTCATAGCGATTCACTTTCCTGCCTGAAAATGGATACCATGCGGATTGGTTTTGCTTGATGGTGAAATCATACCACATGCTCCGAAGCGACCAGATTCGATTATGGGCGACACGCCTGCAGGTTAAATAATCTTCGATCCTGGCTTCCAGCGAGTTTCATCTCAACTACCAGCTTTACACAGGGTTGATTGTAAGCAGCCTGAACCTGGGGAGATAATTTTTGCCACCAAACATCATCCATGTATACGTAGGAATATCCTGCCGCAGCGACACGGGTAGGGTCGGGGCTGGCAACCAATGCTTCCCAAACGGGTGAGCGTTTATATACGTCCATGGCCGCGAAAGAGGCGCGTCCAAAAAGCAGCACGGAACGTTCAGGTATGGAATCCAGGATCTGGGCATCCTTTTCCAGCTTGTTCCAATAAGGTAAAGAGAAGTCACTCTCGCTGAACTTCAGATAATAAGTAGTTTGAGTCTCAGGAATGGCAATCAGCTCGACTGATAACATGACCAGAGCCGCAAAGATAGCCACTACATAGCCACCACCTGCCAGCAGGCGGAAACCTTGCCTGGCTTGGACCAACCATAACCACAGGATGGGAAACGCCAGAGCATAACTCAGCCAGAGGCTGGCTCCGACCAGGCGGGTGATATCGAAATCCAGCCCATAACGGAAAAATACCGGGAAGAGCAGGCTGATGATTGAGCCCGCAGCCAGCGCCTGTGGGAGGCGATTCGCTGTGCGAAGTTTGTTGAGCCAGTATATAACCACCAGCGGCAACAGTATGAGAGCGGGGCCGGCTTCAGCCAGCATGATTAAAATTTGACCTGGATCAAACAAGGAGAGCGGCCCGAAATGACCGGACGGAACGGCGGGTGGCCAACGCAGGCTAAAACCCTGGAAGTCGGTGGTCACCATGGGATAGCTGTGCCCGGTTAACCTGGAAAGCAGGCTGAAAAACCCCCCGGTGATATACCCACCCTGGAATAATGCCAACGCACTACTTATTGCCAGTGGTATGCCCCAGGTTTTCAGGGTGTCTAGCCGGTTTGGACGATGCTGGATACGGTTTCGGATAAGACCGACCAGGAGAATGATCGCCAAACCTGCAACCATTAAAGCGAATACGTGTTCTGCACTGAGTGCCAGGCTGGCTAATAACAGGCTGATAGTCAATATGCCAGCCAGTGAGGTTTTGCGAGGTCTCCATAGCAGCAAGAGCAGCAGGATCGTCATTTCCCACATGGCACCCGTCGCTCCAAGCTGCATGTTCAAGGGTTCCAAAATACCGCTGGCAAAGGCGTAGGGGAAGGGAAATGGGCCGCCTCCATCCAAGGGCCATCTGTTGGTGAGGGCAGTCACCAGGTTACCCCCTGCGGCAATCCCCGAGAGGTCCATGTGCAGGTTGGCTCCGGTGGTCTCGAGCATGGGTTTGGGGAGGAACAGCAGCAACCAGCGCGCGGCTCCCCCGAAGATGAGCAACCCGCTGCCCAGATAAGCGGGCAGCTGCGCACGGGTGAGGCGCCGGAGCCACAGCCAGGCTAACAAGACAGTGAACCCATAAACGATTGCCCGGCTGATGTCCCAGGAGCTCCAGGGGAAAAAGCCTGCCAGCCTGACCATACTTGCGGCAAAGACCTGCAATCCATAATGGTACGGCAAATGCAGCGAAGGGTCGAGATAGAAATGAGGCGGGATATCCCCCGTTGCCATGACCGAGATCATGGGAAGGTGGTAATAATCATCGAAAATAGCCAGTCCACGCAAGATTAAAGTAAATCCGAGGATGATCGCAAAAAGAACGACAATTTGCCGCCAGCTGCTTAATAACTCGAGGTAGGAGCGCAGACTTTTTTTGGAGCCAATGGCCAGGCCAAGCCCCGAAAGTAAGATGATCCCAGTACTGGCCCAGTATGCGACCGTCAAGGGGAGGATTTGGGCGAGCAGATTACTCAATACGATGAACAGGAGGAAGCCAACCGCCAACCCTGCAACCAGCTTTTCTCGCTTTTTGAGGCGAAATGCATGGCTGGTGAGCATCACGCCGCCCAGTGCCCACAGGGTACACAGGATTATAAAACTGGCGATATCAACAATACTGCCGGTGCGACTCCAATAATACATAGGCTCACTTTCGATCTGACATGCAACTTGATATTATGCTCATGGTGTATGGTATTGAGTTTAACATGCATTTTGGTTTCTTTGCAACCTGCGCGGCTGGCCTAGGGAAGATTAGAATTTATTTCATAGGTTGTGTTCATCTAAATCCTCCCCAAGCTGCTCACTATTGACCGAAATTAGTTGTAAACCCAAATCGCGTAGGTGGGAAATTATCCCGTAAAGAGCTGCCTGATCTGTCACACATCCTGTGATAATCGTTGAGTCTCGTTTGGAGTAGCTAATGGCCAAGCCATCAAACCATCCTGACCATTGCTGGTTTATCCTTCCCTTTAGGTGGATTTCAATTTGCAGCATTTTTCACTTCTCATCGTCGTGGCGTATACATATTGAAACCGGCAGTCCATTCTCCCCATGCAGAATCCAGCTGATTATGCAGGGGGAGACTTTTATTATGGAGAGCTGGCGGCTGCTGCCTGGGATTTACGGTACCCAAAGATTGCCCAGCCAAGGATAAAAACAAACCCAGCTGAGATAAGCCACCCAAACAGGTCACCAACAACAGAATAGAGGGGGTGAACATGATGATTGGGCAATTGCACCACGAATACGCGCTGGTCAACGCGGGTAGCATCCATGGATCCCAAGGTGCGTCCGTATGGATCGATGGCGAGCGAGAGTCCCATGCTAGTAGATCGGAAGATGGACACGCCATTTTCAATGGCGCGGAATGATACCATCTGTGAATGCGCCAGGATATTTTCCGCGGTTGGCTCGAAGCTGGGGTTCAGGAGAATGTCAATCCCTTTTTGGCTCACCTGCCGGATGACAAATGGAAAATCGAGGTCACAGCAGATCACGCCGGCCAGCTTGCCGTAAGGTGTATCGATGGTTGGGATTTCGAAGTCGTACATGTTGAAGGCCATGCAACCATACTTGAGCTGGTTCACAACAATTTCACCGCGCGGATCGATAATCACCAGCCTATTCTCCCCTTCTGGGCTTGAATTGGAGTCGATCACATTCAACCCAACTGCCAGGTAAATACCTGCCTGGCGGGATATATCCTGCGCCTGCACGAGAACTGCGTCTAAATCTTCGCGGAAGCCTTCGGCAGCCACTTCAGGCCACACAATGATCTGTGCCCCAGCCTGGGCTTCGCGGACCGTAGCCTGCAAGTAATGCTCGTATACGGGGGCCATCAGGGCTCGGAAGGCTTCAGGGTCAGATTTACTCAAAGGCCAGAGTTCTGGTATCCCAATCGTAGCGGGTATAGTCAGTTTCGACGATCGCATGGATGCGCACGCTTCCAAGCTGGGGTTGAAAATAGGTCAAGCGGACCATGCCATACAGCAAAACAACCAGCATCACGCCTCCGAAAATTGCCAGACCCCGGCGGATACGCTGCCAAGCCATGCCTTCTTCCCAGATCCAGTTGACCATCGGGGCGAACCAGGAAAGGAGGAAGGTGACACCCCATAATCCGGTGATCGACACCAATTGGGTGAGGTAAATGCTGTTGAACTGGCTGTAAGCCAGCGCACCGTAGGTGCCCATGGGATTGGGCCAGAGGGTCAGGAACTCGAAAGCGGCTCTGGTGAAAGGGAATACCAGGGTGCTGGCAAATCCCTGGAAGCGACCCACCAGCACACGATCTAGCAAGAAGGGAATAGTGTACAGCAATCCAAAAACGGACCCGGAGATAATACGAACCAGAGTGGGATTCGTTGGCATGAGGTTCCACCATGAGATCACATTGGCTACCACCAACGCCAGCAAGATCAGGAGATAACCTCCACCGATCTTTCGACCGCGCAGGAAGCGAATAAGGAACACCTGGGCCAATAAGGCGGCGAGGGGATTACGGTACATACCGTAAGTGAATACAAACAGAACGGCGGCGATAACCAACCAGAGGTAGGTCAATCGGTCACGCAATGGATATCTATTTATCGATTTTGTTGCCATGATAAGACTCCTTTTTTCTATTGCCTTTCATGTCTACCCAATCTGGGTAACAAGGCCAGACTGGGTAGAGACCAATCCAGCTTAGCGGGATTGGGAGAGCTTCTGATAAGTTTTGAGGATCATGCCACCGACAATACCGACAGCGATGACAATCCCTAAAGCTGTACCCGAGATATTGATCATGGGAGTGAGAAGTGCCCAGTTGACCGTCCAGGCTGCCCAGGCAAAGAGGGCAAAGAATGAACCTACAATCAGTGCCACCAGGATCAATATAAAAGCTTGAGCATCTGCGGCTTTACCAGTGACGAATTGCTGATACTTCCCAAGCAGACGAGCGGGAGACCCACCTCGATAAATTTTATAAAGACTGCTGGTGGGATAAGCGTGCAGTCTTAAGGTATGCACGGCGATGAGCAGCATTAATACGGCTGCGCTGGTCGGCAGGAGGAACCAAGCAGCAGGGATGGCTCCAACAGGGATGGTTTTCCACATAAAGGACAAGACGAATGCGGTGATGAAGATGATGAGCATGATGCCGAGGGTAATGCTTTCTAGAATCTTCATTACACGATGAAACGACCGAATGTGTTCAGGCTGTGTCTCAAGGTAACTGGCAAGCTGAATTTTCAATTGTTGTGCGCTTATATTCTGTGTGACTACATTTTGATTACTAGCTGTTGCATTCATTAGATTCTCCTCTTTTGGTTGATTTGCTTACTGGTGTCTATACTTTAGCGATTCTACGGATAGATTGTCATCTATCCAAAGATAGATTAGAGATAGATTTGGAAAATAAAAATCCCCGATCCTATTGCAGTCGGGGATAGAGATTCGGTTGTATCCAGGAAAATGGTAATGCTATAACAACTTGAGCGACCTTGCCTGGGCTACCGCCTGCGCGCGGCTGTTCACCGCAAGCTTCTCGAGAATATTATGCACATGGCTCTTTACCGTTCCAACCGTAACTACCAATCGCATAGCGATCTCGCCGTTCGACATGCCTTGCTCCAGGAGGCGCAGTACATCCAATTCACGCGCGCTCAAGGGTTCGACCAACAATTGCGGGATGGAAAGCCTACCCAGTTCCCCAAAAGCTGCCAGAAGCTTGAGGATATACTCTTTCAGCTCTCCAGCTTGGGATTTCAACCTTTCGAGCAGAGCCTTCATCGGTTCGCCTTTATCCACGAAAGTACGGATGAAGCCTTCCGGTAGAGCCAGCATCAAAGCATCATGTAGAAAACATAGGGCATCCACGGGTGTCTGCGTAGCGAGAGCTTGCAGCAAACGCACTTCGACCATGCCAGCGCCGCAACCTTTCTGGATGGCGAGCTCATAGAGACCATTTAATTTATCGGCTGCAGCTGCTTTTTCGTGGCGCGCAAGTAGAATCCGTATAGGTGTGAGTCCGAAACAAGGAAACAGGAAAGAGGTGTCTGTAGATGCGGTTACCTTTTCTGCCCATAATTGGGCAGTGGAGAGATCACCCTGCGCCAATGAGATTTGAACATGACAGGCAGCAATTCGAATGCCAGCGATAGGAGAAATTTGATGACTGTCGGCCAATTGGTCAGCTTTTTGAAGCGTGGATAAAGCTGCTTCCGGTTCGCGGCGAGCTTGCTGGATAATTGCTAATGTACGGTAGCTGTCACTTTGGAGTAAAGGGTTACCCGTTTGCAGGCTTTGTTCGACACCAATTTGCGCATGGGTGACGGCTTTGTCCAACTCGTTCCACTCGTAAAACAGTGTGGCTAATTCGGCATGGGCTGAAGCCACGGTTGGGGAATGTTCTCCTAATTGAATCACTTGTTGGCAAAGTTCTGCAGCGCGGTGAAGGTGCCCATAGACTGCCTGGATCATCCCAAGGTAAGTTAGTCCAACCATCCGGGCATAATGATTGCCGGATTGTTGGGCCGCACGATCCACGATTAAAAATGCCTGCTCAGATGCATGAAAATTACCATCATTCCAATGTGCAAGCCCCAGCGTGAGAGCAGCCAGGCTGGTTGACAACGTGTCATTATTGTGAAGGACCGATAAGGCACGTTGGGCATATTCGATTGCTCTGACATTATCTCCAGAAACACGCAAATGGTATGCTTGGGCAACCAGGATGGACCCTAACCGAGCAGGATCATCCTGGGCAATCTTCTCGGCTTGATGTAGGTATACATTGGCTGCGTCCAATTGACCGGTAAGGGTCAGAGCCCAGCCGTAGTTTTGGCACAGCTCCGGACGCGTGAAGATGACCTCATTCGGTAATGCCTTTGTCCAGTGAAGTACAGTTATCAATTCGCCACGTGCAATCATTTGAGATGAGCTTTCCTGGATCAAATCGGCGGCAATTTCCCATTCGTGGGCTGCCAGGGCGTGTTGAATTGCTTCAGGGATAAGTCCTTGATCCTGGAACCATTGACTGGCTCGATGATGTAACTCTGATTGTGATCCTGGTTCGGTGGCTTTGAGCCGCTGGCGAAGCAAATCGGCAAATAATTGATGATAGCGATACCATGTGCAGGACTGGTCTAGGGGGACAATGAACAAGTTGGCATGCTTGAGACGTTCCAGTAAATCGCGGCTATCGGTCCGATTTGCCACGGCATCACATAGTGGGCCAGATAAACGATCGAGGATGGAGGTTTTTAGCAGGAAATCCTGCACATCAGCTGTTTGTTGGGTAAATACTTCCTCAATCAGATAATCCAGCACGAAGTGGCTACTGCCTGTGAAAGCCTGGATAAATCCAGGGAGATCGTTGTGGTCGCGCATGGATAAAGCTGCTAACTGTAAACCCGCAATCCAACCTTCAGTTCGATGTTCCAAAGCTGCGATATGGTCAGGGGACAAATTTAATCCCATAGCATGATTTAAGAAATCTGCACACTCATTCATTGAAAAACGCAAATCATTTTGCCGGATTTCCATCATCTGGCCGCGCGCTCGCAACCGGGCAAGTGGCAGAGGTGGATCCTCACGCGTGATAATGACCAGGTGCATTTGATTTGGTTGGTGGTCGATAAGAAATTCAAGCTGTTGGTGGATTGGCAAGGCCTCGATAAGGTGATAATCGTCCAACACCAGGATGAAGGGTTCGGTAAACCAGGCTATCTCATTGATCAAAGAGGTCAATACAACTTCAGGAGGAAGTGGCTGCCCGGCCTGGAGCATCGTACCTGTTTTTTTACCAATTTGCTGATCGATCAGCTGCAAGGCAGCAATGATATAAAAAAGAAAGCGCGTTGGGTCATTATCAGCTCTATCCAGAGAAAGCCAGGAGGTCCTTGTTTGCAGCTCCTTTAACCATTCGATGGCCAATGTTGTCTTTCCATATCCGGCGGGGGCAGATACCAGGCAGAGCTTTTTATCCAATCTCCAGGCTTCATTGAGCCGTTGGATCAGGCCCAGGCGCGTGACCAGGTTTTTAGAAGCCAGCGGCCGATTAAGTTTGGTTGACAGCAGATCAGGAGACATTCAGGCCCCCAATTTTCAGGTTAACGGACCTTAATAAACAACTATTCACATAGTATAGCAAATATTTATCGTTTCTATCGCCTGACTTCTACCAACTCTGAATAACCAGGCGTGGATCAATGCTACATACGGTGGTTGCTGTTGGCGAGAATAAATTTGATTCTCTCCTCGCAACTACAGGAGACAATGACTTTTATATATCAGTTATCTATGGATTAAAAAATCGCCAGCAGTATTCAGACTATTATGGGTATAATTGACATGTAAGATGACTAAATATAGTTATCGAGCAATTAAGAAAATGAGCTTCAAGGAGGGAAAAATGACCGCAATTCATACTCTGGTTCTCCAATTAAAATTCACGCGGGAAGAGTTCAAACGAGCACTCAAAGGCTTAAGTGATGAAGATGCAAGTAATCGTTTGCTGCCAATGAATTGCATCAGCTGGAATGTGGGGCACCTGGCCTGGCAGGAACAGAGATATTTCCTGTATTTTGGTCAGGGGCAATTGCCATATCCTGAAGTGCAGGAGGCTTTTGCATATGGCGCTCCAGCGAGCACACCTTCCTTGCGTGAAGCACGCTCATTTTGGCGGAAGATTACGAAATTAGCGGACCCCTGGCTGGAAAGTTTAACTACCGTGAAGCTGAAGTCGCATATCTTGAAGCCGGATGGTACGCCGAGTGAGAGAGTCATTGGTAACCTGCTCCAACGGGTGATCTATCATTATTGGTACCACACCGGTGAAAACCTGGCCATCCGTCAAATGTTGGGGCATAAAAATCTGCCTCAATTCGTAGGCAATATTGACGATCAGGCTCCTTACACACCGGAACAAGGATGAGAGAATAAAGGATTCAATTATGAGTGATTTAGCACAGCTACACTGCAGTCCAGTTTCATCATCGACCCCCCGCCTTTATGAGCGGGATATCAATCAATATTTGATGAACCTGCCTGACTGGGAATTCTATGAAAAAGAAAGTGTGCCACGCCTGGAAAAAACCTTCAAGTTCAAAGATTTTATTCAGGCAATGGCTTTTACCAACCGGGTGGCGCAGGTAGCGAACGAAGAAGACCACCATCCTTCCATCCTGACCGAATGGGGGAAGGTAACGATTACCTGGTGGACTCACAAGATCAAGGGTCTGCACCTGAATGACTTCATCATGGCAGCAAAGACCGACCAATTGTATGCAGACATTTCTTAACAGGTGGATTTTGCTACGATCGATATCAGCTTGATGTAGTCTTGCTCTTTCCTTTTGAAAATAATAAATAATCCGTCAGGTATGCTTACATAGCGGTGACATACATTGATTCTACGACGATCCATAACAGGATATGTGTTTTCCGGAAGTACACTACCTCCACCAGCCGGCTAAATTGTACCCTATTGTGATATAATGCATCAAGTATGTCCGATTATTGGATTGAGGAGGGTATGATGAGCGGAACATTTCTATCACGCGGGTTTTTGGGTAAACGCAGACAAGACGCTCCTCCCAACCGGGTTCCACCCGGGCAATACGTAACCAACGATTTTCCGGTGCTTTCGGCAGGGCCAACCCCACGCACGCCTTTGGAGCGTTGGAACTTTGAGATCAATGGACTGGTCAGGCAGCCTGTGCGATGGTCGTGGGCTGAATTTCAGCTATTGCCATCCCAACACTTCACCGTGGATATCCACTGCGTGACCAAGTGGTCAAAGTTGGATACGCAATGGGAAGGAGTAAGCGTGGATACGCTATTGGCTTCTGTGGAAGTCGACCCAAACGCACATTACGTGATCGCATTTTGCGATGGGGGCTATACCACCAATATGCCGCTGCAAGAGATCCTGGATGGGAAAGCATTTATTGGATACCGCTACAATGGTGCTCCCCTGGCAGCTGAACACGGCGGTCCTGCACGCCTGGTAGTGCCCGCCCTATACTTTTGGAAAAGCGCCAAATGGGTGCGTGGACTGACACTTATTGCAAAAGACAATCCTGGTTTCTGGGAATCGCTGGGATATAACAATCACGGGGATCCGTGGAAAGAGGAGCGCTATTATGGAGACAGAACTGATTAAGAACGAAGCAATCCCACGGATATTGGAATGGCAGATAGCAACCGTGATCAAGGTGAGGTTGGAAACCCAAAGTGTCAAGACATTTACCCTGGCACTACCAAACTGGATACCTCATCAGGCGGGGCAGCACTATGATGTCAGATTAACCGCACCAGATGGATACCAGACGCAGCGGAGTTATTCGATCGCTTCCAACCCTGAGCAAAAGGGTGAGATTGAGCTAACCGTTGAACGACTTGAGGAGGGGGAGGTCTCGACATACCTGCATGACATTCTCATCATAGGTGACCAGGTTGAGCTACGCGGCCCGATCGGCGGATATTTCGTCTGGGAAGCCAGCATGGGAGGACCACTGCTACTGGTGGCAGGTGGATCGGGGATCGTCCCGCTAATGGCAATGATCCGGCATTGGCGTGCCGTTGGTTCGAAGGTGCCCGTTCGATTGCTGTACAGCTCACGCAGCCAGGAGGATATTATCTACCGGGATGATTTGCAACGCCTACATAAGGAAGGCAAAGGACTTGAAGTTTTTCATACTCTCACACGTTCACAGCCCATTAATTGGAATGGTTACGGGAGACGGATCGATTTGCAGATGCTGGAGCAGGTTGCCAAACCATTGGGGAATGATTTGAAGGCGTATATCTGTGGACCGACAGCGCTGGTGGAGGGTGTAGCTAATGGATTGGTGACGCTTGGCATCCAGGCAGAGCAGATCCGTATGGAACGGTTTGGTCCGACTGGGACTGCATAAAGGGAGGAAAACCATGGACGGCATGCTTTATGAGGAAACCATATCGCTGATGTTGGACGGGAACGCACTGGCAGGTTTGCTGCATGAGCTGTTTGATATTGAGATGACAATTACCCCAGTGGAATGTGATTCGTGTGGGCGGGTGGGAGAACTTGGCAGCCTGTGGGCATTCGCTGAAAGCCCAGGTTATGTTTTACGCTGCCCAGCATGCCAGAATATCGTTATACGGATGACGGTTACACCCAATCAGATTTATCTGGACGCGCGCGGGGCAGCTTTTTTGCGCATACCAAAGCGGAAATAACCATCTCCGACTTACTCATGACTGATTGACGAAAACTCTCTGGTTGGTATTTCCATGGCAGGAGCCTTTAGAGGCTTGACAATAGGCTTCATCCCAAAGAGGAAGCGCAGCGGGTTGAAACGCCGAACCAGGAATTCGTACACCACGAGCACAATCCCAAATGAAGCGCATAAGATGATCAGGAACTTGAGCACGTCGGGAATGGACCAATTCACCACGAAGTAAGCCAGAGGCAGGATCACCGATTGGTGCAGGATGTAGAAGGGCAGCACGGCTTCATTGGTGTAGCGCAGGAAAGGTTTATTGAGATTGAGGTGCTGTAAGCCAAATCCAAAGACCGTAAGCAGCCAACACCAGGCACACAAGCACCACAATGTAGTACCGATTAAAAACTGCCACGTGCCGAAAGTTGGATCACCCAAAGCTTCCCAGATGATATCGATAGCTGGCCAGGTGAGTATGCCGGCGGCAAGAGAAACCCAACGCATACGCTTGATACTTGCCAGCATCCGCTGACTGGATATGATCACAAAGCCAGAGATAAAGTAAACCAGGTAGTTGAAAATGCCCCAGCCTCCCATCACCGTCGTGCCCAAGCCATCTGGATCGAACAGGTTGAAGATGACAACCGTGGGCAAGGCAACCATGTAAATCGTCAGTGGTTTTCCAAGGAAATCACCCAAGCGCTGTAATAATCGTTGACCACTAAAGCGCCTCTTGAGCCACAAGTAGAGCGGGAGACACAGTATGGAGAACAGGAACAGCGCCTCCAGATACCACAGATGCATACCCATCCAGGCAAAGTTGCCACCGAACCCATACATGCCGTCGAAGTAATGCGGGTAGAAGTCAAAGAACGAGCCGCTAAATGTACCTTTGTGAAGATTCTCAAGATAGATTTGGAAGGCAATGTGGGTGAAGATGCCAAACACCAGTGGAACGAGTAAACGGACGGTGATACCCTTGAAATACTTCCCCGGAGTGAACTTTCCCAAAGCGTGGAAGACACTGGCGCCCGAGATGATAAAAATAAGCGGCATGCCCCACAGACCGACGAAAGCGCCCAAGTCATCGAGATATGGATAGAGGGTCAGGTTCTTGATTTGATATGCATCGGGAGCGAAGATTAGGGAGCAGTGGTAAACGAAGACTGCAAAGATCGCCAATGCACGGAGCCAGTCCAGCTCGTATCTGCGGGGTAGATTAATGGATTGAGCATTCATTTTGATCCTTCCTTTTTCTAATTGCCACACAGAAATATTTTTTTATATGGGAATCCTCAGCCATAGGATCATGAAAGCGGTTGAGTTACCAAAGTGGCTGCAGGGATTTCCGGTTTCCGTGCTTTGAGCCCAAAGATCCGCCGCAACAGATTTACACGCCGGATGCCAAATTCATACAACCCCATGCTGATGCAGAAAGCCAGGGGAGTGATGATGAGGTACTTAACCAGGATGGGAAGTGACAAGGGGATGATGAAGTATCCAAGGAGCAGGATCACCGGCTGGTGCAGGATATAGAATGGCAGGACCGCTTCATTGGCATATGCGAGATGCCGGTGGTTGACATTTAGATGGCGCATTCCAAAGCCAAAAGCAACCAGAAGATAACTCCAGATAAGCAGGTTGGCGAGAGTCATCACCAGTACGAAGATTGGCAGGCTGAATTTCCAGCCCCATTCTTCAAGCCCCACTGGGATAATCACTGAGATGATGGTACCTACGGACGCCAGGATGAGGGAAGTACGTCTCTGGCGGATGATTGCCTGCTGAATGCGGTGATCTGCAAAGATGAGGAAACCGTACACCAGGGGTAGGAGGAACAGAACCAGGCGCAGGAATGCTTCGGAAGGGGCGGGCTTCATGATCCCGAATGGGTCCAGTGCGATGGCCAGCAAAGCGGTGGGTACTGCCCAAAGATAGATAGCTCCCGTCTGTGAAGAAAACTGGCTCAGATAACCAAGGGCGCGCTGACCGGAGGGCCGCTTCAGCCAGCTGAAAATGGGCATCAATAGCAGGGTTAGTGTAAATAAATACACCAGATACCACAGGTGGACGCCGTTCCAGGCGAAATTTGAGAATTCGAAGAAGTGGGGTAGGAATTCGAAAAATGAGCCGCTAAATTTTCCATGCGTCAGCCGGTCAAGGTAAACTTGAGGTGGTGCCAGTACCAGGATTCCCAGCGCCATGGGTACCAGCAAGCGCAAAGCCCGGTCGCGCAGGAAGTGGATTGCTCCAGTGTGGCGCAGAGCAAAGAAAATACTGGCCCCTGAGATGGCAAAGATAAGCGGCATGCCCCACAGGTCGAAAATGCTGGTGAAGAGGTCGACCACAGGGCTGGTGGTGGCGTTCTTGATGTGCCAGTCGGCATCGTTGAAGAACCGGCTGCAGTGATATAAGAAAACGCCTGAGCAAGCCAGCACACGCAGCCAGTCGAGATCGTATCGTCTCTGACTTAATTTCGTTTCCATGATTGACTCCTTTGGATGGCGCTAAACAGATCATCAAGAGGACCACCTTTTTCAACGAAGGCATCCGCCCCTGCCTGGATGACTTTCTGGCGGGAAGATGGATCACTATGAATACTCAACGCCACGATCAAAATTGAGGGATCGGCTGATTTAATCGATTGAGTAGCTTGATAACCATCCAGCCCAGGCATTTCCAGGTCCATCAAGACTACATCAGGCTTGAGAATCTGGGCTTGTATAATGGCATCACTACCATTTTGCGCTTCACCGATTACCTCAATCCCTGGGGTGATATTCCTGGCGGCTAATTTCAACATGATTGCCAGACCGAGGCGGACCTGTGGAACGTCATCTACGATTAAAACCCGGATACATTTTTGGATCATTTTTCCTTTACTCCAAGTACCTGTTCATTCATGCTAGAGCCTGCTTTGTTTGGTACGCTTTCAGGATAACAAAAAAATCCCCCGTCTGCATCGGGCGGGGGATAGAATTCAACCTACAAATGGAGATGGATTTACGAGGTCGGGCTGAAGGCTGAGCCTGGTGGTAGTATCTCAGACTTGCGATGGAGATGTCTGGCAGTCAACCAGCGGCTCAGGTTGGGCGCCATTGTTCGATTAATAGGCGCATTTGCCCGAGAGTGGATTGAGTTTGCATTTGCAGATTATCAATCTGTTCAGCTGCACGCTGTGGATCCTTTTCAAGCATGAGGCGGGAAGTTTCAGCGGCGAGCTGGATGGCGAAAATCTTCTGACCGACCGAATCATACAATTCCTGGATCATGCGGTTGCGCTCCTGCAAGGCTGCCAGCTTATCCGCCTGGGCCGCGTATTCTGCCAGCTTTTGATGGGCTTCCTGCAGCTCTGCCACCAACATCTGGCTCTCATTCAAGGTGTCTTCATGCTGAGCATACTGATTATCGTAGGAAATCAATAAGACGCTGATGACGATATATGCCAGGGCGCGTCCCAAGCCTGAAACCAAGCCAAATTCAACCGACAGGGTGACCAGCAGGGATGCCGCGAACAATCCAAACCAAAGCACGGCTTGTTTACGTGAACAACGCACTGCCACCTGAAAACCAAGGGCAACATAGAGCAATGCCCAGGTATCCTGGTATTCCTGGAATAATCCCAATACCTGGACTACGATCAATTGGAGAAGGAAATATATCCAGTGATATGATTTTAGTCTTTTGGAGATTAGTGCTTCGCCGATATATAACACCCCAAAAATTATTAACAGGGTGATAAGTAAACTGAGCGTAAAGCTGCCTGCCAGGTCGTATCTTCGACGCAGTGCGACGACAAGGATCATCAAAAAACCGAGCACAAGAACCAGGCGGTGTGGGTGGGTTGTGAGACGGTCTGAAGCCACCCGGTCCTTCATGTTGCCTGCTCCTCAACACGGATATGGGTTCCACTACCATGAAGTGATTTAATCTCCAGGGCCCAATTAATTTCGCGGGCGCGCTCAGCCATTCCCGTCAGTCCAAATCCGATTCCAGACTTAGCTCCTGCCTGATCAAAACCGCAACCTTCATCGATCACTTCCAGGCTGGCAAGTGGCTTATCGAGGCATAACCGGACCAGCGCCTGGCGAACACCCGCGTGGCGAGTAATATTATTGAGCGCTTCTTGCGTTATGCGGAACAGGCTCGCTTCTACAGCCATGGGTAAATTACGCTGTCCAGTGACTTCGACGGTCACTTGCAATCCATCCAGTGCCAACCGCTCCTGTGCCAGCTGTTGGATGGCTGTTACCAATCCACCCTGGGTGGGAGAACGCTGTGAAGCCTGCCCGGTAAGTTCTTGCACTTCACCGGCTGCGCTGCGTGCGAGGGTTTGTAGGCGAATAAGGTGTTCTTCCGTTTCATGGGGAACTTCTGTAAGAGCCAGCTGGGCGGATTGTACGGCCAGGTTCATACTGAAAAGGGTCTGGGTGAGTGAATCATGCAGCTCGCGCACGAGGCGATGGCGCTCGGTGGCAGCGGCTAATTCTTCTGACTGAGCGGCAGAATCTTTCAGATGGCGATAAGCTTCCTGGAGATCCCCAAACAAACGCTGATTCTCCCAGCGCCTGTGTTCGGTACGGGCAATCAGATGTGCGAAGCTGCCCATTAGAACATTAGCCCCGCTTCCAGCCAGTACATTCGTTAACCCGGCTTCCCATTCCAGCCCAGACAGCAACCGTCCTGCCATCGCCAGGCTGAAGACTCCAATCCAGGCGAAGCCGACCAGATCATGGAAGAACTGCACGGCTTGAAAGCTGAGCGGCATGAAAAGCATGGTAAGAAAATCAATCGACGGGTCAATGTACAGCATGGAAATGACCAGCCCGGACTGCACCAGGGTATACACACGGGGGTAAAAGGGAAAACGACGGGTAAGAACCTGCTGGGTGAAAAGGATGATGCCAAAAATCGCCAGCAGGATCCAGATGGTGGTTGGGATGGGTGAGGTTTCCTGATTCCAACCGATGGCACGCGCAATGACGGCGATGTAGATCAGGTAGGTGGCAAAATAGTGCATGACTGCCCCGTTTCAGTCTTTTGAGCCCAGTCCATGCTTCAATGCCCAGATGGCCGCACGGGTGCGGTCTTCCAGCTCCAATTTATCCAGGAGGTTGGAGACATGGGTTTTAACGGTTTTTTCGCTGATCACCATCTTTTCGGCAATCTCACGATTGGTCAATCCACGTGCGATCAGCTCCAAGACCTCGCGCTCACGCTCAGTTAATCCTTCCAGCTCTTTGGGCAGTGAGATCGACTTCGGTTCTTTGATCGGCACGTTGCCAGAGACCGCCGCCATCAGCCGTTGGGCAACGTCGGGGTGGAGCTGGGCCTTGCCCAGATAGGTTTCGCGTATGGCCTGAACCAGATCGCGCGGCTGGATATCTTTGAGCAAATATCCCTGGGCTCCTGCTCGAATGGCAGGAAATACTTTATCGTCATCTCCGAAACTGGTCAGGATGAGCACGCGGGATTTTGGATTACCCTCCAGGATTTTGCGGGTTGCTTCCACCCCGTCCATTTGAGGCATGAGCAAATCCAACAGGATCACGTCAGGGCTGAGGCGAGCAGACAAATCCACCGCTTCAGCGCCATTTGAGCCTTCACCAACAACTTCCATGTCATTTTGCATCTCAATGAACATGCGTAAACCTTGGCGCACCACGGCGTGATCATCTACCAGGAGCACTCCAATCTTTTTTTTGGGGGATGCGGGCGGGAGAGGTGGGGAGTTATCGATGCTCATGCTCAAAACCTTTTTTAGATTCTACATCGTATTTTCCTGCAAGGATAGCAAAGGCAGACCAGTCCTATTCGCTCACAGCATCAACGAGGGATTCTTCTGGTGAGCTATCTTGGATCTAGCCTCCCAGGTTTCCGCCAATCAGACGACCGATGCCGAAGGTAACCATCGCTGCAACCAGACCGAACAAAACTTGGCGAGTGCCGGAGTAGATCACACTGCGCCCAGTGAACAGGGTGATGCCTGCCCCAACGATAAAAAGCCCGACGGCGCTTAAAACCATACTGAGAATGACCGCTGTAAGCCCACTTAGGAATGTAAAGGCGACCACGGGTATAATCGCCCCAACCGAGAACAAGAAGAAAGAAGTGAGAGCAGCCTCCCAAGCTGAGCCTCCCAGCTCGGAGGGATTCACACTAAGCTCCTCGCGCGCCAAGGTTTCGAGGGCGGAGGCCGGGTCACTGATGATATGTTGAGCCATGCGTTGGGCTTCGTCTTTTGGTAAGCCGCGTGCTTCGTAGATCAATGCCAGCTCTTCAGCTTCCTCTTGCGGAGCGGCGGCTAGCTCGGCCTTTTCGATCCCAATCTGATGCGCATATAGTTCCCTTGAACTCTGCACTGACAGCCATTCACCCAGTGCCATAGAGATTGCCCCGGCCAATAAACCAGCCACACCGGTGATCAGGATGGTTGCATTATTGAGATTAGCCCCGGCCACACCCATCACCAGGCTCAAGTTCGATACCAGGCCATCATTCGCACCCAAAACAGCCGCCCGCAGGGCATTACCACCTCCGGCGCGATGTCTGCCCTCCAGCTGAGCCAGGGCGCCACCTTCCATCCCACCCTTCATGGTTGAAACCACACGGTTCAGCAACCGATTATGTGAGGATTCATCAGCTGACATCCCGGAACTGCCCGGAATACCGGCATATTTGCGAGAATCCTTGCGTTCGTTGCCAATGATGGTGGGTAAAACCGAAGCCACTCCGAGGCGTTTAGATGCCCAGGCGAGGGTACGAGTACGCCAATCAGGTTTAAATTCTGGGATTGCCACACCAGCGGATTTCAGGCGTTCCACCCATTCATCCGCATGCTTGCGTTCCACGGCCGCCATGCGCTGATAGACCTCCGCCAGGCGAGGGTCTTTCTCAACTTGCGCAAGGGCTTGATAAAGGTATTCACCATTTAGCTCATCATGCAGGCTAGCCAGTGCAGTGGCAGTCATTTTTTCATCCATAGAACCCTCCGGCAGTACGATGTATAGTTTGCAGACGTGCTTATCTTACCACGGTTAAAAATCAAAAATCGCATTTCATGGTGGGAGATTTTATCTTCAATACCATTGCTACCAACCGGGTAAAGTGATGCTCAAATGAAATAGTATATAATTGCGAGCATGCAAGGCGAAGCCCCGATTTTACGATTTCAAAAGGAGAGGACCAAGCACAGATGACTGCCCCAACCCGATACCGAAGGAGCAGTTTTTTTTCCAATGTGTTAAAGCTGGTCAGCGGCACCACCCTCGCCCAGGTCATTACCATCCTCACCGCACCCATCATCTCGCGTCTGTTTGCTCCTGAAGCTTTTGGCATCCTAAACGTATTCACATCCCTGATCGGAATCGTAGCCATCATCATCTGTTTACGCTATGAGTATGCAATCATGCTCCCAGAAGATAACAAGGATGCGATCAATATATTTGCCCTTTGCCTGGTGATTGCCTTAGGGATCAGCGTTACCGCAGGTGTGGTTTTATTGATCGTGGGTCATCCACTGGTCAACCTGTTAAGATTGCCAGATTTTTATAGATTTTTATGGTTGGTCCCAATTGCCCTGTTGATCCAGGGTTTCTTTGCCGCCCTTAATTACTGGAACTCGCGCACAAAGCATTTTGGCCGACTCTCGATTGCCAGAGTAGCCGCTTCCATTACAACCAGCGTCCTTCCGATTGGCCTGGCTTTCATAGGAAATCCCACTGTAGCAGTGCTCATATTCTCATATCTGGCCGGCACATTCGTCTTTGCCAGCGTGCTTGGAGCTCAGGTGCTTAAAGAAAACGGAACCCTGTTTATCAGGACCATCCAGGGCTCACGCATGTTCACTAATCTAAAGCGCTACCGCAAATTCCCCCTGGTTGACTCTTGGAGCAGCTTCATTAACAATCTCTCCTGGCAGCTACCATCGCTGATGTTGCTGTATTTTTTCTCAGAAACAGTGGTGGGCTATTATTCATTGTCGAACCGTGTGATTGTGCTCCCCATGACACTGCTGGGCAGTGCGATTGCCCAAGTTTTTTATCAGCGAACAGCTGAGCTGCGTTCCAACCCTGAAAACCTGTCCAAATCAGTGGAGCTGGTCTTCCGCCGCTTATCAGCCCTGGGTTTATTCCCAGCGGTGATCTTAGGGATCGCAGGTCCTGAGCTATTCAGGATTATTTTTGGGGCAAACTGGGTTGAGGCCGGACGGTATGCACAACTATTAAGCCCCTGGATGTTCGTTTTGTTTATCTCCTCCCCGCTGAGCAACCTGTTTGCCACCCTGGAGCGCCAGGAGCTGGCTTTGATGGTTAATTCAGTCATCCTGGGCACTCGTTTTGCTGCCCTGGTGATTGGTGGATTGACCCATAATATCTACCTGACGCTGATCATCTGGTCTGCCAGCGGAGTGCTGGTATATGGTGGTCTGGCTTTGTGGCTGCTCAGGCTCACCCATGTGAGCTGGGTTAAGACCTTTCGAAATATTTTCCAATACGTACTTTATGCAGCCATCCCGGCGCTGCTTTTGGTGCTGGTAAAAATCCCCCTGACCCCATTTCCACTCTGGTTGCTTATTTCCACCGTGTTGGTGACGTTAGCTTATTATGCGCTTGTCCTGGTGAGGGATCGCAGCCTGCGTGATTATTTATTGGCGTTATTACCCCAAAGAGTATCTCACCAGGGTTGATCCGATGACGAATAATTATCGTCAGGCTTTTTTTGATAACCCAGATTTATGGGATTCTGCAGCCTGGCAGAATCGGGAGGGTGATCTTGAACGGGCCAGACTGGCCGCTGAATGGCTTCCCAGCGAGGTTAGAGCAATTTTAGATGTGGGCTGCGGTAATGGGGTTTTCACCGACCTGGTGGAGAGCAATCGTTTTAAGCTTGGGTTGGATCTGAGCCGGGCTGCTTTGCAGCACATCACAGCAGTGCACCTGCAAGCCGATGCTACTTTCCTGCCATTTGAAGATCATTCCTTTGACGCCAGCCTGAGCATGGAGATGCTGGAGCACTTACCCTTCGTAAACTATCAAAAGGTTTTGATTGAGCTGAGGCGGGTTGCACGCAAATATATCTTGATCAGCGTGCCTTATAACGAAGAACTAAAATATAATCGGGTGACTTGCCCGCAGTGTCTGCATGCCTTTCATCCTTATCACCACCTCCGCCAATACCAACGGAATGATTTTAAAACCCTGTTTGGCGCTTATTTTCGTCTCGTGAGGTTGGAAGGGGTGGTTCCGACAAAGCGCCAGGCATTCCCCGGTCTATGGAATATTTACAGAGTACATCAGCACCGTCTTGGAAGAAACTTCCCCCGTATGACTGTCTGCCCGCAATGCGGTTATTCGCCTCAAAAGAAAGCAGCTTCAGGACAAAATCTGTCACAAGCTCACTCGAAGCGGTCACCGATGAGTCATTTGTGGCCAAAGCGCAGCACATTTACCTGGTGGATGGCGTTGTATCGAAACGAAGAATGAAAGCATGGATGACAACCCGATTGTGCTCATGATTGCGTACTACTTTCCTCCCATGGGCGGTGTGGGAGTACAACGGACGCTTAAGTTTGTTAAGTACCTGCCAGAATATGGTTGGAATCCGCATGTATTGACGGCTCATTATCTTAAGACCGGCTTACAAGATGGTGGCTTGCTGAAAGAGATTCCTCCAGGCATTCCTGTCACACGCACCCCGGTCATATTACCACCGCCCCGCCCGCCCTGGCGTGTGCGCGCTTTAATTACCCGCTGGTTGCTGACGGTAGATGAGCAGGTGGGCTGGCTACCCTTTGCCACGCGGGCGGGTAACCGAATAATCAAGGAGAATCCAGTGAGGGTCATCTATTCGACCTCTGCTCCATTTACTGCCCATGTCATCGCCCGACGGCTTCATAGGCAGAGCAATATCCCCTGGGTAGCTGATTTTCGAGACCCGTGGGTGGGTAACAGTAATCTACGCTTTCCAACAGTGCTGCATCGCAAATTGAACGAACGATTGGAACGGCAGGTAGTCCAGGACGCCAATCATCTGATTGTCGTCAGCCCGCCCATGAGCCAATCTATTTGCGCTCGCATACCCGGCGCTCAACCTGCGAAAATCACATGGATTCCGAACGGCTTCGATCGAGAAGATTTTCTGGCTGTTCATCCAGTAAAGAGAGACAAGGATCGCTTTACCCTGGTGTACACTGGGTCATTTTATACCCAGGGGAGAAACGCCGGATCTATATTAGAAGCTGTCCAAGCAGTTATCCTTACCGGTCAAGTGCCTCGAGAACGCCTGCGCATTCAGCTGGTTGGTAATATCGGTAAATCCACATCAAAATGGATATCCGAGTTAAACCTGGGTGACATCGTCGAGACACCGGGTTTTGTATCGCATGAGCAAAGTATCCAATATATGCAGGCTGCAGACGCGCTCCTGCTCATCATTGGTGATTCACCTGAAAGCCCTGCCATATTTACGGGTAAAATCTTCGAATACCTGGCTGCATCTGTACCCATCCTGTGCCTGGCGAACGATGGTGTTGCTGCTGACCTGGTGCGGCATGCCCGCGCCGGCATCGTTGTGCCCCCCGGAGACGCATTACAAATTTCGCAGCGCCTGGTTGAGATGTATCGACAATGGCAAAATGGTCAGCTCTTCATTGAGCCAGATCAAAATCTTATCCAGACGTTCGAGCGTCGGAAATTGACGGGTCAGCTCGCCGGAGTATTTGACGATTTATTTGGAAAGGCGATATGAGCAACGAAATTGATCGCTTGCGGCAGATGTACGCCACGCAATACAATCCTGATCCGCAGGATCGGAATTATATCTGGCACCCACTCAATCCAAATTCGATTTACTTTCGCCAGGCCCAGGAACGTGCTCTCGCAGACTTGTTCCGCAGGAGTGAGCTCAGCATACCCAAGTTAAATGTACTGGATATCGGATGTGGTAACGGTGGACTGTTACGTTATTTGGCAAGTTTGGGAATACCGCCCAAGCAGCTGAATGGTATTGACCTTATGGATTATCGGATTAGCATGGCGCGTCAGCTTGCTCCAGCCGGCATGACGCTATGTGTAGGGAATGCGGAAACCTTACCCTATCCGGACCAATGTTTCGACCTCACCCTTCAATTCACTGTTTTTTCATCGATCCTGGATGCTCAACTACGGCAGCGGATTGCATCGGAGATGCTGCGTGTGCTTAAGGCGGGTGGATATGTTATCTGGTACGATTTTTATCGATCCAGCAATGCCAACCTGTATAGCGTGCCTATCTCAGAAATTCACCAGCTGTTCCCGGGTATGGCGGTCCGATATCTACAACGCCTGCATCCCATGAATATTACCCGCATATTGCGCCATAGTCGATTTCTAGCGGGGCTGCTTGAATTGCTACCCGGCATCCCCAAATCGCATTATTTGATAATGCTTCAAAAACCATGAGATTGTGTTTTATTTCAAACCCTAACAGCACTCACACCCGCCGTTGGGTGGGTTGGTTTGCCAGGCAGGGGCATACCGTATGTCTTGTGGCGGACGTCCGCATGCAAGAACCGTGGCCGGATGTGCCGGTCATCGACCTATCGAAAAACATATCTACTCCCATCCTTCGTTTCCCAATTTGGGCGATTTGGCTGCGTCGATTCATTCGCCAATGGCGACCGGACATATTACATGCCCACCGGGTTAATTCAGCCGGGTGGCTGGCAGCAGCAAGTGGCTTTCATCCCTGTGTGATCACACCCTGGGGTACTGACCTCTACCAGCTTGAGCAACAATCGCATCTGGCTCGATGGTTGGCTCGTTATGTGCTGAAGCATGCTGATCTGGTAACGGCTGATGCAAACGATTTGCTTCAGACTGCCAGAAAGTATGGCGCTAACCCTGACCGGCTCCAACTGATCCAATGGGGTGTGGAGATGGCACACTTTTACCCTGGTCAGGCGGATATCAGCCTGCGCAATGAGCTTGGACTGCGTGGAGGACCAGTGATCTTAAGTCCACGCGGCGTCAATCCGATTTACAACCTGGAAATTATCATTCAAGCCATGCCGGCGGTACTAGCTTCCTTGCCAGAAGCCGTCTTAATCATCAGAGATTACAATACAGATCCGGCTTACAAAAGACGATTGGAAGAATTGATCGTCAGCCTGGACCTATCACGGGCAGTCCGTTGGATCGGGCAGATGGAACCCTGGGAGCGGGTTGCTGAAATATATCGACTGGCAGATGTTGTTGTTTCGGTGCCGACGAGTGATGGCACACCTGTCTCAATCTTAGAATCTTTGGCTTGCGGCATACCCGTGATCACGACGGATTTACCTGCTTTACGTGAATGGATTGTACCGGGTGAAAGCGGGTTGATGGTGCCCCAGCGAGATCCATGGGCGGTAGCCACAGCTCTACTTCAGGTCCTTACCGATGAGAAATTGGCTGAACGCTTTAGAAAAATCGGTCCCACCATTGTAGAAACACGTGCCAACCACCACCTAGAAATGAAAAAAGTGGAAGCTCTGTACCAAACACTGCTTGCAAAATAGCCCGGAAGCGACAATTTCATCTTTCTGTCTCGTGCCTTCCGAACAATCCCAGGTTACCCAAGGGTTCGAGCAATTTATCGACCAATGATGAAATAAAACTCCCAGAATTACAATCAACTGCGCCAAACATGCGGTATCGTACTCCAATAGTAAGGTGTGCACCTGATAAACACACACAGGTAGTAAATTTCTACCAGAATAAAACGATATCTGCTTAAAAGCGTAGATATTCTATGGTTGAGAACATAGCTGAAGAATCACAATTAAAGCGGTATACTTGTTTTTCAATATCAGGAATATTGTACCTACCATGCTAATAACTCTATTCCCCAACAAACCGGCGATGAACGGGGGGAAAACAGATTTAGCGGCTGCAATCACTCGGGCAGCCAGTAAACAGACCTATTATACGATTCGTTTCCTGGCAGACCAGGACCGTCGGCAAAATGCTTTCAGAGCTTATGCCTACTTCCGTTGGGTAGATGACAGCCTGGATACCAATTCGAACAGCATCGAGGGGAAAAAGGCATTTATCGATCATCAATGCTCCGTTTTAGAGGCGTGTTACCGCGATGAGCTTGCGGTTGTGGCCAGCCCTGAGGAGCAGATGCTGGTGGATTTGATTACCAGTGATACTGAAAGAGAAAGTGGACTGCAGTTATATCTCCGCAATATGATGGCGGTGATGTCATTTGATGTGAAACGCCGTGGGCGGGTGATTTCACGGGCAGAGCTATCACAGTATTCATTATGGCTTTCCAAGGCTGTGACCGAATACATGTTTTATTTTTTTGGGCACAAGAATCCCCCTCCTTGCAGCACTACCCGTTATAAGGCAGTTTTTGGCGCTCACGTGGTGCATATGCTCAGAGATATGTCGGTTGATATTGCGCTGGGTTATTACAATATCCCGGGTGAAGTCCTTAATGCAGGTCATATCACCTTGGATGATCGCAACAGTTTACAATTCCGGAATTGGGTCTACGAGCGAGTTCAATTTGCCTACCGTTATTGCAAGGCTGGCAGGCACTATATTACCCAGGTTAAAAATTTGCGTTGCCGCCTGGCAGGCTTCTTTTATCTCACCCGCTTTGAATGGATATTGAAGGCCATTGAACGAGACCAGTACTGCCTGCGACCCGAATACCCTGAAAGGAAAAGTCTAAAGGTGTTTTTCTGGATGGCCTGGCGGGTAGTTAAATTGTTGGTAAACATCCCCCTGGTAAATCAAAATCCATCTGATCTTGTGTCAATTGGAGATCAGTGCGAGAAATAATGAAATCCAGATCAGTAGCAATTATTGGGGCCGGGATTGGTGGAATATGTGCTGCAATCCACCTGGCATCTCAGGGTTTGCATGTTACCGTATTCGAGATAAATCCCAATCCTGGCGGACGATGTGATTGGATTGAGCGTGACGGTCATCATTTCGATACTGGACCGACACTTTTTGTCATGCCGCGTGTCTATGAGGCAGAATTTACTGCGATAGGCAGATCCATGAAGAGCTTGCTGGATCTGCAGCAAGTCGATCCCACCTATCGCCTGGTGTTTGACGATGGCAGCCAGCTGGCCTTGACTTCTGATATACAATCCCTCAAAGGTCAGCTGGAATCCATCCAGCCGGGCGCTTTTCAAGGATTTCAGCGTTACCATGAAGAAGGGGAAAAACATTACCAAATTGGAATGAAAAAATTGGTGAATCGTGATTTCCGCCGGTTTTCCGATTTTTTCTCTCTGTGGAATCTTCCATTGGTCTTTCAGGTCAAGCCGCTGGTGAAACATTATGCCAACATGTCGAAATATTTCGACAACCCACGTTTAAAAGCTGCTTTCACCTTTCAGGATGTATATATGGGGTTAAGCCCCTATGAAGCTCCGGCGACCTTTTCATTGATGCCGTACACCGAGCTGGAACACGGCGTATGGTACCCCAAAGGGGGGATGTACAGCATTGTGGAAGCACTCATGTCGGTGGCACGTGAGGCGGGGGTGGAATTCGTCTTCGATACGACGGTGCAAAAGATCAGTGTGGATCGCAGGCGTGCCTCAGGGCTTGATCTTGAGCATAACCAACAGATCCATCCGGATATCATCCTGGCAAATGCGGATCTACCTTATGTATATCAGGAACTTTTACCGAAGGATAACCTGGCTGAGCGCATCGCGCACAAACACTTTTCGTGTTCGACAATCAGCTTTTTTTGGGGTTTGGATAAGCCCTATGAAACCCTGAGCCCGCATACCCTGTTCCTGGCGGATGATTACCAGCAAAATTTTGATGCAATCATTAAGCACCTGGATATCCCCGCGAACCCCAGCCTGTATATCCATGCACCGACCCGCCTTGACCCATCCAAGGCACCGCGGGGTGAAGACAGCCTAATTGCAATCGTCCCGGTGGGGCACCTGTCGGATGATGGAGATCAGGATTGGGAAAAGCGAACCGATCAGGCACGCGCCCATGTATTCCGCCGGCTGGCAACCCTGGGAATTACCGACCTTGAAGCGCATATTAAGTTTGAGACCAGTCTTACACCGCTTTCCTGGCGCAAGCGGTATAACTTGATGAAAGGTTCCACGCATGGTCTGTCGCATAACCTAACCCAGCTGGCATACCTTCGCCCGCATAACCGGCATCCACGCTACCGCAACTTATACTTCGTTGGAGCCAGTACGCATCCAGGCACGGGTCTGCCAACTGCCATGGTATCTGGCCGGTTGGTGGCCAGAAGGATCCTGGATGAGATCAACGAGCTGGAGTGAGGAGTGGGGATTAACGCCAGGTATTTTACACTTATTTGCATAATGCTGGCTTTCTTTTCAATTCAGCTAATAAATCATAAATCTATCTAAAACCTATTGAATTTGCGCCTATTTGAAAAGGTGGGTTATGCTTTCTGTCTTCCAGCTCTGGTTGATGACAGATTTCTCATTTGATATAGATTAACTAGACAAATTAGATATATATTGTTATAATTGGTTTAGGGAATAGGCTTGCTTTGCAAGCTTAATAGGCGCGCAGTATGGTTGATGGAGTGGGATGGATGAGCTAATATCGCTGATGCTTTAGGCGCTTCAAAAGAAATGAGGAAACGGGTAATTCCTATTCTAACGGGATCGTTGAAAAACCAGGGTAGATCAAGCGAAGGTTAGGTGGGGAACTCGAAGGACAGGATGAATAACAAAAAAACTGCTTACAAGCTCATTTTATTACTTCTCCTGAGCCTGGTCTTCATTGGGCTTGTATACGCAAAATCCAGGGATTTATTTGCTCTTGCTGGCTCCACAAAGACAGGATTGAGCGCGAGCAGCGGGATTAATGGCAGCGATCCTCAAAATAAACTCTCCCCTAGCAATAGCAGCAGCTCTCTTGCGAGTGAATCGGGACAAAAAAGTAGTTTAGTCTCGCTGACTTTTCCAATTAGAGCTGCATTTTACTACCCCTGGTTCCCTGAAGCCTGGACCCAAAATAGCATTTACCCATATACGAACTATCAGCCAAGCATGGGATATTATGACCTGGAGGTGCCGGGAATTATTCAACAGCAGATCAACGCCATGTTATATGGGAATATTGAAGCCGGTATTGCTTCGTGGTGGGGGCAGGGAACCGATACGGATAACCGGATGCAAGCACTTTTATCTGCCGCGGCTGGAACCAGCTTTAAATGGGGCATCTATTATGAGCCTGAAGGCGTGGGCAATCCGGATGTGAATACTCTGACCGCTGATTTGATCTACCTGCAGAACCGGTATAGCAACGATCCCAGCTTCCTGCGGATTGATAACCGTTTTGTGATCTTTGTTTACGCAGATGCAACCGATGGCTGTGCAATGGTGGATCGCTGGCACCAGGCAAATACCATTAATGCATATATTGTGCTTAAAGTCTTTCCAGGCTACCTGACGTGTGTCAGCCAGCCAGATGGATGGCACCAATATGGCCCCGCACAGGCACAAGATTCACAGGGGCAGTACAGCTACACCATCAGCCCGGGATTCTGGAAAGTAGGTGAAAACCCGCAATTGGGGCGCAACCTGTACACCTGGGATCAAAGCATACGGGATATGGTTGCCTCGGGGGCTGACTTTCAGCTGATCACGACATTTAATGAATGGGGAGAAGGCACCGCCGTCGAATCAGCTACTGAATGGGCTACTTCATCAGGTTATGGAAGCTATCTCGATGCACTGCACAATCATGCTCAAGTTAATAGGCTTTTCCTGCCAACCGTAATGAGACAGGGCAGTGGAGACCCGGTGATCATTGCCGGGGGTGACATTGCTTCTTGCAATTCGTCGGGTGATGAGCAGGTAGCCGCGCTGCTGGATAACATCCCGGGGACGGTGATCACGTTGGGTGATAACGCATACGAGTTCGGAACGATCAATGATTTCAATAAGTGCTACGACCCCAGCTGGGGTCGTCAGAAAGCTCGCACGTATCCAACCCCAGGCAACCATGATTATTTAACCCCTGGGGCTACGGGTTACTTCACTTATTTTGGGGCAGCTGCTGGAGACCCACACAAGGGCTATTACAGTTATGATATCGGGGATTGGCATATCATTGTGCTTAATAGCAATTGCGTTGAAGTTGGCGGGTGTGGAGTGAAATCAGCTCAGGTTGCCTGGCTGCAATCAGACCTGGCGGCCCATCCGACGCTTTGTACTCTGGCTTACTGGCACCATCCCCTATTCACCTCTGGCGGACAAGGCAATGATGATGCGGTCAAACCATTATGGCAAGTGCTTTACCAGGCTGGTGTGGAGCTGGTGCTCAACGGCCACGACCATGACTATGAAAGATTCGCGCCGCAAGATCCGAATGGGGTGGCTGACCCGGTGAAAGGCATCCGTGAGATTGTCGTGGGCACTGGCGGTAAAGAACTCCGTCCGATCGGCAACCCGTTGATCAATAGCGAGGTGCAAAACGACAGCACCTGGGGAGTGCTTAAGGTAACACTGCACCCGACTGGCTACAGCTGGGTGTTCGTTCACGTAGCAGGCGAGACTTTCTACGATTCGGGCAGCACTACCTGCCACTGATCAAGTCGAATTATATTGAGGAAGCAATTAATACTATCTTCAGAAGATCGTAGATTCTTATTTTTCTATGAATATATTATAATTTTTCTCCTCCTTCTAACTTCTGCGACCCCGACATTCATCTAAAAAAAGCTGACCGCGCCTGATCAACAATCGTCAGCGGATCAAACAATCCCTGGAGCATCCTGTAATTATGGATGGACCAGCAGCATATATATTAAGCGAATATTCATTTAAATACCTTTACAATATATACATAATATGTGATAATTATATATACAAAATATACATAATCTTGTTCAAGGAAAAGAGCAGGGTTATAAAATGGAGACAAAAATGGATAACGAAAAGAAATTTAGTAGTTTACGACGGTTTAACCTGCTGATGGGCTTTTTGCATTTAGTCCAGGGCATTCTGATGATCGTGTTAAGTAATGACAAAGCATATCCAATTTATACCAACTTTCTAAAGTTTGATCTCAGCAAGATGGCGCTGGTTCCCGATCTTAAACTGGCAGGAGATATGCGGTTCGGACCGGCTGTAGCAGTTTTCCTGCTCATCTCAGCTGTGGCACACTTTTTCCTGGCAACCATCGGGTATAAGCTTTACGTGAACAACCTGAAAAAAGGCATGAATCCGGTGCGTTTTTACGAGTATGCCCTGTCCTCATCCGTGATGATCGTTTTGATTGGCATGCTGGTAGGAATCTATGACCTGGGTGCAATTATCCTCATCTTTGGCATCAACGCGATGATGAACCTGTTTGGGATCATGATGGAGCTTCACAACCAGAGTACTCAGAAGACCGATTGGACGGCATTCATCTATGGGTCAGTGGCTGGGATCATCCCCTGGATTGTGATCGTAATGTATTTTGTAGGCTCACTCACCGGTGAAGGCGGTGAACCGCCAGCCTTCGTATATGCCATTATCCCAACATTATTCGTCTTCTTCAACATTTTTGCGGTGAACATGGTGCTGCAATATAAGAAAGTTGGCCCGTGGAAGGATTATCTATATGGCGAGCGGGTCTATATCATCCTGAGCCTGGCTGCAAAGACCGTCCTAGCCTGGATCATCTTTGCCGGTACCCTGGCACCTGTATAAGCGATTGGAAAATCCCCCACACAGACGGTGTTGAAGTCGGTTCACTGAAAAATCTGAGACGGACAAGGGCCGCATGATTGATAACACGCACATCTATAACCTGAAGGCTGTTATGTATGAGGTAGGACTCAGTGCAGCAACGCTGCGAGCCTGGGAAAGTCGATATGGGTTGCTCAAACCGCAACGCTCCCGGGGAGGTCACCGTCTTTACTCCAGGCAGGATATCGAGATGCTCAAATGGTTGGTGCAGAAACAAAATGAAGGCTTGAGCATCAGCCATGCGATTGAGATGTGGAAATCATTGCATGAAGCTGATCAGGTGAACCTGTTGCAGATCCTGGCAGCTGCTCCTGAGGTGACCACAGGTGAAGGCACGCTCGATGAGCTGCGAGACAAATGGGTGGCTGCCTGTATCCTTTTTGACGACCAGGCAGCCAATCGAACCTTGGACCAGGCTTTTGCCATTGCTGCTCCGGAAACGATCTGTACTGAAGTGCTGCAAAAGGGGCTGGTACAAATTGGCGCAGGCTGGTATGCGGGCTCGATCAGCGTTCAGCAGGAACACTTTGCCTCTGCCATCGCCATCCGGCGCATCAATAGCCTGATGGTAGCCGTCGCACCACCTACACGGGTGGGCCACATCCTGGCTGCCTGCCCGCCTGGTGAAGAGCATGCCTTTATCCTGCTGCTGGTAACATATCTGCTTCGAAGAGCTGGTTGGGATGTGATTTACCTGGGGGCTAATGTACCCCTTGAGGATCTGGAAGCCACCATCCAGGTTACGAAGCCGGTGATGGTTTTATCGGCGGCTCAGACGCTCAACAGCGCTGCCTCCTTACGGACAATGTCTGAGTACCTCATGACCAGAATAATCCCGCTGGCATACGGAGGTGGGATTTTTAGTCGCATTCCAGTTTCTACCCAGTGCATCTCAGGATACTACCTGGGAACGAATATCGCTATGGTGCTAAAGATGCTCGAACAACTGGTCATAGAGCCGCCTTCCATGCCGATCGCACAGCCTGTTTCACCCGAATATGCCCAAACCCTGAAGATTTTTCTTCAGAACGAAACACTTATCATTGACCAGGTGGCTTCAAAGATACAATCTGAGCTTATCGAGCCAGCTCATTTGGAGCTTGCCAGTACCAATCTAACCCGCCTGATTGCCTCAGCCCTGGTGTTAGGAGATATCAACCTGCTGGATCCATCCATTGAATGGCTGAATGGCCTGCTTGAAAATCGTGGATTCTCGGCATTTGTGGTGCTGCAATTCTATGCAGCCTACCTGCAGGCGGTTGAACGCTGCCTTGGGGATGAGGGGAAAGTCATCTTGAGTTGGCTTTCCAGGCTGAAATAACCCCACTAGTTAAAAAGGTAAATCATAACTATTAATTAGAGATATATCTATGAAAAACTCCCGTCTACTAACTATTTTTCTGATTGTTTTTATCGATCTTCTGGGCTTTAGCTTGATCTTACCCTTACTACCCTATTATGCTGAGTCGTACGGCGCTACACCAACAATCGTAGGCTTGCTGGTCGCATCTTATGCCGCGGCACAGCTTTTCGGTGCGCCTCTGTTGGGGCGGTTATCAGACCGTTACGGTCGGAGACCTGTGCTGCTGTTCAGCGTGGCGGGCACGGCTGCAGGTTTTCTGCTGCTTGGTTTTGCTGACCCACTTGGGAGGTTGTTGGCAGGGTTGGTTGCTCCTAATGCAGCCAACGCATTCATCATCGGAGTACTGTTCTTTAGTCGGATTCTGGATGGCCTGACAGGAGGCAACATCACAGTGGCGCAAGCCTACATTTCAGATGTGACGGATGAACAGAATCGTGCCAAGGGATTTGGATTGATCGGTGCGGCTTTCGGGCTGGGATTTATCATTGGTCCAGCCGTGGGTGGGGCATTGAGCAGGTTCGGTTACAACCTGCCTGCATTCGTAGCAGCTGGGGTATCGTTCATCAACTTTCTAATGATCTTCACGCTCCTGCCCGAATCGCTGACGGTCGAACGAAGGAATGCTGAAGCATTACAAAATCGCCCTCCATTCACCTTTAAAGCTTTGATCCAGGCGCTCAAACGACCGAAAATTGGTCCATTGCTGCAGGTTAGGTTTTACTTTGCATTAGCCTTCAGCACATTTCAGCTGGTATTTTCGCTTTACACACAGGCCATCGGTTTGAGCTCGCAAACGACGGGATTATTATTGGCTTACGTCGGGATTTTATCAGTAATAGTTCAAGGTGGTTTGATCGGTATTCTAACCCGCCGCTTCCGTGAGAACGCGCTGATGATCAGCGGCCTATGGGTGATGACCGGTGCATTGCTGGCCTGGGCTTTCACCAGCCAACTTTGGTTACTGGTGTTGGTGATCCTGCCTCTGGCGGTGGCTGGGGGAGTGTTGAATACCGTCATCCAGAGTGCTATCACTAAATCGGTCACCCGCCAGGAGGTGGGTGGCATTCTCGGTATCACTACCTCGCTGGAGGCGGTAACGCGAGTTATAGCGCCTTCAGCTGGTGGTTACCTGCTCCAGAATCTCGGCCTTTGGGCACCCGGTGTATTCAGCGCCATCCTGATGTCCATGGCTGTGGTGCTCGCCTACTGGCGCATCATCCTACCCTCCCAGAGGGAGCGAAATGTAGTAGAAACGAAGCCTTCATATGGATGATTTGAGTACTGCGATTTGGTGGATCAGGCGTGACCTGCGCCTAAGTGATAACCAGGCGCTTATGACTGCCCTGGGTCATGCAAGCGTGGTCGTGCCGGTATTCATCCTTGACCCAAAGCTACTAAATTCTCATCAGATGGCTCAAAACCGGGTAGCTTTCCTGTTCGAGGGTTTAGAGGCGCTTGATACTGATCTGCGTAAGCGGGGAAGTGCACTCATCCTTCGGAAGGGCAACCCACTTGAGGTGCTCTCCAGCCTTATGCTCGAATGCGAGGCAACGAGCATCTTTGCACAGGCGGATGTATCTCCGTATGCCAGGCAACGCGATGAGGGTGTGAGGCGTGAACTCCCGTTAATGCTTACCCCTGGAATCACCGCCCACCCGCCAGAATTATTAACCAAGCCAGATGGCTCACCCTACACGGTATTTACCCCTTTTACCAGAAGGTGGCGCAGCCTGCCATTTCCTGACAAACCGCTTCCAGCCCCAGATTGGCGTTCAGAGCTGCCTCAGGTTGCCAGTTTGAATATGCAAGATTTGCCGCGGTATACAGGCCTGAATAACTTTCCTGCGGGTGAGACTGAGGCTCTGAGGCGGTTGGAAGCCTTCACCGATTCAGATATCAACCATTATGCCCAGGCACGTGACCGTATGGATTTAGAAGGGACATCACAACTTTCACCCTATCTGCGATTCGGGATGGTATCAGCCCGGCAGGCAGCCTGGGCGGCACGGGAGGCAGATGTGCGTGCAAAAGATAGCATCGCCCGGATGGGTGCTGAAACCTGGCTGAATGAGCTGATCTGGCGCGAATTTTACGCCACCGTCCTCGATTATTTTCCAGCTGTCCTTAGCACAGCATTCAAGCCTGAGCTGCGGAACATACATTGGCGGGATGATCCTGCCGGTTTCACTGCCTGGGCAGAGGGTCGCACGGGTTACCCGGTGGTGGATGCTGCGATGCGCCAGCTGAATGCAACCGGGTGGATGCATAACCGTGCCCGAATGATTGCCGCCTCGTTCCTGGTTAAGGATTTGCTGATTGACTGGCAATACGGTGAACAATACTTCATGCAACACCTACTGGATGGTGAGCCGGCTTCGAATAATGGTGGCTGGCAATGGACAGCTGGTACGGGTACCGATTCTGCCCCATATTTCAGGATATTTAACCCTGTGCTGCAGGGGAAGAAATTTGACCCACATGGTAATTACGTCCGCCGCTGGGTTGCAGAGCTTAGCAATGTGCCGGATGAGTTTATTCACATGCCATGGCTGATGCCGGGAGACATACAAGCCCGGGTGGGTTGTGTGATCGGGAAAAATTATCCCGGCCCCATAGTTGATCACGTAATGGCACGCAAGCGAGTGTTGGAGGCTTATCGAAGATGAATGATCAGGTTGGGAAAAAATATGGGCTGATGAAAACCAGGCTTGCTTCGGCTGGTGGCCTGAATAGCCGGAAATATACCAAATTAGAAATGAAAGTGAGAATTTAAAATGAAAGATACTCTACGCCAAATCTCTGTTATCCTGACCATATTAGCTACCATCGTGGTCAATGCGCTTGCCAATGCGCTGCCCATCAATGGCCAAAACACTGGCCAAATCTCCGACCGCTTCCATGTATATTTCGTTCCTGCAGGTTATGTGTTTTCCATCTGGGGATTGATCTACCTGGGTTTGATCGCATTCGCAATTTTCCAGGCTCTACCTTCCCAACGCGAAAATCCCCGCCTGCGTAAAGTTGGCTGGTGGATTGCTCTCGGAGGTCTAGCGAACATTGCCTGGATCTTCCTGTGGCATTATGAGCAATTCCCTCTGACAGTCATTGCCATGCTGGTATTGCTTGGCAGCTTAATCCTCACCTACTTGCAGCTGGATATCGGCCGAGGCAAAGTCTCAACTTCTGAGAAGTGGATGGCGTACCTGCCATTCAGCATCTACCTGGGCTGGATCACGGTGGCTACAGTAGCCAATATTACCAGCGTGCTTGATTACTTGAAATGGGATGGGTTCGGGATTTCACCTGAAATATGGATGAGCATCGTCTTGTTGGCAGTGCTGGGGATTGCAATCCTGATGAATTTCAACCGTAGAGATGTCGCCTACGCGGCGGTCATTCTGTGGGCATTGGCAGGCATATCAATCAAGTTTGCCAGCATACCTGCAGTAGCCATACCCACCTGGATCACTTTTGGATTCGTGGCACTTACGCTGATACTGGCATTATTCCTGCCCAGGAGATCTATTTCGGTCAATATGATTCTAGAATAAGCTGGTGGAGCATGAAGCATACATTCAGGCATGCAGGACTTTTCGCCCTGGCTGGTGGGTTAACTACCCTGCTGGTTGGTCCGTTTCTCATCCCGGTACCAGCGCTCAAAGGCACTTTCCGCCCGCGCGAACTGGCTGATGATGATTCGGAGTTCATTGAGATCAACGGATTGGAGATCCACTTTAAAAGGATGGGGCAGGGTGAGCCTGTATTCTTGCTCCTGCATGGGTTCGCTGCCAGCCTGTACTCATGGCATTCGGTGATGGAACCTCTCAGCCAGTTGGGCACCGTGATTGCATTCGACCGCCCGGGTTTCGGCCTTTCGGAACATCCTCTCACCTGGAAGGGACGGAATCCGTATAGCTCAGAAGCGCAGGTGGAACTGGTGATCAGTCTGTTGAATCGCTTCGGGGTGGAAAAAGCCATTTTGGTTGGCAACTCAGCCGGAGGGACGGTCTCGATGCAGGTGGCACTGATGCACCCTGAACGGGCTGCCGCCCTAATCCTGGTTGATCCAGCGGTGTATATTGGCAATCGGGTACCCGGATGGTTACACTACCTGCTTGACACGCCTCAAATGCACCATCTGGGTCCATTACTCTCACGCCAACTCCTTAAGCATGGTCAGGATTTGATCAATCTGGCATGGCACGATCCGTCAAAGCTACCCATCGAAATGCGTGAGTATTATCAAAAACCATTTATGGTAGAGAATTGGGACAAGGCACTTTGGGAATTCACCCTCGCCAGCCGTCCTACTGGGATAGCTGAACGCCTGGATGAAATCACCCTCCTAGTTCTGGTGGTCACCGGTGATGATGACCGAATCGTACCGACTGTTGATAGCCTGCGATTGGCAGATGAGCTACCCAATGCCACCCTGGAAGTGATCGCCGAGGCTGGTCATATTCCACATGAGGAACAGCCGCAGATATTTATGGAAGCGATCCAGAATTTTTTAGCAAAATTCGACGATAAGAGGGAATCCATCTCAATAGAAATTATCAACAGGTTATGATCTACTAAAATCCAGATATGAGTATTTGATAGAAAAACCTCCTGGAGGTCATCCGGGAGGTTTCATTAACACTCGATCTGTTTAGTATTCTTGGAGATACTCTACTTTAAGATAAGCCGAGAAGTCTATTAAAAACAATTCCTATCATGCCTGATAAATACCGTACCGAAAAACATCATTTCCCACCGGTTTTAATCGAACTATTCGGAGGAGATGTTCTTCATAAAAAAAGTGTTCCCGGTTCTTATATTAGCATTTTCATGTTTTATGGATGCATCCTACCCAATCTGAAAATTTATAGTAGTTGGAAGGGTGGCGCTCAATCCAATGGGGACCAGGATAAGTTATGGTATAACAATCGCCCGCGGGTAACGCTCGTCGACATAATCAGGTCTAGGTAGTTTCCCAGCAACCACGATAGCACGCGGGTAACGCTCGTCGATGTAATCTGGTCTGGCTTGTATTCCAGCGACTACAATCGCGCGTGGGTAACTCTCGTCGACATAATCAGGTCGAGGTAGTTTTCCAGCAATCACAATTGCGCGTGGGTAACGCTCGTCGATGTAATCAGATCTGATTTGTTTTCCGGCAGCCACAATATTTGCTTCCCTTGAGGACGATGCGAATATGCGCGGGACGAAATTTACTCCCAGGAATATCAAGACGATTGCTAAAATCCCGAAAGCAACCGCGACCTTGAGTATGGTTTTTGTTGACATAATAATCTCCTTTGTATTTTTGGTAATTATTAAGCAGGTGATTAGTCTAACGTATCCCCCATTAATATTAGACAAATATGGCATTATTAGTATTAATACTAATTTATTTGGATGAGACTTATATGATTGTGGGGTTAAGAATTTTCTGACAACAGTCGTGAATTTGTGAGAAAGTAAGTAATAATAAATATAGAATATTTGAGATTTCCCATCAAAGAACGCCGGACGGTGATGTACTGTAATCCGCCAGTTATTGGAATATCTGCAGTATGATGGACGAAGAAGCCGGCAAGAAAAATCCCATGAGGTTGATTCAATAATTACCGGACTGTTATGATTCGCTGAGGACTCCAATCGAAGATTATCGGATTCTTGTAATCGTGCTGATATAGTTCCATGATAAAAATGGGCAGGCAGAATAAACAAGCGTATGGGGTTCCTCCAATATCTTCCACGGATACTGGGGAAACTCCAAACGCTTTGGGGAGGCAAATGGCGGATGAGAATAATCGAAGCACATCACCAGCGCTGGCCAGGATGGATGTGCGAAGGTGAGATTTAGGTAAATTAAAAATTACGCAGCTGAAGCGGAAGATGGGACCTGATATGAACTTGCTGATTGAAACCGAGAACCTCGGGAAACATTACCGGAATGTAAAAGCTGTCGAGCACCTATCACTGCGGGTGGCCGAAGGGGAGATTTATGTATTTCTTGGCTTGAACGGTGCAGGAAAAACAACAACCATCCGAATGCTGCTTGGGATGATCAAGCCTACCAGCGGATTTGCCAGCGTGTTTCAGACCAGGGTACGTATGGGCGAGCGGGAACCATGGAAATCGGTGGGGTACATGGTAGAGGATCCGCATGCCTATCCGGAGCTGACGGTGTATGAGAACCTGGAGGTCGCCCGTCGCTTGCACCCAGGCACCTCATCCAAGGCGGTGGGACAAATCATCGAGCGATTAGGTTTAGGCGCATACGCAGACCGCCGGACGGGGACCCTATCTCACGGAAATGCACAGCGGCTGGGGTTAGCAAAAGCCCTGATCCATGACCCAAAGCTGCTCATCCTGGACGAGCCGGCTAACGGACTAGACCCAGCCGGGATCGTTGAGATCCGTCAGCTACTGCTCGATATGACCAGTGGACGTGGTGGGACGGTCTTCATGTCGAGCCATATCCTAGCAGAAGTCTCCCGCCTGGCAGGGCGGATTGGGATTATCCACAATGGACACCTGCTGCAGGAATTAAGTACCGATGAGCTGGAGAAAAATCGAAAGAGGCGGCTTTTAGTGCGGACACGAGATATCGAAGCAGCTTACCAGGCGTTGATCGCTGCCAATCATCCTGCCGAGAAACTACAAGATGGAAGTATAGAGATAAAATCTACCGCAGCAATCGAACAACCGGACGAGATCAACCAGCTGCTCGTCAACGCAGGGACAGTCCCGACCCAGTTGATCGTTGAAGAAGAGGAGCTGGAGCAGTATTTCCTCCGTTTGGTGGGGATGGATGGAGGAACGCAAAATGAATAATCTATCAGACATGCTTTGGATAGAATTCAGGAAAGCATTCCGTTCCAGAATGCCTCTGTGGACCAGCCTGGGATCACTATTTATGCCCCTGGGAGTGGCTTTATTAATTTTCCTGGCAAGAAACCCGGAGCTTACCAGGAAGCTTGGCTTGATTAGCGCCAAAGCCGACCTGATGGCATATTCGATAACAGATTGGCCATCCTACCAGGTAATGTTTGCCGAGATCATTTCAGCCGGCGGTTTCTTCTTTTTTGTCATGGCGATTAGCTGGGTATTTGGGCGGGAATTTACCGATGGCACGCTGAAAGATATGCTCGCCGTGCCAGTTCAACGATCAAGCATACTCCTGGCGAAATTTATTGTTACGGTTACCTGGTGTGCAGTTATTGCGATTATTATTTTCATTCTTGGCCTGCTCTTTGGTATGCTCATCCAGCTGCCGGGAGGCTCAACCAGTGTTATTTTACATGGCAGTATGGTCACATTACTCACAGTCTGTATGGTGATTGCAGTCGTTCTACCATTTTCGCTCTTTGCCAGCGTGGGGCGAGGCTATTTGCTGCCAATGGGGGTGGCGGTTCTCACACTGATCACGGCTAACTTATTGATGGCGGCGGGATGGGCTGAATACTTCCCGTGGGCGATACCCTTACTTTATTCCATGCGCGCTAGCTCACTGACAGCAATTAGCTATTGGATTGTGGTAATTACCAGCCTGGGAGGCATGGCAGCGACATTTATGTGGTGGAAATATGCCGATCAGAACCGGTAGGAATTAGAGGGGCGATATTGCGGTTGAGAGCACCGCAGAAAAATTACGTAGGCAGGCAAGGTTAACTGACCCGTTTTGCGTTGTCATGACCTGCGGATAATGACTACTTGCATCTAGCTGGACGACGATGGTTGTTCTTGCTCAAATTTGGAAGCAGAATTTAATTACAGGTGCGGCAGATAATACTGAGGCACATTGCCACTTACATTTCAACTTGAAGAACAATTCATTTTTCAATTCACTTGACGGATAACAAGCCAGGTCTGGGGGCACAGCTGGCTGATTGACCTGCCTCAAAAGAGATCGATGCTGACCAGTCAGCGGATTAGCTATCGGATACGCGGATAAGTTAAATTCCAGCGCAAAATTTCAATAATATTAGGGAGCAGTAAGAATAAAACGAGATTTTCCCAATCAGCTGGCGATGGATTTAACGGTAGCCAATAAATCCCAGCTTTCTTGCAGCCAGGGCAGGGGATTGGTGGTGGTTCTCAGATATTGAATCGTCCCACTTTGGTCAATGACGATGGAGGCAGTGCGTTGGAGGAAGAACTTGATCTCCAACCCATATTGGTGGTAAACCTTTCGCTCAGGGTCTGAGAGAACCGGAAACGGCAGATGCAGGCTCTCAGCATAGCGTTTGGCTTTTTCAACCGGTGCCGCCAAGATCAAAAGAATCTCACAATTTTCAGCCTTGAAAGCATTATAAAGCCGACCCAACTGGGCGGCATGGCTGCGGCATTGCAATCAATTGTATTCGCGTACGAAGAACAAATATACTTTGTTTTTCGTACGGTAATCAGCCAACCCAATCGTAGAGCCGTTGCTTGCAGGCAGGCTAAAGTTAGGGGCTAGAGTACCTACAGCTAGATCAGGAGTGTCGATCATATTTCATCCCAAGTTTTTTGATAACTATACTCAGTACACAATACTGACTACGTAAAACTATATCTACCTGGATTTACTTTCGGATCATAGCCATTTCTATAACTCCTCCCGGTTGAAGCGCCATAAGCCGATTAAAGTAAACACGATACCTTCTACCGCAACAACCAATAGCAAGATCAGGTGGTCCCGTTGCACTGGAATTCCCATGGTGAGGGAGAGCACCAGCGGGTTCGTGTCTCCCATGGGCACAACCAGGTTCCAGGGCAGAAAATAACGCAAGGAGGGTAAAAAACCAAGGATATTCTGTTGTAAGAATAATATAGCCAGGGGAATACCGATGACTGGTCCCCGGTTGTTGAAAAATGTACCCAGCATCAAGGTCATCGATAGGAAGAAATAGTGGCTGATGAATACCACTCCCATTGCTCCGATGATACCTAATGGGGTCAGCAGGGATTTATGAACGATTGCAATGATGATGAAGGATATGCAGAAAGGCACGATGATCATAGTCACCATAACACCCACACTATTGGCAATGACCTTGGAAAGAACAAATGCCAGGCGTGTCAATGGTTTGGAGAGCACCCAGGAGGCGGTGCCTTCCCTTTTCTCCCCGACAATGGTGTCTTGCATGATGATTACCACCCCGACTGCTGGAAAAACGCCGGTGAAAATGAAGGATAGCATCAGCAGTTCCATAATCGTTGGTGCAACCCGGCCGAATGTGACAATGATCCCTGCCAAGCCTCCCCATATCAGGCAGTGAATCCACCAGGTTTTGGTTTTAAACCACCTGTCCAGTCCACTGCGAAGCATATTGCTCAAACCGCGAGTCCAGCCTGTACCGCTTACCAGCTCAAAAGCTTCATTTCCCGACATTCTGGCCTCCCTCGATAACTTGCATGAATACATCTTCTAGCTCATATTGCTTGCGGCGGAATTCTGTTACCACCACGGGATCGTTAACCAGCAGCTTGAGCAGATGGTTCTCGGCAGCTTCTGGATCAGTCACACTTACCTGCCAGATGCTCCCGTCGTCGGATTGACTGGATTTAATGCTACTGACCCAGGATTGTGCTTGGATGTGCTCGAGCGACGCCTCAACCTGGCCTTTCAGGTGAATGATATAAACCACTCCCTCACTTCCTGCCAGCAACTCTTCGATCGGTCCCTGAGCGACCAGCTTGCCTTTGTTCAGGATGACGACCGTATCACTAACGCGCTCCACATCATCCAGGATGTGGGTGGAGTAAAAGATGGTGGCATATTTACGCAGCTTCGACATTACCTCCAGCACATCTCTTCGACCCAGTGGATCAAGGCTGGCGGCTGGTTCATCGAAAATGAGCAAGTCGGGATAATTCACTTGCGCTTGCGCAATCCCCAACCTTTGCCTCTCTCCACCTGAAAAAGTCTTGATGGGTCGGTCAGCTTTTCCCGCCAGGTCAACCAGTTCGAGCATCTCTTCCACCCGGTTTTCAATCGCGGCCTTAGGCCCCTTGAAGAAAAACCCGGCGGTAAAGCGCAGGGTCTGGCGGGCAGTCAAGTATTCATAGAAATGGGGTTCTTGGGGCAGATAACCAATGCGTGAGCGGATGGCTACACTCTGGGTTACGCTGTCCATGCCAAAAATATTGGCACTTCCCGCGGTGGGGCGGGCGAGCCCGAGCATCAGCTTGATGGTGGTGGTTTTACCGGCGCCGTTAGGTCCTAGGAAACCGAAAATAGAATTATGGCGCACTGTTAAGTCGAGCGAGCTGAGCGCCTGGGTATCCTTATACAATTTGCTGAGGCCATGAGTCTCGATGACGTACTGGCTGGATAGGCTCATAACAATCCTCCTTGATACACACAATCTGCACTTATTCTACATGAAATTATTAAAGTCATAGCAAAAATATGCTTAGAATCATTCTCCAGATTTGACCCCCGAAGCATGTTCTTGCTTCATGGACTTCTATCTCATAAGCGTCGAGCCAGCCTTGTGCCAAGACTGGCTCGCTCAATCCAACTGAAGGTTCTTCTCTCACCTGATATGTGGACCAGGCCCTACAGGTTGAGACAAATGACAGACCGTGCATTCGCTCAATGTCCCAGAGTGTCCTTGAAGCTGGGTAAATTTGATTGTGTCATTTGGTTCCCGGCTTGTGGCAATGGCGTGTGTGCTATCATGGCATGCTTCACAATAAACACCCCCATGACCTTTTGAAAACCGGTATAGGGCTTGGTCTTGATTGAATTCTTGTGTGTCTGTCGGTGTATGACACCCATCACAGCGTGGTTCGTTCAACCAGGGGTCTGGATTTTGTTTCACGATTTCCATCCCCCCGTGACAATCGATACAATTCATCTTTTGGGTTGGATCGATTGTCGAAGGTACATTTAATGACATCGCATCGCGTAAGCACTGCGTCGTCGGACCTGGATGGCATGAGTAACAACCATCCAGGGTGTCAGGTATAACCCCGGCATGTTGATCATGCATTGCATTCGATAAGCTGGGTACCCCGATGACCCCAGGTAAGCCGAGTGCATTTGAGCTGTGGCACCTGGCGCATAAAACCGGGCGGCTGTTGAAAAGATTTGTATTCTCTTCGCTGTCATGCAGCGCAAGGATATTCAACTCAACCCGAGGTTGAGTTCCCCCCGGTTCTTTACCCGTTGCATGGCAGGTATCGCAGTGCATCTCTGTGGAAACAGGGGCGACGACAGTAAGTGTTGCAAGGATCTCATTGGTAGTAATGTCAAAAGCTGTTAATTCAGCCAACTGGTATGGATAGGGCACCGTAGGAGCGCTATCACTAAATTCAGTTAGGGGTATGCCCTCCGCGATGAAAAAATCATTTTGCATATCCATCACGTCTGCCATGCCTTTACCTTTTAATCCGACATTATCTGGCAGCTGAACATCGAAGAGTTGTGAGGCGTAAATCCAAAAATCCGTCTTATTGGAAGAAGTCGTATTGTCGGGAAATGAATATTGGACGCGGATCCCATTGGTAACTATTTGAGGTGGGTCTCCACGTTGGATGACTTGAGCCCTCAAAGTATTGTATGGGGGAAGGACTGCTAAATCCTGGAATTCATGGTTGTAACAATGCATTCCCAGATCGTTCCAACCAAAGAGGACATAGGACACGTGGGTATTCTGAACCAAAGGCAGATAAGCTGTAGAATTGATAGCTGCTTGGCTATCAAAAGTAAAACTAATTCCAAGAAGAATGAGGATGGCTGATAAAAGCACAATCAGTTTCACCGGGTGAACTATTAAGCATTTATATTTTGTGATTACTTGAAATTTGTGCATTGATTGCCTCCCCAAAAATAAACTTGCACCATATTTATTTTATTTTTTTTTATATCATGCACGTTATTTATATTATAGGCCTGAAAATTAAAGGAACATTAATTTGATAAGATCCTGGCGCTGATTGAGCCCTTCACGTACTTTCTCTGGTCATGATGATCAATCTACGGCCAGGGGATGGGAACCGGGTCGGTGTAGCCGTGCTTTTCGACTGTGTATAGAAGGCCATTTGAGGCTTCAGAACAGGTGGTTTCATCAGTAAAAGTATAGGCGGTATCCATGGTTGCCACGGCCATCCACATGAGATTGCCATCCTGGCATAAGTTCGCCTCAATCATGTAGCCGCGGTTATCATCTTCGGTCATGTCGACCGGCTGCCAAAACACCGTTACTGAATTGCCATCCCGCATGGTGATGATACCTGATGGTGGACCATACAGGGTGGAATGAGGCAATCGAACAGGAGCAACGCGCAGGGTGAAAATATCACCGTGGATTTCCACCACCGAAGCGGAGATCCAGCACTGGTAGGCGATATTATCGGGCTGGATCCACAACCAGGTTCCTGAATCGTTGCGACCCCACACCGTGCCGGTGTCACCGGTATACATCCCCCAGGCATAAAGATAGGCCGTCCCCGGTCCATACCGGCAGTTGGATTGCATCAGGGCTGTGATAGTAGGGAAGGAATATGTGGGCGTCGGCGTGATGGAAGGAGTAAGAGTCGACGTGGGGGTACGGGTGCGGGTGGCGGTACGAGTAATGGTGGGTGTTGAGGTCAGCGTAGGAGTATTGGTGAATGTTGGGGTTGGCGTGGAGGTCGCTGTAAGCGCGGGGGAGGCAGTGATGATGGTCGTATTCGTTGGTGGGACGGGGGAGGTAGCGCCAGAGGAGTTACAAGCAGTCAGTAATATGCTCAGCAGGATGATTGGAAAGCTTTTCAAGATAGTTCGCTGCATCTGGCTTTTCCTGGGCAGGTTTTACGGATACTTAACCCGCTAAATCTTTTAAGGTACTAAAAAGCTGTGTTGCAGTTAAACGACGCATAAGCCGCAGATTGAGGCGCAAGTATAAGTTAGGCTTCTCCGGTCGGACCGCCAGGCGGATCACATTTGATCCATGAGAGGTTAAAAATGCCTGCACCTTGCCAAGTAGCAGAGAGCCGGGCTTTGCTTCGGCTGCGATTTGCAGCCCTTGGATCTCCTCCGCCATGGTTAGTGTTGGTTTCTCCTTATCCATCAGGCGCTTAGCAAACTGACGATCGCCTTTGCGGGCAACTTCAACGGATTGTTCGGGTCTGGATTGATAATTGACCCACACGACCAGCTCATCGCTCCTACCTTGAAGCATGTGAAATATCCAGAAGAGTATATTTTCACGCGGGGCGAGCAGATAGACTGCCTCGACTTTTTTGACTGGGGCGGAAGCCTGGTTCACTTCCAACCGCCCGCCGGTAGCCATCCCGGGTAATTTTTCGCCGAGGCTCACCTCACCCAAGCTGGATAATCCCAGCTTGAGCCATTTAAATATCTGTTCAGCACGCTGACGATTATATAAATAACCCAGGATATAACCCAGGATCAGGACAGAGCACACAATAATTACCACCATTTGACCCGTATTCAAACTCATCCTATCCTCCTAAACAATCCGCTATAGAGCAGTGCCCTAAAAAATTCGTTGTGGCAGTTTACTGCCACAACGAATACTACAGGGTAATATTTTCAGATTGAGTCCTAATTATAAAGCAGGGCAACCATGCGGTTGAGCATATCCACGCCGCGTACTTCGGTTTCAAGCAAAGGCAGGGAAGCGCGCACACGGTTGCCAAATTCCTGATCGATCTTCAGCATGTAGGCGTCCTGCATCGCCACCCGGTTCTTCACAAAATCGGGAGAGTCATCCTTGACACTCTGCCTGTCAATGACCATGTTTACTACCACCCCACCCACCGGGATGTCGAACTCACGGAACCAATCGATGAAGCGGGTGACCACGGCAATGGGCAGCGCTTCGGGCAAGGTGACAAAGAAGAACGAGGTCAGTGCTTTGTCGGTCAGTAGCTCTTTGGCGCGCGCCATGCGTGAACGCATATGTAGCAGGTAGTCCATCAGAGGGTCTTTTTCCTTTTTCTTCTTGCTAAATGAAAGCAAGTCCTTCAGGCTGGTGGCTTCCTCGCGGCTTTGCACCATCTTGTTGACCCACATGGAATATACGCTCGACATGCCCAACAACCGGCGGGCATTGGCAGTTGGAGCGGTGTCGAAGACGTAAGCATCATACTCGTTGTCGAACATCAGGTCGATCATATTCTCGAACATCGCCGACTCTTCAAACGACGGGTTCATAGTTGCCGATTCGACAAATTCATCCGCTTTCGTCTTGATATCGGCGAACTTCAGGAACCATTCGATCTTCTCTTGGATTTCACGTTTTGACTTTTCGATGGTTTCTTTTGTATCAATTTCATATGCCCACAGGTTGGGCACACCAGTGACGGGTGTTTTCTTGCCAAATACATCCTGACCGAGCAGGCTGCTGAGCGAATGCACGGGATTGGTGGAAGCCAGCAAAGTGCGTTTGCCCTGCGTGGTAGCTGCAAATATCGCACCAGTTCCGGCTAGAACGGTCTTGCCCACCCCACCCTTGCCGCCAAAGAAGAGATACTTCAGTCTGGCGTTCTCAGCCATATATTGTTTCATAGGAATTTCAATGAGTACCATAGCTCACTTATCCGATCCGAACAGTGCATCTGCGACGCGCTCGATCATGGGTAATCCGGTGATATCGCGCTCAAATTCGGGCACATTGGTTAATACATCATCACCAAATACTTGCTTGATCTCTGCCAGGTACTTCGTCTGCATTTCCATGCGGTTGCGTAGATAATCAGGGATATCCTGAGAGGCAAGCTCTGCGGGGATGACACGATTCACGATGTAACCCGCCAGAGGAACATCGAATTTGGCAAACAAACCAGCCGCCTTTTTGGTATCCAAGATGATCATCTCTTCCGGGATGAGCACAAAATAAAAGGCTGTCTTTTCCTTGTCTGTAAGGATGCTGGATGAGGCATTGATGCGATGCTTGATATACTGCAGCTCCTGGAGGATTTTATCCTCCTCAGTTTCTTTATCACGTTTCATCACGGCAGCCACCTGCCCGTACTCAGCCATTTCCTCACGCAGACCAGTGATCTTATCTATCCACTGGTCGTAAACCGATGCCATGCTAAGATAATACAGGGCGTGGCCAAGGGGGACCAAATCATAGATGTAATAATCATATTCCCCACTGATCACGATATCCACCACCTCATCGAAGATGGCGCTTTCTTCCATGGCCGGCTCAGCGGCAGCCGCCTGAATATAGTTTTCAATCTCTTCAGGCACTTGATCCAGCCCATACATGTCCAGGATCTTCTGTCGGATTTCACCCTGGTACTCCCTGATGCGCTGGTCGGCATCAATTTCCTGGGCGTACAGGTTGGGCATGATTTCAACCGGTCCTTTACCGAAAATGTCGCGCTCGAAGATATCGGAAAGGCTGGCTTGTGGGTCCACCGAGAAGACCAGCACTTTGAAACCTTTTTTCGCCAGCCAATAACCTGCAGCAGCGCTGAAGGTGGTTTTCCCGAGCCCACCTTTACCACCAAACATGACATATCGTCGATTGGGATTCTTTTCAAATATCTCTGCCAGTGACATGATATGCTCCTATGCCAGCGCGTCCGTCAGGTCTCTCTCACGCAGCATCCGGCGTTTCCAGGTGCTGATCTGAGGAACCACATACGGCAGGAGGCGAAGGCTGTAATACGGCGGAAGGATGGGAATCCCCAGCAGGTCACCCATGGTGATCAGGATGAACAGATGCTCCATGCTGCCGCGTGTCTTGAGTGCGAAACGTGCCATATCGTGGCCAGCCATGCCGTACAGCACACTTTTAAAATTATCTAATAGCCCAGGTTTCTTCTCTTTTTCTGTCATACAATGCTCCTTAATAATTTAATAAACACAAGGCTGTTCGCCTTGATATTGCCCAAAGTAAGCGTGCGCTTATGTGATTTCCTGATCACACAGATCGGTCAGGTCACGTTCGCGCAACATGGTGCGCTTCCAGCAATTGATATCAGGGACGATATATGGAAGGAGGCGCAAGGTGTAATAAGGTGATAGGATCGGAATCCCCAAAAAATCTCCAAACACGATCAGGATAAATAAATGTTCAATATAAGAACGCTGTTTGTTTAAATCTCTCACCATCTCATAGATGGTGGCGCCATAAATCATCTGACCGAGCGTTTTAACCGCCGTTCTTAGGAGATTGGCCGAGCGATCGCGCACTAGTTGTAGAGTTGTCATGTGCCTTTTGAAAGTGTAGTAATTATAGTGCAGATTTACCGATTTCCACGGCAGCCTGGATCAATCCTTCCAATTTGTCGTTATCCCAGCCTGCCATTTTACTTTGCCCGTTCACAAGAAAGGTGGGGTAACGCCTGATACCATGCCGGATCGAGCGCCACAACCCCTGCAAGGAGCGCGGATCCCATATCCGAATTTGCACCGTATCCTGATAGCGGTTGGCGAGGTCGAATATTGTAGCAGACAAGCGCTTGAACTCTTCCTGCCATTCTGGCGGGTATTCATCCAGACCACGCTCGTGAGGTGCCTGACCCAGGTTTGCCTGAGCCATCATCACCTCACAGGTCGTACATATTCCCCATCCTTCAGGGACGGGGTAAAAGACATCGATTTGAACAGGTTTCATGAAGATCCAAAATGGAGTGTGCGACGTGCCTCTATGGCACGTCGCACATTAAGATCAGGTTATTTATACTTCGACCTTGGCAGGTTTTGCAGTTGGCTGGCGGAATGCCTTCATGGCGTCCCAGGCCAGGTTCAGTGCCGTCACAACCAGCACCAAAGCCACGATACCAATGATCACCTGGGCGATGGTAAATTGGCCCACATTGGCAATCTTGTTGGTAACGGCGTCGGCTGTCTTGGGCAGATTGATAAAGAAGGCTTCATATGCCTTATACAGCAGCGCGCCGATGGTGGTGATAAACATAAATATGAATGGCCAGAAGGTCCACTGGTAATTCTTACCCTTGTTCTTCAGCCATAAGGTTACCAACAGCAGGGCCAGAGAGGCCATTAATTGATTGGCTGCCCCGAACATCACCCAGATCTGCAGGAAAGGCACAAACCAGATCAATGCCAGGGTGAAAACCAGGGCGATGATCGTTCCAACGTGGACATTCTTCATGATGGGGATCTTGTCACCCAGTGCCTCAGAAGAAGCCGCACGCATGAAGCGCACCACCAGATACATGATGGTGAGGGCCATCAAGGTCAGGAAGATACCTCCGTATGCTTGCCCCAGATTCAATGGAATCCCCACTTTGTTCATGAACGCAGCCAGGCCATTTGAGAATACATTGGCTGGCGCGGCACCACCACCGGCATCCTTGTATCCCTGGAAGGTACCCCAGGCAACCGTGGCGGTCAGGAAAGCGACGATGGCGAAGAACATCTCAAGGAACATGGAACCGCCACCCACATATAGCGCATCAGTTTCCTTCTCAATCTGGCGGGCAGTCCCGGATGAGGAGACCAGGCTATGCCAGCCCGAGATGGCTCCACAGGCAATGGTTACGAATAAGATTGGCCAAAGTGGACCCAGCCCCGCTACGTTGAAGGTGGTAAATGCCGGGAAATCTCCCATGCCTGGGTGCCAGATCAACAGGCCGATGACACCCGCCAGGATACCCAAACTGACGATCCAGAAGGCGACATAGTTGATTGGCTGCGCCCATCGCCAGATGGGAAGCACGGCTCCGAAGTAGCAGATGGCCACCATCAGTAGACTGCCAATCAGCTTGGCTTGTGTCACCGTCAGGAAAAGGTTGGGGCTTACCAGAGTCTTGCCATCCGGGCCAAGGGCATAACCATAAATGGATGTGAACAAATTCCTCACAGGTTCGAGGGTGCTTAGCCAGATTCCAACAAATGAAAGCACTACCGTAATGACCGAGGTCAGGATGATATCCTGCTTCCACTTGTATGTCATTTGACCTGCCAGGATGCCAACCAGGATCACAATGATCACACCCAGCGGGACAGTCACTTTTGTGAGCAGGTTATATCCAACCTGAACGCCGAATGAGCCCATGATCAGCCACAAATAGAAGTAAATGAAGATGAGTAAGATGTTGCGCGAGCGAGGCGAGATGAGCCGGTAGCTGAGGGCTCCAAAAGATTGGCCTTCTTCGCGTACACCGATCATGATGCTGGTGTAATCCTGCACCCAACCGATGAAGAAAGTTCCGACGACAATCCATAACAGTGCAGGTAGCCAGCCCCACTGCACCGCAATGATTGGCCCCAGGATGGGTCCGAGAGCGGCAATGGATTTGAACTGGTAGCCGAATAAAACGTTGCGATTGGCGGGAGTGAAATCGACGCCATCCATGAACATCTTCGCGGGTGTGGCTTTCTTGTCATCCGGTTTGATAATACTGGTATTGATCGACCTGGCATATACGAAATAGCCAACGCCGATAGCAACCGCTCCAATTAAGAGTGCAACAATTGAATTCATCTATTCCTCCGTTAATTGAATTTTCGACACCTTGCAGAATTCTTACCTAAATAAAATGGCTCACCACTTATTTGTTCGATAGGCACCTCCTTTGATATTTCGAAACGTATCATTGACAGGCCTTTGAAGCTGAGATACTATCCAATCTGACTTCGTAGATAATAGAAGAGGAAAAAATGGACCTGCGTTTATTGATTGGGTTGATTGGACTGTTATACATCGTTGTTTTTGGTGTTATGGCGCTGTTAAGGCGCGAAGGACTTTCCATTCGGTTTGCAGTGGAAGCGGTGGTACTGACTGCGATTGTGGTCATCCTGGTGTGGCTGACGCGGATTCAGATCCATCCAGTCTGGTTCCTTTTGCTGTTGTATGTGATCACCCTGCGCGTGCGGATCGTGGTGGACCTGGCGAATGTCTTTGCCAGACGGGGAAACTACGTTCAAGCGGAAAGGATTTATAATTTCGCTTCTCATCTAGGGCCTGATCAAACTAACGACCTGATCATCAAAGTAAACCATGCGATTATGTTATTGCAGAAAAACCAGCTCAATGAATCGATTTCCATGTTCACCGAAGTGCTCTCTCAAGCCAACCAGGGATATTTAGGGGTCAAGTACGAGGCGGCAGCCCATTTTAATCTTGGGGTGGCATATCTTCGCAATAATAACACCTCAAAGGCGACGGTCGAATTTAATGCTGTGCTCGACACCTGGCCTGCCTCTCTATATGCCCGTCGCGCCCAGGATGCGCTTGAACGCCAGCATCGTAAGAATAATCCTGTGGCTGAGGATAAGCCAGCTGACCAATAAAGTCACCATTTGCGATACGGGAACAAAAATGCCAATGAGCTTTCAAGAAGCACATTGGCATTCTTAATAATACCCGGCCAATTATCAATCCACATGTGGACCGAGGGTTTACCAGCAAGAATGTAGCAATAAATCAGTTCGTATTTCATTTCAGTGAGAATCAAGCCACTTGTATTGAAATACAACACCACTTACATGTACTAGTTACTGCTAGATTAACATCTGATTAAGAAGAGTGGTGCAGATTATATCACCAAGAACTTGATTTTCTGGAGTAATTTGCTGTGAGGGGTGAGGTATTTGATTACCGGACGGCGTTGTAATCCAATATAACCATCCATCTAATCCAACAGATTTCAAAACTGTAAAAAAACCAAGTTCAACTGGGGGGATGCTATAATTGCTTCATGATCGTATTGACTGATCTGCAAAAAGTGATTGATCAATCCACGGTTGTGGATATTCCTTCATTAAGTGTCAAAGCTGGTGAAATCGCGGTTATTTTTGGCACCGTGGATTGTGGCAAAGATATATTATTCCAGCTACTCATTGGGAGGCTGCGTCCGACGAAAGGCAGCGTGACGGTTGCAGGTTTACACCCCTTTCCTGATCATCGGGCATTCAGCCAATCTGTAGGGGTTCTTTTTTTGGAAGACATGCTTTATAAGCGTATGTCGGTAATCGAAAATCTTAACTTCTACTGCCGATTGTATCATTTACCAAAAACGCGCTGCATTGAGGTGCTCGAGCAAGTCGGATTGGCTGATCAAGCTTTGACCAACACTGAAAAGCTCTCACCCGGTCTTTCGAGGAGGCTGGCATTGGGTCGGGCGATTTTAAATAACCCGCGCGTATTAGTTCTAGCAGATCCGTTTACGGGCTGCGAACAGACCTCCATTGAGCTGATCAGTCAGGTTGTTCGTCAACAGGCGCAAAATGGGGCTGCGGTTCTGGTTTTTGCCCCTGTTATGACTGGGCTGGAAAATATCTGCGATATTGCATATCACATGGATCATGGTCGGATTAGCGAAACTTTTTCGCCACAGCAGGAAGAGCTGCTCAATCGTCCATTTATGATCCCGGCGCGGGCGGAAGATAAAATCATTCTCATTGAGCCTGCAGAGATATTGTTTGTCTTCGCTCAAGAAGACCGCACATATCTGCAAACCCTCGATGAATGTTTACCCACTCAATTTACCCTGACCGAGCTGGAAAAGCGCCTATCACGCAGCGGATTCTTTCGCGCTCACCGGGCGTATCTCGTAAACCTGCAGCAGGTAAAAGAGGTTATTCCCTACACGCGCGACAGCTTCAATCTGCGCTTGAAAGATGCCCAGGGGACGATGATCCCATTGTCAAAGTCGGCAGAACGCGAGCTGCGTGAACTATTAGAATACTGATTACTGTTCATTAGATCTTTTTAACTCCATAAAGAACCTTGAGGTTGGGTTATTCATCCCCACCATAAGCTTTCTACCGCCCCGATGCGCCGTTTACCGACATTTTGTTGCACGGCGTATTTCTTTTTTGTATACTGATTACAAAGAAATGTAATCAGCAGGCTCGTAATAATATAAATATCCAGAAATAAAAGGTGGATAGCGAGATGAAAGCAATCGAAGTTAATCACTTGACCCGAAATTATGATGGCCTGCGGGCGGTCGATGGGATTAGTTTCAGCGTCGAAAAGGGAGAGATTTTCGGATTCCTGGGGCCAAATGGTGCGGGTAAGACGACCACCATTCGCATGCTTACCGGTCAGTTACTGCCAACGTCAGGGACGGCGAAGGTGGCGGGTTCTGACATCGTCACTGAACGCCAAAAACTAAAACCCAGGATCGGCGTGGTATTCGACAGTCAGAACCTCTACGAACGCATGTCTGGTCGTGAAAACCTGATATTTTTTGCCCGCCTCTATAGAGCCCAGAAATCCAGTGTGGATGAAGCGCTGAGCAAGGTTGGGTTGAGCGAGCGCGCAGGCGACAAGGTATTGAAATACTCGAACGGTATGAAACAGCGTTTGCTGATTGCCCGCTCCCTGTTACACAAGCCGGAGATCCTTTTCCTGGACGAACCCACACGAGGCCTGGACGCACATATTGCTCGCGATATCCGAGGGATTATCACCAACCTGGCTAAAGGCGGCATGACTGTCTTCTTGACCACCCACTACATGGAAGAGGCCGACCAGCTTTGCCAGCGGGTTGCATTCCTCGACCAGGGACACATCATTGCCATGGATTCACCGAGTCGCCTCAAAGTTGAATACGGCAAAGATGATAGGACAACCTTGGAAGACATATTCCTCCAGCTTACGGGGAGTGATTTACGAAAGGGGAGTGAGGTACTATGAAAAATCTACGAAATACCCTGTACATCGCCTGGGTTATTGGCAGAAAAGATATCCTGGATGCGTTAAAAAATAAAAGCAGCAGGGCGAATATTATCATCATCATAATCATGGTCGTATTTTTCTACTGGCTGAGCGATATACGCCCGTTCGATAAGCGGGTGTCCGTGGTTGTATTTGATGAAGGTAAGTCTACGCTGGTCTTGGAAACAGATAAACTGGCCGATGGCAGTGAATACTCGTTCCGCCAGGCATCCTCTCTTCAGGAGATGGAACAAAAAATGGCAAATCAGAACCTGGGATTGGTTTTACCGGCGGGGTTCGACCAAACCCTGGCATCTGGTAAGGTAACGACTGTTAATGGTTATATCTTCTGGGTTGACCGAAGGAAAGTGACCGGATTAGAAGCGAGGTACAGCCAAGCGTTTTCTCAAATCATCAACCACCCAATTCAGGTGGAAATCGGCAAAAATATCATTATTCCCCAAGCCAATGCTGACGGCAGCCAGACCAACCTGACCTATTTGATGGTATATTTCGTCTTCACAACCGCGTTGCTTTTGATCCCACACCTGATGCTGGAGGAAAAACAGACCAAGACCATGGATGCGCTGATGGTTTCACCTGCCAGCCCAGGTCAAATCATTCTGGGTAAAGTACTGGCAGGACTTTTCTACATCCTGATCATCGGTGGATTAGCTCTGGTCTTGTTCTCACAATATATTGTCAATTGGGTTCTGGCGCTGGTGGTTTTCTTCGGTTATGCCCTGATGGCAGTCGGAGTGGGGCTATTGGTGGGTAGTTATATCAAGTCAATGAAACAGCTGGGATCCTGGATGCTTGTGGTGGCACTGCTCCTGATGATCCCGCCTCTCTTTTATATGTCACCAGACTTAAAAACGGGTATCCGGGTGGTGCTCACCTGGGCTCCAACTTCGGCATTAGCCAGTCTCTTTCGTTTTTCATGCACCACCGGGGTTACTACGAACCAAATATTATCGAACCTTGCGATTGCCACGCTGAGCATTATGATTGCATTTGGACTGGTTGCCTGGAGAGTGGGTCGTTTCGACCGTTAGGTGGTTCGTCGAGCCTTTCAAGAGGAGGTATTTTGGATGTCCAATAAAATTACCCAGGCAATAGGCAATGGCATGAATATCCTCTGGGTGATCGCTTCGAAAGATATCGTGGATGCGTTAAAAAATAGGGTGGTGGGTTCGATGATCATCATGTTAAGCATCATCCTGCTGGTGCCGAAACTTTTGCCATACATTTTCGAACAATCGCGACAAGTGCTACCCATTTACGATATGGGTGGCTCATCTCTGGTATCAGGTCTGAAAGAAGACCCCAATATCTCTGTGCAAGTTTTAAAGTCAGTCCAGGATTTAAGGCTAGCCTTATGCAGCGCAATCTACCCTGAGATTGGCCTGATCCTCCCAACTGATGTGGACCTGATGGTTGGGAAAGGAGAAGGGATTGATTTACAAGGATTTGCATGCTGGAGCAAGCGACATCAAGTATCTGCTGTGCAACCAAAGCTTGAAGAATGGCTCTCACAGGCGCTTGATCAGCCGGTCTCGATCCATATTGAGGGGAATATCGTTTACCCACCCTCGGATGGAGTGCTTTCGCGCAGCCTGGTAAATATAAACTCAGTGGTCATGATTCTAATGATAGGTATTTTTATGATTCCAAGTCTACTATTCGAGGAAAAGGAATCGAAAACGATGCAAGCCCTGCTGGTTTCACCTGCCAGCATCTGGCAGGTGGTGATTGGAAAGGCGCTAGCGGGATCGTTCTATATCCTGGTAGCTGGATTGATGATATTTATCATCTCCTGGGTGGATGTGATCCATTGGGATATTGTGATTTTCTTCATTATCGGTGGAGGACTCTTTTCTGTTGCGTTGGGTCTTATGTTTGGTACATTTTTTGATAAGCAGCAGGATATGGTTGGGTGGATGACTGCCCTGCTGCTGTTCCTGGTGGGGATCGTCCTGGTTCAAATGCTGGGCATGGATCTTCCACCCCTGGTGCGTAGCATTATCCCCTGGGTGCCATCCGTCGCTCTGGCAGAGATCAGCAGAATCATCTTTTCCGAGACTGCTCCTGTCATACAGGTGTGGTCTAATTTTGGAATCGTCATACTCGAGTCAGTGCCACTGTATGCTCTGGTTATCTGGAAAGTTCAGCGGTTTGACCGCTAAGGCACTGATGCATGGATTGTTTATCGGCGTTATCGATATTAAATCTTACCACCAGGAGGGTTAGGGTACGACCTGGTGGTTAATGGAGCAAACCCGGAAAAACTTTGAGGCTAGATCGATCGCCAGGGTGATAAAAATCTAGTAAACTACTATTCAAGCCAATTATGTCTCCAAAGTGATTCACCAATCAGGAGCTGGGGCTGATTTTTTGGTTAAGCTGGTAATGAGGGCTGTAGAATCCACCGGCGATTATAAATAAAAGATCAATGGGATTGGATTGAACTAGCAGCTGATCCGGACTGGAAGAGAGGGAGGGCGCGCCATGAAACGTAAAACTCGGATCATCGTGGGTGTCGTAATTGGGGTGTTGGTGCTCCTTTTTATCATCGTTGGACCAGCTGCCCCGCTCTGGGTTCGATTAGGTGTTAAGCCCGTTTGCATACAAGGTGAATGGCCTCACCTAAGGTTAGTTTCATGTGAAGAAACTGCTGCCGTGCCTCCGACCGTCACTCCGCTGCCCTTGCCGAGCTTGAATGGGCAGGCACCTATCCCAATGATTGTAGATGATGACGGAAGCCCGGATGGTTCGATAGCACTGCTTTATTTCTTGAACAACCCGTTGTTTGACGTGAGGGCGGTGACGATTTCGAGCGGCGAAGCTCACCCCAGCCTATTTGCACCACACCTCCTGCAGCTTTTGGCAAGCGTGGGCAGGGATGATGTCCTTGTTGGCGCTGGTCGTGAAACGCCGCTGGAAGGAAATAATGCGTTCCCTGATTCGTGGAGACAGGCCAGCGATAATTTTTGGGAGATCGAGCTTCCTGCAGCTACAGCCACATTAGAACCCGTCCCAGCAGCTGAGCTCATTGTGAATACCATTAATAGCTCTCCGCAACCTGTGTTGATCTTCATCAGTGGCACGCATACCAACTTGGCAGAAGCACTACGCATCGACCCAGGTATTGGCGAAAACATCCGGGATGTCTTTATCATGGGAGGGAGCGTTTATGTACCAGGCAATATCCATAGCGATTGGCCAGAAATTAATAATAAGGTTGCCGAGTGGAACATCTGGGTTGACCCTGTCGCGGCCACGGAAGTGTTCACGTCTGGCTTGCCGCTCCACCTGATACCCCTGGATGCTACCCGGAAGGTGGGATGGACTCAATCAGATTTACCGAGCTGGACGTCATCCAGCTCAGCTGAAGGAGCCCTGGCAGGTGATTTGTTGCAATGGATGCTGAATTCGTGGTCACCCAAGGGCGTTTACATCTGGGATTTAGTGGCAGCTGTACAGGCAACGAATCCTGCATTGTGCCCGGAGGCATCTCTGGCAGTAGACATTATAACTACACCTGGATCGGAACAGGGACGTACTGCTGTTGTTCAGGAGACACCGAATGTGGGTGTATGCCTTGAGCCTGACGCTGAACAAATCAAAGCACTTGCCGCGTATATTATTGGAGACTAGAGACAATGATGAAACTAAGCATGCGACCCTATCTAACCGAAGACGTTTACTGGCGCGTGCGCAGTTTTCTGCGGCAGGTCTTTCAGCTAAATGATCGGTATGAACACAGCTGGAACGTCGCCCGCCTGGATTACTGGCGTTGGCATATCGTCCTCAATTGCCATTATTGTGATCCTATTGAGAAAGTGACCAGCATGTGGGAAAGTGAGGACGGGAAAATTATTGCAGTGTTGCATCCCATTGGAGGAGGAGAGATTCGCTTGCATATCCATCCCCAATATCGTTCACAAGGATTGGAGGATACAATGCTCGCACATGCTGAGGAATTCCTCTCCGAAAAGACCCAGCCTGGCAGAAGTGTTGTAATCATCCCGGTTTTTAGCGATGATACAATGCGCCAGGGAGTTTTGGTCAGGCGGGGTTATGCAAAAACAGGCGGTATTAGCCATCACTGGCGGAGGGATCTGGACGCATCAATTCCGGATATTTCAGCTGCCGACGGGTACTCCATCCGTTCGATGGGAACAATCGATGAACACCCTGCTCGCAGTTGGGCTTCGTGGAGAGCATTCCATAATGATGAGCCAGATGAGAATTACGACGGTGATTGGTCGTGGTACCAGAACATCCAATCCGCTCCACTTTACCGGCGTGATCTGGATATCGTCGCTGTCTCACCACAGGGAAAAATTGCTGCATTTTGTACCATTTATTACGATGATCATACCCGTAGCGCTGTTTGTGTACTGGTAGGGACGGCAGAAGAGCACCAGCGCCGTGGGCTGGGAAAAGCTGTCATGCTCGAGGGCATGTGGCGGCTCAAGAAAATGGGCTGCACGCGTGTCTTCGCCACAGCCTACGACCCGCCTGCAAACGGGCTTTATGGTTCAGTGATGCAAACCAATCAGATAGCTGAGACCTGGTTGAAGGAATTATCGAAAGACAAAATAGCTCATCACTTATGTTGACTTCCAGGCACCTGTAAATAAATGCGACTTTTTGCTTGCGATTGACCGTGTGCAATCTACTCGCAGACCATATTTTTAAAGCAAGATTATATCGGAGAATCCATGAGCTTAGTATTACACAATTATAGAACCGAAGACGATTACTGGCGCATGCGCACTTTCCTGCGTGATGTTTTCGTTCAAAATAACCGGCGTAAGCTGAGCTGGCCCGTTGCCCGGTTGGATTACTGGCGCTGGCATGGTATTATGAATTTGGGAGATGGCACGCTAGAAACAGGTGTGTATCTATGGGAGACTCAAGATCAGCAGCTCGTAGCCATCCTGAATCAAGAAAACGCAGGACAGGCCTTCCTGCAAATTCACCCTGCATTCAGGACCACAGTTTTGGAAGAGCAAATGATCGCCCAGGCTGAAGATTGCCTTCGGGCGCCAAGCCTCAGGGGTGGGCAGGTGTTATGGGTGTGGGCTGACGCGGGGGATGCTTTACGGCAGGAAATCCTGATCAGGCGAGGCTATACACTAATTAGGGAAGCCGAGGAACACCAATGGAGACGTGATCTGACCCTGCCCATCCCCGACAACCCGGTGCAAGAGGGATATATGATCCGGTCCCTGGGTGATGACAGTGAACTACCCTCACGCAGCTGGGCATCCTGGAGAGCCTTTCACCCGGATAAGCCTGATTCCGATTATGACCCGGATTGGTCGTGGTACCTGAATATCCAAACAGCCCCACTTTACCGCCGCGACCTTGACCTGGTTGCCATCGCCAGCGGTGGCGAGGTAGTCGCATTCACCACCATCTGGTATGACGATGTGACCCGTTGCGGGTATTTCGAGCCTGTAGGTACCATGCCTGAGCACCAGAGGAGGGGTTTGGGGCGCGCTTTGTTATGTGAAGGTATGCACCGTTTGAAAAAGATGGGTGCCACTCAGGCTATGATCGGCGGGTGCGAGCCTCCGGCCAATGCCTTGTACCAGTCGGTGGTGGGACCAGTGTATGATTTGAGCCAGGCATGGGAGAAGCGCTGGCTTTAATCGCGACCAACATGAATACATTCATTTTGCGCATGCCTGATTCTATCGAAAAAAGATGCGGTAAATTAATTTACGGAAGGGAACAGCCATGAAAACCACGCTACGTCACCTACAAGGTGAAGAAATATTGAATGCCCTCTATCCTCTAGCCTCCTATTCGCTGCATGCCTCGCCACCTTTCCAGAACAAGGAAGAGTGGTATACGATCGTCCGCGAGCGCCAGGGGATGTGCTGCCAGGCGCTTTTCGAAGATGAGACGGCAGTATCCATTGCTGTGAGCACACCCATGACACAAAATATGCGTGGCAAGTTGTACCCGGTCTCAGGTGTTTGGGGGGTGGCAACCTATCCTGCGGCACGGCGGAAGGGGTATTGCAGGCAGGTGATTGCAAGCGTGCTGTCGATGGAACGTGAAGCGGGGAAGGTGTTCTCGAATCTCTATCCTTTCCGTGAGTCATTTTATGAGCGGTTGGGCTATATATCCTACCCGCTTACAAAAATCGCCAGGTTTTCTCCGCTCACCCTGTCTCCACTGCTGAAAGTCAATTTGGAAGGAGAAATCAGGCTGCAGTATTTTGGAGAGACCTTCGAAATCTACCGTGAATACCTTGCCGGGATGCGAGCGTACACGCATGGTATGGCATTCTTTGACTTTGGTGACAGGGTGAGGGCAAACCAAAATCTGTTTTGGACAGCTCTGGCTGATTTTGATGGAAAAATCGAGGGTCTCATGGTGTACCGGACTCTGGGTGAGGAAGTTACCAAATATAATTTTTCGGCGATTCGATTTTATTATCAGACCAGCCGGGCGCGAAACCTCCTGCTCTGCTGGATTGCCCGGCATATCGACCAGGTCGACCGAGTGGAGATCTGGCTGCCGGCGGATGAATATCCCGAAACCTGGCTGGTTGATACCCAGGTGAAAGTGGAGTCAGCTATCCGGGCGGCCATGAGCCGCGTGCTGGATGTTGAGAAGATTGGGGGTATGAATGTGGGAGCAGGCGATTTCTCGGCCAGGATCAAGGACCCGCTCTGTCCGTGGAATGAAGGGGTTTGGCATTATGCATCCAACGAGGGTAAGCTCGCGGTATCGAAAAGTGCGCATGCGGAATGCGAATTGACCATCCAGGGATTAACTGCCTTGATCGCCGGGACGCAAGACCCACAGGATCTACCCCTGCGCGGCTGGGGCGATAGCGATGCAGCCATTCAGGCCATCCAACGGGAAATGTTCCCAAGAGCAGTCCCGTACATGCATGAAAACTTTTAATCTCTCATGATATGAAAAAAGATTGCTGGATCGTCTTGAAAACACTTACTTGCCTTGAAGGAGTAATCATGGAACCCAATGAAGCAAATCGGATCGAGGTTGAAAAGGCTATTCATGCAAACATTGGCTGGGCGTTGACCAAGGATCAACAAAAACTATACTCAACGATAGCTCAGGACGAGGATTTCTTCATTTTTCATCCTGATTCAAAAAGCACGATCATTGGTTTCGAGGCATTCAAAAATTTCGGCGAACGAATTTGGATGAATGAGGCATTCAAAGCCACCGATTACGCCGTCAAAGATCTACGCGTGAAATTTGCCCAGATGGGAAATGTAGCCTGGTATTCATGCTTTCTGGATGACCATGCTGAATGGAAGGGCCAGCCTATCGGATGGGATAATTGCCGCTGGACGGGAACGTTGGAAAAGCGGGGTAACCATTGGGTGATCGTCCAGATGCATTTCTCGTTCCCCAAGGAACCATAAAGCTTGCTGTGATACAAAGGCATCTCCGCCCAGGATGGGTAGCCCCGGCTGGGAAGGTTTTTTACTAATCGGAATAAGCTTGAGTTGGAGTTTGATCTGACGTAAGGGGATTACATTTGAGTTGACATCGATGATGAACTTCAATCCCTTAAAAAACGTATAGAATGTGTAGAAAATCGGTTGGTAAAATATAATAAGGAGGAGATATGGATAGGGAGGAATTTCGAGGGCTGCTTGAGAGTCGCAAGCTGAGTGATGAGAAGATTGAGGCTTCGATTTTAATTGCCGAACGGTTTGATGAATACCTTGTTGCCGCTGGTGTGACTTCCGGTGAAACAGCAGCCTGGCAGTTCAGTCAAATGCTCATCGATGAGGGACAAAACTCATATGATAATCTGCTGGCACTGTTGCGCTATGCTCTTTTTATAAAGAATAACGATATCTATGTAGCCTTCCTGGAATTACTGGATGGTGCAGAGGCGCAGCCCAATTTCTATAAAAAAGTTGGTGAATTATTTGGTGAAACAGTACGGGATGAAGTTTTCGGGGGGATTGGTGTATCTCCATTAGGTGTACCACCCCCTCAAAAACCATTTGATATGTTCCCGGTGATCGACCGCCTCGTCTCCAAGGTGGGGTATGAGACCGTTGAGCAATTGTTATCTGCATGTTTGAGAGATTTGCCCGATGAATATTTCGTCGATGAGCGTGAGAAATATCATAAAGCAACGGATATTGACACTTACTTGCGGGATAAGCACCAATCTTTTGTAGAAGAGCTTCAAAAATGCATGCAAGAAGGCAGGCTGTTCTATTCCCAGGAAATCACAGACGAGGTTTTAAAATATGTCGCGGCACATCCTGAATTTGAGTGTGGTGTGCGGACGGGAAATATTATCAACATAACGAAAATTCCTTATAACACCAAGAAATTCCTGGCAGAAACCGATCCAACCATGAAACGCTTCTATGCCTGCCACTGCCCATGGGCACGCCAGGCAATTAAAAACAGCACTATACAACTGAATCCGGTCTTTTGTAATTGCAGCGGTGGTTTCAGTAAAAAACCCTGGGAGGTGATCTTCGGACAGACGCTTCAGGTGGATTTGCTCGAATCGGCGCTCAAGGGAGATTACCGCTGCAGGTTTGCCGTCCATCTCCCTGAGAAACTGGAGATTACCTGATAATTTTTAAAAGCCCTAATTCCAGCTGGCTGCTTCTTCATAACAGTCGTCTGTCAAGTTAATGGAATTCAATATGAGACCTTTTCGAGAACTTTCCCGCCGAGCCCGATTACAGAGGCTAAGGAAATTGGCAGGTAATGCCCTTGAAATTTATCGGCTTGAAGGTGCGCGCCTAAAGTTTATCCAATACTTCGAAAATATTATCTACCGCGTTGACCTACCCGGACCTACCGCGCCTACACAGAGTACAGGCCCATTCAGCGCCAATCGCTACCTGCTCCGCATCCACGCCATGAGTGATGCAGACGCGATTAGCTCGGAATTGACCTGGCTGGCTGCATTGAACCATGAGGCTGGTTTGCCTGTACCCGCACCAGTGATGACGCCCGATGGCAAATTATTAACGACTATCATTACACCAGGCATGCCAAATGGGCGAGTGGTCTCACTGATGCGCTGGCTGGATGGGCGAAAATACCACAAGGGACTGAAGCCAAAGCACCTCACTGCACTGGGGAGGGTAGTGGCGCAAATGCATAATTTTTCTGCTGGCTGGCAGCCCCCAGCAGAATTCACCCGCCCGGTTTGGGACTGGAACTCGCAGCTGGGCGGAAGCATGTTCAGGCATCCAATGGAGCAGGTGGTTGATTCCATCCCTGCCAGGTATCAAGAGCCTTTCCAGGTAATTTCCCGTGAAGCTAAACGGATTATGGATGAGCTTGGTAAAGGTGCAGATGCTTATGGATTAATTCATTCGGACTTGTACCCGGAGAATGTGTTATTCAAAGCCGGGAGAGCTTTACCCATCGATTTCGAGGATTGCGGCTATGGTTATTGGATGTGGGATATATCCATCGCCTTATGTAGCTGGGCATGGGGAAAAAATTGAGAGCGGATGCGGGATGCCTTTTGGAAAGGCTACTCTCAAGTACGCACGTTACCGATGTCGCAATGGTCACAGCTCGATCTATTCATCGCCACGCAGTTCGCCACGATGGTGCTGTGGTCTTCAGCACTCTATATGAATGACCCAAAGCGGTCAGCAGAGTATATCCCATGGCGCGAGGATAACGGCAACAAGCTTTTGAGCTATTTCAGCCGATGAATCAATAAACATTACCTGAGACAAAATCCAATTAAATTACAGCATTCGAGAGAAAATATCCTGTCTCTAACTTGCATGGTTTTAATTTCTAATCAAAGCGGGAGTCAATCTCTAATTAAAGATTAATTTTTCATAGGGGGTGAAATGTCTAGCCAAGTATTCATGGTCGGTCAAATTATCCTTGTAAATTAAGACAATAAAGAGTATCATTATCTTATATTGGATAAAGTTCCAATATCTCTAAAAAAAACCAAATATACCAAGTTCTTGGGAGAAGGCACTTCTCCCCCAGACCAAAGGAGGAATACTATGTCTGATCTGCAAACTGAAGTAAGAAAAGCTACCGGTCTCAAAATGGATGCAATAGCAGGACTGCGTACTAAAATCCGTGGAGACATTATCCAACCTGGCGATCCACAATATGATACGGCTCGCAAGGTTCATAATGCCATGATCGATAAACACCCTGCCCTTATCGTGCGCTGTGTGGATGTGGCAGATGTAAGCAATGCGGTTAATTTTGGCTGCGAGCAGGGCCTGGATATTGCCGTGCGGGGAGGCTCACACAACGGACCCGGTTTTGGCACTGTTGAGGGAGGTCTGGTTATCGATCTGTCTCGCATGCGGGGGATAAGGGTTGATCCTGAAGAGAAAACCGTACGGGTGGAGGGTGGTGCATTATTGGGTGATGTAGATCATGCCACCTATCCATTTGGCTTAGCAGTTCCATCTGGAACATTTTCGACCACCGGAGTGGCTGGGTTGACCCTGGGTGGAGGAATGGGTTATTTATCTCGTCGTTATGGGTTATCCATAGATAACTTGCTGAGTGTAGATATGGTCTTGGCAGATGGCAGTTTTGTGACTGCTAATAGGAACAATAATGAAGATCTATTTTGGGCTGTGCGTGGTGGCGGCGGAAACTTTGGCATCGTCACTTCTTTTCTTTTCCAGGCGAGGCCAGTAGCGACAGTTTATGGGGGTCCCATGATGTGGCCCATTGAGGAGTCTGCCAATCTCTTATCGTTCTGGCAAGACCTGATCCTAAAGGCACCGGAAGAGCTCTTTGGTATATTTGCCTTCCTGACGGTTCCCCCCATTCCAGTTTTCCCAGAACAATATCACGGTAAGAAAATGTGCGCTGTAGTCTGGTGTTATTCAGGTGAATTGGAAGGAGCTGAGCAGGTATTAAAACCGGTCAGAGATTATAGGAAACCCGCTATTGATATGGCTGGGCTAATTCCACTCCCCGCATTACAGAGTATGTTTGATGGATTGTATCCAACAGGGTATCAGTGGTATTGGGAATCGGATTTCTTTAAACGCTTTGATGATCAAGCCATACAGGAACTGATTAAGGGTGGAAATGATTTACCGACAGGTTTATCAGCCATCCATATCTTCCCGATCAATGGCGCTGTCGGGCGAATAGGTCCTCACGAAACACCATGGGGTTTCCGCGATTCTAATTTTTCAATGGCCATCATTGGAGTGGATTCGGACCCAATGAACAAAATGCGCATCACTAAGTGGGCTAAAGATACCTGGTCTGCACTTCACCCGTATTCATCAGGGGGCACATACCTAAACTTTAATATGGAGGCAAGCACTGATACCGTTGAGTCAGCGTATAAGGATAACTATACGCGTTTGGCCCAGATCAAAGCTAAATACGACCCGAACAACCTCTTCCACATCAACCAAAATATCAAACCCAAAGCTTAGATTAAAACTTTACGATCATAATTTCAACAGCCAGCCCCAGATCGGGAACTGGCTGTTTTTTTCCAAATTCAAAAAAACTTCTGACAGCCTGTCTTGTTCCCGCTCAACAGCAGGTACCCATTTAGTGAGATCATAAAAAGGAGAGGTATGTCACATTACAACCGGGCTGGATTATCTGGGCAGGTGTTCCTTAGCTTCGCGAGCAGCAGCTTCCATCTTCTCAAACATGGTATGTGCTTCATCTGCGCTTAATTTTGCATCTAGCAAGGGCAGGTAGATCTCCTCTTCTTTGGCAAAGTGCAGTATCACCAGTGCGTACAGGCCATATAATACGCGCCGGAGTGCCATGGCCTGGTCAAAGGTGATCGAAAGCTGAGATTTGTGCACGCGCAGCGTCCCCAGCTGTTCAGTTAGCTGGGCAACTTCGACGTGGTCGCGGCTCATCGTGGCTGTCGCCATTTCGGCTCCCATTGCTTTTTGGACGATGGGGTAGAGGGCTTTTTCTTCTGCCTGAGCGTGGGGGAGCAGCTCGCGGGTGAGGAAATTATAAGCTTCTTCGATCCTGGCATGGGCCAAGCTGGTGAGGCTCTCGTAAACAGCATCGCCCGCCAAGCGCAACATTTCGACGTGCGGATATAGCTCCTGATGCTCATCTATTAGGGGTTGGGTTAAATTCGCCATTTTTGACTCCTTTGGGTTCATGCAACATACTTATATCATACAACGAAACAGTACGTTTGTACTCAGATTCTATCTGGAGTTCAATCGGATGGACTGGCGAAACCTTAAATGTGACCTTTGTAAAAAATAAATATGACGAATCCAATCAAAGATCAGATTGCCGCGCCGATTATCAAAGCAAAAAAAGATATTGCTATATTAGGATAATTATGGTATTATATATCCTAATTAGGTGGGTAAAGTAGTTATTCCAAACCGCTAGATGTCCTACAAAGTAGAGGGGAGGCATGTTGAACAAACTGTTCTGTCGCACGTTGCTTGGTTCTACAATGGCCATGATGCTGACTGCATATACTGCACCGATTCCAACCACGGTATCAGCCAAGACCCCGGCTGTAAATGCGATACGACTGCCATACCCGCCTGCCGACCAAAACGCAGGTCATCCTGAGCGCTGTTACAGGTACTTTGGCATTCCTTTGCCAACACCACTCGCCCAGATGAAATCTATATGATGAATCGTGATGGATATTAACGTACTGCAAAGACATATGTAACTATCCATGTACTTACCGATGCAATATCAAGTCAATAAATCAGAATAGCAAAATTGTTAGATAGTCATCCAAACAATCGTTTTCTCAAGGAGATAAGAATGGTTACAAATGAAAAGATTATCACGATCAATCGACCCGTTGCGGAAGTCTTTGCTTATGTCAGCGATCTTGCAAGTGGTCCCGAATGGCAACCCGGGCTGGTGGAAGTACGACGAATTACCCCAAGTCCGGCAGGCGTCGGCACACAATACAACGGCGTGCGTAAATTCATGGGCCGCAAGATGGATTCTGTTATCGAGTTCACAACGTACGAGCCGAATAAAAAGCTCGTCTTTAAGAGCGTCTCCGGTAATTCACCCCTGGTCCAATCGTTCCTCTTTGAGCCCACGGCTGAAGGCACCAAGCTCATTGCACGGCTCGAGCTGCAAACATCCGGCTTGATGGGTCTGGCGGAGCCTCTGATCGCCTCGAGTTTAAGGCGCGATGTGGATGCTAATTACGAAAATCTAAAAAACCTGCTCGAAAATCAGACCAGACCTATCGCGGCATGATCGGTGAGCCTACCGCTCGCCGATATTGCGCAGCCTTGCACCCGAGATCGGATGTTGGGCTGCAGTGCCTGAATCGTTCATATTATTAAAAAAGGAGTTAGCACCATGATAACCAAAGAAGCAAGTATGCTGTTTGATCTACCTGTCGGACAAGTGTTTACAGCATTTGTTGATAGCAAGAACCAGCCCAAGTGGGACAAGGGATTATTGGAAGCATGTATTACGCCAGATGGTCCTGTGGGCCTTGGCACCAGGATAACCGAGGTGCGTAGGTTAATGGGCCGCACCTCTGAGAACACTGGAGAAGTGATCGAATTCGAACCCAACGCAAAAATCACCCGCAAGTCTGTCAATATGCCCATGACGGTGCTGGGTACGGTCACTTTTTCCACTACACCCCAGGGTACGAAGGTCAACTGGAAATGGGATTTGCAGCCTAAAGGTTTCTACGCTCTGGTCGGGCCACTGATCGCCAGTTCAATGAAAAAAGGCTCCGAGAACAGTTTGCGCGGATTAAAAGATTTTCTCGAAAGCCGCTTTATAACCGCGTAGCTATCCTCCCAGGAGACGCTCATGTCACCATTCATATTGAATCACCCATTTACCGCGTCATCGAAATTGCCTTCAACCAGGACAATCTGGTTGAAGGATTGTATCCTTTATCCCGCTCTACTCTTATCTAAGAAGAAAGTAAAACCATGAGAAATTACACGTTTCGAATCACGTTGCTCGGTATCGCAATAGCCATTATCCTGGCTGCCTGCGCTGCACCCGTACAGACCATGGCGCCAACCACCGAGCCGTCCACCGCGGTTGCAGCCATGCCTTTCACCCACACAGCCTGCACTGCTGGCATCGACCTGACTGGTCAGACTGTGCCTTTTTACCACATCCTCAACCCCAACGATCAGGTGGCTACAGTCTATGACCCATTACGGGCGGGCTATGCGGATGCTACCGAATACTTCAACGCGTATGGCGGAATCTGCGGTGCAACCATTAATCAGGTATTCGATGACTCACATTGGGGTTCTTTACAAACCATTTATGACCTTTACTCGGCAATCGATCCGAAGCCTGTCGTGATTACGATCTATGGCTCCGGGGATGCAGAGCAGCTGGCTGATCAGCTCGCCACAGACCAAATCTCGGCGTTGAACATACGGGGAGGATCGACTGCCAGCGCTTATGGCTCAGACGGTCAAACACTGGGGTGGGTCTTTGCAACCAACCCACTGTACGTTGATCAGGTGGGTGCAATGTGCGATTACATCGCCGCCAATCCAGATCGTTTCCCTCATCCAGTCATGGGCTTTATCAACTTCGAAGACGACTGGGCGCACACCGCCACGGATGACTCGCACGCCTATTGTGTATCCCTCGGCATTGGCTATGCAGGCGCTTCCTACTTCTCGGGTAATGACACCTTTATCCGTCCCCATGTACAAAAGTTAATTGACGCAGGCGCAACCATTCTCTACACCAACTCACATGAAAACGGTCCAGCATTGGTTGCCAAGACGCTGGTCGATATGGGTCTGCAAGGCAAGGTCACGCTGGCAACCGTTAATCGGGCGATGGATCCGTATGTTGCCTTTTCAGGCGAAGCAAACCTTGGCGCGGATGGGCTGCCGATGATCAACGGCATGTTGGGTTCGCTACCCGTACGTTCGTGGGCAGAAACAGGCAACCCTGGAATTCAGTTGATCACTGCTCAAGCCGACCTGCACCAGCGCCCGCTCACCATGCGCACTGACGGTTACATTATGGGCTGGGACACAACTGATTTACTGATTGAGGTCTACATCCAGACTGGCAACCGTGTCGGGTTTGACCACATCACAGGTGCAGAATTCAAGAAAACCCTGGAAAATATCGTTTACATGCCCCTGGGCGGGGTCGAACAGATTGATTACCAAGCTGGAACACGGCGCGCACTGGTAGCTGACCGCATCGGTGAGATGAATTACCTGGGTCAGGATGGCAAGACGGCTGCTGGGGCAGGCAACCCACCTATGATGGTCACTGTGGGAGACAAGCAGTTTATGGTTCCCATGATCGTTCCACTGACCGATTACCAACCTGCCCCTGACCTACGTCTCGGGGGCACTGATGTATCGTCTGTTACCGCGATCACCCCGGCCCAAATACCCTAACGACCGCATGAAACGGTCAAACGAAAAAGGAAAAAAATGTCAACTAAAATATTTCGTATCACTTTACTCGTTGCTGCAGCTGCCATGCTTTTGGCCGCCTGCGCTGCACCAACTCTTGCTCCAGTATCAACCAAAACTCCGATTGTATCCGCAGTCCTACCAACTAATCCTCCTGAATCAACCGCCGTACAGGTTGCATTGGGTGTGGTTGCAGGGCGCATTGCTTTTCAAACCAACCGTGATGGTAATAATGAAATTTACGTGATGAACGGGAATGGCAGTGGACTGACCAACCTGACCAATAACCCGGCAGACGATGTCGACCCCGTCTGGTCGCCGGATGGGAAAAAGATTGCCTTCGATTCCAACCGCGATGGCAGCCACCAGATTTACATAATGAACGCGGATGGCAGCAACCAAACCAACCTGACCAATAACCCGGCAGACAACAAAGACCCGGACTGGTCTCCGGATGGGAAAAAGATCGCCTACAGAACGGACGTTGATGGAAACAATGAGATCTATGTAATGAATGCGGATGGTAGTGCCAAAACCAACCTATCCAACGCCCCCGCGATTGACGACATATTCCCGAACTGGTCATCGGATGGGACGCACATTGGCTTCACTACCGGCCGCGATGGCAACGATGAAATCTACGTAATGAATGCTGATGGCAGCAACCAGACCCGCCTGACCACCAATCCCCAGGGGGATGATGCCTACCCACGCTGGTCTGCAGACGGTACGAAAATCGTTTTCGTGTCTGGCAACGGTGATGGTAATTATGAAATCTACCTGATGAACCCTGATGGCAGCAATCGGGCCCGCCTAACCGACAGCCCGGGGTCTACTGACAACAATATGAACCCACGCTGGTCGCCGGACGGGACGCAGATTATCTATTGGTCTGGGCTGGATGGCAACCGAGATCTCTACGTGATGAATGCTGATGGCAGCAATCAGACCCGCTTGACGAATACCCCAGGAGATGATTCTCAACCCATGATACAGCCTTAAGCTGTAATTGAACGCGACGAGGGACAAGAGGAAATAGTGAGGTCAGGGTAAGTTGTCGGGTAACTTGCCCTGACCTGTATTCCACCCATCCAATTCACCGACTAGATGAAATTCTGTGGAATCAGGCGGGGGACAAGCACTGATAAGGTAATATCAAGTCATAGACCGGCTGCCTGCACTAAAAACCCAAATTATTACTCGAGCTTAATTTTGATCTTCATCCCGCATGGTGAGCTTATGGCTGGCGGCTTTATCCACCAACCAGATGGGAGGTTTTCCGTCTGGACGGATTAGCTGCGCCGGCAGCTTCCGTGGTTGATAGGCTCCTTCAAGTACGGTTTCCAAAACCTGGGCTTTATCGGCTCCTGAAACCAAAAACACCACCTGGCTGGCCTGGTTAATATAGGGAGCGGTTAAGGTGATGCGATACATCCCCAGTTCCTTCACGAACACCTCAGAGACCCATTTCACCTTTTCATTGAGCACCGGTGTGTGCGGAAATAGAGAAGCGATATGCCCATTAGCACCCAAACCCAGCAGGATGAGGTGAAAGTTAGGATTCGAGGTGCTGAAGAATTGCGTCAGCTCCTGCTCATATTGTTTCGCTGCCGCTTGTGGTGATTGGTCGCAATGAATTGAATGGATGTTATCCGGAGGGATGGGCACATGGTTAAGCAGTGTCTCGCGTGCCATGCGAGCATTGTTGCGCAGGTCATCTTCAAGCACATAGCGCTCATCGCTCCAAAATACATGCACCTCGTTCCAATGGATGCGATCCCGATACGGGGATGTGCCAAGCAGCTCATATAAGCGGCGTGGGGTCTCGCCACCTGATAGAGCCACGCTGAAGCGCCCACAGATCAGGCTGGCTTGGCGTGATTGGACGGTGAACAGCTCAGCTGCGGCGTGGCTGAGTGCTTCAAGGTCGTTGTAAATACGGATCATATCATCCTCCTGGTTTTATATTGTCGCAGAATACGGGTTATAGCTAGTGAGATCAACTTGCGCCAAGTAAGGTCCCCGGCAGCGCCGAAGATGACCAGCTCGACAGGCGTAATTTCAATTACGTTCGTCATTCTATCCCTGTTCCTTTGACCACTGGGTGTGGAATACCCCACGCTCATCCACGCGCTCGTAAGTATGCGCCCCAAAGTAGTCGCGCTGCACCTGGATCAGGTTAGCTGGTAGATGTGTGGCCCGCAGGCTGTCTATATATGCCAGGGTGGCCATGAAGGCCGGTGCAGGCAGGCTCAAACTCGTCATGGTTTGGACCACACCTTGCAGGTCAGGCAGGCGTGAGGATACTGCCTCGCCCAGGGTTGGATCCAGCAGCAGGTGCAGCAGCTCAGGTTGCTGCAGATAAGCCGAGCGAATAGGCTCGAGCAGCTGCGAGCGAATAACGCAGCCTCCACGCCAGATGCGCGCCACAGCTGATAGATCCAGGTTATAGCCATATGCTTTGGATGCCGCGGCAAGCTGGGCAAACTCCTGCGCATAGGTCAGGATAATGGAAGCGTATAGGCTTCGCCGGGCGCCTGCGATAATTTGTTTGCGCTCACCCGAGGGCAGCCCGATTGGCTTTGCATACCTCTGGCTAATGGCACGACGCTGCGCTTCCAAACCCGACAGGTTGCGGGAGACAACTGCACTGTCAATCGTTGGGGTGGGCACGTGCAAGGCGAAAGCATCCTGGGAGGTCCACATGCCCGTGCCCAGCTGATGAGCCGAGTCCAGTACCACGTCCACCAGACGCTTGTCGGTGATATCATCCACTTTCCTGAATATATCTGCGGTAATCTCCACCAGGTATCCATTCAACTCCGCCTGGTTCCAACCTGCAAACAAATCTCCCAGCTCATCATCGGAAAGACCGGCTGCGTGTGAGAGCAAATCATATGTTTCGGCGATCAGCTGCATGATGCCATACTCGATCCCATTGTGCACCATCTTGACGTAATGACCGGCAGAGTGCGGACCCAGATAAACCACACAGGCTTCGCCATCCACGTGGGCTGCAGATGCTTCAAAAATGTCTTGCACGCGCGGGTAGATTTCAGCCAACCCACCTGGCATCATGCTCGGACCATGTCGAGCACCAGCTTCTCCGCCTGAGACGCCCATGCCAAAGAAATGCATGCCCCTGGCTGCCAGGGTGCTCTCACGCAGGTCGGTATCGGTGAAGTGTGAATTGCCAGCATCGATGATCAGATCGCCTGGCTCCAATACAGGCAGCAGGTCGCGGATGACACTATCCACTATCGGTCCGGCAGGCACGAGCAGCATCACCGATCGGGGCGGCTGCAATAAGCTCACAAAGCTGGACACATCTTCAGCGGCTTTAACGGGCAAGCCAGGCGCTTCAGAACGCAACAATGCCACTTTTCCTGGGTCTTTGTCATAGCCTGCCACAGCAAAGCCGTGTTCTGCCATATTTAGCACCAGGTTCCGCCCCATCACACCTAATCCCACCATGCCAATGCGGCATTTTGCTTCAGTCATTCGGTTATATTTCTCCATTTGGATAATTGTCTCATTATCTTAAGCGGTGAGCCCCAGTTCTGCTAATTTTGTCCGCGTGGTGGGCATATCGGTGTGCAGGATGCCATGAATGCCCAGTGAACTGGCCACCTCCACAAACAAAGCCCGGTCATCGATATATGCCACCTGCTCTGGGGCAGCTTGGGAGATATCCAGGGCAACCCGGTAAATATCAAGGTCTGGTTTGCGGTAATGGACGAAACAGGAAGAGACAAATGTATCGATCAACTGGTCCAGCTTATAAGTACGAATGCGAAAGGCGTTCATCTCCCTGCCTTCATTGCTAACTGCGATGGTCTTCACATGCTGACAGGTTTTTACAGCCTGGATCAGGTCGAGCATTTCTGGAAAGGGCTGCGAACGGGCAAGCATGAAGAATTTAAATTCCTCAACTGAGAAAGGGCGCGCCTGGCAAAAAATCACCCTCTGCAAGTATTCATCCAGGCTGAGTTTCCCCACTTCATAGGTGTCATAGGTGAGGTGATGGCGTTCCTCCACATCGGCAAGATCCAGGTTGAAACGCTCGGCAGCTTGCTGGCGCGCAAGATGGTCCCAGCCATTGGTGAGCAACACCCCCCCGATATCTAAAAACAGCGTAGTGATGGCATTATTTCCCATGGTCAACAGCCCCTTTTTGAGGGTTCGCTCTCAGGGAGTGGGGTGATCAGACGCACCACCCGGTCGTAGAATATGTAATCCAGTGCCCAATTTACCAGAACAAACAGGCGGTTACGGAATCCAATCAGCCTGTACAGGTGCAAACCAACCCAGATGACCCAGGCAAGGAAACCCGTGAAGGTATAATGCCCCAATCTGACGGCAGCCGCGTTCCGTCCGATCACCGCCAGCATACCCGGATCATGATATTGGAAAGGATCAGGGTGTAGGCCTGCAATTTGCTGGCGGACGTTTCTGGCAGCCCATTCACCCTCCTGAATGGCAACCGTGGCGATCAGCTGCAGGGGTTGCCCATCCTGTTCCACTTGCGCCAGGTCGCCCACGATATAGATCTCAGGGTGGTCTTCCACTTGCAGGGTGGGGAGTACATTCACCTGCCCATTACTTCGAGTTTTAAACCCCCAATTTCTAGCCAGGTCTACGCCTCCCACACCCGCCGTCCAAACCACAGTTTCGGTTGGGATCAGCCTGCCATCTTTCAATTTAACTGCCTGTGAGGTGATCTGGCTAACGGGTGAGTTTAACTGGACATCGACCCCCATCTGCCTTAAGTGCTTATACGAGTATTGATGCAAATGCTCAGGTGTGCCAGTGAGCAAACGTGCGCTAGCTTCCAGCAGCAGGATATGCACCTGGTTGAAGTCAAGGTTGGGATAATCCCTGCGCAGGGGGACGCGCACCAGCTCTGCCAGAGCGCCAGCGTACTCTACGCCCGTTGGCCCACCGCCCACGATGGTAAAAGTCAGCAGCTGCTGGCGGAGAGCCTCATTGGTTTCATAATTTGCAGCTTCGAAGCGGCATAGGATATGGTTGCGCAGCTGCACAGCATCATCCAGGGTTCGCAATGGAAGTGCATGCTCGGCAGCACCGTCCACACCGAAAAACAAAGGCTTGCTGCCCATCGAGAGGATCAGGTAATCGTAGATGATACTCTGACTGCCTATTTTTACTTTGCGCTGGCTGAAATCAATCCCGCTGACTTCGCCTAATAAGAATTGGATATTGGAATATGTGTGTAAAATGCTGCGCACCGGGTAAATGATGTCTTCAGGCTCGAGCTCGGCGGCTGCTACCTGGTAAAGCAGGGGGAAGAAAGTGTGGTAATTATTGCGGTCAATCACCAATACATCAGCACGCGTCTGGGCGAATTTTCGGGCAGCCCACAAACCGCCAAAACCAGCTCCAATGATCACTACCTTTGGGCGAGTTCCATCAGCCATTCTAGCCACCAGGTTTAAGCTTCTTTTCGAGGTAGGCTCGCAAAGTGACGGCGTTGTTGAGCTCTAATTCACGGGTGCTAAAGAGCAGGGTAATTTTCCCCTTCCGGGCTGCCTCGAGCAATGGCTGCCAGGTTTCAGGTCGGGCATCCAGCTCATCGAAGTAACGTTTGTTGAACTCACACCACTTATCGGGGTCATGCCCGTACCAGTGGCGCAAGTCATTGCTCGGTGCCACTTCTCTGATCCAGGCCTGGATTTGCAGAGCTTCTTTCTTTATCCCGCGCGGCCAAAGACGGTCGACTAAAAATCTCTGCCCGTCGTCTGCCGAGGCAGCGGCATATACTCGTTTAATATTAATCATATTGTGCTCCTAGAGTTCCAGTATTTCGTGCTTCAAAGCCTTCGCCAGCCATTCCTGGTATTCATCAGCAGACCAGCTGGAATGCCTGACCAGCTCGTCGAACACCTCGGGCATGCAGAGGGCCTGCAGGATGGCGGCAGCGTGGGGTGCATCCAGGCCGGAGCGCAGGTAGGGCTCCAGGTTCCGGGTGAAGTTTAGCAACCCCTCGCGCCTGCCTGCCAGGGCTTGGGTCAGTTCAGCCGCGGCACGCGGGTCTGCTGCAGCCGCACCCGTATAGATGGCGGTTACTTCTGCACCCAATTCCCACTGCCGGCGGGTGGCTTCGGCCAGCTGTTCCAAGCGCTCAGCCGGGTTCGTGGATTGCTGGCTGCTGTTTATCAGTTCACGGATGTGGGTGCGCTCGTGCCATGTATCGCGTATGGCCCTTAAGATGCCGCGCTTCGAGCCAAAGATGGAATACACAGTGCTGGTAGCTACGCCTGCCCGCTCGGCGATGATCTCGATGGTGGTGCAGATATACCCCTGCTCGAGGAAGAGTGCCTGGGCGGCTGCGACGATCATGCTGCGGGTGGCTTGAGCCTGACGCTGGCGATGGGTGGATTTGAGTTGGCTATTGACATCAGTCATGGAATGTAGTATACCTATATTCATTAGAGTAAAACTATATTATATTAGTGGTGGATCAAAATGTCAAGTGAAGCAAAATATGATACGGTTGTCATTGGAGGCGGCCAGGCAGGGTTAGCCGCTGGTTATTATCTTTCCCAACGTAATATAAACTATATCATCCTGGACGAAAACGCTCGTACAGGTGATAGCTGGCGCAGGCGGTGGGATAGTTTGCGACTGTTCACTCCCAGCCAGTATAACAGCCTGCCTGGGATGAAGTTCCCCAAACCCGACTTCTACTTCCCAACCAAGGATGAAACGGCTGACTTCCTGGAGGCATACGCCAGGCACTTTTCTTTTCCAATACGGTATGGTGTGAAGGTGGATGGACTCCGGCATAATCAAGCAGGGTATCTGCTCTCGGCAGGGGAAGATAGTTTTCATACCCAAAATGTGATTGTCGCTGCAGGCGCCTTTCACATCCCGCGCATTCCGTCCTTCGCTCGTGAACTGAATCATGGTATTTTCCAGCTGCATTCGGCTGATTATCGCAATCCACAAGATGTCTCTGCTGGTGCGGTCATTGTAGTGGGTGCGGGTAACTCGGGGGCAGAGATTGCCCTTGAGCTTGCCAAAGCTGGCAGGAAGGTCTGGCTGGCAGGGCGCGATGTGGGGCGCATCCCGGCTGATAAGCTGGGCAGGATCCTGGGTGGTAAACCCTACAGGTGGTTCATGAGCCATGTGATGACGATTAAAACACCTCTAGGCAGGCGGATGAAGGCAAGAGTGCTCACGCATGGCAACCCGCTCGTGCGTATACATCGTGAGGAAGTAGCGGCTGCCGGAGTTGAATTCACCCCCCGACTAACAGGTTCCAGGGATGGCGTGCCACAGCTCGAAGATAGCCGCACACTGCCTGCAGGAGGAATCGTGTGGGCAACGGGGTTCCGTCCTGATTATCACTGGATTAACCTGCCGGTTTTTGATGACACAGGTCGGCCGCGGCATCCCCGCGGGGTGATTCCTGAGGCACCCGGGTTATTCTTTGTGGGTTTGCACTTTCAAACCGGGCTTACATCCTCCCTGTTGGGCGGGGTGGGTGATGATGCCAGATATATCGTCAAACAGATCAAGAACGGGTAGCCTGCTAAATGGACGGGAGAATCATGCAAACGAAAACTAATAAACCAGCCACAATCGATGAATATATCGCACAGTTCCCGCAAGATGTGCAGCAAATTTTGAATAAGATCAGGGCGCTGATCAAGGAATTGGCTCCGGAGGCGATGGAAAAAATCAGCTATGCCATGCCGGGATTTTACCTGAACGGCATGCTGGTCTGGTTCGCGGGGTACGAGAAGCATATCGGGTTTTACCCAACCGGATTGGGGATTGAGCCATTCAAGGACGAGATATCGGCTTATAAATCATCAAAAGGGGCGGTTCAGTTCCCGCTGAACAAACCCATCCCATATGAGCTGATCAAGAAGATGGTCAGGTTTAGGATTGCAGAAAATATGAAAAAGTAGGGGGAGATTATAGGCACTCAGGCAATCAGGCAATCAGGTAATTAGTAGATTAGTCTATCCGGTACAAAAAACAAACCGGACAGGACAGTCTATCAGGTACTTATTTCGATTAGATCACCAGATTCGGTAATTTTAGGGAAAAAGGTTAAATATTACACACCAGAGTTTGCTAGTGATCGGCAACTCTAGTATTTATTATTACGCATGTAAAGATATTTTGGTCAGCTAGGATCAGCTTTAGTTACCTTCCCCTTCCTCGATCTTGCTCTCTGCTGCTTTTTGCTCCTCACGGTCCTTTGCGGCTTGCTCTGCATTCCCCAGCTTCTCATATACGGTTGCCCGGGCCGCGTAGGCACGCGCCACTCCAGGCCAGTTCTGGAAAGGTGTGAGGATCTCCAGAGCCCGCGTGGCCATCTCAATCACTTCGTCCGGCTCTCGATCAACCAGCCTGGCGTTTGCCAGGTCTGCCTGCAGGATCCATGTCCAGCCCAGCCCCTGGCGATGGTCGAAGCTATCGCCTTTTTTGAACAGCAGCTGGGCTTCAGACAGCATCAATAAACCGCGCCCTTTACCCCCGGTGGCAATCAGATTGACACCATTCGACATCAAGGAGCGTGCCAGGGTGATCTCATCTCCTGAAGCACGCGCCGCGCTGATCTCGTGTTCGCTCATCTCCAGCGCTTGCTGCGGCTTTCCCATCTGGCGCAGGATATTCCCCTGGCGCATCAAGCAGTAGGATAACACACGCTGGGCTTCAGCATAAGCCGGATGGTCCATCGCAATATCTAATTTCTCCAGCTTCGCTTCAGCCTCCCGGTAGATTTCGAGCGCTCTATCTTGCTCGTCGTGTACTTCCAATTCCCACAGGGCTTTTTCGATCTGGTTTTCTATCGCTTTGACCTGATCAGTGAGTTCATTCATGATGCTCTCTCTTCGTCCCCTGGATTAGAATGCGTGCGGATGAGTTAAACACCGATTTTGTCTTGCAACAGTTTCAAATCACGGATTTGATATTCAGGCAGCTCATACCCGGTATGGCAAAGCATCTGCTTCTTGGCCGTGATACACCGGACCATACTTCCAGCAACCAAACCCACACCAGACAGGTCTTGCAGAGTGAGGCTGAATCCATCGTTCGAGTCCCATGCCGGGATTCCATTCCCTTGATCATCAAGACGCATGGCATGCACGTCCAGCTCGCCTCCCTCAGGCTCATGCAGGACGAATCCAGTCATGGTCTTAGTCCCTGTGGCGTCCACATCCCACCGGTTTTCAGACCACAGCTCTTTCAAGCTGTATCCTTTAAGGTTCAGGAGCTCGCATAGGTGATTAACGTCATTCACCAGCACGAAAACGTCCAGGTCCTTGTGCGGGCGGGTCTGCTCACCGAATAGCGCATCGACTCCCCAGCCACCGTTCAGCCAGACCTGGATGCCGTGGTTCGATAAGAGCTTGTACAGGTTGATGACGTCCTCAGCGCTGAGCATGTACCATCCCATGCTCCCGCAGCCAGCCGCTCACTTCGGCATAATGCTCCTGGTGGTGATCCAGAGAGCCCACCGAGCTGGCTGACAGGGCGTATTTGCCCATCCAGGCATACCTGCTGGGCTTTAGCAGGTCGTCTTCAGACACCTGCTTAAGTAATTTCAGGTACTGCTGGAACTGTGTCTTCCAATCTGCATAAGCATTTACCCACGGCTTATCCCGGTTATGCTCATAATTCCACGCATTGGCCTGGTCCACCTTTTCTTCAGGGTCGGGTCCGAATATCGCCCACCACTCGGGATAATCGGGCTGCTTATGATGCACAGCCGCATCCATGCGGGCCACGGAGGCCTGCTGCCAGAACCATAAATGGGCGACAGTGTCTTTCAATGTCCAACCGGAGGGCAGGACCAGCTGATCGATTTGCTCTAGGCTCAATCTGGCAAGCAATTCCTGCCAACGGGTGAAGACTTCAGTTAAATCAGCCAGGATTTGTGATTTAGTTTCCATATTTATGCCTCGTATATATCCGGGATGCAAGCCATCCCAGGTTGACATGGATGTGTCAGTTATTATACGGCTGCATACCGATTTCGGAGGATGATTTTGTTACGAAGATGAGCATCTCTTATTTAATGACAATTAATCGTATCTTTATCTTAATAGGAACATTTTCGATGGTATCATCGTTTGAATAGGGAAAGGTAATATAGGTAAATCAAATGAACACTAAAACAATCTTTGCAATAATTCTGACGTTAAGCTTTTTGAGCGCCTGTGCTCAACCGACCACACCGGTCACAACCCCACTACCCGGATCGGTCTCCACCCCAACTACCGTGGTCGTCCCTCCTTCGCCCACGGGTGTACCGACCGAGGTAGTACCTACGCCCACGCACCCGCCGGTTGATCTCACCCCGGCGCAGCTGGCTGCCATCCAGGCTGTATCTACAAAATATAACCTCCCGGTGGATCAAATTAAAATCGCCAGCACGGAGGCTGTCACCTGGCCAACCGGCTGCTTGGGAGTGGTCATCCCGGGTGTTATGTGCACCGATGTTATCACACCAGGTTTCCGGATCATGTTGACTGCCAATGGGCAGCAGTTTGAAATGCACACCAACCAGGATGGATCCAGTGTGATCGATGCCGCCCAGCTGCAGGCTACGCTCGGGTTTGTGGTTATGACAATCGACCGGACGATCCAGGTGGTCAACCCGAGTATCCGTCTCGGACCAACTTACAACCCGGCTTTCAACGGTTTGCCTTCTTATGGCGCTTCGATTTTGGGTACTGCCTATGTGCTCGACTTTACCAACGCGATAAAAGTCGTTGCCGTAGATGCGAATGGATCACGTGACCTTTCGTTTATCCAGTTCCCTAGCTATGGGTTGGCGATCTGGCGCGGCGACCTTGTTACCGATCCCTTACTGGCGTGGGGTACCCAGCCCGCAGGCACAGCGCAGACAACCACCTTACATATTGCTAGGCCAGATGGCTCAAACCTGGAGACCCTTGTGTCTATCGACAATGGGACTGGTATCCCCATTCAGCTGGTGGCTGAGTTTTGGTCTGCCGATGGTCAGTCGCTCTATTTCAGCAAGGAGCCTTTCGGCATCGGAGGCTACATCTTATTTGGCGGAGCCTCCAACCTGTATAAGATAGATCTCAAAACCAAGGAAATTACAGAAATAATACCCCAGACTGCACCCACCAGCCCTCAAATCTGCCTGGATGCGATCTCAGGCGATTATCGCTTTGTGGCGGACCACTGCACTGAGAATGTTATCACTGTGCGTGACCTGCAGAGCGGCGGCAGTGCCACAATCCAGGCACCACCTGATGTGACGGGATTTCGGCTTTTGGGCAGCGCTCGCTTCAGCCCAAGCGGAGACCGGGTGGCATTTGCCCTGGCACAGGGTGACCCCAGCAACGAACGCGGCTGGGTGGCGGTGGGTTCCAGCTCCGGAGGGGTGGCGAAGTTAGTTCTGGTTGGAGATGCGGGTACATATTACACCGTGCAGGGGTGGTTGGATGACCAGACCCTGCTCGTGCAATCGAATAACGTCGGTAGCGCTGATCTTGGCAGCCAGTTATTCACCGTCGGGGTGGATGGCTCGAACCCAACCAAGGTAGCCGATGGCAGTCTGCTCACGATAATTGATAATCGCTAAGGAATCAGCTCGAATTTCAACGTGTATAGAACGGGTATGAGATATATCCCCCTGTGATCAAAATATCCGACCAAAAGCCTGTATTCGATTGCATTATCGAGTACAGGCTTTTATTGTTATATGTATTTCTACGCCCATATGATTAATTCCGATAATCGAGAGTATAATAATCTTATAAAGGTCGCTAATCTTTAGATAAGCGCACCTCAATAGCTCGGTTCCAATCAGAACAAATTCCAAAGGAGAGATAAAATGTATAAGTATGCATGCAGGGATTTAGGTATGGATTGCGATTTCGAAACCACAGGTGCAACGGTAGAAGAAGTCACCCAGAAAGTATTTGCGCACGCTCAAGTCGTCCACAAAGACATGCTATCCAAAATGTCTCCAATGGAATTGGCTGAGCTGAACAAGAGTGTAACTAACGCCATTCATCCGGTATAACCATCCACAGGTTTGACAGGGAACACGAAAAATCATATTGGTTTTTAGATTATTCAATATCCTCCAGGATTTCGAAATCCTGGAGGTGTTTTTTCCTAACCAACTTCCAAGGGTTCAGGCTCAGTCGGAGAATATTGATCTTGTGTGGTATAATCCTGCGTTCGCTCTTAATATGGATAGACTTTATCCAAAATGAGTGCGGACGGGCTAGGGTTCGCCTTGGCTCAATCTTATGCCAAAAGGACCTTTTGTGAATTTCACTTCGTTTGCTTTTAATCCCCAGATTAATGCGGGGATCTTATCCGCTGGTTATTCCAGCCCAACAGCTATTCAACTGCATACTATTCCACCCATCCTGGAGGGGCGTGACGTGCTGGGACTGGCTCAAACCGGTACCGGCAAGACCGCCGCTTTTGTTTTGCCCATCCTTCAGCACCTCATGCAGGGACCACGCGGTAAACTGCGTGCCCTCATCCTCTCTCCCACCCGTGAGTTGGCAGAGCAGACCCACACCAACATTAGAATGCTCGGACACGAGACCGGTTTTCGCAGCCTGACCATCTATGGGGGTGTTAACGCCAGTCCTCAAATCAAGGGTTTGCGGTCGGGGGTGGAGATCGCAGTTGCCTGCCCGGGTCGCTTATTGGACCTGATGGGGCAGAAAGTGGTCAACCTGAGCCGGATTGAGATCCTGGTGATCGATGAAGCTGACCGGATGTTCGATATGGGGTTTTTACCCGATATTCGCCGTATTCTAGCCGCTCTCCCCACGCAACGCCAGACATTATTATTCTCGGCAACAATGCCGCCAGAAATCCGCTCCTTGGCGGATGAATTCCTGGATCACCCGATCAGGGTCGATCTGGGGGTTTCCCGCCCGGTCGAGACAATCGGCCATGCGTTGTATCCGGTGGACCAAACCCGTAAAGCTGAGCTGTTACTGGCACTGTTACGGCAATCTGGGAAAGGCCAGGTACTGGTCTTTACCCGCACCAAACACCGAGCGAAGAAACTCGCCGACCAGCTCATTAAAGCAGGCCTGCCAGCCACATCGCTGCAGGGAAACCTATCTCAAAATCGTCGCCAGGAGGCAATGAATAACTTTCGCACCGGGCGGGTTAAGGTATTGGTCGCCACGGATATCGCCGCACGCGGGATCGATGTTTCCCAAATTTCGCATGTGATCAACTTCGATATGCCAGACACTGCCGACGCATATACGCACCGGATCGGACGCACAGGCCGAATGGCCAGGCAGGGAACTGCTCTAACGCTCGTCACAAAGGACGACCTGCCAATGATCCGCACCATTGAGCACCTTTTGGGGCGCGCGTTGGAGAAGCGTAAATTGGCTGGTTTTGATGCATCGTAACCTCTAAAATTGTCATTTCTTGCCATCCAGACAGCAGCAATCCGTTAATTATTTCCTTATTTGACAATTGTGATAATTAGGAGTAATATAGTACTGTAAGACTGACTGATCATCGCTGTATAAAACGATCGTTCGCATGACTCATTAGCTATGACGCCGAGGGGGATATTGGCTTAATGCACGCGACAATTGGGTGTTAGCGCACCCGTGATTGGGCAGGGGGAAATGGGTTCCGAGGATAAAAATAATACCACCCCCCAAACTTGTTTGGGGGGTGGTAGCTTTAACTTACCGGTTTACTTTCTGAGCAGGGACAGGAATATCTTTCCATAATTCTTAATTGCCAGCGTTATGTTTGATACAATTGAGCAGATACCGAGCTGGAAAAGAAATGGAGTATTCTCATGCAGGATTATGTCGTTCGCGTGAAGGATTTCAGTAAGATCTACGCTGGCACAACTGCAGTGGATGGGATCAGTTTCGAAGTGCAGCAGGGAGAGATTTTTGGGCTGCTTGGTCCCAACGGGGCAGGGAAGACCACCACCATGGAATGCCTGGAAGGTTTGAGGTATCCCACCTCCGGCTCATTGAGTGTTCTGGATGTCGACCCAATGCGCTCTCCGGCGCGTTTGCGCAATTTAATTGGAGTCCAGCTGCAATCATCCGGGCTACCCGGGAGTATGACCCCGCATGAGGCGATGGAATTCTTCTGCGCCTATCACCATGTGTCGCCCCGGACTGATTTGCTCGATCGCCTGGGATTAGGGGAGAAAAAAATGGCGCAATTCGCGACCCTCTCCACCGGCCAACAGCGGCGCCTCTCCCTGGCTCTGGCAGTGGCACACGATCCACCCCTGGTATTGCTGGATGAGCCCACCGCTGGTCTTGACGTCGGCTCACGGGTTGAGCTGCATGAGGTGATGCGCGAGCTGCAGGCCAAGGGTACCACGATCATCCTCGCCACCCACGATATGGCTGAAGCAGAAAAAATGGCCGACCGGGTTGCCATCCTGCTTAAAGGCAAGATTGCTGCTACAGGGAGCCCGACCCAGCTGACTGCCACCGGGAGAGGCTTGGTTAAGATCTCGGTCTCCTCTGAGAATGGCAGTTTGTTGCATGCCAGCACGCCATTCCCGTCTGTTTCGCAGCAACTCACCAAGGATGAATATGTGATTTTTTATAGCCGGGAGGCCGGCGAGACTGTTCCTGTAGTCCTGTCATACCTCAAGGAGCGTGCCGATCACCTGGTTGATCTACGCGTGGAACGTCCTTCCCTTGAAGACAGATTTCTGGAAATCACCCAGCCCGACCAAACGAATGGAGAAAGATTATGAGCGCATTTATGCACCATTTTCTGTATGATTTTCGGACCGGTTTGCGCGATAAATCTCTCCTTTTGATGAATTATCTCTTCCCATTGGGTTTCTATATCTTAATGGGTCTGCTGATGACGGGATTGAATCCAACCTTTGCACCCACTATGATCCCTGCCATGATCCTGGTGGCAATAATGGCGTGCACATTGCTGGGTTTGCCTAATCCGGTGGTTGAATCGCGTGAAGCCGGGATTTTCCGCAGCTTCAAGATCAATGGCGTCCCGGCCTTGTCGATTATTACAATTCCGATAATCAGCAGCCTGGTGCACATTTTCCTGGTTTCGGTCATCATCACGTTCACTGCTATACCGTTATTCAAAGCTGGCTCACCGGTACATTGGGGTTATTTTGTGCTGATCCTGTTCCTGACAGCCTTCACCTTCGCAAGCCTGGGCATGTTGATCGGGGTAGTCTCTCCCAACTCAAGGTCGATCGTCTTGTTCAGCCAATCATTCTTCCTGCCATCCATGATCCTGGGTGGCTTGATGATCCCCTCCAGCATGTTGCCCCCGGCTTTATATAGGATTTCTCTGCTATTACCCACCAGTTATGCCATGAATGCCTGGCGAGGTTTGGCTTTTGATATGGCGCCTACCTTTGATCCATTGTGGGCAGTGCTGATCTTGCTAGCCAGTGGTGCGATTGCTTATTTCATGGCAATTTATTTATTCACCTGGGATAGTAAAAATAAGCAACGTGGTCATAACCCACTCCTCGGATTGTTAACCCTGGTTCCGTTTGTGTTGGGGGTTATCTTTCTGGGGAGCTAATTCATGGAAAGATAAAAAACACGGCTAAAAGACTAATCCTTACTTAATCCCCCTATTTTTGATAATTGATGTATGATTAGTCTATCCGAGCGATGAAGCTCGGGAAACATATTCAAACCATCCGAACGAAAAGAAAGGAGCACATCAATGGCATTTAGTTTTAAAAACTCGAAGGGGCAAACTTATTTCCTGCATGCCACGACTCGTGTCCTCAAGAGTGGTAAGAAACAGCATCTCTATTATTTCGCAAAAACACAGAAGGCGGGAGTGTTAGATCTCGTTCCGCCGGGTTACATGGTAGCCGAAAGTAAGACTGGCCTCCCAGTGCTGAAGAAAAAGTAATTCGTCAATAACATCACTGGATTACAAACCAACCAACAGAATTTTATGCAAAGGGCTCACTGATTCCGAACGAACCCTTGGGTTGGAAAGAAGAATAAAAAAATACGGCACACTTCTTTGGAAGTGTGCCGTATTTAATTCTGGTAAGCGTTATTGACTGAAGAATGCGTTCACTACCTCGGGATCAAAATGCCTACCCGATTCTCTTGAAATATACTCCAACGCCTGGTGCTCAGACCATGCAAACCGGTAAGGGCGATCAGATGTAAGTGCATCCCAAACATCCACCACCGAAAAAATACGAGCAGACATGGGGATATTCTTACCTTTCAACCCTTGTGGGTACCCATTGCCATCCCATTTCTCATGATGGCAGTATGGAATTTCCAGGGCAGGTGAAAGATATTCGATCGTTTTTAACATCTCGTAGGCATGCTTTGGGTGCTGGCGCATGATCTCCCATTCATCAGGAGTGAGAGGACCGGGTTTTAATAAGATCGAATCGGGGATACCCATTTTTCCGATATCATGGAGCAACGCTCCACGCCGGATATGTTGCAGCGAATCACCTCGGATTCCAATCCTATTCGCAACCTGCAGAGTCATCTCAATCACCCGTTGGGCATGCCCAACAGTCTCACGGTCGCGCAATTCCAATGCCTTCGCCCAACCCTCCAGGGTGGCATCATAGGCGATCGAAAGCTCGATGTTCGAATCATGAAGCTGCTCAAATAATGACGAATTATCGATTGCAATTGCAGCCTGACCAGCTAATGCTTCTAGGAACTCTAATCGTTCAGGGTCGATTGAGCGGGGGGTGCGCAAAAACACTTCCAACACGCCCTTCACCTGTTCTTTCGCAATCAGCGGAATACCATAATAAACCTTGAATCCCTCTGCTTCTATCGGGAGGGGTTGGTTTCGCCTGTTAGGTTCAAGTGATAGATCGGGGAGATGGATGGTCTGTTGAGTTAAGGCAACAATACCTGCGAATCCCTCACCGAGGCGCATGGTTGTATTAAGATATGCCTCTGTGCGGAAACCACGCCTGGCACCATACTCAAGCATTGGTGATCCCACCCGGTGAAGCAAAATAGCTGCTGCATCAACGTCCAGCTGTGCCATAATTTGTTCAAGCAGCACACCCAGGGTAAACTGCAGGTCCGGCCCATCAGAGATGGCCGTATCAATTGCCCGCAAAGCCTGGAATCGGCGCACCTGGCGTTGGATTGTTTCTTCGGCTACTTTCCAATCCGTGATATCAGTGATAAAGCCTTCTAATAACTGGTCAGAGCCGCTCACTGCGGCAGAGCTGCTGCCGACTTCACGAACCCATTTAATTTGCCTGTTAAGGGTATGAATGCGATAAACAAGCTCATATGATTTACGTTGCACAACCGCATTCTGAATATTGATCCAAACCATTTCCCGGTCATCTGGATGGATCAAATCACCATAAGATATGATGCGGTTGTGGATCAAATCGTCTGCCACATAGCCAGTCAATTCACAGCAGCCCTTACTGACGTATTCCAGGGTGTGGTTTGAATCGTTCCTGCTCTGGAAAACCATCCCAGGTATATGGTCAAGCAAGGTATTAAAGCGGGAATATATATCCCTCACAATAACATCGGTGTTCAGGATTTCACTTCCTTAATTTATAAAATAATATATTTACTAGATCAGTTCACTCTAGCATATTGAGGTACAGGTTCGACGGGTAGATTTACCCGGCTCTCCTGGTTTGATTTCTGCTGGTACGTCACCATGTTTGCGGCAAGATCTACCAGGTTTGCAGGTCGAAGAGAGAAGAGCCAGCTTCGATCTTCGTCGCTCAAATTGAACGACTCGCCCTGATACCCTGATGCCACCGCGATCTCTGGGTTGGAGATCAGCACATTGCGAAAGCTTTTGCTGACCACCGCTGCACAGAGCAGGCGATTCATCTCATCATTCGATGATGGGTAATCGAGCGTTCCACTCATCTGCGTTACAGGAGAATCAGTAATTAACATTGGGTTCACTCCGGAGGTTATTATCATCATTTGGATTTCCACGTATTGGCCTGTTATTGGCGCGTGAATACGGAGAGATCACAATTATCCACTCACATCCCCAGAGATGGGCAGACCGAGGACAACGCTGCTCGAAGCAAATAAGGCAAGGGTCAGGAGGGCCAGGCGGACAATGCGAGAATCGATCTGAGAAAGCTTTAAATAGATTGTAGAAAGGCAGGTGTTCATTTGAATATCTCCTCTTTAAATAGAATATGGTCGTGCTTGGTGCCCATATTATGACACAAACCCGTCCTCTAAACAGTCTGTTAAAGATTAAAAAAAGCCCATTACAGGGCTTTTTTAGATATTCTAATCTTCGGATCAGCGTAATAATTTATACAATTTGACTGTTTCAGGGGAGGGTTCTAAACCAAGCTCTTCCATCAGGAATTGTTTGCATTGTTCGTATTGATCGGCAATCCCCGAACGATTCCCGAGGGCTGCAAATGCCTGCATTGCAAGCCGATGGGCAGATTCCATACAATGGTTCTCAGCCAGTATGGTTTGGCAGTGCATAAGGGCCGTTTTAGGCTCACCTTTTTCAAGAAGGAGCTGTGCCAGGCTCAACAGCGAGTGTTCGTATAATTGGGCTAACCGCTGTCGCTCCGTCATCACCCAGATCTCTTCCCCTTCTGGGTAGAATTCACCCTGGTAGATTTGCAATGCTTCTTGTAGAAGCTCAACCTTCTTAGATGGGGTATCAGCGCTTTCGGCTTGCATTACCTTGCGTTCAAAATCCTGAACATCATAACTGTAATCCAGGTCAGCATTAAAAATGTACCGACGTTCATTGCTGATAATTACATCCTGCCCTAGCGCATATCGCACGTAATAGATCGTGTTCCTGAACTGCAACCGTAACTGTTCCGAGGAGCTTTCAGGCCATAATGTGACCCCAATTTCTTCTTTGGTCAAACTCTTATTGGGATGAGCTACCAGCATGAAAAACAGCTCGCGCGCTCGTTTTTGGTTTACCCAACTTGCGGAAGTCACGGGCTTGCCATCCAGTTTCACCTGAGACCTGCCCAACGCATAAATACTCAATTTTGGTGGGATGAGCAAAACGGTAGCTGTATGCGGACGGAGCTGGCGTCGTAAGGAAGCGATTTGCTTCTCGAAATTTTCTATCTTCACAAGCAGCTTGACAGCCGGCGGACCAATAATTGCGTCATCTACGTATTTTTTAAGTTCTTCTTTGGTGCTTCGACCTGCCACCACCAGCGGTTGGATGCTATCCAGGTGGCTGATTAAACTGAGCACAGCCTCCATAGATGCCCTGGCCAGTTGTTGATTACCAAGCAGCTCATATGCCCGGCATAAAAGTAAATTCGCACTGGCTGCTTCCAGCTTCTGGCCCCCCTCATCAAAAAGCTTATAAGCTTCAGTGAGGTTTTTTACTGCCCGATCAAGTTTATTCTCTGCCAGGGCTAAACTGCCGGCTTCCAGCGACCATAGACTGGTCTCAAAACTAGAATGACTTTTGTCTACCAATCCCCTGGCTGATATGAGATAAGCGTTGGAGCGTGAATATTTCCCTTCACGACGGGCGAGAGCTGCTTCTGCCAGGTCGACATTTAATAACAAGAAATGATCGTCCAATCTCTGGCAGGCATCCCGGGTTTTCTGAAAAGCGTCACTGGCGCTGTCGCTTGCCTCAAGATCTGCAAATAAATTGCCCAGGTTGAATAATAAATATGCCTCACTCCGCAAAATCCCGTTGCTTCTTGCTAAGGTCAGTGCTCGTTCAAATAATTGAGCCGCTTCAATATAATCTCCTGCCAGATGGTGCAGGCTTCCAAGGTTGTTCAAGACGAATGATTGCCTGGTTGAGTTCCTTACTCCCTGCCAATAGACCAGGGCTTGTTCATTATGACTGAGTGCCTGGCGGGTATCGCCCTGGAACTGGTAGCAGACACCCAGCTCCATATGTACCAAGGCGATATTTTGATCATCTTTTAGCGATTGAAATAACGCCAGAGCCTGGTTGAGCATATCATTGGCTTTTTCAAGCTGACCCTGGTAATACAGGCTCACTCCGGTGGAACGGAATGCACCTGCCCGCACCGAACGCAAATCATTTTTTCCATCCGATAGTGCTAAGGCTTCCGTGCCGTCCTGGATGGAGGCCTGATAATTTCCCCGGTAGCGATGAGCAGTGGCGCGCCTGTCGAGCGTGCGCGCCAGCCCAATCCAGTCATTATTCTTTCGCTGGGCTATCTCCGCCCGATTAAGATATTCCAGGCTTTTTTCCAGCTGACCCTGGACCAATAATACCGTGCCTTTATGTGAAATCAAGCTAGGGTGAGTGTCCAAGATCTCGACCGGAAGTGCATCTAGCCATCTGGACAGTACGGCAAATTGTGCATTTCGAATCAACGATGTACCAGCTTTCTCGATCAAGTCTGCAGTCGCGGCATCATCCCCGATTTGATTGTAGAGAGCATATGCACGGGCCCATTCTTCGCGCATTGTGTATACATGCGCGATCCTGCGCAGCAGACCTTCCAATTGGCCTGGCCTTTCCTTCTCGAATTGGGACCTTAAAAATTCTCCAAACAGGTGGTGATAGCGCAGCCATCTACCATCTTCACCCACGGGTAAAACAAACAAGTTGTTTTGTACCACCTGGCTGATCAGATGGAGCCAATTGACCTCCGGTCCCCAGATGGAATTACACAATGCGGCGTCGAATTCATTCAAAAAAGAGGTGCGCAGCAGAAAATCTCTTATCTCTGTTGTTTGTTGGTCCAGGATTTCCTGCGCCAGGTAGGTGTACAACTCGATACCCGTCACGCGTGCAGCTCTCATCTGGTTGGTCATACCCGAACCCATCACCTGGGCTGAGAGCATTAATCCAGTGATCCAACCTTCGGTATCGCGTGCCAAGTCATGTGAAGCCGAATCTGAGAGGGTGACGTGATAGTACTGCAGCACAAAGGATTGGATTTCATCTGCTCGAAAAGCAAGTTCTTCAAAACCAATCCCACCTACTTGTGAGCGGGCTACGAGCAGGGGCAGGTCTGGCAGGCTGAGCAAGGTACGCGAACTGAGGATTAGATGGCAGTTTTCGGCCGACTCGTTGATAAAACGGTTGATGAATGCCTGGATTTCTTTGACGCTGCTCACCAGGTGGTAATCATCCAGAATGATCAGGAAATGTTCCTGGATATGTTCGTAAGCGTCGTTGACAATCACCGAAACGAGCTGACTGATATCTGGATTGAATGGGTTAATTGCTTTGAGGGCTGCACTGGAAGCCTCGCCAAATAGGGGGAAGCGTTGATGTAGGGTGGCGATAAAGTAGGTAAAAAAACGCTCTGGTGCCTGGTCAAGATCATCCACCGCGTACCAGCACACCGGAAAATCTACCTGATAGGCGAAGTCAATTAATAATGAAGTCTTTCCATAGCCTGCTGGGGCAATCACCAGGATTAGTTTCTCATCCAACAAGTCATAAAGCAGGTTGATAAGGCGCTGCCGGGTGAACAGCTCCTTCCGGTGTTGTGGAAGTATGACCTTTGTGAGCGTCGGTTTTTTTGCCATATCCTTGCCGGTTGACTGATCCTTGGTCACTTCACAGTATAGCATAATCCAATCATTTTCTATTCAGCTCCGAATCGGTGGGATAAATTGACCGGCAGCGCGATATGGTTTAAACTTAGCCAATTTAGTAGACTGCTTGATTATTCACACCGGCAGATTTCATTGAAAAGCAGAACATCATCTCAATTAAGGCACTCCTTCCGTAAGATATTGCCTGTCTTGCTGGTTTTATCCTTGCTGCTAATCTCACCTCAACCTGTTTCTGCCGGAGACTCCCTGGATGTGTATTATGCTGGTCAGGAAGGGGTAGTTTCTACAGCCTTGAGGCTGGATAAAAATGTCAAGCTGGTCAGGGATATCGCCAGTGCGGACGTGTTCGTGCTGAATGGGGTGATTCCTGAGGCTTCAGGGATCCAGGCGCGCATAGAGCAGGGGGCTGGCCTGGTGTTGATCCTGGGACCAGACCTGTCCCCATCCAATCTAAAATCCTTGTTAGGGTTCAGTGCTTCCCTAAAATATGAAGAAGCACCCCTCAGCTTGGATGTCGTCTCTGCTGCCCTGGATCCGATTCGGAAGCAAATCATCTGGACCAGTGCTCCACAGGTGCGCCAACGCCATTTACTCACCGGCTCAGGGTTCACTCCGTTAGTCGCTGGATTTGAAGATGATTCACTGGTTTTGGGAACGATGAGCATGGGTGCCGGGCGAGTTTATCTATTTACCGCCTTCCTCGATGGTGATAATCCACAATTTCAAGATTGGGCTTATTTTAATTACCTGATCTATTTCCTGGTGGAAAGCTCTGCCGGGCACACCCCGCTTTCATTTGCAAAATACCCCGCCTCCCCGGTACCGCACACCCATGATCAGGTCAGCCTGTATTTTCTCCTGGCTGGACTGCTCGTGATTGCTGGATTGGCATTTTGGATCGTGCGGCGGTACAGCCTGCGGCATCCTGAAGCCCTGGATGTGGTCGTCTCTGACCGTGAAAAATTTAGCCTGCATGAAGCCCGCACCGATTGGGAGGATATTGGTTTTCACCGCCCGCTAGCCGGATTCTTTATGGCATTCTTTTTAGGGATCCTTATTTTTATCCCCCTGATTATTTATCAAAACCTGATTCTGCCAGTCTATCTCCTGCCATCAGCACAGACAATTGGTATTTGGGGGCGGGTGACCCAATTCTTTGCTGTGATTTGGGCCTTTTTTGATATGGGCACGAGCATAGCTTTCATTAAGTTTATGTCACAATATCGGGTCCATGATCCACGTAAAGCTGTGAAGTATGGTCAGGTTTTTGTGTGGTGGCAGGCACTCTCGGGTGCGGTCCAGGTTGCCATCATGGTCGCCATGGCTGGCTCAGTTTTACCGAGTACGGTGTATGCCATCTATGCCTGGAGCATCATCATCCATACCTTCATCCAGATACCCGGGATCTACCAGGTAATGCGCAATGCTCTTACCGGTCTGCAGCGCTTTGATTATGCCCAAATCCTTGACCTGGCTTTGGCTGTGATCTTCCCGATGATAACTCAACCTATTTTGATTACCCTGATGGTTGGCTGGGGCAAGTCGCACCCTGAGTTTGGAGCCTCGATCGGAGGCTTGTTCGGTCTGGGTATGGCAGCCTACGCAGCTGAATTATTGACTTTCCTGCTTGGGATGTGGTTATACCGCCGCCTGGGTTATAACGCCCGCCTGTACTTCCTGGCACACTTCGACTGGTCGGTGGTCAAGGAATCACTCCGCTTTGGGGTGTTTGAAATGGCTGGCTCAGCTGCCTGGGGGATTGGCCAGGCGGTGGAAATTCTGATCAGCCAGGCATATCTGGTCAATTATGCTGAAGTGTGGGGGAATTGGGTGCTGGCGCAGAACTTTGTTTACGCCTTCAATGTTACTTCCACGCTGTACAACAACCTGATGCCTTCCATCTCTGAAGCCATCTCCCATGGGCGTAAAATGCTCAGCCAATATTACGCTTCCATGGGTTACAAGTGGGGCGGGATGATCAGTGCCATGCTAGGGGCACTTCTGCTGGCAGTTGCCGACCGGTTCATCCTGGGTGCCAGCGGTCCTGAGTTTGTCCGTGCGGCGCGATACAGCACTCCCCTGTTGATCTGGGGCATCATCCAATATCCTTCCTGGGTGGGTGATAACGTCCAGCTGGGCACCAACAAACCCTGGATGAAAGGTGCATTGGTGAGTATGGAGCAGCTCATCCGTATTCTCCTGGCATTTATACTGATCGTCCATCTGCAGATCAATGCCCTGATCATTGCTTATATCGTCGCGCTGATGACTAAAAACCTCATCGCATACTGGGTGAACCATAAACTCTGCTTTCCCCAGCGTTTTTACTTCTGGCAATCTCTGGGGGCTCCCTTCCTGGCGGGTTTAGTCCATTATGCTGTTGTTAGATGGATTGGTGGTTTCATCTGGCGAGGAGACCAGATAACCAGCATCCTGATCCTCACCATTGCTATTCTCCCTTCCTATCCAATATTTGCCTTCTTCTACGGGTTATTTGGCGGTTGGGATGATGCCACCCTAAATGAAGTCAGGCGCGCAGTCGACTTAAGCACCTTTATGAAACCATTTGCCTGGCTTTTCTGGAAATCGACCTCCCTGGGAGCACGGATCAGTCCGCTGCATAATCGCTTCCCTATCAGCAATCGCCTGGCAGCCCTGGACGAAGCGATATCCTTAACCCATGAAAGGGTGAATTTATAGATAAAAGCGAGCCCTCTTCGGGCTCGCTGTGTTCCAACACTATTCAATTTTACCTGATCCTATTTTATCCTGACCAGGAACACCCTTCCAAGATCATTTCCAATGCCATTGTATGACTGCACGTCTGGCGGGTTTTAAAGAAATCACAGTCGCACTGCCAGGCATTTTCGATGTACTTCACGGTGTGGGGGTTGTTATCCCCGTCAAATGTGACCAAGAGCGATTTTACATGGATGCGTTCACGCTGTTCTGCATAGCGCTTTGCTTTCTCTCGCTTGCGGATCAAGCCAGAATCCATATCTTTACACTTGTCTCCTTTCATTTGTCATTTTTTTGGACAAAAAGGCACGCGTCAACAAACGCGTGCCTTCGTTAACTACAGCAGATATTCAGTTTTGAGAGAAACACTCGCATAGCGGTATCTTCTCCGTTCAGCTTCAGTATAAGGCAATTTGGCGTGAAAGTCAATCGCTCTGCCTGATTTATTCCCTACGTTTCACCTACAATATTGTAATTTCACGGTGACTACTTACCCAGTTAAGTAATATTCAAATCTTTGAAGGTGATGCTGACAATGATGATAGTGAGTAATTACATATCAAGAGTGCGAGAATTTAAATTCCATCCAGATCAATGTTTGATGGGCATAAAAACCCGCTTGTCGCAGCACATCGATGGCTGTATTGGACGGAAAATTCAAACTCAATGGTTGTTCCTGGCGGATGTCTTTTCTGGCTTTGAGCAATAATGCCAGTACGGCCTCTTGGTCGAATTGGGTGGGGATTGCCAGCCACAAGGTATCGGTGAATCCGCCGGCATGCTTCCAGCTCAACACGCCTTTCAGCTCACCATTGCGCTCCACGCTCCAGTGATTGAGAAATTCAAGGTTGAAAGCACGGTAAAACTTTCCCCAGGCATCTGCCCGGAATAAATTCCAATCGAATGGCAGGTGCCAGGTGAGGTCATCGGGATATAAGGATTTCAGCCATTCACGTTGTAATGTCCAATGGCTGGCTTCTCGCTTGCCAATGCTGACCCCCGCATCCGGCAATTGAATAAAGTCTGGACCGCTGTACCAGCTGGAACGCCGTAAACGCTCTTGGAAACCATTGGTTGCATAGATATGGATGGCACTTGGGTTATCCTCGCGCACCTGCAGCCAGACGGTAGTTGCATTGTGTTCGCGGGCATGCCTTAATGCGGTGACAGTGAGTTCGGTGGCAATCCCTTGCCCTCGATAATCTGGATGGGTGGCCACATTGGCGATCATATAACCCTTTTTTCCATGCATCGTGATAGGGATCAGACTGAGATTTCCCACCAACCGCCCATCTTCCTCCCACACATACCCCGAGGGGGGCATGGAAGAATCTTCTAGCAAGCTGCTGGCAAAACCCATCAGTGAGGGATTCTGGGCAGCCCTGCGCATATCATTAAGATACTGCTTACCCTCAGGGTCAAGCGTATCGTAAAAGCAAATTTCCACCAGATCAGCCACTTTTACCAGGTCGCGGCGCATATCGAGGCGTCTCAAATGCCCCCTGGCGGATGATGAAATCGCAATCTCAGCCATCATATCGTTCCATTTTACACCCTCTGGCTGATTTTCATGTTGGGCTGTAAAAACATTAAATCCTCGCCGATGGTTAATGGTGTGCATATATAACTTATATATAATTCTTACGGGGCACATCTCTTGCATTAATAGAGTAAATGTTATAATCTTCCAGATAAGGAAGGATTATTACCTATGATGCGATTCGATCGTTTTACTGAACGTGCCCAGGAGGCTGCCCAACGCGCCGCCGAGATCATTCAACGCTACGGGCACAATCAGATAGATACGGAGCATATCCTACTGGCACTCATTGAGCAACCCCAGGGTGTGATTCCGCAGATATTGGAATATCTCAAAGTTGACGCCAACGCTCTCACCGAGCGCTTGGATTATATATTACGCACCAGCCCCAAAGCGAACATTTTCGGCGGTGGGGCAGGGCAAATCTTCATTACCCCGCGGGTAAAACGAATTATTGACCTGGCCAATGAGGAAGCCAACCGGCTCAAGGATGAGTATATCTCCACTGAGCATATCTTCCTGGCCATTCTCAATGAACGCAGCACCCCAGCTGCGCGCTTACTGGAAGGCGCGGGTGTTACGCGTGAGCGCGTCTACGAAGCCGTACAGCAGATACGGGGTGGCCAGCGAGTCACAGACCCACAAGCTGAAACACGTTACCGCACCTTAGAGAAGTATTCACGTGACCTGACCCAGATGGCGCGTGAAGGCAAGCTTGACCCTGTTATTGGGCGCGATACCGAAATCCTGCGTGTAATCCAGATCCTCTCCCGCCGTACCAAGAACAATCCTGTGTTGATTGGTGAAGCTGGCGTTGGCAAGACTGCCATCGTGGAAGGTTTGGCCCAGAAGATTGCCACCAATGACGTCCCAGAGATCCTCTCGGGAAAGAAAGTGATCCAGCTTGACCTGGGTGCCATGATCGCGGGCTCTCGCTTCCGTGGCGAATTCGAAGAGCGGCTTAAGGCTGCTATTGAAGAGATCCAGCGTGCCCAGGGTGAAGTTATCCTGTTCATTGATGAGCTGCACACGGTTGTAGGTGCAGGTGCTGCGCAAGGTGCGATGGATGCTTCGAATATGCTGAAACCCGCCTTAGCGCGCGGCGAGTTGCAGTGTGTGGGTGCTTCCACACTGGATGAGTATCACAAGCATATTGAGAAAGACGCCGCCCTCGAGCGTCGTTTCGCCCCTGTATATGTTGAAGAACCGAATGTAGAAGACACGATCAAGATGTTGAACGGTTTGCGCGATCGATACGAGGCTCACCACAAGGTGCGCTTCTCCGATGATGCCCTGGTTGCGGCTGCCCGGCTCTCATCAAGGTATGTTACTGAACGTCACCTGCCGGATAAAGCCATCGATCTGATGGATGAAGCTGCAGCCAAGCTGCGTGTTGCCTTGTATTCCCTCCCACCTGAGCTGAAAGCGATGAAGAGTGAAGTCGATCGCTTGCGGGGAGAAGAGGAGCAATCGGGTCTATCGCGCGACTATGAGCGTGCGGCTGAGAAAAAAGCCGAACGCCTGCGCCTGGAAACTGAGTTCAATGCCATGCGTGACAAATGGGAAAGTGAGCATAAGCTGGATGAAGTGGTGGACGTCAATGATATCGCCGCGGTCGTCGCCCAATGGACGGGGATTCCAGTCTCACAGATGATGGAGACTGAGTCGGATAAGCTGCTTAATATGGAAGGTCGTTTGCACGAGCATATTATCGGCCAGGATGAAGCCATCCACGCTATCTCGGATGCAATCCGGCGTTCGCGCTCGGGTCTCAAGGACCCACGTCGCCCAATCGGCTCATTTATCTTCATTGGACCTTCAGGTGTTGGGAAAACCGAGCTCGCAAAAGCCCTGGCGGAGTTCCTGTTTGATGATGTGGATTCACTGGTACGCATCGATATGAGCGAATACCGAGAGCAGCATACCGTCTCACGCTTGTTTGGTGCCCCTCCCGGCTACATAGGTTATGAGGAAGGTGGCCAGCTCACCGAAGCTGTTCGCCGGCGCCCTTACCGCGTGATCCTCTTCGATGAGATTGAAAAAGCCCACCCGGAAGTGTGGAATGCTCTCCTGCAGATCCTTGACGACGGTCGTTTGACCGATGGTCAGGGCAGGCTGGTTGATTTCCGCAACACGGTGCTGATCATGACCAGTAACCTGGGCACAGAGTATGTACGCAAGTCTGGCAGCCTCGGGTTTGTACCCCTCACCTCCACCACCGAAGATCGCGAAGCAGCAGATAAAATCTCGAAAGCCCTGAAAGGTACCTTCAGACCTGAATTCCTCAACCGAATCGATGAGATCATCACCTTCTCACAACTTTCACTTGAGGATATGGTTAAGATCGTTGACCTTCAGATGAAGGAGATTCAGGAGCGGATGGGTGATAGCGGTTTTACCATCGAGCTAACGGCTGCTGCCAGGCAGTGGTTGGCGGAATCCGGTTATGATTCTGCGTTTGGTGCCCGTCCATTGCGCCGTGCCTTGCAGAAGTATCTTGAGTCACCGCTCTCACTAAGCATTCTAAGTGGTGAATTCCCACGCGATGCTCACATCATGGCCGATGTCAACGAAGCCAGAGATGGCCTGGTTTTCAGCAGTGCTGGAGAGCCGGTCAAATTAGAAGTGCCACAGGAATCGCAAGAAACAGTAAAGTAAATTCAAAGGTCGGGAGGCAACTCCCGACCTTTTTATATAACACATTGTCGTCGCAAGGCGATACTTGCCGAAGTAATCTGCCCGTTCATTTTTTGATTTTTGGATATATAGACCTGCAATGACATCGTCTGGTTATCTGGCAGGATGGTTGATCCCGGTTAGCGTTGTGCGGACGACATAAACGATGGGATACACCGTCGATATGTGTGGTGGTGTGCGGGCCGCCATCAACGATGGCGGCTACAGATTACTCACATTCCTGTAACAGCAACATAATGATATTTGTCCCTCATATGAGGATATTAACCACTTGGTATTTTGCCCCTAAGGTATTAAATTTTTATGGTGGAACCACCAATCATGGACGCCAATGTTTTTCCAAGCCTGTTCCTATTTCACGATTTACAACCAAAACATGTAAATCTACTTCAGCCTTTGTTCATCTCCTGTGAGTTTACTGCCGATTCAGTCCTTTTTGAGCAGGGCGATCCTGCTGAAAATTTATTTGCAGTCGTCAGTGGTGAAGTGGTGGTGAACTTTAAACCGGACGATGGTCCTATCATCGTTGTGGCTCGGGTTCATCCTGGCAGCATCGTGGGTTGGAGCGCAGCCCTCGGCAGCCGACTTTATACTTCCAGCGCAGTCTGCACCACCTGCACCCAGCTCCTGCGGGTGCGTGGTGATGATTTACGCCGCTTATGTTTACAGCACCCTGACACCGGCACAGTCTTCCTCGATCGTCTGGCAACCGTTATCGCAGAACGGCTGCATTCCACGCATGATATGGTGTTATCATTGTTACAGCTGGGATTAACCCACACACTTGAGCCAAGCAGAGGATAACTGATGATCACACCCGTAAATGCGAATGCCCCTTTAGAAGAACAGGTCCGTGTGCTTGTTCAGGGCTTGAGCGATTATATTGAGCAGTTCCACGGTGGCTCGGTTGAATATATTTCTTTTGATGGCAAAGTGCTCAAGGTGCGCTTGGGAGGTGCCTGCCTGGGCTGCCCACTTTCACCCAACACCCTGCATGGATGGGTGGAAGGCACGGTAAAGCAATTCTTCCCCCAGATTGAAGTCGTCGCAGCTTGAGCTGGTTGGGACGATCACCGATCGCCCATTGATGAACCATGACGGACCCGCAAAGCGGGTCCGTCGTTTTCAGTAGGGGCGGGTCTTTGCCTCATTCAACCATCTCCAACCAAGATCATTGGATTAATTCGCCCTTACTCTCGGGACTCCTTATCCTCCAACCACTGGCGGGGATTAACAACGATATATTCACGGACCGCATCCAATTCGTTCTGATTTCTAATGATATGCTCGTAATAATTACGCTGCCAAACAGCTATTCCATGTATACCCCGTATCTGGTTAATTCGGCAGGCAGAAAATGATTTTAGCGCCCGCACGATTTCCGGGAGGCCATGGCGCTTTATTCTGTTGTAGGGGTGGGTCTGTCTATATCCTGGGATTACAATACACCCCGAGGCATCATTAACCTGCGACGAATTGGGATCCCTAAGAGACCCGCCCCTATCCATGGAATCGTCGTCATCGGCGCGTAAAACCACAATTGCGTGGATATGATTTGGCATAACCACAAATGCTTCCACAGTAATATACGGATAGTGATTAGGAAGATTCTGCATGACTTGCAGAACAATTTTGCCATAACGGCCCACCTGCATCTCACCTTCAATCACATTTCCGAACAAACAATAACGCTGGTAACTCACCAACGTGACAAAATATGCTCCTGGCTGCGAGTAATCGTAATCTTTCAATCTTATCGAACGTCGATGATGGATTTGTGGATCGTATTTCATATTTCTTGATCAATATCACTTATCTGGATTTGACTGATGTGCAGAGTGCTGGGTATTGCAACAAAGCAACGAGCTTGTTTGGCGTTCAATTCCCTGTAGCAGCCAACTCTGCTGCCTGGCTCCCCTCTCGGCTCCGGTGCACCAGGTAGATCCCCACCAGCACTACCAGGCCTCCGAGCCATTGCTCCATCCGCAGTGCCTCCCCCAGCAGAGGAATCGCCAGCAACGCTGTCACCACCGGCTGACCGATCAACGTCGGTGATACGATCGAGGCAGGCAGGTGACCCAGAGCATAGCCGATGGAGAGGTATCCCCCTACCTGTGAAACCAGGGCTGCCCCCAAGAAAGCCAGATAAGACTGGGTCGGGTAACCTGTAAGTGGAAATCTCATCCCAAGGGTGATGACAAGTAAAGTGACTGTTGCAAAAAGATCCACCAGCCACACATAAGAGAGAGTATCGAGTTTCTGCCTGCCGCGCTCTGTGACGATGAAGTAACCGGCGTAAAATACTCCCGCGGCCATCGCCAGCAGATCACCAAGTCCTATAGACGGGTGGCGGATAAAATCGCTCCCCAATACGATCACCGCTCCACCCAATGCGAGCGCCAGCCCCATCCAGAACAACCTTCGCAGCTTCTGCCTGAACACCAGCCAGGAGATCAATGCAACCCACAGGGGGGCCGTATTACCCAGCAGGGTGGCATTGGCAGCGGATGTGTAGCGTAGGGAAGAATTCCAGGTGCCATGGTCGAATGCGGTCAAGATTCCTCCCAGGATTGGAAATAGTAATATTGTGATGGGGAGCTTCACCTGCATCTTCCATTTACGATACAGGAAGACCGGCAACAGGATGATCGTAGCCAGCCCAATGCGGTAAAACCCAATCACGGGTCCGGGTGCATTGGCCCATTTGCCAAACATGGCCGAAAAACTCAGGCAGATGATCCCCATGATCAGTGCAAGATATGGCAGGATGGGTTTCTTGGATGGCATATAGACAGTTGGGCGAATTGATATGAATAAAGCTATTCAACCAGGCAAGCCATTCTATCATGGAACAATTGCGAAAACGATACAGGCAAGCGATCCAATACTTATCCAATTTTTAGAATTGGAGCTAAAAACTCCGTTATACTATTCATGCGTATTAATTCTCTGCACTTAGAAAGGGTCATCAAGCATGCCAAAATTTTCCAAAAATACACGCATAGTTCTATCTATCTTTACTTTCTTTTCACTTGTCAGTCTGGCATGTGGGATCTCTGCTCCGCGGGCTATTTCCTCCCAACCAACACCGGTCGTTGAAGTGGTCGAATCCAACCCTACCACAAGCTCGTCTGCGATCACCGTGGTCACAAATGAGGATCAAGTTCTGGTGGATATGTATTCCCGCCTTAATCCTTCCGTGGTTAACATCACGGTCTCCCTCAATCAGAGTGGTGCCCTCCTACCCTATGCCCAGGGTTCCGGCTTCGTTTATGATGATCAGGGTCACATCATCACGAATGCACATGTCGTACATGGCATCGATGCAGTCCAGGTAACCTTTTCGGATGGGCTAATCCGTGACGCCACAATCGTCGCCGAAGATCTATTCAGTGACCTGGCTGTGATCAAGGTGGAAGTTCCAAGCGGAATCACGCCTATACCTGTAGGGAATATGGATGAGCTGGCCGTTGGGCAAACCGTCGTCGCTATTGGCAATCCTTTTGGGTTTGAAGGTACGCTTACAACAGGTATTATCAGCGCCTTGGGTAGATCCATCCCATCACAGACGAGATATTCTATTCCTCAGGCTATTCAAACCGATGCCGCCATCAATCCAGGTAATTCAGGTGGTCCATTGCTCAATCTGAAAGGGGAAGTGGTAGGTGTGGTGGATCAGATCGAAACTACTGGTACCAGTGGAGGTAACCTGGGTGTGGGTTTCGCCATCCCGGTCAGCATCCTTCACCGCGTTGTGCCTGCCCTGATCGATACGGGTCATTATGATTGGCCATGGTTGGGTTTATCTGGCAACACAGTCTATCCTGGTCTGGTCAAGGCGATGAACCTGCCTGTAGAGCAGGGTGCTTATGTAGGGACGCTGACGGAGGGTGGACCCGCCCAGGCAGCTGGTTTACGGGGAGCGACGGATACCGTCACTCAGGACGGGCTTTCAGTCGATGTGGGTGGGGATGTGATCACTGTCATTGATGGGCAGGCAGTCAAAACCTTTGATGATGTGTTGGTTTACCTGTCCTTACAGACTTCTCCCGGCCAGGAGGTTACCCTCACCATCTTGCGGGATGGTAAATATCAGGAAGTAAAGCTACAGCTAGGTACTCGGCCGATAGAATAAAAAATCTCAAGATCGGCAAGGTCAATGGGGCTGTCTAAAAAGTCGCAATATTGTGGAAAATATCCTAAAACGTAGGGGCGTAGGGGTGGGATTTGAACAAAATGCACCAGAAAAAATCCCGTACGCCCACATAATTCACCTTCGGTCAGAGCGAAGGGGTAATTAATCTTGATATTTTCGGAATTCCACCCCTCCGGTCAAAAGCTGACCGCACTGGTCACGCATCTACTTTTGGACAGCCCCTATTTATTACCAGCTTTTTATATACACAATTCAATCATATTTTTTACTGTGGATGACTAAAGCCTTGGTTCATTAATATCCCAATGCCAAATCCAGCTGATTATATAGGGGTAGCTCATCAATGTAGCGGTGCAGGTTTTGAACGAATAATTCTGCTGCCCGTTCGTCATAATGGGGAGAAAACCCGGCGATATGGGGCGTGAGGATTACATTGGGTAGTTTCCATAAAGGGTTGTCTGCAGGCAAGGGCTCTGTAGGGAAAACGTCCAGGGCAGCTCCTGCGATTTTATGTTCACGTAGCAATGGGATCAGGGCATTGTGATCAACAATATCTCCCCGCGAAATATCTATAAGAAATGCACCCGGCTTGAAAGCAGCCAGCTCTCTCGCTCCGAGGTAACCACGTGTGGCACTTGTGCGTGGGAGGGTCACGATCACGTAGTCACATTCTTTGAGCAGTGAGTACAGTGCCTCTGGCGGGTACAAGCGGTTCACCAGGTCACCACCAGGGTCACCTAATCCCTCCAGGGTATAACCAGTGTCTTCTGGGTGGCGGATGTCGCGTTTGGTAGCTAAAACCGTCGTTCCAAAGGTCTGAAGCATGCGGGCAATTTGCCGTCCAATGCTGCCATAGCCGATGATACCCACCGTGCTACCGCGCAGCTCAAGTGGATTAAATAGCTCCCATCTGCCTGAAGGCCACTCTGCCCGCTTCTGGTGGGCGAATACTTCTGGCAGATGGTGTCCTAATGCCAGCATCATCATCACGGCATGTTCCGCCATTTGTGGGGCTGATGCGCCGCTCATACCGGTGATACTCATCCCATCGCGGTGCAGGATGGGCTCATCGAGGGCATGGTCAAGCCCAGCCCAATGAAATTGGATCCAGCGCAGGTGCGGTGCTTGCTCGGGTTTGGGAAGCACCCGGTTGGTATATAACACTTCCACCCGCTTCCATATTTCATCACTGACGTCTTCTACTTTACGGGCAATGATCTTCTCCAATGCAAGGCGCGGTGAAACGTCTGTGATCTTTTTCATCAGTCCATCGGTGAAGGGTAAGGTGATTAGTATTTCGATTGGGTCATCCATACTGCACCCCTTTAATGTGGGATAAATGTGGGATAAATGTGGGATAAAGTGCGATATTTGTGGGTATTCATTGATTGGTTATCTTTTTTTGATCAACTCTAATTGTACCCAATTGATCCCTAGAATTCTATTCTCGAATGATACTTTTACCGATTTTCCTGCTGTTTCTAACTAAATACTCATCCGAAAAATCAATAATAGGCTTTACAAATTATAAAGCCATCGATATAATCAACCCCGTTTAACTATTTAGAAAGGTTAATGTATGAACACAACTGAACCTTTGGAAGCCACTTTAAAAGAATGGTTCGCCATCTTCAGGCACCGCATGATGGGCGGTTTTTTTACCTTTGCCAGAGATAAGGGTCTGACCATGGCGCAGCTGGGGGCGATGTTTCACATATATCACAAGGGTGGATGTGGAGTATCCGACATTGGATCTGACCTCGGGGTGACCAACTCAGCTGCCAGCCAGATGCTTGAGCGCCTGGTACAGCTTAAATTAATCACACGCTCGGAGGATCCCATAGATAGACGTGTCAAGCAAATTGTGTTAACCGATAAAGGTCGCCAAATATTAAAGGAAAGCAGTCAAGCCAATCAAGCCTGGTTGGAGAACCTGGTACACTCCATGACCGTTGAGGAACAGAGCCAGGCCAGTGATGCATTGGTTACTTTGATCGATAGAGCCCACCAGCTTGAGAAAGCCGCCAACTAGTCACATAAAAGAATAATTGTTTTCTGCTGATGGAACCAGTGTTTGTTGCAAAGCTCTACGTCTTCGTAAAAGCGAGAACTTCATCGGAATGCTCAAAAATAAGGAATTTTAAAAGATATCTTAAATAAAGTCTCTAGGAAAGAACTATATCATGATGCGCTTAGCAAAATACTTAAAACCCTATGTATTATTGATCCTGGTAGCGATTGCCTTGTTGTTTGTACAGGCAAATGCCGACCTGGCACTGCCAGACTATCTGGCAAAAATTATTAATAATGGCATCCAGTTATCGGGGATTGAAAACGCGGTGCCTCAAGCAATCCGCCAGAGCAGTATGGACAAGCTGACCCTTTTTATGAGTGCACAGGATAAAACCTCTGTCCTTGCAGATTACACGCTGGTGGATAAAACTTCAGCGAATTATGACCAGCTGGTCAATAATTACCCCATCCTTGCCACAGAACCAGTCTACGTGCTCAACAAGATTGATCAAGCCCAAATCGATCAACTTAACCCACTGATGGCTAAACCTCTGCTGGAAGTTTCTTCTATTCAAGAAGCAATGGCAGACCCTACCAAGTTGACCGCCATGGTACAGGGGATGGGGATGGACCTATCGAAGCTACCTGCTGGAATGGACTTGTTCACGGCATTGAGTAAAATGCCGGAAACACAGCGCGGGGCAATCATCGCTTCGATAACCGCAGTTGTGGACCAAAAGATGGGGGCATTCAGCGACAAATTGCTGTATCAAGCGGCTGCAGTAACGATCAAATCGGAATACACCGCTTTAGGGATGGATATGGGGAAATTTCAGATGGCTTACCTGCTCAGGGTGGGGGGCTTGATGCTTGCTCTGACCTTGCTATCTGGTATTTGTACGGTTATGGTCAGTTTCCTGGCTGCCAAGACAGCAGCCGGTTTTGGACGCGACGTTCGCAAAGCCGAATTCACGAAGGTGGAAAACTTCTCCAGTACTGAATTCGATAAATTTTCTACGACCTCGCTGGTCACCCGTTCCACCAACGACATCACCCAGGTTCAGATGGTGGTCTTTATGATCCTGCGCATGGTCATCTATGCACCTATCATCGGTGTGGGTGCCATCATCCACGCTTTCAGACTGGATACTTCCATGTGGTGGATCATCGCAGTAGCAGTCGGCATTCTTCTTACCGTGGTGCTAACTGTCATGGCGATCGCGCTTCCCAAATTCAGGATCGTGCAGAAACTAACCGATCGCCTGAACCTTGTGATTCGAGAAAACCTTTCAGGCATGATGGTCATCCGTGCTTTCAACCGCCAGGAATTTGAGCTGAATCGGTTTGATAAAGCGAATACAGATATCACCTCCGTCTTGTTGTTCATTGGTCGTGTCATGGTGATTATCATGCCGTTTATGATGCTCATCATGAACGGTGTTACTGTGTTGATCATCTGGATTGGTTCGCACCAGGTGGCACAAGCAAATATGCAGGTTGGGGATGTGATGGCTTTCATGCAATATACCATTCAGGTGGTCTTTGCGTTCCTGATGATGTCCATGATGTTCATCATTCTGCCAGGCGGGGTTGTATCTGCAGGACGGATTAGCGAAGTACTAAGTACCGAGCCGGTGATCAAAGATCCGGTCGAACCCAAACATTTCAGCGACCGTTTTAAAGGGACGGTTGAATTCCGCAACGTTTCCTTTCGCTATCCAGATGCAGAAGAAGACGTACTGCACGATATAAGCTTCATTGCCAAGCCCGGTCAAACCACGGCATTCATTGGCTCAACCGGTTCGGGAAAATCCACGGTCGTTAACTTGATCCCGCGTTTTTATGATGTTACGGCTGGGTCTATCCTGGTAGACAATATCGATATTCGCGAGGTCGCTCAGCACGACTTGCGTGACAAAATTGGTTATATCCCCCAGAAAGGTGTGCTCTTCTCTGGCACCATTGAGAGCAACTTGCGCTACGCAGATGAAGGTGCAGAGATGGATACCCTGCGCAAAGCTGCTGATATTGCCCAGGCTACCGAATTTATCACGGACAGCAGCGGTGATGGCTACTCAGCTGAAGTGTCACAGGGCGGGTCGAATTTTTCGGGAGGTCAAAAACAGCGCTTATCCATCGCCCGAGCACTGGTTAAAAAACCACCCATCTATATCTTTGATGACAGCTTTTCAGCGGTTGATTTCAAGACCGATGCGGCTTTACGCCATGAGCTCAAGCAGCAGACAGCTGATAGCACAATATTAATCGTGACCCAGCGCGTCTCGACCATCAAGAACGCTGAGCAGATCATCGTTGTGGATGAAGGTAGGGTTATCGGTAAGGGTACCCATCCAGAGCTGATGCGGGATTGTAAAGAATATCAGGAGATTGCATTATCGCAGCTCAGTCAGGAGGAGTTACTATGATGCACGGCGGTCCTGTTGCAGCTCGTAGCGGAGGTCGAAGGGGCAGTCCACCCATGGGTGGACCAATGGCAATGATGAAAGGCGAACGCGCCCATGATTTTAAGGGCACGATGCTCAAGCTGTATAATTATCTCGGCAAATATCGCCTGTCTTTGATCATTGCATTAATCATCGCGGGTGCCTCCACAGTATTTACCATTGTCGGTCCAAAGATTTTAGGAAACGCTACCACTACCCTGTTTAATGGTGCTATCGCCACATACACGGGTACCGGTTCGATTGATTTTATCGAAATTGGAAATATCCTGATGCTCACCGCAGGGTTGTATATCCTTTCTACGGTGCTGAGCTTCATATCTGGTTGGATCATGACCAACATCTCCACGGATGTCACCTATCGACTGCGCAGGCATATTTCCGAAAAGATCAACCGCATGCCCCTGAGATATTTTGATGGCACCAACCACGGTGAAATCATGTCGCGGGTCACGAATGATGTGGCTACGGTCAGCCAGACACTGAGCCAAAGCCTTACCACCATCATTACCTCGGTGACCGGTGTGATTGGTGCTTTGATCATGATGCTTTCCATCAGTTGGATCTTGACTCTGGTAGCTTTACTGATCATCCCAATTTCGATGGTCTTTTTGCGTCTCATCCTGCCTCAATCCCAGAAATATTTCTCTCAGCAGCAGGATTACCTCGGACATATTAATGGACATGTAGAAGAAATGTTCGGTGGTCATATCGTGGTAAAAGCCTTCAATGGTGAAAAGAAAAGTGTTGAAAAGTTTGATGGGTATAACAATACCCTGTATGAAGCAGGCTGGAAATCGCAGTTTCTGACTGGCTTGCTTTTCCCAATCATGAACTTTATTGGCAACCTCGGTTATGTAGCGATTGTTATTTTGGGCGCCTGGTTGGCGATTAAAAACCTTATTACTGTAGGTGATATCCAGGCTTTCCTTCAATATATCCGTAACTTCACTCAGCCAATTACCCAGATCGCCAATATCTCCAACATTCTTCAACAGACTGCTGCTGCTGCAGAACGGGTGTTTGAATTCCTGGATGAAAGCGAAGAGATCCAGGAGACTGAGAATCCTATCCACCTGTCTGATGTGAAGGGGCATGTTGAATTCGATAACGTTCACTTCGGTTATAGCCCCGAAAAGATCATCATCAATGACTTTTGTGCCTCGATTGAGCCCGGTCAAAAGGTTGCTATCGTCGGTCCGACAGGTGCAGGGAAGACTACCATGGTCAAGCTGCTGATGCGCTTCTATGATGTAAACAGCGGTGCCATTTTGGTGGATGGTCATGATATCCGGAATTTCTCCCGGTACGACCTGCGTAAGTTGTTCGGAATGGTGCTTCAAGATGCCTGGGTTTACAATGGAACGATCATGGAAAATATTCGCTATGGGCGTCCTGATGCTACAGAAGCGGAAGTTATCACCGCCGCAAAGGCCGCGCGTGTAGACCATTTCGTCCGGACTCTCCCCGAAGGATATAACCTGGTACTCAACGAAGAGGCAACGAATATATCTCAAGGTCAGATGCAGCTTTTGACGATTGCCAGAGCCATTCTGGCAAACCCCAGGATGCTTATCCTCGACGAAGCTACCAGCTCGGTAGATACTCGCACTGAAGTGTTGATCCAGGAAGCCATGGATGAGCTGATGAAAGGTCGCACCAGCTTCATCATTGCCCATCGTCTGTCTACCATCCGAAATGCTGACCTGATCCTGGTGATGGATAATGGAGACATTGTCGAGCAAGGAAAGCATGAAGAGCTATTAGCTAAAAATGGAGCTTATGCCGAGATGTATAACAGTCAATTTGAGCATGTTGTGGTGGTCTAATCGGTCCACTTTGAAAAAAAGCCCAGGTCATTACCTGGGCTTTTTATTTAGGGTTGTGTCATGTATATGTAATAAATTGGATAATGACAAATGATATTTGAAATTGACATCGGTTTGATGCTATGATGATAGTGACAACCGAATAAGCTGGAGCAATCCATAGAACAAATTTCTGGCAATAATCTAGCATAGCTAGACAGCTGGGCAGGCTGACAATAGAATGCCAGATAAAATCCCGTTATTGGCGGGATATAGGATTGCTCCAGCGTTTTTTGTTCTTATAGAACAGAAAACATCAGATAAATCATGGTTTTCTGTTCTATAATATCCGTATGACCCCAGACTATGAAACCTACCTTTCTCCTTACTCCTGGCGCTATGGCAGCCAGGCGATGCGCCAGATATGGAGCGAAAATAACAAGCGCAAGCTTTGGCGCAGGCTATGGGTAACCCTGGCAGAGGTGCAGGCTGAGTTTGGTCTATTAACAGTCGACCAGGTGGAAGATTTACGGGTGCATGTGGGTATGGTCGATGTGCCGCGTGCGCTGGAGATTGAGGCCGAGATTCAGCATGACCTGATGGCGGAGCTGAAAGTTTTTGCAAAGCAAAGCCCGGTGGGTGGTGGCGCTTTACACCTAGGAGCTACCTCGATGGATATTGAGGATAATGCCGATGTGCTGCGCCAGCGCGATTCGCTCGACCTGCTGTTGAACGGGTTGCGCGATGTGCTCTTGCTTTGTGCACAGGAGATTGACACCTGGGCGGATCTACCTTTGATTGCCTTCACCCACTTACAACCCGCGGAGCCTTCAACGTTAGGGTACCGGCTGGCAGGCTATGGTCAGGATTTGCTCATTGACTGGCGGATACTTCAGACAAACCGGCGTGACCTGCGAGGGAAGGGTTTCAAAGGCGCAGTTGGGACGGGAGCTTCCTATGCGGAGCTGATCGGGGTTGATCATCTGGCTGAGTTCGAAAATCGTCTATCTGCACACCTGGACATACCCTTTTTCCCGGTGGCCACCCAGGTATACCCACGCAAGCAGGATTATGAGCTTCTCAGTCATCTGGCCGGGTTGGGTGCATCCCTCCACAAATTCGCTTTTGACTTGCGAGTGCTTCAATCTTCCCCCATCGGCGAGCTGGGAGAACCATTCGGCAAGCAGCAAGTGGGTTCGTCAGCCATGCCGTTCAAGCGTAACCCCATCAATGCTGAGAAAATCGACTCTCTGGCACGTTTACTGGCCCAGATGCCGCGTACTGCCTGGGACAATGCGGCAAACTCGCTGTTGGAGCGCACCCTGGATGACTCAGCCAATCGCAGAACCCTGCTTCCGGAAGCATTTCTAATCTGCGATGAGATGCTACTCACCACAAAGCGTATTTTGAGCGGATTGCAGGTGAACCAAGATGCCATTCAGCGCAACCTGGAGGCTTATGCGCCTTTCGCTGCGGTCGAGCGAGTGCTCATGGCGCTTGGTAAAGCCGGGGCTGATCGCCAGGTGATGCACGAGTACCTGCGCGAACACTCGTTGACTGCCTGGGAGAAAGTTCAGTCTGGAAAACCCAATCTGCTGACCGAATTAATCAGCCATGATCCCGAGATCACCCGCTACCTGCCTGCGGATGAGCTGTGCCAGCTCATGGACGTCTCCCACTACCTGGGAGATGCGCCTCAACGCGCCCGGCAAATGGCTGAGACCATCCGAAACGCACTATCAAGCTAATCTCCCTCATATGCGTATAAAATAAACACTGGGTTGACTCATTCAATCCAGTGTTTATCTGTATGATTGGGTATTGAAATCTATTTTATGTGAATTGTCGCGTTGCGCTCAGGACCGACCGATACGATCTTGACTGGTGTCTCGACCAGTTCTTCGATGCGGTGCACGTATGCTTGGGCAAGGGAGGGCAGCTGCTCAAATCGGCGCACATCCTTGGTGGACTGCATCCAACCATCCATTTCGATATATTCCGCTTCACATTCCTCCAGCCAGTGGGCATCACCCTCCCAATAATGGGCTAGCCGTCCCATATTTTCTCTGGGATGATAGCCAACCCCGATCTTTATCTTCGGTAGTGTGTCCAGCACATCCAGCTTGGTCAGGGCGATCTCAGTGAAACCGTTCAGCTGTGCGGTAAACGCTACCAGGTCAGCGTCGAACCAGCCGCAGCGCCGAGGCCTGCCGGTGACGGTACCGAACTCCTTACCTTCGGATTGCAGTACCTGACCGGTGGCATCATTCAACTCGGTTGGCATGGGTCCACGACCCACGCGCGTGGTGTATGCCTTGGCTACCCCAATCACCTGGCTGATCCATTTTGGGGCTATTCCCAGGCCAGCACTTGCTCCACCCGATACAGTGGTGGAAGCAGTGCAGAATGGGTACGTACCCCAGGTGTTATCCAACAGAGAACCCTGGGCACCTTCCAAAATGATCGGCAAATTATTGCTAAGCGCACTTTGCACCAATCCGAAGGTTTCACGCACCACAGCTCTTATTTGAGCAAATTGAGCCAGTTTTTCTTCCAACACAGCTTGGAAATCCAGTGGTTCCAGATTGAAAGCCTTGAACATGGTATTTTTTACTTGCAGCTGAATTTTGAGTTTCTCACTAAAAATATGTTCGTCTGCAATATCTGCCAGGCGGATACCGTTGTAGCTCACCTTATCGGCATAGACTGGCCCCATACCACGCCCCGTGGTGCCCGTGCTGGCATTCCCCTTAGCCATCTCGTAGATGGATTCCACCATGGGATGGTAGGGCATCACTACGTGGCAGCGTGGGGAGATCCACAAACGGCTGGTCAGGTCGATTCCAGCTGCCTTGATCGTACTAATCTCCCCAATCAGAGTAGCCAGATTGAGCACCACCCCCGGGCCGATGATGCAGATGGTTTCGGGATTGGAAAAGCCATTGGGGGTCAGACGGAGCTTAAACGTCCCGTATTGATTAATCACAGTGTGGCCGGCGTTATCGCCGCCGTTAAACCGGGCTACGATAGCTGCATCCTGAGAAAGCAGATCGACAATTTTACCTTTGGCTTCATCTCCCCACTGAGCTCCAAGAACCATGGTAACGCTCATGCTGTTATCCTCCAATCTTATCCGCTTTATTAACCAACTAATTGTACTCTGCCAGGCGATGAATGCGACAGCGAATTCTATCCAATATGCGGATATAATTTATCCCAATGGCTCTGATCGAAGTCTCAGCCAACCGGCAAATCGCCCGTTCAGCTGGCAAAGTGATGATCGCTTTGCTGCTAAGCAATATTGCCAACCTGGTCAGCCTGATCCTGAATGCCACCACGTTTGGCACCCAGGCGGATATGGATGCATTCGTGGCAGCCAACCGGGTCTCAGAGACATTGTTTGTGCTCATGGCGGGGGGTGCACTCGGTTCGGCTTTCATTCCAACATTTACCGGATTACTCACCAAAGGTGAACGCAACCCGGCCTGGAAGCTGGCTTCAGCCATTGCCAACCTGGTGCTGGTCGTGCTGATCCTGGCTGCTATCCTGGCAGCTATTTTTGCCCAGCCCCTGGTGCATTATGTACTGGCACCAGGCTTTGCCAACGATCCAGGTCAGGAAGCCATGACGGTTAGCTTATTGCGGATCATGCTGCCCTCAGCTGTAATTTTTGGGCTAAGCGGACTGGTTATGGGCATCCTCAACTCCCACCAGGTGTTCTTCGTCCCAGCTCTCACCCCTGCCATGTATCGCCTGGGGATGATCTTTGGGGTCCTGTTCCTAACCCCCAAGATGGGAATCTACGGGCTGGCATGGGGAGTGGTAATTGGTGCCTGTTTGCATTTACTCTTACAAATACCCAGCCTGTTGCGTTTGAAGGGTATTTACTTTCCTACCTTTGGGCTCAATATTGCGGACGTGCGCCAGGTGGGCATGTTGATGCTGCCCAGGGTGTTTGGAGTGGCCGTGGTGCAGCTAAACTTCTGGGTGAATACCCACCTGGCATCTAAGATGACTGAAGGCAGCTTGACGGGAATCACCTGGGGTCTGACCATGATGCTGATGCCGCAAGCGATCATTGCCCAATCGGTGGCGATGGCAGCTTTACCCACCCTATCGGCCCAATTTGCCCAAAACAAGATAGATGATCTGCGCGCATCCCTCGCAGTGAGCCTGAGGGGCATCTTGCTACTCGCTATCCCGGCTTCCATCGGGCTGATCCTGCTGCGGGAACCGATCGTAGCGTTGATGCTGCAGTACGGAAAATTCACCGAAGTGTCAACGCAGCTAATATCCTGGGCATTGTTGTGGTATTCGGCCGGGCTGGTTGGGCATTGCGTGGTGGAAATCCTGGCGCGTGCATTTTATGCCATGCACGACACGAAGACGCCGGTGCTGGTAGGTGGGGTGGCGATGGCACTGAACGTGGCGTTCAGCCTGCTTTTCTCCGCCTGGTTCGAGCGAATTGGCTGGATGCCGCATGGTGGGTTGGCGTTGGCAAATTCACTGGCAACCGGGCTGGAAGCAGCTTGCTTGTTGTTCCTGATGCGCCGCAAGCTGGGTGGTTTGGAAGGGAAGCGCGTTTTGAAGGGTACGTCCCAGTCTTTACTGGCAACCCTGATCATGGTCTTGGCAGTGTGGGGATGGATGGGATTGACCCATGCACGCCAGGCATGGCTGGTGGGTGGAGGTGGGGTGGTTATTGGCAGCCTGGTGTATGGGTTAGGTGTGGTGGGGTTAAAAGTGCCTGAAGTCCAGTCGATGATTAATTTGCTCAGGCGTAAACTCAATCCAGCTAGTAAATAGCATGTTGCCTGCGCTTTACCACGCACATCACTCCAGGTACCAGGAAGATTTGCCATTCTGGCTTGACCTGGCTGCTCGCACAGGAGACCCGCTGCTTGAGCTGGGATGTGGTACAGGCAGGGTGCTCGTTCCTTTGGCGCAAGCCAAGCATCACACCGTCGGTATTGACCATGACCCAGGAATGCTTAAATTCCTGCAGGCAAATATGGGGAGGCAGCTCAAGCCTGAACCCTTATTAATTGTTGCCGACATCCGAGTATACAACCTGGCAGTACAATTTCCACTCATCATCCTGCCTTGTAATACCTTCAGCACTTTGAGAGAACCTGAACGGCTGGCTTGCCTGGAATGTGTTCGTAAACACCTGAAACCTGGTGGAATGTTTGCCGCCAGCATTCCCAACCCGGAATTGATCAAAAATTTGCCAGCCCACTCCGAAAACCAACTGGAGGATGAATTCATCCACCCTCAAACGGGTAATCCGGTGCAGGTCAGCAGCGCCTGGAAGTGGTTGAAGAATATGTTAACAGTGACCTGGATCTATGACCACTTACTACCGGATGGCAGGGTTGAGCGATTTACGGCGATGACTTCCCACCATTGGACTAAAATGGGTGCTTATCTCATAGAAATTCAGAAGGTGGGCATGAAAGTGAGCGGTATTTATGGGGATTATGATCGCACAGATTATCACCCGGATTCACCCTATTTAATTTTCCTGCTATCTGTCTGACGATTAATAAACCCAAATAAAGTTCTTGCACAATTCATATATAACGTTAGCAGCCCTCTGATACTCGTGGGGTATGATTTAGGTATTGATAAAACAAAAAGTGATAAGTATTAAGGAGATGATATTATGACTTTCTATGTTACACCCTACAATCGTATGCATGCGATGCGCCATGCAATGCACCACTGGATGAATGAAGCGATAGCCGATCAGGAGCCTAGTGAACGCGAGATGCTCCTGGCAGTGGATGTAGAAGCTGGTGATGAAGCGTATGAGATTACCGCATTAGTCCCAGGTTTGGAAGCTGATGACCTGGAGATTGAGGTTTTGAATCACACCGTCACCATCCGTGGTGAGTTCAAAGATGGTAATGACCATTCGAAATATCTGGTGAATGAGCTCCCCAGTGGGCGTTTTGGCAGGCTTATCACGCTGCCGACGGCTGCAGATGCCAATAAAGTTGAAGCCACGATCAAGAATGGTGTGCTTTCACTGCGTATCCCCAAAGCCGAAGAAGATCGCCCCAAAACCATCAAGGTCAACACAAATTAATTGTTGCGTTTGGAATACAATCCGATAATGATCGGCGAGGTTTGGTTGATCACTTTTCGATGATCAAATAAACCCCACTGCATACCACAATTGCGAATTGTTAAAACTTAAGTAAATCAGGCCGGTCTAGCCGGCCCGATTTATTTAATCCTATAAAACCTGCGTAGAATGGTTATTGACCCGGAGCTCGATAAGTACCGCTCTTCTTGGTGGCTTTGTCTACTTCTTCAGGGGTCATCAATAGGGTAGTTTTCGTTTTCACTGCGCCACTCGCACCAACGATCAGTGCTGCTGCCGCAACATCGACGTTATCATCAGCTTCAATAATGGTAAAACCATCATACTCTCCGAAACTAAAGTAATAAGCGATTAAATGACCGCCCAGGCTTTTAATCAGCTGCTCGGTGGCCTCCCGTCGTTTAGATCCACCTTCTTTAATCAGACCCTTCAGTCCTTGCTCGGTATAGCTGAATTGTACAAGATATTTTGCCATGATATTCCTCCTTTGCGTATATGCATTTTATCATAAAAATTGTCGTATTTGTATGATTTATACCCCCTGATTGAAATCACATAAATGGGTAAAGTGGAAACTCTCCCAGAATACCTGCGAATATGAATAGACCGATATGTTGGGTGAACTGCGAAGCAACTAGCTCAAATGCTGCCCTGCAGCCAGGGCTGCGCCAACGATCCCGGCGTCGTTTCCCAGCACCGCAGGAACGATTTTTGTATGCACGGTGAGCAGGGGCAAAAACTGGTCCTGTTTCTTGATCGCACCACCGCCGAGGATCAGCAGGTCGGGAGAGAATAGACTTTCGAGGGTACTTAGATATTTATCAAAGCGTTTGGCCCACTTTTTCCATGACAGATCCTGTTCCTTACGTACGAGATCTGAGGCAATTGCCTCGGCTTCGTCACACTCAACTTCAATATGACCAAGCTCGGTATTGGGTACCAGTTTTCCGTCGATGAATAAGGCAGACCCGAGTCCGGTGCCAATAGTGATCATCAGCACCACACCTTTCACACCTCTCCCAGCACCGAAGGTCACTTCTGCCAGGCCAGCTGCATCCGCATCATTCACCACATAGACCGGGCATTCAGTTGCTTCGGAAAAGAGCTGAGCTACATTCGTGCCTATCCATTTTTGGTGGATATTGGCTGCACTTTCAGCCACGCCATCCCGGATGACCGCCGGGAAGCCGCAGCCAATTGGACCGTGCCAATAAAACTGCGTGGCAACTTCTTTAACCACTGCCGCAACTGGGCCAGGCCGGGCTCCTTCCGGAGTGGTCAGGCGATAACGCTCTACAAGCAGCATACCGGTATCTGTTTCAACCGGGGCACCCTTAATACCTGTACCACCGATATCGATCCCTAGAATTTGCATTAATAACTCCTATATATAGTTAAGGTGAATAGACCTCTTGAACAGATTGTCAGTCATGCTAACTGGCGAAATATCCATTTTATTTGCCAACCATGCATTATATTGAAAAAAACCAGATAATAGATTAAAGAATGCCAATTTCATCATCAGGTATGGATGATGCTGAGATGGATGGAAATGCCGGCGGTAACAATCGCTGGGGGGTGGATATTGCAAGGAATGGCATAATTCATGCAAAGTGTGCTTTAGATTATAATTATCTCCTAAATCGGTTGATCGAACACTGCTGCAACTCATAAAGTCATACCATCAGTATATTTTGGACCAGGCTATATGGGTTTTATCGTGATTAACAAAGAGATTGAAGGTTTTCATGAGCCATGAAATCATTTTAGTAGTTGATGATAACCGGCAAATCAGTGACTTCCTAGCTGAAACTGTGCTGCCTGGACTTGGATATGAAGTTATGGTCGCACGCGATGCTAACACTGCGATTAAGATTGTAAAGCAGCATCGGGCCAACCTGGATCTCATGCTACTCGATTTGCAATTGCCCGACCTGACCGGTCTAGACTTACTGAAGCGACTGGCTAAGGATGGTTACCAGATTCCAACGATTTTGATGACCGGGCACGGCTCGGAGCAGGTGGCTGCGGAGGCCTTTCGACTTGGGGTACATGATTACCTGAGTAAACCACTCGACGAAACATTACTTACCGATGCGATCACGCGTGCACTCTCAGAAAGCCGCTTGCAACGAGAAAAAGCAATCCTCAACTCACAATTGGAAGAGCAAGTCGCCTGGCTCACATCACTGGGAAAGGTCGGACAAACCGTTACCTCCACATTGGAACTGGGTGAAGTTTTAGTGAGAATCGTTGAAGCGGGGGTATCGCTGACGAACGCGGAAGAAGGTTTCCTGGCATTGTTGGATAAGGAGAGTGGTCTGCTGTACCTGCGGGCGGTGAAGAACATGGATGAGGATTCAATCAAGACCATGCGCATCCCCATCGCGGATTCATTGGTAGGCCAGGTTATAAAATCTAAACGCCCACTTCGGGCGATAGAACCAAGCATGAAAGCACCGTTGAAAGTATCCACCGGTTACCTGGTGCACAGCTTGTTACACGTGCCCATCCTATCAAAAGGTAACCCCTTGGGTGTGCTATCGGTGACCAATCGCAAGAACGATATTCCGTTTAAGGATAAGGATGAGGTGGTATTAAACTCACTTGCAGCTTATGCAGCCGTCGCCCTTGAAAATGCTGACCTCTACCTTCAAGCACGCCAGGAAATCACAGAGCGTCAGCGGGTGGAGGCGGCATTGCGTGAGAGTGAAGAGCGCTACGCCCTGGCAGTGAGAGCTGCTAATGATGGTCTATGGGACTGGAACTTAAAAAAGGGCCAGATCTATTTCTCGCCGCGTTGGAAACAGATGCTTGGTTATTCCGACGAGGATATTAGCGACAATCCAAATGAATGGTTCAATCGGGTACATCCGGATGATATTGCGAAATTAAGGACCAACATTTCTGCCCACATCAAAGGGCTATCAGCTCATTTTGAATCTGAATATCGCATCCAGCATTCTAATGGCTCATATCGTTGGATGCTCAGCCGTGGGATGGCAGTTATCGGTGCGGATAAAGCTGCCCTGAGACTGGCCGGCTCACAAACGGATATCACCCTGCGTAAACAGGCAGAGACTAAGCTGCTGCATGATGCGTTTCACGATTCGCTGACCGAATTACCCAACCGTGCTTTGTTCATCGACCGTCTTAAGCACGTCATTGAGCGTAGCAAGCGGGATAACAGCAATATTTACGCCGTCCTGTTTCTTGATCTGGACCGATTCAAGGATGTGAATGACAGCCTTGGACATCTGACGGGAGACCAATTGTTGGTCGCAACCGCTCATCTTTTGAAATCGATCCTGCGCCCAATGGATACGGTAGCACGATTGGGTGGAGATGAATTTGTGATCCTGTTGGAGGACATTCGCGATATGAGCGATGTTACACACGTCGCTGATCGCATCCAGAAAAAACTGATGCAGGCCGCCTTGCTCCCCAATCACACCATATTCATGTCGGCCAGCATGGGAATCGTGTTAAGCACTACAGGATATGACCGCCCCGAGGATGTCTTGCGCGATGCAGATACAGCCATGTATCGTGCCAAGGAGAATGGTCGTTCGCGCTATGAAATCTTCGATAGTGCCATGCGTGACCAGATTATGCTGCGTCTGGAGATTGAATCGGCTTTACGGCAAGCGATAGAAAAGGGAGAGCTGGATGTGTTCTACCAGCCGGTGGTCGATGTAAAAATCGGGCGTATCGTGTGGTTTGAAGCTCTCGTCAGGTGGAAGCACGCGGAACGCGGATTATTACCGCCGGCCGAATTCCTCCCGCTAGCTGACGAGACTGGTCTGATCATTGAGCTGGATCGCCTGGTGATGCGTAAAGCCGCGGCACAGCTGGTAAAGTGGCAGAAGCAGTTTGTCAGTGAGCCTTCCCTTGGGGTCAGTGTGAATATTTCAGGCAAGCACATCACCCAGCCTGATTTTGTGGAGTATATTGTTGATATCCTGGAGCAGACAGGACTGCCTGCGTCTTCATTGAATTTGGAGATCACCGAGAATGCGGTGATGGGTAATTTCGATATCATCCTGGATGTGCTCGACAGGTTAAAATCGCACGGAATTCAGGTACAGATTGATGATTTTGGCGTGGGGTACTCCTCCCTGAATTATCTATCGCATATCGCCATCAAAGTGCTGAAAATCGACCGTTCTTTCATCAGCAAAATTCTCAAAGATCCCAATTACATGAAAATTGTTCAGGTTATCATCAAGCTTACGCATGGATTGGGTTTGACGGTGGTGGCTGAGGGTGTAGAGACCAAAGAACAATTGGCCCAGCTGAGCAAGCTGGATTGTGAATACATACAAGGGAAACTAATTTCCATGCCTGCTGAAGAGTATGTCATCGCCAAACTCTTACAAAAAGAACGCATGCATAGAGAACCCGTGGGTGAGAAAAACTAAAACATTGATGGGTATTTTTTATCAGACAAAGGACACAATTAAGTACATGTGTCCTTTATCATTTTTAACGGTGATATACTGAGATCCCATGATAAGAATTTCCGACCTTTCCTTTACCTACCCCGGAACTTCCAGACCGGCGTTACAAGGAATAACCTTGCAGATCCCCGATGGAGAGTTCTGCCTGGTGATGGGACCGTCTGGGTCGGGAAAATCCACCTTATTGCGCTGCATCAATGGTTTGGTACCCCACTTCAGTGGTGGCATTGTATATGGGTCAATCCGCGTAAACGGGCTGGACCCGATATTGCTTTCACCGCGTGAGATGAGCCGCATGGTTGGTTTTGTGTTTCAAGACCCGGAAGCCCAATTTGTGGTTGATCGGGTTGAAGATGAGATCGCCTTTTCTTTGGAAAATTCAGCTTTTCCGAAGGATGAGATGGATGCCCGCGTCGAGGAAGCCCTCTGGCTGCTTGAATTAACCCCTTTGCGCTCTCGCAGGCTGGATACGCTCTCGGGGGGTGAAACCCAACGCGTTGCCATTGCCGCTGCGCTGGCATTAAAGCCGCAAATCCTGGTATTGGATGAGCCAACCTCACAGCTAGACCCGCATGGCGCAGAAGAAGTGCTGAAGGCGCTGGTAAGTCTAAATCAAACGCTTGGACTCAGCGTTATCCTGGCAGAACAACGCCTGGAACGTGTTCTACCGCACATTGGGCAGATCATCTACCTGTCGGACGAATATCCGGGTGGGCTCTCGGGAACACCACGTGAAGTATTAAGCAAGGTCCAGCTTAACCCACCAATGATCATCCTGGGTAAGCAGCTGGGATGGGAGCCCCTACCCCTGACCATTGACCAGGCCATAGAATGTGCCAAGCAATCAATTTCCCGGAAATTACCCACCGAGAATAACAGCCAACGGTCGAAACTCGCTGTACATAATCGAGAGGCTGCATTCATCCAGGCAGAAGCTGTGCAGGTAAATTTCGGACCAATCCAGGCACTGCGCGGTGTTGACCTATGCATATACCCAGGGGAAATCGCAGTGATGATGGGACCCAACGGTGCCGGCAAGTCCACCTTATTACGCTCACTGATTGGACTTACTCCCATAACACAAGGTGACATTCGCGTTGATGGAAAAGACATCGCCGGAAGAACGGTAGCTGACATTTGCCAACAGGTGGGTTACCTGCCACAGGATCCCAATGCGTTGTTATTCGCGGATACCGTGATGCAGGAGCTGCAGATTACGTTACGCAATCATCACATGGTTTCGACTGAGGAAAATCCTATCCCCAGTGGCTTGCTAGCCCGGTTAGGATTAGGAGACAAGGCGGATAGCTACCCACGTGACCTGAGCACAGGCGAGCGCCAGAGGGTGGCTCTGGGAGCGGTTTTGGTTACCCACCCGGGAGCGCTTTTACTAGACGAACCGACACGTGGGCTGGATTATGGTGCCAAGCTAACTTTAGTGCGGCTTTTGAAAGCCTGGCGTGATGAAGGCATGGCTATTCTGATGGTCACTCATGACGTCGAGCTGGCTGTCCAGGCAGCTGACCGGGTCATCCTGTTGGAAAATGGGTTGGTCACCGCAGATGGTTCTCCTGTGGAAGTGCTTGCCAACTCCAGTACTTTTATGCCGCAAGTGGCGAAGATTTTCCCGGGTCATGGTTGGCTTACTGTCGATGATGTTATTGGAGGTTGGAGTGGCAGTTAATATCGAGATCAAGGCACGTGTCCACGATTTTGCTAGCTTACAGCGAACGGCAGAACAGCTGAGCGACACTCCTTGCCAGGTGATCCCTCAAGAAGATACGTTTTTCAACTGTCAAGAGGGTCGACTAAAGCTAAGGCAGCTCAGCCCTGAGCACGGGCAGCTGGTTTATTACGTCCGGCCGGATATCAGCGGTCCAAAACACTCCGATTACAAGATATTCGCAACCGGCGACCCGGCAGGCTTGAAATTGATCCTGTCAGAAGCTTATGGGATACGCGGGGTAATTTCCAAGGTTCGCTATTTGTACATGATTGGGCAAACCCGCATCCATCTGGATGATGTGAAAGGTTTGGGCAAATTCATGGAGCTGGAAGTCGTCCTGCGTCCTGATCAGACGGATGCCGACGGGCAGGCAATCGCCAAAGACTTGATGTACAAGTTAGGCATCCAGGAATCTGATCTCATCGAGACTGCCTACATGGACCTGTTGGAAAAATGATCCGCGCCCAATGCCTCATCACGCATGGCAACCTGGTGTTGATGGTGAAACACCGTCATAAGGGGTTGGAATGGTGGTGCCTGCCGGGTGGAGGTGTCGGGGCGCAGGAAACCGCCGCCGAGGCTGCCCTGCGGGAACTGGAAGAAGAGTGCTGCGTTACGGGTAAGATCGTATGCCAGACATCTGTTTATATCGATGGCTCTGGTATTGAAACTGAAACTTTTTTGATCGATATTGGAAATCAGGAACCGCATATGGGGAGTGACCCTGAGTTTTCAGTGGAAGATCAGATCCTGGCAGATATGCGTTGGCTACGCCTGCCTGAAATCCCTGAGCGTGACCGGGCTTACCTGTGGGCGGCGGGATTAATGATCGTGCCGGAATTCCTGGATGAAGTTACCAGCTGGGGCGATGCCCCCAGCTACCCACCCTATAAAATGAAAGTATAATTATCTCATGTTCAACTGTTACCACCCTCCACGTTGATCTGCAGACTGTAATCGTTATGCACGCGCACCACCTCCTTCCCTCCGAACCCCCGTCACAAAATTCAGATGGAGAGAAAGAGGCTGAAATGATTAAACGTGTGGATTCCAAAAAACTTTTCCTGTTGTCCAATATCCTGAAGGGAGCATTATCGCTTACCTTTTTATTCATGCTGATCGAGTTCTTCGATGAGCTCAATTATGGTGTTGGGAATGCAGCCTTGCCTGCCATACGGACCGACCTGGGCATGACCTATGTTCAGGTGGGGTTGCTGCTTGGATTGCCTGGCATCATCAATACATTCATTGAACCAGTGCTGATGCTTTTGGGGGATACCCGCTTCCGCAAACACATCATGCTGGGGGGAGGGTTGGCGATCGTTTTATCCCTGGTGGCCATCGCCAGCGCTCACTCCTTTTCTTTGATGTTGGTGGCGATGGTGATCGGTTTTCCAGCCAGCGGAGCCTTCGTTTCGCTCTCCCAAGCCACACTGATGGATCTTAACCCCGGGCGAGAGCCTCACATGATGGCGCGCTGGACCGTTGCGGGGTCTCTGGCTAATTTGATAGGTCCCCTCATCCTGGCGGGGGGTTTTGCCATGGGGTTTGGCTGGCGTTGGGCTTACTATGGTATGGCATTCCTATGCCTGGTGCTGGTTGGCATCACCTGGCTGAGGCATATCCCGATGCACACGCGTAACGAAGAAACACAGCCATCAAAGCCGGCAGGTAATACCTTGCTACAAGGGCTATGGGAAGCGGTGAAAAACCCACACCTAATGCGCTGGATGGTTCTATTGCAGTTCTCCGATCTTTTGCTGGATGTTCTCACTGGCTACCTGGCGTTATATTTTACCGATGTGATTGGGTTTACTATCGCTCAAGCCAGCCTGATGGTGAGTGTACTGATGCTGGCGGGGTTGATCTCCAATATTGTGCTGATCCCTATGCTTGAAAGGTACCCGGGCAGGAATCTGGTGCGGGTATCTGCTGCAGTTGCAGGTGTCCTCTATGCAGCCTGGCTCTTGGTGCCATGGTTATGGGCGAAGATCGGCCTGATCATCCTGATCAAGCTGGTCACACTGGGCTGGTATGAAGTTTTACAGGGAGAAGTCTTTGCCGCCGTGCCGGGTCGCTCCGGGACGGTGATGGCGATCAATTCGGTGATCGGTGTGCTGGGTGGGGGGATATCCTTTTTCGTCGGATGGGTGGCAGCGCAGGCTGGTCTACCTGCCGCCATGTGGATTTTGTTGCTGGGTCCTTTCAGTCTGGTACTCTTCGTCCCAAGGCATCAACCAGCAGGGGAAGTGCAGAATGATTAGGCGATAAAGCACTTTAAAGAGGCGGATTGTCATGCTGAATCGTTATCACTTGTCAGTATCCATCATAAATTAAGCAGGGTACAATGATTAGCAAGCTTTTAGCTCATCTGTTATCTTCACCATAATTGGATTTACATTCATGTTCCAGCGGAGGCAATGATGCAAGATATCACCGATAATATCCTTGAACTGGTCCGCCTGACCTCAACCGATCTGCCGCCTGATGTTGAAGCCTCCATCAGGCAAGCTGTCCTGCAGGAAGAAGCCGGTTCAGCTGCCCGTGGAGCCCTTGAAACCATCCTGAAGAATGTGGAGCTTTCACGCAAGAATTCAACTCCCATCTGCCAGGATACCGGCACACCCATATTTTATGTGTACTACCCTGAAGGCTGGAGCACGCGGATGCTGCGTCAGCAGATCGAAGCGGCGGTGGTGCAGGCAACGAAAAAGTCATACCTGCGCCCCAACTCGGTTGATTCGCTCTCCGGGAAGAACAGCGGGAACAACCTGGGCGGCAAGCATTTTCCCAGTATCCACTTTGAAGAAGTGGAGGGAGATACCCTGACCATCGAGCTGATGCTCAAAGGTGGCGGAAGCGAGAACTGTGGAGCGCAATATTCTTTACCGAATGATGCCCTGAATGCAGGGCGTGACCTGGCAGGGGTGCGCAAAGTGGTCTTGGATGCAACGTATAGAGCCCAGGGCCAGGGTTGTGCACCCGGCATCCTGGGTGTGGCGATTGGTGGCGACCGGGGCTCAAGCTATGCTGCCTCGAAGGAAACCCTGTACCGCAAGCTGGATGAGCCCAATCCTGATCCTCAGCTAGATGCGCTGGAAAGACGCCTGGTTGAGGAGGGTAACCAGCTCGGTATTGGGCCGATGGGATTTGGCGGTAAGACGACCTTGCTGGGTACCCGGATCACGCACCTGAACCGCCTACCCGCCAGCTTTTTCGTCAGCGTGTCGTACATGTGCTGGGCATATCGCCGGCGCAAGATGACCATCACTGCCGACCTGATCAAATACGAGTAATGGAGGACACATATGCGCTCATTAAATATTCCTCTCAGTGATGACACCATCCTCAGCTTAAAAGTTGGAGATCCTGTCTCCTTGAACGGGGTCATGATCACCGGCCGCGATGCCGCTCATAAATGGATGGTGGATACTTTCATCAAGCAGACCCGCCAACCCCAGGGCGATGACCTGGAAGTGTATGAAGCCATCAAGAAGCTTTTGGCTGGAGGTGTGATCTATCATTGTGGTCCGGTTGTATCAGGGTTGGACACAAAGCAGTACAAGTTCGTGGCAGCTGGGCCTACCACCAGCATACGTGAAGAGCCCTACCAGGGTATGGTGATGAAGCATTTCAACCTCAAGGGTGTGATTGGCAAAGGTGGGATGGGTTCCAAGACCCTTTCTGCCTGCCAGGATGTTCCGGGGGTCTACCTGCATGCTATTGGTGGTGCCGCCTCGTTGATCGCCCAATCGGTCACGCGTGTCTTGGGTGTTTACAAGCTGGACTTCGGCGTGCCCGAAGCCATGTGGGTGACCGAGATCAAGGACTTCCCGGTGGTAGTGACGATGGATAGCCACGGCGGAAGCCTGCACGCCAGTGTGGAAGAACACTCGAAGCGTGTGTTAGATGAACTACTGGCGAAAGCATAAGGTTCAATCGGCTTGACGATTAAGGGCGACGATTAAGTCGCCCTTTCTATATCATAGGTGCTGAGCATGCAGTTGATTAAAGACCGTTTCAAATTTCTCTTTACCTCTACCAAGGGTTTGATCCTGGTGGCAATTGCCATGATTGGATTGGAAACAGCGTTATTCGGCATGCTTTCGGGACCGATGGCGGAGTTTGGCATCCGGGATGTGGTTGTGCGACTGTTCAAGATGGACCTGGTGCAGGCAGAGCGTGAAGGTCGCATTATCATCCTGTACCATTCCATCGCCATGGCAGTGGTAGCTATTGAAACCTACATCATCACCGCCATGCTCAAGATGAAGGAGTTCTATAAAAAGGCGATACGAGTGCTGATCACGGTTGGCTACCTGTGTGCCATGATCTTCGGCATGGGCTTCGCCTATTGGGGACATAACTGGGCTTTCCACGGCCTGTATATCGCAGGGTTATCCTTGATCTACTTTGCAGGTATCCTGCTCGCCATTGCCCTGTGGCCGTGGAATAAAGAATATCACCAGCCTGATAAAGCCTATGCGCACACCAAAAACGGGGTGGACATGGAGCGTGTGGCATTCTTCGCCATGGCAGTCACTACCCTGATCTCTGTTTTATTCGGAGCCGTACCTGGCTCTTCCTTCGGCAATGGCTTTCAGGCCTTCCTGGCAGAGAATATCATCCGGTCTCCTGATAAGACCAGCATGCAGTTCTCGGTAATCGGGCACCTGCACATCATGCTGGCATTGATTGCTGTAGCCATCACCCTGATCATAGGGCGGTGGTTGGATTTCAAAGGCTTTCTGCATAAGATTGCCATGCCGCTGATGATCCTGGGTACGATTGTGCTCAATATTGGTGTCTGGGGAGTGGTTACACCGCTGGAGCCTGTGGCCCACATGATCATCTATGTAGGTGCAACCCCTTCCATGCTGGCTGCCCTCATGCTGGTCATCTTCGGCTGGGATAAATTCATCCGCCAGGGCACGAAAGATATCAAAAGACCCAGGTCCTGGCAGAAGATCCGGGCGCTGCTGCGAGATCCGCTCAAGTTTGGCCCACTATGGCAAATGGTATTCATGAATTTCACTGTCAGCGGTATCGGGATCATGATGGCGGTCAAGCTGGATGAGATTTTCAGGTTATGGCCTGCCCGGGAGGAGCGCATCGAGCTGACCGGGCACTGGCACATCCTCTCCGCCATTATCGCCACCATCATCTTGCTTTACTATGGAGACATGATTGGGCTGAAAGGCAAGCTTCGCCAGTGGTATGGTTGGGGGATCATCATCCTGTCTGATCTGGCATTCGCCAGCGTGACCATTTTTGAGATGAAGCGCCTCTTTGTTAGCGAAGCCGAGCAGCAGCCGCTGGTCAGCACTGTGATGCTGTTAGCTGACTTTGCCCTGGGCATGCTGCTGGTCATCCTGGCACTGGTGCTGATCTGGCGCCTGATCGACCTGTTCAAGCGCAAAGGCCGCTGGGCGGATGAGGTGGATCAAGATGACCTGCCCGCGGAGGTAAAGCCATGAAACTTGCTCCATGGTATCTCCTGGTGGTCATTGGGTTGTTATCTGCCTGCAGTGCCGTAGACCTGAATGCACCTGTTCCTGCCTATGAAACTGGCGTTGACCCGGATACATGGGTGACTGTCCCAGCCGGGGAATTCCTTTCGGGTCAGTTTAATGAACCAGTGACGATCAGCTATGATTATGAGATCATGCTCACGGATGTGACCGTGGCTCAATATGTGAAGTATCTCACCGCCGCGCTGGCAGATGGGACGCTGAAGACCGATGGAGATAGAATTGTCGGCTTTTATCCCGGGGATGTCTTTCACGGGGTTAAGCATGAAGTTGAAATTCCGGCGGCAGATTATATCTTTGTACCGCTGAGTGACCCGGCTTCACGCTTCAGTTTCGATGGCACATCATTTAGCACACTGCCCGGCTATGAAAACCACCCCATGACCAACGTCGCATGGTTTGGTGCCTGGGGATACTGCGGGTATAATAATTATGCCCTGCCAACCGAGCTGGAATGGGAGAAAGCGGCGCGTGGCTCAGCGGATAGTCGTCCTTTCCCATGGGGTGAGGAGATTGCCCGCAATAATGCCAATTTTTACTCCAGCCGTGACCCATTTGAAGACATGCGCACTTTTGGCTCGCGGACAACCCCGGTTGGGTTTTATAATGGGCAGACGTACAATGGGTACCAGACGCTTGACTCTGCCAGCCCGTATGGCTTGTACGATATGTCTGGCAACGTCTGGCAATGGACAGGCAACATCTACGTAGGACAGCACTACCGCTATCTGCGGGGTGGCTCGAAGGATACTTACGATATGGATTTACGCATCTGGGTGAGGAACAACGCCACTCCCACCTATTACAGCCCTGGCGTCGGATTCCGCTGCGTTCGAGGTGGTGAATAAGCATATGCTGACCGTAAAGCTGGTCAAATCCAAGATTGGCTCGTATCTGCCATTGATCAAAAGCCTGCAGACCGGATTGCTGCTTTCCACCGGGCTGGCAGGTTATATGAGCGCCCATACCCACCTGAATCTACACCTGTTATTGGGATTAGCCGGCAGCCTGTTCCTGGCAATCAGCGGGTCTACCATCCTCAATATGTGGTACGACTGCGACCTGGATACGGTGATGAATCGTACGCATAACCGCCCCTTAGCCTCGGGGAAAATCTCAAAGCAGGAAGCCTTATGGCTGGGGGTGATTTTATCGCTGGCAGGAGTGAGCTGGGCGGTCATCCTGGATAGCCTGTACGGATTAGTGGTTTTTGCCGGCTTATTCTTTGATATTGTGGTCTACACAATCTGGCTAAAACGCCGGACGAGCTGGAGCATCGTTTGGGGCGGCATTTCGGGTGGGATTCCCATCCTGGCAGGGCGAGTCCTGGCCACCGGTCAGGTTGACCTGATAGGCCTGCTGCTGATGATGGCAGTGTTATTCTGGATTCCCACGCATATCCTGACGTATACGATGCGGTATTTTGATGATTATCAAACTGCTCGGGTGCCAACCTTTCCATCAGCTTACGGATTCGAAGCTACGCGTGCCATCATTGCTTTATCCGCCATGATTGCTGCAGCTTCGATTGGGGTGGCTGGGGTGATGATCGGCGTCCAGGCAGGTGCATTGCGTTTAATGGCAGTGCTATCTTTAGGCTTGCTGCTGCTTTCCGTTGCCACCGTATTCCGCCCGTCGGAACAGGTGAACTTCAGCCTGTTCAAATACGCCTCCATATATATGCTGGCATCGATGATATTACTATCCCTTTAGAATCATTGTTAATGAAGGTAACTCCGCTTGACCGGATATTGCTGCTTCTCACCTGCGTACTGGCAGCTTATCAGGTGGTGGCAGGAATCAATGGGCTGGAAGACGTACCCATCATCGCCTATACGATTGCCTTCGGAGTACTGCTGGTCGCCGGGCTGCTGATCATCATCCTGGGTTTTGAAGTGCTGAACAGCCGCATCGTGGTCATGTTCTCGACCATCATTCCGCTCAGCCTCTCATTGGGATTAGTCTGGGAGCATATCGGTACGTTTCGAGTACCGTACCTCATCTTTGCAATTTTGGGATACCTGGCGATCATCATCACACGCTCGATTAACTTCCCGATCAAGATATCCACATTCATCTTAGCAATCGTGCATGGCGTGGCGGGGTTGGTGGTCTTTCTGTTACCCAGTATCCTAGCCGCGCAAGGCACCACAAGGCCAGGATTTGCCCTGGTGGGTTTGGGAGGTGCATTGATTGGACTCGGGGGGATGCTCCTGTATTTCCTTAAGACTGGCAGGCCGATCGTTTCAAGCGAGATCATCCTGCGCATCCTACCGGCCATTTTCTTATTGATGACAGTGGCTTTTGTGGCCGGTTTCAGACTGGCTTAGCATCAATACAACATCCTGAGGAGAAGATTATGCGTAATCACTGGTGGGTAAAAGTATTACGGGTGACAGGCATTGTTCTGATGGGAATAACTGCAGTTTTCACCCTTATGGGAGGCGCAGGTACATCCTGTGTGGCGATCAGCCCGACCGGATTTGGGGGCAAGTTTTCAGGGATTGCGCCATACCAATGGCTGTATATTTTGTTCGTCGTGGTCACCTTCGCCTTTGGGGTGATGGGGGCACGCGCAGTCTGGCTGCTCACCCGCAATCGCTCCAATGCGTACCGCTATGCCGTCATTGCCCTGGTGGGTGGGACCATTGTTGGTGTGATCCACATGCTGGTCTCACGCAGTTTGCGCGGCAGCTCGATGCCCGTGGATATGGTGACGTACACCAATATCCTGACTCTGGTAGTATTCCTGATTTATCGCCTGCCTGGCTTGTGGCAGCAGATTGGTTATGGGCACCCGGTACAATCCAAACCCGCAGGGACGGCTGGTGGACTGACCGCTATTATAGCTGGTGCAATCAGCCTGACCATCCAGTATTGGATGGGAGCCACCCATACCATTGGTGGGGTGAATTATGCGGACGTTTGGCATGGACAACTACAGGTCATCGGGTGGCTTTTAGTCCTGGCAGGAGCGGGTACGGTTTTATGGAGTGCGGGATTGTTTAATAAAAATGAGGCAGCTGACAGATTGGCACAAGCTATAGATTAAAAAGACACGGAGCTGTCCTAAAACTAGCGACAAGTATTATCAAACGCAATCCGTAGGGGCGCTGGGGTGGAATTTCATGCATAATTATTAATTCAACCCCAGCGCCCATCTTTTTAGATAGCCAGACTATTATTCACGAGCCTTATGGGCAGGCTTGCAAGGTCACGTCATCAACGTACATGGCAGTAATGCCACTGGTGCCGTTGTTGAATGTACCCCACTGTAGCATGATCTGCTTACCTGCGTAGGCACTCAAATCAAAGGTCATATTGGTCCAAATCTGGCTATTGCTGCGCTGCCAGACGAGGGTGCCAATCCAGTTTTGGTTTGAATCCAGGATCAGCAGGTACTGCAGGTCATCACTCAAGGTGGTTTCACTAAAGGGGCGCCCGGTGGCTGTGATCTGTTCAGGCTGAGACAAGCCCATCGCCTCGCCGCTGGTGAAGAACAGCCAGGTTGACAGGGTGACATGGTGCGCCCAGGAGGGAACGGTCACCGTCTGGCGGAAATCGGAATAACTGAAGGTGTTATCTGCCGGGTTGACGATGCCGGTGCGCATGGCACGGAAGGCACTGTGGTACTGGGCATTGGTGTAACCTGCGTGATAGTGCGTGTCTAGGATCACCCAACCCGTGTTGAGATCAAAATTACTATTGACAACCAGCTGTTGGCACGTACCTGGGGTGGAAGTGGGGGTTGGGGTGCGCGTGGGGGTGGGGCTTGGACCAGGTGTGGGAGTGGCGGTGCAATCATCCAGGCTGGCGTCATCCACGAACATACTGGTGATGCCATTCACTCCGTCATTGAAAGTGCCGAACTGCAGGTAAATTGTTCGTCCGGCGTAGCGACGCAAGTCAAATTCATAGTAATGCCAGTAAGCCTCATCGCTACGCTGCCAGACCAGGGTGTCGATCCAGTTCTGGTACTGGTCAAGGACGAGTACGTACTGCAAGTCACCACTTAAGATTGTTTCAGTAAAGGATTTCCCGGTTGGGGTGACCATCTCAGGCAGGGATAAATTCTTGGCCTCACCGCTCAGGGTGTAGAGCCAAAACCTGGCTTTTGCAATCGCAGCACCACTTGGGATGTGTACAGCCTGGCGAAAATCGGAGTAGCTGAAGGTGTTATCTCCGGGCACCAGGACGCCTGTGCGCATGGAGCGTGAACCCGTATGGGCCTGGACGGTGGAATAACCGGCTGAATAAGCGGTGATGGGAATCTCCCAATCGCTGGTGGATTCAAAGCCTGGGTTATGGAACAGGTTGCTACACACTCCTGGAGTAGCTGTGGGAGTGGGTGAGCCGCCTCCCGGGCAGATATCGAGGGAGACATCATCCACGAACAGGGACGAGATGCCGTCCAGACCGTCATTATAGGTGCCGAAATGCAGATAAATAGTCCTCCCGGCGTACGCAGCCAGGTTGAATTGGTATTCGGTCCACTGTCGGCTGTCACTGATCTGCCAGACGAGGGTGTTGATGATATTGTAGTTGCTATCCAACACCAATAAATATTGGACGTCACCTGCCATTTGGACCTCTTCCAAGGTTGAGCCGTTGGCAGGCATGGCGGGGGAGGCCAGCCCCTTTACCTGTCCACTGTAGGGTTTGATCCAAAAGGTGAGGTAGGCACTGGTAGTGCCAGCCGGGATAACTACTTTCTGTTGTGCGGATGAGTAACTGAATAGATTGTCCAGGGGGTTGACGATCCCGGTGCGCATGGATCGGCTGCCGCTATGAGCCTCAGAAGAGCTATAGCCGGCCGGGTATTCGGTGATGGGGATGACCCAACCTGAATTATCCTCAAAACTGCTATTTACAATGGCCTCGGAACAATTCACCTCGGCGGTGAAATTCAGCTTGACCACGTCGGGGGGAACGACCACTGAAGACGAGGCGGGATAAAAGACAGTTTGACCCTGGGAAGGCGTAAGGGTGTAATTGCCGACACCCAACCCGTTGAGGGAATATTCTCCGTTTTGGTTGGTAATGGCACTCTCACCCTTGTCGGTACGGATGGTGACGCCAGAGATGGGCACGTTCTGCGGATTAATCACCCGGCCAGCGATGGAATGAGTGCCGGTTGGGCCGTGATAAAGAATTGGGATGAACACAACTTGATCTGCCTGGGGCTGACCATCTTGAGCGTTGGCGACCATGAATCCATAAGCCAGCAATAAGACCAGGCTCAGCAGGATCCATATAAATTGGTAAATATTCTTTTTCATGGACTTCTCCTCCAAGTATAAGCAACGAAGCTCATACCTATTGCTAATTACAGTGTACAGAAAAATAGATTAAGAATCAAGCCCTAAATTGGGTATTCTATTTTTGTTGAAGGTACTCTCACCTGCCTTTCATGATTTATAATATGCCAACCTCTTACGGTTGAAAGGAATTCTCATATGTCAAGTAAAGTGTATTACGGCTCGCCGCGCCAGGCGCACCTTGAAGCCAACGAAACATTGCCTGCCAAGCTGGACCTGATCATCGATCAGCTGCACCTGAAAGAACGGGTTAAGGATGAAACCGTTGCCATAAAAATGCATACCGGCAATAACATTGTTTATTCCACGGTACACCCGGTTTTCGTACGCAAGCTGGTGCAGGCAATCAAGGATGGAGGCGGCAAACCGTTCGTGGCGGATGTGAACTGGGATGCGCGCGGGGCTGAGACGCGCGGTTATTCGCCTGAGGTGATTGGCTGCCAGGTTTACCCGGCAGCTGGTCCAGATGAGAAATATTTTTATACCCATCATCGTCCTTATAAAAACATCCAGGATTGGCACGTGGCAGGGATGATCGAGGATGCCACTTTCCTGGTGAACCTGGCACACGTCAAAGGGCACCCCAGCTGCGGCTTCGGTGCAGCTTTCAAGAACCTGGCTCTGGGATGCGTGGTCGGTGAAACACGAAGTGCCATCCATGATTCGACGCAATTTGACCCATATTGGTTCCCGGAAAAATGCCCGGATGAAGCCACACGCGAGCGAATCAAAGCTGCCTGCCCGTTCGAAGCCCTGGTGGATGATAAAGAGCACCCGGGAGGGCTGCATATGCACATCGAGCCATGTAATAGCTGTGGAAGGTGCCTGCAGGTGGCGCCTCCTGGCAGCTTGAAAATCGATGCGGTGAATTTTCACGCTTTTCAAGAAGCCTGTGCCAATAGCGTGGCGGTGAGCATGTCTACATTTCAGCCAGGAAAAGCGGTGCACATCAGCCTGGCAACGCACATGACCCCGGTATGTGATTGTTTCGGTTTCACCAGCATGCCCATTTTGCCAGATGCCGGGATTTTTGGTTCGGATGACATCGTGGCGGTTGAGCAGGCAGTGCTGGATATGACCGCTAAAAGCAAGTTGATAGAGGAAAACGTGCCCACCTGCATGGAAGTCCATACCCGCCAGGGGCACCCGTTCCAGGTGCTGCATGGACCACTCAAGGACCCGTATAAGGTGACTGAATATGGCGAGCAGATGGGGCTGGGCATCCGTGAGTATGAGCTGGTGGACGTGCTGCCGGTGGTGGAGTTCGCACGCGCCCCGATGGCGTATATTTCAGCGAAGTAAGGGCGATCAGGTAATCAGTCAATTAGGCACTTAGAGATTAGGTAATCAGTCAATTAGGTAATCAGGTAATTGAATTGAAAAAAAATTCAAAAGCATTCAATTCAGTTTCTGGTTGAAGCAGATTTTGTAAAGATAGATCACTGTAAGATGAGGAGGATATTCGTTTTTGGGAGGAACGAATCGAAACGAATATCTTTGGTTTTGAGATGGAAAGCAAAGTAAGCCATAGAGAAGGGGTGGTGATAATATTTTAGCACAAATGTTCTATTTGTCAAGAGGGAAAAGAAAAAGGGGATATATGATAGATAGAAATAATGTCACACCTCTGCACACCAAATTGATGAAGTAATTTAATTCGTCTTCCAGATACACGCTTGTTTTATAAATTGGATATAACTAAGAACATGATGTTTTTATTTTCAAAAAGGACTAATCTAAAATTGCAATAATTTTACTTGTTAAATTCCAGTAATCATCTCTTGGAGGTGTAATTGGTAATTGAGGTTTGACTACACCCTTAGGAAATAAATCGCTGAGATCGGTCAATTCAGCAATTTTATCAATTAGATTGAAGCATTCTTCTAAAAGAACAAGTGAAAATGTGTAAGGTTCGAATAACAATGTATCTGTCTTCTGTATCAATCCCCATCTTTCCATCGATCCAATCCTATTCACCGCTTCCAATAAAGTTTTCATATTCTCATTCGGCAAGGTAAGTTTAACAAATGCACCACTTGCTTGAACTTCACTAATTGGGTTATGTGAAAAGTCGACGACTGGAAACTCTGCACGATGAATTGTATTCCTTATCTCATGTAATAACCTAATTAAGTGATAGGCATCTGATGTCTGATCAAATAATTTACCTAAATCTATTGCACCATGATACATAAGTTTATCTACAAATTGGGGTTTAATAAATGATGCATAAATTTCCTTATATCCAGTAACTTTATACGCTTTAAAAGCAATGAGGGCTTGGACATCTAATATTCCTGACAACAAAAGAGCTAGATAATAAAAATGATATAGCATATCACTTCGAACTTCATCTTCTAATGGAACATAGAAGTTAAATGCAATTGCATCAACTGCTTGAAGTGCCCGTATACAACGTGATATTGCACTGTGAGCTATCATCGCCGTATCATCTTCAGTCTTGCCTTTCTGAGAATGAAGTATTCCCGCTACCTTGCAAGTATTTTGATAATACCAAATATGATGCATTTTTAAGTCAACTGAAGTCCAATAAAATGTGCCTCGCGTAACGCTCGCTTGACCACCGCGCGATATTGTTTTATATACAAATAGATTGCGAGACCTGAGAAACAATCCTACTAATCGGGCAGCCTCTAAAGGAGATCGTGGATTTGTATCTTTAATAAAAGATACATCTCTATGCATTAAATTTTTTTGTGACTTCGTTATAAATATATCTCTGGTTAATTCATAACTAGCACGAGCTGCGATTAAATCTGGAAGTATACATTGGTATTCAGGGTCTTCATTACTATTTACACAAAAGTAAGACATAAAATCTAATATCTGACTAGAATCTATGTGGGATTGCCTAAAAGTATTAGCATCACCTGAATATATCTCAATGCAATCTCGATCTAGATCAAATTTACTTAATTGAATTTGACCAACAATACCAGAACTTAACCTGAAAGCTTGTTGTTTATCCTCATCTGAATCATAAGTGTAGAGACCAGATTGAATCTCCTTTACATCCAACTCTGGAAGATTTCCTAAATTTCGAATTGTATTTAGTGCCAATTCTTCTTCTTCGTTCAGATCACATAATGAATCGCAATGGAGAGTAATCCTTAGTGGTCGTTCGTGTTCACCACGTTGAAATGGACTTTCTAATTCTTTTGAAAGGATGTGCGGTTGCCAGATAATTCGGTTAATCATAACTATCTATCATAAATTCAGAATTTGTCGTTATTTGAAACAGTAGATTCAACTCACAAGTGTAACTTTGATGGAGGAAAGAGATAGATGCGGTAGGATAAGCCTCAAAAGACCGCCATACTACTTATCCTGCTGAGAAACGCTTGTCGTAGAGACGTCCCAATGGGACGTCTCTACGATAAATTTTACCAGTATTGTTTCTTTGAGGAACGATTTGTTGTTTAGACAAAGTATGTGTACCCTTTGGGAAGTACTGACTCCAATAACCACTCATCAACATATGACCTGACTGGTTCCATGACATTTCAAAGGAAAGAATCACAAGATTGACTATCAGTATGACAAACACCTGCCATAGGGTCAGATCATGCGAACAATCAAGGTAGAGACGCCATATTATGGCGTCTCTACGAATTGCATACAGGTAATCGTTTCAATGTTGAACGATCATGCTTGTGATGCGGAGACGCCCCGCCGGGGCGTCTCTACAATTAAACGGATGGATTACGACGTAACCAAGCCCACAACACCCAGGGCAGGAGGGCGAAGATGCCAACCAGGGCAGGGCCGGGCAGGCCAAATTCAAAGTCTGCCAGAATGCTACTGAGGCCGGTGACGGCATAGCTCAGGATGGGCAGCTGGTTGAAAGGATTGCGAGCGATTTCCTGCCTGGGATGGATGCGTGCGATAGTAAGGAACAGCCAGAAGGTGACGAAAATGGTCAGCCACCAGCCCCAATAGTTCTGCAGGGGGATGCCGAAGTAGGCACCGGGCTGGTCCCAGACCCAATGACCACCATGCACCATCATGGGGTCCATCGCCAGGTCCCAGGCGGTCATGATCACTGCACCCAGGGCGGCAACGGCCAAGCGCCAGACCCAAACCTTTTTAATAACTGGCACAATGTACCTAGCCATCACATAGGATGGGTAGGTCATCATGAACCAGGCGACCGGGATGAGCAGGGGCACCAGGCCGAGGAATTTGAGGCCCAGCTTGTCGGTGTAGTGGTAGGGGCCGTATACCCAGCCGGTGGCAACCCCAACGCATTCGAACAGCAGGCTGATACCGAAGGTGAGCAAGAGCAATAAGATCATCTGCTTCCAGCCCAGGTTTTGCCAGCCGTGCAGGATGGCAAAGGCAAAGGCGAGCAGGGTGAGCAAGGGGGTGAAGAAGGGATGGTAGGGCAGACCCAGGAACGGGCTGAGCAGGGTGTAGAAGGTGAGGAAAGCGTAAGTGAAGAGCAGATATAAGGTGAGTTTACGGAGAGGCATGGTGTGATTCCTGGTTAAGGAATCATAACATTTATTTTATGAAAGCAGGGGCGAAGGATCCATATATTTATTGGTCGATTCGCCTCTACAAGAAATCAATACCAAACCGGTAAGGCGGGCATACACACACACTATACGATTGATGGTGGTGAATAAAAAAGGCCGGGATCAACGATCCCGGCTACAAAAGCAAAGGAAAACCGGCATCAACGATGCCGGCTACAAGGAAGAGCGACCTCGCTCGCAAGGACTGCTCGCGATGCTTCGGGCATAGACTGCCCTCGTTGCTTCGGTCGCGGAAAAACGCTCCCTCGCAATGACGGAAAGGAATTGGGATCAAGGATAAAAATTACGAAAAGAAGAGGGCTGGTCACGACCAGCCCCTACAAGGCCAAACGGTGATTATTTCCGGGATCAACGATCCCGGTATCGCTCGTAAAGAGCCCTCGCGATATTTCGGACAAAGTGCGTCCTCAACTACAAAAAAAGCAATGACCGAAAAATTAAATTTGCTGGACTTTACGGATGGGCTCGAGGAATAAGCGCGTACGCTCATCCTGGGCGTGGCTGAAGATCTGGTCGGGAGTCCCCGATTCAGCGATGATGCCTCGATCCACAAACAAAATCCGGTCGGCAACATCACAGGCGAAACCCATCTCATGCGTGACGATGATCATGGTGGTGCCTTCATTCGCCAGCTGCTTCATCACGTCCAACACCTCACCGATCAGCTCAGGGTCCAGAGCAGAGGTGGGCTCGTCGAAGAGCATCACCTTGGGTTCCATTGCCAAGGCGCGCGCAATCGCCACGCGCTGCTTCTGCCCGCCCGATAGGCGGATGGGATGCTCAAAACCCTTTTCCTCCATCCCTACCTTTTCGAGATATTTCTTCCCGATGGGGATGGCTTGGTCCTTGGGCATCTTTTTAACCGTCACCAGCCCTTCAATGACATTATCCAGGGCAGTCATGTGAGGGAAAAGGTTGAAATCCTGGAAAACCATGCCAGTGTTCAAGCGCATGGAGGCGGCTTTATTATGGTCATAGCGAGTTCCTGCGGTGATGGTCAGTGATTGACCAGCAATATTGATCATACCGGCTGAGGGTTCCTCCAGGAAATTCAGGCAGCGCAGCAAGGTGCTCTTGCCTGAGCCGCTGCGGCCGATGATCACCAGAACTTCCTTGGGAGTGACTGAGAAAGATACTCCCTTCAAGACGTGCAGGAACCCAAACCACTTGTGTAAATTTTCTACGCGGATAATCTCATTAGCGCTCATAGGCGTGCCGCATCCGTTTCTCGAGGAGACCTTCTCCCCACGAGGATACAATGGTCAGGAACCAGTATAGAATGGCTGCAACGACGAACATTTCCATGAACTTGCTGTCCTGGCGGGCAAAGCGGTTCGCCCGGTAGGTCATTTCCCAGATGCCCATAAAGGAAACCAGGGCTGAATCCTTCTGCATGGCGATGAACTGGTTGGCAATATCCGGGATGATCACCCGCACCGCCTGGGGCAGGATCACCCGGCGCAAGATCTGGGTCCGGTTCATACCGATGGATTCAGCGGCCTCGCGCTGACCCCCGCTGATGGATTGGATGCCTGCCCGGAAGATCTCGGTCATATAGGCACCATAGTTCAGGCTAAGGGCCAGGATGCCAGATTGGATGGCGCTGAGGATGAAGAAATGGCCCCAATCATAGCCTTTGTTGATCAGTGCCGTCCCGATCTGGGGTAATCCATTATAAATGATATAAATCTGGATCAATAAAGGCGTGCCGCGGATGATGGAAACGTAAAGGCCCGAGATACCCTGGGCGATGGAGTTGTGAGAAAGCCGGGCAACGGCACCCAGCAAAGCCAGAATGGTGGCGAAGAGGATGGCTGCCAGGGATACACCGATGGTGATTGGCAAACCTGTCAGCACAAATGCAAAATGTTTGAACATGTAGGTGGGGCTAAAATCGAATTGAAGCAGGGCGATCGCCAGAAAGATGATCAGCACCACCCAAACAATCCCAATTTTTACGGTTTGAATGAGACGTTCCCTACGTTGTTGGGCCATCAATGCCTGACCCATGTCCAAATCAGGGTCAGGACCTGGTTGCCCCGGAAACTTCATGGTTTGAACAGCCATCGTTGCCTCACTAACCTGAGTTATAAACTAGTAGGGGCTGACTGAAATATCATTTGCCTCAATCAGCCCCTGCGGGTTTCCAAAGAGATCGTGCTGGTCTATTCCGAATGTGCCACAGGGGTGAAGCCCCACGGTGTACGAACAGGCCAGCATCAATCTGTGCAAACAAGAGCCGCTAGAGCAGCGCTCCTACTTCCACTGATTCAGTGCAGCCAGATCAAAGGTTGCTGCAGCAGTGGTCAGATCCAGACCGTAGTACGTCTGAGAGAGCTTGAGCAATGTACCATCTGTGTTTAAGCCCTGGATGATCTCGCTGACCTTCTTGAGGAAGGAGACCGGATCGGGAGTGCTGGCTTTATCAACTGCGCCAGCCAGGTATTCAAAGTAGACGGGGTCACCCAATTGCTTGAGTGCCATGCCGTCCTTGATCGCACCGGCACCCGTGGGCTGGGCAGTCAGGACTGCATCCAGGCGAACTCCATCACCCAAGGCCAGGTCTTGCAGAGCATTGATATCGGTTTCATAACCGACGAAAGAGGCATTCTTAACCACATAGTTGATGGTCTCACCGGGGATCTGTAATGTGCCAGCCAGGAAAGCATCGTAGGTGCAGCCGGTGCAAGCGCCGATTTTCTTGCCAGAAAGGTCGCTTGGCTGGGTGTAGGTGGTGTTGGTGTTATAGACAAAAAATGCCGCCGGTGTGGTGTAATATGGCTGAGTGAAATACAGCTTGGTCATGCGCTCAGGTGTGACGGTCATCGAGCCAATGCTGATGTCCCAGCGATTAGCCCAGTTACCACCCGTGATCAGGGTCCAGTCGGGGGTGACAAAGCAGGCTTCTACGCCAAGCTTGGCAGCAAGGGCCAAGGATACGTCAATATCAAAACCGGTCAGCTCTGAGGCTGTGTGCTGGTCAGAGGTACATTTTGTGGTGGCAGCGCGCTGCCCACCTTCCACCAGGGAAGATTGAGGCGGGTAGGCTGGGTCAGTGGAGACAATGAGCGTGCCACGAGCCAGGATTTCAGCCAGTTTGTCTTTTGCCGCCGCAGGAGCCCCACCGCAGCTGGCGAGCAGCAGACCAAAAATGGATAGCAATGTAACAGCAATATAAATCTTCTTCATTGGTTCCTCCGATTAGATTGTGGATTAGCGTGGAATATTGAAGGTCTCAAAATTGATGGTGCAACGGGGATGACCTTATATTTTGCCTCCTTCACAGATAGAGCGGTTAAAGCGATAAGCGATTTGAATGGGTGCTGTATCGGAATGAATTTCATGCATCCTCCCCAGCCCCGTAGTTGCTTCCCTCGCTTGAACAACTTTCGAAAAGTAAGCTATTTAGATCTACTATCATGTTTCGCGGTTAGTCTAGTGCGTATTATAGACCAAATTAACCGCGCTACCAAGTGAATTTTATGGATTTACCCAGGATCGCAGGACAGCCCAAATAATATTCAGGTGAAGGCCCTGTTTTATGACATTTTTATAGGGTGCATGAGCAGAGGCGGCGTCAAAGAGTGCGTCTTGGAGCAGGGGGTTATTTTTTGCTGCCCGAATAACGGGATCAAGCAAGCGGTAGCGTGTAAGGAAAATCGTAAAATAACGCATTGCCTGACCATAGGGCAGGTCTTGAATAATATCTTTATTCATGGAGTAATACCGATCTTTTAACGCCCAATCAGAGATCCCGTAATGAAGGATAGTCTCAGCGGCGCGAATGCCAGTAGTCACTGCGGTAGTTACCCCTTTCCCCTTGAAAGCGCGTACCAACCCTGCTGCATCCCCTACCAGGACGTAACGATTCCCGCAATACCCTTGTGCTTGCGAGCGAGGAATTCGACCCATATAGAATTGTAGATCTGTAGGATTAGTAGCTGGATCGCCAGGGAAATTGGGTAATAAACCACGCACTTCAGGTTGCTTTAAAAAAGTATTCATCAAATCTGAATCTACGTGACTACCAGCAATATTGATAGCCAGATGGTTACCTTTCGAGGTCATACCACCGAATTCAATGTTTGGAATGGCGGGAAGGAAGGCATGAATGCAGGGACCGAAAGCTTGCAAGTATTCTGGAGAAGGATGGTATTTCGTCACAATTGAGCTGAGTGACTTTGGAGGGCGGTAAGGGGTCATGCGAGTGAACATGGCCGAGCTGCCCTCATCCATTCCGAAAGCTCCCACGATGACATCTGCATCAAGGGGTGAATTATCTGTGTATACCACCACCCGGTCGTCATGAAATTCCAGGTCTACGGCGCGGGCTGGGATTACGGATATGCCATGTTCTTTCACAGTTTCCAACATGTACGCATCATATTGGACCCGCCGGAGAGCAATGGAAGGCTGGTTCTTATCATCGAGGGTAATCTGTTCGCGAGCTGTATGCAAGATATAGCGGCTGATTTCACCCCGGCTCAGATGAAAGGGAAATTTAACCCCTAATCGTTCCCATAATAAATCCGGTAATGGTGGAGCGAGAACACCAAGGCATTGGTTGTAATGCATCTCCCCAACAAATTGCTTGCCCTCAACGACGGTTATCTTTATTGTACGGCCCATCTCCGCTGCCATATGGTGAAGCGCCAACGCACAGGCAGTGCCCCCGGGGCCTCCCCCGATAATCACCACGTGTCCCTCTTCCAAGGGACCCAATGTTTTGCTCAACTTAGCCTCCCCTCGATTTCGAGCCTATCCCATATCTCATCTGCCATATTGTAATCGGATGGATGCCTCTATAAAATAGCCGGCGATAAGGCTCGTCCCCAGTAAGCATGCCCCATAAGATGCGCATATGCCTTCTTTTTTTAATGGGCAGTGACATCTCGCGCTGGATGGTACCTTTCCAGGCTTGCAGGAGCAATGGTGAGTTCAGGACAAAATTCCACAATCGGAACAGTAACAAACCATATGAGTTATCGATGGAAATCGAATGACAGACAGGTGCATAGTGCTTACGAAACATCTGGCGTGATATGCCCTCATTGACCGCCACCGACATGGCGCATTGGGTGGTTTGAAAAGCTGAGCCGATGCCATCCTTGTAAAGGCGGGTGACAGCCGCGTCTCCCACTGCCACCCAACGATCACCAAAATAATGCTTTGCCATACTCACTGCAATGCGTGGATTACAACCGCATAGACTGCTGGCTGAGGTGTATTGTAAATCATCCGTCAAGTTTTGGGCAGCGATAAATTCATCAACTGAATCGCGGGTGAAACCTTTGCCGAGTAACGAGATGTTTAAATAGCGCCCTTTGGGGATAATGGCACCGAAACTGAGCCCAGGAGGCTGTTTAAAATAGGCATTTACCTCTTCCGACAACCATTCAGCCGGGCGGAGGACTTCATCCTGAGCCATGACTTCGGACTTGGGAGGCAGGTACCCAAAACCAGCATCCAGAGGGGAGCGGCTATTAATGCCCGTGGCGAGCACCAGGAAACTGGCGGAGTAACGCTCATCTGTCGTATAAACTACCGGTTGTCCTTCCCATCTGACTTCGCGCACCCGATGAGGAATGTGCACAGCTCCACGGTTCAACGCTTGTGACAGCAGGAATTCATCAAAACTGGCTTCGGGGGCTTCCTGAACCCTGCGCGGCCCGCCCCCCCGGTAAACACTGATAATCCTACGCGAAGGGTCTGGTCGATTCAAGCGCAGGGATTGATGGTCAAGGTGGATGTTGTAGGATTGAAGGTCTGCCTGGATGAGCTCGTCGGGGATGGTTAGACCCAGCTCGGAAAGATTACCCCAGAGACGAGACGAGAGCACGCCTGCACAGCGATTACACCCAGCAGGACCGGGCCGAGAGAAATCACGCGGCTCGAATATCAAAATCTCAAGATTATAGTTTTTCAGCTGACTCAGACGCAGCAAATGCAAGGCTGCGAAACTACCAGCAGGTCCGCCACCGATAATGCAAACACGGCTGTGATCTTCCAACCGTAAATCTGCCAGGCTGTTACCCTCCAACCACTAAGGGATAATTCGGGATTACACAGTATATCTATGTTAATAGAATTCCAATTGTACCTGATTACCGACGATTATGACCAGCTTAGTTTAATTAAAAAAAGTTACTTGCTGGATAGCAACCGGGCTGCCATACATGAGGTTAGCGGATCTTCATCATACAGCTGCTTGCAATCCCACCCGCAAAAGAAGACAACGTCATCTTTATAGTGAATAAAGGGTGTGTCAGGGGTGATCTGTATGCGTGCGCCACAAACAGTCTCAGCTTGAGACGGGACATCTTGCTCATGGGAATGTGGAGTGGGGCTCATTTTTCCTTGACCTCCATCTCGTTCAGGATTTCAAGGTCACGCTCGAGATTCCGGCGGCGGATGAAAATGCTGAGGATATACAGGAAGATTACGCTAAAAATGACCGAATACCCGGCAATCATATAGCGGGTGGTCTCGGCAGGTGCTTGTTGAATCAATGCGATTAGCATGGATATATCTCCTATTGGATAATTCTATTCGAGTACCTTTAATCTTAGATTCTCGGCTTTATCAGCCAGCCTACCCAGGCGGATACGATGCCAGAGTAGGTCAGCGAAGATGAATGAGTAGGTAAGCAGGCTGAACATGAAAGTTGTAAGCATTTTGGTGGTCATATCGAAACTGCCTTCAGCACCCGCGCCACCACTGCCTATAATGACCGGGTGAATCGTGCGGAAGATGCGGATCGAGATGAAGGTCAGGGGGACACTGATGAAGCTGAGGATGGCGTAGACTGCACCAAAGCGGGCGCGGCGGTCGGGGTCTTCGATACCCTGACGCAGCATGAGATAGGCTGCGTAAACCAGCTCGACAATGGCTGCAGTAGTCAGGCGTGGGTCCCAGGTCCACCAGGTGCCCCAGGAGCCGCGTGCCCAGATAGAGCCGGAAACGATGGCGATGAAGAAGAAGACGAAGCTGATTTCGACGGCAGCCATACCGACGATATCCCATTTGCGATCAGCTTTACGTAAAAATGCCACCCCGGCGATTGCAGCCACCATAAAGCCCAACATCCCAACCCAGGCATTGGCGACGTGAAAATAAAACACGCGCTGCACCTGGCCCATCACCGCTTCTAAGGGAGCATAGAGAAAAACCATGCCCACAGCGGTGATAAACACCAAAATGGTGACGACGTCAAGGATGGTGAGCAAACGAGGCTTAGATTCCATTAGTCACTCCTCTACGATATAGTCATAAACCATAAAGGCTACGGCAATGAACACCACATCGTAAACGATCAAAAGATTGAGCCAGGGTAGGATATCAGCAATCGCCACCCCCTGGAGAAAACCGGTACTGCCTTTGACAGCGGCAATCATGACCGGAATGATCAATGGGAAGAGCAGGATGGGCAGCAGCACGTCGCGGGTACGGGTTTGGACGGCCATACTGGAGAGCAAGGTGCCCACAGCCACATACCCGATCGAACCCAGCAGGATGATCAGCAACAACCCCGGGATGAATAGATTTACACTATATAACACACTATATACTGGCAGCACGATTGCTTCCACGATGAGCATAAAGATCAGATTGCCGATGGCTTTGCCGAAGTAAATCGCACTGCGATCAACCGGTGCGAGCAGCAGGCCATCCAGGCAGCCGCGATCTTTTTCCATGGCCATGGAACGGTTGAGGCCAAGGGTGCCAGCAAATGCAAAGGTGACCCATAAGACCCCTGCAGTGACGGTGGCACGCGCCTGGGCATCCAATTCCAAAGAAAAGTTGAAGATCAGGATCACCAATAGGGCAAAAACCAACATGGCAGAGAGCAATTCACGGCTGCGTAACTCGGCAGCCAGGTCTTTCCAGATGATGGCTGCCATGGAACGCAAGAATTGCCCAACACCTGTAGCAGAGTCTTTATGGATTAGCTGGTTTTCAGCGTGAGGAATGGGCTGCATGTTTATGCCTCAGCCAATGCCTGGCGGTAAAAACCGAGCAGGTCGTTGGGTTGAATCTGGGAACGCTGGACAGTGGCGGTAATCACACCCCGCGAGAGCACATCAAAACGCGAGGCCAGGTCAGCCACACGTGCCAGGTCATGCGAAGTCATCACCACGGTACGACCACGCGCGGCGACTTCACGCAAGACCGTATCGAGCATCAGGCAGGCATCCTGGTCCAAGCCTGTGTGGGGTTCATCGAAGAGCATTACTTCAGGGTCGTGCAGCACCGCGCGACCAATAGCCAGGCGCTGCTGCATGCCGCGCGAAAAGGTACGCACCAGATCACGGCGTCTTAATACAAGACCTATCAGGTCGAGCACTTCAGATATACGCTGATCTGCCTGGGGTACGTTATACATACGGGCAAAGAAGCGCAGATTCTCCTCAGCAGTTAAGTCTCCATAGAGCAATGGAAGATGTGAGACCACGCCCAGCCGGCGCCGGACCGCGGCCGCCTGACCCGGAAGGGAATATCCCGCGATGTTCACGCTGCCCATAGTTGGGCGCGACAGTGAAGACAGGATACGCAGGAATGTAGTCTTGCCAGCGCCGTTAGGACCCAGCAAGGCGACAAATTCGCCTGAGGCAACAGAAAAGTCCATGCCACGCAGGACAGTTTTCAAACCGAAGCGTTTGACGAGTTTACGTACCGTGATCATAAGATTAACCACAGCAACATGATGTGCAAGACCCCACTCAGGCTATCCCAGGCCCAATTTTCTAAGGTTTTCCTTCAGGATGGCCCGCCGCTCAAGGTAAGCCTCCTGAGGCAGGTTCCCGGCATGGAACTGGTCATCCAGGGCAATGATGGCGTCCATCAAAGTGTCTTCACTCTCCGGAGAAGATTCATCTCCTGCCAGAGGTGAGTCGATATCCATTCCGGCCAGCGCCGACTGCAGGGCGTCTTTCTTTTGATACTTGCGGAATAACCACAGGCCACCAAAAACAAGGACGACACCAAAGGCCCCGAGACCAATGGCGAAATTTTGCATGTTGCCCGTGGAGAAGACGGAGGTAAGCGTTTTCTTGGGGTTACCCGTCACCGTGAACTCGATCGAGCTCCCAGCAATCAAGTTACTGCCGTTGTATTTGCGGTAGGTTACGTCTTGAAGCACCTGTGTGCCTGAGTCTACCAGCTGAGCACTATTAACCTTGATCCCAGTATCCGGCAGCATTACGACGACGGCGCTGGTGGGGAGGAACATAGGTTGGACGAAAGTCAGCTTGCGATCGTACGGCATCTGAAATGCAAATACCACCTGATATTGGCTCACGCCAGGCGGTACGGTGACCTTATCAGCGAAACCTTGCGATACTTCAACATAACGATCACCCAGTGCGCCATCTTGGAACTGGAGGTTGGCATACCCCTGCGGCAGTGGGAAGGTGACCACCGTGCCATCGGGGGTTGGTGCAACAACAGCCTGCTTGGATGGGTTGGAAATTATAAATACTTCTACAATGTTGGCATTCTGGGGATCCGAGAAATCAAAAAGGATATGGACACGGTCAGTGGATAATACAGATACATCCGTGGTTGAGTCATACACCGTGACCTGAAGATTGAGATTAGTTTTGGCTGGATCGACCATGGCGATATCTGAGCCATAGGTGCCGGAAGCATAATCCACACCTGCAAGGAAAGCCCGATCCTGGATCATTGTGACGTTGGTAAAAGTGTAGACCCCACTCACACCTGTGGTAAGCGTCTCTGAATATGTATTTTGCATGTTGTCGAAGGCATACAAGGTGACCGATGCATCTGAGGGTGCATTGCCACTCGAGCCATTGATCAGCTGGACTGCGACTGAACCGATGAAAGGCTGTGTGGACGTGATTTCAACGGTGGGGCTCAAGGGCGTGGTTAGAGTATCCACCGGATTTGGATATGCACCCGGTGCCGGATAGGCATTTGAAGAAGTAAGTGGAGCTGTGGTTGCCCCGGGTGGAGGGTATGCATTTGCAGCGGCAGGAATGGTAAAGGTGAGAGAACGGAGATATGCAACAATTGCCCAGCGCTCATTATCATCGAGCAGGCTGGTGTAAGCAGGCATGTTGGGTGCGATGCCTGCGGAGATTGCCTGATACAGGCTGGCAGAAGAACTCTGGGCCATGAAGGCCTGGTCGGTGAAATCCTTGGGCTGGGTCGACAAGCTGGCAACCTCAGGGCCGTTCCCCCTTCCATCTAGAGCATGACAGGTGACACAGTTGTCCTGATAGAGGGTCTGACCCTGGTTGATCAGAGCCTGGGGACTACTCAAGCTGATGGCATAAGCCACCACATCCCAGCGCTGACGATCGGTCAGATTGGCGAAAGCGGGCATGAATTTCTCCATATTTCCCTGAGTGACGACGGTATACCATTCAGCAGGGGAATACAGGCGGGCAAAATCGGATAATCCAAGGGAGGCAGCGGGCACGGATAATTGACCTGCCTGCAGACCATCCCCCATACCCAGAGTTCCGTGGCACTGGGCGCATTCCTGGTTGTAGATTTTGGCACCATTTGCCAGGTCGGGTGGAACAATCGGGTAAACCGGGCTCGCAGAGACTGATTGGGTTGCCTGTTGGGCAGGCAGCTCTGCGCCAGGCGGAGGGGTCATATCCGCGGCCAATGAAAAGGAGCAAGCAGCAAGAATTATTGCTGATGCAATGATGAAGATAATTCCAACGAATTTAGACATGTAAACTCTCAAAAATAGGATCAGGCAAGCGTGGCTCCACACTTTGGGCAGAAGCGATCAGACACCTGGACAGGACGCCCGCATTTGGGACAAAAACCGCCAGCTTTTTCACTCATCGTACGGCGGCGGAGGGCAATACGCTGCTCAAGGTTATCATCCGGAACCGGTGGTACGGCGCTACCATTCTTCTTTACCGCGGCAGGGGTCGCATCAAGGCTGTGACGTCTGGCCAGGATGGCGGCTTCCAGGCGGTCTTCAGCGGTCAATGGTGTGGAGGCGGTTTGATAAGCATCGATCTGGCGCAATATATCAGCCCCAGTTTGAAGCAACGTGAGGCGCTGGGCGGGGTAATTCTCGGCTGGGATCTTGCCCAGATTGTAATCATCATCCAGCTCTTGAATGGTGGCAACCATCTGCTCGTGTTTAGCCAACAGCGTGGAGATATCCCGCTCAGAATGGGTGACCCTGGCAACACTGCGCTCGAAGAACGGGCGGCTGATAAAGATGACAACGAGGATCAACAGGGCGAGGATGAGAAAGATTGAACCAATATCCATGATTAGAATTCACAATCCATAGTGGGTTAAGGACCCAGCAAGGGGTCGATGGCAGCCTGGATCTCAGCTAATGAGGTGTAGGGGCTGAGCTTAAGCGAAGCCAGTTTGCCATTTTTATCGATGATGTAGGTTTCAGGCACGCCGGTTGTACGGTAGGCCTGTGAGATGGAAGTACCGAGATCAGGACCATTGGGGTAGGTTATTTTGAATTTCTTGATATAAGCTAGAGAGGCGTTCTCAGTATCGGTCCAGGCGATCCCAAGGAAGAGCACATCCCCACGGGGCTGGTAATATTCCCAGGCTGCTTCGAGGTCAGCCGCCTCCTGCTCGCATGGCTTGCACCAGGAAGCCCAAAAATTCACCAGGACAACCTTGCCCGACATTTCGGTAGGTCCAATTGACTGTCCATCGAAGGTGGTGAGGGTAAAAGCTGGCGGTTTCATCCCTACAGCCACTGGTCCCTGCTGCTTTCGAAGCAGAACCATGGCGACGACCGTGAGCAGGGCAAATAAACCTACCCAGGCAAGGATGCGCCAAATGGTGGGACGAGTCGACTGGGAAGGATTGTCCGTTGGAGTCGCTGAAATTTCAGTCATAGTATTTCACATTGGTTAGCGTTTGCGAACTTCATCTTCCAGCCGTCGGATATACTCGTCGGGGGATGAAATTTTTTCGATAGGGGGTAAATCAGAGGCGGGTGAGATACCGGTTGGTTGGGTGGGCTGCTTCCAGGAGCGATACACGCGGTAAAGGATATAGCCACCAATCACGATCGCAATGATAGGTATCAGATAAAGCCAGCGATTGGGTGTTCCAATGACGCGGGACCCGTATTGCTGAACGAAATATTCTTTGATCTGCTGCTCGCTCCAACCATCGGCCAACTTTTGACGGATGAGCTCACGCCATTGGGCGCAGGCAGTGGTTGGGCATACGTCCAGGGGGATGTTTTCGCATACCGGGCAGTAGAGCTGCTTGGCAATGGCATTAACCTGGTCATCTGAGGGGGTTGGCTGCTGGGCAGCCACCAAACCCACGACAAATAGCCCAATAAAGAGGGTGAATAAAATCGGAATCAGCGTTTTCTTAAGCATCATGATCGAGTTTAGTTTTGCTCGGGAGGGGAACTGGATTGCGGAGGATAACCAGCTCTGGTTCTCTATCCGGCCAGGCGGCCACCAAGGTGCCAAAAACAAATACCCACGCGCCTAGCCATAACCACTTAACCAAGGGATTATGATACACCTTGAAGGTGGCACCGGCGGTTGAAAGAGGCTGCCAGTCTACCAGAAGGACCTTCAAATCGTCTTCGAAGGTGCTCCGTACCCCAGCTATGGTAATCGGTTGTTGGGATTCATAGTAATATTCTCGACGCGGGTAAAGCTCGCCGACATAGCTGCCATCCTTGCTAACACTCAACACAGCCCGGGCAACATTAAGGCCATCATTTGTGTCCCAAACAGCTAATTTATCGAATGTGAGCGTGTAATGGCCCAGGCTGAGCTGCCCGCCTTGTGGAACCGTAGCTTGCGTCTCTGTCTGGAAAAGCTCAATACCGATAATTCCAAGGGCCATTAAAATTACTGCGATGTGAATGATATAGCCACCATAACGACGGCGATTTTTCCCCACCAGGCGCCAAATTGCCTGGAATAAGTCTTCCTCATGAGCCTTGTGGCGTGCCCAGGCAGCGCGCCAAAATTCATAAAAGGTGACGATCATGACCAATGTACACAGCCAAAATCCCAGGATAGCTTGCCAATAATGCATGCCACCCAATACCAATATGGGTATGACCAGCAAGGAAAGCACAAAAGGCTTCCAAAGTGCTTTGGCAATCGTCCTGGCGGTGGAGTTTCTCCAAGAGGAGAGGGGAGCAATGCCCATCAATAAAACCAGGCCAGCAAAAATGGGTGAAACAATGGGCTTATACCAGGTTGGCCCGACAGTGTACTTCTGACCTGTGAAAATGCCTGCCAGAGGGGGAAACTGCTGCCCGATGATCCCCATGGCTTCAGATAACACAGGAAAGATAACTCCCAAAAAGCAAACAAAAAATACACTAAAAAACAGCAAATTATTTAGCAGGAAAAGGGCCTCCCGTGAAAACATGGAGGTCATATCCGAATCAGATTTCAGATCATTCCAACGCCGGCTCAACAGTAGAAGTGATGTGATCAGGGTTAACCCGATAAAACCAAAAAACAATGGGCCAATGGCGCTCTGGGCAAAAGCATGGACCGAGTCTAATACACCTGAACGGGTGAGAAAAGTGCCAAAAATAACCAGGTCATAGGTCAAGATGATGAGCAACATGTTCCACTGCTTCAAGATGCCGCGTTTCTCCTGGATCATCACAGAGTGCAGGAAGGCGGTGCCGGTAAGCCAGGGCATGAAGGCAGCCAGCTCGACTGGATCCCAGCCCCAATAACCACCCCAGCCTAATACTTGATAAGCCCACCAGGCTCCAATCACCAATCCAAGAGAAAGGAAGAGCCAGGCTATCAGCGTCCAGCGGCGGGTGATACGGATCCAACGATCATCCGTGCGGCCAGTGATAAGGGCGGCAATTGCAAATGCATAAGGGATAACAAAGGATACATAACCCAAATAAAGCATGGGTGGGTGGAAAATCATGCCTGGGTGGCGCAGGAGAGGGTTTAGTCCATTACCATCCTTAGGTATGAAGAGCGTTGCACCGGCAGGGTGGAACATGGAGGTGATGATGTTATTGGTGGGGGTCTGCCAGAGGCTGATGAATGGATTGTCGACGAACAGGTTGAGGACAAGGAAGAACGCCAGGGTGATCAAGCAAACCAGGATGACCCAGGGAAGGAATTCACGGTCACGGTCCCATTTGCGCAAGGTGACAGCAGATGCAAAAGCTGCCATCAGCCAGGACCAGAACAGCAAGGAACCGGATTGACTCCCCCAGAGTGCGGTCATGCGCAAATAGACTGGCATGCTGCTGCTGGAAACCTCGGACACATATTGAATTTCATAGTGACCGTTAACCAGCAGGAAGATGATACACAATACTGCGATGGTAAGGAGTGGAAAGGTGAGCAGCATAGCATTGCGGGCGCTATCTACCCATGAAGATTTATTCTTGCGCGCCCCATAGAAAGCTGCAACTGCACCGTATATTGAGACTAGAAGGGTGATGATGAGCGTGCCATAACCGAGGTTAGCAACCATGCAAGGCTCCGATGATTAAGGTGCAGCCTGGCTTGGGACAGCTTCTTCGTACTTGGTGGGGCATTTCAAGAGCAGCTCATCGGCGTAGAATACTTTATCGGCGCCAAAATGACCCGTCATGATTGCCTGAGCTTCATCACGCAGGAGATCGGGTTTTGGACCGTTGTAAACTACCTGCATGCGAGTGCGTGATGCATCGGTTACCGCAGCGTGCAAAACCGCAGCCAATCCACCCTGGGCTTCGATCTGTTTATTATCTGCAGGGACATTGGCTACAGTAAAACTTAATGAGAGTGCCTTAGGATCATATTGGATTGAATCACCAACGACCGCACCTGAGATGCGTACGTTTTGATCGGCCATTGATTGCCCACGGGAGAGTAATTCATCAACGGTGAAGAAGTATTGGGCGTTGGCTTTCGTGGATGAGATGATCAAGTAGGCGATGGCGGCAATAATCAGCAAGCCACCGATAAAAAATTTTACCCGGCCACCAGACCTCGGGCGCGCTTCAACAGCTTGTTCCATTAAATATTCTCCTTATATGAATAGGCACAGTTAACTGACGCAAGTAAATTTTTACATGTTTAGATTAATACAGGGTGAGATATTGCCAATAGTAGGGTGAGAATGAAGGCGACGATAGATACAGTAAACAGCCTGGCGTTTCAGAAAGCATTTGAAATTCTGGCTACCGGCTGCGAATTGGGGTCCCACAAGAACGGCAGAACTGGTCACCCGGTGAAGCACGCTTACCACATTGGGAGCAGTAAACTTCAGCCTCACCCGCGCCTGAGATAAGTTCCGTCTCCTGGCTTGCGAGGCGTGAGCGCCGGCGACGCATTTGTGGGGCTTTGGGCTCCCTTCCTGTTTGCCAGTACCAAACAATCCCTCCGATGATTAACCCGGCTCCCACGATCCCCAGGATAATTGGTAATAAACTGGAGATGTTGAGATCATTGGCTGTACTTTGAGGAATCGCCGCACTGGGCTGGAGAGGTCGATTTTCCACGCTTAGGGTGTCACTTGATTTTTGATAATCAATGGTGATTTGGATATTTTGTCCTGCCGTGATTGCACCGATATCCTGGGTGTAATAGGTCAGATTATCACCACCCACCACACCCGCACCCAAACTAGGCGCAATGCGCATATCGGTGGCGTCGGCGGGCTGCTGCACCTGGATGGATAACTGGGTAATGGCGTAATCTCCCGGCCAGACATACTGGTAATGCCGGGCACTACCCGATTTGATCAACCCGGCATCGTAATATTCGACCTGAATAGATGATGAGGAAGTTGTAAAAGAGATGGTGGCCCATTCACCAGCCACCTGACGGGTATATGTAATGTTGTATAGCGTGCCATCCGCCTGGCGTTCTGCGACGGCATTTGGCTCGCCGGCGGTTGTGGGGATGCGTACGGATACTGTAGCAGGAAAGGCAGTGGCTGATGAAAATGTCATCTGGTAGATAACCAGCACACTGGGTTTATCATACTCAGGCCAGATCTCAATAAGCATTGAACTTAATGAGGCTGGGTTTTGAGCATGCACTTTGAGCGGAAGCAATAAGGATAAAACAATGAATAAGGGAAGGACCCATTTACGCATAAATTAACCTCTGAGATAAAAAACATGACAGATAAAAAACCACATCTGATATTCAGATTAATCTTACCATGCCACACTCAATGGGGGAATAGGAACCCATCCTAGGTTCGGACGAAAGTTCGGTCATTGCCGAAAAAATGACGATTGAAAAGGATATATAGGACACAATAACAAGCAAAGAGCAGATTGCCACAGGTCGGGAAGAGCATCCGACCTTTCCCCGAAAAACAGCGGGGATTCCGCAATGACAGTTATTTTTACTAATTGTCTGATGTTTTGTTTGAAGGTCAGAATCTCTGAGATTTGATCGAAGGCGCCAATCATTTATTTCCGTTAATAGGATAATTGTGTAATTGACAACAATAATACAGTATGATAATATATCTACATAATATATAACAATATGATTTTTGGGAGGAGTAAATGATAAAGCCTGATCGATCGCAGATTGATGAATTGACCCAGTTATTAAGTCGCAAAGGGTTCCTGGAAACCTTTAGCGAAACGCTGACCAAAGCCAAAGCCAACCCGCAAGAAGCACCCCTTTCACTGGCCCTTTTAGACGTGGACAAATTCAAAGGGATCAATGATGAGTTCGGTCATGTAACCGGCGATCAGGTGCTGGTGGCAGTGGCAAAGGTCATCCGGGCATATGCTGGGAAAGATGCGCTGGTGGGGCGCTACGGTGGGGATGAATATGTGATCATCTTCCCAGGAGAAGAACGGGAACAGGCTTTTCTCAAAATGGAGCAAATTCGATTGGAGCTCAGCCGGACCGAAGTGGTAACAGGGGCTGGGAAAACCATCCAGGGGATCTCCATCAGTGCAGGTGTGGCCTCCTTCCCGATGGATGGCAGGACTGAAAATGAGCTTTTCCGTAAAGCAGACCACGCCCTGTATCGAGCCAAGGCCAGCGGGCGGATGCAAATCCGACTAGCTTATGAGGAGCGGATGGTGCCGAAAACCACGCACTACACGCAAACTCAACTTGAACGGCTTTCCAAACTGGCGGAAGAGCGTGGCGTGAATGAAGCTGATTTATTGCGTGAGTCGATGGATGATTTTCTATCCAAGTATGGCGTGAACGATATCGAGACTTGAAATTGTTGCAAGCTTATTCAATGGCAGCCCGGATCTGACGTGCCAAAGCGGAGAAGGCAGGCGTGTAGCGTATATCTTCTTCTCTTGGCCTGGGAAGGTCCACAGGCAGATCAAGGCGCAAGCGACCGGGACGAGGGCTGAGCACCAGAACCCTATCTGCCAGAAATAACGCTTCGCTGATGGAATGAGTGACCATGATGACGGTGGTACGCCGGGCTTGCCAGATACGGGTGAGCTCAGAGCCCATGCGCTCACGGGTTAAAGCATCCAACGAGCCAAACGGCTCATCCAGCAGAAGCAGGTCCGGTTCATGGATCAAGGCTCTGGCGATGGCGACACGTTGAGCCATGCCTCCAGAAAGGTCACGTGGAAGTGAGGCTTCAAAACCCGCCAGACCGACCAGATCGACCAGGGCTTGAGCCTTTGCCATTGCAGAAGCACTCGGCATATGTTGAATTTCCAACGGCAAGAGGATATTTTCCAAAACAGTGCGCCAGGGCATTAGATTCGCTTTTTGAAACACCATGCCCACGCCGTGGCGGGGAGCTTTTAAAGCGGAATTTCCGAACAAGACTTCACCCTGGGTGGGAGGCAGCAAGCCTGACAGGATACGTAAAAGCGTAGTTTTCCCAGAGCCTGAAGGACCCAAGACGCTGACAAATTGCTCCGCACAGACAGAAAATGAGATGTCATCCAGGGCATGCAGCCCGCTATTCCCATCCGGGAAAATGGTGCTGAGATGCTTGATCTGCAATATCGGCTCACCAATTGGCTGGTTCATCTCGTGAAACTCCGTCAGCGCGCATCAAGCTTACTTCGTTGGAAGGAAGTCATTCGAAAACGCCTTTGACACATCCCCTGGTACTTTCAGCAGACCCATATCCAGGAGAACCTGCTCGGTATTTTGCCAGGCGGTGGGGTCTGAATATCCCAGCTGGTCAGCCTTCCAGAATTCTATGGAGGTGAGGAGCACCTGTTTTTGTGCGGCCTGATCTGCTTGGGCTAATCCATCCACGTACTTGAGGCAGGTATGGTAAGCATCCTCTGGATTGGCGACCGTATCTGCAATGCCTCTGAGAATTGCCTGGTCCATCCTGCGAATCAGGTCGGGGTTTTGGGCAACGGTCGTTTCGTTGGTAATTAATCCATTCGAAACCAGGTGGGAATAATCCTTGACGCGGATTTCATCAATCTGGTATCCCTGTGAGCGGAGTTGTATGGGCTCATTATTGGTGTAGACCACCACAGCCTGTTCCTTATCACTAACCAGAGTTTCCAACTGGTTGTAGCCAATCGAATCTAATATCACATCGCTTTCCTTAAGCCCACCAGCGCTCAGCAGCGCTCGCAGACCTATATAACTTGCACCGTACAAACCAGGCAGCCCGATGTGCTTGCCTTTCATGTCAGCGGGTGTCAGGATGCCCTGTCCGACTTTGGAAACCACAGATACCGGATAATCCTGGTACCAGGCCAACACATACACCACGGGCAGACCCTGGGCACGCGCCAACAAGATCTGGTCACCCGATACGACGGCGAACTGAGTCTCGTTGGCACCCACCAGAGCGACAATATCATTCTCCATGCTGTAATCGAACTCAATCTCAATCCCAACCTGATTGAAATAACCTTTTTCAACCGCCACATAAAGTGGTGCAAATTGAACATTGGGGATATACCCCAGGGGCAGGCGGATATGCACCAGAGGGGCGGTTAGCGTCGATGTAGCCACAGGACTGGATACCTGCGTGGAGGCATTGGGGCTCACACCCGGTGAGGAATTGTTAGAGGTAGAACCACAAGCAGTGGATAAGAACATGAGCACGGCTAAGATGATTACAGATAGATTTTTCATCGTTCCAGTCCCTCGTATTTTATGGCTTCAGGTTTGGAGTGCACATCATGATTCAACAAGACCTCATTTTCAGGGCGCTGCTGCCAGCGCAATAAGCGTTTTTCAACCAAAGATACTAAACCATACAGGATCATCGCCAGGGCAATCAGGGTGAAGACGGCAACAAATACCAGGGCAGTATCGTACACACCCCGCCCGACATTGACCATGAAGCCAAGCCCGCTTTTTGCACCCACAAACTCACCGACGACAGCCCCAATCACAGAGAGGGTGGCACCGATACGCAAGCCTCCTAAAAACACGGGCAGGGCAGCAGGAAGCTCAAGGCTTTTCAGGGTTTGCCAGCGGGTTGCCTGGAGAGAGCGCATCAGGTCGCGCAAGTCTTCGGGGACGGAGCGTACCCCCACCACGGTATTTACCAGCACGGGGAAAAAGACGATCAAAGCGCAGATCAGGATCTTGGAGAATAATCCAGGTCCGAACCAGATGACCAGCAGAGGAGCAATGGCGACTACCGGGATGGATTGGCTGGCGATGATATATGGGGATAGCAAGCGTTCCAAATGCAGCGAGCGCGCCAGCAGATATCCAAGCACACTGGCTACGCTCACACCCAAGGCCAGACCTACCAGGATTTCATACAGGGTGACCAATGTGTTGCGGAACAAACTGCCATCCGCGACCGCTTGCACAAAACGGATGCCCACCTGCTGAGGGGAAGGAAGGATGAAGCGTGGATTGTTGCCAAACCAAACCGCCAGCTGCCAAACCAGCAAGACAGAAAATAAAGAAAGGGCAATTAACCAGGGTCTCGTTTTCATAAACAAAAAGCCCCGAAGGGATCTTCGGGGCTTTTAATATACCGTTCAAGCAAATCCTGGCGCAATCCGCGCAGGGTTGATCTGAACTGGTCAAAGACCTTCTTTCATCCGGACTGTACCGTCGGCTCCGGAATCTCACCGGATCATGCCATGACTGGCTCGTGGGCTTTACCACCGGTCGGGAATAAACGGATCAACCGTTATCACCCTGCCCCGAAGGTTATTTTCTTGTTACATAGATTATAACGAGAGTGCCGAAAAAGGTCAACATCGGCCTGTTAGAGTTTTATAAGAACAGCCTGCCCTTTGCTTGACGTACAAATACCGTCATGGTATCATTCTATGGTTCGTATTAGCACTCTCGATGTGAGAGTGCTAAATTATAGGTGAAACGGATGACTACACTAACCGAACGACAACGCCTGATCCTGGCACTCATCATCCACACGTACGTCGATACGGCACAGCCAGTTGGGTCCAAAGCCTTGATAGAAAGGTATACGCTTGACACGAGCTCTGCCACAATTCGTAATGATATGGTTGAGCTGACCGACGCCGGTTATTTGCGCCAGCCTTACACATCTGCCGGGCGGATCCCAACCGAGGAAGGTTACCGTTATTTTGTGCGCCAGCTGATGGGACAAACCGAGCTGCCGATGAACACGCGGCGGACGATCACCCACCAGTTTTACCAGGCAGGGCGGGATGTGAACCGCTGGATGCGCCTGGCGGCATCGGTGCTGGCGCACCAATCCCAGGGTGCCAGCCTGGTCACATCCCCGCGCCCCGAGTCGGCACGCTTCAAGCATCTCAGCTTGATCTCAACCCATGGGCGGCAGGTCTTGATGGTGATGGTGTGGAGTGGTGGTCAGGTGCGGCAGCAAATGCTCACCCTGGCAGAACCGGTCTCACAGGAACAGCTTTCCAACGCCGCCAGCCATATCAACCAGTTATGCGAAGGGGTGGATGCAGATGGAATTGCAGCCCTGAGCGGGCAATTTGATGCTCTCGAACAGGATGTGCTCAAGCTGATCCGCGAGGAGCTGGAGCGGATGAAACAGGTGGTGTCGGGAGAAGTATTCCGGGATGGTCTGACCAACGTACTGGCAGAGCCAGAATTTGCTGAATCTGAATCAGCGCGCAAGGCATTAAGAGTATTGGAAGAGCGCTCCATGTTAGAGGACCTGCTCTCACGGACGGTGCTGACCAGCGGCATGGATGACGTCCAGGTATTAATTGGTGGAGAAGGAACCTGGGAAGACTTACGGGATTGTTCCATGGTGCTGGCGCGTTATGGTGCACCCGGTTTAACCGGGGCATTAGGCGTGCTTGGACCTACGCGCATGGCTTATGGTCGCACAGTCTCAACGGTGCGCTTCGTCTCCGGTTTGCTGAGTGACCTGGTGATTGAAATGTTGGCTGAAGAAAATTAAGGAGAGTAACCTAATCATGGTTCCCAAGAAACACAAAATTGACGTACAAACCAAACAGGCGGAAGAACCGCAAGACCAAACTGTTGCGTCCAAAGGGCCCGAGGCAGCCGCGGAAGTACCGGCGGTGATTCCAAAAGAAGAAATAACCGAGCTGCGCTGTGAGCTTGATAAGGCATTAGCAAGGGCAAACGAGTATTTAACCGGTTGGCAACGCGAAAGAGCAGAATTTATTAATTATAAAAAAAGGATGGAACGCGAACAATCCCAGGGTGGACAGAACGCATTTGGGAATGCCATCCGGCGCTATTTGGATATTGCAGATGACCTGGCGAGAGCCTTAAAAGACAAGAATCGTCCGATCGATGGAAATGGTGCTATTTGGGCAGACGGCATCGATCTGATCCACCGAAAGATGATCGCCGCTTTCGAGGCGGATGGTGTGAAGATGATCGATACGCAAGGAAAATTCTTCGACCCGAATATGCACGAGGCTATTTCTAATGAGGATAGCCCGGATCATGAGAGTGGTCAGATCATCGGTGTCATACAGCCTGGGTATATGCTTGGCGAGCGGGTTATCCGCCCGGCGCGGGTCAGAGTGGCCCGATAATCATTTGAAATCTATTTGAAATATTGAAGATCCAATCAATCATAAGGAGAGTACAGAATGGGAAAAATAATTGGTATCGATTTGGGTACGACCAACTCGGTGGTGGCGGTGATGGAAGGTGGGGAGCCGACGGTCATACCAAGTGCGGAGGGCGAGCGTCTGGTACCTTCCGTCGTGTCGGTGAATAAGAACCACGAACGTCTGGTGGGGCGGGTAGCCCGCAACCAGGCAGTGGTCAACCCGGAAAACACAATCTTTTCAATTAAACGCTTCATGGGACGCAAGTTTGATGACCCGGAGGTGAAGAAAGCATTATCGCGGGTGCCTTATAAAGTGGCGAAAGCTCCAAACGGGGATATCCGGGTGATACTGGACGGAAGGGAATATTCTCCCCCAGAAGTATCAGCAATGGTGCTGGCAAAGCTCAAAGCGGATGCTGAAGCCTACCTGGGTGAAGCAGTGACCCAGGCAGTGATCACTGTGCCGGCGTACTTCAATGACGCCCAGCGTAATGCCACCAAAGATGCTGGGAAGATTGCCGGATTGGATGTGCTGCGGATTATTAATGAGCCAACCGCATCATCATTGGCATATGGCCTGGATAAGAAGAAAGACGAAGTTATTGCTGTCTATGACCTGGGTGGTGGAACGTTTGATATTTCCATCCTGGACGTTGGGGATGGAGTCTTCCAGGTTCGATCAACCAGTGGAGATACTTTCTTGGGTGGAGACGATTTTGATATGCGCCTGATCGATTATCTGGCGGATGAATTTAAGTCAAGCAATGGGATCGATCTGCGCCAGGACCGCCAGAGCCTGCAACGACTGAGAGAAGCGGCTGAAAAAGCCAAGATTGAGCTTTCTAGTATGATGCAGACCGAAATCAACCTGCCTTATATAACCGCTGATGCTTCAGGCCCAAAACACCTGGTGATGAACCTGACGCGTTCCAAGCTGGAACAGCTTACCGGCGACCTGATCGAGCGGTCATTGGGTCCGGTCAAAAATGCCTTGAAGGATGCCGATCTTGATACTTCAAAGATCAACGAAGTGGTGCTGGTGGGCGGAATGACACGCATGCCGGCAGTACAGGAAGCGGTGCGGAAGTTATTCAACAAAGAACCGCATAAAGGTGTCAACCCGGATGAGGTAGTGGCGATTGGCGCTGCCATCCAGGCGGGAGTGTTGGGCGGCGACGTGAAAGACATCCTGCTGCTGGACGTCACACCGCTGACCCTTTCGGTGGAAACGTTGGGAGGTGTTGCGACACCGATCATCGAGCGCAATACCACCATCCCTATCCATAAGAGCCAGATCTTTTCAACAGCCTCCGATAGCCAACCGCAAGTGGAGATCAACGTCCTGCAGGGTGAGCGCCCGATGGCAAATGATAACAAGAGTTTGGGGAAATTCATTTTGGATGGTATTCCCCCCGCTCCGCGTGGACTCCCGCAAATCGAGGTCACATTCGATATCGATGCCAATGGAATCATCAAAGTGACGGCATTGGATAAAGCCACCCAGCGCAGCCAACACATCACCATCACTGCTTCGTCTGGCTTGAATGAAGCAGAAGTGGAACGCATGCGCCGTGAAGCCGAGGTGCATGCTGATGAGGATAAGAAACGCAAGGAGATGATCGAAGCGCGTAATACGGCGGATAATGCCATCTACACCGCTGAAAAGGCATTGCGCGACCTGGGAGAGAAAGTACCGGCCGATGTCAGGAGCAATGTGGAAGCAGAGGTTACAAAGGTCAAGAAGACCTTGGAAGGTGATGATACGGCCGCGATCAAGAGTGCCACAGAGCAGCTATTTCAGGTTGTCCAGCAGATCGGGGCTTCGGTGTACCAGCAGAGTGGTCCACAGGCAGGTCCGGCTGAGGGTGGGCAGGAGCCTGGTGCTGACGAAGGCGGGAAGAAACCCGGTGGCGATGAAGATGTGGTGGATGGAGAGTTCAGGAACGCTTAAGCGTTGGAACGTTAGCACGTTGGTACGTTGAAAAGATGAATATTAGAAAATGACAACGATTGTAAGGTTTGAAGACATTGAAGCCTGGCAGACTGCCCGTGAATTAACCCGAAAGATTTATGACTTAACACGGGAGGGGGAGTTTGCCAGGGATTTTGGTTTACGCGACCAAATGCAGAGGGCGTCTGTATCCATTATGTCCAACATTGCGGAAGGTTTTGAGAACCGGACAAATCTATTGTTTAGAGATTACCTTGGTCGGGCGAAAGCGTCGTCGGGAGAGCTACGCTCCCATTTATATGTAGCAAAAGATAGTGGCTATGTGAGTCAAATTGATTTTTCCCAGATCTTTGAATTATGTGATAAATGCAGCCGACAGATATCACGTTTTATTCAATACCTGACCCAAAAACCGAACGCAATCCGTGAAGAAGGGATCGATTACAACGTTTAAACGTTAAAACGTTTGAACGTTCGAACGCATCGTATGGCCCAACGTGATTATTATGAAGTCCTGGGTGTATCCCGCAGCGCGACACCCGATGAAATAAAGTCAGCTTTTCGAAGGCTGGCACGACAGTACCATCCAGACGTCAGCCAGGAAGCTAATGCAGAGGAACGCTTCAAGGAGATCAACGAAGCCTATGCTGTATTATCCGACGCGGATAAACGCGCTGCCTATGACCGTTTCGGCCATGCAGGGGTTCAAAACACCGGCGGAGTACCTGACTTCACAGTTGACTTTGGGGACCTGTTCGAGGAATTTTTTGGCGGTTTTGGTGGTTTTGGGAGAAGCACAGGCCGCAGGGCCCGCAACGCGCCTCGGCGAGGGGCTGACCTGCAATATAACTTTGACATGAGCTTTGAAGAATCGATTTTCGGGGTGGAGAAGGAAATCGAGATCAACCGGGATGAAGTATGTGAAACCTGCGGTGGTAAAGGGGCAGAACCAGGCACCAGCCCGGTGAGATGCTCGACCTGCAATGGGTCGGGTGAAGTACGCCAGGTGCGCCAGACTCTGCTTGGCTCGATGGTGCAGGTATCCACCTGCCCGGTGTGTAATGGGCAAGGTGAAACGATCGCCACACCCTGCCATACCTGTGCAGGGCGAGGACTGGTACGAAAAAACCGGAAGAAAGTGGTATCCATCCCGCCAGGCGTGGATAATGGCAATCAAATCAGGCTGGCCGGTGAGGGGCAGCCGGGCGAAAACGGTGGTCCGAATGGGAATTTATATCTGGTCATCCGGGTGTTAGCGCATAAATATTTCCGTCGCCGAGAAAACGATATCATGCTTGACCTGAATATCAATATTGCCCAAGCTACGCTTGGCGCGGAGGTGGAAGTGCCTACCGTGGATGGTCTCACCAAGCTAAAAATCCCGTCTGGCATTCAACCAGGGAAAGTTTTACGCATGCGCGGGAAAGGTGTGCCCCACTTACGTGGAAATGGACGTGGAGACCAGATGGTGGTGGTCAACGTGGAAGTGCCGAAAACCCTGACCGGTGAACAACGCAAGCTGATGGAACAACTGGCTGAAAGCCTGGGGAGTGAAGTGCGTCCTGCTGAACGCGGGTTCCTGGATTGGCTGAAGGATACCCTGGGAGGCTGATTTACCCCCAACGGTTTGTACCCATTGTTGATAATCCCTGGAAGATTGGATTAACATGACAGACAAATACTGGCTCGAAGTGAGTTTGATCGTGGACGGTGAGCTGGCCGAAGCGGTGGCGGATGTGCTCAGACGGTATTTGCCGGATGGAGTGGTGATCGAATTCGACTGCGGTGACCGCTGGGCCTGCCGATGAAAATGGCCGGGCGATCGGACCCCTAAGAGTGTGTGGATATATCCCGGTGGATGATCATCTCGAAGATACATGCCAAAAGATAGAGCAGGGATTATGGTATTTGGGGCGCATATCTCCACTTCCAGAAGCTCTTTACAAGAAGATCCAGGAAGTTAACTGGATGGAATCGTGGAAGGAACATTACCATCCCATCCCGATTGGCAATCACCTGTTAATCCTGCCCGCCTGGATCGAACCTCCCGGAAATGAACTTATTCCCATCCGCATCGACCTGGGAATGGCATTTGGCACGGGCACACACCCGACCACCCAGCTATGCCTGGCACTGGCAGAAGAATTAATTCCCCAGCTTGAAAGCGGAAATGACATCAAGGTGATCGATATTGGCTGTGGATCGGGAATCCTTTCCATTGCCGGTTTAAAGCTCGGAGCAAGGCATGCCTTAGGGGTGGATATTGACCCCGAAGCGATCAGGGCAGCAGGTGAGAACGCAGCACTGAATGATGTTAGCGAAGCGCTGGAGCTGGGGATTGGCTCGGTGACCGAAGTGAAGGCGGAAAAATTCAGCATTCACGCGGCACAGCTGGTGTTCGCCAACATCCTGGCACCGATTTTAGTTCAGCTGCTTGATATCGGTTTGGGTGCGTTGGTGATGGAAGACGGATGGTTAATCTTATCCGGTATCCTGGCAGAGCAAAGCCAGGAGGTTGAGAAAGCCTTGGTCGATCAAGGGCTCCAGCAACCCATTAAGCGCCAGATAGGGGATTGGGTAGCGCTGGCAGCTCGAAGAAAATGATTATTTTACTGGCAAAACCAGGAACTGGATGACAAGTCTCCCGGCTCATTTCAGCATGGGCATCTTGAGGTGGTGGCGTTTGGCAGCCTGGATGGCAATCTCATAACCCGCGTCAGCGTGACGGACAATGCCCATACCAGGGTCAGTAGTGAGAACCCGTTTGAGGCGCCGGGCTGCCTGACGTGTGCCATCGGCCACGATTACCTGACCGGCATGCTGGCTGAAACCAATCCCAACACCGCCACCATGGTGGAAAGAAACCCAGGTAGCACCACCGACTGCATTGATCAGGGCGTTCAGGATCGCCCAATCGCTGACCGCATCGGTGCCATCCAGCATACCTTCCGTTTCGCGATTGGGGGAGGCCACTGAGCCTGCATCCAGGTGATCACGCCCGATTACGATTGGGGCTTTCACCAATCCCTCTGCCACCAGATTATTGAATAATAAGCCAGCCTGAGCACGTTCACCATAACCAAGCCAACAAATTCGGGAGGGTAAGCCCTGGAATTTAACTTTCTCGCGCGCCAGCTTTAACCAGCGGTGCAGATGGTCATCGTGGGGGAAGAGCTCCATGATGGCTTCATCGGTGCGGTAGATATCCTCCGGGTCACCTGAGAGTGCCACCCAACGGAATGGTCCTTTACCCTCACAAAATAATGGTCGAATATAGGCGGGGACAAAACCGGGAAACTCAAAGGCATCCTTTACGCCTTCATCGTATGCACGCTGGCGCAGATTGTTGCCATAATCGAAAACTTCTGCACCACGGCGTTTGAATTCCAACATCGCCTGCACATGGCGCGCCATGGATTGCATGGAGCGCTGGTGATATTCTCCAGGCTGGTTGAGGCGTAGCTGTTCAGCCTGCTTTACATCCAACCCAACCGGCACATACATAAGCACATCATGGGCAGGGGTCTGGTCGGTGACGACGTCTGGGGTGACTTCACGTACCACCAGCTCTGAGTAGATTTCTGCAGCATTGCCAATCAGGCCGATGGACCTGGGCAGCTCATTGTGCTTATACTCCTCGACCAGGGTCATGGCTTCTTCGAGCGTGTCCACCACCACATCCACATAACCCGTTTCGAGGCGGCGCTGTGCACGTGCAGGATCTACTTCGACGATGAGACCGACTCCTTCGTTCATCGTGATTGCCAGTGGTTGGGCACCTCCCATCCCGCCCAAGCCGGCTGTTAGCACGAATTTACCTTTCAACGATGGCCAGCCTCGCAGGCGGGCAAGCGAGCCGAGAGTTTCATATGTACCTTGAAGAATGCCCTGAGTGCCTATATAGATCCACGAACCCGCCGTCATCTGGCCAAACATCATCAGACCACGGGCAACAAGCTCATCAAAATGCTCCTGGGTAGCCCAATGGGGTACGAGGTTTGAGTTTGCAATCAGCACCCGAGGTGCATCGGGATGAGTTTTAAAAACAACTACCGGTTTGCCAGATTGCACCAGCAGAGTTTCATCCGTTTCGAGCTCTTTTAGTATGGCAAGAATGGCGTCGAAACATTCCCAATTCCGGGCAGCCTGCCCGCGCCCGCCGTAGACGACCAAATCTTGAGGACGTTCAGCCACCTCCGGATCCAGATTATTCTGGATCATGCGGTAGGGAGCTTCGGTGAGCCATGATTTACAGGTTAGCTGGGTGCCACGCGGTGCACGTACAACACGGGATGTTGACATGGATCCTCCAGGACAGATATTACGGGGCGGATGTTTGACTATTCAGAAAAATAAAGACCTGTAGCTTAACCCAAACATCCCTTCCTGGCTGATTATACGCCAGGAAGGGATAGTAAATCAAATATGATCGAATTGAATTGGTGAGTGGGTGCTACCCTAAAGCAGCCGTCTGTACGAATTGGGCGAAATTTGCCTTGGAAAGGTGATCAACAAGCATTTTCTGAGCATCACACCAGACTGGTTTGAGTGGGCAATCATCATCATGAGTGCAAGCGGATGACTCTCCGACACAGTCGTTTAGGAGGATCGGTCCATCAATCGCTTCGACCACATCCAGCAGGCTGATTTCTTCTGCTTTTTTTGCCAGTGAGACACCCCCACGGGCACCACGCGAGGTCTGTAATAATCCGGCGACGGATAATTGTGATACTATTTTTGCCAGGAAGGAAGGGGGAATACCCTTCTCCTGAGCGATGCGACCCGTGGCTGCCTTCTCATTCGGTTCTAATTGGGCAAGGTAAACCATTGCTCTAACTGCGTAATCTGCCTGTCGTGTGATCTGCATAATAATCTCCCAAAATTTGATAAGAATACTAGGATTAATTGTTCATATTTTAGACTATATTTGACCGAATTACAAGTGACAGAGGTCACAAGGAGAGTATGATGGTCATCATACATTGAGTATGAATAGTTGAAGCCTATCAAAATTGAAAATATCGGTTTAATTTCATGTGATAAGATATGTAAATGATCGATAGCCAGGAGGAGAATGTATGAAGCAAATTTGTGTGGTGGGTGTTGGTTATGTCGGATTGGTAACTGCGGCTTGCTTTGCTGACTTGGGGAACCGGGTGATTGCCCTGGATGTGATTGAAGAAAAGATCAACAATCTAAAACAGGGAAAGCTACCCATCTATGAACCAGGCTTAAAAGAATTGGTGGATCATAACGTTAAAGCCAAACGATTGTCATTTACTACATCGTACCCAGAATCGCTGGACGGGACAGAGTTCGTATTTATTGCTGTAGGTACGCCGATGGGTGTGGATGGGGAAGCGGACTTGCATTATGTGGAAGCTGCGGCACGCGAGATCGCAAAGAATATGACAGCTCCACTGATTATCATCAATAAATCGACTGTTCCTGTCGGTACAGGTGATTGGGTGGCAGATATTGTTCGCAGCAACCAAAATCAACCGATACCATTCTCAGTGGTCTCTTGCCCCGAATTTTTACGGGAAGGATCGGCGATCGCTGACTTCATGCAGCCATATCGGACGGTATTAGGCTCCTTGAGCCCGGAAGCAGCAGAAAAAGTGGCTCAATTACACCTGCCTCTACGAGCGCCGATTGTGATCACAGACCTGCGTACTGCTGAGATGATTAAATACGCATCCAATGCATTCCTGGCGACCAAGATATCATTTATCAACGAGATAGCCAATATTTGTGAATGTTTAGGTGCAGATGTAAAAGAGGTGGCAATTGGGATGGGCTACGATACCCGGATTGGAAAGCAGTTCCTGGACGCAGGCATTGGTTATGGAGGCTCATGTTTTCCAAAAGATGTCAAAGCATTGGCATACATGGCAGCAGAAAAAGGACGCCACCCACAATTGTTATATACCGTGATGGATATTAATGAAGATCGCCGCGAAATGGCAATCGCACACATCAAAGAGATGGTTGGCGACTTTTCGGGCAAGGTAATCGGATTTCTTGGTCTTTCATTCAAACCCAATACGGATGATATGCGCGATGCTCCTTCGATAACGATTGCCCAAAAACTGCAGGCTGAAGGTGCAATGGTGCGTGCCTATGATCCGGTGGCCATGGAGGTTGCAAGCACCCTGCTCCCGGGTGTGGAAATGATGCCTGACCCATACACTCTAGCCCAAGGATGTGATGCTTTGGTGGTGTTAACGGAATGGAATGAATTTAAACAGCTGGATAAACCTCGGATGCGAGATCTGATGAGACACCCCATCCTGTATGATGGGCGCAACATTTACGAACCAGATGAAATGGCTAAATCCGGCTTCATTTACCGGGGTGTCGGTAGGGGTTATAATGGCTTAGACCATGAAAACGGGGCAGAGCATAACATTTTCCAGGCATCTGATTAAAGTTATCCTGTTTTCAGCACGGAAATAGACCAGACGACTCATTGTTTAGAATCAGGAAAGCCTCCAACCCCTGTGAAAGGCTCCCAACCTCCAATTTGCAATTATGAGGGTTCTGACTACCAGACTAGTTTTTGGGAGCAAGGTGGGCGTGTATATGAAGACCGGGCAGAAGCAATTGCCCTTCAACGGTTATTGCCCAAAGGGGGGGAACTATTATTAGAGCTAGGCGCGGGTGCTGGACGAAACACGGCGCGTTACACCGGTTTCAAGCAAATTGTTTTACTGGATTATTCTCTTACCCAGCTTAAACAGGCCATGCAGCGCATGGGAGGAAATCAACGTTATATTTATGTGGCCGCGGATATTTACAAGCTGCCATTTGTGGATGGCTTGTTCGACGCAGGCACGATGATCCGCACTTTACACCATATGGCTGAGCCAGCGGTGGCATTACAGCAGATTCGCCGTGCAATGCAAACCGGAGGTGGTTTTATCCTGGAATATGCCAACAAACAGAATTTGAAGGCCATCCTGCGTTATCTCATCAGGCGACAGGCTTGGTCTCCTTTCAGCACTGAAAGTGTCGAATTCGAGAAGCTGAACTTCGACTTTCATCCCAAGGCCGTACGAGGCTGGCTGAAGGAAGGCGGTTTTGAGCTTAAAAAACAGTTGGCAGTCTCTTATTTAAGGTTGCAACTGTTCAAGCGGATTCTGCCGATTGAATTACTGATTAAATTGGAAGCGTGGCTACAGCCGACAGGCCAATGGTGCCAGTTATCTCCGAGCGTGTTCACCCTTAGCCAGGCTGTTGGGGATACACCCAAAGCAGAAGCGGGGACGTTTTTCAAGTGCCCAATCTGTGAATCATACAACCTCAAACCGCATGGTGCCAGGCTGATCTGTGTAGATTGCGCCCGGGAATGGCCAATCCGGGAGGGGATATTTGACTTTCGGATAGACCCGAGCTAGTTTAGTCCCTTTCGATCACCCAAAAATGCGATAAACCGAATAGGTTAAGCGGGGTATTCTCCACCCATTGAAGAACGTTCCGCAGGATACGACCCAGGGCAGAGAAGTTGTTGATTATGTTGTCATACGCCCCAAAAATTATCCTTCTCTCGACGATCCTTACCGGCAAGCTTTTAAATAACTTTTCCAGGTCAGCGGACGAGTAAGCCCGCACATGCGGAGCGAGCTGCTTACGCCAACGCAAAGGAAGATAATGGACCAGGGGGATATTACCAAAATGGTAGCGACCACGCCAATAAATTCCATGGGTTTCAAAGGGATACCCCAGGTTGGGGACAAAAAGGACGATGACCCCACCAGGTTTTAGCACGCGTACCATCTCTGCTATAGAATTGCGGTCATCCCTGACGTGCTCGAGGACTTCATGGCTGAGAATGACGTCAAATGATGCGGTGATGAATGGCAGCTCCTCACAGGCAGCGTTGATTAACAATGGAGAATGGGTGTGAGCTTCGTATGCACGGTCCAGCTCGTAATCCAGCCCGATGATTGACCCCACGTGGGGTGCCAGATGCTGCATGTACATGCCAACCCCACAGCCATTCTCAAGCATACGTCCAGCCAGGCGGCTGCCGGCAGCGGATAAAATCATCTGGAGGCGGCGTTCCTGCCCCGCACGCCATACATAAGAAGGTTCACCACGCAGGGCTGCTCTATCGAGGTCGCGGGAGATCATGGCTTCACTCTGTGGTCAGTCCTTGCCATTCCTGATACAGATCGTTTTTTATTCCCAGGCGGGCTAAAATCTGACCGACGGTATTATTGATCATATCGTCGATTGAACTGGGGCGGAGGTAAAACGCAGGGACGGGCGGAAAAATGATCGCCCCGGCACTGGCGGCTTCACTCATCAAGCGCAAATGACCCGGATGGTAAGGGGTTTCACGAACGACCAATATCAATGGTCGTCCTTCCTTGAGATTAACATCGGCAGCCCGCGAGATGAGATCGTCGGTGTATGAATTGGCAACTGCAGACAGGGTTTTAATCGAGCAGGGAATAATCACCATTCCCTGGGTGTGGAACGACCCAGAAGCGATGGCTGCTCCGACATTATGAAAATCATAGCGGATATTTGCCAATGACAGCACATCTTCTACCTTCCAATCGGTCTCCTGTTGGATGGTAAGTGGAGCGGAATTTGAAAGGATAAGGTGGGTTTCAATAGGTAATGTTCTGAGGGCTTCAAGCATACGAATCCCGAGGATGGCACCGGAAGCACCGGTAATACCGATGATCAAACGGGGCTTCGAATGTGATTCTGGAAGGCCAAAGTTAGTATTTTGAGGCACCATGATGGCAAGATTGTTTCCCGCTGTACAGATGAGTTTATGAATCCCAATATTACTGACAAGCAATCATCAAGACACGAAAGGGATTATAACAGGTGGTAATCATGCAATCCATTGCCCTTAATTTCCTGGTTTCACGCGAGCCATATACCTTGATTAAGCGATATAATTCAGACAGGTTATGCAGGCGAGTCTCCGTGAGTATTTGAACCTCACCTAATCAGTCACCCTTAGCACTTATTGTCTTATTAAGTCATTTTCATCGGCGGTGAGGGGAAAATAAGTGAAACCCGTCCTAGTTATCAAGAAACTAGAACTAAGTTTCTGTACTCTTGAACCAGGAAACTCGCGCAGCTAATTATATTTGTTTGGGAGGCTGCCATGAGTATTGAATTCATTTTCCGGATCGTCGGAATGCTTGTTTTTGGTGTTTTGGGGGCATATTTAGGCATTTATGTCGGAAACTCCACTGGTCAAACCCCAGAGCTGACGGGATTCTTGTTCTGCCTGGTTGGAATATTATTTGGACTGATCCTGACACCCTATTTCACCACAAGACCAATGCGTATCATTCGCAGAACCTTGTTGAGTGTTTCAACCCAAACTTTAGCATCAGGCTTGACTGGAATGGTAGTTGGCTTGATCATCGCAGCCTTACTAACCTTCCCGCTGTCGCTACTACCCAATCCGTTTGGAAAAGTACTGCCATTTGTTGCAGTGGTTTTGTTTGGATACCTAGGGATTGCCATATTTGTCATGCGCCAAACGGATCTATTTTCCATGTTCCGGTTTTCTCCCGGACATTCCAGCGACGATTCTTCTGCTGCCAATCAACCAACATACCGCACGGTTCTCCTGGATACGAGCGTGATCATCGATGGACGGATCGCGGACATTGCCAGGACTGGTTTCTTGGTGGGAACCCTATTGATCCCTCGCTTTGTGCTGAATGAGCTCCAGTTTATTGCCGATTCATCTGACAACTTGCGCAGGCAGCGCGGTCGGCGGGGGATTGAAGTGATATCACAGTTACAAAAAGACACGAGCACGCCACTGCGGATCAGTGACATGGACGTCGAAGGTGTGCGTGAAGTGGATGATAAGCTGGTAGTCCTGGCGCGCCAGCTAAAATGCCCAATCTTGACCAACGACTATAACTTGAACAGGATTGCTGAATTGCAGGGTGTGAGTGTACTTAATGTGAACGAGCTCGCCAATGCGGTTAAGCTGGTCTTCTTACCAGGAGAATCGATCGAAGTTAACGTCATCCAGGAAGGCAAGGAATCTGGTCAGGGGGTGGGGTACCTGGACGATGGCACAATGGTGGTTGTGGAAGATGGGCGTAATCATCTGAACCGGAAGATCAATGTGACCGTCACCAAGGTCCTTCAAACCGCAGCCGGACGAATGATTTTCGCCCGTATGGAGAGAGAAGATTAAGACAGAGGAGTAAGCATGGCGTTACGCATTTACAATACGCTTTCACGACAGAAAGAAGATTTTCAGACCCTCGAGCCGGGCAAAGTGACCATGTACGTTTGCGGTCCTACCGTATATGACAAAGCGCATGTCGGCCATGCCATGTCTGCACTCGTGTTCGATATCATCCGGCGTTACCTGGAATATCGAGGCTACGAGGTTGAACATGCCATGAATTACACCGATGTGGATGATAAGATCATCAACAAAGCGAACCAGATTGGCATGGATCCGATCAAGCTGGCAGAGAAATACATCAACGAGTTTGGAAAACATCTGGTCGATCTAAATATCCAGCCTGCCACTGTATATCCGCGTGCCACCCACGAGATCCCCTTTATCGTCAAATTGATCTCTCAGTTGGGTGAAGAAGGCTACGCATATGAAGTGGATGGGGACGTTTATTTTAGAGTCAGCCTGGATAAGGATTATGGGAAACTCTCGACCCGCCAGCTGGAAGATATGCAAGCCGGATCCCGAATCAACGTTGATGAACGTAAAGAGAATCCCATGGATTTCGCCTTGTGGAAGTCGTCCAAGCCGGGAGAACCTGCCTGGGAGAGCCCATGGGGGAAGGGTCGCCCGGGTTGGCATATCGAGTGTTCAGCCATGAGCATGCATCACCTGGGTGAGCAAATCGATATCCATGGTGGGGGGAATGACCTGATCTTCCCGCACCACGAAAACGAGATTGCCCAGACGGAATGTGCCACCGGAAAACCTTTCGCGCGCTATTGGGTGCACAATGGCATGATGCAGCTGGCCGGGGAGAAGATGTCTAAGTCACTTGGAAATTTGGTGACAATAGAGGATTTCCTGGCAACGCATGAAGGCGATGTGCTGCGAATGATGGTCCTTAATTCAAGTTATCGCAACCCGCTCTCTTTTAGTGATGAAATCATTACCCAGGCCGAGAAAGCTCTCGAACGCTTACGCCTGACTTTGCGTCCGGTTGGTGATGGCAATGTTGATCAGGGTGAGGCAGTGGAGAACCTACATAAACAGGTGGAAGCCACTCGTCAAGGTTTCATCGAATGCATGGACGACGATATCAATACAGCCGGAGCATTGGGCTATTTGTTTGAGCTCGTGCGCGTGATTAACCAGGCAAAAGATGCCGGAGTAACGGCAGGGATCGTTGCTGAAGGGCAAAGTTTGCTGCGAGAACTGATGAGCGTATTAGGTTTAAGCTCAGAACGCCCAGAAAAGAGTGGTCAGGCAACACCGTTCATTCAATTGCTGATCGATCTGCGGCGAGATCTACGCCAGCAAAAACTATGGTCACTGGCAGATCAAATCCGCACCCAACTGGCAGAGCTGGGGGTGCTATTGGAAGACAGCAAGGATGGTACGACCTGGCGCTGGAAATGATGCTGTGAAGGAATGGTTATACGGACGCAATGCAGTATATGAAACGATGCGGGCGCGACGGCGCCAGTTTTTGCGTTTAAAAATAGCTCAAGGTGCGGAAGAAAAAGGTCACCTGGCGGATATCCTCCAGATAGCCTCAACTTTAAAAGTGCCAATAGAAAGAGTAGCCCGCAACAATTTGGATGCCTTCGGCGATGGTCACCAGGGTGTGGCGCTGGAGGCGAGCGAATATCCTTATAGTGCGGTGGTTGATGTACTGGCGTTGGCAGCCCGGCGAGGGGAGAAACCATTTGTGCTGATCCTGGACGTGTTACAAGACCCACAAAACCTGGGCACCCTGCTAAGGACCGCGGAGGCTGTTGGGGTGCACGGGGTACTCTTGCCTTTCAGGCATGCTGCAACCGTCACACCTGCGGTGGTAAATTCCTCATCAGGTGCCACAGAACACCTGCTGATCGTGCAGGTAAATCTAGCCCAGGCGATCCAGCAAATAAAGGAAGAAAATATCTGGGTGATCGGTCTGGATGCCAGCCCGGAGGCACAGCTATTGAATAAAGTGAGCCTGGATGGAGCGCTGGCGTTGGTCATCGGCGGTGAAGGCAGCGGGATGCGGACGTTGGTGCGTAAATCGTGTGACGGGTTGATGCGCCTGCCTATGCGAGGCAAGGTAGAATCGCTCAATGCTGCCGTAGCTGGATCAGTGGCGCTATATTTTGCCTGGCAACAGCGGGGAATTAATCCCCAACCCATTGACGAACTCACCAAATCCTGATAGACTCTCAATCCGAAACCTAGGTTAGATACCTGTTTTCAGGTTGAAACCTGGTTTTTTTAATCTTGTTAAAACATACTTGCCGCAAACATATGCGTCTGGTATAATCCAATCCGCTTTCGGACTAGCTCTTTTACAATTTAACCCGCCGACGTAGCTCAATCGGCAGAGCAACCGCCTTGTAAGTGGTAGGTTATGGGTTCGATTCCCATCGTCGGCTCAGGAACAGGATTGATATTACATGAGGATTAGTCAATTAGCCTCGTTGTTTTCCAGGTTGGGTCAGGAGGCAAAGGGACTAATTGACAAATTTTCGATGTAACGAGATGACCCAATTGGGCGGTTACCCAAGTGGCCAAAGGGGACTGACTGTAAATCAGTTGGCAGAAGCCTTCGGAGGTTCGAATCCTTCACCGCCCACTTTTGTTGCCCTCATAGCTCAGTCGGTAGAGCACATTCTTGGTAAGAATGGGGTCATGGGTTCAAATCCCATTGAGGGCTCTTGTTACTGGAAAATTAATTGGACAAACCGTTAGAAGGAGTAGGGAACAGATGGCAAAGCAAAAATATTCACGCAACAAGCCGCACATGAACGTAGGCACGATGGGGCACATCGACCATGGCAAGACGACCCTGACTGCTGCGATCACCAAATATTGCTCCTTCCTGGGGCAGGCGGAGTACCGCTCGTTTTACACGATCGATAACGCCCCCGAGGAGAAAGAGCGCGGCATCACGATCAATATTGCCCACGTGGAATACGAGACCGCCAAGCGGCACTATGCGCACGTGGACATGCCCGGTCACCGTGACTATATCAAGAACATGATCACGGGAGCAGCCCAGGTGGATGGAGCGATCCTGGTGGTGGCAGCCCCGGATGGGCCGATGCCGCAGACGCGTGAGCATGTGTTGCTGGCGCGCCAGGTGGAAGTTCCGGCTATCGTGATCTTCCTGAACAAGGTGGACATGATGGACGATGAGGAACTCCTGGAGCTGGTGGAGATGGAGCTGCGTGACCTGTTGAACGAGTACGAGTTCCCAGGCGACACGACCCCGATCGTGCGTGGGAGTGCTTTGCTGGCCCTGGAGAGCACCAGTACCGATCCGAATGCACCCGAATATGCCTGCATCAAGGAATTGCTGCGGGTGGTGGACGAGTACATCCCGGAGCCGGTGCGAGATACCGAGAAGCCATTCATGATGCCGATCGAGGATGTGTTCTCGATCAAGGGGCGCGGCACGGTAGTGACAGGCCGGGTGGAGCGTGGGATTGCCAAGAAGGGTGATCCTGTGGAGATCGTGGGCTTGCGCGAGAAGAGCATGAGCTCGGTGATCACGGGCACAGAGATGTTCCACAAAGACCTGGACCAGGTGCAAGCTGGAGATAACGCCGGCATTTTGCTGCGCGGGATCGAGCGCACCGATGTGGAGCGCGGCCAGGTGGTTGCCAAGCCTGCTTCGATCACCCCGCACACCAAGTTCATGAGCGAGGTGTACGTGCTGCGCAAGGAAGAAGGTGGACGACATAAGGCTTTCTTCACCGGGTATCGCCCGCAGTTCTACATTCGTACGATGGATGTGACCGGTAATATCAAGCTGCCCGAAGGGGTGGAGATGGTGATGCCGGGAGATAATGTGAACCTGGAAGTTGAGCTGATCGTGCCGGTGGCTTTGGAGCAAGGCTCCAAGTTTGCCATCCGTGAAGGCGGTTTGACCGTTGGCGCTGGTGTGATCACCAAGATTATTGCATAATCAATTTTTTGTGTAGATCGTGTAGTGAAATAAGTAAAGGAATAGAATGGCCTCAAAAAAAGATGTTCGACCGGTGATCACGCTGCAGTGTTCAGAATGCAAAGAACGCAATTACACCACGGAGAAAAATAGACGTAATGATCCGGGGCGGATTGAATTAAACAAGTTTTGCCCGCGCTGCCGCAAACACACGCTGCATCGCGAGACGAAATAGGGGCGGGCGTTAGCCAGCCCCAACACAGGCCAGTAGCTCAATTTGGCAGAGCACCGCTCTCCAAAAGCGGGGGTTGTGGGTTCGATTCCTGCCTGGCCTGCCTGTAAGGAAAAGGTAAAGACTTTTCCAGATGACGCCGTCTAAAAGAGGCGGCGTTTTAACCATAACTGGAGGATTATCGTGCCTGATATAAGAGCTGCCCGCCAAGGGATGAACATTTTCCAACGACTCTGGTTTAAGATCCAGAAATTTTTCCAGGAAACCGTGGGTGAATTACGCAAGGTGTCCTGGCCTTCCCGCCAGGAAGCCATCCGATTAACCGAGATTGTCATAGTTGTGATTTTCCTGATGGCGGCAATCCTGGGTGGGTTAGACTGGGTTTATGCCAAATTCTTTGGCTTAATCTTAGGCGGATAATCCGATATCAGCCGAATTCGAGATACTCGATAGGCATTAAAAACGAAAATGATGTACGAATTAAACCAGGAAGAAGAAAACCAAGAGCCCCTCGAGAGCCACGAGCAGGATGCAGACGAAGTGGTTGAATTGAGCATGCCACAAGAAGCAGGTGAGATCGTGACTGAGGCATATCCTGGACAACCAGACGAGTTGTCTCAGGAAGATGGCCGCGCCTGGTATGTGGTTCATTGTTATTCGGGCTATGAAAATAAAGTTCGCCATAACCTCGAGCAGCGAATAGAATCCATGGGGATGAAGGATAGAATCTTCGATGTAGTCGTCCCCACAGAAGAAGAGATTGAGGTAAAGGAAGGCAAGCGGCGTACTGTCGAGCGCAGAGTTTTTCCGGGTTATATCCTGGTCAATATGATCATGTCGGAAGAATCATGGTATGTGGTACGTAATACCCCCGGAGTGACAGGATTTGTGGGGATGGGTACACAGCCTACCCCGCTGCGCCCGGAAGAAGTTGCGCAGATCATCAAGCGCATGGAAGCTGAAGCACCGCACATTAAAGTCACCTTCAAATCTGGTGAACGGGTACGCATTGTGGACGGACCGTTCAATGATTTCCGCGGCACTGTAGCGGAGATCGATATGGAAAAGGCGAAAGTACGTGTGATGGTGAACTTCTTTGGGCGTGAGACGCCCGTTGAGCTTGACTTTTTACAGGTCGAGAAAGCGTAAGGAACAACCAGCGGATTGCTGGTTGTATCAGTGGGAGGGTGTCCCAATAATCACCCGCTAAAACCACTCGCCGTTGCTCTTTGAGTGCGTAGCGGCGAAAGGAGAAAAAACTGTGGCAAAGAAACTCAAAAAAATCCTGACCCTGCAGATCCAGGCTGGAAAAGCCAACCCTGCACCCCCCATTGGTCCTGCTCTGGCAGGCTATGGGATCAACCTGATGGCATTTTGTAAGGAATATAATGCCCGTACCAACAACCGGATGGGTGAAATCATCCCGGCGGAGATCAGCATCTACATGGACGGATCATTCACCTTCGTCCTAAAAACATCTCCGGCAGCAGTCCTGTTAAAGAAAGCTGCCGGTGTTGAAAAAGGATCTGCCGTCCCCAATCGTGAAAAAGTTGGCAGTGTCACGCGTAAGCAAGTACGCGAAATCGCCGAGATAAAGATGAGAGACTTGAATGCGGTGGATATTGAAGGTGCGATGCGCCAAATTGAAGGCACAGCACGGAACATGGGCTTGACGGTAACAGAAGACTAACCCTGTGGGAGGGTGATATACACCCGTTTGCACCACGAAGGAGATACTATGGCAAAGCATGGAAAGAAGTATTTAGCTGCATTAGCAAAAATCGATGAGAACCACTGGTACACCCCTGAAGAAGCAGTTGTTCTGGTAAAGGAAACGCACTACGTTAAATTTGATTCGACGGTTGAGATTCATATGCGTTTGGGAGTTGACCCGCGCCATGCGGATCAACAGGTGCGTGATGTAGTCGTTCTACCGCATGGATTGGGGAAGTCGGTGCGGGTATTAGTATTTGCACAAGGCGAAGGTGCGGCATTGGCACGCGAAGCCGGTGCAGATTATGTGGCAGATGATGAGGAGATGGTTGCAAAGATCCAGGCAGGCTGGACGGATTTTGACGTCACCATTGCGACCCCTGATTCGATGGGTAAAGTTGGCCGGCTGGGTAGAGTATTAGGCCCGCGAGGCCTCATGCCCAACCCAAAGGCTGGGACAGTTGTTCCGGCTGAAGATTTGCCGCGCGTGATCCGTGAGGCAAAAGCTGGACGGGTGGAATTTCGGGTTGATAAAACTTCCAACCTGCATATCCCGATTGGGAAGGCATCCTTTGAAGCCAAGCAACTGTACGATAATTTGGCTGCTTTAATGGAAGCCATCAAGAAAGCTCGACCGGCATCAGTGAAAGGCGTGTTTATCAGGCATATTACCCTGACTTCTACCATGGGCCCGGGGATCAAACTTGATCCCAATCAGGCTCAAAACATGACGACGCAGGAATAGTATACAGGAACTGTATAATTGTGATCTAAAGTAAGCATAAAATAAGCTTCGCCCAAGACAGCAGGTGCGGAATAAGCGCTTAATTTCCTGCCGAGGTGAGGATATCTCCAAAAAAGTTGGCTCGCATTGTGCGAGTGAGATGTGTAGATTGCGGGGAGTCTTTGCTGGGCACTGGATGCGAGGCAAAGACTTTTAATTTGGAAAGGAGGTGAAATAACCTTGGCGATTACAAAGGAACGTAAGAATGAGTTGGTCACCCAATATAGTGAATGGGTGAAGCGCAGCAAAGCCCTGGTCCTGACCCAATATGTGGGATTAACCATGAAGGACATCGACGCTCTGCGAGCAAAAGTGCGCGAGAATGGCGGTGAATTCCACATTATCAAAAATACACTGGCTAAACTGGCATTCGAGCAGGCCGGATTAGCGGTGCAAAGCGCGCAGTTTGAGGGTAGCACGGCAATTGTATTTGCATTTACAGACGCGCCCGCAACGGTCAAGTCTGTGACTGATTTTGTCAAAAGCTCAGAGTTTTTAAAGATCAAAGGCGGATACCTCGAAAAGCAAGCCCTGAGCCCTGAGGGCGTGAAAGCGTTGGCTGAGCTACCACCATTGCCTGTTGTCAGGGGGCAATTGTTGGGTATGTTGCTTGCGCCGGCTAGTAAGCTGGTACGGACTCTGGCTGAACCTGGACGCATGATTGCGGCAGTTATCAAGGCCCATGCCGAACCTGAAGCAGCCCCAGCATAGTGGTGTCCCCCGTCATCGTTTACGGATTTTAATCTTTGATGAGTAAACGTAAGAAATCGTAATCTAAATATTTTGAATAATTTGAAACTAAAGGAGTTTACAAAATGTCTGATCTAAATAAACTGGTTGAGGAACTCAGCACCCTCACCGTTCTCGAAGCTGCTGACCTGGTTAAAAAATTGGAAGAGAAGTGGGGCGTTTCTGCTGCAGCCCCAGTAGCAGCAGCCGCCATGCCCGCCGGAGCCGCTGCGGCAGCTGAGCCGGTCGAAGAGAAGACCGAATTCAGCGTAGTGATCAAAGACGCGGGTGCCAAGAAGATCGAGGTCATCAAGGTCATTCGACAGCTGACTAACCTGGGCCTGAAAGAGGCGAAGGATGTCGCTGAGACCGCTGGTTCCAAAGTCCTTGAGGCTGTGAGTAAGGAAGCTGCATCGGATGCAAAAGCCAAGCTAGAAGCTGCTGGCGCTTCCGTTGAAGTCCAATAATCGCAGTTTGAATTTCCCGGAGGCAAGATTGCTTCCGGGAAATCTACTTTATCCTTTTGTGTTTTTAGTCGCCCTGTGGTATATTTCATTCACGGAGGGCTTATGAGCGCACGCATTCTAATTATTGAAGATGATGAAGCCATCCTTCGGTTCCTGCGCCGCGGCCTGGCTTATGAAGGTTATCAGGTAGACACTGCTGTCGACGGACATTCGGGTTTGGCTACGGCGCGTGATAACCCGCCTGACCTGGTTGTCTTGGATATCATGCTTCCTGGGATTGACGGTTTAGAAGTCTGCCGACGTTTGAGAGCCGGTGGTCCTGTCCCCATCCTGATCCTGACTGCAAAAGACTCGGTCAATGACCGGGTGATGGGATTGGACGTTGGCGCAGACGATTACATGGTAAAGCCGTTCAATCTGGATGAATTATTAGCTCGTATACGCGCATTATTACGCCGAGCCCAACCGAGCCGGCCGCAGGTGCTGCGTTTTGCAGACCTGATCCTGGATACGGGTACTCGCCAGGCGTCGCGCGGCGACCGAGTTATCTCACTTACAGCGAAAGAATACGAGCTCCTGGAGCTGTTTTTACGGCACCCACGCCAAGTGTTGACGCGCGAGATGATTTTTGACCGGGTGTGGGGATACGATTTCGGTGGTGAAAGTAATATCATCGAAGTATATATACGCTATTTGCGCCAGAAGCTCGAAGTTCAAGGAGAGCAACGCCTCCTTCATACTGTTCGCGGTATGGGGTACGTTTTGCGCGAACCTTCGTAAATTAATTTCATGTCCCTGCGGAGCCGGCTTACCTTACTATATACATCCATAGTAGGGGGCATTTTACTGTTGTTCGGAATTGCCGTCTATTATTCGGTGAGTCTGACGGTAGTTCACCAATTGGATGATACGCTGAGGATCAAGGCGGAAACCGTCTACCTCAATTCCCATATTAACAACGCTGGGGACCTGATCGTCAATTTGGATAAGCTCGACCTGCCCGATTTATACGTGCAGGTGTGGGGGCGCAGCAATAACCTGATTGATGCATCCCAGAATATCAGCATCCTTAACACCCCTTTAGACAGTATCGGCATACACAGCATCACTCCAATCTTCCGAGATGTGAATCTCAGCGGGTCGCGTATGCGCGTATTGACCGTCCCCCTGGTGACGGGGAAGAGTTCCCGCCTGGAAGCGGTGCTGCAAGTTGGCACGCGCATGGATGTGGTTAATGCCACCCAAGATACACTGTTGGAGGTTCTGCTGGTGGGGACTGCAATCGCGATTGTGGCAGCCGGACTGGCAGCCTGGTTCAGCAGTCGCCAGGCACTGCATCCATTGGATAATGTAACCAAAACTGCTTTACAGATCACCAGTGCAGATGATCTATCCCGCCGAATTCCCTATACCGGCTCCCAAAATGATGAGGTTGGGCAGCTGGTAGCGGCGTTCAATCAGACCTTAAGCCGGCTGGAGAACCTGTTTTCTACCCAGCGGCGATTCCTGGCAGATGTGGGACATGAGCTGCGCACTCCGCTCACGGTGATCAAAGGAAACGTGGGTTTGATGCGGAAGATCAAGGAATTTGATGAAGAATCCCTTGAGACGATTGAGGATGAAGTCGACCGGCTGACGCGCATGGTAGGTGACCTATTATTGCTTGCCCAGGCAGAATCAGGAAAAATCCCTCTGGCGCGCGAAGTGGTTGAATTGGATACACTGCTGCTGGAAGCATTAAATCAGATGCAGGTGTTAGCCCGAGATCGAGTCAAATTAAGCCTGGGCAATATTGATCAGGTATTGGTATGTGGAGATCGTGACCGCTTAAAACAAGTATTGGTTAACCTGATCGGAAATTCGATCAATTACACGCCTAAAGGCGGTGAGATTTTGGTTGGATTAGGCAAAGTATCCGAGCGAGCCCAGCTTACCGTAAGCGATAATGGACCGGGCATCGCCCCCGAGGACCTGCCCCACATCTTCGAACGTTTCTACCGGGGTGAAAAATCGCGTACCCGGCAGAAGGAAGGCAAGGGATTTGGGTTGGGTTTATCCATCGCCTACTGGATTGTGCGCAACCACGGCGGCCGGATCGAAGTCAACACAACGGTTGGAAAAGGCACTACGTTTTGTGTCTGGTTGCCCCTTGCAGAAGGTGATTGCAAGGAAGTGGCAAGCTGACTCTTGGTGAACTTTATCGTTAATTTACAGATAAGCGAATGCAACTCGACCGAAATAATCCGAAGCGATTTCTTCCCACTCCATTCCCTGCATGGGCCTGGTTTATACTCACCATCCTTGCGATTGGCATTCTTACCACCTTTGGTCCGGCTGAACACAGCCTGGGGACGCATATCCGCATCGTCTACCTGCACGGCGCCTGGGTGTGGGCTTCCCTGGGAGCATTTCTGGCTGCGGCTGTCTGCGGCGTCCTGGGGTTGATCACCCGGAATCTGTCCTATCAGAGCTGGTCGGGTGCTTTTGGGCGGACTGGATTGATCTTCTGGATCACATATCTCCCACTTTCGCTTTGGGCGATGCAATCCAACTGGAATGGCTTGTTCCTGGCAGAACCACGCTGGAAATTAGCGCTGGTTTTTGCGTTCACGGGCATCTTACTGCAGGTTGGATTGAGCCTGGCCAACAGACCAGCCTTGACTTCCACGCTCAATTTGGGATATTTTATTGCATTGATGCTCGGGTTACAACAGACGGAGAATGTCCTGCATCCTACAGCGCCAATCCTGAGCAGCGAAGCCTGGCGCATACAGTTCTTCTTTTTCGGGCTGGTTTTGTTGACCTGCTTAGCGGCCTGGCAGATGGCGCGCTGGTGGTACAAGCTTGAGCCAAACAGCGTTCAGCGATAAGACGGATTTGAAACGTACGCTTAATTTTCAAGTGACGATGCTCGTGTTCGTCCGGTTGGTATTTAATACTTTTTACCGGATGATCTATCCATTTCTATCATATTTCGCCAAAGGGTTGGGGGTAGACCTGAAGACGATTTCATATGCCATCACCATGCGGTCTCTGATGGGCTTGATTGGTCCATTCCTGGCATCGGTAGCGGACAGCCGGGGCCGTAAAACCGGAATGATCCTCGGCACCATCGCCTATACTTCTGCGATCAGCTTGATTGCACTTTGGCCTACATACACCGCTTTCTTCATCGCCATGAGCCTGGCTTTCATTGGATATCTCATTTTTGTTCCTTCCATGCAGGCATATCTGGGTGATCTGGTGCCCTATGAGAAGCGGGGTAGAGTATTGGGAGTAACCGAGTTTGCCTGGTCTTTGAGCGCCATCATCGGGGTGCCATTGGTCGGTCTACTCATCGCCAGGCGCGGCTGGCTGGCACCCTTCCCATTGATTGCTTTACTCGGTGTACTTACCGTGCTTGCCCTTGCCTGGATGTTACCTAAAGACCCGGTTCCTGTGGCGGGTAAACCAGGCATTTGGAGAAACCTGCGCAGCGTATTTACCTACCCACCTGCCATTGCTGCCTTGCTGATGGCTGCACTATATACGGCTGCCAATGAAGTGATCTCCCTGGTATATGGGGTGTGGGTGGAGCAATCCTTTTCACTCAGCATTACCTCCCTGGGTGCCACCGCTCTGGCAATTGGGGTTTCCGAGCTGGGTGGTGAAACACTGGTGACTGCCTTTACCGATAAAATTGGTAAGCGAAAAGCCCTGGCGATTGGAATCATCGGCAATTGCCTTGCCAGCCTGGCCTTACCAATTTTTGGCCGCTGGTTGGTTGGTGCGCTGATCTGCCTGTTCTTTTTCTACCTGACCTTTGAATTTGCCATCGTTAGCGGTATCCCATTGATGAGCGAAATCCTGCCCTCAGCCCGGGCAACCATGCTGGCTTCCCACATGGCTATCCTGGCCATCGGTAGATCGATCGGTGATTTACTGGCACCGGTATTATTCACCCAATCCCTTTTACCGGGTATCACTGCGAATGCATTGGCTGCTGTTGTGTTCAATCTGCTTGCCTTACTGGCTCTCACCAGGATCAAATTCCCCCAGGCGTAATATTCTACTTGCTGATCAGTCTACCCGCCAACCAGGGGCGGGAAGATATCCACGTGATCGGTTGGCTTCAATTCTGTATCCAGCCCTCTGAGATGGCGAATATTTTCGCCATTTAAAAAGACATGCACCAACTCTGATAATTCACCATTATCTTTCCAGATAAACTTAAGCAGTACAGGATATTGCCGGGTAACGTGGCTTAAAACATCCCGAATCGTGATCGCGGGGTGATAGTCGACTTCAATCATTTTTGTGCCGGCTGCCTGCCGTAAGGATGCATATAGCTTAACCTGCATAAGTTTTAACCCTGTAAACACATATTGATCATGACCTGATGGTTAAGACCAGCCCGAAGGTTAGCTATTTTTCTCCTCCGGGCTGGTTTACTTATTTAGCAGAAGCGATTAAGCCATCCAACCTAAACCTAACTCTTCCAGCTTGGCTGGGGTGGGTTTCCCCGTGGAAACGTCCCACCCGCACATTTCATAGTATACATCCAGCGCAGCCTCAAGTTCCTTGCGCGTCACTGAAATGCCATCGGAAGCGCCACCCTTGAGCGGTTCATCAAAGAGGCGTTTGGGGAGGGTATCCTGATCACGCCCGGCGCCTTCGCGTGCATTGAAGGCGCGCAGCATGTTCAGGCGGCGTTCGCCAACTTTCTGGACGTCTTCCACCGTCCATTCCCAGCCGGTGGTGGCGCGCATCAGCTCAGCCTGTTCTTTAGGTCCGTAAACCTGCCAGGCAGGACCATAGACGAACTGGCACAGCACTGCCGTGTCCATAAAGCAGTAGTTGATCTCGGTGGTTAATGCCATCTTGACCTTCTCACGATCCAGCACCCGGTCAGACATGGGGTTAGTCAACCCCACTTCAGCCATGCGTTCCAGGTTGTAGGAAGCAGTGTCAGGGGTATAGCCAGGGTCGTGCTCGGATGACTGATGGTCAGCACCGAATGGGTTGACGGCATAAATCAATGCCAGGCTGCGCTTGACCTGCGGCATATGGGCTGGCAGCTCGTGGTTTTTTACCGCAATCACCAGGTCCTCGGCACCGTGGCCGATCTTTTTGGCGGCATAGGCGGACCCGTTGGCAAGCAAATCTCCCAGACCCTCGCGTTTGGCGATCTTTTCCACCATGGCGACCATGGCATCAGTGTTGCCGAAGCGCAGGTCGATGCCGCCGGTATCCTTTAGCGTGAGATAACCATGCTCAAAGCAATCCATGGCAAAGGCGATGGTTGCTCCGCAAGCGATGGTATCCAGGCCATACTGGTCACAAATCTGGTGGGCAATAGAGACGGCATTAATATCACCAATCCCACAGTAAGAACCCATGGTGCTGAGGGTTTCATATTCCGGGCCGCCATAAAGCGGGTCGAAGTGAACATTTTTATAATCAGTTTCCACCACACGTTTACAGCGCACCACACAGGCATAACAGGTGTCATTCTCCTTCAGGATGGTCTCCGACATGTGTTCCCCAGAGATATCCTCAGCCTGTTCAAAAGTGCCGCTGGTATAGTTGCGGGTGGGTAAGCCACCGGAAGTATTCTGATAGTTTAATACGGAAGCAGTACCGAAATCCTGCAAGCCCTTCATATCACCAATATCCTGCACCCGTTTCGGACCCAGACGGGCAAGCTTGATGATGGCAGCCGGGTCAGCTGTTTTGACCTTCTGGTGGCCGCGCACGGCGATGGCTTTGAGATTCTTGCTGCCCATCACGGCACCCATGCCGGTGCGTCCATTGGCCCGGTTGCACATATTCATGATGGCTGCAAAGCGGGCCAGTTTTTCGCCTGCGGGGCCAATTTGGGCGACTTCGACCTTCGGGTCAGCCAGCTCTTCCCGGATCATTTTCTCCACGTCACCGGTGATCCTGCCCCACAGCCTGGAGGCATCACGCAGCTCGGCTTCGCCATCATGCAGCCACAAATAAACCGGCTTGGGGGCTTTACCCTGAACGACAATGCCATCAAAGCCGGCGAACTTCAGCTCTGCCGGGAAAAAGCCACCCACCTGGCTGTCTCCGATTAATCCAGATAAGGGACTTTTGGCAGTCACGTTCATACGGCTTTGTCCACTGATGGAAACCCCTGTGGTGGGGGAGATCATGAAGGCCAGGGTGTTCTCCGGTGCAAGAGGATCGACACCAGCCGGGGTGTTTTTGAATAAATAGTAAGTTCCCATGGCAGAGCCGCCGATATAGGTTTTATAAAATTCCTCAGATGGCTGCTCTGTGCTTATTTTCCCCCGGGTGAGATCGACGTGTAGGATTTTGCCTGCATATCCGTAAAGCATAGAACATACTCCTTTTCACAATAGTCTATCAGATTGGTTGATATAGATTGGTCATCAGCGACGAACTATGCCGTTGGCGTTCAGCACCATGTATTAAACCTACAAAAAATGTTAAAAACCTGGGATTCTCGGAATATTTTTTCAGATTATCCATATTATATCAACCAATAACAATTCGCGGCTCGAAATCGTAATTGAGTTCGTGGAATAACTAACCGGCGACCTGCCACAGGCGTGAACCATCCACCAGTGATGATCTCAAAAGGAGCAGGGTGGAATTATCTTGCTTTTTTAGCTTATAATGAATCCGTCCATTGTTCTTACTTACACTTTCCGCCCAGAGCATCCAAATCACTCATCTCCAGGAGTATGACTGAGGCTGATCACCTGGATGCAACTGGAACTAGTCTTTTCATGTATAATTCTTAACCGTCATGAATAAACGTATCCTGCCAGGGGCAAGCCTGGTTTTACTGATCCTGTTAATCTCAGCCCAGAGCTACCATACCCTGGCAGCCCCACAGGCGCAATTGACCGTTTTCCCAACACCCACGCCGGGACCGGATGGAAGAATTATCTATATTGCACAGGAACAAGACACGGTATGGAGGATCGCGGCTATCAGTGGGATCTCTGTGGATGAATTCCGAAAATTGAACCCCAGCCTGGTGAACGATATTATTATTGCTGGACACTCATATTTAATAGGATATGCCGGTCCATCAGGAGGTGTTCCAACCGCAGGACCGTTGCCCACCCAAGCAATCGTGACCCCTTCAGCAACCCCCTCACCTGGATGGGGAATTCTGTGCGTGCTGCTGTATAACGACCTGAATGGTGATTCTATGCGCCAGGAAAGCGAGCCATCTATCCCAGGCGGGGAAATCAGTGTGAGCAACCGGCTGGGATCGGTGAACCTGACTGCGGAGACGCCCTCTGGAGGTGTGGCTACCACGATTGTGGAGCCCACGCCGCAGGAAAGAGGCTATACCTGCTTCGAACAAATCCTGCAAGGGGAGTACCTGATCAGCGTGGCTGCCCCCGAGGGATATAACCGGACGACTGAATTGAATCAAACCCTGCAGCTGGAAGCAGGCCAGACTACGGAAATTGCTTTTGGTGCCCAGGCAAATTCAGAACTGGAAGCCCAGACTGCCATCATTCCTGAATCGCCGCGCAAAAGCCCCATCATGGGGATCATTGGAGGAGCGCTGCTCCTGGCAGGGATTGGATTGGGGATTTACGCCACTTTGCTACGCCGTGCCGGCGGGGTAAAAAAACAGGTAGACAAGAGCCTATAAACTGGCTTTCTTTTTTTCCACCCGGCGCAGGAACCGCGCCTCGTCGATCACCACTCGCTCGTGTTTACCCTCGCCAATCTTCTCCAGATTGTCCCAGGCTTCAATAGAAAAATTTACCTTGATTCCATCCACAGAGAGTACCTCGGCACGCACGCGAATGGTGGCACCCACGGGCGTCGGAGCCAGGTGGCGTACATCCAGGTGGGTACCTACACTGGAATAGCCTTCTGGCAGGCAGCAGGTGAGCAAGCGATGCGAGACACGTTCCATGAAAGCGATCATCCAGGGGGTGGCCAGAACACGCGAGGAACCGCTGCCCAAGTGGATGGCACTATTTTCCATATTGACCTCAAAGGTATCTTCGTGGGTCATACCAGGTTGAATAAGCTCGGCTAATTCCATGCACGGCTCCTTGTGGGTAAATAACGACTTTAATTTATCGGTAACTTTCCCTTCGACAGGGAAAATCTGTATTGCGCGTGGAGGAAAAATCCAAATCACGATCGAAGATAGATGGCAATCTGAGTGGATTATAGCATGCGGGTTTGCTCAGGCAGGTTCTTACTTTCTATTTATTTTGGGGGTGTATACTTAGTTTTTACTTTGGTCTGATTCCAGGGGTGGGAGGGCATGCTTGATACCATCAGGTGGTGCTTATCCTAAGCTAAATTCATGTAGAGTGGTGGGAAGGTTATTGGGCATATACCTGCCTGATTAAAATTGATCACTTCGAAACCAAGCAATAAATAGGAGGATTGATATGAGTGTCAAGATTACCTGGTTCGGTCATGCATCATTAGGCTTGGAAGTGGGTGGAAATAAGCTCCTGGTTGATCCTTATTTCACTGGCAACCCGGCCGCCACGATATCCGCTCAGGATGTAAGCGCAGATTATATCTTAGTTACCCATGGGCACTTCGATCACGTAGGTGATGTGGTGGAGATCGCCAAACGCACAGGAGCGATGGTGGTGAGCAATTTTGAGATTGCCGAATGGGTTGGGAAGCAGGGCATCTCAAATAATCACGGTCAGCATATTGGCGGTGGGCATGAATTTCCATTTGGGTATCTCAAGCTGACGCCTGCACTGCATGGTTCAGGTCTTCCGGATGGCACCAATGGGGGCAACCCGGCTGGTTTTTTGCTGACTGCCAAGGATGGCATGAAGATCTATATCGCGGGGGATACGGGTCTGTTCAGCGATATGAAGCTGATCGGGCAGGAAGGCATCGACGTGGCATTCCTCCCCATCGGTGACAACTACACCATGGGTCCGGAGGATGCCTTTAAAGCTGTGGAGCTGATCATGCCGAAGCATGTTATCCCGATCCACTATAACACCTGGGAGCTGATCGCCCAGGATGCGGGCAAATGGGCTGAACGTGTGGCAAAGCTGGGCGTGAGGGTACACGTGCTCAAACCTGGGGAAAGCCTGGCGCTCTAGCCAGAGAATCAAGCGTGACTATGTTTAACGGTATATTTGAGCGCAAAGCATTGGAAGATCAGAGCAAAAAAGAAGGGCGCCTGCCACCCGGGCAGTCGCTGACTCAAAAATTCCCGGTTCTGCACTACGGTCCGGTGCCGGCCTTCAACCCCGCCAGCTGGGATTTTCGCATCTGGGGTGAGGTGGAGCAGGAACGCACCTGGACCTGGGCAGAATTTAACCAGCTGCCGCGCAGCTCGATCACCATGGATATCCACTGCGTCACCCGCTGGAGCAAGCTGGATACCACCTGGGAAGGGGTATCCGTGCGAACCCTGCTCGATCAGGGCCTGGTGATACCGAAGGCGAGAGCTAAGTTCGTACTGCAGCATGCTGAATACGGCTTTACAGTGAACCTGCCCTTGGAAGTGGTGCTGGCGGAAAATTTCCTGCTGGCTACGCACTTCAATGGACAGCCGATAACACCTGATCATGGAGCTCCCTTGCGCGGGGTGGTGGGCTACATCCCCGGCAGGGATGACCTGATGACGCCTTATTTCTGGAAAGGTGCCAAGTGGCTGCGCGGGTTGGAGTTTTTAGAAACCGACCAACCAGGCTTTTGGGAACAGGCGGGTTATCACAATGAGGCCGATATTTGGAAAGAAGAACGCTTCGGCTGAAATACCCAAATAAATAATGAGCATAACCTGGCAAGGAGGTTAAATTGAACGATCTAATGGAGCGTGCCCTGAACCTGGCTCAGTCACGGGGGGCACAATATGCAGATGTTCGGCTGGTAAACCATCGTGAAGAATCGATCTCGGTGAAGGATGGGATTGTCGAGGAGCTGAATTCATCCGAATCGGAAGGCATAGGCGTGCGCGTGCTGGTCAATGGCGCCTGGGGTTTCGCTTCCAGCCGCGATTTGACCCATGCTGAAATCGACCAAATCACTGCCCAGGCGCTGGAGATTGCGCATGCGTCAGGGCTGGTGAGTGGCGAGAAGGTGGACCTGGGACCCAAGGTGACCAGCCAGGGTAGCTACCAGACGCCCTTCAAAATTGATCCCTTCAGCGTACCGCTCGAAGATAAGCTGGCTTTATTGATGAAAGCGGATGCTGAAATGGGCATGGTGCAGGGCGTACGGACCCGCCGGTCGCATGCCACAGCTCTGAAGGAAAACAAGCAATTTGCCAATACCGAGGGCGCCTCTACACAGCAGACCATCGTCGAGACGGGTGGCGGCATCCAGGCTACGGCCGTGGGAGGTAGTGAAGTCCAGGTGAGGTCTTACCCGAATGCTTTTGCCCGCCAGCAGGTGACGGGTGGCTGGGAAGAGTTGGTAGACTGGGACCTGCCGGGCAACGGCCTGCGGGTAGCCAGCGAGGCGGTCGCACTTCTCACCGCCGACCCTTGCCCCAGCAATATCACCACCAGCCTCATCCTGGGTGGATCGCAGCTGGCCCTCCAGGTGCACGAATCGTGCGGGCATCCCACCGAGTTGGACCGCGTATATGGCAGCGAAGCTGCATATGCCGGTACCTCCTTCCTGACCACTGAAAAGCTGGGTAATTTCCATTATGGCTCAGCGGTGGTGAATTTGACGGCTGACAGCTTGCGCCCGCTAGGACTAGGCACCTTCGGCTGGGATGATGAGGGCGTTCCGGCCCAATCCACACCCCTGGTGAAGGATGGATTATTCGTGGGCTATTTAATGTCGCGTGAGACGGCAACCAAATTAGGACGCTTCTCGAATGCTTGCATGCGCGCCTCGGGCTGGAACCGCATCCCGATCATCCGCATGGTCAACGTCAGCCTCGAGCCGGGCACATGGGCCTTGGATGACCTGGTGGCGGATACTGAGGACGGGATCTACATGGAATCCAACCGCTCGTGGTCGATTGACGACAAGCGCTACAACTTCCAATTCGGCACCGAGGTGGGATACGAGATTAAACATGGCAAGATGGGCCGTTTGCTGCGCAACTGCACATACACCGGCATCACCCCCGAGTTTTGGAACAGCTGTGATGCGGTCTGCGATCAAAACCATTGGGTGATGTGGGGCACACCCAACTGCGGCAAGGGTCAGCCATCCCAGGTGGCGCATACAGGTCATGGAGCCGCTCCGGCGCGCTTCCGCAATGTGAAAATTGGGGTATTGAAATAAGGAAAAGGAGCCTATCAGGAGAACCCATGATCGAAGAAAAAGAAGCCCTTAAAAAAATCAGTGATGGCATCTTGAAGCGCTGCAAGAGCGACGCCGCTGAGCTGACCTTGATGATCTACGATGCCTCGTTAACCCGTTTTGCCAACAATATCATCCACCAGAACGTGGCCGAGCGGGATGCTGAAGTAACCCTGCGCTACTTTATCGGCAAGCAAATCGGCACCGCTTCCACCAACCGCATGGACCAGGCCGGTCTGGACGAGCTGGTTCGGCGCGCCAGGGCGAATGCCACTGCCAGCCCGGAGGACCCAAACTACCCGGGTTTACCCGAGCCCGCAGCCTATCAGCCGGTGGCTGCCTGGGACCAGAACACAGCGGACTATTCACCCGAGAAACGCGCCAGGGCAGTGGGAGACATCTGCCAGATGGCGGTGGAAAAAGGCCTGAATTCTTCGGGTGCATTTTCCACCGGATCGACTGTGCTCGTCGTTGCCAATACCCAGGGTGTATTCACGTACCATACCCAGACCTCTGCTGACTTTCAGACGGTGGTGATGAGCAACGAATCATCCGGTCGGGCGCAGGAATCGGCCTGGAAAGCGGATGACCTGGCGGTGGAAGCGCTGGGTAAGGAAGCCATCGAGACAGCGGTTAAAGGTCATAACCCGAGAAAGATCGACCCGGGTGAATATACCGTCATATTTGAACACTACGTTACCGAAGACCTGATCAGCGGGCTTAATTTCTATGGCATGGGGGCTCAGGCACTGCAGGAAGGCCGTTCGTGGATGACCGACCGCATCGGGCAGCAGATCATGAGCCCGCTGGTGAGCATCTGGGATGACGGGATGAACCTGCAGGGTGCCCCGCTGCCGTTCGATTTCGAAGGCGTGCCCAAGCAGCGCGTGGATATCGTTAAGCAGGGCGTGGTGATGGGACCCGTCTATGACCGCTATTCAGGGGCTAAGATGGGCAAAGCCAGCACCGGGCATGCCCCACCAATCAACTTTCGCGGTTTCGGCCCGCTGGCAATGAACCTGTTCATGGCAACGGGTGACGTCAGCATCGAGGACATGATTGCCTCGACGAAAAAGGGTCTATACATCAACCGCTTCTGGTACACCCGCCTGGTGCACCCGCGCGATTGTGTCATCACCGGCATGACGCGCGATGGGGTCTTCATGATCGAGGATGGCGAGGTAGCTTATCCGGTCAAGAACCTGCGCTATACCATGCCGTACGTCCAGGCACTGGCAAACGTGGAGGCGGTGGGCAAAGCCTCGCATTTACTGGTGGGCGATTTTGGCGGGCTGGGCGTGCGCGTGCCGGGGTTGAAGATCAGGAGTTTCGTGTTTACGGGGAGCACGGTCTAAGCAGCGTTGCACACCCGAAAACCAGCGGGTGCAGGCGTTTGAAGGTTGGAAGGTTGTAACGTTTTTACGTTACACATTGAAATGGTGGCACACCCGAAATTCAATGGGTGCAGGCGTTAGCAGGTTGAAGCCATCTGACTTCGGATCAGACGGTTGTGCAAAGTCCCGATCGTTCGTTGATCGGGAAGTTCGAATCCACCCTCAAACGGTTGGTGTCCCCGCCGGGGGCGCCTATATATGGGGGGTGAATACCATTGCTGTCTAGCGAGTATGAGAGATGAGGGATATACTATGCATATCAAAGGACAGCGAGGGAAGAATGGAAAAGAGACCACGGCACCGACCACATCGGGAATATCCAGGAGCCAAGCGGATCATTCTGGGTCCTGAGGTAGAGGTCTGCCCGCTCTGTGGGCAGGGATTGAAATCTCGACGGAATTGGCACTCACGGAAAACGATCCAAACCATGAAGGGGCCTTTGTTTGTGGCGGGGAGAAGCGAGGAATGCCAAAACCAGGCCTGCCGGAACTACGGGAAGCGGTATTATGCCAGTCGAGTATGGCGATACAGTCTGCCACAGAGCAGTTATGGATTGGACGTCCTGGCGTTTATCGGGTGGCAACACGAACACGAGCATCGTCAGTTGGTAGAGATCCAGAAGGAGTTGAACCGGCGGGGGATCGAAGTCAATGAGCGGAATGTGGGCAAGCTTTACCGGCAGTTTCTGGCACTGCTGAGTGCATCTGGGGAGAACTTCAAAGAGGGGTTGATCGCAACGGCTAAAGAATACGGGGGAGTGATTTGGGCTGTGGATGCTCTGCAACCGGAAGGGACGGGTGGGATGCTGTATGTATTGTATGAAGTCTTGAGCGGCAAACCTGTGGGAGCACTCCAGCGAGAGCATGTCAGCGAAAAAGAATTAGTCGAGTGGTTGGATCCATACCGGGACCTGGCGCTACCCGTCCTGGCCACCCTGTCGGATGGTGAAAACACCCTGATAGCTGCGCTCAAAACTTGTTGGCCGCAAGTACCTCATCAACGTTGTCAGGTGCATTTTTTGAACAATCTTGTGGATGATATCCTGGATTACGATGATGAATTACGCAAGGACATGCGTCAGGATCTAGGAGGACTGCCCAAGGTTCCCAAGAACACTCCGGGCGAACCGGATTTTTCCCCCTTGTGACCATGCAATCCCCCAAGATCCACTGCTGATCTGGATTGAGACCCAAGTCCGGCAGGCTGTCCGCGATGCGGTGAACCGCATCAGTCGAAAACCTTTCGCCTGGGGAGGTTTGAGTGGGTATCAGCAGCTTGAAGCGATGATTATGGGGTTGGATCAAATTCGGGAAACAAATCTGGAGAGCAACTATTTGCTTCAGTTGCGAACGAGGGTGGAAAGGGTACTGGCGAAGAACAAAACCGTAGCAGAAGATTTGAAAAGAGCGCATCAGATCCTACTTCAGGTAGCTCAATGTTTACGCTACCCACCATCCGCACAAGAATTGCAGTTTGACGAACAGATAAGCAGCCAGTGGGTGGCTCAAGAGATGATGAAGTTGATCGGGGAGACAAGACCGAGCGGAAGAGTCCAAAGAGCCCAGATCAGGTTACAGGGTGTGCTTAAAAGACGCTGGGAGCTATTCGGCCAGGAACTGGTGTACTGTTACGATATTCCCGGATTACCTCAAGATAACCTACACCTGGAGAGCCTGTTCGGCCGTCTCCGTCGTCACCAACGACGCATCAGTGGGCGTAAATCAACCCGAGAATTAATGGACTTTGGTCAGGCCCAGGTTCTGTTCACGGCCAAGACACTCCAAGATCTGCTCAACCAAATCCAACTTGTCCCCCACAAGACTTACCTCGTTCATCGCAATCGTCTCGCTGATGCAGAGGTTCCCAGGCAGTTCTTCCACCGCTTGCACCGTGATCCTTTTGCGACAGTTTCTTCTTTGATCCATTACCACTCGGTCTATAGTCAGAACTTGATTAAACACAAAGCATTAGATCTTCTCAGAGAGCAAGTGCTTCATACACAATAGACAGCAATGGCGATATACCGCCATATATAGCCATAGGTGGACAAGTTAACAAATAGTTTAGCGCCATTTTAGCGCCATTAATTTATTCTTGAAATGGACCGTGGGGAAAAAGAACCGGTCCCCAGGATTTCATGGGGACCGATCTGTATCGAAAACATATAAATGTTCCTAAAGATTTTTATTTCTTTAGAACTCTGATGTCGATCGGTATGGGAGTGAGAATATCATCCATCTCGCGAGCCGCTTCATCCTGGGTCCCAGGTATATAGTGAGCATAGGTGGTCATTAAGATCCCCAGGGAGTGACCCAGCATCCCTGCCATGATCAACCCAATTAAAGACAATTTCTTCATCTTGCTCACCTCCCCGACGAAGATCTCTTCTCACTGCCCTGCCCAGGCAGCAGGGCCGGAGACACCACCAGCCAATAATCTTTGACCACTGCCGTCTGCCAGCATGACATACAGCTCATTATCCGCCATGTATGCGATCCAGTTGCCATCGGGCGACCAAATGGGCCAGTTGGTGTTGGTCTCCCCGGTGGTCAGGCGGATTGGCTCTGCGCTGTCCTCGCAGGTCATGCATACTTTGTAGATGGATATCTCGTTCTCCCGATTGGATTGGTAGGCGATCCAATGCCCATCGGGCGACCAGGTGGGATCGATTTCGTCCTCCGGGCTATTGGTCAGGTTGACCAGGTCCGATCCATCCGGTTTGACCGTGCAGATGTCGCTTTGGTCGGTTGACCAGCAGTGGAATGCCAGGCGTAACCCTCCTTCAGCATTGATGGGTGACCATACTGGGCTGGTTCCGGCATTCTGGATCACCTGATCCGGGCTTCCGGCAGGCGTGATGCAAATGCTGGTTGTACTTTCCTCCGTGCAGTGATACGCCAACCACTTCCTATCCGGAGACCAGTGGGGCTCATCGTTTCGATCTTGTCCACCGGATATTTGCTTCAACGCGGTGCCGTCAGCGTTCATCACGTAGATTTCGTCTTTACCCGAACGGTCAGAGCTGAAGGCGATCTTCCCGTCAGGTGACCAGGATGGGAAGCGGTCCATTGCTGGGTTAGGGGTCAGGTTGGTCAGGGATGTGCCATCCGCATTCACGGTATAAATATCGAAAGACTCTCTTTCAGGGCAGTCTGTGGAAATGTCTCCACCCCGGCAGGCCTCGAAGGCGATCCGTCCGCCATCGGGCGACCACGTCGGGTGCATGATCAGCATCGGCTGGTTAGTCAGCCTGGTTAGTGCGCTGTCATCGGTGATAATTCTATAAAGGGCTGTTTCCCCATCCATATTGGAGACGAAAGCCAGCCTGACCGCTGTATCTGTTGGTAAAGTGCTGGTTGGAGTTGGCGTTCGCGTTGTCGTCCCTGTGGGTTCTGTCCCAGGCTGTGCGGTAGGTGGCACATGGCAATCTACTAATTTATAAGAATCATCGATCAGTTCATGTGGAATGACATTATTATCTGGTGTGAAGCCAGTGGTTTGTATCGAGCGTGCAATTTGCCAATTCGTATCCAGTCCTATTCGATTGATAGCCATTAATTCCATGATTGTGTAGTACTGGCCATGATGTAAATATAGATCCACTGAGCTGTAAGCTTGTCCCCATCTACATTGCATTATTACATATGCTTTATAGCCCCCCAGAACTAAGGATGAGTAACTTTTATCAGGGAAGGCCCGATCGTTATAGCCAAGTGAATACTCCACTCGCTCTCGAAGGGTAAGGTTGCCATACATGTGATATGTACTGGTTCGAATGTAGTTCGACATGTCGCCTGGATCAAAACTTAATTCTCTGCGTACTGCGGATGGCATAGATGCAATATCAGGCCATTGGGCAACAATAGTTTTTCTCCAGGTACTCGGGTAATCGAGAGCGAACCCGTAGTCTGCATCGCAATAGGTCTGGAAGCCATCTGCACGCTGATAATTATCCAGCAGCTGCTCGCAATAATCGGATGCGCTTTGTGTTTGTTCGCTGGCAGGAGTGAGCGTTGGGAGCACTACCTCGCTAGGTGGAACTGTGATAGTCTGCAATGGAGAATGAGTTGGGGACACTTCGTTTATCGGTGAATTAGTTGGACTCGCCGCAGTACAAGCTGCAAAGATTCCTGACACTGCGAATAACGCAATAATCCATAACCTCATTTTATTTACCTCTCTTAAACTTTTTTTACCTTACATGATTAAGTAGACAGTTTAGATAAACAAACTGGCATAATGAGGGGTTCAATGGGTGTAATGGTGCGCTTTTGATTATAAGTCCAATATAATATAAAACGTAATTATCGACCGTTTTGTTCCTCACATTTTTCTGTCCTAATTAATGACTGTGGCGATAGCATCCATGAGACGAGTTGACCTAACCACGGTCCCTTAAACCAAAGAAAACGGTCTGGCAAGAATTGAGAAAATATATCAGCTTTTTTGATTGAGGGATTTTAGATCGATCGGGATCGGAGTGAGAATATCATCCATCACGCGAGCAGCTTCATCCTGGGTCCCTGGAATATAGTGAGTGAAATCGCCAAGGAGTGACCCAGCATCCCAGCCATGATAATCGGAGGGGGCCGCAGACTAAGCATGATCGAGGCAGCCGTATGCCGGCAGTCATGGAAACGGAGCGCCAAAGAAAGGTATATTAAGTGTCATTTCATGCAAAGTCAGGATGCACCGAACGACCACATCTCATTGACCACATTGCGTGCACTGCATGCACCCATTAGCCCAGATGTAACTTCTGAGCTAAATTACTATCTAATGTCATACATGAGTTTAGTTTTTGATCACTGATCTTATAATCGATTATGAGGTTCAAGGAGGTACTAAATGGCTAAACCAAAAGTTATAGGCAAAGGCACAGCGGATGATCCCTGGGTTCTTCAAACACCTCCAGGCACATCAGAGTACAAAATGTATCGCGATGAATCATCCAATCCACCGGCTTTGGTTTGCATCGTAGGGACGACCAGGCTCAGTTATCATCTACGTTGTATTGAAGACCTGCAAGCAATGCTCAAGAAGCACGGTGATTGGATGTTACTTGGCAGCGCTGATGAACAGAAACCAGCCGCAGAAGGAACTGTAGAGGCGTGGGCTCGCTCGGGGATCAATCCTGTGGGTGGCTGGTATGGATTAAAAAAAGGTCTACGTGGAAGATTCGCCATGTATGTTCCACCTTTGATGGAAGTGTTGGGGCTGGCTGAGGTCGAGCATAACCCCAAGAACAACCGCATGCGTGCCATCTGACCTTTTCACTGTCTGGTGAAAAAATGACCGGTCTCCAGGATAACCTGATTGCAGACTGTTCACTTATCTATCACCTCTCCCCAGGTTTCCGGGTGATGCCCTCCAGGGTCATCGACACGAGAGTACCATAGAAATATATAACAAAAAATCCGCCCAAGGGGACGGATTTTTTTGTAGAGGAGTGCGGGACCTGACCAGCGATTTCAATATTAGGTGTCTGGAGGCTTTATTAAGTAAGGTGGTTTGAATTAATTATGGAGCGACGAAGTAAGTCCCAGTGAAGGAGAAGCGCAATTCATCCCAACTCATTACAGCAACCCTACCAGAGGCATGAAGTCCAGCCAAAGAGCCCGTGCCTGGAAGGATGGTATAGTGACCGCTGAATTTGCCATTGACGAGGACCCAGCTGATATGACCATTGGCGGTGCTGCCATCTGAGGCGGTGACCAGGATAGTTGACGCCTCGTGGGCAATTCCCCCACGATTGGGAAAAAAGAATGCATGGTCAAAGTACGTGATTGTGCCACCATTGAGTACTTCAAGTGTGGCAGAGGAAATTTCACAAACGGTGTGTTCTCCGCCCATAGTACATACCTTTTCAAGATAAAAAGGTTGCGGGGGGGCAGCTTTTGCAGGTACAGCACCCCATCCAAAGACAAATACGAAGATCATGGTAACAAACAATAACTTTTTCATTCTGTTTTTTCCTTTGGCAATAATTATCTACTAATCTATCATTTATAGAATTTATAGGCTCTTCAGACATTTAGACATCTATACATTGGTAATGGAAAGATAATGAGACACCATATATAGATGGTATAGTCCTAGACAACCTTCTCGACTCTGTTATACAACAGAGGTCGTACGTTCGAGTCCTTTTCCGCACTGGTCTGAGTCTCTAGACGCAGAAGCCTAATATTTATAGGGTAACCGGCAGACTATGGATCGGATGATGTTCAGGCTGCGCTTTCCACAAGCATCCATGCTAATGAGTATTCACTTGGTTAGTAGATAGAATGAAAGTGAGTATAACGATAATAGGTAACTTAATTCTGGCCATATAACCCGCTAATATGAAAATATTATAACTTATAAGACCCATTAGGTCAAATTAGTGAATTTAAATACAAACATTTGGATTTACAATTTACTGTGGACAACCATTCATGAACCTTAGGATTAAGTGGTTGTGAGTTCAAATCCGCCGGAGGCGCCAATTTTACTCGATTAAATTGAGCTGATTCCCGAATTCCCACCCCGCAAGCCCAATTATCGCACCTAGTATAGAGAATATAGAAGTGAGGTACCCTCTGTGTACATGACCATTTCTGGTCAGTCCGTACTTAGGAGGATACCTCATGTCAAAATCTAACATAGCATGGCAATTAGCGCAAGTCCAACCGGGGACCCTGCATGCAGGGGTAGACCTGGCATTGGAGAACAACGTGGTGGTCGTGATCAACGAGAAGGCAGAACGACTGGACCATTTTGGCTTTCCTCAAGACCGGGGAGGCTATGACTACTTCCTGCGGCGATTGGAAGGGCTTCGCCAGAAATATCAAGCCTCGGAAGTAGTGGTGTCCATGGAACCATCCAACTACTTCTGGAAGCTATTGGCCAGGGAACTGGAGGAGAAGAAGATCCCCTATCACCTGGTGAATTCATACACGGTGAAGAAACATCGCGAAGGGGATCAGCTCGACCGGTCGAAAGATGATCGGCGGGATGCAGGCCAGATCGCAGAACTCTCCCGGAACGGCAAGTACACGGGAACCCATCTCCAGAAGGGTGCTTATGAGGATTTACGCCTGTACGCCACCTTGTATGACCAGTCGGTACAAGCCATTCGACGCGAGAAGCAAGTTCTCTGGGGACTGGTGGGACAGGTTTTCCCTGAATTATCCCAGGTATTCAAGAACCTGGTTGGAGAGACGGGCCAAGCACTCTTAATATCGGGGGCATCTGCAGCCACCATTCGCCAGCTGAGCGTAGAAGACTTTATCGCTCAGATACGAGCAGCCTATTCAGGTAAAAGGCTGTTTGTCTCAAAATTGCACCGGGTACACCAGCTGGCCGTCACTTCGATCGGCCTCACAGAAGGGCTCGGGGCCTTTCAACTGGCCATCCAGGTGCATCTGGCCGAGCTGCAAACCTTCCAAAAACAACTAAAACGGGTGACGACCGCCATGACCGCCTGCCTGGCCACTCTTCCGGAAACTCCCTACCTGCTCTCGGTAAAATCCATGCAAGCCGTTTCCACAGCCATCTTTCTGGCGGAGGTGGGCGATCCCAAACGATACCAGTCTGCCGCTCAGTGGGTCAAGCTGGCCGGGATCCAACCCGCCCCCAATACTTCTGGCAAGAAACAGCGCAGCCAGACCCCCATGTCACGTCAGGGTCGCGCCCGTTTGCGCACGATGCTCTACTTCACCTGCTTGCGCATGGTACGGTTTGATGAGCATTTCGCTCAGATCTATGCTCATTTGCAAAGGAGGCAGAAAAACCCGCTCACCAAAATGCAAGCTCTGGGTGTTCTCATGAACAAGCTCTTGCATATCTTGTGGGCGCTCATTCAAAACCAGACCTTTTACAACCCATCCTTCGGCCAGTCCATCTGAGGATTGCCTGTTGCCATTCCGTCTCCAACTTGATCGATACCTTTGACTGACAGGCACTCCTGGCCACCAGGGGACACCGGTTTGCACCTTGAGGCGCTTAGCGACCTCGTTTTTAAGCTTGGCTGCCCCTGCCGCTTGGTCAGATCGAATTAAGTATGTTGAGGCTTGACCTCGGATGCACTAGGTTGATCCCAAGAATTCCGGCTGGGCATTGCTTGGTGGTCAGTTCTTGCCGCTTTCGAAGTCGTCTTCTAGCTGGTTGACCACATATTCCTCGCCAAACTCTGTTCTCTACAGGGTTCTCTTGGATATTTGTTTGGTGATGTACTGGAGATACTTTACTTTTTCTCTATAGTATGCTTAAAAACACCTCTGGATAACTCCCAGGATGGGTCCTGGTGAAAAAATATGACAGGTATCCAGAAAAATGACTCGAAGACCGATCTCATGTGCAATCCGATCAGCACGTTCGTTTAAGATTGATCGGTAATTAGAATTACCCCTAACTGGAATTGAACCTTTACCTGCTAAATTCCGATAACCACTCTTATAAATAACATTTATAGTGAATCCATAAAACCACCAAATTCGGCTGGATATACTGCTAATATTCCGTATAATTAATAGTTGGAGATAGAGAGTGACAATGAAACCTTTTCCCGACTAGCACGACTTGATTGCACTATTCGAATGTGAACCTGTCTTGTCTGACCCTGATATCATATGGGCATACAACCATCTCTTATTCGTAACCGATAGAGGAAGCGACAAGATTGTTTGTGTAATCGAACCTGGCTATGAAATAGTCGAATTTCAATGGATCAAAGCAGGAAAAGAGATCATTTCTCTAAACCTTAATTGGGTATCAGGTATTGAGGCTCAATTAAGCGATGACATCGAGGCACTTATCCTCCATTTTCGCGACAAGCATTTGAAAACTCTGAAAATTCAATTCAAGCCCTTCATTTCCATGTCGTGGAGCACGGATTCTGAACCATTATGAAAGGCCCAGGCAACCAAGGCGTGCAGCGGACTAGCAATACCTATCCCTAAATCACTACTCAATTGGAATTGAACCTCCAACCGCTAGGTTCCAGGATCGTGTCCTGAGGCTTACATAAGGAATTCACCGCGCAAAAAGGAGACTGCATGACTCTTCTCGAATTCATACTGCAAGGTAAGATTTCAGGTTATGCCAGTGGTGGTGAGGAACAGGAAAAGACATTCGATGACGGTTCCCGAGGTTTTGAAGTTACAGGACATGGCTTTCGATATTTAGACCGTTACTATGGCTTCAATCCATTCACAGGAACAGAACATATCTATGCCGCCAATGGTCCTTTACTCTGGGTTATGAACTACTACGGACATGTCCTTCCCATATGCTCAGACCCCATTAAGGTGTACACATTTCTCAAAGAAGCCATGCGCTTAGTTTCGCCCGAATATCCTTTCAGAGGACCCGCGTTGTTTGAGAAAGGCAATCTGAAGTATAAAAACCAGCAGCAAGGTACTCTTGATAGCTTTCATGGCACCGAAATCATATTTGAAAACCATGAGAAAGTCTACTTCCTTCACTACCACGGAGGCAAAGTAGCAGTACCAGAAACTACGCCATAGTGAAATGGCACCCAAACAAGAGCGCTCAAAACCGAATCCAAGCAGACAGCGGTTCTGTCACCTGGAAACCAGCCCGATTTGCCAGAAATGGCGCGATAATATCTAGCAGGCATGCTAAACCGCCCACACGCCACTAACGCAAACCGTTAGCCTGTTCGTTGCATACAAAGATATGGGGAAAAACGATCCCCATTTTGCTTGAGTCTGAGGGATTTTAGTCCAGCGAATTTACAGATTCCACCTCGAACGCACATGCAAAACCCTTGACTTGGAGTCACCTCCAGGTGTTAGACTCTTGTTCGAGGTGACATATGATAATAATAGAAGCCAGTGAAAAATTCAGTCTTTCAGTGGATATGTTTGCTCATAGAGAATATATTGGTGTCAAGCATAAAATACTGCAATACCGTATAAGCATAAGGAGAGAATTATGCAAACTGTAAAATTGAACAATGGCGTTGAAATCCCTATTCTTGGTTTCGGTGTTTTTCAGATCACTGATTGCACCGAATGTGAAAGAAGCGTGGTTGATGCTATTCAGACCGGTTACAGCCATATCGACACAGCTGCTTCTTACCGGAATGAAGAGGCGGTTGGCAACGGTATCAAACAAAGCGGGGTTGTAAGAGAAAACCTGTTTATCACTACAAAACTTTGGATTCAGAGCAATGGCTACGAAGGCACAATAAAAGCCTTTGAAAATTCCCTGATGCGATTGCAATTAGACTACATTGACCTGTATCTAATTCATCAACCATTCGGCGATGTGTATGGGGAATGGCGGGCGATGGAAGAACTGTACCAACAAGGCAAAGTTAGAGCAATCGGGCTTTCCAACTTTCCTCCTGACCGAATCATGGACTTGATGATTCACAACAAGATAACGCCTGCGGTAAATCAGATTGAAGTAAATCCTTTTCAACAGCAAATTGACACACAAAAGTTCTTACAAGATAACAGCGTTGAGGTTGAAGCATGGGCTCCATTTGCAGAAGGAAGGAATAATATTTTTCAAAATGAAATCCTACGATCAATCGCCGTAAAACACGAAAAAAGTATTGCCCAGGTAATTCTCCGCTGGCTAGTACAAAGAGGAGTTATTGCTCTAGCAAAATCAACCCGCAAAGAAAGGATGATAGAAAATATATGTGTGTTTGATTTTGAGTTAAGCACGGAAGACATGGCGGCAATTACTACGCTGGACACAAAAACGAGCAGTTTCTTTGACCATCGTGACCCTGAAATGGTGAAATGGCTGGGTAACCGGAAACTGGATGTGTAAGGAATCAAAGCCCACCAATGCGGAACTCGTTTCGACAAAGAAAAAAGCAGCCAATCATAACGTGTCTGGAATAGTGGGGATTCCCATGGCGAATCATCAGGGATAAAACGCTGTCATGAAAGCTATCATCAAAGCCTCAGGTATAAACGCAGTTCCCCCAGGTCATCCCTGGTAAAAAAGACCGGTCTCTAAATCAACCTGGAGGCAGGCTGCGCGACAGCCCACTCTCATTCCCCAGGTGCCCTGGCGATGCCCGATGGGGTCTCAGCATTTTGGGATAGATGTTCAATTGTATCGACCCTTCTCTTTGCTTATGGTCTTCTTACCACTCTATTGATCCTGCTTTCAGACCAGTAGGGGAGAAGAGATTGAAAACCTTTTCACTCGCTGTACTTAGCTACAATAAGTACAGCGCAGCTTCTTTTTCATCTTTTGACTTCGCTCTGTGTTTCAGGCAATATTTTTTATGATTTATCATTAGAAACAGGTAAGAATACAGGGATATATCAGCCAAATATGGTCTTATTGGTATATATTATGGTATAAACGTTTATTCTAACTGAAGAGGGAAATACAAATGATAAAAACTGGTGATGTTATCGAAAATCCTATATATCAGAAAAAGGAACCTATGACGATAAGCAACTTCTCAGCAACAACAATTGGCTGGGTGGCAATAATTACCGGAGTCTCGGCCATTCTTGCGGTAATATTTCTCGCCCTGATGGCCGCGGTGAATCCGTCCTTCGGTAAGGTCAATGATGTTTTCAACGCCATTATCGGGATCTCAAGTGCGGTTCTGGCGTGGATGTTGTACGCCGAACATCATGCGAAGTCACCGTTGATGAGCCAAATCGCGCTTGCCCTTGTAGTGGTTGGTGCGATCTTTACTATTGTCGGTTCGGTTCTGATCATTTACGGCTTCACAGACTTTGTTCTGGCTGGGTGGTATACAGGGGTCGGGTATGCTTTGATCGGCTTATGGCTGGTGGCATTTTGTTATTCCATGCAACGCGGTAACGCATTGCCACACAACCTGATTGTATTTGGGCTTGTCGTGGGTGTGTTCATGGCAGTTGGACTGATCGGTATTCCAGGGATATTCACTGGAATTGATAGCATGGAGTCTATGCCATGGTATCTCTATATCGCGTTTTTTGGATATTTAGGAACTTATATCCTCTATCCAATCTGGGCCATTTGGCTGGGACGAAATCTTCTTCTCAAATGAAAGATGGCTTTGCTCTCATAGCCAGGCCACGGCCCAGTCTGTTCGATATCGTGCTCGTGGTTGTCGGTCCGGTCATTTTTGCCGCGGCCCCATACATCTTCATGGGTGAGCAATTGTATTTGGTTCAGGCAATTGTGGCCGGATGCGTACTTGGAGCCATCGCATGGCTATGGCCTCGCATCATGGGGCCTGGATTGCTTATCCTTTCCGTCCCAGCCTTGGCTTACAGTCTCATCCTCACTCTGTATTCAGGTGGCATGCCGAATTGGCTGGTCTCGCTATGGGGTTCAGCGGCGTTTTTAGTCGGTGGGGTAGGTGTCTTGCGCTGGCAATCGGCCGCCCGGCAACCGATGAGGCACATCGCCATTCAGGCCGGTTGGGTTGGCGCACTAGCCGCAGCATTCTTACTCTACTTTGTAATCTTGTGGCCACCCCAAGGCAAAACGATTCTCATCCGCCTGCCAATCATGAAACAGGCAGTTGCACCTCCGGTGCAGTTAGGTGCCGGTGGTGTTTGGGCTGCGTGTTGGAACACTCCGCAGGTGACCGTTGCGGAGGCTCTTGACAGTGCTGAAAACTTGCTTGAATCTGACGGCTGGACGATGGTGGACACAGCGTCAAGCCCCCAGGGGTTGCTGATATCAGCTCAACGTGAGGCTTACTCACTCGAAGTCCTGTATGATCCCGAGGCAACCTCCCACTACTGCTCGACGGGTGGCGATACAGGTGCTTACCTCGCAGCATACGTTCGACGAGCGCAAGCAAGGCAATTCACCGAGTTCGACCGGGACAGGTGGTGCGGGTTGGCAATAAGCTGCATAACCAGTGGTAATTAATCGCCAGATGGAAGCCAGCTGCACTCACCCTGGTTTTACCTGGCAACTAACTGGAAGCCTCAGGTATATACAGACTGGAAGAGATATACCGTACCTGGGGACTAAGTGATCAGGGGTACCATCTTCGTCAGGCAACCCAATCGTAATTGCTCACCCAACTCCAATTTTCCGGTGGAGTGATCTTCGAATGTTCGAAGGCGATGCTGACCATGCGGATCGTGAGTCATCTCATTGCGGAACTATGATCATGGTCTATCATCATGGTTAATGACCCGGCGATTGGGTTATTCGTACCTGGAATACCAGTTTAACACGCGTAAGGCGCGCAGGGTATTCCAGCGGCTGGCGGTGCCTGTTGGACCTTCCATGGTGAAGTTGACTTGATCAGTGTGGGGGTTCTGAAGCGGCCAGCGCCCATTTTGGTGCTGCTTCTTCGCCACCAGATCAACGGCCTCAACGATTCGTTCGTCAGGCTCAATGCCGGCAGTGCGGAAGTAATCCAGGCCGCGCAGCACATCATAGTGCCAAGTGGGCGGAAACGAGAAGCGCAGCCAGCTGCGGTTGATCACCTCGCCGGTTGACAACCTGCGGAACAAATGACGCTCCAGGAGATACTCCTGTGCCCGGAGGCGGGCATCGGTTACCGCAGCACTGGCCCCCTTGGCTTTCTCGTACGCTAACAGTCCTTCCAGGACGCAGATGGTCGTGTGGAACGAGGACTGCCGGCTTGGCGGGGCCTCGCAATTCCAACCTCCATCCTCAAGCTGCTCGCTGAGCAGCCGGTCAACCAAACGATCGCTCGCTCCGCCGAAGTAGGCACCTAACGCAAGGACCCTTCCGTTAATACAGGGCTCGACCTCACCCTCGAAGAACGGTGAGTTACCGAATTCCTCACCCCAGGTGACGTTGTGGCGAACGAGACCTACAGCCTTCCGGGCTTGCTCACCCGCCGGGTCCAGCCCCATGTCACGCAGAAGCAGCAGGGCATAAAATGTAGAGGCCCACTCTGCTGGAAAAATACTACCGCTCCACTGGCCGTCTGAACCCTGGAGGGCAAGCAGCTGGGCACCCCAGCCTTCTAAGCCAACCCGCTGGCGTTCGGCAGCAATGACTTTATCAGATTCAGCGGTAAGATCACGCATCACCTGCCAACGGATCGAAGGATCGGAATCAAGCAGCCACCTGATGACGGATCGCTTTGGTTGGGCGATTGGTTGTTTAAGTGAATTAATCATCCCTAACTGTCCCTCATCACCTGTTCGATCCACACAGTTATCCTGATCTGTGAATATTTGGAAAGTATGTGGAATATCCCGATATGATTGGTCTAATTTTCGATTATATGACCATGATTTTTTATTGTCAATCCCGAGTAAATCCCCAGGTTATACAAAGCAAATTTGCGTTAAATGAGAAAGAATGCGATCACAATGGCAATCACCCCTGCTATAAGGAAAAATATGGGATATTCAAGTTTTCCGGGTTCAATTGTAGATTTGCCCGGATCTTGGGGTGAGTAGCTTATTACTACTCTGGCTCCCATTGGAAATTTCGCAACTTTTGCCTGGGCTTGAGCTCGGGAGGCGCAAAAGGGATCATTCGAGCTGGAATAATTATTCCCTGCGACGCGGTAGGTCCAAGAAATATTCGGACAGTACGCTGTGCCCTTATCTTTAACAACACGGATATTTGATTGCACTATCCATCCTGGAACAGTAGGCCATTTCGAGCTGGCGTAATCATTTACAATGTCCGCCAGTGATACTAATATAAGGCTGACCCCTACAACAAAAAATATAAGGATCGCACATCCGTATGATTTTTTCTGAGGTCTTTCCCGATATGTGACACAGCCCTCCTCAAATGGTTTCTCAATCAATCATCCTGCAGTTTTACGATAATAAACTACTTAATAACTCGCCGATTCGCCTCCCTATAATTATTCCAATATTTCAATTGACCTTGCATTGAAGTTTGGGCATTAACTGGAATTATATAGTTAATTAGCTTTTAGGATTAAGATGTACTAGATCGATCGGAATAGGTGAGAGAATTTCATCCACTAGGCGAGCAGCCTCATTCTGGGTTCCTGGAATATTGCGAGAGAAGCGAGCAAAGCATAGAGAGCAAAGCGAGCTAGGTGAGCATAGCGGGTCTTAAGATTACCAGGGAGTGGCCCAGCCTCCCAGCCACGATGATCGGAGGGATCCGCAGACTACGCAAGATCGGGCTGTGTGTGCCAGCAGTCATGGAACCGGATCACCGGCAGTCCAGCGATTTTCGTCAAAGCTGGAAACTCATGGGAGATCCAGTTAGCCTGTAGAGTGTTACTTCGAATTGCCTGCTTCTTTAACCAGCTCCACCTTCACGCATTCCCCCCGCCGCACCTGGAAAGCATCAAAATCACGTGCCACGGCGGTGTTGGGGAAAATAGCCTGGGCCTCAGCCAGCACATCCCGCTCGCGATAACGGCGTGAGATGTGGGTCAAGATGAGGTATTTAACCCCCGCCTCCGCGGCCAGCCTGGCAGCCTGGCCAGCGGTGAGATGGGCGAACTGGTCAGCCATCTCGGCCTCTTCCTGCAGGTAGGTGGCTTCGATGATCAAAGCATCCACATCCTGCACCGCCTGCCTCAGCTCATCGATACGCCCCACGTCGCCCACGTGTGCCATGCGCGTGCCCGGTCGCTCCGCACCCAACACCATATCGGGCTGGATGGTGCGCCCATCCGGGAGGGTGATGGATTTTCCATTCACCAGGTCGCGCCGCCAGGGTCCGGGCGGGATGGCCAGCTCATCGGCTTTTTCGGGCAGGAAGGGTCGGCGGGTCTTCTCTTCGAACAGGTAGCCAAAGCAATCGGGTCCACGATGCCAGACCGGGAAGGCCGTCACGGTGAAATCATCTTCGTCGAAGATCATCCCGCTGTTGACCTGCAGTAATTGCAGGTCCATGGGTGGCTTGGCGCCGCGCAGCACGATGCTGTAGATCAGGTCGTGGATGCGGTCCAGCGCCCACTCGCCGCCGTAAATCTCGAGCTTGTCGATCGTCTCCCAACGCATAAAGGTGGAAAGTAAGCCGGCCAGTCCCAGAATATGATCCAGGTGCCCATGGGTGATGAGCACGCGGTTCAAGCGCTTGAAACCCAACCCCGATTGCAGGATCTGGCGCTGGGTGCCCTCACCGCAGTCGATTAGGAAGCGGAATTCATCATGGATCACCACCTGGCTGGAAAGGCCGCGATGAACCGAAGGAGCGGAAGCGGATGTGCCTAGGAAGACGATTTCGAACAAGAGCACCTCTCGATGGATGATAAAAAGCGATCTAGCGCTAGAATTTTACCTTATTTCGTCGATAAAATCCGGCTGAGGACGATATCAGACCATTCATGCTATAATCCCAAAGACATGACTGAAACCGCCAAGACGAGACAGCGCAAGCAAAACGGGAAGACCAACACCCGCCAATATGCTAAAACCACTCGGGGTACCTCCTCGGCACGCGGCAGCGCCCGACGGGGGAGACCGCCCGGCCGATCCACTGCCAGGCGGAGCTCCAGCCCGACCAGGTCGGTGCGTAAAGGACGCAGCTCATCGGGTAGTTGGCTGGGATCGCTTGGCTCCCTTTTTAAAAAACCTGCCGCATCGAAACCAAGGGGCAGGCCGCCTGCGGACACGAACCCTGCCTCAACGGGGATGTCGCTTGACCGCAAGCTTGACTTGATCGGCATTCTGATGCTTTTCGTCGGGCTGCTCACCTTGCTGAGCCTCATTTCAGCCAGCCATAACCCTGCCACAGCCACCTGGCTCAATTTCTTGGGGCGGGCATTCGGCTGGGGAGCCTATATTTTCCCCGCCGGGCTGCTCATCGTTGGCCTGTGGCTGGTCTTGCGCAGTTTCCAACATGTACCGCATGTGGCTCTCGAGCGCTTCATCGGGGTGGTGTTTCTCTACATCAACATCCTGGGATGGATGAACTTCTTTACCTTTCAAGAGAAAGCTTACATCCTGGCAGCCCAGGGCGAGGGTGGGGGGTATGTGGGGGCGTTTATTTTTAGCTTGTTATTCGTCAGCCTGGGGTGGGCAGGCACAGCCATCACCCTGTTTGCCTGGCTGATCATTGCCCTGATCCTGGTACTGGATGTGTCGGTGATTGAGCTGTTCCAGTGGGTGCCTCCAGCGGTGGTCCGCATCCAGGATGGCATCCAGGATTGGATGGATGAGCGCCGTAATCACCGCGGTAAGCTGCCTGACAAATCAAACACCGGCACAAACCCACCCACGCCTCCAGCCAATTGGCCTGAAATCGAAGCCCTGGGTGGAACAGCGGCGGGCGGTCTTCCGATCAGCTTATTGGATGTGATCAAACCCCGTCCATGGGTGCTGCCGGCGATTGACCAAATTCTCGAAAAAGGCAACGAAACCGTTCACGATGATGATGTCGATCGCCAGCGTGCCCGGGTAATCGAGGAAACATTGCGCGTGCTGGGAGCACCAGTCAACGTGGTTGAGATCAACCGCGGACCCACCATCACCCAGTTTGGCGTGGAGCCCGATTTCATTGAGACGCGCGGTTCGCGCACACGTGTACGGGTGGCAAAGATCGCTTCGCTGGCAGATGACCTGGCACTTGCCCTGTCTGCCAGGACGATCCGGGTGGAAGCACCTGTGCCGGGCAAGGGCTACATCGGCATCGAAGTGCCCAATGAGCAAATCGCCCTGGTGACGCTGCGAGATGTAGTCGAAAGCGATGCTTTCAGGCGCCTTAAATCGTCGCTGCGTTTTGCCCTGGGGCAGGATGTGGCGGGCAATGCCGTGGCAGCCGACCTGGCTGCCATGCCGCACCTGCTCATCGCCGGGCAAACCGGCTCGGGCAAGTCGGTGTGTGTCAACTCGCTGATTGCCTGCCTGCTGCTGCATAACACGCCGGATGACCTGCGTTTGATCATGGTGGACCCCAAACGGGTTGAGCTGACCAACTATAACGGCATCCCGCACCTGCTGGCACCTGTGGTGGTGGAGACAGAGAAAGTAGTGGGGGTGCTGCAGTGGGTGCTGCGCGAGATGGACATGCGCTACCATAAATTAGCCCAGGCGGGCACCCGCAATATCGGTGAGTATAATGCCCGCATGGAAAGCACGGGAGATGGAAAGGAAAAGAAACTGCCCAAGCTGGTGGTTTTCATTGATGAGCTAGCAGATTTGATGATGCTGGCACCTGATGAAACGCAAGGCGCTATCACCCGCCTGGCTCAGCTATCGCGCGCCACCGGTATCCACCTGGTGATCGCCACCCAACGCCCTTCAGTGGAAGTGGTGACTGGGATCATCAAAGCCAACTTCCCGGCACGCATCGCGTTTGCCGTGGCGTCCAATACCGATAGCCGGGTGATCCTCGACCAGCCTGGAGCAGAAAGATTATTGGGGCGGGGTGATATGCTCTTCCAGGCTCCGGATGCACCTGCCGCCATCCGGTTGCAGGGCACCTACCTTTCGGATAGCGAAATCCTCAGCCTGGTTACCTATTGGCAAAGCTTTATTCCCAACCGCCCGCTCGCCCCGACGGCTGCCGGGGGTATCCCAGATGCCATCCCGCCCGGTATTCCCCTGATGCAGATACCATTATGGGAGGATATGCAGGCGCAGGAAGATAAAGATTCACTGCTCGATGAAGCAATTGACCTTGCACGCCGGCAGGGGCGTGCTTCTGTATCCATGCTCCAGCGGCGACTGCGGATCGGGTATACACGTGCAGCGCGGCTAGTAGAATCTATGCAAGAAAAAGGCATCATCGGCAAGGAATCGGGCCCGCAGGGATATGAGATCCTGGATTATGGCCAGGCTGCCCCTCCAGCCGATGAAGTCTGAGGTACCCTTAGGTAAGAGATTAAATCATGGGTGGGCAGAACCGATCCAGATGATATGCGTAAACAGGTATAGGAGTTGTGCGGAGATCTAAAATGGATGAAAAAAAGAATCGTAAAATCGTACTGCCTCAGTCTGGAGGGATATTTTCGGAACTTTCCCTGCGGATTAAACTGATCCTGAAGTTGCTTGGGGATAAGCGGGTCAACCCTTTACTCAAGATTTTACCGGTTGGATCCTTGATCTACCTGGTGATGCCAGATATTGCTCCCGGACCGATTGACGATGCGGCGCTGATCTGGTTGGCTACGTACCTGTTCGTCGAACTGTGCCCACCACATGTAGTTCAGGAACACCTGGAGGCATTAAAAGCCACCCGCAAGGTGATGGACAGCTATGAGGAGACTTCACAGCCTGGGGGGCAGGGTGAGATCATTGATGGGGAGATTGTGGATGGTAAAACGGAGTCGAAATGAAGCGCCTCCTTGCTTTTTTTTGCTTGACCACCGTCATTTTACTGGCTGGATGCACCACTAGTCAACCAACCGTGATCCTGACAAGCACATCCACACCATTGTTTATTTATGTTCCAACACCAACCAACCTAAAATCTCCTACCCCGCGCCCTCCAACACTCGCACCCACCCAGGTCATTACGGGCACGATCGAAACCCCGACCCCAACGAGCACAGCTACATTCACCCCAACCCCGACCCCAACACCAGTGCCAATGAATGTAAGCGAGCTGCCTGATCCATCCGGCTATGCATGGCAGAAGGTGGTGGATGGGTTGAACAGTCCTGAAGGAATGGCAAATGCAGGCGATGGCTCAGGGCGGTTATTCTTCGTTGAGCAGGCCGGAATGATCCGTATCCTGAAGGACGGGGCACTACTGGGTTCTTCATTCCTGGACCTGACCAGTAAAGTGGATTGTTGTGGTGAGCGAGGCCTGCTGGGTTTGGCATTCCATCCAAAATATAGCCAGAATGGCTTTTTTTATATAAACTACACCGAGAGGGTGAACAACAAGCTTTACACGGTGATCGCCCGCTATAACGCATCGGCAGGCGACCCGAACCTGGCTGATGCGAACAGTGAAATGCGATTGTTAACCATTGAACAACCATTTCAAAATCATAACGGTGGGCAGCTACAATTTGGCCCAGATGGCTACCTGTACATCGGTATGGGTGATGGGGGATCAGTGGGTGACCCACTTGGCAACGGGCAATCCCTGCAGACGCTGTTGGGGAAATTGCTACGGATAGATGTGGATAATTCACAACCATACGCCATACCAGGAGATAATCCATTTGTAAGCGGGGGAGGCTTGTGGGAGATTTGGGCTTACGGACTGCGCAACCCATGGCGATTTTCTTTCGACCGGCTGACCGGGGACCTGTATATTGGAGATGTAGGCCAGGATGCCTGGGAGGAGATCGATTACCTGCCTGCAGGCAGCCCCGGTGGGGAGAACTTCGGCTGGAGCTATTACGAAGGCCTGCATGCCTACCGCGGTTCACCGCCCGGGGAGGCCAAATTTGTGATGCCGGTGGCGGAATATAACCACGAGCTGGGTAATGCAGTCATTGGTGGATACGTCTATCGAGGTCAAAATCTGTCAGCCTGGTGGGGTGTGTACCTCTATGCAGACTACGGCTCCGGTAGAGTATGGGGCTTACTGCAGCAAGCGGATGGCAGCTGGCAAAATACCCAGTTGTTCGATACTGGATTTTCCATCTCATCCTTTGGGATGGATGAGGATGGTGAGATCTACATGGTAGACGATCGTGGAAGCATCTACATGCTAAAATGAAAATGCATGCCTGCCGGGGCAGTGCAGATCCAGAAACACGCACCATCAGCAAGGGTTGGAAATGGCTGGCAGTCAGCCTGGTCCTAATTTTCGTCCAGGCATGCCAACCAACAACCCGAGCAACAATCTCACCGACCCAAGCGGTGAGCAACCCAACCGAGAGCCTGGCTTCCAGCACAGCCACCCTGCAATCAAGCGCGACTCAAAACCTGGCGCCACCCCTGACCATTACAAGTACCAATTTACCCAGGACAACTTCTACCAGCACACCTGAGCCATCTCAAACCACCTCACCGGCAGTGATTTTTGCGGTGCTTGGTGATTTTGGCTCGGGCAACCAGAGTGAAGCAGACGTGGCAGAGCTGGTCTTGAGCTGGCAGCCCGATTTCATCATCACCCTGGGGGATAATAACTATCCCGATGGGTCCGCCAGGCATATGGATGAAGCGGTGGGGCAGTTTTATCACAGTTACATTTACCCATATAAGGGAGACTATGGAGCAGGCGGAGAGGTAAACCGGTTCTTTCCTACCATGGGGAACCATGACCTGATCTCAGAGAATGGGCAACCGTATTATGATTATTTTAGCCTGCCCGGTAATGAGCGCTACTATGACTTTACCTGGGGGCCGCTGCACCTGTTTGCCCTGGATGATATCGAAAGCGAGCCGGATGGCGTGGGGGCGTCGTCAAACCAGGCTGCCTGGTTAAAGGCGGGTCTCGAAGATTCAACATCGCCATGGAACATCGTTTACATGCATTACCCGCCGTATTCATCAGGGCAGCACGGCTCCACAGATTGGGCCAGGTGGCCATATGCGGAATGGGGCGCGGATGTGGTGCTGGCAGGGCATGACCATACCTATGAACGGTTGGACGAGAATGGGCTGGCTTATATCGTCAATGGGTTGGGAGGTAATGGCAGGTATGACTTTGGCGATATTCTCGATGGCAGCCTGGTCAGGTATAACGTCGATTATGGGGCGATGAGAGTGGAAGCGACGGAGGCACATATCGTGTTCGAGTTCATTAACCGGAAGGGGGCGGTGATAGATATATTCGAGCTGAAGAAATAAAAGAATACCACCAAGGAATCATTGGTCACAAAGGCAGCAGAATATAGCTAGCCATAGCACGAAAGGCTTTCTACACAGAAAAGAATTGCTCGGCTTTGCTTAAGAAGGGGCATTTCTAATTTGGGCTAACACTAAAAATTTCCCCCTTGACGATTTCCAGAATCTAATGGTAAACTCGCAAAGTTGTTAATTATTCACTAATGAAGAGTAAGAGGCGATCAATGAGCGATCTCATCAAGCGAATTTATGAAGTGCGTGCAGTTGCCGCTGGCAGCGGTTCTGCCGTACCTTCGCGGAGCGTGCCTATCGCTCGTTAGGTTTACGTATTGTACCTAGCGACCACGGTGAGCTCCAAACCCCGTGGTCGTTTTTGTTTTAGTTTGGTTGTATTGTATTTGACCGGTCACGGGGACTACTTCCGTGACCGGTTTTTTGTTTGTGTGGATGGTTTTCGTGAATGCAGGATGTCTGTATGGGTTTCTATCGTATATGATGACCCGAGATAAGGAGTTAGATATGTTTGAAGCGATACAGGTACAGGATGCTTATAAAAAATTTGGTAAGAATTCCCATCCGTTTTGGAAGGCGAGCTCTGCCACCACAGCAACTGGGAAAGTACTCAAAGTAGCGGTGGATCACGTCTCGTTTTCGGTGCATGAGGCTGAAATATTCGGCGTGCTTGGACCCAACGGCTCGGGCAAATCCACACTCATTCGCCTGATTGCCACGCTGCTGCTGCCTGACGCAGGCTCAATTATGGTCTTCGGGCATGATGTGGTCAGCCAGCCGATGCAGGTCCAACGCCTGATCAACCGTGTTTCGGTGGAGGCCAGCTTCTTTAAGAAACTTTCGCCGATGGAGAACCTGCTGTACGGAGCGCGCTTATACGGGATGGAAGGTAAGGAGACCCGCCGAAAGGTGGTGGAGATCCTTACCAGGCTGGGACTGGAGAAAAATACCATCCAGCAGCCAATGGAAGAGATGTCACGCGGTATGCAGCAGAAAGTAGCGATTGCGCGGGCATTGCTCTCCCGACCAAAGTTGCTGCTGCTGGATGAACCCACTACCGGGCTTGACCCCCGTTCGAAGCATGAGGTGCAGGCAGTGGTGCGCGAGCTGAACGAGACGCACGGCACCACCATCCTGCTCACCACGCATGATATGGGTGAAGCGGAGGCGCTGTGCCATCGCATCGCTATTGTGGATAACGGTAAGATCGTGGCATTGGATACTCCAGACGCGTTGAAGAGGCTCATCCCACGCAACGGGCACGAGCCGACTTTGGAAGAGGTGTTCCTGGAATTGACCGGGAACAAGCTGGTATCGGAAGAGGAAGAAGGGTAGGATTGGGTTTGAGACGGTAAGGATCCGCCAATTACCCGACCTACCAGAATGATAGTGAATCATTGGGTTACGAGTGGAAAGAACCCACTTTCAACTCAATTGCTATCGGAAGAGGAAGGGTAATATGTACCACACAATCAATAGTATTCGTGAAGAGCGAATAATGAGAAGGAATAGTTTCCTTCCTGTACTGAGGAGAATAATTCGAGCAGCATGGAACATGTTTGTGAGCGTGGTGATTAACCTCCGTGATTGTTCGGGTGCAGGACGCATTCAATTGTAAAGGGATGCATGGAAATGAGTACTTTGACCAATAATATACATGTTTCGATAAGGCGGGAAGGACTGTAATGAAAGTAAACCCCCTCCCGCCTTCCCCAAATCCCAAATTTCAGGATTAAGGGGAGGCGTAAGACTGATAGATGGAAAAAACGGGTATCCCATCCTACAGAATATGAAAGGAACGAGAGATGAGTATCGACACACAACTATTTGAAGGCAAATCGATCCGCCTGGCACCCATTGACCATGACAAAGACCCGGAAGTGGAGTCGCGTTGGACGCATGATCTATCTCTACTACGTGCATTGTGGCGCAAGCCTGCCATGCCGCTATCAGTGGCCCAGATGAAGAAAAAATATGAAGCGATCGAAAAACAAGTGGAAGAATCCAAGAATATGTTCTACTTCACCATCCGTGGCAAGGAGGATGGCAGGCTGATTGGCTTCGTACTTATTGAAGGGATTGAGTGGACCCATGGAACTGCCAGTATGAAGCTGGCGATTGGTGACCCGGCTGAGCGTGGCAAGGGTTACGGCAGTGAAGCTCTCCAGCTGATGCTGCGGTTTGCCTTCAGTGAGTTAAACCTTTATCGTATGTCTGCGATGGTCGGTGAGGATAATCCGGAGGCGTTGAAATTCTTCCTGAAATTCAACTTTCTGGAAGAGGTGCGCCGGCGGAAGGCCTTGCAGCGCGATGGGCAGACCTGGGACTCGATTCACCTGGGAATACTGCGCGATGAGTGGCTGGCCATAAACGGAGAAGCAAACCATGAACAGTGATCTGTTGCGTGGAGAACAAGTGCATTTAACCGTCGAAAACCCCGAGGTCATGGCAGGAAACTTTTCACGCTGGAACCAGGATACTGAGTGGCTGCGTTTATTGGATACCGAGCCACCTCACATGTTCTCAGCGAAAAAGTGGCAAGAATGGCTCGAAAAAGATCTGGAAAAGGGTGTGTCTAATGAGATTTTCTTTACCATTCGAACCCTGGAAGGTGACCGGCTGATCGGTTTTATTGGCTTATTCGACCTTTTTATGCAGCATGGTGACACACTGGTGGCGATTGCCCTGGGCGAGCGTGAATATTGGGGCAAGGGCTATGGAACAAACGCAATGCGGATCATCCTGCGTTATGCCTTTAACGAGCTGAACCTGAGAAGGGCGGGCTTAATTGTCTTCGAATATAACCCGCGCGCCATCCGTTCTTATGAGAAAGCTGGCTTTCAGTTCGAAGGTACCGTTCGCAAGATGATTCTACGGGATGGAAAACGATGGGACTTCCGATATATGGGGATCCTGCGTGAAGAGTGGTTGGTCAAAAACAAACTGACCGGCTGAACCGGCTGGAGCCGTGCGGTGCAGGTTAATTGCTTGATGATTGGATGGTGAATGATGAGTAAAAGTATGTTGACAGGAACACTTGTGCATTTGGCTGCATTGGAACCACAAGTTCTAGCCGAAGCGATCAATCGCTGGGACCGGGATTCCGAATTCAGGCGCTTGTTGGATTCTGAGCCTACCAACCAATTCTCGGTGAAAAAGCTGAACGACTGGATCCAGAAGGATCAGGAAAAGGATCCAGGTTTTAGGTACTCATTCGGAATTCTTACCCTGCAGGATGACAACCTGATAGGTTTTACTGGGCTGGATGGAGATTTCTTCCCCCATGGTGAGGCTTTTGTTGGGATTGGTATCGGCGAGCGTGAATTCTGGGGCAAGGGATACGGCAGCGATGCAATGCAGGTGATCCTGCGGTTCGCCTTCCAGGAGCTGAACCTGAGAAGGGTAGCTCTCGATACATTCGAATATAACCCGCGCGCCATCCACTCTTACGAAAAAGTTGGATTCGTCCACGAAGGGCGGGCGCGTAAATTTCTCTACCGGGAGGGGCGGCGCTGGGATTTGATCTTCATGGGTATCCTGCGCGAGGAATGGCAGTTAATGGATAGTGGTTAGTTTTTTCTTGGAGTATTTGAAATGACTACGTTAGTGAATGAATTTCGAGCAACTTACGCGTTCATGGAACGCAACGCCAACCTGGTAAAACGCTACTGGTCGTGGGAATTGGTATGGATCGTTTATTCGATCGCCAATAGCCTTTCAGTTAGCTTTATTGGATTGGGAATGGAAAAAATTGGTGGTGCATCGGCTGCAAATGGACGCTTCCTGGTACTCTATCTGGTGGTGGGTACGCTGGTTTGGCGTTACCTGTCGCTGATTTTCTACTGGATCACGGATGTGATCGGCATGGAGCGATGGGAGGGCACAATTGAGTACACCCTGATGGCTCCGATTCGCCGTATCACGCACATGGCAGGACAGACGCTGTGGGCAGTGATCTACAGTATGTTTTCGACCGGGATCATCCTGGCAGTGACCGTGGCGATTTTCAAGATCGACCTGAGCCACGCTAACCTGTTGGGAGGCACGGTCATGCTGCTGGCAGGCAGCCTTTCGTTTATCGGAGTCGGTGTGATGGGCTCGGTGTTGCCGCTGCTTTTTCCTGAGCGTGGCTCCCAGATGACGCACGTCATTATCGCCATCCTGCTGCTGGTTTCGGGTGTGTATTACCCGGTGGATGTGCTGCCGGGTTTCCTGCAGAGGCTGGCGGTTTACAGCCCGGCGACTTATGTGCTGGATGGCACCCGGAAAGCATTACTGGAAGGTACATCCACCCTGCAACTCTGGCATTACATCTGGCCAACGTTGGCGATGGGTGTAATCGCGATCCCGGTGGGTTTGTGGGTGTTTGGCCTGGCTGAACGCTATGCCAAGCGCACAGGAAAGCTGCACCGGAATGGATGATTTGCCGTAGGAGCGAAGCCCTTACGGTAACGTACGAGGGAAAAATGTCTGTACTATCTGCGCAAAACTTAGGTTTATCCTTTGGGGCATTTGACCTGTTCCAGGGAATAACGGTGACGATTGCCAATGACAGCAAAATTGGCCTGATCGGCCCCAACGGAATCGGTAAAACCTCCTTGATGATGATCCTGGCGGGATTGAACCAACCCACCACGGGCATTATTCATGTTGCCCACGGGAAGCGGCTGGGTTACCTGCGCCAGGAAGCCAGCAGCGCTTTTGAACGTGAAGAAAACACGGTATATGGCGAGATGATGACCGTCTTTGCTGGTTTGCAGGACCAGCAGCGAAAGCTGCACAAACTTGAATCTGACATGGCAGGTGGAGGTTACACCGAAGAGATGCTTACCACCTATGGTGAACTACAGGCGAAGTTTGAGCATGCGGGCGGCTACGATTACGACCTGCGTATTCAACAAACCCTGCAGGGATTGGGGTTAGGCAAGCAGACGTGGGAAATGCCTCTGGCGCACCTCAGTGGTGGTCAAAAAACGCGCCTGCTGTTGGCACGCCTGCTGCTTGAAAGACCTGCCCTGCTGATGCTGGATGAACCCACCAATCACCTGGATGCTGAAGCCATTGAGTGGTTAGAACATACCCTGAAGGAATGGGAGGGGGCAGTGCTGGTGGCAAGCCATGACCGGTACTTTTTGGATAGCTCGGTGAACACGATCTGGGAAATGGGTCACAGCGGAATTGAGGTTTATTCAGGCAATTACAGCAGTTATCTATTGCAGAGGGATGCCCGCTGGGAATATGCTCAACGGGTATTCGAAGAAGAGAAGGAACGCCTGCAAAAAGAGATGGATTTCGTCCAGCGGAACTGGGTGCGCGCCAGCACACATGCCCGCGCTCTGGGGATGTTGCGCAAGGTGACGCGTGAGCTAATGGCAGTGGACACCTACGGGATCATGGTGTTACGCAGCGGGAGAAGCTGGCATGAGCTGGACCTGCGAGCGGATAAACCCCTGGACGTGATCGATGGCATTCGCAAGGTGAATGCCCTGGCGATGCCAGCTCGTCCACCACTGATCAAACCGCGCCTGGTACCAACCAAAGACAGCAGCAACATCATCCTGCGGGTAAAATCTGCCGAGATAGGCTACCCGGGCAAAACACTTTTCGGAGCAAAACAGGTGGAGCTGCGACGGGGTGAATGTGCAGCGCTGATTGGTCCTAATGGGAGTGGGAAGACGACATTTCTCAAGACCATGCTTGGGGAGGTGGATACCCTGTCGGGTGAAGTGCGGTTGGGAGCCAGTCTGGAGATTGGATATTTTGCCCAGGCACATGATGAATTGAACCCCGAGCACACAGTTTTGGATGAACTGCTCAACAACCGTGAGATGGACCCAGGACTGGCACGCAGTTATCTGGCTCAGTACCTGTTTAGAGGTGAGGATGTGTTCAAACCGATCAGCGCGTTGAGCGGTGGCGAGCGAGGCAGATTGGCATTGGCGATCCTGGCCTTACGCGGGGCGAATTTCCTGCTCCTGGATGAACCCACCAACCACCTTGATCTACCCGCACGCGAGGTACTCCAGCAGGTGTTACAGGATTTTAAAGGCACGATCTTGCTGGTCTCGCACGACCGTTATCTGATCGACCAGCTGGCAAGTCAAATCTGGGAGCTGCGCGAGGGACAGCTACATGTATTTGATGGGACCTACCGTGAGTTCGTATTGCAGCGGGTAGCCTCTGCCTCTCAGCCACGGCGGATGCTCTTACCTTCCAGGCCTCTGGCACGCGATAACAGCCGGGAGACACGCAGGCGCCAACAGTCACTCTCGAGGCTGGAAGATCGCATCCGTGACCAGGAACAGGCAGTACAGCGCATATCACAGGAGCTGCACCACACCAGCAACTCGAAGGGCTATGAGGCGCTCAATGAATTAAGCTGGAAATATGCCCAGGCGCAGGCTGTGCTTGAAAAATTAACTGGTGAATGGGAAAAGTTAGTGGAGAATGCATGAGAGCACCGAGACACTATCAGGGAGAGCCAGACCTGGAAGCCATGCGCAACCTGCTCATTGCAGGGCGTAAAGCGAATAACGGCACCTATTACATCCACACAGGAGATTTAAATTGGTGGCTGTATTACCCACCCCTGGGTGGAGATTATTGGGAACACATCTATCTCTGGGATGACCCTGATATTCCTGGGAAACTATTGGGTTGGGCATTGATCTCACCCGATTGGGTTGGCATCGACGTCTATGTTCGGCTAGACCTGCGGGGTAGCCCATTGGCGGATGAGATGTATGCTTGGACAGAAGATCGAGCAACTCAGGTTGCCCAAATGGTTGGAAAAAAAGCTACTAATTCTTTGTGGATCTTGCGTGATGATGAAGTACTTGGAAATCACTTCCGGCAGCGAGGCTTTCGGCTGGCAAAGGGATGTATGCAGCTTTCCCGCAACCTGGATGAAACCCTTCTACCTGCCCAAGTGGTGATCCATGATGAATTCCGTGTGCGCGCCTGTAGGGGCGAGCCTGAAGTAGACTCCAGGGCCAGGGCGCAGCACGGAGCATTCAGCTCTGAGGCGCCTTTCGAGCGCTACCTGGAGCGTTTCAGGAAGTTTATGCGCTCACCGGTATATTGCCACAACCTGGATATCGTCGCAACTTGCCCGAACGGGGAGATCGGCGCGTTCTGCATTGTGTGGATGGACCCGGTCAATAAAGTCGGACTGTTCGAGCCTGTGGGCACGCATCCCGATTATCAACGCAAGGGGCTGGGAAAAGCTGTGATGTTTGAAGGGCTGCGTCGACTGCAGGCGGGTGGAATGAAGCAGGCGATTGTATCTACGGGAGAGGATAACTTACCGGCGATAAACTTATATAAATCGATAGGATTTCAGCCAGCAAACGTGCTTGGTACTTATGAAAGGAATGTGTGAGATGGATGTACGAAGATACAACCGTGACAAGTGGAATTTGCAGGTGGAATATGGCAACCCGTGGACGATTCCCTCCAGCCCCGAAATTATTGCTACCGCCCGAAAGGGAGTATGGTCGGTACTGCTGACCGAGCAAAAAACCGTGCCGCGCGACTGGTTCCCCAGTGACATGAGTGGGATCGACATCCTTTGCCTGGCATCGGGTGGTGGGCAGCAAGGTCCGGTATTTGCAGCTTTGGGAGCGAATGTCACTGTTTTTGATAATTCCCCCAGGCAATTAGACCAGGACCGTATAGTTGCCCGGCGAGAGGGATTGTCCTTGATCACCGTCGAGGGTGATATGCGAGATCTATCGGTGTTCGGCGATAGCTGCTTCGATCTGGTATTCCACCCTGTCTCAAACGTTTTCTGCCCCGAGGTGCGACCAGTATGGCGGGAAGCTTTCAGGGTATTACAACCGGGAGGCATATTAATGGCAGGGTTCGGCAACCCAAATATCTATGTCTTTGATATCCCACTGGCAGAGAAAGGGGAGTTTAAGGTGATATATCCCCTGCCCTTTGATGCTACCCAGCTGAGCGATGAGGAACGGCAGCGGGTGTTCGGGGATGAGACACCGCTTGAATTCAGTCACTCGCTGGAGGATCAGATCGGTGGGCAATTGGAGGCGGGCTTCAGCCTGGTTGGATTTTATGAAGACAAGCAGAATTCACCCCTGGGAAAGTATATGCCAGGTTATTACGCCACAAGGGCGGTTAAACCTCTGGAGTGATGGACGGATGGAAATTTGACGAGAAATTGACGGGCAAGCTTTGTTGCAAGGAAATTTAAATGGAAAATGCAAATAGCTCGGTTAAGCCTGAGCCATTAATGAATAAAATGCTGCTGCTGTTCATGGTCGCTATGATCCTGGCGAACATTGGTGGCGAGATGTATGGGATGCTTCTGCCCCTATACTTGAAGGAGCTGAATGCGACGGTGGCACAGATTGGATTATTCTTCACCATCTCACAGATCATCCCGCTCGTAGTGCAGATCCTGGGAGGGTGGGTGTCTGATTCACTTGGGCGATTACGTAGTATCGCATTAGGCAGCATGGCTGGCAACCTGACCTTTGTGGGTTTTATCTTTGCACCCACCTGGCAGTGGGTGATGAGCGGGATGTTTTTCAGCGCAATCACGCGCTCATTGATCGGTCCGAGTTTCAGCGCTTTCATCGCTGAGCAATCCTCTGAGAAGAACCGGGCGCGTGTATTTGGCATCTCGGACACTCTATTCATGATCGTCGGAGTACTTGGGCCTCCCCTGGGTGGATACCTGGCTGATCGTTTCGGTTTTCGGATCATGTTGGCCTGTGCCTGGTTGTTTTATCTCGGTGGAACGATAATCAGGGTGAGCATGGCACGCACCGCAGCACGCGGGCATGAAGCTAATCCGAGAAAGTTATCGCTGGGAAACCTGCGTTCCAACCTGGGTGCCATGGTGGGGTTGCTGCTCAGCGGAGGTGTGATCACCTGGGTATTGATCACTGATGGGGTCCGCGACATCGCCTTTTCACTCTCCGGTAACCTGTTACCAGTTTACCTGGAGCAAATCGGTGGGATGAGCTTCCAGCAAATAGGCTGGTTGGGCAGTATCTTTGCCGGTAGCATGATGCTGGTCACCATGCCCGCCGGGTGGCTGGCAGATAAGAAAGGTGAGCGGTTGGGAATCGTGATTGGATTTGTGACTGAATTTCTTGCCATGTTCATCTTTATGAATGTGAGCGGATTTTGGGGTTACGCGTTGGTGTGGGCATTGTTTGGGTTAGGGACCGGGATGATGTCTCCCGCATATAACTCACTGATCAGTAAAGTGGTGCCGGAGAAGCTGCGCGGAACGGCATTTGGTTTTTTCGGCACCAGCCTGGGATTGGTCTCGCTGCCGGCACCGTGGGCAGGGGCTCAGCTGTGGGAACGTTATAGCCCCCGCCTGCCATTCTATGTAACCGGCTTGGCAGCTCTGGGGAGCGCGATCCCGGCGTGGCTTAAGTTCAAGCTGCCAAAGAATGGAGAAACAGTGGCTGTGGATGAGGTAGAGATAAATGCACCGATTATAAAATAAACTACCCGCTGGCACTATCTCGGAGCAAGTGGAGGACCCGCAGGGTATCGAGATATCAGTGAAGATATGCTTGTTTTCTAAGCAATCTCAATAGAAATAAATTCATTCTTGATGGAATTGGATCTATATAATAAATCAAGTTCTTTTAGGACACTATGGATAATATCATGAACACGAATACAGATATTCGAGAAATAATCACTACTAGCCAAACTAAAAATATAGCGGGATTGGAATTTCGCAGTTTTCGTGGCGAAGTGGATTTCCCCAAAATGCTGGCAGTGCTGCATGGTAGTGCGGCTGTAGATGGCGTCGAGCGCGCCGAGAAACTGGAGGACATCGTCAATATGTATTCCCACCTGCATCACAGTGACCCCAATACCGACATGTTGTTTGCAGAGCTGGACGGAGAAATAGTTGCGTATAGCCGTATATGGTGGGAAGTTGAAGGCAGCGGTCAATGGATCGGCTTTCAGCTGGGCAATGTGCTGCCAGCCTGGCGGCGAAAGGGCATTGGAAGTACTTTGCTGCGTTTTAATGAAGGGCGACTATCGCAGATTGCAACTCAGCTCAAGCAAAGCGGCCAGCTGCCTGAGAATGCAGCCTGTCTTCTGGATAATTTCGTCAGCAGTAGTGAGAAAGACAGGATAAACCTGCTGGAAAGGCGAGGTTATAAACCGGTACGCTACGCGTTCGAGATGGTGCGACCTGACCTGGAGAATATCCCTGACCTACATTTACCGCCTGCGGTGGAAATACGCCCGGTGCAGCCGGAGCACATGCGAATAATTTGGGAAGCCTCCAATGAAGCCTTCCGCGACCATTGGGGCTACATCCCAGACCCTTGGGAGAATTACGAGCAGATGATGAGTGACCCGGATTTCGATCCCAGCTTGTGGAGGGTGGCCTGGCAGGGGGATGAAGTGGTGGGCATGGTGCTGAGCTTCATCAACAAGGATGAGAACGAGAAATATTCACGTAAACGTGGTTATACGGAGAACATCTGCGTGCGCAGACCGTGGCGAAAACAAGGAGTTGCCAAAGCACTCATCGCGCTGAGCCTGAATGCGATTAAGGAACGTGGTATGACTGAAGCCGGGCTGGGTGTGGATGCTGAGAATATCTCAGGAGCGCTGCACCTATATGAGAGCATGGGTTACGGAGTGGTAAAAAGGCAAACAAATTACCGAAAACCGATCAACGTATAAACGTTTAAATGTGTAAACGTTAGAAAGTTGGAACGTTAGAAGTTGAAACGTTGGAAGGTTGTAACGTTTAAACTTGCAACCTTCTAACGTTATCTTTTGCAAAGTCTTTAATGGGGGAAGAGCTTTTCACCGGCCCGGATGGGAACGTTTAGTCGGTTCTTAAAAGGGGTGAGGGGGCAAGACCAGGTATTGTTATAGGCGCAGTAAGGGTTATAAGCCAGGTTGAAATCCACCCTGAAACGATTTTTTCCCAGGGATTCGGGTTCGAGATAGCGCCCTGCAGGGTAGGTTTCTTTACTTGCCAGGCTATCCACGAACGGGAGAAAATAGCCGTCCTCACTATAGTAAATGGTTAATTCAGCACGCATATCCCCAACTGTAAAGCTGAACTTACCGTATCGCTCATATACCTGAACATCACCGGTGGTCGTTTGCATCTCAATGTGCTGTTTATCAGGGAATTCTTCCACGGTGACTTCGAGGTTTAGATCGGGATTGGGAGGAAAATATCTCAACCCCTTGAACACCTTTTTCTGCTCAGGAGTGAGCGGGCTTTGACCCTCATGGGCAAAGAAATCATCTTTCATCTTTCGAAAGTCATTCAAATCTGTCATATTAAGATTACCTTTTATAGAATTAGATGCAGCAAGGTCTCCGACAGTGCCGTAAAATTCTGGTAAGCTATTAATCCATTAATAACTTGCCCCAAGAATAACCCATATAATGATGCCGAGGGTTATCGATAGGAGGAATAATATTATGCCCAGAGACCTACCCCTTGGAAATGGCAGCTTGCTGGTAGCATTTGACCAGCAGTATCAAATCCGCGACCTGTACTGGCCGCATGTTGGACAGGAAAATCACGCCCTTGGGCACCCTTTCCGCACGGGAGTATGGGTGGACGGACAGTTTCGCTGGTTCGATGATGGAAACTGGCAGCGCTCACTCAAATACCAGCCTGAAACTCTGGTGAGTGAGGTGGCGTTGGAACACCCTGAGCTGAAAGTGTCAATTCGATCAGAAGATACAGTGGATTTCCACGAAGATCTGCTCATCCGGCGAATGGAAATCACCAACCTCGAAAGGCGAGACCGGGAGATCAGGGTGTTCTTTCACCACGATTTTCATATTGCCGGTAATGACATCGGGGATACTGCTTATTATGAGCCTGAACGTAGAGCGCTTTTTCACTATAAAAACAAGTACTGGTTCATGATGAATGGGGCAGTCACATTTGATCAGGCGGATGCGGGACCTGGTTGGGAACCTTCGCAGGATAATTACCCAGGTCTGGTGACCGGCATCCACCAGTGGGCATGCGGGCTGAAGGAAATTCGCAACCTGCAGGGCACATGGCGGGACGCTGAGGATGGCCAGTTGGAAGGCGGGGTGGTTGCACATGGGTCGGTTGACTCAACGATCGGCTTTAATCTGCAGCTAAAAGCAGGAGGAAAAGCCATTTTGTTTTATTGGATGGCAGTTAGGTCGAATTTCGAAGCCGTGACCACGTTAAACCGCATGGTACGCCAGCGAGGCCCACAATCTTTTATCGACCGGACGGTGGCATTCTGGCGTCTGTGGCTGAGGGTGCATCTACCGGATATGAGTGAGATTTCCCAGGCCGTCAGAGATCAGTATGAACGCAGCCTGTTGACCATTCGCACGCAGATTGATGATGGAGGTGCGATCATCGCAGCCAATGATTCGGATATTTCATCGGATGTGCGCGATACCTATAGCTATATGTGGTCGCGGGATGGAGCGTTGGTGGCTCATGCCCTCAACAAAGCTGGTTACCTGGATCTACCGCGGGCGTTTTTCAACTTCTGCGAGCAGGTTCACAGCAGAGAAGGTTACCTGCTGCATAAATATAACCCGGATGGCTCGCTGGCCTCCAGCTGGCTGCCCTGGGCAGTGGATGGCGAAAAGCTGTTGCCCATCCAGGAGGATGAGACCTCGCTGGTCTTATGGGCATTATGGGAGCATTTTACACGCTATGGGGACGTCGCATTCATCAAGCCGTTGTACCGATCATTGATCTGCCCGCTGGCAGATTTTATCGCTGGATTCAGGGATAAAGCCAATGGCCTACCGCTCCCAAGTTATGATTTGTGGGAGGAGCGCCTGGGTATATTGAGCTGGACGGTGGCGGCTACCTGGGGTGGCTTGAACGCCGCTGCCAACTTCGCACAGGCCTTTGGAGAGACAGAGCGGGCGCAGAATTACCGGCAAGCGCTGGATGAAATAAAGGCTGGAATGGAAGCAAACCTGTGGTAACCAGCGATCAATCGTTTTGCACGCATGGTGACTAAAAAGGGAGACGGCAGTTGGGAAGTTGATGAAACGGTGGATGCCTCGCTGGTTGGATTATGGCAGTTTGGAATGTATCCACCGGATGACCCCAAGATCGTACCCACCATGCAGGCAATCCGAGAACAGCTGTGGGTTAAGACGAATGTGGGAGGTGTGGCACGTTATACCAATGATCATTACCACCAGGTGAGTCAGGATATTGCAAATGTGCCGGGCAACCCGTGGTTCATCTGTACTTTGTGGCTGGCGGAATGGTATGCTCTGACAGCGAAGGGTGCGGAAGGACTGAAGCAGGCGATGGATATTCTGGAGTGGGTGGCTGCGCATGCCTTGCCAAGCGGAATCCTGGCTGAACAGGTGGACCCCTATACCGACCAGCCTGTATCGGTAAGCCCGCTTACCTGGAGCCACGCAGCGTACGTTAGCACGGTGCTGACATATTTACAATGTAAAGAGCAGTTAAATATAGGATAAAACGAAAATGGCAGGTAGCGACGATACCTGCCATTTTGTTGTTACTGGATTTGTATGAGTTAGCCTAGTTTTGTACCACACTCGGGGCAGAACTTGGCGCCTTTGGTTTCAGCGCCGCAATTGGGGCAATTCGCCGGCGCTTGTTCCATCTTCGTGCCGCAATTCGGGCAGAACTTGGCACCTTTCGTGTCGGTACCACACTTCGGGCATAGAGCCGATACCGGCTGGGTCATTGGGGTGCCGCATTCCGGACAGAATTTCGTCCCAGGTGCAGCCAGGGTGCCATCCTTAGGGCATTGCGCCATCTGGGTGGCGACATTACCAGCGTTTTCAACTACTTTGCCCACATTTTTAAGCGCATCGCCCAGTCCAAAAGCGGTAGCAAAGCCTTTTAGGGCGGCACCCGCCTGGGCGCCGCGCGCTTCAGTGATCTCTTCCGTGCGGGGGCTGTCTTCCTGGCAGAATCCACTCTGGGCATCAAAATCCGACAGGCAAACGATGCGGTTGCAGGTGGGGCATTCGCGGAAATGCACCTGGCACTGTTTCCAGGCAGATTCAAGCTGAGTAGGGCTCATTTTGTATGAGTAGCGGGGGTCTTCCCCAACCACATTTTCGGCCATGCTGCTACCTACCAGGGGGACTTTACGCAGCAGACCACCCAAGGCAGATTTTCCCAGATCCTGCTTCACCGTGTTTACAAAATCTGGCTGGCTGCGAAATTCACGTCCACACATATCACAATAAAAGATAGCATAAGGACCAGCACCATCATTGCGGATGTCGTAACGCGGCATTCGAGAGAAATCAGGCATGTTTTACTCCTTTGGAAGTGAGATTTTGGATGAGTTATTCATGAGGATAGCAATAAGAAGCAAGTATACAACGAGCGTTTGGGGGATGTCAAGCAATAGGGAGCAGCAATAGGGAGCAGGGAGGAAATTACATCTTTGCAAGGCGGGAAAAACGGATCGGAAGGAAAGAAAAGGTCGGTAGAAAGCGGGAATTGTAACCACCTGGCACGAATAAAACTCGCATAATGAATGAAATATATCAACAGAATTTATTATTATACTAGCAAAGATATACTCGTGCATGGTTCTTCTCTTGATACGTCTGATATACTTAGTCGCATGACGATCAAAGCCATCATCTTCGATCTCGGCGGGGTGCTGCTACGCACCGCGAATTATTCATCACGCGACCAACTCGCAGACAGGCTGGGGATGAGCCGGCATGCGCTGGAAGAGTTCATCTTTGGGGGAGAGTCAGGCGACCGCGCACAGCGGGGCGAGATCACCGTCCGCGAACATTGGGAGGTGCTGCGCAAGCGGATCAATTGCTCCCCCGAGGAGTTCCAGGCTTTGCTTGATCAATTTTTCGCCCAGGATGAGCTCGACCAGGATCTGGTAAGCTACGTGCGCAAGCTGCACAAGAGCTATAAAACTGCCCTGCTCAGCAATGCCTGGGATGACCTGCGCCAGGTGATCGCGCAAAAATGGCACTTTGAGGATGCATTTGATAGCATGATCATCTCAGCTGAGGTGAAACTGGCGAAGCCTGATCCACGCATATTTAAGCTGGCATTAGAGCGGTTGGGAGTTGGGGCAGGAGAAGCGATCTTAGTGGATGATTTCCCCCGCAATGTAAAGCAAGCGAAAGCACTTGGATTGCACGTCATTCGCTTCCAGACAGCATCACAGATGCGATCGGAAATGGATGGACTGTTGAATGGATCTGTTGAATTGGAATGACGCAAATTCGGGCAGCTATTTTTGATTTTGGAGGCGTACTCGTGCGCATGGTGGATGACCGACCGCGCCTCAAGCTGGCTGAGCAGCTAGGAATACCATTGTCGCAAATAGACAACCTGGTGTTCTACAGCAACACTGCCCAGAAAGCCTCCAAAGGAGAAATTTCGGTCGCGATGCATTGGGAGGCGGTGCGGAAATCACTTGGCATTCAACCAGAGGATATGCCGGGTTTCCTGGATCAATATTGGTCAGCTGACGATGTAAATTGGGAGTTGCTGGATTTTATCCGTGGGCTGCACCCCCAGTATAAAGTTGGGTTGCTCAGCAATGCCTGGGATGATTTACGCCAGACCCTGCACGAGCGTTGGGATATTGAAAGCCTGTTCGATGAGATGGTAATTTCAGCTGAAGTAAAGATGGTCAAGCCAGACCCGCGTATCTTTCATCTTATTCTCGCCCGGTTGGGTGTGCAGGCTGGAGAGGCTATTTTTATAGACGATATGGTTGTAAACGTCGAGGCAGCCCGTAAAGAAGGGCTGCTCGCCATACAGTATCAAGAAAACCATACTACGCTGGACGAGCTAAGTCATTATTTACCAGTGGGATAAAAGGTGAAATGATGATGGTGCTTTCGCACTATCAAGCCAGGAAAATTTTGGATGCCCAGCGCAGTGGAATGGATAGCGTGATCTTCTCGCTGGATCTTGGTTTGAGCATTGCAGAGCTACCGGTAAATACTCGTGGGGTGCAACTCCCGGATGGTAATACCCTGAAAATAGAATTTGTTGAGCAGATTTTCAAATCCACATCCAGCTGTTTTGTGATTGAAGGGGGAGTGCCGCGGGCGATACAGTTTTATTCTACACTGACCGACCGGGTGTACAGTCTATATCCAACCGATGGTGCGCCTACAATGCTGGTCTCAGGTATTCCAATGCACCGCATCAAGAACACAGACCCTCACCAGGATACACTGGAAAAGATACGCAGCATTAAGCCGGTGGTCGGGCAGGTGCTGGATACAGCCACCGGACTGGGGTATACAGCCATTGAAGCTGGGCGGACAGCAGAGCACGTCACCACCATCGAGCTCGACCCTGCGGCGTTGAAAGTGTGCAGCTTAAATCCCTGGTCGCTGGGGCTGTTTGATAATCCAAAAATTACCCAGCTGATTGGGGATAGTTTCGACCTGGTGGCGAAGATGGAATCAGGGGGCTTCACACGCGTGATCCATGACCCACCCGCATTCAATCTGGCGGGCGACCTGTATTCCGGAGAATTCTACCGGGAGCTTTACCGGGTGATGCGCAACCGCAGCCAGCTGTTCCATTATATTGGAGATCCGGAAAGCAAGTCGGGGCGCAGCATCACGGCAGGAGTGATACGCCGCTTAGGACAGGCGGGGTTCAGTCAGGTGAGACTTGCCCCAGGCGCGTTTGGCGTGGTAGCGGTGAAATAAGGGGCAGTTGTACATGCGATGAAATCGATTGATCTGATCCACCATCAAATAAGCCTGGAATACCAACTCGATCTCAATGGCATGCTGGTACCCTTCCCGGGTTCTACCGAGCAAGCCTTATACATTGTATATCGTTATTCCCAGGGTTATGTTCCTTACTTCAACCATAGGCTACCTGCTAAAGTGCGGAAGGATTTGCTAAGTCTTCGTCCGAAGGGAGCTTTTGACCAACCAGACAAGGTGATCGAACTAATCAGTGAATATCATTGTCCGTGCAATGGTGGGGATGAGGTTTTTCAGTCCGGGTACATCGCCATATTGCCCGAGCTGGATGAGCTTCCAGTGTTCACCTGGGATAGGGATGGTTGGGTGGTGAAAGTTCATGGGCGGGTTGTCAGCAAGACGATCAGCGTCCGTCAGAATACCGAGTGTGCTGAAGCGTATGTGGAAACCCACCCAGATTTTCGGAACAGAGGTTACGGGAGGCAAACGGTGACTGCCTGGGCACGGGATATCCTGAATTCTGGGCGGGTGCCATTCTACAGTTACCGTTTGAGTAATTCTGCCTCTGCAGCTTTGGCAGCCAGAATAGGGGTAGTACGGTTTGCTGACGTGGTTGCTTATTCACCCGTGAATCAGAAAGATTCAGTCTCAAGCTACTAACTGCACAAGGAGTGAAAAATGGAGCTGACCTCACTCAGACTACACGAAGCAGCACATATGTTGAAAACCAGGCAAATTTCGCCCGTGGAGCTCACCAGTGCACACCTCAACCGTATCGCGCGGCTGGATAAACGTCTTAATTGCTTCATCACTTTAACCCCTGAGCTCGCCCTACAGCAAGCACATCAGGCAGAGAGCAGTATTCAACATGGAGAGTATAAAGGGGCGTTGCATGGCATTCCCGTTGGGCTGAAAGACCTTTATGAGACCCAAGGAATACGCACAACGGCGGGATCGACCTTTTTTGCAGAGTACATTCCTGAGACGGATGCGGCGGTGGTTCAGAGGCTTAAGGAAGCTGGATGTATTATCCTGGGCAAGCTAAATATGCACGAGATCGCCCTGGGCGTGACCAACGAAAACCCCCACTATGGTGATTGCTGCAATCCGTGGGACGTTAGCCGGATTACAGGTGGTTCTTCAGGGGGCAACGCGGCTGCCCTGGCAGCCGGTTTATGCATGGGCGCATTAGGGAGCGATACCGGCGGCTCCATCCGCATCCCTTCAGCCTTATGTGGAGTTGTGGGCTTTAAACCAACCTATGGTCGGATCAGTTTACGTGGGGTGATTCCTTTAAGCTGGAACCTCGACCATGCCGGTCCGATGGCACGCTGTGTAAAGGATGCAGCCATCCTGCTCCAGGCAATCGCCGGCTACGATCCGCAAGACGCCTGGTCGGTGGATATGCCGGTTGAGGATTACCTTAGTCCGCGAGAGAGTGGCGTACAAGGCTGGCGAATTGCTCTGGCTAACAATGTTTATTTTACCGACGCAGAGATCGTAGAAAGTGAAGTGCAGCAGGCGGTTAATCAAGCCGCGCTGGTTTTTGAAAACCTGGGAGCGCGGGTTGAGCAAGTGGCTTTCCCGAATGCACGTGAAGCCGCCATGGCAAATGGACTGATGACCCCCAGTGATGCAGCTGCCTTTCATCACCAGCGATTGGCAGAAAACCCGGGAGGTTTCGGGCAGGATGTGCTCAAACGCCTGCAGAATGGTGCCGCCTGTAGCTCCACGGAATACTCGCTGGCAAGAAGGGAGCAGACCATCCTGCGCTGTCAATTCAACGAATTCTTTAATGATTACGATTTGCTGATCATGCCCACGACCCCCATCACTGCACCCTTACGAAACGCAGCCGAAGCTTTCGAACGCCCCAGGTTGCTCACCCGCTTCACCGCGCCATTCAACTTAACTGGCTTGCCCGCGCTCTCGGTTCCCTGCGGCCAGTCAAGCGAAAACCTACCCATCGGCCTGCAGATCGTCGGCAAGGCGTGGTCTGAAGCGAAAGTTCTTTTAGCAGGAAGGCTCTATGAGAATGAGCGAGGGCAGCTAAATACCCCGATTAACCCCGACCTAGGAAGCTGAAATCACTCACCTAATTTTCGCAGCGCAATGGACTGCTTGATACTGGTATCGGCAAAGAAGTATAGCAACAAGAAAGTGATGGCGGTTACATACAAATCATAAGGGCTGATAGCTACCACTACTGAACCCAGCGTAACATTAAAAGTGAAAATTCCAACGAAAAACATGGCAGTATTCAATCCGATCGCGAGCAATCGTACTTCGGTAGGGCCGAGCTTGCCATAGGAAATTTTAAACTCCCCCGACACATTCATACGTACATACACCAGGACAGACATTGCGATGTAGGCAATGCAGCACATACTGGCAACTGAAAACTTGATATAAGGAGTAAATCCCATTCCCAGGATGATGATGATTTCCGTAAGAACGTCTGTGACGTGATCGATGTAGAACCCGTATTTGGGGCGCTCAATATGGCGGTAACGGGCCAGAGTTCCATCAAGACTATCCCCAAACCAGTTAATAACGAAGCCCAAGGTGGACAGCCACAAAAAGGCTGGGTGAAATTGGCTGAGGCCATACCCAAGTGTGATCACCAATGCTCCGAAGATGCCGATGACAGTCATAATATCGGGAGTGACCCATTGTGGCAGGTGGGCAGCTAACCACTGCAAAGCAGGGCGTTCAAGTGGTCCGAGCAGGATATCATTTACACGCTTATGGTCTTTGATATTACCCAATGAATTTCTCCATAATGTACTTAGTTTGGAACCTGATCCAAGATATCTGGCCAGACCGGGAAGGTCATCGCCCATTGGGCTGGGTCTTGACGGATAAAACCTTCCGCCACCTGTAAAATGGCTTCCGCATTGAGGATGATTTCTGTGTGCCTATCCGGGTGTGATTGCATTTCGATCGGATCCGAAAAGAGCAAATGGTATTTACCATCCGGTTGCTTCAGCGTGGCAAAGACAATGATTGGCACATGAGCTTTTAACGCCAGGAAGATATGGTGGATGGGTAGTGCAGCCAGGCGACCGAAGAACCGCGGTCGGTAGGGATAGGAATTATCCGGGCGATCTATCCCGGTAATTATTGTCCCACCACTTCGCAGATGACCTACCGCATGCTTGAGGTTTCCAACGGAGGCTTGCAGGATACGCATGCCTTTTTTAATACGCAACTCGAGCTGCTTTTGATAGCCAGGACTCAGCTCAGGCAATGTCAAAGCAATCGCCCTGATCCCTGCTAATCCACCCATCTGAAAGATCAAATCAAAATTACTCAAATGCACCCCAGCGACGACCAAACCCCTGGTGGAAAATTCAGGGCGCTGAACCAGCTCGATCGCAGCCGGGTTAGGCTCGATGAGGCGTAGGAAAGCAGCAGAATCATTTACATTGTGATACAAGTCAAAGATCGAGCAGGCAATGCTGTGAAAATTTTCCACCACCACCTGGTCTAGTGCGTTTCCATTAAGCTGTTCGCCATGAATGACCCATTGGTTACAACGTGCCGCACGGACCAATTTCCAATCCTTGCGAGCAGAAATCCTGTCGGCAGCAAAAATTGCGATGCGGTAACCCAGCCAATAAGGTGTGAATCTACCAATCATATTGGCAAGGCCTATACCGAACGGACTGTTGATGATTTGTCGAGGCTCAAGTAGCATGTTGATTCCTGGTGGTACAGGAGTATCCATTTTAACATGACTTGACTAATAATTGATAGTTGAGGCACCAGATAGATGTATTATTCCTTGCGAATCACGCAAGTATCATATGGTTAATGTGATGATATTCACTCGAAAGAATGGCTATTTATCGGTTACGATGAGTATGTCCAAAAAGTATAATGATTGGATAAGAAAAGTCTAAATTTGATAAATCAGGGTGAGGATGGTCAGGCATGAGCGAACCCTCTCAGGTTGAACAACCGATCACAGAAGTTAAGAGCAGCGCAAAAAAAGGTCCGCGCGGCCAGGTAACAATTTTCTCGAATTGGTGCAAAGGCTGCGGTATATGCGTTGCATTTTGTCCGACAGGGGTACTGGCATTAGACGATGATGACCACCCGGTGGTGGTTTATCCAGAAAAGTGTAGTGCCTGCCATTGGTGCGATACTCACTGCCCAGATCTGGCGATTATCGTCAAGAAAATTGAAGTATAAGGAGGGCAGATTGACCGTTCGATTAATGCAAGGAAATGAAGCTGTTGCCTGGGGAGCCATTGCCGCTGGGTGTAAATTTTTCGCGGGTTACCCAATTACCCCCTCCACAGAAATTGCAGAAATGCTCTCCAGAGAACTACCCAAGGTGGGTGGGAAATTTATCCAGATGGAAGATGAAATTGCCAGTCTGGCAGCCTGTATCGGGGCATCGGTTGGCGGTTTAAAATCATTGACGGCTACATCTGGGCCGGGGTTTTCATTGATGCAGGAGCATATCGGTTATGCCTGCATGACTGAAATACCGGTTGTGATCGTGGATGTACAACGTTTAGGACCCAGTACCGGGCAGCCTACGAGTGCGTCACAGGGAGATGTGATGCAAACACGCTGGGGTACACATGGCGATCATCCGATAATCGTGCTGAGCCCGGTATCGGTGAGCCAATCATTCGACTTGACGGTAAAGGCATTTAATTATTCCGAGAAGTACCGTACGCCGGTGATTTTACTGCTGGATGAAGTGGTAGGGCACATGCGCGAGAAGATTGAGCTACCTGAGTTTGACTCAGTCGAACGGGTAGAGCGGATTGCGACAGATGTACCACCCGAATGGTATAAGCCTTATGGTGATTCACTGAGCGATGTGCCACCCATGGCGAATTTTGGAGAAGGGTACCGCTATCACATCACCGGTCTATTCCACGATGTGTTGGGTTACCCAACTACCCGCCTGGATGAAATCGATCCATGGATTGAGCGGGTGCACCGCAAGATTGAACGTAACCTTAACGACATTATTTTGGTGGAAGAGGATTTAACTGAAAGTGATAAAACAGTAGTGGTCACCTATGGTGCGTCTGCACGCAGTGCCCGGCATGCGGTTAAGCTGGCACGACAGCGACGAACCAAGGTTGGGATGGTGACCCTGCTGACGATTTGGCCATTTGCAGAAGAAGAGATCAGCCGGGTGGCAAAGACTGCCAAACGCATCATCGTCCCCGAGATGAATATGGGGCAACTGGCTCTGGAAGTGGAGCGGGTTGCCGGACGAAACAAAGTTGTGCGGGTTAACCGAGCAAACGGTGAGATGATCACCCCACAAATGATCCTGGAAGCGATTGAAGACAGGTAACTATGCCAACACATGCTGAACATACGGAATATATGTATCTCCGCCCCACGAAGAAGTTTCCCAATGTGTGGTGCGCCGGATGCGGAATAGGTATCGTGATGGGAGCTCTGATCCGGGCGATTGATCGGATTGGATTGGAGAAGGACGATGTCGCCCTGGTTTCAGGGATTGGCTGCACCGGGCGCATGCCGGTTTACATGGATTTCAATACCATCCACACCACGCATGGGCGTGCCCTGGCATTTGCGACAGGCCTGAAAATTGCCCGACCAGAGATGAAGGTGATCACGATCATGGGGGACGGGGATGCGATCGCGATCGGTGGTAATCACTTCATTCATGCTGCTCGTCGCAATATTGGCATTACTGCCATTGTAGTCAACAATGCGATCTATGGGATGACCGGCGGGCAGTACAGCCCGACCACACCGATTGGTGCCAAAGCCGCCACTGCTCCATATGGAAATATTGAGCCGCCCATGCCGATTTGTGAGCTGGCAAAAGCAGCTGGAGCGACCTATGTCGCCCGGAGCACGGTCTACCACGCGGTAGAGCTGGACCGGTTCCTCGAGCAGGCGATCCGTAAGAATGGCTTTAGCCTGGTGGAAGCGGTCAGTTATTGCCCGACGACTTTTGGGAGGATGAACAAGCTCGGTTCAACCGTAGACATGATGCGCACGCTCAAAGAAAACAGCGTTGCAGCCAGTGCTGCCGAAAAATTATCACCCGAGGAACGTGAGACGAAAATTGTGCGCGGAGTGTTGCATGACATTGAAAAACCGGAGTATACCCAGCTTTATCAAGAGCTGATCCAACGAGCGCAGACCGCGCAAACAGCCAAACCGGTCAAACCGGCCTGAGCCTGAGGAGGCAACCAGTGGCAATAAAGAACCATGGTCATCGAATGGAAATACGGCTGGCAGGTGAAGGCGGACAGGGAATGATCCTGGCAGGAGTAATCCTGGCAGAAGCTGCTGCGATTTATGATAATAAGAACGCCACGCAAACCCAGAGTTATGGACCCGAGGCACGTGGTGGAGCCAGTAAAGCCGAAGTTGTCATCTCCCAGGGAGAGATTGACCATCCAGAGGTGATCATCGCGGATGTATTGGTGGCGATGAGCCAGGAGGCCTGTGACAAATATGCCGGCAACTTGAAGAAAGATGGCCTCCTGATCGTAGATCAAGAAAGGGTGGGGCGGGTGCCATCCAGCCGGGCGATCAAGGTGCCGATTACCCGCCTGGCAGAGGAGAGCAGCGGCAAAAGTATCACCGCCAATGTGGTAGCCCTGGGTGTGCTGGTGGGTCTGACGAATGTCGTCTCACGGCAAGCGATCATCCAGGCAGTAGCTGCACGGGCACCGAAAGGCACTGAGGAGATGAACCAGGCGGCGTTATCGGCAGGTTTTGCCGCAGCCGACCTGGTAGGCAAGAAACATACTCACAAGGCATAATCTGTGGATAACAGCCTGCGGCATTCACAACCCCAGGCCTTCTATGTTCTATATATTGTCGACCCACCATTCTCTTGACGCACTTATCTTAGCGGTATAAAATATCAGCACAACTGAATAAGTTCCAATTTGGGTGCCATATCCCCCGGATGGGATGGCTCAAAGGCGAAGCCGGTAATCGATTTGAATGAATAGTCCGGCGCTGTCACGCAACTGTAAGGGATCAGATCCTCAGCCAGGTCGCCCGCCCAAGTTGGGTTCACCATCACCTCGCTGCAAGGAGCTGTGAACAGATGCTGCACCCTATGCATGATTTTCACCCCTGTCCTCAAGCGACAGGGGTTTTTATTTGGCAAACTCGCTCTTCCAAAGGAGAAAGCATGAAACCAATCATTCGATTACTTCTACCGCTATTATTATCCTCTTTAGTCATTACAGGCATATTGCTGATGCTCCAATCCACATCCGCGCAGGCCACAGCTGCACCTAATCAATCAGCGGTAATCCGGGCTGGGCTGGCATACCTTCAAACCCAGCAACAAGCGGATGGGGGTATTACCGGTTTCAGCGGTATTTCGGACCCCGACACGACCGCCAGAAGTGTGCTGGCATTCATCAGCGCGGGCACGCCGGTGAGTGCAGTAGTTTCTACGGAAGGGAAATCCATGCTGGATTACCTGTCTGCTCAGGCAATTTCTTATACGCATGACATGACAGGTACACTATTTCCTGGTCGAACGGGCATCCTGCTCACTGCGGTAGTGCTGGCGGGCGATGCCCCGACAGCTTTTGGAGGCATGGACCTGGCGGGAGAGCTGGATTCAAGCTTTCACCCCGATACGGGGGCGTACAGCACTACCGCCCAACAAGACTTCAGCAATGGTGCAGCCAGTGACCTGAGCCAGGCATGGGCAATCTTGGGATTAAGCCTGGCTAGGCGCAGCATACCTGAGGCGGCACCGCAATACTTGAGCAACTCACAAGCTGAGGATGGCAGCTGGGGTGCAGGTGACCCCGATACAACTGCTCTGGCGGTGACGGCATTACTTGCTAGCAGAACAGTCAATTCTCAAGATCAGACCATCCAAAAAGCAATCAGTTACTTCCATGGCACACAGGCAGACAGCGGAGGTTGGAAACCAGCGTGGGACACTGACCCTCTGAACGCTGATTCCACCGGCTGGATCCTGCAGGCTTTGGTTTCTGCGGGAGAGGATCTCAGAGGTCAAAATTGGTTGATCAATAATATCAACCCGTTGGATGCATTGATGGGCTTACAGAAGCCGGATGGGTCGATTGGAGGAACATACGCCAACACCTACAGCACGGCGGAGGCGATCATCGGCCTCTCAGGGATACCACTTTCTAATCTTGGGATAACCCCTGCTGTTTACCGAGCGGGACTGGCGGTATTTTGGGGCGATGATTCATTGTACACAACCTGCATGAGTTTTACCGAGAGCAGCATGAGTGGATTGGATCTGCTCCAGCGATCTGGTATGGCGGTAGAAACCGCCACCAACCCCACTCAGGGGACCGCGGTATGTAAGATTGGGGAAGTAGGGAACCCTTCCAACAATTGCTTCGGGAGCATGCCCGATTACTGGGCATACTTCCAGATGGGAGCGGCAGGCTGGGAATATTCAGTGACAGGTGCAGAAAAAGGTCAGGTGATGGATGGCAGCGTGAATGCCTGGAGCTGGGGAAAGGGGGACGCACCAGCATTAATCACCATCCAGAATATTTGCGAGGGAGTTGCCTATGTGCTACCAACGGCTGTTGATAGCCCCGCTATTCCGACACACACTTCGGTGCCAAGCCCGGTGCCAACAATAGTCCATGCGACCCCGCCTGCACAAATCACACCCACCCCGGTGACAGCCCAAAAAGGCGTAGGTATGTACATCGTTTATGCGTCCATGTTGCTTGTCCTGGGTGTGCTGATCATATACCTGATCCGCTCACGAGGTAAATAAACCTGAATCAGCTTTGGATGATCCAAATGGGAACGCAATGAAAATCCGTCTGTTCAACCTTGGCATCTACCTGGCGGCGAGCGTTTCAGGGTTACTGGTACTCCTATACCCATTCTTTTTACCTGCTGCATCGCAACAGACAGGGTTCGGCACCTTGCGAGCAGGCGAGATGCCTGTGATGATGACGGTACTCTTAGGCCTGTGCTTGCTGGTGTTGCTGTTTGAAGCCCAAGGACCGATCGTAAACACCAAGCTGATTGCCTTATTGGGCATCCTGGTGGCGATTAACTCTGCCTTACGATTTATTGAGACTGCCATTCCTGGTCCGGGCGGTTTTAGCCCAATATTCTTTCTCATCATCCTGGTTGGGTATATATTCGGTGGGCGGGTAGGATTCCTGATGGGCGCGCTGACTATGCTTGTATCGGCGCTGGTGACAGGCGGTGTGGGGCCGTGGCTGCCAGCGCAGATGTTCACAGCCGGGTGGGTGGGGTTAAGTACGCCCATCCTGCGCCCCTTGACCAGAGCTCTTACAAAAAAAACAGCCGGGCAGACTGAACCGTTTGCAAATACGGAAATCCTCGTGTTGGCTGGATTCGGACTGTTATGGGGGTTTCTTTATGGCGGTGTTATGAACCTGTGGCAGTGGCCTTTCATTGCCGGACCTCAAAATCAATCCTTCACGGCAGGATTGGGGTTGGCAGCAACCCTGCAACGCTACCTGGCTTTTTACTTGATCACCTCATTGGTGTGGGATGCAGTGGCAGCCGTCGGAAATATGTTGTTGCTCCTTGCCCTGGGCAAACCAGCGTTACGAGCACTGCGGCGTTTTCGGCGACGATTCGAGTTCAGCTATCGCGCCGGAGAAGAGTCAACCGCTGCAATCCCAGAAAAAGGCACAGTAGGATGAAGCAACCCTGGGCATGGGTGAGCTGGCTGATCGCCACGCTGGTGCTCCTTTCCATCACACGCAATCCACTCTACCTGATACTCGTTTTGATGTGTGTGCTGGCGGTGGGATTAAACCTGCGCCAGGCTGGATCGGATATCCCACGCCCGTTTTCACTCTGGAAATTAGCCGCCTGGATCATCCTGCTTGCCACCATCTTTAACGCCCTGACTTCGCATTACGGTGCAACAGTCTTGTTCACCATCCCCGGCAAATTTCCCCTGGTCAGCGGTGCAGTGACCCTGGAAGCCATAGTCTACGGTGCCACGAATGGACTGATATTGACCGGTATGCTGGCAAGCTTCACGGTGCTCAACCTGGCTTTGCCAGGAGGCGATTTAATCAGCCTGATCCCGCGGGCGTTCTTCCCGCTGGCTGTGGTTACGTCCATCGCAGTGACCTATCTGCCCACCACGCTGCGCCAGTTCAAGCACATCCGGGAAGCCCAGGCAATACGAGGCCACCAGATGCGGACGATACGGGATTGGCTGCCGTTGTGGATGCCGCTGTTAGTTGGAGGGCTTGAACATGCCTTGCAGTTGGCTGAATCTATGACCGCAAGGGGATTCGCCAGCACCAAACCGGCGCAGCACGGAATGGATATTTACCCGCGCATATGCATGGCGTTCGGGCTGTTGTTACTGGCGGCCGGGTGGCTTGGGCAATTGGGCGGTGCAGGAGTCTGGGGGCTGGCACTAATTATTTTGGGAGTGCTTTTTATCATCGGAGGCTTATGGTATCTGGGGCGCCAATCTCCTCGCACGGTGTACCATCGCCCCCGCTGGAGCTGGCAGGATTGGCTGACGTTAATCATCGCCGTTGGGGTAATGGCTTCATGTTTGTTACCAGTGCCCGGGTTGGACAAGCAGACGCTTTATTATGAACCTTACCCATCCCTGAGCCTGCCGCCATTCAGCCCATTGCTTGGAATAGCCATGCTGTTATTAATTGTGCCAGGATTCCTGGTGTTGGGTAGAAGACCTGATGTTGACCGGCTTTACGAGACCAAGAAGGAGGAAAATTAGTGTCACCAGCAGATTATGAATATCGTGGATTGATGGCAAAGACCTGGGACTTATTCCGTGGTGATACCTCCAAATGGGAAGATCGGGGCTTTTTCCTCGAGATCATCCATGAAAAGGGACAGCCAGTACTGGATGTGGGTTGTGGGACAGGCAGGCTGCTGCTAGACTTTATGGCTCAAGGTATAGATATCGATGGAGTGGACAATTCACCCGAGATGCTGACGTTATGCCATGAGAAAGCCAAAGCGATGGAATTAGCGCCAAAGTTGTATGAAAACAGGATGGAAAGCATGCGTCTGCCGCGACAATACCAGACCATAATCGTCCCATCCAGCTCCTTCCAGCTGGTACTGGAACCTGCAGAAGCCCTAAGGGCAATCTCCAACCTTTTCGAGCATCTTTTGGCAGGGGGCACCCTGGTGATGCCATTCATGCAAGTATGGAGGCGGGGTGAGCCCCTGGAGAGTGACTGGCAACTCAGCGGGGAAAAGACAAGTCCGGTAGATGGAGTAATCTACAAACGCTGGTCTAAAAGCCGGTTCGACCCTGAAACACAGCTGGAACATACTGAAGATCGATATGAAGTGATCAAAGATGGTGTCACGATTGCAACTGAATATCATATCCAATCTCCTGCCACGCGTGAATATACCCGCCAACAGGCGATAGAGCTGTATACCAGGGCAGGATTTGTGGATATTACGATTTATCATGGGTTCACGCGTTTGCCGCCGGTGGAAGATGATCCGATTTTTTCGGTCGTTGGCAAGCGACCCTAAGGATGGCCAGCGAGTTTTACCGCCTGCGGTTTGAATGCATCTGGCTCGATCCCTAATTAAAACGGTCAAGTTTAGGCATAAGTATTGGACTATTTTACGCAAATGAACACCAAAATCCTGGTTGAGAGTAGAAATTTTCAGGTATGGTTATAATCAATTATCTATTTTACGACTGGAAAGCTAAGCAGATCTTGACCTGCATCAGGGGCTAATGTGTTCCTTATCTGGATTAAATCAGGCTTAGCAGTACGAATGTTATAATTAGAACCGGGGGTATATTCATGATCAGGGAGAAATAATAGCAATGTCTGAGATTTGGCAGCGGAATATCAGTAATATTTGCAGCATTATCCAACAAAACCTGGGTCCCAAGGTGGTGGATATCGTTTCAGGCAGCCTGGCTGACCAGGAATACTGGCAGGACCGGCTGCAAAAGACCCGCCAGGATGTGTTCAGGATTGACAAGGAGACGATGGTACTATCAAGCCTGGAAAAAACGCGCAAGGGGAATTTTTTGGGATCAATCAATGCCTGGATGGCGATAGAGAGTGCCCTGGGAAGCCGGCCATACCCACCCGTGATGCTGATGAACATGGTCTTTGGTTTAGGCAAGCGTCTGAGCCCTTTTACCCAGGCTCTCACCAACCGTAAGCCAGCCTTCCCCACCCCGATGCGCAGCTCGGATGGCGAGATTTATCTCAGCACAGTGGATGCAGCTTCCATGTCAGCAACTTTGTGGCTGCATCACCTGGAAACCAGTGGCTTCAGGGGAATGGTGATAAAGTGGGGTGATGAAGCAGTGATCCCAGGCAAAATCTGGCAGGCAGCATCCAACGAATACGAGGATGTGGATGGGATTCGCTTCGTTTGGCAAACTGAGCCTACCGAAGACCTGGCGCGGGAGAAGGAATGGGTGGAATTCGACCCCCAAAACTCTGAGATGACGTACCAGTACACCCGACAGGATCTGGAAGGCTTACGCAAGCGATTATCTGAGCATGGGCAAGGGCACCTGATCGGTGTCAACCTTGGCAGCCTGGGGATCAGCTACCGCCTGATGGAAGTGGCGGAAGAGGTGTTCCGGGGGGATGTGGCGGATGAGAATAAATGGGTGGATTGGGACCCTTACACCTGGATCGCAATCGTCTGCCGGGATGAAGCGGATTGGAAAGCTGAAGCTGCATTTGAAAACCAAATTGGTAAGACCGGGATACGCGAGCTTGAAAAGCGCATCCCAGATTTTTACCCCAAGATCCAACAGATGCGCAACCTGTTTCGAGATCGTTATGGCAAACATCCGATCGTAAAAGTGCTGGATTTTGGAAAGCCTTACTGGTTGGATTGGGGGCTGCATTTGAGCCTGCGGCGCTCATTGGAAGCACTGACCACCGATACTGACCAGGGTGTATCCACCCGTGACCTGTTCAACCTGCCGCATGATTGTGATCACAATGGAAATATCATCTTAAGAAGCTCGATCCCACAGGGAGCTGACATCCGCGAAACGGTGCTGGTCGACACAGTTATCACAGATCCCAGGTCGGTGATTCATGGCGGGGTGGTGGTGGCAGGCAGGCATAAAAAGTTGGATATGCCGGATGGAGGCTGTGCATTATTCTGTGCTGCCAATGAGATGATATTCAAGGGTCCGCATGCGATTGCCTTTAAAAACGTGGGAGAAGCGTATCAACTCGCCGAAGGTGATCGGCTGGCGGGCTTGTTTCTAAGTGATGGGACCGTGGAGATGCGCTCGAATGAATCGCTGATCAATTATGAAGGGGAAAATTATTCGCAACCCGTGATGGGTAACCCGTTCTCGTTTGAAGAAGCAACCAGGCGAATGTACTTGGAAGACACTCGCCTGGTGGAAAAGCGCTGGTCGGACCAATGGCGCAGCTTGGTTAGATAGCCCGAATTATGGTTGAACCTGACCGCTGACAGTTCGAGCTGTGGCGGCGTCGGGGGCGGTGATCCAGATGCTGGTGGAGCCGGATAGAAGCATGGAAGTATATCCAACGCTGTAACTCCAGGTGAGGCTATCTCCTTGCGGATCAGCTCTTACGCCGAAGCGGGCATTGGCATACTTTTCAAATGAAGTATTGAATTCCGTCGCGTCTTTTGGGGTATCCCAAACGGTTTTCATCACGAAAACCGTAGCGTCGGTGGCATCATTATGAAGCACCAGATACTCATCGCCTCCCCAACCGGCTGCAGCTGACTCGGCAGTTGAGTCACTCAGGCGGGCATTGGCATCCACCCCACGCGCCAGGACGAGGTACGTGTCCCACTCCCCCATCTGGTTGCGTGAGACTTCGCGCCAGCCCGCGCCGAGGATAGAGCTTATATCGGGCAGATCGACCGGGATGGGTTGATCGGATGGGTAGAGGTTGGGATGCAGAATCTGTTCGGTGGATATGGGCGGGTTACGATAGGCATCATCAACAGAGGACCAGCCTCCATTGCTATATAAATCCTGGACGAAAGTCGCTCCTTTGTCGTAAGCAAAGACGAAATCATCTTTGAGGAAAGCCGGGGCACTGTCATAAACCGGGCTGGTTAATGAATTGTAGAAGTCAAATACTTGCTGTTTATCTTGTGCCGTAGGGTAATACTGGAACCAGATGGCCTGGGATACGGTGGCATCGCCTTCAATCAGTGCATGGATGGCAGCGCAGCGCTCGGTATCTACTTCACAGGCATCATCGTTATAGTTAAGTCCGTTCCTGATATCGTAGTTTTGATCCTGGAGCACATGGGTGTACTCGTGGGAGTAGGTCAGTCGTTCTGGTCCTTGAAAAGCTTCCCCCTGCACAACGAACATTTCGGCGGTCTCATTATCATAATACCCGGCGATTTGCTCGCTAAGCAAGTCGATATATAGATTGCGTAAATCAAATCCAGGGTCGAGCAGACCGATGATGGAAAGCTCCAAGACGTCATCCGCGGTTTCTTCATCGGTATAGTCTGCCAAAAAATCATTGACCACATTCTTACGCAGCTCATCCGGAGAGAGCAATACCACCGGCACAGGGAACCTGGGCTGCAAGCCGCGTTCCTCGACCACCTGGGTTTGTATCAGATTGATCTCATTTGAAAGCTGCGCGTCGAGTGCCGAGGTGGGGTAGGGTGTCTTGGTCGGTTCTTCCGAGGTGGGTCCGGGGGTGCGGGTGATCACAGGTCGCGGGGTACTGGCAGGTAGCGAGGTTGACTCAGCTGTAGGAACAAGCTTGACCAAATTAATCAAGGCACAGGCTAACGAGCTTAAAACCAAGACAATGATGACGATATAACCTCGGCGCATGCAGACCTCCTGATGGAATGGAAGCAGATATTAACCTCCCGCAGAGTTCATCCCCGCGGGAGGTCAGTCAATCAAATAAAAGAATGGTTAATGATGGGAAGCAGCTTCAGCGGCCTCAGCCTCTGCCTTGGTCTTATGAATCGTGCCATCCGGATGATTGGGTGGGGAGTAAATCGTGTATAACCTGCAAGGTTCCTTTGACGAAGTGTTGATCACGTTGTGGAAGGTGCCAGCCGGGACGATGACTGCATCACCAGCCTTGACCTTGTGCTCTTCCTTCTCATTGAAAACAAATTTTACTTCGCCTTCTTCGATGCGGAAGAACTGGTCAACAGTTTTATGGACTTCGTCACCGATCTCTTCACCCGGCTGCAGGCACATGACCACCAGCTGGGCATACTTGCCGGTGTATAACACCTGGCGAAAAAAATTATTCTTTTCAGTCAGTTTTTCGATATCACCCACGAAACCAGTCATATGATATTGCCTCCTGTTTTTTTATGGTTTAGACGGTTTGTTAATTGCTAGTATAGCACATGTAAATTTCAATTCTCGACGGACCTGAAGGATGTTAGTGGATTTTCGGAATATGTAAGGCTGTCTGAAAATTAACAGCAATAACCGACTGATCGATCCTTCTTAGTGTTCCTAAATTGCATCCCGCTGTAACGGGCAGGTCATGCAGTGACCACCGCCGCGGCCTTTTCCAAGCTCATAACCGGGGATGGTGATGACCTCCACGCCTGCAGCCCGCATGCGGGCAATCGTGTAGGTGTTGCGCTCATAGGAGACGACCACACCCGGCTCCAGGGCAATGGTGTTATTGGCATCATCCCATTGCTCACGTTCCATCTGGTACTGGTCGCCGCCGGTTTTAACCACGATCAATTTTTCAACCTTAAGCGCGTCCGCAACTGCTGAGAGCATGTCCTTTTCTGGCGTCACATGGAAGTCACCAGCCTTTTTGCCAGGGCGCAGGCTGATCGCCCGCACCTGATCGACTACCTTGGGATAGATGGTGACCTTATCATGGTCAAGCATGGTGAAAACCGTATCCAGATGCATGTGGGCACGGTCCTTGGTCATCACACAGCAAATCACCCGGTCGGCACTGCCTTGGGTAAATAAGGCATCTGCGATCTGTTCGATCATACTTCCCTGGGTGCGCTCAGACATCCCGATCAGCACGGTGCGGTTGCCAATTGGTAGGACGTCACCACCTTCCAGGGAGGAGCGCCCAAAGTTTTGTAAATTAAATGGGCCATCTGTAGCGTTGGGATACCAATATTCGAAACCAGCGTCCGTAAACATGGGATGGTAGTGGTAGATGGCATAAAGGTTGAGCGATTCTCTGCGCCGAGCCGGCCAGTACATGGGATTGACCGAAACCCCTCCGAATATCCAGCAGGATGAATCACGCGTGAAGAGGGTATTGGGCAAGGGAGGCAACAGGAAGGTGTTCATATCCTCCATTGCGGCTGCATATAAGGAGATATGGCTATATTTTCCCCAATCGATCTCCGATTCACCGGCGGTCAATCCACCGATCAGGTGCCTGGCGAGATCATCCGGGGTGAGTTTCAAAAGGAATGCGCGCATCTCATCCACCAGTGCCCATCCAACGGTATATTCTGTCGCCACCTGGTCAATCAACAGGCGCCTGGCCTCCTGGCTGGCTTGGAGTGTTTCACGAAGCAAGTCGATCACGTAGAACACCTCGATACCGCGCGAGCGCATCACTTCAACGAACTGATCATGCTCCAGCTGGGCACGTTCCACCCAAAGCACGTCATCAAATAATAGCTCAGCACAATTCCCCGGAGTAAGCCGCTGCAAGCTTAATTCAGGCCGGTGAACCAATACCTTTCGAAGCTTGCCAACCTCCGAATGAACCCCAAAGACTGACATAACGATAGTCTCCTTTCAATGTGTATGTATGGGTTGGTATAATCCGTGTCGATTATAGGTGAAAGGTGACCATATCCATCCTGTTTGGTCACCTTGATCGGGTGGGAGCTCGGCAAGCAAACAACCTGGTCGTGTTGAAAGTGAAATCTAAACTGCTATGATCCAGATTCTCCCAAAGTTACCTTGATTTGAGTTTGCCTGCCATCGCGCATCAGGGTGAGGGTAACGGTGTCTCCTGCGGAATACTGGAATAATGTATTGATATAGGCGTGGGTTTCATCGATGGTCGTACTATCGATCGCGGTGATAATATCTCCCACCTGTAATCCTGCCTGACTGGCGGGACTATTAGCGCTCACATCGGTGATATAAACCCCGTATTGGACCGGTAAGCGGTACATGGCAGCCACACGTGGCGTGATCGGCTGCCAGCTAATACCCATATATGGTCGCGAAACATAGCCTTTCTGGATGATCTGCTCAGCCACAACCCGGGCAGTATTGATGGGAATAGCAAACCCGAGCCCTTCCGTCACAGTTCCTGAACCAGAATTACGGATAATCAGGGTGTTGATGGCAATCACTTCTCCGGCCAGGTTAACCAGCGGTCCACCTGAATTGCCCTGGTTGATCGCGGCATCGGTTTGGATCAACCCGTCGATTGAGTAGCCCTCTCCAGTGTCTATTGAGCGCCCGGTGGCACTGACCACACCGGCTGTGACGGTGTTCTTGAAGTCACCTAATGGCGAGCCAATGGCGATAACCGTCTCACCGGGGTTCAGCGCGTCAGAATCCCCCAGGCGGGCTACGGTTGGCATGGTAACGGTTACCTTGAGGACTGCCAGGTCTGAATACTGGTCGGTACCCACCAGGGTGGCATCCTGCTGGGTGCCATCCGCGTAAATCACCTGCAGGGATTGGGCAGCATCGATGACGTGATTATTGGTGAGGATATACCCATCCGATGAGATGATCACACCACTTCCCGTCGAGGTTGAATCACCCGTGTATCCGAAGAAAGTTTGTTGACCGGGGATGGTACCGACAACGGTTACCACAGACGGTCCGACATCCTGGACTGCTTTTGTGACGGCAGTTTCAACATTCGTGGTATTCACTGCCAGCGTTTGGGCCTGGTTATTCGCTTGCACCACGTCGACGGCAGATTGAGTGGGTGTGACAACATTCGTTGCATCATTCTGGCTCATCAATCGATACACGATCACGCCTCCAGCCATGGCACCGAAAAGGGCTGAACCTCCGAGTATGATGATGGCAAGGATGAATGTAAGAAGCTTTTTCCAAGACATAATCCACCTCCAATAAACCTCTTCCGACTTAGACTTTGTAAGTATAAACAAGTGCTGTTCAGAAATTGTTAAGAATTGATTGGTGAATTATGTGTATCTATACAGGTATCCTAATGAACAGGATTTGTATCCATGAATTATTATAAAAACCGGGATTTGTACTGAGCCTTTGAAAAATAAAATTAGAAATTTTGGCGGATACCTACATCCCCAATGCCCAGGATAGAAAAACGTACATATCCGCCAGTTCCTCGATCAGAATGGCGGTAGGTTTGCCAAAGCCGTGACCAGCTTTGGTCTGGATGCGGATCAGGGTGGGTGCTTCACCTGCTTGAGCAGCCTGGAGAGCAGCTGTGAATTTAAAGGAGTGACCAGGCACGACGCGGTCATCATGATCCGCGGTAGTAATCAATGTGGGGGGGTATTTTGTCCCAGGTCTGAGGTTGTGGAGGGGGGAATAGGAATACAGGATTTTAAACTGATCTGGATCTTCGGCGGAGCCGTAATCACTGACCCACGCCCAGCCGATGGTGAACTTGTGAAAGCGCAGCATATCCATCACCCCAACGGCTGGCAGGCAGGCTCCGAAAAGGTCAGGTCGTTGGGTCATACATGCACCCACCAGCAAGCCGCCGTTCGACCCGCCATTGATGCCCAGTTTAGGTGTAGAGGTGATTTTTTCAGCGATCAGCCACTCAGCACAGGCGATAAAATCGTCAAAAACGTTCTGTTTTTTACCAAGCATACCAGCCATGTGCCACTCTTCTCCGTATTCGGCTCCTCCCCTAAGGACAGCCTGGGCATATACCCCACCCAGTTCCAGCCAAACCAGGCGACTGGTTGCAAAACCTGGCATCAGTGAAATGCTAAAACCACCATAACCGTATAACAAGGTTGGATTCTGTCCGTCCAGGCTAAGTCCTTTTTTGTGAGTGAGAAATAATGGGATTTGAGTGCCATCTTTGCTAGTGACGAAGACCTGACGGGTCTCGTAAACGGAGGGATCAAAAGGTACGGGGGGTGAAAACAGGATTTCAATGGTATCGGTGCTGAAATCATAGCGATAGATCGTCAGCGGGAAGAGAAAGGAGGTGAAACCGTAAAACAGCTCGCGATCTGTGCGAGTTCCACTGACGATATACTCAAAATTCGTGGAAATTGTGCCCAGGGTAGGCAAATGAATTCCCTTTAGCCGTTTTCCATCCAGACCATAACACCAAATTTCATGATGAGCATCGCGGTTGATCACCACCACAAACTGGTCGTTGACCATCTTGATTGATTCGAATACCTGCTGGCTTTCGGGGATCAATGTTTTCCAATTGGATTTGGATGGATTGACAGTGTCGATGGCGATCAGGCGGCCGCGCGGCGCATCGAGATCGGTGCGGAAATAGAACGTTGAGCCGTCGTTGCCAAGAAAGGTGTAGGCTGCTTCGAGCTCGGTGATTAGCTCGACGAAAGTATCCCCTTGCAGGTCGCGAAAGAAAATGCGGTTGCGGATATCGGTGCCCAACGAGACATTAAGCACCAGGTAGCGACCGTCTTCGGTGACCTGGGCGCCAAAACCCCATTCCTTTTCATCCGGTCGTTCATAAATGAGAACATCGGCACTTTGGGGCGTTCCCAGGCGATGAAAGTAGAGCTTTTGAAAATAATTGGCGCCCTGGAATTCCTCGCCAGCCTGAGGAGCATCAAAGCGGGCATAGAAAAATCCACTGGCATCACGCAACCAGGCGGCCCCGCTGAATTTGCTCCATTCAATCATTTCTGGCAAATCCTCGCTGCTATCTACATTGCGGATATGCCAGATTTGCCAGTCTGACCCACTGGAGGAGGTGGCATACGCCAACCATTTGCCATCGGGGCTGACTTCCCAGCTGTTCAAGGCTACAGTGCCATCCTTGGAAAGCGTGTTGGGATTCAGCAACAGGCGGGGGCTGGCGGTGAGGTGTTCCAGTACATACAGGACATCCTGGTTTTGCAATCCGCTGTTGCGAAGCTGAAAGTACCGTCCGCCGTGCTTGATGGGCGCCTGGGCTTTTGGATAATCCCAAAGCTCAGTGAGGCGTTGGCGTAAATGCTCGCGCAGCGGGATCTTTTCTAAAAACCCGAAAGTGAGCTCATTCTGCTGCTTGATCCATTCTAGGGTTTCGGGTGAGTCGACATCTTCGAGCCAGCGATAGGGGTCAGCAACAAGTGTCCCGTGATAGTCATCAACCTGGTCAATGGTTTTGGTGGTGGGATAGCTTAGTTTCATTCGTCCTCGTATGTTCGGATGGATAAGTTATTTTTAAGTAAAAATATGCTTCAGGATTCTAACATTAAGCATCGTTATAGGCTTAATTGATCATTATGGCTTGGATGCTGTGAAATTCAATCCGGTTGAGGCAGGCTTTGAGATTTATCCTCTCGTCTATATACCATATGGTTTATGATCTTATATTGACATTTAATTATATTTCTTGTATTCTAAATGTACAGGTAAGCCATTCGCATAATTGTGTGGGGTTATTAACTTTACAGGCAATATTCATTTCACATAAGGAGGGTCACAATGGCACAACCAATTTATAAAGTTTGGTTTATGAAATACAAGGAGCCCTGGTATAAACTGACCACTGAAGAGCAGAATAAACTCATGGCACAGAATGAGGAGTCACTGAAACAGGACGGTGGTGAGCTCATCATGACGCGTATGTCAGTATGGTCTTCCGAGGATTGGCTTGCCTGGGGTGTTGAGAAATATCCAGATATTGAAGCTGTTCAGAAACATGCAATGAGTCTTTTTAGTTTGAAATGGTTCCTATATGTTGATAGTAAAACGTATCTTGGAGTTGAAATGCCACAGATGTGAAATGCTGGCATAAACAACCAGGAAGGTAGTTATTGCCAATGTATTGAGGTATTCAGAAAGCCAGGTATGGTGGTTTGTACGCGCCAGTTTAGTATCTTTAAGAAGGGTAATAATAAGTTGTAAAGTTGAAATTTAGGTAAATTATCCTCAGGCGAACAAACCGCCAGAGAGGAGATATGAAATGAGGCCATATGACCGATTCTTCGTTGATTTACGACGTGTAGTCGGCATTACACTCGTCATCATCATTGTATTTGTTTCCTTTTCCTGGATCTACACGTCAATACAGCTCTCGAGTGCGAGCTCGAAGGGTGTTTATACTTCTGCTGAGGAGGGCATGCGATCATTGGTAGATAAACACTATCAGGGGATTTCTCGTTTCCAAATACTAGGTGCTGGTCCGAATGATTCTAACGCACCGAACAAATCCCACGTCTGGTATGTTGTTGCCGTGGTGCGTGCTACTTCGTACGATGATGGTACACCCCTAGGACATGGTGGTTGTGATGCACCCGGAATGTTTTTTCTCCAAACGAAAGCGGGCTGGGTGCAAGTGGGAGAAGGCGCATTCCCAGGATTTATCGGATATTGGATGAAGGTGTTCGATATGGCTGGCGAGGGACAGCTCATGCCATCAACGGATAATATGCCGCCGGGGAAGCTATGTGATTGACCTGGTTGATCACAAATCCTGAAGACTGCAGCTTGGGTTTCATCAGGCGAATGCTTTGCACCATCACCAGAGGGATCCCGGTATGCTACCGGGAAGCTTCCACTCGTTTCTTGATCACCGCCGAAGGCTCTCCCAGGCGCTGATCACTCAGCTTATCTTCCAACTCGAGGTACTTCAAAGTGATTGCCAATCCGGTCAAGGAGCGACCCCGAGATGCGTTTCTGGTATTAGGTGACAATTCCTGGAGCAGCTGCAGGGCAGACGTGCAGTGCTATACAACGGCGGGTGGGAAAAAGTGACAAATTGTCCAAAATAAGTGAGATCTTTTTCTCTTCTTGGAAAGTCACTTCAGCAAAAAAAAATAGCAATAATATTATGAAAGACATACCCAAAAGCATCCTGCCGCCAAAATTGCCACCATTTCTTTTTAGGTAAATTATTATTATTTTTATTGGAATTAACTTTTAGTGGCTTAGTCTCATGCTCATCCTCTGGGTGTAAGAACATGGGTGGAGAAAGTACAAGATCACTCGGCTTCCCACCTTTTTTCAAACAATTTGCAATCGCCTGGAATTCAGAACTGTTGAAAGCAACAAAGAATAAATCAACTTTATCAGTACCGTTGTCGATTTCTGATTGTGCAAAGGCGGTAATTTCATTCCATAAGGGCACTGCCGATAACGGTTGCTCGTCAGGTAATAAATGCCCATGTTTATCCACACGTAGATACGATTCGCTGAACTTTACTCCAGAATTCAGCAAAGAATACGCGACCGTAAGCAAGCGGCAAAAATTCTATCAGTCGGGCTGCAATATTGCGATCCACATCATCAGCAACAAGCCGCTCGTACACTTCAAGGTCATCCATCCGAGCTGTTCTATAGATCTTCACTGCTTTAGCAATTGTTTCTTTACTCATAAACCAATCCTTTTGATTGCGCGCTTGTATTTTACGTTTGAAGTCGAATTGAACAATTGGAATCGCAAAGTCGTTTGACATAAGATATCTGCATATCAAGCTTAATCATATTAGCAAAGGCCACAACCGAAAACAATCCATATTAGAGGATTTATATTTCTTTATATCGAATTGCATGTTTATAATAATTAGTCTTCTACGAAATTTAGAAGCGAAAAATACCCAGGTAGATTTTATGGTCTGTTCCAGAAGCGGGGTATCAGAAATGGTGTTTGCTGTTTGTAAGCTAGGTATTCCTGACCGAACCGGATCTCCATCTCTTTTTCTTCAACGCGCTTGATATAAATCAGCAATAAGCCTGCAAAAAGTAGCACCACGATCCCAGCACCTATTGAGTGGTACAGGATGGCAACGCCCAGATACATGCCGAAGGCGCCCAGGGCCATAGGATTGCGGCAGTATGTGTAAGGAGGCTGGTTGACCAGTTTCTGCGTTGCCATGAGCGGCACGGGTGTTCCTCTCCCAATGGTAAATTGGCTGTAATTGGACCACATACCGACCAACCAACCGGATAGGATCAGCAGCCAGCCGAGGATCAGGTTGAAGGGTTGATCGAGGATCGGTGGCAACTGCAACCAATGGTCAAGCCTGGCCCCCAACCAGATGAAAAACCAGGGCAGTAAAAACAGGAAAATGGGCACCATTAACAATAGTGCAACAAATCGCTGTTTTGGGCTATATTCATGACTTGCCTGCTCAAGAAGTTTACTCTTCATGGTTTCCCTCCATTGTTCACTCTGATTCTATACCGACATCTCCAAAAGTAAATAGCTCATCCGATGCCTTTCAAGCCCTGCCTCCGGAGCCACCTTAAACTTGTATTTGAGCCTTGGACGGGCTGTGGATAATTACCGTGCGGATGACTATAGGTTGGAGCTGGCATGGGTGCCTGCATCCCGCTTCCCTGATGTCCGATTGATGCGTGGGGGACGTCGCCAGCGGAAAGAGTTAATTCAGCTGGATACATTTAAATAAAGGACTGTTCACGCCACGGTCTCTGAATCCTGGTATGTGCTGGAGGGAAAGGGTGAGATTTGGAAAGACGATGGCCTCGAGAGTTGTGTCTCTGATCTTGCTCTAGGTACCTCAATAGATATTCCAGTGGGAACAGCCTTTCAATACCGAAATGTATCAAGCTCAGATTTGAAGTTTATTTGCATCGCGATGCCGCCCTGGCCAGGTGAGTCAGAAGCCACGTTTGTCGATGGTAAGTGGCCGCCAACAATATGATAGCAGCGTAGCTATCTTTAAATTGTCTTAATTGAATATCCGTCTTATCCGGGTAAAAAATCCGTTGTCAGGCGTCCATCATCCTCAGGCGGTATTGGATTGCCTCTGCTTGGTGCACGAAGGGAAAGGGGTCACTCCTTGACAGATCAGTGAAATTTTGAGATTCACCGATTATGGTAGATAAAATACTACTCTGAACCAGCGATGTGGGTTAAGATGCTGTCTGTGGTGGTCACCCGGGCAAACCCAAAGGCGAGATTAAGCAGGCTGGCCAGGTGCATTTCTTCGTTTATAGAACCAGTTCCATCTGCCAGGAAAAAAACATTATAGTCACGGTAATAAGCGTCGCGGGCGGTTGATTCGCAGCACATGTTGGTCATAATACCCGTGATCACCAGATCCTCGATTTTCATGCAGCGGAGAACGGTCTCAAGGTCGGTATTGTAAAATGCTGAATAGCGGTGCTTGAGGATCTCCTTATCGCCTGGTTGAGGGGCAATCTCCTGGCAGACTTCACTCTCGGGAGTGCCTTCGAGGCACATTCCTTCCCACCACCAGCCCATGATCCCTGCATCAAGCAGGCCAGGGTGATGCACATGGCGGGTAAAAATTACCGGCAGGCTAGATGCTCGATACGCCTGGATTAGCCTTTTGAGATTGGGTAGAATCGCCAATCCACCGCAGGTGAAGCTGGGCGAAGCAGGGTTAAGGAAAAAGCGCTGCATGTCCACCACCAGTAAGGCAGATTTTCCCAAATTGAGTTTTAGTTCGTGGGTGTTGAATGGAGCTATACGCTCGATCCACGCTTTGCTTTTGGTGCTTAATGTTTCGGGCGTTACATAGTAGTCCATGGATGCATTCTCCTTGGTGAAGCTCGATTTAATTTGCTTCCATCATCCGGGGGCGATACTGGATGGCTTCAGCCAGATGGGCAGGTTGGATATTCTCACTGCCTGCCAGGTCGGCGATGGTGCGCGCCAGCTTGAGGATGCGGTGGTAGGCACGCGCCGAAAGCTGCAGCTGGCTCATGGCAGAGCGCATCAGCGTGCGAGAGGTCTCATCGAGATCACAAAATTGGCGCACTTCCGCAGGGCGCATGTCGGCGTTGCATCGAATGGCGGTTGAATTAATATCCAATGCGGCAGGTTCGCTTTGAGATTCAGCGGGCAAATGGGTCACTCCAACACCGAAGCGCTCCCGCTGACGCTGGCGGGCGGCCTCCACCCGTTTCTGGATCACCGCTGAAGGCTCTCCCAGGCGCTGATCACTCAGCTTATCATACTCAACCCGAGGTACTTCAATGTGAATATCGATCCGGTCAAGGAGCGGCCCCGAGATGCGTTTCTGGTACTTGGTGACAATTCCGGGTGAGCAGGTGCAGGGCTTGACCGGGTCTCCGAAATAGCCACAAGGGCAGGGGTTCATGGCGCCAATTAGCTGAAAGTTAGCAGGAAAAGTTAATGAACCCTGGGCGCGGCTGATCGTGACGATTTTGTCCTCGATCGGCTGGCGCATCACTTCCAGCACGCGCGGTCCGAATTCGGGCAGCTCATCCAGGAAAAGCACACCGCGATGGGCAAGAGAAATCTCTCCAGGGTGAGGCCAATTGCCTCCACCCACCAGGCCGGCATGGCTGATGGTGTGATGCGGGGAACGGAATGGACGGTTCTGGATCAAGGGCACATCGGGTGGCAGCTGGTCTGCCACGGAGTAAATGCGGGTTACATCCAACGCTTCCTCGATCGTCAGGTGCGGCAGGATACCCGGCATGGCGCGTGCCAGGAGAGTCTTGCCCGCTCCAGGCGGACCAACCATCAAAAGGTTATGGCCGCCTGCAGCGGCGACTTCAAAAGCCCTTTTTACATGTTCTTGTCCTTTTATTTCTTGAAAGTCGGTCTGGGTTTGGATGGGCAGCTGATCAGGTTGGATGGGTTCCTGGGAAGGAATGGGATGCCTGCCGGTGAGGTGACCGTACAGCTCGGAAAGCGTCGTCACGGGGATGACTTCCAGGTCTGGGATCAGAGCAGCTTCAGCAGCATCACTCTGCGGGACGAAGATACGTTTGAAGCCCTGCTGTCGGGCAACCACGGTCATGGGCAATATGCCTCTGGAATGGCGCACACTGCCATCCAGGGATAGCTCGCCGACCACCAGCGCATCTTCGCAGGCTGACTGGGGCAGCCTGCCCATCATCACCAGCACACCCATCGCGATGGGTAAATCGTATGCCGGACCTTCCTTGCGAACTGAGGCTGGGGCCAGATTGACGATGATACGCTTGCGGGGGAATTCGATGCCTGCGTTCTTGACGGCTGCCTGAACGCGCTCACGGCTTTCCTGGACGGCTGTGTCGGGCAAACCAACGATGGTCATACCGGGTAAACCCAGGCCGGTATCCACCTCCACTTCAACCACCACACCTTCCAAACCGATAACAGCGCATGAATAAACACGTGCAAGCATGGGGTAAGTTTAGGACGGATTAGCTGAAAAGTCAACCAAAGAAGTAATTTTCGCATATTAAGGCGGAGGCCAATTTCAGCACTGGGCAGCTGAAATTGCACCTGCTAACGGGCAAAACCATCTTCAGCGAAAATATCCAATTTAGCTGGGCAGGCTGGGTGTGATTACTCGAAAGTCTTGAGATGCTGGTGGATAGTTATAACATTTAATAAACACCGGTGAATTTCCTTGGTGCTGTTCTTTTTAGGATACTTAATGAGCACACTAGCCAGCTTTGACATGCCCCCTTGAAGTCATTTACACTTCCCATGGTACTTTTGTACCAGGCGGTAAAAAAGTGCCCTGACTATCGCATGATCAGGGGTATGAAAGTGTTATTGGTTATTGATACGCCGGTGTATGATACGATGTGGTTCAGCCCGGTTACACTTCCATCTGCGGTCTGGTTGAATAGGCCTCCTACGACTAGATAACCACCACCGATCGTAATTGACTGCACTGAGGCATTTAACCCCCCGTTCGAGAATGCCGACCAGGTATTACTCGCGATATTGAACAGAGCGATGTGGTTCAGACCAATCACGCTGCCGTCGGCAGTCTGATGAAAGTGACCTCCCAAGTACAGGTCAGTCCCGGAAACCACAAGTGCATATACATTCGCGTCCAAGCCATTGTGTGGAAGAGCTGACCAGCTATCGCCACTGAGCCTGGCGATGTGGTTGAGATTGGTCACTTGCCCGTCATAGGTTCCAGTAAATTGACCACTCACGTACAAGTCACTTCCAATGGATGCGAAAGCTTGCGGTGAGCTATTTAAACCCTTGTGGGGTAGTGCGTTCCATGTGTTACTGATAAGGTCGAAGCGGGCAATATCGTTCAGGTCGACCACTGTATGATCCCCCGTTGTAGTGAAACTGCCGCCAACATATAAATTATTCCCAATGACTGCGAGCGCAATCACAGTATTATTTATTCCATTATTCGGAAGGGGTGACCAAGTTCCGTTACTAAATTTAGCAATATTTAGTAATTGGATTGAATTGTCTCCGGTACTTGAGATCGAGCCTCCAACAATAAGTTCATTCCCCACCGCAGCGAGTGCGTGCACATCTGCGGTGAGACCAAGACCGCCATTTGGAAGGGCATACCACTGGTTATCAGTGATGCTATACCTGGCAATACGGCCCAGATCGGTGAGACTCCCGTCAGCTGTCTGAATAAAGCTGCCTCCCACGTACAAGTCACTCCCGATAACTGCCATAGCTTCCACGCCACCATAAAGACCCTGATTCGGTAAAGCAGACCACGTGTACGTCAAGCTATCGAACCTGGCGATGGCATTTAAGTCTTTTACTAAACCATCGGCGGTCTCTGTAAAGACACCGCCAACATAGAGATCATGCCCCACAACAGCCAATGCCAGCACAGTATTATTCGGACTGAAATTATCCAAACCACCATTTGGAAAGGGCACCCAGTCGCCAGCTTTTGGGAAGGAAAACGGCGGCTTGTCATTGGCTGAACGCACGATGGAACCAGCTTTACTACCGTCCAATGAATTCTTGCTATCCAAACGGGTGAACATTGGCCCGCTCTTTCCGTCGAGCTTCACCTGCCATCCTGCCAGGTCAAGGGATCCATTGAATCCAGTGCTAAGGTTCAAGGTTCCGTTTGGATTAACCAATTGCTCAAGAGTTGAATTTGGATGAGACGAGGCAGCGGATACCGCATTTGGCGTGGAAAAGCTTAATCCCGCAAGCAAAATGACACATATACAAACATGTGAAGAAACGACGAAATTACGAGCAAAAGCGTGATGGAAAATGGTAATGATACTTTTCATGGTTGACTCCTCCCGAACTGTACATCAACAACAACAGCTGCTTTTTGATGAGAAATCACCTATAAAAAATATATAATTGCCTGACCAGTTCAACCACCCTACCGACCAATCCGATAACCGCGCGAGAGTAAACTCCTGCATGCATGGGGTAAGTTTAGGACGGATTAGCTGAAAAGTCAAATCTGCGTATTTATCTGCGCAGTAGGCTAATTTCTTTACTTGACTCCCAGATCCTGTAGCTTCTGATAGACCTGCTCGCACAACTGAGGGTCGGTACCACAAAATTCCAGGGCCTGGTTAAGGTTAGCAACTGCGTTTTCTGTATCGCCATTAAGGTTATATGCCTGTCCTAAATTGAAGTAAGTCATGGCGGCATTGGGATTTAGCTGTACGGCTTGATTCCAATCGCGGATGGCGTTATCCAAATCACCCTTATTCGCATAGGCTGACCCACGATTGTTGTATGCTTCAGTGTAGTCAGGTTTCAGGTGAATCGCTTGATCATAGTCACTGATTGCCTGATCCAGATAGCCAGATTTAGCGTAAGCTAATCCACGACTATAGTAAGCTTCTGCATAATTAGGATTTATTTGTATCGCTTGATTAAAATCGCCGATGGCTTGATTAAGGTCATCATTGGAAAAATATACAGACCCGCGATTGCTGAAAGCCTCAGCTAAATTGGGATTGCGTTCGATTGCCTGGTTAAAATTGCTGATGGCGTTATCCAGATCACCATTCTTAAAGTAATCCAGCCCACGCTGGTTGTAAGATTCAGCCGAATCCAGCATGATGCGTACGGAATTATTGTGGATGACCTGGACGACAATCGCAACGATTGCAATTGCCAGGATGGCACCGATGATTTTGAATATGGTTTTCCTGCGATTTGAACGGTGATGCATCTTATATATTTTACTCCTCTATACTCATCTCCATGGGAATTCACATCCCAGGTGAATTAAGGCAGCTACGGTGAAAATTACTAAATCGATGACAAGCAACATGACTGGATGGAAGTGTGACTAAACACATGCTAGTATTCTGTCTATAAATTATTGGCAGGTTGTTATCTTATCACCTTCTTTTCAACAATCGAACTTAGATTTATACCTGGAAGAGCTTGTGGAATGTACCATTGTCATAGAAAATATGGGCAAAAGGGAAAACTCGGCGAATAATATATTGATTTTTGATGCCAGATTACCTATAATATATTTGATCCGAATTATGCATAGTCAGAAGACTACAATTGAATAAAATTTATCTTTAGGTATCTAGATTGCACTACATGTTTGTAGTGAATTTCTTAATTTCGTTTTATTTCTAGCGACTATACACTTTTAATAAAAAGGGATTGATCGGCACGATAAGTGTACTCCTGTAATTTGTGCAACCAAAGAACAGGAGAATACCATGCCGATCAACGAGCTTTATCATACTTGGTTTATGAAAATTAGACAATTGCAACCGACCGAAAGAATAACTCGTATCCGGAATTTTGCCTGGCTGATCGTCGGAATTCATCAAAGCCGATCGGTTTACCTTAACAGAATTGCTGGGAAGATGCCGGGAAAGAGCAAGTTGCTCAGTTTTATCCAACGCCTGAGCAGGTTTTTGGCCAATCCAGCGATCAATGTGCATGCCTGGTACGAGCCCATCGCACGAAGCTGGTTGGTAAGTCAAGCTAGCCACCTTCAACAGATAAGGTTGATAGTAGATGGAACCAAAGTTGGTTTTACGCATCAATTGTTGATCGTGAGTCTGGCTTATCGGAAACGCGCCATTCCACTTGCCTGGTCCTGGGTAAAACAGATCAAAGGTCATGCCACACCGGAAGCTCATTTGGCTTTGTTGACCTATGTTCGTAGCCTGTTGCCCAAGGGTATTGCCGTTCTGCTGGTGGGCGACTGCGAATTTGGCGCTGTGGACGTGCTGAAACAGTTGGATGGATGGCATTGGGATTACGTGTTGCGCCAGAAAGGCCGTACGCACGTTTGTTTTCCTGCAAATATGGAATGGCGCGATTTTGGGAGCTGGGTGGAAAAGCCTGGCCGGAGTATATGGCTGGGGGAAGGCTGGTTGACACAATCCAAGATCTATCCGGCGAATTTGCTGGTGCACTGGAAAATTGGCGAAGATGAACCGTGGTGCCTGGCGACGAACCTGCCTGACCGTCAAATGACCTTGCAGGCTTATGCTCGCAGAATGTGGATCGAGGAGATGTTCGGTGATTTGAAAAGTCACGGCTTTGACCTTGAATGTACTATGCTGCATCATGCAGATAAACTTTCCCGATTGACTCTGGCAGTGGCCTTATTGTATGTCTGGTCAATTTCTATAGGTACAAAAACCATTCAGAATAGTCAAAGGGAGCAAGTTGATCGTAAAGATAGGCGTGATCTTAGCATTTTCCAAATAGGCTTGCGTTTCATCGAACGTTTATTGATCAATTCAAATCCATGTCCGATTCATCTGTGCGTTTACCGATGAATCACCAAACTGTATGGTGGCTAGTTTTATTTCATAAACTAATGTTAGTGGGGTAAGAGAGATGATACCAACATAAAAAAATCAACCACGATCAGGCACAATGAACGATTAAAAAATCAGGAAAAACTGTATATAGTAAATCATGAAGCATCTCGAAAGGAGCGCGCAAATGAATAAGGTTAAATTTATCCCTATTTTACTGGTTTGCGTTCTTCTGGTTGTAACCTTACCGGTGCTGGGAAAATCGAACTCTGATGCATTTTTCTCTCCACAAAGTATTATTAAGGTTCCGAATTGGCTGTTTGAAACCAATCAAGTTGGTGAAAGTGGTCCGCCTGACCACCGTGAAATGATGGTCGCCTCCGGTTGTGATGTTAACGGCGATGGCTATGAAGATGTTTTGGTCGGTGACCGGGATTACAACTCCCTATCCCTGGATAATGGCCGAGCCTGGTTATTCCTTGGCAGCTCCACTGGTCTAAATACTACTCCCTCCATCACTTTTGACCCACCTTATACCAACGTCTACGGTTTCTTTGGCCGGCAAGTGGCCTGTGCTGGTGATGTCAACAATGACGGCTATGAGGATATCCTGATCGGTATGGATAACTATGATTCTCTGTACTCGGACGAAGGTGCGGTGTTCGTCTATTATGGGACAGCATCTGGACCCAGTACAATCTACAGCTGGATGGCACGGGGTGATGCAACTTATGCTCATTTCGGGCTTTCAGCCGCGAGTGCAGGGGATGTCAATCAAGATGGCTATGACGATATTATCGTGGGTACGTTAGAGGATTACCTGACATCGCAACCCCATGTTTATGTGTGGTATGGGGGATCAGGAGGATTAGGTGCCAATGGTTTACCCACCAATGCGGATTGGACGGCAACAAATCCGAATCCTGGCACATCAGGTTTTGGGTGGATGGTAAACGGGATTGAGGATGTGAATGGAGATACCTATGACGATATTATGATTGGGGCGTATGTATACGATGGCGCCGTAGCCAACCAGGGTGCGGTCTTTGTTTACTACGGTTCGGAAACCGGTTTGGGAGCCCTAGGTACCCCCGCGAATGCTGATTGGAAAGCAGTAAGCACTCAAACCGATTCACGCTTCGGGTATGCTGGGGATGGTGTAGGTGATCTAAATGGCGATGGATTTGATGATATTGCAGTTGGCGCTTTTGCATATGATAACGGCGAAGTAAACGAAGGCAAGGTTTTTGTCTGGTATGGATCAGCCGGTGGACTTGGTCTGGATGGTGACCCAACCAATGCCGATTGGACCGCAGAAGCGAATAGCTCTGCCTCCCTTGGTTATGTAGTACGACCCGGTGGGGATGTTAATGATGATGGGTATGCAGACCTGCTTGCTACTGCTTATGGGTATCCATTCGATGCTCAAGGAGAGCCTCTGGTGGGTGCTGGAGCCTGGTTCATCTGGACTGGATCCGCAACTGGTATGGGCGAGAATGGTACCCCTGTTAATTCAGATTATGCGGGTTACGGTGATCAGGTCAATGGTCGGTTAGGACGGGATGATGCTAGTGTCGCAGATGTAAATAATGATGGATTGAGTGATATCTTCGTTGCGGCGTATTTATACGACCATCCCGAAATTGACGAAGGAGTCATCTTCGGCTATTACAGTACAATCAATAAAGTATTTATTCCATTAATCAATCGATAACCCAGGATGGTTGTGATGCGTTGGTGATATTGATACGTTTTATCAATATCACCAACATTGCTACTGCTAAGGTTTAAATTACATAAAAACAGCCAGATCTGCCCAGGTGATAATGAGGTGGTACAGTCTGGCATGTACCTCTGCCTGTAACGATTCTAATTCTTTTGTGCTGTGAAAGAGAATTAGAATGACCCTGGATTGATATCAAACCATCACAGGATTGTAGCCCTCCAGCTCGGCGACATGAAGGGTTCGTTCAATATGCTCTCACCCATGGATTTTCTGAAAATCATGTTTGGGTAGTTTCACCACTTCTTATCAACAGATCAGAGAGGGCTGTGATGGGTAGTAATCCTGCAGCTGGGCAAGGATTTCTTCGCCCGCATCACACTATTGGACAGAGGGATGATGATCGTAGCTGTGAAGGTTCATCCCTCATGGATAGGTGTACGCCGTTAAATTTCCACTCTGATCGGTGATGTATAACACACCGTGAACAACAATTGGGCTCTCCCAATGGATCTGACCAAGGCGTGTGTCGGACCACAACAGGTCGCCATTGGTCGCGTTGAGTGCGGAGATCAAGTTACTGCGGGCGATGTACACCACCCCATTCGCCACGAGAGGAGAGCTGCCCCAAGTACCCGTCCATTTTAAAGCCAAGCTCGGATCCCCAGCCTGGCTGATGGTCAATTGCAGACCGGCTGATCCAGAGGTGTTGCTGATAAATAACCAGGTGCTGTGATCGGACGGGTTGACCCATACAGCCGGCTGGGTGTGGATCTGCCCACCCATAGGCACTGGCATCGAAAATACTTCGCCACCAATATGCCCAACGCCACTCTGCCCGCTCAATTGATCCAGGTTAACCATCCTGAGCAGCGCATCTTTACCACCCTGGACTGCGAGATGGGGGTATTTTCCGCTGGCGGGAGGGAGGACGGCGGGAGCGGAGCTGCCTAAATCCAGGTCGAGGTTTTGTAGTTCCTGGTAGTTAGCGGGGGTGTAACTATCCAACGGGCTGCCAGCTGAGCCTGTGCCATCTGGGTTGAGGCTGAAAACTGTATCACCCCACATGAAATTGGTGGGTTCAAATGTGCCATTTCCAGTGGTCATCAAAATCCGGTTGTGATATGGGTCATAGACCACACCAGGTCGAGCCCAAATCGCACCCATAGTCTCGGGAAAGCAATCTGAACCAGATGTACTTCGCGAGTCTACAAAATGCACAGTTTGATCGCTACACAGAGTGTTTAACACTTTTTGAGTACCATCGGCTAGATTAATAGCGGTGATGTGCCCCTGGTAATTGCCCTGGTCACCAGGATACCCAGCATGAGCAACGTACAAATAACTGGTCCCAATTGGGGTAGTGGCAATGCTGAGCGCAGACGACCCTTTTTCGTCATAGCCTTTTAGAGTGGTCAATTCCGGCCAACCACCCGAGATGATCTCTGCTCCATTTCCGACCGCGTATTTATGCACATAACCATCCAGACCATAGCTGTAGACATACTTCCGGTTCGGATCGATGGCAGGAGAGGAGGTGGTGTAACAGGGTTCATTGCGGGCTTGATTATTGTTGATCAGACACCCGGAGGCTCCGTATTGCTTCGACCAGATCGGTGTCCCAGAGTGCGCATCCAATGCAGCGATGTACCCCGACCGCGTGGTCACAAAAATGAGATCTAGTACCCCGCTGGGTGTTTCCACGTTGGATAGATACACGGGAGAGCCGTCAGCGATGCCAGGCAAGGAAATCTGGAACAGCAATCGCAGCTGTGCGACATTGTTTACCGACAGCTGGTTTTCGAGGGTGTTCCTACCACTGTGGGAAGCGTCTCCGTTGAATTGAAGCCAATCATACGAACCACCTTTTTCTAAAATGGGCAGGTATGATGATCGGGTTGCCAGGAGGGAGGCAAGGGTACGTTTAATCGGCTTAATGCTAATAGAGAGGATGACAATAAACAATCCTATCATGGCCAGGTTAAGCCATAGAGCTAGCCTTTGAACTGGTGAGTATCTCATTGTAATTCCTCCGCTCTCACCAATTATAACAAATTGGACAGTAATAGGTAGATTGGAATATTTTCATAATCGTTAAAAAAATAATCACTGCCCAGGGAACTATTTGGGCAGCTCGATATATCTGGGTTAAAGTTTTCTAAGTATCTTTCAATCAACTATGCATAAGTTGGAAGTCAAAGCTAATTAGTGCCTGTCAGGCGGGAGTGCAGGTTCATAGTTTGGGTGCACATAAAATCCAAACCAGAAAACTGTTTGGTGAAAGGTTGAGATCGCTCCTGCCAACACCCATCTCCTTCTGCGCATCTGAGAAAAGAGAACCGGTGGTAGCTTTTATTCGCTCATCGATAATGATCCGCAGATTGAATGATCATGGGCACGATTTTCGCGATGCGGTAGCTGTTTTCAATCTCATTGCCTAACTTCAGGTTTTTCCCAATGCTTTTGCCATACTTGAAGAAATCAATATATAGCTGATCTGGATCTGCATTTGCCAGCTTGCTCATGCTGCCATACCCAGCACCGACGAGATTTGAGATGGTGGCTTTGCTGGCCCAGGGCAGGCGCGAGAAATCTGCCATGTTCACCAACTGGGTGATTAATTCTGCTGCTAAGCCGGTGGAGGCAACCAGGGCTTTACGACCCGCAGTGTCAATTCCCGCCTGCAACAATTGCAGATTGGTACGAACACCCTGCTCAACCAACACATTAATCGCATTGCGTATGGAAATGTCATCCCGCACTAATCCGCTCAGATATTTTTCCGGTGGAATAAACCAGTAGATCAGATACTTTAGCACGGCAACGATATCATAGACCGAAATTCCACTTTGCTGAACAAAAAGCTCCAAATTCTGCTGTGAAGATGTCCGTTCCTTAAGCTCCAGCACGGTTTGAATACCAGCCTGATGTAACTCCGTAAATATCTTAACCATCAGCGATTCGTAGTCAGTATAGCGCCGGCGCGAATCACCTCCTAATAAAATTTGAGTATATTGGATGAGCTCTGGAAGTGTAAAATTGAACGCCTGTTGCACGAACGGATACGAAAACGAAGCCCGCAAACGCCGGCATACATCATCGTAGTCCTTTATGGGGGATAACCTCCGTTTTACTTCATCCCAATCGATATTCATATTAGCTCCTATTACAAATTGTCATGATTTTGGAAGCCCAATCCACCGGGCGGTGCCATGCAAGTATGCCCGGTATTCGTCTCCGAATGTTGCCTGGCATGCCCTTTCTTCGGCAATAACGGTGGAATTCTGCAAGATCAGGGAAATTAAGGATAGCAAGAATAAAACCCAGGAAGCACAGGCAACACTAATCCCCATAAAAGTTAAAAATTGCGAGAGATAGGCGGGATGCCTTGAATAGCGGTATATGCCGCGCGTGAAGGGTCGACCGATGGGGGTGGAGGCAACGTTGATGAATGTAGCGAGTAAAATCGCCAGTCCGCCCAGATAAAGCGCAAGCCCTATAACGAGCCATAACGTGCCTAATTTTAGTGGAAGAAATATTGAGTACAAAATGATGACCAGCAGAATCAGCATATAGAATAAATAGGATTTTTTCTCCCCGTTCTGATACTGCACTTCACCACCCAACTTCTTGTATAACATGCTTCTACCAAGGACTTTATCCACTACCTTCATGATGGGAGCGAGCAAGAGAATATATAGCATTAGAATCCAGGCGTTCCAAAAGCCCAGCTCAAAAGATGGCAGCCATGACATGGATACGCTCCTTCGTTCACTTAATCTTGCAGGTAGATTTTACTACTCCGATGATAAATTAAACGCTTCACTCGGTTATATTTGCATTTTTTGCGATGTAGAATAATTGGCTTTTGGATTATACAGAATTATTGAGATTTGCGAGAGTTTACAGCTATAATTTATATGTGGCAAAAAATCATCACAACCTTGTAAGCATAGTGACGATCTGTTTTGACATACCCAACCAGGAAGACCAGGGGATATATCAAACAGTTCGACCAGCCTAAATTTGGAAGAGGAGCGATATGACAGATCAAATGAGCGGAATAGACGATGGGATTATGAAGAAAAACGATACTTATCATGAACAGGAAGCGCTTTTAAGTGTCGCAACGACCGCTGGCTGGTTGTCCTGGGTGTTTTTAGCCCTAACAGCAGTAGTCGGGGCGGTAATCTTGTATTTGATCTATCTGACTGCAACCACACGCATTGCGTTAGAGCAGTTTGTGCTTAACTTGCCAAACTACCTAGTGCCGTTATTTCTGGGTGGATTTTTCTGGATCGTATTGCGGCTGATCTCTGAGGGTATTTACCTGCTGATGGACATCGAGGATAACACCCGGGGCAAGAATAAAAACCCGGCAGAGTAAGGTTGATCTATACAGCATTCAGCGGTTAATGCGCAGCTTAATAAAATAGTATAAGCTATGGTTTTGTTGATACGGGCGATAGGATATATAGTTCAGTCTGCTCAAAGACCTGCTGCTTCGGGTTGGATTTAGTTAAGTGCCGGATTATGTTCATCGATTAAGTTATTTACCTGAATGTAAATAGGACAAAAAAGGGGCTGCCCAGTCATCTGTTATCAGGGCAGCCCCTCCATATTAGCAATGACTAGATCAATTCCCGCAAGGTGATACGTTTCTCCAGTTGAGAACGGTGTCATTTACAACCTGCGTGCCATCACTTCCGTAGCTCAGAGTGAGTATTCGGTTGCCTATTTCACCGCAACCAGCGTCCTTTTCCACATGATCCCAATCGCCCAGCGTATACTTATACTCGATGTGGGTTGTCTCCTTGCCGGTTAATAGAATCGTCCAGTGAGTAGCGTCGATCCTGGTCAGCACCACGGCCCCCCGGATTCCAATCCGGCAAGCCACGATCCAGGCGGCTGAGAGTGCCGGCAATATACACATAACGACCGCTGCCATCCGTGCTTGCCGGGACAGTTACAGTGAAGGTCAAAGTAACTGTACGCAGTTCTGCTGTCGAATAGACTTCTGATGAATAATCCGAACGGTTGAAAGAAGTATCGACTGATCTGACAACATAGTAGTAAGTCGCTCCTTCAACCGCGTTTGTTGTTGAGTCAATTTCTATTGCACTGTGACCTCATGAATGCTTAATCAAGACATGATTTTTTATCCATTGATTATTTGTCTGCTCCCAATTATCCCCAATTATTTCCAATGTTATAAGCATAAATTAATCCTAAAATACTTTTAATCATTCATTCATCTATTGTTATTGCCTGGGAAAAAATATCCAGAATTCTACGAGGTCCGATGTTGCCTCGATGCGTGCAGCATAGGAGGAAACCAAAATCTTATGGATACATATCGAACCAATATACACAGACCGCGGATCAGTACCCCGGGGTATATGACCTATGTTGACAAGGAGGGACCCAGGCCAACCAAGCCAACCTGGGTTACCTCATCCACAAAAATGGTGCGTGGCTCAGCTCAAAATATGGCCACTACCAAGACGACGGATACACCTGATTCAATGAGGGTATGTATCGACTACCATGGATGCTTTGCCATGGAAAATGATATTCCAGCTGCTCTGCGTTCGATCAATAAATCCAGGCTGTCCATGGTTGTTCGCCAATCATTGAAGCGGAATAATTTCCAAATCCAGGGTTGGCGGGCACGCAATCTTGACGGCAGAGGAGGAAATCCAGTCAGCGTGGGATTGTACCGCTTTGAAGGTGTTGGGGTGGACCGGAGTGAATGGCTGGATTGGTCGGTCATCCTGAAGGTCATTCAAAGCCCGGCCAATTTAGGTTTTGTCAATTTTGGAGAGGGTGATGACCCGTCACATTGGAATTACTGGAAGCGCGAATACTTGATTTACCAGTCCGGCTGGCTGCAAAGCTTACCCGAAGGCATCACTGGACCGCTTTGTTATGATGCTGTGGAGATGCCCGGAAATATTGCGGGGATGTGGCTGGAGGATATCAAGGACAGCTATTCAGGTGCCTGGCCGCTGCACCGTTACGCTCTCACTGCCCGCCACCTGGGCAGGTTGAATGGCATCTACATTTCCCGGCGTGGGCTGCCTTCCTTCCCATGGCTGTGCAGGGGGCGAACCCGCCAGTGGCTAAACAGCATTGCCTGGCAGGATTTCCCATGGGATCACCCCCAGGTTTGGCAGCAGTTTCCAAACCCCGAGCTGGATAGCTTCAGGAGCATGCTGCAGGATAATGAACGCTTCCTTGCCAAACTTGAGCAGCTTCCCAAGACCGTTTCTCATGGTGATACGAACCCGGCACATTTTATTTCGCAGCATACACCCCGCAGGCAGGAACAAACTGTAGCGATGGATTGGTCATTGGCAGGCATCGAGCCGTTGGGTGATGACCTTGGTCAGCTGGTGTATGGCACCTATATGAACTTGAAGAACTACCGGCTTCACGATATCTCCGAGACGCTTTTTACAAGTTATATCAATGGATTACAGGATAGCGGCTGCCGGATCGACACGCAATTGGTACGCTTTGGATATGTTGCCTCGGCAGCATTCCGGGTGGGTTTATCCAAGCTGGTGCACCTGGGCGAACAGTTAAATCGAGAGTTTGACTATGCTCCCCAAAACAATTACCCTGCGATCACCCCTCAGCCTTTTGAATCAGTTATGGCAGATGAAGCCTATCGTCTGCTGGATAGAATTTAGAACGAGAATGAAACAATGATTCTAGAACTGATCTCGGGAAAAAGGAGAAAAATCTTCTAGTCAGGTAAAAAATCGTAGATCATCTTGCGCTTATAGAGCACATCTACGAGGAGGCGCAATTATCATCCTCAGGGACAGGCACCAGGGTGGAGACCTGTCCCTATTTATTTCTGAGTAGAAAGGTAACTTGCCGCCACCTCCCAACCCTGATAGAATTCTGGGCATGAAAATCCGTTCAATCACCTATTTTCTTGACCCAGCTTTTCCCATAAATGAGCATAGCCTGGAAGTGGCTGGAGATTTCCTGCGCATCGCCATACCTGGGTTCGTTGAAGCCGGTTATGAAGTACAGTCAGCACGCTTGGCGAGTGTTCCATTCCTGAACATATTACCTGAAATCACAATTGGTGCGCTTGCCAGCTATGCTCAGCAACTTGAAAACCTGGCAGCGATGTCTGGCTATGCTTACGTCTCCCTCGGACCAGCCCTCCCCGAGCTGCTGGATAGTTATGCCATCATCCCTGAGGCAATAGCAGCTACACAGAACGCATTTTTCTCCGGGTCAATGACCAGTTGGGATGGTAAAGTTTCATTGAATGCCATCCGTCAATGCGCACAGATCATCCAGCAATCGAGCAGTATCTCCGCGGATGGATTTGCCAACCTGCGGTTTGCAGCACTGGCGAATGTGCCTGCCGGGTCGCCATTCTTCCCGGCTGCTTATCACCGGGGAGGTGAGCCAGCATTTGCGCTGGCAACCGAAGCAGCAGACCTGGCTGTGACGGCGTTCAGCCAGGCTTCCAGCCTTGACGAGGGGCGCAAGAATCTGGTGAGATCGATGGAAACGTATTCAACAGCCTTGACGAAAATCTCCAGGGAGATAGAAAAGCAGACCCGGGTAAAGTTTGGTGGGATAGACTTTTCACTGGCACCCTTCCCAGCCGATGATCTCTCGCTCGGTACCGCCATGGAAAAGCTGGGCGTACCCGAGCTGGGAGTACACGGCTCACTGGCAGCAGCTGCCATCCTGGCAGATACGATGGATCAGGCCGAGTTCTTCCGCGCCGGGTTTAGCGGCTTGATGCTGCCTGTGCTTGAGGATGCCACGCTTGCCAGGCGGGCTGCCGAGGGCAGCCTGGGCGTGATGGACCTGTTACTCTATTCCGCGGTTTGTGGCACCGGGTTGGATACCATTCCACTGCCGGGTGATACGAGCGTTGAGCAATTGATCGCCGTCTTGCTAGACCTGGCAAGCTTATCTTCACGTCTGGCTAAACCGCTCACCGCCCGCCTGATGCCCATCCCAGGTAAAAAAACGGGTGACCCTACAGGATTCGATTTTACTTTTTTTGCCAATAGCCGTGTACTGCCACTGCATGCAGCGCCACTTGAGAAATTTTTCAACAGTGACGAGACTTTTGGGCTTAAGAGGAGGTTAAACTGATGAATACTGGCACTCGGCGCAATTTATGGCTGCGGTGGGTGGCTGCCAATGCCGTGGGGGAAATGTTTGGCCTGGGGCTAACTTTTGTGGTGGGGGTGCTAGTAATCTCAGGTTTGAAAAACCAGTTTAGCGTTACTGGCATTCTGTTGACCTTCCTGGTGGCAGTTGCCAGTGGAGCGATCGAAGCCACCCTGGTTGGGTTGGCACAATGGTGGGCAATGCACCCGTGGTTCCCAATGATTAGCAGAACCTCCTGGTGGCTGGCAACCTTGATGGGTGCGCTGGTAGCTTATGTATTGGGCTATCTACCCTCGTCCTTGATGAGCCTGGGTGAACAAACCTCCCAGGCACAAGTAACTGTGGCTGAACCAGCACAATGGCTGGTTTTACTACTGGCCTCTGGATTGGGTGTTGTGGGTGGGGCTGTGTTATCCTTTGCCCAGTGGCTCACCATGCGTAAAAAGGTTGGGGGTGCTTCTATTTGGATTCCTGCCAATATGCTCGCATGGCTGGTCGGTATGCCACTCATCTTTTGGGGCATCGACATCAGCCAAAAACTGAACGGACTGTTTCAGATCATCGCGCTGATGGCAGGAATCCTTTTTTTGGCTGGCTTACTTGTCGGTGCTATCCATGGGGCATTCCTGACACAGCTGGTAAAGTCAGAGAAATTATGAACAAAATAGCCGAACATCATTTGTGTGCGGCTATTTTATCGTTATTCCCCTCAGGCTTAGCTCTCGCCTTCAACGCGCCAGTAAATGCCCCGCTCGCGCTTGAGCAACCCGTTATCCACCATATATCTACGTAAAGCAGCCGTATCGTCGTTGTATTTTCTAAGGGTCTGGTTGATCTGATTTTCGGGGTATTTCACACCAGGTTCAAAGTCCTTCACCAGATGACCCAAGATTGCCACAGCTTTTTATGCTGGTTGGGAATGGATTTCAGGGTGCCATCCCGGGATATGTAAGCGCGTAAGGTCTTAACCGTGAATTCGTCACCCTCATATTCAGGGGCAGGTGGGCGTGACTGTTCCAGCACACGCCGGGAGAGCTTTTCGAGCGCCTGGTTATCCAGGCGATAAGCATTGCCCTCCCTGTGGGCCAGCCCGGCAGCCAGCAGTACCTCCAGGTGGTGTGCCACCGCACCTGGTTTCATCCCCAGGCGTTCGGCTACCTCATTTTGGGTGAGTGCTTCAACCCCAAGCAGCCCGGCGATTTTTAATCGCTCGGCGTCTGCCAGTGATTTCATAAAATTCATTAATTGATCTTGCTCAGTGAGTGGTGTATTCATCTTCATCTTCCTTTAGGTTGGCTTCTAGTGATCGATTCTCCAATATTCTCCTTCGGAACGGCTCATCATCTTATAGACGATCAGTTCGCGCCGCAGGGTGGCAGTATCTTCATGGTAGCGGGCCAGGATTTCATTGACCTGCTTCTCCGTATAGCGAACATCCGGCTCAAACGATTTAAGGATATGCTTGAGCACCACTTCGCGCTTCTTGCGTTGAGCTGGGATGACTTTCAGCCGGCCATCCGGGAGCAGGATGTTTCGCAATACCATCCGATCATAGGCTTGCAGGTCAACCTCAGCAGCCATGCTGGGCAGCTTGTTTTGGGTTACCATTTGGCTGGCAATTTTTTCCAAGACACCCGACTCAAGCTGGTAGAAGTTGTAATAACTTTCGGCGCGAGCTGTGACCATTCCGGCTTCAGATAACACTTTCAGATGATGGGAGACTGTGGGCGGGCGTAAGCCGAGAATTGCTGCCAGCTCTTCCACCGAGTATGGATGCTGTGAGAGCAAGCCAACAATCTTCAGCCGGTTCGCATCCGCTAACGCCTTGAAGAAAGTCAACAACTGTTCGTCAACGGGTAATGAGGGTAAAGTCATCATTAAATCCTTTTCATGTAAGTCTCAACAACGTCAAGTAACCGTGCTATTTCCAGTGAGATTGTTCTAATTAATTAGATATCTATCTAACTAATTATATATAAAATATTTGAATTGTCAAGGGAAAAATAAAGTGGCTCGATCAATAGTTGCAAGCGATGCCCCGTCGAATAGAATCGGCAAGAGCAGGGCTGGTATAATCTATTCGAGAGGGCTGAATTTCACCACCCACGAGAGCAGGCAATGTCTTCGATTGATGAAATAAAATCCCGCATCGATATCGTAGACCTGGTGGCAGAATCCGTGCAGCTGAAGCATTCTGGCAAGAATTACACCGGATTCTGCCCCTTCCATCCCAACACACGCACACCGTCTTTCGTGGTGTTCCCATCTACAGGCACGTGGCGCTGTTTTGGCCAGTGCAATGAGGGTGGAGATATCTTCAGCTTTACGATGAAGAAACAGGGGTGGGACTTTCCAGAGACGTTAAAATATCTGGCGGAAAAGGCGGGTGTCCAGCTAAAGCCCCAAACGCCAGAAGAGCTGGTGGCTGAAGAAGAACACGATCTATTGCGATCGATTCTCGAGGAAGCTGGCAAATATTTCCACCATCAATTGCGGAATACGGCTGAAGGTCAAAAAGCGCTTGAATATCTAAAAAAGCGCGGTTTAAGCGATGCGATCATCGATACCTTTGGATTGGGTTATGCACCTAATTCACACGCGGCGATCATCCAATACTTCAAAGGCAAAGGTCGTTCTGAGAACCAATTGAAAGACGTGGGTCTGGTTGCAGAGCGTGAGGACGGATCGCTCTACGATAAGTTCAGGCACCGCATCATTTTCCCAATCCGGGATGGCCGCGGGCGTATGGCAGGCTTTGGCGGGCGTATCCTTGACCCCAATGACATACCAAAATTCTTGAATTCTCCCCAGACGCCGGTATTCGATAAAAGCGCCCTGTTGTACGGGCTGGAACACGCCCGCACCCCCATCCGGGCACTCGATCAGGTTGTCATCGTCGAAGGCTATCTGGATGTGATCGCCCTGCACCAGGCAGGCTTCACCAATACCGTCTCACCCATGGGCACAGCCCTTACCGAGCACCAATTGCGGTTGCTTAAGCGCCTAACCCAACGTTTCATCCTGGCACTAGACCCGGATACAGCTGGTGATAAAGCCACCATGCGTGGTTTGCAGATTGCACGTCAAACCATGGACCGTGAGACTGAGCCAGTGTTCGATGCGCGTGGCCTGTTGGCGCACGAATCGCGCTTACAAGCGGATATCCGCGTCACCACCCTGCCGGAGGGGATGGATCCAGATGACGTGGTCAAACGCGACCCAACAGAGTGGCAACGTATCCTGGAGAACGCAAAACCGGTGGTTATCCATGTGATGGAAGCCCTGGCAGTGGGGAGAAATGTTGACGATCCCAAGACAAAATCTGATATTGCTGGGCAGGTATTGCCTTTGATCAATGAGGTACCAGATCCTATCGAACGGGATGCTTATAGGCAGCGCCTGGCACGCTTAATCAAGGTCGATGAGCGCCTGCTGGTGGGAGGTGAAAGCACTGGTCGTCCAACGCGGCGTAGGGCCAGGTCAGCCCAACCAGCAACAGGAGAACCGAAGCCGGAGATTATCATTCAGGCAGGCAATGCGCTGCTGGAGGCCCATTGCCTGGGTACCCTCATTCGTCGCCCAGAGCTGGTATTCCATATCGATCGCGCCTTGAATGAGGCTCACCTCACTCGCCTATCGCGCCTCGATTTCGAACGGGCGGAGTATCAGGCGATCTTCGAGCTGGTGGAAGAGTCACTGGCACAAGACCAGTCGGAGCCGATGAACTATGTACTAAACCGGTTATCTTTGCCCTTGATGGAAACTGTGGATACCCTTTTGGGACGGACGGAAAAATTGGATCCCAAAGAAGAACGGGTGCTGGAAGATTTGATGCGGGCATTATTGGAAATCCGCCGCCGTCAGGTGACGGAGGTAATCAACCAACTGCGATACCAGATGGACGAAGCAGCAAAGACAGGAGAGCTACGCACCAGGGAATTGGAAGAAAGTATCGCGAAATGCACCCGATCGCTCAGGAACCTTCACCAGGCACAGGAAAGATTTATTACTGCCAGGTAGTCAACGAGTAATCATCTGATAAGACTCCCTATCCAGGTTGATTGCCTCGATTTAGGCTAAGTATATGGAAGTTGTACTCACCACCAAGCAAACCTTTCGCCAAGTTGCGCAGGTTCTAGGCAGGGCATTTGCAGATGACCCTGTGTCTGTGGCAGTCTATAAAAATTTTTCACCAGAAAATAGAGTTAAGGCTCTTACAGTCGATTTTTCCATTGAGTTACCGGTGTGTATCCGCAAAGGGTATCCAATTCATGGTACCGAGGATGGCAGGATTGTCGCAGCTGCGGTGATCTATCCACCGGGCACATACCCACTCCCGGTTTTTGACCAGTGGCTGATGCAGCTCAAATCCATCCTTCGGAATGGCTGGTATGACATCCGAGGCTGGATGACCTGGCTAAATGAGGTGGATAAGTATCGCCCACCCGAGGCATATTATTACCTCGAATACCTGGGTGTCGAGCCTGTGTGTCAGGGACAGGGTTATGGATCTTGTATCTTAAAACATTTGATAGCAAAAGCAGATGAACAAGGGTTCGGTTGTTATTTGGAAAATGCAAACCCTCGGAATGTGCCTTTTTACCAGCGCTTTGGTTTTCAGATCCAGCGAGAGATGGATATCATCGGAATACCATCCTGGTTAATGTGGCGCGCGCCAAATACGAAGTGATTTTATAGCGCCAGTTGTAGCCGCCATCGTCGATGGCGGCCTGGATTGCATCTACCGTGATCAGCGATCCCGATTACAAAACCAGATGATGAAGGAAAAGTTCGCAATTTCCGTTGATCATAAGGATAAATCGAAAATTTCGCCTTGCCATGACCAATCCTCGGCTTTGTTAACCAGGTTTTTCCTAACTGGATTTTCGCGCACATACTCCCATTTCTGGATATAGCTTTCCTCAGATCGCAACAGATGATCAAAGTATTCTTTCTGCCATATCTGTGATATCCGTTTCGATGAACCTGCATAGATTTCTCGAATAATTCTTTTACTGGTCCATTGTTTCCATTGCTGCATGAAAACTGATAGGTTATTGCGAGCACTATTTACAGACTTGGTATCCGCAGAGCAGAAGAAATGTACATGGTCTGGCATAATTACATAACGACTAACTATCCAACCATGACGTTCGTGGGCACTAATCCATTCATCAATAAGGATTTGAGAGATAAGTGAATTCGCCAGAATTGATTTCCTTTGGTGGGTACATGTAGTGACGAAATAAACAGGATCAGCATTCCAAATTCTTGATAAATGAGGAATGTGTTTATGGCCGGGCATAGGATTATTTTACTGCAGTAACGAAATAGTAGCCGCCATCGTTGATGGCGGTCTTGTATGCACGGGCCGGGATCTACGATCCCGGCTACAAAAGCAGGGGGCATAAACAGCACCTGCCGGGATCAACGATCCCGGCTACAAGAGCAGGCTACAAAATCAGGTGCATAAACAGCACCTGTCGGGATTAGCGATTCCGACTACAAAAGCAGGGGGCATAAGCAGCACGGGCTGGGATCAACGATCCCGATCGCTATCAATAACTTACTCCACGATTCGCTAAAAATGACAATTTAGAGGATAATTGGGGAATGGCGCGAAAACGAAATACCTCCAAGGAAGAAATCTTAGATAACGAAAACACCCCCGAAGAGGAAGAGGATAGCAACCCCTCGACCCAGACCCTGGAGGGCGCGGAGGATCTGTTGTCTGAGATTGACGAGGATGTGGTCATCGATGAACCGGACGGGATACTCCTGGCTCAAGAAACCGACGGGTTGAGTGGGGTAGCTGAAGACGAATTTATCGAATTGATCAGTCCGACGTTAGAGGCTGAGCTGGGAGAAGACCCGGTACGGCTTTATTTGCGCGAGATTGGTGAAATCGAGCTGCTCAGCGTCGATCATGAATTCTGGCTGGCGACGCGCATCGAGGCTGCCCGACGGGTGAATGTGCTCAATCGGGATCATCCGATTGCACGCGGTGGACGCCTGTACTCAACCAGCATTTACCATGCTCTATTCGATGAGTTGGTAGTCGGTTGGAATCGTTTAGTTGAAGATACACGACGTCTAGGGTATAACTCTCCAGACCTGTCTCTGATCCATGCGGAAACCCAAATGCTCAGACAGACCTGGAGCAGTGAATACCCTTCTTACCTGCGTTCTTACCTTGATAATGGTCATTGGGGAGTAGACCATTTATGGGATGTTGTAGCCAGGAATGCCGTAACTACGTACATCTGTCTTTACCTTCTACCAGAGAAAACTGCCAATGATGTAGAGAATTATTTCTCTCAAAAGCACATAATGCCTGCTCTTATTGCAATTCCAAATGATCAACCTATAGCAGAAAAACCCACAAAGAAGAAAAAAAAGGTTCCACAAACGAATAAAGAAGGAGCGGAATTGGAGCAAGAATGTATTAATCTGCCTGATGACGACAGTTTACGGCTGGAGCTTGAGACTGTAGAACATCGCGCCCAGGAATCCAGGCAGATTTTGATCCGCTCAAACTTACGCCTGGTGGTGAGTGTTGCCAAACGTTATCTCGGACGTGGGAGCTCGTTCCTTGATCTCATTCAAGAAGGTAACCTGGGTTTGCTCAGGGCAGTCTCGAAATTTGACCCGGCGCGTGGGTATAAGTTCAGCACATACGCCACATGGTGGATCCGGCAATCCATCAGCCGCTCAATTGCAGACCAGGCGCGTACGATACGCATCCCGGTACACATATTTGAGACGTTCAATCGCTTAATGCAGGTGCAGCGACAGCTGACGCAAACCTTGGGCCGTTCTCCCACCTCCGAAGAACTGGCTCTGGAAGCCGATTTTTTGGATCCCAAGGATAAGCAGGTGATCCAGCGGGTGAAAGGTGAGGCAGGTTTAATCCCCCACGACGTTCACATGCGCTGGCTGCAAGCAGCCTCTAAAGTGGTACAGGTGCTAAGAGCCGCAGAAGAACCCGTCTCATTGGAGAGCCCGGTGGGCACTGAAGACAACAGCATGTTGGGTGATTTCATCGAAGATGAGGAAGCTCAAGAACCCATGGATGCAGCGGCACGCGAAATGTTACGCGAGCAAGTAAAAAATGCACTGGCTGTGCTATCGCCGCGTGAAAGAGAAGTCTTGGAAATGCGTTTTGGTCTCCTGGATGGTAAAGACCATACCCTTGAAGAAGTAGGACAGGCTTTTAATGTCACCAGAGAACGCATCCGCCAAATTGAAGCCAAAGCGCTACGCAAGCTGCGACATCCCACCCGTAGTCGGCATTTACGCGACTTTTTAATCTAAACTGCCTTAGTTTCCGTTTATTTGACAACCTGATAATTCTTGAGTGATCTCTTGAGCACTGCGAGTTTATCCATGCAAGTGGATTTGCTATTACTATTCAAGATTGTTGACCGAAATTGTGGATTTTTGCGCGTAAACAATCGACTAACGGCGTAAATTGACACCGAATCATGCATGTGATAAACTTCACGCGTTCGAGCAAGGGTGTTATCTTGCCAGGATGAGTTATCCTGTCTATAATTGATAGGATAATTTATTACATAGACTTTCAGTGGTATATGTTCCGCCGTATGATCTGCAGCACCCAATACGTCTTACCATAGAGGCAAAATGCTCGCTCCGTATATTCCAATTGCTGTCATCGTTATTCTAGCCGTTTTATTCGGGTTTCTCATCGTAGGCATCGGTCACCTATTCGGTCCACGGCGAAAAACCGCGCGTAAGCTGATGCCGTACGAATCGGGAATGAACCCAATCGGCCCTGGAACACGGCGCGTTCCGGTGCGTTTTTATCTCGTCGCTGTTCTTTTTATCCTATTCGATATCGAAATCATCTTCATCATCCCATGGGCGGTCGTCTTAAAGCAATTCGTTCAGATCAAAGCTGGGGGGTTTGCACTGATTGAAATGGGGGCATTCATCATCATTTTACTGGTCGGTCTTGTCTATGCCTGGAAGAAAGGCGCGTTGGAATGGGAATAGAACAAAAAACCGCTAACATGGGCATCGTTACAGCCGGTCTTGAAGAAGCGGTCAACTGGGCGCGCACGAATGCCATGTGGCCGATGCTTTTTGGTCTGGCATGCTGCGCTATTGAAATGATGAGCGCCCAAGCTGCTCATAATGATATGAGTCGTTTCGGCATGGAGCTGATGCGCGCCAGCCCGCGCCAATCGGATTTAATGATCGTTGCAGGGCGAGTGTCGCGTAAAATGGCGCCGGTCCTTCGCCGTCTATATGATCAGCTACCTGATCCCAAGTGGGTTATTTCAATGGGTGACTGTGCTTCTTGTAGTGGGGTGTTCAACAATTATGCTTTGCTCCAGGGAGTGGATGAAGTTGTCCCCGTGGATGTATACGTGGCAGGCTGTCCGCCTCGTCCTGAGGCATTGATCCACGGCATCCTTACTTTATACGAAAAAGTACGCCAAGAAAAATTGGGCACCTGGGTTTGATCGGGAAAATATGCTATGTCGGAAGAACACCTCAAAACTACCCTGAAAGCGATCAAAGAGCGTTTTGGCTTGTATGTATCAGAACTGATGAAATATCCTCCAACCCTGGTTGCGGATCCCGAAAAAATCGTTCAGGTCAGCCAGGTGCTGCGAGATGAATTTGGGTTCGATTTTCTGTGTGAGCTGACTGCGGTGGATTATTGGCCGGAAGAGGAGCCGCGCTTCAACGTTATTTATGGCTATTACTCGCATGCCAACAACGTGCGTATGGCGATCAGGGTGGCGTTGAATGGCAACAATCCTTCCATACATACCCTCGAAGGCGTGTATCACGGTGCAAACTGGCACGAGCGTGAGCTGTGGGATATGTTTGGCATCAAATTTGAGGGTCATTCCGACATGCGACGTATCCTGATGCCGCACGACTGGGAAGGACATCCACTCCGAAAAGATTATCCGCTTGGATATGAAGAACCACAGTTTACCTTTAATTATGATGAGATTGACAAGCGCAAGCACCACGCTCATTATGAAGAGGCCTAAGACGTATGGCAGAACCTCTGGAAGTTAATTACCAAGAACTTAAACATCTGGTCTCAGAGCGGGCATTAAAAGGGGAGACCGTTCTGCTGAATATGGGCCCTCAGCATCCGAGCACGCATGGCGTGTTGCGTTTATTACTCGAGCTAGATGGTGAACAGGTGGTCAACTGTATCCCAGATATTGGCTTCTTGCATACGGGGATTGAAAAGAATATGGAATCCAAGCGCTGGGAGCTGGCAGAGGTAATGACTGACCGAACTGATTACCTCAACAATACGGGAAATAACCTGGCGTACTGCCTGGCGATTGAAAAACTGGCTGATCTTGATGTCCCTCTGCGTGCTCAAGCGGTGAGGGTGATCCTGGTTGAATTGGAACGCATCTCCAATCACCTGATATGGTTGGGTACGCATGCACTTGACCTGGCGGCCATGTCGGTATTCCTATATTGCTTCCGTGAGCGCGAATCCATCCTTGATATCAAAGAGATATGCTCTGGTCAGCGCATGATGACCACTTATTTCCGACCCGGTGGATTATGGCGCGATACTCCGGTGGAATTTGAGATTGCTGTCCGGCGCTTTTTACGGATGTTCCCTGCACGCATCAAGCAGTATGAAGCTCTTCTAACCAGGAACCCAATCTGGATGGATCGAACGCGGAATATTGGTAAAATCTCGGCCAAGGATGCGATCAATATGTCACTCACCGGTCCTGTCCTCAGGGGCTCAGGGGTGGCATACGACGTGCGGAAAGCCCAGCCTTATTCAGGCTATGAGCAGTATGATTTCGAGATCCCAACTGGCACCCACGGAGATGTTTACGATCGTTTTCTGGTACGGATGGAAGAAATGCGCCAATCTCTACGCATCATTCAACAGGCATTAGATAAAATGCCTTATGGTCCATACCGTTCGAATAACCGCAAATATGTGCCTCCACCTCGTGCAGAGCTGGGCGTCAGCATGGAAGCCGTCATCCACCACTTCAAATTATGGACGGAAGGTTTTACAGTACCGAAAGGGGCAGTCTACATGCCGGTTGAATCGCCTAAGGGAGAGCTGGGATACTATATTGAAAGCAACGGCGGCAACCAGCCCTACCGGGTGCACATGCGGACTCCATCATTTGTTAATTTGCAAAGCCTGCCGCTTCTGGCTAAAGGTCACCTGGTGGCTGACCTGGTCGGCATCATAGGAAGCATCGATATCGTACTGGGAGATTGTGACCGGTGAACCCATTACTCGAAAAATATCCCGATGAAATTCGGGAAATCCTGGCTAAATATCCAATCGATAAGGCTGGTAAGCGCTCAGCTGTTATGCCATTAATGTATCTGGCGCAACGTGAAAATGGATTTGTAACCAAGGAATCCATCGGGCATATCGCTGAAATTTGTGAGATCACCACAACCGACGTGGCATCCATTATTGGTTTTTATTCCCTGTATTACGATAAACCATCCGGTAAATATCATGTTCAGGTTTGCACCGATCTGCCATGCGCCTTGCGTGGAGCGGATCAATTTATCGAAAAGTTATGTGAAAACCTTGGGATTAAAGTGGGCGAGACCACCCTAGATGGAAAAGTGAAGGTGGAAGCAGTAATGTGCCTGGCAGGCTGTGATAAAGCCCCGATGTTCCAGGTGCAAGGTCCTGATGGGATTGAATATCATGAGAACCAGACGGTTGACACTGCAGTTGAATTGATCAACAAGCTGAGAGAAGGATGACCGACATGGCAGATTACATCCTCCTTCGTCACCGCGATATCCCCGGCCTGGACCAAATCGATACTTACCGTAAAAATGCGGGTTTCGAGGCCTTAAAAAAAGCCATCACCAAAATGGATCCAGACGACGTGACCAATGAAATCAAGGCTTCAGGGTTGCGTGGCCGGGGTGGTGCCGGGTTCCCCACCGGCATGAAGTGGTCGTTCATCGATGGACACGTCTGGCCACATTACGTGGTCGCCAATGCCGATGAATCTGAACCCGGGACGTTCAAGGATCGAGAGATTATGGAAGGCAACCCATTCCAGTTCTTGGAGGGGGTGGCTATCTGCGCCTATGCTGTCAAGGCGAACCATGCTTACATCTATCTAAGGGGCGAATTCTGGCCAATTGCACTTAAATTAGATGCCTGTATCAAAGAAATGGAAGCTGCGGGCTGCCTGGGGGACAAGATATTTGGAAGTAATATTTCCATCCACCTGCATACTCACCTGGGTGCAGGTGCTTATATCTGTGGAGAAGAATCAGCTATGCTTGATTCCATCGAGGGCAAGCTTGGGCAGCCGCGCTTGCGCCCGCCCTTCCCGCCGGCAGTGGGCGTCTATAACAAACCGACCATCGTCAATAACGTGGAAACCCTGACGAATGTGCCAATGATCATCAGCCGGGGGGCAGCCTGGTACAAGACCATAGGTACTGAAAAAAGCCCTGGACCGAAAATCTTTAGCCTTTCAGGGTGTGTCAACCGACCCGGAAATTATGAACTACCCCTCGGGACGACGTTTCGCGAGCTGATCATGGACCACGGCCGCGGCATCCTGGGTGGGCATAAGGTCAAAGCCATTATGGCTGCTGGGGCTTCATCTTCTCTGATTGTGGCGTCTGATGAAGCATTGAACACTGCCATGGACTACGAAAGCGTCCCTGCACTTGGAGCTCAATTAGGCTCAGCTTCTGTCATCGTGATTGATGATACAGCCAGCATCCCCTGGCTGATCAATAAAACGGTTCACTTTTTCAAGCATGAATCGTGCGGTAAATGCACTCCATGCCGTGAAGGCACCTATTGGATGAGTCACCTTACCGAGCGTATCAGTCGTGGGGAGGCTACGATGCAAGATGTGGAGCTCCTGCGTGATGTCGCCAGCCAGATGAAGGGTAAATGTCTGTGTGCTTTGGGAGAATTCTCCATAGAAGCCCCGTTATCCGCGATTGAACGATTCCCGACAGATTTTGAGTCTGTGACTGCTAAATCCGTTGCCTAGGATTTTATTGCTGATATGCCTACGAAAAATATGGTTAGCCTGACGATTGATGGAAAACAAGTATCCGTGCCAGAAGGCACGTTGATTGTGAATGCTGCTAAGCAGATCGGCATCGATATCCCGGTATTTTGTTATCACCCCAAAATGGAACCGGTGGGTATGTGCCGGCAGTGTCTGGTGGAAGTAGGACGACCTGTGATTGACCGATCGACAGGGAATGCAGTGCTGGAAGCTGACGGATCACCAAAGATCCAATTCGGTGCCAAGCTTGAGACTGCATGTTCCACGCCGGTATCTGAAGGGATGATTGTAATTGGCGACTCACCCAAGGCTGCAGCAGGGCGTAAGGATATCCTTGAATTCTTATTAACTTCACACCCATTGGATTGCCCAATCTGTGACAAAGGCGGCGAATGCCCCTTGCAAAACCTGACCATGCGCTACGGACCCGGCCAGTCGCGCTTCAATTATTCCGAGAAGATGCACCTGGCGAAGAAGCTCCCGTTGGGAGAGCTGATTTACCTGGACCGCGAACGCTGCATCCAGTGCGGCCGTTGTGTGCGTTTTCAGTCCATTATCGTGGATGACCCGGTGATCGCATTTACCAATCGCGGTCGTGGCATGGAGATTTTTTCCACCTCCGAGCCAGGATTTGATTCATATTTCTCGGGCAATACGACAGATATCTGCCCGGTTGGCGCCCTTACCACGGCTGACTTCCGTTTTGAAGCCCGTCCCTGGGAGATGTGTACAACTTCATCCATTTGCCCACATTGCCCGGTGGGTTGTAACCTGGCGATAAACTTACGCCGTGAAGCCCGGTCCAATGGCGAAGTTGTGATCAAGAGAATCATGCCACGCCAGAATGAAGCGGTTAATGAGACCTGGATATGCGATAAAGGTCGTTTTGCCTATCATTACGCTGAAAGCAAGGAACGACTAACCCAACCACTCGTACGCCGCGAAGGTGAGCTGGTAGCAATTGGTTGGGATGAAGCTATCAGCTATGTGGCGGAGAATTTTAAAGATGCCGGAAAAAACCTGCTGACCCTGGTCAGCGGACGGCTCTCGAATGAAGACCTGTTCAATCTGAACGAGCTCACCAATGGACTGGGGGGTAAAGCAGCCCTTTACACTCACATGGCAGGTGGTGACCTGGTTGCTCAGCTTGGGGTGGGGAAAGGTACGAATTTAGGAGATTTGGGAGACGGAACCGTGATCCTGGTGGTCGCTTCCGATATGGAAGAGGAAGCGCCCATATGGTGGCTGCGAGTCAAACAAGCAGCCCAGCGGGGTGCTACCCTGATTGTAGCCAACCCTCGCCAGACCAAGCTTGAGCGTTATGCCAGCCAGGTAGTACGTTACACCTATGGTTCCGAGACAACCACCATACTGGCAATGATCAACAGTCTGTCTGCCAAGCAAACCTTCCCCAAGGCTCCCAAGCTTAGCCAGGGAAGCGATGCAGTCAAAGTGGCCGCAGAAACGATTTCAAGTGCGCAGAACCTGATCATATTTTATGGCAGTGAAGGGATCGGTTTGGAGGATTCAGGGGCATTAGCCCAGGCCTGTGCCAACCTGCTGACGGTAACCAATCATGCACGCAAGGTCAACAATGGTCTGATTGCAGTTTGGCCGCGTGCCAATGACCAGGGTGCCTGGGAAATTGGTTTCCGACCTTTGCCCAACCTGAAGGAAGCCATTCAGCAAAATGAAGCGATCTACATCACTGCAGCTGACCCAGCGGGCGATGATCCATCTCTGGCGGAGGTCATCCGAAATGCTGGTTTCGTGGTCGTTCAAGACCTGTTTCTGACTGAAACTGCCAGGCTGGCAGATGTTGTTTTGCCTGTTCAACCTTTCACGGAAAGAGAAGGTACTATCACCTCAGGAGAACGCCGGGTGCAACGCTTTTACCCGGGTGTGGTTCGGAATGAATACAAAGCAGATTATGCTCTCACCGCAGCTATCAGCAAACTGGTCGGAGTGAATGCAGAGGCGACGCCTCTACGTATCTTCGATCACCTGGCAGCTAAAATACCTTCATTCAAAGATCTGAGTTACCGCCTCCTGGCGCAGGTTACTGAACAATGGCCGATCGTTGGTCGCGGAGATATATATTACGGAGGTACTCTATACGCTAATGCTCAAGGGTTGGGTGTACAGCTGTCGTACCCAACTCAGGCGCCTTCGCTAGCCTGGCCACAGCTGTCGGAGGTTGCCAAACCAGAGGGCATACTCTTGGCTGTTCCCGTTACCACTTTGTTTGACCGTGGACAAACGGTCCTGCCTAGCAGGTTACTAAATCACAGAATACCTTTAGCCTCGATTTCGGTACATCCAGATGTAGCGTCCAAGCTAAATATATTGGATGGTAATTGGGCACATATTCTACTGGATGGTGTACCATCTGATGTTATCTTGCACGTTAATGAACAGGTTCCTCCAGGTATCGCACTTGTCCCGCGCAGTATGGGTGTACCCATCACCTCACCTATGCCGATAGATATAAAAGCGGTTGAAACGGGTAAGATGTAAGCGTTTAGCCAAGACGAGAGATTAGAAGAACGAGGTCTTCATGACGGCTGGTCTACTCATTGAATACATCATCAAATCGGGAATCATCCTGATCGGGATGACCATCGGTTTTGCCTATGTTACCTACTATGAGCGTAAAGCTTTAGCTCGCATGCAGTCACGCATTGGCCCCAATCGAGCCGGACCATGGGGACTATTTCAGCCGATTGCCGATGCGGTAAAGCTGATATTCAAGGAAGAATTCGTCCCGGGAACCTCTGATAAACTCCTTTTCCTCCTGGCACCTATCATCACAGTTTTCCCGGCTTTGATCATCACTGCAGTCATACCTTGGGGGCGGATCATTAATTTGTTCGGCCTGCAGATCCACCTGTACCTAGCAGATGTAAATGTAGGCATCCTTTATTTAGGAGCTGTGGCTTCTATCGCAGTGTATGGAATCGTGCTGGCAGGCTGGTCATCTAATAATAAGTACGCCATGATGGGCGGCTTGCGCTCAACTGCGCAGATGATCTCGTATGAGCTGGCCCTTGGATTATCCTTCGTCAGTGTGACCTTGTTGGCAGGTTCAATGAGCCTGGTGGATATTGTTGAAGCTCAAGGAGCTCACGGCTTTCTCGGTTGGATTGTGTGGAATCTTTCGCAACCCTTGGGCTTGATTATCTTTTTCATCGCCGGATTGGCTGAAACAAACCGCTCACCCTTCGATATGCCTGAAGCGGAACAAGAGCTGACTGCGGGCTACTCAACTGAGTATTCAGGGATGAAGTTCGCCCTGTTCTACATGGCCGAATATATCAAGATCATCGCGGTCAGCATGATTACAACGACGCTATTCCTGGGAGGCTATCTCGGTCCGTTTTTGGATCAGCTGCCCTGGTTGGGTCCGATTTACTTATTCATAAAAACTGTGCTTGTGATATTCGTTTTTATTTGGGTACGGGCTACCTCTCCACGCTTTAGATACGACCGTTTGATGGCTTTTGGGTGGAAGGTGCTGCTCCCGCTGGGATTTATCAATATGTTCATTGCCGGATTAATCACCGTACTGAGGGGAGGTTAGTGGCATGTTTATTGTTGAATTAGGCCGTGGTCTGTGGACCACTCTCCGCATGATGTTTGAGAAGCCAGTGACGGTGCAGTATCCGGAGGTCCGGCGTCCCATGTATGCCCGCTTCAAAGGACGCCATAATTTGCACCGCTATGACAATGGCTTGGAAAAATGCATTGGCTGTGCACTGTGTTCCGCGGCATGCCCTTCGGATGCCATATTTGTGGAAGCTGCTGAAAATACGGATGAGCAGCGTTATTCACCTGGTGAACGTTTTGCCAGCACGTATGAGATCAATATGCTACGTTGTATCTTTTGTGGGTATTGTGAAGATGCCTGTCCAACCCAGGCGATCATCCTGGGAGATAACTATGAGCTTTCTTTCACCGACCGGCGCCAGGCGATTTACACGAAGGAAATGCTGATCATGCCTGTCCCTGCGGGGGGAAAACCCACCCCTCAAAAAGTAAAAGCACACGAATTTGACCGTTCAATACCGCTGATGGAAAATCCTACGGATTGACCGCAAGAGAGTATAGATAAATTATGACCCTTCAATTGATCCTTTTTCTTGTGCTAGCTCTGGTTGCCATCGCATCTGCCTTGGGGATGCTTATCAGCCGAAATGCCATCTATTCGGCTTTATTCCTGGTATTGAATTTCGCCACGGTGGCAGTGTTTTTCCTGCTGCTCAATGCACCATTTATCGCTGTCGCTCAGGTGAGCGTCTATACCGGCGCGATAATGGTTTTATTCTTATTTGTGATCATGCTCCTTGGAGCTGAACGAGCTGGACCAATCCAGACAATCCAATGGCAGCGACCTCTGGCGATTACTCTGGCGGTCATTTTGTTGCTGGAAGGTGGGTATATCCTTTTAGGTCAACGGGGTGTGATCCCCCAGGTGACCACCCAGTTACCAGAAGCGTTTGGCAGCCCTACCGAGGTGGGTATAGGACTGTTCAGTCGATATATCCTGCCGTTTGAAATCACGTCTGTCCTATTGTTAGTTGCTATGGTCGGTGCCATTGTGCTGACGAAAAGCGATAAAAAGTAACGGAGAATGCCTATGCTTCCTGTGTATTATTATCTCGGTCTGGCAATCATCTTGTTCACCCTGGGCGCTTTAGGTGTGCTCATCCGGCGTAATGCAATCGTCATTTTCATGTCGATTGAGCTGATGCTAAATGCGGCCAATTTGGCTTTTGTCGCCTATGCCCGTTATTGGCAGTCGATGAACGGACAGATCTTCGTCTTTTTTATTATGACCGTTGCTGCCGCAGAGGTAGCCATTGGCCTCGCATTAATCGTAACCATCTTCAAAACAAAAGCCAGCATTGATGTTGACCAGATCAGCACCTTAAAGGGTTAAGGATAGTAATCGGAGACACACCATGTTATTGAGTGATGCGATGAATGCGGGTGGATATTTTTATCTTGTGCCTCTTGTGGTCATCTTCCCGGTTATAGGTTTATTGATCAACACCTTCCTGGGCGGCAAGTTGGGCGAAAAGTTGATTGGTGCCATTGCCTACCTGGCATCGGGGTTATCCTTTGTTGTGGCTGTTTTATTGGGGATCAGTTTAATCGGCCATCCTGAAGCCGTGACGATATCCTTCGCAAATTGGAACTGGATCAGCATCGGGACTTTGCAGCTGGATTGGGCTTTCCGGGTGGACACGCTCTCGGTGACGATGATGCTGGTCGTTGGAGGGGTGGGTACACTGATCCATATTTATGCCGTCGGATACATGCATGATGATGTACGCCACAATGGGGATCCCGGACGCTTCCGCCGTTTCTTTGTATATTTCAACCTCTTCATTGCTGCGATGATGATATTGGTCAGCGCCAATAACTACATGATATTGTTTATCGGTTGGGAAGGGGTGGGATTATGTTCATACCTGTTGATCAGTTTCTGGTATGAGAAGGGCAAAGATGGAATTGGGAACGCACTGGCAGGTAAAAAAGCTTTCATCGCCAACCGGATCGGTGATTTTGGTTTTCTTATAGCGGCATTCCTGATGTTCAAAGCCTTCCAGCCGCTGGCAGCCAATGGCATCTTCTCCTTCGACTTTGATAGCGTGGCAAACCTGGCTTCAAAAGTGCCACCCTCGACGATTTTGACAATCACCCTGTTTATGCTGCTGGGCGTGACGGGAAAATCAGCCCAACTACCGCTCTACGTCTGGTTGCCGGATGCCATGGCTGGTCCTACACCGGTTTCAGCGTTGATCCATGCTGCCACGATGGTCACTGCTGGTGTATATCTGGTGGCACGCTCGCATGCGATGTATTCGCTGGTGCCGGTGGCTCAAAATTGGGTGGCAATAATAGGTGCGGTGACAGCCCTGTTTGCCGCTACGATTGCTCTGGCACAATTTGATATCAAGAAGGTGCTGGCATATTCCACCATCAGCCAGCTGGGCTTTATGGTGGCTGCGGTAGGCATGGGTGCGTATGTGGCTGGTATGTTCCACCTGGTGATGCATGCTTTTTTCAAAGCTCTGCTCTTTCTATCTGCGGGATCAGTCATTCAGGGGGTTGAACGCGGTGAGCATGAGGTGGAACATGATCCCAACCTGCGTAAACGGATGAAGCATGAACAGCATTTTGACCCGCAGGACATGCGTAATATGGGTGGTCTGCGCCACAAGATGAAAACCACTTTTTGGGTCTACCTGATCGGGGCATTGGCGTTGGCAGGAATCGTCCCGCTGGCAGGGTTTTGGTCCAAGGATGAAATATTAGCCGAAGCCAATACATTGAATCCTGTCGTATATGTACTGCTGATTATCGCGGCCTTCTTCACTGCTTTTTATATGGGACGCCAGATTTTCATGGTGTTTTTCGGTCAGGCACGCTCCGAACCTGCTGCGCAAGCAAAAGAGAGCCCGGCGATTATGACCCTGCCCCTGATTATTCTGGCATTATTATCCATCGTAGGCGGTTTCCTGAATTTCCCCACTTTACATACTTTTTCCACCTGGCTGGAGCACACCATTCAATCTGTGGCTGAAGGCGCCTCGGGAGGTGAAGCAGCCGCCGGTGGTTTTAACTTTGTGGTGGCTGCCTTATCAACTGTTCTGGCTGTGGGAGCGATTACCCTGGCCTGGTATCTTTATCTACGCCGTACCCAGGCGATGCAAAAGCTGCCGCTCAATCAACGCCCGGATGACCCACTTCGCTCCATCATCGGACCAATCTTCACCGTGCTTGAAAATAAGTACTGGGTGGATGAAGTTTACGATTTCCTGGTGATCAGGCCTTACCAATGGCTATCGAAATTCCTGGCGGAGAAAGTGGATTGGGCATTCTGGCACGATTTCTTCCACGACACGATTTTGGTTAGAGGTTTTAATGGATTGACCCGTTTACTCTCCGGCCCGATCGATCTGGGTCTCATTGATGGGATTTCCAATTTTCTGGGTGATGGCTTTAAGGAGCTGGCTGCCCAGATGCGTAAGTTGCAATCCGGCTTTGTGCGTAATTATGCCCTCTCTATTTTTATTGGTGTTGTCTTCATTGTTGGTTATTTGATTCTTCGCTTAGGTTAAACTGCGGTCGCCTGTATACCGCGAATGCTACTTTGTTACCGAGGAACAGACATGAATTTTGTACTCCATCCACTTACCCTAACAACTTTTCTACCTCTGGTTGGCGTTCTGGTGATCCTCTTCCTGAAACCAGAATGGAAGAATGCCATTCGTTGGGTCGCCTTGATTGCCTCAACTGCAACCTTTGCCATCTCGGTGGTCATGCTGACGTATTTCCAGGTTGGCAACCCTGACATCCAGATGGAGATCAACACACCCTGGTTCCAATTTGTGAATTGGACCATTAGTTACCACGTGGGTGTGGATGGGTTGAGCGTTTTATTAGTCATGCTCACCACCTTGCTAACTCCACTAGCAATCCTTTCCACCTGGAAGGCGATCGATGACCGGGTGAAGGAATTCATGATCTTCTTCTTGTTGCTCGAGCTGGGTATGGTGGGCGTTTTCGTATCATTGGATTTGTTCTTATTCTACATTTTCTGGGAATTCAGCCTGGTGCCGATGTATTTCATCATTGGCATGTGGGGTGGTCCGCGCCGCATGTACGCTGCCCTCAAGTTTTTCTTATATACCATGGCAGGGTCCATACTCATGCTACTGGCAATCCTGTGGCTGGGGATTAATCAGGGGACATTCTCGGTTACAGATTTGATTGCCAAAGGCAACATTCCAGCCAATATCCAATTCTGGTTGTTCCTGGCATTTGCAGCTGCCTTTGCCATCAAAGTCCCCATGTGGCCATTACATTCCTGGTTGCCTGATGCGCATGTCGAAGCCCCGACGGCTGGCTCTGTAATCCTGGCTGGTGTTTTGTTAAAGCTGGGTACCTATGGGTTCCTGCGGTTCAACTTATCGATGTTCCCAAAAGCTGCGATCCAGCTGGCACCGTGGATGGCAGGGTTAGCAACGATCGGCATCCTGTATGGTGCTGCGGTCTCCTATGCCCAAAAAGACGTCAAGAAGCTGGTGGCTTATTCCTCGGTGAGCCACCTGGGCTTTGTGATGCTGGGTTTATTTGCCCTAAACGCCCAGGGTATTGAAGGTGGCATTCTGCAGATGGTCAACCACGGCCTGAGCACAGGGGCATTATTCCTTATCGTTGGCATGGTCTATGAGCGCCGCCACACTCGCGAGATGAATGCGTTCGGAGGTTTGTGGAAGGTCATGCCTGTCTATGGAGCCCTGACGTTGATCGTTACACTTTCTTCGATGGGATTACCGGGTCTAAACGGTTTTGTGGGTGAATTCACCATCCTGCTGGGTTCTTTCGGCTCATCTTTTGTCTCACCCTGGTTTGCCGGTCTTTCAACTGCAGGTATCATCCTGGCAGCGATTTATTTACTGTTCATGTTCCAGAAATTATTCCTGGGCCCATTGGATAAGGATGAGAATAAGCTGCTCAAGGATATCAACTGGCGTGAAATTGTTACCCTGGTGCCACTAATTATATTAATCTTCTGGATTGGGCTTTACCCGAAGCTGTTCTTTACCATCATGGGACCGGCAGTGGGTAAGCTGGTGATTATTATCCAGGCAGCCGCAGCAACGGGTTTGCCATGAAAATTGTAGGATTGCACCAAATTCGGGCTGTGAAGCTCCTCTGCCCATGGACGACAATTCGATCAGGTGCAGAAGGTTGGCAGGAGACTGAGGAATGACTTTAACTAACCTGTGGCAAAATACGAATGTCGTCCTTCCAATGGCTGTCCTTATCGCCTGGAGCTGCGTCTTGCTAATCGTGGACCTGTTCATCCCCAAGGGGCACAAGGGATGGACTGCACTTTTAGCGGCGTTGGGGTTGCTGCTGAGCATGGGGTTAACAATTTCCCAGGCCGAGCAAGCTTTAGCTGGCTTCAACGGCATGGTGATAAGGGATGGTTTTTCATTCTTTTTGAATATCTTGTTCATGGGTAGCGGGTTGGCAGGGATTGCCCTGGCATATGATTACATCAAACGCATGGAGATAGAACGCGGCGAGTATTATGTCTTGCTATTGTTCTCCATCTGCGGGATGATGTTAATGTCTCAAGCCAATGACCTGATCGTAGTCTTCCTGGCGCTGGAGCTGCTATCCATCCCGCTGTATGTTTTGGCTGGTTTTGCCCGTCCAAAATTGGAATCTGAAGAAGCCTCATTAAAGTATTTCCTGATGGGTGCTTTCTCAGGTGGATTCGTAGTCTTTGGCATCGCATTGGTTTTCGGCGCCACGGGTACAACCAATCTGTCAGAAATATTCCACGCCATCGACGCCACGGCTACGAATTTACCCCTGCTCACAGTAGGAGCCGCATTGATCCTGGTGGGGCTGGGATTCAAAGTGGCGGTTGTGCCCTTTCACATGTGGACCCCGGATGTTTACCATGGTTCACCTTCAGCAGTGACCGCTTTCATGTCGGTGGGAGCAAAGGCGGGTGGATTTGCTGCCTTATTGCGCATCTTCGTCTCTGCTTTTCCCAGCCTTTCCACCGATATGACCATGATCCTGTGGACAATCTCTGCTTTGACGATGTTCCTGGGGAACGTAGTCGCGATTGCACAAAGCAACGTAAAACGTCTGCTGGCCTATTCGAGCATTGCCCATGCTGGATACATTTTGATGGCATTGGTACCTTATGGAAATAGTTCGTTAAATAAAACTACCATCAGTGCCGCGCTTTTCTACCTGGTGGCGTATGCACTGACCAGTTTTGGGGCCTGGGCGGTGGTTATCGCCCTTGAGAAGGCGGAGGGTCAGGGATTAGCACTGGACGATTATGCCGGATTAGCGCGCAAATATCCGCTCCTGGCAGTATCAATGGCGGTCTTCATGCTGTCCTTCACAGGTGTCCCACCCACACTGGGTTTTATGGGCAAGTTTTACCTGTTTCGCACGGTGATTGAAGGTGGCTACCTGGGTCTGGCTCTGATCGGGGTGTTCACTTCATTGATATCAGCATACTACTATCTGCGGGTCATCGTCATCATGTACATGCGTGAAGGTGAGCCGGTCGCACGGACAGAGTTCTGGGTCCAATTCACTGCTGCAGCAGCTGCTGTATTGGTGATCGTACTTACCTTAGTTGCAGGTCCATTGCTGAACCTGGCTTCCAAGGCGGTGCTGCTTACTTTCTAGAAAACAAGTAGCTTGTAATATGGTATCCCAACCCGGTTCCGAGCGAGCTGGGTTTTTGTTTATTTTGGAGGCCGCCGATGGAATATAATTTATGCAAATATGTTGATGGATGCAATCATTAATTTCACACGCCCGGGCAAAGGCGTCATGCACTATGTCGAGGGATTGGTCGAGGATAATTCGATTCGCCTGAAAACCCTTACCTGCTTGTCTCCCGGGTTTAGCCAGAAATGGTGTGAAAATGTCTGGTGGCATAATGGGTTAATACCACCGGGTATTTTGGTTGGATCTGTGGTGAAATTCTTGTTTTATAAAGAGTGGTTTTCTGTGATGCAGTTAGTAGGTACTAATGAGAATCATTTAGGTTATTATGTGGACTTGGATACACCCATGCGAAAGGTGGGAGATGAATATTTCCTCACTGACCTGTTTCTTGATTTGTGGATCGGTCCTGATGGCGAGTTTAGAGAGCTGGATCGGGATGAATTCGAGCACGGATTTAAGATTGGCGTGCTCACTCCCAATCAATATAAACAAACCAATCGGGTTTGTGAAAGCTTAAAACGAGAAATTACCTCCGGTGAATTTTTTCAAAGGATACATTAAGGGTTATTGTGAAATTGGATTAATATCTGCTAACCTGATTGCTCGATACATCAGTTATAATTTTTGACCAGGGGGGAGCAAAGATGCTGGATCATTTCGTCCGAAATATTGATTGTTTTCGAGCTTTAGGGTTAATGGCTATAAATTGACTAAATGCGACATCCTGATTCATGAACGATATTATCTTTAAACTTGCCAAAAGAATACGTCCCGAACTCGAGGGGCTAAGCGGGCAGCAACGCATGAGCGGCACCGCCGATGTGTTCACGCTGGTGTATACATTCCCCCTGGCGGTGATTGGATTCATCTGGCTGGTCATGGTATCGGATTGGGAATCTGTTCGCCAGCAATGGATGCTCTACATACTCATGGGGGTAATCTTATATGTCTTTAACCGCCTGCGTTTCTTCTTCATTACAGAAATCCGATCCGGCGGTTATGCCAATTCCGATGGTGCGATGGATGGGATTGCAGTCTGGTCAGCGATTTTATTGCTCGGACCTACCGCGCTATGGTTGAAAGTTATCTGGAACATCTTGATCTATTCCAGCTATGTTTATCGTGAGCGCACCACCCAGTCGTATTGGAGTCGCGCCAGGATGTTTTCAGCCGACCTGGCTTCAGATTTATTGGCCACTTTGGTCGCCCTGGAAGTATATCGGATGGTGGGTGGGGTGATCCCGGTCCTGGGTTACTCAATCAGGTCAATCGCCCCAGCAATATTGGCCATTCTTTTCCAATTCGTGGGTACCTATATCGTGTATTTTGGCTACATGGCGTATGTAATCTGGTCGTTTAAAAACATTTTGCATACCCCTGCCCGACCTGCACTTTCCTTCTTTTGGATGGCTCTATCTTTACCAGCCCTGGCAAATCCTTTTGGAGTCCTGGCTGCCGGAGTTTATATCGGGGAAGGTTTGTGGGAATTCTTGTTTGTCATGTGTGGTTTGATCCTGGTAGCTGTATTAGCCAGGCGTCTCAGCCAGGCTGCAGAATACTCACGCCAGCAAACCAGCCAAATTGAACAATTGGAGAAGCTGGGTAGAGCTATTCTGGATGCATCCCCCGACGGTTCGACTTTATCGGCTGTGTTAAGGGAACACGTATTATCCATGTTCGCTTCACAGGTTATCGTGATATGGACAGAATCCAAAGGATCCCTCATCCAGGAGCCTGCGGGCACATTGTTAAATCACCAGCTTGCCTGGAACTGGCTGCGGGAGAAAAATGAGGTATTTTATGCACTTCCAGGAAAATTCATGCCATGGGATCCTACATTCTCACTAAACGGTCCAGTTATATTGTGCCCAATCAAAGATGTTGAGACTGATCAGCCGATCGGGGAAATTTTCGTTGAGCTACAGACGATGAATATACCCTGGAATGCTCATACGATTCGCCGGCAGCTGCCCGCGGTGCAATCTTTAGCAGCCCAGGTGGCTTCAGCAATCCATCAGGCACAACTATACGCCAAGACGCTGGCAATGGAAAAAACCCTTCAAGAATTATCCCTGGCGCGATCCATCCAGGCAAGTTTTCTGCCAGAATTCATCCCCCAGCCTGCCGGGTGGCAGCTTTCGGCCACCCTTGAACCTGCCCGACAAATTGCGGGTGATTTTTATGATTTTCTTAATCTCCCGGATGGGAAATTGGGCATCCTGATAGCTGATGTGGCTGATAAAGGGTTGGGATCAGCACTGTATATGGCATTAAGTAACACCTTGATCCGTACTTTTGCGGATGAGTACTACCACGACCCTGGCAAGGTGCTAAAAATGGCCAACCAACAAATTCTACGCAATGCACGCGCTAATCTCTTCGTCACGGTATTTTTTGCAGTGTTGGATCCAGCCAATGGTTTGCTCCATTATGCCAATGCCGGTCATAACCCACCTTTTTTAGTAGGGATTGGGGGCATAAAAACATTAAATAATACTGGCATGCCCCTCGGTATTGACGAAGAAAATGATTGGGGTTCAGAGGAGATAAACATCCTGCCAGGTGAAATGTTATTGCTCTACACCGATGGCGTGACCGATGCTCAGAATAGTGCTGGAGAGTTTATTGATCGAAAGAGTATCTTGAACAGCCTGCAGAAAAATATTGGAAAAACCGTTATTGAAGTACAACAGGGAATCCTGGATAAAGTGCACAAATTTGTTGGAGATGCACCTCGCTTTGATGATATTACATTGGTTATATTGCAAAGGGAGAACGGAAAATAGTTAATTGCCTGCTAGATCCTCTCAGCAGGCAATTTATGATTATTTATGGATGGTGATACTTGATCATTGTCAATGTGTTGCCATGATCGGAGCTGGCTTCGTATTTCACATCATCCATCATTTTCCGCATGAAGAATATGCCTAGACCTCGGGGTTTTATATCCTCTAAGGAGACGTTGATTTCAGGATCTGGAACCGAGGCAGGATCGAAGGGTTCTGCATCATCATAGATCATTACCTTCAGACCATTCTCCAGGATTTCGCAAGTTACATCGATCCGATTTGGACATTCCTGACCATACCCGTGCTCAATGATATTGGTTGCGGCCTCATCCACTGCCAGCTGAACGGCATAAACTTCGGCCTCAGTTAATCCCGCTTGATTTGCGTAATGGGTGACATAATCGCAAATCTTTTCCAGATTATTGAGACTGCATGTGAAGCGCTGAGTGGGCATTTTACTGCTTAAAAACTCCCCACTGCAGCAGTCATTTCATCATAGATGCTAAAATAAGAACCCATGCCAACCAGGTTGAGTGAATCCTGGATACTTTTATCGACTTTCACTAAAACAAGCTCGCCACTCGGTTTACAGGTTTTCTGAGTATCGATCAATACCCACCAGCCAGCACTGGCTACAAAATTTACATCCGTCATGTCAAAAACGATGTTATACATGCCTTTGGCTGTCACAGACTTAAGCGCTTGTGATAGTTCCTGGGCATTCGACCCATCAATTCGGCCGCTGGTTTTGACTACCGTGCACCGTTTGAATTCAGTTGTCGTAATATCCATATTATTCTCCTTGGGCGAATGTGTGAATCTTATAATTGCGAAAAATTGCCTTTGGTTCGAGCATGTTTGTTCGGCATTGCCTATTAATTTTACCAGATTGCAGCTATATCTCAAGCTGATAACCAGGCTCCTGAGATTAAGTGGAACTCGTAATCATGATACAATCCAACCCGGTTTTAATTTCTATGGATCGTTTACGATACGCTAACTCAATCCAGCATAGTGGTTCATTGCGCTATGTTTTTCCCAATCATGCTCATATTGGTGATACAGTGACTATTCGGTTGCGAGCAGCCTTGAACGCACCGATTAGACAGGTATTTTTAAGAACAGCACCCGATGGTGAACAGGATATTTCACCGATGCATCCGGAAGCTCAGAACCAGGCCGCGGTATGCCGGTGGTGGCGTGCTTCCATTCGTCTTACGATGCCCGTCACCTCCTACCGGTTTTTGATCCTCTCTGAGGATATTACCAGCTGGTATAACGCCAGTGGTTTACACGCCTATAACCCAACCGATGCAGAAGACTTTCGCATCCTGGCTGATTATGAAGCGCCAACCTGGTTGAAAAATTCAGTCTTCTATCAAATTTTTCCCGATCGATTTGCTGATGGTGGTCCATCCAATAACGTGCGAGATGGAGAATACGAATACGCTGGTTATCCCGCCCGTGCTCGGGAGTGGGGTACCTCTCCAACCTCAGGCAGCCGGGCTGCCATGGTTGAATTCTATGGGGGCGATCTGGCGGGTATTATCTCCCACTTGGATTACCTCACAGACTTGGGGGTGAATGCCCTCTACCTGAACCCAATTTTTACGGCTTTTTCCAATCATCGCTATGATGTAACCGATTACTTCAGTGTGGATCCGCATCTGGGTGGTAACCCTGCCCTGGAGGCCTTGCGCCAGGAACTCAGTGCGCGCGGAATGCATTACATCCTGGATATTGTACCCAACCACTGTGGTTACCTGCATCCCTGGTTCCAGGCAGCTCAGGCTGACTCATCTGCATCTACTGCTGATTATTTTTCCTTTCGTAAGCACCCCAATGAATACGAGACCTGGTTGGGTGTCCGGTCGTTGGTCAAGCTGAATTACCGTTCTCCAGCGTTACGGAATGTGATGTATGCTGGTTCGAATTCGGTTTTTCGCCACTGGCTGCGCCTACCATATTCAGCAGATGGCTGGCGCATCGATGTGGCTAACATGCTCGCCCGGCTGGGGGCTGACCAGTTGGGAATGGAGGTGGGGAGGGGTATTCGCCAGGCGGTGAAGGCTGAGAACTCGCAGGCATATTTGATTGGTGAAAATTTTTTCGATGCCTCGAACCAATTGCAAGGGGATTGTTGGGATGGCGTGATGAACTATTCGGGGTTCGCAATGCCCCTCAGGGATTGGCTCGGTTCGATACAAGTTTTCGGACCAAGTCAGAGCCAGCCCATTAATACGGGTATTCATCTGACCACGCAAGCCCTGGTAGAAAGTTGGCGGGCTTTCAGAGCTGCTATTCCGTGGGCGATTGCAGCTCAACAATATAATCTAATCGGCAGCCACGATACCCCGCGCGCTTTGGCATTGCTAAATGGAAACCGCGATCAATTTAAGCTCTTGGTGACACTTTTATTTACCTACCCGGGCGTTCCGAGCATATATTATGGGGATGAAATTGGTTTAGGGGGTGGACATGATTCAAATCCACGTCTGTGCATGAGTTGGGATCCCACTGCCTGGGATACAGAATTACTGGCTTTCTATAAGATTCTCATCCACTTACGGCGCACCTCACCAGCCCTGGCAGATGGGGGATTCCAGGTGTTATGGGTAGAAGATGATACCCTGATTTTTCAACGGGACACCGATGAAGAGGTCATCCTGGTGGTTGCCCGACGGGGCAGCACAGCTCGTCCTGCAGGACCGGTTCCGGTTTCGGACGCTGCGATACCTGACCAGGTCGAGTTTGAAGAGATTTTTACACACCAGCGGATCAGCATTCAAAATGGGAATTTTTCATTGCCGCTTGTAAATCCCGGGGCACATGTCTGGATCGCACGTATCAGTTAACTGCCCCCAAAAATGGGTATTGGCGCGTCAATCAATCCCTAAATGGTCTGTGGAAATAGATACCCGACCAGAAGTAAATTGCCCCTGGATAATCGTATCTTTATAATGAAAAATATAAAACGCTTATCTCAGCGGACCTTCACACCACTACATCCTAAACTGCAATAAACCAGGTCTATTCGTTAACCGAAGGCAGGGCATGGCGCCTGCTGCTCATGCGGAACATCATTCCTACCATGAAGCCTAAAGCAGTTAGACCTGCGAGCGCAATCTTGGTGATGTCCACCACCGGTTCCACGCGTACTCCCTCAGAGTTAGCAATTACAACGGCTACCGGCCGCGAAAGGATGCGCCCGCCGCCGCCACCACCACTACCCGAGCCTTGAGATGGTTTATCGGGGTTTTGTTCTGTGCTGGTTGCGCCGCCACTACCCACCCCAAAACCAAAACCACACAGCACTTCTGCAGTGGGGATGATCATTGTATCTTCGTGCTCAATGGGTTCGCCATAGACCACACCAACGTCTGCGGTCGCCAGGAACTCTTCCATGGTATCTTGAAACCTATCCAAACCAGATTCATCTGGCATAGTTGTGTTCATTTCGTCAGTCATCGGGTTCACTCCTCTAAATTCGCTCAGGTTATTAATTGCGGTGCAAAATCCTGATCAACATTGCCCCCAGCAATCCTCCCGCCAGCATCGACCAGATGATCACACGGGTAATATCTCTTACTGCCAGTATGCGTTCCTGACCATCAGAGGTTTTCACAATCACCGCCTTGGGTCTGTTCCAGATCAACCCGGCATGATTACCAGGGAATTGGATTTTTAGTACGCGTGTCTGAGGTATGATCTCATAATCGCCTACCTGAACTGGATCTCCAGTACGAATCTCACTCTGAATGGCATCCATAACTGCTCCTAGGCATCCGGTTTATCGGTCGGTGGCGGGGGGTTCTTGCGAGTGGCTTTTAGAAGCTCTTCATTAACTTTGCGAAGGGCTTCAGAAACTTCTGAACGCACCTTCGACTCCACTTCACCAGTCCTCCAGCGTTCCTGCAGGTCTTCCACATCTTCTTTGATGGCTTTTCCAGCGGGACTGTTGGAGAAGTCTTTAGACGCCTGGCTCAGTGAAGCTCCCAGACTGGCAAGCCCGTCTTCGATCTCTTTTTGTAGTTTCCTGCGTTCCTCGCTTTGCCAAACAGACTGGAGAGCATCCAGCAGGTTTTTACCGAGCTCATTCAGCTGATCACCAATATTATCACTCGGAGACTTCGTCTCATTCGGATTATTCACGCTCATCATATCCTCCTTGTATTATGATTACAGTTATTATACGCTGTACATGGTAAAAAGTAGCTTATTAGAACATTAAGGGCACAATGGCTGCTTATTCACATTGTGCCCCCTCAAGATCTACGAATATATCAGCTAATTATCTTTAGAAAGTGACGTTTGCCCACTTGTAATACCCCAGTATGTGGGAAAACCTGATTCACGTCCGTAATTATCTCACCATCCAGCCGTATGCCATTTTGCTGAATCAACCGGCGACCTTCGCTTTTACTAGCCACCAGTTTTCCTTCGATCAGCACATCCAGCACAGTTTGCCCGCTCCGCAAAGTGAATGTGGCAATATCATCCGGCAGACCGCCTTTCTGAAATACCTGCTTAAAGTTTTCTTCAGCCCGCCTGGCAGCTTCAGCGCCATGAAAGATTTCACAGACCTCATATGCCATCTTCTTCTTGGCATCGCGCGGGTGCACATCCCCTGAGGCGACGCCCTTTTCGAGCGCATCGATCTCCCCGGTTGTCCAGCGCGTTACCAGGCGGAAATAAAGCGGCATGGCTTTATCTGGCACGCTCATCAATTTGCCATACATATCTTCAGCCGTGGTATCGAGGGCGATGTAGTTCCCCATGGACTTGCTCATCTTCACCTCACCATCGGTCCCTGGTAGGAGACCCATGATGATGGCGATATTCGGTTTTTCACCCAGGAAGGCCATGATTTTCCGCGCCGCAGTGACGATATTGAACAGCTGGTCGGAACCACCTACCTGAATGTCTGTATGCATTGAGTATGCATCATAGCCTTGCATGACGGAATAAAAGAACTCATGCACATAAATGGGTACATTCTTCTCCCAGCGCAGCTTAAAATTCTCGCGGGAAATGAACTGCTGAACGGTGAAGTTGGAACATAGCCGGATCAATTCTTCAAAGCTCAGCTTGGAAAGCCATTCAGCATTGTAGCGGATCTTGGTTTTTTCCCGGTCCAGCACCCGGAAAACCTGGTCGGCATAGGTGAGCGAATTACTCGCCACTTCTTCAGGTGAAAGGATGGGGCGAAGCTTGTCCTTATCGGATGGGTCGCCAATTAATGAGGTGTAGTTGCCGATCAGGAAGGTCACTTCATGCCCCAGCTCCTGGAATTGGGCTAGCTTACGCATGGTGATGGTGTGCCCAAGGGTAAGGTCTGGTTTGGTGGGATCATAACCACAATATACCCGCAGGGGGCGTCCTTCCTGCCTGGCTTCAATCAAGCGTTGGCGCAGCTCGTTCGTCATTGCCTGCTTTAGCTCGTCGTCACCATATTCGGTACCCTGCATGAGGTATTCCACCTGTTCGTCGATGCTCATTTTGATTTTGTCCATTTCCACCTCCATTTTAATTGTGCCAGATAATATCTCCATCCCGTTTCCCCTGTTTACAAAAAAAACGCGCCCTCTGTGGGAGGACGCGTTGTACGCTCCACAGAAGAGGGTTAAAGCCTTGTATAATAAGCGTAACTGCAATTTTTCATGCGCCGATTATACCATTATTGAATCCAGAGGAAAAAATATGGACACAAAAATTGAAAGGATACTAGCGAAAATGGAGCGGTCACGGGCAGAACTGAATGCAGCCCTGGATAAAGTGGCTCCGCAAACAGAAATTTACCCCACCTGGAAGGTGAAACAAGTGATGGATCACATTGCAGGTTGGGACGATTTGGTCTCTTCAAGTTTACAGGCCTACAAGATAGGCAAATCCCCATCCAAGATGGTAGCACATGGTATTGACCCCTTTAACGCCGAGTCGGTTGCGAGGCGTAAGGACGTGCCGTTAGAGCAATCACGGCAGGACTATGATGCAGCCAGGGCCCGGGTGATCCAGTTGTTGCAGGAGTTATCGCCCGCGATGCTGACCCAAAAATACCCGGCACCGTGGGGAGGAGAATGTACCATCTCCAGTATTGTCAGGATCTTCGTATCCCATGAGCAGGAACATGCCAAACAGATCGAAGAAGTGCTTAAGGATTCAACCCACAGTAATTGAGTGTATTCGCGGCTTTACAATATGAGAGTTGGAAGGGTTCGAGAACATTTTTAATCCCAGGAGCCTGTAATTATGGATGAGCTATGGAAAGCAGCACTGAGGAGTCAGTTTGGTGCAGCAATCGATATGTTTGCCATTGCGCTTCGTACTTGCCCAGATAAGCTTTGGAATGCGCATATGTGGAATGATTCTGCCATGCAGCCTGAGTTTTCGGATTTCTGGTATGTTGCCTACCATACCCTATTCTATTTGGATTTATATCTGACGGGCAGCGTTGATGGTTTTGTTCCGCCTGCTCCGTACAACCTGGATGAGCTGGATGGGCGCGGAGTGCTGCCAGATCGAGTATATACCCCGGATGAGTTACTTGCCTATCTCAAACATTGCCGCCAGAAGAGCCAGGAGGTCATTGAACAGCTGACGGATGAAAAGGCGCAACGGGTATGTAACTTCTCGTGGAGCAAGGGTGGAATCAGTTTTGCGGAGCTGTTAATAGATAACCTACGGCATGTTCAGGAACATGCTGCTCAATTAGACATGTTCCTTGGTCAGAGGGCGGGTATTTCCACGAGATGGTTAGCGCAACCCAGGGAAGATCAATAATTAAATGGCTTTCCGTACATAGCCATTCCAGCGTAGAGTGAGTGTGCTATAATTTCCGGCATTGGTGTAAAACATGCAGGCCCCAGTATTGGTCCTTAATGCGAATTTTGAGCCGATCAATGTCTGCAATACCCGCCGTGCCATAACCCTCATGATCGACGGAAAAGCCAGCCTGATCCTGAACGGTCGCGGTGAGATTAAGACTGTGAGGCAAGTATTTCCGCGCCCTTCCATCATTCGCCTGGAGAAGATGATCCATCGCCCGCGCCCGCGCGTGAAGCTAACCAAGCGGGAAGTCTTGCGCAGGGATAACTACACCTGCCAGTATTGTGGTCAGCATGTGCCTTACCTTACCGTTGACCACGTCACCCCACGCCACCTGGGTGGTGAACATGTGTGGACTAATTTGGTGGCTGCCTGCCCGCACTGTAATCATCGCAAGGGAGGGCGGACGATTGAACAAGCGCAAATGCGCCTGTTGCACACCCCCACCGTTCCACCAGCCTCAGCCAGCTATCTGTATGCGCACCATTTGCATGATAACAAGGAGTGGTTACCTTATGTGACTGGCTGGTAACCCGACTGACCGTTCCCGATCAACCCCCACCCAACAGCCTGACCATCACCTGTGGGCTGATAAATACTTCAAGGATTGCCGAACCGAGGAATAGCGGTACCACTAATGCCAGGGTAATCTTGGCCCAATCTGCAACGGAACGCACCACCCCCTCGCTGATTGACTGCTGCTGATGAGGGGTTACAAGACTGGCACCCACTTGCAATATGACAGCTCCAGAAAGTACGATGGCAGGGATTTCCAAAATGCCGTGTGGTAAAGTAAAAGCTGCCAGGACAGTCAGGGGAGCCATCCCTGATAAGGCAGCTGCCTCGGTGAAAAATCCAATGATTGCCATTGGTAACATCAGGATAAGCGCTCCAGCCACGCCCAGGGTGAATATGCCCAGCACGATGCCAATTGTGACTGCGCGCAGATTGTGCCACCATATCGTAAGCACATTATTGGTACTAAAAAATCCATATTGGCGGAATTGATTCAGAATCTGCGGATCGAGGGATTTCAAGCGATCCAGCCCGATCGAATCAGGCATCAGGCCTACCTGCTTCACCATGGCAGCCCCCAAATAAATGCCAGCTACTAAAAGGATGATCATACAACCAATCGGGATCAACAATCGATGCAAGGTGCGGGGGATTTCGAACCTATACCAGTCCCAGATAGAATGCGTATTACCAGAAAATTGGGTGCGAAATACTTTCCATATCCGACGAAGATTAAGCGTATCGATTTCATGCCCCAATAATTCCTCCCGATTCAGGTGGGAGGTTCCCATGCGGATCAAGAGACCCGCCAGGATCACCTGTGCCAGCACTGCCCACCATAATACCTGGTAGTCTGCCCATAACATCATCACCGACTCTATCTGGATCAACAAAGCTACCGGAATGATGATGAACGATGCTAACAGGTTCGCTGCCCGAACTGAGGTGGTTTGGGTTGAGATGACGACTGCTCCACTAACCATGACCAAAGCTTGTACCGCCGTCAGCAAGACGATCAAGATCAGAAATGCTGGTTCTGGTCTCCAGCTGGTGGTGCGGTAAACTCCCACCAGGTAGACGACCATGCCCAAATATGATGCCAGCAGGGGTGTCAGCACGCATGCCAGGAGTTTTCCTAGATACAGCTGACCATCGGTTAACGGACTGCTCAATAACGGCTCAATACTGCGCCGCTCCGTCTCACCAGCAAAGCTTTCGAGGGCGATCACAAGCGAGATTGATATCGGAAAAAAACCAACGATCATTAACAGGAATGGGATGAACCTTTCAGCCAGCAGATTCGCACCATATTTTTGCATGAACCCTAAAATTTGACTGGTGGTGAAGTTCGCCAGGAATGGGAAAATCAATGTGAGGATAGTGATGGGGAGCACGATACGCCAGTCTCTCAGCTGGTCATGCACTTCCCGCCGAGTGATAATCAGCGCAAGTCGGATATTATCCAGCATGCAGGGATTCTCCATTGGAAGAAATCTGATCGATGGTTCCTACAGCTGGCTCCACATCCGTACTCCCATTGATCGCCTGCAGGTAAACCAATTCAAGGCTGCGCGGTACTTCAGATAACCCCACCACCGGCAGACCAATGTTTACCAGGTATTGAATGACCTTGGGGTTCGCCTGGATGGGATGTTCCGTCTGGTATCGCAACCAATCCACACCCTGTGCAGTAAGGGTAACCATTTCCGGCAGGTTAACGATCAGACCTTCGATGCTGGCGCCAAGTTGAACCTTAAATTGAAGGGCCCCCAACATGCGCGTTTTTAACTCCCCCACCTGACCGGATATAATGATGCGGCCTCGCTGAATAATGGCAATCTTATCCGCCAGCTCTTCAGCTTCTGCCAGGTTATGCGTGCATATGATGATCGCCCGGTTGGCACTGCGTAAACCATGAATGGCATCCCTGACCAAACGGGCACTTTCTGGGTCCATGGCTGAGGTGGGCTCATCCATTAAGAGTACGGGTGGGTTATGAAACAAGGCACGGGCTAAAGCCAGTTTTTGACGCATGCCCTTGGAGTACTCCCCGATCCTTCGCTTACGCTCTCCCCCAAGTCCGAATTGTTCCAGAAGCTCATCGGTTCGTATCCGGCGGGAAGATGCCTGCATATGGTAAATTTGACCGAAGAATTCGAGGTACTCTACTGCGGTCATACGCCCGTAGAGCCCATGCTGCTCAGTTAGAATTCCAACCGAAGCACGCACATCCGCTGCTTGGGTGACCACATCATAACCCGCCACGCGCGCCCAACCCATCGTTGGTCGCAGCACGGAGGTGAGCATACGCAACGTGGTGGTTTTCCCGGCACCATTAGGTCCTAGCAATGCCAGCACCTCGCCAGATTTCACCTGTAGTGAAACCTGGTTCACGGCCAGGAAATCATTGAATTTTTTACTCAGGTTTTCAGTTTGGATCATTCAACCTATTCAATTGACAATAAATATCTCAAACCTCGGTGCGTGAAAGATCGAAAATTAAACTGCCGGATGTTGGATATCCTCGCTTTGAAGCTCATGCTTTCGATGTCGCCAAAATAGCAAGAAACCCGCTAAGATTGCTACGATGAGCATAAACATTTGGTTGATATTGACCGTCCCGAAAGTAGGCGAATCTAAGCGCAGGTATTCCAGGAAAAATCTACCGATCGGGTATCCGACGAGATAAGTCAGGAAGAGGTCACCTTCCTTTAGTTTTAGTTTACCTGCATACCTGTATTCTAAAAACAATAACAGGGTCATATTCAACAGGTTCCAGATTGACTCATAAAGAAACAAAGGCTGGAAAGTAGCGAAATCTGCATAACCCGGTACGCGATTAGCAGGATCGATGTGGACTGCCCAGGGCAGGTTGCTTGGTTTACCATACAACTCCTGATTGAAAAAGTTACCCCAACGCCCGATTGCCTGGGCCAGAGCCACACCTGGAGCTGCTATATCCGCCCACATCAAGAAATTTTGCTTTTTATAGCGTGAATACAGATATAAGGCAATAGCGCCACCAATGACTGCGCCTACAATCCCCAGGCCTCCGGCGCGCGTATTGATCAACGCCAGGGGATGGGTCAGGTAATACTTGGTGGTATAGCCTAAAGCAACCATGGATGGGGGAGGGGTGAAAACATGCCATAAACGGGCGCCGATGATGCCGGCGATCAAAACCCAGATCAGCGCATCCCAAACAAACTCACTCTTTAATCCCCTGCGCTTGGCTTCGTGCTCTGCCAAAAAGGCAGCTGCTACGGCTCCTGACATTAAGATGATGCCATACCAGCGAATGGAAAGGAGCCAAATATGGATTCCGTATTGATCGATTGACATATATATCCTTTACTCGACTATCGTTTTAACCTGAACATGGTTTTTTAAAATATACTGAGTGCGTGTATAGAGCAATCTTTGTATCGCCGTGATATGAGAGATAACTCCAATTAGGATGAAAGCATACTCAGCCGGTTTGGGGAGGTTGATCCCCAGGAGAATAAAACCTAAAAACAGCAGGATTAATTTTTCAGCCCGACCAGCAATGCCGACGGTGCAATCAGATATCCCTGCAGTTGACTCTGCCACCGCGCGAACATAGGATGCCATGATCATCCCCGATGCAGCCAGAATGGCAGTGAAATTACTAATTCCTCCACCCAGCAAGAGCCCCCCGATGAGGATGAACTCTGCATAGCGATCAATTGTGTGGTCAAACACCGTTCCAAATCCACTTAACTTACCGCTGGCGCGTGCGGTCGCTCCGTCCAGACCATCCGCAGCGTACATCAGGATTCCTAAAACTAACCCAGCCCAATATTGATCTTGCCAGAGCATGATTCCTGCAGCGATGGCAAACAGAAGACTGATCAGGGTCCAAAAGTCAGCTGTCAGGCCAAGTTTGTGACTGAAATCTCCAATCGGGGCGATGATCTTGTTATAGAACGGTCGTAATCTGGCTAACATGCGGTTTGTGCTCCTAATGATGCGGGATGGCTATAACTTAAGCTTCAACGGACCAGCCAACAGCTTTTCTGCACGCCGGTTGGCTTCCTGGCGGGTCAGTGGAAATTCAGGTCCGATATTCTCAACCATAACTGAGGCTACTGCAGAGGCAAAGCACCCCACTGCGGTTAAATCTCCTGGAATCTCGATATATTTGACGATGAAACCCGCAGCATACGTATCGCCGGCGCCAGTGGGGTCGAGGGCGTGGGTGGTGTAGGGCGGGATGATATAGCTAGACTTTCCATCGTAGATGATCGAGCCTGCTTCAGCCAGTGTGACTACTGCGATTTTACATCCATATTGATACAATGCCCTGACTGCTTTTTCAGGGTCCTGACGAGCATTGATTCCAGTCGCAACCAACGTTTCGACTTCGTTGGCTTTGACGATCGTGGAAAGTGCGGAGATATCCACAAATTCCTGAGACATCTCATGGGAAATGTTTCCGTTATGGATCGTGCGTAATAATCCTTGTGGGTCCAACAAGATAGGTACGCTATATTTTTCCCGCAGGTTGGTTACCAGCTGCAGCGGTATTTCACTGAGTATTGGTCCTAACAAGATGAATTCAGCCTCATCGTCTGGGATCAATGTAGATGGCAGTGGATCGGCAATTCCCAGTATGGTCAGGGTACGATTCCCCTGATCATCCAGATAATTGAGCGCAAATCCACCCGTTTGGCGGGTTTGGAACAGGTGGGTTTTTATGCCATTGGCATACATTTCGTTTTCAAGGCGGGTCCGATAATCTGAGCCTACCCCACCCACCAGGGTGGAAGGATACCCAAGCCTGGAAATGGCCAGGCAGGCATTGGTTGAGCATCCGGATAATATTCGTTCTTCAGTCGAAACTACCGGCGTAGTGATAAGGTCAAACACTGGATTTCCAAAGGCTAAAATTCTCTTAGACGTCATTGTCATGCCAACCACCTGGGCGTAATGTTATTTGTCATTTGATATCTTTTCGTTCATCAATTACGGACTGCAGAGAAGCGCTGAAATCAATGAAAGAACTTGAAAGTATTGATCGCCAATGCCTGTCCTACTTCTAAGGGAATTATTAGTTATCGACTTTATCCCACTAACCTATGAAGCCTGGAGGCTTGACTTCAATGTTTCCTGGCAAAAACTTTAGTGGCTTTCAGCGACCGCCGGTGACCAAACAGCGTATATCTTACTTTTTAATGTGATGGTTGTCAACAATGGCTTCGTGGTCCGTAGTGTTGGGGAGGCTCACTGGCTATCCCTGGCTTAATTACCCCGCTTCTGCACTCGCTATCTGGGCAAGGTGGCTGTCAATGGGTTTCTCAATCTGGATTATCTTCTTCGCTTTCTTCGCCTTCCACGAGCACCTCGCGCTCGCGCCCACCTGTTTGAGCTGGACCCACAACCCCCATCTCTTCCAGCTCATCCATCAAGCGGGCTGCGCGCGGGTAGCCAATGCGCAATCTGCGCTGGAGCATTGAAGCACTGGTACGCTTCTCCCCCCGCAGCATATCGATGGCTTTTTTAACCAGCTCATCCCTGTCCGCCATAATTGCATCTTCCTTCAAGAATGCTTCCCAGGGAGGATTCACGTTTACATCGGGCGGGTGTACGGTTTGCCAATACAGGATGAGCTTATCAATTTCAGCATCTGATACCATCACCCCCTGCACCCTTATTGGAGATGCCACTTCAGGAGGCATGAATAACATGTCTCCATGACCAAGCAGGTTTTCTGCGCCGCCTGTATCGAGGATGACGCGCGAATCCACAGACGAGGCAACTGCGAAGGAGATGCGGGCCGGGAAATTAGCCTTGATCAGACCGGTGACGACATCGGTGCTTGGGCGTTGAGTAGCCACCACCAGGTGGATGCCAGTTGCACGCGCGAGCTGAGCCAGCCGGATCAGCATAGGTTCGGTTTGGTCAGGAGCGGTCATCATCAGATCGGCCAGCTCATCCAGTAAAACCACAATCCGTGGCAGGGATTCCAAGCCTTTATGCCGGCGGGTTTTGCGGTTATACGAATCGATATTACGGGCATGCATTTCTTCCAACAGTTTGTAGCGCCGATCCATTTCTGCTACCACCCAGCGCAATACACCCAGGATGCGCTGGATATCAGTCTCCACTTTTCCATACATGTGAGGTAATCCGTTGAAGCGTACCAACTCCACCATCTTAGGGTCGATCATCACCAGGCGCAGATCAGCTGGGGTGTTGTTCATCACCAGGCAGGCTGTAATGGCCGCGATGCAGACGGATTTACCTGAGCCGGTGGTACCGGCAATCAAAAGGTGCGGCATGGTGCTTAGATCGGCTACCACGGGTAAACCAGAAACATCTCGCCCCAGGGCAATGGTCAAAGGTGAGCCAATCTTGTAGAAAGCTTCCGTCTCAAGGATGGAACGCAGGCGCACCATGCTGGTACGCATGTTGGGCACCTCGATACCCACGTAGGGTCGCCCGGGAACTGGCGCTTCAATGCGCAAGCGCTCAGCAGATAGAGCCAGTGCAAGATCGCGTCGTAAGCCGGCGATCTGGGCGACTCGCACTTTGCTGCGGTTGGCTTGATCTTCCTCAGACCCACCTTTTTCCACAAAACCCGGCTCAACCGCAAATTGGGTCACAGTTGGGCCGACCCTGAACCCAACCACCTTGGCGGGGATGCCAAACTCAGCCAATGATTTTTCGATCATTCCAGCAGTCTGGTTGATGTTGCGTTCATCCGGACGGTCTTGTTGGTCTTTAACCAGCATTTCCAGCGAAGGCAAGTGCTCATCGCGCGGCGGTAGGGAGATATTTTTTGCCTGTTCATTTGAGGCATTCAGCCGTTTGCGAAATTCAGCTGGCACCAGGGGGCGGCGTTTTTTGCGTTCCGACGCTGGAAGGGAGGCTCCTGTTTGGGTCATGGAAGGTGCCACACTGATAACGGGTTCATTCGCCACAGGGATAGGTGGTTTCACCTCGGCCATCTTTTGCAAACCTTTGAGAAAAGGTGCAACCAGACCCAAGCCATAACCCAGGCTGAGCAGGATGATCAATCCAAAAAACAGTCCACCCCACAAGTAACGGTCAAGGCTAAGAAATTTTAAACCCACAGCTACCAGCTCAGCCAACCCCCAGCCAACGAACCCGCCATCCAATCCGAGCTCAGCGCGATCCACCAGCCTTCCACCCAGCACCGATAACAAGCCGAGCCCCGAGAAACCTGCAAATTCCAGAGCGATGATGCGACCCCAGCTTACGATAGGCTGGGTTGACGCCTGTGATATTCCCAATGGGCTGGGCGGATGAGAACGCAAGCGTAAAACTGTGATCCCGGCCAGAATCGACCCGAGCACCACCAAAATGGCTCCATACCCAAAAGCATGGCGTACGACATTCCTCCAGAAGGTGATCAATGTGCCTTCCGACAGCTGCGGAAGGTACAAGGATATCAGTGTGATCAGCCCAAATGCCACGAAAAACACTCCGATAAAATCCCAGGTGAAGCGCTTGAAACGGGCCATAAATCCAACCCCCTGGTTAATAAGGTTGTCAAATTTGCGATTTGTGTCGGTTTCCTTCACTTTGGAGCTTAAGTCTTTTTTAGCTGTCATTGACTGGTCGTTGCCTGATATCCTTGGGAAATAAATACATCTTCATCTCTAGTATACATCAACTTTTCTTACCCCTTCCAGGTCATTAGCCTTGGAATAAGTTTGAAACGTGGGCAAATAAGATTCAGCCCTCGATATAGGAATCAAAAATCCATGATTCTGGAAAGTAATCATATAGAAGCTTAAAAGATCAGTCGGGTAGCTCAGGTGTTTTATTGGTTTCTGAGCGAGAGGCGATGTAGATCCCCACCAGGATCAATACTCCCCCAACCAATTTAATCGGGCTGGGTTTTTCATGCAGGATGAAATATGCCAGGATGGTCGATCCGATTGGTTCTCCCAACAAGGTAATGGAAACATAGGCAGCTGAGAGATATCCTAGCGCCCAATTGAACGTTGAATGACCGATCAGTTGAGGAATCACTGCCAGCAGGATGAGCCATATATAAATATGAGCAGAATATCCGAAGGGATTTTCGTGTGCGGACAGCATAATGATGACGAGCACGATGGCTGCCATGCCATATACCAATGAGATATAGCTGATCAGCGACATTTTTGCACGCAGTTTTCTACCGATCAGCAGGTAGGCGGCACCCGCGATGGCACCACACAATGCCAGGAGATCTCCCAGGAATGCCCGCCCATGCAAGAAATTTGATAGGCTTGGGCAGGTGAGCCCAGCCTTAGTGATCGAACAAGAATCACTGAGCCCTACCACAACACCTCCAACGAGAGCCAGGACCAACCCGATTAAGACAGCCCGCCGGATGGGTTCCTTGATGGTGAATGGCGAAAGCAATGCTACCCAAAGCGGGATGGTACTCACCAGCACAACTGAGCTGGCGACAGTAGTGTATTGTAACGAAGTGATCCAGGTGGCGAAATGTATGGCTAAAAAAAAGCCTGAAAGGAGCGCCAGGAGTAGCTCGTTTCGTTTGAGGGAGGTCAGCTCGCGCCTGTGGGTGGAGGCAGCCACTGGAATCAGGATTAGAGAGGCTACGGTCAGTCTCCAGGCTGCGATCACCAGAGAAGTTGCTTCCTTTTGGGCAAAACGGATGAAAATCGAAGCGGTTGACACCGCCAGGATGCCGAATAGGATCGCAACGACGGGTGAAACACGGGAGCGTTTCGGTGAATTCATGTAAGCGGGTTAATTATAGACGAATTTAACCCTGGCACGAGTAAATGATGGGAAATTCAGGGCTTGCGGACATGCCAGATCACCTTGCCAACCACATGCTCCTGCCTGACAGACCCGAATACACGGCTGTCAACACTCTCCGTATGATTGCCAATAACGTATACCCCGCCGTCCGGGCTTAGATTTTGAACGCGCTTGATCAGCAATCCAAACCCGGGCTGGTGGAAGGCGATTATATCCCCCGTGGAAAGCGGCACAAATAGAAAGGGGATTTTGCTGACAAACACAAAATCCCCATTTTTATATTCAGGGGCTAAGCTATCCTCAGTAACTTTTAAAATCTTCAGCATTAAAGAGCCGGATACACCAACTCCAGTGCCGGGGCATACGGTGCTTTGGCGCGCTTGGTGGCGATCCCTTTGGTCTCCCAAAACATCTGGGCAAATTCGTTGATGGCTTCGACCAATTGAGTGGCATTGTCGCGATCAGTGGTCTGGCGTACTTTCGAGCCTAGCTGCATGATCTTGTGCACCAGGGCATGTGCGTTGGGAAATTTCTCGAGATGCTGGGCTTTTAGATAGTCACCCCAGATCACGCGTATCTCAGCCTTGGCGCGTTCAGCATGTTCTTCTTTCACTGCAATATAACGTGCCATGCTGTTCATGTATTCTTTATTTCTATCGGGGGTCTTAGCTTCGAATTCGTTCATCAGGTCAATCATTCGCACCGCTGTAAGTGCGCTGATTTGGGCGATGATCGGGTCATAAATGCCGCAAGGGATATCACAATGTGCCTTAACCGTTTCAAAATGTAGCTGTTGGTCAACTTTATTCAAAATCTGGTAAATCATATGTCCTCCTATTGATCAATTATATGTATTCAGAATACTGTCAGGATAATAATTAGGTTAAGAGTACTTGTCAAGCAAATTTTGATGATGAATTATTAATGAATCCGTGGGCGGGTTACCGGGGATCCCAGAAGGTTTTGGATCTCTGATCAAAAATGTATTGTAATCTCACAAGCGTTGTAAAGTAAAATCTCAGCCGAATTTCCTCTCAGGTAGCATGAATATCTTTAATGTTGGTCTAATGGTTTAGCTTGACAACTGGGGGAGGGGGGAATAAAATTTTCCTATTCATAATTGCCAAATTCTGCTATCATCAAGAGAATTAACCTGATACAGATCGATTCCAAAAGGAGGAACCCAGCATGACCCATATTATTACAAGTTTGTGCCTGCGTGATTCTGGATGTGTGGACGTATGCCCCGTAGAGTGTATCGTGGGTGGCAAGCCCATCGAACAGTATCCCTGGTTCTATATTGACCCGGATACATGCATCGATTGTGGCGCTTGCATCCCAGAATGCCCGTTCGAAGCTATTTTCCCTGAAGATGAAGTCCCATCCGCCTATACTGCCAAGGGGACTGAAATGGTCAGCCAGGTTGGATTAACCGGGCATTATGAAGGTGTAGACCACCATAATAAGCCGGTTGTCCTTAATTCAGTGCGCACCCTCAAAGCTGGGGAAGTTGTCGATCTGACGAAGGATATCCAGGCTAATTACGATTTCTACACCAAAGGTCCTGGTTATAAGGCCAATGAATAAGTGAATCAAACGGGCTACCTGAGTAAGATATACAGGCAACCCGAAAAAATAAACGATATACAAGCTCGAAATAAACAGCTGGTGGGAATCCCCACCAGCTGGTTGTTTTAATGGCTACTTACCCGTCTCCAGACGCAGGCTACCGGCACCTAATCTCACGTTAATCGTGATCGTGCTGCCAGTGCCAGCCAATTGGTAATTATTACCGTTCTGCTGCCAGCTACCGCTGGTAGTAACGCTGGATAAGCCGTTATCGGTGATCACCAGGGCATTGGTACCTTCAGGGATGATGACGGTGATAGAACTTACGCCTGATTCGATAGTCACGTTCATATCGTGCTGAAGTTTTCCACTGAAATCGAGGCTATAACTCCCGGCTCCACCATTGAAGGTCAGGTCAGAGACATTGGCATCCGCAAGTCCGGTCAGGGAAACGGTGGATGCACCCGTGGTGTATTTAAGCTCGGTCATTTCAATCAGATTGGGTTTGGCAAAGCTCAAATTGACCTTGGAAGCACCATCAGTGACCTCCAGCTTGTGGATGGAAAGCCCACCCAGCTCAATGGTGCCCTCATAGGCGCCGGCCTTTATCGTCAAGCTCATCGGGCTTTCCCCAAGGGAGAGATTCCATTCATTGATGACTTTCGAGCCGATGGTAGGTATTCCGGTGAGCTTAACATTCCCTTGTTCGATATTAATATTATTGCTGTCGGTGGTGATTTCGGGCTTGAGATCAACCACATTATATGTGGCCGTGCCTTTCAATAGCACACCAGTGGCACCCGGCTGCAAGTTTAGTTTTCCGGCGCCAAAATTCATGGTGACATCCGCAATCGCTTGATTATCTGTAAGCAAAGGCACAATGATATCATCGGTTACGGTGGGTCCGGTTTTCGTTTGAATGTCTGGAAGATTGATATTAATTGAACAAGCCAGGCTAACCAATGCCAGAGCTGTGACAGCTAAAAAGATCATTTTCCTATTCATGATAACCTCCTAATGGTGAATTATATACATACATACGGGGTTTTGTTGATCAGGTTTCAGGTTTCCCCTTGAAATTTGCCACAGTTTTCAATCAATGCCTGACCAGAGGCAGGAAAGTCGAGATACCCAAGACATAAATACGAGCTTCCCGCTGCCAGCTGTGACCTGCTCCATCGGATATGGCTGCAGAATTAACAATCCTTGTCGGGGAGACTAACCCTGCATCCACTGTAGCATCAAAACGCACGACAACATCCGCAGATGAGCTGACCTCGCCATACCAGCTCACAATCCCATTCGAGTAGCTAGCGCTACCAGCAGAGGCCCAAAGATTACCTCCGTAGGTGATGTCGAGTGGCAACGGATCACTCAGGCTGACAGTGTTGAGTATCCGACCTGGATTACGTAAGGAGATGGTAAAGGTCAGCAGCTGGCCAGGGACTACACGATAATCACTTGCGTATTTGGTCGAATCGCTTAATGTTGATAAAATTTCGTCGGAGAGGTAGCCATCACGCTGATAATCACCGCGCCCGGTAGCCCACAACGCATAGGAATCTGCTGTACCGGGCAGATCATATGCAACCACCCCAGAATTGGCTGTGAGCAAGATTATCTCAAGATCGGGGTCAGTGTCGATATTTGCCAAAGTAGGTGCAGGTAATGCCCCATTCCAGTTTTTACCTCCGAATGCATCTGGCAGGTTGATTTCATAAATTGGCAGTCCCAGATAATCCAGGATGTGCAGTTTACCGGTGTGGTTACTGCCCTTTTGCGTCCAGGAGCTGAAAATCACCTCGGCAAAACCATTATTATCCAGGTCTGCGATGACGGGCTCGGAAGCGAAGCGATAAAAACCTTCCGCGTGGTTATAGACGGAATACGGCCAATTACCGTGTTCAGTCTTATCCAGCCAGAAAGCATGCACCCGCCCGTCATAGGAGGCATAGAGAATTTCCATCCGTCCATCCCCATCCAGGTCGGCAACGGATGGGTTCGGCTGGCTGCTTTCAATGACCTCATAATCCTCAGATAATGGAGAGCCCGTATCCACGGGTACGCTCTGCCAGTTAAAACCATCATCATTGAAGCGGCTTCGATCCGCGTTGAAGATATATACACCGTCATATTTGCTGGGCGGATACCCCGCATAGCAATCATAGACATTTCCGGTCGCCACCACTTCGTTAATATTATCCCCGTTCACGTCTGCAATGACGCTTGGTCCGTCGGCAAAGTTGGTACGATAGCTTTCTGCCCGCACCCCGTCACACTCCCCCCAACCCCGCAGCTCGGTGGTCAGGCTTTCCCACACCCCTACTTTACCCCAGCCTTTGCCACCATACATACCATTGGCAGGAATCTGTGTCCCATTGGCCTCATACGCGCATATATAGTGTACGTCTGAAGGCACAATGATTTCGTTAGCCATGTCATCATCCACATCACCTGCTGATGCATTGGCATTGAAGACACCCCAGGCATATCCGCTGTCGCTGCTTAACTGAGGCCAGCCAGGGCGTAATGTGCCGTTAGCCTCAAATACCCAGGTATTTACCGGGCCATAAACTGCGCCGGTCACGATTATTTCCATATGCTGGTCACCATCCAGATCACTGACTAATAGTCCACGCAGCTCATTGCCAGTCGGATGTTGTGGCCAGCCAGGTTCGAAATAACCTTGGGCATTGTATACGGAAACCCAGCCTCCGCTATGTGCAGTTACGATCTCAACATCACCATCATGATTGATATCGGCAATCACGATACCTGGCCAGGTTCGCCCAACATTTGGAGCATTTGGGTCAGAGCGGTCATGCCCAGATGACATTTTCCATTCCAGCGAGCCGCTTGATCCATCCAGCACAAAGATAGAGTACGCTGAAGCGACCACTTCAACCTGTCCATCTCCGTCCAGATCAGCCGTCGCGGGGGATGAATACCAGCCCGTCTCACACCAGGAGTAATAACATCCACCCAGCTGCCACTTCAATACCGGTGCGCCGAAGGCAGGATAAGCCTGGACCTGGGTCTGTAATCCATTGCTGCCAAAGACAGATACGAGCATGAGCGGAATAATAAAACGAATGGCTCTATACAAAAAACAATCCAGTTTTTTCATGGCTCTACTCCATCGTTGTACCAATGATTATAGATGATTCTAGTGGTTAAGAAAAAGAATTAGACAAGGGATCGGCAGCAGCGGAATCAATGAGCAGTTTGGTGTAGACGCCCATGAGGCGGATAATCTCCTCGGTTTGGGCGGCCAGGATAACGACGGCATCCTCAACCGATTGGATCAGTTTGGCGAATTCGGTCACATAATAGCGGCTGTACAATACCCCAAACTGATGATAGATCCATTCCTGGAACAGGCAGGTGGTCCAACAGCCACATGTATATCCCGCCGCTTCGGGGCCAGCTTTCACCGCTTCGTACAATTGTTGTTTCTGGCTCTTGGTCAGCTACGCTGGGCGATTCGTCGGTTTGTGATAAACCAGGCTTTCCCACCGGTGGGTGATAAAGGCTGCCAGCCAGTTGTAGACCGTCTGATGACTGATCGCCCACTATTCTTCGACCTGGCTTAGCCCCTCGCCGCGGGCAATAGCCAATAGCACCGCGATCCGGCGCACCAAACGCACATCCCCAAGCGCCTTCGCTTCATGCAATTGCCGCTGTCACCGGGAGCCGATGATAGGCGGCGTTGTCACAGATACTTATTTTCTCCGTTCAAGTTCTTCAGGTGTCGGTTTCTGGAAGAACTCTATCCAAAGTTTCATACTTTCTTCGGAAATGTGGAAGCTCTCGTGTGAAGGTTGTGAATTCCTGTCCGCAAGCCGCCTCAGTAGCTCCTCTTCCGGCACATCAAGAAAATGTACTTCACTGCTGGCTCCAAGGCGTTTCGCCCGCAGCCGGTAATCTTCGCGTTCTTCTCGTGCCCAAAATCCAAAATCGAGGATGACATTCGTTCCCAATTCCAACGCTCTGTTCGCGATATTCCAAAGCATAGCCTCGATAAAACTATGTCGGGCATCATGTTCTGGCTCTTTCGCATCTTGACCAAAAAGACCAACCTGCCACTCATCGGGTGTTAATCGAAGTGCTGACCGTTCGTGTTCAAGCTTCCTTGCAAGCGTTGTTTTCCCTGAACAAGGAAGTCCAACCATCAGATGAAGAGTTGCCACACTTTTTACTCCTAAGGATCGTTTACAAGCCACCTAACGGTATATAGTATATACGATCCTTTGATCTCTCATGCAAATCCTCGGAGTATAAAACATGGAAAGCCGCCCCAAAAAACTCCTGGACCAGGTGTGCGACGCCATCCGAGACAAGCATTACGCCCGCAACACCGAACAAGCGTATGTTTACTGGATCATAAAATTTATCCTCTTCCATCATAAACGCCATCCCAAAGAGATGGGTACTGGCGAAGTTCAGGCTTTCCTCACCCACCTATTGCGGTTTAGAAAATGATTTTGACAAAGCGGTGATTTATTAATATATAGGAAAGACAGCACGAAAATGTCTAAAACATTATCTTAAGGTCTATAGTAATATTGATACCAGTGACGTGCCATCATAGATATTAAGCGCTTCCTTGGAGAGAATTTTATGGGCATTAAAAACTATGCCTGAACCCTTGACTCTGCACCTTCACGGTGATATAACCTACCAAATTCTCCCCCAAAACACCCCTTATTTGGGGTGTTTTAATAAGGGTTTATCAATGGAGGTTGATATGCCAGCTCTTGTGCCCGATGATACCCCTACATACGCAGTCCCTGAAGTTAATCTCATTCCACCGAATGATTATTTGATGCATCAAATTAGCATCCCTGCTTCACGGATGTTTTTGATTAACAAGTCACTCAAAGTGTTTCACAACAAATACCCAGACCGGCCAATGTATGACGCATCGCAAGGAGATGGAGGTGCCAGCCTGCCGGGTGTTCCAGCTCCAATCTTGGAACGAGCTGCACAACTGCAGCTGGAGCATGGCACTGCATATGATATGCCTTATGGCACAGATTCATTCCGTAAGGCTGTCGTTGAGCAATATTGGCAGCTAAACCCCCAGGTGGGGTTGACGCCCGGCAATGTGGTCGCCACAGCGGGTGGGCGGGATGCGTTAGTCAAAGCTTACCAGGCCATGCTGGCATTGGGTCACGGACGCATCGGTGACGTGATCATCGTCTCGCGCGTACCCTGGATTTCCTACACCTGGGGTCCTTACGGCATAGGGGCAAACGTTTTATATTCCCCCGGCAACCCACAGGATGGTTGGGCATATACAGAAGACAGCTTGCGGGAATGTGTTCAATTTGCTGGTCACACAGGCCGTAAAGTGGCAGGTTTGGTTATCACCTGCCCCGATAACCCTACTGGGTTGACTATCTCAGTCGAACGTCAGGTGAGATTGACAAAAGCCGCGTTGCAAGCCGGCGTCGCCTTCGTGCTATTCGACTGGATGTACCATTATGTGACTGATGAGCGCTCAATGGACCTGAACACTTTTTATCCATTGTTTGAGACGGAAGAACGCCCGCGTGTGATGTTTTTGGACGGTATCACCAAGAGCCTAGGGGGTTCCAATATCCGAAATTGCCACCTGATCGCATCGGAAGAAGTAATTAAATATATCGTGGCGCGCGCCTCGCATAGCGTAATGCCTTCCTTTTACTCCCTGGCGGTCGCCCAGGCTGCCTATGAGATGGGATATTCAAAAGCCTGCCGTTCGATCGTTGAACCAACCAATGCCAGCCGTAAGGTGCTTAAGGATTTCCTCAACTCGCATGGGTTTACGTATATCATGGGAAAAGGATATTATGCCTTTATCCACGTGGGCAGCTGGTTAGCCAGGAAGGGCTGGGCCGATTCAGAACCGTTGGGACAATATTTGGCAGAGGAACACGGGCTGGCAATTGTTCCGGGAGCTTTCTTCTCGCCTTATGGCGGAGAATGGTTGCGTTTTTCATATGCTACCCCATCTGACAAGACAGAAGGTGCAGCTGAACGCTTAGTAGAAGGCTTAAATGCCCTGTAATCAAAGAGACCGGCTTACGTTCGAGTGGTGTTATGGTGTATAACCCGCTCCGATTTGCTGAAAAATACCAGCTAGCGCTACAAACCGCCATGAATGATAAGCCTCAGGGTGGAGTAGCTGGATTTGAGCTCGAATGGAACCTGTTAAACGAGCAGCTGCGGCCATTACTGACGGTGGGCACGGGTCCTAGCCAGCAGTCTTTCGTTGATCACCTGCGGATGAAGTATCTCTCTCCCTGGATTCGAGAATTCAGCCAATTAGAAGTGTTCCATTGGATGATTGAGTGGGCTACCCGTCCGTATTATTCCTTACAAGGAGCGAGCTATGAGGCGCGCCTTATGGAAGCTGCATTAATCAACGCATTGCATCGGTCGGGAAATGAATTCGGTCAGCGGTTATATTACTGGCATGGAAACCTATTGTTCCTTACCGCGATTGACGTGAATGCCATCCCTGGCTCCTGGCCGATTGCCAAGCGTCGTTACCTCGAACGCTGTGTGGAATTGTTTGGTGATAATTTGGCCACCGCTGGAACACACACGAATCTCTCCTTACCTGACCCGCTTTTTATGTGGGATTTTGTCCACCTATCACCCACCCAACGGATGAGTAATAGCCCGGGAGGTGTCTCTCCCCAACATTTAGATGAATTTAAAAGTGAGTTCTATATTACTGCCACGCGCTTGATGCGCGCCTTTGCGTCTTTATTTATCGCGACGAGTGCCTCCACACCTTTACAGGCACAAATGCGGGATGAACAACCGGTGGTCGTTTTAACTGAGTACGACTCAGTGCGCAATCTCACCTTTCCCAATCCGCCCGCCATAGACTTGCCCGATCTATATCGCTCATATAACGATTACCTGCGACTATCCTATGACCTGGTTAAACGCGGAGTACGTTTTGGCAATAATAACTGGACTCCTATTCGGGCTCGCTCGTTTGCAGAACCCGTTGAACGGTTGATCGCAGTCACCAGCGATCAGCTTGGCGAATTATATGCCCGAGGTTTGTACTCGATAGGTGAAGAGCAACCTGCAGAAGATATGGCGCTCCAGATAGAGATGCAAAACCTGATGGCGCGGATTAACCTGCCCATGGAGCGGGTGGAGATACGCACTGACGACGGGGGGCACCCCCTGGAGGTTGATATCGCCAACCTGGCATTAAAGCAGCTGTTACTCCTGCGCTTCTACGCTGATTCTGAGTTCGCCCGCGCCTTTCGGTATGATACTGAAGATATCTCTCGCGCCCGACGGAATGAGATAAAAGCTGCTCAGCTGGGATTGCGAGCGGAAATTGATAATCCGCTTTCAGGTAAACCCGTTGGAATGCGCGAGTTCCTCCGTTGGACGCTTTCACAAGTGCAACCCCTGGCTGAAGCTTTGGAGATTTCATCTGCGCTTAAGCCTTTGGAAGAAATGGCTGCTGGCGCGCCAAATACTGCTGAACAAATCCGCTTAAAACTGAAAGTTGAATTGGGTACGACCGATGAAGTGCCAACCAGTTTGTTGAAACTCCTGGCAGAACAGCGAGAAAACCTGGTAAGTCAGGATGTCAGGCTGATCACTGCTGCTTGCCTGGAATCTCCGTCTGAGACCTCACGCTTATGCGAATTTCTCCAGCAAGCGCAAGATGATCTCCATAGTGATGATGAAATACGCATCCCATTCCGCCCGGTCCCTTCTGAGGTCATTGAACTCAGTTACCCTGATAAAACCAGTGAAATCATTGCCCTGGCAGAACGGCTGATCCGCATCCCGTCGATAACAGCCAGCCCAGCTGAGCGTATAGATGAAGTTCGCCGGGCAGCTGGGCTGGTATACGATTATTTGAATAGCCATGGGTTGACTGTTAAGCTGTTCGACCAAGGGAAATATCCGGCTGTGCTGGCAACTTTTTCAGGGGTAACTACCGCACCCGTGATGCTGTCTGGTCACTTCGATGTGGTTGCTCCTGAGCCAGACGATACCCAATTCGAGCCTCACATAGAAGGTGATTATCTTTGGGGTCGTGGCGCTGCAGATATGAAGACGGTTGTTGCTACATATATGGTTTGGATGAAGGACGCGCATAGTAAAGTCGCTCCATATCCGCCAATCAGTTTACTTCTGGTGGGCAACGAAGAGAATGGCGAAAGTGAATTCTATGGGCACCCCCCATGTGCTTCGCTGGCTAAATGACACCGCTGAACAGGATAAGACCCTGCTCCCCAAATTGCTGATTTCTGGAGAACGTACGGGTGAAAAGGGGAACGAACTGTGGGGGGAAATCTGCACACAAAACCGTGGGGTGATGCGCTTCGATGTGATCGCCCGTGGGCAACATGCACATTCAAGCACTGCATCTCCATCGCCAGACCTGACTGATAGGTTGCTAGCGGCGCGCACTGATCTCATGGAGATATTAGGCTCACATTTGACGCTAAAAAGCCAGGATGGATGGCAGTCGCAATTGCGTGTGCCCTTTATCCAGGTGGGTACTCCTGGGATCTATAACGTTACATCAGATCATGGGCTGATGGGCGTGGAACTGCGCTCGATCCCTCAGGATAATTTGAAGGACATTCAAGCAGAGATATTGAAATATTGCCAATCTAAAGAGCTTGAGATAATCATTCACGTGATGGAAGATGGAATTGTTTGTTCGCCGTCGAACCCATACCTGGCAGCATTAATCAATACCGTGCGCACACTTTCAGGTTCGGAGCCTAGCATCGGGCGCAAGCTGCCCGGCACCAGCGCTCGTTTCGCCCCAGACGGGCAGGGAGTTGTGTGGGGACAAAGTGGAGTGGGACCACACTCCAGGGATGAGAGGCATTTCATCCCCAGCATCCTGCCATATTATCAAGCACTGCACGCGCTGGCCAAACAACCCGAGTTAAGCTAAATATTAACCCATAAATAATCATATAATCAGCGGCCAGCCTGGTGATGCTGACCGCTGATTTGTTGATCAGTTGGATTTTTTATTCATCATATTCGTGCAGGTGCTACTCCTTTTACCAGGTGCCAAACCATCTGTATGATCTTGACCGCACTCGCGATAATCGTGATGGCAAACGCTACGATCAAAATCTGGTTAAGCAATGATTGCAAGATACCTTCAGTACCCAATTGCCCCAAAGCCCCTTTCAAGGTGTACACATATTGGATGTTGGTCATTAAACTGGCAGCCAGTCCAATGCTGAACGTACTCATCAAGATGCTGAACAAACGGCTGGCTGTGGACCATGATCCTTTGCGCAGCAGGAATGCATCTAGCAGGATGGTTAAGAACCAAAACAGGTCTAGCCAGGGGATGTAAGCGTTGAAAGCGGAGGTCAGGATGGGCGTGAAAGTCCACTGAGGATCTGAAAAGTTATAGATTCCAATCCGGTCAAGATAAAAGGTGAAGATAATAAGTCCCAACAGGCTGAAGATGATTTCCGTGATCAGCTCGCCGCGCTTAACTCTATCGGGCTTGCTGACGGCTTTTAGACTGTGAGGGTCCCAATCTTCTTCCTTCGTAGTCAGCTTGAACTCTGGAAGCACCCACTGCAGGATGGCAAAGATCAGAACGATGTTGCCAAACGCCTGTATAACCGCAGACAGGGCATTTCCAGCTGATTTTCCAAGATCGGTAATCACCTCGAGAGGGGTGATGGGAGCACCCCTATCGAAACCCACCCAGAACCCAACCAAGGAGAGTACGGCGATGATGGGTAAAACAATACGCAGCACCGTGATGAAGGGCGTAAAGAGGCGCGGCCCGATCAGATATTTTTCCGGCAGATAAGGTGCTACGATTTTCTCGGGCGAGCCGAATTGCTTGAGAACTTCCGCCGTCATATCTTCGTCTGGTGGGCGCCCTTCAGCCTTGCTGCGGTCATCCAGGGCATCCTGGATCAGCGAGCGGATTTCGGTGACGGTGTCGGTACGCTGTTTAGCGGGTAAATTTTCACTCACCGCGGCAAGGTAACGATCAATTAATGTGTCCATATGCTTCTCCTTTGGTTTCATCATAGCATGTGCTTCATCATTTGGACCAGGCTGTCCCATTCCTTAATCAGCCTAGGGAGGATCGCCCGACCATCCGAGCTGATCATATAATAACGGCGTGGACGGGCATCTTCCAGGCGCCAGCTTGAGCTGAGCAAGCCTTGCGTTTCCAACCGTCGCAGCAGGGGGTAAAGCGTGCCCTGGTCAATCTCGAGCCCTTTTTCGGAGAGTGACTTCATTAACGAATAACCATATTGTTCCTGGCTGCATTGACTAAGGACTGCCAGGACGATCACTCCGCGCCGCATTTCCAATACTAGGTTATCAATTGACTGAACATTCTCCATAGCAACTATCCTTTGTAGCATTATACCATGTTATATACAGTATATCAAGAGTAATAGTATTATGATCTGTGTAATTTGTCAACCAGGTATTCGGATTAGGAAGAAACAATCAGGAATTGATTAGGGTGGGTGCGATTTAGGGGTACATGGCGCCCTGGAACATGCCATGCCCGATATCCTGTAAGAGCTGGGCATTACTTTCTTCCAGCAAAATCGCAATAGAAAGGGGTGCACCCTTCCATTCAGGTAAAGTACCACCCAAATACCATGTGTAGCCGGGATTGACACCCGTTGATGAGCCGGTAATATCGTTAACCTCTGCAACCACCTGCCAGATAGGCAGCTCAGCGGATGCAAGCGCGTGGGAAGTGTTATTGGCCACCAGCTCCTGAAGGACAGTCTGGGATTGTTCTGTCACAGGGAGAACCATCCAGGTAGATTGAGGGGTTTTTACTGCCATTTCCAACCGTGAAGCAGGAATTTCGCCGGCATTGCTCAAGCTGGAAGCAGCCAGTGCCATCTGCAGCGGACTGACCTTGAAAGATGTATCTGTTCCTGGATCTTCATTCTGACCCATGATATACGCGAAAGCGTCTGAGAGGCTATCTGGTTTGGTGGAGGCGAGTGTTTCGACAGGAAAGGAGGGAGCAGAAAACAGTCTAAATCCATCCAATAAGCTGAGCAGCTTCTGACTGTCGATGGCGGACACTATCTGTTTCATTGGCTCTCCACAACCGGCTGCGATGACTTCACCCCAGGTGAGCCCGGTGGGGATCAGGGCACAATCTTGTAAATCAGTGCCGGTGAATTGACCGGAAGGTTCCTGGTTGCTGGATGCCAGCAGGAATGGTCCCAGGGCGGTTCCAGCCGGGTACAAACCCATAGCTGCCCGGTTAAAAAGCGGTGATCCCGGGTCATCCACCAGGCTTTCCCAGTTGGAATCCAGCTGGTTGGCATCGAAGGTGGGACTGGATGCCATTGCCAGGATCTCGCCTGTGTGTGCATTGATTAACACAAGCGCTCCGCGATGACCTTTCAATAAATTATCAGCTGTAGTTTGTAAATCCAGGTCAATGCTCAGGCGCACATCCAACCCGGGAGGTGGCTGACCGTAGAGAAGGTGCTCCCACCAGATGGTCAGGGTTGGGTAGCCTTGCAAACCACGTAAATAAGGGTCCAGGCTGGTTTCCAGGCCAGCCTGACCATAGACGGGATCGGTGTATCCGAGCAGGGGACCGAGCGCTGGATAGGGATACCGGCGAAGGATAGCGCCTGGCTGACCGCTGGATTCAGCCAATACTCGCTCGTGACTATCGAGGATCGATCCACGCTTGACATAGCGATCAGCGATAGTACGACGGGCGTTATCAGTGCGAGTGAGTAAGGCAGGTCCACGTACCAGGCTCCACCACCCGGCGATTGTTGCGCTTCCCAGCAAACCCAACATCAAGCCTCCTGACAGGAGCAAGTTGAGGTTGGTTTGGACTTTTACCTTTTCTGGTTGGAAAACCTGCAACTCCACCTGGCGGGCACTGATAAGGACCAGGCAGAGCAGCTCAAAAAAGGATACCAAGAGGGATGAGCCACCGTAAGACACAAACGGCAGGGTTACGCCGGTGAGGGGCAATAATCGTAGATTACCGGCGATGATCAGGATACTTTGCCCGACCAGGTGAACCACCAGCCCGGTAGCCAACAAGCGATGAAAGGAGTCGTCCGATTTCAAAGCAATCCGCATGCCCCGGTTGACCAGTAAAGCCAGCAGCCCCAGGATGCCTAGTGCACCGAGCAAGCCGGTTTCCTCACCAATCGCTGTGAAGATAAAATCGGATTGGGCTACGGGCACAAGGCTGGGGCTACCCATCCCCACACCTCGACCAATCAGTCCACCATTGGCAACTGATAGCAAAGATTGCACGATCTGGTAAGAGCGCCCTGAGGGGTCGAGCCAGGGATTGATCCAGGCTTCCACGCGCAGGTTAACGACATCAAACAGGGTGAAACCGGCAATGACAGCCAGGATCATCACCAACAGGCTGACGAAGATCACGTTCTTTTTTCCAGTGCCCGTAAAAATGATGACTGCATAAAGCAGCATGAAAATTGCTGCAGTACCCAGGTCACGCTGGAAAATGAGCAGCAGCAGTGCCAGTCCAGCCATCAGCAAGGTGGGAGTCAGTAAAGGCAGCAGCTTGGTAGGTGAGGCAGGGTCAGCCTGGCGGTCTGCCAGGTAAGCCGCCAAATAGATAATGAGCAGGAGTTTAAGCGGCTCGGAGGGTTGGAAGTATAACCCGCAGCAACCCAGCCACAGGCGTGGACCAACCCCCATCGGATTGGTGCCCAGGACGAGTGTGGCAGCTGTCAGCAACAATCCTGAAGTTAGCCAGACGTATTTAAATCGCCTTAAATAGAGCAGAATCCTACCACCTATTTGTTTGCAGTCATACTGAAGCGCCAGCGAAAAGAAAATCCCAATCAGCAGCAGCCAGGCTGACTGGCGGAGGCCAAAATTATCGGATAAACGCCACACGGTGAGCAAGCCCCAACCGGTGAGCAGGGCAGCCAGCGGAAATAGATATGGATCGCGCTCAGGAAGCTTTTGAGAGAGCAGCCTGTGTAACAACCAAGCGATTCCCACCCAGATGGCAAAGCCTATCCAGTGTTGCCAGCGTAAGCTCACCTGCCATGTGCGCAGGCGAGCGGTATTGGATAGGGTAAGTGCAAGCGAGAATATCCCCAGAAATGCGCCTGCCAGGATGAGCAAGCGCCATTCAGTGCGGTCGGTTAGGGAAAGCTGATGTTGAGACAAACCTGGTTCTTATCTGAGATATTTACGCACCAGCAAATCCAACTTTTGGCGCGTTTCAGGTGGGATACGCTCCGGTTGGGTGATGAGAGCCGTCGCAAGGGCGTTTTCACAATCACAGTCTCGGACGGGCGATAAATGCTTCGCCAGGTTGGCGATCGCCTGCTGGGCAATGTGGGTATTGCGATTCAACACTGTGACGACTGCGTCAACACTGACCGGCTCTTGCTCAAAATGCCACACATCATAATCCGTGACGTGCGCCATCACACAGTAGCAAAGCTCGGCTTCGCGCGCCAGGAAGGCCTCAGGTGATGTGGTCATACCGATCAGCGACATGCCCCACGAGCGATAAACGTTTGACTCAGCTTTGGTTGAGAAGCGTGGACCTTCCACAGTGAGGAAAATCCCACCCCGGTGCACCGTAGCACCGGTGGATTGTACCGCATCAAATACCTGGTTGGAAAGATCGGGGCAGAATGGATCGGCTACGCCAATGTGGGCCACCAAACCGTCACCGAAGAATGTGCGCCGGCGGTCACGCGTCAAGTCAAAGAGCTGGTCGGGGATGACCAGGTGCCCGGGGACGTAATCGTCGCGCAGGCTCCCGCAAGCGGAAATGCCGACCACACGTTCAACCCCCAGCGACTTGAGGGCATAGATATTGGCGCAGTAGTTGACCTCGGTGGGTGAGATGTGATGACCGACACCATGCCGGGCGAGGAATGCAATCCGTACGTCATCCAGTGAGCCGGTGATGATGGGGGCACTGGGATTGCCGAAAGGGGTGGTCAGGTCATGCTCGATGACATCCTTCAATCCGGGCATACTGTATAACCCGGAGCCGCCAATAATAGCCAGGGAGGGGATAGTTTCCATAATCAACCTAAGAGTAGAGACGAATTTTGTTTATTGTACCCGATAAAAGAAAACCACGAAGGACGCTAAGGACGCAAAGGATATTCTAATAAAATAACGAAAAAACTTCGAAAAAATGATCAATACTTCCAATGAATGTAGCTGTTTTTGATGGAAAACAGATAGTCAGGACAGGCTTCGTTGCAGAAAAAAATAATTGGAGGCGGAAGAATAAAGAAAACCACGAAGATCCAAAGGACACAAAGGAATATTGTTGTAGCTGCCATCGATGATGGCGGCTGGTTGTAATCAACAATCCTGGCGACATATATGGGCGGATTTAATATCTCCCATTTTATTATCAGTCTTCCCGGTTATCAGTGGTATTATGCAATTACGGGCATAGGAATCCATGGAAAACATTGATAATAAACCACAAATATTTCATATCTTATGAGGTGAAGGGGCAGAGATCCGGCAGTCTGCATTTGGCAGTGTGGGGAAATTATTCAGCGGTGAAGGGGTGGAAGTGGTGTGGGTAAAAAAAGGAAGGCGATAAGATCGACCCGGATTGGTTTTCACAACCGATGGTGGATCTCATCATGGTAGTGCATGGAAAACTCAAGCTGGAGTTTGAGCGGGATGATTTACAGCCGTGTGTCCTTTAGCTGGGAGATATGATCGTGCTGACCCCTGAGACACGCTGCAAGGCATATCACTGGCCAGGAGAAGATGATGGTGCGACGGTCTTCCTGGCGGTGTATCCGCCGCATGAGTCATAAAATCTGATTGGATGGGAAATTTAGTCAAGTAAATTAACGTACAATTACCAAAAAGCGGAGGAAACGATGGTCAATCAAAACTCATTCAGCTCACGACATTTTCGGCTCGAACAGCTTACAAATGGTGTTTATGCAGCCATTCATGCCGAGGGTGGTTGGGCAATCTGCAATGCCGGGATCATCGACCTGGGAGACCGCACCGTGGTGTACGACGCTTTCATGACGCCAGCAGCAGCCAGAGACCTGCGCCAGGCAGCGGAAAGCCTCACCGGGCGGCCTGTGCATGCGCTGATCAACAGCCATTACCACAACGACCATATCTGGGGCAACCAGGCCTTTTCAGCCGATACAGATATTATTTCATCAACCCAGACGAGGGAATTGATCATCACAGAAGGAGCGCTGGAGATCCAAGGATACCGTGCATCTGCCCAACAATCGCTTTCAACAATAGATGAAACGTATAAAGTTGAGACGGATAATAAAAAAAGAAACCAACTCAAAATCCTGGTCGATTATTTCCAGGCAATCCTGGCGACCCTGCCAGAGCTGGAGGTACGCCTGCCAAACCTGACTTTTACCGGCATTATGACTATGGAAGGATCAAGGAGATCCGCCAGACTGATCACTTTCGCAGACGGCCACTGTGGGAGTGATGCCATTCTGCATTTACCCGAGGATGGCATCATCTTCATGGAGGACCTGCTTTTTGTTGATGTCCACCCATACCTTCCAGATGGTGACCCTGATGCACTCCAACAGATCCTGGCACAAGTGAGCAAGCTGGGGGCTACCAAATTCGTACCAGGGCATGGTCCGGTTGGTGTGGCCAAACACCTTGATTGGATGGATACGTATATCGGAACCTTGAATTCCCTGGTGCGGGAAGCAATTAACCGGGGAGTGCCTGAGGTGGAGGTGGATCAGATCCCAATACCAGAAGAATATCAAGATCTGGTCTATCCGAATTTCTTCCCGGCGAATATAAAGTTCCTATATCAATGCCAGACCCGAACATGAACCAATAGAATCATTCTGCAAGAATGCCGCGCCCGTTAATCTGTATTGTGTAAGATCGTTGATGAGCAATCTGTGCAAGATTGACTCTTCAATAACATAAGTGCTCTTTAGAGTGAGCGATTTTTTTATAGGATTAATCCAAAATCCATAGATTGGCTGCGTAATACAAGGCGCGCTACCCGCTCGATTTTTTATAGTCGCACTTTGTGCCGGAGATACTTTCCGTGATAATCGAATCGGGGTGGGGGTAATTTTCAAGCTACCCGGATTACATTCTCTTCCTAATATTTGTAAAGCGCACTTGACATTTGAAAAAATTCATATATAATAATGTAAAGCATGCTTTACATTATAGAGGACCTATGGGCGAAGAAGTAATTAACAATATCAAAGACTACCGGACGGAATGCAGGCTTACTCAGGATGAGCTGGCCCAAGCAGTGGGGGTATCCCGCCAAAGTATTATCTCAATAGAGCGCGGTCGCTACACCCCGAGCTTGTTTCTGGCGTTGCGTTTCGCAAAATTTTTCCAATGTTCAGTGGATGAGCTTTTTAAGCTTAATCAGGAGGACTGCCATGTTTAAGAATCTATTTTCCAAATGGTTTGTGGTTGATGAACGCTTCCTCATGCACCGATATATTTCCACCCGTTGGGCTGTGATCGTTGGAACGATCTTGATGGCTGTATGGGTGAATTATGAGTATCTTGTCAACCACACCCTGCGTTTCGATATGGTCGTCATCTTGCTGGCGATGGTTATCACCAAGGTAGCAGTAATGATTTATTACCGGCTGACCCATTAGCAGGACTTAGCAGATAACCAGGTAATTGTCAAAGTGAGCATGGAGGGGCATATGATTAAAGGGCGAAAAAAAATACTCCCCAGGAATTTATTCAGATTGGGATGACCCTTTTCCTGATTGGAGTATGCATGTCAATGATAGCCAATGGAAGGCTGATCGAGATATTCGTTGCCGGATTGATCACTGATCAATCTACAATGGATGCCATCCAAGGGATTGCTACCGGGATTTCCATCCCAATTTCATGTGTTTCGATATTTTTCAATGTGCGCGGATTACTTCTGCTGAGGTCGCAGTGAGAACACTGCTTATCGGTCTGGTGAATATTCGACCATTAACAATATTTAGGCTATACTTGTTATCATAGAGGAAAATGAGATGACACAGGATCAAAAATCGGATCAGCAAGAGCAGTTCGAAAAGTGGCAGCGGAAGCAGCGCGAGATCGAGAAACAGCAGAATGAGGAACGGATCAAACGCCAACAGGAACAGCAGAAATTGGAACGTGTACAGGAAAAAGAACGGCAGGTGCGCCAACAGGAGCGGCAGAAGCTGGAACATCAGCAGGAAGAAGAGCTGCGCAAACGCCGACAGGAACGCCAGCAGCTGGAACATCAACAGGAAAAACTCGATAAGCCCCGGCAAGAAGAGCGCCAGCAGCTGGAACAAGAGCAGGAGAAGAAGCGTCTCCTCCAACAACAAGATCGGCAGAAGCTGGAACAGCAACAGGGTGATCTACAAAAACCACAACAAGAGGAACGCCAGCAGTTGGAACAAGAGCAGGAGAAGAAAAGATTGGTACAACAACAGGATAGGCGAGATCTGGAGAAGAAACAGGACGAGCAGTAGGAACAGGGACCTATCAATTTTGTGCTAGCTAAATTTGACACACCCCGGAAAGAAAAGCCGGGGTGTTTTTGATTGTCGCAATCGCCTGAGGTTGAAGATATTATATGTGAGAAATTTCATACTCCTCCCCCATTTTCTTCGAAAAATGGGGGAGGTGGAGGGGGTTATTTAATGTTCTGCTTCACTGCCAGGATGAGGGTCTCTCCATCCAGCTTGTGTTCTTCTGCATAGGAGCCTTCCATGGGTGGGGCATTGAGCAGCTGCGTGGTGAGCGTCTCGGCGGCGATATACTCACCCCAGCGGGAAATCACCGGTCCAACCACATCTCCAGCCTGGTAGCAAGTAGTGATGCGGTCTTCGATGTTAAAACCAGCCGACTTGCGCATATCCTGGATCCAACGCACGATCTCACGCGCCGCGCCCTCGGCCTTAAGCTCGGGAGTGATGGTAGCATCGATGCCGACGGTGATATATTTATCAGCAGCCACGGCCAGGCCGGGTAAAGGTTCGGTACTCACCAGGATAGTCTCCGGAGCCAGCTCGACCGTCTCTCCGGCTACATCGAGTTTCACCGGGATGCCTGCATTTACGTTGGAAGCCACCCAGGCAGGGTCTGCATGGGCCAGGGCAGCGCGCAGCTGGGGGAAATTAGCTCCGAATTTCGGACCGAGCAGCTTGTTATCGGGCAGCACCTTATATTGCACCAGGGCGCTTTCCTGCTCGACAAACTCGAAAGCTTTGACATTGAGCTCATCCAACACGATATCCACCAGCTCCTGCCGTAGCACCGCCTTACCGGCGTAAACTTTCACCTTACTCAGCGGCTGGCGAACCTTGAGTTTGGCATTTGACCGAGCGCTAAGGCCAAGACTGGCCACCTTGCGGGCGAGCGATAATTGTTCCAGCAGGGCATCATCCGCCATGGATGCATCCACCAATGGCCAGGCAGTGTGGTGGATGCTTTCATAAGCCTCAGGTCTCACTTCGCGGACAAGATTCTGGTACATCACCTCGCTGATGAACGGTACAAAGGGAGCCAGTATCTTGGCGAATTTTACCAACACGTGATATAGGGTGGCATAAGCAGTGTTTTTATCGGCATCGTGTTCAGATTTCCAATAGCGCCGGCGGCTGCGGCGCACATACCAGTTGCTTAAGTCATCCAGAAAGGATTCAGCAGCAATGTTGGCACTCATCGGGTCTGAGGCGCTGATAGCGGTACCTACGCGCTCGACCACCTGGTTCAGACGGGCTAAAATCCATCGATCCAGGAGGTTGTTACTCTGGGGTGTACTACCCTCCGGATAGTTGGGATCTAATTCAAAGGCAGGCTGCCAGCCGTCCAAGCGGGCGTAGTTGGCAAAGAAGCTGTAAACATTCCATAATGGGAAGATGAAATCCTGCCGCGCTTGTTTACCAGCCTCGTAGCCGAACCACAGGTCATTTTCGGGTTTGTGTGAACAAAACAACCAGCGCATGGTATCCACACCCATTTTGTCGGCAGCTTCATTGAATTCGATCATATTACCCGAACTCTTATGCATCGGAAGCCCATGCTCATCCAGCAGGGTGGCATAGCCAAAATTTTCAAGGAAGGGTGGGGTGCCATCCATAACAGTTGCCATTGCCAGCAACGAGTAGAACCAGTTGCGGAACTGTCCGGGGAAGGATTCGCTGATCCAATCAGCGGGGTACCACTTGCGCCAGTAGGTAGGGTCTTTACGGTAGCTGAGGGTACTGAAGGATACGATACCCGCATCCAGCCATGGGTTACCCACATCCCGCACCCGGTTCATGCTCGTGCCACATTTGGAGCAAGGCACGGTTACTGCGTCGATATAAGGGCGGTGCGGAGTATGGTCATCAAGCACATCCAACCCGTTATTGGCGCGCTCTCTGAGCTCATCATCACTCCCGATGACTTCGAAATTGCCGCAGGCTTCACACTCCCAGATGGGTAGTGCCAGGCCCCAATAACGCTTTTTACTGATCATCCAATCGTGCATATTCCGCAGCCAGTCCATCTCACGTGAATAGCCAAAATCTGGGATCCACTTGATCTGGTCAACCACGTCCATGATCTGGTAGCGCAGGGAGACAGATTTTTCCTGTGGGGTCAGCTCTTCGCGCGGTTTATCGTAGCTGGCACCCATGCTGATGAACCATTCGTCCACCAGGCGGAAGACCAGCTCGGTGCCACATCGCCAGCAGACCGGGTAGCGGTGCGTATATGGTTGAATTTTGTAAAGCAGACCTTTACGACGCAGGTCTTCGAAGATGGGATCAGCTACCTCTGAAACGTATTTGCCGCTCAGCCAGCCAAACCCTTCCAGGAATTCACCCTCCTCGTTCAATGGGGCGATGATGGGCAGATGGCTCGCTTTACCAAGCTGGAAGTCTTCTGCACCGGCACCAGGAGCGATATGCACAATACCGGTGCCTTCTTCCTCACCGACTGCCTCCCACAGGATTACATGGTGTGCCTGGACGGCATTCTGCTTGACGTCGCGGATCAGCTGCGTCAGGTAAGTATAGCCTCCCGGGTGTTGAGCAGGTTCAAGGTCGTCGAAAGGACCGGAATATTTCCAGCCTTCCATTTCAGTACCCTTCAGCTCCTGCAAGATTTCGTAAGGACCTTCAAGCATGGAGAGGGTACCCTTGGAGAGGAACAGCACTTCGTCGTTCTGCTTCACCTTTGCATAGATCAGGTCGGGGCCCACTGCGGCGACCACGTTGCTGGTGAGCGTCCAGGGAGTGGTCGTCCAAACCAGAAGGGATTCTTTTTCACGTCCAAGCAGCGGGAAGCGCAAGATCACCGAGCGATGGGTGATCTCCTGGTAGCCTTCGGTGACGATCTCGTGCTGGCTGAGACCTGTGGCACAGCGTGGGCACCACGGCATGACGTCATCACCTTTATAGAGCCAGCCCTTTTCCCAGCATTTCTTAAGGAAAGCCCAGATAACAAAATTATTCTCATTGGAAAAGGTGAAGTAGGAACCGCCCAGCTCAGGCAGCCCCAAATGAGCCACCACCTGCTCGACTGTGCCAGTGAATGGACCATTCGGACCGGGCACGGTGATGATCTGGGAAGGGTCTTGCATTAGTTTTGCAGCCAGCTCCTTTAGCACCTCAGGATCGTTCCAATCCATCCAGAATCCCAGGCGGATAGACTGCTCGGTCTGGACAGCGGCATAATGCAAGACGCGCTCCTTGCACTTGAGCACGAACTTTGCCAATCCATAGTCTTCGATGTCCAGCTTGGATTTGAAACCCAGGTCACGTTCGACATTCACTTCCACCCACAAGCCCTGGCAGTCAAAACCGTTCTGGTAGCGCATCTCATGCCCTTGCATGGTGCGAAAGCGCAGCATCAGGTCTTTGTAGGTGCGTCCCCAGCCGTGGTGTACGCCCATGGGGTTGTTGGCGGTAATGGGACCATCGATGAATGACCATTTGGGCTGCCCTTTATGAATTGCAACCATCTTCTCGAAGGCGTGGCTCTCCTTCCAGAACTTGAGCATCTCCTCCTCCTGGGCGTTGAAATCAACTTTATTGGTATTGGGGACTTCTTTAAATGGCATGGTTCCTCCGTTATAATAAAAAACTCTCATCCCAAATCAGGGACGAGAGTGCAATTTCAATACTCCCGCGGTACCACCCTGGTTCCCACCCTATAGATGAGCACCTCCGCTGCGTGGACAGCCATCTGGTAACAAATTACGATCCACGTGCCCTGGCTAACGTTCGGCAGCTCCGGCTTTCCTACTTGCGCTCACATGCTTTCAGATCGCAGCTCCGGAAGGATTTTCAGCCTGTGGTTCTGCCCCGGCTCACACCATTCCCGGGGTCGCTGGCAGGTAGGCAGGTTTACTCGTTTCCATCATCGCTTTTCGATGTACGATTGGCGCAAATTATGCCACAAGTTGGGGGTTTGGTCAATTAGGCGCACCTGCCGCCTAGCCCAGGGTGAATTGTCTCTCCAGACAGAGAGGAGCTCTAATGTTCCAATCAAAAGATCATTTTCGGAGCGTTGAAACCATCACCTGAGGCTGTTCTTCGGTAAAATGCCTGCCTATGAGCAGGGATTGTCAAGATTTTCTACCTATTTCAACACCCTCGGTAAGGTGATCAGGCAAACAGGAGGAAACCGTTGATGTGTTCCTAGTTTCGTTTGAAGTGAGCAACCTTAAAATGAGAAACCGGCTGATGCCGGTTTCTGCACTTTTATCTATGATCAGTCTGGATTGATTATCCAGATCAATGACCTTTATAGGTCATTCGTTTATAAAATCGAGATCCCCCTTCAATTGGGTGGGTTGTAACTGGATTATTAGCTTACTCGGCGCCTCCTTTCCTATTCCATCAACGAAAATGATCGAAAGAACATGAAATTGAGAGCACCTCCTTGTTGATATTTCTAGTTATGAACCGACAATGATCCGATAATTCACAAATAACACTAAAATTATTATAGCAAATGGTGTGAAAAAGTAAATGACAGAATTGATAGGGTAGTGGCGATCAAGAATTTAGACCTGATCGCCACGATTTATATATGCATATTGACAGGCTAAAGTAGGATTATGTTATGCGTCCGGCACTCTTTCACCATCACATCCGGCCATAGGCTGGATTGGATCTCGCCAATATGTGCCTTGCGTAAATAAAACATGCACAATCGTGATTGACCAATCCCGCCACCAATTGAAAGGGGCAGCTCACCATTTAATAAGCGCCGGTGGAATAATAAACTCTTGCGCTCATTAGCGCCGCGCAGCTCCAACTGGCGTACTAATGCAGGCGGATCCACGCGAATACCCATCGAAGAAAGTTCATAGGCGCAGTCAAGCAAGGGAAAGTAGACCAGAATATCGCCATTCAAGCCTTTGTAGCCATCCCTGGTTGGTGTGGACCAGTCATCATAATCGGGGGCACGACCATCATGCGGCTTACCTCCTGGCAGATCCGCGCCGATGCCGATCACGAAGACCGCCTTATTTTCCTTGCATATCACCTTCTCGCGCTCCTTGGGAGAAAGGTTGGGAAAGCGTCTTTCAAGGTCTTCACTGTGGACGAAAGTGATTTCATCTGGCAGGGTAGGCACAATTTCTGGATATAAGTGGCTGATATATCGCTCTGTCCGGCGGATCACATCGTAAATCTTATTGACGACAACCTTCAAGAAGTTTACACTCCGGTCTTCCTGGCGGATGACTCTTTCCCAGTCCCACTGATCCACGTAGATTGAATGCAGATTGTCCAAATCCTCATCCGGGCGGATGGCATTCATATCGGTATATATGCCCTCACCTGGGAGGAAGCCGAAGTCAGCCAGCTGCAACCGCTTCCACTTTGCCAGTGATTGGACAATCTCGGCGCGGCTATCCTGGATTGACTTGATTGGAAAGTTCACCGGTCGCTCGATACCGTTAAGGTCATCATTGATGCCCGTTCCCGAGAGTACAAAAAGCGGAGCCGTAACACGGATTAAATTAAGCTCGAAAGCCAGGTTGGTTTGAAAGAACTCTTTAATTTGGCGGATCGCTAATTCAGTCTGGCGTAAATCCAGCAGGGGTCGATAGTTTTGCGGGAATAATACAGGTGTTTCCATTACTGACCTCCCTTTCTTATACATCCCTTGAATTGGGATAGGTTGGAATTGTGTCTACATTCGCTACCCGGTTGGGGTTTTAGAACGGATAACAATATAGACGTTAATGTGCCTAAATAATTGGTGGATTATATCACCCACTGGTTAAGCACATATGGGAGATAAATGATCGACTATAGGAAAAGAATTATTTTATCTCAGCGAGTTGCGAGAAAAATATATTAGGATTCTATAAATCCTGTGGTTTGGATAACCATCAGCAGATTATGCCGATCGGGATTTTAGTAATCATACATGCATAAAGCGCTTATTCAACCTGACTGCCAGGATTATTACGGATAGGCTAAGCAGAAACATGAATATCCCTTGCTGGAATGGGACGCCCAACCCGGCACTACGGAAGTACATCACGCTGGCTAACAAGTAGAGCAGACCAGCACCTATGACCAACCCTGCACCCAGCCATAGGACGATGTGCAGCTCAGGAAGCCACAACGAGAGCAAGCCATATAACACCACCAGGATGGCGCAGCAGAAGCATATCTCTGCCAGCGTAAACCAGGAGGCTGCATCCATAAGCACCTGCGGGAATGGGATCATGAAAGCTGGCAGCAGGCGTGGAAGTTGATTGACCAGGGTGAGCAGGATCAGGATCACATCCAGGATGGCAATCCCCAGGGCAAATTTATAACGCGTGGGTTGTCGATATTGCTGCGTGGTGACCATTGTTATTCTGTTCTCCATAGCATAAATTTCGTTAGAATGTGCAACTTGTGTACCATTCCAGGCGGTAACAGTTGGGTGGGTGTAAAATTATGTCAGCGCAATCGCTTCATAATCCTTCCGCCAGGTGAGCCCTCATGGCCTTACTTTCACCCTTTCTGATGCTGTTGTTGGCAGCCTACACTGTGTTGGTTGAACCCATCGCCCGCACTAACTTCTACCGCAACCTCAAGAAGCAGCTGAATATCGACCCCAAAGCCCGCCTGTTGTTCTATCGGACCCAGATATTGTGGGAGTGGAGCTGGGTGATTGTGATCGCTTTAATCGTCATCCCAATCCCAAACCCTCTCCTTTGGCTTGGTCTGGTGTTACCTAACCAGATTGGATGGATCATCTTACTGGCATTACTAATTGGGGTTGTCTTGTCCATCGTGTTGATCAGGCGCAGCCCGCGGGCTTTGGCTGCTATGCGCCGCAGCCTGGAAAGTACCTCAATCCTGCTACCATCCGACTCTGCAGAGCGTAAATGGTTTGCAATCACCGCCATTACAGCGGGGATATGTGAAGAGCTGCTTTACCGCGGATTTTTAATGTCATTTTTGCCCACAATCTTCCCAATGTTTGCAAAGCAATTCATCATTATTTGCCTCCTTTCCGGCATCATCAACGGGCTGAGCCGGGCTTACCTGGGGATGCGGGGGATGGTCCAGACCGCACTGACGGGCTTTAGTTTTGCGATCGTTTATTTCTTGAGCGGCAGCCTGTTGCCAGCGATGGTATTTCATGTTCTGGCAGAACTGCGTACGCTGGTATTATGGGAACCGGAAAATAAAAAGAAGAAATCAAAGTAGTTGCTCTAAAAACCATATGCACAAAGACATCCCGTTGCTGTTCACCACGCGCATTATCCGTATGTTTGGATATGGTTTCTTGTCCGTGGTGTTGGCTTTGTACCTGGCACAGCGCGGCCTGACTGAGGGTGAGATTGGCCTGCTGCTCACGCTCACCCTGGCTGGTGACGCGGGCATCACCCTGTGGCTCACCACTACAGCCGACCGGTTGGGCAGACGTAGGATGCTTATCATTGGTGCCACCTTGATGATCATGGCCGGAGTGATCTTCAGCCTGACGGGTAACTTTGCCCTGCTGGTGGTGACGGCAATTATTGGGGTGATCAGTCCATCAGGGAATGAGATCGGTCCATTTCTCTCTATCGAGCAAGCCGCCCTTTCACAACTACTACCGGATGAAAAACGCACCCAGATCTTCGCCTGGTATAACCTGGTAGGATCGTTTGCAACCGCCACGGGTGCCCTGGTGGGCGGTGGACTGGCACAGCTGTTGCAAGGCAATGGCTATACCCCATTGAATTCTTATCGGGCGGTGGTATTGGGATATACCGCAATCGGTGTGGTGCTGTCGATTCTGTTTCTAAGGCTCTCACAAGCCGTAGAAGCTCCCAGGCTGGTTGAAGCCATACCTATCCAACGTAAGCTGGGGTTGCACAAGTCGCGCCGGGTGGTGCTCCGGCTCTCCGGCCTGTTCGCTGTGGATGCCTTTGCCGGAGGGTTGGTGGTGCAGAGTATGGTAGCTTACTGGTTCAATATCAAATTTGGTGTCCAGCCTGCAGTTTTGGGGAGTATCTTCTTCGGAGCCAACATCCTGGCGGGGATATCTGCCCTGTCAGCTGCCTGGATCGCCAAACGCATCGGCCTGATCAACACCATGGTGTTCACCCACATCCCTTCCAATATCCTGCTGATCCTGGTGCCATTTATGCCCACATTACCTTTGGCGATTACGGTACTCCTGCTCAGGTTCAGTATCTCACAGATGGATGTGCCCACACGCCAGTCATACACCATGGCAGTCGTCAGCCCAGACGAACGCTCGGCTGCCATGGGCGTCACCAGCATCGCCCGCTCTGTGGGGGCAACACTTTCACCCGCCATCACTGGGCAGCTGCTCGCTGTCACCAGCCTGATCGGGGCACCTTTCATAATCGCAGGCGGGTTGAAGATCGTGTACGACCTGTTGATTTGGAGAGGTTTCCAGACGGTAAAGCCACCGGAGGAGCGGTGAGCCTCTCCTTCCGCTGGTTGGGTGTGGCTGGAGTGGAGCTGAAAGCGAACGGACAGGTACTGGCACTTGACCCATTCTTCACCCGTCCGACAATTTTCGAAATGTGGCGGCCGGTGAAGCCTGATCCATCCCTGGCGGCTGAAAATCTGCCGAAATGCCATTTTGTGTTGGTGACGCACTCGCATTACGATCACCTGCTGGATGTGCCAGATGTGTTACGAAAAACCGGGGCTGCGGCTTACGGTTCGAGTAATACCTGCCAGTTGTTACGCTTATTGGAGGTACCTGCATCACAGGTGCACCAGATTGGAGTAGGGGACAATCTTTCACTGGGGGAGTTCAAGATCCAGGTGATTACCGGACAGCACAGCCCAATTCCATGGGGGAGGATGTTTAACGGCAGCGTGAGACCCGGTTTACGCCCACCCCTGCGAGTACAGGATTATCGCATGGACATTTGCCTGGGTTATTGCATTAGCGTGATGGATGTCCGCCTGTTGGTCTGTGCTGCACAGCCTCAACCAACGGATGTGCTTTTTGCCGTGGCACAGGAATCAAAGGAATATTACCGGCGCATTTTCCGTGGAGCACAGCCACACACCTTCATACCCATCCATTGGGATAATTTTACCCGTTCGCTGGGCAAACCACTAAAAAGATTCACCCGACCAGGCAGATCGTCTCTGCACCAGCTGACCAGGCTGGTACGCCATACCTTGCCAGGGGTTGATGTGATCATCCCGGAGATATTCAGGGAGTATGAGTTATAGTAATTAGGCAAGAGACTAAGCCGGACAGGTCAAGCAATCAGGCGATATCGGATAAAGTCTCATCCGAGTCTAAGGATATTTTCTAAGTCCCTCATTACGATAGCGATATACTTAATCTGGATAACCAATTGCGCGTAATCGCAATTATTCCGGAGTGATTTCAATCTGGAGGGTGGTTTATCTCGTATGATACTTTATAGATGGTGCAATTTATAGACGCAAGATAGATGTCATCATGCCCAGAGTCGCGCTGATATTTCCCTACTTCCGTACAAAATCATCCACTGAGATGTTATTTCCACCTCTGGGGGCTGCCAGTCTTTTAGCCCAGCTGAATCAGCGTCATATAGAAACACGCATCTTTGATTGCACATTCCAGAGCTTTGCGAGGGTGGCAAAAGCCCTGATCGCCTACCAACCGGATATCGTTGGCATCTCGTCCATGATTTTATTGAGCCGGAATACCTTTCGTTTTGCTGAGCTGGTGCACAGACAGCTCCCCTCAGCCTTGCTCGTGGTGGGTGGTCCGATGCCTACGCTATACCCGGAACGCTACTCCGGACCGTTCGACCTGGTCTTCCGGGGTGAGGCCGACCTGGCCTTTCCGGATTTCTGCCAGGATTACTTCACCGGTCAGGTCAGTCGAAAAACCTTATATCAGCTCGGTCTGGCCAAATATCCTGGTTTATTCGCTCATAACCTGGATGTAGTCATTGATAACCCGGTTATCCATTACAGCACGCAGGAAATCCGAAACTTTCCGATCCCCGACCGGAGCCAGTTCGACCATGCAACCTATCAAAAGGCCTGGATGGAAAAGAACGGTTCCCGCACCACTTCGATCATGATCACTTTAGGCTGCCCCTTTGATTGTGACTTTTGCTCTCGACCTGTCTTCGGGCACCTGTACCGCAAACGCAACCTATTTGTGGTTTTCGAAGAGATCAGACAGATCATACAGCTGGGGTACGATCAATTATGGATTGCAGATGATAATTTCACCCTGAATTTATCCCTGTTGCGCCAGTTCTGCGAGCGCATGCTTGGTATGGGGATGAAATGGAGCTGCCTTTCCCGTTCAACTGGCATCACGGAGGATATTGCCAGGTTAATGAAGTCTTCAGGCTGCCAGCGGGTTTATTTGGGCCTCGAATCAGGCAGCGATGAAACCCTGCGCCTGATGAATAAGAAAGCCACCCTTGATGATGCCGCCCAGGCAGTGGATCATTTCCGGCAGGCAGGGATCCAGGTGGCAGCGTTCTTCATCGTGGGTTATCCGGGCGAAACGCCTGCAAGTATTGAACGAACTTTCAGGTTGGCTCTCAGTCTTCCCCTGAATGAGATTTCCTTCAACGTGCCGTTTCCATTACCTGGCTCGGCACTGTTTGACCGGGTGAGTGGGATTGACCCCGATAAGGACTGGAGCAAAGAGAATGATGTAACCTTCGTTTACACGTCAGAGTTCGACCCACAATGGTTAAAGAAAAGAATTCACCAGACGTTGCATGAATTCAATTTACGCCTCAGGCAATCTCCGGCAAGTTTATCAGGAACCTAGTGAAGCCGGCATAACAGCCAGTCGGTTGGTGCTTCAAACAGCTTCAGGATAAACGGTGCCAGTTTTCCCAATCTACGCAATCTTCTTTTGATTTCAAACTGAGCCCTCCCTTTGATGATCCCAAACCACATTTTGGTTTCTGAAAAGTCGGCGTTATAGATCAATATATGGCTGCCAAAAACACTTTCGCCCGGATGCCACTCGCGCTTGATCTGTCCCTTCACCCGCTCGTATAATTTCGTGCCCGGTAGCGGGTAAGGCATGGTCAGCCCGAGGTAATCCAATGGCAGGGAGGTGGCGAAACGCAGCGTGTTCAGCACGGTCTGATTGGTTTCACCGGGATAGAAGAGTATAAAAAAAGCACCCACTTCCAGCCTGGCCTGGTGAGCTGCCAGCACGGCATGCCTTGCCTGCTGAGCAGTAATCTTTTTATTCATCAGCTTCAGTACCGTGTCATCCCCTGATTCGATCCCGAAGTAAACCCGCCGGCACCCGGCACGGTACATCTCCACATATGTGGCAGCATCGATCGAATCTACACGTGCCAGGCATTCCCAATTGAACTGCAGACTGCGCTGCTTAATCTCCTCGCACACTTCCAGCACTCTTTTTTGGCGCATGGTAAAGACGTCATCCGCAAATGAGATGCGCTCATAACCGATCGCTAAGGCTTGCTCAATCTCATCCACTATATTTTTTGCCAAGCGTTCGCGGTAGGAACCCCCGAAGATCACGTTGCTACAAAACTCGCAGTCATAAGGGCAGCCGCGCGTACTCATCACTGTAGTGATCGAGTAACCGTATTGTTTTTTCCCAAACTGGATGTAACTCTGGTTCGGCAGCAGCTGGCGGGCTGGGAAGGGCAGACCGTCCAGCTCTTTATTGAATGGCCGGTCGGGATTGCTGATGGTATCTGTAGTTGCCTTTCCATCGATGCTATTCTTCCGTAAATAGGTGATGCCTGCGACAGTGTTGTAATTTGCTCCAGCTGTATAAGCCTGTACCAGCTCCAGCACTGTGCGTTCGCCTTCACCGCGCACGACCACATCAAAATCCTTCACGAAGGCGTATGGGTCACATGTGGCAAGCGGACCACCCACCATCAGCAGGCGGGTGCTCGCGCGCAGCTGCCTGGCAAGCCACAGGCAATCCTCCAGCATGGTCACCATGCAATAAATGCCCACTACTTCAGCCTTAGCCTCGAAGGCCTGCTGTAAAACATCCGGTTTATTCATGAACGTACAATCTATGATTTGCACTTCATGACCAGCTGTGAGCAAGCTGGAAGCAAGATAACTGACCCCGAGGGGTGGGAAGCGGAAGACCGAACGATCGTTCGAAGGTCGAAAGTACGGGTAGATCAGCAGTACCTTGCTCATGGCAGTCTGTTCAGCCTGATTACGTACTTGAAATTATCCAGATTGGGTGTGAAGGTATATCCAAACCCCGCCCAGGCCAGGCGCGTTCCGATCAATTCTCTGCCTCGGAAGAGTTTTGCACCGTTGACCTGCGGGAGGCTAAATGATACTTTTTGCCTGGTGCTGATAAACGTGGCACTGGCAGAGCTAACCTCATCCCAACAGCCAATCTTATCGGCAGCGGTGGACATCCCTTCCGCATCCTGGTATCGGTCAAAATGATGGGCACCTTGCTCGTTCATGATGATGATCTCACTGATATGGTCAGGGATAATTTCCTGTCCCATCAGCTCAACCAGGATCTTGCCTGCAGCGGCATCGATGCTATAGGTTAAGCTCACGTAGGTAAAAAATCCATCCGGCTCATAGGTGGTCTTCAAGCCGAAAGTAGAGCGCAGCAGGTTGGACGTGGCTGTAAGCAGCTTACGCACGATGGGCAGGTGGCGGATCAATGCTGCCAACCCATTCTTCATGGCGTAGACCAGGCGGCTGTTAATGGTGCCTGTATCTTTTCGGCCAATTTTTTCCTCCAGGTTCAGTTTATAACGCGCTGTGAACTTGCCGGGGGAGCCGCTTTGATCAGGATACAGCTCCACCTCGCCCGGGAAGATGGTCTGCAGACCGCGCTTCAGGATGGGCACTCCAAAACCAACTGCTTCTTCAGACAAATCCTGACCATCGCAAACCAACACCAATCCCTTTTGCAGCCTGCCTGTGGGATAGGCGCTGTTTCCGTTGGCACCGGATGCAATTTGCAGGGAAATCCCGTTGGATAAAGGGAAGTCAGATTTCATACCGGTTTGGCACTTTTACTGCGAAAGGTATGGATTACCATCCACCATCCTGCCAGCTGCCAGGGGATGACCGCCAGCATGCGGGCAAACAGCCTGGTAGCCCGAAAAGTGACCGACCATTGCAGCAACCTGGGCATCAAATCCGGCAGGATGGGGAATAAGAGCTGTGGGGGCGAATCATTGAAAACCGTAAATATCAAGGGGAGGATCCAGACCGCGGATAACGCAAGACGCGGTAACTCTCCCAGGTAAACCAGGATCAGCACCAAGGGAAGGATAAGCGCCAGATTTTGCTCGGAAAGCCAGGTTCGGGTGAGAAAGAAGACCAAGATCAGTACCAGGCAATTTTTAAGCAGGTCGCTCAACCCGTGCTCACCTCTTTTCAAGAATAGTGCGCCGATAAAAATAGCTGGCAGCCATAGGACACCCAATAGCCACCAATTGCCTGGCAACGCGTATGTACCCGCTGAAAGTTCGTAAATTGTGGTCAGCGTCATCCCACCACTGACGGTAAATTGGGCGTTCCAGCCATTCATAATGGGGCTGGCATCCCAATTCAAGACAATAAATGGAAGAACACACAATATGAGCGTGCTGATGGTTAAGGTGACCAAATACCGGGCTACTCTTTTCCAGGGTGATCCCCATAGATAAACGATTACCGCCAGCACGACTGGCACCGGGGTGGGTTTAAGTGTGATGGCTAAGGCGAGCAAGATGGACGAGAGTATCAGACGTTGTTTGGTGAGCAACACCAAGGCTGCCAATGTGATCAGTGCAACCAGCGAGTCAAACTGACCCCAGGCGGTGGTGAAATAAAACAGGAAAGGATTCAAGACCAGGAAAATCCAGGCTTTACGGGCAATGCCCTGGCTGACCTTTTGTTCCAGCAATATGTCCTTGACCAGATAAGCCAGGCAGATATTGGCAACGATAATCGGCAGCTTGATCGCCAGGTTGTAAAGTAGCAAACTGTGGGTAGGTGCATAGCTGAGCAGGTAGAGCAAGCCTAACACAAGAGGCCAGGGAGGTGGGTACCCAATACTGGTCAGTCCATAAAAGGCTGGGTCGTGAAATACAGCCCTTAGGTCCGGAAGGAGGTAGGGGTTCTGACCCGTGGCAACCAGGTAGCCAGTAGCCATAAAGATTTTAATGTCGTAGGCATGCCCAAAGAACATCCCAAGGATTAGCTGAAGCAAGATGCTTACCAGCAAGTAGCCAACGTCTTCCTTGGAGACAAGCTGCCTGGATCTATTTGCTCGCACCGGAAGCACCTTACTCGACATGCTATGCAGATGCCTGTGGTCGACTTTGCTTGAAGGTAAAAATGGAGATGAATAGATATGCGGCTGTATAGGGAACCAGGATGGCCAGGACAAAATAATGCGCGTGCTGGATGGCGATGGCTGTAGCAAATAATCCCAAGCACACCGATGCCAGCTCGAGCAGGAAGACAAAATCGAGTGGTACCTGATAACGGCGATTACGAACTCCTTGCTCGTCTTTGACATTGGCATATTTTGGAGTTCGCTTGAATTCCCATTGCCGGTTGGTGAACAAAGCCTTGACGGCTTCTACCGTGTTGCTCACACTAATGCCGCTTCCCAGTAAAAACAATACCAGCAGTCCCGCCAGGTTTTTCCGGATGGAAAGCTTCTGAAGTTTTAAGCTCACCAGGGGAGACAACCAGGCTGCCACCATGCTGAGCAGGATCATCGCATCCAGAGCGCCCCAGCTCAGATCGTGGATACGGGCGGTAGTTAGCGGATCGAACGCAGCATAAGCACCTCCGAAGGGGGTGAGCATGTGCGAATGTACCAGGAAGGTATCTACTTCGAAGATCGTTCCAAAGCTGGCCAGCAGGAAGGAAATGAACATCATTGGATGGAGCATGTAACCCGTCAGGTGGATGAAGGCTTCCAACCGCTGGTAAAACTTGATCTTTCGGTTTGGCAAAATAGAGGGCAGCAGTTTGCGTGCCGTGCGCAGTGATCCATTCGCCCAACGCGCTTGCTGTTTTTTAAAGCTTGGCACAGTGGGTGGAACTTCACCCGGGCTGGGTAGATCTTTGAGAAACAGGACTTTGTAGCCATTCAGCTGCATGCGATAACTGGCATCCAGGTCCTCTGCCAGTGTATCGGCCTGCCATCCACCCGATTCGACCAGGGCGCTTTTACGTAAAACCCCCCCACTACCATTGAAATTTTGGAAGCACTTGGAAGCATAGCGGCCGGTCTGTTCCACAAAGAAATGCACATCAATGCCAATGGCAACCGCGCTGGTCACCCGGTTGAAATAGCGATTAAGGTGCGTCCAGCGGCTTTGGACAATGCCCAGCTTTTCGTCATCAATTAAATAAGGGATGGTACGCAGCAAAAAATCATTCGACGGGGTGTAATCAGCATCAAAAATTGCGATATATTCTGCGGGTGATTTTTCGAGTGCGATCTTTAGGGCACCGGCTTTGTAGCCCTCCCTGACCAGCCGACGCTGAGCGGAGATGTGGTAATTTTTCTGCGAGTATTCACGAACAATGTCGTCAACGAGCTGAACAGTATCGTCGTTTGAATCATCCAGGATGTCAATCTCCGCGTTGTCAATACCGTATTGTTCCACCATGCGGGCGCATGAATCTACCAGTCGACGTACCACGTAGCGTTCATTGAATATCGGGAGCTGGATTGCAACGTAAGGGCGGTTGCCGTTCATTGTTTTACTAATTTTTGGAGGATGGTAGCGATGGATTACACTTAATAAAAAATAGTGGTTGAACCCATAGAGGAAGAACAGAAGTGTTAGCAGGAGAGAGAGTACCAGGAAAATAATCTGGACGTACAGCATTTTTTACCCATCATATGCCGAATATGAACACGATGATATAGATGATCACACCACCGATTGTGGCAAGCATATAGAGTCCGTATGCCCAACGCATAAACAGCTTGTAATTATTGAAACGCAAGCTCTTTGGTACCAGGTTATTTCCCCGCAGCATTACGAAAAATCCAAACAATAAGGCGATCGCCCCAACCAGACTATGTACAGTGGTCACGGCGTAATCACCCTGGCCCAGTTTTGCAGGTATCCCTGGCAGAATGTAGATGATATAGGATGTGACCATGGAAATCAACACCACTATAGTGTTTACCATCACCGCAGTAGTTTGTACCCAACGGTGGACTTTGTAATGTTTGCGCCTCGCCAGGATGAAACCCACGCTGAACAATATTGCGGTGATTAGAATGAGTACCAGGGTGAGATCAGAACGAAGAGTGGCTTTAGTTCCAAGGAAACCCGGTGTTGTGAGGAAATCAGACATATCACACTTTCCTAGGTTCTTATATCAATTTTAACAGGATAATTGTAACATCCCTGCTGATCAAGATTACGAATTGATTAATGCTACATAAATTGATGCCAGGCGGGTGGTAAAATCATTAAGGAGCTTGCTATGCGGCTAAAGAGTAAATCCGAGTTGCTAGAATATACTCATACAGCACGAGGGAAGCTGGAGAATAAAATCGCCGGAATGACCTCTGAAGAGCTGGTATACCCTGGGAGCATGGGGGAGTGGTCCGTCAAAGACATTTTACAACATCTGGTGGACTGGGAACAGCGCTGGATCAGCTGGTATGAAGCAGGCAAACGGGGGGAAACTGTCGTGACACCTGAAGTTGGGTATAACTGGCGACAGATGGGAGTATTGAACGAGCTTTATCGCCAGAAGCATAAAAACCGACCGTTGGAGGATGTATTGGGAGATTTTTATAAATCCTACCAACAGATATTGGACGTGGTTGAGAAGATTCCAGAAACTGAAATGCTCACAATAGGGATTTATCCATGGAACGGGAAACTTCCACTGATCGCCTGGATCGCCGGCAATACGTGTGAACATTACCAATGGGCAGTCCAAATGATCCATCCTCGAAGTATCCGGGGAAAAATGAGCGCATTCGATAAATAGCTTTTTTTAGTTCATTGACATATTGAACGGGAGAGGATAACCATGACCGAAGAGGAAAAGGATGCCAAAAAAAGCGATGCCTCCACACCTATCCCACCTAAAGATGAGCTGGTGGAGACCAAGCACAGCCTGACAATTGATGATAGGGAGATCCGTTATACAGTCACCTGTGGGACAATTGTGTTGAAAGAAGAAGCCGAAAAGAAAGGGGAGAAGGAGGGTGAGTCAGAAGGGGAAAAGCCGCGCGCCACGATATTCTTTGTCGCCTACACTTGCGATGGAGTTGACGATTACTCCAAGCGCCCGCTGACATTCTCCTTCAACGGAGGCCCTGGGTCATCATCCGTCTGGCTGCACCTTGGATTACTGGGTCCACGCCGGGTGCTGCTGGATGATGAAGGTTTTGCCTATCCCCCACCCTATAAGCTGGTGGATAATGCCTATTCACTGCTCGACCAGACCGACCTGGTGTTTATCGACCCGGTGAGCACGGGCTACAGCCGGGCAGTACCCGGTGAAAAACCGAAGCAATTTCATGGCTTCAAGAAGGATATTGAGTCGGTAGGTGATTTTATCCGTCTGTACACCACACGTTACCAGCGCTGGACCTCTCCCAAGTTCCTCATCGGCGAAAGTTATGGCACCACCCGTGCTGCTGGCCTCTCCGGTTACTTGCAAGACCGGCATGGAATGTACCTGAATGGGATTATGTTGATATCCTCCATCCTGAACTTCCAAACCGCAGATTTTCATACCGGCAACGACTTACCTTATATTCTATTCCTTCCTACCTATACCGCAACTGCCTGGTATCACCATCGCCTGAGCGATGACCTGGAGAAGGACTTATCTACCACGCTGGCAGAGGTTGAAGCCTTTTCAATGGGTGATTATTCGCATGCCTTGATGCAGGGTGATGGCCTGCAGGATGAAGAGCGTTTGCTCATTGCCCGAAAGCTGGCACGCTATACAGGCCTGTCGGAGGATTATATCGATCGTACAAACCTGCGTATTGAGATTTTCCGCTTCACAAAAGAGCTGCTCCGCCATGCCAAGCTTACCGTCGGTAGGCTGGACAGCCGCTTCAAGGGCATCGATCGTGATTCAGCTGGTGAGCATTTCGAATTTGACCCCAGCATGAACAATATTGTCGGTCCTTATACCGCCACGTTGAATGATTACGTGCGTGGGGAGCTTAATTTCAAATCAGACCTGCCCTATGAGATCCTGTCAGAACGCGTACATCCATGGAGCTTTGCTGAATTTGAGAATGAGTACGTTAACGTGGCTGAGACGTTGCGCAAAGCCGTAACCACCAACCCACATCTGAAAGTATATGTGGCAAACGGATATTTTGACCTGGCGACTCCTTACCTGGCTACCCGATATACGTTTAAGCACCTTGGATTAGATAAGTCATTACTTGGCAACCTGCGCATGGGTTACTTCGAGGCCGGGCATATGATGTATATCCATATACCCTCCCTGGTCAAATTGAAGTCTGAGCTGGTTGAATTCATTAATTGGGCAGTCCCTGAATCCTGATTTTTGTCAGCAAACCGACTGTGATCGTGCCATTCTTTGCCGACCAGCCATTCTGGGGCAGGCGCGTGCATCAATTGGGTTTGAGTCCCAAACCGATTGCTTTTGCCAGGCTGTCTGCTGAAAAATTAGCCCATGCAATCGATAGAGCGGTTAATGATCCCGAGCTTGGCAGAAATGCAGAAAACATGAGACAAAAATTACGCAGTGAAGATGGTGTGGGAAAAGCTGTTGGCTTTATCAAGGCATTCCTGGAGAAAAACGCACCGGTTCCAGCCCAAATCTCGTTATACCGGGAACAATAAGCAACCAGGGGGCGTTAATATCTTGCGGTCAATGATCCGTCGATTTTAAATTTGAAGGAGAGCAGTATGTTTCGCATCAGCAAACGCAGCCTCCCATTTATCGCTATGATTATATTGGTAATTGCATGTACTACCGCCAGCACGACCCCTGCTCCAACTGAAGCATTAGTTATTCCTACTTTAGTACCGAGTGTGCAACCACCTACAGCAACTTTACCTGCCACAGCTATTCCCGCCATCCCAACAGACACACAAACACCTACTGATATTCCGGCACCCGTGGGTGGAAGTGGTGTGATCTTATTCAGATCGAATCGGGATAAAGAAAATATGAACCTGTTTTTGCTCGATATTACGAGCGGAGTTTTGGCTCAGCTGACCAGTACCGATTCGAACATTTTTCCGGGTCCATTTTCACCTAATGGCACCCAGATGCTATTCACCGGTTTTGGCCTGACCAACAGTTTTGTGGGTGTTATGAATGCTGATGGCACGAACCCGATCGATTTATCTGCTCGTCCGAATGTTGATGAGGGTTTTGCCGCCTGGTCACCGGATGGGAAGCAGATTGCCTTCACTTCGCGCATGGATGGCAACAACGAGATTTACCTAATGAGTGCCGCCGATGGAACGGTTACGAAGCGCCTGACTGACAACCCAGCTGATGACTTCGGTGCAGCCTGGTCTCCGGATGGCAACCTGATCGCATTCGTTTCAGACCGGGATAACACTGCAGGTGTGAATAATCTCTACGTCATGTATGTGGATGGTTCCGATGTGGTCCGCCTGACCGATGGCAGCGAGATTGATTACGGACCCGCCTGGTCTCCGGATGGATCGCATATATCCTTCCGGGCCAATGTCGATGGCAATAGTGATATATACGTCATCAATGCCGACGGCACGGGTAGGGTTAATCTGACCCATAACCCGGCAAGCGACTGGTCGCCTAACTGGTCTCCAGATGGCAAATTAATCGCTTTCCAGACAGACCGGGACGGCAATTGGGAAATATACGTCATGAATTCCGACGGATCCCAGCCGACTAACCTGACCCAGAATGCCTCTGATGACGAGATGCCTTATTGGAAGCCATTGGTGGCTGCGATCGAATAATGCGCGGCAGATTTTGATCCATTGTAAGATGGATCGTCGATCGGGCAGTGATTATTAGTCAAGAGCACTCCCTGTTTTCAAGAAAAATTTTTACCGGCTGATTATGATTTTCGGAAAAAACTATATCTTTGTATTTTCATTTATTTGCTAGTAACCAGCTGAAAAAGGCTGAGATTCGATTGGTAAAGTAAATTATGCGTCAAAAAACACTAGTTAAAATCCTTTATCTGGAAGTAATTGTTGCCGTTACTGCGCTGATATTTGTGTTAGTCGCCTTGTGGAAAAAACCCCTGGGTTCAGTCCTGGGGCTGCCAACAGTCACACCGGGTCAGGCTGATCGTTCAGCCAGCAGCCCGATTGAAAGTACGGCTGAAATGCCTTCAGCGACTGAAGCCACGCCTACACCTGCATCGCTACTTTCCCAGATTGTATCGCTACTGAAACCTCAAGCTGAATCCAATCCGCCTCTTTGCAACGGTCCATCTGTCATGACCCTGCTGGTGATCGGTTCTGATGATCGTTCGGAAGATTACTTGTACGGGCTGGCGGATTCCATCCGCATTGTGCGCATCGACTTCACCGCGCCGAAGGTCATGGTTCTGGACATCCCGCGTGACTTATGGGTTGAGATTCCGGGGATATCGGATCATTATGGCATCACCCACGGCAAGCTCAACCAGGCATATTTCTTCGGAAATCCCGGTATGGGGTATTACGATGGTCCGGGAGAGGGTCCGGGCTTACTGGCCCGCACCCTGGAGGCAAATTTCGGCCTTAGCGTGGATCACTACCTGGCGGTCGATATGACGACTTTTCGCCGCATGATCGATGCCATCGGGGGAGTCGACATTTACGTGGATTCCAGGATTGATCTCAATGAGAATCAAGATGGTGCCAACGCGGAGTATGTTTTTGAGCCAGGCGCCCATCACCTGGATGGGCAAATGGCACTAAAACTGGCGATGAACCGTTATCCCACCATATTTCAACGCGCACGCTATCAGGATATCGTCTTAAAAGCCATCCAGAATAAGCTGCTCACGCCTACCATGCTGCCTGATCTGCCTGGATTGATCGCGCAGTTCAGCCAATCCATCCAAACCGATCTGAGCCCAAGTGATATTAGCACCTTGTTGTGCATCAGCCAGGCGTTGACCAGGGATGGGATCAGCATGGTGGCATTTCCGGAGGAACTGTTCTCATCGGGACATATTTACGATCCATATCGCCAGGTCAATACTTACGTCCTGGAAGTGGATTTCAACCAGATGCGTGCAGATCTTGCTGATTTTATGCATGGGATCTGGCCATAATTCCGTGATGTGAGCAATCCATCACGCCGATTTCTAGTTCGCATTCAAGGCAAGCTCCATTCCTCCCTGGGTAAATTTGATCATTCATGCGAAAATAACAGCTGGAGATCCATATGCTAGATAATTCAGCGCCATTCATCATCCGCCAGGCAACGGAGATAACTGAGGAACTATACCAGGCCTGCCAGCGACTGATTCCTCAGATGACCCACAATAATCCTCCTCCGACCCACGCGCAGCTCGCCGTTATGTTGTCTGCAGGGTCATCATTCCTGTTTGTGGCTCAACGACAAGAACCCGGCTCTACGGCAATCATTGGCCTGGCAACCCTGGCACTTTATCGTGTTCCGACCGGCCTGCGAGGCATCATTGAAGACGTCATTGTGGATCAGAATGCGCGCAGCCGAGGGATCGGTGAGGCACTCACGCGCCACTGCCTGGAGTTCGCCCAGCAAGCTGGCTGCCCGCAAGTGATGCTGTCTTCGAACCCTGGCAGGCAGGCAGCCAACCGGCTGTACCAACGCATGGGTTTCAAGCTGCGCAACACGAATGTGTATCGGTATAGTTTTGATCAGCAGGCTGAGCAGGAATAAATCAACATATAAAAGCTGGGGAAAACGAATTAATGGATATCAGCATATCTCCCGATCAATTATTACAATTATTACAGCCTACTTTAGGCTCGAAAGTTGAGCTGGTCAGCCAAAAAATTGCCAATCAGCAGCAGGATTACCTGGTGCTGATTGTTCAGCTGCGCCGCCCAGCGTTAAAAGTAGTCATCAAAATTGCCGGAGCTGAAGCCCAGATGGCGGCCTCTTTTGATCGGACTGCCATGCTTAACCACTTGGTAGCATCGAGCACAACGATCCCGATGCCTGAGGTATTGGCTGTGGATATTTCTTGCTGCAAGTGGCCATGGCGCTATCTGGTCATGACTTTTATTCCAGGGCACGAATGGATGAGGGTGAGACCGCGCATGAGTGCTGTCGAGCTATCAGTTGCATACCAGCAGATTGGTACTGCGGTGGCACAGCTGCATGCGATTCGTTTTCCAGACTTCGGCGAGTTGGTGTCGGACGGTAGCGTTGTGGGAGGTAACTCTTACCTCGCCGAGTTTACCGAACATGCCCGGTGTTCCATCCAGAACCCTCACTTATTTGACCTTTTTTTAACATTGTTGATTAAGCACCAGGATCTTTTCACCGATGTTCACCAGGCAACACTATGCCATGAAGACCTGCACGGGTACAACATACTCTTTGAATATCACCGGGGGCAGTGGCGCCTGGCAACGATCCTGGATTTCGATAAAGCATGGGCCGGTCATTGTGAGATCGATCTGGCAAGGCTTGATTTCTGGAGGGGGATGACGAGCGATGAGTTCTGGAAAGCGTATTCAGCCACTCATCCGATTGAGCTGCTGTATGAACAACGCCGGCCAATTTACCAATTGCTGTGGTGTTTCGAATTTGCCAGAAATACTCCCCAGCATCTGATGGACACCCGCCAGCTGTGTGAAAAACTTGGACTTCCATCTCCGCTGAGATTTGATTGATAAGCATTAAATTAAGGTTGATTTGGTGACTGTAGTATATGATCGGATCTCCAAACCAATCAAGTAACCTTTCCACGCGTACGTGCGAGTAAAGAGCAAGGGGAAGTCAGAAGATATCGAACTACTCATCGCCCCTTAAGCATCAATAAGTATATATATGATATAATCGGTCTAATTGGTCGGCATTATTCGAATACTGACCATATTAATCTGCGGATTTTTCGCTAGGACAAGGGAGGAAATAAATGTTCGGTGATACACAGCTGTTTAGGATCATCACTGCAGGGTCAATTTTCTAGCTGCTGTTAGGTTTGCTCGCTGCTTTTCATCCGGTCCAGTCTGCAATAGCTCAACCTGATCTGGTCATGCAAGGGGATGTGTGATGTCACCCTCGCATTTGTCCGATTGGCTCAACTTCGCATGCAGGTCTGATCCAACGACGATCATAATCGCCTTAATATCTGGTAGCCACCGAAATCCAGTAAATCATATCAAACATAAGCTATAACAAAAATAAATCAACAATAAACATCATCTACAAAAAATAAAATATTTACAAATACTCAGAGAGGATTCTAAAGAATGAAAAAAATTGTTCACATGGGGTTAGTACTGACCTTGTTCCTTGGGTTGGTGGGATTTACCTTACCCGTATCGGCCAGTGCTCCCAAAAATTATGTGGTTTCAGTCGGGGCGGAACGCTTAAGCAGAGGTGTATCGATCATGTCTTTCTTCCCACAAACTGTACGTTTGCACGTGGGTGATTCGATCACCTGGAAGAGTGCTTCCCACGAAATTCATACCGTCACTTTTTTGGCTGATCAGACCATGCCGGAAACACTGATCCCTGCGCCAGCAGATATGGCTTCACCCCTTCAGTTCAATCCACTAGTTGCCTTCCCGATTATCCCAACCGGTGGGCTGTATGACGGTTCAACTTATGTAAACTCGGGTGTAATGTCCACCGACCCGGGCATGGTAACGACGTTAAAACTCACCTTTACTCACCTGGGTGTATTCCCTTACGTGTGTGTCATCCACGGAGCGATGATGTCAGGTACCATCGAGGTGGTTCCATCCAATGTACCCATCCCCACACCTGGACAGGTTCTGGCGCAGGGAAAAATCGAGTTAGCAGCCGCTTGGAAAAGTATACCCAAAGTCCTGGCGCAGGCAAATGCACAGATCGTCCCGCCGGTTAAGAACTCCGATGGCAGCCTGACTCATACGATCACAATGGGGTATGAATCGATGAATGTCATGGTGATGCGCTTTTTCCCCAGTAATGAGATTGTCACACCAGGGGATACGGTAATATGGAAGCTATCATCTTCTAGTGAGGCACCCCATACTGTTACATTTTATAACGGAGCGCCAGATCAATCGATGATCACTATTGCCCAAGGGTCTAACGGTCCTGTTGCGCTGGTTAATCCAGCCGTGTTATTCCCATCTCCAGCTGTGATAGCAGGCGAGCCGCTGAATAACACCGACTACTTTAACTCAGGGATCATGATCCCCGGTGTTCAGGACACATTTACAATCAAGGTCGGCGATATAAATTCCAATTTGAGCTATGATTGCGTACTGCATGACAGCAGTGGGATGAACGCCACTCTGTTATTAGCACCTGGCTATCGTATCAGATAACGATCCTACCCAGATAATACCAGCCGGTAGAAAGACTTCCGGCTGGTATTTTTTTGCTGATTTTTGACTCTATAATCGATTTCTATCCATTCACATCAAACTATTATTGGTTCCAACCCTACCTGACGATGGGTAGCTCCAGGTAACTGGGGTGGTCAGGGTTATGATACAGGATGACGTGGGCAGTGCGTGCATCCTTGCCTGATTCTTCTGCCACCACACCCCCGTGGTTGTAATTCTTCTCCAGGTAAATCGAATTAGGGCAGCTGATGACCAACCGCAGGCGGCTGCCTTTGGTGATCTGGCGCGAGAAGAATGTGAACCCATCAAAAGTGTACAAGTTGATTTCACCAGGGGTGACCAGCCTCTCAATCTGCACCGATTCACGATAGCGCGCCCGCAGACAGTCCTGGGTGAGCCGGATCACTTTTCCATCGGATAACACTTCTTTCACGCTCACTTTGAAGTCAGTATCAGGTACATCTAACTCCATCCAGGCGTATAGTTTTACCCATCCGGTGATTTCTGTGTCTCGCGCGAACACCTCGCTGTGATAAACCAATCCATTGCCGAACTGGTTCAGGTCATGGGTTTGCTCAGTGAGATATTCCCTGACTTCGCTGGTCTCCAGATCCCCAGGGCGCGTATCCAGCGGGTCATAAGCGAAGGAATCCGATTGACTTCCATGGGGCTTTTTCGTATCCAGTGTGCCGGAATGGAAGACATCCCGGGCGCCGTTCTCTGAGCTCAGGTACATTTTCTGGGTGCGGGTGGGGATTTCTTCCAGGCTGTTGGCATATTTCCACTTTTCCTCCCCCATCACATAATATGCCACCCGCTTTATAAGAAAGCCGGGTTTTTTCCCGTCTTTCATCGTCCAGTCATACCATTCCTTGTGCAGCTGGTTCATATCTACCAGAGAAGCTTCACTGAACTTCAGACCGCCAACCTCCAGGTTAGGGGTGCGCGTGCCGGCATGGTCCCACGGACCGATGATCAGGTAGTGAGAATCCTTCAATTTGCACATTGAGCGCATATGACGGCGGTAATACTCCATTGCCCCAGGCTGATCATCGTCATAATGCCCGGTAATGGTCAGGATGGGGATGTTGATCTGATCGTACTGTTCGGGGGTCAGTGTCATTCCGTCCCAATATTCGTCCGAATGTGCATGCTCCACCCAGGTCTGGAAAAATGTGGACCGATTACCCACGATCCGGTCCAACTCTTTAAACGGCAGATGGTTTTGATACATCTCCTGGAATTTACCGATCCAAAAGCTGGAATCGTTTACAAGGGCTTCATTGCGGGTGACACCAGAGGTATAGGTCAGCCATTGGATCTCAAATGAGGTGAATATATTGGCGACAAAAGGGAAATCCACCCCAGCATGGGCGGAGGCCGCCGGGACGATGGTCTTTAGGTGGGGGGGTGCTTCCCTGAGGGTCAGCCACTGGTCATAGCCCCCATATGAACCGCCCCACATGGCCACCTGCCCATCACACCAGGGCTGCTGTGCCAGCCACTCTACGATATCAAAGCCATCCCTGGCTTCACTGGCAAAGGGCTCAAAAACGCCCTCGGAATTTCCCCGCCCACGCAAATCTACGGTAGCAAAAATATAACCATTACCGGCAAAATAAATCCCCCATGCGTGATAATTATCTGCCACGTAAGGAGTGAGGGTGAAAATAGTGGGTGCCAGGTTAGCATGCTTGGGCTTATAAAGTGTTGCGTTCAACTGAACCCCATCCCGCAGCGGGATTTTCACACCCCAGGTGAAATCCACCTGTTTTGTAACACTTGGGTGAGAATCCGCAACCTCTTTATTCCTGTCCGGTTCAGAATGTTTTTGCATATTGATACCTCCTGATGATATTCTCACTTTATTGTCAGCTAACTTCTTCAAGATAATCCTTCTCATGGGTATAATCAGGCTATGGCACTTGGTGTAAACCCTGTTGAATTTCCTGGTTGTGATTTTAGCACAGTCAATACTCGACCTTTTGCAGCCTGTCGATTAACCTGCAGCATGTCCACCGCAGATCCGATCTCAGCTCCGTCGGGTGCATCCTGGTAATTCAACCCCGTGAGGATGGTTAATTATCTGCCAAGATGAAGAGATAGCATGAAGATCAAATTTTCCGGTACCGTCCATTACGCCAATGGTGACCCAATATCGAATGTGGCTGTGCGCATCTATGATAAAGATGCAGCAGGTATGAGCGATGATGACCTTACTGTATCGCCTGGATTGTCGGATGAACATGGGTACTTCAGCCTCACTTACGAGCCTCTACGCTACCTGGATTATCATACCCTTCAATTCCCTGGAAAAGCCGGTCAATCGGCCAATTCACAAGCTGAGGATCATGGGTTGCGGATACCAGACCTCGGGGATATATACCTGCCATACCTGAGGTTTACTTATTCATTCCACAACTCCGCCTATGAGCATACTGCTTCTTTAGGATTATTTCAGCACCAGTTTTACCTGGCTGTAAACCCGCCGGTTGAATTTCAGCCTTCGCGGCATGGTTTCATGTTCCGCAATAGTTTCTCTGGTTATTTTTTACCCTACTCCACGCCTGCCTTCATGAGCTCGCGTAAGGTACCTTCAGGGTATGGGCTGTGCGGAGGGATGTGCGCCGCGGCATATGATTTTCTCCTGGCTGGTAGAGGCATCCCGCTAAATATGGATGTCCCCCACCAGGGCACTCGCCTGCAGCGCTATCTGTTCCAACGCCAGATGGACTCACTGGGTGGATTGGGCGAGGCTTTGATCAAGGTGGCTCAATGGACCAGTTTGCCGGATGATACAACTGTGGGAACGATGCGGCGTACTGCGGATGAATTCCAGCTGCTGCGCCATAAATTGGACGAGGGAAACCTGGTGATTTTGGCGCTGATCTATGCGCACGCGAGCTCGCTGAAAGAGCTGGCAAAATTGATCTTCAAAAACCACCAGGTGCTGGCTCATGCCTACCAGCAGGATAACAAAGGTACAGTAACTATCCATGTCTATGACCCAAACCTGCCCGCTCAAGATGACGTGGATATCCATGCTGAGCCCGTGGTGTTGAGTGAGGCAACCTCATTAGCGGGTCCACAGACCGTAATGGGCCTGAAATGTACCCAGCAGGTGGGTGGAAAATTTTACAAGGATATTCGTGGCTTCTTTGCCATACCATATACACCAGTTAACCCACCCGAACGAATCTGACCAAACTCTGGCACGTTTCTATGATCCAGGCAACATTGTGCTTCATATTTCGCGGTGAGCCTCCCAAGGAGGTCCTGCTGGGTTTTAAAAAACGTGGGTTTGGGAAAGGAAAATTTGGCGGGTTTGGAGGAAAGCTTCAGCAGGGTGAAACCCTCTCCCAGGCGGCATTACGTGAGCTCCATGAAGAAGCGCATCTCTCAGCTGAATCAGCAGACCTTGTCTCCCTGGGTTCGCTCACATTTATCTTTCCGTACATGCACGCATGGGACCAGGAAGTTCACGTTTTTGTAGCCAAACAGTGGCAAGGAACACCCAGGGAAAGTGAAGAGATGCGCCCTGAGTGGTTTGAGATCGATCGAATCCCGCTTGGGCAGATGTGGGACGACACTCACTACTGGCTGCCTCGTATCCTGGCTGGTGAGCGGATCCATGCGGTTTTTACCTTGAACCAGGATAATGAGACGGTCAAAGATTACAGCATACAGCTCATCTAGTTTCCAGAACAAGATTTTCAAGTATACTTTCCATATTGCTTTCAATCTCACAACGATATACAACGAGGATCCCATGGAGTGGCAAAGAGACGCCTATACGATCAGCACCGATAAAACCAGACTGGATGTGGGCATGATCCATCACTTCCTTTACACCACCGCCCATTGGGCGATTGGTCGACCGATGAGCATCGTGCGAAAATCGATTGAGAATAGCCTCTGCTTTGGCGTATATGAGGTCAATAAGCAGGTCGGCTTTGCCCGCGTGGTAACGGATGGCGCGATAGTCGGTTGGATTTGTGATATGTTCATCCTGCCATCGCATCGGAGCACAGGTCTGGGGAAATGGCTGTTGGAATGCATGATGGAATATCCAGACGTGAAGGGGCTGCGGCGTATCCTGCTCAATACACGCGATGCACATGATTTATATATAAAATATGCCGGGTTTCGACCCCTGCTGGCACCGGAAAGCTGGCTGGAGAAATTTACCGGCACACCCCTCCGCCACACCAGGCAAACTGCTCCACCTGAACCGAAAAAATCTACACCTTAGTTATTGGCTATGTTGCGGATGATGTTAATCACGCTATTCATGAGAAACACTTTTCCAAAGGAAAAGCCAGGCGAAAAACCTGGGTGACCTTTGTTTTTCGACGCTAAATTATGGTTATTGGTGAGTGCTATAATCACTTAGTCAATCAACTTTATTCCTGGAGCAAAATCAAATGAGTGAAAGAATTGAGTTTACCCGTAATTATGAAGATTTAAGTACCAACCAGGGGTTCCAATTTGAGTTTAAATGTGACCGCTGTGGAACGGGCTATCGCACCCGCTTCCAGGGCTCAGTTTTAGGCACTGCAGCTACAGCCCTGAACACTGCCAGTAATATCTTCGGGGGCTTGTTCAACAGTCTATCCAATGCGGGAGAAAGCGTACGTTCAGCTGCCTGGGAAAAGGCACACGATGAAGCTTTCCTAAAAGCGGTGGAAGAGATCAAGCCAGATTTTATCCAGTGCCCGCGCTGTACCAATTGGGTGTGCAAGAAAACCTGCTGGAATGAAAAACGCGGCTTGTGCAAGCAATGCGCTCCCGACCTGGGGGTGGAAATGGCGGCTGCCCAGGCCAGCCGCACGACCGAAGAAATTTGGGCACATTCCAAGGTGGCTGAGGAAGACCTGGCCATGCTCAAAGAGAAGGAATGGCGTGAGGGGGTGCGTGCAACCTGCCCGAGCTGCGGCAAACCTCTGGCCGCCAAGGTGAAGTTCTGCCCCGAATGCGGAGCCAAAATCGAAAGCGAGCTCAAGTGTTCCAACTGCGGTGCCAAACTGGCTGAGGGTACGAAATTCTGCCCGGATTGTGGTCAGAAAGTAGTCGGGTGAACTTTTAGGGCTCAAAGAATGGTCAAAAGTTAGCGCATGGCTTATGCATGCCAGTCTGACCATGGAATGAGGAGATCCTTCGATGTTCCAAACCTATGAACAGGCAAGACGTTACCTGGATGAACAGAATATCCAGATGGTGGATTTCAAGTTCACTGATCTGTGGGGGCGATGGCACCACCTGACTGTGCCTGCCGGGCAATTTTCGCTCCAGCTGCTCGAAAACGGGATCGGATTTGATGGCTCGGCAGTCGGTTTGAAGAGTGTTAAAGCCGGCGATATGGTACTGGTGCCAGAGCTATCCACCGGGATGCGCGACCCGTTCTGGGATGCGCCAACCATCAGCTTCATCTGCACCACGCTGGAAGCGGATACGCATGCCATCTTCACCAACGACCCGCGCAACATTGCCATCCGGGCTGAGGAATATTTAAACTCCACTGGTATTGCCGACGAGAGTCGCTGGGGACCGGAGTTCGAGTTTTACATCTTTGACAGTGTATCCTATGAATATGGGGTCAACCGTGCCAGCTACCGTGTGGAGTGCCAGGAAGCTGATTGGGCCAGTGTGCAGAGTGGGCATGGTCATTACATCCCCGCCCATGGGGGTTACCACGCCATTCCACCCAAGGATCAATTCTACAACCTGCGTACTGAGATGACTTTACACCTTCAAGCGATGGGCGTACCGGTCAAGTATCACCACCACGAAGTGGGGGGACCGGGACAGTCGGAGATTGAGACACCGATGATGAAGCTGCTGCAGGCGGGTGATGCCACCATGATCATCAAGTACGCCACCAAGATGACCGCGCATGCCCATAACAAGACCGTCACATTTATGCCGAAACCATTGTATGGTGAAGCGGGCTCAGGGATGCACTTTCACCAGCACCTGTTCAAGGGCGGGGTAAATGTGTTCTATGACCCAACTGGCTACGGCTGCCTGAGCCAGACGGCTCTGTATTATATTGGTGGGTTGCTTACGCATGGACCAGCCTTGCTGGCATTAACCAACCCCAGCACCAATTCGTATAGCCGACTTGTCCCTGGCTACGAAGCCCCGGTAAACGCTTTCTTCTCCCTGGGAAACCGCAGCGCGGCAGTGCGCATCCCCAAGTACGCCACTCAGCCTAGCGAGGCACGCATGGAATTTCGACCTCCCGATGCCACCTGTAACGTCTACCTGGCGTTATCAGCCCAGCTACTGGCGGGGTTGGATGGAATCCAGAACAAGATTGACCCGACCCAAGCCGGATTTGGACCGATTGATGCCAACATTTTCGCCTGGAGTGATGACGAACGGCGGAAGATCAAAAGCCTGCCCGATTCACTCAATGCAGCCCTGATTGCCCTGGAGCAAGACCACGAATTCCTGCTGGCAGGGGACGTGTTCAGCGAGCTGATGATCAATCAATGGGTGGATTTCAAGCGCAACGCTGAATATTACCAGGTACGCAATCGACCCCACCCCTATGAGATGAGCCTGTATTTTGATGTTTAGGTGGGCGAAGGACTAGCCATCAGGTCAGCCATCCATGGCAAATTGACAATGAAGTGGTGAAGTGAACCGGAAATTCTCTATAGTTTCTGTCTTGCTTGCACTCGCATTGGTGTTGTCTTCCTGTGACTTTTTTGAATCCAAGGTAAGCCCGGGGAGGCTGAAATTGACTGAATTTAGTGAGAGCTATGTCAATGTATCGATTACATTAGAGCGTATCGACGAGGGAGATGCCCTGTTGTTGGCGACTTTCACCCCCACGGAGCAGGATGCTCACTTATACTCCATGGATTTACCTAAGGAGGGGATTAATGGCTTGGGCAGACCCACTTTGATCGAGTTGCCACCGGGGGCGAGCATGCAGCCCGCGGGTGATCTGCAGGAGAGCGTGGCATCCAATATTGATGAGTTCACACCCGACTTACCTGCCCTTCTGGTCTATCCGGCTGGAGCAGTTACTCTAAGCCTGCCAGTACTGCTCCCTGAGTCAGACACGGAATGGGTCAGTGATGCGGTGATCATCACTTATATGGCATGTACAGGAAACAGCTGCCATAAACCGGTGATAGGTAAGCTGGTGGAGGTGCAGGTACCAACGAGATAATCACGGGCGATAGACAATTACACGCACTCCGCTTCCACCCACGCCTACACAAGAACTGCCATTTGTTTTCGTGCGCATAATTCCCTCTACAGGCGGCCTTTCTGATCAGCTCGCTTCGGAAGTGGAGCAGGCAGATAAGATGGGTTTTGTGCCTGTTGTCGCATTCGATGCCACATGGTGACCAGCCAGCCAGGCGATAACTCCCTTTTCCTATTTTGGCGCATTCTCGCATAGCTTCCGCGCGTGATGCGGCTGCTAATCACAAATCGAAGTGTAGTGCCATGATGATGTCGTCGTACCTTCCATCAAGTTTCCTAGCTCTTCTTTGACCACCTCCTTGAAACCCTATCAGAGCCTTAATCAAAAAAACCTGGGGCAACATTGCTACTCCAGGTTCTAACAAAAAACCGCGCCTTATCCCCCTCTCATCAACACCAAATAAGCTTCCTCCAACGTGGGTACGACAGGGCGGGCAGACTGATCGGGCTGCTCACCCACTACGCGCAGGCGCAGGTTCTCGGCCGCCTGCACCCGGCTGGCAATGCGCCATGAAACAGGCGGGGATTGGTTGAGCGGGATTTCCACCTCCCAGGCCTGTCCCTCAGCCGCGGCGATGAGCGCTGAGGGCGCGCCATGAAAACGCACCCGGCCCTGGTCGAGCACCGCCATCATGTTGCATGTAGCAGCGATGTCCTCGACGATGTGTGTGGAAAGGATTACGATGCGCTCGGTTGCCAGCCCCGCCAGCAGGTTGCGAAAGCGCACGCGCTCCTCCGGGTCCAGCCCGGCGGTGGGCTCATCGACGATGAGCAACTGCGGATCTCCCAGCAGCGCCTGGGCAATGCCCACGCGGCGTTTCATCCCTCCAGAGAGCGTCCCGATGCGCTGGTGCGCCACAGTGCGCAGCCCAGTGAGCGACATCACCTGCGCCACAGCCTCCGCCCGCACATGGGGATTGTGCAGATTCTTCAACGTGGCAATATAATCCAGAAATTCTGCCGGTGAAAGCCCGTTGTACAGGCCTAATTCCTGCGGCAGGTAGCCGAGGAGCTGCTTGATCACCCATTTCTGCCGCCGGTCTGAAACATCGAAACCGTCCACTGTCACACGCCCATGGGTGGGCTTGAGCAGGGTAGCGACGATGCGGAGGAGGGTGGTTTTACCAGCGCCATTAGGACCGAGCAGGCCAAACATGCCGGGGTTGATCTGCAAGGTCACCTGGTCCAGGGCCTGGATACGGCGCAGACGGGTGCCGAAGGATTTGCTCAATTGATCGATGTTCACGTTCATGGCTGCACCTCCATCAATTCTACACCGCTCTCCGTTGCCAATACCTGCCACAGCTCTTCCGCCACCAACGGCTGGTTCTGCAGCAATGCTGCGATCACCAGCTCATTTGCCCGTGGCTGCCCTACTTCCAGCGCCCACTCGTGCAGCGCTTGCACCTCTGCGCGCCCGACATTGGAATACATCACTTCGGGCCAGGAACGGGCTGAGGCCAGGCGATATGTCTCGGTGCCTCCTACCACTGCTCCAGGCGTATCCAGTTTCTCGACCAACGCCAGGTCATCCAGGATCAAGTCCGGAGTAGAGGTTTCCGTCGCCAGCCAGAAAGCCAGCGCGCTCAGCTTTCCAACAGGCTCCAGGGCAGCGTTGCGCCGCGGCGTCCACCAGGTGAAAACATCCATCGCTTCAGGGTGCTGCGCCCAGCGACCGCCTTGTGCAGCCCAGTTTTCAGGCGTTACCGCACCCAGTGTCACCGGGTTCCACCATGCATCACTTCCAATCATCAACGGCTGGTATTCGAGTTCAGGCGCAGGGGCACGGTCCAGCATCCACTGCCGCAGCAACGCTGCCAGGATTGTACGCTCCAGGCCGGCAGGGTTCTCAGCGCCGGGCAGCCTACCCGGCGCCCAGTATAGACCCTGCATCCAGGAAAGGTGATAGGAGATGTACTTTCCGCTGCCATCCGGCAGGAGTAGCAAATCTCCGGCCCAAATGATGCGATCAAGATATGGCAGTACCACCAGCGTCCCCGGTGGTGTTTCGCCGAGCATCTCGCTCGCCTGCTGCACAGCAGAAACAAACAGATGCACCTGCTGCATGGCAGGGGCGTTCAGTCGCGCTGTGGCGATGATCTTCATATTCCCGGCTTTAGCCGGTGCAGCGTCATTGTACACGAGCAGCGCCTCGGGCAGCGGCGCATCCAGCACCACCTCCCCATCTCGCAGCGTTGCAGGCGCGATAGCCTGGGCACCGTTCAGGGCGATACTCACCCTCCCCACCAGCGCCTGGTGAGGGGTAGTCACCCAGGGCCAGGGCATCCAATCCCCATCTCGCATCAGGTAGCCCACCTGGGGCAAGATCAGACCGCGCACTGGCAATGGAGCATGTGTATAGGAATAATTCTCAGGGGCATCAGCCCACCTCCAGGGCAGGTCATAACTCAGGAAAGATATTTGCAGCTCCCCTTCCCAATCCAGCTCCAGCCATAAGGCGCCTTCAGCCGGAGCCGGCAGGGCAAAGATCACGCTGTCACCCTGGCGTTCCCAGGTGAGCGGCTCGTTCCCGCCGGCAACGGCGCGGGTCACTTCGATGCCCGGATTAAGACGCAGCACCAGGCGCGGTTCTTTCAGGTCTTCAACCCGCTGCAGGTGCAGGGTTGCCGTCCCGCTCAGCTCCCCGTTACGAGCATTAACCTCGACACGGGTCGTCTGTTCTACTACCTGCCATCTGTCGATCTGTGGATCGAGGGGTGAAATCGGCGGAGTGGCTGCTACCGCTGCAGCTGCATTCAGTGCGTAACCACCTGCTAGAACCCCAAGTCCTGCTACGCTCAAGGCGCCCCATACGAACAGGTTGCGCAATGTTCGCCGCCGGTCAAAGAGCCAGCCCAGCAGACCGGCAAGCACAAAAGCCGCAAGCGCCAATCCCAGGAACCATACCAGCATGCTCAGCACTAGCCTCTGCGATAATCCCAAGTGGAGCGTGGGAGAAAGGGCAAGGTTGTGGAAGAAAACATTCCAGAACGCCACCGTGGCCATGGGGAAATATCCCTCGGTCATAGATTCCATAAATTCCACTTTGAAGAAAACGACGCCCCACAGCGCCGTCCAGCCCAACAGCAGGGGCAGCATACGCCGGGTAAGCGTAGCCGCCAGGAATACCAGACTGATCCCCAGTGTATTGGTCAGCAGGTATAGACCCAGGGCGTATGACCAGGTGGAAAGTGGCAGAGGATCGGGCACAAAGATCCCTGCCAGTCGCCAGAATCCCAGTTGCAGCAGAGTCCCCGGAAGCAGTCCAAGCCACAGTCCGGTAAATATCCCTGTGTGATGGACCAGCGGATCGAGAGGGCCGCACCAGAGCAGTTCCCCGGTGCTCTTCAGGTCACGCAGGATCGATGGCCCCGCCAGGATAGGCATTACCAGGTAAAGCAGAGGTACCAGGCCCAGGCCTGGGATGCCTTGACCATAGAATAATTGGCTGACGCTGTAGTCGAAGAGGGAAACCACAATGATCAGCACAGCCGGGAGAAGCAGGACGGCCTGTAAAATCCAGAATGAGCGCCGCCGCCACAACACGCGCATCTCATTCCACATCACTGCCCGAAAAGTTTTCATAGGCATCTCCAGCTCAATCGCTTGCCAATCTCATCATTCCACTGCCCTAGCGGCATGCATCAACGCTTCTTCACGCCGCGCCAGGTATATAGAAAGCGCCAATAAGCCCACACCCAAACTAAGCCACAGCAGCCGGTTGAACGACCAGACATGTCCCAGACCTCCACCCAGGGTCGCCAGCGGATTGATCAGCCACCAAACACAAAGCCCACCGGGAGGTGTAGCAGCGCAACCGTGGGTGACAAAGGGCACCGTCAGCAGCGCCCCTCCCATCAACGCGATCACCAATATTGCGCCGTCGAGGGTGCGCCCGCGTAACAGCGCCACCGCGCTGGCGAACCCCAGGCAGAACAGCAGCGGGGATAACCAGATGAAAAGGCGATCCTCAGCTCGGATGGGGAGAGGCAACTGCCAGCGTTCAAAGAGGCGCAATGCCATCCAACCCATAAACCCGCCCAAGGCAAGGAGGAATGCGAGCCTTTCAACCAGAATCTGCCAGGCAGGGCGATGCGCGGTGAGCAGGATCTCCAGGCTTGGATCATCCGCCAGGCAGCCAGCCGCCATCAACCCCATCCCCAGTGGCAGGAGCAGCTCGAGGGTGAAAAGGGCAAGCAGGCTGGCTAAATCCATTTGCATTCGCAGCGCACCCACTCCTGCCAGCGTGCCCAGGAGGACGATCAGGCATCCGAGTAATTCAGCGCGGCGAGCAGGGAAGCGGCGCAGCAATCCCATAGCATCAACGCTCCTCAAGCCTTAGGGCAGGCGGTGTACCGCGGGATAGCCACAACCAGGCCAGCAGCCATAACAAGCCTGCTAACAGCAGCTCTGCTGCCACCAGCAGCCCATCTGGGTGCAGCAGCAGGCGCAGCAAGATCAAGGCCGACACACCCATTTGCTCACGGGCCAATTGCAAGATCACCAGTCCCCAGCCCAGCAGGGTGACGCCCGCGGCGGGTAGAGGTCTCCATAACAAGGAAAGCAAGGTAGCAAAAGCAGAAAGCACCAGCATCGGCCCTAACCAGGCTGTCACCAGGATTAATAATCCTCCGCCATCCAGGGCTGCCACCAAAATACTACCTATCCCCGCCAGTCCTACGATCAGCGCTAGAGCAAGGGTGAGACGAGCGAATATTAAGGTGCCGGTTGGAGTAGGCAGCACCTCGGTGATCTCGTAAGCGGGATCGTATTCATCGCTTATGGTTTGGGTGACGATCAGCGCAGCCAGGATTGGTACCAGGGCAAAGAGCGGCAGGTTGCCCAAGAACATTGTCCCCAGTACTGCAACAACGATCACTACCACCAGCACCAGCAGCCATAGCCCGCGCAGAACCACCACACGCTGCGCCCAGACAAGGCTCAGCGACGAAGCCAATGCCTCGCGCAGCGACAGCCGGTGCAGCCCAGTGAGCACCAGAGGTGAGAGCGGTGGCAGGCAGCCAGCCTCAGCCACAGCTCGTCCTGCCGCGAGCGCCAAACGCTCCCACTGCGTCAGAGAAGCCTGGCAGCGAGCACAGCCAGCCAGGTGCTTCTCCACGCTGGAGGCGGGGGAAGCCTCCAGCGTACGGTTGAGGTAAAAAGGCAGCAACTTGTCGATATGCTTACTCATCGTTTCTCTTCTTCCATGATCCATTTAGCCAGGCGCTTGTGGGCGCGGTGTAAGCGACTCTTCACTGTCCCGACTGCCACGCTCATCACCTGGGCGGTCTCTTTCAGCGAGAGGCCGTGATAAAAGACCAATTCGAGCGCCTCGCGCTGTTCAGCAGGTAATGTACGCAATCCCGTCCTCAGCTCCTCGTTATGAGACCCGAACGGCTCGCGGCTCTCCTGGGCGGAAGCCTCATCCAGCGCTACCTGGGCCGCATGGGGGCGAACCTGGCGGTGGTAAGCATTGATGGCGCGGGTGCGGGCAATCGCCAGCAGCCAGGCCATCACCCGCCCTTGGCCACGAAAGCGCCCCGCAGCCTGCCAGGCGGCTAACATCACATCCTGCAGCACTTCCTCCGCCAGCGCTCGATCATTCAGCCTGGCAGTCAGGTATGCCAGCAATGCTGGCCCGCGAAGTCGATACAGCTCAGCCAGCGCCGCGGCATCGCCGCACATCATCGCCCGCAACAGGGGTAGATCGGGATCAGTCTGCGCGAGGGTATCCACCTTTTCGCGTTCAGCCATGCTGGTAGCATACATCATCACTTAAATAGACACAAGGAAAATGGAAGAGGTTCCACAGTGGTAAAAAAAGCTTGTTATCCTGAGCGGCGAGATCGAAACCGACGAAGTCGATATTACCGCCGGGCATAAGGGCCAACCCCAAGTTGTGGCTCGCTTGGGACGGAAAGGCAGACGGCGCAAGCTGCGTGGGAAACGAGGCCGTGGCACGGGTGAATTGCACCAGTCGAACGAACAAACCTTCGAGGCTGTGCTTAACTTTATTTCTCAGGAGTATTCAGCGTGTCCAGAAACAATTGCTCAAAGCGTTCAGCATCAACGTCCACAGCCACACGAACGGGAGCGCCGTTCTCGCTTGATTGCGTGCGCCCGCTTTGATTGCTTTCCTCTTCGATGACGGTAAGGTTCCGGGTTTCGAAAACAGCCAGCGAGTTATCGATAAGGATCGCGGCTGCAAGTGGATCCCAAAAATAATACCCTCCAGACTTAACGAAATCGTAGTATTGTGTTTTTGACAACACATCGAAGACAAACATGGCTTCAGGCGTTTTACGATCACCCTTGAGGCGTTCTAAAAAATTCGTAGTAACGGGAACGTGATTGGTCGCGTCCAGCGGGACGAGGGTAACCGGCACGCCGGACTGGAGAACGATGGCAGCTGCGCGTGGGTCCACATAAATATTCCAATCAGCCACCGAGTTGTCGATGCCCGCGTGGGAAATCCCCACATTGCCGGGTACATCCACCGCGCCGCCCACCATATAGACCATCTCTACGTTTTCCTTGATTTCAGGAGCAGATTGCAGCGCCTCAGCCAGATTGGTGAGCGGACCAAGCGTGATGATTGTCACTTTGTCGGGCATTGATATGATTTTGGCTGTGAGCAAATCTACAGCAGATTGAGGCGTAATAGAAGCAGGATTGCTTTGAAGGGTAAGTCCGGCTAAGGCATCCACCCTGGTGCGCCAATCCGGGGGAAAAGCATGATCTCCATGCAAGGGAGAGGTACGCCCGCAACTGACAGGAATATCTGGTTGTCCAGCCAAAGCAGTCAGACTCATGGCATTTTTAATACCCGGCTCGCAGTGCGCTTCGCCTGTCCCTGAAACTGTAATCGTTGCTACGCTTACATCTGGACGATTAAGCAGGTACAGGATTGCCATCCAATCGTCAGCTGCCATATCCGTGTCAATGATGACGGGACGCACTGTACCCGTGAAAGGTGTTGGGGTTAGATGAGGCGTTGGCTGAATTCCGCAAGCCGTAAGAACAAGCATCAGGCTAAAGGCGAGAATTTTTCGGAACATCATACTTAGTCCTTTCTAAGTGAAGGTGAAAAGCCACAACATGGTCGCCTTGATTGATTGCATAAAGTATAGCACGGGGGTCTTCCCGGGTCATCAGATGGATTCCCAATCCTTCGGGAAGTTTATCCCGCTGGATTTGGGAATGTAGTCCAGGCGATTACTCCCTTTTCCTATTTTGGCGCGTTCTCGCATAGCTTCCGTGCGTTATGTGGCTGCTGATCACGAATCGAAGGGTAGTGCCATGATGATGTCGTCGTACCTTCCATCAAGTTTCCTGGCTCCCCTTTGACCACCTCCTTGAAACCTTATTAGAGCCAAAATCAAATTGATATTAAAAAACGAGCCTGTTATGCAATTTGCATACAGGCTCGTTTTGGTAATTCTGGATAGATTTTTCTCGGTTGCGCGGATATCCTACCCTCTTAGTAATAGGAAACTCTGCGAATTCTGGCAATAAATTGGACACTTCGCCATGCAGGATGAGCGAAGTGGGGGTTACTCTTTTTCAAGGACCTCCAATGCCTGTTTGACCAGGAACACAGGCCAAACGAGGGCTTTCAGGAACCCCATTGCCTTTTCCTGGGTGGTGGTGCCCCTGCTGATGTAAAAAATACATGCCCCAATGACACCCAGTCCATACACCGCACCGGATGAACCACCGTGTACCTGCACATTGACTTTTTCATCTTTTTCTTTGGTTGGAATTATTTCGTCAGTCATTTTTTCTCCTGTTTGATCAATCGTTAGTTGGGGTTGATTGATGATACCCAATAGAATATAGTTTACTACATTCGTTAATTTAACCCCGTGGTATTTAATCCGTATCTGTGGCTGGTTAATGATTCCCGAGATAATGTTGTTTATTTGATTGCGCAATTCTCACCTTTGCATGCCTGAATTTACACAACACCGGGTCAATTGATTAGCTTACTATTGTGCCTGCATTTTTCACTTTTGGCAAGAGCCAGATTATTTGTAATGAATGAGACTCAATCCTGTGGTGGCAAGCTCTGAATCGCTGTTGAAATTGGTTGGAATCATCCTTCCGTGCTCATGAGAAAAAAAGGGGAATAAACTTTGGGTAAGTTATAATCGCTTGTATGAATTCACCCCTGCTCTGCCACGAAAACCCAACTATCCTTGAGTTTGAGGCTCAAGTTGTGGACCTGATTATCCTGCCTGATGGGCGCCGCGGTGTAGCGCTGGATCATTCTTATTTTTACCCGACCGGCGGGGGACAGGAACATGACAACGGTGAAATCGGTGGTGCCCATGTAGTGGACGTTTTCCAGGATGCAGATGGCTCACGATTGGTGCACGTAGTTGAAGGGCAGGTAGGTTTGGGTTCAGTCAAGGCGCGCATCGATGGAGAGCGACGGCAGCGCCATATGCAGCACCACACTGCCCAGCACCTGCTGACCCAATGTATCCTGCGTCAGACCGGATACGAGACCGTATCTGCAAATATCAATGGCTACACTCCCTCCACCCTGGATATCATGACCACCCAAATCAATAAGCCTGACCTTGACCAGGCTGAGTTAATGGCAAACCAGGTCATCTATGAAGACCGGGCTGTCAAGACCTACTTCGTCACACCGGATGAGCTTAAGCTGATCCCATTACGTCGTCCACCTAAAGTCACTGAGAACATCCGCATCGTCGAGATTGAAGCTTTTGATTATTCTCCCTGCGGTGGGACGCACGTACTGCGCACTGGCAGCATTGGGCTGGTGAAGGTACTCAAAACAGAACGGCAGAATGACAAAACGAGAGTGTATTTTATTGCCGGTCTGCAAGCGATGCAGGTGTATCAACAAATGTACGATGCATTTAGCGGGTTGGCGAATCAGATGAGCACCAGCTGGCAGGATATCCCGGAAGTGATCGGTAAACAGTCGGATCTCTTGGGTGCAATGCAGAAAGAGCTGCAGGTACTTCGCAAGAATGCTGTCATGCATGAAGCCCATGAGCTGGCTGCCGGTGTTGAAGACTTGCAAGGGATCAAACTTGTGCGAGCGAATTTTGTTGCCCGTCCGTCAAGCGAGTTACGCATATTGGCTGATGTACTTAAAAAGATGGGGGATATGGTTGCTGTTCTCGCCTCTTACGATGGACAAAAAGTTTCCATGATTGTCACCTGCGGCGAGGGAACCGGCAAGGACGCCCGCCAGCTTCTCAATGAATATCTGGTGCAGATCGGTGGAAGAGGGGGCGGGGATGCAGGATTGGCCCAGGGAGGTGGAGCGGCAACCGAGGCACAATACCACGCTCTACTCAGTCATCAGTTTTAAAATACTCGCGATTGAACCTGTGAATAAAATATCACACCTTTATTATTCACCCTTGACTTCTTATATGAGGGTGTTGAAATAGGTAGAAAATCTTGACAATCCCTGCTCATAGGCAGGCATTTTACCGAAGAACAGCCTCAGGTGATGGTTTCAACGCTCCGAAAATGATCTTTTGATTGGAACATTAGAGCTCCTTTCTGTCTGGAGAGACAATTCACCCTGGGCTAGGCGGCAGGTGCGTAGCGGGTCTTGAAGCCAACATGTGCCAAGACTCTGACCATCCGTTTGAGATTGAGTGCCATGGCGATGAAAAAGGCTTGCACGGCAAACTTCGCCCTGCCGATATACCGGCAGCGCCCCAGGCTATGCCCCTGTTTTCCTTCTCCAAATTTGCGCTCGATTTTGTAGCGTTCCTTCAACCCCTGCTGATAATGGGGCGTATTACGCAGGGCTATCCAGACTTCTTTGTTGTCATCTTTCTTTTCGATGCGGTTATCCTTCAGGCGAATGGCTGACTTCAGCTTACGATGTTCCAGATAGAAATGGTTACCGCCATCGTCATAGCCTTTATCGGCCGTATAAATCTTCACCGGCAACCGCTGTGTGAGGTCATGATCAACCAGTGAGCAGAAATAGTGCCCATCCCAGGCTTCCCCAGAAGTAACTTCCAGACTGGTGATGAAACCTGAGTGCGCATTCAAGCTGACATGAGCTTTGTAGCCGAAGAAGTATTCGGTTTGTTCGATTTCCTTACCTGCTTCGTTCTTGACCTTGCGTTTGTGTTTAACACCCCAACGGGCATCTGGGTCATGCGGCCCTTTGCCTTTGTTCTGCCGTTTCTTATCTTTGGCAGTGTTCACGTTCGCCACACTATGAACGCTATCCACGATCTGAATGGAACCAAATCGAACCCCCCCTTGCAGGGCGATTTGGACAATCTCTTCCAGCATGTCTTCGAAGACCTTCAACTTGCCGCGCTTGAGCAGTCGCTCGCGAAAGACCGTCAGTGTGGAATGGTCCGGTGCTTTCTGATCAACCGCCAGGCCGACAAAATACTTGGCGGGCAAGTTCTCATCGATATAGACTTCCACCTGGCGTTCCGAAAGGTTGTACAGATAGGCTACCAGTTCCATCTTGAGCACTAACGCCGGGTCAAAGGGTGGGCGACCAACCATCCCTTCTCCCTTGTACAAGCGGATCAGCTTGCGCGTGAAGCGCTCCCAGTCGATAAGTGCACGCAGCTTGCGTAGAAAATGATCCGTTGGTATGATCTGGTCATAGACATACTCACCATAGAAGGAATGGTCGCCGGTTTCGACAAAGCGTTGTTTTTCCATCGCTGCCTCTCAGTGTTGGGATTGAGATGCTCCGATTGAATCACATTTTCCTAAAAGGGTCAATATTGGAGTTGTTTTTCAACACTCTCCTTATATGAGGGTGTTGAAATAGGTAGAAAATCTTGACAATCCCTGCTCATAGGCAGGCATTTTACCGAAGAACAGCCTCAGGTGATGGTTTCAACGCTCCGAAAATGATCTTTTGATTGGAACATTAGAGCTCCTTTCTGTCTGGAGAGACAATTCACCCTGGGCTAGGCGGCAGGTGCGTAGCGGGTCTTGAAGCCAACATGTGCCAAGACTCTGACCATCCGTTTGAGATTGAGTGCCATGGCGATGAAAAAGGCTTGCACGGCAAACTTCGCCCTGCCGATATACCGGCAGCGCCCCAGGCTATGCCCCTGTTTTCCTTCTCCAAATTTGCGCTCGATTTTGTAGCGTTCCTTCAACCCCTGCTGATAATGGGGCGTATTACGCAGGGCTATCCAGACTTCTTTGTTGTCATCTTTCTTTTCGATGCGGTTATCCTTCAGGCGAATGGCTGACTTCAGCTTACGATGTTCCAGATAGAAATGGTTACCGCCATCGTCATAGCCTTTATCGGCCGTATAAATCTTCACCGGCAACCGCTGTGTGAGGTCATGATCAACCAGTGAGCAGAAATAGTGCCCATCCCAGGCTTCCCCAGAAGTAACTTCCAGACTGGTGATGAAACCTGAGTGCGCATTCAAGCTGACATGAGCTTTGTAGCCGAAGAAGTATTCGGTTTGTTCGATTTCCTTACCTGCTTCGTTCTTGACCTTGCGTTTGTGTTTAACACCCCAACGGGCATCTGGGTCATGCGGCCCTTTGCCTTTGTTCTGCCGTTTCTTATCTTTGGCAGTGTTCACGTTCGCCACACTATGAACGCTATCCACGATCTGAATGGAACCAAATCGAACCCCCCCTTGCAGGGCGATTTGGACAATCTCTTCCAGCATGTCTTCGAAGACCTTCAACTTGCCGCGCTTGAGCAGTCGCTCGCGAAAGACCGTCAGTGTGGAATGGTCCGGTGCTTTCTGATCAACCGCCAGGCCGACAAAATACTTGGCGGGCAAGTTCTCATCGATATAGACTTCCACCTGGCGTTCCGAAAGGTTGTACAGATAGGCTACCAGTTCCATCTTGAGCACTAACGCCGGGTCAAAGGGTGGGCGACCAACCATCCCTTCTCCCTTGTACAAGCGGATCAGCTTGCGCGTGAAGCGCTCCCAGTCGATAAGTGCACGCAGCTTGCGTAGAAAATGATCCGTTGGTATGATCTGGTCATAGACATACTCACCATAGAAGGAATGGTCGCCGGTTTCGACAAAGCGTTGTTTTTCCATCGCTGCCTCTCAGTGTTGGGATTGAGATGCTCCGATTGAATCACATTTTCCTAAAAGGGTCAATATTGGAGTTGTTTTTCAACACTCTCCTTATATTATCCTTGACTTTTATATGATTTACTGATAAAATATTGTGTTGTAGGAAAGCCAGAAAGTTCTCGTTGCACGTAGCAATAAAGACGGTCCAGGGCTCGCTCCTTGGGCTGTTTTATTTTGACTGCTCCGATGGATTTGAAGGCGCACCACATATCTTTTTTCATACCTTACGGAGGTAAATTTCATGTCTGAAAGAATTATCGGCACAGTCAAATGGTTCAACGGGAGCAAGGGCTACGGTTTCTTGTCCCAGCCTGATGGCGCGGACGTCTTCGTCCACTACTCTGCGATCCAATCCGACGGTTACCGCACTCTCCAGGAAGGCCAGAAGGTGGAGTTCTCCATCGAGAAAGGCCCCAAGGGACTGCAGGCTGCCAACGTCATCCCTATGTAATTTTAGAACCAAAACTATGTCACCAGAGACCTGCCGAAAACGGCAGGTCTTTGATTTTAATCATTCCTCTAACAATCTAGTTGGGATACTAACTCCCCAGAGTCGCGTAAATCCTACCTGCTCTGCAGTTATAATTCACTTCGAATGATGAAATTACCTTCTGCAAGGTCGATCAAACTGGCAGGGAGTATCCTGAGCCTCCTTTTCATCATCTCCGCCTGTACCATCCTGGGCGGTGGTGCCCAGGATCCTACCCCCACACCCTTGCCAACCTCCAGTGTTCCAGATAAGGAGGTCATAGTGCCTCAAGCTTGCCTTGTGGCGCAGCAGAAGATGATCCGCGTTGACGAACCCCAGGGAAACCTTATTGCATGGTCACCAATGGATAACACAGTGGTTTATATCGCAGCAACTACTGGCTCAAGCTGGAATATTGGCGAGCTGAGCTTGCTCTCTGCCCCGAAGTTTGATCCACCCATCCGACTGGCAACCAGTGTAGCTGGTGAGCTCACCTGGTCTCCGGATGCCTCTGCCATCGCTTATCTCGGCCTTCGACGCAGTGATAATCTGTATACTGTTAGTTTGGCATATCCTAATGGTCGCATCTCCCAGGACCTATTCCCAGATGAAACTGCCCGCACGGATGACTACTCTAGCCAGAAAGCCATCTTGGAATGGATGGATTCAAGTCGATTACGGGTGTTGGTATCCTGTGGAAACGATTGTATGCAACCCATGGAGATTGCTGTTCAGTCAGGTCTTTCCAACATCGTTGATGACCCGATTCAAAGAACCTGGGATATGTGGTCAGTTCATATTCACCCTCCCTCCATCATGCTGTCAGAATACGCAAAGCTGCTTGGGCAGCTCAATTGGTCGTGGGATGAGCAGCACATCGCATATATTGATAAAGCGGGGAATACCTGGGTGATCAATGTAAATGATGGTAATCTCTACGCCCTGGATATCGGTCAATACGGCACTGCCACCGAAACTGACTGGTCGTTCGATAACCAATATCTGGCCGTTCACGTGGACCTGCAGTTGATGATATTCACTTTTACTTGCCCTTGAATAAGGAGCTGATATGACCTCTACACGCCTTGAGCACGACCTGTTGGGTGAGCGAGAAGTACCGGATGAGCACTATTATGGCATCCAAACCTTGCGGGCGGTGGAAAACTTCGCCATCACCGGTATTCCCATCTCAAATTACCCACGCCTGGTTCAATCGCTGGCTTACATTAAGAAAGCTGCAGCGCTGACCAATCTTGAGCTGGGTCTGCTACCAGAACAGATTGCCCAGGCGATCGTTCAGGCTTGTGATGATATCCTGCACGGCGAGCTGATATCTGAGTTCGTTGTTGACGCTATCCAGGGTGGGGCAGGTACTTCTACGAATATGAACGCCAATGAAGTGATTGCCAACCGCGCTCTCGAACATATGGGTCTTCCCAAGGGACGCTATGATGTGCTGCATCCCCTCAACCATGTTAACCTGTCGCAATCCACCAACGATGCCTACCCCACCGCTTTACGCCTCACCTTGAGCATGAAATTGGATGGGCTGGTCGTCGAGATGCAAGCCTTACAAAAAGCACTTGTCAGAAAAAGTGCTGAATTCGCGGATGTGATTAAGATGGGGCGCACCCAGCTCCAGGATGCAGTTCCCATGACGTTGGGTCAAGAGTTTGAAGCCTGGGGTGTAACGGTGGGAGAGGATATCTCACGTGTACGTGAAGCGCAAACCCTGCTGCGGGAGATCAATTTGGGTGCCACCGCCATCGGCACGGGTTTGAATGCACCCCCAAAATACGCTGAGCTTGTGACCGTCACGCTCAGGGAGTTGAGTGGGGTACCGGTGGTCCAATCGCAAAATCTGGTGGAAGCCACCCAGGATGCTGGCGCTTACGTCCAGCTTTCAGGCGTGCTGAAACGCGTGGCGGTTAAACTCTCCAAGATCAGCAACGACTTGCGCCTGCTCTCATCTGGTCCGCGCGCTGGTTTAGGTGAGATTAACCTGCCACCCATGGCCCCGGGTTCATCCATCATGCCGGGCAAAGTCAACCCGATCATCCCCGAAGTGGTCAATCAAGTGGCTTTTGAGGTGATTGGCAATGACCTGACCGTGACCATGGCTGCCGAAGCTGGTCAGCTAGAGCTGAATGCCATGGAACCGGTGATCGCCTACAGCTTGTTTACCTCGCTGGACATGCTTGGCCGGGCATGCCGCACGCTCGTCACACGCTGTATCAACGGAATTACCGCCAACCGGGAACATTGCCGGCAAATCGTGGAAAACAGTATCGGATTGGTGACTGCGCTTAATCCAATTTTGGGCTATGAAAAATCAAGCCAGATTGCCGAAGAAGCCCTGCGAACAGGGAAATCGGTGGTGGAAGTGGTATTGGAGAAGGGTTATTTAAGCCGCGAGCAGCTGGAGCAGATTCTCTCACCGCAGAGAATGATCCGCTAAGCAAATATCAAATCTTACTTCGTTGAGAGAAGAACAATTAGAGTAACAGACCTCACAGGGCATGAAAACTGTGAGGTCTGTTTGATGATGTGTATCGAAATCTATTTAATTCCGTGTTATCGTCGGACGAGTGGCATAAAGATGGCACCATGAAAAGGAGCGTAGTATGCCACGCGCAATCCGCAGATTTTATTTCTAGCATCGTTCACGGCAGGCCAACCGATCAGGGTATATGCGAATACAGTATTGTTCACCGTCTCTGTAATTTCCGTGCTGACGGTGAACCCATAACCACCTTGGAATGGGTCTGTAGACCCAGTATGAATCAAATCGACAGTACTGGCACCGGGAGAGTATTTCGTAATGAACCCTTGTACACCGCTACCTGGATTGGTATCACTGTAATACACACGCAGATACTTGATCACTGCATTATCCGGGACGATTAATTCGGTATTCAATATATTTGAATCACCACTGCTACTGGTTGTATGTGTGCAACCTAATCCGTCATAGGCGAATCCCGTTGTGCTGGAACGGCCTCGTAGGGTGGCTCCAGCAATCTGGTAATACGAGAAGATTGCCCCGGGGTTATTCACACCAACCGCCGGATTTTCATCCGGTGGTGTTATCCCTTGATAGGCCGGATCTCCGCTAACATATGAAGGAGCCAGCTCCTCCACAGCTCCGCCAGGTTCGGTGGCGGGCACGACCAATTGTGCCAGGGCTGTGCTCCCCAACACCAACAGGGTTGCCAGGATTACGACAAAACCGATCTTAATAACTATGAGCCTGTTTGCCTTGTTCATATTTTCCTCCTATATAATCTATCTTTGAATGGATGACGATGGATCTATATTACTTGATCAGGATACTTGATTAGATTTTATTATTTATATAATTAATTGTCAACTGAATATATGTTTGATTACAACCGACTGTATTCCTGTAATTCTAAAGAGTACGATCGCAAACCTGGGGTAGTGACATACTTTTATTTGTAGGCAGCCTGGAAGAATCGCTTACGATGCCTGATTCTCCAGCGGACAAGGTGTTTTACCATTTGTGCCGAAATCTACCATCTACAAAAACGAGCTCTGCCATAAATTGGCAGAGCTCTGATGTATGACTATATACCTGTAATCTAGCGTGATTAGAGGATTGTGCCTGCAGTAAATATATCTGCCGGTAGATCAATTCCGTTAATCGCAAATTTCTCTGCAAACTTCGGTCGCAATCCGGTGGATTTCAAAACACCCATCACGCGCCCATTTTGGATGCCAGTTTGCTCGAATAGGAACAGGTCCTGCATGATGATTGTATCACTCTCCATACCCTGCACCTCTGCAACATGCACTACTTTACGCGTCCCATCTCGCAGGCGTTCCATATGGACGATCAGCTCAATCGCGGATGATACCTGCTCACGAATCGCACGTAGGGGTAACTCCAGCCCGGCCATTAATACCATCGTTTCAATACGACGTAGGGTATCGCGCGGGCTGTTGGAGTGGATGGTGGTCATGGAGCCATCATGACCGGTATTCATGGCCTGGAGCATATCCAGGGCTTCACCGCCGCGCGCCTCACCAACGATGATCCGGTCGGGCCGCATACGCAGCGAGTTGATCACCAGCTGGCGGATGGTCACTTCACCTTTGCCTTCCACATTCGAGGGGCGTTTCTCAAGCCGCCCGACATGCTCTTGCTTCAACTGCAGTTCAGCAATATCTTCAATGGTGATGATGCGTTCGTTGGTAGGGATGAATGCTGATACTACGTTTAGCAGGGTTGTTTTACCAGAACCTGTACCACCAGAGATGATCATGTTAACCCGGGCTTCAACACAGGCCTTCAAAAAGTTGACCAGCTGAGTGGTTAGCGTGCCATTCGCCACCAGGTCTTGCGAGGTGAAGGGTGTTTGTGAGAATTTTCGAATTGTCATCATCGGACCAATCAATGAAAGTGGTGGGATGATCACATTAACGCGGTATCCATTTGGTAAACGGGCATCCACCATAGGCGAGGATTCATCCACCCGTCTCCCTAATGGCGCTACGATGCGGTCGACGATCCGCATCAGGTGGGCTTCATTTTCGAAAGTAACCTTGGTCTTTTCAACCTTTCCATAACGTTCGATGTAGATATTAGTCGTAACCATTGACCATTACTTCGGTGATGGTTGGCTCCTGTAGCAAGGGTTCCAATGGACCAAAACCCAGGATGTCTGCAATCACCCAATCGAGCAAGCGACTGCGTACGGCGCGAGTGTATAACAGGTTCTCTTCGGTAAGCACCCTGGTAAACAAGGTTTCGATCATTTGATGCATTTGCGGGATATGCGATAGATCGACCTCGCCATCAGCTTCAGACAACAAGCGTCGCTGCACCCGATCCCGGATCATGTATGCATCGGCTGAAATTTGTTCGCCTGCACCATCTCTCTTGGCTTCAGCCAAAACATCATACTCACCTTGAGAAATTTGGCGCCCATTCTTCGCTGGTCGATTTGTAAACATTATTCCATCTCCTAATTTTGCCTATGGAAGGGTGGGTATGATCAGCTGCATGTTCGGTGTCAACCGTGGCTGGTTATTCATATCATTAGCTGACAGGATTGCGGCAACCGTTGTGTTATAACGATGGGCAAGCATGGTCAGATAATCACCACTCTTCACCGTCACCACCACCGTCTGGTCATACGCTCTCACCCGGTCGTGGATCAGTTTTTGATAGGCATAAAATGCACTTTGATAGTTACCTGCACCAGCTAGATAATCTGCATATGCAAGGCTATCGGTAAGTGAATTCTGTAATGCAACGATACGCTCTCGTAATCCAATTGTATTCAACGCATCTTGATAGATCTGCACGGCTTGCTGGAAATGGTTAAGCGATCCCTGAGCTTCACCGATCATAATTTGGGCTTCGAAGGATAATGGATCCGAATCGGGTAATTGTTGAGCCAACACCGCAGATCGCTGAAAATCTTCCAGCGCCAATGCGTATTCACCCGAGGCAATAAAATCTGAACCCCTGGCAATATAGGCATCGTAAAGGGTTTGTAATGCAGTTCCGCTTGCATATCCAGCATCTTGATTGATAACATACTCAAGCTGGTCAATTACAGATTCCCACTTACTGCTGGAGAAATCGCCAATTGCCTGGATATATGTTTGTGCAAGTTGGAATTGCAGTAATACATTCGGGTCATTGGGTCGCACACCCAGTGCCAGGCCAAGGTATTGTTCTGCAGTTTTTTGCGCTTCCAGAGAATCAGGTGAACTGGCCAGCACGGATTGTGCCTGGCTGACATAATCATTGATAATCCCATCTTCAATGACCATCCGAACCTGGGTTCGAGCTGCCAGGGCTTCACGATCCATGGGTTTTATTGCCAGAGCCTGGCTGAAATAGTTATCTACCTTTCTTAATATCTCCATGGTTGGCACAGGTGCGAGAAGAAGTTCCTGAGCAGCCTTGATATAGCTTTGGAACAGGTTTTCTTCTACGCTGCCAGTCTGGAATGTTGGATCCATGAGGCGTAGTGATTCATAGTTCGTTACGGCATCCTCATAGCGTCCTTCTGAGAATGCCAGCTGAGCTTGATCATAAACAGAGGTCATTTCAGATTGTGATTGCAGGCTCTTGATCTGCAGCGATACATCCCGGTAGTTTGGCATTTTCTGACTGACTTGCTTGAGTAGATCCAAGGCTTGAGCTGAATCACCAAGCCGAAGCAGGTTCATTGCCTGGGTATATTGAACCTCAACTTCTTTTAATAATTGGGCACTCGCGATGGATTCAGCTAAACCATTTAAGTCTGGATTTTGGGCTTTGATTGCTTCATAAGCTAACAAGGCTTCATCAGGTTTGCCCTGCGATCATCAATTGTTGTGCATTATGCAATTCAATCGTTAACTCTGCCTGTTGCATATTCTGTGAAAAACTTGTCTGAGCTTTCGTCAACTGTCCTTGAATCCATCCGGAATAGGTATAAATTGCGGCAAAAGCGATGAATAAAAAGGCTGCGGTCATTACGGTTCGCAAGCCGTATTTTCTAAGATTTAGCATCCGGTTATGTTTGTTTTCTTCAACCTCATAATCGGAAATGCGTGAACGGACTTCCATTTCCTGGCGAATCGCTTTGAGACCAGGTTCAGTGGGGAAATTTTTTTCTACATCTGCTAATTTTAAGAATCCCTCAATCCATCTACCAATCCGAAAATGTCCCATTGCCTCATGGAATGACGGAGAATCCATAAACGATTCTGATTTTATTGCACTCATGTTACCTCCAAATTACCTTTGACCATACGCACGATGAAGCATCCATGATTACCGGGTTTTGAATACATCCATTAAGCTTGGGATGGCAGGGCCAAGGATGACTGCCAGCAGCGCTGGAAAGATTAATAATGCCATCGGGATGAGCATCTTGATTGGGGCTTTCTGTGCCTGCTCCTGAGCTCGAAAACGACGCTCAATTCGCATTTGTTCTGCCTGGGAGTGCAAGGTATCACTGATACTCATTCCCAGCTGTTCAGTCTGCAGGATCAAGGCAACAAAACTGGCAATTTCACGAATTTCCAATCTATCAGACAAGATTCCGTAAAGCCTCTCGGCGCGGCAATCCCATTTCCATTTCATTGATCACTCGACCGAACTCATGCCCGATTGGTGTGTCCCAATATTCACTTACTCTTTGCAGTGACTGGTCAAATCCCAATCCCGCCGTGGCACATACGCTGAGCATATCTAATGCGTCTGGTAAACCTCTTCGAACCTTATTTTGCCTGCTGTTAACCCGGCTTTGCAGCCATACTTTCGGGAAAAAATAAAATAGGATCAGGGTTAATATGCTTAGGACTACATTGATGGTAGTGGTTCCTCGCTGGATGACTACGAATGCCAGGTAAACTCCTAATAAAGTAAATGCCATGCTGATACCATAAAATTCCCGCGCACCCAAACCTAAAGGATTACCTGCAATGAGTAATTTCTTCGCCAGGTTCTCGATCGATGAGGCTGGAGTAATGCGGCCAAATAAACGTCCAACCCATCGAATGGCAGGAAGGACTGTTCGGCTGGTAAATGAGCCGGTGATCACCCTGGGCTGCATTCTCACCGTGTTTGCTCGAGTTTGAAGGCCTTCTAAAGGTGTCTCGACATACTGCACCAGGCGTTGGTTAAAATTGCCCGATCTTAACCAGCGCAGACTCAGTATCAGGATAGATATTCCCAGGATACCTAATACAAAACTGATAGTAATTTGCATGATTAGCTGCATTGAGCGTTCCTCACACTTCGATCTTCGCTAAACGCCGGACGGCAAAGTTGCCTGCGATTACCATAATCACTGCCCCAATCGGAATACATAATATCTGTGGTTCAAACAGTCGCATCATATATTTTGGGTTAATAAAGAACATGGCTGCTGCCATCGCGATGGGTAAAAAGGTAAGCACATAGCTGCCAAATCTTTGCTGAGCAGTTAGCACACGTACTTCACTGAACAAACGTACCCGCTCACGAATGGTCTCGGTGACTGCCTCCAACATGGTGACGATATTTCCACCTACCTGCGAGTTGATATTAATCGCTGTTACTGCCAGATAAAGGTCATCATTTTCCATCCTGGCAACCAGATTGGTTAATGCCTGACTTAGCGATAATCCCAGTCCAATTTCATGCCGCACACGCCGGAATTCGTCGGAAGCAGGTGGTTTCAATTCCTTACTCACCACTTCGATGGCCTGGGGTAAACTGTAACCCGCCCTGACTGCACCGGTCATCAAGATCAATACGTCCACGAGCTGCTTCCCAAAATTCAATTGCCGTTGTGAAATTGCACGTTTTAATAATAGATCCGGGATAAAGAACGCGATAGCTGCCAGACCAATCCCGGAAACTACCATTTTGGAGACCAGCATGCCCAGTATGAAAGCCAGGATGGTGCCAATAATTCGGATCAACACAAATTCCGTCTCAGTGATCGGCCAGTTGGCACTGATTAGCTGGAGGTTGAGTTTCTCAGACGCAAGTCCGGATAGCATGTTGTTCATTCGCAGGCGTAAACGTACCAGTCCAGCCCGGCGTCTTTTTCCTGCTTGGGCTGGGTTTGTTTCATCGGGTAAGGAAACATAATCCGCCAGCCGTGAACCGATATCCTGACCGGCAAAGAATACATCGCGTAGACCATAGATCACCAACCCATATGCAATCAAGATGAGGAATACAATTCCAAGGACTACAGCGATGAGCACGGTAAAAGAGGGCATACAGTTAATCCTATATATACTGTCTCTTGCTAGCCTAAGCGGCTTGATGCAAGCAACAGGTCTCGATTAGCTTTTTCTCCTGGCAAAGGCGCTGCCTCATGCCCAGCCTCTCTCAGGTTGATCGATGCCAGGCTACGGGCAAGTTGTTGGACGGATTTGCTGGCAATACTCCTCGGATAGTACACCAGGAATGGAATTCCCCGGTTGATGCTGCGTAATACGTTCGCCGGGTCATTGGCAATTTGGTGATAGATCTGATTATGGAGCACAGCTTCGATGTCCTTAAGCTTGACTCCTCCTTCTGAACCAGCCTTATTCAGGATCATCAATATTTTTTCTGACGGATAAGAGAGTGACCTGCTTAATTGAAGGAAACGGCTGGTGTCATGCAGTGACGCCAGGTCGGGGGTGGTCACCAATAGAATTCGGTCTGTAGCATCCATCAATGTCACCGAGATATCATTCAATGGCCCGCCTGCATCCACGACGACATAATCATAATACCGGGAAACCCCAATAAAAATATTGTAGATATCTTCAGCGCGAATTCCTTGCGCGATTTGGGCATTGGATGGTGCCAGCAAGACATGGATCCCGGAAGGGTGAGGGCAGACTACATCTCGAATTAGGCTCTCATCTAGATTTGAGGCGTGCGGAATAAGATCGGATAATGCATTTTGAACCTTTAAATTCAACATCACTTCCAGATGGCCGAAAAACACTTTCCCTTCGAACAAAAGCACCTTCTTACCGGTTTCTTCAGCCAGGGCGATGGCGGTATTTGCGGCGATTGATGTAACTCCGGTACCTCCACGTGGGCTATAAAATGTGACCGAGCGTAACGGGCGGGTGGCTTCTGGCAGCTGGGTAGGAATATAAGCCTGTGATTGAATCCTGCGTCCTTCCAGCTCGGTCACCCTGCGTAATGTGCTGATAAGGTTGATCTGTGAGAATGGTGTGATCAGGAATGCGCGTGCTCCAGCCAGCATCACCTGTTGGGCAACCAAAGGATCATTTGTGGGCAGGATCGCTACGATGGCAGCCGTAGGGAATTGTAGCGCCAGGTCATCAATAATATCCATGGTGGATTCGCTCCCAAGCTGGGAATCTACCAGCAGGATATCAGGTTCTGCGGCTCGTATCTGTCTCGCCAGCATCTCTTTGGAAGCTAATACATCGACCAAAGTAAATTCATTTTCAATATTAAGCGCTTCGGTGATTTGTTGTTGGGTCGCTCCAGGATCACAAAGTGCGACCACTCGGATTTGTTTGTTAGCTGGGCTCATCGGATAACACCTCTATTCTTGGCCATTTGGCATTCGGAAATCATTCACGAATTTGCTAGTCTATCTACCTGGGGATGGTTAGTTTGAAGCGCTGTAATAAATACTCTTCAGTCACAGGACTGATATCAAACAGCTGATTCGAGGTTGGTGAACGCAGGACGATATCAAATATTGCTCCAATATCCCGCAGGTTCTTCAACACTAATGCATCCTGTGCATTCAATGCCAGCAAATATGCTCTGATCTTTGCATTGGCAGGGTTTGGAGTGGGTTGAGCTTGACCTTGAATTGGGGTACTTGAGCCTGATTCTGCCACTACTTCGACCACGGTAGCAGTTATTTGAATGCGTTGAAATGCATCAAAGGTGAACAAACGCGGAATTTTTTCTTGTTGTGCGCTGCTCCCGACGCCCGGAGTGGTGAGCGTAGGGCTGACTGCCACTGTCAACGTTACAAATATATCAACATTGTCCCCGCGTTGTAAGACACCTAACCCGCTCATTAAGTCGTTCGCAGGAAACGCCATCAATACCTGGTTATCCCCGATGATATATCCGACATCATGTGAGACGTTCGTTGGGTCTGCCAGGTGATGTTGGAGCACCATTTCTCCCTGGATGAGATGCACGATGGCGATTTTCCCCAGCGCAGCTTCGATCGTTTGCAGGGCATCCCGCGGTACCAGGCTGATGGGGACATTCGCGAGTTGAATGTCTTCGCGATTTAAAACTGCTCCGACTGCCAGGTCATGGGTGGTAACGATGATGCTTGTAGTTGCTTCGACTACAGGGGTTGCCTGAGCGGGTGGGTTAAGGCTTTGCCTGAGCACACGGTTGATCGCGACGATGCCAAGCCCAATCAGGCCGACACCCACGATAGCTATGACGATTCCGATAAGCACTCGACGATTCAAGTTGACCCTCCTGGGTTTGTAGGTTTTATGCGTGTTAAATTCACCGGTAATAGTTGCATCTTATATACCAGAATTGAGATAATATTTGTTGAATTTGCTAGCAATACTCATGCCTTGTTATTACAGCTATCGGACCAAGACCACTGTGAATGTGCCAGCATCAAACGGATCGCCTGGTCCACCAAAACCGCCACTGTTTAATTCCTTAAAATAACCTTCTATGGTTTTATCGTTATCGTCAATCGCTCCAACCGTGACTGCCCTTCCATGTCCATTGCATTCCTTGTTTTTAATAAAGTTATACCCTGGTTCGGCAGTAACTTTATTTTTACCAGTTTGCACACAGGTTACATGAAATGTAGAAAATGTAATAATATGGAAATTCATATTATGGCTAGCTACAGCCCGGATGTCGATGTTCCCAACATTACACGCCGCTATAGTTTCTGGATTCGTTATATTATTGGGATATGTATCACAGATTTTATTGAACACGGGTAAGGTAACATCTTTTCCTACAACATACTGCGCTGCAGTATGGAAGATGCTAGTTGCCACCCCACTTTCCTCAGGTACCCAGGTATGTGGTGAAATTGGATCAGGAAATCCATTTTTAATCCAATCCCTTAACTCGTTTGCTCCACCGCCTCCACCATTTAGATCTAACCAGCTGCGGGCACCACCTGTCATTAGCTCATCAATGCAGTCGTTATTCAAGTCACAATCAGTCTTGGTTGGCTCTACGTAGTTGCATCCTTTCGGCGGAGTTAAATCAGGTCCATGTGCACTACACACGAGATCATTTTGGATATAACAAGTAGGGTCATCAGGGTCGCATGGTTTTCCTTTCCCCTTCACTTTTACTGAATCCATCATGATGTATGTACAAGCCAATCCAGCTTCCCCATCGCCAAATGGGCCTATTACTTCAGCGCAATCAACGCCTGGTACGGGCACACCTCCAACCACAGGAGGTCGGCAAGCCCAAGCTACTGGCATTACGCCTATACCTATCGGTGGGCGGCATTGCGCCTCTGCTACTGCAACCGGTGACACCGTATTAAAACCAATCACACCCGCGAAAAAAGTGTCTTTAGTGACTCTTGCAGTAACTACCACAGTTGCAGCATTCAAGCTTGCATATACTTGCGGAGGGTTATCCGCACCATTCGAAACTGCATATGCTTCGGCTTTGTCTATCCCTCCTGCTACGTCATTATGTAAGCACATATATGATGCTCCAGCCAGTGCCCCTGCATCGGCTGCATTCTGGGCTGAACGCTTGGCAGCATAGGCATTACCACCATCCAATACCAACGCCAATACGGCGACAAACGCCAGAAACCCTAATAAGACCAGGACCAAGGTTTGACCTCGTTCATGGGATAACCTGTTTAGTTTCATATATCCTCTCCAGCAAACATAGTTTTCATGGCGTAGGCAATGCTTCCAACTTCATGGTGGCTTCACCAATTAATGGAATAAAGCCACCCGTAATAAAGTTCGACACAATTGGTGTGGCGGGATAAAAATCGTACCGAATGATCATTGTAACGTGTGGAGGTGGGTAGCTACTAGTGTCCTCGGGCACCCCAACTGAAGGAAGGGGATCAAAATTTTCATCATCCAAGTCTAGTCCGATAGCAAAATCTTTAGCAGTTTGGATCATACCTGGCACATCATCTGGATGCACGATTCCATAACGAGCTGCCTCTCTGGCAGCGTTATGCAGCACGCTGGAATAATATACTGCCCGACCCAGGTCGAAGACCATCACAGCCATCAAGAGAAAAGCCGGAAGGATTAACGCAAATTCAACCAGGGATTGCCCCCGTCGTGCAGATCCTACAAGTTTCTTCATGGTTTCATCATCTCCGCTGATCTCACCAGCATAAGAGGTTGCGAGAAAAATACGCCGAGAATTAATTCATGGCTGTAAGTAACCGTCACTGTAATTGGTTCTTCCGTTGGACAATCATCCAGATTAATATCATTGAGCACAGGAGTATTGGTATCTCCGCAAAAAATTTCTATCGTATCAATTTTATCTGGATCGACCAATGTTGCCGTACCAATTTCAGTTTCGACCGTCTGGTTGATTTCAGAGAATGAAGTCGTATCCGGCGTAAATGTATAGATGCGGACGCCTTCGCGAGCTGCGTTAGAGATGGCGATGTAAGCAAAAAATGCTCGTCCAAGTTCAAAAATCCCAACAACGAAAAGCACCATCAATGGTAATATCAGTGCAAATTCAATTATGCTCTGCCCTTGTTGGTCTCGATGCAAGGCTTTATTACTCCCAATTGGCATATTTATTGTATCCATCGCAACCATGATAGTATCGTCACACAATGTTGCTCCCCCGGTCGACGTAGGAATATTATCTTACCTCAGTTTATTTTCCTCATCAATGATGCCGATAATTCCAGTCAGAAGGGTAGAACAACCTGATACCTTTAGCAAAAAAATTATATCATCCGAAGATTAGTACAGTACTGACAAATATGATAGGACAATAAGAGAAATATTAAACATTCATTATCGCGAAGTGTTGTAAAATATAGTCAATAACAGAATATTAATCCGCTCCTAATTAAACGAATATTCGTCCATTTCGTTACAGTATGTTTTAGAAAGGAAGGAAGCATGTATTCTCTGGATAGCCATAAAGAGTTATTGGATGCAATCTGGCGTCTGGCATATATCGCCGAATTTCGTGAAGGCAGTAACCTAAACCACCTGGAGCGCATCAAGGGATACACCCTGATTCTTGGTCGGGGTATGGGTCTCACCCAGAGTGAAGCACAGCTTCTTTCTGCTGCCTGCCAGCTGCATGATATTGGTAAGGTAGGCCTTCCTGAAGCATTACTGCTCCAACAAGGACAATATTCTGAAAACGAGCTCCAAAAAATCAAACGGCATACCACCATTGGTGCTGAGCTGCTAAGTAACTCAAACTCACCTTTGTTGCAGGCCGCAGAAACCATTGCCTTGAACCACCATGAACGTTGGGATGGTTCAGGCTATCCCCACGGGATTAAAGAAGATCAGATACCACTCAGCGCCCGCATGTGTGCCATCGCGGATGTCTTTGATGCTCTGACAACTCCCCGCCCCTATAAAAAAGAGATCAGTGCAGAAGATGCTTCTCGTCTGATTGTCGGCGCAGGCGGCACCTTATTTGATCCCCAGCTTGTGCAGGTATTTGAAGACGAGCTTCAAGCCATCCTAAAAGTCAGAAAATCAGCCGACAAGCACTAATTTTCACCAAAAATAAAATCTAATCAAGGTGTGGGGGTGGCCGTCTCTTCACCGGTCGACCGACTCGTCACCAGGTACCAGTTTGTCACGTGGTTGAAGCGGTCAGCGGGTTCGAGGATAGGACCGATACTCACTCCTTGAATATCGCCGCTCACGGCATAGGTATACACGGGGTAAAACAGCGGCAAAGCAGGAAGTTCCTGACTCCAACGAACTTGAAAATTATTATACAAGCGGGCCCGTTCTGCCAGATCGGTGGTAATGCGCGCCTGCTCTATATATTCACTTGCCTGGCGATCATCCCAGTTGGAATAATTTTGACCGCTTGAAACCTGGGTCTGGTGCCAGAACGGATATGGGTCAGGGTCAGGCGAGTGGGATAGGTTCAAATCCACAAGGGCCGCCTGGTAATTGCGCGTATCCAAATGCTCACTAACCAGCTGATCATAAGGTAATGCCTGCACATTGACTTGAATCCCTATAGCAGCCCAATTCTGCCGAATGGAATTGACCAGGGTGGCATGCTCCTTATCATCCGGATAAAGCAGCTCAATCGATAGGGTGGTTCCATCCTCACTGGTGCGGATTTCTCCACCGGCTGCCGGGATGGTAAAACCTGCTTCACGCAATAGTGAAATTGCCTGGTTTGGGTTGTATGAATAATGCTCAATCCCGTCATAATACGCCCAGCTGCCTGGGAAGATAGGCCCATCCGCCAGTATGGCTTGACTACCTTTGAGGGTATCGATTATTCCCTGACGGTTGATCCCCTGCATGAGAGCCTTGCGTACGTTTACATCCTGGAAGAATTTAACTTCGGGATTATCCAGGTTCAAAAGGATCATTGTCATTACTGGTAGCCGCGTTGTGTAGAGGCTGAGCCCTTTCTCTGTCAGCACCCGGGGAAGGATATCTGAGGTCACATTACCGATACCGGCAATTTCTCCCGACTGATATGCTGCATAGGCAGCCGTAAAATCTGGATAGTAACGCAATGCAATTTGGTCGATGTATGCCGTGGAAGCGAAGTAATCTTTAAAGGTTGCGAGTACCACCCCAGTGATTTGACCATCTGTGGTGAGTAAGTGGTCGAAACGATAGGGTCCTGTGCCGACAGGTTGCAGATTGAATGGGTCGTCGATCACCTCTGCCAGGGTCAGGTCACCCAGCAGATGTGATGGAAGAATGCCAAAAGTCAGGTAATCCAGGAAAGGTGCAAAAGGCTCCGGCAGTTTGAACTGCAAGGTCTTTTCATCCAGGCGCACGATTTCAATCTGCTTCCAGAATTCGCGCACGTCGGTTGGAATCGGAAAATCATCTGCCATCATTATTTGGATGGTGAAGATAATGTCATCGCTTTTAACTGGTTCTCCATCATGCCAAACTGCTTTGGGATTGAGCGAAAAGTTATAGATCATGCCATCCCGTGATATCCCCCATGAAGTTGCCAGGTCGGCCTGCGGCAAACCGCGATCGTCGATGCGCAGCATACCGCTGAATAACAAACGATCGACCTCTCGATCGGCTTCATTATAATAATCCAACACCGGATTCAACCGTCTAAAAACGCCGACCACACCCTCCGAGTAAATTCCCCCCTCAGCGGGTTTAACTACCGGCTGGGTAATGGGTTGCAGGACATCTGGTTTTTGGCTATATAGTAGAATAGAGATGGCAGCCAGCGCAATGATGGCGATCAACAACGGCCAGCGTAATTTTTTCATGATTTCAATATTATCATATGCTGTAAATCAAAATAAAAAAAACAAAAAGCGCTTCGGAATAAATACCAACTCCTCGATATTGGTGGTTGGTGGAGTTCCTCTGCGCTCTAATAATAAAGATTAGGCTACTTTAACCGATATCACCGCCAAGACAAAGAACAACACACTCAGGGCAATGGTTACATAAAACAAAGTCTTTTCCACACCCCTGCGGGCGGTAAAGATGCCGCCTGTATCCGCACCGGTTAGGCCACCCAAACCTGCGCCTTTGCTTTGCAAAATGACGCTGGCTATCAACGCCACCGAAACAACGATCAATGAAATATCAACGACATTACCCACGACCTGCCTCCGGCTAAAACTTTTTCTGTTTTGTTGAAATAATCCTGAACTTATTCGACGCTTAAGCTTGCGGATTATACCTTTGGTTGGGTGAATCGTCAAACCCAGTAGAGATTTATTTATACCTGAATTGAATGGAGATAATATGATGACAAATCAGTTTATTTGCTTAATGGTTTGTTTGGAATTCCCGACACGCCACAAGAGTATGGATAAAATGACCAATTCGACCATGGGGATAGTTTCTAGCAGGCTGGAAGCAAAAGTGATGCGGTTTCCATGCGCTTGAATAAAATCTACGCCACCGTTAAGCAAAAAAATCACATCCGCAATTCGTTCATTGAATAGGAATAACATAAGGATAATGATGATGGAAAAGATTGTCTCCCATGTAGGGAAATTTTGCTTTTTAAGCTGAAGCAGTAATACCCCCAGGCTGATAATGATTATGATGTAGTAGTGATCCCATGCGATCGGACTGACCGCCACGATCACACAAGCTACTATAGAAAATGCAATTTCCTTATCTTTTGATCGAATCGACCAAATAAATCCTACAATCAGAAAAGCTATTGCAAGTCCTGCCGATACCAAAGGTGCCACTTTTGGAAGGTTGATAAGGGGTGGAGCTGAAATGTAGTCACCACTGATGGGCTAAGTCCCGTTAAATAAGCGGTAACCAATTGACCATAGCGAATAATTCTTCAAAAACGAATAGTATATTGCAGACACCTGCATTGTGATCCCGAAATAATAGTCAATGATCGGCCTGATTCCTATCACGGGTGTTGCAATCAGGTTCAAACCAACAACGGTCAGGCTGCTTGAAAAAAATGAACGCCAATCTTTTTTTAATGCAAAGTAGACTATTAATGGCCAGGTAATAATCTTAATCCCTACAGTGAATCCGATCAAAATCCCTGCCAGGATTTTTTGGTCTTTCCGCAATAATAATAAAGCAGCCAGCAGCAGGGCGGTAAGTAGAATTGTAAGCTGTCCTAATAATAGATCCACCATCACTGGATACCAGGCGAGGAGCCCTAGAAACAGGAAAATTGCACCGATCCAATGGAGCCGCCCATTCCACAACACAGTAAGCATGCAAGCAATTGCAGCCAACAAAAATAGTTCAACACTTAACCAAATGACCACGGAATTACTAAAGCTGAATAAAGCTATTGGCACAGATAATAATGCCATGGTTGGCGTACAAGGGGCAGGGTGGGGTAAGAAAGAGCTCGAACCAACAAATTTCAGTGCCAATTCATTCAATGGGAGATAGGGATTCAAGCCTACCAGTACCGCTTTTCCCATTAAGTAATAAGTTAATGTATCCCGATCCATTAAAGAACCAGGAGAAGCAAGTAAGAGGATGATCATTCTTAGTCTTGCAAGGCCCAGTGCACTTACTGCACACAGTAGAACATAGCGCATGATTACCATCAAACGGGCTTTTGATTGAAACAAGTTAGTCATCGGTCCTTGCATAGGGTAATATTCTAACAGGAACTGCTCAATCTATAGAATTTTGGGCTAACAATATTGATAAGAGTTGAATTGGCTCCGGATCTATCGAACTAAGGATAAAAGAACATTATGTCAGAATTATCCAGCTATAATATGGATATAGATTATCACGAGATGGAAAATGCACGAGATCATCCTTAACCTGCATATGCATACCCGCTATTCTGATGGCGCTGGCTCGCATGCGGATATCGCTGCGGCTGCCATGCAGGCAGGTTTGGATGCAGTAATCGTTACCGACCACAATGTTTTGGTGAATGGACCTGCCGGGTATAAGTCATCAGGTGATCGACGCGTGCTCATGATGGTAGGGGAGGAGATCCACGACCAGGCACGTGAGCCTCAAAAGAACCACCTTTTGGTGTTTGGAGCTCAACGCGAGTTAGCGACGAATGCCCATGATCCCCAGCTGCTGTTGGACGCGGTCACCAGGGCAGGTGGTTTGGCGTTTATCGCTCATCCAGTCGACCCTGCAGCACCATCCGTCCATGAAGGCGATATTTCCTGGGTGGATTGGTCAGTGCGTGGATTTACCGGTCTTGAGCTGTGGAATGGTTTCTCTGAGTTCAAACCCCGCATTAAATCCTTGTTGCATGCAGTTTTTTATGTATATTTCCCACACCTCATCGCGCGTGGACCGTTGCCAGAAACCTTACAAAAGTGGGACGAATTGATGTTAACTGGTAAAAAGGTGGTCGCGATTGGGGGTTCCGATGCTCATTCACACGCCATGCACCTCGGACCATTGCACCGGACGGTATTCCCTTACGAGTTTCATTTTCGTGCCATCAATACGCACGTCTTATTGCCGCGCCCACTTGGTACAGATGCTGCATCTGATACCAGCATGATCCTGGAAGCACTCCGCCTGGGGCATTGTTTCATCGGGTATGACCTGCCTGCATCCACGCGTGGTTTTCGCTTTTCCGCGCGCGGTCTCGATGCTTCAGCCCAGATGGGTGGTGAGCTCAATAGTAAAGGTGGTGTAACCATCCAGGTCCGTTTACCAATGATCGCTGAGTGCGTATTACTCAAGGATGGCAAGCCTATCCGTACCTGGCATAAGCATGACCTGTGCACATACATTGCCACCGAACCAGGGATTTACCGGGTGGAGGTTTATATCCACTACCTGGGACGCAGGCGAGGTTGGATTTTTTGTAATCCGGTATATATAAGGGGATTTTGTTATGATAGATAAAGCGGATAAGGCTAAAAATAAACTAAATTCACGTGATTGCTTAATTTTGGCGGGATTGATTGGGATCATCATTTTTATCATATCACTTTATATATATTTTTTGCGCGGCGGAGATCAAACTGACTTCAAGAACATTGTCGTGCTCGCTCGTGACTGGCTTGCGGGAAGAGATCCATATTTAGCTTACAAGCTCAATTTGGATCCCTCTTCAGTGCCATATCCATTCACCGCGGACTTATTTACTATCCCATTTTCTTGGTTATCTGATCGGATTGCGGCTGCTTTATTTAATGGCCTTGGATGTGCTTTGTTAGCCTGGCTTATCCTTCGCACAGGGAAAAATTGGTATTTATTAATTTTTTTGTCCTGGCCAATGTTGAATAATTTGATTTTTGCCCAATTTGCTCCGTATATAATATCCATGTTCTTTACGCCCAATCTTCTGTTTTTATTATTTATTAAACCCCAGCTTGCATTGCCATTCGTTCTGATTCAAAAACCCAGTCGAATCGGCCTACTGATTGCTGGAATACTATTATTGGTGTCTTTGGTGTTGTATCCAATATGGCCTTTGGATTGGTTGAAATATATGCACATCCAGAATTACGCTGGATATCCACCGCTATTAACTCTCCCGCTGGGGCTTCTTCTATTGCTGGTTCTTATCAGGTATCGTGACAAGCGTGCCTGGTTGTTGTTACTTTTAGCTGCGATGCCTCAACGGATGGTTTATGATCAACTCGGTGTTTTGCTGGTTGCTGAGAACTGGAAGCAACAATTATTCCTGGTTATCTGTTCCTGGATTTCATTTCCCGCCCTACAATATTACTATGGGTGGGGAAATATGCCTTGGGGCTGGCAAACCTGGGTTCTGATTGAATCCTATCTTCCAGCATTGATCGTAGTCTTGCTTCCGACATTCAGGAGTATCTTGCAGGTATATCAAAGGCTTATTGCTCGAAGTCAGATCAGACCATATTAATCGATCTGGTAGGGAAAGCTTATTAAATCAAAATTTACTCATATTCTATTATTACTAAAAAGTTTATATGGATAATATACCCAATATCGTTATTGTCATGCCCGCCTTTAATGCCGCGAAAACACTACAACGTACTTATGATGAAATTCCAGCAGCTTTTCGTAATGACATAGTATTAGTCGATGACTGCTCTTCAGATAATACCGTTGAGGTTGCTCTAAATCTCGGAATAAAAGTAATTAGTCATCCAAAGAACAGAGGATATGGCGGTAACCAAAAAACATGTTATCAAACTGCTCTTACAGCTGGTGCAGATATTGTTGTTATGGTTCACCCGGATCATCAGTATGACGCCACTGTAATACCGCATCTGGTTGAGCCCTTAATTAATGGTCGCGCAGATGCTGCCTTTGGATCACGTATGTTGGGTGGTCGACCAATGGAAGGAGGAATGCCTCGTTGGAAATATACTGCGAATATATTTCTAACGGCGTTCGCTAATGTGGTGTTTCAAAGGTACTTAACCGAAATTCATTCTGGCTTTCGGGCTTATTCCCGCAAGTATCTGGAAACGGTTCGTTTTGAGGAAAATAGTAACGATTTTATCTTCGACACGGAAATAATAGCACAAGGCATGGCATGTGGTTTGTTTTTTACAGAGGTACCAATATCCACACGCTATTTTAAAGATGCTTCTTCGATAAATTTTTCACGCAGCATAATATATGGTTTTGGCATCTTGGGGGTATTGATTCGTTATTTCCTGCACCGCTCAAATGTAATTCATTTCAAGCAATTTACCCCCAAAATCACATCCGCGACACAAGAACTTATTAGAACCCCTTAATTAATTACTGTAATTGTTAGCAAACCAGTCATTATTAAGTTAAATCCATATTCGCCACTTCGTTATTGTTTGAGCTACCTATATCTCACAAAGAATTATCTCAATTTTAATTATTCTCTTACAAATCGCCGGTAAGCCTTAAATACTTACCCTATTTTTGGTTCACATTCTTCATTGAGAATTTGGAGAAATTTGTTTTTGATAGATCTGATAGTCTCCAATATCTGTGATTAATTGGAACTTTCCTTGCTCAATTACGCCATTGTAGAGCGGCCATAAATGGCCCATGCCTCCCACCACGATGTAATCTGGATTAGCCTCCAACGGATCATAATCAATTATTAATGATGGATCTATTGTGGTTTTACGTTGCGCCTGCATACTGACCAGATCAGACGGGAAATGATATTTTATATTTGGGGCGAGGAAATACAACTCACTCTCAAAAGTTTCCACCTTTGCTCCAGCAGGAATGTTGTTTTGAAGATATGCCGAAGCTAATTCAGGGTCAGACTGTGGAATTGTCAAACCTATTTCCGCAGATATAATTGCCGCTCCAAGATTAATGCCGAGGGCAAGGAACATGATGAGACTCTGTAGATTTTTATAATTGAGCCCTCGCCTCAATAATACAGCACTGCTTTGCTTCACAAGGAGACGCAAATCGAAGCCGTTCGTTATCTCACCCAGGTAAGCGGCGATGAATATAGATCCTATGAAAAAGGGCGGAAACATATACCGGATCCAATCAATTGCCATTACTGAATACCAGAACAACCAGCTTGCTCCTAAACCCCACAATGCAGACCGCATAATAATAATATTTGCCTCGTCCTGGTTCAATTGATTGTTTTTAGAATGTCGACCTGCCGATAGATATCCCCAGGTATGCCAACCAGCCCATATGAAACCCAGCAGTAATGGTGCCCCAAATAAGAGGACTTGTTTAAGAGCCGAAATTCGTATAAACCATATTGGCACAAATATTACCGTATTTAACAATATTTTTATTAATTCTGGACCTTCAAATGACCCAGGCATGATTATATTCTGCACCCATAAAACGAAAATTGCGACCACAGTACTACCAATAGCTACTCCCAACAAGATCCGAGTAATCCGTCGTTGGAGAAGGGAGATCGACATCCAGGTCGAAATAATGATTGAAGCTAGCCAAAATGGCGGCACTTGTAATTTTGCATGGATAGCGACTCCGAAGAAAAGGGCAGCGCCCACACCCCATATTGGAGATTTTGATATTGCAAGCCAGATAAGGAAGTAACCCCCCAATAAATAAAACATCATTGGCATTTCAGCCATAACCTGGCGTCCAATATTGAGAGGATGGAATACAAAAACAGAAAAGCAGAATATTATTACAATTGTGAAGACCCCGGTCTTTCGATCGAACATCTTATTGCATAAATGCCCGACTAAGGCTAAGGACATAATAGTAAAAATGACACCTGGCAACCTACCTTGCCATGTACCAATACCGAACAACTTCATGCTCAATGCTACCGGCACGACGACTGGAAATCGCAATGGTAGACGTGGAGGAATAGGTTGTCCATCCAAATAATTACCCAAATGACCTTGCTCAATCCAATTGCGCGCTGCTGATAAAGTCCAGCCTTCATCCCACCACACACTCGGCCAGTTATCTAGTCGGTAAAAAATCAGAAACAAGAGGATAATCAATATTATTGCCAAAAATAAAATAGGCACCAAATCCTTGGGAAGTTGATGAGAACTATGCTTGTTTGGATTCATCACCTGGTAATTTACTCCATTTATTTAACGGCTTCTGATAATCATCGATTATCGACATTGGTCAATATAAGTCGAGATATAACGACAGTATTAAGATTTCCTACACAATTACTAAAAATTTATTAAAACAAACGAATAAGGATAATACGATAACTCCTACCATGCCCAGATAACCAATCCGAGGTAATGGAGGAATGAGATTGCCACCAGAATGCCTGTAACCCTAGTTGGCCAAAATTTTATTCCCATGCCAGTTAATATTATTAATGGCACCATAAAATCCAACAGGTATCGAGGTCCCAATTGGATGAAACCTGTACCCATGAGCAACACTATTGGTATATATACCATAAATATAGTTAACGCCAATACCGCAACGTGGCTGCGCAAGCTCCGGTTCTTTACCGCCCAAAACATACCCAAAAAAACTGGAGTAAGCAACAATAGACTACCGCCCATCACAATTTCCAAGCTTTTTTTTGTAAAAAACGGGTATGCGATCCACTGATAGTACAGGTTGCGCGGTATGTAATGTAAACTAAATGCACCATATTTTTCAAAATCAGGCCGAAAAAAAGGATGCATATTGTGATAGGCATAACCAATATCTGTAAATGAACCAAAACGGGCATAATTGTATAAGCCAAGAACTGCAAGTATTAGCAATATTGGCATAACACCAAGAAATGCATATACAAATTTCTTTTTCCAGGGTAGCGACCAGTTCAATTGGAGTAAATAATACGCAGGCCAGATTCCAGCCAAGATCAAAGTGTTCCTCGTAGCCAACGCAGCCGCAATGGATAATCCCGCCATGAAAAAAGATTTCCAACCATGAAGACTGACTGCTGATAAATATGTAAGACCGACAAACATTAATCCCATAATGATGCTAATTGACCACACTGTTCCCATAATTGCCAGGGGTACCAGGGCTGTTCCGAACCCAAAGACGAAAACCAGCAGACCCCGCTGAATCGCTGTCAGGTTCAATAGACTTCGATCGTTGCATTTCCGCAATAGTTGGGCTACGATAGTTACATTGAGACTACCGACCACAATGGTGAAGATAATGTCACTGAAGTTAACCCCAAACAGTAGTACTAACGGGATTGTTAATACCGCTGGTAAGGGAGGCCAATATAAATATAATTTATCCTGATAATAAACTAGGTCAAGGGTCTGTGAGGGTTGCAACCTTAAATACAGCTGACCATGTGCAAAAGCATCAGCCAGGTAACTGTAGTAATTGCCTGGCGTGGTTGTCCCCCAAAGCTTGTAATAAATAGCGATGATAGCGTAAAATGCGAATGCAAGCACGCCTCCTGCAAGTGGCTTTTCGTAAACCAGAAAGAATTTTTTCGCCAGTGCGGTTAACGGCCTTTTCGTTATTTTTGGTTCCGATTTTATTTGCTTACTCACTTAATCTATCTCCCACATTTCTACTCTTCCTCTCATTATACGAATATTTCACTCACTGCCTGGAATTCAATCCAGCGGATTAGTTAATAAAACCATATATTGGGATTAGTAATCGGGGGAATTGGCCAGGTATTTGAAGAAAAGCGAATCATTGATTTTTCCAACGTAATTAGGAATATCCTCAGGGTTAAAAATCGAAAGTGAGGGGTACAGATCCGCAGTCAGAGTGGATGGATGGTCCAACTCTGGAATCGGATTTGGTTGCTCAATACCTTTTATATATATACTTGTTCCCACACTGGTTTGCACTGCTAAATAATGTTGCCCTGTCCGGTAGATGGATCGGTTCATCTCATAAATGGGAGTAAAAGCACCTATAACCAATAACAAGATCAATGCTGCACGGTATTTTACCTTTGGTCTTCTGAATAGCGCTTCTCCTGAAATGGTCATGAGTATGAAGATTGCAGGAATTGATGCCCTCATGCAGAAGTCGATATTGCTGCCGAAACGGATCAACGGCGTTAACACAAACATTCCACCGGTAACATACCACCAGAGATTTTTCCTATGTTCCTTAAAAAATAATATCCAAAGTAGGAGAACTTCGATGGTCAGATAGAACACAAGAAACATAACCTTATATAGATCCATTTCGACGAAACCTCTTCTCGATGCGCTGAGATTGGTCGAAAAATATAAATATGTGGTAATAAATACCAACCCACCCCCCAATAAAGTTACAGGGTTGATCATATCCTTAACGTCTGATAGGCAATCCTTCAAGAAGCTTGCCACCTTCCGGTCTCGCCAATTTGATGAAATATCTTCGGCATTGATAGCTTTGCGCGGAATCACAAGGAATGTGAATGGAAGCAATCCCAAGGCGGCGAGAGAGAAAAAGAAGCAAAGAGCCCAGATAAAAAACACATTCTGGCGGTTGTAATTGTTCAGAATCAAGGCTATACAAATCCAAGTTGGAACAGCTTGGTTAAACACTGAGAATAATTGTGTGGTGATTGCTGAAAACTGAAAGAATGGCCCCCACGCTTGAAGATATGTTATCGGAGGCCAGAGAGTGGGATACATATTGGGAAAAAGTGATCGGAAAGCGAGAGTTCCCAGGATATCCATACCACTGAAAAAGATTAGTAATAATGCAGATGCTGATAATGTTGATTTGACGCGCTCCTTCAATAAACCGGTAGTCAGAAAAATACCCAGCCAAGTCCACATGAATAGAAATATATTTGCAGGTTGCCACCCGAAAATTTTGCCAACGAGAGCTGCCGGTAGCCAATGACCTATGTAATAGATCAATGCATACAATTGGGTATTTGGCAAGTCTCCATTATTTGGATAGATGACTGGCCATTTAAAGTTGATCAGATCCTTGAAAATTGCATTACGAATGTGATGGTCACTGTTCTGGAATGTAAAACCACCAATACCAGATAAAAACACCCAAAAACCTAAGATTGCTAGCCCAACAAATAAATCGTTTTTAGCAATTCCAGAACTAACATTCCTAGAATCATTTTGTTTCCATATCCTCCATGTAATCCAGCTCAATAAAACAACAATTGGAAGGCCAATCCAAATTTTGATGAAGCTAAGACAAAAAATAATAAAAGGCAACATGAGGTAACCAAGAGATAATTTTAGTATATAAGAATTTTGGAACCAATTTTGTTTCATAGGTAAAATTGAGTTTTTTTAAAAACTGCAATGAACAATCATGTTGTCGATAACTCTACTATTATTGATTTTGAATTTCATCGTTCAAGGCTTTAGTATAGGAATGATTATAGTATGAATGCTGTATCGCTGTTGATTAAGATGAGCTATCAAATTGATTAGTTCGGTATTTTATATTTTTGACATCACCCCTAGAACCCTTGTTCTACTTTCAATTTTAAGGTATGATAATCGTTCTGCTTCTCGATTACTCGGCAATCTTTGATTCGAGGACATCTGCTTATGGATTTCAAACTCGTTGCCCCTTTTCACCCCACCGGTGATCAGCCGGAAGCCATCCGCCAGATTGTGGATGGCATCCATAAAGGTTACAAGAACCAGGTGCTGCTGGGTGCCACCGGAACTGGTAAGACCTATACCATGGCGCAGGTCATCACCCAGCTTCAGCGACCAGCCCTGGTAATGGCCCACAATAAAACCCTGGCTGCCCAGCTTTATGCTGAATTCAAAGAGTTTTTCCCCGATAATGCCGTGGAATACTTCGTCAGTTATTATGACTACTATCAGCCAGAAGCTTACGTCCCGCGCCATGACTTATATATCGAGAAGGAAACTGAGCGTAATGAAGAGATTGAGCGCTTGCGCCTGTCAGCCACCATGTCGCTCATGTCGCGCAAGGACGTGATCATTGTAGCCTCCGTATCATGTATTTACGGCCTGGGTAACCCGGTAGAGTACGGTCGAGTCGTAATCACAATCGAGAAGGGCAAGATCTACCGCCGGAATGCCCTCTTGCGCGACCTCATCGAAAGCCAGTACGAACGTAACGACATGGAGCTGAAGCCAGCCACCTTCCGCGTGCGCGGTGATACCCTCGAGGTCATACCCGCCTATCAAGATCGCGTTGGATACCGTGTTACCTACTTCGGTGATGAGGTTGAGCGGATCGTCGAATTTGATGCCCTCACCGGCGAGCTGCGGCATCCCCTGGAGACGATTGCCATCTACCCTGCCAAACATTACATCGCCGCTGAAGATAAGCTCAAACAGGCGATCCTGGATATCGAAAGTGAATTACACGAACGGGTTAAATACTACCGGGAGCAGGATAAAATCCTGGAAGCTCAACGCATCGAGCAGCGTACAGTTTATGACCTGGAGATGTTGCGCGAGATTGGATCCTGTGCCGGCATCGAGAACTACTCCCGCCACCTCGACCAACGCGCTGAAGGCACGCCTCCCTGGACGCTGATCGATTATCTACCCCACGATTACCTGCTCATCATCGATGAGTCACACATGACCATCCCACAAATCCGAGGCATGTATAACGGTGACCGTTCTCGCAAGGGGACGCTGGTGGAATACGGTTTCCGTCTTCCTTCTGCGATGGATAACCGACCACTGAAGTTCAAGGAATTTGAGCAACATATGGGTTCCACCATCTATACATCTGCCACGCCTGGACCGTATGAAATGGAACATGCAGAGCAGGTAGTCGAGCAGATCATCCGCCCTACTGGCCTGGTGGATCCTGAGGTGGAAGTACGTCCGATTGAAGGCCAGGTTGACGATCTGATCGCGGAGATCCACAAGCGGGTGGAGGTCGGTCAACGCACCCTGGTGACCACACTCACCAAGCGTATGTCGGAGAAACTCGCCGATTACTTGATGGAGCTGGGGATCAAGGTGCATTACCTGCATTCCGAGGTTGAGACTCTTGAGCGCATTGGGATCTTGCGTGACCTCCGTCTGGGTGTGTTTGATGTGGTGGTGGGCATCAACCTGTTGCGAGAGGGGTTGGACCTGCCCGAAGTTTCCTTGGTGGCAATTTTGGATGCAGACAAGGAAGGTTTCCTGCGCTCAGGGACTGCCCTCATCCAGACCATCGGTCGTGCCGCCCGGCACGTGAATGGTAAGGTCATTATGTACGCGGATAAGATGACCGATTCGATGAAATTTGCCATCGATGAGACTAATCGCCGGCGTGCCAAGCAGGAGGCATTCAATGTGGAACATGGGATCGAGCCGGTCAGCATCGTCAAAGCCGTACGTGACCTGACCGACCAGCTGGGCGGTAAAGCCCAGGCTGAAGCCCGCGGTGAGCGTCCCGTCAAGCCAGCTGAGATGCCCAAGGATGAGCTCAAGCGCCTGATCGTCGAGCTTGAAGCCCAGATGAAACAGGCTGCCAAGGATTTGGAGTTCGAGAAAGCTGCCGTACTGCGCGATGAAATCTTCGAGCTGCGCGGGGTACTGGCCGAAGAATCCCACGCCCCACCCTGGGAAAAGATGCGTTATCTCGCCGGCGAGGAGTCGTAGAATATCTTTAGTTTACACGGAAAATTATTCCACTCCTTTACAACTTTTTCTTCTCATAAATCCTGCTTTCAATAATCATAGGGGTTTTAGATATTAGCGATCATTCTGGAATCCCCCACGATACTGGGGGAAGAATCGTCCTTTGAGCTGGGGGAAAAGACTGGTGATTTTGGTCTACTGGCTATTTCATCCCATCGAATTGCTCAATTATCGGAATTCGTGGAAAAATAACCTAACGCTACCCAAGAACTAATAACTAATCACTAATCACTGTTCTTTCTCCGCTTTTCTTCACAATTCCTTCACAATTTTCGGTTACACTAAGGTGGTACAAATATACATTTGATACAATCTATATCCGTTAAAAAATAACTGGAGGAGTATTTTATGAAGAAGTTCTTGCTTATCGGTTTGATCATTGCGTTTGTCCTTATCCTCGTGGGTGGCGCAGGCGTTGTCTACGCCCGTGTCCGCGGGATTGACAATATCACTGCTGTCACAGTAAACACCGCGCAAGCGCAAAACGGCGAAAGAATCATTCAGCAATTTGGTTATGGTCCTGGTGGTATGATGGGCCAAAGAAGTAACGGAAACGGCCCTGGTGGCATGATGGGTGGAAATAGGGACGATTATGGTCCCGGCGGGATGATGGGCGGGCGTGGTTTCGGCCCTGGTGGGATGATGGGTGGAGATGGGCTGGGGCGAGGTAAAGGGATCATGCATGATTACATGATCTCCGCTTTCGCAGATGCCGTCGGCCTCACTTCGGATCAGGTGAACACTCGTCTAACGAATGGTGAGACGTTCAAAGAAATTGCCATTGCTCAAGGGAAGACTGAAGCAGATCTGCCCACGCTTGTCTCTCAGGTGCGTCAGACCGCTTTGGATAAAGCTGTTGCCGACGGTGTCATCACCCAGGCTCAGGCAGACTTGATGCTCGAGCGAATGAACAATTACTCTGGCGAGGGATTCGGTCCTGGATTTGGCTTTGGGGATTGTCCGATGTGGGATGGTGACGAAGTTCAGCAACCCTGATCTTATTTTTGATCATCGTAATTGACCAGAGACGTGGTTTATTCCACGTCTCTGGTTTTAATGTTGGCCACCCCCTGAAGTTGGCAGACAACCAGCTTCGCATGCTCTTCCTGAAGAATTTCAATCCCATTTCTTTCTAGCTGGTTTCGGGTATATACGCTCAGGGATAACGACTCACTGAAAAGTTCCATTAACCTCTCCACTTGGTCATCTGCAGCGATCCGGTTGATTGAAATCTTCCCGCAATCGTAGCAACGGTGGATCAGCATCAGCTCGCCGAATAACCACCCACCATACTTATTTTTCCTGCGTTTCAGTGTCAGTCCAATTGGCTGCATGATGGCTTTACAGGCCGACATACGGTCACCTGGCTGGAGATAGTCTACATGCCGAGACCACAAGCAGTAAGGGCAGTGATTTCGGTTTTGCACTCCTGATATCGATGGTTCGGTGAGCACGGCAGCCTGGCATCGCTTGCATCTGAACATCCTTTCGGTTGCCCGCCACTGGCGTCTGGCAGATTTATTTTGGCGTGAATTGAGCTTGTCCCAGTATAGGTCGGGGGATGGCTCATAGATTTCTTCGTACATGGTTCAATTCTTCCTTCAAACTTAATAAACTCTGGTATCGGCGTGGGCTGATCTGTCCTGATACGACTGCCTTACGGATTGCACAGCCCGGCTCTTCATCGTGCTGGCAGTCCAATCCGAAACGGCACTTGCCAACCAGTAGGCGCATCTCCGAGAAGAGAAATGCTATATCATCCACGTTATCCCACATTCCAAACTCGCGCGTCCCTGGCGTATCCACGATTGCGCCTCCTCCTTCCAGGGGGAACATCTCCAGGTTGGTTGTGGTGTGTCTGCCCTTGCCAGTCACCTGGCTGACTTCTTTCACACGCAATCCTAAACCCGGCTGTAAGGCATTTAACAGCGCTGTCTTTCCTACACCTGATTTACCGACCATTACCGAAATGCGTCCCTTAAGGGCTGTGCGTAGATCCGGTATACCATCCCCACTAATCGTACTGGTCAGAACGGAGGCATAACCAATCTGCCGGTATTCCGTGAGCGCATCTTGGAGCTCACCCTCGTTTCCCTTCACCAGGTCCAGCTTGGTGATGCAGATCAATGCCGAGATTTCGCCCGCCTCAGCAGATACCAGGTAGCGGTCGAGTAAATTCCACTTGGGATCAGGCTGTGCTGCCGACATCACTGCTACCACCTGGTCTACATTGGTTACGATGATCTGCTCGAAGGGATGGGCGCCATGATGAAGCGGTTTGGCGACTGCGCTTCTGCGCGTCAGCTTGTTGCGCCGAGGCAACAGCTCGACGATCAAGCCTTTGCCATCTTCAGCCTGGATATAGCTCACCTGATCACCGACCGCCAACGGATCCATGTGTTCGAGTTCCACCACTTTTTGCACCCGGTGGTGCACATTGCCTGGGTCTGCGGTTGGGTAGATCAGCTGCTTGCGGATGCGGTTCGAAAGCTCGCATAGCACAGCTTGCCCATTGGTGTGGACGGTATAATTCCCGATTGTTTTTTTGTAGACGACACCAGTGAAGGTAGGTCTACCATCATACATATTTGGTACTTTAGAGTGCATTGTCTTTAGTCCTAAGTAAAAACAAAACCAGCCACTTTTGACATCCGTGGCTGGTTGAAAATCCAAAAAATTGCTTGAGGCTACTTTCTCAACAGGTATTGGTTACAATCGGATAGTAGATTGTGTTACCTTTGAGATATGCTAATGTAAAAGCCACGGGACATGGACGCTCCTGTGGCAGGTTGATTACGAACCTAGGAAAAGAATTACCCCGTCACCTGGAGGCGCGCCCATACAGTATGAATGCGAACAACAATTTTTAAGTTAACCATAAAACGCGCTCCTTTCGCTAAAAAATAGTCATGCGCAATGAGTTTATCATTAGGATTAGTCGCTGTCAAGAGAATTGCCTGACTTGCTCTCGGAAATTATTCTGAGAGTCAGCCGTTCGGAAGCACAAGTGGTTGTGGATGGGGGTTGAAGTTCGATGTGCTGCTGCTCGACTCCGAAACCCAACAAAATTCATACCGCCATTCTTTGTGCCTCACTGGCCTTTTGGCTCACCGCTCTGACAAATTCTCCCATCTTGTCTATCGCCTGCCGCGCTTCAGGTAAAAAGCTGGCGGTAAGTTGCCATACGTGCATCATCTCCGGCCATATTTGAAGTGTAACCTCCACACCAGCGTCTCTGGCCCGTTCAGCAAAGGCAGTGGAATCAGACAGCAATACCTCATTCGAGCCTACCTGGATGAGCAGGGGTGGCAGGCCGTGCAGGTCACCAAACAGGGGTGATGCATAGGGGTTGTGTGGGTCTACGTCTCGCAGGTATAGTGGTTGAATTTGCGTAGGTATATTCGGGTTGACCACCAATTCTTTTTTGATATTGGTTTTCCAGCTATCTCCGCTGCGGGTTAAATCGGTGGCGGGCGACAGGCAAATCGCTCCCGCTGGTAACGGCATTCCCTGGTCACGCAGTGCTAGCAGGGTAGCTAGCACCAGTCCTCCACCTGCGGAATCACCTGCCAGGAAAATTTCATCAGACTGAATCCCTTGCTTCTGTAACCAGGTGTAGGCAGTCAGCGAGTCATCCAATCCAGCCGGAAATGGATGCTCCGGTGCTAAACCATAGTCGATGATCAATGCACGCGCCTGAGTGGCAGCTGCTATATTCCCCGCCAGGCTGCGGTGAGACTGGATTGAACCAATCAGATAATATCCACCGTGCAGGTATAGTATGGTGCGATCGTGAACGACCTTCGAGGGTGTGATCCACTCACCTGTTAAGCCATGGATGTCTACCGGGGTAAATTCATATTTATCCAGAGGTTTGAACATTTTTGATAGAGCTTCCACGTCGGCGCGCTCCTTGACCAAGTCGAGCTGCCTAAACGCTGGTGAAGTGATGCGCTTATATTGACCATATAGCTTGAGCAGATTTGCTTGAATGCTAACCATCCTAGCACCTCCATGGGAAAATTTATGCTGATATGTTGAAAATAAGTTCGATCTTCACTACCAAATAGCAATTTGCTTTATGAGCTAGCTGTCGGGAGGTATATGTTGACGATTATTGATGGATTGCTTATATCATTATAAGTCGAATTATTTATTTTGATATATGCTTCGTGATTGTATGGTCAATTCCCCTATCCTGACGAGTTTTGTTGCGATATACTCTCCCCATGCCCACCCTGCTCATTATCGAAGACGAGCCCGAGCTGGTGCGTGTCTTGCGTTCCTACCTGGAGCAAGCTGGCTTTACCGTCATGACTGCCCTGCGTGGAGATACGGGTCTCGCTGCCTGGGAAGACAAGCACCCCGACCTGGTCATCCTTGACCTGAACCTGCCAGGTATGGATGGTCTGGATGTCGCCCGTCGTATCCGCCAGCATGAAACTCACCGCACCCCCATTATCATGCTCACAGCCCGCGCCGATGAATCCGATCAGCTCATCGGGCTGGAGCTGGGCGCGGATGATTACATCCCCAAGCCATTTTCACCTCGGATCGTTGTCGCCAGGGTGAACGCCCTTTTGCGCCGCTCTGAAGTTGCAAACCCGCCCACCCAGCACTTGTGTATTGCTGATCTCGATATTGACCAATCTTCACACGCCCTTACGCGGGATGGAAAGCCCATCGAGCTCACCCCTACCGAATTTAGCCTGTTGCTGACCTTGGCAGTTCAGCCAGGGCGGGTTTTCACCCGTTTGCAGCTGCTCGAAGCCGCACAGGGCGTGGCATACGAGGGGTATGAACGCACCATCGATGCCCATATAAAGAACCTGCGCGCCAAGATTGAACCCAATTCTAAGAAACCGAAATATATCGAAACGGTTTTTGGGGTTGGTTATCGCTTCGCCCGAAGCTGATTTCAATATCTATTGTAAATAATCCTATGCGCCTAAAACTCTTCCTCTCCTTTACAATGATTGTGCTCATTTCTGTATCCTTGGTGGCGGTTATCGCCCGGCGCGGGGCTGTCAATGAAGTGCGTAGCTTTATGTTCCGCGGTGGAATGGTGGGTCTGAGCGATTTGGCGACCAGCCTTGAAAGCTATTACCTCACCAATGGCTCATGGAAAGGTGTCCAATCTATATTTATCTCCCCACACGGTGGGCCGACCGGTATGGGTGGGATGATGAATCAGCGCTTGCTGCTTGCCAATACATCCGGAATCGTTGTTGCCGATACCCAGGATGTAGGAATTGGGAAAACGTTGACTCCGGCTGAGATGGCGGCATCTATCCCACTCGAGGTGCGTGGAAGTAAAGTGGGCTACCTGTTCTCTGTGGGTGGGATTGGTATCACGGCAGGTAATGAGCAGTTCATATTGGGACGGCTTAATCGAGGTGTGCTTGTGGCGGGCTTGGTGGCTGTATTTTTAGGTTTGATCCTGGCACTTGGGCTCGCCTATACCCTCATCCGCCCGGTGCGAGCCCTTACCTTTGCCGCCCAAAAGCTTGCGGAGGGTGATCTCTCCCAACGTGTGGATGTTCGTGGAGAGGATGAGCTGGCGACGTTGGGTCACACCTTCAACCAGATGGCTGATACCCTTCAGCAGACTGAAGAAGCCCGCCGTGCAATGACAGCTGACATCGCCCACGAATTGCGTACTCCATTGGCGGTACAGCGTGCGAACCTGGAAGCCTTGCAGGACGGAATTTACCCTCTAAGCACTGAAAACCTGGTGCCGGTCATTGAGCAAAATCATCTTCTCACTCGTCTGGTGGAAGATTTACGTACCCTCGCCATGGCTGATGCCGGACAAATCGAACTCGAGCGTACCCTCACGAACCTGACCGGTCTGGTTGGCAGTGTGGTGGAGCGATTTCAACCTCAAGCCGTTGCCCAGCAGGTCAAGCTCAGCATCACTCCTCCGACCACTCCCCTTCCGGAGGTCGAACTTGACCCCATCCGATTGGAACAAATCCTGACTAACCTTCTTTCGAACGCCATGCGTTATACCCCCGTTGGTGGCCTGGTCGAGCTTGCCTTCTCAACCACACCAAGCACGTTTGTGCTCAATATGCATGATAGCGGTCCCGGGATTCCCCCTGAAGCGCTACCATATATCTTCGGTCGCTTCTATCGGGTCGATAAATCGCGCACCCGAGCAGAGGGTGGCAGTGGTTTGGGTCTGGCTATTGCCCGCCAATTAGCCCGTGCCCACGGAGGTGACCTTATCGTCGCCAACCACCCCTCAGGTGGGGCGGTGTTTACACTGATATTACCCCTGGATACAAAAAACCTTTCGTAACACGTGTATCACAAGGTGTATTCCCGCCGTTGGAAGAAATCCGATGGCTAATTTTGGAAAACCCTCTCTGCGGGTTTCCTACTGATAGCCGGCTCTGTCCGGTTTGCTGAATCCGGTTTGTACTTCTACCGGACTTCTACCGGATGGTTTCCAACCGCCGGTGTATCATAGCAAGTGGTTATAGCGCGGCCGCACCCTTTAACACCCGCATCGCCCGTTCTGTCACCCACTTATTCGGTTGCTTCTTTTCCCCAAATTCCACCCAGGTCTTACCAATATAGTCATATTCCAACAGCCACCTGCCCTGATCATCCTGCTTCTGCCGGATGAGTTCGAGCGCATTCGCCAGGCGTGGATCTTTGCCATACCCCAGCATCACCAGCGCCTCGACTACCTGCAGCAGATCAGTGATGTAGAAGACAGGAAAACCAAACTTCCACCAATTACGGCTGGGTTTGTCCCCCAGCCTGGTAGGCCAATCCGCTGTCACCGGATCGATGTTGAGGAAGAAGTCCACCCCTTGCTGGATGGCATCCTTGATTAAAAGTGATCGCTTAGTTTCTGGGAGTATACCGAATGCCAGCATCACCTTAGCCGCCCCCCATGCACACGATACCCCGTAATTCGGTCCGCAGGCAAACAGGGGTCCACATTTATACGCATAATATCTGCGTTCTGATTCCTTATCCGTCCTGGGTGCCATCCCTTCACCGGTGACGGTGCGTGCCATCCAATCGTAAGCCAGCTCTAGCTGCGGATCGTCATATCCCAGCTCGAGAAGTGCCCAGCACAGGTTCCCCTGTAAGCAATCGATGGTACTCGCGGGATTCCCGTAGACGGTAAATTGCCCACCAGGGGTGAATGAATGCTTGAGCAGGTAAGCACACCCACGTCCAATGCGCTCATCCTCGCTGACCCTTGCCCCCAATTGTGCCAGCATGATCAGCGTCCAGGCAGTGGAACGGTATTTTGCGGTATACCCTGGGCCGGGCCTGGCCCAATAACCCTCAGGCTCCATCTTATTCAGTATTATCGCGATGGGTCCTGCAGTGTGTGCCAGATGCCTCGCCTTGATCAGCTCTTGATCATTACCTGGCTTTTCCAGCAAATCGCGCAGCGCCAGGTAACGCACCCCGGGGTTTTCAAGCTCCAGCAACCACTCGGTCGGATCACTTTTAAGTTGATTTTTCCAGTCCATACGACCCTCCTGCATATTGTGTTTGCGGAATCCCCCCTGGTTCTGGGGGGACAAATCCCCACCGTTTTTAGGGATGGAGCATTTTATATAATTCTGGGAGGTCAATCAGAAACCGTTGAAGCGGTTTTCTCATGATAATCTGATATCCGCGATTGTTTTCCTTACTTCTTCCTCCCAAACGCAGAGTACAACCCGATAAATACAAACAAACCTGCCAATAAGCCCACTGTGGGATTGGTGATCTTGAATAAGCTTGCTACAGGGCCTGAAAACAACACCACTGTCAAGAGTGAGATGCCCAGGATGATCAGTATAGACATACCCCCCCGGCGCCCGCTGATGACGCTGCCAACGCGCTGCCCATATTGGGGCTCGGCCTTTTCCTCCAGTACCTTCTTCGCATCTATACCCGCCCCACCCTCTGGGTCGAGCTCGATCACCTTCTGGAAATGAATGGCAGCTAGTTCGCTAGAATTGGGAATGTATAGGGAATACAGTGACCCGAGCTGGTAGTGTGCTTCCAAAAAGTTGGGGGCAATCTGCGTCGCCTGGTTCAGGTAATCTTCAGCAGGTTGCACCTGGTTCATCTGCAGTGAAAAAATACCCAGCATGTACATAGCCGTGGCGAAATCCGGCTTGTTTACCACAGCCATTTTGAGATTCTCAACCGACACACTCCGGTCACGCAAGGCCATCGCTTGCAGGAATAATAGCTCCGCCTGGTTGGGATGTTCCTTCAGCGCCATTTCGATGCTTACCTGTTTCTTGGATGACGGCGCGAGGATGAAATCTAGGATTTGATAATACGGATTGTGTTTTTCTGCCTCTGTTTGGAAATCCTTGAACCAGCTGAGCACCTCTTTCCAATCCTTATTCTTCACCGTTTCCAGGTAACGTTTGTTGCGCATGATGGTGGGTGGATTGGTAAACAGGCAGGCGATATTCTGGATGAACGTCGCCACAGGCTGGTCTGGTTCGGTTTTCAGCCAGTCGGAGGCTGTCTGGTAAAGCCCTTCCCAGTCTCCACGCAATAAATCGGTTCTTATTTGAGCATTGTACCGGCTTACCTGGCTGGGCGAATTATTTTGCATCTGCTCCACAAAATCGTCCTTTCTATATTCTTTTAACAAATAAGATGAATTTCAAAAGTTTTAAAAAGCGAAATATGCTTAAATATGTTACCTTCGATATAATTGGAAAGTTTCATTCACTATAAAACATCTCAACGATGCGGTCAATCCTTGGTTATATTGTGATTTCGATTCGGTTTCCATCCGGATCTAAAACGACGCTTTCGTAATATCCATCTCCGGTGCGACGCGGACCATCCACCACCTGGTATCCATCTGCGCTCAGACGCCTGGTCAGCAGATCCACGGTTTTCTCACCTCCGCAGGCAAAAGATAAATGCGCATAGCCGATCATCTGCTCTTTTTTCGGGTGAAAAATTTCAGCGATACCTACTTGAGACATCAATTCAATGCACGTCGCCTCTGAAAAGCTCAAGAAATAGGATTCAAACTGTTTGGTTGTATTTTTATACTTGTTGCCCGCACATGCCTGAAAATATATAACATAAAACTCTTTCATCCGTTCCAGCTGGTTCGTCCAAATGGCGATATGGTCAATTTTCAAGTCTATACTCCGCTTATACCATGATCAAGGTCAATGCCGCCAGGCACAGCAGAATCCCTACCCATTGGGTGGATGAAACCTTTTCTTTTAAGAGAATGCTGGCCAGGATGACGGTTCCTGCCGGGTAGAATGACGAAAGTAATGCCGCGATATCCAGGCGCGTGAATTGCGTGGCAAGCAAGTAAAATATATTTCCACCCGTATCCAATACTCCAGCTAAAATTGCCACAGGGTTCGAAGCGAGTCCTGGTAGGGGCAGGTGGTTTACCCTCAGCATGATCAGCGCGATCCCCAAGGTTATCGTTCGGGCAACCAACACTGGCACGAAGACCTGCCCTTTCTCCACCAGGGCAATGAAAATGAAAAAGCCTCCAAAACCTATTCCGGATAAGAAAGCCAGAACCATCCCTTCGCGAAAGGTTCTGTCTTCTCTGCTGCCTGACTTGCTCAATAACCGGATCCCTAAAAAAGCCACTGCAAACCCGGCCAATTGTGTCACTTTGGGTAAGCCAGCGGTTAGAATCCCAAAGAGCACTGGCAGTGCCGCACAGGTAATCGCTGATGTGGGGGCGACGCTCGCAGTGTGCCCCATGGATAGTGCCCGGTACAAGGCGGCCATCCCCAGTGCACCCGCTGACCCTGCCAATGCTCCCCACAATATACTGCGCCCGGTTGGCAGCCCTTCTCCGCGGATGACTGCACTCACCACCAGCACCACCATCCCTGAAAGTGCGGCCAGCATGAGCACCTGATATTGGTGACTCTTCCGAGCTGCCTGCCCACCGCTGAAGTCTCCACTGCCCCACACGACAGCCGAGGTGAGGGCGAATAAGATGCCTAGCAGGTTGGCGGGCATATATATTCTGAATTTAAGATCCTGGCTGGGTGTGATTTCAGCATCGATTAAGTTTATCACGTGTATCACTGGATTAAACTAATCGGGGCACCATCCTCAATGTTGAGGATGTGCCCCGATTAACCTACGACCATTTAATACTACTTCTCGCCTTCCATTTGTTGCCTCACCAGCTCCCTGCGTAGTACCTTGCCCACCATTGACTTCGGCAGCGAATCCCTGAACTCGATCTGCTTGGGTACCTTATACCCGGTCAGCTTGGTGTGGCAGAATGTGCGCAGGTCATCTGCACTCAGCTTTTCACCCGCCCGCAGCACCACCCAGGCTTTTACCACTTCGCCAGCATACGCATCCGGGATACCCGCTACGCCCACCTCTGCCACTGCCGGGTGGGATGCGATTACCTCCTCCACATCACGCGGCCAGACCTGGAATCCACCGGGTTTGATCACATCCTTTTTGCGATCCACAATGAACAGGTAGCCTTCCTCATCCATATAGCCCAGATCGCCGGTGAATAACCAGCCGTCTCGAATGGTGTTGGCAGTCTCAGTCGGGTGCTGATAATACCCCAACATCATCTGTGGGCAGCGCATGCTGATCTCCCCCACCTCACCGGTCGGCATTTCTATCTGCCCGGTTTCCGTGTCGACAATGCGGATTTCATTATCGGATATGGGTAATCCCGTAGAGCCGGGCTTATAGGTACCGTTCACCGGGGTGATTACAGTCGCCATCATATTTTCAGTCATGGCGTAACCTTCAACGATGTTTCCACCGGTCAGTGCTTCAAAGCGTTGCTTGGTCTCCAACATCAGAGGCGCCGCACCGGAGATGCAATTTTTAATCGACTTGAGGCTCACCTTGCCTGATTGGACATCCGGATGGTTGATCATAGCGATGAACAGGGTGGGAACGCCTGGCAAGAAAGATGGTTTCACCTTTTGAATGGTTTCCAGCATGTCTTTCATGTCACGTGGGTTGGGGATCAACACCAGCGTATTATGCCCCACGAACCCGGTGGGCATGACGCCGGCAATCCCATAGACGTGGAAGAGCGGCATATTCTGCATGATCGAGCTTTCCCATTCCGTAAAATTCCGTTTGAACCAGCTGCTGATCTGCATTCCCGATACCACCAATCCCTGGTGAGAGCCAATGGCACATTTGGGTATTCCCGTAGTGCCTCCTGAGAATAAGAAGATGGCATGATCACTCGGCTTGACTTCTACACTTGGCTGTGGGGCGGATGCATATTCCTTCAACAATTCGCCCAGCCATATATCCCCCATTTGGAGTGTTATGCGATATCCTTCTTTCTTTTCCTTAACCAGAGTGAATAGGATGCGCAGCATGCCTGGCAGGTACTCTTTGATATTGGTGGCTATTACCAAATTCACTTTGGTGCGCGCTTGAACGGATTTGAACTTGGTATAGAATGAAGACAGCACAATCGCTGCAGTAGCCCCACAGTCTTTCAGGGCGAATTCCAGCTCATTCTCTGTATATAGCGGGTTAAGCGGCACCGCAATCGCCCCAGCTTTCCAGATTCCGAATAGGCCAATGAAGCTTTGAGGCGAGTTGGGCAATAGTAATGCCACCCGGTCACCTTTTTTTACTCCTTTAGTTATCAATGCTGCCCCTAAGATATTGCTTAATCGTTCCAGTTCTATTGCACTCATCGGGGATTCTTTGAATAAGATCACTGGGAAATCCGGTTTGAGCTTAGCTGTGTTGCGCAGCGTTTCAATCAGGGTAATCTCAGGATAGGGTTGGAGTGTTTTTGGTACATCTTCGTCATAATGATCAAGCCAGGGTTTTCCAGACATTTAATCCTCCTTAGAATGGTTGATGCCATCTACCAGCATATTGGCAGGGTGATGAATGGCGAGCGGAAAACGATCGTAGGCAGCTTTAAAATGCAAACCGTCGCCTTGTGCAATTTGAAAGGCACATGCAGATGCTCATTATTCGGTTAATGCAGTAAAATCAAGCGATAAAATTGGGATAAGCGCAGATCCAATAACCTGTACCCGATCATTGATCTGCTCGTTCATAATATACAGTATTTACGATTGAAAGTCAACGCAGTGGTAACCAACAACATTACCCGCCTTTTGAATGCAAAAAAAATCCCATATACTGCTTTTGAGCTGCCGGCTGAGAAGCTGGGGGCAGGCGAAACTGCCCGGGTGCTGAATGTGCCCTTGGATCAGGTATTCAAGACCATCGTGGTCAAGCGAGAAGGCAAAGGCAAATCCATCCTGGCTGTCGTATCTGGTTCAACGGAGGTAGATCTGAAATTATTGGCCAAAGCCCTGGGTGAAAAAAAGCTTTACCTGCCCACCGAACATGAAGCCGAACAAATCACCGGCTTACAGGCTGGTGGCATCTCACCGTTGGCACTGCTCAACAAGGGCTTTCAGGTTGTGATCGATTTAAGTGCCACTGAATTTCGAGAGATCCATATTTCCGGTGGGCGAAGGGGGCTAAATATTCGCTTGCCAGTGGATGCACTGGTCGGGCTCACTAACGCCCGCCTGGATAAGATCGTCAGCATGATCCTAGCGGATTAATTCTTTACCCAATTATTGATAAAAACCCGATTCAGTACCAGAATTACAAATTAGAACCATAGGTAGGGTTTCCAGTAGATGCCGCCGGTCAGTTTTTATTATCCTTAGGGAGTTTACTGATCGGAAGTATGATACTCACTTCGAACCCCACGGGTGAGTGATTATGGGCGCTGATCTTTCCACCCTGAGCTTCGACCAGCTGGCGCGCGATGGATAACCCCAACCCGGCACCACCGGTGGATCGGGCACGCGATTTCTCGCCCCGCCAAAATCGGTCGAAAACATGACTCAGCTCATCCTCAGGGATTCCTGGTCCTCCATCTATCAGGTTCAGTACCACGCTATTTTCAATTCGGTGAATAGAAAGGTCGATTGAGCTACCCTCAGGGGTATAACGCAAGGCATTGTCTATCAGGTTGCCAACTACCTGTTGGAAGCGCTGCGAGTCCACCATTACTTCAGGTAGATCAGCATCAGTATTCAAGGTTAAGCTCACGTTTCTCTCTCCAGCCTGGGCAGAGAATAATCCCAGGATAGTTTCCGCTAGCTCATCCAGTTTGACCGGCTCTAGCTCAATACGAAGCTGGTTGGCTTCAGCGAGTGCCAATAATCGCAAGTCTTCTACCAACCGCTCGAGCAGGTAGGTTTCTTCCAGGGCGGGGGCGATGTGTGCCTCGTCGGGTGGGTACACCCCATCCAGGATGCCCTCCAGTCGACCACGCAGGATGGTGATGGGGGTGCGCAGCTCATGGGCGATGTCTGCCAGCATGTTGCGCCGCTGCTTATCAGAACGCTCCAGCTCACTTGCCATGTGGTTAAAATTGTCACTTAAGGCAGATAGATCATCGTTTTGAGCCCTTACTGGCACCCTTGCAGTCAGGTTTCCCTGCGAAACCGACTGTGCCGCTGCGATCACCTCCGCCAATGGATTGATCATCCGCCGCACGAGCAACAACCCGGTGATCAGGGTCAATATTCCCAACAACATAGAAATGACTGCCGTTGGACCAATCAGAGAAAAAATGAACAACACAATTCGGGGTAGGGTGCCGCGATCCACCCAAATAGTGCCGATCAAAATGCCATTGACGGTTAATTCTTGTCCCGTTTCATTCGCTTCGGGGGTAAATAAGCTGCCAACGAGTGGGCTGGTGGTAGAGCCATGGTCGAGGATGATCTTCCCTTCCGCATCAACCAGTATCGTCCTGCCCCAGTCTGGTCGCAGCGCTCGGATGGAGGTGTTGGTGCGTTCTTCGAGCACAGCTTCCACTCCCTGCCAGCTGCCATGTCCCAGATAGTAAGTCTCGAGGATGATGGTGGTCGGTGTCTGGACAAATGGATTTGCCCCGGTGTTCCTGGCAATGACGAATGCCGCCACGATTAAGATCAACAATACAGTAAGGAAAACCACGATACCGAAGGCGCGCAACAACAGCAGGAATAGGCGGCGGCGGATAGATTCGATCGAATTAGCATGCACCTGGTTCATTTGCTTGCCCCGATGAACTTGTATCCTGCCCCATGGACGGTGATGATGTAGTTCGTCACTCCTTCTTCTGGCTCGATTTTGCGCCTCAGGTTGCGGATGTGTGAATCAATCGCCCGTTCATAACTCTCAAATGCCACCCCACGCACCGCGATCAGTAATTGGGCGCGTGAGAAGATACGCCCTGGCTGGCTGGCCAGAGTTGCCAGCAGTTCAAACTCTGTGGGGGTTAATGGCACCTCGCGGCCTGGGAAGCGTGCACTGTAATGACCCCGGTCAAGGGTCATGTCTCCGGCGTGGATGATTTCAGCCTGTGGGTTGCCCATCCCACGCCGCAGCACCGTGCGCACACGTGCCACCAGCTCACGTGGGCTGAATGGCTTGGTTATGTAGTCATCTGCCCCAAGTTCCAGCCCGAGCAGCTTATCCGTTTCTTCCACCCGTGCCGTGAGCATGATGATAGGCACATTGCTCTCGCGGCGAAGCTCCCTGCACACGTCCAGCCCATCCATCTCAGGCAACATCAAGTCAAGCACGATCAGATCCGGCTGATTTCGCTGCGCCAGTGATAATCCGGTCCGGCCATCATAAGCATGCGACACCTCGAAGCCTGCCTTGATGAGATAATCCTGGCAAATCTCCACGATTTTCGGTTCATCATCGATTACCAGTATCTTCTTTGCCATGTCGCCTCCATTGATGATCATACCCGACGCGAGTTACACTGATCAACTCTCCCGAGAAATTAGCTTAATCATCGACCGCATCCCTAACAGGTAAGTATGACTGGCGGGCAACCGGCAGGAGCAGTAGGACGATCACTGCCACTGCCATGAGCATGCGTGTCAGGGTTTCAATTAGCACGGTTGCAGAAAAGATACGGATGAGCCCTGGGATTGCCAACAGGAATAACAACACCGCCAGAACGATCGCCAATGTCGCACCCCAACGTTGATTCTTGAACAGACCGAAGGCAGCCACCCCAGCCAACACCAATAGGATGATATCCAGTGCAATGGTCACCGGGCGGAAAAGGCTGAATAACCTGGCAAAACCCGTGTTGAATGTCTGGTTGGGAGTAAAGTTTGGCGTTGTGCCCTGGTTATTTTGATCAGGGATGCCCCCATTGTTCTGGAATCCTCCCGAAGGGAAACCATTGGGCGGGGTGAAATTACGATTTCTGGACTGGCCAGCAAAAAATTGACGGCCCCCAAAACCAACACCCAATAATCCAAACTGGCGGGCGATCCCCAAACCGCCTACAAACAGGCTCAAAACGATTAATAAAATCGCTGCTATTGTGACCACAGCTGGTCTTTGTGTGTTCATAATACTCCTATCCTGTTATTGCAAAGGCGGTTGTCAGTTTTTAATGCCTGAAGCAATCTGCCTTTTTTATTCATTAATCCGTCTCATTTCCAAAATTGAGATTAAGAAAATCTGTGTCCGAGAATCCGTTCTGCTCTTCACTCCCGAAAGTACCGTCTCTGCGGGACTTTTCGGCTCACTCATACCTCAGCGCCTCGATCGGTCTGAGCGACGCTGCCTGGTAAGCCGGGTAAATCCCGAAAAATAATCCCACCAGCGCGGCGAAGAAAAACGAATACAGGATAACATCCAATGAAACATAGGTGGTAATCAACCCAGTCAGGGTTACCACCCCGGCGATGGCTGCGCCTAATAGGATGCCCAAAATCCCACCGATCAAACTCAGGGTAATGGTCTCAACGATAAACTGCATCAAGATCACCGAGCGCCTGGCTCCGACTGCTTTACGTAAACCAATCTCGCGCGTGCGCTCACGCACCGAAACCAGCATAATGTTCATGATGCCGATCCCGCCAACAAACAGCGATATACCCGCAATAGCACCTAGGAAGGCGGTGAGCGTCGTGGTGATGCTGGTCAGCGTGCTCAAAGCCTGGCTTTGGCTGGATACAGAGAATGGTAAGGTATCATGCAGGGTCAGCCCATGATCTCTCCGTAAAATGTACTCCACCTGGTTGATCACGCTATCGACCTCGTTTGGATTTGACGCTGAAAGCGATATACTGGAGAGCACCCGTTTACCGTTGTCCATCGCCCTGCCTCCGAACAACCGGCTGTAGCCAGTCTCAAGCGGGATCAGGATGACATCATCAGTGCTGAAGAAACCGGTCGAACCTTTTGATGCCAGAACACCTACCACGGTAAAGTTGATCCCATTGATGGTGATGTCTCGCCCCATCGGGTTCAAACCGCTGAACAAATCAGTCGCTGATTGCGAGCCCAAGACAACCACCCGTGATTCAGCCGAATTATCCGCATTGGTGACAAATCGTCCTTGTGCTACAGTGTAAGCCTGGACGGAGGCAAACTCAGGTGTGACACCTGTGACGGTAAATTGAGACTGGTTGGCACCAAACATCACCTGGGCTGCGGTCTGGTAGGTTGGTGAGATCCCTACGACATTGCTTGTATCTTTAGCGATTGCCTGGTAATCTGAGTAAAACAAGGATGTCGGCTGGGCGCCAACACCAGCCTGCCGTAAGTTGCGGGCGGATGAAACCGCGATCAGGTTCGAGCCCAATCCTTCTACCCGGCTGGTTATGTTGCGTGTGGCACCCCGTCCAATTGACATCAGCGCTACCACCGCAGCCACACCGATAATAATGCCCAGCATGGTCAGCCCTGAGCGTAGCTTATTGGCAGCCAGGGCACGAAATGATATGCGTATATTTTCGAGTAAGTTCATTAGTCTCTCTCCTCCAGGGATATCGAAAACCACCTGATAGGGTAACGATGGTCACATTGGTTTTAAATCGCCCATTTCTTCCGGGCGCGGTGTCCCCGCTGCCAGGGGTTTTGCCACCGGCTCATCGCTGATGATCTTACCATCCACCAAGCGGATAATGCGCTGAGTATGGCGGGCAATAAAGGCGTCATGGGTCACATACACCACAGTTTGCCCTTTCTCCTGGTGCAGCTTCTGGAACAGGCCGATGATCTCTTCTCCGGTTTTGGTATCCAGATTGCCGGTTGGTTCATCGGCTAGCAGGATGGTTGGGTCATTGACCAGTGCCCGAGCAATTGCCACCCGCTGCTGCTCACCACCTGATAATTGGTTTGGGCGATGGTGGATGCGATCCGCCAGTCCTACCGTCTCCAGGGCGGCTTTGGCTTTCTCGGTGCGGGCTTTGCCGCGCACGCCATCATATAACAATGGAAGGATCACGTTTTCCAAGGCACTCGTGCGCGGCAGAAGGTTGAACTGCTGGAAAACGAACCCCACCTTGCGGCTGCGCACCTGGGCAAGCTGGTTTTCGTTCAATTTTTCAACCGGTTCACCTTCCAATCGATAGATCCCCTGGGTGGGGATGTCAAGACAGCCTATAATGGCCATTAACGTACTCTTGCCCGACCCACTGGGTCCCATCACAGCCACTATCTCTCCTGCCTGGATCTCCAGATTGATTCCATCCAGAGCATGTACCTTGGTTTGCCCCATTTTGTAAATTTTGGTGACGTTCTCGAGCTCGATCATATTTTCACCCATGCTGAATATATTTTGGCGATTTATGGGCCGAAGATACGGCCGCCACCACCAAAGTTATTATTGGTTCCGGTGGAAGTGCTGGATAACAATCCCACTGAATCACCAGCTTTTATGTTCCCAGTGACGATCACCGTATTATTGGCAAGGATTTGCCCACTGACCACGGTTACCTGTTGAGAGCTGCCATTTGCGCCGATCAGATAAACATACTCACCATTTGTGTCACTTCCTACTGCGCTTACAGGCACAGTCAGTACGGTCTGAGGTTGGCCTGCCTGGATGGTTACATCTGCCGTGGCACCGATCAGGATCGAAGGATCGGCTTGGTCGAGCACTACCTGAACGTCATAATAAACCACTCCCTGGTTGGTTATCCCTACCTGGTTGATATATGTAACCTCTCCAGTAAGTGCCAAGTCGGTTCTCGCTTCTAATTTAATTGTTGCTTTATCTCCCGGGCTTAGCTTGACCACATGCGATTCGTCGATCTGCAAATCGACAAATAATTTTGACCGGTCCACTAACACAACCGCAGGTGTGCTTTGGTCTACGCTATCACCTGGCTGGTAATCCACGCTGGCTACCACTCCATTGTAAGGTGCAGTCAAAGTCAAGCTGTTAACTTCTGCCTGGGCAGATTGTACTTTCGCCAGTGCAGCTGCCAGATCATCCGGGTTAGGCGAGCGTTCAAGCTGATAAAGTGTGGTTACCGCACCGTTTAGCATTTGGGTCGTATCCTGGTATGAAGCCCACACAGTATTCAGGTTGATCGCCAATCCGTAGACAGTATTGCTTGAGTCACCCACCTGGGCCTGGTCTGTGGTAATCTGTGCTTGTAATAATTGGATTTGTGCCTGTGTTGAGGCAATATTTGCATCTGCAGCCGCAATTTCTGAAGTACTGTAATACGATGAACACCAGGTGAGGTTTGCAGCCGCCGTCTCCAGCGCTAATTCCTCAGGGCTTCCTACGATATGCGCCGACCGGTTATACCGTTCTAGTGCCTGATTGTAAGCATCCTGGTAGTCAGCGATGGTTGCATCGGTACACCGTTTCCCGTTCATCGTCGCGCGCTTATTCTGCTGATCGGTGAGGGTGGACTGGGCACTGATCAAGCTAGATTGCTTCTGGGTCAGGTCAGCCTGGATCTGGGCTGCATTGACATTAGCATTCTGTGTGCTGGTGATCACTGATCCGATGAAAGTAAAGGCAGCCGAGTCAAAGACATCTAATTTTTGTGATAATGTGTTGGCCAGGTCAACTGTGCTGGAAGGTAGTCCTGTCTGTAAATTGCGTACTTTGTTCTGGCTGTCTTGCACCGCAGCCTGCAGGTCGGTCACTTTCTGAGCCAGCGTGGTATCGTCTGGATGGTTGCTCGCGTTTTGTTCCGTCGTTACCAACTGTGCCTGCAGCTGGCTGGTTTCTCGCACTGCCTGGTAAAAAGCTTGAATATCGATGGAAGCATTGGCTAAAGGCAGGTTATTCTGGGCCGAATCAAGCGCAGTCTTGCTGGTCAGCCAATCATTAAAGACTGTCGTATCACTTGCTGTTTGATTGCTGATGATGGCGTTTGCTAGTGCGACCTCTGCCTGTTGGTAATTGGTATAAGCGTTAGAAAGGGCTTTTTGGGCGTTAGAGATGGTCGCTAAGTCAGGGTTGGTAAGCTGGTTGTACGCATTACGGGCGTTAGTTAGGTCAGTTTGTGCCGTGAGTAAATTTGCTGGCACTGATGCCGGGTTAAGTGTTATCAGTGTATCTCCTGCACTCACCGTCTGTCCCACCTGCACCTTGCTCTGTGCCACTGTTCCACTGGTGGAAAAACTCAGTGATGTCATGTGCTGGGGTTGAATCTGACCGGTACTTTCGACCGTATCCGTAAAGCTCTCCTGGGCGACTGTCCCATATCCGGTGAAGCCGGCCGAGTTTTGACCTGATTGGGCATTCGCCTGGGCTGAGCAGCCTGCCAGGACCACTGCCAGCAAAACGATGACTGAAAACACTGTGAACACGCGTTTTTTATGCAACATGTGAACCTCCAGAAATTCGGAATTCAAGACCACGACGCTCCCGATGATTCTTGGGTCTTTTTGACCGTGGTTAAGCATACTCCTTGATTGTGTAGAATTTATGGAGAAAGAAGGGAAAATAATAAGCAAAACCTCACGGGTGTCTACTACCTGTGAGGTTTCTCTTATTATATTCTACCGAGTAAGTTATTTGGAGTCCCCATTTTCAGTCAGTCCCATTTCCTGCTTGAGTGACATGAACACATCCACCACCCGCGGATCGAAGAATTTCCCCTTTTCGTCCAAAATATACTGGATGGCTTTTGCCTTCGGCCAGGCTTTTCGATACGGGCGGTCGGAGGTCAGTGCATCGAACACATCCACCACCGCGAATATACGCGCCGCCAATGGGATCTGCTCGCCTTTAAGTTCGCGCGGATAACCTGTGCCGTCCCATTTTTCGTGGTGGGATCCCGGAATATCCAGGGAAGGGCGTAAATAGGCAATGGGGGCGAGCATCTCGAAAGCATACTGCGGGTGCATGTGCATGATTTTCCATTCTTTGTCGGTCAAGGCAGCCGGTTTGAGCAAGATTGCGTCCGGGATCCCCATTTTTCCCATGTCATGCAGCAGGATGCCCCGGCGCATGTGCACCAGGTCTGATTCGCTCATTCCCATAATGCGTGCCAGGTTGAGTGCCATCTCGGTCACACGTTTGGTATGGCCTTCGGTCACTGTATCACGCATATCCAGTGCACGCGACCAGCCCTCAATGGTGGCATCATATGCCAGGCTGAGCTCAAGGTTCGAGCGCTGCAGGTTGGTGAATAATTGCGAGTTATCAATCGCAATGCTCACCTGCCCTGCCAGCGTCTCCAAAAATTCCACCCATTCAGTCCCTCTTGTGCCGGGCGTCCGCTGGTACACCTCCAAAACACCTTTGACTTCACCTTTTGCGATCAATGGGACTGCCGAGTATGTCGCAAAACCCTCACTTTTGAAAATTCCCGCCCGTGTGAAGTTGTGCATCACTTCTTTTAAATCGGGGATGTGGATCGTTCGGCGTTCCATGATTTGATGACCAACGACTCCCTCGCCTAATAAAAAGCGGGATTTCTCAATTGCATTGGTGAGGAAGCCTTTTCCAACCGAATATTCAAATGCATAATTATGCGGGTTAAGCAGCAGCACATCTGCAGCATCCACACCCAATTGATCGATGATCTGGGTAAGGATAATACTCAAGATGCTCCGCAAATCAAAGCTGGAGGCAATTGCGGAGTCAATTGTCCGTAACGCCTGCACCTGCTGCAGGTGGTGTTCGGTTTTTTCGAACAGTCTGGCATTTTCCAACGCGGCGGCTGCGCGCTCTGCCAGCAGGTGGCAGGCAGAAATCTCTTCTGCAGATGGATGGTAGGGTCTAACATTGCTCAGTGTGAGTACCCCAATGACGTGCCCACTGCGGACCATTGGGTAGGCAAAAAAGGCTTTGATATCTGGGCGGATTAAGACCTCCCGGATGGAAGGATCCTGTTGATCAATATCCGAAAGGATGAGCGGCTCGCCAGTTTTGAGCAGGTGCCGAAGCGCTGGAAAAGTCAGGGATATATGCAGATTATCCGAGCTGCTGGGTAACCCTGTCTGCGCTTTGAGAATAGCTTCATTATTCTGTGTGTCGATCAGCATAACCGTGCATGTGGCACTTTCCATCACTTCCGCTACCTGTTTAACTAATGTATCCAAAACTTCATTCTCACGGCGTAGTGAAGCCAGATCAATACCGAGTTTCACGATATGCGTCAGGCGGGCGGTACGTTGTTTTTCTGACTCATACAAGCGGGCATTCTCGATCGCAACTGCAACTGTATCTGCGATGGTTGATAGAAATTCCTGTTCCTTTTCCCCAAATGCATTCGGGCTGTAGGATTGGACTGAGATTACCCCCACCACCTCCTCACCGAGCTGCATCGGCACACCCAACCACGAACGTGAAGGTTGCCCGGTTCCCCACAAAGTCATCGCTGGCAAATGGTCTTTCTCAAGCTCATAATCCCGCACCAACAAATGCTTTCGATTGTTCACCACCTGGGCAGTCAGTGCATTTCCGAGCGGGCGCACATGCGGTGCTTCGTGAACCTCTCCATCCACCCGAATACGAAATTCAAGCTGGTCGGTATATTTATCATATAAAGCTACGAAGAATGAGTCTGCGGGGACAGCACTGATGATTTCGTGATATACGATTTTCAACAGGTCGTCCAAATTCAGCGTAGTGCTGATAGCGCGCGCCACCCGGTTGAGTAGTGCCATCCGTTCGGCATACTGGCGGGTATCCTCCAGGCTCACCCGCAGCATATCTTCAGCTTTTTTTCGTTCGATAGAGACGGCCACCTGGGTCGAGACGAATTCCATCAAGTCCAGGTCTTCCTGATTGTAAAACACACCGTCTGCATAACTTTGTGCCACCATAACCCCCATCACACCCTCTTCCAGCTTTAATGGCACGCCAATCCAGTCAATCGAAGCTGAGCCAATGCTCTCCACCTCTCCCTGTTGGACGAGCTCTTGGAATACTTCTTCCGGTGCCCAGAGTGGTTTCCCGGTGCGCATGACGTACTCAGTTAATCCATGTTCAGGTTTGGCTGGTGGTGGGGGTTGGTCATACAGGTCCACGTAGTAAGGGAAGCTGAGCAGGTCATTGGCGGCGTCATATAAGGCGATGTAGAAGTTTTCAAGCGGCATCAGCTCTGCCAGCACACGGTGGATGGAATGGAATAACTCATCCAGGCTGGAGGTCGTCACCACCGCCTGTGAGATCCTGTAGATTGCCTGCTGCACCAGCTCGGCTCGCTTAGCTTCGGTAATGTCACGATACAGGCCGATGGAACCCCGTGAAATTCCATTCTCGTCCCGCAGGATCACCGCAGAATCGAACACCCAGTGGATTGTTCCATTCAAAGCCTTGATACGATACTCGCACTGCCAGGTGGAAATGGAATTTTCTCCTACATGAATTTTACGATGCGATTCATCCCAAGTATGGTTGGATAGATCCCCTCCTGGGTGGGCTTCCTGGACGAGCGAATCCCATAATTTTGCAGTGAATTCCTTGGGGCAGTAGCCTGTGATTTGTTGAATCCCCTCCCCGATGAAGTCATAATGAATGGAATCTCCATTTTCGCTATAAGATTGATAATAAGGCACACCCCCGGTGGACTCGATGGCTTGCCGGTATATCCCCACCGATTCACGTAATGCAGCCTCAGCGCGTTTACGTTCCTCGAGCTCTTGAGCCGCAGCTTCATACAGCCGGGCATTTTCCACTGCCACCGCTGCATGGTTGGCAAATAGGGTCAGCTGATCCAGGTCAGGTAAAGCAAATTGTTCCTCCCTGAATACATGCAGCACCCCATTTACCTCTCCTTGCCAAACCATAGGGGCACTTACCAGTGCCTGATAGCAAGGTTCATCGGTTTCGCAGATCCTCGCCTTACCAGACCATTTTGAATAGTTTTTCAACATCAATGGCCTGCCGGTGCAAACAACCCTCCCTGCCGCCCCCTCATTGATATCCAGAACGGTTCCGGTGTAATCGTTATGTGTGTTGTAGCTAACGACGCACTTGATCGATTTAGAATCGGCGTCTACAAGATATAGCCCTCCACCCTTGGCATTCAATAACCGGGTAGCGCGCTCAACAATCAGGTTCAGCAGCTCGGGTAAGGGGTGTCGCATGGTCAGGTTGAGTACCGTTTCCTGCAAGGCTGAAAGCTCGGCAGCATGGTACTCAAGCTCCATCTCGGTATGCTTTCGGTCGGTGATGTCGATCATGAATCCCTGCCAGAATAATGGCATACCGGATGCGTCGCGGATCAACCATGCTTCATCGTGCATCCACTTAATCTGGCCTTTCCGGGTCAGGACGCGGTATTCCACTTTGAATGCCTCACCGGTCTCTTCGGTGCGAGCATTCTCCGCCCGAACGCGTTCCTGGTCTTCTGGCTGGATGATCTTAAACCATAGATCACGATCAGCCATCCACTCCTCGGGGGTATATCCAGTGATGGATTCAATTTGTGGGTTGATATACATCGTTACGTTAGATTCCCCAGCAGAATCGGTATAGATGATGGCGGGAATCTGCTCCAGCATGGCGCGATAGCGCAACTCCACCGCAGCAGTAGACTTGGGTAGTTTCTTGATCTGCTTGGTATGCACGTGATAATTTTCATCACGCTTTATTGTTGTGAGCACTGCGCTGGCCAATCTATCGTTCATATCCTGATCTCCATCAGGAGTCAATGCACTTATCAAACCATCCGTCTATCTGGTTTGGTGGTGATATTTATTGAATGCAGACGATTATTATACTTATACACTACTCGGATTCATGGGCGTAGCGCTATACATTTATGAAAGGACGCGTACACCTTACAATAATGGCAATAATATCCGCCAAAATGCCCGTATGAAAACAAACCTGCTGGTGTGTGATCCCAGCAGGTTTGTTTACAGCTGTCCTTGATATCTACAGAGATGGAGACATCGCACTCCAAGCCAGCATACCCTCACTGAAGTTCGGGTCAAGCAGATGTGATTGCAAGCGGCTGATATCAGCTTTCTGGATCATCAGGGCATGCAAGACTCCCGCGGCTCGTATATCTCCCACCAGCTGGAATCCAACCAGGTGATTTTCACGCAAGTAGATGGTTCGCAGACCTCCGTCATGCTGTTCCCGCAGAATGCTATCGCCTTGCTTTTCCCCGGCTGCCATGATAGGTAATCCCAGGTGTTTCAGACTGTTCATGCGTTCAGCGCCCTCATAGGTCACTGGGTATCCAGCCAGGTTCATTCCTGCCACCCGTCCTTGCTCAACTGCATTCGGGAAAATTGCATGCACGAACATTTCACCAGTGAGAAGATTGGGGGTTTCGATGCAATCACCTGCTGCGAACACATCCTGTGCATTGGTTCTCAGATGTTCATCGACGCGGATCCCCCGATTTGAAGCAATTCCGCTCCCTTGCAGCAAGTCTACATTGGGTTTTACACCCGTGGCTGCGATGAGTAAATCTGCCTGTAACACTTCACCTGATTCAAGCCTGACGCCACTTGCCGTGCCGTTTCCGATAATAGCAACCGCTTTGGTCTTCAAGCGCACATCCACTCCATGCGTACGCATCAAGCTGAGTGCCATCGAGGCAGTTTCTACATCCAACATGGTTGCCATAACTTGGTCAAGCATCTCGATTTGGATTACCTTCACTCCCAATTCGCAAAGCATCAAGGCAATCTCCATGCCGATGAAACCTGCTCCGACAATGAGCGCTGATTTTGCTTGCCCAGAGCGTACCTTGCTCACCAGGTTTTCAGCTGCACTGAGCGATTTGAAATTATAAATCCCCTCTAGCTCAGCACCAACCAAAGGTGCATAAAGGCGCGCTCCTGAGCAGATCAGCAGCTGGTCATAACTCAATTGCTCACTATTTGACAACCGAATTCGATGAGCCTCAGGCTCAATGGCTTCCACCTTCACCCCTGTGCAGTAATTCACACCCATTTGAGCGGGCCAATCAGAGGAGCGCCACAGGTGATTATCTGTGCCAAGGATAAAGTGATCAGCCATGGCCGGAGGAGAATAAGGTAAATAAGGCTCGTCGGTAAGCATGGTCAGTTGCGCCTGACGGTCAAAGGTGCGTACCGTTTCGGCAGCCGTCACACCGGCGGGTCCGGCGCCTATGATGATAATTTTCATAAAGCCCTCCAGTCGGTTTTATCGGGTCATGTTAGCCTGCATGTGCAGGTATGATCATGACCCTGCTAGACGACTTGCAGCTCAGATTCCGGTAACCCAATGGTCGACGGATCAATCGCCGGAATACCCAATCCCTGACGCTTCTTCTCGATGTGCCGGCGAATTAGCACCGCTGCCCGGTTTGGGTCTGGTTCGACCGCGAAGGTGGCACCAAACACGCCTTCCAACCCTTCGGTGAGCAGCTTGACAATGTTTGGGCTGCCGAAGATGGGAGGGGCAATTCCCAACACGGTAAATATGCCCGACGCAACCACATACACACCGATGGCGACAGCTTTCTCCGAATACCACTCGGGTGCAGCACCCGCCAGAGGCAGGGCACTGATATCAACACCCAGCGTATTCGCCAATGCAGCCCCCAGGGCAATAATTCGGCTGTTATCCACACAGCTGCCCACGTGCAGCACGGGTGGGATGCCCAGTGCTTTGCATACTGCTTTTAGCCCTGGCCCTGCCAGCTCTGCTGCCTCGGGTACCATCAAGCCAGCCTTACCATCTGCGACGGTGGCACACCCGGTGACCAGTACCAGGATATCATTTTCGATCAGGCGCTTGGTCAGCTCGGTGTGACCCAGGTCTTGTTTGATCTTGGGGTTGTTGCAACCAACCACACCCACTGCGCCCCGGATGCTGCCCGCTACGATTGCATCGATGAGTGGTTTGGGAGTGCCTCCCAGTGCAGACAGAATGGCTTCAACAGAAAAACCAGTCATCATCGGTACAGACTTAACCGGGATCCGTACACGGGCAGGAATACGATTCGTGTAATTTTCGCATGCCAGCCGTACGATTTGCTTGCCGATTGCCAGGGCTCGCTGCGGGTCAAAACTAATGTGTTCCACGCCTGGGAATTTAGCTTTATCAAAGGTGCTGATCACCTTGGTGTGGAAGCACTTGGCGGTTTCAGCCACGGATGGCATGATGCACTGGTAATCCACCACCATCATTTCCACGGCCCCGGTGATGATGCACAGCTCCTGCATCAGGTGGTTGCCTGCCATGGGGATCCCCTTCCGCATCAGTACCTCGTTGCCGGTGCAGCATAAACCGGCCAGGTTGATGCCTTGCGCACCCTTGGATTTTGCCAGCTCGACTAGCTCGGGGTCTTGTGAGGCTGCCACGATCACTTCTGAGAGCATGGGGTTATGCCCATGCAGGACGATATTCACCTGGTCAGCTTTAAGCACGCCCAGGTTCATTTGTGACATCTTCGGGGTGGGTACACCGAAAAGTACATCCGATAGCTCAGTTGCCAGCATTGAACCACCCCAACCATCACTCAGCGAGGTCCGCACAGCCTGCAGCAGGATGTTGACCCAATCATTATCCACACCCATATTGGTGCGGTGCAGCATTTCCACGCTCTCCCGGTCTATACCACGCGGGTAGGTGGCGGTTTTGTGCCAAAGATCCTGGCGAGCTTGCGGGGCGCGCCGTGCCATCACCAATCCCTCACGGCGCATGCCGAAATCTTCCATCATCTGCCAGGCAAGTGCATGCGCCACCTCCTGGTCAGTCTTGCCTTCGCTGACGATCCCATACTCCGCTGCCAGCCGGCGTAACTTGGCTGGATCACTGATTTTGTAAACGTCCGATTTACCTTCACCCACCAGATGCAGCGTCTCGAGGATATCCCGCCCATGGTCACCGTGGGCGGATGCACCCGCTGCTACCATGCGGGCCAGGTTGCGTGCCACGATAATATCTGCATCTGCCCCGCACACCCCTTTCTGTGGACCATCCCCAAAGGGGTCCACCCGGCAGGGTCCCATGGTGCAAATACGGCAGCTGGTTCCCAATTGGCAGTAGCCACATTGTGGTTCTTGTTTTGCGAGGCGGTCCCATACCGTCTCGATGCCTTCCCGGTGAGCAATATCCATCATTGCCCAGGTGTCTTCGTTGATGCTATATTTCTTATAACCATTACCACTAAACGGTGTCATGGCTCATGCTCCTTTCTCACCACTTGCATTCAAATGGCTCACTTCAGCCCCGTAGGCATGCCAGGCTTCCACATTGGCGGGGAAGGATACCATTTCCCCTGGAATCTGCCCAACTGCCATTGAGACTGCCTGCGAGTAGCGTGTGCGGGCGGTCTTTACGAGATCATTGATCTCTCCCCACTCCAATGCCCCAACCTTGCAAGATTCAACGCAAGCTGGATCGACACCTATGCGCTGCCGCTCGATGCAATGATCACATTTAATCGCCACTGCAGGGCGACCTGGTGCCCCAATGGAAGCATAATACGTGATTACATCGAAGGGGCACACGATGGCACACATGCCGCAAGCAATGCATTTTTGTGGGTTTAGATAGACAATGTCGGGGCGATCAGTGAGTCGCGAGATGGCTGCAGTTGGGCATGCCATCTGGCAAGGTGCCGGGTTACAGTGCCGGCATTTGTTGGGGAAGGCTGAGTTGAGCACCATCCCAGGCTCGGCATGAATGCGTGGCTTGGGGGTGGGGCTTTCGAACACAGCCAGGAACAGGTTTTTGGTCTGCGAGTGAGCTACTGCACAGGCAACTTCGCATTGTTTGCAGCCGATGCAGCGCTCAGGATGGACAAACACAGTTTTCATTTCCAGCCGACCTCCTTTGTTAGATTGTTGGTTGAGGCAATAAGCTTGCGCTCATTGCTTTTCTACAAACGGTGAGGATGGATAGAAACGATAATACTCGCTTAGATAGACCTCCTTTCTATACTTAGTTATTCTGCACTAAGTCATTCTGCCAGCCAGGTCCCTTTCCGCATACCCACTATCGATGAAAAGACGCATATAGCGATAGAACAGCGGGTTGAGAAATTTTATCGCATAGGGGTCAAAGCAGATACGCACCCCCTCCGGCTTCTCAGACTCGATTGCCCGGGCGACTGCGATCCCTGATGCCGTTATGCTGGACTGGTTCTCCTTCATAGGTATATAGTATTACCAAAACCTTTGAAAATCAAGTTATCCTGTATGAAAGCGCTTATTTACTACCATTCCAGTACGGTTTATAAATCATAATAGTCTACCGTATCTAGTTTGCTTATTTGTGCCTGGAGCCGGGCAGGTGAACCCAAACAGGCATTTATTCACCACAACAAAATAATTGTGTTGAATCTCTTATCTAACGCTGAATTATTTCCTTATCAATGGTAAATTTAGATAATATTCGCCTGCCGGGCAGGTGAATTGCCTGGTGAGACCCAGGTTGTATGGAACGCTGTCACCGGTGTCTTGGCCTTGCAGGCTGATCATGTATTGTTCTCCGCAGACAATGTCCATAGCGAATGGCGCCGGCTGGTTAAGGATGCCTACCACCGGATGGAATTTACCACCACCCTCCATTTTTTGGAAAAATACCTGCCTCCAGATGGACATGTCTTGGATGCCGGAGGGGGACCGGGGCGCTACACGCTTGAGCTGGCAATGCGGGGTTACGATGTCACCCTACTGGATGCCACCGTAGCCAACCTGGACTTTGCCAGGCGCCACAGGCTTCAAACCCGCGTAAAAAAGTTCCTGCCTGGCACAATCGCGGATCTCTCCGTATTCCCCCATGATTCATTTGATGCCGTCCTGTGCTCTAGCGGGCTGCTTTCCCACATCCTGGATCCGCTCCACAGGACGCTGGCGATCTCCGAGCTGGTGCGGGTTGCCCGGCACGGCGCACCCATCTTCGTTTCCGTGATGGGACAGTTCAGCGTGCTGGTGGTTATCCTGATGATCGCCCAGCACGAGCTCTAGCTGCCCCACTTCCAGCACATCCTTGAGACGAGTGATTACCTCGGGGGTCACAGATTCACTGCCTGCCACTTCTTCCTACCGAATGAGTTTCGCCAGGCATTTACCCGCCCGGACGTTCAAATCCTGGAAATGGCAGGGCTGGAGGGCATCAGCTCGCACCACAACAGGGAGCTAAACCATCTTGTTAAAGATGAGAATCGTCACCGCATAGGGTTGGATACGCACTTCCAGACCTGCACCCACCCGTCCGTCGTCGGGATGAGCGAGCATATGCTGATCATCCGCCGGAATCAGCAATAGAAGATCTGTAAGGAAAGCGAATTCCATCCACCGGTCAGAGCTAGTCTCCAAATATTTAACCTTACCTGGCTTGCCATCCATGGATTCCAGGCAAGATCTGGATTGAGCCAGGACCATTTCCATCGACTCCTTGTATCACGTGATAAATACGATATAATATATCTACAATCACCTGGATAGTTAGGCTGGAGTGATGGATGGTCAAGATATTTCACCAGAACCTCCATTAACGCGCCAACCGCCATCCAGATACTCAAGGAGGAATTTCCGATGCGAAAGATATTCATCTCTCTTGGATTAACAGCATTATTAATTCTTACCGCCTTTGGTGCACTGCAGGTGGCGCGCGGTCAGGTCCTGGCAGGGCAAAATGGGGAAGTGATATTAAATACCGAATCTCAGGAAGGCAACACGCGCCAGGTCACTGCGCCTGAAGGATCTCCATCAGCATCTGGTGATCCAAACCAGCCACTGATCGGTTTTATCGATTCGCCAACAGCTGCCTGCGTCCAGCCTGACTCGACCAAAAATGAATGTTTCGTCAATTGATATTATATGGCGGTAAATTCTGATCCCAATTACATGATCACCATGACTGTCCAGCTGAACGATTTTGGTTTCGTGTCTCGTTATCACGGCTTCTTCCAGATGAGTATGTATGTGCCTTACAACATGAATCCTCAGGGATATAAGGTTGCCTGCGGTCTCCTGAATTCCGGTGGTGACCCAAATTGGGGAGAATCTTATGGATACACTATTCGAGCGCGTGATTCGGCTAACTTAAAGTCTGCCAATTACGGGTCCGTCTATTGCCCGGCCTATATCCCATAACCATCCCTGGGGACTACCATGTCTTATCCATTCCGAATCAGCCTGCTTTTCGTAGCGATCCTCGCTGGATTATTGCTTGCCTGGGGAGTGGTTCAGGCTACACCGGCAATGAGTGCTTCGGCAAACAAAAATGCGATCGCGACCCTTGCCACCCCGACCCCCTTGCCAGACCAACCTGCGATATATTCACCGGATATTTCATTCATCGATAGCCCGACTGCCTCCTGTATATTGCCCCGCATGAATACTGGTGTGTGTTATCTGACCTGGTCATATATGTATGCCGATGCCAGCCCGAATCACATCATCACCATGACGGTCGGTATCGATACCCTGTCACGTGCCCGTTATCATGGTTTTTTCCAAACCAGTATGTTTGTGCCCCCGGAATTGATGTCTTTTCGTGTCCCATGCGGTGAACCAGGGGCAGGTGGAAATCCCCAGTTGGGTGCGAATCATAGCTATGTATTGCGTGCACGCGATTCCGCCGGTTTGGCCGCTGCTAATTATGGCTCGGTGACCTGCCCGGCAGATGTACCTGCCCGAACCTTCCTGCCACTTCTATCCCGGTAGCAGCGTGCTTTTTACGGGGATCGCCTCAGAGATCGGAAATACTCGGGTATTGCTGCTCTTAGCGGAAAGTGAACAAATTACGATAACGATCTCCGAACAGGTGGTTACCGAGACCGAACGCGCCATCGCGAGGAAGGTACCCCGGGCTTTAAATTATCTCCGAGAGGCGATCAAGGCGTCGAAAGCGCGGATCGTACGGAACCCAGCGATTGAAGATGTGTTAGAGCACATGGATCTGATATCACATCCGGCAGATGTGCCAATCATACTGGCAGCGATGAATGACCGAGTGGATTACCTGGTTACACTCAACCGCAAACATTTCATGGATGACCTGGGAGTGGTTGAAAGATCGGGCTTAAAAATTCTCACTCCGGGGGAGGCACTGAGCAGGGTGAGGGAGCAAATCAAGACTGAAGATTGAAAGGAGGAGGTGATTAATAGAGGGGTAACTGTTCAGACGAGCCGATTTAGAGAAGGGATTTTTGGGGAATAGTTCGATCTATTGTTGGAATCCACAAGGGTTTTACGCAATAACAGATGTAGGTTGGGTAGAGGATGGTGCTTTTCCATCCAAAACCCAACACTATTTTATTGTCGTGGATGAATACAGGCATTGAATACAGAGATGCGAGCTTTCTTCAAGTGCGCTGCATTCTCAGCGATTGCTGTAAAACTGAACCTGATCACTAATTACAAATTACTGCTTACCAATTACTAATCACTACTTTCTTTTTCACTTCACTTTATCATTCAACACACTTTGTCCAGACATCTCATGTGCTGAGCTGAAACCACGCGTGAATTTGGTCAGCTGGACTACCTTTGCCTTGTTGCGCACCATGGGTGGCACAGCCAGGCGCGCATCCGCCTCGTTATCTGCCTCGATGATTGCCCAGCCCGAGTGAACCCCGGCTTTGCAACCCCAATCGAAATGATATAGGTAACCCATGGCATAAATTTGGTCAATTAACAGCTTGCAATCTTGCTCAGTATGGGGTGTCTCAATTAGATATCGTTCCATTTTGTGAGTGGGTGACCTGTGCCCCCACATTCCTCCTGTTTTATAGCTCACCTGACTAATACTATACTAATAAGGTCATAATACACCAATTATAAGAGGATTCCAGGGGCACGTCAAGGTCCCAGGTCAACATTGCTCGTCCAATCCAGCAGCTTTCTTGATCAAACCCTTCAGCGTATTGGCGAAGCGGGCCGCATCCGCACCATCCACCGCATCGTGGTCGAAGCTGATTGCCCGGTTCTATATCTATTTTGCCTTTTCGTGGCTCTTTTTTTTCGTGAATTTGCAATCCAACGATTTCCTCTACGGTCCCACCGATGGGGTCAGCTCGGTCCAGGTGGCACCGCCGTTATCCGTCTTCACCAGCGCCTCGGCAGTATCCGAGCGGGCGACGCCCCAGCCGAGCTGCGCGCTGACGAAATCCACCTGGGCGGTCCAGCTCACGTCGGAGATGGTCTTCCAGGTTGCGCCGCCATCGATAGTCTGTTTGATCTTGGCGGCCAGCGCCCAACCGGTATCGGCGGAGAAGAAATACAGGGCTTCACCCGGGTAGGAGCTGGAGGTCCAGGTGCTGCCCCCATCCTGGGTGGTAAAGATGTAATAGAAATAGGACATCTGTGTACCGGAGTAGTCTTGGCAGTTCACAGCTAAACGCCCAAAGTCATTGCTGAAAAAGAATGGGTTATACGAACCGCAGGCGATTTGCGACTCATTACTGAAAATCCCTGGATAATCGGCGGGTTCAGGGAGCGTCACCAGCTGCCAGGTGGAGCTGGCATCGGTAGATTTGAACAGCAGTGCACTCGCCTGCACGCCACCGCAGTCACCGGTCAGCCAGCCGTGGGTGGCATCGGTGAACAGCATGTCATTCTTGGTGCAGGATTGGATACCGCCATCTGTGTAGGGGTCGATAATACGAGTCCAGGTTGCACCGCCGTCCGTGCTGCGGTAGATGGTAGTATAGTCGTGTATCATCCCTGCACCCACGTGCACGCGCAGCCAGCCTGTTTGCCCGGCCACGAACTGCAGCTCGGCTGGCACGTAGATATCAGCCAGACCGTTCACATCCAGTGGCTGGCTGGCCGACCAGGAAGCGCCGCCATCGGTGGTATGCCAGACGACAGGCAAGCTGGGGACGGGGGTACCGCCGTCGATGGCATAGGTCACCCAGGCGGTGCGGGCATCCTGGAAGAAGCCTGTGGCAGCTTTGTGCGCACCACTCAATGCTTCTTCTTCCAGAGGGGTGACGTCCTTCCAGGTGGAACCGCCATCGGTGGTGAACAGCACATGGTCACCCACGATGCTCCCGAGGCCACCGATCGACCAACCTGTGGTGGCATCGAGCATATGGATGGTGGTGACGGTGAACTCCTGCCCTGTGGGGAAGTGCTGGATTAGGTTCACCGGCAGAGGGGTAGCCGTGGCGTTTGGTGGAACTACGGTGGGAGGCATAGTCGGCGGGAGTGGGGTGGATGTATGAGAAGCGCCCTGGGTGGGAGGCAGGCTGGAAGGTGCGCTTGTTCCTACGGCAGGTGTGCCAGATGTGATACAACCTGCCAGTGAAAGGATGATTAAGCTCAATAAGAGCGGAAAGGTGAATTTCTTGATCATAAAACCTCCTCCGATCAAACCGGGTTGATTATAACTCGCAGGGTTTTCATATGCTTACAGGCCGTGGATGATCGGGTTAACTCCATTAACGAAATCCGGAGCGGGTTGGTTCCAGCCAATCCGCTCCAGACTTATCCTTTATCAGTAAGGTTATGTTCTATTTGGATGAAGCTTATTTACCGAACGCGCCCTATGGCGGGTAATTTATTTTCCCCCAGCGGTGATTGTCCCACCGGTTGAAAACGTGCCCAGTACGGTCCCGTTCACATATACCGTATACGTTCCAGACGAGAAGCTGCCCAGAGGCACGGTGACGGAAAAAGGCTGCAAAACCGATGCACAGGCTGTTCCTGCTTTGTACAGGCTATACACCGAGATGTTGATGGTCCGAGTGGTAGCGGTGAGTCCAGTAACTACACGTAATACATGGCATGGATCAGGCAAATATCCGCTCAGAACCGCTTGCACATGCACCGGTCGTGTGGCACTAATAAGTAGCCGGCTTTTGGCAAAATCCATGAACACCTTGTCACGAATCAGCTTGTCATCCCCAGGCTGGGGACTATAACTGGCTGATGATGTAGCTGTGGATGTGCTCAGGCTGACTGTGCTGGTTGCCCGGGCAGGGGCTGCAAAAGCCGGACCTGTAAATGCTGCGAGCAGCAGGGTGACAATCGACAAAATATAGATACTTTTAATTTTCATGATATTCTCCTTTTTTATATTACTTACATTATCTAAACGGTTTGTTGTTCAATAATACGGTTAATTGGTGAAAATAGATCTCTTTAGGAACAATTTCGCTTGGCATTCACAGATATCTCGTGATCGATATCTTTATCAACCAAAGCCTCGTCAATTTGTCCGCGTTTACACTTAGCTGGCGTAGTAGATACCCAGCTTTCACGACTGGTTTCTCCGGTAATTAATATGCGTCTGATAATTATCAGTCGCCGGGAATACATTTCTCTGGAGCGAAGTATGGGTTTGCTTATTGGATTGAAATGCAGACCACAGACTGATTAAAAGTATAAACGCATTTTCATGGTCTTTTCATGAAAGTATTATGAGAAATTAGGTAATAATTACCTTATAAGGCTACATTATACGTCTTATAGATATCAAGGATTAATGATTATGGATAAAGCATGATTTATCAGGCACGCTATCCATGACGCCAAGCCTTCCCGGAGCGCCCGCCCTGAAGAAAACAGGAATACACTTGGTCTAAATGAGTAAACAAACAGGAGCGAGATGGTTCTTACCATCCCGCCCCCGGGTTTATTCGTGATCCTAAGAGGCTAGTTATCCCGATTATGCGTCAAATTCGCCCAACAACTCGCCATTCACAAACACGGAATAATGCCCGCTGTAGAAGTAGCTCCCCAAAGCGATGGTGGCACTGAAGGGCTTGAGCACAGTGATGCAAGCCTGGCTGCCATCCACCAGTGAATACACTTCCAAGTTGACCTCCCGGTTGGCATTGGCAGGCGAGACCACCACGCGCAATTGGTGGCACGGATCAGACAGATTGCCGTTCAAGATCAAGCTCACCTGGAGGGGCTGGCTTTCAGCAAGTATCAGGCGGCTATTCTCTAATTCCAGGAAAACCGGGTCGCGTTTTAATTTATCATCACCAGGTTGAGGTTCGTAACCGGATGGCGGGATAGATGGTTCTGGTGACGGCGTGGCGGGTGGAGGCAGGTCGGGGATCAAGGCGCATCCGGCGAGTGAAAGGATCAGCATACTCACCGTGATGGGCAAAAAAGCATCTTTCAACAAGTCTTTCATCAGAATCTCCATTCCTTCAGACGGCGCTACTCTTTGTCTAATCTCAAAGATTGATGGAAGTGTAAGCAGCTGGTTTACCCACCTTCGATGGCTTAACCATCAAATTCTCCCATCAGCTCACCGTTAAGGTACACTGCATAATGCCCACTCGAGAAACTTCCCAAAGGGACATTAACCAGGAACGGTTGGATCACAGTTGTGCAGGCATTCGCTAAGTCAAACACGCTGTACACTTCCAGGGTGATCTTATTTTGGGCATCGGCAGGCGTGAATATAATGCGCAGCTTATGGCAAGGGTCGGGCATGGTGCCTTTCAGACTGGCACTGACCTCCTTGGGCTGGGTGCCTGAGAGGATCAATTGAGAAGCAGCCGTGTCCAGGATCACATCCTGGCGGTTCAGCATGTCATCTCCGGGTTGGGGGGAAAATACAGTCGCGAACCTGCCCAATATCTCACCGTTCACCATAACGGTATAATCTCCAATGGCATAGCTTCCCAGTGGAATACTGGCAGTAAATGGCTCGATCTTGGTAACGCAGGCGGTTTTCGTATCTACCAGGGTATAAGCATCTATGCTGATCGTGTTATCAGCACCTGGAGGAGTGACAACCACCCGCAGGACGTGGCACGGGTCAGGCATGCTGCCGGTAAGGATAGCTTCTGCCTGGGCAGGATCGGATGTAGTGACCATAAGCTGGCTGTTCGCCAGATCCAAGGTCAGTGGATCCCGTTTCAAATTTTCATCCCCAGGCTGGGGCTCATAGCCTGAAAGTGGGATCACAGGCATACCTACTCCAGGCGTGCCGGGTGCCGGGTAGATGGATGTGGTTGGGAAGGGAGTTTGATGCCCAGGGTCCGGATAAGCAGCAGGAGTACTGGTCGATGCAGGTGGGATGGTCGGATTCTCGGTCACTGCGGGAAGGATTGCGGTCGGGGTAGCGCAGGCTGCGAGCAGCAAGGTGATGATCAAGAATGTGACATTATTTTTCAGTGTCATTTGTATCTCCGTGTTGATTAATCTAGTTAACGCTGTGGTAAGGTAAACTGTTCCCTATCCTTTGATGACTGCCAGAGGGTGCAGACGGGCAACTTTACGGGCGATCCCGCCTCCCACCACCGCTTCCACCACCTGGTCTACGTCTTTATATGCCGCTGGAGCTTCCTCGGCCAGTCCAGACATCGATCCGGCCCGGATATGGATGCCTTCGGCTTCCAAATCACGACGCAGCTGCTCTCCGCGTATATTCCGCTTGGCTTCATGCCGGCTCATCAAGCGCCCTGACCCATGACAAGAGGAGCCAAATGAGCGCTGCATGCTGGCTGATGTGCCCACCAGGACCCATGACGCAGTGCCCATACTACCTGGGACGAGCACAGGCTGACCGATGGATTTATATTCATCCGGCAATTCCGGCGCACCGGGACCAAATGCCCGGGTGGCACCTTTGCGATGGACGCACACCTGCATCCGCTCCCCATCGATGATATGGGTTTCGATCTTACCCATGTTGTGGCAGATGTCATAGACTTGGTGCAGGTGCCAATCCTTCACCTTGCCAGCCAGCACCTGCTCAAAGGCTTTACGGGCGTTATGAGCTAATATCTGGCGGTTGGCAAAAGCATAATTGGCGGCGCAACGCATCGCACCCAGGTAATCCTGCCCTTCAGGCGAGTTGAGCGGCGCACATACCAGCTCACGGTCCACCAGGTGAATACCATAACGCTGCACCGCTCCCTGGAATTCATCCACGTAATCGGTGCAGATTTGGTGTCCAAAACCGCGCGAACCACAATGAATCTGAACCGTCAGGGTACCTTGTTCAATACCCATGATTGATGCCGCCGAAGGATCGAATACTTGCTCGACGAAGTCGATTTCGATGAAATGGTTGCCAGCCCCAAGCGACCCGAGCTGGGGGCGCCCGCGCTCCCGTGCACGCGTGGATACTTTATCTGGATTCGCGCCTTCCACGCAGCCTGATTCCTCTGTCCGGCGCAGATCGGCCTCACTGGCAAAGCCTTGTTTGAGCGCCCAGCGCGAGCCTTGCCGGCAGACGGCAATCAACTCGGCATCAGACATACGAAGCGCACCCTTCTCACCCACACCACTCGGGCAAAGCTGGTTGAGGGCAGTAGCCAGGTCATCCAGCCACGGGTGACCAGCCTCATGGCTGATACGCGACCCCAACAAGCGAACCCCACAGTTGATATCATACCCGATGCCTCCCGGAGAAATAACCCCATCCGGCAAACGGGTGGCGGCAACGCCTCCGATTGGAAAACCATACCCCTGGTGCATGTCGGGCATGACGATGACATTACCAACCAATCCGGGAAGGGTAGCCGCATTGACTGCCTGTTCGAGGGATTTATCCTTCAGCACATCCTGCAACATGCGGCGGGTGGTAAACAAGCGCACCGGCACACGCATATCTGGGCGGTAGCTTTTCGGAATTTCCCATTCATATTCACTGATTTGATGAAGGTCTTGTAGGGTTACCATATTCTTCACGCCGTCTTATACGTCGAATACGATATTAACACGCAGCCCTCGTTCTGTAGCTTTAACTGCCAGGTTATGGTAAGTAACCGCCTTGATCTCCTTATCCAGGTTAAGAATGGATGACCCACTCAGCTCTGCATGTAAATCACATTTGTCGTCCACCCGGATGGAGAAGCCATCAAAACCTACCCTTTGTTCCTGCTCGACCCAGAGCAGCTCGGTCAGGAAACGCACCAGCAGGCTTTCAGCGTCGGCTGCATGGAGCGAAAGCGTGCGTTCCTGGCGTGAGCCAGGTTGCAATATCACCCCGGATAAGGCGTACATACCCAGCGCAGCTTGCTCAAACAGAATCGCCAAGTCGGGTGCCCATACTTCCAGCTCCCAATCAGCCATGTGGGCGTGTTCACGGAAACCAAATTCAGTCTGCATACGTCTAAAGAGTATACCGTACTTTCATGAGCCTAGTGTTTGGTGAATGCATGAGTAATTTGCTTACAATTCTCATTTTTAATAACCATTTTCATCCTATCTATCCGGCTACCATTATGGTTAAATTATGACCATGTCCAGGATCGAATCGACACTCACCCGTTTGGAAGCGAGGCTGCGAGAATTGATCGAAGGTGAACCAGCTGCTGAGGGGATCGCGCCTAAATTTCATCACCAGTTAAAGCAAGCAATAACCAAGGCAATGAAAGCTTGCACAAATAAGTTGCCAGATGGACAAAATCCCGGAAGGATGATTCTTGCAGCGCCTGACCAGTACACCCTGGTGTTACCCCTAGAACAAGCACAGCTTTTACTTACACATCCGACAGAGCTTGACCGATTAACCCATAAGCTAGAAATCTCAGCTGCACAAGGGGGGCTTGTTTTTGCTGCTGCGCCTGTGTTACGCGTAGTTTCTGACCCTCAATCACGCGCCCTGAAAGTGGTAGCAGAATTCAGCCAGGCTGAAGTGGAAGACTCGTGCACCACCGAAGTAGAGGGGACTCAGGATTGGGGTGAGAAATCAGCGGTTGGAAGCATGCCGAAAGCTTTTTTGATCATCAACGGGCTGACGACTTTCCCGCTGACGAAACCCGTGATCAACATTGGCCGGGATCCTTCCAACCAGGTACATTTGAACGATCAGCGTGTGTCGCGTTTGCATGCTCAGTTACGTCTCATCCAAGGGCGGTTTGTTATATTTGATCTGGATTCACTGGGTGGCACCTTTGTAAATGAAGCAGCAGTTTCACAGCATGTACTTAATCCGGGCGATGTGATCAATCTGGCTGGCGTGCCGCTGGTCTATGGGCAGGAGGCGCCTGGTGAGGTGGGATATACCCAGGAGCTACCAGTTGAGCCACCCGCCTCCCCCGGGCTGTTGTAAGAGTATAATCACTCTGTGAGTGCCATCATCCTGCTGGTTCTGCGTATTCTTTTGGCCATCCTGCTGTATGGCTTTCTGGGGCTGGCAATTTATACCTTGCTGAGGGATCTCAGGCAGCAGGCAGAAATCCTGATATCCCGCCAGCCGCCACCGCTAACATTGACCAACCTGGCAGATGCCGGGATTAAATCACAGCACTATACCAAGCCGGTGATCATCATGGGACGGGAGCCTGATTGTGATTTCCATCTGGATGATCACACCGTCTCTTCACAACATGCCCGGCTCTCCTACCGCCAGCAGCAATGGTGGCTAGAAGATCTGGCTTCCACCAATGGCACCTTCCTGAATGGCGAAGCGGTGACTACCCCGGTGGTGATCACACATGGGGACGAGCTGCGTTTAGGCCACCTGGGGGTGCGGATAGAAATTGGATCAGAAATCAACCATAGCAGTATTTGAAGGTTGCATTGGATTGAGCATAAACTAGCATAATCGATTGGAATGTCTATGGTGGAGAAACAAAATCCACCAGCTCCATATTATCAGTAAATTCCACTCCAGGGATATGGCATACTCCCTCGCTTTTAATAATACCCAAATCAGGAACCAACCAGATAGTACTGTTATAAGTCCCAGATAATGTATGCAGAGATCCAGCCTCAATTTGTATCTCTACGTCAAGGCGCATGGCGTCAAATACGCCATAAGGTACACTGATTACTTCCAACCCTCTCGCGATGTACTGGTAGATGAACTGACCCGGTGTGGAGCTGTCTGCAGAGGTGGCTTCCCAATTTACATAATGCTGCCAGGTGTCTGCAGGTTGAATATCGCGCGGAAAAGTAAGCCCCGAGATCCCGGTGGTGCTCACGATCACTTTCCCGCTTGGATTGGAAAATATGGCTGTCAATGTCGACTTTAGAGGATCCATATCGATCAAACCTGCCTCAGTGCAGACGAATTCAACCTGGTAAGTTTGATCTGGCAGTTCGGTACCCAAAGTAAAACCATCATCACGTGAATCGAGAATGGTATCCGTGCGAGTGTAATCACCCTTAAGGCTGTTATTTCCTGAATACTGCCAGGTGGTATCGTCGTCTGAGGGAAAGAATGTGTTGTCACACAACTCGGGTCCAGGGGTGGATGTATCGGTCGCAGCAGGAGGGGGTGTTGAAGTTATGGCTGACAACGTAGGGGTAGTGTTTACAGTGGGAGTCGAGAAAGTACCTGTGGCTGTGGATGTTGGCGTGAGTGTATTAACCGATTGTGGAGTGGCAGACTTGCATGACGATGTGATAATGATTGCTAGAATGATTACCAATATCCGTAACACCTTTTTATGCAGCACGGAACCCTCCTGAGATTGATATCCAACGGATTATACTATTTATAGTTTCAATAAGACAAACTATATGATATTAGTACATATAATTGTCTTGCAGAATGCATTGGTAGCCTGGGAGAAGACAATCGGGCTGGAAGACCTGGCTTCGACCAAAGGTACCTTCCTGAATAGCGAAGCGGTATCGATCCCGGTGGTGACTACAGCAGAACGAATATGCACTTGCTTAACCAGGGGGTGAATTAAGGTGTTGATGCGTATTTAGTTAGCTGGATGCTATCCGTAAATTCAACCCCGGGGACGTGGCTGGTGCCTTCACTCTTGACCATCCCAATTTCGGGCACCATCCAGGTGGAGGTTGTGTACGTGCCTGCCAGGATCCTAAAGCCACTGACCTCAATGCGGATCGTTGCATCCACTCGTAAGGCGTTGAAAGACCCGAACGGCACAGTGACGTTCTCATACCCCACAGCAGTGTAATTAAAGACGAACCTGCCACTCAGGTTGAAGTCTTGTGAAGCGGCTTCAAAATCCGCCGATTGCTGCCAGGTGTCTCCTGGGTTGATCACAGACGGCAAGGTGATGCCCGAGTTAGAGGTTAGCTTCACATTGATGGGAGCATTCGGAGCACTGAGCAAAGCGCCGGCATATTGCTGGACCGGGTCATTGGCGATCAGACCCGCAGAAGAGCAGGCATAGTTCACCCCGTAGGTGAGGCTGGAAATCGTTGTATCCACACGAAAAGCCTCTGCAACCGAGCTTGTAACCGCATCCTTTCGGGTATAGGCTCCAAGCGCACTGTTACTGCCTGAGTATTCCCACGTATCACCGAGCGTGCTTGGAAAGTACTGGTTGGCACATAGGTTTGACGGAGTGGGCGAGGCTTCTGGTTGGAATAAGGCTGTTTGAGGGGTAGATTCCACCTGGTTTACCTGCCGGGCGGGTAGATTACACGATGATAAAGCCAGTATCAACAGGGTGAGAGCAACAATAAAAGCGGGTTTTCTAAACATGATATTCTCCATTGGTAAAATCGAAGGCATTATACTACGGTCAAAATCATTAATTAAAGACTGCCAGTGGTTTGCTGATTAGCGCATCTGACCTGAACCCGTCGAACAGCTATAATAAAGTCATTCACGGGCTGCCTTGTTTGGGTGACAAATTTACCCACGTTATGCGCACAACAGGCAAGATCGTGCCAGGCAGGTGACACTTGCATCCTTATCTCTCTCCCAATAAGACGTCTACAATCGGTGCGGGGTTCCGCTACTCGCCATATGGCCCGGCCCAGCAGATAAAAAATGGTGGGGAGGTTATCCAGATCCAATCAAAACGATTGGTGAAGAGATATTACATTCAATCCCCAATACCTCGGGTATATATTGGGTGGACCGCACTGCACTGGAAGTCTTCCCACCCTAATCCAGATGTAAATTATGGTATGATGAAATTCCCCAGGCTGACCGGATGACCGCGGTGGCTGTGTGCCATCGAGGAAAGTCCGCACTCCAAAGAGCAAGGCGCCGGGTAACTCCCGGGACGGGGCAACCTGACGGATCGGGCCACAGAAACAGACCGCCCCTCCCAACCTCCCTAAAATCCTACGGATTTAAGGGAGGGGTCGGATAGGGTAAGGGTGAAAAGGTGGTGTAAGAGACCACCGGCGTGGGCAGCAATGTCTGCGGCCAGGTAACCCCCGCCTGGAGCAAGGTCAAGCAGAGGCAATCCCCTGGGAGGTGACTGCTCGTCACCCGGACCCTCGGGTCCGCAGCCTCGGGTAGACTGCATGAGGTGTGAGGTAACTTACACCCTAGATAGATGGTCATCGCAGCAGGGAAACCTGCCTGCACAGAATGCGGCTTACAGGCTGGCCTGGGGAATGTCTATAAGTCGGTTTTTTACGGAACCACGTAATGCAGATCCTGCTCGCACTACTTCCAATCCTGGCTTTTGGCTGTATTTCCATATATTTGAAGAATAAAAATCCATCGGACCCAACCCGCAGGGTGATCCTTCATTCGGCGATATGCTCCAGCGGTTACCTGGTGCTGTGCATGGAAGTACTCAGCATTTTCCACTGGATCACGGTTGCAGGCTTGGTCGTCACCTGGATGGTGCCCGTCCTGATATTTGCATTTTGGGCCTGGCAGGTGAAGAAAACTGGAGTAAGGCTCGCAATCCCGGCATTTTCGTTTCCCAAAAATTGGTGGGATCGTTTCCTTTTCCTGATCATTTGCACCGTGCTTGCTGTGACTGCACTGGTTGCCTGGGTCACTCCGCCCCAGACCTGGGATTCATTGACTTATCACCTCAGCCGGGTGGCTCATTGGGCTCAGGACCGCTCCATCTGGCATTACGCCACGGGGATCGACCGGCAAACCAGCATGCCGCCGGGAGCTGAAGAATTTATCCTTAATTCATATGTGCTGACTCAAAGCGACCGCCTGGCAAGCTTCCCACAGTGGACTGCCATGCTGGGCAGTCTGATCGGAGTGTCATTGATTGCATATAACCTGGGGGCGAAGTCAGCCGGTCAGTGGTTGGCGGCGGGTTTTGCTGTCACAATCCCCATTGGGATCGCCGAGTCATCCAGCACGATTAATGATTACGTGGCCACTTTTTGGGTGGTGTGCGTGGTGGTGGAAATCCTGGCGTATTATGAACATGCTGAAAATCGATCCCTGCTCTACCTCTGCCTGGCTGCTGGGCTGGCATTGTTAACCAAACCCGTTGTCTTGCCGTTTCTCATTCCGTTTGCATTAGGGCTGGCTTATTTACTGGTTAAACGTCATGGATTAATAACATTATTAAAATGGAGCGGGGTTGCTGTCCTTGCCATCAGTTTGATCAATGCAGGTTATCTGACCCGCAATATCATCACATACGGGGAATTGTCTAACCCGGTGGATTTCGAAACCCATTATAACCAGCTGCATACGGTTCAAGGCTTTATTGCCACCCTGTTAAAAAATATCGGGATGCAACTCGGTCTACCCCATATGGGTGAATTTAATTATGCCTGGAATCGGCTGATCCTGAGCATCGTAGTGAAGCTCGGTTTGGATATCAATGACCCCCGCATGACAGCTGTGGGTTATTTCAATGTGAATACCCCTACCACCTCTGAAGTATCAGCTTCCAACCCGTATCACGCTTATCTGATCTCTGCCATGCTCCTCATGTTATTTTTCATGATCAAAAAGCTGGGCAAATCATTGGTCATATATGGTTTTTTGGTGCTGTCAACTTTCCTGTTATTCAGCTTTATGTATAAATGGAATGCTTTCGGAACGCGCTACAGCCTGGCATTTTTCGTCCTTTTTGCTCCCGTCGTAGGGATCATCTTCGAAAGATTTGACCGATGTAAGCTGGGTTACCTCATCACAACATTGCTGTTGGTTGGATCATTTCCCTTACTGTTCAACCTGGACTCCCGTCCGGTGATCACCACGGCTGCAAGCGATCCTGGTCAGATAAGTATCCTCGTAGAGACTCGCCAGGACCTTTATTTTGCCAATGCTTTGAGCGAGCGGGAGGTTTACACGCAATTTACCGATACGATCAGAAGTGAAGGCTGCTCTGATATCGGACTGATGTTGAAGGGAGACGACCCAGAATATCTGGTATGGGAACTGATGGGTGCCCCACGGTCTGCGGTGAGGATTGAGTGGATTGTCAGCGGTCCAACCGGTCGGTATAGCTCACCAGATTTCAAGCCGTGCGCCATCATCTGCCGAGGCTGCAGCCTGGATCAGTCGCCACTGCGTGGGCTGGAGATTGCCCAGCAGCTGGGGGATACATGGCTGTTTCTGCCTCCAGGGGAATGAGCGCAAGGCAGGCTAGTATTTCCAGGGAATTGAATCCAAAATTCTTTATCGTAAATTACTCATCCATGCTATTCAACGTGATAACAGGCATACTGAAGGTTAGAGCTTGTTAATATCATTTCCTTAAGGATTGGAGTTCAGGACGGTATAATAAAATCAAGAATTTGGGTCATGAAAGAACACGAAATAATATAACATTCAACAGTTAGAATATCAGCAATAAGTGTATTTAATCGGATGAGTATTGTTGCTCTGGATCAACAATAGTCTACCGGGGCATTAATTGGGGAAAATATAGGGAAAACGAATGGCAAATCTAGGTGGTATACATGCAATCAGATCAAAACATGCTTGACTACTCTGGCAGTGATCCATACTGCACCTCCTGGGAGGAATTGCTCTCCAACCGGCAATTGATCATCGCCTCCAACCATGGACCAGTGACATTCCACAAGGATGAGAACGGTATCCTCCAGCCCCAACGCAGCGGTGGAGGTGGATTGGTTACCGCCTTGTCGGGGATTGCCCAGCAGGTCAATGCTTGCTGGATCTCGAGTGCACTCTCGGAAGACGATAAGGCCTGGCAGGGGGGCTTGGTTCCGATTGGGGAGGAAGGAAGCTCTATCCGGGTACAATTTGTTATCTCGGAAGATGCAGCCTACAATGGATATTACAAAGTGATTGCGAACCCACTGCTCTGGTTCCTGCAGCATTCAATGTGGGATATATTCCGCTCGCCAACGATTGATCGCACAACCTGGCAAAATTGGCATAATGGTTATGTAGCAGTGAATCGACTGTTTGCAGAAGCTGTGACCAAACAGATTCAATCGCAGCCCCAGCCCGCCCTGGTAATGCTGCAGGATTATCACCTGTACCTGGCACCATACTTCATCCGCAGGGATCTGCGCCGGCAGCCAAAATATACTCTGATGCATTTTATTCACATCCCCTGGCCTGGAGCAGAGGATTGGGGATTTTTGCCACCCCGCATGCGGCAGGGTATCCTGGAAGGATTATGTGCAGTCGATTTATTGGGATTCCAAACGCGTGAAGATGGATTGAATTTCATCCGCACGTGCGAGTCTCACTTACCCAATGCCCACGTTAATTTTAAACAGGGTCGGGTCTGGTACCGCAACCATACGACGTATGTGCGCGACTTTCCGATCTCCATTGATGTAAATGCACTCAGGCACATGGCTGAATCTGAAGAAGTTGCCGAACATCACAAGTCATTTCTCGAACAGTATGGTGGAAACCCGCTTATTTTGCGGATTGACCGCATTGAGCCGAGTAAAAACATCGTGCGTGGCTTCCAAGCATTTAATGAGATGCTCGAGCTTTATCCGGAGCATCGTGGTAAAGTCCAATTCCTGGCATTGCTTGTGCCATCACGGATGGAAGTGGAGCAATACCAGAATTATCTGAATGAGTTAATGGGGGCTGCCGGGCAAGTGAATGCCACGTATGGAGACAGTATATGGGAACCTGTGCGGGTGGTAGTGGGCGAAAACTACCCACGCGCGGTGGCAGCGATGCAGCTGTATGATGTATTGCTGGTGAATTCCATTGCAGATGGGATGAACCTGGTAGCAAAGGAAGGTCCGGTAGTCAATCAACAGCAAGGTGTACTGGTCCTTTCGGAGCGGACGGGAGCACGCCAACAGCTTGAGTCGGGAGCGCTGATTATCCCGCCATTGGACGTGTCTAGCACCGCCAATGCCCTGCACCAGGCTTTGGTCATGCCTGCGGAAGAGCGCAAAGAGAAAGCAGATCGATTACGCAGCCTGATTGAAAACGAGGATATCGTCGATTGGCTGTGCAAGCAGTTGGAGACCATCGTCAAGCTGGGATTATGAAAATTGCGATCTTGCATTACTCCGTGCCTCCCGTGGTTGGAGGGGTAGAAGCAGTGATCCAGGCGCATGCTGGTTTATTACTCAAGGCCGGCTATCCAGTGACGCTCGTTGCAGGGGCTGGCGATCAAGCTGCCCTACCAGGTGGTGTAGATTTTATCCAAATCCCTGAAATGGATTCGCGTCACCCACTGATCGCTCAAGCCAACCAGCTGTTGGAAGCCGGGAACGTATCTGAAGATTTTGATCAAATCACCACCAGATTGGAGGGCGCGCTTGAGAGTGCCTTGCAGTCGATGGACCTGGTCATCGTCCATAATGTGTTCAGCAAACATTTCAACCTGCCATTGACCGCCGCCCTCGTACGCCTTTTAGATGGCGGGAAGTTCAAGCGCTGCATTGCCTGGTGCCACGACTTTACCTGGACCAGTCCTCATTCGCGCTCCAGAGTACATCCCGGTTACCCGTGGGATTTATTGCGAACATACCGTAAAGATGTAACCTACGTGACAATCTCACGGCAACGACAGGCAGAGCTGGCCGGGTTATTTTCCTGCCCAACCGAATTCATTCATGTCATTTATGATGGAGTGGATCCCAAGGACTTATACAGCCTTTCGAAGGATGGTCAGGCTGTCATCGAGCGGCTGGGCTTGAATGAGGCCGACTTGATCCTGTTGATGCCGGTACGCATCACCCAGACAAAGAACATCGAATTTGCCCTGCAGGTGGTTGCCGAATTGAAACAGAAGGGAATAAGTCCCAAGCTGGTCGTCACCGGACCGCCCGATCCACATGACCCCGGAGACATGGCGTATTACCAAAGCTTGCTTACTCTTCGACAGCAATTGGGAGTGGACCAGGACGCACGCTTTGTATACGAATCAGGACCTGCACCGGAAACAGGTTATACGATCGGATTGCCGCTGGTGAGGGAGCTGTACCGGGTATGCGATGCGCTCTTTATGCCCAGTCACCGGGAAGGATTTGGTATGCCCATCCTCGAAGCTGGACTGATTGGTATGCCCATCTTTGCAACCGAAATTCCCGCTGTGCAGGAAATTGGAGGCCAGGAAGTGTTCCGATTCTCTCCCCAAGACCCGGCTAACCAGGTAGCAGATTGGATCATTCGCTGGATTGGGGAAAGCTCAACCCAGCAGTTACGCCAGCGCATTCGACAGAAATATACCTGGCAAACGATCTTCCAGCACGATATTCTTCCACTACTGACGGGAGAGGCAGCGCATTGAAATTTGAATCGGAAAGCCAACTCAATCAATGGGTGTCTGAATCGGAACACCTGTGGTTGTTCCTGGATTACGATGGGACACTGGAAAAATTTAGCCGTACCCCAGATATTATTATCCCTGATGGTAAAGTGATTGAGCTGATCCAGTGCCTGGCAGAGAAAAGCAGGATCCGACTGGCGATCGTCAGCGGTAGACGCTTACGAGATATCCAGATGCTTGTGCCAGTCCAGAGGATTTATATGGCGGGCACATATGGGATCGAGGTGCTAACCCCCGAAGGAGAGCAGATCCAACGCGAAGATTATGCCCTCATCCGCCCCTACTTGGATAGGTTAAAACCACACTGGGAAGAGATCATCGATGGACATAAGGGTTTCTTTTTAGAAGATAAAGGGTGGTCGCTGGCGGTGCACGCCCGCTTCGCACCTGAAAAGGATGCGATCCGGGTGATCTCTACCATCCAGCAAACACTGGACCAGGAATTGATCACCGACGAGTACCGCCTGATCAAACACAAGCGCTTCCTGGAGGTCAGCTCTGCCAAAGCTCATAAAGGAAAGACAGTGTCCTTCCTGCTGAACAGCTTCCCGCTACCCGGGGCGCGCCTGTTATACATCGGAGATGACGACAACGACGCAGAAGCCTTCGAGACCATCCACTCTTATGGAGGCATTGCCATTGCAGTGGCGCAGTACTTTGGATATATCCGTTCTAGCGGGGGGGATTATGTGCTCAAGTCGCCGAAGGCAGTGCGAAAATGGCTGGAGAACCTGGTGAAGTGGTTTTAAAGAGTAGTAACAAAAGGTAAATCGATAGATCCAGGTTTAGGTATATAGAGGATTTCCCTTTTTCTCTTCGCAAATTTACACCATCGCCTTTCCTCCAGAGAAATTCACAACTCTTAGTCTAATCTAAAAGCCGGTAAGCCAGGATTTCATGCTCTACACAGGCAAAAACAGAACCGGAATAATACTTCCTATTGAATGTTATAGGCAATTATGCCTATACGCGCCAGCGCCGGATGGCGCTCATCCGACGCAAATCGCTCCTGTATAATCCCAGCACACTGAAAACATCCTAGGAGCCTAGCTTGAAATCAATCTTCCTCGTAAAGATATTATCCATCTTTGTTATCGTCCCACTTCTCTCCGTGGTGCTGGCGGGTTGCAGCAGCACCAGCTCTTCCAGCCAGGATGAACTGGCGATGACATCCATGGACGGTATGCCGGATGAGGTGAAATCCGCCCCGCCGGTCGTTCAACAGGCATACCAGTTTGCAGCTGCCAACTCGGGCGTGATTCAGCAGATCGCATGCTACTGCGGCTGCGGTGCCATGGGGCATACTTCGAATTATTCGTGCTACGTGGATGAGGTGGATTCAAATGGCGGCATTACCTATGATTCGCATGCCCTGGGGTGCTCGATTTGTGTGGATATCACCCAGGATGCAATGCGCATGCTCAAGCAGGGGAAGACGGTAGCAGAAATCAAAACGACCGTCGATCAGACCTATTCCCAATATGGTCCTTCCAACCTTCCTTAACCCCTCAAAAACTAACCAATGAACTCAAACCGCTGGTGGCATTGGGTTATCCTGGCTGGGCTGGTCCTGGTAGTCATATTCGTCCCACTACCCGCACGCGCGACCACACCTACGGATCGCACTTTTCGCATCGAAGCCAGACGCTTTGAATACACTCCGGCGGTTTTAAGGGTCAACCCGGGTGACGAAGTGACTATTGAGCTGGTTGCCACAGATGTAGTCCATGGTTTATCCATTGACGGGTATGGTCTGGAAACCACAGCTGACCCAGGCAAGACCGCCAGGATTACCTTCGTCGCTAACCATGCTGGTACCTTTCGGTTCCACTGTACAGTGACTTGCGGTAACATGCACCCCTTCATGACGGGCAAGCTGGAAGTGGGAGGCAATACTTTGTTGTTGCGTACCATCGCCTTGCTCGGACTGGTAATGTTTGCTGGAGTGTGGAAGGGGCGGAAATGACCCGCATACAGGAAACCCCATGGATTAGAAAAGCGACACCAGAAATCATCGGTACCAGATCCCGTAAAAGCCCGGCAATCCCGACGCGGATCAATCTATATCGCATCCCATGGATACGGACCGTCGTGGAGAGCCGCTGGCCGCATCTAACCCTGCGTGGCCTGACCTTGTTTGGATTTGTTTTTACGATCGCCACGGCCTTATTCGGCTCACGCGTGGGCAGCCATAACTTCGCCATCATCATGGTATGGATCGCCTGGTGGACGACTCTCAAGCTGGGTTTCATCCCATTGGGTGGGCGTTCGTGGTGCAGCATTTGCCCTATTCCATTGCCGGGTGAATGGCTGCAGCAAGGCGGCATCCTGGAAAAGGGCAAGCACAGGCTTGGGCTTAATTTACGATGGCCTAAATCTTTGAGAGGTTCCTGGCTGCAGTCTGGCGGGTTCCTGCTGATCGGTATGTTCAGCGCCCTCACCCTGACCGATCCGCGCGTCACAGGCTGGGTGCTCCTGGCACTCTTCGCAGTGGCAATTGGAATGAGCCTGGTGTTTGAGAAGCGCGCCTTTTGCAGCTACATCTGCCCGATCGGAGGCTTCAGTGGAATGTATGCCAAGGCTGCCCCGGTGGAACTACGGGTGATTGATAAGGAAATTTGTGCCAACCACGGAGATAAATCATGTTACAAGGCCTGCCCATGGGGGCTCTACCCACTTGCACTGAAAGACAGCGCTGCGTGCGGATTATGCATGGAATGCCTGCGGGCATGCCCTAAAGATAACCTGGCATTGAACCTGCGACCTTATGGCGTTGATCTTGGTAGACAGGAGAAATCATCACGCTTGGATGAAACCTTCCTGGCTTTGGTCATGCTCGGCTCGGCGCTGGCATTTTCAGCAGTTTTCCTTGGCCCATGGGGTTGGCTTAAGACTGCCGCTTTAAACGTTGGTTCGTATGGCTGGATGGTCTATGTGCTGGGATTCCTGGCGCTCAACCTGATCGTTTTGCCAGGGATATTCACGCTCTGTGCATGGGTGACCAAGCAATACACACATAATGGTCTGTCTTTGCGACGTTTGATCGCTAACCATACTCAAGCATTACTCCCGTTAGGGTTAATGGCCTGGATTGCATTCACGGTCTCGTTTGCCCTCCCCAAGCTGAGCTATATTCTGGGCGTGCTGAACGATCCGTTTGGTTGGGGCTGGCATTGGTTGAGCGCCAGTATTACAACCAGATCCGTTGATGTATCTGCCTTCAGCCCGATCTTGCAAGTATTTTTACTATTAGTGGGTGTGGTTTGGTCAACCCGGGTTATAGGGAAATTGTCACAATCAGACGGAAGCAAACGATCCTTTTTAAATCTCCCTGTGCTGGCATTTTCCCTGGTCTATACGATTAGCCTGGCATGGTTGCTGGGGGGTTAACCAATGATCAAAGAATGGATTGCACGCGGATTCATCATTATGGGGCTGGTTGGAGTGATTTCCATTCCGGCAGTAATCCGGATGAAAAGTTCGCAAGGCATCGATATGCACGCCCGTATGGCTGAAACAGGCGGCTGGACGCCTGAAAACCTGACCGTGGCGGTGGGTGAACCGTTGCATTTACACCTGACTTCCGATGATGTGACCCATGGCTTTGCGGTGGGTCAGCTCGACGGGCCGGCTATCGAAATCCAGCCAGGTGAGACAACTGACATCACCTTGGTATTCACCACAGCGGGAAAATACACCTTTTACTGCACACGCTGGTGCAGTCTGAATCACTGGCGTATGCGGGGAACGATTGAAGTCACGGACCCAAATGCCAAATCAGAATCCGCCAGACCACCGCTGTATGTATCCCTTGGGTTGGAGATTGACGCCAACCGGAAAGCAAGCCTGACACCCGCGGAGATGCCATCTGCCTGGAAAGGTGCACTGCTCAACAGAACCGTCGCTGATGAGTACAACAATCGCTTCTATTACTTCTCGCATACGCTGGTTGATTTGTGGTTAGCGCTGCGGTCGGAAACGGGATTCGGAGACCTGTCTGACCAGCAAGTATGGAACCTGGTAGCGTGGGTATGGCAATCCAACACCACCCCTGAGCAAATTCAGGCAGGCAGCGAGCTGTTCGCGGCCAACTGTGCAGCTTGCCATGGTGAAGCCGGGGCAGGCAATGGAGTCTTTGCTGACCAATTGGCTGGAAGCTCAGAACATTCGAATTCCAACCAAATGACTGGTGAGCACACTCAACGCCCGGCGAATTTTGGAGATTCTAGCCGGATGCTTTCTGCCAGCCCAGCTCTCCTGCAAGGGAAAATCATCCGCGGAGGTATGGGCACCGGTATGCCTTCCTGGGGAGCGATATTTACCGAAGATCAGACCTGGGCATTGGTTGCCTATTTATGGACATTTCAATTCAATACGGAGGTTATGCCATGAGTCAACAAAATCAAAAGAAAATTCGCCGGCATGGGAAGAAGAAACAAGCCTGGCCCCTGATTTTGCTTTTCGCCGGTGGATTATTGCTGATTGTTGGTGCTGTTTTTGCCTTCAAGAAATCCACTGCACCCAGCGTCCCTGTCGAGGTGATCGGTGCACCGAGCCTTAAAGTGGACCAGGAAAAAGTGGACCTGGGGAATGTTAAGCTTGGGCAGACGGTGGAAGTCAAGTTCAAGCTGACCAATGTGGGTGATGAAACCCTGCGGTTTACAAAAACCCCTTATATCGAAGTTTTGCAAGGGTGCTGACCCCCTACCCCTACCATCGGTTCGATGGCACTCAAACCTGGTGAAACAACCATCCTAGACATGAAGTTTATGATGCATGAGGGCATGGATGGGATGCACGATTTTCAAGTTCACCTGCCCAGCAATGATACTGCCTGGGGAGATAAGGCCTTGACTGTGTTATCCAATTGGGGACCCTAGTACTTCATCGACTCAATGATGCAGTTATTTTCCTTGGATAACTTAAATGATCGCCGACGATATCCATGCGCGGGTAAGTCTGATTTTCAATCCAGAATTTTGTACTGGATTTTGTGCAACCAAAATGTTAAAAATCTCCGTTGATCATCATGGATCATAAACAGGTGCGATGATGAATGAAAATGCTCCTTTCCTGATGTTGGAACAGCCATGTGATGAGGCTGTGGATTGGATGATTGAGAGAGCCGGTTACGCAGGTTTATCAGTGATGCGTACTTTCGACCTGCAGGTAGCCCGCCATGCACAGACGGTTTGTCCATGCCCATACTATGGGACTGACCTATGCGATTGCCAGATGGTGGTGTTATTGATCTATTATTCTAACCAACGACCTCTCACCATGATTGCGCATGGATTTGGCGGGCAGACCTGGTTTTCAATTGTAGATACACCACAACAACGCGCTGATCCTTCAATGGAAGCTATTATCCACCGCCTGCTGGAATCAGCTTTTCCTCCTTCAATCAATCACTTTAGCCATATTAATGCGGATTGATTGCATGCCAGGTGCTGGGTATGCAAGCTGCCCAGGTGATCAAATCTCCAACCGCTGGCTGAGCGCAGGATGACACGATTCCCGCTTATATAAGCCAAGACAGCCAATATTCATTGAAGCAATGGCTCAAAATAAGCACTAATCACCTAGATTGAAGGAGAATAATAATGTCCGCTCAATTACAACCAATGAATGATGAAAGTAAACCTCCTCACGTTATAGCTGTCTTCAATCCAGAAAATCGGCAGCGGAGGGGGTTGGCAATTAAAGCCTTGGTGCTGCTGGTGGTATTCGCCCTTGGAAGCGCAGGCGGATATATGATGGGACGTCAATCGATGCACACCGAAGCTACAAGCCAGAGCCAACCCCAAAAAAATGCCATGCTGCTCATGCAGCAGGTGAACCCACCTGAAGACTATGAAATCCCTGTTGTGTTTGGGGATGTTGGTTTGCAACTGGTGGCTGCAGGAGCAATCGATCTGGCTAAATTCACTGAACTTTACCAGCAGCAAAAAAAGTCACTGACTGATAATCAGAAAATCCTCCTTACCAAAGAAACCGTAGCCCATGTGGTGATCAACCCCGATAACGCTGCTTTTTTGCTTAATTTCTTTTGGGCGCTTGGGCTAGTAAACCAAAATGAGATCCTCACCGATGGACAGATGATGTCTGGCGGGAGCAATAAGGTTGGAAATTTTGCCTCCACTGGTGGTTGGACACTCGGAGTAAAGAGCCCGACCGAGCTTTTTGCCAGCACGAAGATCATAACACTGACCGATAAACAGCAAGCCAGGTTGTTAGAAGTGGCAGCAGGGGTATACCGTCCATGCTGCAACAACCCCACTGACTTTCCCGACTGCAACCATGGGATGGCAATGTTGGGTTTATTGGAGCTGATGGCGTCACAAAATGCCACAACGGATGAAATGTTCGAGACCGCTAAATATGTCAATGCCTTCTGGTACCCCCAGCAAATGCTTGAGGTGGCGACAGCAATTCAAGCCTCCAAAAATGTGGATTTTAAGAATTCGGATGCGCGTGAGGTTGTTAGTTACCAATTTTCATCAATCTCTGGTTTCCAGGCGGTTCATCAATGGCTGTCACAGAATGGACTGCTTGAACTAGCGCCTAGCAATGGCGGCAGCTGCGGAGTTCAATAAACTCGACTGAATCTGATATTGGGATATATCGATTCGATATGGGATATTGCCAAGTATCAGGCACAACCAATGAGCAGATTTCTACGGCACAATTGGATTTTCCCGCTCAGTATTTTATTGGGAGTATATGTATTTTTACCTTTCCTTGCTCCGGTATTCATGAACGCTGGGTGGAACAGCCCAGCCAGAGTGATTTATTTCATCTACTCATGGGTATGCCATCAGCTGCCGGAGCGTTCGTTTTTTTTATTCGGTGCTAAATTTACCTATTCGCTGACTGAAATCCAAAACGCCTGGCAAAACACAATCAATCCAAGCATCCTACGCCAATTCATAGGGACTGCGCAAATGGGCTGGAAAATTGCTTGGTCTGACCGTATGGTATCCATGTTTAGCAGCTTATGGCTGTTTGGAATTCTATGGTGGCCGGTACGTCGCAGACTAAAGCCCTTACCATGGTGGGGATTGGTACTCTTCCTGCTGCCCATGGCATTGGATGGTATATCTCATTTCTTTAGCGACCTGGCCGGGATTGGCATCGGTTATCGATACAGCAATCTTTGGTTGGTTGTTCTCTCTCAGCATGTGTTACCGACAAATTTCTACCTCGGAGAAGCCTGGGGCTCCTTCAATTCCTTAATGCGGTTATTAACTGGGGTACTGTTTGGAATTGGATTCGTTTGGTACACTTATCCATATCTAGACGCAGCTTTTTCTCGACGAGTTCGTGCTGAGAATATGAACACACAATCTTTACCAACTTTGGATGAGAAATCTTCGATATGACCACGAACGCTAATCCAATTCGCGTGCTTCTGGCTGATGACCATGCCATTGTGAGAGCCGGCATCCGGCAATTTTTGGAGCGGGCAGGAGATATCCAGGTGATAGCAGAAGCCGATGATGGTGTAATGGCTCAGGAGATGATCGGTCTCCACCAGCCGGATATCGCTGTGCTGGATATCCAGATGCCCAAAGCAAGTGGGATTGAGGTCACGCGCTGGATGCGGGCAAATTACCCCAAGGTGGGGGTATTGATCCTCACAGCTTTCGATGATGACCCATACGTGCTGGCCGTCTTGCAGGCGGGTGCTAACGGGTATGTGTTGAAGACCGCCTCTCCGGCTGATCTCATCCAGGCAGTCAGGGATGTGAATGCCGGCAAGTCAGTCTTGGATGCGACCGTCACCCGAAAGCTTCTTACTCAGCTCAGTCATCCCAGAGATACGATGCAAATTGAGCAATTAACTGAACGCGAACTGGAAGTGCTTGAACTGGCTGCCAAAGGTTACACGAATAAGGCGATTGGTGTTCAGCTCGGTATCAGTGACCGCACCGTGCAGGGACATTTAGCGCATGTTTTCAACAAACTCCAGGCGGGAAGCCGCACCGAAGCAGTGATGCGGGCGGTATCACTCGGGTGGATATCCCAATCGGTGGGAACTATTACTGAAGAATAACCGTGTATGACCCCTTCGAACCGTCAAACAACCAGGCTCAAGCTACCAGCAATGGGATTGGTGCTGCAACTGTTTGCCATCATCCTGTTGCCACTTACACTGCTGCTGGTAGTCATCACGTTCGGCAGTCTTAGCATCCATCAAAAGGCAATGCGCAATATGGTGGGCGAAAGGGATGCCCGGGCAGTCCGCACGGCAGCCCGCTCTCTCGGTGCCCAGGTGGATAATCGGGTGAAAGAGCTTAACAGCATTCAGCAGCTCATATCTGCCAATCCATCCTCACCTTTGACAACCACACTAAACAGTATTGGCTACTTGATGGCCGATTTTGATATTGGCGTCGCGGTTGTAAACTCGAAGGGTGAGCTGCTCGGGGTGCGAGGCGATCGACAGTATTGGAATACCGCAATAGCAGATCTTTCAAGCTGGCAGGATCTTATTGGTGAATTGTCTGCACAGGCTGGCAAGCTTGTGGTCAACCATAGCTCGCTGAATGGTGCTCCACTGGGGCTGATCTCAACCGTATCGAGCGATATGGAACTGGTCATTGGGGCATTTTCAATCGCCAGGATGGCCGAGATAACCCTGGGTGATATCCTGCCATCGGATGGGCAGCTTTCTGTCCTGCTGGTAGGAGCAGATCAAACCGCCCTCTACAATGTTGGGCACTTATCCGATCAAAGTGCAGACCATCCGGGTGTTGCTGAAGGATTGCAGGGTGAGAGTGGGACACTTTACGTAAAAGTGAGCGGCGATGAACACGTTACCGCTTATAGCCCGGTTGAAGCTACTGGCTGGGCGCTCATCACCGAGGAGTCATGGGAAGCAGTCTCCACACCCACTTTACGCAGCTCGCAAGTTGCACCCCTGGTGCTCGTGCCAGCTGTGTTGATTATGCTGCTGGCTTTGTGGTTTGGAGCCAGCCAGGTTGTAAAACCCCTGCACACTCTGGAAATTAAGTCAGCCAGCCTGGCCCAGGGTGATTTTGAACCCATCCAGGAATCCGTGGGGGGCATTGCAGAGATTCAGCAGCTCCAAAAAGAGCTGATCCTGATGGCGAACAAGGTTCAAGACGCTCAACGTAGCTTGCACGGTTACATTGGTGCGATAACCGCAGCCCAGGAAGATGAGCGCCGGCGGTTGGCGCGCGAGCTGCACGATGACACGCTCCAGGCATTAATCGCTCTAAAACAGAGGGTGCAGCTGGCTCAGCTTGAGCTGCAGACGGCAACGAAGCAATTTGCTCCTGAGTCGGCTGAGCTGGATGAGATTGCATCACTGACCGAGCAGACCATTGAAAATCTGCGCAGGCTGACGCGCGCCTTGCGCCCGGCATACCTGGAAGATCTGGGCCTGGTGCCATCACTCGAGATGCTGGCGCGCGAGACCGGTCAGGCGATGAGCAGCACGGTTGAATTTCATCACCAGGGCAGCGAGAGGCGGCTGGAAGCCTCGGTTGAGCTGGCACTATACAGGATGGCTCAAGAAGCTTTGAGCAACGTCTCGCGCCACGCGCATGCCGGGCAAGCCTCCCTGAGCATCAGCTATACACCAAGAGCAGTGATCTTACAAGTGGAAGACAACGGGGTGGGCTTCAATATGCCTGAAAATCCCTCAGAGTATGCGGCATTAGGTCATTATGGATTGCTTGGGCTGCATGAGCGGGCTGAGCTGATCGGTGCTACGCTGGAAATCAAATCATCACCCGGTAAAGGGACTCGCCTGACCGTTACTTTACTGGATAAGGCGTAGAAAGACAGGCACAAGGGAGAATAATTATGACCGATTATGGAATGAGCATTAAACTAAATGGATCCATGGAAGAGGTAAAAAGCAAAGTTTTGCAGGCATTAAAAGAGCAAGGTTTTGGTGTGGTAACAGAGATTGACATGCAAAAGACTCTCAAACAAAAAATTGGCGTGGATATTATGCCTTATCAGATATTAGGCGCCTGCAACCCACGTTTCGCCTATCGAGCGCTATCGGCAGATGCGTCGATCGGCCTGCTCCTGCCGTGTAACGTGGTACTCAGGCAGGATCGAGACGAGATAATTGTCAGTATTCAAGACCCGGAGGTGATGTTCAGCGTGGTGGATGAAGCCACAAAGAATTCTATGCCAGGATTTCCCCAGGAAGTTAAAACCAGCCTGCAATCTGTCCTGAGCGCTTTGAAGAATTAAGCTTGATCCGGTTACATCTCAACGAGGTGTTAAGAAGTGGGATATTATCTGTAAATTATCGGTTTTCAAGCTTTGGAAAGGAATGCGATGTATGATACGACCCACCATGATATCCATTCTATTTGCCGTCTTATTACTGGCAGCATGCAGCAGCCCTGCAACCCCAATTTCCACAGTTGAAGTGATCGGTAAACAAGTTTTGGTAGCGGGAGGCAGCTACACCGATGTGAGTGTTGCCGAACTGCAGACTATGCTGGTAAACAAGGATTTCGAATTCATTAATGTGCATATTCCGTTTGAAGGCAGCATTGCTAAAACCGACATAGCCATCCGCTATGACCAGATCGATCAAAACCTGGATAAGCTGCCGGATAAGGGAGCTCGGATCGTGCTGTATTGCCGCAGTGGGCGAATGAGTGCCATTGCAGCTGAAACCCTGGTAGGGTTGGGATATAGCAATATCTGGAACCTGTCTGGTGGCATGTCTGCCTGGGAATCTGCAGGGTTGGTGATTGAGCAATAGTTCTTCAACAAAAAAAGCATGACCAAAAACAAGTAAAGTTCGGAGGAAACTTCAATGGAAATAGATCCTATCTGTGGAATGATGGTTGACCCAAAGACGGCGACTGGTAAATCGGAATACCAGGGGAAAACGTATTACTTCTGCTCACCCGGCTGTAAAAAGGACTTCGATAAAGAACCGGAAAAGTATGTGAAAGCCGGGATGCAGTCAGGTGATCAAGGTATGCAGCATAAACATGCCGCGTGAGGGAATAGTCAGAAAAAGCTTTTACCTTGCTAATTTAATTCAGTTATAAAGCTGATGACCTGGGCAAATAATTGCTCGGGTCATCAGTGCTTTAAGCCATATTGCGTATGCTGCAAATAGCAATATGGCGCATTCCAAAGGCCCGGAATAATCGTACAATCGTCTTGTATGGTAGGAGGCTTTCTATGATGTTCGGAATGATATTAATGGTATGGGTGATTGTTTTACCAATCCTGGTAGCAGGTTTATTGTTGGGTGGGGCAGTTGTTTTTAATCAAAATCAAGCACATAATCAACCTACTAATTTAACCCAGATCCCTGTTTACCGACCAACAGCAAACACAAGTACATTAGCCGCTGAGCCGGCTCGATTTTGCTCCCATTGTGGGGCGGGTCTGCAAGCGGATTGGACACATTGCCCTCAATGTGGCGCACCAATAAAGATAGAAGGCATCAGTTGAAACGGGAGTCTAAGAGAACCGGCTAATTTGAATACAGCCTATTTGATATTAGTTTCTTATAAATATTGGGGGATTCTTCCCCGCTGCTTGCCAAAGCCGGCGGGGAAGCTCTTTAAGCGTATTCGCTTATATAAATTGGGCGAATTAACTTATCATAACTTGGTGCTTAAACTCCGCCCAGGCTGCTTCACGGAATAATGCGTTCGCTAATACATCATAACCAGTCAGTGCCAGAGCCTTGCCTGCCTTCAGGATGGTTGCGTCAGCGTAAGGCGTGGCTGCGGCTGCCTGAAAATCGGGGGTGTGCAGGGAAAGCGGTCTTCCCTGAGTGATATCCACCAGAACATGCACCGCCGGGACGATATGCGAAACATTGCCCATGTCGATCGAGCCAAAGTGTTCAGGAGCGCGATCAACTTTTTTTACACCGATCACCCCGATCAAATAATCACGCATGCGTTCAGCCAGCACCAGGTTGTTTAGCATATTATCGAAGGGATTCTCATACATACGGGTTTCATAGCGCGTGCCTGTAGCGATGGCAGCTCCTTTGACGCAATCCAGGAATTTTTGGTTAAGTTCATTAAGATAAGAGCGCTGCTTTGAGCGCAGATAGAAACGTCCAACTGTATGGTCGGGTATGATATTGGGAGCAGCCCCACCGTTCGAGATAATTCCATGGATGCGCGCATCCGGAAGTATCTGTTGGCGTAGGGCATTTAAAGAGCTAAAAGTTACCAGCATGGCATCCAGTGCATTAACACCTTCCCAGGGTGCTGCGGCGGCATGCGAGGGCTTGCCAAAGAACTCAACCTCGATGGCATCCAAGGCGAGCGATTCGGTTACGTAATAATAACCTGCGTGAGGGTGGATCATCAGGGCAGCATCGAGCTGATTAAACGCACCTTTTTCCACCATAATCACCTTAGCGCCATCTGTTTCCTCTGCAGGTGTCCCAATCACCCATACCTCTCCACCCGTCTCACCAACCAGTGCTCCCAGACCGATGCCTGCTGACAGGGCAGAGGTGGAAATGATGTTGTGCCCACATCCATGCCCCAGCTCAGGTAGGGCGTCATACTCGGCCAGGAAAGCCACTCGCGGTCCCTTCCCATTCCCCCGTCGGGCGCAGAAGGCAGTCGAGATGCCCACAAATTCCCGTTCGACTTCAAAGCCATATTGCTCTAATGCGTCACACAGCAGGCCTGAAGCGAATTTCTCTTGATAGCCCAGCTCAGGGTGGTCGTGGATCTGGTGCGAAATATCCCGTATCTGCTCGGATGCAGCATCGATCGATTCGATGATTTTTTCTTGAGCGGTGTCTAGTTTCACAGGCAAACCCTCATTTCCTGCTTCCGAATGACCGGAAGCAAGTCGTTGTCCTTTGAAAATTAATCAATAAATTTCCCTGGCCTCGATCGCTTATACAGGCTGATCGAGGTCAGGGGTTGCTGCACAATGATTAGAACGGGCCAAATTTAATCGCAACAGCGATGATAGCGAAGATCGCGCCTTCCACCAGGAAGATGCCAAATAACGGCAAATACCACTTGAACCACTTTTCAAATGGCACTTTGGCTAACGCCAATCCTGCCAGCAGGTAGCCCTGAGTGGGGATACCAATGTTGGTAAAGCCATCCGCGAACTGGTAGATCAAGACAGCGGTCTGCTGGGTCAGCCCGGTTGCGGTCGCCAGTGGGCCCATGATAGGCATCGTGACCGAAGCCATACCGCCGCCCGATGGGATGATGACCGAGATGATGATTTGGACGATATACATGCCGATCGCCGCAAAGTAAGAAGGCAGGTTTGCGACCAGACCAGCCAGGAAATGGACGATGGTGTACAGGACGCTGCCATCCCGCAGCACAACCAGGATGGCGCGCGCAACACCGACGACCAATGCACCCACGGTCAATGCCATGGCGCCTTCTACAAACACTTCCGCCATCTTGCTGGGCCACAGGCCACCAATAAAGCCCAAGATAATAAAGCATCCAAGGAATAAGGCTGCAATTTCATTGATGTACCAGCCGAATTTGAGCACGCCATAGATCAACAAAACAAATGTGAGCAGCATACCGACGAGGACAAGGATTTGACGGAGGCTGATCTTTTGCCCTTCGACAACTTCTGTCTTGGCTCGTTTCTGATCCTCTTCGTACATGATGCTGATCTGCGGCTTGGCCCGCACCCTGCGCCCGTACCAGACGATAAATCCGACGGCAGTCAGGGTGGTGAAGATGTAGATGATCACGCGATATGTCAGGCCTGAGAAGATCGGTAGACCTACGATCCCCTGCGCAACCCCCTCTGTGAAAGGATTCATGAATGCACCCGTAAAGCCTGCGCACGGACCTACCAGTGCTAATGCCAGCCCGGTGAGTGAATCGTAGCCCAATGCTAAAGATAATAGTACAAGCATAGGGATGAAGACCAACGCCTCCTCAGCCATACCGAAGGTTGTGCCGCCCACACTGAACAGTATGGTGATGATCGCCAGTAGCAGCCAGCCCCATTTTCTCAAACTTATTGCGGTAGATCGAATGAAGGCTTCAATGGCTCCGGTGGCCTGGATGATATTGAAAGATCCACCGACAATAAAGATGAAAAAGATAATCGAGGCGACTTCGACCATCCCTGCCGGAATGGCCTGGATCATCGCCCAAGGGCCAACTACAGTTCGATCGACCGCATGGTAGGTGGTTGGATTAATCAGCTTAGGATTATCCACCTGCATATCGTAGGTGTTAGCGGGTAAGATGTAGGTCAGGATAGAGGCCAGGATGATCAATCCGAACAGCAGGACATAAACATGTGGAAACCTGGCGAACAATCTCCGGGGTTTTGAAACAGATTGAGTAGCTGTAGCCATAGATAGACTCCTTTTAGTTTATTTGGGTAGATTGCAGCAAGAAGCAGCCAGCAAGGCATACGACAGTGTGCCCAGCCGCAGCTCTTCGACGGGGATGTATTCACAGGGGGAATGAGCAACCGAAAGGTCCCCAGGGCCAAAAACGACGGTTGGGATATGAGCAAAGTTACTGATCAGCGAAGCGTCGGTCCAGCCGCCAAAAGCCGAAATGACCGGTGGCTTGTTGAGCAAATTACTCAGAACGCCTTTCAGCTCAACCACCAGGTAATCATCCAGGCTGATCTCCATTGGGTAGTGGTCCAGGGTGGCCATGTTGCTTTCCATGCGCTTCCAGGTGAATTTGAAAGTTGGATCTTCGGCTGCCAGTTCGTCCAGGATTTGTTGGTACTCTCCCAAAACTTGATCTAGTTTTTCAGACGGAATCCAACGACGGTCAATTTGGATGATGCACTGGTCGGCGACAGAGCTTGGTTGGGTGCCGCCGCGAATAACCCCAAAGTTCATCACTGCGGGGCCGATGAGGGGGTGGACGCGCTTGGCCAGCTCGGGCATCAGCTTTTCTTCCACCCGGCGGATGAATTTTGCCGCTTTGCTAATGGCGTTTATCCCTTTATGGGGTGTTCCACCGTGGGCAGCTTTGCCTATAAAAGTGAACTCCAGCCACTCAAGCCCGCGATGTCCGGCCATGATCTCCAAACCGGTTGGCTCACCCACCACGCAGCGATCGGCGGTGGGTCCATGTGCCACCAGGTACTCGGTGCCTTCGGAGCGATCCTCTTCATTGATAACACCGGCGAAGATCAAATCTCCCTTCAAGGGTACGCCCAGGTCGCGCAGCGTCTTCATCGCTACAAGCATGCAGGCGATCTGGCCTTTCATGTCAACAGTGCCGCGGCCGTACAATAAGCCGCCGCGAACTTCTGGAGTGAAGGGTGGGATGGTCATATTGTAGGCTGGCACGGTATCGATGTGACCGTTGAACATCAGGGAACGCCCGCCGCCTGTGCCTGGTAAAGTACAGTAAATATTTGGTCTGTCTTCCAACACGACTTCTAGATGTGGTTCCATCCCCCAGGACGTGAGGATTTCCTCAATTCGCTCGGCAACCTTCCTTTCGCGGCCAGGGGCATCCCTGTGGCTTTCGATCGACACCAGCTCAGATGCAGCCTGGACAATTAAGCCAATATCCAATGCCTTTTCGAGACCGGAGCGAAGCTCCTCTGTTTTTTGTAGCATAGTTCTCCTCCGTAATCACAATCTAAATGTTTTGATACGAGAATTTAGACTGGCTCCAAATTCGTATACTCATCTCCTTTCTGTTCCTGTACAACTATAAAAAAGAGGAACATGCCTAATAAATGAAACTCCGTGGACATAGAAAATCACGAGTTCGGGTTGGTATAGTACCAGCTCGGGGTCGATATAGCACTAATTCCCGCTTCTGTTTACCGATAGATCAATATGCCATGGAGATTTTCCCCGTGGCTCATCTGATTACTACCTGTAAAACTCGAAAACGATTAATTTTGATTAACAATAATGGAAAATCAAATACTCGCCCAATGGGCACCAGCATCTTCAAGGAAGACTGGAGCATTGTAAGCAGTGATGCACCTTGCCTGATTTAGAAATAAAACGCGAGTTTGTCTCGAACAAATTATAGCATGACTACTTACACATTTCAATCCAGTGACTAACCATCGCACAAGAGTTAGGATAATTGTAATAAATGCAATGGATAGCTCTGATACGAGTGGACAAGCTGAGATAAGCAAATTACTTTCTCTTCGTTTGACAGGCAAACTTGGGGGTAACCAATAGAATCACCCAATTTATGGCTATTTGGTCGTAAGTGAGCATCAAAACATCCGTAATATTTTCGTAACATCACGGTCCTTTATCTGACGATCATTTATGATCAATAATCGGGGTTGTATTTGAATCCCTGGGTCAATTTGAGATCCGGAGGAAGACAATTTTACTGATTATTTAGCAATTGCGTCAAAGTTTCGGCGTGGAATAGGCGGCGAGAAAAAACCATGGTCAATTCATGGAATTGGCAGCCTACTTCAGAAGTAAGCTGAAAAATCATCCGCGAAGATTCATCTGCTGATTTTCAATGGATAATATTTCGTACCTCATCCTTCCACCACAGAATTCCCCCACCAAACCCATCACCTGGTTGGCGATGGTGTGTATTTCCTCCATCTCCACCGGGGGCAGGCGGTCGATGTTGAACTCGATCGTGCGCGTCTCCGGCAAGGTGAGGGTGTAGTTCGCCTGCCGCCAGGTCCAGCGCCGGGTGAGCACGCTGTTGCCTGCCACGAAGATAACCTCCCCAGACTGGGGATGCTCAATTTCTGTGGATCCAAATGGGACGAAGGTCTCCTCCCCTGTCGCCAGGAGTAGTGAGATATCCTGTGTCAGCTCATCCATAGAATGCCCGCCGACTGGCAGCAGGTGCTGAAGGGAGACGAGATTACCGATGTCCACCAACATGTTGATGCTGGGTAGCAAGTCATTACGCAAAACCCTGCGTGCCATGGCTTCGATCGAAGACCTGAACTCGCTTGGTTTGGCACCAAAGGCTTTGTAAGCTTCCCGCCAGGGTCGGATGCGCGGATGTTCGGTAATTGCATCGATATTCACCTGTGCGCGTACCGATTCTTCAGCATCGCGCAGTCTCCGGACGAGCTCATCAGGGGAGGGCCTATTCTGGACCCCAAAAGCCAGCACAACACCCCTGGCGTAGTCGGGATATTTTGCAAATATTTCCGGAGAAATTGAATAGATTAATTCTGGCAGGATACACACTCCTGGTTTTGCACGCCAAGAACTTCTGCAAGGCTGAGTAGCAAAGTTGCTTGCTTTACCTCACAATGCTCGGTACAGGCGAGGCGCTTATCAGGGAATGCTGCTTCATAATCCACCCAGGCTGGAGCCCACCGGGATGGAAATACCTTTATGGCGCAGGAATTCTTCCATGGCGAAGAGGAAGTCCACCAGGTACTCGCGCGTGGAGGCTTTACCCAGGTGCCCTACCCGGAACATCTTGCCAGAAAGCACACCCAAACCGCCCCCTATGGCAATCTCGCGCTGCTCCACCAGCCAGCGGCTCATCTCACTTAATTCGAACTCAGGTCGCCTATGTACCCCGGTGACGATCGGCGAAGCATATTCATCCTCAACAAACATCTCGAAACCCAGGCTGCGCAGTCCCAGGCGTACAGCGATGCTGGCGTGCCGGTATTTATCAAAATGAGCTTCGAGACCCAATACAATAATCTTCCGCAGGCTGGTGCGGAGGGCCAGGATGATGTTCGTCGGCAGGGTAACTGGAGTTGGATGCCAGGAACCCCATTCAGTGGCATACTGTCGCCAGGTTTTTAGATTGAGATACCAGCCATGGTTTGTCTGCGCATGGCGATCGACTAATTCCCATGCACGCGGGGATACGCTGATGAACCCTATACCGGGTAATGCTTCCAGGCATTTATTGGGTGTGGTCACACAAATATCGATACCCCATTCATCCACGCGCACATCCGCTCCACCCAATGATGAGACAGCATCCACCACCACAGCTCTGCCTTCCCTGTGTGCCAGCAAGGCAAGCTCCTTGAGCGGGTTCATGACAGTGGTGCCGGTTTCATGATGCACGAGTGCCACAACCCTGGCATCGGGATGATCTTTGAGCAGTTTGGTTAGCTCTTGTGGATCGAGTGGCTTACCCAGCAGGGCATTCAACGTGATGGTTTCCAGGCCATAGCCCCTGGCTATATGTGCCAGGCGTTCACCGAAGAATCCGTTAATACCTACGATGATCTTATCACCGGTGGCCAGCAGGCTGCCAATAGCCATATCCATCAGAGCTGAGGCTGGTCCGGGCACAAAGAAAATCTCGTTTTCAGTTTTAAATACCTGTTTCAGCAGGTTTTGGGTATCGTTATAGATTTCCATCCACTCAGGTCCATAATGGCGGATGACCGGGGTAGCCAGGCTCTCCAGGACGTCTTCATCCACATCACCAGGGCCCGGGGTGTAGAGCTTGAGGTGCCTGGTCATGTCATTCCTCTCCGTTCACCTGCACCAGCTCAACATTCGCCAGGTGGAGGAAATCGAGGGTATTTTCGTCGATACGATATTGCTGGTCATAAACGATGCGTACCACGCCGGCGTTAATCAGCATCTTGGCACACTGGATGCATGGGAAGTGGGTCACATAGCAGGTGGAACCCTTGGTGCTGACGCCATGCAGGGCAGCCTGGATGATCGCATTGGCTTCAGCGTGGATGGTGCGAACGCAATGACCATCGATCATTAAGTGACCGGCTTCATCACAATGGGGAAGACCAGCAGGACTGCCATTAAAGCCAGTGGTGAGGATGCGCTTATCCAGTACCATCACTGTGCCCACGAAGGCACGGTCACACGTGCTGCGCAGTGCCACCACGTGTGCAATTTTCATGAAGTAGATATCCCATTCTGGTCGCATATCTCACCTTCCCCTGTTATAGTAGATGTCAATTTAGTTTAATTGTAAGTTGGCAAGGCTTGAATTGCAAGTGTGAATGGATGACATTATAATCGTCTCATTATCCCCATGCCGATCCCTTTCCGCCCGATTGCCCGCCTGCTTGCCCGTACAGTGCGACCCAACCCAAAGGTGGATCTCACCGCGTTTGAAGCCACCCTTCAGAAGATGGGACAAGACCCACAGGGGATGTTGATCACCGTCAACCACTATTCGGCGCCCGATTTTCATGCCTGGTGGTTTGTCATTCTGATCAGTGCCATCTTCCCGGCTAATATTCATTGGGTGGTTACCTCGGGTTGGACGAACTCCGAATGGCTGACGGGATTTACCCACTGGTTATTTCCACACGGAGCCAGGTTGTTGGGTTTCACGCCCATGCCTGCTATGCCGCCAGACCCTGCTGAAACCGAATTAAGGGCAGGAGCGGTTCGAAAAGTACTTAGATATGCCAACCATACTCCGCACGCAGTGGTTGGAATGGCACCGGAAGGTGGAGACCAGCCAGGTGGCAGGCTGGGCAAGCTGCCGTCGGGGGTCGGACGGTTCATGCAGCTGCTGAGCCGATCCTGCCCGAATATCATCCCGGTGGGGGTGTGGAAGGAGGATGGCTGCATCCAGCTAAATTTTGGCAGTCAATACAACCTGGACGTTCCGCCGGGACTCTCGGCGCACGAACGTGATCGCGTGGTGGGGAATATCATTATGCGTCACATTGCGGTGCTGCTGCCGGAAAGTTTACGTGGGGAATACCGTTGAGTCTATGGAATGCAAAATGTGGTCCCGTTTTATATACCCGGTTTATGTTCCCATAGAATTCAAGGAAACATAAACCCCCTTGCGGGGGTCAGATGAAACTGTACTTCGTAAGAAAAATTATTACAATCGAACTAATGATTTGGGTGGTTTCGTAAGAACTGGTTACCCCTAATAGATGCCGGAAAAATGCTCGACGTAGTGCTCGTAGGTGTTACTGGCAATCACTTCCCACGGTTTCCAGTCTGAGGGCATTTCTTTGAAATATCTTGCCTCTTCGAGCTCTTCATCGCTCAGCATTTGAAGCTGTGCCAGAAGATCAGTGAAAGCCTGCTCCTCCAACCTCCATGCCTGCAGCAGAGAAACAGCCTTCCCTTCAGTATAAATATGTGTATTCCTTTCTTCCTGGGGCAAGTTCCACCAGGCAGAGCCATGTAAGGTGCGCAATTTCATCATATCTACCATTTCGCGTTCATACCAGGCAATATGATACAAAATATCACGCAGGCTCATTTCTCCGGGTCTGCGTGGGCTGGAAGTGCCGAACAGATCAATGCCTCTCCATATCTGGTGCCATTGTCGGCGGCCGTTTTGTAGGTTAAGTAAGAATTCAGTCTTATTCATAGTAATGATTTTACTACAGTATCGGGAGGATAAGGAAAATCTTAAGGGAGCGGACAGTGTTTATTAAATAAATATCTAATATTGATGGTTGGGACTTCTTCTGCGATATTTTACGCATAAACACGGGTACGAATGATTATCGATTTGACTTCAGATACAGCACACTAGTTATAATGCCCCACAGGAAAAGTGCCAGGAAATAACCAAGAACACTTAGAGCGTACTCATCCACATTTGGCATGCTGACGAAATACAAAATGATTGCCCCCACCGCAGTTCCCAGACCCACCACTAAAAAGCGCCGGCCAGCATAGGCATTGACCTTATACCAGAGTGCCGGATTATCAAGCGTGGATGGTACTCGAAAGCCGTACAAGCCATTAGGTGGGATTTTATGCAGGATCAATGGGACTGATAGCCCTGCCAGGAGCAGCCCACCCAAGGAGTAGAGAGCCAACAAGATCACCATATAAGATATTATCTCACTCTTTTATGGGCTATCACCAATTCCACCGGCAGACCCCACACACTCTTCTGCTGCCTGTCCTCGATCCAGAAACCCGCTGCTTCGATCATCGCCAGTCCATCGATCGGGCGGCAGTCGGTATAAGCGGGGAAGTGATCGTGGAACCATTCGTATAGCCGAACTGCTCGACCGGAATGGTCGGTTTTGAGCAACGAGACAACTCCCAGACGACCGCCCTCGTTCAGCACACGTCGGCATTCTGCCAACACCAGCGGTATTTCAGGCGTGTCGAAAAGCTCAAGGGTGAAACTGATAAAAATGGCAGTGAAGCTTTGGTTTTTGTAGGGAAGTCGGGAGCCATCTCCCTCAACCAGAGTCACTCGCCCCATTGCGTCGGCTCGCACCAACATGTCATGTGATCTCTGCAGCATACCTGGCGAGAGGTCGATGCCATGCACGCATCCCGATTTACCCACATATTTGGTCAACACTGCTAACCCCTTACCTGTACCAGAGCCAATCTCCAAAACTGACTCACCCTTATCTACTGCCAGCATATCCAATCCGAGACGCATCTGGGCTGTTTCACCCGCCCATGCCAGCCAGTCATAGATTGGACTCAACTGGTTATAGACTGCCCGGGCTTCGGTTTTAGATCGAGTTACTCGTTTGATTTGCATAATTTTTTCCAAATTGTTGCATATCGGTCTTTAAAAAAATATCGTTATAAAGATTATTTTACCCGTCAGCCCTTAGTAAGGCAAAAGAAACTATTTTCAAATCGGCGCATCTTACATAAGACACACAATCATTGTAAGGAGGATTATATGGGAGAACTAAAAACGAAACAAAATAACATGCCGGTGGCAGATTTCATCAATGCTATCCCAGATACACAGGTGCGCCAGGATTGCTGGACAATCATTGAGATCATGCAAGAGGCAACTCAGGCTCCTGCTCGGATGTGGGGAACGGCTATTGTTGGCTTTGGCCAGTATCGGGCGGTCAATGCCAGCGGAAAGGGCAACGACTGGATGGTGATTGGTTTTTCCCCACGTAAACAGGCCATCGCCCTTTATATGATGTTGGGAGGATTTGAATCGGATAAGATGCTGGCGAGCCTGGGGAAATACACACGCGGCAAAGGTTGCCTTTATATTAAGCGTCTCTCGGATGTCAATTTATCGACCTTCAAAGAGATGGTCCATTCATCGATCGCATACGTAATGAAAAGCCATCCTAATGTTGGTGGTTCATGATAATTACTCAAGCTGCGATCAATTCGCCAGCTTGAGCTGTAATAAAAAATATTATTGTAAATTGATAATTACAGGATTTCTAATTAATTACTTATCCTGGAATACACAATAAGGCAGGTTACTTCAATAGGTTCTTTGACTATTGGCACTGCTGGCCTGTTCGTCCATATACCGGATTAATCCCCGTTGCTCTTTGAAGCTCAACTTTATTGCGCCCGCCTCGCTTGGCTCGGTACATGGCAGCATCTGCCCGCTCGATCAGGCTCACCAGGGTATCGCCGTCGCGATATTCGCTTGCCCCCAGGCTGATGGTCAGGTGTTTATTCTGGAGGAAGGAGTGTTCTTCAACCAGGTGACGCAACTTTTCTGCCAGGTAGGCAGCTCCTGGCAGGTTGGTATCGGTGAGTAGCAGGATCAGCTCATCCCCACCCCATCTTCCCAGGTAATCAGTCGCCCGCTTATTGTTGTTCAGCACTTTGACCAGATCGATCAGGACCTGATCTCCGGCATTATGCCCGAAGTTGTCATTGATCTGCTTGAAAAAATCCACATCGATCATCAAAACGGATAAAGGCTTCTGGGAGCGTTTAGAGCGATTGATGGCATCGGAAAGATATTGCTCCATAAAAGCATGGTTGAAGATGCCAGTCATCCCGTCCCGGATCGCCAGGCGATACAACTTCTCATTGGAGCTCTGCGCTTGCAGCTCGTGCTGCATGGTGTAGTTTTGCATATACAACACGCAAGCTGCCAGACCGGTGTACTGCAGACCGGATAATACAGAAAACAGACCACTACTTATACCGATGATGTTACCGCCCTTGAATCCGCCCAGGCGCATACTACCAACATCAAAAACCAATAAGAGCACGATGCAAAACCCTAGAACCCCCACCACCTTGCGGCGATCCTCAAATCCAAAGATCAGCAAGGGGATCAGCAAACCAAAGCAAAATCCCTGGCGTGAAAGTAGATAACGCAGAGGATTCTCCATATTCCCCGAAGAAAGCTCTAGCAAGGTGAAGGTGAGAATCAGAATGGCAGGTGCAAAGGCAAACAATGTTTTCGACCATTCCGTATGCTCTGCTCCATTGAACGCCAATACCAGGCAAGCCGCTACCACACCACTGACCAGCAGGCTAAATGGATGGCCAAAGCCCATCAAAATGAGCAGGAAGGTGCCAGGCAGTGCCATCAGCAAGCTGATAAACGTCACCCGGTTGATCATTGCCAGGTTTTTCTTTTGATAGAAGGGCATATCAGCATCGATCCCCAGCTCGAAAACCCAGCCGAGACCAGCTCGTAGCACCAGATGGGCGGATGAAATGAACAGGGAGGTCTGCTCCAGCCACGCCTGGCGGGGAATTCCTTCAATTGGGTTATAGCTGGTAATGCTGTTTCTCAATTCCATGATTGTCGCCATTTCTCAAGAGGATCAGACCACAGGATACCCCAGGGATCCCCTGACCTCAGGGGCATTCCTGTGATCCATCATGAAAGATGCAAGTTATATGCTAGCTAGTGGAACCTGAAGGGAACTAACAAAAATGTATGTTGGTGCGAGTCTCATCCGTAATGGATGGGGATCATTTCAAAGCTCCGAAATCTATGGGAATTGGGTAATTATGCCCGGCGAGCGGTTGATGAGATTCGGGGGGTACTTGACGAAACATCTGATCGGTGTATAGTATGAAACATGCGAGGTGAGCAAGGGTAATTTCGAAACACAGATGGGAGGAAATAGCATGCCTGATACAAAAATCCTTGGATACGCAGCCAATGGGGCCGGTCAACCACTAACTGCTTTTAATTATGATCGACCGGAATTAGGGGTGAATGATGTCAGGGTATCGGTCACTCATTGCGGAATATGCCATACGGATATACAAGCGATTGATGAATTTTATGATATAGACTACCGTTATCCGTTTGTACCCGGCCATGAAATTGTGGGAACAGTTTCGCAGGTGGGTAACGCTTTGTCCGCCTTGAAGGTGGGCGATCGGGTAGGCATCGGTTGGCAGGGCCGATCTTGCATGAAATGCGAGTATTGCCTGATGGGCGAGGAACAGTTGTGCCGGGATATTGTCGATGCAGCCACTTGGTACCCCTATGGGGGCTTTTCAACATCAGTCATCGTGGACCACCGTTTTGCGTATCACCTTCCAACGGGCATGGCTTCGGAAGTTGCAGCTGTGCTCATGTGTGCCGGGATAACAGTTTACTCCCCATTAAAGGAATGCTCACATCATCCCTCCCAGAAGCTAGCCATTATGGGTGTAGGTGGATTGGGTCATTTAGCGATCCAGTTTGCCCATGCGCTTAATTACGAAGTAACAGTTTTCTCCTCATCACCTGAAAAACGGGACCAGGCACTTGCCTGGGGGGCTGATGAATTTATCATTTCCAGGGATCGAGATGGATTTATAAAGCATATTTTTTACTTTGACCTTGTATTGTGTACTGCGACAGGCCAGATCGATTGGAATATCCTGTTAAATATCCCCAAGAAGGGGGGGAAAATTATCCTGGTCAGCTTTCCCACGATGAGCATGAATCCAACCGACCTGGTGGCGCATAATTTATCCATTACGGGATCCTTTATTGGAAATCATGCCACCATGCGTGAGATGCTGGCATTTGCACAAGCCAAACACATCACACCCATGGTTGAACTAATGCCCATGATCAAGGTTAATGAGGCTATTCGGAGAGTTAAGGAGAATAAAGCACGCTACCGGATCGTGCTAGTGAATGAACAAGAGGTTGGCATACCAATTGAATTATAAATAGATATTATGATGGTGCTTTTACATGACCAGTCTAAAAGGTATTCACCTTGCAATGATCTGGCGAAATCAGAGGGGAATGAATGATATATAATCGGATTTTAGTTACTGAGATAAATGACTTTGATCGGTCATACGATAATTTATTATCACCTATATGAGATTGATTGCACCTTGAACTAGGAGTAAAGGAATTCTATGTGTCCTTTATCTACAATTGACCAAGAGCCTCCACTGCCCGATAAATTGATCAATTTGCTATTTGGGACTGTATCAGCCCCAATGGAAAAGCTGCCGATTCTTAGGGCTGGAATTGAACTACAGGTGTGGGAAAAGATAGCAGCGGGTCTGCGAACGAGTGACGAGATTGCCCAGGACTTAGGAGCAGATGCTAGAGGTGTCCGCCTGCTGGTAGATGCTTTAACTGTAATGAAATTGATGCAGAAGGAGGCTGAGTTGTATAACCTGCCAGATTGGGCAGAATACTATTTACTCCCCGGTAAACCAACTTATTTAGGGGATTTTGTCCTCGAATGGCTGGCCTGGGAAGGGCACGGGCAGCTTGCGGAATCTATTCGTTCTGGAAAGCATCCAATCATTCATGACATAACACTTGCAGAATCAGTGGATCATTTCATCCCGTTTTATGCGGCTCGTGCGTTGTTACCGCACCATTATATTAAACGATATGATGACTACTGGAAGGCGCTTCAAATTGAGCCGCGGGATGGACTAAATGTCCTCGATCTTGCCTGTGGAGTGGGTATTGCGTCTTATGCGCTGGCTATGCAACACCCTGGCATTCAGGTAACTTTACAGGATTGGCCTGCCATGCTGGATTTAGCTAAAGGAGCTGCCCGTAAATTGGGGGTTGAACAACAAATTACTTCGCTACCAGGTGACATGTTGACTGTGGATTTTGGACAAGATAGGTTTGAGATTGCCAGGTTGGGCTATGTAACCTACTTTTTTGGAAAGGATGACTTAAAAAAGTTGTTTACGAGGGTGTATTCAGCTTTGGTATCAGTTGGGATATTGGTTATCGAAGCACCCCTTAGCGATGAAGGCCATAGTGAAAATGAGGAAGCAGTACTTGATGGCCCATGGCTGTATGCCATCTCGGAAAACGGTGAAGTTTATTCATTTTGTGATTACAAATATCTGCTAGAGCAAGCCGGGTTCAGTGTTGTTAGCCAGGTCAGGGAGGACCTAATCAAGGCAGAGAAATAAAGGAGATAAAGACTGTACAGAACGAGGAAGTATTGATTCCAGCAAGTAAATTAATAAATCCAATCCAATATCCTGTGCCATAAGCCAATCAGGGGGAGGAACCATGGTCTCCCGTCGTACAGCCCTAATGGAGCGGTCGGGAATGCATAGGTGCTGTAAGGCAGCTCTCTCACCGTACCCTTCAAGATGGCATCTGCCATCCGCATACCCAGGTGAGTCCCAAGTGCCACGCCATGACCGGCGAAACCGAGGGCGTAGTAGATGCCATCCAGCTGCCCGGTGTGAGGCATCTGGTCAAAGGCGAAATCGAGCGTTCCTCCCCAGGCGTATTCCACTTCAATATCCTTCAGCTGGGGGTAGACATAGACCATCTCCCGGCGCAGGATTTCGGCGCTGGTACGGATGGTGGCGCCCGTCTCGGGAAAAAAAGCTGCCCGACCTCCGAAAACCATACGGTTATCGGCTGAAAGTCGATAATAGTTCAGGTAATGCTTATAATCGAACACCATCCGGCGGTGGGGGATGAGGCTTTGTGCCAGGCTTTCCGGCAATGTTTGTGTCGCAATGATATAAGATCCAATTGGGATGATGCGGCGACGTAATTGGGGAGTGGTTGCACCGGTGTAACCACCGGTGGTCACCAGCACCTGGCTGGCAGTCAGCTCTCCGCGCAGGGTTTTCAGGTTGAAACCACGCGCTGTTTTCTGAATGCCAGTCACCCAGGCTTTGGGACAAAGCGCAACACCTGATCTCTCCACAGCCCTGGCCAAACCAGACACATACTGGGCTGGGTTTAACCCCGCACTGGTCTCGTCCACCAGGCCGCCAAAGTAAACCTGCGAGCCGATCTCGTTGTTTAGCTCGCTCCTGGGAATGGGATGGGTTACATGGTTGAAATGTTGGGCATACCATTCAGCTTCACCCTGCATGGCATCGAAGTGGGCAGGTTTATTTGCCAGCAGCAAGTGACCCGTCCTGGCAAAAGCACAGTCAATTTGGTTCTGATTGATGATATTTTCCACCGTAGTAAGTGAGGCGAGTGAATCCTCGAATAACTGGCGGGTCAGGTCAGCCCCATAACGTTTTTCGACCACCGCTGCATCCAGCTTGAGACCAGTGAGAGCCATACCCCCGTTGCGTGAGCTCGCGCCCCAGCCGATCGTCTCAGAGTCCACTACTGCGACACTTGCTCCACGCCTGGCACTGTGCAGTGCCGCTGATAATCCCGGGATGCCCCCACCAATCACCGCCAGATCAACATTGGCAGGCAAGCTGTCCAACGGGTCGCCAGCAGGCATTTCGACAGTGTCATGCCAATAGACCTTTTCTTTGATGGTCATAGAGATTCTCCTCAGGAAGATGGGTGGTTCAGCATGATTATAGCCAAAATTTGATCTCAGGGATTGATTAAAAGGAATTCAATGGTGATTTTATTGCATCCGTTATAAAAAATGTGGATGATTGGTAGGGACGGGTTTCAGCCAATTCCTACCGGAAGAAAATAGAGGTATGTTGAATTCCGATAAACCCAGGTAGAAAATCAGTAATAAATGCGTAAAGGGTCCTGGAAAGTACCGCTAAGCCGTCCTATTCACGGTTAGCAAGGTCGAATAGCTGGTCTGCAAAATTGGTGATCACGTCTGCCATCGCCAATTTAGATCGCCACTCCTCTGGAATTCCCTCTTCCCCATAATATGCCCCTGCCAGCTGACCATAAATCGCCGTAGTGGTGTCGGCATCATCGCCCAGGTTGGCAGACGATAATGCACCTTCGCGGAAGGAGGTTGAATGATAGAATGCCCACAGGGCAGCTTCCATGCCGCGTACCACGTATCCACTCCCTTGGATGTATGGGGGTTGTTTAAGCTTGAACGAGCCATTAGCTACTTCGGAAACACCTGTCTCAAGGTCTACCAACATAACCCTCACAGGCTGATCAATGAATCCCCATGTTTGTGGAGCTGACAGCAGCACGTCTTTGGTTTGCCCATGCAGGGCTCCCCATAATAAGGCACCATAATACCGGCACGCATCCACAGCTTGCCTGGCTGCATGGGTGGTGCGGGAAGAATCTCCACATTTTTCAATCACCAGGGCTGGTTGACGTGCATAGAACATCGGCACGGGTGCCAGGCGCATCAAGGATCCACTTCCGGCGGTATGGGGTGCATCAGGGCCTGGATAAGGTTCATGGGTACGTTCAAAGCGATGCAAGGCATCGCTGGTGGTGATGCCAATATCAAAGCAACGCCCATTGGAGGAGAGGTAACCTGTACGGTACCAGCGCACGTAACGCTCAAGCTGATCGATTGGATCAAACCCATCCTTTTCAAGTAAACTTTCTGCCAGGCAGAGTGCCATGGACGTATCATCGGTCCACTCGCCTGGGGCTAGATCGAATGGGCCGCAACCGACCATATCGATCAGTGGAGTAAAACTGCCCGACGGAGAAAACTCGAGTGATGTACCCAGGGCATCTCCAGCAGCCAATCCCAGCATGCAGCCTCGGAAACGGGAACGGGAAAGCTCGACATTGGTACTGTCAGTCAAATTGGATGCAACCTTTCAAGGTTTAATGCGTTAATAGAAATGTAAGTTAAAGGAGAAAAAAATGAATACTGGAAACCGTAAGCTATATCGCAGTCGCACTAACCGCATGATCTTTGGTGTATGTGCTGGTTTGGCTGAATTCTTTGGGATTGACCCAACCGTCGTCCGTTTGGTTTTCGTCGCTGGAGCACTGCTTGGGTTTGGCTCGTTTGTACTCATTTACCTGGTTATGTTCTTCGTAGTACCCGAAGAGCCTGTCGCATAACTTTCAGCCATTTTTACGCAGCATCCGCATCCCATTCAGCGTTACCAATAAAGACGCACCCATATCGGCAAATACTGCCATCCAGAGCGTCGCCCAGCCAGGCAAGGTGAGCAATAAGAAAGCTGCCTTGAGTGCCAGGCTGAAGGCGATGTTCTGTTTAATGATTGCCTGCGTACGCCGGGCAGTGCGCACTGTCTCTGGTAAATGAGTCAGGTCGTCCTGCATCAGCACCACGTGTGCAGTTTCCATTGCTTGGGCTGTGCCTGCGCCACCCATGGCAATGCCCACATCAGCGGCAGCCAGAGCGGGGGCATCATTCACCCCATCCCCAATCATCGCTACCAGTCCATACTTTGCTTGCAAGGCACGCACCGCATCCAGTTTATCCTCGGGTAGCAAACCAGCCCGCACCTCGTCCAGGCTGCCTAAAGACGCAGCCACTTTATCAGCCACGCCAGGGTTATCACCGGTTAACATTACCGTATGGATATGTGGATCAATCGTTTTCAGATCGCGTAATGCCTCCCCACTGGTTGGGCGGGCTGCATCTGCAACGGTCACAAAACCTACCAGGCTATCATCTTTCCCAACCAGCATCACGGTCTGACCTTCGTCTACAGCAGATTGAATATCGGCGTGTAATTGCCTGTCCAGCACCTCATCCCGGGCGTGGAACAGGTCATGGCTACCCACCAGGATGTGACTGCCATTGGAGACTCCCTGAACTCCCTGACCTGCCAGGGATTGTACCGCCTCAGCTGCCGGATATACATGGGCGAGCTGGCGAGCTTCAGCTTCAGCCACGATGGCTTGAGCAAGGGGGTGCTCCGAGCGTTGCTCCACGGTTGCAGCCAATGCCAGCATATCATCACAGGCGGGGCAACGCCAGACGTCAGGGATGCAATCCACTGACCTGGCCTGGGTTACGGTGGGGTGACCAAGGGTGAGGGTTCCCGTTTTATCAAAGGCAAATAGGCGTGTTCGCGCCAGCACATCCAGGAATGCGCCTCCCTTGACCAGTATTCCACGGCTTGCCAAGGCGGTCAGTGAGCTGACCATCGTCACCGGGGTACTGATCACCAATGCACATGGGCAGGCGACGATAAGTAATGCCAATGCCCGGTACAACCAGCCATGCACTCCATTCGAATCCAAAAACGGGGCGTGAAAGAACACGGGTGGAATGATGGCTACAATTGCGGCCAAAATGACCACAGCTGGAGTGTACCACCTGGCAAAACGATCAATAAAGCGCTCAATAGGGGCGCGCTGGGATTGGGCTTGCTCGACCAGGTGGACTATGCGGCTGATGGTTGAATTGGTTGCAAGCTGAGAAACGGTGACTTCGAGCGCAGAATCGCCATTCAAGGTACCGGCATAGACTTTATCTCCCGGAGATTTACGTACCGGTACTGATTCGCCTGTGACCGGTGCCTGGTTAACTAATGATACGCCGCTGGAAATGTGACCATCCACCGGGATGCGCTCTCCGGGACGGACAATCACACGTTCACCGATTGAAACCTGTTCAACGGGCAGGGTATCTTCATGCTCATCGCACACCGGGCAAGGACCACCCGTGTATCCATTCTGCCCCATGTGCTCGCTGCAGTCGACGCAGGGGCGCATCACGTGAGCCACCTCGGGTTTGAGTGCCAGCAGGCTGTGGAGCGAATTGCGCGCCCGTTCTGCAGTGTAACCCTCCAGGGCTTCACCAATCGCAAATAACATGATCACCGTAGAGGCTTCGCCCGTCTCACCGATCAAAAGAGCTCCAACCGTGGCAATGATCATCAGCAGGTCAATTGTGATCTGCCTGGCAATAAAGAGTGCCCGCAAACCCCGGTTAGCGATCGGATATCCAGCAATACAGGCAGCCGCGATCTGCAAGCTAATTTTTATCCAGGCTGCGTTGCTCAGACCAGGGATTAAAGAAAATGGGATGGACATTAGGAGCAGGATGGCACCCAGTAGTGCCAGGCGCGTTTGCGTGGAAGCATACAGGTATCCCAGAAAACCCGGCAACCTGATTTTTCCTTTGCTTTGGGTAGACTGAGATCGATTATTCTTGTCTTGTAACCCGGGAGCTTCTACCTTATAGCCAAGCGCTTCGACGCGCTGGATCAGATCATGCGGGCTAAATGTGCCAGTGGCTTCGAGATACCCGGTGGTGTAATTTACACTTACTTCATCGACCCCCTGGATCTGTGCCAGGCTGCGTTCGAGGCTTAAGGCACAATCAGCACAGTCCATCCCCTGGATGGAATATTTCACTTCTTTTGGATTTGCTTGCATTAATAATAAACCTTCCAACCGGCAATAGCCAATAAAATCGCACGCATCAGCCAGGCATCCTCATGCGCGCGCCTGAATGCGATGATCTCGATATCAATCCCCACCAGACGGGCTGCATCTTCGAGCGTATAAGTAAGCAGCATGCCTGTGTGGGGGTCGCGTTCATTCTTGTAGCGGGAATACAAGTCCATCAGGCTGTAGAAATTACCCGCATCCAGAACCCAGCGTTGATGGATATTGTTATAAGAATTTTGCAGGGCCATCAGCTCGCTTTCGAGGTCGTAAACGCACACCTTCTTCCCTAAGAGAAGTTCCTCCACCTTGGGTAGGATCTCCGCCCACCTGGGAGCTGAATCCACCATATCATCCGTGACCCCGTGTTCATCGGTTGCGATCTGTCGAATGTGGCGTTTTGGCTTCACCAGCTCGTCCACCAGCGGTTTACCAGAGCTATCCAGGATGGCAATTTCTACCACCTCAGATAGCTCAGCTGCACCGGTGGTCTTGCTGTGCAGGAACAGCGGACCGAGTTGGAGCAGGTTCTGGGCTTCGAGTTGCGCTTCGAGTAAGGTCATAGAAACGTGATTAGTGATTAGCCATTAGTTCTTAGTTATCATGCAGATAGTCGATAATTCATCTCAAATCAATTCACCCCATCGATTATATCGATATCAAACACTTTCTGCCATGTGGTGGAGCAATGCCCGGGTTAGCAGGCAGTCATCCACCGCACCGTGTGTATTGTGTAAAGGTATTCCGCATTGCCTGCCAGCCAGCTCCAGGGTTTGGTAGCGGAAAGATTTACGGAAAGGATCCCAATCTCCATAAAAACGGGCATACAGCTTCATAATATCGAAAAAATTGCCATCCAGCAGCGTCCACTTCTGCCACGTGCGCATCAGTGATTGCTTGATCAGGCGCAGATCGAACTCAACATTATACACCCCAACCTTGCGGCCTGATAAAACAGCCTCCGCTTGGGGCCAAACTTGTTCCCAGCTAGGCTCATTTACGAGCATATCGAGGCTGATCCCATGCATCCTTTGGGCGGCCGGATCGATATTCCCACGCGGCCGGATGCGTTGTTCTAAAAGTACATTACCCTCGTCATCGATAATACCGATCTCGATTACTTCAGCCGACTGATGCAGTCCCGTTGTTTCCGTATCCAGATATACCGGGTTGGAATCGAGCAATGCAAGGGCTTCCAGGTTAACGCTTTTGCGCTGGCTGCTGTTCATGGTTAATTCAATCTCATCCTATCCATTCTAACCCAATACCAGCGGAGGTTGTATCTCAAGACTGGGTTTGGCTGCCAGTAATTCTTGTAAACGGGCATGTTCGGCATAAATACCCCGGTACGATTCTGGCAGCTCAGCTGCGATGCGGCACATGATCTCTTCGGTAAAACTGGCAAGCTGTTCATCCCGATTTTTATTGTCGAGCGGCGCCAGGGTGAAGGTTGGGCCAACACGTACTGTGATCTGCAATCGCTTGAAGTGTTTTAAGCGCTCCACCACTTCTTTATCCCCACTCCCGGCAACGCCTACAGGCACAATAGGCAAACCTGACCTGGCGGCGATATAGCTGGCACCATCCCACCCTTGGATAAGCGAGGTAGTGGGGCTGCGCGTCCCTTCGGGAGCAATGATGGCTACCCCGCCCTGTTTGATCCGGCGCAGCACCTCGCGCATGGCATTCAGGTCAGCATTATAGCGGTCAACGAAGATGCCGTTAACTGCCTGAGCCAGCCAGCGCGACCAGGTATGTTCCTTGTATTTCTCTGCTACCAGCATAATGATATCTTTGCGGCGGAGCAGGTAATACACAATGGCAGGGTCAAGCCGCCCAATATGGTTGGAAACGCCAATGAAATTTGTGCTGTTCAGGGGCAAGTTTTCCATTCCGTATACAGTAACGCGAGCGATAATTCGCAATATCGCTCGCAGAAGAAATGTTGCAAGAGAATAAAGCATCGATTAATTTTACCCCTTTTATCCCAAATTATTTATAGTCGCGATCGTTGATCGCGGTCAATCATCTCACCTGACAGGTTTGTAAGGACGGTAGGAAATCATCTATTGTCGATCACTGTTTGAGAATAATTTGGCATATCACAAGAAGAATGAAAGTGGATTTCCTTATCTTAATCAGCGGATTACAACCATCAGTGATTGCGAGGTGGGTGAATTGGGTATAGAATCAAAATATTCACGATTACCCGAATGAGAAGGGAGAAACTATGTCTATACCAGATTTTCAGTCGATAATGTTGCCATTATTAAAAATGACCAGTGATAGCGAAGAGCATTCTACGACTGAGTTAGTAGAAAAAATAGCAAAACATTTTTCATTAACCGATAAAGAATTGAACGAGATAATTCCAAGCGGTCAACCGAGATTTTATAACAGAGTGGGATGGGCAAGAACTTATCTTTCCAAATCCGGGTTATTACAGTTAACAAAAAAATCGCATTATCGTATCACTGAGGATGGTAAAAAAGTTCTAACAGAAAATCCTCATGATATCAATATGAAATATTTGGAAAAATTTCCTTCATATATTGAATTTAGGAAGAAAAAAAAGGTTAAAAAGAAAATCGGAGGCGAGATTGAACCTCCGACCTCAGAAAACCAAACACCAGAAGAAATTATGGAAGAGGCTTATCACGAGATTAGAGATGGTCTTGCATTGGAGTTATTAGCACTAGTCAAAAACAGTACTCCTGCTTTCTTTGAACGTCTGGTAGTAGAGTTACTTGTAAATATGGGTTACGGAGGATCATGGGATGAAGCAGCACAAGCTGTCGGACAAACTGGTGATGAGGGGATTGATGGGATTATTGATGAAGACAGGCTTGGACTTGATTCTATTTACATACAAGCTAAGAAATGGGATTCAAACGTAAGCAGACCTGAGATACAGAAATTTGTCGGTGCATTAGTTGGCAAACATGCACATAAAGGAATATTTATTACTACTTCTGGATTTTCTCAGGAGGCAACTAAATATGTATCCATGATTGACAATAGAGTGGTTTTAATCGATGGAAAACGCTTGGCAGAGTTTATGATTGATCACAATGTTGGTGTAACAAATCAGGTTAACTACCAACTTAAACGTGTGGATTCTGATTACTTTAGTAATGGATAATTAGCTTTAACTCTTCTGATTCGGTATGTCCAACGCTAATAACCAAAACCTTTGGGATGAGGAAACCTCCCAACGTTTCCTGGACTATGGACGCTACTTCGTGCCCGAGCGTGAGCGGCAGATGGGCATTATGGTCGACCTGCTAAAAAATATACCCATTCCATTCACAATCCTTGAGCTGTGCTGTGGGGAAGGCTTGCTGGCGGAGATGGTGCTCGATGGGATTCCCGGCACCACTTATTTGGGTATGGATGGTTCAGGATTAATGCTTGATCGCGCAGGTCAAAGGCTCTCTCGCTTTGTTGAGAGAGTACGATTAAGTGATTTCAGCCTGGCAGACCAGGCCTGGCGTAAATTGGACCATCTGGTTCAGGCAGTGGTTTCGTCACTCGCCATTCACCACCTGTATAGAAAGGAAAAGCAGGTGCTGTTCAAGGATGTTTACACCATGCTTTCACCTGGAGGTGCTTTCATCGTAGCTGATATGATCGAGCCGGTAACACCTCAAGGCAGGGCGGTGGCTGCAGATGCTTGGGATGAAGTCGTGCGAGAGCGAGCCCTGGAGCTGGACGCCAACACTACCGGGTTCAATTTCTTTCAGCGGGAAGGCTGGAACACGTACCGCTATCAAGACCCAGATGACATCGACCATCCCAGCCCACTCTTCGACCAGCTGAAATGGCTGGAACAAGCAGGCTTTATTGGCATCGATGTTCATTACATGAAAGCGGGGCATGTTTTGTTTAGCGGATGGAAATAGGCTGGGCAATGAATGAGTGAAAAGAATAGATGATCTACCGATGAGCGCTTTGAACAGAAAATCGAGGATTATTCTTATATTTGCTTCTCTACTCACCATGCTGGGCTCGGTAGCATGGGGCTCATGGAGCACTAATGGGGCGAGCAAATCTAAGATACCGTCTGCACCCCTACCAACCTCGACACCCGGACTGGTAGTGTATGGGATTGTGCGCAACTTGAGCGGTTCCGGTGTGGCAAATGTAAACATCTATCGAAGTTATGCTGGTTATCAAGGCGTGTTAATCGCTACAACAGATGCAACTGGTTTTTACCAGTCAGATTTTTATTACATCCCTGGGGATGAGATGGTGACGGTTTGGGCTGAAGGAGCAGGACTGGAATTTGAGCCGATGCGTTATTATTGGCGACATTATTATAGTTACCAAGTGAAAGCGTGTAACTTTCAGGCACACCTACTCTGGGAATACTACTTTCCGCTCGTATTCGGGTTTTAGGAATGATATTAGAAAATTTTGTGGCAATTATCTGGCATCCGTGATTCACGCCTGCCTGCCCACAGGCTTCCAGGCAGCTTTCATCCTAAGCATGATTCCAAAGAGCATTGATAAGACCGGGCAGGATGTAGGCCTCGCCCAGATTGATTACCTGTACACCTGACAGGATCCTCACCCGGGAGGCCGGTCCAATAAGATTATCCGCCATTGTTGCTAATGTAAGGACGGCAACCTTGTAGCCGCCATCGTTGATGGCGGAAGGGTGGTAGTTTTGTTGCTGCCATATTTAATAGCGGGCTCCAAAAAGTCGCCTGTTATTGGCGCAACCCTTGTCGCTTAAACCTCGTATATATGGATAGCTACGAATAAAAAAAGGAGCACGAATGACTTCAGAATTGAACCCAACACTACCAGAAAAATATAGAACCAAAGTAATTCACCGGGGTGGAGCCCCGGGAGCTATCTATGGATTGGGTCTGATCGGCGCATGGGTATATTTCATCGGCCACGCCACCACATTTTGGATCGGCGTGCTGGGATTTTTCAAGGGTATCGTCTGGCCTGCATTGATGGTCTTCGAGTTATTAAAATTTCTAAACTTGTGATTTGCCGTGGGCTTTTTCACTGCTCCAGATGTCCCTCATTTACTTTAATTTGAGCTTTTAGATAATCCCGCTCGGCCATTTTACGGGCTAATTTATATTGTAGTTCCCCGGCCATCTCACCTAACAGGTCACGCCTTGCATAGCGCGCCAGCTTAACATCCAGGCTGAGCTTTAAAATCGGAAGGCTGCTTAAATGTCTGATTTGCTGGCGTATAGTTTTTATTTTTCGATTTACCTGTTCCAGGTCAGATAATGGTTCTTTATTAATTTCAGCTGGATGCAGCTGTGAAGGTTGATTATCTGCGCTAATAGGAATACTCACCCCAGCTAATCTCATCAATGCGTGCAGATCGCCTGCCCCATAGGCAGAATTGACCTCTTTCATTTGATTATTCGAGATCACACGGTCGGCATCATTGCGCGCCAGGTCAGGGTGATAGCGTCGGGCAAGCTGGCGATATAGAACTTTAATATCCGGAACATGCGGCACGGTGGAGCTGGGTAAGCTGCTGCCTGCTGATTGAGCATCTCCCCGAGGCGGAATTCCCGGTGGAGGCAAGCTGGTTTGATCTATCGGTCGGGCAGGTCGGGGAGCGCCATCCAGATACTGTAGGAGATCAGTGCCATATAAGCGCTCTTCCCGGATGTGTCTCAGCTGGTCATCCAGGGCAGAAGTTTCAACATTCAGCTGGCTCAGCTGATCCAACAGGCTGCCCAGGCGCTTGTCGACCAGCGCTTCGAAGGCTTGGATCTGTTCATTCAGCTCATGCAGCTCAGTTTCAGCGGCTTGAAGCTCAACCCTGGCTGCTTGAAGGTCTTTCTCACCCTGGAGTTTCATCAAGTAAATTATACTTCCTGAGAATTCTAATATTGTTCTGATTGAAAATATCCAGATTCTGAATATAATTCTGGCATAGGTAACCGGTCGCCAAACCAATTCGCCGAGGAGGAACCACCATGCAGACGATTCGCAAGATCTTAAGTGAAAAGGGGAGTGAGGTCTGGAGTACCACCCCGAATGCAACCGTGTACGAAGCCTTACAGCTCATGGCTGATAAAGACGTCGGTGCATTACCGGTATTGGAAAATGGAAAACTGGTGGGGATATTTTCTGAACGCGACTATGCCCGTAAGGTGATCCTGCTGGGAAAAACATCCAAAAAGACCTTTGTGCGTGAGATCATGACCCCGCATGTGGTATATGTCACACCCGATATGACCAACGACCAGAGTCTGGCGATCATGTCTGCCAGGCGCATCCGTCACTTGCCGGTGATGGATGGCGAGCAAATGATTGGCATGGTCTCGATCGGCGACCTGGTGCGTTCGATCATCTCAGAGCAGAAAGAGATGATTTCCCAGCTCGAGCAGTATATCCTGCACTATACCAGTATCACGTGAGAACCTTTCTATAGTTCCCCACCTACCTTCGTGAATTCTGGATTCAATGTTTGCCTGATTTCTCTCCCAGGTACTGGTCTGTGTGGACCTACCTGATTTAGTGGAGGCTCAATTACCTCCCCCATTTTATATTTCAAAAATAGGGCAGGCAGGAGGGGGCGGTATCAGCCGGGGGTAAAATACTAAATGAAGGAGTTTATAGTCCTGATTATTGCTTTATATGGACTATCATTTATAGACGTAAATAGAATTACATTCGCACACTAATTTCGCTTGATTATCTATTGAGTTTCAGCGATACTTATGCAGTCCCTATGAATATCTTATGATAGATTAGATGCACAATATTCTTCGCCTCACTTCCAACCAGGTAACACCCGAACTCAAAACCCTGTTCAACCTGATAGATCCGGCTTCAATCCGCTGCCAGGCAGTATTAAACGGGCATGCAGCTGGGCGAATCTTTACCGATCACCCTGAGACACCCACCTGGGGAGTGGTGCAGGAAGCTGCATTTGGCTCCATTTACCTGGCGGGTGATTTGCCGCCACTTTTACTGCACCAGCTAATCTCAGATTTACGTATGGAGGGTGATGTGCTTGTGGGATTGTTGCTGGATGACCCGCGCTGGTCGCTCATGCCAGATAATCCCGAGTATACAGGTTCCGTGCTCGAATACACCGATCGTGATGGTGACCTAAGCTCATACAATGTGCCTGTGGGCTGTGAGCTGCGTCGCCTGGACCGCACCCTGGGCAAGCAGATCGTGGGAAGGAACATGCTCATCCGCATGTTCGGCAGCATGCAGGAGGCGCTAAAATGGGGGTACGGCTTATGCCTGTTGCGTGGGGATGAGCTGCTTTGCGAGTCCTTTGCTGGACCCGAAGCGAACGGCGTGATCGAAATCGGCGTCGAGACGCAGCCACATCACATGCGCAAAGGTTATGCCACTATCACCTGTGCGTACCTGATCCACACGATGGAAGGGTTGGGGTATCAGACGTATTGGAATTGCGACAAAAATAACCTGTCCTCCGCAGCGCTGGCCCGCAAGCTCGGCTACCAAACTGAGCGTGAATATCGTTTGCTGGCATGGTAGAAGAAAACTAGTTCCAATCCACCAATTTTGGCAATTTTCGGGCATTGGCAATCGTGGAGCTCACTTCCTTTGGGAGGGGTGGCAGCCCAGCGAAACCGGTCGCTCTGACGAACTCGGCGGTGATCGCTAATAATGCCTCGGGCTCGAATCCAGCCAGTTTCTCGACTGTGTCCACCCCGGCTGCGTAGTACAACCTGGCACGGATGCCCTTCACTCCCGGTAGGCGCGCCAGGTCGGAAAGCTTAATCAACTCGAGCACTGCTTCCATCGGGATACCAACCTGTCGGGCTAAATTTGTCCGATCGCTAGCAGTCTGACCGGCAGATAACATCTGCGCAGTGGTTTTGATCCCGACTGCGGCCATTCTGGTAATATAGTCCGGGTTTACCCCCAAAAAATCACGCAGTTTAAATGGATTTTGCTTTTTCACGGGCATTTTTTGGTGAAATATCTAATGATTATTATAAATTATTCAGTATGATGTCGGGCTATTGGCTGCCTACCAGTTTTCCCTCGAAGAACTCTTCCATTACTTTCACATATTCACCGGTTTCCAATAAGGCTGTGGTTTGGATACTGCCTTTGAGCAGATGCAGGCTGGCACCAGGGTATAGGGCCATCAGTTCGTTGCGAAGCGTCTCGGTGGTAGTGGGGTCACCTTCTGCCAGGATGATCAGCGTCTTCCCTTGCCAGTTTTCCAGATCCGTAAAGGTAAACTCCTGTCGGTCATAGTCCACCATCCGCAGGTAGATATTTATTGCAGCCTGGCGTGTCAGCCGGGTGTCTAAAGTCTCATGGATTTGGGCGGCAATCAGCAATAACTCAGCTGGGGGATTGGCAGATAGGCGACCAGTCATCTGGGCGCGAAGCATATTCCTGACCATGAACATGGGCAGCCGCCGGAATAAACGCAGAGCAGTATCTACGGTTCTGATCCGGCTGGGGACGGGAGGATAGGCATGCGTGAGCACCAGCCTGGTCACCAGGTCAGGCTGGCGGTGAATGAATACCTGCGCCACCATGCTTCCATAGGCTCCACCAATCACATACATGGATTGGAGACCTGCTTGTTTCAGGATTTCACCGATCCCATCCGCGAGCTGCGTCATGCTATCCAGCTGCGGTGGATAACTGGGACATACCAGGTGATACTTTTTGGGTTCCAGCAAGGTGATCAGTCGCCAGGCGGATTCGGCAGTGCTTAGCCCACCGGGCAGGAGTAAAATGGGCTGCCCGGAGGGGTCTCCAGATTGGATATATTCCCAAGTTACTCCGTTGAGCTCGGTGTGCTTCAACGGATGTTCCTGGCGGAATCGCTTGAATTGTTCGGCTAAGTCTGCGGGTACCTTGCGGTAATATTTATCCATTTAGCTTCTCCAGCATTTCGCGCATCGTCTTCCCGCCGATGGGGCGGTAGGAGAGTAACTGACCATTGTAAACCACGCCAAAAATCCCATATGCGGAGGGTGAAAGGCTGCGGGCTTCCCAGCTGGTCTTCAGCTCCACCGTCTGAATGGGGAGGCTGATCTGGTTGGCACCATTAATGAGCGAGCTGACGAACATGGCATTGTATGGGCACTGTCCCGAGTGGTAAACCACCAGTCCTTGGGGGAGCCGTTTGAGACGACTCTCCCAGTCTATTGGGAAGCCTGGAATCGACCCCTGGCCAAAGTGTTTCACCAGCAGCTCAAATGAAGGAGGTGCCTGGTCCACCACCTCAAACCCATGCTGGACGAAAAAACCCCTCTTCACCCGCCAGGTGCTGTCGCTGGTTACTACTGCAACACCGTACATCCCCTTGCTTTGAGCCTCGCTGACCACCTGCTCGAGCAAGCGCTCACCATAACCCTTGCCCTTGTTGCTACCTACCACCCACATGCAGTGGATTACCATGTATCCGGCAGCCTGGACGGCACGCCAGGTGGATTCGCCGGGTGCATATTCAATAAAGTCTGCTGAGCGATTACCGTCATAAATGATCTTTAGCCGCAGACCTTCTACCAGGCTGCCATCCAGCCACTCCCGTTTCTGGTGAAAACCAGCGGTTTTAGGTTTGCTCTTGTAACAAAAGAACCCATATCGGTCTACGTTGGATGCATCAATGGTATTAATTATATTCTCCATGGCGCCTCCCTAAAAAAATCTACCAATAATTTCTCCTTTAGAAAAACAAATAATTTATGATGTTCTCGTGATATTTATTATCCTTCAAATCCGCCTCTGAGTCCTTGGTGTACGTTGTGGTTAATTCTTTTATAAGCGTAATATATTCACCAAACCCTGTGGTAGCAAATCCCTGGTGCCCGTCAATCGGACAACTTCAGCAAAATTTTGCCAGACCAGCTGGCGCACATCAGATACATTGATCCTAAGCGATGCGGATAGCAGGTATTCGACCCAGATAACCCGGTGGGGGATGGCACCAGGCGGGTCTGCCCAACCGTGGTCACTTTCCACCAGCAATCGCTCCATGGGTACCTGGGTGCGGAATATCGAGCGCCTGGCGACTGCGGAATGAACCGAGAAATAACATCCCAGATCAACTGCACGGCGCGTCTCGGCAGCCGTTCCTGTCCACCAATGTAGGATGGGTGCGATGATCGGTGTACGGCGAAGCTCCTCCAGGATGAGACGGGTGGAGCTCAATTTTGATGAGCTGTTGGTGCCAAAGGAATGAATACTGACGATGCGCGGATTTTTGGCGGCGAAACTGAGCGTAGAACGCAGCGTTTTTAATTGCAGTTCGAGCGGCACCTGATAACCTACATCCAGTCCGATTTCACCAATAATGGCAGATTGCTCGGCCAATTGGGCGAATTGAACCGGGTCGAAGGCCTGCTGGGCAGCCAGCTTGCGTGGATGGCACCCAACTCCCCAGGCGACCAGCGGATCCCCTCGCTGCACAACTTTTTCTGCTTCATCCAATGAGAGCGTCATGGCAAGCACTGCGCCTGCGTCAGATAGTTCTAGTGTGGTCCGGCGCGGATCTATGTGTGCGTGAGCGTCGAGGGTGAGGGATTCCGGCATAAAGTAATTATATCCGTTTGAAGGCAGCTTATTGCGATCAGCTTACCTGTCCCCTCTTGACTTTTCACTCCCCCCCAACTACACTTGCCATCGGGGGTAACCTCGACCCCCATGGTCTAGTTTATTTTTACCAATCGCCATGGACTACACCCGCTTCAACGACGAAACCCTTTTACTCCTCATCGCCCGCTCGCAGGAAAATGCCCTCAGCGAGCTTTATGACCGGTATAACCGGCTCATCTTTAGCGTGGCGCTTAATACGCTCTCAGACCCTGGCCGTGCAGAGGAAGTAACTCAGGATGTGTTCGAACGGGTGTGGGAGAAAGCCCCCACCTATAATGCTGAGCATGGCCGGGTAGTCACCTGGCTGACCAGTATCGCCCGCCACCGTTCGATTGACCTGTTCCGCCAGTCCAGATCGCACCGTGAAGACCTTCAGGTTGCCTGGCAGGAGTTTGAGCAGATCGACCTGCCGGACAAGCAAAATGTTGAATGGGAGGTGGATCTGTCACAGCGCCAGCAACGCATCCGTCGGGCGGTGGCACAGCTGCCTATGGAGCAGAAACAAGCCGTCGGTATGTCATTCTTCCAGGGATTGTCACACCCAGAGATTGCACAGGCGCTCAACGAGCCGCTTGGGACGATTAAAACCCGTATCCGGTTGGGAATGCAGAAGCTAAGGGATTTATTACAGGATGAGCAGTGAGAGCAGAAATCCATTCGCATGAATTGTACGTATCATATCACAGGAGCAATGAATAATGTCTTTAGAGGTTGAATATCACGTCATTGATATGCTGCCTGCCTTCGTGTTGGACGCTTTGACGGATGAGGAAACGAATCAGGTGGCTGTGCACCTGACAAGCTGTCAAACCTGCCAGGCGGAATTGTCACGCCTGCAGCAAGTTGCCGATGATCTGCCTCTGGCATTGATGCAGACTGCCCCTCCACCCAGGGTGAAAGATCATCTGATGAGTGCTATCCACGCGCGCCAGCAAAAAGCTGTGCCATCCGTGCAACTATCATTCAGGCAGAAACTGGTTGGATTTTTACGCCAACCTCTTCCTGCTTTAGCGGTAACCTTGATTGTGATCATGGCTGTCGGGAACATTTTGCTCTGGCGCCAGCTAACCCTGACGAGTAGACAAGCGAATACCCCTATGGGCGTGACCGCCCTGGCGAATACCAAGGATGCACCTGGGGCAATGGGTACTTTGATCATGGACCAAAAGGGTGATTATGGTACCCTGGTGGTGGATAATTTAGCCTTATTAGATTCTAGCCAGCAGTATCAGGTCTGGCTGATCAAAAATGGAACACGGATCAGTGGGGGTGTATTCTCGGTTAATCACGACGGTTATGCATCGCTTGAAATTCTGGCACCCCCACCGCTTATCCAATACGACTCTGTTGGCATCACAGTTGAACCGTTTGGGGGCAGTCCAGGTCCAACCGGTGCCAAAGTTCTGGGTGGTACTTTAGTTCACTAACAACGGTACCCCGGGAGATACATTCCCGGGGTATTTCTTTTCAGGATAATACATCCAATATTTATCATATTACGTATATTTATTTATATACATTAACTCAATGGAGGAAAAATATGATGAACACAAGAATTTACCTAAAATCAAAATTAAAAACTTTCTCACTTATCGGTTTGCTGGCATCCCTATCCATGATCCTGGCAGCTTGTATGACTGCTGCCACTCCCACCCAGGCACCTGCGGTTCCCGGTGCCAGCAATACTCAACCTGCAGCTTCAACCAGCCAGGCAGGTATCAACGTTGTTTCTGATCCATCCCTTGGCAATATACTGGTGGATGATAAGGGGATGACCTTATATATGTTCACGAAAGATGGACCAGACCAGAGCAACTGTGATGCCAAATGCCTGGCAAATTGGCCGCCGCTGGTAACCTCTGGAACACCAAAGGCAGGTCCGGGGGTTGATGCATCGCTGATTGGCACCGCCACACTAACTACCGGCCAAAAGATCGTCACCTATGACCACATGCCGCTGTACTACTTCATCAATGATAAAAAGGCAGGTGAAAAAACCGGTCAGGATGTTGGCAGTGTCTGGTTTGTGATATCTCCAGATGGTAAACCGGTAAAACCGGCAGCTGCATCAGCTCCGACCGCTGCACCGGCAGTGGCTGAACCTGCCATCAATGTGGCAGATCACCCGCCCCTCGGTCAATTCCTGGTGGATGGCAAAGGAATGACCTTGTATATCTTTACCAAGGACGGACGCGACCAATCCAATTGTGATGCCAGCTGTCTGGCGAAGTGGCCGGCTCTGCTCACTCAGGGCAACCCGACGTTAGGAGCTGGTGTGGATGCATCGCAGGTTGGTTCAGCTGTACTGGCCGATGGCACCAAGATCGTTACCTACGATCATCATCCGCTGTACTACTTTATCAAAGATACCAAACCAGGTGATATTCTCGGTCAGGGTGTGGGGGGTGTCTGGTATGTAATCTCACCAACTGGAAAGGAAATTGAGTCACCTGCCGCATCTGCTGGTACTCCTACAACTGCAGCCCCCGCAGCTGCCTTCAGTGAACCGACTATCAATCTGGCTAGTAATCCCACTCTCGGTCAGATTCTGGTGGATGGCAAGGGAATGACCTTGTATATCTTCACCAAGGATACACCAGACCAAAGCAACTGTGATGCCAGCTGTCTGGCAAATTGGCCACCTCTGCTCACCCAGGGTAACCCAATATTAGGCACGGGTGTTGATGATTCAAAGCTCGGTTCTGCCATACTTGCAGACGGTACCTATATCGTCACCTATAACCATATGCCTTTATATTACTTTATTAAAGACACTAAGGCAGGTGATACATTAGGTCAGGGAGTTGGCAGTGTCTGGTTCGTGATCAATCGAGATGGAGAGATCATCAATAAGTAGATTCCTTAGATGTAACATTAATGGTGCTGGATTTTACATCCATTCATGCTAATCGATAACTGACCAGCCTCCCGAGATATGATCCTCAGGAGGTTGGTCTATTTATCAATATCTAAAATCTTCACTTGAACGCCAGTGCAATCTGGATTGCTTGTAGGCTAACTTTTCAGACCCACTAATAGATATTATCTGCTTACCAACGGTAGAAGGAAACGCAATAAAGCCATATCAACCCACACCTTCACCTCCATAGCCATCCAACCGCAAGTATTCGTTGCCGTTAGCCCCACACTATGCACACCAGGAGATTCGAATTCGTATGTCACCACAGGTCCAGTTAGCGGGGAGCCGTTCGCGAAGTCCCAGCTGAATTCGATAGGCAGGCTGCCAGAAGCAGTAGCGGTAAAAGTGACTGTTTCACCGATTTCAGGCTCAAGCGGTGTAAAAACTGCACTCAAGTTGGTAATCGGTTGGCATGAAGGAGTGACCGTCATAGTCACCGGCACGGTCGTGATGGGTGCTTGCGGGTCGTTGGATTCAATCTTGACCCCGCCGGTGTAAGTCCCCGGTTGCAGTCCCGTCGCATCAAATGTGATGGATATGCTGTTGCTCTCACCCGGATCCACAGTTCCAGTGATTGGCGTTTCTACCAGCCAGGGGATGTTATAAGGCATGCGGATGGTATCTGATACCGCCTCATACACATCGATACGACCATACCCAAAGGTGTTGTTTGGTCCTGGGCACGACTCACCACCACAATAAAGGTCGTTATCCAGACACACTGCGGTATTGAACAGAGTCTGCTCGAGCTGGTCAAGGCTCAGGGTAGGATCAGCTGAGAAAAGCAGCCCAGCTGCGCCTGCCAGTTGAGCGGCGGAGAAAGAAGTACCGCTCCAGGTGCCCTGGTAGCCACCGTCAGCGATACTTGAGCGGATGTTTATTCCTGGAACAACCAGATCTGGCTTGATGCCACCGTCATAGCAGGAGGCTGGTCCTCTGGCAGAGAATGCAGCAATGACATCATTGCTATTCGTTGCTCCTGCTGACAGGGCATTCGGGTCTCCAGCGGGGCTTTTCAGCGTACCACAACCCGGACCTTCGGCTCCTGGGGCAAAGATGGGTAGAATGTTGGCTGTCCGCAGTATCACCAGGTCGAGGTCAAAGTAATGATCGCATTCATAACTGGAGATCCCCCACATATTGAGGATCACCTGGGGAGCCATTGATGGATCCGGGTTATCCCCATTCAGGTCAGTGGGTGCCAGCATCCATTGCAGGGCAGCATGCAAGGTTTCTAAAGACCCACTCCCATATCCGTCAAGAGCCTTCACCGTCATCCACTGCGCATCTGGGGCGACGCCAATTTGGTTACCCACGCCATCATCACCAACAGCAAGACCCATTCCAAAAGTGCCATGGTTATTATCATCATAAGGCACAGGTTGACCACCAATCAGGTCATACCAGTTGTAATTATGGTCATAATTTCCACCTCCCAGATTGCCGCGGTATTGCATATTCAGCGCAGGGTGAGTAAAAGCGACCCCGGTGTCAATCTCCCCGATCACGGCACCCTCTCCGCGAATGGCAAAGTCTGCCCAAACCTGGTCAGCCCGGATTTTGGCGATATTCCATTCCACGCTATCCGCCATGTTCATTGGCGATTGCAGCCAATTCCAGGCAACATGGACAGTCTGCACAATCTCGGCATGTTCGTTGATCCGCACCCTGCCCACCTGAGGGAAGCTGAGCACAGTCTCAAGCTGGGTGGCATTCAATGTAGCCGCGATGGCATTGGCAGTCAGCAGGCGCCTGGGTTGGGTGCCTTGCAAGAGCAGCCAGTCATACAAATCAACGCTTTTTGCTGCGGTTTGGAGCAGCTGATCATACACACACTGCACCCGTTCGGTTCGATCTTCAATCCGGTTGGCAGCCGAGAAATCCGTCTGGCCGCGTAAATAGATGATCAGACGGCTTTGATTGAAGAATAGTAGCTGACGGTATGCATCTCCATCCGCCCGTGCCGGTGCATCCATGGGGAATGGGTCAGGGATGCTCAGCTGCACGGTGGATGATTCTGTCCGGCCGGTGGTAGAAATTTCCGACAGGCTGTAAGTAAGCACCGCATCGCCTTGATTGCTGATCGTCAGGGTCTCAGTTAGCATCTCATCGACGGGCAGGGTGGTGGAAAAAGCCGATGGATCGATGGAAATGACCGGGGCAGCCGGGTTTGTGACATCCATTGCAACCGGAACCGAAGTTATGGGTTGGATGGGGTCATTACTGAGAATGGCTAGGGCACCTGAGTAGGTACCAACTTCCAATCCGGAGGAATCGAAAGTTATATCCACAGCAACGCTCTCACCCGCAGGCAGGGTCACACTCACGGGAGATTCAGCCAGCCAGGGCAGCTCGACTGGGGTAGGGTTGCTTAAAGCGGCAAAAACTGCCTGGTAGGCGTCTATTCTTCCATGACCATAAACAAGATTAGCACCCGGGCAAGCATCGCCTCCACAGGTCAGGTTCTGGAGGCATAAGGCCGAGTTGTAGAGGATGTCTTCCACGCCATCTGGACCAATAAAAGGATCAGCTGAATAGATCAGGGCAACCACACCGGCCGCGTGAGCCGCTGATTCAGCAGTGCCGCTCCAGACCTGGTATCCACCGTCATTAAAGCTCGAACGGACATTCACACCCGGGGCGGAAATATCCGGCTTGATCTCGCCATAGCAGGATGGACCGCGAGGGGAGAATGTGGCTATCTGGTCATTCTGATCTGTGGCACCTGCAGCCAGCACATCCGGCAGGTCAGCTGGCGAGCCGATTGAATTACACGCGGGGCCACCGCCTCCAGTGGAGAAGATGGGCAGAATCCCGGCAGCCCGCAACACCATGACGTCAGTCTCAAAATCGGAATTGCAACCTTGAGTCCCCCAACCACCGAACACCACCTGGGGGGCTTTGGTTGGGTCGGGGTTAGCACCATTCAGGTCAGTGGGGGCAAGCATCCATTGGAAGGATGCATGAATAGAATCCTCATTGCACGAGCCACCCCCCGAACATACCTTGGTTGCGATCCAATTTGCGCCTGGGGCGACACCGATCTGGTTCCCGGCACCATCATCACCAGAGACTACGCCTGTGATCATGGTCCCATGTCCGCCATCATCATACGGAACTGGGTTTCCGTTGACAAAATCAAACCAGTTAAAGTTGTGATCGAAATCGCCACCGCCCAGGTAGCCGCGATACGAGTTCACCAGGGCGGAGTGGTTATACATCACCCCGGTATCCATGATACCCACAGCCACCCCCTCTCCGGTAACGCCGAAAGTGGACCAGGCATCATCAGCACGGATTTTACTTATGTTCCACTCAATTGCACCCGGCTGTAGGGAGGCGGGAATGGGCAATTGGGGTCCTTCAGGAAGGGTCGGATTCGATTGGATGATCGTGTATTGATGATTGGCGCTGATCTGTCGCACTTGTGGATCATTCCCTAACATACTAAGCTGTGAGTCGTTTACTGTTGCTGCAATCGCGTTAGCGGTTAGCAAGCGCTGTGGATGGGTGCCTTGCACTTCCAGCCATTCGAGGAGCACCTGACTGTGCGAGGCTATCTCGAGCAGGCGATTGTAGACGTACTGAACCCGCCCCACTCTATCGGGTAGCCGGTAGGCTGGAGAAAGATCAGGAAACTCACGCAGGTAGATAATCGCTTGTGCACTCCCCTGGGCTGAGACTTGAGCCTGGAGCTGTGGGTTTATCAACGGTATCGATACATCTTGAAGGATGAAACCAGACAAAGTTAAAGTAGCGGTCATCTCGTAGATCGTAATGGTGAGATCGCTATCACCTGCGTTGGTGATCCAAAGGGTCTGCGTGATCAGCTCATCGGGATAGAGCGTGGCTTGCAATTCCTCGGGAGAAATGATGATGCTGGGTTTTAAATTTCTTGCATGTGGGTGAACCTCGAAGGTGCTTGCGTTGGCAAATGAAGCATCCATGCTTGCGAAAACCCCCAACAGACAAGCCACAGCCAGCGACAAGCAAAGCAGCAAGATACTGCTTCTCTTGTTGGCAGTCATGATGCACCTCCTTAAACTCATAATCATTATAGATACTTAATGGAAGGAAATCAAATGAGAGAACAGAAGAATGAGGTTATCGTGATTTGTTTTCTGTCGGAGGTTTATACCTACCAGTTGGTACCTCAAGCTATATTTTGGTGAAAGTCATCACAAATCATCTTACCGACGCTATATAATTAATCAGCCGCCAATACTTTTCTAAAACACCGTTTTATTAACCCGGCTCTGCAAGATCAGCGTTATTTTTATGTATATAGAAGTGCCTACCCTGAAAAAGGGCTTACAATCATCTGGCTGACGAACACAGCGCGACCTGACAACAGCATATCGGTTGGAATATTTACCAACATTCCCATACTCATGCCTTGATTATCTACTTGTTTACAAAAAATGGTGAATTTCTGCCGGAGAGTCGCGGTTTCAGCCGGTACTCGGACAACCAGATTACTCCATATTACTATCAGTAAGGGCGCAGGGGAAAATTCCATAGGAAGACCATAAATTCCTCCCCTGCGCCCCTAACAATTATATATAGGCTTTGTTGAGTATAGTGTTTACGCCTTCAGCCGGCGCAGGTGTTAACCAGATATCCCTCAGCCATGGGCCATGCCCCTGGCTATTGGCTGAATACCTCCCTTCCCCTCCCAACTAATTCACGCTATGATTGCGCCATGGACGATAATACCTTCGAGTGCCCCAACTGTGGTGCCAAAATTTACCCTGAGATGATCCGCTGCCCACAGTGTGGTCAAACCATGTACCCGGAAGATGAACAACCCTCTCCGGATGATGTTGTATCAGGCAGAGTTGGGTGGGGTTCATTCCTGGGGTCAATCTTGGTCGGCTGGCTGATTGCCTCGGGGATTGCTCTGCTTCTAAACTTCGTCCTGGCCAACCTGATCAGCCCTGCTATTCTGGGTCCTGTAGGAAAAATCGTTTTGTTTCTGGCAGGACCGTTAGGCTCATTGGTTGGCGCCTACGTCGGTTCTGGGTTGGCACGGCAATATTCTAAATTGCTTGGGATTGTTGTAGGAGTACTCACCCTGCCAGTGTTGGCACTTTTTGCCACCCATTGGGTGGAAGTTACAGCCGGATTCCTGCTCAGCCTGTTTGTAATATTGACCGCTTTATTCACACTCATCGCCGGTGTTTTAGGAGCCACGCTTAATGAAAAATTCTCACAGGCAGGCGATTGGAAGGAAAAGTTGAGGGTGCGCGGTTGGGAGGACCTGCTTTACCAGGACTTGCTGCGTAAATCGCGCTTTAATGGTGCCATTGCCGAGCGCTTGATCGAGTACGAGCGCAAACAAGACCCACAAGCCAGCCGTCTCAAGCTAATCCAGAATGCAATCGAGCGTTGGGAACGCGATAATCGTTAATCGCAATTAGGTTATTATATTACATTCAGGGCTGGATCGAAATAGCCCTGATTTTTTATTTTAATCCCCATGAATGATGAAATCCAGCTTCTATCTTAGTGACTTCTAACAGTTTCATTGTAACTACTCACCGATCGATTTTACTGTATCACCAGTGGCAATTTTTCGAGTAATATATCCAGAAAAAGAGGGGATGGGTGAGTAATTACGTTTTATTTCCGCCTCAACTGCTCTACAATGATCTGTTGGGAAGGTTTCGACACGTTGATCACCAACCATATCAAACATAGCACCACCAGGATGAGGGCAACCACCAGCACATTGATCGCACCAATCAATTTTACATAGGATTGCAGGTTAACCAGGATGAGCTGAAGTGTGCCCGTTTGGAAGGCGGCGAGTGGTGCAAATTGAGGTAAACCGAAAATCAACAGCCATCCCAAGAAAACCACAACCAGGATACACAGCATGGGGGATAGAATTTTATCCAAAAAGTCGAAGTGCTGTGTGCTCCGGACAAAATCTGCACCCAGTCTCAGCTGGACAGCGGAAAGGGCTTCATCGCGCTCTTTGCGGTCTTTAAATATGAGCTGGTGAGTGGATAATTTTTCATTTTGCATGAAACTTATGTCGAGGTTTGATTTTTTCGGAAAGGCAGTTACTCGCCTGATGCTATCCAGCTTGATTACTCCGGCATTTTTCCCCAACAAATCGCGCAACATCTTCTTATCATTGAACAACCCCAGAATGTGGGGGATATCACTGGGTGCCGGATTGGCGTAAATAATGGACTGGTTCCCAAGGATGACCATCCGGTCAGCGGAGGCTTTTGGGTTATCCCATAACAGTGAATCAGCTTCGGCGGGTTCGGTTTTAAAGTCCTCACTGGCAAATGCATTCATGCCCAATTCAGGGATAGGGCTTACCGAAAAGTCGGCTGGTTCTGCTGATGGTTGCTGCAAGGAAGCATCTGTAATCGGTTCTGGGGGCTCTTCTCCCAAGCTGGTAGGAATATCCGGTTCTGCAACAGGTGGCTTTATTATTTGACCATCCGCAGGTACCTTATCCAGCCAGCTTAAGTCTGTATCTTGCAGGGGTTGCGAAGCCAGCTCAGGATTGCTGACTGCATCAAATATCTTATTAATGGTTTTATCAGGCTCCTTAGATTCGGATGCCCAATCAAACGTGGTAGGTGTTTCGGGTTGCGGATTTGTATTTTCGCCTGTCAGATCCGGAAAAGTCATATCCCCGAGCGCCTGGAATTGACTCTCATCACCCGTCCAGGTAAAAGGTGGCGTAAATGGTGCCGATTTCCCCGGTTTGGCAGGTGTGATCGATTTATATCTTTCACCCCGTAAAACGGGACCAAGCGGAGATGTGTCCAATTTCATCAAAGCGATCTCAGCTGCTGAATTATCTGGGTTAATTGCCAGTACCCGCTCAAGGCAATTCCGTTTCAGCTTGACGTCGTCAACCACTTCATACATCAACATCCAGGCACCTTCGTTGCGGGGATCCTGGATCAAGGCCTGCGCCAAAAGCTGTTTGGTTAGGGCTACATTCCCATTTTGCTTGGCATTCACGGCTTGAAAGAGTAGATCAGACATTCATCGCTCCTCGTTCGTACCATTTTATTATAATCCATGTGGCATAAATCTCTTCATTAATTCCAACGTATCTCCGTAAGGTGAGTGCCGCAGATCCTGTCGGTTATAATAAAATTATCCCTTTTCGGAGCCAGATCATGAGCCAAAACCTCACTATTAAATACACACCAACTCAACAGGATTATGCCAGGGTACTGCGCCTTTTTTTCATACAACGTACAGGCACTCGTATCAGCCTGGCATTCCTGGTGATTGCATTTTGCTTGATCGTATTTGCCATACTATCCAAAGGATCTCCACCAACCATCTTTGAGCTGGTCTGGTTATTTCTCCCTCCCTTGTTCTTATTATTTATCTTCTTCGTTCAACCCTCCCGCGTTGCTCGGCAAGCAGCCAAAAATAAACAGCTCATCTGTGAAGCCATCTGGGAGGTTAACCATGATGGGGTGCAGATTTCATCCAGTTTCGGGTCGACCCTTCTGGATTGGGCCGCGTTGAGTAAGCTTGTGACATACCGTGAGTATTATCTTCTGCTGCTTAAAGCCAACAAGAACGCTTTTCGCTTCCTACCCCTGCGTGCATTCGCTTCTCAGCAGGAACAGGATCAATTTCTGGAGCTGATGGCGAACCACCTTTCCAAGAAATGACCACGAAGGGGTGATAAGTTGGTATCCGCGGATTACCTCATTCCTTCAACATTGCTTTCTGATCAAGCCTATTATGCAGCACACTTCATGGATCTGGCGATGTGGGAACCTAGCGTGCGAAAGTTGTGCATTCAGCATGGATTTTCTCCAAAGCGGGTAAGTCCAGGTTTGCCAGGCTCGTTCCCGACTTTTATTGTTGAACTGGAATTTAGTGAAGTCAATTCGACGAGCAGGTTGATCGTGGTGAAATTCTTCGGACCCCTCTTTGATGGCTATCATTCATTTGCCATCGAACGTGCAATGGGGCGTTACCTCACCCCACAATCCCTGCCAGTTCCATCTCCTGGCATCCTGGCAGAAGGAGACCTTGCCCATGAGTGGTCATACCTTATCTTCGAAGGCATCCCCGGGGTGAGTCTTGGTCAGGTCAGGCAGCAGATTTCGCAAAAAGCCTGGATGCTTGTGGCTGAGCAGATGGGGAAATTTATACACGCGTTACATGCATCGACCGCGAACACGCTATCCGTCATGGCTAAGCCAATATCAGCCAGCAGCTGGGCAACATATGTAGATTTTCTGCAATTACAGCGTGCTAATTGCCCAACAAACCACCTTCGCTGGAATGATCTCCCATCACAGCTGGCTGGACAGGTGCAGGACTATCTCCTTCCAGTCGATCAGCTGGTGGATCTCGCCTCATCACCTCACCTGATCCACGCTGACTTAACTGCTGACCATCTGTTGGGAAGGACCGTAACTCTGCCTAAGCTACACGCAAGAACGAGGACAAGCGCAAATTGGGAGAGCCTGGCAATCATCGATTGGGGTGATGCGCGGGTAGGCAATATCCTGTATGAATTGGTCGCGCTTTACTTGGACCTTCTCCACGCAGACAGACATTTACTGCATATCTGCCTGGAAAGTTATAAATTATCAGATTTCTATCAGCAGGATTTTCCACACAAAGCCCTGTGTATGGTTCTACTGCACCAATTCCCCATGCCCGCATCTATTTATACTCCTTACCATGATGCACACACTTTATCGGAGGTCGCACAGGGATTGTTTGGTGGGTAGGCTACTCGGGGGAAAGAACTCTGTAACATATCATACAGAATCCAAACCCAATTTGTTTATTAATGAAATAAGGCCGGCTCTCACCGGCCTTGTGTTAATCACTGTTATGGTTCCAAATATCTAAAGACGATAAGCTAATAAAACTTTCTTGTCAAGGCATCATCATGTCCATGATCATATAGTTGCGCATCATGGTCATATCCTCATGCTCCAAGATATGGCAGTGGTACATGTACATGCCCGTATAGGGTGAGAAATTCATCGCCACCCTTACCTTTTCTCCAGGCCAGACGATGACTGTATCCTTCCATCCTGTGTCGATAAAGCCCTGCTTGGCGGTATCATAGCTGGTCGTGTTGGAGGGAGGCGTCCGCTTGACTACCTGGAACTGTATATTATGAATATGCATCGGGTGTGGGATGGGTGAGTTATTGATCCATTCCCAGGCCATAGTATCGTCGAGGTACACCATTTCGTCATCGGCGACTCCTTCCATTTCGAAGACGCGACCATTGATCGTCCAGACCATCATGCTCATCTCTAGTGTGAACGGACGGGGTGAGTTGAAATTAGGCACATTGCTCGGATCATAATGGATCGAAAGTGGAGGGAGTGGTCCTAATTGGGGAGATGCAGAAGCTCTTCGCCCAACATTTACAGTCAGGATATTAAAGGCTGCCCCGTTCGCAAGCCCCATCCCTCCGCCTCCACCTCCGCCACCTCCGCCTCCCATCCCGTCAACCATTCCCTGATCACTCATACCTCCACAACCACCCATCCTGCAGCCTCTACCACCACCACCCATACCATCAGGATCGAAAGCCAGGCTGCGCAGGATAACTTGCTGGCGCGCCAGCGCGGAAAAGTCTGCCCAAAGATCAATGCGTTCCCCCGGCATCAACATGACGTAGTTCCTGGTTTCAACGGCAGGTAAGAGCCCACCATCGGTCCCAATGACTTTCAAGGGCATGCCATTGCTCCAGGCAAGCTTGTAAGTGCGGGCGTTTGAGCCGTTAAGCACCCGTAACCGGTACGCGTGCGGTTCTAATGAAAACGAGGCATTAAGTGCTCCATTTACCAGGATTTTTTGGCCAAGGTAGCCCCACATCTGGTTGGGGTTGTACAGAAATTGGTTGTTGCTGTCAAATGTGCGATCCTGGATGATCACCGGCAGGTCATATAAGCCTTCACTGGCACCAGGCACAGCCAGTTGTTCATCTGCATCAGTGACATAGAACGCGCCTGCCAGGCCCATCAACACCTGCTCGGCAGTTCGCATATGCGGGTGGGGATGGAACCAATAGGGTCCAGCGCGATCGATCACCTGGAATTCATATACTTTAGTCTCACCCGGTCCAATGGCTTGCATGGGTTGCCCATCACAATCCTCTGGAACATGCAAACCGTGTGGGTGAACGACGCTATCTTCGGTCAGGTTGTTGTGAAAAAATATCCGCAGCTTGGTACCGCTTTGCACCCGTAGGATTGGCCCAAGGTAGTTGCCAGGAAGATTCTGCACTGTGACGCCTGTCCCGTTTAGGAGCTGACCTTCATAACTCCAAACCAGTGTCGGTGTACCGGATAAAATCTGCACCGTCTTCTCGGCAGCAGTGATGGATACTTCGGCATCGGGTGTGAAATCCTCAGTTTGCCCAGCCTGGTGGGATGAATTGAGTCTGCTGAACAATGATTGCCAGGTGAAGAATGGATTGTACCTGGCTCCAATGAGCGCGGCTGCCCCTACCCCCGCGCTATGTAAGAAATTACGCCTGCTCATACTCTGTGTTGCCATGCGTCCCTCCTGATAGGATGTGTGACCTTGGCCATGCCGAAAGGCGCTTTGGTCTGTTTGGTGCATTTATTTTATATAATCGGCAAAGTGGTCTATTATTTATAAATCCTTATTCGACTTAGAACCTTTTGTGCGAAAGAGTACAAATATATTTTATAAAATATATATGGGTAAATAATTGGTGTTGCTTGGCATTTATTGGAATCAGGCCAATATATTGAGGTAGATTTACTAAACACCTGGAATAATGAAAACAGGAGTGCAAAGGCACTCTCTTTCCTATATGCTGCCTTAGGGTAGATGGCTTATGCGTCTTTTGTTCTCAACCCATGAACCAATCTCTCTGCCTCTTGCATAGAACCCCTTGATGGTATATTATTTCTACATCTGGGTAATCAGGTATTAGTTACTTTAGTACCAGGCTATTTGGTCATCTAATCGCTAATACCCTAATAGCCTAATAGCCTAATAGCCTAATTGCCTAATTGCCTAATTGCCTAGTTGCCTAATTGCCTAAATGCCTATCCAGTATCTAAATGAACCTTCCTACATTACCCAAACGAATCATTGGTGCCCCGGTGTTGGGGGATAAGGTTGCTTTTACCCGCACGTTCACCGAAGCAGACGTAGCCTTGTTTATCGGAACCACCTGGGATGTCAATCCGCTTCATACGGATGAAATATATTGCGCTGCTACCCAATTCAAGCATCGCATTGTACCGGGTCTGCTCACCGCCAGCTTGCTCACCCATCTGGGTGGCTTGTGGGCATTTCTGGCTACGCAGATGGACTTCCGCTTTCTCGCCCCGGTCTATGTCGGTGAAAGCATCACCGCACAGGCAGAGGTTGCAGAGATTGACCCCGAGACGGGGGGGGTATTGCTAAAATGTACCTGCACGAACCAGGATGGTAAACTGGTTTTAACCGCCGATGTCAGAGGCTTTCCAGGGAAGTTCGAGTGAGGATCAGGTTTTTCCTATTTCTCTTGCTAATTCTCCTGCTGGTCTCGTGTGCACCGGCAGGTTCAGAACAGGTCCCCATTGCTGAGCTGCCGGATCCAGCCATCTATGCCCTCACCATGTCTGAGTTGCCCGATGTCCGCTTGAGTTGGCAGCCCTCCTACCAACAGACCAAATCAGAGCAGGGTTATAAATGGTCCTACATGGCTTATCAGGCGTACCAGCCGGGGAGTGCAGGGGGTGAGCTGGAGTCAGCTTTCGCAATCAATAACGATGTCATCTTGTACGAAGTCAGTATGAGCCGGGAAGACTTGCCCCAACCACCTCAGGCCATAGGGAATATCCAGAGTATTTCCTGGAAAAGTGCCTCTCAACTTCACCGCCTGGGTGATAAATCAGCGGTATGGAAGAGCACAATTGGAGAGCTTCTAACACCGGTATGGTGGCTGGAGTTTTACCAGGGGCATGCCTATGTGCGGATCGGGTTACTCGGCTTTCCCGACCAGATTGCCCCCGCCATCATCTATGGATTGGGAGATATCATCGCCTCCCGTTTGCCCAACTCGGTGGATCGCTTGCGTTCTGATGCTGCCACTGTTATTGCTACTCAGCCTCGGATCCAGCCGACATCCACACCTCAGGCTTCACCGACTCCGAATGTACCTTTGAGCGCACAGACAATTCCATCTATACCACCTGAAGGTGGTATCCCCGTCTTGAGCTATACCGCTCCACCCGGGGAGACCGGTATGGTCTCTTATTCCGATGAATCAGGGAGCCAGCTTGCAGATGGAATTGTGGGTACCAATGACATCCTCAGCGACCAGGGTTCAGGCACCGCCTATGAATGGGTGGGCTGGACTGATCTCACCGAGCCTGTCACGTTGACCTTCACACTCAAAGCGGAAGCCAGCATTGGTGGTGTCGAGATTGGAATATATCATCGCGACGGTCTGGGAATTTTCGTCCCTAGTCGGGTGACGATCAACGGGCAAAGTTTTGACTTATCTTCAGATGAAGTACCGAATAACCAGCGGATGGATCTACCCTTTACTGGTCCGTTTACAGGACCTACAGTCACGATTGTTCTCAACCATCGTGCCCGCGGCTGGATCCTGATCGACGAAGTTCGCTTTATCCCCAATCAATAAAATAGTTACCAAACGAGTCTCAACTAAGTCCTTTAAATTAGGAGTCAGCAAAAAGCCGGCAGATCTACAGCTGTCTGGTCCAGATGGTGGAGGTCTGCGTGACAGCTGCGAGCTTTAAGTACAGTCCGGTGTTGAACCTGGGAGCGAAACGATCTGCGAAGAAAAACACTACGGGATTAGGAGCACCGACATAAACTTCGATCAGCTTGGTACCTGTGTCGTCGGTGCCGTCGTATAGTGTTACCAGAGCTGCAACGGTGGCGCTGTTGCTGATCACCAGGCCGGCCAGGAAACCGATGCCGGTATAGATCAACCTGTTAGCTGAGTGAACTTCGAGTACGTCTGCCATATCACACCTGGTTAGTAGACACGATCATGTTTATCGACCTGCCACGAAGTGGTGATCTTGCTCTCGGACAGGCCGGCCAGGGCTTCAGCGACCAGGGTACGATATTGTTCTTCGAGATGATAGACCATATCGGTGAGCTGGGTAATCATAGTTTGCTGCATGGTGGTGTACTGCAGGTGGAAACTCAGCCTTTCACGGTAAGCCTTGCACATGACGTAGGTAATCAGAATGTGCTCATACTCGGGCCGAATAGTGAGAAAGTGATTAGCGTCGTCTACCATGGCAGTGTCATGGTTGCCAAGGTACTGAACGTACATATGCACGCCGGCCGAGATTTGACTGGACAAGTACAGCTGGTAGAGGTTACCGGTGGTGTAATCGTTATCCACATCGAAGTTAGTAGCATCGTCGTAGAAGTGTGGGTCAAGACGATTGACACGGGTAAGATACCTGACCGGATGATAACCGACCGGATACTCTACGCTGATGATCTCTCGAAAATCATCGGGTAAGCGGAAGTACCATATTGGAGTGAGCAGACTTACCTTGTCTAAGTACATGGGCCGTAAGATGGGAAAGGCCTGGATAGCTTCGATGCCCCACGGCACCATAAAGTTTGCTCGGTTCCAAATTGCACCGGCCACGTCACTAAGAGCGTGTTGACAGTGATCTAAAAAATCATCATAGGCGATTGCTGCCATATATTCAATCCTTTACCCCAATTAGGGTACATTCCAAACAGATGTAAAGTCAATAACGAACTGATAAGCTGCAGCCCAGCTGGCAGAATAGCCGGCCGATCTTCCGCCAAACACACCGACACGCAGACGGTTGATATTGTTGTACTTAAATACAACGATCTCACCGTATTGGTTGGAAGAAGCTGTAGGAATAATAAGGTTCTCATTGACACCAAACAAAGCTGCCAACCTGGTTCTGAGAGCTGCGACTGTGAGTAGGTTGCTTTCGAACACCGCTTCGAAGATCACGGCATTGTTATCTGGTCGGATGCGCCAATGATTGCGCTCATTAGGATAGTCGCTTTGGTTACGCAATCCCCACGCTTTAAGAGCGTTTACTAAAGTCTGCTTCTGCTGCTCAGTCATACTTAAAGCTTCGATGTAAAAATAACCACGCCAATCAGACATTATGCACCTCCGATGTAAAGTGAAGTGACTTCTGATGGGGTAATGGGTCTGTCCCAAATTGCTACATGAGAAATGAAACCCTTAAAAAAGCCTGGGTATCCATAACCAATATGATAGCCATCCCATTCAGGAGCAGGAGCAAGCGAATAAAAAGGCAAACCTATATCAACTGGTACACCGTTGAAATAAAAGAGCATTTCATCAGCTAAAGCTGACCAGGTAGCGACACAATGGAACCAAGAAAGAGTAGAAGTAACAACAGCACGTTGAGGATTACCGTTCCAAAGGTTTTGCTGATAACCTACCAAATTGCCAGTGTATTGAAGAAAAATAGAGAATGAATTATCATCCCAGCAATACCAGCCATAAATACAATGACGTAAGCCATCAGTCCACACGCTTGCATCTAAAACCTTAGCATAAACAGAAACAGAACCTTCTTGCGGATCAAGGCCCATAGCTGTATCAGCTACATCATCAACGCCATCAAATAAGGGAGCAAGTCCACCGCCAGGAGCTGCCATTTGTGCCAAGGTGGTTCCTGTATATACTCCGTTTTTAGTTGGGCCAAGAGTGCCATAGTTATAAGCTACTACTCCTGAAAGCTCATTCAATGGGTAGTACATAATTGGAGCTGTATTGAGCACCCTACGACTATAAGACAAACCTTTGCTATGTGCCAGCAGCGGTAACATGGGATTAGGGGAGGAGAAATCTGACTGTGACCACAGCTGCAGCAGCGATCTGATCACACCCAGCCAGGGAAATCGTCAGCGCAGAATTGAGAGGGATAAGGTCAGACAGACCGGTCTCAGTAGCTGCAGCGTCACAGGTGGGCTTACGGGGTGCCAGCCAAACATCAGTAGCATTGTTACTCTTGACCACGATGTTCCCAAAGGTGGGGTCACTGATGGTCACATCGGTGGTGGCTGGGGCTGAGGCATGGTAGTTGATAAACACATCGAGCAGAAAACCATTGATAGGGATGGTGGTGCCACTGCCAACGGCAGCGCCGGCACCGCCGGCGGTGGTGATGGATACTTCGCTAATTCCGATTTGGGACATAAGAACTCCTGTTCAAACGTTTACACGTTTAAAAGTTAGAAGGTTAGAAAGGACTGAGGGATGCAGGTTGTTTTGGTACTGGCTTGTACCTGCATCCCTCGTAAAATAATCAATCCTTAACGATGGTCCACTTTCCTTTTACAAACATGAGTGAAGATGGTTTGATGTCACCCGAGAAATGCACAATCCAGTGATCGGCTTTTGTGCTGATCACAGTGTAAGGCTGGGTATTGCCAGCCAGGCGCAGAGCTTTCTCTACGGTGATCTTCTCGGGAGGGGCCGGCTTGGGCTGAACCATTGATACTTTCTTAGCCATGATCAGCCTTCCGTGAAGGTAAGTACAGTGGTAAGGTCTTGGGCTGCAGTACCGCCGGCACCATCATAGTCGACGGTGACTATGATGTTGGTGAGGGCAACGATGTGGGGGAAGTTGTCACCAACGAAATCGCCAGGCTCGTCGAGGATGGCTGCCACTGAGCTGTCGCCTGCGTCCATATCTTTGACATAGGCTTCGAGTGCACCGGTGTAGCCTACGTCGATGATGGCGCTGGATGCGTTGGAGGCTGCAACTGAAATGCCGATCAGCTGAGCATCGAAGGGGAGCTTGAAGATGTAACTATGGTTAGCAGCCAGGGCTCCGGCTGTGTGAAACGATACAGTGATACGAGTTCCTTGCATTGTATAACTCCTTTAGTAAAGTGATTAATCGAATAGTTGATCAGTTCTCAGTGCCCCAGGAAGTGGAGGTCTTCCCGGGGCAATTCGGAGAGAAGGTTACCCGCCGGCAACCACACGCTTACCGATACCACGATATGTTGCCACACCATAAGCAAACAGATCACGTACCTTGATCGGGAGGGTGTCATTGGTAAAGAGCAACCCACTGGTGGGGTCGGTCACACTGTAGAGCTGCGGTGCTGGGTGGCTGGTCCCACCTGGATTGTCACCGTAGGCCATGCAGATCACCGGAGCGATGCGAGGGTCAACGATGTAAGCCCAATCGGTGGTATCGGTCCACTCAGGAACCAAGATCGGGACTGGTCGGGGATCACCTGGGCGGTCCATGGCGTAGGGGTTGACGTCGTTGTTGGGTGTTGCAGGGTACCCACCTGGGCCGGCACCATAACCAAAGTCGATCAGGGATTGATCGTACAGGTCAGCTGGCAGGAGCAAGAACTTGGGCCATAAGGCCTGACGCAAGGCACTACCTAACTCGGCTTGCTTCATGCACTCCAAACGAGCTGCCTTCCAGGCTGCGATGGAATATGACGTGGTTGCATAGTTGCCATGGGAGTTATCGGCAACAAACAGGGCTTTGCTGTCCTGGGCCATGGTTGGTCCTAAGCCGGCTGCCTGGGTAAAGATGGCTGCTATGGCTGCACTCCTGGTACGAATGGCGCTGATGGTCAACGCTTTTGGAATGGCCTGCAGCTTGTCAATGTCACTGTTCCGCAACATCTTGTCAGTGATACCGACATAGGCACCGTACTTGGTGAAGGCACCGGTTTCTTTCGTGTCGACTACGGCCAACTCGGTGTAGGCTGCACCTTCGGCGACGACTGGCAGGGCGGTTACTCCACCAAACTGAAGCCACTGCATATCGTGCAGGCTGCCATCGGTGGCCTGAACACTGGTGATTAACTCATACCAGCGATAGGCCGTGAGATTGGTATACAACTCGAGTACGACCTTGTTCATGGCATTGACGGCCAGGTCGGCAAGCGTGGTTGTGGTGGCTGCAGCGAAAGCGACGTGAGAGGGGTCGAACTTACCTTGCATCTCAATGTCACCTGTGACGGCCCGATATAAAGCGTCTGCTCGGCGCAATTCGGGGGGTGGTAGCTTGGCACCAGCTGAACCAAACAGCCAGTCAAAATAGGAATGGAACTGAGCTGCAGCTGCTGAGCCCTCTGATAATTGCTGGCCTCGGGGGGGTTGATTACCGATGTTGATCACGGAATTTTCCACGGTCTTGTTTAGCTTGTCGATCGTGGCTTCGAGCTTAACGATACGATCTACTAACTGGTTTACGGGTTGATCTGTCATTTTCTGTTCTTCTCCTTGATTTAAAATTCTGGTTTCTTCCTGGTTGTATTCTTCTTCTTCGGATTTGAATAAACCCGAAGGGTTTAGAGCTGGCTCGTCTACAATGTCAGCTGCGTACAAGTTGGTTACACGAGCAACGGGGTACTTGCCAGCTGCGCCGGCAGGCCTCCCACCGCTCGCCGGCAATTCCTGACCGTCTGATGTAACCCACACACGGTCGAGGTCAACGACGACACTGACACCGAGAGCTGCAGGGTCTTCTCTGGCCAGGTCTAGCACATATGTGCCTATGTCACCGGCAGGGGAGCTATGGGCGGTCTTGCTGAGCATAAGATCACCGAGCAGCTTATCACCGACGACACGGAAATTGCGGAACCGGCCCAGGTACTTACCCAGGCCATCATGGAACCAATCGGGGTGAGTGAACCTTGACTTGATGCCGGTGGCCTTACCTGCTGCAAGCTGCTGCAGCTGGGAGAGGGTTACCTGGTCGAACACTAAGCGGTGGCCGATAGCTTCTCCTGTTGATGCTATGCTGACGCCAAGGATGGCGTCTTCACCGATGGCACCTGACAATTGGATGGGAGCTGATCTAAACTTTTCTGTCATTCCGGATAATCCTCCTTACCTGCTGCTGACGTTCTGACAACCTTGGTGTATTTGATGGTGGCCTTGGTGGGAGCTGGGAAACGAGCATTGACGAAGTTATAGATGCCAGATGCACACAATCCAGCTGCCAGGCCAAAGAAAGCTAACTCAATCCACACCTGGTAGGTTGGGAAAAGTGTGGCCAGTTTATAAACCACTGCGAACACAACTCCCACAGACATTGAAATAAGCATGAGCTTATTACCTGTCACTCCAAACTTCTTGATAAATTCAACGATACCTAAGATCAATAAAGCGAGGGTGAGAGGGTTTAGGGTAAAGTTACCTAAGTCCATAGAATTCTCCTTTCAGAAAAGAATTAACCACAAAGGATAAAACAATGAGCACGAGGGTTCACAAAGGTTATTTGAGTTAAAAACCATTATCAGTCTCCCAATACTTTTTCGATTTTGAATTAACATTCTGGTCACCACGATTAGATTTACCACCACCTTCTTCTGCATTGGGTTCCATGCCTGGGTACATGACCGGTTCTATTGGGTCAGCCTGGGCTTCACTGATGATCTTATCGAGTACATCATCTTCCTGGGGCTCGCCGGCGAACTTTAGGACTAACTCGGCAGCAATCCGGTGTAGGGTGGGTGACTTGCCAAGGATGGTATTCTGCAGAATGGCGAAGGCTTCGGCCATCTTGGTAGCACCACTGGAAAGCTGATCATTGTCACGCAAAGTTACATCGGGAGCGTCGACTGTGAACAGTTTTCTAAACTCTGTCTCGACTGTAGCCGGCTGGGTACCGACTTCAACTGCCCGTAGGAAGGCCTGGTACAAAATATCTTCGAGTAACCAGACGAAATACTCCTGTCTTTTTATCAGGAACTTCTCTGGCGGGGCTTGCATGGCTTCGGCGGTGGCGACGTTGACTTCTCCACCTTCACCACGCCAATGCGGAGGGAAGCCTGAACCTGCGTCAATGAGCTGGCGTACTGCCTTCATGTCGTGAGAGGCGTCGGCTCCACGCAAGGATGGGGTGATGGTTTCCCATTCTTCGCTTTCGTCTTTGACGATGATCGAACCACTCTCGGGAGCGGTGCCATATTGAACCGACTTAGCTTCGACCTTGTTAGAAGGGACTGTTACCAGGTACAAAAACGCTCTAGCTGCCCAATGAAGACGGACACGATCTTCCAACATTCGGCTATACCTGAGCAGCCAGGGGATGATTGTAGTCAGATCACTCTCACCCATCAGGGCACCGATGGGTTTATTGACTGAGTAATGCAGCATAACTGCGTCTGTCATGCCGGCCTCGGGATGATCGGGGCTCAGCCATCGGCGGGGGTTATACTCGCCAGCTGGGGGGTTCTCCCAAAACACCAACTCGGTTTCCCAATCGTTCTGAGCTGTCTCAATCTTCTGGATTTGATCTTTGGTTACAAAGCGTATGTATGACATTCCATCCAGCTGATTTCTGAACAAGAGTACAAACAAGTCACCTGACCGGCTGAGTTCTTCTACCATGGGCACCAAGCGCAAGTCCATCTGGTTCTTGCGGTGGTTCCAAAAGTCGTGAATAAACTTATCGAAAACAGTTTCTTCACTGGAAAAGCTGATACCGGTGCCCACCACGTAGTTAACAGTGGTGTTGATCACCCGCCAGGCCATGGGGTTCTTACGCCAGGCGGTGAGCGCATCGGTGTAAAGTTCCTGGATTTCGGACCAAGAGCGGTCGTGCTTGCGTCCGGAGATACTCTGCCAGTGATCATCAGTAGACAGGTTGGGGGTTACGTTGAACGTTTGAACGTTAGCCATCCGAAGACCAGCGGATGCTAAAGGTTGGAAGAGACGTGATAGCAACGTAGAAGTTTTCATTCCACCACCTCCATGTAGCGATAACCGCCGCGTTCGAATGCCGTCCAGCCATGGGCATGCTTGACCCAACTATCGAAGCCTCCCAATCCTTCCACCTCCACAATATCGCCTTTCGCCAGCTTGCCGGTGATCTTCGCCTGCAGGCTGGGAGCTTGCCGGATGCGCAGCTCATCGAACAGTGCGCGCAGCTTGAGGCTGCCTGGGGCAGGCTGTGGTTCCTGATGTGGTGCGGCGTTCCCGAACCAGGCTGTGCATTGTTCCAGGCTCCCGTTGAACCAGTCAGCATCGACCTCTTCGCTACAACCAGGAAAGCTCCAATAATCACTGAACTGCCAGATTAGCCAACGATCCCACCCCACCGGGAGCAATGGCTGGTGCGCCGATGTGTAATGCGCCACGATCAGGTCATAACTACCTGCCCAAGCAGGTTTGGGATGGATAAACTCGTTCCAATACCCCGCCGAGGTATAGATGGCAGGTTTGGTGGCGGTAAGCAGCTCGATATGCTCAAGAAAGGCATTCAGTTTATGGGTGATATTTTCCTGGCGATCGGGTTGTTCAACATCCACGATATAGCGCTTACAATCCTTGCCCGCCGAATGGATGAAATGCTCTGCTTGCGCCACTGGGTCTAATGCTGGCTGAAAATAGTGGTAAGGCGCATGGGGTAATCCAGCTTCAATGCAACCTTTCCGGTTGTGCTCGAACTGGTCATCTACAAATCGCACCCCATCCGTGCATTTGAAATAAGCGAAGCCGATGCTGTGAGAAGCAGACTTCCAGTCGATCTTGCCTTCCCAATGAGATACGTCCACACCTAATGTGCGCATAGAATTGTCCTTTCTTCGCTTCTTGCTGTCATTACTGAATCCCCGCTGGTATTCGGGGAAAATACCAGCTGATTTTCGGGTAAGAGGGCTGCATTGAGCCCAACGAAGCCATCACATCTACCATTCGTGTCATCTTTTTACCTAATTTCTAATCACTTATTACTAATAACTATTCACTAATTTCTTCCCTAAAATTTCATCTCCTCCAGGATATCCTTAGGTTGCACCACCTGGCTCACTCCAATGCCCCATCCCTCATGATCCAGTAAGCTGATCAGTGCAGCTGATACCACATAATCATCGTGCACCAATTCTCCCGTTGTCACGTCTCGCTGACCATCAGGGACGCCCCAGCGCATGATCTTCCCAGGTCCGTCCAGGATGCTGTATTGGCAAAACTCAAGCTGCCGCCTCATTTGAAATTCCATCGGGCTAAACTCCTTATATCGACCGTTTTCAATGATGGTGATGAAATCCCACCCCAGGTCACTCTTACTCGCTTGGCTAAATTCGAATGGCACCAGGTGCGAACCCAGGCGGTCTGCCAAAAAGCCAGCCAGACCAGCCCCCACACCAGTGGCGTCGATGATTACCTTCATCGGCGACCACTGCTCGGTAAGCCCGATGATTGTTCCATATAGCTGCGAGTGCTTCACCCCCTGCCAGGCAATTCGATTCATTACTCGATAAGTGGGCTTACGTACCAGCGGGTCGTTCAGGCTGCTGGTATCCACCTCGAAAATCGTCAGTACAGTACTATCACGTGCTGGGTTGGAGAGAGAGGGCAGGTCGCGACCTACGTCTACACCGATGGACATGGCAGCTTCGTCTGCCCCTGCCACGTCAATAGTGAAGGCATATGCGTGCCCAGGCGAGGGTTCATCCTGGCGTGAATGGGCTCCCAGCATCAACATCCGCCGGTTTAAGCCGAACATCCCTCCCTCACTTTCGATCTCTTCGCTGTAATATTGCGTACGTACCAGCGGATTATTCCTTCCAAGCCTTGCAACCTGTTCATCCACGAATTTCCGATACGCCGGTACCTCAGCGCCTACCTCGTCGGCCGTCAGCCACCAGGTACGCTGGATCCCATCCTGTTGCTCTTGTAGTCTGGCTGCACGCAGCTCACGGGCCAACAATGTGCGCGAAGTCCAGGCGGTACCCCAAAATACGCGTGTTGCATTGGTGCTGGCTGCCATGGGGGCGATTTCCTTGTCCCACTTCAAAATTTCGACATCCTGGGCTTCGTCGCATTCAAGCAGCAGGCTGGCAGTTGCGCCAACGATGCTTGAGGTAGGTGCGCCGCTCAGAAAGTGGATCATCGCCTGTCCTAACAGGTATATATAGCCCGAGCGTTTCATCCAGCCCCCACGGCTGAACAGGTTGCGCTTTAGCACCCTTTCCAATCGGCGCATGGCGTTCAGCGATTGAGGTTTCCAGGTGGGGGAAACTTTCACAATTTCAGCTTGCTGTACGCTGCACATAATCAAGAGATATGCCTCAATCTGCGCCTGAAGTTCGTTCTTGCCCGATTGGCGCGGGAATACCACCACGAAAGATAAGCCTTTGCCATGGATCGCAGAATCTGCGATCGCGTTGGCTACATCTTGTTGGTAACTGCGTAATCGGATGCCGGAAGCTTGCTCGCTGAACCGGCTCACATCTCGCAGGATTTCCTTGCATACTTCTATTAATCCTTCGTCCATTGAGATTCATGGATGCAGCAGGCTGCGCACCAGCTCGATCAGTGAGAGCATTCCGCCGCCCACTGCCAGGCTGACTAGCAATTTGAACTGGGTAGCGCTCTCGGTGAGGTCCCGCAAGCGTTTTTCGAAGTCGACAGCCTGGTTTTCCAGGGTCTTCAAACGAAGCAGGCTCATCTCACCCAGGTGTTCCTGCTCTACCCGGGTGGTGTTTATTTCCGCCTTTATCAAGTCGAGCGTATGCCCGAGCTGCTCGGCCAGCAGCTTATTCTGTGCTTCATCAGTTTCCGACGTCATTCCTTATCCAACCCCCATTCCTGCCGTACTTCACGGATGGCGGTATCCACTGCCTGTGCAAAGTAGCTCAACGTTGGGCACTCGCCTCGTTCTGGGCAGGTGGCGCAGCGCTGTGTAGACCGGCGCAGCTTGCGTATTGCCCGGTGAAGGTCGTTTGCTTTTTCCAGCACCCCCTTTGCTTCCAACAGGATCGGACAGGTGGGATTGGAGATACCCGGTGTGACTGGGCGGGAGCCCACTTGGAGTGGTCTGGCGTGATGTTTATCCATTTTTTCTCCTTAATTCTGCGTTCACTTGTTGAATTGCAGCCGAAATTTCGTCAGCCATCTGCGTATGAGACTCACTCAGGCTCTTCTGCGCCTTCAACAGGTTAGCAAGCCTGTTTGCAGCAGCCCCCAATTCATCCAGCACGCGCGTGGCTTCTTTCAGGTCTTCGATACCATCCGCGAGAGCCATCGTGCGTCGTATCATCACCCTGAGCAGTGTGATCTCGTTCTCCAGGCTGCTGGCTTCACTATCGCTCAGGTCGCTGGATTCATGGATGTGGTATAGGCGCGAGTAGAAACCGTGCTTGAGAGCATTTAGGTTACCTCTTGGGGCGCCGCGCGATCTAGTCATTGGTAAAAAGATTAATGATCACCACGAAGGACAAATAGGACACTAAGGTACACCAGGTTTTTATGGAAAAAAAGTTACTAGTAAGTAATAAAAAAAAACAAAATATTTGGAACATTCGTAGACTAACGATACAGATGTGAAAACGTTTGAACGTTTAAACATGCAACGTGTTAACATTTCATTGTTCGAACCCCTGGCACGGGAGGGTGATGATGTTGCAGTGCCTGTTCCCCTGGCAGGGGAGAGCGCCGGTCGGAGCCGGGCATTATGCGGATCTGCCCATTGGCGTTAAAAAGAAATGGCACGGGTGAGCGGAAGTCTTTCTCCGCATTGCCCGTGCCAGGGGTTCTGCTGAATATGTAACTACTCACCAGAGACAGGAATTGGGATGGAAGGCGGTCCAAAAAGGGACAGGATCGTATCAAATGATCGCATTCCATTCAATTCAGCCGTGTCAATGACCGATGCCAATGCTGCATAGGTCTTTGTGCCCCACTGGGAGCGAAATCCTCCGGTAACCTTACGATGGACGACTGAGTGACGTAAAGCCCGTTCAGCTACGTTATTGGTTGGCTCAACATCGGTCCGATACAAGAATACAAACAGGCATGAGCGGTATTTGCGATAACGGCGCTGCAATTTTTGCGCATCGGGTGGTGCCAAGTCCTGATGTAGCAATCTGTCACAAGTGCGCTCAACTCGAGCTACACGTGTCAAGAATTGTTCTGAAGAAATCTGGCTGCGTTGGTGATGTAGATTGATGGCATATCGAAAAAGCGCTTGCATGGCTTTTGCCCAAGTGAAACGAGGAAGGGCATCCACAACATGTTGCAAGGCACGCATTTGATGGGCCATACACAGCTGGCGTTGCCCGGCAGGGGCTTTTAGCTGACCCCCATAACAATCGCTCACCCACACTTCTGCCTGAGTTTCACCCATGATATCTTGAATCACTTCAGCACTGCGGTTACGACGGATGACATGCAAGACACTTTTGAGAGTACAGAAAACCCATTCCCAGGCATTCGCCCCGTCAATCCGGTTGCTAGTCTCATCGCAATGGATTACCTGGCTTTGGCGAACGCTGTACTGGATCCGCTCGATCTGGCCAATAGCCCTCTTCCCGGCCCGTTTCATGATCTCATCGATCCCGCCCTGGCTGATTTCCACCTGATGCAAGTCGTACAATGCTTTCTGTGTGCGGGCATAGCTCATGTGCTGTTCTTGCCGGTAGTACACCACCGTCGCTTCCAGCCTGCTTCCGAACCTGCGGCTCATCTCCATCCCAGCCGGTGGTTCTTCAACCTGGGTGGCACCGCATTCCGGACAGGTCACGGCATACTGCCGTACTTCTATCACCTGGGCAGGCGCAGGAGGCAGCTCAGTGATCTGGTTCACCTCCACCAGGCGACCACCTTCGTTGCTCAAGTTAGCCTCACATTTACAACATGACTTCGCATGTAGCTCAATGGTCTGATCAGGTTGAACCACAAACTTGCGCACATGCTTCTCGTGTCCAACAGGCGGTCCATGTCGATGTCTTCGTCGATTGGCTGGTAAGTTGCCTTTTTGATCACGCGATGGTGGTTGAGAGGAGTTCTTCGATGAAGTGGGTGGTTTTTGGTTTTTCTCAAACTTTAATTTCAACGCCTCAATTTCATCTTGAAGCACCAAAATCAGTTGGATTAATTCTTCTTTCGAAAATGACTCAAGATCTGTTTTACTCACACGCGCATCTTACCAGATTTCGCGAATTTTGAGGAGGGGTGAGTAGTTACCCACAAGGGGTTTATCAAAACTCGTGAAAACTTTAAGCTTTCTCATAAAACAGCGCTGATTTGTCCTTAGTAATTTGATATGAGGGGAATAAGGAACATCGAGTATATATATATCCAGGAGAATTTAGCGGTATTTCCCGCTGCATGGAGATTATCAAAATTCTTGGGCTAGGACCAATGATTTAAGATTTCTCATAAAAGGGCAACCAATCACATTCAGTCTTCAGCGGTCAGTTAAGCAGAGAAATAATTACTGATCATCGAATAGCTTTGGACATGTATTTGTTTTATATAACTGCCTACCCCCGCTTGAATACCAGATTAATTTAGAGTATTCTAAGAAAAACCCAAAAAAATGCAACTATTCATATAGACGCGGCATCTAAAACAAGTAGAGTAAGAAAATACGGATTGGTTCCGTATCAGACTGGTTGGATGTTGAAAAGGAGGAGAACTATGACTTTTATCAAGACGATCCCGGAAGATCAAGCTGAAGGGCTGCTGCAGGAATGGTATCAAGCCGATAAGAAAGCCAACGGTTATGTACCCAACTACACCAAAGCCTTTAGCCTGAACCCTGAGGCTTATGATGGCTGGAAGAAGTTGATCGGCGCGGTCCGCTCCAGGATGAGGCTGCGCCGTTATGAGCTGGTTACTTTTGCCGCCGCCATGGCGACGGAATGCAGTTATTGAATGTTGGCACACGGAGCGTTGCTCCGCAAGAATTTCTTCAGTGCTGATCAGCTGATCGCCATCGTAAAGGATTTCAGCCACGCCGATCTCACCGTGGAGGAAGTTGCACTCATGGCGTTCGCCCAAAAAATCACCACCGATGCACAGCATATCGGTGAAAAGGATTACGATGAATTGCGTGGTCTTGGTCTCACTGATGAAGAAATCCTGGATGTCGTTCTGACGTGCACGGCGCGCAGTTTCTTCAGCAAAACACTTGACGCTTTAGGTGCTGAACCCGATGAGATTTATAAAGAATTAGAGCCTGAGCTGGTTGAAGTACTTGCCATCGGTCGCCCATTTCCATAATCTTGGCTGCATGGAATTTCGAGAATCCGGTTGCTTCGCGTTATATCGTACACATCCAAATCAATTTCTTTTCGGTATCTTTTACTGAACTGGGATAGGATTTATGGCTGTACAAAAAAATATTACCAATCTAGGCGTGAAATGAAAGCGAGAATATCATGAGAATCGTCATGAGTATAATTGCTGTTTTGATTATCCTTGTTGGAGGGGTGTGGTTCTTGCAAGGTATTAATGTCATCGGAGGTAGTGTGATGACTGGTCAAAGCCAGTGGACGCTCATTGGAGGCATTGTTTTCTTTATTGGCATCGCATTGCTAATATTCGTCAACCGGAAGAAAGCTTTACCCCTGAAATAATGCAGCTCATTAGTATAGACGGGTTCCAAGTATGGGAGGAGGTTAAGGAAGGGTTATAACCCTACAGGCGTAGGGTTTTATCAGTGTTCCATAATTACTGGCGTAATGGAAAATAGATAGGCTCGATGAGCCTTGCCTGCTTCAATCTCATGGATACTGGCAGGCAGGGGGGGAAGGCTCAGCTCGACAAAAAGTGGTATTGTGTAACCCGGTCAATATTTTTTCTGCCCTAAATTAAAAGACCTCCATCTTCACGACGTAACCTTCCTGATTGCTAAGGGTTTTATGGTTTAAATAACGGTAAAGGAGCCATTTCGTTCCAAATAAAAAATCTGGAGGTCCATTATGAAACTTCGCGCCCCGAAAAATCTTACTTTCTATATCGCAGTGCTCTTAGTGGTACTCGGTGTTATCTCGCAACTTGCCAAGGTGGTGCCAGCGGCTGCATTTTGGCTGGTATTGGTTGGTTTTGTACTGTTGGCGCTCGGCAATCTGCTGGACGGACTTTAACCGATCGCTAGGGTGCAAGCCGGTAGCAGAGGCACGGCTCCGTCATGATACCGGTTGCACCCTGATGGGATTTTAAACATTCATGTGCATTTAAACGATAAGATAATGTCATGCCTCCGATTACGCACAGACCAAACCATGCAAACCAACTGCATTTTTTTGATTTCCTTATGCTAGATTGGATTGCACTGGCAGCTTACTTTATCCTGACCGTGGTGTAAGGGTATTACTGGTTCGCACTGCCACGCGAAGCTGTCGAAATGCGACCTATGGAACAGTCATCTGAGATTATGCATTGAACCACAACTATAAAGGACCTCACAGATCTCAAGACCTGTGAGGTCTATTTTTTTATGGGAGGTGTGATAGAGATACCAGTTATTTACCTCTCAACCCAGATCGCCAGGGGAGATGATTTCTATATTTTCTTTGGTCAAGGTTTACACTGGTAGAATGTAAATAAATGTCTTTCCGTCGGCTAAGATTGGTCCCCTACAAAAAAACTTCCCACCTGAACTTGAGGTGGGAAGTTCTGCCATATATCAGCCAGGTCAGGCTTTTTTCATGAAAGTAAAATACCCAAAACCAAGCGCAAGCAGCAAATAGATGACCACGTTTAACCAGACCAACGCGTTATGCGTGCCAGCAAATGCATCATATATCGAAACCACAAGACCGAGCACCATGGCTGCAAAAAAGCCAGCTTGCACTCCTCTGGAGGCTGAATTTCGGTTCAACCATGCCAGGAAGGCATACCCAATCAATGCCGCTCCGAAATAACGGGCGACGAACTGCCCGACATCATTAAAGCTATTCCCGTAAAGGCCGATGGTCGTTTGCGGTGCCAGGATGAATCCCAGCCCGAAAATTAACGCCACCAACGCAGTAATCATCATTAACGTGTTAAGTTTCATACAAAATCCTCCTTGGTAAAAAAATTAATATTTGCACAATAATGGGCGTGCATTGATGATGCGATGTGATCCCCGCCAGTACCCTCTACTCAGTGTAGTCAATTGCTCCTTCCTCCACACGGGTTTGTTCCTTTTACCCGGATGACCGGGGTCCCGGGCATATTGCTCGCGTTTATCCACCCAGTGTTTAGTTGTTTGATTTAAACAACACCCAAATTTAGAAATAGTTATTCACATTAGGCAGGTCAGGCTGCCTCTGCTGTATAATCAGCTTGAGTCGGGACTTAAAAGTCTAATTCACCTTAGGTTAGGTAGTGATTGGAAATGAAAACCATTAAATTACGTCCAGCTGAACTTGATCGCGATTTCGGAAAGCTTGCCAACCTTTTTTCCCTCCAACAAGCTGAGTCAACCTCTGAAGCCCGCCTCAAGCTCGATTACAGAGAACATAAGGGCAGGATCATCCGCCTGATGATAGCTGAGGATGAGCAGGGAGCTCTGGTGGGGTTTAATTGGGTCACCCGCAGCCGCTTTGGCGCCAACCAGGCATATTTTTATCTGATGGTCACACCTGGCGAATATGGGCAGGGTGTAGGTCATCAGCTATATGTTGACCTGGAAGCTGCAGCTCAAAAAGCAGGTATATCCCAGCTGCAAGTTAATATTCGGGATGACTTTCCACAAGCGCGTACCTTTGCTGTCGGGCTTGGTTTCACCGAACAGTCTCACTATGTGGGCATGGTATTAGACCTGGACAGTTTTAATGACGTGCGCTATGACGCCGCTATTGAAAAACTGAAGTATGAGGGATTTCAATTTACCTCGCTGGAAGATCTGGGAAACACAGATGCCGCTCGACGTAAGCTCTACCACTTAAACGACACTACGAACATGGAGCTGATCATCCCAAAAGGACAGCATGTTTGGCTAAATTTTAGTGATTTTAAACAAAAAGTGTGTCAAATGGATTGGTTTATACCTGGAGGCCAGCTGGTTGCAATCGATCGGGGCACTGGCATCTGGGCTGCTATGAGCGCAATCACCCGCTATGAGGGAAGTGATCATGCTTACAACTTGCATACTGGGGTGGATAGACGCTACCATGGGCGAAACCTGGCACAGACTATGCTGGTGTTGGCGCTGCGTTATGCCCGCGATATGTTAAAGGTAACCCATGTGCACACCGATGAAGATGCCGATAATTTGTCATCGCTCGCCATTTACCATGAGCTGGGTTATACATCCTTACCTGGAATATTCTCAATGGAGAAAACTATCTAGTTGTTGGTTTTACCGAGCTCATAATTCTGGCGGTTGTTATGCCAATGCAAGAACAACGGGTACGCGTAGGTGAGATCGAATTGCAGATCAGGGATTACCCGAATATGAGTGACCCGATCATATTCCTGCATTTCAGCGGAGCTAACCTGATGATGTGGCTACCCGCTGTTCCTTATTTTCAAGATCATTATCGTTTGATCCTGCTTGATCTGCTAGCTGTGTGCGCAGAAATCTCGAAATTTTTAAGTAGCATCGCTACTTAATATCGAATATACTTAAATAAATTTCTCTCCTTTGATTCTGTTAAAATATACGAGTATAATAATCGCCATTGACATTTGTCTTCTCGGGGAGGAAAGGATAAATAAATGTTGACTTTATACGAAGAGTTGCTTTTACTCACTATTCATGAAGATAAAGGGATTTTTATCGGTTCAACCGTCGATGCTCTGAAACCGGGGTTGGTTGGAGCGATTTTAGCCGAGCTCGCCTTGACCGGAAAAATTTGCCTGACCATTAATCGTCGGCTTCACCTGGCTGATGACAGCCCAACCGAGGATCCATTGCTCGATGGGGTGATCATCATCCTGAAAAATTCAGATAAGGAACGAAAGTTTGGATACTGGATTAATACCCTCAACCCCAAACCTGAGAAATTGCGCCACCAGATCATGAAAGGTCTGATCGACAAAGGGATCTTTACCCAGGAAGATGACCGCCTGCTGTGGGTCATCCCCTCGCCGCTTCATCCGCAGGTCAAAGCTTCCACCAAGCATTCGGTGATCGAACACCTGCGCGGCATTGTCTTTGCCCAGGAAGAAGCCCATCCTGCTACAATTGCTTTCCTCAGCCTGCTGAGCGCCTGCGATCTGCTTGAGCTGGTGTGCCTGCGCGATGAACGCAAAGTTGCTAGCCAGCGCATCAATGAGCTGGTTGTCTTTCACGCCATGCAGGATCCGAACCTCGAAACTGTCCAGGAAATAACTTCTGCCATCGCATCCATGGTGGAAGAAGAATAACCACCCAGGTTATCAATATAACCGAACTCTCTAAATCTAATGGCGGGTATCCAGCCCGCCATTTCTTTTGTATCACTATCCAGGGTTCTACCTAAGTTTTCTCCAAGGCTAAAGTGTCGGGTGGGTATCTTTCCCCGCCGTTTCACTGCTCATGTTATAATCTTTGATAATATAGATAAAGATTGTCGCTTATAACTCGTTCTGAGGAGGATAATTATGGACGTAAAACAATCGACACTTGACGCAATCTACACTGGCTGGCGCCATTATCAGGAACTGCTCATTACTGCCTTACTTCCTCTCACTCCAGAGCAGCTGGCATTCCAGGCAGCCACCAACCTGCGTTCGATCGAAGCTATTGCCACACATATCATCGGTGCGCGCGGTCGTTGGTTTGCGCCTCCCCTGGGGGATGGCAATAAGCAGCAGGCTGCTTTCAGCCGTTGGGACCGCCGTGGTGGACCTGTTCGTACAGCCGCGGAGATTGTCATTGGGCTGCAATTCACCCTGGATTATATCCACACGACCATCAATCATTGGTCTCCCACAGATTGGCTGGAAACCCTTCCCGGAGAGGGATTACACGAACCAGCAGTTATCCCACGCCAGTGGGTGATCTGGCATCTGATCGAGCATGACCTCCATCATGGGGGTGAAATTTCACTCACCATGGGGATGCATAAGTTGAAAGCACCCGAATTATGATTTTTTGGTAAGAAATAACTATCCTTCTTTCCAGTAAACGATTTGGATTCATCCAATCGTTTTAAAAAGCTCGAAAAGTGAATAATCCTGATTGAAGGGCTAACTTTACGGTATAGTTCAAGCTAATCTTATGCGCTTGCGATTCCTGTCATGGGATCATCGCTGGGATCACCACGATATTAAAACGGAGGAAAATTACGCTACCCTTTTTTGAAGCTCTTACCGGTCAGTTTCACGAATTGCACGGGGAGATCGAGCGTGATTTAGATGCCCTTCCGGAGAATGCACTAGACTGGGTCCCTGGTCCGGAAATGAACTCGATCAGCGTGATCATCGTCCACCTCACTGGTTCAGAGCGCTTTTTGGTTGGGGATGTGATCATGCAGGATCCATCCAATCGCAATCGGGAAGCAGAATTTCATGTTACGCAGATGAGTAAAGCAGACCTGGTCCAGCGTCTGAATTCGACCGAAGCATATCTAAATTCTGCCTTCGAGAAACTAAGCCTGTCGGATCTTGAAACGAAACGCCTCCACCCGCGCCATGGTGACCAGGTGTCGGTTTCCTGGGCATTGCTGCATGCGTTGGAGCATTCTGCTACTCACGTTGGGCAGATCCAGATGACCGTGCAGATGTGGCACCAGAGGTCTGTCGGCGAAAACTAGACGATTGGACAGCCGTTAACCGCTGATAGTCCAGTCCAGCTGTCATAGGGCTGTTTCGTTATTGCTGAATCCCCCCTGTTTCTGGGGGGAGAATCCCCCCTGTTTCTGGGGGGACTGACCACCGGCAATTTGGACTGTTTTGGAAGAGACCTATGTGGGCGCTCAGGTCGATGACAACGGTTGCGCACTCGAGCACACCCTCGAGTTTTTTCGCCAGGTATCTAGCCAGATCGGTATTTATTTTGGCTACCCCTATCCGGAAGGGCTGCATGACCGTATAGGTGCCAATGCTATTCAAATCCGTTCCATGGCGCACTCACCAAAAAATGAAGCTTGAACTCGCAGGAAGACTCGCTGAACACTGATTGTATAGTTCAGAATTCCAAACCTGAATCCGTAAAAGGTATAAAATCTATATGCATGGTGATGCTGGAGGAGGATACCTGATGGACACATGGAAATCTTCTGTCTATGATGTTATCGTGGTCGGTTCCGGGCCTGGGGGAGCCACCGTTGCAGCTGAGCTGAGCAAGCTGGGGAAAAAAGTCCTCATCCTTGAGCTGGGCAGCAGAGCGCGTATCAAGGGAACGATGCTGCAATCCGCACTGATCGGCCTCATCCCAGGACGGGGTCTGTTCTTCACCCCTGAGTTATTGGCTCTAGTGCGCGGAGTAACTCTGGGTGGCAGCTCCATCCTGTCGTATGCTACTGCCTTCGAACCGAACTATGAGATATTCGAAAAACATGGTATTGACCTCAAGCCGGAGGTTGAGCAAGCTAAGCAGGAGCTACCCATAGCCCCTCTGGCGGATGAGCTGTTAGGACCATCTGCACAACGTATCATGGCGAGTGCGCATAACTTAGGCTACCCCTGGGAAAAGTTACCGAAAATCGTTCACCAGGAGAATTGCCGCACGGAATGCGATAAATGCACCATGGGTTGCCCATATGGCGCTAAATGGACCTCGCGTGAATATATCGAGCAGGCATGCAGGAAAGGATCCACCTTGCTGACGGGTGCCCGCGTCACCCGCTTGATCGTAGAAAATGATCAAATATCAAGCGTGCAGTTTATTAAGGTAGGTAGTTTGTACAAAGTATCTGCTCCTCTGGTGGTTCTGTCAGCGGGAGGTATCGGGACGCCTATCCTCCTGCGTGATTTGGGGATCAGCCATGCGGGGTCAGATTTCTTTTTCGATCCGCTGGTAGTAGTCGCTGGGATGATGGATGACTTGGACAATGGTCGGGAGTTTCCCATGGCGGCAGGTTTCCATGATCCTACTGAAAATTACGTCCTTACCGACCTGGTTTGGCCAGGATGGATCCGGGCGATCTTTACCCTGCGGGTAGGGCGGCTGGACCGACTTGCAGGGCATCGAAAGATGATTTCCGTCATGGTGAAGATTAAGGATGACCTGGGCGGCAGGCTCACCAGGTATGGCTGGGCAAACAAGCGCCTGACGATAAGTGATCGCAACAGGCTTAAACGGGGTTCGGATGTTTCCCGGAAGATATTGCTGAATGCTGGGGCGCGCAAAATCTACAGTACTGGGATTACTGCTGTTCACCCTGGGGGCACGGCCAAAATCGGCGCTGTGGTTGACTCCAATCTGAAGACGCGCTTCAACAACCTGTATGTATGCGATTGCTCGGTCATTCCCGAGTCGTGGGGGCTTCCGCCCATGCTCACTCTGATCGCCCTGGGAAAACGCCTGGCGAAACACCTTGCATAATATGATTTACTTTCTCGTTGTTTGAAAATCTCCAACCCGGATATATTTAATGCCCTACTAGGATCTACGCTGGCAATAAGTATCATAATGATGATTGTTAAATATGAACGAGCTTTTTTGGTAACATAAACCTGTATATAGAAAGGTGATTATTTGGTAGAGCTGCAGCCGATGACAGAAGCAGAATTTGATACCTATAAATCCTGGTTAATAGGAGATTATGCTCAGGACATTGCGAATAATTATCGTTTACCCATCCAGGAAGCCCTCACCGAGGCCAGCAAGCAGATTACAATCACGCTTGGGCAGGGGCTGCTTACCCCTAATCAATTATTCTATCTTATTATCTTAGTCGACGAAACTAGTAAGACTGGCATCGGATATTTATGGATCGAAGTGGATCAAGCTCGAAAACGCTGCTTTATCCATGATATATATTTGCATTCTAAAAATCGCCATCAAGGTTGTGGTCGGAAGACGCTTGAGCTTCTGGAGACGAAAATGAAGCCAGCTGGGATTGGTAGAATCGGCTTGCACGTGTTTGGCAACAACCATATTGCCCAGGATCTGTATACAAAGATGGGCTATCATGAACATGCAGAAATGGCTGGATGATTGATAGATGATGATCGAGGCTACTTCTCATGATGTCCATTCTTAACCAGCTTTCCTCACAGATGGGCGACCGTACGGAGTACTCCAATCGCAAGGTCGCCATCCAGTGTCTGGCAGACCCTGACCTGCTCGTCGATATCGCCTCTGGTCTTAGGGGATCGAACCCAGCCATTGTGGGTGACTGTGCCGAGGTGATGACCAAGGTAGCCGAAGCAGACCCTGAATGGGTAGTCCCGTATGTGGAAGACCTAGCACCGTTGCTCATCCACAAGAACACACGCGTGCGCTGGGAAGCCGTGCATGCTTTGTCGCTCATAACTACATTTGTTCCTGGGTCCATCTCCCCATTGCTTACGATTTTGATGGAGATGATTGGTTCAGATACTAGCGTTATCGCCCGCGACTATGCTACTGATACCATTGCGAATTTTGCTTCCACAAGCCGCACTGCAGCTGAGGCAGCTTTCCCCTTGCTAAAAGAAACACTGATTGTGTGGGGAAGCAAGCACGCCCACCATGCATTGAAAGGATTAGTTCATGTGGCCACGCTTATGCCGGAACACCGCCCAGAGATTCGGCTCATCGCGGAAGACTTTTCCCATTCCATCAGGGGTGTTGTGAGGAAGGCAGCCAAAGAATTGCAAACGGTTCTGGATTCGCTGATGAAGACGGAAATCTGAGAAACACAGGCTTTTAGCTTGAATTACATTAATTTCTATTACACAGTATAGATAGAATCTGCTTAATCCCTATGATGAATGTCTGCTTCAAATGTGGTAAATATCGGGCGGACAAGCTTATTGACCCTATGGGTCCATACGCCATCTGCCCGGAATGCGGATTCAGGCTTAATTTCGTTATGTCGCCCCTTTTTATCGTCTCAGGAGCGAGTGGCACTGGCAAAACGACCATTTGCCAGTCCCTTTTAGGTCAAATATCACAAATTGTATTGCTGGATTCGGATATTATCTGGCGTCCTGAGTTCAATACTCCTGAAACCCAATATCGCGATTTTTTTGAGACCTGGTTACGCCTGAGCAAGAATATCTCGCAATCAGGACGACCAGTAGCCCTGTTCGGAGCTGGTGTTGGCGTGCCCGAAAATATCGAGAATTGTATGGAGAGGCGCTACTTCAGCCAGGTGTATTATCTGGCTTTGGTTTGCTTGGATGATACTCTTCGGGAACGACTTATGAGTCGACCAACCTGGCGCGGAACGCATGATCCGGCATATATTAACAAACAGGCAAGCTTTAACCGCTGGTTTAAAGGGTATTCTGATACTCCTCCCATTACCATACTAGATACGTCATTACTCTCAATCGAGGAAGCATCTCAGCAAGTGGCAGAGTGGATAAAAGAGAAGCTCTAGTGTAAAACTGTTTCATTTCAGGCATACAATCAATTTTCGCCTGATGGATGTAAACGTTGGCTAAATTTATTCTGCCATTCTCTTGGCAGAAAACAACTACTTGATTTGCGTATTGAAACCTTTCTTTCCACACTGTATAATAAATCTAGTGAAAGATTGCACCAATGCTCCCTAGTTCACATCCAGGAAAGGAGAATCGTATGTCTGGGTTAACTGCATTCAAGAAATTCACACAGGTATTTTTGATAGTTATTATGTCCGCCTGCCTGGCTGGTTGTTCCGCTATCGGGCATAATCTATCTCCTGGTGAAGATGTACCATCGGGTGATTCCTTTATACCCAGCGATCCTACGCAATCCGTGGTGCTTCAGACCACTCCACTTACTGGGAATACTGAAGGACCTCTGAAACCAGTCTGCTTCCTGAACATGGGCACGATTGCTGCGACAATCATGCCATGGACGTATATACCATTGAACACCGAATCTGCTGCCATGCCTCCCAACGCCTCCACAGTGGCGAGCCCGGGCGGGAATTCTAGCGCCTGTCTCTCCCTGCCGTTGGGCACCTACTCGTGGTGCTACCACTGGGAGCTGGGAGACGTCAATGACGATGGCATGATCGAGTATATGCATACCCTTTGGCTGCAGAGAGTTGTGCTGGATGAATCGGATACTGATGACATGGACCTTGCCGAAAAGATCACCCTCACCGCACCTGCAGGATTGGAGGAAAAACCCGGACAATGCCCACTGGATACCCGGATCGTATTGGATATCCGCCCCTTCATTGTTGATTCCCAACACCTCGATTCGTTCTTTTATGGATATTCAGTGGCTGGACTTGCCCATAATGAAGATTATGTAACCCTTAAGGGACCAATCACGGTAGATTATTTTTTCCATCATTGTGATGCCGCGCCTTGCACGACTCCCGTGGTCGAGGAGCCTCCGATCAGAGTGATCATACCGGCTGGAGAAACGCACCAGTTTTACCTGGAAGATACGGTTGGAGAACACCTGGGGAACTGGGACATGTATATTCAGTTGATCTCGATCGACGAATGATCGCACGATCAGTTTTTCACTCCTCAAAATGCGGTGATCACATACCTAAGCCAGAGACGCCTGTCTGTTGGGCGTCTTATGCGTAGTCTCGCCAGATGACCCACTGCCAGTTGCGCCGACATGAAAATTGATTTAAACAATAAAAAGACTCCTTTCCATGCAGCGAGCATGGTAAGATAGGACTTTTTTTGATGGATGAGCAGCAAATCCTAGAACCCAGGCGATCAATGAATCCAATCTCTGATCATCGCAAGCCACTGACCTCCAGGCTCTTTCAATCTAAAGCCGATTTACAGCGCATGCTGGAAATGCTGATGCAGGCGCGCTTGCTCACCAATGACTGGCACTACCCACATGTTGGCGAATTATTATTCAACTTCTTCATGGTGGCTTGCCACCTTGACCCTCATGAGCATATTCGCTTGTGGCACGCTGAAGATGGTGAGCTGGTCGCCTATGCCATCCTGGGAGAAGACCCATCTTTCGACTGCCAGGTCTCACCCGATTATGAATGGAGCGGGATTGAGGCGCAGGCACTCGACTGGGCGGAAAAGAGCCTCGTCCTCCTTCGCCAGCTTGATCCCAAACAATGGGGTGGTGAGTTCGCTTCTGGCTCACGGCAGGATGACCCCAGGCGGATCAGTTTCCTCGAGCAGCATGGGTTCCGTTATTCCGGCAGGTTTGCTGAGGTGAATATGCTCCGTTCCTTGGATGAGCCAATTCCCGAAGTGGCAATACCCCCCGGTTACAGAGTATGCTCGATGGAGGAAGGGTTGGATATATCAGACCGTGCCGCTGCTCAGCGTGAGGTCTGGCAGCCATGGTCGGTGGGCGACGTCAGTGATGCAGACTATGCCTGCTTTATGCAGCTGCCCGGTTATCACAATGACCTGGATGTGGTCACCCTCACACCCGATGGCGTGATTGCTTCCTATGTGAACGGCTGGGTTGACCCCATTAATCGGATTGGTGATTTCGGCCCTGTCGGGGCACGCCAGGCATACCGCCAGCAGGGTCTCACGCGCCTTACCATGCTTGAGAGTCTGCGCCGGATGAAGTTGTATGGTATGCAGAGGGTGTGTATCTCCACAGGGTTCACCAACACCCCGGCAATAAATCTCTATACCTCCCTTGGCTTCAAGGTCGTGAATAAATACCTTGACTACCTGAAAATGGGTTGATGGGCACCTCGATACTTGCTCATTCTTCGATTTTGGAAATTCGTTTTGTCGATAAAGGTCAATGACCGATTCTCCTTATCCATCACGATTTTTTCCCGCAATGGGGGTCATGAAGAGCTGGCAGTATCCGCTCCTAATAACCAATCGCTGATCTGAAAATAACCTATTCTCATACCTGGAGGTCTACATCTCATGACAAAATAACATGATGGCAACTGGTATGCATACTTATCCGCTAATCCGTTATTACATCCGTTGACCAGGCTTTTTCTCACCTTTATCGATCTGAACAGAACTTATATCATCCTTGGTTGTGAATGTAATCCATGAAGGCTAATAACTAACTTTTCCTATATGTATTTCAAGACTTGACACTAATTACTAATAACCAATCGCTAACAGCTAACAGCTAACAGCTACTCGCCATTTCCTTGACGTCTCCTTGCATTGGGGTATATTATTCCTGACTGCACAGACCCAATCCATGCCAGTGGAGGAAATCCAATGGAAGCCTATTCGATGACCTACGAAGTCCGCTGGACAGACATCGACGCCAACCGCCACGTGCGCTATTCCGCCTATATCGATGCTGCCGCTGAGCTGCGCTACCGCTTCTTCACTCAGCACAACCTGCCCCCCGAGGCATTCGATCAGCTTGGCGTAGGTCCTGTCTACACCTGCCTCACTGCCAACTTTTTTCGTGAAGTGCGGCTTGGAGAATCCCTCACCATCACCTATTTACTTACCGGCTTGTCTCCTCAGGGCATCCGCTGGAAAGTGCAGCATGACTTCCTCAAAGCGAATGGCAAGAAGGCTGTGACCGTCTCTCTGGAAGGCACGATCCTCAATCTCACTACCCGTCAACCTGCCATTCCAACCCCCGAGATCATGGCAGTGTTCCAACAAGTGCCGCGCAGCCCCAATTTCGAGGTCTTGTCTGAGAGCAAGTGGTTCAAACCTAGGGGTTAACTGCCAGGACATAGCTTAAGTAAATTACCAACCATGTGAACCGAGATCAATAAAATTTGTTATTTACTTCTCTACGGGCTATGCGGTCTCACTGGTCAGTAATTATTTATCCAAAATCAAACATATCATCTGGAGTTTTGTAACATGCAGGATAGAAAAAAGAAGCCAATCGCCCAGGATGCATACGATGAGTTGGCGGAAGCATATGCTGCCATGATAGATACCAAGCCTCACAATGCCTATTATGAACGCCCAGCCACGCTGTCATTATTGCCTGACGTCGCCGGTAAGCGCGTTTTGGATGCCGGGTGTGGCCCCGGTGTGTATGCCGAATGGTTGTTTGCCCATGGTGCCCTCGTGGTGGCTTTCGATGCCAATGAGAAGATGGTCGCCCTGGCGAAGCAGCGCCTGGGGGAAAAGATTGAAGTCTTGCTGGCAAACCTCGAATCACCCCTGGATTTCCTGGAGGCTGATTCATTCGACCTTGTGGTCAGTCCGTTGGTGCTGGACTATGTGAAAGATTGGCAACCCGTCTTTTGTGAGTTTTATCGGATTTTAAGACCAGAAGGCTGTCTGGTTTTTTCGATGGAACATCCATACATGAAGTACGCCACGCACCACCTCATCAGCAACTACTTTAAAGTGGAACGTGTGGAATATATCTGGCGTGGATTCGGTAAGCCGGTGCGCGTGCCTTCCTTCAGGCGCCCGTTGAGTGCCGTGATCAACCCGTTGCTGAAAGCTGGTTTCATCCTGGATCAGATCCTCGAGCCGTTGCCCACACAGGAATTTCAAGAGCAAGACCCCGAAGAGTATGAAGAATTGCTGCGCAGTCCGGGCTTCATGTGCGTCAGGGCATTGAAATTAGCCCATAAGTCTGGATGAGTCAGCCTCAATCTTCCATATGCACGGCTCGACATGCAAAAAGGATTTAAACATGATTGATATCGAAAATGCACCCATGATCCCAGGGTTGAAATTTCGCCATTATGCGGGAGAATCTGATCATGCCCAAATTGCCGATGTCTTGATGGCTAGCGAAGCTGTAGACCAGATGATTCGTGCGGTGACCGCGGAAAACATAGCCAGTGCTTATCAGAACATGAGCAATTGCGATCCCTATCGCGACATCATCTTTGCTGAGATTGACGGTCAGATGGTCGGCTATTCGCGGGGCTGGTGGTCCGAAGAATCACCCACCCTGCGGATATACACCCACAATGGCTTTCTGATTCCGCAGTGGCGACGTAAGCGCATTGGGCAGTGTATGTTAAATTGGATGGAAACCCACCTGAGCCAGGTTGCTGCCGCCCACCCTCAGGAAATGGTAAAGTTATATCAGGTAAATACTACCCAATTCCAGAAAGGTACCGCCATCATGCTGGAGCGTTCGGGTTATCAGCCCGCGCGTTATTACTATGAAATGGTGCGCCTTTCTCTGGACGAAATTCCCGAAGTTCCTCTGCCCGATGGGTTGGAAATCCGCCCCGTGCTACCCGATCATTATCGCTCCATATGGAAATTAACCGTTGAGACCAGCCAGGATGAATGGGAGCAAAAAATGCTTACCGAAGAAGATTATCACGAATGGCTGGATGGTCCCCTTTTTCAACCCGACCTTTGGCAGGTGGCATGGGATATCACTACGCACTTGCCGGTTGGTGAAGTATTGGGTTACATCCATCACGATGAGAATAAGCAATTCAACCGCAAGCGTGGTTACACTGAAGGTATAGGTGTTGCCAGGTCCTGGCGCCGGCGTGGGTTGGCGCGAGCGCTGATCAGCCGCAGCCTGCAAGCGCAAAAAGCTGCCGGCATGACTGAGTCGGCACTGGTTGCTGATAGCGCGAATACCAATGATGTCACTCGGTTGTATCAGAGTTGTGGCTTCCAAATTACCAAATGCGATACCCTGTATCGCAAGCCCCTCAGCATGTAGAACTGGGGGAGTTGGGGTAGGGCAATGTTATTGCGCATAGCCGACAATTTATATTGATGGTGAGATTGGATAAAAGGGGTAAATCAAGCAGGAGGTTCTCATGGAATTCACTCAAAGGCAAAGTCACCATCTATTCGGGCAGCCTGGCGCGTGAATATGGCTTCACCGACATCGACGGCACCCAGCCAGTCTGGACCTATTGGGCGAACCCCTGAATAGGAATTAATGATTTTCTGTCATTACAGAATCCTCCCTGGTCCTGGGGGGGAGAATCCCCCGCTGAATTTCGGGGAAGCAGCGCACTGCGCTTGGAAGCAATCTTCTTCAAACTAGGCATGAACGATACACAGATGTAAATCATCTCACTAAACCTTGATATTCATCGGTGGATAAATATCCTACCAAGAATCAGACCTTATCCTTCCTCAAGAATGAATGAAGCTGCAAAGGGAGTTTCGCAATAACAGAGTTATATGATCATTGTCCGATGGATTGTCCGAAGGTCAGTCCCTGCATAGATTCTCGTGATATCATCATCGCAGTTCATAACCATATAAAATATCAGAGGTCCCATGCGCAGCGAACAGGAAATGCTCGATTTGATCATCAGCACCGCCCGTGATGATGAGCGCGTGCGTGCAGTCATCATGAATGGCTCGCGCGTCAGCCCCAATGCCCCCAAGGATTTCTTCCAGGATTATGATGTCATCTATGTAGTCAGCGAGAAGGAATCCTTTCTAGCTGACCTGGACTGGATCCGAGTATTTGGTGAGCTGATGATCCTGCAGCTGCCCGATGAAATGTCAGACCCTCCGCCGGAAGGGAAAGATTCTTACGCCTACTTGATGCAGTTTGCTGATGGAAATCGCATCGACCTGTCGCTCTGGCCGGTGAGTAAGCTGGATAAGCTTGAGGACGATAGCCTTACCTTGACCCTGTTGGATAAGGATCGCATTTTGCCGAAATTTGACCTCCCCAACGATTCGGGCTACCTCCCCACACCCCCCACTGCGAAAAAATTCTTCGATTGCACCAATGAATTTTGGTGGGTTTCACCCTATGTTGCCAAGGGGTTATGGCGCCGCGAGATACCTTATGCCAAACAGATGCTCGATTTATACGTGCGTGAACAATTGGATAAAATGCTGGTCTGGTATGTGGGCATACGCTTTGATTTCCAAAAATCCCCCGGCAAGCTCGGCAAGTATTTCGAGCACTATCTTGAGCCAGAATTATGGCAGCTCCTGCTCAGCACCTACTCCGATGCCGATTACGACCATACCTGGGATGCCTTGCTCTGCATGGGTGCCCTCTTCCGGCGCGTTGCCATCCCGGTCGCTGAGCATTTTGGTTTCACCTACCCACACGGCGATGATGAGCGTGTCACTGCCCACCTCCACCACGTCCGCTATCTTCCCCGTGATGCAAAAGAGATGTATTGAAAAAAAAGTTCATCCCCCTTCCAATAAATCAGGGTGTTCCAGGTACTCCCTGCACAGCGCGTCAGTACTCACCCCTTCTCCCCTCTCCTGGCACCGCAATGCTTCATCCTCACCTACCTCTTCCCAGGCAGATTGCATAATTCGCTTGGCTTGTTCTTTCACCTCATTCCAGGTAGTGGGGTGCTTCGCCACGCACGCAGCAATTTCGATCGCCACACCTGGTTTCTCAATGGCTGCCAACAGGGTGGCAATCCCAGCCAGTGGCATTGCCTTCATATCTGGATATGGCCAATAGCTTCCAAGGGATAATGAGGTCTTCATCTGCTCCCTTGCAGCCTCAAATTCCCCTAAATTGACCAAAGCTATTCCTAGTTTTACGTGATAATAAATCAAACCCCATACTCTGATGTGTCGTTGTTCTTTTTCTTGATGTTGCAATGCTTCTTCAAATTCCTGCCTGGCATCCACCCAGTTACCCAACATCAGGGCAATATCCCCGTAACCTCGGTGATAAAACCCCAAACCGAGGTTATCCTGGATGTTTTTAAATTGCTGATATGCCTGTTGGTAATATCCTTTAGCTTGCGGCACATCTCCCCTTAGCCGGTAAATTTCTCCCAGTTCCCAGCTATGCCAGGCGATATCGCTTTGGTTACCCACTTCGGCTGCAATTTCGAGGCTCTTTTTCCGTAATTCCAGCGCCTTATCAAGGCTGCCATAGCGTGAGGTCGCCAGGCTTTCCCACGAGAGATCCAATCCGATAATGCGCTGGTTGCCTGTCTTTTCACTAAATCGTTTGGTCACCTCAAATGCATGAAAAGCCTGCTCGATGTTGCCTGAATATATATAATAATCTGCCAGGTTCATCCAGGTTCGATCGACGCTCCAGATATCTCCCACCTGTTCAAAATAGCCTCGGGCAGCCTGGGTAAATGCGATCGCCCGCTTGTAATCCATCTCCATTGCCATTTCTTGTCCAAGAATTCGGTAGCTCACTCCCAGCTCATGCACTACTCCTATTTTTTCAAATATAGCCAGTGCATTCGTGATGAATTTTTTACGAATTTCGGGCTGGTCAATTCCGTAAAATTGGCTGGCAGATAAATAGCAGTATCCCAGATCCCACGGGTTGCTAAAGCTGTTGATCTTCTGCAGGACATCTCCATATCCTTGGGATATCTGTTCGTAGTTCACCGTATTTCCGTAGGTGTTGATCAGCAAGCTGTACCACAATCCCATATCATCGGCGATACCTAATTCATTCACCATTTCCCAAAGCCGTTCAAGCCTCTCTTTAGGTTGGTCATCATAGATTTCGGCAATCAATTCGAAACATACTTCAACTGATTCCAGGATCGCCTTTTGTAATTGGATTTTCCGATCGCTTGAATCCGGCACAGCCTTACGCGCATGTTTCACCATGTTGATGAATTCCATCGACCCGTTGCGGATCAACCAGTAATGGAACAATCCGGGCAGCATTCTCTCGATCAGGATATCGAATTGTTGCTTGGATAAGAACCATTCCCATGCATCCGGGATATTGCTGTCCAGCTCGTTTTTCAGTGCTTCCAGGGCTGCAATTTGCGCTGTGGTTTGCAATGCCTGCCCCTGGACCCGCATAAATGTTGCAAAGTACTCAGCGTGCCTGTCTTTTGTCTCTCGCCAATCATTTTGGTCAGCTTGAAGATGTTCTATCCCAAACTGTCTCATTAGGTCATGCAGCTGATAGCGCCCGTCCTCTGCCAGCAACAACCAGGATTTGTTGGCCAGGTTCAGCAGCGTCCGAGTTGAGCAGCCGCTCATCTCCTGGGCAGCTTGCCTCGAGAAGCTTCCCCGGAACACGCATAAACGTTGAAAAGCTTTCTGTTGCTCACCATCGAGTAATTTCCATGAACTGTCGAAAACAGCCCGCAGGCTGCGCTGGCGTTCGGGGATATCCGCAGCGCTGCTTTCCAAAAAATCCAGGCTGCGTGTAATCTCGTTGACGATTTCTTTGGGGGTCAGCAGCTCCAACCAGGCTCCAGCCAGGATAATCCCCAGGGGTGATCCATCCATGAGGTCGCAAATTTGTGTCACAGGTTGCAGGTTTTCCCGAGTCAGTTGGAATTCTGGTCTCACACGCCGGGCACGTTCAACCAGGAGCTCGATCGCACTATAAGTTTTGGCTTGTTCAGCTGGGTTATCCCAGTCTGCGAGGATCGCTGGGTCAGGGATTCGCATTCCGGGCACATGGTATACCTGCTCTGCTTGTAAATTCAATCGCTCTCGCGAGGTAATCAGCAGTTTGACGCCTTTCCCTACTCCCAAAATATCAGCGATCAGCTCCCTGCCATTCTCCACCAGGTGCTCGAAATTATCCAATACCAACAGCATATGCTTTTCGCGCAGATAGTCCAGCAATTGTTGCCGGGGTTGTTCCTCACCGTTAAAAAACTGGAAAGCTAGCCCCTTGCCAATTGCCAGGATCAGCCCCTGCACCGATTGGACGGCTGCCAGTGGGATAAACCATACCCCATCCTGGAAAGAACCTTCCATTTCTCCTGCAGCCTGGATGGATAAGCGTGTTTTTCCTGTACCACCCGGTCCCACCAGAGTCAGTAGATAAATGGCTGGATCACAGGTTAGCTTTACCACCTCATCAATTTCATCCCTACGACCTATGAAAGGGGTGGAGGGTGATGGTAGGTAGCCCGTTTTCTTGGGCTTGCCGGTGATGGTATCCTTCGGTATTAAAATTGGGCTGCCCTGACGCTGGTTTGCGTGCAGGATGGATTGATAGAGCTCCTCCGTCTCGGCTTGTGGTTCGATGCTTAATTCACTCCTTAGGGTTTGCACACAGGTTTGGTAAACACGGATTGCCTCGCTGCGGTCACCCATTCCAACCAGCTGCCGCATAATGGCTCGGTAGGCACTCTCATTAAGCCGGTCTAAAGTCAGCCAATGCTGGGAATATGGAAGGGCTTGTTCAAAATCACCGTTTCGTTCATGCGCCGCCACCAGCTTCTCAAGCACCTGGCCATATTCCCTTCGGTAGTATTCAGCTTGCTGGGTCTGCCACTCTTCAAACGGCGGGGTGTCTGCAATCACCAGGTTTTCGAGGAACTCGCCCCGGTAAAGCTTTGTCGCTTCGGTCAATGCGGTGATCTGCTCTGTACTGCTGTCAAGGTATCTTTGGAATATTTCCACATCGATCTTGATCCCAGGGTTAGGGGCGAGTACCACCTGGTCTCGTTCTGCTTCGATCCATCCTTTGCCCAGGATCTGGTTTAGCTCCCACAACGTCCGCCGCAGATATGCGAAGGCACTCGCTCTTGGGTAATCCGGCCACAGCAAAGCCGCTAATGCTTCGCGGCTGTGAGGCCCCGCTTCCGATGCCAGGTAAGCCAGCAAGCCAATCGCCTTATGCCGGTCAGTCTCAACCGGTTCACCGTCCAATGTGACGGTAGGCGGTCCAAGCAGTGCGATATCTAGTCGATGCATGTAGAAATTATATATCGAAATTGGGTTGTTTCCGCGAAATCAATGCGCTTACTTGCTAACCAGGTAGGTCTCCTGCTCAAAAACCGAAACGCAAACCGAAACGCTTCCTCGAAATGAAAATACGCCTGTTCATACGCTCGAGAAACGCTTGACTCGTAAACTGGTGCTGTAAGTGACGACTAGAAGAGAGGAGCACGAGCATGAACATAAGTTTTGATTACGCACTAATCGGCAAGATAAACACCGGGCTGGATGATATCAACCTTCGCGTTGCATCTGCAAAATTATTCGACCGTGCTTACAGCGCAGCTAAGCGCAACCAACTTCTGGCGAAGATCTTCGGAAAAGATATCCACCTGCAGATGCTATCCTCTCAACCGGTTGGATCTGATCACCACCGCAGCCACATCGTATCGGTTCCCATCCAGCAGATCAAAGGCAGCCTGGGCCGCAGCGAAGATTTTGATGCTAACTTCAATCCGCTCAATGAGCGCAGCCGCTCGCGCTGGATCAGCATTGCCACCGCCGTCTGCAAGGGCACACCTATGCCCGCGATCGAGCTGGTGCATGTTGGAAACACCTATTACGTACGCGATGGTCACCACCGCATCTCCGTCGCCAGGAGCATGGACCAGGAAGCTATCGATGCCCGCATTGTGAATTGATCGTCCTTGTTCCAACCTTAACAAGCCTGTAGGTTGGGTTGAGGTCAGTGCTTTTCTGACCGAAACCCAACTTTATTTTCTTTCCGGATAATTCCAGCTGCTTGTATGGCGGGATTGTATCCCGCCATTTTGTATAATTGGTTTTATTTAGCCTGTAGGTTTGGTTGAGGTCATCGTTTTCGTGCCCGAAACCCAACATTAGTTCTGAATTCCTCGGTACCTTCCCCCTATTTACTCAAATTTGGGGGAGGTCTAGAACTCCCTGGTTCTTGGGGAAGGAGGGGGTTGCCTCGGGTATTCGGTCTTCTTCATATTCTTCCCAATATTTCTTTCATGATTACCCCTCCATCAACTATAGTTATTTTTGAACCACATCAACTGTCATTCTGTAATCATAATGAATTACTCCGCTTGTGATTTATAATTCAATCATTGGGATTCTCAAGGTTGCTTCATCCCTGTCATTCATTTTCCTTCATAAGGTGGCTCCATGTTCACCCTCAATCACCGCATATTGATTATCCTCTCCACAGGACTGCTCCTGGTGAGCCTCCTGCTGGGGCTGACCCTCCCAACTCCTGCCAACGCTGATGTAGGTGTTCACCCCATCCTCCCAGGTGGCAGCAATATCGAGCCCGAAGGGGATACCCCCATCCAGATGGCTGCCGAAGTCGTCACGATGAACGTGCGCCTTGCTACTGCAGCCGATAATGCCATCCTCCAGCTGAACCCCGAGGCATATGAGCTTCAATTCCAACCTGTTTGGTACCCCATGGTTGCCGAGGTCCAGGCTGACTTCACTATGAACAATCCCACCGCTGGTGATATAAGCCTCACCACCTGGTTCCCCCTCGCCTCCTCCATGCAAAGCGTGAGTTGGGAGATTAACCCCGACGAGATCGTCCCCCGCATCGCCAGTTTCACGGTGCAGGTGGATGGTAGCCCGCTGGACTACGCTACGATTGAGCTGGCCAACCCGAGAGGCACCGACAAGCCTCCACTGCCTTGGGCAAGCTTCCCGATCACTTTTTCGGCCGGCACCAGTACGTCTATTCAGGTAAGTTATCTTCTACCGCTAACCCAGGCAGTTAAAGGCACCGAGCTGGCTCTGTACTACATCTTCCAGACCGGGGCAGGCTGGGCGGGTCCCATCGGGCAAGCTGAGCTGATCGTGAATTTGCCATACCCCGCATCCTCAGAAACACTTATACGTGTCGCCTCGGAAAGCCTGAGCTTGCCTTATCCGATGTCTGATCCTCGTAATGTGATTGATTTTGGTGGTGATTTCGATGGCAACCAGGCACGCTGGACCTGGACGGATTTTGAGCCAACCTCACACGATGATTTCTCTGCTTGGTTGGTAAACCCTGCGATGTGGCAAAACATGCAGACAGCCCAGGTCGCTGCCCAGGCAAATCCAGCGGACGGCCAGGCCTGGTTGACTGTGGCAAATGTCTATTGTTCTCTATCCGTTAAAGCATACAATTACCCCTCCATTTTTGCAGCAAGTTACCTCCCATCGGGTCTTGATGCCTACCAGAAGGCCGCCGAATTACTCCCTACCCATCCTGTACCCCATGTTGGATTAGCCATGCTCACCCTGGCCCCTTATATGCGGGAATTGAATGCACCCTCCGAATCTATGCAGTTCATCCAGGATCAGCTGCAAACCGCCAAGGATTTGGAAATCGCTCATCCTGAATTGGCTGATGACCGCGCTTTTTCAAGCCTGCTCTTGGAGGATTCTCTCAGCCTTTACTTAAACAATGTCGCTGCCACTTTAGAAGCCTCTGCCAGCATTACAGTCTCAGCTGGACAAACCGAAGAGGCAGCCTTGAGAGTGACTCCCACAGAAACGCCCTCGCCAGCACCTAGCCTGACAACCGCTGTGAAGCCTTCTGCCTCGCCAAGATCTACTACCTCCACTGCTGCACCCGCTTACTCCACTCAGGCTGGTGCACAGTTGGACAGCGTACAGGTAGTGATCCTTATAGTCGCCTGTGCGATCACCCTTGTGGCTATTGCTGGTTTCGTGGCCTTGCTTCGCATGCGTGAGAAAAAATAGGGGTTCGCTTCACCTCCTGCCTATGGATTTGATATTTTTATTAGCTCAATTGATTTGTATTTGCCCTAGGTGAGTGAGCTTAACCTGTTCACCTGCCACTGATGTGTTGGAATCCTGTGCCTAGCCATCGCTTACGTAGGTTATAAAACTGGTTCCGTTGCTTCGGTAATTAATGGTATAAGCGAAAACTAACAAAACCGTAATTAATTATCCCCTCAACACTCATATAAAAAAAATATGATTAGCATATAATTGCATCACTCGATTTTATCTTTGTCACCTGTAATTAATCTAATCAGGCATGAATGTTGCATTTATAACTGATGCCAGTTTGAGTTATATCAATTGGTGCTTACGTTTGCTGATTTTCTTTAAGGAGTAGGTCTAATGCCCGAAAAACCATATCCGCAAGGAAAGGGCGGGAGTGCTCAATCTCAAAGAAAGGTGGGAGAAGAAGATCAGAATATCGAGGTGAAAATGGGGGTGCGTTACCGCGCCCTGGTTGAGCAAGTCCCTGCTATCATTTATACCGACTCCGCAGAACAAATCTTCCACACGCTTTATATCAATCCCCAGCTAAAAACAATCACCGGGTATGATCCACAGGAGTGGATTACCGACGAAGACTTATGGTCCCGGATCATTCATCCAGAAGACCGTGAGCGCGTCCTGGAAGAATACACTCGAACATATAATGCGATGGAGCCGTCTTTATCAGAATATCGGATGATTACTAGCGATGGCAGAGTTATCTGGGTGAGTGATGAAACCCGCTTGATCCGCGACAGAAAAGGCAAACCCTTGTTTTGGCAGGGGGTTATGGTCGATATCACCGCCCGTAAACGCGCTGAACAAGTCCAGGGAGCCATTTACCGTATTTCACATGCCGTGGTGACTACCACAAGTTTGGACGAATTATTCAAGTCCATTCACACCATACTCAGCGAGCTCATGCCGGTCTCAAATCTCTATATCGCCTTGTACGACCCGCTTAATGACTTGCTGAGTTTCCCCTATTATGTCGACCAATACGATGAGCCTCCTTTACCGGCTAAACCTGAGCATGGATTGACCGAGTATGTACTGCGTACGAAGGAACCCCTCTGGGCTACCGGGGAGGTTTTCACTCAATTGGTTTTGGAAGGCGAAGCCGATGTGGTTGGGACAGATTCAGTAGATTGGATCGGTGTTCCCCTGATTGTCGGTGAACGTGTGATCGGGGTGATGGTAACCCAAAGTTACACCTTTGGTGTCGTATATAACCAGGAGCAATTCGACCTGATGAAATTCATCTCGACCCAGGTGGCTTTGGCTATCGAACGCAAGCTTGACCAGCAGCGTATCGCCGACGCTTTGGAATATAACCGCACATTGATTAATTCCTCCAGCCTGGGAATAATCACGTACAATGCATCCGGGAAGTGCATTTCGGCTAATGAATCGGTTGCCAGGATTCTTGGTGCTTCCAGCGAACAGATCATCAGACAAAATTACAATCAGATTGAATCCTGGAAAAAATCAGGCTTGCTGGAATCTGCCCGGCAGGCAATCGCCAGTGGCAATGAAACTCGCCGCGAAATCCATACCACCAGTACTTTTGGGAAAGAAATCTGGCTGGATTGCAGATTAACTCCCTTCTTTTCGAATGAAGAACCTTATCTGCTCGTATCAGTTGATGATATCTCCAACTCCAAACAAGCCGAGCTAAATTTAAAGATCTATGCCGCCAAACTTGAACAATCAAACCGCGACTTGCAGGAGTTCGCCTACATCGCCTCACATGATTTACAGGAACCGCTGCGAAAGGTCCTTGCTTTCGGTGACCGGTTGGCAAGAAAGTATACCGATGTGCTCGACGAGACCGGGCAGGACTATTTGAAACGCATGCGTGATGCCAGCCAACGCATGCAGACGTTGATCAATGACCTGTTGAGTTTCTCGCGCGTCTCCACGCGTGCCCAGCCATTTACCGAGGCTGATCTGAATCCTCTGATCCAGGATGTGATCTCCGACTTGGAAAATCAGATCGACCGTACCCAGGGCAAAGTGGAAACTGCTGAATTACCTGTTATTCAGGCGGATCCGACCCAAATGCACCAGCTGTTACAAAACCTGATCACCAATGCCCTTAAATTCCACCAGGACAACATTCCTCCACATATCCAGGTTTCAGCCCAAATCCTGGGCAATAGATGCCAGATCTGTATAAAAGATAACGGCATCGGCTTTGAGATGCAGTACCTCGATCGCATTTTCAAACCTTTCCAGCGTCTGCATGGTCGCCAGGAATATGAGGGTAGCGGAATGGGACTGGCTATTTGCCGGCGTATCGTGGAGCGTCATAGTGGTGAGATTACTGCCATCAGCACTCCCGGAGAAGGATCAACATTCATTGTCAGCCTGCCCATCTATCAATCTATAGGAGATAACCTCAATGTTTATTAATGCAAAACCCGTCACCTTTCTCATCGCTGAAGATGATCCCGACGATCGCTTGCTGATCAAAGAAGCCTTTCAGGAAAGCCTGGTTTCTAATAGCATCTATTTTGTAGAAGATGGTGTCGAGCTGCTGGATTACCTGCATTGGCGTGAAAAATATGCCAAACCTGCAGATGCTCCGACTCCCGACTTGATCCTGCTCGATTTGAATATGCCGCGGAAAGATGGTCGTGAAGCACTGGCAGAGATCAAAATGGATCCAAGCCTGAGATATATCCCGGTGGTGGTGTTGACTACCTCGAAAGCGGAAGAAGACATCATGCGTAGTTATGATATCGGAGCTGCCAGCTATATCACCAAACCAGTGACTTTCGATGGCCTGGTTGAGGCGATTAAAGGATTGGGGCAGTATTGGGTGCAGATTGTACGCCTGCCTGCTGTAAATGCGATTAAGGAGTAACCCATGAAATTCCAAAGCCAATCGATTACTATTCTAATAGCAGAAGACGACCAGGATGATTGTTTGCTGATTAAAGAAGCCTTCGAAGAAAATGGCCATGGCTATCACCTGGTTTTCGTTGCCGATGGGATAGAATTATTCCAATATTTACGCAATCAGGCTGCCTATGCTGAATCCGCATCCACACAGAGACCCGATTTGATCTTGCTAGATTTAAATATGCCGCGCATGGATGGACTTGAAGCCCTCGCAGAGCTAAAAGCCGACCCGGATTTACGCAGTATCCCTGTGGTGGTGCTTACCATTTCAAGTACTGAACAGCAAGTATTGCGTACTTATGACCTGGGTGGGGCTGGATTTATTATTAAGCCAGTCCATACGGATGAAATGATCGAAGTCGTAAAAGTCTTAAAGCAGTATTGGTTTGAGGTTGTCGAGTTATCGGGTGGCGAGCATGTCAGAAGCTACAAGAGCATTGATTCTGATATGGGCGCTTAAATTTACAGTATGTAAAATGATCATCATTGTCAGGATGGTTTTAAGGATTATAAAGATTAACTTTGCAGAGGATTTATTGCCAGATGGATCTTAAAACCCCAAAAATCCGCATCTTGCTCATCGAGGATGATGAGGATGATTATGTGATCTTGAGAGAAAAACTCATGGAGCTGCACGGTCAGCCGGGATACATTCTAGACTGGGCGCAAACGTACCAGGCTGGCCTGAAACAAATCCAACTTGTCAATCACGACGTCTACCTGATCGATTATTACCTGGGAGTCTCTTCTGGGTTGGATTTGTTGAAGGAGGCTCTTCAGGCGGGGTGTCAGGCACCCATAATAATGATCACTGGACAATCTAATCGCGAGATTGATTTGTTAGCCTTGCAGGCTGGCGCAACCGATTATCTGGAAAAAAGTCAAATCGATGGGCAGCTGTTAGCGCGATCCATCCGCTATGCCTTAGAGCGCAATCGTCTATTGGTAAAGATCCGCGAGTTGGCTGTCCGAGATGCTCTCACAGGTCTTTATAACCGTCGCGAGCTGCACCGATTCCTTGATTATGAGCTGATTAAAAGCCAGCGCTATAAGCATCCATTTTCTCTGCTGATGATGGATATTGACCATTTCAAAGAGATCAATGACCGGTTTGGTCACCGCATAGGTGATGAGGTACTTCAGCACGTCGCCCAGGTCCTTCTCGGTAACACTCGCGGCTGTGATCTTGTCTCACGCTATGGAGGCGATGAATTCATTATAATTCTGCCTGAGACGCCTGCTGACTCGGCTAGGTTCGGCGCAGAACGTATTCGTAAGAAGCTCGCAGATATCGTATTTCAAGTGGCAGACCCGCATGGATTAACGGAAAAGATCGATATTTCATTGAGTATTGGGGTGGCAGAGTATCCAGGCGATGCCGAATTTGCCGAGCAGCTCATTGATCTCGCAGACACGGCGTTATATCAAGCCAAACGGATTGGGTGCAATCAAATCGTTCGCTACGAAAAGCATATCGATAATGAACAAGGAACTATATGACCTCCCAACAGATTCGCGCATTGCTGATCGAAGATGATCCTGACGATATCCTCCTTCTAAAAGAATCGCTTGCTGACGTGGGGTTGGGAAAGATCAAGCTGGATTGTACCGACCGGCTATCACGCGGCCTGATCCAGCTTAGTGGGCAGGCTTATGATGTGGTTCTGTTGGACCTAAACCTTCCGGATAGCCGTGGATTAGATACCCTTAATACAACGATCAAAAGTTTCCCCAGGTTGCCTGTTGTTGTTCTGAGTGGCTTGGCTGATGATGCCATCACGATCGAAGCAGTCAGGCGTGGTGCGCAGGATTATCTGGTGAAAGGTGATATTAGTGGTCCGTTGGTGATGCGCGTCGTGCGTTATGCCATTGAACGTAAGCAGGTAGAAGCGGTTCTACGCGCCAGTGAAGCCAGGTACCGCACGCTCGTGGAGACCTCACCAAACGGCATCACCCTGGCTGACCTGGAAGGTAAATTGCTGTTCTGTAATCAACAAGCTGCAAGCTTGCTCGGATATGCTAAACCTGAAGCTATGCTCGGTATCAATGTCTTTAAATTTGTCGTTCCAACCGATCGACGTATGGCGGTCTTGACCACTCAAAAGACCCTTAATGAAAACAGAATTACCAACACTCAGTACACTATGTCGCGCCGGGATGGGACGGAGTTCTCAGCGGAGATCAGTTCGGCTGTCCTATACAATAATTCAAATACCCCAACGGGTTTCATCAGCATTATTCGTGACATAACTGAACACAAACAAGCCATTGAAGCCGAAAAGCAGCTCGTTTTATTGGAGAAGGAATTCATTGCCAGTGTTTCCCGTGAGCTGCGCGCTCCCCTGTTAAGCATCCTGGATTATTTAAATATGCTTCACAGTGGAAAAGCCCATAATTCAGCTGAGCAGAATGAGCTCCTGGTCCACGCCTCCTTGGATGCAAGGCGCATCCTGGATATGGCGGATGAATTATTGGATTTTTCTCTGCTGGAAGGTGACCGCTTGACCTTAAATTGGGAAAAAGCGGATCTTGCTTCGATCGTGGCTGGTGTCCTTGCTTCAGTACACGAGCAAGCTATTTCTCGCCGAGTCACTCTGTTAGCTGCACCGATCGATTCACCTTTGGTTGCCGATATGGATCCCGCCCGCATGCGTCGTGTCTTGGTTAAATTGGTGGATCATGCGATTAAATCCTCTCGGATGGGTGGCAAGGTTTTGTTAACCGGCAAAGCGATGAATGGCGATATCGTTGTGAATATTATCGACGAGGGCATAGGTATTTCTACAGAAGACTGCTCACGGATATTCGATAAATATTTCCAGGTCAGTCAGACGCCTGATTCGGATGTCCCAGGAATGGGATTGGGGCTGTATATTTCAAAGCAAATCGTAGAAGCCCATCACGGCACGCTCTCACTAAGCAGTCAGTTGGGCGCGGGAAGCACCTTCACCCTGACCATCCCAGTGACTAAAAAGCTGAAATCCATCCCCAAAGGGCGTTAATTAAACATTGTAAATATAGTTGTAAGTTGGAGTTACCCGGTTTGTTCTTGTACCCGGTTGAGCGGTCTGCGCGGAATCCCCCATGTTACCCGTCGAAGCAATTACCCTTATCATCCCCCAATGCCTAGGAGCAACATTGTAGGGGCGCGACCAGTCCGGTCTGCTTTTGACCGGAGGGGAGGATTTCCGTATCTTGCAATAAATTTCTCCCCTGCGCCCTAACTGGTTTTTAATTGTCATCGCGGCATCCCTCCTGGTCCTGGGGAGAGAATCCCCGCTGGTTCCTGGTTTGTTGGAGGGAGAATCCCCCCTGGTCTTGGGCGGGAAACCCAACAATTGCCTTCCTTGTCAAGTTTCCTTAATCACACCTCCCCCATTTTTATAAAAAAATTAGGGAAGCTGGAGGGGGTAAATTCGTTTTCCTTATTTATTACAGGGATGCTCCCTGTGTGACCCATCACACAATGGCTTGTACTGAGAATGCCCACAATTGCATAATGTTACCCTGTTGCGCATCTCGAACGGCTGCCCGTCCGAACGGATAATTGTTATTCCCCCAGTCACCCATAATGGACCTTGAATTGCACCGTCCGAGGTAATCTCGGTGGTCACCGCCACCTGTTCGGGTAGGTCGGGTTCGATATCTTCTTCTCCCTCTCTGAGCGCGTACGATAACGCGCCCGAGGGGCAATGCTCAATCATTGCAATGGCGAGGGCTCGTACTTGAGTGTCGTCCGTATGCGCTGCCATCTCAGCGATGCTGGTCATCTGGTTGGCGCAAAAACCTGAGCTCGTGCACAGGTTCATATCCATGCGGATGACAATGTGACTGCTGCCCGGGTATGTTTCCCGACGTTCAGCCACTGTATCCGTAGGTGCCTTCTCCCTGCCGTCAAAACCGATCTCCCGGTGTGTACCATCACAAAACGGTTTAGAACCAGACTGACCACACCGGCATAAGTAATATGGCTCATCAGCAGGGATCTCCCCATCTTTTTTCCAGCTCAGCGGTTCGCCAAATTCCGAAACCACCTGGGTTTTGCTAACCAGCGGAACCCCACCACTGACGAGATAGGAACCATTCAGACGAACGGTGATTTTCTTGGGGTTATCCAAATTGCTCTTCAATACCATAGCCACGCTCCTTGAGATTGAGTGGTTATTATAACTATAAATCGGGGGTTTAATTGGCTTTATGGAGTGCCCGCAATCTGTCCGGATGTTCGATAGCCGGACCACTATTAACTGTCTCGAATAGCGCATAGCTTTCTTCCCGTTTTCGATAAACCCCTTTTGGGTAATTTCTCACAGAGTACTCTTTAGCACTTCCAAGAGTCATAATTAGGAAAATGACGCAGGTTACACGTCATTGCGGAATCCCCCCTGGTTCTGGGGGGAGAATCCCCCCTGGTTCTGGGGGGAGAATAGCGCACTATGAATCCAGGGTGTATTACTAAATTTCGAAGCTCGGCGAAGCAATCCGCTCTTTGTTCTATATGTTAAGCTTTAAATTGCCAATTTCTTGCGAATATTTCCCCTTGTAAATAAGAACTAATGTGCTATAATCAAGGGTGGATTCCTTTATTATGACTTATAAAATAAATCCACCCTTGTACCGATCAACGCTTTTTTGATCGGTATAGAAGTAATTACTAACCAGCTCGATAATTTATAGCAGAGTATGATTATGAATCCATCGCGTAGAACCTTTTAACTGTCATTGCTAATATCCCCGCTGGTTTTACGGGGAGAAGAGCGCTCTATGAATCCAAGTTCATTTACCAAATTCCGAAGCTCGACGAACATGTCCCCGCTGATTCCTGGTTTGTTGGGGGGAGCAATCCGCTCTTTGTTCTATACAATAAGTTGCAAAGTACTGGTTTATTGTGAGCAATTGCATACCATTGTGTTCTGTTTTGATTATCCTCGCGACCTTCCTCCTATGATCGCCTTAGAAAAAAAATTCGTTCCTCTTCGTTATTTTTGAAACGAATCCCGTTAATTCCCTTATTTCCAGGCATCAGCCATATACCCAACCAATATATCTGATCCATTACTGATCTTATAGGGTGAAAGCATCCCATCCATTATGACTGGACCTTTTTATCTTGCAAATACCAAATTGTAGGCTTGTTCAAATTACTTGCATAAAAGCAGAAAGAGCTCACTCCCTGCACCAGAGCCCCGATCGACCGGCTCAACAGCTCTCGAATCCCTTGAAGCCGAATCGCCAGGTTCGCACATCTCATAGATCTTCCAGGCTTCGCCGCGTGAAGCAACGCCGGCTGCGCTGTGATTGTGGCCAGCTTGCCATTACGGTGCTACTGGTGCGGGTGGGTTCAGATCCGCAATACACGATTCGCTTGCCTCTTTGCTCCGCATGCTTGAAATTGGAACAAGAATTGCACTAAAATATAGTGATTAGTGATCAGTAATTAGTTCTTAGGATGAAGCTTACTGATGATGGATTCACCTTAGTGCCTGAGTGCCTGATTTTTAGGAGGTTAGAATGCCTGAGCAAGCTATTAAAATCACCTGCCCTCATTGTGGCAAGATCCGCACCGTTAACCCGGCGATCCTTGGAGTATCCAAAAGCCCCCCAAGTGCTGCCCTGGAGAAAGCCTACCAAAAGAAGCGCGCAAACCTGGTTGAGTCAGCTGGTAAATCTGCCAGCTGGGTCAATCTAAAATGCCCGAATTGCGGCAAGCCCTACCAGTACAATCCCAAAACGCACAAAGCGCGCCCCAAACCCGGCTAGGCTGGTCAGCGTCTTCATTTCGCTTGAATTTTGCTTACCGTCGGCATATTTAAAAACCAAAAACCCGCCGAAGCGGGTTTCTACTCGTTATATAATCACGAAATGGTTTAATCTATCGCTCCTTGTACTGAGCTTGTGATATAACTATACAGACCAGATAATGATGTTCCCATCAACGCGATCGCTACGATAACAACTAATGCTAATAATACTATTAATAATGCATATTCGACCATTCCCTGCCCTGGCTCTTTTCTATAAAATAGCATAACGACCCACCTCCTTTCCGTAAGAGGATTCGACCATGTTGATCACAGCCTTTTCCTCAACAGTCATTGGGTAGCCAGCGAAAAAACAGGGATAGCGGGAAATATATAAAAAGGATAATGACCCCTGGCGCGTACCCAGTGCTTTGGATCTGCCATGATCAAGAAGTTGGATAATTGCTATTATTTTAGCGTAAATCAGAGTAAAAAGCAACTATCTTTGCCCCAACCTTACAATATCGTTAAGCGGGTTAATATCTGAGGAATTTTCAAATCATTTCACTAACTCAAATAATAATTCTAAAAGAACACGTATCTTGCCATTCATTGAGGGGTTATCTGGAATAAACATAGGAGGTAGATTATGTTAGCTCGCATCATCGGTGTATTTAAACTGGACTCTCAGACTTTTGAGGAAATCGAGCACAACACTAGTCTGACATTACCCGCCGGACTCATCGTTGTCATCGTTGCGTTGATCAGTGGGTTGGGCAATGGACTGTTCAACGGTCTGCTGGGTGGTGGTAGGACCTTCGGTAAGGGATTTATCAGTTCTCTGATTGGCGTGATTGTTGGTTGGCTTATTTGGTCTGTCGTGACCTGGTTCATTGGCACGCGCCTTTTCAAGGGGCAGGCTGATATAGGCGAAATGTTGCGAGTGATTGGTTTTGCCTATTCCCCACTGATCCTCTCCATAATTCCGTGTATTGGGATTGTGATTGGAGTCATTTGGGCACTTGCCGCAGGATTTATCGCCGTTCGCCAGGGTTTGGATTTGGATAATACCAAGGCTTTCCTCACTGTGGTAGTAGGTGCTGTTCTATACATTATCCTAACTGTGGTCTTAAACCTGGTAATTTAAACCCACCCATTGGGTTTGATCAATTACTAAATATATAGAGGGTTGGCATTGTCCAACCTTTTGTGGCTGGAAGAGACCCTGATTTCCTTAGGTATGCGTAGGGGCACCGGGCACATTAGATCAATCCCAATGTGAATTCTAATTGTCCGGGTGGATGAAATGTTACCTTCTATTGGTAATCACCACCCAACCATCCTTAGACAATTAGACTTATATCTTCATCGTAGAAAATATGTCTCTCGGATACCATCGCCGATCTAACCGCTTGCAAGGATATGATTATTCACTCCCCGGCGTATATTTCGTGACCATTGTCACCTTTGAAAGAGGGTTATATTTTGGTGAGATAATTCAGGGTGAAATGCACTCACAGGATATGGGGCAGATTGCCAAAGATTGTTGGCTGGCTATACCTGAGCATTTTCCAAATGTAGAGGTGTATCCTTTTGTGGTCATGCCAAACCATGTACATGGTGTGATAACTATCTCTGATGATCCGGGTAGGGGCACGATATATCGTGCCCCTACAGAAGATTGCGAAAACTTTGGACACCCTGTTGTCGGTTCGCTGCCAACGATAGTTCGTACTTTTAAAGCAGCAGCTTCACGCTGTACGCATAATATCAATACTATTTCCCATGTCTGGTAACGCAACTATTACGACCACATCATCCGCGACGAAGAAGAACTCCGTAAAATATGGGATTACATCGATACCAATCCTCAATCCTGGGCAGATGATCAGCTGCATCCCCACTAAGCTGGATCAATAATCGCCCCCCTACATCACCCGGTAATGCCCTCCATACGCACAGGTCTGGCACAGCACCTTCTCATCCACCAGCACATCGCGCTCATTGATGATCTCCTCCCCGCACTTGGAACAGCGAACCCTTGCATTGGGGTGGCTTAGGAGCACCCCTGGAAGGATCAATAGCTCCACCGGTTGAAAGCTGAACAATTCCTCATCCGGCATCACCTGGTAGCCTTGCAGCTGGGCAAAATAACGCCGTTTTTCATCCGGGGCATACTCACGCGCACGATTCCTCACATCCAGCCTGGGTGCCAGCCGTAAGCTTGTCCCTGATTTAATGTTAGTAAAGATGGCGGCAATTTTTCCCAGGTCCTGCATCCTGAGAGTGCGGTGACCAACCGTCGCCCCACTCGCCACCTTGATGCCGTCTGCAAAGCATCCGTCGGTCTCGATGAACACCAACCCCGTGCGGGTAGTAAGCGGTGCCTTCAACCCTAGCGCAGAAAGCCCTGCCAGCCCCATTCGCACACCCAACACCTGGCGTGGGCATAGATGGCTGTGTTCTGAAGCACTTTTCTTAAGCAGGCTGGTTAAGTGAGAAGGCATGAAAACCTCGGTAGTTTTAACTTGTGTACACGATCAGGTGCCCGACAGAGTTTACTTCGACCCGCAAGGCAGTCAATGGTCGCGAAGTTGGTCCATTTCGCAGGCTGCCATCTAATTGAAAGCGTGACCCGTGGCATGGGCAGGCAAATCCATCGCTGTTAACATTCACCTGGCAACCCAAGTGTGGGCACACCAGGCTGAGTGCGCTGAAACCCTGCTCATTGTGGATGATGATCGCCGGGGGTACCGATACTACTGTGCGAGTACCTGTGGGATAATCGCTTGCCGATCCCAGGTCATACTGGCTCGGAGAGCTCTGCTCACTTTGGAAGCTGATGAACCGCCCCAGAGCTCCCAATCCAAGCAGTGCTGAGCCAGCCAGGCTGCCTCTCACCAGCCAGCCTAGAAAACTGCGCCGTGAGACCGGCCTATCTTTCGCTGGCATGGCATTCATGGCAGTAGCGCCCTTCTTGTTGGTCTGGTTTTTGCTGACAGGTGCTGCCCATCACTGGCTTGAACGTGAATCGGTCACCTGTTGCCTTGGAGAAAAGCTCATAAGTCGGTGTTTCTCCCTCAGTGCCTGGCACCACCCGGATGTTCCACAACGGTTCACCTTTATCGGTCATCAGGATGATATCCCCCACCTGCAAATTTGTCACCGGGTTGAGAAAGGCCTGCCGAAGTGCCAGGTCGTTTTCATCCCTGACGGTATAGGTGAGCGGTAGTGCGTCAAGCGTGCCATGGCAGGTTTTGCAGCGTACATACTGGATTTCTTTCTTGGAGCTGTACACATGCCCATCGCCCATGGCTTCCTGGCGGGTGTGGCAATCCACACAGTCGAGCGTCCATTCACAGCGCGTGAACACTGCGATTGGCTGGTAATAGTCGTGCAGCCGGTCGGTTGGAGCATCCTGACGCTCGTGGAACTGCATATCTGCCAGGCTGTAGTTGCCCCGGTTGTGGCAGGCGTTGCACTGCGTATAAGGCATAGAAGTGGTCAGGTTGTGAACCTGGGTGCCATCCTGGTGTGGGGCGGGTGAGTGGCAGACGGAACACCCCGTCCAGCGCTTGTATTCTTCTCCCTTCAAAGGTTGTGCTGAGAGATGGCAATTGAGGCAGTTGGCTGCAAATTGCTGTAGTCTAGGTGAGCTTTCTACCGACGGGACGAAGGCAGCTAACCCGTCCACAGCGAAAATTCCCAGGCGGGCGGTCAGGTCAGGTTGGGCGCCGAATGCATAGCGCACCTGGGTAATTGCCCCCGCATAAGTGGCTTGCAGGCTGGTGCTCACCCGCTGGATATGGTCACGGTTGACCTGTGGTGTACCACTGTGGCACATCTCGCCTCCACACGAGGCTTCCACCACGCTCAAGTCAGACGGGTTGGCTCCGCCTCGCATGGTGCTGTGCGCCAGGCCGGCAGTCAGTGCCAGTGGTTCACCTCCATGGCACAGTATGCAGCCGAAAGTCTCCACTGGGTGAGATTGGCTGATCTCGGGCAGATCGGCATGGCAGGTAATGCAATATTCCACCTGCCCGGTGATGCTGGGAATGATGCCAACCGGTTTAGGGCTGCGGTTTTGCTGCCAGAAGATTAATCCGCATGCCAACAGTAATAAGAAGGAAGCCAGGAAATAATGCCGGTGCATATCAACGCCGAAAGGCGAGTAGGGCAAGCAGGGTTAGCACCAGGATGGCACCTGTCAGGCTGGCAATCAAGACTTGAACATTACGCCCGCCACGTGGGAACCATCTGCCAGGCTCACTCGCTGAAAGCTTGTGCGGGGTGATGTAGGGCACCAGTGCCAGGATGAGCACTGCCCCCAGTGGGATGAGTACTCCATAAATAAACGGGTCTCCTAACCTGAGCAGCTGCTGCACCCACAGGAAGAACCAGGGAGCCATGCTCTCGCTGGCCGGGGTAGTACCCTGCTGGATACCTGGTGCCAGGGGAGCTGGAACCAGGATGGAGAGCACGATCAGGACGGTCCCAGCCCATAACATGGCCAATCCTTCCCGACGTGCGAGCTCCTTGCGGCTGATCCGGCTTGGGTCAGAGCGTAGCTCGGGCGGTGGGACGGCAATGCCCCCGTCACGGCGTACCTTGAAGATATGCCAGGCGCTAATGATAATCAAAAACAGGGTTAATCCAAATAAATGCCAGGCATAGAAGCGGATCAGTGTGCTCGCTCCAATTTGGGTTCCACCAACTAAAGTTGCGTATAGCCTTTCACCCAACAGTGGAATCGAGCGTACCAGATTCGTCCCCGCCACCAGCGCCCAATGCACACCTTCATCCCAGCGCAAGACATATCCGGTGAAATTCATCAACAGGCAGATTACCAGCAGAGAGAGACCGAGCAGGTAATTGAGCCGGCGGGGCGGTAGGTAGGCACCGGTGAAAACCACCCGTAGCAGGTGAAATGCTGCCACCAGGATCAGCAGTTGGGCAGACCAATAGTGCAGGTTTCGCATCAACCAGCCAAATGGCACCAGGAAGGTCAGCTCCTGCACCGATTTCGCTGCCCCTTCCGGCGTGGGCAGGTAGTAAAAAGTCACCAATATGCCGGTAAAACCCACTACCAGGGTCAGGAATACCGCCAGCCCGCCAGCAGCCAGGGTATAGCGCAGTCTGGCTTGTGGCGTTGGAATGGTCGGCGGGTGCAGGTGATCGTAAAAGGATGGACGCGTTGGCATTGGTAAAAAGTCGATCAGGTTGTCTAAAAAGTCACAATATTTTGGAAAATATTCTAAAACGTAGCGGCGTAGGGGTGGGATTTGAACAAAATACACCAGAAAAAATTCCCCTACACCCACATGGTGTATCTTGATCCGAGCGCAGGGGTAATCAATTATAGTGTCTTCGGAAATACACCTAGCCGCACATCTGCTATTGTGACAGCCTCATCGAATATGATTTCCTCTCAGTCGGGACTGCTGGTCTCCTCTTTCATTCGTGGAGATTCTAGTACTTCTTTCTCAACTCGATCCTCCCATTCCATCTCTTCCTTTAACTTTTCGTTGTACCATTTCTCATGGTGGGCACGCGCATACCAGGCAGATACCTTGCCCGAGAACATCGAGAAGAAGGCTTCCTTCTCCTCTGGGAAGATCGCTCCCATATACACATGGATGAATAACCAGGCGACGATGACAAAAACCGATACAAAGTGAATCGGTTGGGCGATTTGCTTGACAATCGGTGGAAACAGGTTCTTGAATACCATCACTGGTCCGCTGACCATAATTCCAATGGTGCATAGGACTACAAAGTAGCTGTAGATTTTTTGTCCGGCGTTATATGCGTCCTGTGGAGGCAGCTCCTTGTCTTTCATGAAGCCCATCATCTGTAATGGTTTGGTCTTCATCCAGTCAATGTCATCCCAGTCTAGCAGCATCCGGTGCGATGCAAAAGGCAGGAAGTACTTGCGAAAGCCGATGAAGACGTTGAACAGGATCACGAAGATCCAGATAAAGCCAATGGTATAGTGAAATTTGATCAGGTTGGCATCACTGCCGAACAGGTTTCTGAACGCATTCTGCCACCAGATAGGTGTAATCCCCAGGCGAGGTGATGAAATGATTGCGATCCCAGTGGGCAGTAGCATTAGCCAGGAGGCTACGTTGAACCAGTGGGTCAGGATATTCGCCAGGTTGTGTTTCTTGAGCATCTTCTGGCGCAGTCGCTGCCGTTCGGGTAAGGGTATGTTTTTATGGCTCATCATTCGCTCCTTCAGCTGGCCTAATCTTCGTAATCCTTCTCGCCTTCCAACAGCTGCTTGGTAAAGAAGAATGCCTGTGTCAGGAAGGTGGCTCCCATGGCAACTGCCACGAGCGGGATGCCTACCTTCTTCCAACCCTCTTCCGCCACGGTGTAATGCGGGTCGCGTGGCAAGACGGCTTGCTTCACCTGCCCAAACGGGTCAGATGAAAGGATCGCTTCCGTTTCAGGCAAGTTGAGATAGTAAATATTTGGGTCAGCGTCGATACTGCCTTTTTCATAATCCAGCCTGGTCACCGATTTTGCATTCTGCAGTGCGACCGACACTTCCGAGTTTAGATCGTTCAGATCGCCGAACATACGCGCTTTTCCCACACAGGTAGCCACACACGCCGGCTGCAATCCCACTTCCAGACGCTGCACGCATGCATTACATTTATCCACCACCCCGCGTTTTTGGTCGATGTAACGGGCACCATACGGGCAGGCTTCCACGCAGTAGCCGCATCCGATGCAGGCTTCCTGGTCCACCAGCACCAGCCCACTGACCTTGTCCTTGTAGGTAGCGCCACTGACACACACCTCGGTGCATGGAGGGTTGTCACAATGCATGCAGTTGTATGGCACGAAGGTGCGGCTTAAAATGGGCCATTCTCCTTGTATCTGCTGGTCATGCACCCATATGCGGGTGTGATTCATTGGAACTAAGTTTTCCACACTGCATGCCACCATGCACGCCCGGCAGTCGATGCAGCGGGCTACGTCGATCACGAAGGCATAATGGTTTTTCGTTGGCATATGTTTCTCCTTTTTACGCCTTCTTTACCGCGACGAAGGTCTGGCTGAGTGCCTGTCCCCCGCTTATCGGGTCGGTATAGGTGACGTGCAAAGCCGAGTCGGATGCTCCCACGCCATAGGCCGTGCGCAAACCCATCGAGAGGTGCCCAAAGCCTGGGGTTAGGTATACACAATCATTGCGGATGGCAGTAGTTACTTCCAATGCCACTCGTACCGATCCAACCGGCGAAGTCACCTCGACCATGTCCCAATCCTTAAGTCCGAGCGCATCCGCCGCCTCAGGCGCTATCCACAATCGAGGTACATCCTGGTACTTATGTAATAACTGGTTATTTTGTGTCCCAAACTGTGTGTGCTGCCCCACCTTGCCCGTTAACAGGTAAAACTCACCCGCTTTTGGTTGCGGTGGTTCTTCCCAGGTTGGCAGAGGTGGGAATCCGGCTTTTGCAAGTGTTTCCGAGTACACTTCCACTTTTCCACTCGGGGTATTGAACTTTATCTCCTTGGGCTTTTCCTCTTGCGGAGGTGTAATATAACCGTGCAAGCGAATCTCTTCTAGCGAATAACCCAAGGGAGCTAATTGCTGGCGCAGGTAATCTTCCTCATTTTTGTATTGGAAGAAGTCACCCAGACCAAGACGCGTACCCAGTTCTTTGTAGATCCACAGGGCAGATTTCGCTTCACCTTGTGGCTCGATTACCGGCTGCCGTAAAAAGACACTACTGCCAACTGTCAGAAGTGGATCATAGCGTTCCAGGTAAGAGGCTTCCGGTAAAACCACATCGGAGAACCAGCCCGTGTCGTTCATCAGGATGTCCATTGTGACAATGAAATCCATCTTATTGAAGGCTTCCAGTGTCTTCTGCCGGTCGGGCAGTGAGAGCACCGGATTCTGACGCGAGATAAACCAGCCATGAGCCTGGTATGGCTGGCCTGTTAGAATCGCGTCACGCATTTCCTGGAAAACACCTAATTTCAACGGTACAAGGGGATATTTCCATGGCACACCATCCAGACGGCTGGCTACCGCGCGCGGGTAAGCAGGCTGCGGGGGGACACCCAGAGAAATTCCCCCTGCTTCTGGGCTTTCAGCAATCAGACATCCACCAGCCTCGAAGATATTGCCCACCATCGCATTAAGGATTGCAATAGCACGTTCAGTTTGGAATGAATTAATGAAATTGGACGTACGCCAACCAGGGTGCGCTAACGCATTCGGTTTGGCTGCTGCAAACTCATGTGCGATACGGCGAATGGTGTCGGCTGGGATACCACATTTACTCTCAGCCCATTCTGGTGTACATTCAGCCGTGTGAGTGGGTAATTGATCACAACCGAGGGTGAATTCTTTGACAAATTCGCAATTTCCAAGCTGCTCAATCGAGATGATATTGATCATGGCTAGCAGAAAAGCCAAATCGGTGCCGGGGCGTACCGGAATCCACTCGCTGGCTTTGGAAGCAGTCTTGGTGAAACGCGGGTCGAAATAGACTAATTTCGCCCCGCGTGCCAGGGCATCCATTAACTCAGTAGTTTCAGATGTCGAAATCGCTTCAGTGAGATTGCGACCTACCAGCAAGATGTACTCAACGTTATCATAATTTCGAGCTGGTTCTTCGATGCCGTAAGTCAACAAAAACGCGGTGACCATGGCGTTGAAGCATAAACTGCGTTGCGTGCCATAATTGGGAGAGCCGAAGCCATACAACAGGTTCTCGAATTGAGGCTGCGAGAGGTTGTGGGTGGATGAGAACACCATGGCTTCCGCGCCATAAGTGTTCTTGATATTCAGCATGGCCTCCGCCACTTCATCGAGGGCTTCGCTCCAGGTCGCCTGGCGGAATTTACCCTCGCCGCGTTTACCTGTGCGGATGAGCGGGGTTAGCACCCGGTCGGGGTCGTAGGTGTTCATCAATCCAGACTGACCCCTGGCGCACAGCTTTCCATGCGAGTGTGGGTGTTCTGGGTTGCCTTCCAACTTAACAACTTTTCCCTCGACCACTTTAGCTCGCACGCCACAGCGCCAGACGCACATCTCACACAGCGTGCTGATATATCCGCTGCCGTTATCGTCCAATGTGCCTGACTGGCGGGCAGCTTGTGCGACAGGTGGAGGAATGAACTGCCCCACCGCAAACGCTGAAGCTGTCGCTGCGCCTAATTTGAGAAAGTTTCGCCTTGAAAGTCTTGCAAGCTCAGTTTTCGGCATAATATACCTTTCGATCCGACTTGCCGTAGCTAATAAGTCGGGTGAGGTTACTTATTCGTCCTTTTCTTTACGCTGCAATCCTGCCCGCTCAATCAAGTAGAACAGGAATAGGACGATCAGGGCAAACAAAAAAACCGTCAGATAGGGGTTAATATTCAATAGATCAGGAAGAACAACGTTGCCAAGGTTTGCGATCTTGGAAATTGCAGGGAACACCTTTGAGTAAGTCAATCCATACAGCACAGCACCAGCCAGAAACCCTAACAGTCCGGGTCCCATATAATCAAGCTTGCCTTCGCCGCTCCCGGCGGCGCAGGTGCCTGGTCAGTATCCGGCACCGGCCATCCCCACGCCAAAGATCAGCCCACCGATCAGGTTGCCTACGATGTATGTGGCAGGTACAGCAGGGAAGGTCACCCAACCCAACCCTCGGAAGGCATACAGCCCAATCATCGCCACAACAATCGCGGTCATCATGAATTTAAGAATGGTCATGTCTGTGAACCGGAACTGGTTGGCAATATTCTTGTAGGATGTCAATCCGGCTTTGTTAAGTGAAAACCCGAAACCAACACCCAGGACAATTGCAATGAGAGCGCTAGAGATGGTCATGGTTTAATACCTCTTTCTGTATACGATAATGGCAGTAATAATGCCTGTGGTCATAAATCCTGCCATAAATAGGAATGCTGCCGGAACAAACAGCATCCCGCCTGATATAGCCAGACCACTGGTGCATCCACCTGCGATCCCAGCCCCGTACTCGACAATGATGGCGCCCACAAAACCAATCACCCAGCGTTTCCACGGTTGCGAGCCGATGACGCGTTTCCACTGCTCATCATCATTGAAACGAAATTTAAACGTACGGCTGGAGAGTGCCCCGAGGGTTCCTCCAAAAAAGATCCCCACCAGCAAAATAACTGACCAGGTGATCTCTGGGCGGATAACCGGCATGGCACGTCCCCCCTCCACTCCCCAATAGGTATTGCTGAACAGCGTTGGAGCGATTTTCTTACCAACCAGGCCAACAATGCTTTCGAATGCACCTGAAGCACCCAGCAGGGTGTTGGCAAGCAGCACCGTGAGCAAACCTACAACACCCAGAAGGACGCCCGCCAGATAAGGCGACCATGTCTTTTGAGATACAAATGCTTTGATCTGATTCATAAATCCTCCAAATAATGGTATTTGATGATCTAAATCAGCTTCCAGCCAATCCCATCAGCAGTGTGCGCGCATCTTTGTCCAGTGCCTGTACCCGCTTCACCAGCTCAGGGTCCAGGTGGGATAGGGCGTGTAGCAGCTCGTTAGCTTGGTCTGGATGAGTCAGGATTCGTTTGAGGGCGTGCCTGCCTACCGGGTTCAGCCTGTTTATCAGCGGCAGAAGCTCTGTCACCTCGCTGGTGTAGCCTTCCACCACCGGGATGGTTGCTGTAGTCGCCGATTTTGCTGTCCTGGCAGTAAAGAAGCCTTGTAAACCTCTTCTGCGACGCTCATTCCAATAGATGAACGTCCCACCACCAAATATCAATCCCAGGATCAGCACCATTACGATCAAGTTACCCCAATTGACCGGGTGTTCACCTAACACGATGCTTTGGTATTGTTGGACGTAATCGATGCTGCCTGGCTGGCTGACCATGATACCTCCACCCCCAGAAGGCACTATCTCGAGCGTTGAAGTAGTTACAGATGTAGCCGCTGGCGTGACCGCCACCGGGGTTGTTCCTGAGGTACCAACCGTCTCGCCCAGTGTGGTGGCATATCCCTGCGCCAGCGTCGTGTAATCATCAGGGTGGCATGAGGCACATCCAGCTTTTATATCCGAATACCATGGCACCATGCCGGTGTGAGATTGCGTTTTGTCGGTGCTTTGTGGGTTGCCTGCATGGCAGCTCACGCAGGCATCGATCTGGGCGTGTTGGGTGTGCCAGGTGGTGCCATCGTTATTCACCGGGTCTGCAGCTTGCGTCTCATGGCAGTCCTTGCATGATGATGCCTGCGATCCACATTGAGCATTCACTGGTGTGGCAGAGTACAAAATGAAAAAGCCCGCCATCAGCAGGGCTCCAAGAAAAATGGGGATTAGATAACGTATCCTCGGTTGTGGCATACCTTCCTCCTCATAAAAGATTCCATTGCCAGGAAATGTTATTCCATGATTGATAGATCAAGCTTCTTCAGTCACCAGACTGGCTTCTTCGGCGCTCTCCATCAGGTTGGCGCGGTAGGTGAGCCTGTCGCGCAGTACCAGGCGCAGCATATTTAAAGCATCCACCAGGCGCATGTCTGTTAGGTGATATTCCAACGTTGTCCCCTGGCGTACGGTATTAACCAGGCCTCGCTCACGCAGCACCTTCAAGTTACGGGAGGTGGCAGGTTGGCTGATACCTATTTCTTCCGCCAAATCGTTCACTGAACGTGGGCGCTCAGCCAGCGCATAGATCATTAAGATGCGGTTGGGGTCGGCTAATGCAGAACAGATATCTGCGTGTAATTGTGAGACTTCCTGGGTTAGCTGTGGATTTGTCATAGACGTTTTATCCAATATATGCACATACGAATATACCGATATATGATATATTAACGGATAATCTGTCACATATATAGTATTATTCGTCACAAATATCATGTGATAGTATCACATTAATAGGTACACATGTGTAATTAAAAAGTACACCTGGAGAGATTTCATCAATGGTAGATCGGGAAGCTCCATCTATTTCCGTAGGTCAGCAGCTCAGACAACTACGTGATGCGCGGGGGATATCCATTCGTGAGCTGAGCCGTATCAGCGGACTATCCGCTAATGCTCTGAGTATGATCGAGCGCGGCCTGACTTCGCCTTCGGTCAGCACTCTGTACCGATTGACCGATGCGCTGAATGTTCCCATCACTGCGCTGTTTCGCCTGGATCAAGCCCAGGAGGCTATCGTTTTACGGTCGGTCAAAACCCGTAAGCGGGTGGCATTTCCAATGGGGGTTTGGGAAGGTCTGGGTGGAGAAGCCTTCAGTGGTAGGTTGCAGCCCTTTATGCTAACGCTGGAAAGTGGCGCTGAAAGCGGCAAGGAAAAAATCGTGCACACTGGCAGTGAGTTTGTCATGTGCCTGCACGGCAAGCTCGAATATGAAGTCGAGGGTAAATTCTATACTTTGGAAGCTGGTGATAGCTTGCTTTTCGCTGCCCGCCAGACCCACCGTTGGCGCAACCCCGGAAAAACGGTCACCCATGCAATCATCGTTTTATCCGGATTTGAGGAATACGAAAAACCAGGCATGTTCCATTACCCACCCCAATCCTAGTTAATTTTGTGCTACCGAGCGATGATTCATCCTTCATTCGGCTTCATTTATAGTGTTATGTCAGGTAAGGTGACCGTTATTCGTGTGCCATATCTCTGTTTGTCAGCGTTAGAGAATAACGGACTGATGGCTTCTACTTTTCCTCCATGCGCTTCGACCAACTGCTTAACAATCGCTAGTCCTAATCCAGATCCTCCACTGTTGCGTGCCCGCGATTGATCGGCTCGATAGAAACGGTCGAACACAAAGGGCAGAGCTTCAGGGTCTATCCCGGAACCCGTATCTGTCACAGAAATTTGAATTGTACCGGTCTGGCCATGAGGTCTGGCAGTATTAACAATGATCTTGCCGTTCTTGGGGGTATATCGCAGGGCATTACCGATCAGGTTATTCAATACCTGTGTGATACGATCCTCGTCGATCCAGATCTTGGGTAAATCATCTGAATTTTCGATCACAAGATCGATGCCATTCTGTTGAGCCTGGACCTTGATTTTTTCGGTTACCCGCTGAATCAAACTGCTGATGTTAGTTTCCTTAAGCTCCAGCTTTAGTGCACCCGCTTCTGCCTGTGAAAGCAGTCTAAGGTCACCCACCAGCCTGTTCAGTAACAACGTCTCATCGTGCAGCGCAGCCACCTGCTCAACATCCAGGGGTATAACTTCATCCAACATGGCTTCCAGGTTAGCCTGGATCACGGTGATCGGTGTGCGTAGCTCATGCGCAATATCAGCCATTAAATGTTGGCGCTGGGTTTCAGTGCGGTCCAGGCTCTCAGCCATCTGATTAAAGGTCTGGCTGAGTTCGCCCAACTCATCGTGAGAACGTATCGCAACCCGTTGGCTAAGATCACCCTGGGCAATGGCGTTAGCGGCTTTATTCAACCGGCGCAAGGGAGCTGTTATTTCGAAAAACAGGATTGCTCCTAAAAGCAAAGCGATTACACTCGCGAGAACCACCGAAAGGATGATGGATTGATTCATTGAGCCCAGGAATTGCGTGGCAGGCGTGTTCGTGCCAAATAAATCATTTGGAGTGACCAGGATCGTGCCGACCAAGGTATCATTGACAAGCACAAGCACCCCATTTGCAAGCTGGGTGGAAGATAAGGTTTGCCCATTCAATTCACCGGCTGTATCGCTTTCCACAATACCTTGGGAATTGACAAGGATCATGCGTTGACCCAGCGCACCCCATATACTACCTTGTCTTCCCACACCGGCACCATGCCCCTGACCGAGCCCCTGTCCTTGGCCTTGACCATTGCCTGGAGTGTCGGTCGCAGACAATGATGATAGTTGGGTTTGTAAGACTGTTTCTACACCCTGCCAGCTCATGTTGGTGGAATAGTACTCAGCCAGGATTGGTGATAATCGCTGAGCCAGGGCTTGTCCATTACGCGTGGCATATAGGTTGAAGGCGTTTTGAGTCGCGCGTGATGTGAGCCAGAAAATGATAATCGCACCGATCGCGACTACCAGTAGAAACGCACCCATTAATTTAAATATCAAGCTGTTCCGCATCGGTTTTTACTTCTATCTTATAACCCACACCGAATACGGTATGGATAAATGTTGGGTCTTTTGAATTTGGTTCCAATTTGAACCGGATGTTTTTAATGTGGGCATCGATAGTGCGTTCGTAACCCTCGAATGCATTCCCCTGTGCCTGTTCCATTATTTGAAGTCGAGTCAATACGCGCTTCGGTTGGCGTGCAAGGACGACTAAAATATCAAACTCAGTCGGGGTCAGCTCAACCTTGTGCTCCCCAACCATCACTGTGTGCTGATCCAGATCAATCACCAAATTACCCACCCTGATGATCTCAGCTTGGGCAGCTTCGCCGGATGCCCTCCGGAAAATGGTTCGAACGCGCGCCACCACTTCACGCGGACTGAAAGGTTTTACCACATAATCATCCGCGCCTAATTCAAGGCCAATCAATTTGTCAGCCTCTTCAACGCGAGCTGTGAGCATTAGGATAGGTATATTCGATTGGCGGCGCACCGTACGGCAAACTTCCAGCCCATCAAATCCAGGTAAGGTTAAGTCTAATATCATGAAATCTGGTTTTTCACGCTGAAATATTGCCAAAGCTTTTTTACCATCCTCGGCAGTCACCACCTGATAACCCGACTGCTCCAGATACGCTTTTAGTACTTTCACGATTTGCGCTTCATCATCAATTACGAGGATTTTTTTAGTCATTTCTATCATGCTACAATTTTACTGGATAGTTTGCGCTTTTAGTATCTATTGGAGTGTAAATGAGAGGAATCAAGCAGGGGCACCAGTTTATGATGCCCCTCCTTGGGTCTATAGTTACCTGATGTTACGGATTGGTCGGGTTATAGTAAGGGCAATTCGGGTTGGCGAATTGTCCCCGCCCAGCACCACGGACACCAGAACCATTACCCTTTTGGCCACCAGCCATTTGGCCAGCACCATGTAACTTCATCCAGTCCGCCTGTGCTTGCGTTAGCAGGCCATCATTGAGTGCCTGGTCGATCGCTTGAGTACGAACTTCGACCATCAGGGTGCGGAACTGTCCTAAGGTCAAGCCTTCCGAGAGTGCAATCTGGGCCATCGTTTCGCCACTGTCGAGGCGAGCTTCCAGGTCGGCTGTAGAGATGTTTAACTCAGTGGCATATGCAGCCAGCATATAATCGTGCAGGATACCCTCACCAGCAGCAGTGTTAACACCACCCAAACCACCGCGTGAGCCGCGTCCACCCATGAAACCAGTACCTGTTCCAGGTGCCTGCGTGGGGGATTGGGCGAAAGCGACGCCAACAGCTCCAAAAGCCAATGTTGCTACCGCGACAATTACCAATAAGATTACGAACTTGTTCATTTTATTTCTCCTATCAATTTTAGAATGTGTAAGGTGTTCCTTACTGTGATGATGATACCTAAAGGGTTTGAAGAACCTGTGAATGCGATGCGAATACCATGTGAATGTTTAGTAGTTCCTATGTCAGTTGTAAACAAATTGGTGTTGTGAATAGTGGAGAAAACTGGATTTCGTAAACTTGTTAAATAGCGAACAGGATGATTTTATCGATGGTGTTCGAAAAGTCCTCGCTGCCATAATTTCATCGACCTGACCCCAGGTGCCAAGATCATCTTTATTTAACTCCAGAGACACTCATACGGGCATTGCCCGGCTGATCCCTTCGCGAACCGCTGGGTTGGATTTGACCCAAGGTTTCATTGTTCTCCCCTTAAACCTTGGTGGATTCAGGCAATATCTGTTGTGGCACAGCGCTGGGATTTGATCCACGAGCCGGCCAGGTCTACCGCTTTGCCAGCCATCTCATACCTGAGTTGGGCACATCTAAGCGAGTCCCTTCGCGAACTGCTGGGTTGGATTTGACCCAAGGTTTCATTGTTCTCCCCTTAAACCTTGGTGGATTCAGGCAATATCTGTTGTGGCACAGCGGTGGGATTTGATCCACTAGCTGACCAGGTCTACCGCTTTGCCAGTCATCTCATACCTGAGTTGGGCATATCCAGCCCAGTCCTTTCATAATCTGGAGGGAAACCATAGGTCAACCACAATACAGATCAATCCCTCCGCCCCGGTTACACCCTTATTAGGTAATATAGACCTTTTTATTGGCTATTTTGTCTGCCATGCCTGTGTAAACTCGGTCTTCCCTTAGGGTTGCGAATTTCCATGTATGGATGAGCCGTGATATTGGTGGCCTGGGCAGTCAGGTTTGCAATCGACCGTCACCTAAAAGCTTACCTACAATCTGACCTAGTATTTAGGCAGAACCAGCTAAAGCATTTGTTTTTCTGGTCATCCTGGTTTATTCTCTCTTTTTGGCAGCTTAGCAGTATAGCCGTTGCATTCCTTTTGGGCGGTTTTATTCCATTTTATTACCCCATCGCAGTTGCGACCAGTTGCCATTTATGTTATTATCTATTAGTCGTTATTTTTGTTTTTAAGACCATCAGTGAGGGTGATTTACGTCCCTTTACTTATTTATCCAGAAGAAAAAACAAACCCCTATGTTAACCCGCATCAAAACAGATATCCTTAAGTACTTTCAACAAGAATCCTTTGGCGAGCGAGGGTTTCGTATGCTGGTGGGTGCAATTTACTGCGCCTTGGCCGCAACCGTCTATATCCTGGTATCCTCGGTGATTAATGTCATCGTTTACCCAGATGTGCACCTTGGAATTAATTGGACCGGTCTTATCATCAGCTGGCTGGAGGTTGGGTTGGTGCTGGCCCTGGCAGGTGCTATCATCGGTTGGTTTACCGAAGACCATGAGGGAGTTGTCTGGGGTGGGGTATTATTGGCAGTTCTTATCTTTGTTGGAAATCTCCTGGTGGCGCTTATCAACGGTCGAAGTGCTAAATTAATGGGCCAATCACTCCTTCTAACCGCAATCCCCCTGATTGGAGCTGGCATTTTGATAGCATTTGTGATCCGCATGCCTATCAAGCGTCATATGCGTGTGAAACAACTAGTAGAACCAGGTAAGCGCCGGAAACAGTATATACAATTAACCCTCCTGGTTATTTTGGTTGGATTAATAGTAGGGATATTCTCACTGTTTGGCACCGCCTCCCTGGCCACCTTGCGCTCGATGAACAAGACCTTGCAAGAGTACGCCACTGATCCTTTGATCGAACAGCGCTTTCCCTACCAGAATGTGCCTGCTTTAAAGGAGCATTTTGGCAAGGATTATTCGTTATATGTTCACACTTCAACCCTCATGACGGATTCCATGGATATTACCATCCATTTTAAAGACGGTTATTCGGTCAGCTGTCTGGTGCCTCTCCTTGAGTCAAATGGACAATTGCTGCTGGATACTTGCAATGAGGGTTCCAGCGTCCACCCGCCTTAATTCTCGTGTGAGATGCTGCGCTAATGTACCAAAGCATTTTTAGCAAAAAAATATTATGAAAATGGGGGATGTTTAAAAAGTCACATTGGCAAGAATATTCTAAAACGTAGCGGCGTAGCAAGTCCGGTCAGCTCTTGACCGGAGAGGTGGGATTTGAACAAAATACACCAGAAAAAATCCCCTACGCCCACATGGCTTCCAGTCAAAAGCTGACCGGTCTGGTCGCGCATCTAATTTAGAAGCAGCCCCATTTTTCACCAATCTTTATACCTTCCCAGCAATTAATTTATGGGTTGTTTGGGTGATTCTGTGGTTTCCTTTTTGTCAGCAGATACACCGCGCCAGCAATCACCAGCACCAGTACAGCACCCATGGCGAGCATCACAGGTTGGTTTTGGAGCAGGGAGTGTCTCTCAACCACGAATACTGCGCTGGTAATCGCCGGTAGGCTGAAAGTTCCGCTGGTTGAATCGAATTTCGCCTCGCCGAGAGCCGTATCGACTGAACTCTGTTGTACCGGGTGCAATGTATATTCAATCCCTGCCAGTGCCTTATCGCTGAACTGGATTGGCGTATGGTTGGCATTTACCAGCACCATGACTTCACTATACTTCGCATCCAGATTATCCACATCCTGCAGGCGCATCACAATCAACCCGGGCATTGCGGTGGGTCCATTATTCAGGAATGTCAGCGAGCGAATTACCTGATCTGCCGTCAGTAATCGGAACAGCGGTGAGCTCTTGCGGATTTGCAGGAACTCCTTGAAGACCTCAGCTGCATTCACCATGTCCTGATTTTGCGGCTTGATTGCCTGGTTTGCCAGCAGTGGCCGATAAATATCCCATCTCTCAGTGCCATTGATCGGTAGCCCGATTCCCCAATTATCACTGGTGAGGCTCCAATCGATGGCATTGTACCAGTCGCCTGAATCATACGAATTACCGTCAAGTGACTTGGAGCGCAGGATATCATCCCCAGCATGGAAGAACGGCACACCCTGGCTGAGCATGGGGATACTCAATGCCAGGTTGTTCATCCGGATCCGATCTGAGAGACTGGCATTAACCACTGCCTTCACTTGCACCGCGTCGAAGATCGTCTCATTATCGTGAGCTGAGACGTAGATAATATTCTCCTGTGGATCCAGGGTGTAGCCTGCCGGTTTTCCATTATAAAGAACATGCGCACCATCAACAATTTGACCATCCGCTCGCGTGAGCTGGTAAGCGCTTAAGTTTCCTGCCATGCCGATCCGGATCCAATCGGTATATTCCAGCAGCTTACTCAGCTGGTCTTCAGGAGTGCGCACCTCAGCCTGGTTCGGGTCGATATACAAGCCGGTGCTGAAGCCTTGCAGGCGCAGGTCATCAAAGGGGTTGCCTCCTCGGGTGGCATCGCGCAAGCGATCATTGAAAACGCCGATTCCGCTACCACCAATGTTCAGCTGAGTAGCATTCACCCCCCGTGCGTTATTAGCTACTTCGCCGAAATCCCACCCTTCCCCATAGATGTAAATTAGTTTTCCATCCACGCCATCATTTTTAATAGTTAGGTTGTCCAATGCAGAGCGCACTGCTATCATGTTGCGCAGCATGTGATGTCCCATCAGGTCGAAGCGGAATCCATCCACTTTGTATACCTTAGCCCAGGTGAGCACCGAATCCACCATCAGCTTCTCCATCATGCTGTTCTCTGTCGCCGTATTCTGGCAGCATGTGCTGGTGGTCACATTGCCTTCGGCATCCAGGCGGTAGTAATAACCAGGCACAATCTTATCCAAAACCGATTTTGGATCCTGCCCGCTCTGTGAGGTGTGGTTGTAGACCACATCCATCACCACGCGCAGGTTGGTTTTGTTGAGTGCCTGCACCATCTGGCGAAATTCCAGGATGCGCTCAGATCCATCCGGGTTGGTGGCATAACTGCCCTCGGGTGTGGAGAAGTGATACGGGTCATAACCCCAGTTGAAACCATCCGTGCCTTTGATCAGCGCCACAGCTTGCGACTGCTGGTCTGAATCCGGCGCGTAAGTTGCCAGCAAGTTGTCATCCACGGTCGACCAGGCGGATTTATCTTCGTTCACGCTGGCAATATCAAATGCCGGCAGCAGATGTACCGTGGTCAGACCGGATTTTGCCAGGTTGCCTAGGTGCTGCATGCCCAGCGAATTTTCGGCTGTGAAAGCCAGGAATGTGCCGCGCAGGTCTTTGGGCACTGATGTATCCTTGATGCTGAAATCACGAACGTGCAGTTCATAGATGACCGTGTCTTCGAGTGCAGATAATTTTGGCTTTACTAGCTTGTCCCATCCATCCGGTTTGAGGGCTGGATCATCCAGGTTTACAATTTGGCTGAGCAGGCTGTTCATCGTTAAACTGACCGAATAAGGGTCGGTGGCTAGATTGGTTTCGATCTTACCGGTCTTTGGGACGAATACTTTAACCTCATAAAGATAATACTGGTTCATCCAGGAGGTATCCACGCTGACGCTCCAGACGCCGGTGGAATCATCGCGTTTCATTGCGATGTCCTGACCCGATTCACCAGCTGAGGTCGTGAATAATTGCAGGGCAACGGATATTGCCGTTGGCGCCCAAATCCGCAGGGTTGGGATACCGTTTTCCACGCTCACTCCCAGCGGTCCATCATACTTATACAGCGCATCCAGAGCTCCCGCGCTTTGCACAGCGGTTGAATCGACTACCTTACCCGTCTTGTCTCGCACGATCACCGCCAGTTGTGATCGCACAGCATCCGGGAGCTTGTTGAAATCTGCTTCGGCGATTTTGAATGCAGAGTAACCTGCCAGGTAGGGGTGCATTTCGAACACATCCCCTCCCGGGCCTGATTTGCTGTAGGAGAGAGGAATTTCATAACCACCAGTGATGCCATCTGAAGTAAGTGCGAGGGTTGCATCGGGTGAATAAAACAGGGAATAGGTGTACAGTGGAGAACCTACGACGTTCCACATCAGGGTATCCTGGTTCACCCAGATTGCTTTTTGTTTCGCCAGGCTGCCTTTAGGTGCGCCAGTAGTGCTGAGCACAAGTTCTTTTTTGACCATATCGTATCCAAAGTAAATCTCATCATTATCGTTGTTCACGGTAAAAGTTACCGGGGCTGTGGCATTTGTTTCCGTTTTTTGGTTGATGCTGAGAGAGATGCTATACTCCCCTGCTTTGAGTGCCTTGGTTACGAAGGCATAATTTCCATCCCCTTCGGGGTCCTCAAGCCATGCGCGCAAGCAAGTTGGGTCATCATCTGCGCTGCAGCCCAGCTGGGTTTGAAAATTACCCACTGCGATGATAACAGGTGTGTTGTAATCATCGCTGACGAAATGAGACTTATTATCAAAGTAGAAGGTGACGTCAATCGGCGCATCCACCACCAGGGGAATATCCGCCCCTCCCTGACTGGCATTTTTCCCATAGTTCACATCCCAGCTGCCATTGAGTGCCACCTTGTAGCGGGGACCACTTTTATCCTGGTCGTTCCCAGGTGTGACGTTGAAGGTGCCTTTCCATATATCCGAGTTGGCATCATAGGTCAAATTAGTCACTTCGCACCCCGGCATCCAATCACCGCTGCATCCCAGCTCCGATTGTAAGGTACCGGCAATGGTGGCAGTGTCTGGAGTGGGATTGTCTTGAGCACGGACTGGGTTTACCCCAACCAGCGAAAATAAAATGCTGATCAAGAACATCGTCGTCAGGCTTAGCTGAATATTATTATTTTTACGCATTGAATTCCTCTGCAATTTGGTTTTTACCGATAGGTCTATTATACAATCTGTTTTCTTTTGAGTAGAGTAATCAGGGTATTCCGCACACTTTGTATGATAATCGATGTGGGTTTACAATAAGACCAGGATCTGTCAAACCACTTAGTAGATCACTCTTTTCCAGGAGTGAAATGTATAAATACTATCGGAAAGGATAGGGTTAAAAATACCAAGGAATGAGCCAGAATAATATTGCTTTACTAGTTATTGATGTTCAGCAAGGTCTGTTCACGAAATCCACTCCTCTCTATAAGGCTGAAGAGCTCCTCGAGAATATAAACTTGCTTGCGAACCGTGCCCATCGCGATGGAGTCCCGGTATTTTATATCCAACATTCAGATTCAAGGTCATTAGTCAAAGGATCACGGGATTGGCAGTTACATTCTCAGCTCCGGCCATTGAATATTGATTACATTATTCACAAGCAGATTGACAATGCCTTCAAAGAAACCAACTTGGATAAAGAGCTAAAAGCCAAAAATATTAACAGCTTGGTGATCACCGGTCTGGTTACGCATGGTTGTGTTAAAGCCACCTGTCTCGGTGCACGGAAGTTGGGGTATGGAGTGACCTTGGTCAAAGATGGTCACAGCAGCTATAGTAAACAAGCTGCGCAAATCATCGAAAAATGGAATCAAAAGTTAAGCGAACAGCAGGTCGAGTTGAAATCAGCCTCGGAGATAGAATTCAGTCGCTTGTAATCTGCCTGACAATTGGATAGCCTGCCTAGGTACGCAAGTCGCACTCGAACCGCATCACGCTTTCTTCTCATTTGTATCGTTTGAGACTGCCCTTCCCACGCATGTGAAGATTAATAGTAATATTGGCATTATAAATACGCTGTTATCAATAAGTATTTCCTCAGGATACGCTAAAAAAATAGGTACGGATCGTCCTTGACCGGCCTCCATTGAACTTGACTTAAATAATGGCATTCATGCCCCGAGAGTAGAAATATTTCTTGGTCAGCTCAGTTGCCACGACGTAGAGCGCTGTCAGCCCAAGCATGGTCAGCATGAGTGGAACAGGTAAGGGGATAAAACCAAACACCGAGATGAACGGCAGGTATGGCAGTACAAGGGCAATTACAATGAAGATCAATGTACTCGCCAGTAAAAGCCTGCCCGGGCGGCTACGCAAGAAAAGATGGCGCGTACGCACCACCAGGGCGATGACCAACTCTGTTAACAACGACTCTATGAACCAGCCAGTGCGGAATTCTTCCGGTGAAGCCCGGAACAGAAACAGCAACGTCCCAAAAGTCAGGAAGTCAAAGATCGAACTTACCAGGCCAAAGAGAATCATATAGTCGCGGATGAACTTGGTGTTCCAACGGCGCGGCTTCTCCACCATTTCTTGGTCAACATTGTCGCTGGCGATGGTTATGGCAGGAATGTCAGAAAGGAAATTATTGAGCAGGATTTGCGGAGCAAGCAGGGGTAGAAATGACAGCAACATCGAAGCCCCGGCCATGCTAAACATATTACCGAAGTTGGCGCTGATAGTTGTGAGGATGTACTTAAGCGTGTTAGCGAACGTCACACGACCCTCATCAATGCCTTGCCTCAAGATAGCCAAATCCTGCTTCATCAGTACAAAGTCAGCTGCCTCTTTGGCCACATCTACAGCCGTGTCCACGGAGATGCCCACGTCTGCGGTATGCAGGGCCGGTGCATCGTTGATACCATCGCCCATATAGCCAACCACGTGCCCGGTCTTTTGCAGCGCCAGGATGATACGCTCCTTCTGATTGGGATCAACTTCTGCGAAGAGGGTGGTGCGTTCAGCAAGGTGCCAGAGCGCTTCATCACGCAGGTCATTCAGCTGGCTTCCTGTCAGCACACCTTGTAGTGGCAGGTTCACCGCCTCCGCGACATGGCGGGCTACTTTCTGGTTATCGCCGGTGATGATCTTGATCTGCACCCCGCGCTTGGCCAGATCGATAATGACTTGCTGGACATCAGCCTTCGGTGGATCGAAGAAGAGCAGGAAACCGGCGAAGATAAGTGCCTTTTCATCGGCTTGCGAATAGGTATCGGGTTGCCCGTTTACCGTCTTCGTCGCCAGACCAAGCACACGGAACCCTTTTTCGCTCCATTCGCTATAATGCTGTTCAATCTCTGCCAGTGTGGTAGCTTCTACCGGTTGGGTTCCATCTCCTGATTGAATGTTGGTACAGATGCTCAGAATATTATCTAATGCTCCCTTAGTGATTAGGGTACGCTCACCCTTGGCATTAACAGTGACCATGCTCAGGCGCTTGCGTACGAAATCATAGGGGATTTCATCAACTTTTTGCTCAGTGCTGATGTCCAGCCCAGCTTTCTTAGCGGCTCCTTGGATCGCATCATCCAGCGGGTTGTTCAATCCGGTCTGGTAGTGCGCGTTAAGATAAGCGTACCTCAAAACGGCCTCGGAGGGTTGTCCGTGCGTATCGAGCGCGCCGTCAAGCCGAACTACACCTTCAGTAAGCGTGCCGGTCTTGTCGGTGCACAGCACATCCATGCTTCCGAAGTTCTCGATGGAGGTCAGGCGACGCACGATCACACCACGTTTTGCCATCTGTTGGGCACCATGGGAGAGAGTGATACTGATAATTGCCGGCAAGAGCTCGGGTGTGAGACCTACAGCCAATGCTAGTGTAAAAAGAAGTGAGTCTAAAAATGGCTTGGCAAGCAGGACGTTGACTGTCAAAATGATGACCACCATCACCAACATGACTTGCGTGAGCAAATTACCAAAGTGGCGGATGCCGCGTTCAAACTCGGTCTCCGGCGGGCGCAATCTCAGCCGTTCCGCCACCTGGCCAAAGACTGTGGATTTTCCCGTCTGAACGATCAGCACCTTTGCGGTTCCACTGCTGGCACTAGTGCCCATGAAGACGCAGTTGATTCGCTGCGCCAGGCTGGCATTTGCAGGGATTGTTGCCGGCTTCTTCTCTACCGGGAAGGTCTCGCCGGTCAGTACTGCTTGGTTGATAAAGAAGTCATCAGCTTCCAGCACCACACCATCGGCTGGGATCAGACTACCCGCGGAGAGTACCACTACATCGCCAGGCACCACTTGTTCCGATGGCAGCATTTGTGGCTGGCCATCACGTAGCAATCTGGATTTGACCGTTACTTGCGAGCGTAATTTTGCAACAGCGTTGTTGGCGGTGTATTCCTGGACAAAACCTAGGATAGTGCTACCCAGCACGATGGCAATCACAATGCTGGCATCAACCCACTCCCCCACGATGCCGGAGATAATTGCCGCGAAGATAAGGATGAGAACGAGTGGGCTTTTAAACTGGCTCAGTAACAAGCGCAACGCGGTCGCTTGCTGCTGTGCACTAATTGTGTTAAGCCCATATTGCTTTAGACGTTGTTCAGCGTCTGTAGTTTGAAGTCCGCTCCTGGAAGCGTGCAGGTTGGAAAGGAGTTGCTCGGGAGATAGGCTCCAATAACCTTCCTGAGTTAACTGATCAACCTGTTGCCCCATTTTGGGTGGAGTGCTGGTAGATAGTGTAGAGAGGTGTTTCATCCGCCTCAAGATCTCATATTGTAATCACAGCGATTTAGCCTCGGGTGTTTCACCATCAAGGAACATCCTGCCTCAGCTTGCTCACGAGTAATTGTACATCCGCGCCCTAACTAAGATTATACAACTTTGCCACTTTTTAGTTTGCACAAAGTCTTTTAAATTTATAATGTGATAGCCGCTCTTTGGCCTCAACCATAGTTATTACCTCCCTGGTTGTTTCGACCTTCTGAAGCATTTTCGCTAGCGAGATGCTCCAGAGATTGGGGGAAATTAATTCACGCGATATTTCACCCTAATAAATCACGCCTACTTATTTCGAAGGTGTTCTCGAACTTTCGCTGCAATCTGGCGATCAGTCATCTTGTCTTCAGTTTCGACGTCCAAGATATGTCCCTTGAATCCTTCGCTCTCTAGGCGTTTTCTTAGTTCACCTTTCGCCTCGCCAGGGCCAAATATCTGCACCGAGTCTCCGTTACGAATAACTGCAACAACCTCATCATAAAAGCTGTTCAGGCGATTTCCAAACTGGCGATCGCGCACATCTTCCGCTGATCCACCCTCGGAGTAATTATTTGAATATCTGACATGCTTTTCCATGTGGGAGATAATTTCCTTAACTTCTTCGCCTTCATCACTCACAATAACCACCACAGCCTTGCGGTGGTCAATCCACAAACCTATTTCCTTTTTCATTAAGGTCTCCTTACCTGTCTTTAGACAGATTGACTTTCTTAAAATCGATAAACCCCTGTTCAACATTGGTATCGATTAACTGCACGCGCATTCGGTCACCTACATCTACACCATCAAACCCCTGTACCAGTTTGCCTTCTACCGGAAGGCTAAGAAGACGCACCCAGGTACCTTTCTCAGAAGCGCCGGTGACAATTGAATCAAACTGCTCTCCTATTCTCGATTCGAGCAGTAGCGCAGCGGCAGATTTTTCGACCTGGCGTTCGACTTTAGTGGCAGTGTCCTCTGCTGCTGTGCAATGAGCTGCCAGTTCATCTAGCTCATCAATTTTATATGGCACGACTTGATTAGCTAAGGCTGCTTTCAGCAAACGTTGGGTGAGCAGGTCGGGATAACGACGATTAGGTGCTGTGGAGTGCGCATAGTCTTTAACCGCCAGGCCAAAGTGACCTGGGGCATTGCCTTCAGGGAGTTCTGCAATATATTCACCGTTTCCGAGAAGTTTGATCACTGCCAGGGATAAGTCGGGGAAACGCAGAGGGTCAGCGGCCTTCTTCGTAATGAGAAACTCCTCTAAAGCTTTCGAATCTGGCTTACCAGGAAGTTTGCTGCCATGTTCGTTGGCAATCTCAACAATTCGCTCCCACCTTTTTGGCGTGCGCACAACGCGACGGATTGAGGGGAATTTTCTGGCAGAGAGATATCGGGCAGTCACTCCGTTCGCTGCGATCATCAAATCCTCGATAATCTCCTTAGCGCGGTTTTTCTCCTCGATTTCAAGTGCACGGATTTGGTCGCCATCGAATACCGGTTTAGCCTCGATGGTTTCCAGAGTAAGTGCCCCGTGAATGTGCCTTAAATTCTTCATCCTTTGGGCCGCCTTGTCTTGCAGCCGCAGATTCTCTTCCAACCCCTTTACAATCGTGACTGCCTCAGGAATAGCTCCATTCCCTTCAAGCCAGGCGGCAAGGCTGTTATAGGCAAGCTTGGCATGATTGCGTACCCATCCATGGTAGATATCCGAATCCTGAAGAGATCCGTCCGCACCAATCACCATTTCGATGACGAGGGCAAGACGCTCCTCATTAAGATTCAAAGAGGTAATACCGGTTGAGACTTCTTCAGGCAGCATCGGGAAGATCTCGGCCGCGGTATATACCGAGGTGGTGTTATGGCGTGCATGTTGGTCAATGGCTGAATCATTTTTGATAACTGAGTCTACATCCGCGATAGCAACCAGGATCTTTATGTTTTCCTTGGGCATTGCCTCGGCAACGGTCAGCTGATCCAAATCACGCGAGTCATCGTTATCAATAGAAGCCCATAAAAGATCCCGCAAGTCACCAATCTGGCTCTCATAACCAGCTGGCAAACCATTTTTCATCGCTGGCGACTGAAGCCGGCTTAATTCTGCCCGTGCTGCGTTAGAAAAATCAGGCAATAAACCCCTCTCGAGCATCACCCGATGAGCGATGCTCTGCAAAATCGCCCGGTGTTGTTGAGCACTGTGTGCTAGTGGCATAGGAAATCCTTATATATCAAACCAATGCTGCGAAGCATGGAACATTGACCCGGTCGCTTGATTTGGCGACCAGGTCAATGTTCAGACGACCTTGGATGGATGAGCGAGGTACACGTCAGCTACTTATGAACGGGGCTAGATTTGCCTGCTTCTTGTTTAAGCCGCCGTACGTGTGTACGATGCCCTTTGGATAATCGTTTTGTCTTCTTTTTTTTGCTTGTTTTATCTATCATTGCTGTAACTCCTTTCTAATGGATTATGACCCAAACCCAATTGGTTGCTTAGCCCACATGCAGCTCGACCACCTGGCGGAAATGAAAGCCCATGATAGCCAGCGTGATGGCTAACGGGAATAGCTGTGGGCGGCGGAACAGAGTCCAGAAAAATAGCTGCCAATACTGAACGCGCTCAACCCCGCGGATCCCCAGCTGGTAAATTGAACGACCGAATGCCAGAATGTATTGTGGATCCAGGTGGATGCGTATCTTTGGTGGGTGGTACTCGCGCAAAAAGGTTAAAACGCGTTCGTAATAGGCTTTGGGGGCATAAATTTGAGCCAGCAGCCTGCGATAACCTTCCTGGAGTGATTCCAAGCCCATCTTTGGGATGATATTCGTCGAGCCATCCACATTATCGCCAGACATTTCATTCACCAGGCGGCCTTCTTTTCGCATGCGTTCATAGAGCCGCGTTCCCGGAGGGGCTTGCAGCAGTCCGACCATGGCGGTCACGATACCGCTTTTTTGGATAAAATCGATCTGCTGTTGAAAAATAGAAGGTGTATCGTTGTCAAATCCGACGATGAACCCGCCCTGCACCTGAAGACCAGCCCGCTGGAGCTGCTTGACGCTTTCCACCAGGTCACGGCCTTTGTTCTGGTTCTTACTGCATTCGGTCAGGCTGCCTTCGTTGGGTGTCTCGATCCCTACAAACACCGTATCGAATCCAGCCTGGGTCATCAGATTGAGCAGTTCCGGATCGTCGACCAGGTTGATGGAGACTTCTGTATTGAACGGCATGCCCGTCTTACCCTTTCGCCATTCGATCAACGCCGGCAGGATTTCAGTCTTTATCTGCTTCTTGTTACCGATAAAGTTATCGTCCACGAAAAAGATGCTCTTGCGCCAGCCCAATGCGTATAGGTTATCCAGCTCAGTAATAATCTGTGCCGCGGTCTTGGTGCGCGGGCGATGCCCGAGCAGGGCAGTCACGTTACAAAAGTCACAGCTGAAGGGGCAGCCGCGTGAGAACTGGATGCTGAAGGTGTCGTAATGTTTGAGATTGACCAGCTGCCATAACGGCGCTGGGGTTTGGTGGATATCCGGATACTCGCTGGTGGTATAAAGGGGTAGGGCATGCCCGTTAGCCAGGTCTGCCAGGAATAACGGCAGGGTTAGCTCGGCTTCGTTGAGCACGAAGTGATCGACTTCCGGGAACTGATCGTGCTCCATGGTGAAGAGTGGCCCACCTGCCACCATTTTTACACCGGATTCTTTACAGCGGGTAATCAATGCTCGCGCCGCCTCTCGCTGAACGATCATGGCGCTTATGAAAACATAATCTGCCCAGGCAAGGTCTTTGGGAGTCAGGCTGGTCACGTTGAGGTCAACCAGCCGTTTTTCCCATTCAGCAGGCAGCATTGCTGCCACGGTTAACAGGCCTAACGGAGGGGAAGCAGCTTTCTTATGGATAAAGCGTAATGCGTGTTTGAAACTCCAAAAGGTATCGGGGAACTCTGGGTAAACCAGTAAAATATTCATGGCAGCTCCATCCTGGCCTCAAGCCAGGCTAAGTTATTGAAATTAATTTTTGATCTTTGCGTCAGGTTTTCCTGGGCTCTTATTTGAGCGATAATAGCCGAAAATTTGATCTTTTCGCCACACTCGCAAAAGACGAAAGATGATAGAAGACCTGCTTCCTTGCCTTCAGAGGCAGTTTCAGAGTCGTTCGCTATCGTTTTCTTGCAGTGAGGGCATGAGATTTTGTATTCCGTAGTCTGCTCCTAAACAGTATTAATAGGTATCATTTCTTTAAAAAGAGCAAGAGTTTTATCTTCTGTATCATGGTCATTAGTATTAACGATGTGGAGGATTTACATTCTTTGAACAATCACTCATAGTATAGTTGCGTAGAGTCTCAAAAGCGTCACAAAACACCATTAGGCAAAAAACTAAGTGCACACTTTACACGATTACCCAACCCTCAAGGTAGTATCTCATGATCATCTGCTATTGGAAAGGCATCAAAGTTTGGAACAGAATCAGGCTGGCTAAGAGGAACATCCACCAGTCAATGAGGCGATACCCACTCATTGCAAGGATCGAGCGATCCCAGGTCCCGGGAAATCAATTTCCGTTATCAGGCTCCAGCGGCTGGTTCCTCGCCGACCATGACCGCCAGGACGTGACGCCGTACTTCAATACGCACCAGCCCTTCTCCTAAAGCACTCCCATCCGCCATGACCAGCATGGCCGGGTGGGTGCTGATATCCACCCTATGCACGTGATAATGCTGGATGCGTTCGTCTTCTGGCTTACCTGCACCCACTCCTTGAAAAACGTATCCGAGCAAGTCAAGCTTGGATAAGTCAGCAAAGAACAGCACATCCAATAAACCGTCTTTAAACGAGGCTGAGGAGCCAACTTGATAATGCAGACCAATATAGGGCATGTTGGAAACCAAAACGACATGACCTAGATTGTGGATCTCCTGGTTATCATCCAGCAACAGATGTATTTCAGCTGGAGGGGAGGTTGCGAGTGTAGCCAGGAAATCACCCACCCGCGCCAGATTGCCGTGCTGGATATCGTCCGCAGACGGGAAAAGAGACGAAATCAGCCCGACCGAGCAAGCTTCCAGGAAAGGTGTATTTTTATTACCACAGGTGGCCATGCCAACATCCACTTTGATGCGCCGGCCGTTGCGCAGGATGGCGATGGCAGCTGGGATATCCTCAGGCAGGCCCAGGCTGAGGGCTGTGTTATTCTGGGTGCCGATGGGGATAATCCCCAGGGTGGCGTTCGTGCCAGCCAGGGTCCTGGCCACGGCTGAAATGGTGCCGTCACCACCGCATACCACAAACATACGGATACCCTGCGCGATAGCATCCTGGACAACTTTTGGCAGGTCGCCGCCTGGTTCGACCAGGTAGGCTTCCGGTACGAGATTCCAGGTCTGCATTTCATGGATCACATCCACGATCTCTACAGGCGATGCTCTGGCTGCGCCTGCACTGGGATTAAAGATGAGCTTGACCCGCATGCGGCGTTTATTCGTGGTGCGATGTTTCTTGGCTTGAGTTTCTGCCATATACCTCTATCCCTTAGCCCAAAAAATATCTGCTGCTTCTTCCATTTTCGCCAGACGCGTGTAATAATCTGGAAATTCATTAAGATGGGCGGAGGCTATCTTGCCAGTTAAAAGAGGGTCATCATTGGTTACATTCGTTTTTGGATCGATGCTTCCATGCTCGAGCTCCACTTCGAGCCCCATCCGGAATTGATCGACCTCAAACTTATTCCAGTCTATACCTAAAGCGTCGCCGATTTGCTTGGCTTTGTCGAAGCTAAACCGTATCTCTATCATAATGCAATTCTCCATTTTCCTTTTCGACCATATTATATATATACTCCGTCTGCAGCTATAGATTCTGGCGTCGAAGCTTTAAGTACATCATCATATTGAGGCTACCGCTCCTGTATGGTGGTGCTTTAGCTGGTAATAAGTGACGCTTAAGAAAGCACCAAAGAGAAAGATAAGGCCGCTCAGATAGGCCCAGACCAGGAAAGCGATGATAGCTGCCACTGAACCATAGACCAGGTTCGAGATGGAGATGTAGGTGGAAACAAACAATAAAAAGGCTTTTTTGGCGAGCTCCCAGAGCAGGCCGGCGCTGATCGCGCCGGGCAGTATCTCACGCCAGGTAGAAGCTCCATGGGGGAGCATGATATAGAGCACCATGAATAAGGTGATATCGAGCAAGATAGCTACTGCAATACTGAGCGCGCCCCCGAGCGGAATGAATTGATCAGGTAGCCAGGTGCGGAGATTGGCGACCATGCTGCCTGCAAATGAAGCCAGGAATAGGGCTGGACCGACGAATGCCAGGACAAATAGTATTGACAGACCACGGCGCTTCCATATTGGCCGCCTTCGTTTATTACCCCAAATTCCATGCAGGGTTTGAGTAAGCGTGTAAAAAATTGTAGAGGCAGACCAGATCAAACCAACGAAGGCGATTACGCTAACTGGTCCGCGTATCCGGATGATTTCACCAATATTTTTGCCTAACAACTGTCCCAGGGCTGGTGCTATAAATTCCAATTTTTGTACAATGAATTCCTGGTCCATCAATGGGCCAAAGAAGAAGCTGGCAATAGAGATACTCAAAAGGGCGAGGGGAAATATGGAAAAGAGGGCAAAGTAAGCAATCGCAGCGGTCGTAATCGCAGAGTCAGGCTTTAAGGTTTCCCTGGTTGCGTCTGCCAATATCCCTAGCCAGCCATGGGTACGCTCATTAAGCACGTGCGCACTGCGGATAACCTGTTGCCATAGTTGTGCTATAGTTTTTGCCATTCGAGGTACAGTCATCTTCTGTTACATCAGGGTTTTATGGTTTCAGGTGGATCTGCTTTAACCGTGAAAGACTTAGTCGTGGGGATTGACTCGGAAAATTCAGCTGATTGGCTGGCTTGCAGAATTGGTTCAGCTTTCTCAAGCAGATCGGTGAGACGCTCCATGCTGCTGGTCACCAATGGCAGCCGTGGTTCATCCATAGCTTCTATTGCAGCTCCCACCAGTGCTTGGCGCTCCTTGAGATCTGATATCTGGTTCGCAGCGCCTGAAACAGATCGGCGGGTGACTAGGCGACTCCACAGGATTTGGCATACAACGGAAATAGGTGGCGCGACGATGATACCGACCAGTCCAAAAGCTTCTGCCAGGGCAATGAGAAGAATTACAGTCAGGATGGGATTATCCCATCTGCGGGTAAAAAGTCGTGGTTTGACCCATACTCCCAGGGCAATCATAACCACGAGAACATAGAGAGTCGTAAACAGGCTAAGCTGAACACTGGTCAGCAGTCCCACCAATACCACTGGAACGACTGCGATGACTACCCCAACCACAGGTATCAGGCATGCCAGAGCACCAATCAACGCCAATAGCGCTGGGTAAGGAGATCCGAGCAGCCAGCAACCAACGCTGATGAACAGACCTGCCAGGATACTTTGGATCAGCTCACCACGTATGTAAGCGCCAATATCTGGTTCGATCCTTCGCCAAATACCACGCGCCTGCTTACGCTGACCAGATGGAAGGAGTGAGAGCCAGAGTCGTTCAAAATGACCTTGATTGATGCTCCAATAGAGGCTTAAGAATAGAATGACGATTACGGCGCTCACTATGCTGCCAATGCCCTGAGTGAACCCGAGTAGGGCTGGCAGCACGAGCTGCCCCTGGCTGCCGGTGGCTGCTTCAAAGAGCTTACTTGGTGGTGGCAATTGGGCTAACACAATCTGTTGGAATGAGCTGCCCTCCAGCCATACTGGTAGCACCCACTTATCCTGCACAGATATGGTTTGGCCCAATTGTTGAATCTCTTTAATCGTGAACTCACTAGTCATGAAGAGCAAGAAGCCGAGACTGCCCAGTACTATCAGGTAGAGTAAGATCCAAGCGATGCGCACCACAAGGCTCCGTCCAATCAGGCGGTTAAACAATGGACGCAGTGCTGCTGCAAGCATTAGCGATATCAAAACGTAAATAACCACGATCCGGAACTGCCACAATAGCACCAGTGCCAGCAGCGTGGTCATCACCGCTGTACCGAAGACTACCAGTTTCTTCGTCATGGTGTACCTGAATCACTGACCTGAGCCAGCAGAGAGTCAAGGTCGGTTGTTATGGTCTCGATTTCATCCAGCACCTGATCAACCTGCTTGATGCTTAAATCTGAGCCTCCTTTTTTTAGCCGCGCTTGTTTGCGTAAGTCTTGCACTAGGTCTTGCGCTTCATAACGCAGCCGGCTGGCTAGATCACGCCCTGGCAAGACTTCTGCTTCTATCGTTCCCGGATGAAATACGAAGCGATCAAGTAAAAGTTGGATAATGGCCGCCATGGGAATTGCCATGAGCGCCCCGGCGATGCCAAATAATGAGCTAAAGGCAAAAATCGACAGCAGGGAGACAAACGGATTGATCCCCACCGCCCTCCGCATAACGCGCGGCACCAATAAACTATTTTCCAACTGCTGAATAATTATCGTGGCCACGATCACCCAGATCAACTTGGAAGGTGCTATGGATAAGGCGATTACACTGGCAGGAATGGCGCTCAGCAGTGGTCCAATCATCGGCACAGCCTCAAACACGCCCGCTAAGAGCGCCAGCACCAGGGCATTGGGCAGGCCGATGAGCAGATATGCGATCAGCGCCAGGCTGCCAATGATCAGGCAAAGAACACCTTGTCCGGCAAGGTAGGAACCAATCTTAGTTTCCATCGCTGAAATCAGTTCGCGAATACTCTCACGCCGCTCCTTAGAAATCAGCGGCAATAAGGCTTGAATGATTCGCGGCCCATCGAGCGTCCAGTGAAAGGTCAATATCAGAATAACTATGGCAATAAAGATAGCCTTAGCCGCCAGCGACACATAACCCAATGCTTGCCCGGCAGTAGCTAATATCTGCTGGGTGGTTTGTTGTATCGGTTTCAGGCTTGGCAACGTTGCTGGTAAGAACTCACTCAGACGCACGATCAATAGATTAGGAAAACTAGCCATCCACTCACGCAGGCTTTGGTAATAACCTGGCACAGCAGCAGCAATCGTTGCCCCTTGCTCGACAATTAAGGGGAATAACAATAGTGCAAAGCCGATCAGCAGGGCGAGCAGTATAAGGTAGACAAGAATAACTCCCGCAATCCGGGGGAGCCCTCTCCGATATAGCCAGGTAACGACGGGCCTGATTACCGTGCCCATCACAATGGCGATGAATAGGATGAAAACGACTTGGTTAAATCGATATAGAAGCCAGAAGCTAAGGGCGATAAAAACCAGGACCAGCGTTGCCCCCATGACGCGCCGGAATGTCCATTGATACGGTTGTGAAGGTTGTTGAATTGCCATACTTTATTCAACCCTTTAGGACTTCTGGAAACAGGCCAAAGACGTCGAGGTGACCGGCTACCTTCATGCTTATGATGTTAATGCAGGCCGGTTAGGATTCCCACGCAACAAAAAGGTTAATAAAAATCCTGCCACAAATCCGCCGATGTGAGCCATGTAAGCCACGCCACCCGTCTGCGTGGTGCTGACAATCGAGCCGATGCCGCTAAAAAACTGCAGAACGATCCAGATCCCAATGACGATCAAGGCGGACACTTGAATAACGCGTGAGCCTTGTAATACTTTGACACTACTCTTTGGAAATAGCAAAATGTACGCACCCAGCACGCCCGCAATCGCTCCCGATGCGCCTAAATTTGGTATATCAGATCCCGTATTAAATGCCAGCTGTGCAAAGGTTGCTGCAAGTCCACAGATTAAATAGAAGATAATGAACTTGACATGCCCGAAGCGATCTTCCACATTGTCACCGAAGATCCATAAGTAAAGCATGTTGCCTCCCAGGTGAAGCCACCCGGCATGCATGAATATGGCTGTGAATAGGGTGAGAAAATCTCCGATAGGGTTGGCGAGGAAGCGGCTGGGGACGAAAGCCCATTTTGTAATGAAAGCGTCACCACCAGTCAGTTCAACAATGAAAAACAGGACGTTCAGAGCAATCAGGCCATACGTGACCAGCGGAACAGTTCTGCGAGCGGAATCATCATCACCAATAGGTAACATAAGCTTTTACTCCATTTATTTTAGGGTAAACGAAGAGTCAAATATACAGCCCCTGGGGGCGCGGATTGGTTTACCGCTCAGCGCTGCAGAAGACTGAATCATTTTTAAGTTAGGCGAGTGTTTCGTTAGAGAATTAGGGAATAATGCCTCTCCTAAACATTATTTGGTATTGATGCTCTGCAAAATCGCATAACGATTTTTAGCATTCACATCAAAGGTAATTATCTCTTCTCCATCGATTAACCACTGTTTCAAGCAAGGTTAATCCGTTATTTTTTTGCAAAAATCTATCGATCTGCCACCCAGTTTTCGACTGGGTGGCAGATGACCTTGCAGTTCTGAATATTGAAGACTGCATCAGCTTCTACTGACTTGGTCCGATCGCTGGAGCGCAAGAGATTTACAACACTCCAAGGAGTCTCAAAATAAGCAGTATGATCGCAATTACGATCAGGGTGTGAACCCAATTTCCGGTCTTCGGAAAGTTTGAACTGATGTTCCGACCGAAAAAACCAAGCAGCCACAGTATTACCAGAACTACGACGATAATCCAGAGTATTGAACCCATAAAATTTCTCCTTTTTTACATGATCATATGATTTATTGGCAGCCACCCGGTTGTGATTGACCACGTGACTGTTGACCTAACGGTCGAGATTAACGGCCTAGCAAAATGAAGATGCCGGCCGCGATGGCGAGCAGCCCCATGATTATTTCGGAGCCATTAAAGTGTAATCCGAACACTGCAAATAGCCCGTACAAGATCAACCAGATGGACAGTAAGAGCATGCCGATATTTTTTGTGAATCTTCTCATATTGCATATATCCTTTCTATTCAATGTGGGTTTAGAATGTCGTCGAGCTATTGTTCTTCAGCCATGCTATAAACACCGGTGATGATTTTGTCGGTCTGTATACAGTCCTGATAGAAACAATTGGTTCACTTAGCGTTAGGTTCTCCTTCTCCTACCAGCCAACATCCGCAGCACGAGGAGTAGTACTACCGACCCAGCAAAAGCAATCAGGATCGATTTAAGATCAAAACTAGCCATCGGGTTAGGAATATGGAAGAAATAAGAAGCCACAAAGCCTCCCAACAATCCGCCTACCACGCCGACGATTACGTCTCCAATACATCCATAACCGCCCCCTTTCACAACCACACTGGCTAAAAAACCGGCGATCAAGCCAACGACAATCCAGGAAAGTATACCCATTCTGATCTTCCTATCTTTTTTATCAGGTTTATCGATTGGGATCATGCGCAGGATCTATACCCTTCGCATGATCGTTTCTATAAGGTAGCTTAGCTCTCCTCAGAGATGGGAACCTTGACCGGCACAGCTTTATGGGTCCACCCATTTTCTGTTGTAACGACTCGGCTGGCAAACCAGCCAATCACAGCTCCCGCACTGAGCCACATAATGAATTTAATCAGTTCCATTTCATTTTTCCTTTCACAGTAATTAACACCCCAGGTTTTCAGCAGTTGCATGACCAAACCCCGGTGCTGTGTACTCACCCCATGATCACGGGGAACTCGGTGGTTGGGTCTTCGTATGTTCGGTGATGGTGGTTTGACTGGTGTCTCCGGATGCCTGCGGTGGGGTATGCTCGGCAACTGTTGTCTGCTTGACGCTCACCGGTCCGCGCGGGCGATAAAAAAGCACATACACAATCCGTTCAAGCGCCCAGCCAATCAACAGGTACACAATCATCGCGATGATGGAAGAAACTTCCAACACACTGCCACCGGCTGCCGGGGCTTTCGCCAAACTTGCAAAGGGAGCCAGGAAAAAGCCGGTGATGCTATATAGGAGCGTGGCGAATGAATTGGCCTCATTAACCCCGAGCAATTTAAATATAACCCGCAGTGCAATTGCGGCTTCGAGAAGACCCAGCAGCAGCCAGATCAGCTGTGTAGCTTTAAAGGTTGCGACGCGCTGTTCTCGTCCTGCTTCATGTTCTGTAGTTCTTACTTCTTTATAGTCGGTCATTTTTTCCTCCTTTGGTATCCTTCTTCAGCCTGCTGCTGGTGAAATCATGTTTTTCATATAGCAGGCTGGTTAAATTATCGAACTTATCCGTTTTAGAGCTACACTTGAGGCTGGCGGCCAGGTTTGAGTAATGCACCCAGTACCAGACCAGCAACCAGGGATAACGTTATCGTAACCCACGGGTATCCTAATGCCTTCTTGCCTAAGTCGCCTGGAACTCTGTCAGCTACATCCTGGACTTTCGCATTGAATTGGCTCAAACCATGTCCGACGGTCTGGTTAATAGTCTTTGCTGCTACATCTACAGTTTTCTGTGTGTCACCGGTCAATTGCTCAAATATCCTGTTCAATCCGGTAATGCCATCATCCCTCAATGTAGCTAGATCAATTTTCGCCTTGTCTACATCGCGAATAACTTGCTGTTTAAATTTCCTATCGTTCATTATCAATTTCCTTTCTGGCTTCCGCCATGAGTGTGTTTAGAGTGCCTCAAGCTTTATCAACTTTCATCTTTACTTCTTTTATTCGCCGATTGAATTCCTCCTCGGCACGCTCACGGGTGTATCCATACTTCTGTTGGAGTAAGCCAACGATTTGTTCTGCATTACCACCCGCTTGTTCCAGCTCATCGTCAGTGAGTTTTCCCCACCACTCTTTGACCTGGCCGCGCATTTCCTTCCACTTACCTTCGAAAATGTCCTTATTCATAATATTTTCCTCATAATCATTCGGATATGGTCCCCCTGCTATTTTCGCCAACGCTCTGGGCAACGTAGCGCGCCAGCATAGCATATTGTTTACTTCTCGGTGGACGGAATGAAAATCCTCCACCTATCTTAGGGATTGGGGAACAGGTTGTTCTCCAACTGAACCAGGTTTTTTGTCAGCTGATCCAGCTCCGGCTGGGCTGACATGAGGTCGATTTTCAGCTTGATCAATGCCTGTGCAGCACTCTGTTGCATGGCGCTGAGCACGTCTTTTTGATCCGTCCCCAACAAACCGGAGAGGATATTCATTGCATCGGAGGTCTGGATCAACGACAGGCGCGCTCCGGCATAATCGCCGGCGACCACCGCCTGGCTGGCTCCCCGCACACCTGACAATGCCTTGAGCACATAACTTTGCAGCTTAGCGGTATCCAGGTCCTTTTGCAAGGTCTCGTTACCCGTCTGTAATGTGGTGATCTGCTCGCTTTGGCTGGCGAGCGTTGCGGTGGCGTGCTCTAGATCAGTGTTAGCTTTGACCAACTCCTGCCGGGTGGGTAAGTAGAGTGCGATGGCGATCACCAGTGCACCTAGCCCAAATGCCAACAGTACTTCCAAGAACCAGCGTAGGGCACCGCGCATGGTTTTTTTCGGACGGGATTCGGGTTTAGCTTCTAATTGGATGGTTTCTTTTTCATCCATTTGGATTCTCCTTGTCCGCCGATCAAATGAGACCCGCAGATTGAGTATTAATAACCGCGGTTGACATGGGCTGTGATCTATCCCTGCTCTGCGGCGTGAATACGGGCAGATAATTGACTGGATTATCGTCTGCGGCGGATCAATCTAACAATCGCCAGCAGGATGATGGCACCCAGCAATGTCACCAGCATGGTTGGAAGGGTGATCGCATCGTTGATCGTCCCGACCCCGACCAGGGGGCTAATGAACCAGCCCGCCAGGAAGGCACCAACAACGGCCACGATGATGTTGATTAGCAAGTTTGAGCGGTCACGCATGATTTCTGTTGCAATCCAGCCGATTACTGCGGCAACGACTAAGTAAATAATGATGTTCATCTCTATCTCCTAAGTGAATGTTTGCTTTGCACGGAATACCGTGCGTTTTTTTGTTAATCCCCACTCCTTCTCAGAGGAGAAGCGAATGTGGCATCACTCCGATCATTTATCATGGCGCTGGTGTTTAAGTGAGGGTCATCCACCAGCGTTGGAATTCATCGTCCATTCAAAGAGCAGCTCTTGCTCGGGCGGGAGCGGGGTTGGTTGGGCAAATTGCTCATACCCGGCCAGGTTGACGCCGTGCAGCTCCTGCAATTGCTCTCGATACCAAACATCAAATGGGACCTCCGAGATGATGATCTGACCCAAGGCTTTCGCCACATCGGGAGCTTCCAGTGTGGTCACAGCCGTCGCCCCAAAAGCATTTTCTAACAATGTCAGCCGTTCGCGCGTGATACCCAACCGCTTGCGCGAGGCTTCAAACGACACGCGTCGAAAACCACTTAATTCCTGGGTAAATCGCCGCCAGGCTTCCACTTTACCGTTCAGTATGGGGAATGTCAGAACAATACCAGACATCGCAAGCCTTCTTTCAGGGAACTATAATCTTTTAATATATATATTTTTTTCCATCTCTCAGTATAATTGAATAGAGTCTCAAAAACGTCACAAGGAGCTATGCCTTGGTTAACCAGGCATTACCATTACATCTCTATGCATTGGGACCACCTGAAGTGCGCCTTGGTGAAAACCTGGTGGAATTTCCGACGCGCAAGACCCTGGCGTTGCTGATCTACCTGGCGATAGAGTCAGCGGCACAACCGCGTGATGCTCTGGCTGCAATGCTATGGCCGGAAGCCAGCCCTGAGCGCAGCCATGGCTCACTCCGCAATACCCTCGATCACCTGCAAACAGCCTTACGCAAGGCGAGTAGTCAGTCCCAAACATCCTATCTAACCGTTTCACATAATTCTCTGACTCTAAACCCGGATGCCGATATTGAGTTTGACTTGCGTACGGTAGAACGTGCATATACACTGGCTCGTGCTGAACGGTCCAGCCGTATGCTGCCGGAGGGATCAAACAGCCTGCCTTTATTACAATCAGCAGCAGTCTGTCAGCGCGGTGTTTTTCTAGCCGGATTCTCGCTAGGTGATGCACCCGAATTCGACGATTGGGTTGCCGTCCAGCGTGAGGTCTGGCATCGCCGCCTCAGTCTGATCCTTGACCGGCTATCTGAAATCCAATTTGCACATGGCGAGTTTGCTGGGGCCACAGAGACAGCATCGCAATGGATTGCCCTGGATGCGTTGAACGAAATTGCCTATCGCCGCAAGATGCGGGCGCACTTCGCAGCTGGCGAGCGCGGGCAAGCACTGGAGACTTATGAGGCCTGTCGGGCAATTTTAGCGTCTGAATTGGGTGTCGAACCGGAACCGGATACAGCGACGTTAGCGGAGAGCGTTCGTATCCAATCCCCCCTCGTCCATCCAAGTCCTCGTAAACCTGTGCCTCGGCCACTGCGACCAGATACCTCAGTCAATTTCCTGGGAAGCCTATTTGCCGGGCGTGACCGCGAGTACCAGGCACTTATTAAATGTTATGGACGCACCACTGCAGGCCAGACCCAGCTCGTCGTGCTGCGCGGTGAGGCTGGAATTGGCAAGACCCGCCTGGCCAGGAAATTCATCCAATGGGCCAGCGCCCAGGGCGCAGAATTGCTGCTGGGAAGCGCGTTTGAAAGTGGCAGTCATATGCCGTTTCAGCCGCTCGTGGAGGCGCTCCGGCTGAGGCTTGTCGGTGAAAACTCATTAACAAACATAGTAGATCAGATTTGGTTATCGCCGCTGAGTCAACTGCTGCCAGAACTTCACCAACACAATCCGAGTATATCCTCCGCTCCAGTTGAGACTGTTTACCCGAATGCAGATTTAAGTCAGGCTCAGCTGTACGAACCCCTGGTGCAATGTATTCTGGCTCTGGCTAAACGGGCACCGTTGGTGCTGTTCATTGATGATTTGCAGTGGACAGATAGCGCTACATTAAATCTGCTGCAATATGCCATCCGGCGCTGGCAAGATAGCGCAGCACGGATCTTGTTTTTAGCCAGCCTGAGGTCAGAAGCATTGCACCCCATGACCCAACCCCTGCCAGCAGGCGGGCTGCAGGGTTTGAGCCGGTGGCTGGAACGCATGGCGCGTGAGTTGACGCCGCTGCATATCGAGCTGGAACCGCTCGGGGAAAGTGATACACTGCAGATGATGCAGTCCATCCTGGCGCCGCCCGACGCTGATTTCGCCCAGTGGTTATACAATGAAACGCATGGGCAGCCTTTCTACTTGATTGAGACCCTCAAGGATTTGCTCGAAAGGAATGCCCTGCACCCTAAACGACAGTTAGAAGGTAAATGGATCTTCTCAGTGGACGCGGATCACAATCTTGGGCAGGCGGTGCGCGTCCCTTCTACCATATATGCGGTGATCCGCTCGCGCCTGAATCGTCTCAGCCCGAATGCATTCAGCCTCTTGGCAAGTGGAGCTGTGCTCGAGCATCGCATCACGTATGAGCGTATGTATACCATCTCCAACCTGAATGAAGATCAAGCCTTACCAGCCCTGGATGAACTGATCAGCAGTCGGCTCTTGCTGGAACCGGTGCAGCCGGGTGTGGTCAGTGCTTACGTATTCACCAACGATATGCTCCGTGATGTGGTGTACACCGAAGCTGGGGATGCACGCCGGCGGCTTTTTCATCGACGTGCAATGGAAGTTCTCGAAAAGGCTGGCGAGTCGGCTGCAGTACTGGCCCACCATGCGCGGGCCGCCGGGATGGGACCGGCTGCTTTCCACCACAGCCTGGTTGCCGGGCGAGAAGCACTGCATCTATCTGCCGTGAGTGAGGCCATCGTCCACTTTGAGCACGCCCTCCAATTCTGGCGGCAGGCAGCTCATTCAGAGCTGCCTGATAAGGCCGATTCGCGCGATCTGTATATACTATTAAGCCGGGCTTATAAATTAGCAGGTCAAATGGAAAAAGCATTGGCTATTGAGGCTGAACAAGAGATATTATTGTTGGAATGAGAACTCTCAAATAAGGAAGAATAGGGAGAAATACATGAAAATTCCACACGCTGGTTCAAATGAGATGGCCAGTGTCGTGCCTGCTCGCGGTGGATGGGTTCGCGACTGGCAGCGCTGGGTACCCTTTGCGGCAGTGGTGTGGTCACTGGTTTATGCCGCGCTGGGGCTGTATTGGGCAGTCAGTGGTCGTGGGTTCCCTTTTACCCCCGAACTCGTGGACAGCGTCATGGGGCCAATCGCAGGAAGGTTTGGACCAGTTGTAGCCTGGATCATCGTGATTGCGGCGGGCATCCCGGCGGTAGCCGTTGGAACGGCAATGCTGCGTGGGGTTCGGCAGCTCCGTTCTCTCTTAATAACCACCGGAGCGCTGCTCGCAGTGGTCCTCCTGCTGCTTATGACCGGGCTTAATCTGCTGGTCAAGGTTGGATATCTCCCCGCTGCCCTCATCGGTCTCCTCACTGCAGAGAAAGGCCAGGCCTACCTGGAAGCTTGGACTCAATGGGCAACGATCCACCAATTGCTCTGCCTCATCGGAGGGTTCCTCTGGCTGGCGGCTACCGTCAGCTATGCTCGTAGGAGCGCGGACGCCTGTTTGTATTGCGGCCGCCGGGATGGTCCGGAGGGGTGGACGAGCCCGAACGAAGCCGCGCGCTGGGGTCGGATTGCCGTGTATGTGGCGTTGGTAGCGCCAGTATTCTACGCCCTCACCCGTTACGCATGGGCGTTGGGAATCCCCTTGGGGATGACCGAGGAGTACCTGCGTTCCGGTCAAGAGAGAGGAACCTGGATAGGAGGGATCTCCCTGGCGACCTTCTGCCTTGTGGGAGGGTTACTCATGCTCGGATTGGTGCAGCGCTGGGGTGAGGTATTCCCACGCTGGATGATTGGTCTGGCTGGGCGCCGCGTCCCCATCGCACTGGCGATGATCCCAGCTTCACTTGCATCAGTGTTGCTGTTTGTGGGTGGCATCGGAATTTGGTTCGGCTTAGGCCAGATGGTCGCTAATATGAGGGCCATTGGGGCAGGGGATATTGAAATCATCGGGGCAATAATTTTCCAGCTTGGCCCCACCTTGCTCTTCTCGGTTTGGAGTGTAGCGCTTGCAATGGCCGCGGTTGGCTACTATTTCCGCCGGCGTGGACCATGCGGGAAGTGTGGTCGTGGTGTATCCATCGAGATCGGGAAGCCAGCATCCAATTACGAAGGGAGATAACCCGATAGTTCGGTTGCTTCATTTGCTCAAAATTAGCTGGAAGAGTATTCTGAATTAGAAGAAGACTCAGATTAATTGGTATGTGTATCGTTAGGAATAAAATGATAACGATTACTTGTGGAAATTATTAAGTATGTGATAATGACTTCTTATAATCTGAAAATGAGTAATTCCGCCTCTGGATAGGGTTCCGGATTGTCTTTCTTGCATCATCCTAATGCATATCGGGTACACTGCGTGTACAATTCGGGTATAGGTATGCTCGAACAGCCTGCAATTAGTGCAGTGAGTGGTATGGTGATTTTTGCACATTTTAGACGTAATAGACGGCTTTTTCCCCTACCTGCTTTTCCATCGCATTGAAGATGACGCGGGTTCGATTGTCGCCAGGTCCACTTGATTACTTCACAGGCGGGATAACAAGGATGCTAGATCTCAATTTATCGGCAGTGGACTTCATAGATATTGAAGTGGTCGCATCTTCAATCCTATTCTCCACATAGGTTTTATTGTTTATCCTCTCTTGATCTGACAATCGATTTTTATTTAAGTGATTTTCGTGTTGGATATTCCTTAATTCATAAAACTAATCAATGTTGTGTAGTGGAGCGGTATTGGTTTTTCAAGGTCATTAATATAATCTACAACCTTGGATACACACTTACGAAAAAATTATCGGAGTAATTAAATACCCGTGATCATTCTCGCTGAAGCTCATTCACGACACGGAGTGATGAAATCCACATCATACGTCGATGAAATACATCAGACACGCAGGCATTAGCGATGTCGATAAGCTCACGTAGGTTTGTAGTAAGCAGCTTTTCGTAGTCCACTACGATCTGCCCGGCGACCATTGTCACGTCCACGTCTCCACCTCGCACCGCATGAACCAGATTGTGATGAAAGTTACCGGCGAACCGCCACAGCCGGGCCAGCTGCCATAACCCGCATGGCCCCGTCTTTATACTCTCCGAAAGCTAGGGTGGCTAAATCCCCGCCACCCGATTTTTCTCCTTCCAGGCTATTAATGTCCGATGCAAAAACTGGTTCATTCATCACACCAAAGCTGATTATCAGTATTTCAATGCATTTTTTACGATCAACTCCTTAGAATGACCTATAATTGATCTATGTCAACGGCAATTTTGGCCACCAAACTTTATGTCCCACCACCTCGGCCTAAAGTTGTCCTCCGCCCCCACCTGATCAAGCGATAGAACGAGGGTTTACAATCTAAACTGATCCTGATTTCTGCTCCTGCCGGTTTTGTAAAAACCACACTGGTCATCGAATGGATCAACGGGCTACAGCTGGCTGAAGACGTTTGCGGTGCAGGCCGGCGCGTATGCGCTGGAAAACAGACATGCCAATTTTATCGGATTTTGCAGCCAAGCGTTCGCCAACCCGGATTTCGCAAAAGATATATTGAGCGAAGGCACGATAGTATCGGATAAAATATGTATCACGTGCACCAATTGAGTGGAGCTGATGCGCAGCATGCTGCCGTCCGGCAGTGTGGTGCGGGACAAGGCGTATGCACAACTTTATCAACAGTACATAAAGAACAACGGTTAAAGGAGGATTGGGTATGAAATACAGTATTGACAAAACGGCGTTGCTCATAGTGGATCTGCAAAACGACTTTGTTCGCGAGGGGGCAGGCATGGAGGTGCCCGACACGCGGGATACGATCGAAACAAACCAGAAACTGATAGCGTTTGCGCGAGAAAACGATATACCGGTGATATACACCAAGTTCATGGCGGGGCCTAAGCGGACACTGCTTTGGAACTGGAGCCCGCAGATCGAAACGGTGAACGCCTGCGTGCGCGGTTTCAAGCGGTTTTACCCCGATGTGGACAAGGAATTGGACTGCACGGATGTGATCGACGAGCTGTATCCGCAGGAAGGGGATTATATCGTTGAGAAATATGGCTATTCATCGTTCCACAACACCAATCTGCTCGACGTGATGTACAGCATCGACCGGGACATCATCATCGTGACAGGTACGGTGACGCAGATATGCGTGGAGGACACCGTGCATGATGCCTTTCACAACCGCATTAAGGTGATTGTTGCCTCAGACGCTGTGTCATCGTTTGATAAGGAGCTGCACAATGCGGCGCTGAAGAATATCGGCATGAAGTACGGCGCGGTGATGGATTCGGACAGCCTCATTAGCATGCTAAAGGGAGCCTGATATAACTGCAAGAGTGGTCACATTAGGGGAGATGATGCAGCGGCTAAAAGCGTCGGGATACGAGCGGTTTTTTTAGTCTCCTGCTTTTGAAGCGACGTTTGGCGGCGGAGAAGCCAACGTTGCGGTATCGCTCGCGAATTTCAGTCTGGATGTCGCGTTTGTGACAACACTGCCCGACAACAATATCGACAAGACGGGCGTGAGGGAGTTGTGGGGATTCGGTGTGGATATATTGCATATTCTATATGGCGGCGGATGGCTGGGCATCTATTATCTGGAGACGGGGGCCAACCAAAGGCCATCCAATATGGTGTATGACCGTGAAGGGTAGCCCATTTAAGAGCCCTTTAATGATCAGTAGGGGCTGTCACACATTGTCCTTAACAAATTTGAAGCCTCTGAGTGCTTTCCAATTTATTGAACCACTTATTTAATTCTGCTACCATGAAGAAAGCCTGTGTAGACATAAATATGCCTACTGCTAATCCTTTCCTGCCAAAGCCCCCATGAGCGTTGCTACAATGAAAATGACTCCCATGAATATATACTGGAATGTCACATCCAGCCCAAAAAGCAAAACGACATTCAGCACAAGAGTTGTAACAAGTACGCCGCCAACAACACCTATGATCGAACCTCTTCCGCCACCCAGGAAGTTACCACCTATTACCGCTGCAACAAGCGCAGTAAACTCATAACCCTCTCCAATCCACATATCTGCATATCCGGTATACCCGGCCAGCAGTAATCCTGAAATGACAGCCATTACACTGCAATAACAATAGCTTATTATGACAGTAGAATTAGCATTAATACCAGAATATGTGGCAGCCCTTTTGTTGGTACCAACAGATACCAGCTTTCTACCATAAACAGTTTTATTCAGAATAACAAAACTGACAATGACCACGATCAAGAAGACTATCACAGCATTTGGAATAGGCCCGGTCAGATCATTCCCCAAGTATCGCATTGCACTCGGAACAGAACCTGCAGATTGAACTCCAACGAGAATCATTCTAGCCCCTGTCAGTAATTCAGCCATAAACAATGTAACCAAAAACGGTTGAACATTGAATTTAGTCACAATCACGCCGTTGGCAAGGCCAATGAATATGGCAAGAACCAGCGATATTCCAATACCCAGAATCAGTCCCCAAACACCATACGCGTTTGTAAAATAGACACACGCCACAATGGATATCTGCATTGTGGCAACGACCGACAGGTCAACTCCGCCGCCAATAATAACGAACAATTGTCCAGCTGTCAAAACGCCTAGTGCAGATGCCTGCCTGAGCATATTGAATATTGTGGAGCCACTCAAAAACTTAGGGCTGTATATATATGTTGCCACCAATAAAATCACCATTACAATGAATACACTGTAATGCTTGTTTATTCGAAGTTTATTGCCAATAAGAACCGATTTCATCTTGTTATCGTCTCTTGAGTTTTCATAGAGTAAAAGCAAATGCTCGCCGGATTTAATCTCTAAGTTTAGGTTTAGAAAGCCACTCTATTTTTTTTCATTCTCATTTCATATGTGATGATGATGGCCAGCAATAGCATTCCGCTAAAAACATCTTGATACCACAAATCAACATTCATAAGGCTGAGGATATTTTCAAGGATTGCCAGCAGCAATACGCCCAGCAAAGCACCGCCCACCGTCCCACTGCCTCCGCCCAGACGAGCACCTCCGATGAGTGCGCAAGCAATGGCCGTAAGTTCCATCCCTGGTCCAAATGCAGGATCTCCCGCGCCTGTCCGGCCCATCAAGAATAACGCGGTCAAGACAGACATCGAGGCGCTAATCATGTATGCGATGAACTGGGTCTTTTGAACGGGTAAACCTGCCCAATAGGAGCCTTTCGGATTCTCTCCGACAGCATAGAATCTTCTGCCGAGTGCAGTGTATTTCATTAGTATGCCAAACACAATGACCAGTGCGATGATGATGAAAAGAACATACGGTATACCAAGGACATCTTTATTTGCTATATCTCTCAGTATTTTGGGTGACGGCCCAATTGGGTTTTTTGTGATGATGAGTGAAACGCCTGTTAAAACGATCGACATGCCTAGGGTGACAACAAATGAATCCAGCTTAGCCTTAACCACAAGCACCGAATTGAACAGTCCGACGATAAGCCCAAAGGTAAGCATGATCACAATTCCCAGCAACACGCTGTCGGGATTTTTCACCATAAAAGACACACCCAAAACGCCGGATGCCGCTACCGCCGCACCACTTGAAAGGTCCAGCCCTCCAGCCACAATGACTACCAATTGCCCGAGCGTGAGGATAAGGTAAGGCATCGCCTGCCCTAAAAGATTCCTCGCATTCATAAAAGTCCGGAATGAATCGTTTATTGAAACGCTGGCAATCACCAGAAACAAGGTGACAATCGGCAGAATTGCTGTGTTGTTGTTTTTATATATAGTCCTCAGTTTCCCAATATAATCCTTGGGATTATGCACAACGGTTATATTTCTTTCCGTGTTCCTTGCGCGGGTTTCCTCGCCCATCCCTTCGCGATTCACTTTACTGCCTTCTTCATCCTTTTGCACATCAGCAATTGTAGCCAAATGACCTATTTTCTCTTTGGTAACTTCTTCTATGGCCAAAATGCCTGTGATTTTACCTTCCGACATCACGAGCATTCTGTCGCTGAGGTATATCAGTTCCTCCCAGTCGGAGGAAACCAAAATGATGGACTTACCTTGATGGGACAGCTCTTTAATAATGGTATATATTTCTTCTCTTGCTCCGATATCTACCCCACAAGTCGGCTCATCGAGAAGTAAAACATCTGCGTTCACCAGCAACGTTTTAGCGATAAACGCCTTTTGTTGATTTCCACCGCTTAAAAGTTTTACAAGGTTTTCAATTCTTGACGTATCGAGCTGTACGTCCTTGGCTGCCTTTGTAATGATCTCTTTTTCCTGTTTAACGTTAATGAATCCGCCTTTAGCCCGCTTTTCCAATGTTGCCGAGGCGATATTAAAACGGACGCTTTCATTCAGGAACAGTCCATCAATTTTTCGGTCCTCGGGAATGAGCATGATACCATTGTCCATGGCATCCTTAGGATTTTTTATGATGACTTCTTTACCATGCTTGAATATATGGCCCGATGTTTTTTTGTCTATCCCAAAAATTGCGCCGAGAAGTTCAGTCCTTCCTGCTCCAACCAAACCGGCAATTCCAAGTATCTCTCCTTTTTTCAACTGAAAACTGATATCTTTAACCAGATTTCCTAGACTGATGTTTTTAAACTCCATTATCACATCAGCCGCTGCTTTTTTCGTTTCTGTCCTTAAAAGCTCTACATTGTGCCCGATCATACAGTTGATGATCTTTTCTTTATCAAATTGCCCGTCGAGCTGGTCGGCCAGCTTTCCATCCCGCAATATAACGCATCTTTCGCACAGTGCTATCACTTCATCAAGGCGATGGGAAACATAAACGACGGTCGTTCCATTCTGACCCAGTGTCCTGATTTTTGTAAAAAGCCATTGGATCTCTTTATCCGACAGTGTGGCTGTGGGCTCATCCAGCAGCAGTATTTTTGGTTTTTCGATTAATACACGTGCGATTTCAACCAGATGCTGGTTTGCCACACTAAGGGAGGCCACATCTGCATCTGGATCTATGTCCAGTCCCAAAGACTCCAGAATTGTTTTTGCCTTTTTGCGAGTTGCTTTCCAATCAATCAGTCTTGTTCTTGTTTTGTTTTCTTTGCCGATAAACAAATTCTCAGCAACAGTCATATTTAGAAAGAGATTTAGCTCCTGATAAACACTGATAATTCCTTTTTGCTGGGCAATATTCGGGGTGATGTTGCCAAGATTTACATTATCCAAATATATGTCGCCTTTGTCACTCCTTTGGACTCCTCCGATGATCTTTAATAGCGTGCTTTTCCCGGCACCATTCGCACCTAAAAGGCCAAGGATCTCACCTTTATAAATATCAAAAGATATATTCTGTAGTGCTTTAACTTCATAGAATGACTTAGAGATATTCTCTAATCTTAAAATGACATCTTTCTGCAACATTAATTTTCCCTGTTATATTGAATTTACTGGGGAGCCGTTTTAGACTCCCCAGTATTGAAATACTGACTTTTATTTAAAATAATCCTTTAAGTATTCCTTCGGAATCTTTGCCAGAGACCAGAAACCATCGGGCATTCCATCAGGTATCCTCTCAAACATTTGTTCAGCGGTAAACAGCTCGACGGGGCTGAGGTAATTCTTTTCAACCGGCTTGCCATCGAGTATATCCATTGCGATTTGGGCAGCGTCAAAAGATACTTCTGCGCCTGCGCCATAAGTGATGAACTTTGTAAAGTTATTCGCCTTTGCGGCTTTCATGAACAGGTTAATATCGTCAACTGTCATGTATGGCGGCTCCAGGCCCTTATCCATATAGGCCTCAAGTATTCCGAGACCCATGTGGCCGCCCTGCACAATAGCTCCTACAATGTCATCATTTGCATTAAGCATTGTTTCCATCTGCTGCTTAGCAGTTGCCTGTGAGTAATTGGCATATACCGTGGGAAGAGGTTCGATATCAGGATATTTCTTTAAAGCTTCCTGAACACCTCTGTATGCATCCTCGGTATAACCGCTGCCAGCTTCACCCATCATCACCACGACTTTGCCTTTACCGCCAATCTGTTTTGCAATCCATTCGGTATAAGCGTATCCAATGCCCGTATTGTCGGTGTTGACAAATGATACATATTGATCCGTTAGCAGACTAGCGCCAAAGATCACAACCGGGACACCCATGCCCATTGCCTTTTCCACAACTGCAACACCTGCCGATTCGCTTATCGGCTGAAACATCAGAAGATCTATCCCCTGTGTGAGAAGATTTTCGACGTCATTTATCTGCCTTGCGGCATCACCATCAGCCGCTGCAATAATCACTTTCTCAACTCTGTCTTTAAAAGCGACATCAAATTGATACTGAATGTGATAAAGCATGGACTTGGAGTAGTCATTGAGCGGCCCTTCATAAGAAACACCTATGGTAACTTTGCCATCTTTCTTGTACTGTGTGGTATCAACCATCCCTTCTGCAAGGGGCGCTTTGGTAACTGGTGCTACTGCAGCCGGTGTTGCTGGAGCGCAGGCGCCGAGGATGAAACCAAAAAGCAATACCACAGAAATTACAAAACTAATTTTCTTCATTTTTCCTCACTTTTTTTGTTTTTTTTTTCTAGACTTCACGAATCAACACGAATCGATAATAATTACCACCTCCTTGTTATAATTTTCTCGACCTTTTTGATTAATGGTAAATACGAGTTCAAAAAACTTGTGATGGTTGTAGAAATCGGATACACCATATGTTATCCTGTCGTTACAGGATTAAAGTAGTATTATTATATTATCATATTTTTTTAATATTTCAATATCAGGAAAAAAATAATCCGCAGTACTCTAGTCTCCAATTTCCTGGCACACTGCAGAAGCTGATCGATTAAAAAATATTAATTGCATTTATTAAGTTCGTCAAATATTAATATCCGATAGTATCATCCCCTTTTTCTGGTACATTATTTAGTAATGTGCCTGACTATAACGGCTCGCAGGTCCAGGTGGACCGCATCGAGGTTGAAGAGTAACGATCCATCAAAAAAATTGGAGGTGTCAATCTAACTTGACACCTCCAATATAAAGAAGGGCTGTGGGGCAAACTAACTTTCAATTCTCTTTATTATTGGTTTTCCTGGTATGTGTTGTTTTTTATATACAAGATCAGATCCTCTGGCCGGACACGCCGGCATTTTCCAATCCTGACTGTGGGGATTTCCCCTCTTAGCATCAGATTATAGGTCATTGCTCGGCTGATCTTCAATATTTCAGCCACATCCTTTGCTTTAAGAAGTGTGTTTATTTTAAAAACATTATCGTGAAATTCCGTATCCTTGTACATTTTTATCTCCTTATCAATTTATTTGGTTTGATCGATATGTTATTTTTAGATTTAAATATCGGTTCATTCCTGCACCAAAACGGAGAGGAAGATTCGTTGCTCCTTGACCCAAAAATGGAATTTATTCTGATGGTTAGGGATTTGAATCAAGTTAATCCATCAATTAAATTTGCGATGGAATGCGCTTCAGGACAGGGACGGGCTGCATTTCCTTCTTCATGCCATTTGCAACCCATTTGCAACCGTTTGCAACCAGGGCTGTTTGGCATGGTGAAAAATCACATTTTTAGCGGTTTTACCCCCATTGTTACGGATTTCTAGGGGATAAAATCACCAAACGTAGGCCTCGGAGCTGGCGGAAAGCCCTTCCCGCTTCAATCGCACTGAACAGGTCAGCTGTTCAAACCCTAAACCTCCCGTATTAGAAACCTTAAAAAATCCATAAACCCTTGTGAATAAGAACATATGTGCTATAATCAAGAGGTAATTACTCACCGAGTTTTTTCCTTCGTCCATAAAATGATATACGGACACAAAATATCAAATTTTATGACTAAAGTCATGATTGTTGGATTTCGCACAAACCGCTCAACCACAACCTACAAAGCTTTCTGGACATTGCCTAATTGAGCTATTTGGAAAAGGAAGATTGCTTCAAGACCAAAAGAGCACTGGTCTTTCCCCGAAAACCAGCGGGAGCAGGCGCAATGACAATAATGTGAGATGATTTCGATAATTCCGAATTCAATGGATCAAGATAGATGATACGGTGAGTAGTTACATCAAGAGCAGATTCCAATTAAATAATCTATAGATAAATCTGCTCTTGTACCGAGTGCTCTTCTCGGTATCGGTGGATCTCAATAAAATCATCTTCTTATCGGTTGGTTTTTACCGATACAAGTGTACTTCTGTACCGGTTGATTTATTAACGGTATGGACGCATTTATTATTTGATGGTTTTTATAAATCAATGCGTCCGTATATCGATTGGTGTTTTTCCACATCGATCGCTTTCTATCGATGCAGTATTTTTCTGTTCGAGCGAGTGTTTTACGGATCGATAGGTGATATTTTGATGACAACATGTGTTTTCCTTCAAATCTTCCTCACCAAAAGTGTTTCTCTTATGGTGGGGGGTGGGATTGTTCTATTCAAGACAGGAAAATGAATTGTTTCGATTTATTTTTTTATCGATTCAATTCCCCGAGTGACTGCTTATTCCAGCTCCTAAGCCCTCAGCCCTGAGCACCTAAGTGCCAAATTACCAAAATGCCTTAATGCCTAAGAGCCTATGCACCTAAGTAGTTCATCACTGTGAATAAGATGGAATGTTTCTTGCAATCTTCAGGTAAAAGGAGACCCTGGAGATGCCACGAAAAAAGTACCTTATCAATCTATCTGATGAAGAGCGGGAACAACTGATGAAGCTGACCCACAAGGGAACCATCAAAGCTCGCCAATTCAAACGGGTCATGATTCTCCTGAAAGCAGACGAGGGTTTATCTGATCCAGAAATCATGGCTGCCTTGAATGTCAGTCGACCCTGTGTTGAGCGTATCCGGAAGCGCTTTGTCTCCGACGGCATTGAGAGGGCCTTGAATGAGGAACCTCGGCCTGGCCAAAGGCGTAAGTTAGACGGACGAGCCGAAGCCACTTTGATTGCCACAGCTTGCACAGAAGCCCCGGCAGGGCATGAACACTGGACCTTGCGTCTACTGGCAGGCAAGCTGGTGCAACTTGGGGTTGTGGATACCGTTTCATATGAGACGGTGCGGAGAACCCTCAAAAAAACGCTTTGAAGCCCTGGCAGCAAGAGATGTGGTGTATCCGCCACAGCAAGCGCCGATACTCGTAATCCAATCGCTTGCGTCTACCGGGCTGGACGGGCATACAGGTTCGGGTTTCACCAATCAGGGCTCGCCGCCATTCGTCATAACAAATCAACGGTCGTTGTGGATCGAGAGGCTGCTCATACAGTTCCAGCACATCTTCCATGCAGGCCACATAATCGGCGCTTGCTGTGGGGATACACCACATCTCTTGCTGCCAGGGCTTCAAAGCGTTTTTTTGAGGGTTCTCCGCACCGTCTCATATGAAACGGTATCCACAACCCCAAGTTGCACCAGCTTGCCTGCCAGTAGACGCAAGGTCCAGTGTTCATGCCCTGCCGGGGCTTCTGTGCAAGCTGTGGCAATCAAAGTGGCTTCGGCTCGTCCGTCTAACTTACGCCTTTGGCCAGGCCGAGGATCCTCATTCAAGGCCCTCTCAATGCCATCGGAGACAAAGCGCTTCCGGATACGCTCAACACAGGGTCGACTGACATTCAAGGCAGCCATGATTTCTGGATCAGATAAACCCTCGTCTGCTTTCAGGAAAATCATGACCCGTTTGAATTGGCGAGCTTTGATGGTTCCCTTGTGGGTCAGCTTCATCAGTTGTTCCCGCTCTTCATCAGATAGATTGATAAGGTACTTTTTTCGTGGCATCTCCAGGGTCTCCTTTTACCTGAAGATTGCAAGAAACATTCCATCATTATTCACAGTGCTAAGTACCTAAGTACCAAAGTACCTAAGTACCAAAGTACCTTATCCCCAAAACCCTTGGATCTAATTTTGACATCCAAAACGCATTATAATAGCCCGGTATTTTTCAAATCATGGAGGAATTAATGGAAAAGAAATTGCAAGAACTTAAAACCCGTCTGATGGAAGTATATGACCTCGAACACATCGGCGCCTTGCTGGGTTGGGATGAAGCTACCTATATGCCCCCGGGTGGAGCCGCCTCGCGCGGCCGCCAAAGTGCCTTATTGGGTAAACTGGCGCATGAAAAATCAATCGACCCAGAAATTGGCAAGCTGTTGGATGAGCTGCATCCCTACGAAGAAAGTTTGCCCTATGATTCCGACGATGCCTCCCTCATCCGCGTTGCGCGTCGTGATTATGAGCGCGCCATCAAAGTACCCCCTCAATTTGTCGCAGAGCTTTATCAACACTTTTCGAAAACCTATAATACCTGGGTGAAAGCCCGACCGGAGAATGATTTTAAATCCCTTGAGCCGCTGCTGGAAAAAGGGGTTGACCTATCTAGGCGATTATCCGACTTCTTCCCAGGCTATGAGCATATTGCTGATCCTCTCATCGATTTTGCCGATTATGGCATGAAAGCCACCACTTTACGCACCCTGTTCGCCCAATTACGTCGCGAGCTCATCCCAATCGTCCAGGCGATTGCTTCACAACCACCGGCCGATGATGCGTGTATCAAACAAAATTTCCCCCAAGCTGACCAGCTGGCGTTTGGTCTGGATGTGATCAAGCAGCTGGGCTTTGACTTCAATCGCGGCCGCCAGGATCTGACTCACCACCCCTTCATGACCAAATTCAATTTGGGAGATGTGCGTATTACCACGCGTGTGGATGAAAATGATTTATCTAGCTGCTTGTTCAGCACCATCCATGAATCCGGCCATGCCATGTATGAGCAAGGCTTCCGGATGGAGTTGGAAGGCACACCCCTGGCTAATGGCGTCTCAGCTGGCGTGCATGAGAGCCAGTCGCGCACCTGGGAAAATCTGGTAGGACGCAGCCGTGGATTTTGGGAGTTCTTCTACCCCAAGCTGCAGGCCAAATTCCCCAACCAGTTTAGTCAAGTGCCGCTGGATACTTTCTACCGGGCAGTCAACAAGGTTCAACGCTCACTCATCCGAACGGAAGCCGATGAGGTCACCTATAACCTGCATGTTATGATCCGTTTTGACATCGAGCTTGCATTGCTGGAAGGAAACTTACTCGTACGCGATCTGCCAGAATATTGGCACGGGAGATATTCAGCCGATATGGGGCTCCGTGCTCCCGACGACCGGGATGGCGTCATGCAAGACGTGCACTGGTTCAGCGGTATGGTAGGTGGCTCCTTCCAGGGTTACACGCTGGGGAATATCATCGGATCATTGTTCTACTCACAAACTCTTAAATTGCACCCGGAAATCCCCTCCCAGATGACCCAGGGCAAGTTCGACACCCTGCATACCTGGTTGGTGGATAATGTCTACCAGCACGGTCGCAAGTTCACTGCGAATGAGCTTATCGAACGTGTTACAGGCGGTCCACTTACCATTGAGCCGTATATCGCATATCTAAAATCGAAGTATGGAGAACTATATCAGCTGTAAAAAAAAACCTCACAGGCTTACAAAGCTTGTGAGGTCTGGTTGGTTGATTTTTCTTAAGGCGCTTCCAACCATAAGTAGGGAATGATCTTAACCCCAATCGCCGAGTATTCATAACCGTGTACGCGTGGATTGACCAGCACGTACTCATAACCGTTGTCAGTCGGGATGGCTGCGTGGTCTTGAAGCAGCAGTGTTTCCACCTGGTTGTACAATCTCAGCCGTACTAACGGGTCGAACTCGGTGCGGGCTTGCTCCAGCAATGCATCCACCTCAGAATTGGTGTAGCCTGAAACATTCAAATCACTCTCGCTGTGGAATAAGATATCCAGGAAGTTCGCTGGGTCAGGGTAATCTGCGCACCAGCCATATAATACCATTTGCCCATGACCTTCATGCGCCGCTGTTGAGTACATGATTGGATCCAGCCACTCCACCTTCACCTCCACATCCAGATTCTCCTTCCACATCTGGATCAAGGCATCCGACCAGGTAGTATCATCACCTGCATAACCACTATCATTAAGGGTTAAGACTGGCATATTATCCGCATAGGCTGAAGCCGCAAGCGCATCCCGCGCTGCTTTAGGGTCATATTCCTGTGCTGGCCGCGCGGAGTATCCAGGCATGGCTGGCGGTAGAAACCCGCTCGAAGGATCGATCATATTATCTAAGAACTGTTCCATCATGCGTTTTTTATCAATAGCCAGGCTGAGCGCCAGCCTTACTTTCGGATCGTCCATAGGTGGGATGGTGTTGTTGAGCATGATAAAGCTGGTGCACATCGATCCGGTATTTAGCAGTTGGTCGTGCAGCGGGTGGTCTGCTGCCTGGATCTCTTCGATATCACTTTGTGATGGCCAGGTAATATCCGTTTCACCACTCTCGTAATAACTCAGGTTCGTACCAGGTGCATTGGTGTTGTATGCCACATAACGGATTTTCGCAGGTTGATAATATTTATCATTACGTTCAAAGATGATCCGCTCATCCGGGCGTAGCTCTTTCAAGGAGTAGGGTCCACTCGCATTTGGATGGAACATCCACTTTTCTGCATCCGCATCTGCTGAGCCCATTTTTATAATGTAGCTGGTGGGGTAGGACAGCTTGGCAAGGAAGTACTGAACTGGGCTATCCAGGGTAACCTGTAGTGTGAGTTCATCAATAACTTCGACACCGCTGATTTCATCGGCTTTGCCACTGCGTTTTTCCTTGAATCCGTCAATATCGCCTAGATATGTATTTGCAGTGGGTGAATCGGTAGCAGGATCAGCCACGCGTTCCCAGCTATATTGCACATCTGCCGTGGTGAGCGATGAGCCATCCGCAAAGGTTAGCCCGCTTTTGAGCGTAAAGGTATACACCAATCCATCCGCGCTGACCGTCCAGTTTTCAGCCAGGTCACCAACGATCTGCATGTTAGGCGTCAGGCGGATAAAACCGCTGTAAAGCAGCCCGGTATAATCTCCTGCACTCGATTGCCCAAGTGCCGGGTCCAGGTCTTCGGGTTCAGGATCATAACCGAGCAGGAGCAACGTCTCTGAACGCTGCAAACCATATATCACTTCGGATGACAGGTTTATTGTGGAGAAAATACCCTGAAACAATTTCTGCTGGCTGGAAGTAAGGTGACTTGTGGCAGTGGATATCAGAAACACATAATATTTGTAGCCTTTCACGCCTGATACAAGCTCCAGCTGATAGCTATCGGTACCGCTGGATTTACAGGTAAAGAGGGTCCGTTGGAAAACAGTTCCATCTGCCAGGGTGATTTCTTTGTCCTCATCGATTTCATACTTGGTATACGTGGTTGAAATCCCTGAACACAAACTGGTAAGCAAATCCGCTAATGCAAGCTCTTCTTCCGCCGTGATAACCAGTGCTACCATTCGGGTTGTTCCGGTGGCTGAATCGAACACTACCATTGTGTCAGACTCATCTACCACCTGCCACTTCGCAGGTAGGATCAGTGAAAAGCCTAGCTCCGATGTATAGAATCCTTCTGGGGTAGGGGTAGGTGTAGGGGTGGGCGTGAGTGTTGGAGTGGGAGTTAGGGTGGGGGTTAGTGTTGGAGTGGGAGTGGGTGTTACGGTAGCAGTGGCAGTATTCGTTGCACTGCTGGTGGGAACAATCGTGGCTGTTGCAGTCGATTTAGCTGCTATGGCGTAACAACCGCTAAGGAAACTGAAAATAATGAATAATATCAAGGAACGTGTCATGCACTTTTTCTCCTTCTCCTGATTATGATAAAAAGAGTAAACCCAACAATGGCAATCAATACTACTGAGACAAATATAATCGCTATGATTGCAGCTAAACTTGGACCTGGACCACCGACCGGGTCAGTAGCTGATGAGCTTTCATTGGGGGCGGTTAGGGTTGGGCTGGTGAGGGGTTCGGGTGTTTCTGTAGGGGGCGCCAGTGTAAGTGTGACTGTAGGCAGGCTGGTAGGTGATGCGCTGGGTCGCACAACAGAGGTCCATAACGCCAGGGTTGGTACGGCGGTTTTGGATGAGCTGGTTGGCACCAGGGTGGGCTGAGGGTCAAATCCGAGTGAAATGCGCCACTCCGCTTCCATGCCATCCGTATCCTTTCCATACACACCCTGTAAGGCTTTGTTGGTCACCTGCCCGGATTTAACGGCCTCCAGCAGTTCAGCCATTTTTTGTGCCCCGTAGTTGTCGATCATATAGGTTACTACTATCCCACTATGACCGTAAGAGAGGCTGGCTTCTGACGATATGGATGAAAATCCAGAATCTAGCGTGCGCAGTGGTGGCAGGTCGGATTTTTCCAAAGCGGAATTGACCAGATCGATGTATATCTGGTCAATCGGCCCTTGAGCGTACATCGATAGACCTTCACCCAACCAGGTGGGTAGCCATACCCCTTTACAGTTGAATATGACTGATTCGGTTACCAGGTGGGCCACTTCATGGGGGATGACTGAGTTCGCCCAAGTAAGCTCATTGCTGCCAATTGCAATGATGGAGCTGTTGTACTCGGTATATGCCAGCCCACCGGCCCATTCAGATGTATGGATATCCACCTCTTGCAGCTCTTCGACCGTTGGGTAGATGGTGATCCAGATTTGCCCAGTCGGACGAACTCCTGCATCATTCGCCAGTCTATCCAGGGATTGGCTGGCAATATTCACTAGAGACTTGCCAAAGGCCGCATTGCCATCGTACCATTGCAGGTTTACCTGGCCACTTGTCAGGAGATTCCAGGTATGGCGGGGATCATTTACCAAATAAGACTGTTCATTGGTGATCTGTGTATCTCCGTCTGCATCAGTAATCTGCCACTGCCAGTAGATCTCTGCGCCTGGAGGTAAGACGCCTGCCCGGGTGAAATCCCACTCCCACTCTACTGCTACAGATGCTGCAGGTGTGAATTCAATTGCCTGTCGCGCCACCGAAGACTGGCAGGAGGCTCCATTCGTCCGATAAATTAGCTTTATTTCCTGGATTTGTTTCGAGCTACTGAGCGAGAGCTTGAAAGTTAGTTTATTTGGAAAATCGGAGACGATCCTGTCTTCCGAGATGGTGAGAGTGGTATCAGCTGTACCTGGAACGGGATGGAGGAGAGATATAAGGATCAGGATGGGGATAAATAGGATGAACAGCCTTTTCATGGACAACCCCTGGGTAATTGGCCGGCTATTAATCTTGGTCTAATATTTATTGTAGCACCAAATGAGGATTGATTATATTAATAAGAAATCCATCATTTTATGGCAGGCGATTGTGCATTTTTAGCCGAAAAATTGAGTTTTAATGCGTATTTGCCCCCTATGCGATCATTCAATAGATCTTTCAGATTTCAAAATCCCGTCTGGTTCTGGATTTCGATTCTCTACACGTGCGGAGACCAATCCCAAAACCAATACACCAGCCCTTGCCACTTTCCCCATTTCTCGAAGGTTGATAGTACCTGTTTAGGAGTAACCACTTCACCTTTGAAGAACTCGCTGGAAACAACCTTCAGCGCCCATGAGTCAACCGGCACATAATCATACCGCCCAAGTAGCATAAGCAGATTGGCAGCTGCATATCCGCCCACGCCTTTAATTCCTAATAATTCCTTACGCAGATCCTGGGTAGATAGCGAACTGGTCTTGAGAAGCTCCAGGTCCAGCTCACCCGAAGCCACCCGTTGGGATAATTCATTCACATACGGGGCGCGGTAACCCATGCGGCACTCCTCACGCAGGGTGGGTTCATCAATCTGCGCAAGGCGCTGCGGAGTGGGGAAGGCATGCTGTTCAGGATCACACGGTAGAGGCTCACCGTAGCGCGAGGTCAGCTCCCGGCACATTCGTAAGGTGTGCTTCCAGAGTGTGTTTGTGGTGAGCAGAGTGCGGATGACATCCTCAAACAAGGTAGGTGAGCGCAACACACGCCCAGCCTGGCGCTCGACCATCCTGGCTAGTTTGGGCTCCTGGCGTGCGAGGGCATAGAATTCTGTGAAGTCTTGGTCAAGGTCCAACATCCAGGTGATGCTTCGGCTGAGCTCGGCTTGTTCTGTTTCAGTGAGAATCTCAGTTGCACTTATTTTTATTTCGCTGCCTACAGTGTGCACATCGAAGCGCAGAACCTTGCCGGTTGTAAGGCGAATTACATATCCCAACCCGTGGTCGTGTGTTTCGGCAAATGGTGTCATCTGGATCCAGCCATGGCTGCGTACCACAGCCGGCAGGTTGAACGCAGAGGGATGTTTGAGGGTGATGGTCATCGATGACTCCTTAATTGGGTTGCAAATAACGCTAAGCACATTGGAACATTGCTCTCGATTTCTGGATCGGTGATATCTTACCAACAACCAACGCTAACTGATTTCCGATATGTTATTCTCTATTACTCAGCTACAAGAATCCTATTACCTTAGCTTTTCTTCTCACGGGATAATCACGACTGCATAGGGGATTATCAAATTACCGGATAAACACAGTGGTTAGTCTGATGTGATTTTCTTCAACCAAGGTACAACTTAGCCGATCGCCAGTAATTGTTCTTTTTACCCCAGCTTTTGATTATGTTATCCCCGGATCAGGTCGGTGACAATCTACCTAAGGGATTATCGATCCAAGACCCCTGAGTCCACCAATGCACATATCTGGTAATTCGATTGTACATTTGTCAGGAATGAATGGCGAATTTCCTCATTTTCAAGTTTGCCTGCCTGTTCCATAACCAGTCTATACGCCTTCTGTAATGCTTCTATTTTCCGCTGATCGCCTGCCTGGTTGAACACGTGATAGCACGTAAGCAGAAGATAAGACCTGCATTCGATATCTCTCACCTGGGAAAGATCGAATTTCTTCCATATCTGTTCAACATGGGAGAGCGACTGGTTAAAGTCTCCTAATGTATGGGCGAGAGTAGCCAATCCTGCCAGCGCTTCAAGTTCTCCGGTTAAATTCCCCAGTTCGATGTTAATCAATAAGGAATTTTGATAGTCTACATTAGCTTCTTCGTATCTATTTTGTTGCAGCTCCACATGTGCCCTATGGGTAAGTGCAGAATTCTGGAAGTGTTTATTACCGATCTTTTGTGCAATCGTGAAAGCAGAATTACAGTCGTCCAGAGCTTGTTCTAGCATATTGAGACGCAGGTTGCATAGGCCTCGGTCTGCCAATATCCAGCAGCTGCCGGTTTGGTCTCCAATTGATTGAAAGATCTCTACTGCATGGCTGAAGTACTCCTTCGCTCTGTCATAACAACCTGTATCCATCATAAGGCTTCCCAGGTTTCCAAAAGTACGACCTTCACTTTCTCGATCATTGATCTCACTTGAAATTCTTAATATCTGGTTGAATCTGTCATACGCTTGTGAAAAATTCCCTTGCAGAGCAGCAATGATCCCCAGGTTTCCCCAATTGACTGATTCTCCCCGCTTATTACCGGCTTGTTGGACCAGTTTCAGGGCTTGTTGGTATTTTTCTTCAGCCTGTTCATACCTATCCTGCCGTAAGTAGAGATTTCCCAAGCCGTTTAATGTAGTACCTTCACCTCGGTAGTCATCCAGCTCCTTGTATATTGATAATGCATGTTGGTAATAATCCTCTGCCTTTGGGTAATCTCCCTGCCGCCAATGGATGACACCCATTTCTCTCAATGTGTCAGCTTCAGCAACTTTATCTCCCCCAGTCGTTGCTAAAGCAAGAGCTTTCTGAAGATGTATCAATCCTTCCTGGTAATTCCCTGTCCGCCAAAGGATGTAACCCCACTTTTGATGAACCCTTGCTTCAAAAATGGAATTATCTGATTCTTTTGCAGAGGTTAAGCTGTGTTCAATTGCGATGATTGCCTGTGGATATTCGCCAATCGACTCCAAATATCCCGCAGTGCGCAAGTCTACTTCCGCCTGTTTGATCGGCTCACCAAAACCTGTGCATAGTTTATCGAGGATATCTAGTTCTTGTTTTTGTTTCAGCCTATCGCCAATCAGGTTATATATCCGCTCACAATTCATGTGTAATTTGTATTGCATTTCCATGTCATCCTCAGAAGCCAGCTCTAAGGCGCGGATAAAATAGTGCAATGCCTCGTGATTGGCATAACGGTCCATGGCTTGCACACCTGCGGAGTAAAGATATGGCAAAGCCTTTTCCGGCAGGTTGGCTTGATCGTAGTGATGCGCCAGCTGTACCGCCACTTGTTCTGTCTCTCCAGCAAACAGCTCTTCCATTATCCTTCCCACATCTTCATGCAGGTAAGTTCGCTCGACCTCGTCCAAGTCATGATATAGATACCTTTGGAAAAGGTTATGTTGGAACCGATACATGGAAATTCGTCCCGTTGGGAGGGTTTGAATTCCCTGGGCAGCAACCAGGCGGTGTTTCTTCTCCAGCTCACCGGATAAATTACTGATTAAATTGCGTAAGTCGATGAATTGCAATCTGGAGATAATTTCTGCTGTAAATGTTTCACCTTCGACACTGCCAATCGTTAGCATACGGCGCTGTTCATCGGCTAATCGGCACAGGCGTTCTTCGATCACTCCTTCCACACGGTTGGGCAGGTGGTTCCAATTAAGCACCGCGCTGGTGACCCAATTTCCATGTTGATCCTGGATCAGATCGCCTCTTTCCTGCATATTCAGCAACAGCTCAATCGTGAACAGCGGGTGACCATTGGCCAGCTTGAAAAGTGACAAGCGGAAATCATCGCCTAGCAAGTTCGGTTCACTGTCGATTAAGGCATTCACAAAGGCATGCATCTGCTCTGTCGGGATTTGATCAAGTTCGATGAAGATATCTCCAAAATACCGCTTTAACTCATTAATTATTTTTTCAAGCGGATGATGCTCTCCTCGCCTACCAAAAACAATCTCTTCAGGCCGGTATGTGCCAAGGATCAGGATAGGATAACCTTGAATACGTCGAGCCAGATGGAAGAGCAATTCACATGAAGCTGTATCTGCCCAATGCAAATCATCCAAGATCAATACTAGAGGATGTTTTGTGGACAATATTCGCAGCACATTGGTGTATTGTTCGAAAATGTTCGCTTGGGCGATCTCAGGCAGGAAAGGTTTTCCAGGCCTGTCAGCTTTTTCAGCTCTTTTTGTTAGCTTATCCAGCCAGCCAGCTTTATCAACTGCGAATGCTGCCGCCCGGGCGACTAATCCAGCACCGGGAATGAAGATGCCAATCAGATCAGGTCCAAGCTCGGCTATGGCTTCTCCAGATAATCCTAGCAGATTGCGTAAACGTGAAGCATTCTCTCTTGTGATCGCTCCCTGTGAAAGTTTAGCTTCCACATCCCCGGTGAGCTGTGCCAGGATTTCGCGGAACGGCAGATAGGCGTCACCTGCACCAGTCGTGGCATCTGCCATACCAACCGCTGCAATTAACTTTTTATTACATGTGAGTGCTTGCCTGATGAAGGCATTGACGAGGGCAGTTTTTCCACTGCCAGCATTGCCAGTTATTAAACAGATATTACCTTGCCCGGCAAGTGCATTTTCAAGGTATACATTAAGCCGTGATAATTCCAATCCACGTCCCACAAAAACTGATGAATGAGGCAAGGCTTATCTCCTATCTTAAAATTGATCCATAATAAGTATTTCTGTCTATATTATAGAGGTATTTAACACTTTTTCAATCGTTAATCTTAATCTCGGGTGCCGGAGAATTCCCACAAAGTCTGGTATAATTAACCCACACGGACTCCAGATTTCGCGCTCGGTTATATACGCCGCCATTCTGCATCGAATGGCGGATTCTTTTTTCGACGGTGATCCTGGATGATCTATCAACGGCTACCTAGATGCCAGGATGACTGAGGTTAGTTGAATTCAAACAAAGGAAAAGAGAATGGATACTAAGTTATATGTTGGAAATCTGTCCTACGATACAACCGAGGACGGACTGCGGGCAAAGTTCGCTGAAGCCGGATCTGTGGTAGCTGTTGAAATGATCAAAGATCGTGATACTGGCCGCATGAAAGGGTTCGCATTCGTGACGATGACTACTCAGGAAGAAGCTGAGAACGCCATTAAGCTGCTCAACGGAAAAATGCTCGACAACCGTGAGATCAAGGTGAACATCGCCCGACCGCGCGAAGAGCGCCCGCGTAAATCATTCGGAAATCGACGCTGGTAAAATAACTCGCTTGCACGCCGGATCGGGACTCCCTACGTCCTGATTCGGCGATTCTTTTATAGGTAGGGAAAGAGGTGTATTATGGGCTTTCGAATTAGTTCAAAAGTCATTCACTGTACTTTTGGTCTAGGAGATATCACCGCAATCGAAGAGAAGACCATCAATGGGCACCTGACTAACTGTTATGTGGTTCGTTTCACTGATATGACCGTTTGGGTACCAATTGATGATCCAGAACAAAATAGTCTGCGCGTACCCACTCCACCTGAAGAATTTGTCAAAACCCTGCCAATCCTCACCAGTCCGAACGAGGATTTGCTGGAAGACCGGGTGCTGCGTAAAAATCAACTCATGGATAAATTAAAGGATGGTCAATTATCTTCTATTTGCCGGGTGGTGCGTGATTTAACGCATTACCAGCGCAATTCTAAGCTAAACGACCAGGAGAAATCCATTTTAGAACGGGCAGTTAATTCACTGCTCACTGAGTGGACGCTTTCGTTGGGGACGACTCAGCATCAGGCCTACCAGGCAATGGAAAGTATGCTGCAAAGTTAGTTTTTTCTGGGATTTAAAGACCCTGAGGATTTTCATATCGACCTCAGGGTCTTTTTTTTACTCTTTTATTCTTTATTAATTGCCGTTTATTTATCATCTTCTATCAACTGCCGTGATATTTCTGTCTCGATGAAAGGATTTCCTGCTTAGTGCCCTCAGATATGCGGCTATATTCAGTGTTTACCTCCCCCGTATCCTGGTTCTCCACGATCAAGATTGTGGCATCCTGGCTGGTCAATATGCTGTGCCAGGCATTGCGCTTCACATTATATAATTTTCCCTTCTCCATATCCTGCATGAATATATCGTTGGCTTGCGGTCCATTACCTCCCAAGATTAAGGTTGCCATACCATTCAATAAAACAAACACCTCATCCGTTTGGGTGTGGCGCTCCAGAAACTCCATTTTCTCGGGCAACATAGAAGGAGCCCAACGGAGGACTGCCACACGCCATCCAGCAGAATCAATCAGTGGTCGGTAGCCTTGACCGTCATATTCACTGATCTGCATGATTCTTTTATCCATAAAAGTTACTCTTCATTTCCCCATCCAGGCTTCCACGTGATGCTCTGATGGTAATCCGTGCAGTTCCACCAGGTTATCTTTGATCTGTATTCCATCCACTTCAAACCTGACCACACCCTGGCTGACATGCTGTGGATTATGCACCCTGACATGCAGCATACTGCCTCTAAAGCTGCGCTTGACAGTGAATCCATCCCATTCAGGTGGGATGGATGGGTCTATTCTTAATCCTTTAAACTCTGGTCGGATACCCAGGATCCATTGAGTAATCGCGATATAGTTCCAGGCAGCTGTACCAGTCAGCCATGAATTCTTGGCTGCACCATAGGCGGGTGCCTCCCGTCCTGCAATCATTTGAGCGTATACATAAGGCTCACAACGGTGTACTTCGCTGATCTCCTCCCGGCGAGAAGGGTTGATCCTCAGGTAATAGTCGTGCGCCCTGGCACCATTCCCCAGCTGGGTCTCTGCGATCATGATCCACGGGTTGGTGTGGCAGAAGACACTTCCGTTTTCCTTATACCCTGGCGGATATGAGGAAATTTCCCCCAGGTGCAGGTAATAGCGTGTATACCCCGGTTGGTGCAACATGATGCCGTGAGGTGTCGCCAATCGTTCTGCTACCGAATCCAAAGCCTGCCTGGCGCGACCATCCTTGATCCCCAGGCCCGCCATAACGCATATCCCCTGTGGCTCGATATAAATCTGGCCTTCCACACATTTGCTCGACCCAACCGGGTCGCCAAAATCATCATATGCCCGCCGGAACCAGGCTCCATCCCATCCTGCCTCCCAGACTGCTTTCTCCATCTGTTTGGCAGCGAGTTCATAGCCATCCACATCAGCATTGCCCTTGTGTTTGGCTAACTCAAGCATCTCTCCTGCTGCCAGGATAAACAACCCGGCAATGAATACGCTCTCCGCCACTTTGCCGTCCTTATTCGTCGTGGTTTGGAAGGATTGTCCGGGCGTGTCTGAGTAGCAATTTAGGTTTAGGCAGTCATTCCAATCCGCCCGGCCAATCAGCGGCAACCCATGTGGTCCTAACCGGTCGATCGTGTACCGGAGGCTACGCTGCAGGTGTCCATACAAGCTATCCTGACTGCCAGGAACATTATCGTAAGGCACGGCTTCTTCCAAAATACTGGTGTCTCCTGACTCTTTGACATATGCAGCTACCGCTAACACAAGCCATAAAGGATCATCATTGAAACCCGAGCCGACGTCATTATTCCCGCGCTTGGTGAGTGGTTGATATTGATGGTACGCCCCACCTGTAGGAAGCTGGGTAGCTGCCAGGTCGAGGATGCGTTGCCGTGCTCGATCGGGCATAAGATGCATAAACCCCAGCAAATCCTGGTTGGAATCGCGAAAGCCCATTCCACGCCCAATGCCCGATTCAAAATACGACGCTGAGCGCGAGAAGTTGAATGCAGCCATCAGTTGGCATAGATTCCAGGTATTCACCATGCGATTCGTATGGATATCCGGTGTTTGCACCTGGAACTTATCCAGTAGTTCTTGCCAGTAAGCCTGCATTTTTTTAAAAGCCAGGTGGACTTCATCAGGGTCTCTATATCGTCTGATTATGGGTAATACTGTGCGTTTATTAATCACCTGTGTTTCAGGAGGATCAAATTTTTTATCAGTTGGATTTTCATGGTAACCAAGCAGGAAGATGATTGTCTTTTGCTCACCGGGAGGTAAATTCAATCGTATGTGTTGCACTCCGACCGGCTGCCAGCCATGGGCGATGGAATTTGATAGATGACCCATTTCCAGCGCGGCGGGAGAATCCCAGCCATGGTAAGGTCCCAGAAATGCCTCTCGATCGGTATCGAAACCTACCAGACTCTCCGAGCAGGTAAAATATGCGAAGTGATCACGGCGCTCACGATATTCTGTCTTGTGGTAGATCACCCCATCCACCACCTCCACCTCTCCAACCGAATAATTGCGCTGAAAGTTGGTGGCATCATCCAAAGCATCCCATAAACAAAACTCGATGCTACCAAAGATGGATAGATTGGCTTCCTGCGCACGTTGATTGGTGAGGGTTAACTCCCAGATTTCGAGATTTTCACCCAGGGGTATAAAATAACGCGTTTTAGCGTTGATTCCTGTTCGGGTGGATTGGATGGTGGTGTAACCCATCCCATGGCGGCATTCATAAGCATCCAATGGGGTGCGTGTAGGCTGCCAGGAAGGTGACCAATAAGAGGGTGTGGAGCTGTCATCATCCCGTATATAAATATATCGCCCATTGGAATCCAATGGAGCATCGTTATAGCGGAAGCGCGTCAGGCGTCGAAGTCGAGCGTCCTTATAAAATGAATATCCCCCGGCGGTATTCGAGATGATCCCAAAATACGCTTCACTTCCCAGGTAATTGATCCAAGGGAGGGGAGTGTCGGGTCGGGTAATGACATATTCACGTTGTTGGTCGTCAAAGTAACCGTACTTCATATCATTCTCTTAGTATTGAAAGATCATACCAACACGAAATCCAAATTTTTCCGTCTGGTTTACATCATATTCTGATCCCGGAGCAATTCCTACCAATCAGTCGAGAAAATCTGTCCGTAATCAATAGGCTGATTACATGTTTTGCTCAATTTGTGCCAGCAGGTCTTTAACTGTATCTTCCGGAGAGCTTGGCAGAACGCCTCCCATGAAGTGGAGCATATCTGGCAATGGCATATCCATTAAAAAGCCCATGGGATCCATCCCGTCCGTTGTGCCTTCTCCACCACCAAACACAGCCTGCATATGAGCGGTTATTTTTTGAAGGAGCGGTGCAAAGACCCACCTGCCTCGTGGATCCTCCATCCAATCCCGCAGCACCGATTCCTTGGTCAGGATGCTCGGTAGTTGCACAGTCGATTGCAAAGATACGGTTTTGGAAAAACGTATATCTGCAGATGAAGATCCGATCAGGATGTCAAACTCCCCGTCTTCGGTGATCCATTGCTTGTAGGCTGGATGGTAATAGGCAAATGCTCGAAAATCGAGCGCCAGGGTAACTGTCTTGGTCTCGCCGGGCTGGAGCTCAACTTTGATGAATCCTTTTAATTCCTTGAGCGGACGGACTAATTTAGACTTGTGGTCGTGCACATACACCTGGACTACTTCCTTGCCAGCCACGTTGCCTGAATTGGTCACGTCCACCGAGATTTTCAATCCATCCACGTCTTTGAAGGACTGGGCTGAGACTAATGGATTGGTGTAGCTGAATTTGGTGTAGCTTAAGCCATAGCCAAAGGGGAACTGTACTGGAACCTGTTTGAAATCATAATATCGATAACCGATAAAAAATCCCTCACCATAACGGACTTCGCCGTTCCCACCAGGATAGTTGATAAATGCGGGTGTGTCTGCTAGCTTTAATGGGAACGTTTCTGCCAGCTTACCGGAAGGATTAACCTTACCAAACAGGATATCGGCGATTGCCCCTCCACCTGCCTGACCCATCATCCAGGCTTCAACGAGTGCAGCTGGACCATCAATCCACTCAAGCATAACAACTGGAGAGCCACTATTTAGGACGACAACCGTATTTGGCTGGGCCGAGCAGACCGCTTTAATTAGTGCGACCTGTTGCTGGGTCAGATCAAGATCAGGACGGTCATAGCCTTCTGATTCCTTGGTTTCTGGTAGGGATAGATAAAGCAACGCAACCTCAGCTGAACGAGCATTTTTTACCGCCTCATCGATTAAATCCTGCCTGAAACTTTCATCCACAGGGTAACCTTCAGCATAAGTTAACTTAGCATTCCCAGCTAATTTTTGCAGCTCATCAAATGGGACGTCCACCTGGGTGGGGTTGATATGTGAGCTGCCGCCGCCCTGGAAGTAGGCTTTTTTTGCTGCCCGCCCAATAACCGCGATTTTCTCTGGCGACTTTAATGGTAGGATGCCATTATTTTTAAGTAGGACCATGCCTTCTGAAGCAATCCTGCGTGCCAGGGTATGGTGAGCCTCTGCATCAAACAAACCGCCTTTAGGGGTCTCGGCAGCTTTGAAGACGATGCCCAGGATCCGGCGTACCGCTTCGTCTAGTATTGATTCATCCAAATCGCTGGCGCGGACTGCGTCAATTACAGCCTTAACCCTTAATTCCCTCGGACCAGGCATCTCCAGGTCTAGTCCACCTGTCAAGGAAGCCACCCGGTCGTGCACGGCACCCCAATCGGAAACGATAAAACCCTCAAATCCCCACTCATTCTTGAGAATATCAACCAGCAATTTGTGATTCTCAGAACCGAAGGTGCCATTGAGTTTGTTGTAAGCACACATCACTGTCCAGGGTTGGGCTTTTTTCACTGCAGTCTCAAATGCTGGCAGGTAAATCTCACGTAATGTGCGCTCATCCATCTCAGCACTGATCGTCAGGCGCCGGTATTCCTGGTTATTCGTGGCGTAATGCTTAAGCGATGTACCCACTCCTTTGCTTTGCACACCCGAGATAAAACTGGCTGCCATTTGCCCGGCCAGGTAAGGGTCTTCAGAGTAGTACTCAAAATTCCTACCGCCCAGAGGAGTGCGCTTCATATTTACTCCTGGACCAAGGACAAGGTCAACCTTCAGGGCAATACACTCCTCAGCTAATGCCTGTCCCATGCTATGCACCAGTTCGACATCCCAGGTGGAAGCTGTACATGAAGCGGTGGGGAAACATGTTGCAGGCAAGCTGGCTGCAATGAAGGTATTTAAATCTGCAGCCCGCCGTACACCATGCGGTCCATCTGTCATGGTCAATTCTGGAATGCCAAGGTGTTCCACGGGTGTAGTCGTCCATGGAGCAGCGCCAGTACAGAAGGCGGCTTTTTCTTCCAGAGACATTTTCTTGATCAGATCAGTAATTTTTGGCATATCTCAAACCTTTCTAAAGGGATCACCCCATGGCGGAGGTGTATGATGAAATAGTGAAAAGGTTTTATCTAATCCGCATTGGTAATTTAGTAGCCTCAATCTGCACCGTTGTGTGCATAAGAATCACAGATTGAGCGAACTCGAAATGCTTTTTGCGCCTGGCTTAATGTCCACCCTGCGGGCAGTGGGCAAGAAATCTTGATTGTCCGGCCAGAAGCCAGGTTGAAGTAGTTATCGCTAAAGACGACGTCTGCACCTGATAGAGATGCCTCCACGAGCAATGCCAGGGACCGTGAAGTCAGCTCAACCACCAGTTGTTCTCCCTCACAATATAGAATGGAAGTGATGGCAGGATCGAACAATTTTAGGTGTTTGATTGGTGCGAAGAATGCCAATTGATGATCGATTAGCTGGTCACCTTTTGTTAGTTTAGCTGTGAAGACCAAACTGCGGATATTTTCTTCCGAGATACGTTCGGAAAAGTCCAGCCTGCATACCTGTGTCGCAGCTTGAGGACCTGCATTGACCAGAATCTGCCTCGAGGTTAGAACATCCCCTTCGAGGGTTTCCAATGACCACTTCAGGTTCCCTTCCCAGGCAGTCAGCAGGTCATTGGAGATAAACACCACTTGTTCTGAAGACTTATCTTCAACAGATAACATCACCGGCGCATAGAAACGGCGCGCGGCATAATGGAGAGCTTTCCAGCGCCCGAAATAGTCTAGGCTCGACCATGAAGCAACTGGCCAACAATCGTTGAGCTGCCAATACAGGGTTCCAGCCACACGGTCTGGATGTCGCCGCCAGTGCTCGACGCCGTATCGGATACCTTCCACCTGGAGCACCATGCTCAGGTATACCAGCGATTCAAAATCCTTAGGTAGCCGAAAGGTGTCCAGCATCTGTCCGACGATGATCGAGTTCCCGCTGGCATTTTTCTGGTGCTGTTCCATGACATACGAAGTCATGTTCCACTCAGATTTTTCAGCGTAGGTGCGGATGGTTGCCAGTGGGGGCAAAGCCTGGAAACCGAACTCACTCATAAAGCGTGGGTATTGGCTGCGATATGAGATAAATGGTTTTCTCCCGTGCCAGACGTCCCAGTAATGCGAATCTCCCTGCTGTTGCCCGTTTGGATTAATAAATGGCGTATCGGAGGAGGGTGAACTGGGCCAATAGGGATGATCGGGGTCCTCAACCTGGCACCAGGAGGGTAGTATTTGGTGGAAGAACCGGTCGTATTCTGCTTTCAAATCCAGCAGCTCTGGTCGGTTCCAGTTCCAATCCACCCAACCCCATTCCATTTCATTGTTCCCGCACCAAATTGCCAGGCAAGAACGGTGCCGCAAACGGCGAATATTCTCAATGGCTTCCACCCTGACATTTTCAAGGAAGTCAGGGTCGTCTAATGGGTAAATGCTGCAGGAGAAGATGAACTCCTGCCAGACCAGGATGCCATACCTATCGCATAGGTCGTAAAATCGCTCGTCTTCATAGAATCCACCACCCCACACCCGCAGCATGTTCTGATGTGTCTCAGCAGCAGATCGGATCAACATTTCGAGCGATTGAATCGTGATTCGGGTGGGGAATGAATCAGCCGGGATCCAATTGGAGCCTTTAGCGAAAATCGGAATGCCATTGACCACAAATACAAAACCGCGTCCCCATTGGTCTTCTCGCTGGCGTAATTCAAGCGTACGCAGCCCAAGCTGAAACAGACGCTGGTCCAGCTGTTCATGATTTGGATCGCCGTCCTTGATGAGGGATACTTCCACTTTATACAATGGTTGATCACCATAGCCATTAGGCCACCACAACTCAGGGTTGGGGATGGGTATCTCTACACTGCCCTTATCGCTGTTCGAAATAGGTGCTTTACCTTCTAGAAGTAGACCCTTCGGTGTTGTGATGCGGACCACCGCTGTCAGAGGCACTATTTTCCAACGCTCAACAGTCACCCGGGCTTCGATGGTTACTTTTTCTTCAGTATGCCTCTGGTACAAATGGACATCGTCCAACCGTGCCTCACTATAACCTTCCAGGCGGATATCCTTCCAGACCCCAATCGGTGGGAGCTGCGGACCCCAATCCCAACCGAATTGGCAGGGTGCTTTGCGTAAATGTGGTCCTCCTTGAATTGCTTGCGAAACACCCGGTAATTGGCGTATAGCTTGTTGGGCGGTAGCGAAACGTACTGGCGATTCAAATATGATCCTCAAGTCATTTTCACCTTGCTTGATTAATGACTTCACATCCCAACGATACTGCCGGAACATATTTTTAGCCTGGCCAAACACTTTTCCATTCAAACTGATCGTTGCAAGGGTATCCAACCCATCGCAAACCAGCCATAGCTGTGGCTGTCTTAATAGATCAGGTAAGGCTGAAAAGCGGGTGCGATATTCCCAGTCTGCTTCAGCCACCCATTGAACACGCTTTTCGTTATCACCCTCAAATGGGTCGGGGATGCGGCCAAGGGCCAGTAAATCGGTATGCACACCGCCTGGAACATTTGCCGGAAACCATTCTTGTGTGCCCGCCTGCCGAAACTCCCACGCACCTGACAATGATTGAATTCTCATCATGCGTTTTCCTGTGCCAACTTCCTTTTTCCCATCGATAATCGGTAAAACCCGAATAACGCCAGGAATACCACCACCAGACAGATAGGGATTATCTCTAATGAAAACCGGCGTGCGAGAATCCCTAACATGCTGGGGATGATCGCCGTTCCCATACCGCTCGCAGTCATTTGCATGCCGATGGTATTGGCGGCGAATTTCGCTCCCACTCTCCGGCTGGTGCCAGACATCAAGGCTGGGAAGATTGGGGCGATGGAAAAACCGATCAAGGCTACTGCCACTAAATTGATAATATGGGATGGATTCCAAACTAATAAAGCTGCACCCAATAAAGCCCCCACCAGGCTGCCCTGAACCAGGAGATTGACTCCCGCCTTTTTAGCATACAACCCTGCCAAGACTCTGCCAATCGTAAAGGTTGCCCAGTAGCTGCCCGCCCACAGCCCAGCCGCGGTTGGATCGATCCCGCGCGACTCAGTTAGCAGGCTGTAAGTCCAGGTCCCCAGAGATACCTCAGCACCTACATATACAAAGAACAGCAACGCACTCAGCCACACGCTCGCCTGGCGCAGAGTCAAGCTCAATGGCGTTTTATAATCTGTCAGGCGTTTTGGTTCCTTGCTTCCGACGGATGCTTCTTTTTTATCCCACATCCCCAGGGTCAGTACAAAGCATGCAGCGAGTGCGAGTTGGAAACTCCCCACCACCCTATAACCCACCCGCCAAGAATTCAAAGTATTCAATGCGATGGTCATGATAATAGGGCCAAGCGTCACCCCGATCCCATAACTTGCATGCAGCCACTGCATCAATCCTTCACCAAAATGCGCTGCAACATAGGTATTGAGACCAGCATCGATCGCACCTGCTCCTAAACCAGCTACCACTCCCAGCAAGACCATCATCCACCAGGCTGGCATCAGTGTGTAGCCAATCAATCCTGTTCCAGTCAGAGCGCAACTGGCTGCCAGCACGTTGCCTACACCCATCCGAGCAATCAATGGACCGCTTAAAAATCCGGAGGTCATATATCCAGTGACAGAAGCAAACAATAATATTCCCAAAGAATCAAGCGGAATGGAAAAATCAGCTCGGATGGAGGGCCAGGCAACCCCCAACAAGCCATCCGGCATCCCCAGGGCAATAAAAGCAATATAAGCCAGGAGAATCAGGCCGAATTTAGAACGAGCTTTTGAAATGCGTCCTATGTTCAAAGCTGGGTCCAGTTTTGGTTTCGGAGCCTTAGATTATTTCGCTTGTTTGGTAACTCAAGTGGAACATTCAACCGTTGATAGATCCCACTCTTCATAGATCTTCGGTACATCACTGATCAGGCGTTGAGTGTAAGGTTTTCTCGGTGTCAGGATCACTTCATCGGCCGATCCGCTTTCCACAAATTTCCCGTGCTCCATAATAAACACCTTGTCCGATACATAATACGCCAGTCCAATATCATGCGTAATGAAAATAACCGTCATCCCGATCTCTCTACGTAAATCCATCAGCATATCCAGTATAGTGGCCCGCGAACACGCATCGATCATCGAGGTAGGCTCATCCGCCAGCAGGATCTTCGGCTTCAGCAGGAAGATGCGCGCAATCATTAGACGCTGCATCTGTCCACCGGAAAGCTCAAAAGGATATTTATTGGTCAATTCCTCGTACTTCAAGTTGACAAAACTGCATGCTTCTGACATCATTTCTACTTTTTTCTCACGAGGCAACTTCCCACCACCCCGCATGCGGATACAATCCAAGAGCACGGCATCGATTTTATGAAATATATTGTATGAAGAAAATGGATCCTGGAAAATAGCTTGAATATTCCTCCAATATTCCTGTCTCTTCTTATTGGTTCTGATATCGCGCTTTTTACCCTGGAAGTAAATTTCGCCTTCGGTAATACTGATTAATGCCAGGATCATCTTCGCAAACGTGGTCTTTCCACTGCCCGATTCACCCACAATCGATACAACTTCGCCCTTGTAAAGATCCATGTCCACATGATCAACCGCCAGTGTTTTCGTGCTGCCGAACCCAAATTCCTTGGTAAGTCCTTTGGCGCTCAGGATAATTTCACTGCTTTCGAGCATTTTCTTCAGCCTCCATTCGATAAGCTTCCCTCAATTCCCTTTCCGATAGGACGCATCGGTAAGCACGGCCACCTTCAAGATTACGCAGATTCACAGATGCCGCGCATTCTGCCCGGGCGTATCTGCACCGTGGTACAAACCGGCAGCCAGGAGGTGGGTTTTTGAGGTTGGGCGGTACGCCAGGGATCGCTGTCAGTTTAACCTCCCGCAGACCTTTTTCAGGCACAATGATTGATCCCATCAAACCTTTTGAATAGGGATGGAGCGGGTCGAACACGGCCTCCTTGGCAGTGGCCTTCTCTACGATCTGCCCGGCGTACATGACCATAATATCATCTGTCACGTTATACAGCAGAGGTAGCTCGTGCGTGATAAAGATCATCGATTTGATGAAGCCATCTTTCATCAAATCTTTCAGCATCTTGATCACCATCTTTTGGGATGTGACATCCAGGGCAGATGAAGGCTCATCTGCGATCAATATTTTTGGAAAAAGGATCACCGATACTGCGATGACAGTGCGTTGTTTCATACCACCCGAGAGCTCAACCGGGTATTTTTGCAGCACTGTCTCTGGGAGCCCTAAAATACTGCAGCACTCGCAGGCCAGCTCATAAATCTCTTTCTTGGATTTGTACTCATCATGTGCTTGATAGACATCTTCTATAAAGTCGATAATCTTCCTGGTGGGGTTGAGGGCGTTCATGGCTGCCTGTGGGATGTAAGCAATCTCCGTCCCTAATATCGATTTACGCACAACATCAGGATCAATCCCAGAAATATTTCGCCCATTGATGATGATCTCACCGCTCGTGTAATGCAACGGGGCAAAGTAATACCCCATCAGACTGAGCGCCAGGGTTGATTTTCCGCACCCGGATTCTCCCGCGATTCCCAGCGTTTTCCCCTCTTCAACCTTTAGGGAAACATGGTCAACCGCATAAATGTCTTCGTTATAGCGGGTGATATATTTCGTGGTGAGGTCTCTGACCTCAAGCATTACTTCTGACATAAATATCACCTACTCCCTTAACGCCGGATTGTACACCTGGTCTAAGCCAGTATTCATCAAGTTCAGCGAGAACGAAACCAGTGCTATGACAACGATTACAGGCAGATACGCCCACCATTTTCCAAGGCTTGGCGCCATGTAGATAAACGCCCAGTTCATCATCAAACCCAATGTTGCTGTCGTAGTGGTTTTCGGTCCTAACCCAAGGATTGACAATCCCGCTTCCGCCAGGATCGCCGTGGAAATTTGCAGGATCAGCGCCATGAAGACATAAGAAGCGATATAAGGCAGAATATCGGTGAAGATGATCAGAGCGATGGGGTGCCCCGACAACTTCGACAGGTTGACGTGGTCGCGGTTGCGCAGCGAGATCACCTGCGCCCTTACAGCCCTGGTAGTCCAATACCACGAAGTAAACCCGATCACAATCGCGATGATCACAGGGCCGCGCTTTTCCTGACCGATGCTGAATGAAATCAGTATCAACAAAACAAAGGTAGGGATCACGGTAAAGATATTGGTGAAGAACATGATGACATCATCCACCCAACCACCGATGTAACCCGCCGCCAGTCCCAAGATCAAACCGATACTGGTAGCAATTAATCCTGCCACAAGTCCAATCACCAGGGAGGTGCCGGTTGCTGAAACCAGCTCGGGCAGAACATCTCGGCCAAAGCTATCCGTTCCTAGCATCAGAAGACGCACATTTGGAACTTCGGTCACGTTCACATAATCAGATTGTGCGACACTCCCTGCCGCCTGTAGTGTATCTGTACCTGCTGCTGCAATGGTCAATCCTTGCGTTGATAGTACACCCTGGAGTGAAGCGTCCAGCCTTTGATAGAATCTGATTTTGGCAAAGGTCATTCCAGGTAAATTCTTATTGGGATCATAATTATTAGCCCACAGATCCAGGAGACTTTTGGTATCCGTGGTATCGATCGTATTTTCAGGAATCCCATCTGCCACCAGCCACTCCTTGATCGCAGTGCGGTCGTCCGTGCTCAGCTTGCTGGCAATTCGCTTGGCTACGGCATCATCCAGTAGAAGCGTATAAGGTGCGATGCCGATACTATCATACACATTCACGTACAGCCCGGGTGGAAGAAATGAACCCTGAATGCTACTCTGACTAATGGTTAATAATGGAGAAGTTTTAACGAACAGTGGAAAAATGATCACCGTCAGCACGATGAACATGAAAATGGAAAACCCTACTACAAATTTACCAGAGCGAAAAACCTGTTGGAGAGTATTTTTCATCGCAGCCTCTCCTAATCAGACTGCGCCGCTTTAATGCGCGGATCTATGAAGCCGTATAAGATTTCAAGGGCAAAGTTTGCGATCAGCACCATTATCGTGATGATCAAGGTGGCTGCTGATATCATCGGATAATCCTGTCCCCGAATAGCACTAAGCAGCGTTGTACCCAGCCCCGGGTAGCTAAAAATGATTTCCGCTACCAACGCACCGCCGACCATGGTACCGATCGACAGCGCCAAGCCGGTGATCTGCGGAAGCATGGCATTCCGAAATACATACTGGATGATCTTCGAGTCTTTGATGCCCATGAAGCGGCTGTATTTTACATAATCGGCATTCAGTTCATAGATGGACATGGAGCGCATACCAATCGCCCAGCCGCCGATGGCGATCAAAACGATCGACCAGAACGGTAATTGATAATGGACGACCACCGACCAGATAAATTTCGCAGTAAAGGCGGGGATCAGGTCAAACCCATATCCACCTGAGGTGGGTAGTAATTTAAATGTGACCCCAAAAATGACCAGTAAAATGGTCGCCATACCAAACGCCGGTAAACCACTCACAAAAATGCTAATTGGCATGAGGGCTTTATCATAGCCCCCCCTGAGATAAGCCGCTAACACACCCAGTATGTTCCCAATCAGAAAGCCGACGATGATAGCCGGTAATTGCAGACCTACCGTCCACCCTATGGATGTTCTGAGAACATTAGCCACGGTTCGGGGATATTGGCTGAACGAGAAACCAAAATCGCCTTGCACTACATTTTTTATGTAAATAAAGAACTGTTCTAGCATCGGTTTGTTGGTGCCGAACAGCTCTGTATATTGCTTGTAAATTGCCTGGACCCCGCTTGCATTGGATTGACCTTGAGCCATCCTTGCGACGATGGCTGCCACAGGATCTCCAGGCATCATGCGGGGCAGGAAGAAATTCAACAGGAAGGCGGCAATGAAAGTGACGATGAACCATGACAGCTTTGAACCGAAATACCTTGTGTATCCTTTCAACTCGGCACCTCCCAACGACCTATTTCCGGTAAGCTTGTATCAAGACTTTTCATAAAATAAATGAGACATTTTTTCAACAAACAGCCATGCCCCTAAGTGCACGGAACATGGCTGTTTGTTCAGAAAGAGTTACGGATTAACTAACGTTAGGTTGTACAAGCCTGCAATACCCCAACCGTCAGTCAGATCCATCGGTGGGACGGGCGGGGTGGTACCATCACCCTCGTGAGGGAAGCCTGTCCAGACACTCTCGTTCACCGTATGGAACGACTGCGGACGGTACATGAGCGTGAAGGAGGGAACATCGGTCAGGTAGATCTTGATCAATTCCGTGTAGGTTGCCTTAATCTCGGCTGGATCGGTCAGCCCTGGGAGCTTTTTGATCAATTCATCGACAGCTGGATTGCTGTACTGGCCCCAGTTGCCGTTCCAGTTGACCGCATTACCAACGAATTCAGAGCTTAAAAGATGGCGGACACGTCCCCAAGGTTGAGTCGGGCCAGCGCCGTCAGACCACATCATGAAGATATCATAGCCTTCAGGTAGATCTGTATCCGATTTGGTAACGACCGTCTGATAGACAGCCCATTCAGGGAAGTTGGTGACGATATCAATGCCGATCTTTTTACCGGCAGCAGCCACCATTTCAATCGCAGCTTGCCAGTCAGACCAGCCATTGGGGCAGGTGGCTACATAGTGCAGCTCTGTCTTCGCAGGCCATTCACGGTTGCCATCCCCATTCGTATCCTTGACACCGGCGTCATCCAGCATCTTCTTAGCGCCCTCGATGTCATTGCCTGCCCACTGCAGGTCAGCCACAGCTGCATGGTCGTACAGGGCCTGCTCACCCGGGGTTGGGTTCATCAGGGAGCGTGGAACCTGGTCGAAGGTAGCTGATTGGTTGGTCATGGCATTGGCAATGATGGTGGGATAATCCACCGCAAGGGCGATCGCTTTACGGATCGCCACCTGGTCCAAACCGTTGGATTTCAGGTTGTAATAGGCGGTTGGCAGGCTGGCGCCAATATTATATGGCGGATCGGGAAGGTAGGTAGATATGGGCAGAGCATAGCTTAGCCATAAAACCTGAACATTGGAGTTGAACTGCTGGCTCACGTCCACTTCACCTTGTGCCAAAGCAATCGAACCGGCCGCGTTATCCTTAAACATCGTATGTGAAAGGTACTTTGGAACCGGCAGCTTGCCGAACATGGAAGCGTCCTGACCCCAATAGTTGTCATCACGAATGAGGATGACTTTCGTATCATCCGAGAAGAATTTGTGGTACGGACCGGAGTAAACCACGTCTTCCGCAGGATCAGCTAAGAATGCGGTTGCATCTTCACCGGTGCGTGCTTCCAATGTCTGCGTCCAGGCTTTCTGCATGACATAGGTGCTGCTTAGGTAAGCTTGGACCATTAGAGGATTGAGCGCTTTGCCATCCGCATCCAATTTGGCCTTGACCACCACTGTAGCTGGATCAACGGCTTCGACAGTATCGACATATTCCTTATAGTTATTACCAGCACTTGTCGAGTACTTGATATTGGTAGCCCAGGTATAGGCAAAATCATCCGCGGTTATCGAGGTACCATCGCTCCACTTTGCGGCAGCTTTGATCTTAAAGGTGATCTCAGTGTGCGCATCATTCCACACAAAATCACCATCTGCCAATAGAGGATACTGCTTGCCATCCAGCATATCATACAGGTATGCAGTCTCAAACATGGTAACGCGGGAGTTGTCCCCAGCGGCGATCGCCATGGCATTATTCATGCTGGAGGAGTATGCATTCCAACCAACCACCGCGCCCCACTGTTGGCCATTGAAATACAACGTTTCGTTGCGGGGCAGCTGTTCTTCGGGTGCTGGGGTCGGTGGTGCAACCTCAACAGTTTCTATCACCGTCTGGATCTGGGTCTCTTTGACGATTTGGGTCTCTTTGACGATCTGGGTTTGGATAATGGTCTCTGGTGTTACTGTAGCTGTTGCACAGGCGCTGAGCACCATGCCCACTACCATAAACAGAGAAATTACGACATACAAGCGTTTCATATTCATTCTCCTTAGAGTTTTGTTTGATTTGTTTAACGGTTGGTTAGTTGTGTCAGATTTATTTTATGTAACGTTATCCACCTCCTCTTATTGGTAGGGCGACGTATTTTGGATCTTTTAGAGAGCGCTCCCATGAAAATCATTGGTTAATGCCTGGCCCTAGGTTGTTCTTCAGGGACGCTCCACAGCTGTCACGGATGATCAGTTCGGTATCCATGATGATACGCCGGGACGGCTTGATCCCGTTTTCGATAAGGTCGATCAAGGTGTCGACTGCCTTGGCACCAAATTGCATGATCGGCTGGTGTACGGTGGTCAATTGATAATCAGATAATGAAGCAATTGGAAGATCATCGAACCCTACGAAAGCGATGTCTTGTGGTACACGTAAACCCGCATCGCGTACTGCCCGAATGGCACCGATCGCCATGGTATCAGAAGCAGCAAAAACAGCCTCCGGCTTGAGAGGCAGCAGCTTCTGCATGCTGGTATAACCGCTTATTTCACTAAAACTACCTTCCACGATCAAGCGCTCATCAACGTCCCAACCTTGTTCAGTGATAGCATTGATATAACCTTGCTTGCGGTCGATACCAACGGTACCACTTAAAAATCCAGTGATTGTCCCAATACGTTTGTATCCAAGCCGAATCAGGTGGGTGACCGCATTGCGCGCGGCATCGACATTGTCCACATCAATATAGCTGATACCATTAGCATTGAAAGGGCGCCCTGCAATGACGACTGGGAAATCCGAGTGGATCAGCCGGTCGATCAATTTATCATCCATCTGCGCGGTCTGCAGCAAGATGCCATCCAGTAACCCTTTATGGGAGATGCGTGGTAAGATGCGTTTTTCGTCTTCTTTAGTGTCTAAAAGGAATAACCCCAGGGTATAGTTGTGCTGGTTGCACGCCTGGGCAACTCCCTGGGTGAGGCGGGGGAAGTAGGGGTCTGTAAAAAAGCTGCTGACGGTACGCGGGAGGACCAATCCAATCATCCAGGAGCGATGGGAAGCCAAACTGCGCGCTGCAGCATGGGGGTGATAACCGGTGGAAGTGATCACTCCCTGTACTTTGCTGCGTACGGCATCGCTCACATTTGGATCATCATTCACAACCCGTGATGCGGTCGATCGTGATACTCCAGCTTGCTTGGCGATGTCTTCAAGTGTCAAATTTGGCACTGAGAGTTTCCAGTTTTAGGTTTTAAATCGAGGCGTTAAATATTGGGAGCGCTCCCAATATTTATATTATACAGAACATTTCGCAAAGAGTCAATCACTTTGTGAAAATTCGTCCTAATTGAGTCTTTCTGTCACCCCAATGAGGATGTAGATCGTCTTTTCTCCTCCCCTAAATCCCGGTTTGTGGGATTTGGGGGGAAGCGGGAGGGGGCCGGGTTTCATAGAGTTGTAGGTTGGGACTACCCGGTTTGCTGAATCCGGTTTTATTCTTACCGGACTTGTGCCGGATTGAGCGTTTTGTGCTGAACCGAACATTTACTATTGGGAGGCGTTCCTCGCCAATATTGCCATAGCGGCACCCCGGCTGCCTTTCGGAGGAGAAGTGCCTTCTAGCATTCTTTGCCAGCCTGACGAACCCGTCCCTGCAGGTTCCTGGTTTGTTGGGAGGAGCAAATTCCAGAAAGCAGATTGAACTGCATATCGCGAAGACTTAATCTCGAGTAAACTTACCAGTAGAATATTGTTCACCACAAAATATCTGGCAAACAATGACAGATGCCTAGGAGACCCTCCCATGACCCAACCTTCACTCCCCAATGTCCCTTGGGAAGAACGCCCTGCCGCAAATTCTGAAGTAATCTGGCGCTACACCTGGAATCCCATCATTCCCAGGAACCTCATTCCATCCTCTAACAGTATCTTCAACAGCGCGGTTGTGCCTTTCCAGGATCACTTCGCGGGCGTTTTTCGTTGTGATAATAAGAAGCGCGACATGAACTTACACCGGGGATTCTCACAAGACGGGATTCATTGGGAGCTGGAGAATCAGCCGATCGACTGGATCTACACTGACCCTGAGCTTAGTCATTTTCAATACCGCTATGATCCACGTGTGGTGTGGTTGGAAGATCGCTTTTACGTCACCTGGTGCAACGGCTACCATGGACCGACTATCGGAATCGGCTACACCTTCGACTTTGAACAGTTCCACTTCCTGGAAAACGCTTTGTTGCCTTTCAACCGCAATGGAGTGCTTTTTCCCCGGCGTATCAACGGCGAGTACGTCATGTTCAGCCGTCCCAGCGACAATGGTCACACCCCCTTCGGAGATATTTACCTGAGCCGCAGCCCCGATATGATCCATTGGGGAAAGCACCGCTTCGTCATGGGCGTCAGGGGCGGTTGGGAGAGCACGAAGGTCGGTGCAGGACCCGTCCCCATCGAGACCTCTGAAGGATGGTTGTTGTTCTACCATGGTGTGCTTACTTCCTGTAATGGGTTCGTGTATAGCTTTGGTGCTGCTTTGTTGGACCTTGACCAGCCCTGGAAAGTGATCTTTAGAGGCACCTCCTACTTGCTTTCACCCCAAACCTATTACGAATGTGTGGGGGATGTACCCAACGTTGCTTTTCCATGTGCAACACTTTATGATCCTCCGACTGGTAGGATTGCCATCTATTATGGTTGTGCTGATACAGTCACAGGTTTGGCATTCTGCAAGCTGGATGAGGTGTTGGATTTTTTACATCACAATTCGTAAATTTGCCTAAGTAGGTATAACCATGTAAGGGTGGGTCGTGAACTGCCCTTATGTTGTGATTTATTCCCAAAGGTTTATAATCATTCCCATGTCCAACCATCTGTTGCATGAAAACTCACCCTACCTGTTACAGCATGCCGATAACCCTGTCGATTGGTATCCATGGGGTTCGGAAGCACTAGAAAAAGCCTTCCGAGAGGATAAACCCATCTTCCTGAGTATCGGTTATGCAGCCTGTCATTGGTGCCATGTGATGGCGCATGAGTCGTTCGAGGATCCCGCCACAGCTGCTATGATGAATGCCAGTTTTGTATGCATCAAGGTTGACCGCGAGGAACGCCCCGACCTGGACAGCATTTACATGAACTTTGTGGTCGCCACCACGGGTGCGGGCGGTTGGCCGATGAGCGTTTTTCTTACCCCTGAAGGCAAGCCTTTCTATGCTGGAACCTATTTTCCACCTGTTCGCAGGCATAACTTACCCGCCTTCCGGGAGCTACTTGAAACCGTCAGCAGGCTGTGGCTCACAGACCGGGAAGCGATCCTATCCAGCAGTGAGAGTCTCACCCAAAGCCTGGCCGCTCAATTAGACGTTCGTCCTATGGCTGGAGAGCTCACCCAAGACTTACTTGAGCAGGCCATCAGGACCATCACTCAAGGCTATGATTGGCAGAATGGTGGCTGGGGAGGCGCGCCTAAGTTCCCCCAACCCATGCTGATCGAATTCTTACTACGCCAGGGGTCACGCGGGGATAAAGCCAGTCTGGAGTTAACCTCACATGCCTTGCGCTCCATGGCTCAGGGCGGGATGTATGATGTGTTGGGTGGTGGTTTTGCCCGCTACAGCGTCGACCCAACTTGGTTTGTCCCGCATTTCGAGAAAATGCTTTACGATAATGCCCAGCTGGCGCTGGTCTACCTGCATAGCTATGAGATAACGGGTGAATCCTTCTTTCGTGAGGTTTGCCAGTCCACACTGGACTTTGTCTTACACGAGATGACCCACCCTAAAGGTGGCTTCTTCAGCAGCCTGGACGCCGATTCGGAGGGTGAGGAGGGAAAATACTACTTATGGGCCTTGGATGAGATCCGTACCATCCTGGCAGACTCTGAAGATGCAAACCTATTAATGGCTGCTTATGGAATAAGCCAGAGTGGAAATTTCGAAGGGAAAAATATCCTGCGCCGTGTACTGACAGACGACCAGCTCGCCCAGCAATTTCACCTTGACCAGGTGATTATCAATGGCAGGTTAGCAGGCATGCACAAACAACTTCTGGAAGCGCGCGCTACCCGGGTGCGCCCAGGCACAGATGACAAGGTGCTTGTTTCGTGGAATGCGCTCATGTTAATGGCTTTTGCGGAAGCCGGACGGGCTCTTGATCGGCAAGATTATCTAGCGGCGGCAGTCAAGAACGCGAATTTCATGCTTGAGTATTTGTTTATTGGCGATCAGCTGCGGCGCTCCTGGCGTGGAGGGGTAGCTAAACGTAACGCCTTCCTGGAGGATTATGCTGGGTTGGGGCTGGCACTCCTTTCGCTCTACCAGGCTGATCCCGAGCCACGCTGGTACCAGGGTTGTATGCTATTGCTTGAGCAAATCCTTCAACATTTTAAGCACCCAATTATTGGCTTCTTCGACACCTCTGACGACCATGAAACCTTGCTCTATCGCCCTAAGGACTTGCAGGATAACGCCACTCCATCTGGCAATGCCCTTGCTGCCATGTTGCTGCTGAAGCTTGCCACCTATGAGGGTTGCTCTGATTGGCGTAGCCTTGCAGAAGGGATGCTCTCTTCCAACCTGGAAATGATGCTGCGCTACCCTTCGGCGTTCGCACAATGGTGGTGTGCAGCTGATTTTGCCCTGGGACCGGTCCTCGAAGTAGCAATTTTAGGCGACCTGGCAAACCCTGTCACCCAAAGCCTGCTTCAGCCGCTTTGGCATTCTTATCAATCGAGGTTGGTTTTGGCGTCATCAGGTTACCCGGTCCAGCCTGGCTCACCGGCATTGTTGAGCGCTCGTCCGTTACTGAATAGCCGACCCACTGCATATGTTTGCCAGGGGTTCGTCTGCCAGCAGCCGGTGAATAATCCGGGGGAAATGCTGGCGCAATTACTATACTGAATATATATTCATCGGTTGGTAGAGACGCCCTGCCAGGGCGTCTCTAAGATTTATTCGAATCAAATACCCTATTTGACAAAGGATTTATCAAATATTCATTCCCGATCAGGTACAAGGAGGCAATTTAGGCCTTCTTCCTTGCCAGTACATGCGTATAGTCGTCTGCACTTCCTTCTTCGGAAATAACCAGCCCTGCTAGTTCGTACCAGGTACGCACCTGCTCCATGGATGGGTGGTAGTGGTAGACGGTGTGATCGAGTCTTTCAGAAGCAAGGGTATTCAAGTCCAACGCATCCATCGCCATGGCCTCAGAATAAGCTGCGTCAAGTTCATCGGCGATCTCACCAAATACCACCGGTAGCCCCATTGTCTTAGCCCGTTCGTAAGCCTTGCCATCCTCTTCCAGCTTCTGCGTATCCACCGTCACATATAGCATCCCACCTGGCCTGAGCGCTTTTTGGAAGTTGGTCAGGATCACCGGCCAATCTTCCGGGCAAATGTGCTCCATGGCGTCCATGCAGATAATCCCATCGAATTCCGCTTGAAAATCAATCTCCTGCATGCGCATCTTTGCATAACAAAGCCTTGGGAAGTGCTCTTGCGGATAGTGCTCCTGCGCCTTGGCCAGCACGCCACCCGACTGGTCAATACCAAGCACACGATGACCCGCCTCGTGCAGTATTCCATCAAACCGCCCTGCGCCACAGGCTGCATCGAGGATATTACACTGCCCACTCAGCTGCCTGAGGAATTTATCGATAAATTCGCGGTGCATGCTCTCCAGGTCAACCCCCCACTTCACCCAATAAGCCGGTGCTCCGTGGTCATACAGCTCTTCGGCCATGTTACGTACCTTCTTAAGCCATTCAGATCGCTCCATTTAGTACCTCCATTGAAATATGGACCGATGATGAGCGAATTATACGATGGTTAGAGAATAAAACTCAATAGATGGTAGATATCTGCAAAGAGCCATGAGTTAACAGAAACATCGTGATCCAGCAGCCTTTAGTGACCACCAAGCAAGCTTGGAGGTATTCTCCTTAGGATGCAATTCTAGAATGTTAACTGAGATTTGCATCTCGCCTTGTGTCTTAATACTTTCTTGACCCTTTTTGACTATTCTTTGCCACTAAATTGACTTTGATGGCGATATATTTGCTACCAAATTTATATCTCGCAGGTCGTTTATGGCTGATATCGTCTATCTTGTGATTGCCTTTGTTCTCTTCCTTGCATGTTGGGGATTGCTGGTTATATGTGCGCTCTTGATGGAGAAGTGAAATGAATCCCTTATACCTCATTGCTGGAATTATCTCAGTGGCGTTGCTCATTTATCTCCTTCTGGCGCTCCTCAAACCCGAATGGTTCAGTTAAGACCTATCAGTAGTTATCTTATGACTCACAATAGCATTCTTCAAATCGGAATCTATTTTGTCACCCTGCTACTGCTGGTCAAACCACTTGGTTTGTACATGGAGCGTGTATATCAGGGTGAATCAACTATTCTCGGCCGATTGATCCGTCCAGTGGAACGCGTATGCTATCGTATGTTGGGTGTTAATCCGCAAGATGAGATGGATTGGAAGACATATACCATTGCCTTGCTGATCTTCAGTGCAATAAGCTTTCTGGTAGTCTATTCTTTATTACGATTACAGGAGCTACTACCACTTAACCCTCAGCAATTCGGAACTATGACCCCAGACCTCTCATTCAACACAGCTATCAGTTTCGTAACGAATACCAACTGGCAGAACTATAGTGGCGAGACCACCCTTAGCTACCTGACCCAGATGGTTGGACTCACTGTGCAGAACTTTGTCTCAGCCGCGGCAGGGATGGCCGTCTTGATGGCTTTCATCCGTTCACTGGCACGCAAGCAGACCACGAAATTAGGAAACTTTTGGGTTGATCTCACCCGTGGTACCGTTTATATCTTGCTGCCAGCGTCGATCATCCTTGCCCTGCTCCTGGTAAGTCAGGGCGTGGTTCAGACCTTTTCTCCCTATAAGCAGGCAACAGTGCTGCAGCCTTCCAGCTACCAACAACCTGAGCTGGACGCCAGCAGCAATCCGGTGACCGATTCACATGGAAATCCGGTGATGGAAACAGTAACACTGACGACGCAAGTTATGGCGGTTGGACCAGCTGCATCCCAGATTGCCATCAAGGAGCTTGGAACGAACGGTGGTGGCTTCTTCAATGCCAATTCTGCTCATCCATTCGAGAATCCCACCCCGTTTTCCAATTTTCTGGAAATGCTATCCATCCTGCTAATTCCGGCTGCATTGACGTATACCTTCGGCAAGATGATCGGTTCCACCCGCCAGGGTTGGGCTATTCTCGCAGCGATGCTGATTCTCTTATGGGTGCCTTTGGGACTCTCCTATGCAGCTGAACAAACTGGCAACCCTGCCCTGACCAGTCTCGGCGTGGACCAGACCGCCAGCTCTACCAACCCGGGCGGGAACATGGAAGGCAAAGAGGTCCGTTTTGGTATTGTCAACTCCATCTTATGGGAAACAACAACCACAGCTGCCTCGAATGGTTCAGTCAACAGTATGCATGACTCATACACACCGCTTGGGGGTCTGGCTGCAATGTGGATGATGATGTTAGGCGAAGTCTCCTTCGGCGGGGTCGGTTCGGGTTTGTATGGGATGTTTATCTTCATCATTGTGGCAGTCTTCGTTGCCGGGCTCATGGTAGGCCGTACACCCGAGTACCTGGGCAAGAAGATCGAGGCTTACGAGATGAAGATGGCTTCGTTGTTGATCCTGATCATGCCAATTACAGTATTGGTGTTCACTTCGATCGCCGTTATGACAAATGCAGGCAAAGCCACAATCTTCAATCCTGGCCCGCATGGTTTTAGTGAAGTACTCTACCTTTTCACGTCCCAGGGCAATAACAATGGCAGCGCATTTGCTGGCATCGGTGGTAATACTCCCTTCTATAACATTGCCGGCGGGCTTGCCATGATGATCGGACGTTATTTCATCGCTGTTCCCACGCTCGCTCTGGCTGGCTCATTGGTTCAAAAGAAAAAGACACCCCAGGGTTCGGGTACGTTACCTACTCATACGCCGTTATTCGTTGTCTGGTTGATCGCGGTCATAATTCTGGTTGGAGCCTTGAACTTCTTGCCTGCCCTGGCATTAGGACCGATCGTTGAGCATTTATTGTTATGGTAACGAATGAAAGGTTTATAGTATGACCATACAAATTCAGCGATCGAAATCCCTAAAAAGACAATTATACAAACGTGCAGTAACAGACGCTTTCCTCAAGCTTAACCCACGCCATATGATGCGCAACCCGGTCATGTTTGTGGTTGAAATAGGCAGTATGCTTACCACTCTATTATGGATACAAGCACTAACCGGTAACGGCGAAGCTCCAACAGCTTTCATTGGCATTGTCACCATGTGGCTATGGTTCACCGTCTTATTTGCCAATTTTTCGGAAGCTGTAGCTGAAGGACGCGGCAAGGCACAGGCGGAAGCCCTACGGAAGACCCGCCGGGAAACTCAGGCCAAGAAATTACGCCAGTCACAACACGACGCCGGCTATGACATTGTGCCATCCACGTCTCTAATAAAAGATGACACATTTCTGGTTGAAGCAGGCGATATTATCCCGGTGGATGGCGAGGTCAGCGAGGGGATTGCCTCCGTCGATGAGAGTGCGGTTACTGGTGAGAGCGCCCCTGTCATCCGCGAATCGGGTGGTGACCGAAGCGCTGTCACCGGAGGTACACGCCTGCTCTCCGACTGGTTGGTAGTACGTGTCACCGCCAACCCGGGTGAAGGCTTTCTAGACCGCATGATTGGGCTGATCGAAGGAGCTCGGCGCCAGAAAACACCTAACGAAATTGCTTTGAACATCCTTTTGGCTGCCTTCACGATAATCTTTCTGGTGGTTTGCATGACCCTGTTACCCTACTCTCTGTATAGCGTGCAGAGCGCTGGTACAGGTACGCCAATTACCATCACCGTGTTGGTGGCACTGCTGATTTGTCTGATACCCACCACGATTGGTGGGTTGCTTTCAGCAATTGGCATTGCCGGGATGGACCGCATGATTCAGCGCAACGTAATTGCTCTCTCAGGTAGGGCTGTAGAAGCTGCTGGAGACGTGGATGTGCTTTTACTCGACAAGACCGGTACTATCACCCTGGGCAACCGGCAGGCAGTCGAATTCCTTCCGGTGGGTTCTGTTAAGTCACAGGAATTGGCGGAAATTGCCCAGCTCTCATCCTTGGCTGACGAGACGCCGGAAGGTCGTAGTATTGTGGTACTGGCAAAGGAAAAATTCGGTTTACGTGGTCGGACTGTTGGGGTTGGGCCAGATACCCCCTCAGGAGCCCGTTTTATTCCCTTCACTGCCCAAACCCGCATGAGCGGGGTAGATTTGGACGGAGCCTCGATTCGGAAAGGTGCCCCCGATGCAATGGTTGCCCACATTAAGGAGCAAGGGAAGCCAATTCCAGCAGAACTTGACCGCCTGGTGGATCGAATCGCTCGATCTGGCGGCACCCCGCTAATAGTGACCTGCAATGGAGAACCCTGGGGGGTGATCCATCTCAAAGACATCATAAAAGGCGGGATCAAGGAACGCTTCACACAGCTGCGCAAGATGGGTATCAAAACAGTAATGATCACTGGTGACAATCCATTAACTGCTGCCGCCATTGCAGCCGAATCCGGCGTGGATGACTTTCTTGCTCAGGCTACCCCTGAGACCAAGCTCAAGTTAATCCGTGAATACCAGGCAGATGGACGGCTGGTAGCCATGACAGGCGATGGTACCAATGATGCCCCGGCTCTAGCTCAGGCAGATGTAGCAGTGGCGATGAACACTGGCACCCAGCCAGCCCGTGAGGCAGCTAACATGGTGGACTTAGACAGCAATCCTACCAAGTTGATCGAGATCGTGGAAATCGGCAAGCAATTGTTGATGACTCGCGGTTCGCTGACTACATTCAGTATCGCCAACGATGTAGCAAAATATTTCGCCATCATCCCTGCGGCCTTTGCCAGCACCTATCCTCAATTAGGGGCGCTTAACGTGATGCATTTGGCCACTCCGGAGAGTGCAATTATTTCAGCGGTGATTTTCAATGCATTAATCATCGTGGCCTTGATCCCCCTGGCACTTAAAGGTATTCCTTATCGAGCCAAAGGGGCTGCCCAGCTTTTACGCGACAATTTGCTCATCTACGGTCTGGGAGGTTTGGTTGCGCCTTTTATCGGAATTAAGCTGATTGACATGCTGTTGGTCTTTTTGCACCTGGTATAGCAAGCTGATATGTGCTTGGTTGAAAGTGTTTATTAGATCTACCATCATGGAGAGGTAAATTATGAATAGAACCCATTTATCTTTTTCATTCACCGTCCTAGTTAACTGTATACTCGCCTTTTTAAGTATCTTTATCCTGACGATTCTTTTGATGTTAATTGGGCGGGATACGTTAGGTGAGGCTGTCATTGCTTTGTTGTATCTGGTGCCTGTCGGGTGGAGTGCAGCGCAGTGGGGGCAAGGAGCAGGTGTTTGCGCAGCCGTATCGGCAGCACTGGCGTTCGACTACTTTTTTATTCCCCCCTTCTATACCTTTGCTGTGGGCAGGCTCGAAGGTTGGTTAGTGCTCGTAATCTTCCTGGTAGTTTCGATTGTAGTAATCGGCCGGATCCAATCTGGCTTATCTAAAGCCCGAGCCAGCGAACGGGAAGCTATGTTCATGTACGAAATGAGTTCTGCCTTAGCAGGGCTGCGCACTCAGGAAGCAGTCATTCGTGCATTGGCTACGAATTTACAGCTTATGTTCCTGGCTGAGCTGGTTGAAGTAGGCATTCAACCTGGGAATAAACCGGAACCATTGCTGGTGAAAGTACCACCAGCCGGGAAAAGAAGCGGTGCTCCTGACCGCATCCTCCCAATATTAGCTTCGCCTGGTATGGTAGGAGAAATCCGCATCTGGCGCGGGAATGGTTGGTTGCCAGCAGAAGGTAGTCGATTGTTAAACAACCTTGCCACTCAGGCATCACAAGCACTCGAACGGGCGCGATTGGCTGAGGCAGAGGCATTGGTAAATACCATGCGAATGGAAGCAGTAAACAAAGGTTGATATGCGGGCACAACTTAGACCAGCAATCGTTTCGTTAGCTATATTCACATTTTTGACTGGGGTTTTATATCCCCTGGCGATCACCGTATTTGCTCAAGTGATTTTCCCTCATCAGGCCAATGGCAGTCTTATTGTACAGAATGGTAAGGTGGTGGGATCTGAATTAATTGGACAGTCTTTTGACGACCCGGGTTACTTTTGGGGCCGGCTCTCAGCCACATCACCTTATCCCTACAATGCTGGAGCCTCTGCAGGGTCCAACTTAGGTCCTTCCAACCCAATTCTAACTGGGAGGTTAAGGTGCGTATAGCTGCCTTGTTACTGGCTGATCCAACCAACAATTCGCCCATCCCGGTGGATCTGGTTACTTCATCTGCAAGTGGTCTTGACCCGGATATCAGCATTGCAGCAGCGCTGTACCAGGTGGGGCGAGTCGCCAAAGTCCGCGGTCTGAGTGAAGAAGATGTAATTGCATTGGTACGACACCACACACAGCGACAGCAGTTCGGTCTGTTGGGAGAACCACGGGTCAATGTGCTCGAGCTCAATCTGGCACTAGATGAGATAAAATAGGAAGGGGAATATATTGATGAGTACTTCGCCTCCGAATTATCGTCCAGATCCAGACGATCTTTTAGCACGTATCCAGGCTGAAGAGAAGCAGCGGGAGCGAGGGCCGCTTTAAAGTTTTCTTCGGCTATGCTGCTGGGGTTGGCAAAACCTACGCCATGCTCGAGGCTGCTCACCAGCGAAAAGCTGAAGGGGTGGACGTAGTAGTAGGATATGTAGAAACACACAAACGGAATGGAAACTGAGAATATGTTACGGGGTCTGGAGGTAATCCAATTAAAAACCATCACTTACCGGAATATTCAGCTCCAGGAAATGGATATTGACCAGGTTCTGGAGCGTCGGCCGAGCCTGGTATTAGTGGACGAGCTGGCTCATACCGAATGCACCCGGCTCCCGGCATGCGAAGCGCTTTCAGGACGTAGAAGAGCTACTATCGGCCGGGATGAATGTCTACACAACCCTAAATATCCAGCATTTGGAAAGCCTGAATGATGTAGTTGCCCAAGATCACGGGCACCAAGGTACGTGAAACGATCCCGGACAGTGTGATTGACGAAGTGACCGATATAGAACTGATTGACTTGCCAACTGATGAGCTGCTGAATCGATTGAAGGAAGGCAAAGTTTATATCCCAGAACAAGCCGAGCGGGCAATTGAGAAATTCTTTCGGCAGGGCAGCCTGACTGCCCTGCGCAACTGACCATGCGCCGGGCAGCTGAACGGGTGGACGACCAGATGTTGGATTACATGGAAAAGCGTGCCATCCCCGGTCCCTGGCCTGCAGCAGAGCGCCTGCTGGTGTGTATCAGTCCTGGTGCGGCGAGCGAGAGATTAATCCGCGCAGCCCGTCGTCTTGCAGATGAGCTGAAGGCTCAATGGTATGCCATTTTCGTTGAAACTCCGCAACAAATCAGAATGTCCACAGAACAACGTGACCGCGGTTGATCGCGTGCTTGGGCTGGCAGAAGAATTGGGAGCTAAATCTGTTACCATTCCAGGATCAACGGTGGCTGAGACGGTGACAAATTACGCACGTAATCAAAATATAACTAAAATCATTATCGGAAAATTGCGACGTTTCGCGATGGAGTGAGTTGCTTCGGGACTCTGTAGCGGAACAATTGATCCGCCAGAGCGGTCCATTGATATTTACTTCGTCAATAGCGAATCCCAACCGTCATTAAACAACCTGAGCGATATTGGCAACCTCATAGACCGTGGAGCCGATATTTTTGGGGGATTGCTTTGGTAGCCGGAGCCACTGGTCTATGTGCCCTGGTTGCCCCTTATATTTCTCCTACTAACCTGGTGGTGATCTACTTGTTATCCACGGTTGTGGCTGCAGTGTTTCTGGGACGCGGTCTTGCTATTCTCACCTCGATTCTGGTAGTGCTGGCTTTTGATTTTTTCTTCGTCCCTCCGAGTCTCACCCTGGCAGTATCAGATACCGAATATATTCTGACATTTTTTGGATTGCTATCAGTAAGTCTGGTGATCAGTTATCTCACTGCACAGGTGCGCGAGCAGGCAGATGCTGCTCAGAGGCGTGAGGCTCAAACCGCCCGCGGCTGTACGAGCTTGGGCATGATCTGACCGCCGCAGTTGGGCTGGAAGCTGTGGCAAAAACGATCATAGATCACATTGGCCAAATATACAGCCGCGAGTTTGCACTATTTCTGCCTGAAAACAATGATCTAAAGCTATATAAGGCCTCGCAGGATTTATCGGTGGCAGAGAACGAACTGGCAGTTGCCAATTGGGCTTTTGAACACAATCAGCAAGCCGGTCGCGGTACGGATACCTTGCCGGATACTTCGATGCACTACCAACCTCTCAAGACCACACGTGGGGTAATCGGCGTGTTGGGGATAAAACCAATAGGAACGAACGCATACCTAGAGTCCGGATCAGCAACGGATCTTGGACGCTTTTGCCAATCAGGTGGCTTTGGCAATTGAAGGAGCACGATTGGTTGAACAAGCACGCCAAACAGAACTGCTGGAGGCTACCGAAAAACTGCAAACTGCCCTACGTAATTCAATATCGCATGACCTACGCACGCCCTTGGTTTCAATCACGGGTGCACTAAGCAGTATGGAAGAATCCGGTCCCGCCCTGGATGAAGAAGTCAGGAGAAGCTTAATTCGAACGGCACGCGAAGAAGCTGATCGATTGAACCGGCTGGTAGGGAATCTATTGGATATAACCCGCCTGGAAGCCAGAGCCATGCAGCTTCATCGCGAAGCGTGTGATGTGCAGGAATTTAAAATTGGGTAAGCCACTCAGCAAGTGGAACTCCGCTCAAGAATCGCCAGGTGAATGTGGAGATATCTCCGAAAATCCCTCTCGTTCCCTTGGATTTCGTATTGTTCAGCCGAGTGCTGGTCAATGTGATCGATAATGCCCTGAAATATTCACCTGTGGAAAAGCCAATTGAAATTCGAGCACGAGTATCCAGGCAAGACTTGGAAATCTCCATAGCCGATAGAGGGGAAGGCGTCCCAGTAGACGATCTTGAGCACATATTCGATAAATTCTATCGAGTTCAGAGGCCAGACAATGTCAGTGGGACCGGCTTAGGCCTATCGATATGCAAGGGTATTGTCGAGGCACATCATGGGTGCATCCGAGCAGAAAATCGGCACGGGGGAGGGGCAATCTTTACGATAAGAGTTCCATTGGAAGGGACTGGAAATCAATGAACGAGATTGGATTGCGGGTTTTGGTGGTGGATGACGAACGGGCGATCAGGCGGTACCTGCATGCAGCGCTGAATGCCCAGGGTTACACAGTTTACGAGGCAAGCGGTGGAAAAGAAGCTTTGAATATGACCGTGGCAGACAGACCAGACCTGATTATTCTTGACCTGGGTTTGCCAGATCTGGATGGTGTTGAAGTCACTCGCCAGCTGCGTGAGTGGACACATATTCCAATCATTATTCTATCAACCACGAACAGGAAAACGACAAAATCAGTGCACTTGATGCAGGAGCAGATGATTATCTGACCAAGCCTTTCAGCAGTGGGGAGTTGATGGCACGCATGCGAGCTGCACTCAGGCATTCCACACAATCAGCAGCTGATCCTGTTTTTGAAACAAATAATCTAAAAGTAGATCTCACTCGCCGTCAGGTTAAAGTTGGTGGCGAGGAAATATCTCTGACACCAACGGAATATGACCTGCTGCGTATCCTGGTTCAAAATGCTGGTAGAGTAACTCATCATCAACTACTTCGACAGGTATGGGGAAGTGCCTATGAGAGCGAGGCGCACCTGCTCCACGTGAATATCAGAGCAATCTGCGTCGAAAGATCGAGCCTGACCCTACCCGCCCACGATATATCATCACGGAACCGGGGGTTGGTTATCGGCTAAGGGTCGATGCTTGATCTTTGATCTAAAAGCCGATATCTTTTCATATTTGTCAGTCCATAAAGAGAATATATAAATCCAGGTGTAGCTGGCGATAAGCATCCTGATTATTGATGCTGGCATCTCGTCCCATTTCCAGCCGTACCCTTCTAGCCCCATTTTCTATCTGGTTTACCCCCTGGAAATCAAAAAGGGGTTACCCAAGAATTTATGGAATTTCTTCTCATCTGATAATTTGGACAGTCTGACGAATTAGTTTCATTCATTCATTACGAATTCAGCCTTTGTCTGGGGTGTAGCCGGGTCACACCCCACCACATCCATCATACCCCCATAGTTAGCTTTCGGCAATGGAGATACTGTTGGTGGTCATGCCACCCTTCAGTGGGCATGCAAGATCCACCGCACAGATTTTCCAATTACCCGCGTATGCGTTAATAAATCAGGGACGGCCATTTTTATAAGCTTTTAGTACCCTTCTGGGCAATTCCCCAGGATCTTTAATCAGGTGAATAGTTAGGATTTAGCTTGATCAGGGTTAAGTGTCTGACGCTTGTTCGTATTCCAACCACTCATATGCTTTTTCTTTCCGAAACCCCAGCTTGCGGGCAACACGGGCGGATGATGGATTATCTTCATCACAAGACCAATCAGCGTGGTGGGCCCGCGCTGCTCCAGGGCTTCGATCAGGTACACGACTGTGATGGGAGCGTAGCCCCATACCGCGGTAATGCTCACGCGTGATAGCCCCAATCTCGGCATACTTAGCACCCAGGGAGGAGGCATAAGCCTCGATGATGATCTCTTCTCCGTGCATCAGACAATTCCAAGGCCATTCTGCAGAAAATTTTCCAGGCTACCGCAGTAAAAGCCCATGTCATCACGCCACACACAACGATCGAGCAAGTTTTGATCTATAGCACGCACCCTGAAACCTGCAGGCAGTCTTTTGCGGTAATCAGCCAGGATGAGCGATTGCGGATCGTAATCGAAGAATTCCAACCTTGGGTTGGACCGGTATCCACCGGGTGTAGGCAGATCGCTTGGAGATGGAATTCAACCAGACTATTCCAATATGCTTGAAGTAATCGATTGCGTCGGCCAGGAAAAATTGGCTCACCAGGTAGCTGGCATAGGTTAACCTGGCTTCCGTTCGCAGCAGGCACTGGGTGGGGTTGGGCAGGCTGTCCACCAATGCACGTCCAGCCTGGCGCTGGTTGAATACCGCCCACAGCAGGGGGTTATTCGGCACATACGGGTCGAATAATGATGGTAAATCCGGGTGATTAGTAGGACATTCAATCATAGTGAGTAAGATAATTTTATCAGTAATTAAGGGAAGTTGGAATTCTTCAGAAAAGGAACGGAATAAATCGCCTGGTGTGCTGCATGTATTTGGCATATCCTTCTCCGAAATTGTGCAAGTTCTCACGTTCTTCAAATCGTGCTGTGAGATACAATGCCAGGCTTGCCAGGATCAGCAGCAATAAAGATACAAACCCAATTTGCTTCATGAATACCCCCAACGTGAAGCATAACAGGGAGGCATATAACGGATGTCGGATATAACGATAAGGTCCATTGGTCACCAGATGAGTGGTTTTTTCCAGGTCCAGTCGGCTTGCATCCTCGATGGAGGCATCGGTTTGACCGAACTTATGCAGGGTATAAAAAGCGTGACCTGCCATCAATGCCGAATTGATCAAAGTACCCAGGAGATAATCTGTGAAATGGAATATGGTTGGACAAACCAGAAAGGTGCATTCAATGCGACTAATCCCAGTATGGCTTCGAATGCGAAGAACCGGGGAAAACCATGCGAAAATGGTTTAGTTAAAGATTGGAAAGAGAGAAGAAAAATCCAATTGAGCCGATCAGAAAGACAATAAATCCAAGCATCCAGGTACATGTTTCTTTCAGCGGACGGATTCCTGGATTAGACGGTTCGCCAGACCGAAATATTTCTCCCGGAATTCTTCCCCTTGCCCAATAGGTTGGAAAAGCTCGAAAGATTCAAGGATTTGCTCTTGCTTTTCAACGCTGAGGACACGATCTGCCATCGGAAAGAGGATCGTGTCACCTCTTTTTTGATATGTTGGCGCAGTAGCTTTACGTAATCTATGCCCTACAAGCTGGCGGGCTGGAACATGGCCTCCCTGGAGCCGTTCGGTTAGTTGCCGCATTTTCTGAGTTAGCTTACGCCCTCTTGCGTGCTCAGCAAGCATGACGGTTCCGAATCCTTGGGTAATCCATTCTCGATCAATGCGGGA
>CAVRYZ010000002.1:0-28466 GCA_963725685.1 uncultured Chloroflexia bacterium
ATCCATATCCAGCTTGGACGTACTCTTGAGCTTGCTTTATGGCTTGATGTGCACTTCGCCCAGGTCGGAACCCGTAGCTTTGGGCTGAAAAACACTCTTCAAACAGAGGCGTCAGCGCCTGCGCTATCGCTTGTTGGAGAAAGCGATCCAAAACAGTCGGTATCCCTAACAGTCTCACTCCTCCATCCGGCTTGGGTATCTCTACCCGCCGGACAGGACTGGGCTGGTAGTTTTGTTGGTCAAGCGCTGCCCTGATCTCCAACCAATGTTCCATCAGGTACGGCCGGAGTTCCCTCACCGTCATCCCGTCTATGCCCGGTGCTCCACCGTTGTGCTCAACCCGTCCTAGTGCTGCAAGCAGGTTCTGGCGTTCCCAGACCTTCTCCCACAGCTCTGCGTTGGCTTTTCCTCCGTCTCGTGCCGGGGACTGCTCGGCCCTCTGGACAGATCCCGCAGGCTTCACCTGCTTCGCCGGTCCAGTAGTACCCCTATGCGGGGCATTCTGCCTTTCTTGCTCGTCCTGCGAACTGCTCAAAGTACTCATCCTTCCTCGATGTTCAGCCCTTCCCACCTCGACGGCGGCGGTACTATGGCCTCGGCTGACTTCTGCCACCTCAATCTGGCCTCCCAGCCAGGATTACCGCTTCCGGCTTGGCGGCAGACCTCCCCAGGTAAGAACGCTGGCTTTCCCTGCACCCTTGCCCCATTTACTGTTTCGGCCTTTGGTCGCATTGGGCTTCGTTGTCATTTGCCAACTCGCCTTGCCTTACAGCCTCCTATGGGGTTCGTGTTCCTCAAGTCGCAGGTTTGTCTCCGGCTTCCTCCAGACCCCACCTCGCAGCGACGCCTTTGCCTTCGACTAACGGTTGGTGCGACCAACCTCCGTTGGGGTCTTTCACACTTTAGTCAGCGCCCATGCTGGGCGCACAAACAGTAAGGGCGGGTCGTGTGACCCGCCCTTACTTTATCTGAATAGATCAATAGCGAATATAGTTATGTAGACGGTAATTGTGGTGTTGGGTTTCGGGCTACACCCTCAACCTAACCTACAGATATCGTATAAATCGCAAAGATCAAGGGACACTTAGTGTTGGGTTTCGTGTGTAAAATCATCGCCCTCAACCCAACTGCAAAATATGATGGATTACGTCAGCCAAAGATACTGGTAAGGTGCCAAATGCAGGCGGAGATGGGATGGTGAAATGTTGGATTTCAAGCTTGCAGTCTCAACCCCACCAACGAAATATTGATGGGTAATTAAATCAGTCCATTTCATTTGACCAGAATCGAGTCTTAGCTGAACATCCTGCGGTTTAACGGTCAGGTTATGGACGACGAGAAGTCGCTCAGTGGGTGAGGAACGATAAAAAGCAAGAATGGCTTCGGATCCAGTATCAACCCACTCTAAACCACCAACGGATAAAGCGGGATGATTTTTACACAGATTCACCATCCGGCGGAAAGCATGCCATAAGGAACCTGGATCAGTTTTTTGGGCTGCCACATTCACAGCCTTAAAATCAAAAGGTGGGGCGTCGATCACTGGTGAATAAAGACGGGTGGATTGTGAGAAGCCGGCTGAGACTGAAGCATCCCACTGCATAGGTGTACGCACACCGTTGCGGTCGGGCAACCAAATGTTGTCACCCATGCCAATCTCATCACCATAGTAAATGATGGGAGCACCCGGAAGGGTGAAAAGGAGAGAATTCGCCAGTTCGACCAACCTGCGGTTGTTATTCAGGAGGGGTGCCAGGCGCCGTCGGATACCCAGGTTTAGGCGCATGCGCGGTTCAGGGGCGTACTTTTGCCACATCCACTGGCGCTCCTCTTCCGTCACCATCTCAAGTGTAAGCTCGTCATGGTTACGCAAGAAAGTGCACCACTGGGTATCAGCAGGGATGGGAGGTGTGTCATCCAGAACCCAGCGGATGGGAGCAGCCTCACCACGCTTGATTGCCATGAAGATGCGTGGCATGAGTGGGAAATGAAACGCCATGTGAAATTCAGCCCCTGCCCCACCATCATCAGAACCAAAGTAGGCACGCACGTCCTTGGGCGATTGGTTGGCTTCGCACAGCAAGACGCGCCCCGGGTAATTCACTTCCACAAATTGACGCATTTCCTTCAGGAAGGCATGCGTTTCGGGTAAGTTCTCACAGGAAGTGCCCTCACGCTCAAATAGGTACGGCACTGCATCCACACGGAAGCCGTCCACGCCTAAATCGAGCCAGAACTTCATCACTTTGAGCATTTCCTCCTGGACAATCGGATTATCATAGTTCAAGTCGGGCTGGTGCGAGTAGAAGCGGTGCCAGAAGTACTGCCCTGCAATTTCATCCCAGGTCCAGTTGGATTTTTCGATATCCACAAAGATAATGCGCACACCAGCATATTTTTGATTGGTATCTGACCAAACATAATAATCATGGTAGGGTGAATTGCGGTCTCGTCTGGAAGCCTGAAACCAGGGATGTTGATCAGAAGTATGATTGACTACCAAGTCGGTGATCAGGCGCAAGCCTCGCTGGTGCGCCTGTTTCACCAGCTGGGAAAAGTCATTCAGGTTGCCATAATCGGGATGAATAGCACAATAATCAGAAATATCATAGCCGTCGTCTTTAAGCGGTGAGGGATATATCGGATTGAGCCAAAGGCAATCGATCCCCAATTCAGACAAATAATCGAGCTTTTGCGTCATCCCGTCCAGATCACCTATGCCATCCCCATTGCTGTCGCAGAAAGCTCGCACTGGCGCTTCATAAAAAACTGCATTCATGTACCATGGTAAAGAAGGCATCACTTGTAATTATCCTTTTACCGAACCCAAGAGCAGACCGCGGGTGAAATACTTCTGGAATGAACTGGACAACCATTGATTCATACTCTTCGCCCCTCGTGCTAAAAGTTATAAATCTATCCAATATGGATGTCAAGTATTCAGGGATTAATAGATATTAATTCGTGAAAGGAAGGGTAGTTAGTAACTAGTAATTAGTTATTAGTAACTAGTGATTAGTCATTGTGATTAATTATGATTTCTTTTCTGATCTCAGTCGAGTTAAAACATCACTATCCTTCCAATCACATTGGAAAACAGGAAAATTGATTTTAATACTCCGACGGCGTTCATTACTATGATTTGTGTGTTTGGTGCTAAAATTTCCATAGAAATCAAGCGCGGAATGAAAATTTTAAAATTTTATGTATCCTTTGAAAGTTGATATAGAGAAATACCCCATCATTTTCCCAGACTTTTTTCCATCCCAAATTGGTCCGTAAATTGAAAATAATGGGGTAGATGAAGAAAATGGCTGAAATCATGCCTTCCAAAGACCGACCCACCGTGACTGCTGGTATCGTTACCCGCGGCAGGCAGATACTGCTCATGTTCATTATTATGGGGCTGGAGCTGTTCCTGGGTTCAGGCCGAATTGGCTGGAAGGCAGCCTGGGTATTCCTGGGAATCAGCTTGCTGAGCGTTGCCATCAACGCAGTTTTCATGCTACGCAACAGCCCGGAAACAGTGGCTGAGCGAGGCAAGCCTAAGGAAGTGAAGGATTGGGATAAGCTGATCGGAGGGTTTTGGCTGATGGGGCAATACTTCCTCGTTCCCCTGCTGGCGGCCCTGGATGAGCGGTTCGAGTGGTCAGTGGAATATGCCACACTATGGCAGGCGATTGGGGCGGGTATGTACGCACTTGCCCTGGGATTGACCGGTTGGGCAATGATCAGCAATGCCTACTTCTCCACCGCTGTGCGAATCCAATCGGACCGAGGGCAGCAAGTATGCCGCAGTGGCCCGTATCGTTTCGTGAGGCACCCCGGGTATGTAGGTTTTTTCATCCAGGCAATTAGCGTGCCGATCCTGCTAGGGTCACTCTGGGCACTGGCGTTTGCCATCCCAGCGGGAGTGCTGATGGTCATCCGTACATCGAAGGAGGACCGTTTACTACAGGATGAGTTACCCGGATATATAGAATACACGAGTGAAGTGAGGTACAGGCTTATCCCGGGGGTGTGGTAAAAATCATCGTAGGGGCTGGTCACGACCAGCCGCTACTTTTTTCTTATCCTATTAGTAATCGCATGCCTATTTAGCTACGTTATATCAAGTACCACCCACGATAATCATTTACACAGACAACTATCCCGTTATAATTAGGCGTTCGAAATTTTTATACTCCGATTGGTGGTTTATATTGGAGGCCAAATGTCTGATCCTCGTTTATTGAAGCTCGCCAAAGTGCTGGTCAACTATTCTGTTGAATGTAAACCAGGGAAGCAATTACAGATATCATCCGACCCGATTGCCAGCGAGTTGACCCTGGCAGTCTATGAGGAAGCGATCAAAGCTGGGGCTCACGTGCAGCTGGAACAGCCCATGGATGAAACCTGGGAGCTGTTCTACAAATATGCCTCGGATGAACAGCTGGAATACGTCTCGCCAGTCAGGAAGCTTGTTGTTGAAACCTTCGATGCTCTTCTGAGAATTGAGGCATCACCTAATCGACGTTCGCTCAGCGGAGTTGATCCACAGCGCATGGCAATCCGGAATAAGGCAAACAGCGGTATCATGAAAACCTACATGGATCGTTCTGCAAGCGGGGAATTGAGATGGTGTGTCACCGTTTTCCCAAACAATGCCAATGCCCAGGATGCTGATATGTCATTGCGCGATTACACCGAGTTCGTCTATGCGGCTTGTATGCTTAATGAAGAAAATCCGGTGCTATTTTGGCAGGAGCTGGGAAAATACCAGACCCGACTGGATGATTGGTTGAAGGGGCGGGATAAAGCGGTGCTGAAAGGCTCAAATATCGACCTGACCCTTTCCATTAAGGATCGGCCGTTTGTAAGCGCGGATGGTAAATATAACTTCCCGGATGGCGAGATTTTCACAGGACCCGTTGAAGATTCGGTAAATGGCTGGATCCGCTTTAAATACCCGGCAATATTCATGGGGCAGGAAGTCACCGATATTGAGCTCTGGTTCGAGAATGGTAAAGTGGTCAAGGAAACGGCCAGCAAGAACCAGTCTCTATTGACCTCGACCCTCAATACGGATACGGGAGCACGCTTCCTGGGCGAATGGGGTATTGGCACCAACTACGGGATCACCAAATTCACCAAGGATATGCTATTTGATGAAAAGATCGGTGGCACCATTCACCTGGCGGTTGGCGCTGGGTACCCGGAGACCGGCAGCAAGAATGAATCAGCCATCCATTGGGATATGCTTTGTGATATGGCTGACAGCGAAATAATGGTCGATAATGAATTGTTCTATAAAGACGGAAAGCTGATCATAAAATAAATACGAAAATCTCGCCCAACCCTTGCCAAACAACCAAGGGTTGGGCAATAGTTATTCAGGTTGACTATTAAATTCCCCCAAATAAACTTGGAATCCAGTTAAATCCATGTCAAAAAAACAACAGGAAAGAAATGATCACACGTTGGGATGAGTGGTACTCAGAGGAGAACCTGAACAAAGATGTGCGTATAATGGCTGCTCCAGCATCCAAATGCGCTGAAATTGCAGCCAACGAATTCGTGAAACACGGGAAACAACGCATCCTGGACCTGGCATGTGGAATCGGACGGGATACATTTCATCTTGAAAAACACCAGCTTTCCTTAATTGGCGTCGATGCTTCATGGAATGGTGTAAAAACTGCCCAACGCGCAAAAGGCACACCGGGTGCAAAGTCTCATTTTGTGAATGCTGATGCACGCTACATGCCGTTTACTAGAGGTTATTTTGATGGTGTCTATTGCTTCGGATTGCTGCATGAGTTCACGAATACCAATAAGGAAGATAACATCAGGTTGGTTATAGCGGAGATCAAACGAGTTTTACATGACAGAGGACTTTTTTCCCTTACGGTGGCGGCAGGTGACCCGAAAGCAGGGTTACCCCAAGTGCAGTTATTTACTCGTCAGATGCTCGAGCGGACCATGAACGGCTGGAAGACCTTAGGGATAGAGTCGTGTGATGATATCGGTTGTACAAATCGGACAGACTATCATATCTGGTATGGATTATTCCAGAAATAGGCAGATATCGCCGAAGAACTTTTCTAACATGGTACGGATAATTCAACTGAAGGATGCAGGATGATTAAAAAGCTGTTCGATTGGACCCCACGTGACATTGCCTACTGGGAGAAAATCCACCAAAAGGGGTTGAAGAAATTCATCGGCTGGTATGGATTATTTATCAGCAGCGGCCTTTTATTCCTTGTTTTTGGATTAGTGACGGTTTTTATCTGGATCAGGCAAATTTCGGATAAACAGATCACGCCGATGAGTCTTTTGTTCCTTTTAGGGCAGCTCATGGTTGTAGCCCTTGTATGTCTAGTTGGCGGAGTAATTAACAGCCTGATCACCTGGTTGGTGGAAGACAGGTTGTATTTTAAATATAAAGCAAAGAAATCAGGAGAATAATATGTCACCAGAACTCATCAAGATTATCATCGCAGGTGTATTGCTGGTACACGGACTCGGCCATATCGGTGCAATTGGGGCATTGATCGCCATCGATCGGGGACTGGATGGCGGAAAATGGCGTTCCGCCCGATCGTGGTTGTTCCCCAAGCTCGATCCAAAAACAGCGACAGTGATAGCCATTATCTTTTGGACAGTTTCGCTGCTTGGTTTCCTGGCGGCCGCATTATCATTTTGGGGAGTCCTCATCCCTGGTGAGCTGTGGCGGACATTAGCTTTGATATTCGCTTTCGTTTCATTTTTTGGTATCACTCTGTTTTGGGGCAGATGGCCAATGTTCAATACCCTGGCAGCACAGGCAGTGAACCTGGCAGTTATCATCACTCAGCTCTGGATGCATTGGCCTCCACTGGATATGTTCGGCAAGTAAATACGATCGAAGGAACGGATACCTTATGAATACCCAACTTGAATCCCAATTTAACCTGGTTTCAACCAAACTCTTAGCGATTCTGCGTTTGTACACAGATGAAAATATGTCCATGCGGATAGATAAACCCAACCAGTATGAATTCATCGGACCTCCCACAACGCGCAGTCGGGGTAAGGAAGTCTGGTTCGGAGCAGTTCGGATTGGTAAGAATTATGTGTCCTACCATCTAATGCCGGTTTATGCGTGTCCTGATTTATTAAAAGAGATCTCCCCGGAGCTCAAGAAACGCATGCAGGGTAAATCCTGCTTTAATTTCACCCAGGTGGATGAAAAACTATTCAAGGAGCTGGCAGACCTGACAGAACAAGGATACAAACGATTCAAGAAAGAGGGATTTATTCGCTAGGTTGGTTATCCCAATCAGTAAATCCACTGCTACCCGACCACCGAAGAAAATCTGCATGCATTCATTGGATAAATATTATGGTTTTCGCGTTCACATATCCTCCCTGAACTAATTGTATCCCTTTTGTCATATTATACCTGAGATCATTATTAAAAAGGATAGTTTAGGCGGGATGAAAACTCCAACCGCAGGATATTTGTATTTTGGTCATAAAACCGATGGGATTATGCTCCTGGTTTGCCCTTGTAATCCACCTGTATTATGATTTATATATCTTTCATCCATATTAATCCCCCTAAATATGTCCATCGGAGATAAATCCATGATCAAGCTTAAAAAAAGCACTTCAACCTACACTTTCAGCCCTGATAATCCACCGGCTGTATGCGTTGATCCAGGAACAACCATCGTGTTCGAGACTCTGGATGCCTTGAATGAACAAATTCGTTCGGACAGTGATTCAGCCATCCAGATCGACCTGGAGCATGTGAATGCAGCCACCGGGCCAGTTTTTCTTAACGATGCCAAACCCGGTGATACCCTGGTCGCAGAAATATTGGATATCCAACCTCTAAATTGGGGATCTGCCCTGATCATCCCCGGATTCGGTTTTTTACAGGATAAGTTTCCGGGTCCATATACAAAGATTTTCACACTGGATAAAGATGGCACTTATCATTACGGTGACTCAATCCATATCGCTTTGAAACCGATGATCGGGACCATCGGGGTTGCTCCATTAGAATTCATCACGACCTTGAGTTCTGGCAACCATGGGGGTAACCTGGATACAACTGATATATGTAAAGGAAGTAAAATTTTCCTACCCGTACTGGTAGAGGGGGCGCTTTTCGGAGTGGGAGACGTGCACGCCAGCATGGGAGATGGAGAAGTATGCGGTACAGGCATCGAATGCGGCGCAGATGTGACGATCAGGCTGGATTTACAACCCGGGTATTACATTCCCAGGCCTCGTATTGAAACGATGGAGGAGATTATGTGTGTAGCCTCCGCAGAAAGTTTGGAGCAAGCCATCAAACTGGCTTTGCAGGATATGGTTGATTGGCTGAAAATGGAGAAGAACTTGTCTGGAGAGAAGGCTTATGTATTGGTTAGCCTGGTTGGAAGCGTACGCATCGGTCAGATCGTCGATCCGGCTGTGACGGTTCGGGTGACGATTCCGAAGAACATATTTGTAATGTAGAGATAGAGCTGGTTTACGAATTGGAGATGTCAAGAACTCAAGTTTCTTATTAGCCGGGCGAGTGAAGTCGCGCCTTCGGAGAACACCAAGCCCACCTTCGTGGGCAGTGAAATATCGCGTAAGACCCATAGCGATTAAAGTCGGACCTTCGGAGAATACCATGCCCACCTTCGAGGGCTGTGAAATATCGCGTAGAATCAGGGAGATTTTAACCACAAGAAATTTGGTGATTCATATTCTCGTGATTTCTAATGATCCATGGCGACTAAAGTCGCACCTTCGGAGAACACCAAGCCCACCTTCGTGGGCTGGGGAATATCACGTAGAATCAGGACGGTTAAACATAGTGTTGATAAATAAATAGCCTGGAAAATATTATGCGTGCTGCTTTAGTACAAATTTATCTACATTTTGTTTGGGGAACCTGGGATCGATTGCCACTCATCACCGATAAGGAAAATCAAATTTATAAAGCCATGCTGGAGAAATGCAAAACTCTTGGCGCTACTGTTATTGCTATCGGGGGAATGCCTGATCATGTGCACCTTCTCGTCCGTTTTCCATCTACCATAGCCGTAGCGGATTTTGTCATGGAGGTAAAAGGCTCAACCTCGCATCTGGTTACCCATCGAATTAATTCTGAAGAATTCTTCAAATGGCAGGGGGCATATGCCGTATTTTCTATGAGCGAAAGGGATGTACCCAGGATCAAATCATACATTCAGCACCAAAAAGAGCATCATAGTAGTGATCAACTGGACCCAATTCTTGAACTATGAAGAATTATGGTTATTTATTCCTCGTTAACTAGAAATCAAAGTCAGCCTTCGCTGACTTTGCGGTTTCTAATGATGCAATTTTTGACTTCAATGAATGTATATCCTTCTTAAATGTATCCTACGAGACTTCTTTTCTCTTCATCCCCAGGTAGCTTGCAAATGTAGTCGCGCAAGATAGAAACCCGATCACTACCTGCAAAACCAGTATCCACTTGCCGACATCATTGTTGATCCAGCCAAATGCAAAACGCATAGTAGGTGGGAATGGATCCGCCAGGTGGGAGAAGTCAAACGGGAAAATAATCCGCAACCATAATGAGCCGATCGCCAGAGATAGATCGGAGAGAGCTTCAATCGGTCGGGCCGGGTTACGCTTACCCTGGACGAGGCGCTGAAGAGGCGCTACAAGTGACATCAGGATGGGAACAAATAAGGCGAGCATCTCTGTCCAGCCGAATTTACTGGTAAAGAAGCCCGTGATTTTCCATTGGTGGTAGGCAAAAAAGGCTAATAACAGCAGCATCAGCCCATCCGTGATTAACCCAAGCCAACGCTGAGGCATGGTCAGGATATCATTATCAATTCTTACTCGTTTAGTCGGTTGCATTCTCTCCTCCTTAAAACCTGTTATATCCCCGAAGAAGGGTCAGTGTGAAAAGCTGCGTCTACTTCGTGCCCTGGACCAAATGAGCTCAGCAGATATTTATACGATTGGATACGGTCATCCCCACCGGTGGTTAATAGAATTTGCTTACAAAACTCTGCAATATCCTGGAGGATACGCTCATAGCGGTAATAGGTCAAAGCGTTTCGGCAAATCTCAACCGCACCATAACCCTGGTAAAACCATTTTTCTTCCTGCCCTCCCGGCAGACTTCCGATCATCCCGGATCCAAAAAACATCAAGTCACGTTCCTTGAAGGCGAAGATGGGGTTATCCCAATCCACCAGGTACAGCTCACCTCTATCGGTAATCAGGTAATTCCCTGGATGGGCATCAGTGTGACAGAGGACAACCTCACCTGCCTGCTGTTTTAGCTGCTTTGCGAGTTGATCCGCACGCTCGAGCATGTGGTCGATATGCTTCTGTTTTGATTTCAAGAAAGTGGATAATTTCGATGCCAGCGGGTCTTTGTAGCTATCTTTCTTTATCTGCGCCTGAAACTGTTTTACACTCTGGTGCCATTGAGGGTCATAAGCTTCGTATGGGATGTGTGCTGCCAGGTCGGGTGGGATTTTCACGGTGTGAACCATTTTAAGAGTCCGCCCTAATTCTATCCATTGCTGCCCGGTCAGCTTTAACTGGTAGCCATCCTTACCGGGGATGAAAGGATAGAGAATGGTGGTGTAATCGCGGAAGCTCCCAAAAGGCTGACCCGTGCGACTCAGCATGGGTGGGATGATTGCCTGTAAGCCCAGGCTGCTCAGAAATTGTGGGACAAGCACTGTGATCGGGTCAAAGTTGCCTTTACGCAGCTTCAGGAAGTAAGCCGTTCCACTAGAAGTGTCAACCCGATATACGGCAGTGTTGATGTCATAGCCAAGTGGGAGGAAAGTTACTCTGGATAGATCCAGATCATATTCTTCTTTCACCGTAGTGAGGATGAGTTGGTCCGGCAGGTCAGGTTTTTCTAGCATAGAGGAGCGATGTATATCTTATCAACTTTTACAACTTTGTAATATCGTTTTTTGGTGCTGCCAAATCACATTCTATGGCATAATACCTTATTCCCATTTTTTCTAATTTTAATGCAGGCACACGATCAAACGTGCTTTTGCCTTTATGTAATGAATATCGATATTTCTTCCATACGGCAAGCTTGAAAGGAGCCTCCCATGCCTACCAGTCTCTCTCCATTGCATCAGCTCTTCCAAGATCATTGGGACGCCTGGATGCGTTATGACCCACTATTGGCGACCTACGTGGGAGACCAGCGCTACAACGACCAACTGCCAATCGCAACCGACGAAGCCTTCCATGCCTGGCGCGAGCAGCTGATCGGTTTTCGCAAACGCCTGGAAAGCATCTCGCCTCAGGCGTTATCGAAGGATGACCAACTCAACTATGAGCTGTTCAAGCACCTGGTGGAGAACGATATCGCTGAGATCGGATTCAATACGCAACGTATGCCCATCTCACGAACGGGTGGCTTTCACCTTATGTTCCCGGATATGTTCCAGGTGATGCCCTTTACCAACCAGCAAGACTATGCGATTTACATCTCGCGCCTGGAGGCGTTCAAACGATATGCGCGGGAGAATGCTGAGCTGATGCGCCTGGGTTTGAGAACGGGTTTCCTTCCCCCCGCATGCACCCTGGTTGATATCGACAAGCAGCTCAAAGCCCAGCTGGTAACCGACGCAACCGAAAGCGTGTTCTACCAACCTTTCAAGCATTTCCCCCCGCAAATTGGTGAGCAGGAGGGTAAAAAGTTAGCTGAATCAGCTGAGAAAGCCATCCTCGGTTCGATTGTTCCTGGATACCAGGCCATTCTACAATTCGTCCAGCAGGAGTACCTGCCGAAAGCGCGTGAGAGCATCGCCTCGATTGACCTGCCTAATGGTGATGCATTCTACGCCCATCGCATCTATTACTTCACCTCCCTGCACCTGACAGCCAAACAGGTCCATCAAACCGGCGTAGATGAGGTGAAGCGCATCCGGGAAGAAATGGATCGGGTGATCAAAAAAACCGGCTGGACAGGCGATATGACCCATTTCCTCGAGTTCCTGCGCACCGATGCGAGATTCTACGTCACTACGCCGGAGGCATTACTCGAAAAGACCGCTTTGGTACTCAAACGGATGGATGGGGAGCTACCGCGCTTGTTCAAGACCCTACCAAGGTTGCCATATGGCATTCGAGAAGTTCCTGACTATGCCGCTGAAGGTGAAACTGCCGCCTATTACAACCCTGGTTTGGGGGATGGAACACGCGCCGGGGTGTATTACGTCAACACTTATGACCTGGCCTCCCGGCCAGTCTATGAGATCGAGGCTCTATCTTTACATGAAGCCGTACCGGGGCACCACTTACAGCTGGCGCTCCAGGCTGAGCTGGCTGACCTGCCGATGTTCCGGCGATACAGTGGCTACCAATCCTTCGTGGAAGGCTGGGCGTTATACTCCGAGCGCTTGGGACTGGAAGTTGGCTTCTACACCGACCCCTACACTGACTTTGGACGACTAAGCTATGAGATGTGGCGTGCCTGCCGCCTGGTGGTGGATACTGGTATGCATGCCCTGGGATGGACACGCCAGCAAGGCATTGACCATTTGGTGGAGAACACCTCGTCCACCTTGCTGAACATCATCAACGAAATTGACCGCTATATTGCTTGGCCAGGTCAGGCACTGGCATATAAGATTGGTGAGCTAAAAATACGAGAGCTACGCCGCCGTGCGGAGCAAACGTTGGGAAGCACGTTCGACCTGCGCGAATTCCACGACGTGGTACTGCTCTCGGGAGCAGTGCCATTGGAAACTTTGGATCGAATGGTGGAGCAGTGGATAACTGATTCAGCTCAAGGATGATGGCTGAAAGCTACTCGCCGCCTTTAATGAATGTCCCATTACGTAATTCCATCAGGGTTTGTTCAATCTCGGCTTTTGTATTCATAACGAACGGACCGTAGCGGGCAATGGGTTCCCCAAGTGGCAGGCCAGAAACAAGCAGGAAGCGAGCCCCAGCCTCCAACGCCTGCACGTTCACGACTTCCCCACTCCCAAAAATTACCAGCTGGGGCGCCTCTACCGCGCTTTGTGTGGCACCAAACAAGCCTTTACCTCGAAACAGGTAGGTAAAAACATTGTGATTAGCTGGATCGATGTGGGTAAATAATTCTCCGGGCGGTAGAGTCACATGCAAATAGGTTGGGTCGGCGTAAATATCGGTGACAGCGCCTGAAATGCTGCCCAGATGCCCGGCTATCAAGCGTACCTTCACCCCGCCAGGCAGTTCCAGCTCGGGGATAGCAGCTGAGGCAATATCTTGATAGCGTGGAGAGGTCATCTTCAGTCGGGCGGGTAGATTCACCCACAGCTGGAAGCCTTCCATCTTACCCTCGTAAGGTTTGGGCATCTCTTCGTGCATGATGCCACGCCCTGCAGTCATCCACTGCACATCGCCCCCACCGATAGTGCCATGATTTCCAAGGCTATCACGGTGATCAACCTGTCCGGCCAGCATGTAGGTAACCGTCTCAATGCCGCGATGCGGATGCATTGGGAAACCTGCCAGGTAATCGGCGGGGTCATCTGAGCCAAAGTGATCCAACAAAAGGAAGGGATCGAAATAATCCAGAGTTCTCGTAGCGATCGAACGTTTTAATAATACACCAGCACCTTCCAATACACGGATGGGGGTGATGATTTGTGAGACACTACGGATTTGATCGGACATAAAGACCACCTAATCGGGAATGGATTTCGATTAATCATTGATAGTCATAAATGACGGAGTAACAATCTCAAGAATAATATTGATTGACTGATAGAAGTCTGACGTACATATTAAAGTGGAGCGATTGTATTCGGATTATAGATAATCCGCAAGAGAACAAACCCCGTGCTACCTTCAGCTGAGATGAGCTCCCTTGACTTACCTTCATAGGTTCATCGATTCAATTCTGTGCTGTATAATATTCGTAAGATAAAATGAACGAGATCAATCTGACTCAGCTGGTACACATGCTCTCCGATATGCTTGACCTGGTAGGCGTCGATGATCTGGGTCACGGCAAACGCGTGGCATACATGTGCCGTGAGACGGGATACCTGCTTGGATTTAATCCCTCGCAGATGGAGAACCTGTATTCTGCTGCATTGCTGCACGATTGCGGGGTTTCCAATACCAGCACGCACACGCATATCATTGAAGAACTGGATTGGACAGGCTCACAAGAGCATTGTACGCGCGGCAGCATTTTGCTCCAGGCTCAACCACTTTTCAGCGATCTTGCTCCTCTCATCAATTTACACCACACACACTGGAAAGAGCTGGTATCAGGCGATCACTCAGAAATTGCTCATTTTGGTAACCTGATCCATTTATGTGACCGTGCGGATGCCATGATGCAGCAAGTGTCAGACCGCCCCTGGTTGGCGGTAAGGAACTCCATTCGTGATCGGCTTACTCGCTACCGTGGGAGCTGGTTTCAACCTGAATTGTTGGATGCTTTTTTAGACATCTCGAAAACCGAAAGCTTCTGGCTGCGGATGCAGCCCCAGCATCTCAGCCAATATATGGCTGAACGTGAAATGGCTGATACGCACCAAATGATCAGCACCAGTCATCTGCGGCATGTGGCGATGCTGGCAGCAGAGATCGTGGATACCAAAAGCCACTTCACTGCCCGGCATTCACAAGGAGTATCCCGCTTCTCTGCTCATTTAGCTGAGCTGGCAGGCTTCGAAACCGATATTTGCTTACAGATTGAGATTGCTGGTTTACTGCATGACATTGGTAAAATGCGCGTCCCCGACAGTATTTTAGAAAAACCTGCTGCGCTTAGTTTTCCAGAGAGAGCGGTTATGCTGGGGCATAGTTTCGAAAGTTACCAGATCCTGCACCATATAAAGGGTTTCGAAAATATCGCGCGCTGGGCTGCTTACCATCATGAAGCGCTCAATGGTGAAGGATACCCGTTTCACCTGACTGAAGCTGAGCTTGACATCCCCTCACGTATCGTTGCCATCGCAGACATTTTTCAAGCTCTCACTCAGACGCGACCCTATCGCCCCGCCAGAGAGCCAGAGGCGGTGATCAGCTCACTGAAGCATCATGTGGAACAGCATAAAATCGATCCTGACCTGGTGCATCTGGTAGAGCAAAATTTTGATATGTGCTGGAAAGCCGCAGCCATCCAACCTTAAAGTATATTGGAAGTGGTAGGAATACACAATGTGTTGGGTTTCGGGCTTTCGCCCTCAACCCAACCTACAGGAGGAAATGGTGGGTTGAGTTGAGAACAGTACGAAACCTAATATATTTACCCGTTGGGTTTCAGGCTTACGCCATTAACCGAACCTACAGGAGGAAATGGAAGGTTGGGTTGAGTACAGTGATCTCCTGTACGAAACCCAACATCTGTATTCGTTGGGTTTCGGGCTTACGCCCTCAACCCTACCAACAAGAGATTTCTCACAGCCACTTGTTGGGTTTCGGATCAAAAGCATCATCCCAACCTTCAAGAACCTTGGTAAAAGAACTATGGATTAAGTCCCCAGGATCAAAAAAATAATACTTCCGGTTGATAGAAGGAAAATCATCATGAAAGATCGGGATAAGGCACGCTTCCACGACAATATCACCTGGTTCAACCAGTTTTTCGATGGTATGCGGCAAATATACGAATACACTGTTGATCAGCTACCGCCCGAATTTTTTCAGGAAGGTTTTACCCTAAACAGCGGTAATTTCTATTTCCCCCGCTTCAAAGCTGCGCCGACCTTGCCCCCCTATTATGCACTGCTACTTGAGGGGAAGACACATGCCTTGCAGGTGGTATCGGTCATTGATGCTTACCTCTTCTCTCATAATGGACCATTCATCCTGGAGCCTTCTTTAATCACGGTGATTCACACTCAATCTGAAAAATACAGCTGGATAAGCGATTATGCGCTAAACGTGATCAAGAATCAAAATGTAATGATCACTTCCAAAGATCGGAGGGGTGTGCTTGGGAAAATCACTACTAAATATACGGCTGAATTTTTTGCTTTCCAGGTTGAGTACGATAGATTTTCTGATAACACGCACCCACAGAATGCGGTGCAGAAATATATCATCGATCCGATCATTGCTTATCTCACTCCGCCGCCGAATATCACAACATAAAATTTACTGAACATACTCATCACTTTCCGGTCATCCTAGCAGTCATAAGCACAAGGAACCAAATCATGACCAACTACCTGACCACACCGGGGGGTAATGTCACCATCCGCATTGCTACGGTGGATGATGCTCCTTCCCTTCTGGCGCTGCGTCTCGAGGCCCTAACTAAACACCCTGAAGCATTTGCTGCGGACATCGATAAAACCGCTGCCGCGGGTGAAAATGCCTGGGTGGAGCGTATCATTGAAAATGCCAGCACCGACTCAGGCTCTATCATTATCGCTTGTACTGCTAACGAGCTGATCGGTATGACTGGCATTGTGCGGGGACATTGGCCGAAGACACAGCACAGTGGCACGCTCTGGGGAGTATATGTCAACCCGAATTGGCGCGGGTATAAGATCGGTGCAGCCATGGTGAATGAATGTGCTGAATGGGCTACAGCTCATAACCTGACCGTAATCACCCTGGGTGTTACCAACTCAAACCTTACTGCAATCCACTGCTACACTGCTTGCGGATTTAAAGTATACGGCGTAGTACCCAGAGCGATCCTTTATAATGGTAATTATTTTGACGACCTGTTAATGTACAAGCTGCTGTAAATTTATTAGCGCTGTCCTGTCGATATAACCCAACAAAAGTGTATGCTCTTATCTTAAACTCCAAAGTTAAAATATATGTATTGGCTCGTATTAACTGTAAGTGATTGGTTGGATCAATCATCCAATTTATATATCATTTACCTGTCCAGTCTGATCGTATGGGAGGTAGGGCAATGAAACCAACCGAAATCCTGATGGAAGAACATCGGGTCATCGAGCGCGTGTTATACGCCCTCGAAAGGGCATCTGATCGCCTTATTCGCGGTGAAGATGTATATTTACGCTTCTTCATTGGAACATCGGTCTTTATTAGAGACTATGCCGATAACTGCCACCACCGCAAAGAAGAGGCAGTTTTATTTCCCGCATTGATCGAGAATGGATTACCCAAGGATTCGGGTCCGATAGCTGTCATGCTTGCTGAGCACGCAGAGGGGCGTAAGCTAACTCAGAAAATGCGGCAACTAACCGAACGGCTCCAGGGAGGCGATGTTCCAGCCCGCCAGCTTGTAGGGCAATGCGGGCAAGATTACGTAAAGCTACTGCGCCAACATATCAAAAAAGAGGACACGATCCTCTTTCCGATGGCAGATCGTGTCCTCAGCGTTGAAAAGCAAGAGCAAATCCTTGAATCTTTCGAGCTTTTCCAACCTATTGGGCAAGGGGAAGAATTCCGGGAGAAATATTTCGGTCTGGCGAACCGTCTAATCCAGGAATCCGTCCGCTGAAAGAAACATGTACCTGGATGCTTGGATTTATTGTCTTTCTGATCGGCTCAATTGGATTCTTTCTTCTCTCTTTCCAATCTTTAACTAAACCATTTTCGCATGGTTTTCCCCGGTTCTTCGCATTCGAAGCCATACTGGGATTAGTCGCATTGAATGCACCTTTCTGGTTTGTCCAACCATATTCCATTTCACAGATTATCTCCTGGGTATTTTTGATCAATTCGGCATTGATGGCAGGTCACGCTTTTTATACCCTGCATAAGTTCGGTCAAACCGATGCCTCCATCGAGGATGCAAGCCGACTGGGACTGGAAAAAACCACTCATCTGGTGACCAATGGACCTTATCGTTATATCCGACATCCGTTATATGCCTCCCTGTTATGCTTCACGTTGGGGGTATTCATGAAGCAAATTGGGTTTGTATCTTTATTGCTGCTGATCCTGGCAAGCCTGGCATTGTATCTCACAGCACGATTTGAAGAACGCGAGAACTTGCACAATTTCGGAGAAGGATATGCCAAATACATGCAGCACACCAGGCGATTTATTCCGTTCCTTTTCTGAAGAATTCCAAACTCCCCTTTTTAATTACTGATAAAATTATCTTACTCACTATGATTGAATGTCCTACTAATCACCCGGATTTACCATCATTATTCGACCCGTATGTGCCGAATAACCCCCTGCTGTGGGCGGTATTCAACCAGCGCCAGGCTGGACGTGCATTGGTGGACAGCCTGCCCAACCCCACCCAGTGCCTGCTGCGAACGGAAGCCAGGTTAACCTATGCCAGCTACCTGGTGAGCCAATTTTTCCTGGCCGACGCAATCGATTACTTCAAGCATATTGGAATAGTCTGGTTGATTCGATCTCCAAGCGATCTGCCTACACCCGGTGGATACCGGTCCAACCCAAGGTTGGAATTCTTCGATTACGATCCGCAATCGCTCATCCTGGCTGATTACCGCAAAAGACTGCCTGCAGGTTTCGAGGTGCGTGCTATAGATCAAAACTTGCTCGATCGTTGTGTGTGGCGTGATGACATGGGCTTTTACTGCGGTAGCCTGGAAAATTTTCTGCAGAATGGCCTTGGAATCTGTCTGATGCACGGAGAAGAGATCATCATCGAGGCTTATGCCTCCTCCCTGGGTGCTAAGTATGCCGAGATTGGGGCTATCACGCGTGAGCATTACCGCGGTATGGGCTACGCTCCCATCACAGTCGCGTACCTGATCGAAGCCCTGGAGCAGCGCGGCTACCACGCCTATTGGTCTTGTGATGAAGATAATCCATCATCCGCCCGTGTTGCCCGCAAGCTGGGGTTTCGGAAAGAAAAAGCATATGAGTGGTTGGAATACGAGCAAGTGTCAGACACTTAACCCTGATCAAGCTAAATCCTAACTATTCACCTGATTAAAGATCCTGGGGAATTGCCCAGAAGGGTACTAAAAGCTTATAAAAATGGCCGTCCCTGATTTATTAAGAACGCATACGCGGGTAAATTGGAAAATCTGTGCGGTGGATCTTGCATGCCCACTGAGGGGTGGCATGACCACCAACAGTATCTCCATTGCCGAGCTTAATGATGGGGGTATGATGGATGTGGTGGGGTGTGACCCGGCTACACCCCAGACAAAGGCTGAATTCGTAATGAATGAATGAAACTAGTTCGTCAGACTGTCCAAATTATCAGATGAGAAGAAATTCCATAAATTCTTGGGTAACCCCTTTTTGATTTCCAGGGGGTAAACCAGATAGAAAATGGGGCTAGAAGGGTACGGCTGGAAATGGGACGAGATGCCAGCATCAATAATCAGGATGCTTATCGCCAGCTACACCTGGATTTATATATTCTCTTTATGGACTGACAAATATGAAAAGATATCGGCTTTTAGATCAAAGATCAAGCATCGACCCTTAGCCGATAACCAACCCCCGGTTCCGTGATGATATATCGTGGGCGGGTAGGGTCAGGCTCGATCTTTCGACGCAGATTGCTCATATTCACGCGGAGCAGGTGCGCCTCGCTCTCATAGGCACTTCCCCATACCTGTCGAAGTAGTTGATGATGGGTTAATACTCTACCAGCATTTTGAACCAGGATACGCAGCAGGTCATATTCCGTTGGTGTCAGAGATATTTCCTCGCCACCAACTTTAACCTGACGGCGAGTGAGATCTACTTTTAGATTATTTGTTTCAAAAACAGGATCAGCTGCTGATTGTGTGGAATGCCTGAGTGCAGCTCGCATGCGTGCCATCAACTCCCCACTGCTGAAAGGCTTGGTCAGATAATCATCTGCTCCTGCATCAAGTGCACTGATTTTGTCGTTTTCCTGTTCGCGAACTGATAGAATAATGATTGGAATATGTGTCCACTCACGCAGCTGGCGAGTGACTTCAACACCATCCAGATCTGGCAAACCCAGGTCAAGAATAATCAGGTCTGGTCTGTCTGCCACGGTCATATTCAAAGCTTCTTTTCCACCGCTTGCCTCGTAAACTGTGTAACCCTGGGCATTCAGCGCTGCATGCAGGTACCGCCTGATCGCCCGTTCGTCATCCACCACCAAAACCCGCAATCCAATCTCGTTCATTGATTTCCAGTCCCTTCCAATGGAACTCTTATCGTAAAGATTGCCCCTCCCCCGCGCCGATTTTCTGCTCGGATGCACCCATGATGTGCCTCGACAATACCCTTGCATATCGATAGGCCTAAGCCGGTCCCACTGACATTGTCTGGCCTCTGAACTCGATAGAATTTATCGAATATGTGCTCAAGATCGTCTACTGGGACGCCTTCCCCTCTATCGGCTATGGAGATTTCCAAGTCTTGCCTGGATACTCGTGCTCGAATTTCAATTGGCTTTTCCACAGGTGAATATTTCAGGGCATTATCGATCACATTGACCAGCACTCGGCTGAACAATACGAAATCCAAGGGAACGAGAGGGATTTTCGGAGATATCTCCACATTCACCTGGCGATTCTTGAGCGGAGTCCCAACTTGCTCGAGGGCTGACCCAATTAATTCCTGCACATCACACGCTTCGCGATGAAGCTGCATGGCTCTGGCTTCCAGGCGGGTTATATCCAATAGATTCCCTACCAGCCGGTTCAATCGATCAGCTTCTTCGCGCGCCGTTTCAATTAAGCTTCTCCTGACTTCTTCATCCAGGGCGGGACCGGATTCTTCCATACTGCTTAGTGCACCCGTGATTGAAACCAAGGGCGTGCGTAGGTCATGCGATATTGAATTAAGTAGGGCAGTTTGCAGTTTTTCGGTAGCCTCCAGCAGTTCTGTTTGGCGTGCTTGTTCAACCAATCGTGCTCCTTCAATTGCCAAAGCCACCTGATTGGCAAAAGCGTCCAAGATCCGTTGCTGATCCGGACTCAGGTATGTGTTTGTTCCTATTGGTTTTATCCCCAACACGCCGATTACCCCACGTGTGGTCTTGAGAGGTTGGTAGTGCATCGAAGTATCCGGCAAGGTATCCGTACCGCGACCGGCTTGCTGATTGTGTTCAAAAGCCCAATTGGCAACTGCCAGTTCGTTCTCTGCCACCGATAAATCCTGCGAGGCCTTATATAGCTTTAGATCATTGTTTTCAGGCAGAAATAGTGCAACCTCGCGGCTGTATATTTGGCCAATGTGATCTATGATCGTTTTTGCCACAGCTTCCAGCCCAACTGCGGCGGTCAGATCATGCCCAAGCTCGTACAGCGCGGCAGTTTGAGCCTCACGCCTCTGAGCAGCATCTGCCTGCTCGCGCACCTGTGCAGTGAGATAACTGATCACCAGACTTACTGATAGCAATCCAAAAAATGTCAGAATATATTCGGTATCTGATACTGCCAGGGTGAGACTCGGAGGGACGAAGAAAAAATCAAAAGCCAGCACACTCAGAATCGAGGTGAGAATAGCAGGACCGCGTCCCAGAAACACTGCAGCCACAACCGTGGATAACAAGTAGATCACCACCAGGTTAGTAGGAGAAATATAAGGGGCAACCAGGGCACATAGACCAGTGGCTCCGGCTACCAAAGCAATCCCCCAAAAATATCGGCTCCACGGTCTATGAGGTTGCCAATATCGCTCAGGTTGTTTAAATGACGGTTGGGATTCGCTATTGACGAAGTAAATATCAATCGGACCGCTCTGGCGGATCAATTGTTCCGCTACAGAGTCCCGAAGCAACTCACTCCATCGCGAACGTCGCGATTTTCCGATAATGATTTTAGTTATATTTTGATTACGTGCGTAATTTGTCACCGTCTCAGCCACCGTTGATCCTGGAATGGTAACAGATTTAGCTCCCAATTCTTCTGCCAGCCCAAGCATGCGATCAACGCGGTCACGTTGTTCTGTGGACATTCTGATTTGTTGCGGAGTTTCAACGAAAATGGCATACCATTCAGCCTTCAGCTCATCTGCAAGACGACGGGCTGCGCGGATTAATCTCTCGCTCGCCGCACCAGGACTGATACACACCAGCAGGCGCTCTGCTGCAGGCCAGGGACCGGGGATGGCACGCTTTTCCATGTAATCCAACATCTGGTCGTCCACCCGTTCAGCTGCCCGGCGCATGGTCAGTTCGCGCAGGGCAGTCAGGTTGCCCTGCCGAAAGAATTTCTCAATTGCCCGCTCGGCTTGTTCTGGGATATAAACTTTGCCTTCCTTCAATCGATTCAGCAGCTCATCAGTTGGCAAGTCAATCAGTTCTATATCGGTCACTTCGTCAATCACACTGTCCGGGATCGTTTCACGTACCTTGGTGCCCGTGATCTGGGCAACTACATCATTCAGGCTTTCCAAATGCTGGATATTTAGGGTTGTGTAGACATTGATCCCGGCCGATAGTAGCTCTTCTACGTCCTGAAAGCGCTTCGCATGCCGGGAGCCGGGTGCATTGGTATGAGCCAGCTCGTCCACTAATACCAGGCTCGGCCGACGCTCCAGAACCTGGTCAATATCCATTTCCTGGAGCTGAATATTCCGGTAAGTGATGGTTTTTAATTGGATTACCTCCAGACCCCGTAACATATTCTCAGTTTCCATCCGTTTGTGTGTTTCTACATATCCTACTACTACGTCCACCCCTTCAGCTTTTCGCTGGTGAGCAGCCTCGAGCATGGCGTAGGTTTTGCCAACCCCAGCAGCATAGCCGAAGAAAATTTTAAGGCGGCCTCGCTCCCGCTGCTTCTCTTCAGCCTGGATACGTGCTAAAAGATCGTCTGGATCTGGACGATAATTCGGAGGCGAAGTACTCATCAATATATTCCCCTTCCTATTTTATCTCATCTAGTGCCAGATTGAGCTCGAGCACATTGACCCGTGGTTCTCCCAACAGACCGAACTGCTGTCGCTGTGTGTGGTGTCGTACCAATGCAATTACATCTTCTTCACTCAGACCGCGGACTTTGGCGACTCGCCCCACCTGGTACAGCGCTGCTGCAATGCTGATATCCGGGTCAAGACCACTTGCAGATGAAGTAACCAGATCCACCGGGATGGGCGAATTGTTGGTTGGATCAGCCAGTAACAAGGCAGCTATACGCACCTTAACCTCTCCAGTTAGAATTGGGTTGGAAGGACCTAAGTTGGACCCTGCAGAGGCTCCAGCATTGTAGGGATAAGGTGATGTGGCTGAGAGCCGGCCCCAAAAGTAACCCGGGTCGTCAAAAGACTGTCCAATTAATTCAGATCCCACCACCTTACCATTCTGTACAATAAGACTGCCATTGGCCTGATGAGGGAAAATCACTTGAGCAAATACGGTGATCGCCAGGGGATATAAAACCCCAGTCAAAAATGTGAATATAGCTAACGAAACGATTGCTGGTCTAAGTTGTGCCCGCATATCAACCTTTGTTTACTGCTTCCATTCGCATGGTATTTACCAATGCCTCTGCCTCAGCCAATCGCGCCCGTTCGAGTGCTTGTGATGCCTGAGTGGCAAGGTTGTTTAACAATCGACTACCTTCTGCTGGCAACCAACCATTCCCGCGCCAGATGCGGATTTCTCCTACCATACCAGGCGAAGCTAATATTGGGAGGATGCGGTCAGGAGCACCGCTTCTTTTCCCGGCTGGTGGTACTTTCACCAGCAATGGTTCCGGTTTATTCCCAGGTTGAATGCCTACTTCAACCAGCTCAGCCAGGAACATAAGCTGTAAATTCGTAGCCAATGCACGAATGACTGCTTCCTGAGTGCGCAGCCCTGCTAAGGCAGAACTCATTTCGTACATGAACATAGCTTCCCGTTCGCTGGCTCGGGCTTTAGATAAGCCAGATTGGATCCGGCCGATTACTACAATCGAAACTACCAGGAAGATTACGAGCACTAACCAACCTTCGAGCCTGCCCACAGCAAAGGTATAGAAGGGGGGAATAAAAAAGTAGTCGAACGCCAGTGCTGCCGATACGGCTGCGCAAACACCTGCTCCTTGCCCCCACTGCGCTGCACTCCACCCGACAGGCACCAGATACAACAAAGCAATGACAGCCTCACCTAACGTATCCCGCCCAATTAACATCAAAAGAATCGTCAGGATAAAGATACTTAAAAAGGCGAGTATACAGTTAACTAGGACGGTGAATGAAAAAGATAAATGGGTTCTATTCATAATTTACCTCTCCATGATGGTAGATCTAATAAACACTTTCAACCAAGCACATATCAGCTTGCTATACCAGGTGCAAAAAGACCAACAGCATGTCAATCAGCTTAATTCCGATAAAAGGCGCAACCAAACCTCCCAGACCGTAGATGAGCAAATTGTCGCGTAAAAGCTGGGCAGCCCCTTTGGCTCGATAAGGAATACCTTTAAGTGCCAGGGGGATCAAGGCCACGATGATTAATGCATTGAAAATCACCGCTGAAATAATTGCACTCTCCGGAGTGGCCAAATGCATCACGTTAAGCGCCCCTAATTGAGGATAGGTGCTGGCAAAGGCCGCAGGGATGATGGCGAAATATTTTGCTACATCGTTGGCGATACTGAATGTAGTCAGCGAACCGCGAGTCATCAACAATTGCTTGCCGATTTCCACGATCTCGATCAACTTGGTAGGATTGCTGTCTAAGTCCACCATGTTAGCTGCCTCACGGGCTGGCTGGGTGCCAGTGTTCATCGCCACTGCTACATCTGCCTGAGCTAGAGCCGGGGCATCATTGGTACCATCGCCTGTCATGGCTACCAGCCGTCCATCTGCCTGGTATTCACGGATTAACTTGAGCTTGGTCTCAGGGGTAGCCTGAGCAAGAAAGTCATCCACGCCGGATTCGGCTGCAATGGCGGCAGCAGTTAATGGATTGTCACCAGTGATCATTACTGTTTTGATACCCATCTTGCGCAGCTGTGTGAAGCGTTCCTTGATCCCGCCTTTTATGATGTCTTTGAGATGGATCACCCCCCAGGGTTCTCCATTGCAGGTCACTATTAGCGGGGTGCCGCCAGATCGAGCGATTCGATCCACCAGGCGGTCAAGTTCTGCTGGAATTGGCTTCCCTTGCTCCTTAATGTGGGCAACCATTGCATCGGGGGCACCTTTCCGAATCGAGGCTCCGTCCAAATCTACCCCGCTCATGCGGGTTTGGGCAGTGAAGGGAATAAAACGGGCTCCTGCGGGGGTATCTGGCCCAACCCCAACAGTCCGACCACGTAAACCGAATTTTTCCTTTGCCAGTACCACAATACTACGACCTTCCGGCGTCTCGTCAGCCAAGGATGAGAGCTGGGCAATTTCCGCCAATTCCTGTGACTTAACAGAACCCACCGGAAGGAATTCGACTGCCTGCCGGTTGCCCAGGGTGATAGTACCGGTCTTGTCGAGTAAAAGCACATCCACGTCTCCAGCAGCTTCTACAGCCCTACCTGAGAGAGCAATTACGTTGCGCTGAATCATGCGGTCCATCCCGGCAATGCCAATTGCTGAAAGCAACCCACCAATCGTGGTGGGTATCAGACAAATCAGCAGTGCCACCAACACGGTGATGGTAATTGGCGTACCTGTACCAGCGCTCTGCACGCTATACAGAGAGTAGGGTAACAGGGTCATGCAAACCACCAGAAAGATTATCGTGAAGGCAGCCAAAAGGATGTTCAAAGCAATTTCGTTAGGTGTTTTCTGGCGCCGAGCTCCTTCGATCAGCCCAATCATGCGGTCTAGAAAGCCTTCACCCGGGTTGGCGGTGACACGTACTACCAACCAGTCGGAGAGCAGGCGTGTACCTCCGGTGACAGCGCTTCGGTCACCACCCGATTCGCGGATGACAGGGGCGCTCTCACCAGTAACCGCACTCTCATCGACGGAGGCAATCCCCTCGCTGACCTCGCCATCCACCGGGATAATATCGCCTGCTTCAACCAGAAATGTGTCATCTTTTATTAGAGACGTGGATGGCACAATGTCATAGCCGGCGTCGTGTTGTGACTGGCGTAATTTCTTGGCCTGAGTTTCCCGGCGGGTCTTCCGTAGGGCTTCCGCCTGTGCCTTGCCGCGTCCTTCAGCTACAGCTTCCGAAAAATTGGCAAATAAGACGGTGAACCATAGCCACATGGTGACAATGCCAATGAAAGCTGTTGGAGCTTCGCCGTTACCGGTTAGTGCTTGTATCCATAATAGAGTGGTAAGCATACTGCCTATTTCAACCACAAACATGACCGGGTTGCGCATCATATGGCGTGGGTTAAGCTTGAGGAAAGCGTCTGTTACTGCACGTTTGTATAATTGTCTTTTTAGGGATTTCGATCGCTGAATTTGTATGGTCATACTATAAACCTTTCATTCGTTACCATAACAATAAATGCTCAACGATCGGTCCTAATGCCAGGGCAGGCAAGAAGTTCAAGGCTCCAACCAGAATTATGACCGCGATCAACCAGACAACGAATAACGGCGTATGAGTAGGTAACGTACCCGAACCCTGGGGTGTCTTTTTCTTTTGAACCAATGAGCCAGCCAGAGCGAGCGTGGGAACAGCGATGAAATAACGTCCGATCATCATGGCAAGCCCGCCGGCAATGTTATAGAAGGGAGTATTACCACCGATGCCAGCAAATGCGCTGCCATTGTTATTGCCCTGGGACGTGAAAAGGTAGAGTACTTCACTAAAACCATGCGGGCCAGGATTGAAGATTGTGGCTTTGCCTGCATTTGTCATAACGGCGATCGAAGTGAACACCAATACTGTAATTGGCATGATCAGGATCAACAACGAAGCCATCTTCATCTCGTAAGCCTCGATCTTCTTGCCCAGGTACTCGGGTGTACGGCCTACCATGAGCCCGGCAACGAAGACTGCCACAATGATGAAGATAAACATCCCATACAAACCCGAACCGACCCCGCCGAAGGAGACTTCGCCTAACATCATCATCCACATTGCAGCCAGACCCCCAAGCGGTGTGTATGAGTCATGCATACTGTTGACTGAACCATTCGAGGCAGCTGTGGTTGTTGTTTCCCATAAGATGGAGTTGACAATACCAAAACGGACCTCTTTGCCTTCCATGTTCCCGCCCGGGTTGGTAGAGCTGGCGGTCTGGTCCACGCCGAGACTGGTCAGGGCAGGGTTGCCAGTTTGTTCAGCTGCATAGGAGAGTCCCAAAGGCACCCATAAGAGAATCAGCATCGCTGCGAGAATAGCCCAACCCTGGCGGGTGGAACCGATCATCTTGCCGAAGGTATACGTCAATGCAGCCGGAATTAGCAGGATGGATAGCATTTCCAGAAAATTGGAAAACGGGGTGGGATTCTCGAATGGATGAGCAGAATTGGCATTGAAGAAGCCACCACCGTTCGTTCCAAGCTCCTTGATGGCAATCTGGGATGCAGCTGGTCCAACCGCCATAACTTGCGTCGTCAGTGTTACTGTTTCCATCACCGGATTTCCATGTGAATCGGTCACCGGATTGCTGCTGGCGTCCAGCTCAGGTTGTTGGTAGCTGGAAGGCTGCAGCACTGTTGCCTGCTTATAGGGAGAAAAGGTCTGAACCACGCCCTGACTTACCAGGAGCAGGGCAAGGATGATCGACGCTGGCAGCAAGATATAAACGGTACCACGGGTGAGATCAACCCAAAAGTTTCCTAATTTCGTGGTCTGCTTGCGTGCCAGTGAACGGATGAAAGCCATCAAGACGGCCATCCCTGCCGCGGCTGAGACAAAGTTCTGCACAGTGAGTCCAACCATCTGGGTCAGGTAGCTAAGGGTGGTCTCGCCACTATAGTTCTGCCAGTTGGTATTCGTTACGAAACTGATAGCTGTGTTGAATGAGAGGTCTGGGGTCATAGTTCCGAATTGCTGAGGGTTAAGTGGTAGTAGCTCCTGTAATCGTAATAAAGAATAGACTACCAGAAAGCTTATTGCACTGAAGATCAGCAAGGCAATGGTATATGTCTTCCAATCCATCTCATCTTGCGGATTAACACCCAACATACGATAGCATACGCGTTCCACTGGACGGATCAATCGGCCGAGAATAGTTGATTCACCCTGATATACACGCTCCATGTACAAACCAAGTGGTTTGACCAGCAGTAGCAGGGTGACAAAATAGATTCCGATTTGAAGAATGCTATTGTGAGTCATAAGATAACTACTGATAGGTCTTAACTGAACCATTCGGGTTTGAGGAGCGCCAGAAGGAGATAAATGAGCAACGCCACTGAGATAATTCCAGCAATGAGGTATAAGGGATTCATTTCACTTCTCCATCAAGAGCGCACATATAACCAGCAATCCCCAGCAGCCAGGAAGAGAACAAAGGCAATCACGAGATAGACGATATCAGCCATAAATGACCTGCGAGATATAAATTTGGTAGCTAATATATCGCTATCAAAGTCAATTTAGTGGCAAAGAATAGTCGAAAAGGGTCAAGAAAGTATTAAGCACGGCGAGATGCTATCTCACTTAACATTCTAGAATTGCATCCTAAGGAGAATACCTCCAAGCTTGCTTGGTGGTCACTAAAGGCTGCTGGATCACGATGTTTCTGTTAACTCATGGCTCTTTG
>CAVRYZ010000003.1:0-372391 GCA_963725685.1 uncultured Chloroflexia bacterium
CTATCCTTTCCACTCCCAAAGGTGTCATGACCGGTCAACGCGCGCGCCAGCTTGGTGTTGGCGGCGAAATCCTGTGCAAGGTCTGGTAAGGAGGCCGAAATGTCCAGAATTGGTCGTCTGCCAGTCGTCGTTCCACCGCACGTGGAAGTAAAGATTGATGGCACCCACATCAAGGTAAAAGGTCCAAAAGGATCTTTGGAATATACGTTCCCTCAGGATATTTCCTTTACGCTTGATAATGGTGTTATCAACGTAAAACGCCCCTCTGATGATCGTGCTCACCGTGCATTACATGGCACCACGCGTGCCCTGATCCATAATATGGTCATGGGTGTCAGCACCGGTTTTGAGCGTGTATTGGAGATCAATGGCGTAGGGTATCGTGCTGAGGTTCAGGGTAAGAATTTAGTGCTCAACCTAGGATATTCTCATCCGATCGTTGTTGAGCCACCTGCGGGCATTTCCTTTGAATCAGATCCGAAAACCCGCCAGATCAAAGTGCTGGGACCGGATAAGCAACAAGTAGGTCTGATGGCTGATTTTATTCGCAAGCAGCGCCCTCCAGAGCCCTACCTGGGCAAAGGAATCAAATATATCGAAGAAAAAATCCGCCGAAAGGCTGGTAAGTCGGGTAAGGGATAATAATATGGTAAGCAATCAAAAAACACGTTCTGCAGCACGCAACCGGCGTCATACGCGCGTTCGACAGGCAGTTTTTGGGACGCCTGATCGCCCACGCTTGTGCGTATTTAGAAGTCTGACTGGAATCTACGCTCAAGTGATTGATGATGTTGCAGGAAACACTTTAGTATCTGCTTCCACGGTTGACCCTACGCTGCGCGAGCAGGTAAAGGGACTTAAGCAGGCTGAGAAAGCTCATCTGGTAGGTAAAACTCTGGCTGAACGCGCCCTGGGTAAGGGTATCCAGGCCGTCGCATTTGACCGTGGTGGTTATAAGTACATCGGGCGTGTAAAAGCGTTAGCAGAAGGTGCGCGCGAAGGCGGCCTGAAGTTCTAACATGGAGAAAAGCATGACAGACTATCCAACTGCAGAATTCGAACAGCAAGAATACGACGAACGGGTTATCGAAATTGGTCGTGTCGCCAAGGTGGTGAAAGGTGGCCGCCGTTTCTCATTCCGGGTGACCGTGGTCGTTGGTGATAATAATGGCAGCGTAGGCATCGGAGTTGGTAAAGCCAACACCGTCCCTGATGCAATGCGAAAGGCCTCTGAAAAAGCCCACCACAATATGCACAAGGTCTCATTGTTTGGTAAGACCATTCCGCATGAAGTGCTTGGGCGAGTTAGTGGTGCCGAAGTTTTGCTCAAACCCGCCTCACCGGGGACAGGTGTCATCGCAGGTGGTGGCGTGCGTGCCGTCTTGGAAGCCGTTGGAGTATCAGATATTCTGACGAAATCACTACGCAGCAGTAATCTGCTTAACGTTGTTTACGCCACGATGGCTGCATTAGATTCGCTGAAATCCCCCAAGGATGAGGCTGCCCGACGTGGAAAAGATCTGAAGGAAGTGATGCCCTTCTGGGAGCGGAGGAAGAATGCCTAGCAAAAAAACACCCAAAGAGAAGGTCATCCGGGTCACGCTGGTCCGCAGCGCGGTCGGTTTTTCCAAGGAGCATAAAGCTACCGTCAGAGCATTAGGCTTTAAGCGTTTACACCAGACTGTGGAACATGTAGACTCGCCCACTTTACGTGGAATGCTCTACAAAGTTGCCCATTTGGTCGTGGTGGAGGAAGTATAAATGAAACTGCATGAATTAAAACCACAAATAGGATCCAAGAAAAAAGGGATCCGGGTTGGCCGTGGGACTGCTGGCCGTAGAGGCAAGACGGCTGGTCGTGGTACCAAGGGTCAGGGTGCACGTGCAGGAAAACCTGTGCGCCAATATAATCAAGGCGGTAATCTTCCGTTTTATCGTCGCCTGCCCTTCAAACGTGGCGAAGGTTTCACGCCCTTGAACCGGATTGAATATAACGAAGTAAATCTCGATCAGCTGACTAAATTCCCGGCTGGCAGCGAGATCACTCCCGATTCGCTTGCTGAAGCTCAGCTACTACGTAATCCAACCCGTCCGGTAGTCATCATGGGCCGGGGTGAGCTGAAAGCTGCCCTGAAAATCAATGTTCACCGCATCACTGCCAGTGCAAAGGCGAAGGTCGAAGCTGCTGGTGGTAGTGTTGAAATCATTAAATCGTAAGGTTGATGACAAGGAGTTTATGAGATGAAGCGGTCTGCCTGGCGTTATTTATGGTCAGCTCATGATATCCGCAGGAAGTTATTGCTTACCCTGCTTATCCTGGCGATTTATCGCCTGGCGAGTCACGTCCCGGTGCCTGGTGCTAACAAGGACGTGATGGCTCAGATCCTGAGCGCAGGTGGGGCGACGGGCAACCTGATCAATATCCTTGATTTGTTGTCCGGAGGTACGGTTTCCCGCTTCTCAGTTCTGGCAATGGGAGTTTATCCATACATTACTGCCCAGATTATCCTTCAGCTGCTAACACCCATCATCCCTGCCTTGCAGCGGCGGATGGAGGAAGATCCTCGCGAAGGTCAAAAATGGCAGGAAAAGTGGACCTACTACCTGGCAGTGCCCATGGCAGCCTTACAGGCCATTGGTCAAGTCAATATATTTAACAGTTCTGCTACCCAAATCGGCTTGTCACCGGTGATTCAGAATTTCGGGTTCCATTATTTCTTACCTTCGCTCACCATCATCATCAGTATGACTGCTGGTACGATGTTCGGTATCTGGCTGGGTGAGCTGATCTCAGAATACGGATTGCGCAACCAGGGTCTATCCCTGATCATCTTTGCTGGCATTGTCGCCCGCATTCCTGCAACCATCCAGAGCATTGTAGCTGATGCCACCACGCGCTGGGTCGGTCTTATCTTTATGATGATCCTCAGCTTGATCACGATTTTTGCCATTGTAGTTGTGCAGCAGGGGCGTCGCAATGTCCCGGTCATGTACCCCGGTCGCCGTATGGGTGCCCGCATGTCCATGCCTGTCAAAGGCACACTGCCCCTGATGGTCAATATGGCCGGCATGATCCCGATCATCTTTGCCCAATCACTGCTCACTTTCCCATCTATCATTGCCAGTTTCTTTACCACAGCAAAGAACGCCACTATCGCTAATTTCGCTTCTGGTATCGTCAATCTTTTCGGTGGCACCGGGAATGTTTATTGGATCATGTATTTCCTGATGGTGGTATTTTTCTCCTTCTTCTATACCGACGTGTTGTTTGCTCAACAGAACTATGGAGAAAACTTGAAAAAAGTCGGTGCGCAGATCCCCGGTGTCTCACGTGGCGCTCCAACCCAAAAGTATCTGACGCGTGTGTTGCGCCGTATCACCTTGCCTGGGGCAGTTTTCTTAGGTATCGTCGCTGTTCTACCCTGGTTGGTGGGATTGGTAGTACCTTTCGGGAAGAGCACAGGTTTATTGCTCACCTCTTCATCAGGTTTGTTGATTGTTGTCGGTGTAGTCAGGGATGTATTCTTCAATATCGATGCGGACCTCAAGCTGCACGGATATGACGATTCACTGCTGGTCAGATAAGAGACATTGATGGCCAGTTTTATTGTACTGCTCGGTCCCCCTGGTGCGGGGAAAGGTACGCAAGCTGAAGCGATATCAGAAAAGCTTCACTTACCCCATATCTCTTCCGGAGATATTTTTAGGGAGCACTTTAAAAATCAAACCGACTTGGGCAAACTGGCGGCAGAATTCATTAACAAAGGCGAGCTCGTGCCTGACGATGTGACCATCGCCATGATTCGAGAGCGTTTATCCCGTCCCGATTGCCATTCTGGAGCTTTACTGGATGGTTTTCCGCGCACACCCCCTCAGGCAGATGCATTGGCAGACATGCTGGCTGAAAAGGATGGGCACGTAAATATTGTCCCATACATCTGTGTGCCCGAGGAAATATTGATCGAGCGCCTGGCTGGGCGTTGGACCTGCCGAAAAACAGGGCATGTGTTTCATGAAAAATATAATCCTCCGCACCAGTCAGGCATTTGTGATATCGATGGCTCGGAATTATATCAGCGTGAAGATGATAAGACCGAAACGGTCAAACGTCGCATCCGCGTGTACACAGAACAAACGCAACCTTTGATTGAATACTATCGCCAACATGGCGTGTTGGCTGAAGTAGATGGAAAGAAACCGATTGAGCAAGTCACCCATGACCTGCTGTCGGTATTGCAAGGAAACGGGATAGCATGAGTTGGGAACGTAATATTGTCATTAAAAATCCAGAGGAGATCGCCACGTTGCGCGAAGCAGGGCGTATCAATGCCATGGCTCTGGAAACAGTCCGCAAGCTGGCTCATCCTGGCGTTACGACCGGGGAGTTGGATGCAGCCGCTGAAGAAGTGATCCGGAAGCATGGAGCCATCCCTACCTTCAAAGGATATCCAGGCGCGTACCCATATCCGGCTTCTATTTGCGTAAGCATCAATGAACAGCTGGTTCATGGAATTCCGGGTAAGCGAAAGCTGCAAATTGGCGACGTCGTCTCAATAGATTGCGGCTCGACTTTCGAGGGCTTTGTCGGAGATTCTGCCATCACCATTGGTGTTGGTGAGATATCCCCCACTGCCCAACGGCTGATCGAAGTCACCGAGCAGGCACTCTATGTAGGCATTCGCCAAATGCGGGCGAATAACCGGGTTGGAGATGTTGGAGCTGCTATTCAGGAATTTGTGGAAAAAGCCGGCTTCAATGTCGCCGAAGAGTACACCGGTCATGGAGTTGGCAGGCAGATGCATGAAGGTCCGCAGGTGCCCAATTACGGCACCCCGGGTCGAGGGCAACTCCTGCGCCAGGGTATGACCATCGCCTTGGAGCCAATGGTTTTAGTCAGTACTTCTAAGACCAAAGTCCTGGCTGATCAATGGACAGTGGTCTCTGCTGATGGCTCCCTGACCGCTCACTGGGAACACTCCGTTGCAATAACCGATGGAGAAGCTCTCATATTAACCCTGCCCTGATTCGTACTGGACGGCAGAAACATTGACAAGTATAATCAAATCTTTGGCTAAATGGAAACACGGGTACATCGTCAGGAGTAATGTTTATGAAAGTATCATCGTCAATAAGAAAGCGTTGCTCAAAGTGCAAGGTCGTTAAACGCAAAGGTCGTTTATACATCATTTGCGATAATCCCAAACATAAGCAACGACAAGGATAGAACTTATGGCAAGAATCGAAGGTGTTGATCTACCACGTAATAAACGGGTTGAAATTGGACTGACCTATATCTTTGGCATCGGAGTTCCTCATTCCCATGAGATCCTGGATGCCACAGGGGTCAACCCTGATACTCGTGTCAAAGACCTGACTGATGCGGAAGTTGGCTTGTTACGCGATTATATCGGTCAGCATTATAAAGTCGAGGGCGTCTTGCGTCGTTCTCTTCAAATGAATATCAAGCGTTTAATCGAGATTGGTAGCTACCGTGGTCTCCGCCACCGGCGCAACCTACCAGTTCGAGGTCAGCGAACCCGTACCAATTCACGCACTCGTAAGGGTCCTAAGAAGACCGTTGCCGGGCGTGGTCGACGGCGTGGCGCAACCAAGAAGTAAATAACGGAGTTTATAGAGAGGTTCTATGGCACAAACTGCTACTACTGGACGCCGAAAATCAACTCGTAAGACCAAGCGTCTCCTGTCCTCCGGGCAGGTACACATCCTGGCGACTTTTAATAATACGATCGTCACGATAACTGACTCTCAAGGTAATGCTCTCACCAGCGCTTCCGCTGGAGCTTCTGGTTTCAAAGGCTCTCGCAAGAGCACGCCCTATGCAGCTCGCGTGGCAGCTGAAGCTGCCATGAAAAATGCGCAATCCCTGGGTATGCAGGAAGTTGAAATCTATGTCAAAGGTCCCGGTCCTGGTCGCGAGAATGCCATTCGTGCCGTGCAAACCTCAGGCATGAAGGTTACTTCGATCACTGACGTGACCCCTGTACCGCACAATGGATGCCGGCCTCCCAAAAAGCGCCGTGTCTAATCATCATTTATTATAAGGAAGAGGTAAGAATTTATGGCAAAGTATCGTGGGCCAGTATGTAAATTGTGCCGGCGAGAAGGTGAAAAATTATTCCTGAAGGGCGCTCGTTGCTACTCGCCGAAATGTTCTTTCGAGCGACGTGGTTATCCCCCAGGTTTGCACGGTAAGAGTGCTCAGTTCCGCCGCAAGCGAGAGTCAGATTATTCGCGCCAGCTACGGGCCAAGCAGAAGGCTCGCCGCGTGTATGGTGTTTTGGAACGCCAGTTCCGCCGCTACCATGCTGCAGCTTTGAAACGACGTGGATTGACCGGTTTGACTATGCTTCAAATCCTCGAGAGCCGGCTGGATAATGTTGTCTACCGCCTCGGTTATGCCGATAGTCGTGCCAAAGCTCGCCTTCTGGTCACCCATGGACATTTCATAGTCAATGGAATACGGACGGACGTCCCATCCATGACCGTTACCATTGGCGACGTTGTTTCCGTTCGACCCAGCTCTCGTAAGCGCACTTATTTCAAAGAGCTATCAGACCTGGCGGAAGAACGCAATGTTCCCAATTGGTTGAGTCGTGATCTGAAGGATCTTGCCGGCACGGTTGTTCGCATGCCGGAACGTTCGGAAATAGACGCCAACTTGGGCGAACAACTAATCGTTGAGTATTACTCAAGATAATCCCGGGCGCGGGGGAAGAGGTGAACTGTGTTAGGACTAAGTAACATGGTAACGCCGAAGATCGAGCGTGAAGCTGAAGCTCGCAACTACGGCAAGTTCGTCATTAGTCCATTGGAACATGGCTATGGCATTACGCTGGGCAATGCCCTGCGGCGTGTCTTGCTGTCCTCCTTGGACGGCGTGGCAGTAACATCCATCCGCATCGCTGATGTACAGCATGAATTCAGTGAGATCCCGGGTGTCCGCGAGGATGTAATTCGCGTGATGCTGCAGATCAAGCAAATGCGCATGCGTCTGATGGATGTGGATACCGCCCATCTTCACCTGGCTGTCCAGGGAGATGGCACGGTAACTGCTGCTGATATTTCAGCCAATCCAGACGTTGAGATTGTTAACCCTGAGCTGTACCTGTTCACGGTCGACGATCCGAAAGCCAATCTGGAAATTGATATGACCGTGGAGCGTGGTCGGGGCTATTCCCCGGCTGACGATCGCACGGGTCGCCTGCCCATCGGTGAGCTGCCGGTTGACGCAATCTACAGCCCCATCCGGCGGGTGAATTGGGAAGTCAGCTCTGCCCGTGTGGGGCAAAGCACAAATTACGATAAACTGATCCTGGAGATCTGGACGGATGGTACGACCACTCCGGAGCATGGATTGAGCACCTCTGCCAAGATCCTGATTGATCACCTGCGCCACCTGGCAGGTATCAGCGAGGAAACCCTGGCATCGCTTACTGAAGAAACTAGCGAAGAAGACCATCTCACCAGCGAGATGATTGAAACACCCATCGAAAATCTCGATCTTTCGGTGCGAGTATTCAACTCGCTCAAACGCACCGGTATCACCACCGTCGGAGAAGTCTTGGAGCTTCTCGATAAGGGTGAAGAAGCCGTCATGTCCATCCGTAATTTTGGTGAGAAAAGCCTGGACGAATTAAGATTGAAGATGCGTGAAAAGGGCTATCTCCGAGATCAAAAAGAAGAAGAAGCGGAGTAATTGGATATGCGACATCAGGTAGCAGGAAAAAAATTAGGCCGGAAAAAGGATGTGCGTGCAGCTTTACGCCGTACCTTGATTGCACAATTGATCGAGCATGAGCGGATCGAAACCACTCAGGCGAAAGCTCAGGCTATCCGTGGTCAGGCTGAACGTCTGATTACCTTGGCAAAGCATGGCATCAAGGATGGCGATGAGAAGATGGTGCACGCTCGCAGGCTGGCAGCCGCCAGGCTGAGTAACCCACTTGCGGTGACTAAATTATTTGATGATATTGCACCTCGTTATGCTGAACGCCCCGGTGGGTATACCCGTACAGTTAAGCTGGGTCCTCGCCTGGGTGATAATGCTGAAATGGTGCTGATTGAGTTGATAGAAGAGTAAGAGATGGTACTGAGGCGAGTTTCACTTGCCTCATGACAGAAAAACGTCAGCCATCAATGGAACGTTACCAAGTTATCCTCGCCTACGACGGCTCTCGCTTTAAAGGCTTTCAACGGCAGGCAAAAGCTCGCAGCGTGCAGGGTGTGGTGGAAGATGCCCTTCGCAAGCTCAGCTGGCAGGGTAGATCGATCCTGGCAGCCGGGCGTACCGATACGGGTGTACATGCCACGGGACAGGTGATCAGCTTCGACCTGGATTGGAACCATGATCCACAGGAGCTGCTGACTGCCTTGAACTCGTACTTGCCCACGGATGTAGTCGCCAGGGAAGTCAGGCAGGTTTGCCCCTCATTCCATCCTCGCTACGATGCCTCCTGGCGCAAATATTCTTACCGCATTTACAGCCAGCCGGTTCGTGAGCCGCTCATCGAGCCATATGCCTGGCGTGTCTGGCCTGCAGTGAGTCTCGCTGCCTTGCAGGAAGCCGCACAGCCTCTGCCCGGCACACACGATTTTAGCGCTTTCGGTACCCCACCCCACTCCGGAGGCCATACATCTCGGGTTGTGCTGCAAGCAGACTGGAAGCAAGCCTCACCTTATCTTATCTTTGAGATCAAAGGGCAAGCTTTTCTCTACCACATGGTGCGGCACATCGTTTTCACGCAGGTGATGATCGCTCAAGGTAAGCTGACGGTCGTTGGGTTGCGAAATGCCCTGGTGACTGGTTCCGATGTTAGTATCAGAGCCAGCCTGTTGCAAAACCTGTCGAACCATTTGGTTCATGGTCTGGCACCCGCTCAGGGATTGATCTTGGAAGAAGTGTATTACCCACCTGAAACCTTTCAGATGGCTGAGGATAAAGGATAATCGAAAAAAATCTGTTGGCAGGAAGTTTCGAAAAGAGATCCTGCCTAATATTTGGAGAAGGATGACGTGCAAAAGACATACGTCCCAAAAAAGAATGAAATAAGCAATGAGTGGGTTCTGGTTGACGCCAAGGATCAGTATCTCGGTCGTCTTGCCACCCAAATTGCGAATGTTTTACTTGGCAAGAATAAACCCAACTTTACACCTGGCGTTGAGACCGGTGACTTCGTTATAGTGATCAATGCTGAGCTGATCCAGGCGACGGGTAATAAGATGGAAGATAAGATGTATTCGCATCATTCCGGCTACCCGAGCGGGATCAAAACCGTCAGTCTACGTCAGCAGCTGGACCGCCATCCGGAACGCGTCATCCGCAGTGCTGTTTGGGGCATGTTGCCGCATAACAAGTTTGGCCGCTCGATCATCAAAAAGATGAAAGTATATGCTGGTCCTGAACACCCGCATGCAGTGCAAAATCCCAAACCGCTGGAAAAGGTTTTAGGAAGAGATTAAGGAGAGAGTATGGCAACACTGTATTTCGAAGGTATTGGTCGTCGCAAGGAAAGCACTGCGCGTGTACGGATAGCCAGTGGTACGGGAATATTCACCGTTAACCAGAAGCCGTTGGAAGAATACTTTGGCAGGACCGGCGATGTTGAAACCATCAGCGCCCCCTTGCTGGCAGTTGGTGAAACCAGAAACACCCTGGATATCACCGCCATTGTGAATGGTGGTGGCACTACCGGTCAGACGGATGCAGTCATGCTGGGTGTAGCTCGTGCATTGCTCCTGATGAGACCGGATGCGCACACTATTTTGCGCAAGGGAGGCTTTCTGACCCGGGATGCACGTGTTAAAGAACGCAAGAAGCCCGGTCTCAAGCGCGCCCGTAAGGCACCCACTTACACCAAGCGTTAATTCATCGATTCCACCGGTAATGCGTAAAAACGTGGCCTCTGGGTGCGCGTTTTACGCATTACTTATTTAATCAAGAGGTCCTATGGCACCAAAGATAATCTTACTCGGTCTGGGTCCAGGTGATGCTTCCCTGCTCACCCTGCAGGCGCAGGAAGTGCTTGATAACTCCCCTGAGATCTACCTGCGAACAGCGAAACACCCGACGGTGGCAGGGTTTCCCCCCTCTTTGCAGGTACATTCATTTGATGATCTTTACGATCAGCTCCCTTCCTTCGATCATGTCTATGCGCATATCATCGAGCAAGTTTTGGAGCTCGGCCAGCGCCCGCAGGGAGTGGTCTATGCTGTTCCTGGGCACCCCTATATCGCTGAGGCCACCTGCCCTGAAATTGCCCGTCGCGCTCGCCAGGAAGGTATCCCCGTTCAGGTCATTGAAGGCTTAAGTTTCATTGAGCCCACCTTGACTGCCTTGGGCATCGATCCACTGCCCCATCTTGCCATCCTGGATGCCCTTGAGCTTGCTTTCGCCCATGTGCCCCCCTTCCCCCCTGATGCCCCAGCCCTGATCGCCCAGGTCTATTCCAGAGCCGTAGCCAATGAGGTCAAACTGACCTTGATGGAAACTTATCCCAACGAACATCCTGTCAGGCTTGTTCATGCGGCTGGAACCTCAGAGCAATTGGTGGAAGATCTCCCCTTGCACGCCATCGACCAGAGTCAATTCATCGGGCTGCTCTCCAGCCTCTACCTGCCTGCGCTTGAAAAAGGCACCTCCTTCGAAGCCTTCCAGGAGATCATTGCCCACCTGCGTGCTCCCGATGGCTGCCCATGGGATAAGGAACAGGATCACCAGACTTTGCGTACCAACCTCTTGGAAGAGACCTACGAAGCACTGGCTGCCTTGGATGCGGATGATCCCGCTCATATGCGCGAGGAGTTCGGAGATCTACTGCTCCAGATTACCCTGCATGCCCAGATCGCCAATGAATATGGTGAATTCAATATAAACCAGGTTTTAAAAGGCATCTACGATAAGATCATTCGCCGCCATCCCCATGTTTTTGGCGACTGGAAGGTGGACGGGGTTGAGAATGTGCTCCAGAATTGGGAGAAACTGAAAGCTGCTGAACGAGCAGGCGATTATAAAGAAAATGGCGGGAAAGAAAAAGGGTTATTGGACGGCGTCGAGCCCAGCTTACCCGCACTTGCCCAGGCTGAGGAGATACAGGGTCGGGCAGCCCGAGTGGGCTTCGATTGGCCTGACACGCGTGGTGTGGTGGATAAGATCAATGAAGAATGTCATGAGCTGCTTGCCGCAGACGACCTGGTTTCCCGCTCCGATGAGCTGGGTGACCTGCTTTTTTCGGTAGTGAATCTGGCACGTCACTATAATATCGATGCCGAATCTGCTCTACGGGAGACAAATACGCGTTTCCGCAAGCGTTTTGCTCACATCGAGCAATCTGCCCGCTTGCTCGGCAAAGCCGTCAGCGACCTTTCGCTGGATGAGATGGAAAACTACTGGCAGGAAGCAAAAAAGTTGTAAAATATACCCATGCTGAAAACCCTGGTCGTCATCCCAACTTATAACGAAGCCGATAACCTGTCCAGGATCACGGCGGCCCTCTTTGATTTGAAAATTGATGATCTCGAAATTTTAGTGATCGATGACGCCTCGCCGGATGGGACTGGTTTGGTGGCTGACAAATTGGTGCAGGAGTATCCACACCGTTTCCATGTTATCCATCGCCCGGCTAAACTTGGACTGGGCACTGCCTATATTCAGGGTTTCAAGTGGGCTCTCGAGCAGGGTTACCTGTACATCATCCATATGGATGCGGATTTCTCCCATCCTCCCGAGTACGTTCCCATGTTGCTTGAATATATATCCAATTATGACGTTGTTGTGGGGTCACGCTATGTGAAAGGTGGCCGCCTGGATGTAAGATGGGCCTGGTACCGCCGCCTGCTAAGCTGGTGGGCTAACTCTGTTTGGGTGCGCCTCATCCTGGGAACCAAAACCAGGGATTCCACCGCCGGTTTCAAATGCTGGCAGGCAGGTGCCCTAAAACGCATTGGTCTCGACCGCATCCGTTCCACCGGCTATATCTTCCAGGTGGAAATGTGCTACCTGGCTGAAAAGCTGGGTTTCCGCATCAAGGAAATCCCCATCTACTTTGAAGAACGGCGCATCGGGGAGAGCAAGATGGATTCACATGTCAAAATCGAAGCAGCCCTACGTGTAATTGAGCTGCGCTCTATATACCGAAACGTAAAACCTTCGAATGGCTATGTTCACGAATAAAGTTGTTCTTGTCAGTGGATCAGGGCGCGGGATTGGCTCGACCATCGCCCTGCACCTCGCCAGCCTGGGCGCGGATGTAGTGGTCAACTATTTCCGTAACCGTCAACCGGCTGAGGAAACCGCCGAGCGCATCCGCCAGCTTGGTCGTAAAGCCCTGGTTGTCAAAGCCAACCTGGGTGACCTGGATGACATTGACCTCCTGTTTGATGCCGTCGATCAGGAATTTCACGGGCTTGATATCTACATCCATAATGCCGCTTCCGGGTATAACCGCCCGGTGATGGAGCAGCGCTCCAAGGGTTGGGATTGGACCATGAACATCAATGCCCGCTCATTGCTCTTTGCCGCCCAGAGAGCTGCTCCCCTGATGGAAAAGCGTGGGGGTGGGTCGATTGTCACCATCTCCAGCCCTGGTGCAGGGCGTGTGTTACCCGATTACGTGGTGGTTGGTGCCAGCAAGGCTGCCATCGAATCCATCACCCGCTACCTGGCGGTGGAGCTGTCCCCGAAAAATATCGTCGTCAACGCCGTTTCACCGGGCATGGTGCTCACCGAAGCCTTGCAGCACTTTGAAATGGTGCGTTCGGATGTTCACCTGGCTGAAAAAGCCACCCTCATCACCCCTGCCGGTCGTCTGGTGGAACCGCAGGATATCGCCAATGTGGTGGCGTTCCTATGCTCACCAGCTGCCAGCATGATCCGCGGTCAAATCATCACCGTGGATGGAGGCGCTTCCCTGCTCGCACCTGGGTTGGAAAAATCCCCCGGTTCCGAAGGCGCATCCTGATAGGTCACTTTAATCCAATAATCTACACCTGATTGTTTGCCGAGTGAAGTTATCTGAGCATAACTCCTCAATGGCAAGGTCTATGTAGGGGCGGAGGGGAGAATTTCCAACAATAACCACCTCATTCAACCCCTCCGCCCAATCCTTTTTATTGGTTCTCATCTTTTCTGGCATACCTACCCATCAGCTGTCCCTGCACCAACACACGCCCCCGTCTTCACATCAAAACCAAACCTGTTGGGGCTCCGGTCTGGTTTTAGACCGGATCGGAGGTATTCCAACCATAACTGTCTTTGTCAACCCCTACGCCCACTATTCCGACCATTACCTTCTTGCTCAATCCCTACGTCAGTGTAGGGGCGGAGGGGTGGATTTCCGATTATAACCACATTGCCCAACCCCTCCGCCCAATCTGTTTTATCGGTCTTGTCTTACCTACCATACCTACCCATCAGCTGCCCCTGCGCCAACACATGCTCCCGCATGGCACTTTCCACCTGTGCCTTGGTTGCGCCTGCCTTGAGGTCCAACTTGATATCCAGCGCGTATATCTTCACATAATATCGGTGGTTAGAACCTCGTGGCGGGCAAGGACCGCCATAACCGAGTTTTCCGAAATCGTTCTTGCCATCCAAACCCAGGCCTGTAGCACCCTCTTTCAGGCCGGTGGTTTCTGCTGGCAGGTTATACAGCACCCAATGCACCCAGGTGTCTGAAGGTGCATCCGGGTCATCCATGATCAGCGCCACACTGACTGTGCCGGTTGGCACTCCCGTCCAGTCAAGTGGCGGAGATACATTCTGGTCGTCACAGGTGTAGAACCGTGGAATTTTATCACCCTCACTAAATGCGGTGCTCCTGATTTGTATGCTCATTTTCACCTCTCCTTCCGAGGTTGGTGTAACCTCCTGGCGCTTGCAGCCTGCCAGGATGATAATGATTCCCACCCATACCAGCCATCCGATTATCCTGCTCATTTTCATCTTGAACTTCCAGCCTTTGATCTACTATATTCCAAATTCACCTCAAATTCAAGAGGCTACATTGCTTTTGTAGAGACGCCACACTATGGCGTCTTAAATATGTGCATAGTAGAGACGTCCTAATAGGACGTCTCTACAGTAGGGATTGGCCTATACCTCAACAGACCACATCAACAATCCTTACTACATTTGCCGTTGTAGCCGCCATCGTTGATGGCGGTTCATGTCACACCGGCCGTAGTCAACGATTCTGAGGAGAGAATCAGTAGGGGTGGGTTGCAACCCGCCCCTACTGCGCATCTATAAAAACCATGATGCATACCAAAATAATAAAAAAAGTCGCCTTACCAGAACATCTCTACACTACCAACCGCCCATAGGTTGGTGGGAATAGCTGATTGGACCTCGCTACCGATTCCTTAATCGTAGGTTGGAGAATACCGTAGGATGACCGAATATCTGGGAAATAAAATAAATTGATCGTCAGGTGGTCTCGTCATTCTATCTATCCGCTAACCCGCACCAGGTCTTCTATCTTGTATGCATTACAAATCCTTTTTTATATTTCTCTAGCATGAGAAACCTAAAAATATTGGTGCTCTTCCATATCGATTGCTTTCTATCGATAGGCGATTTTCCATATCTCTCTTGTATATCAGAACATTTGTGCTATAATTGAAGATGATTTCCTATCATATTTTAAATCAGATCATCTTCATACCGGTCGATTGATGCTCTTCCATACCGGTACAGTACCGCCATTTATAAAGTCTACATAACGGAAGTAAAACTGCCAGATAGGAGAAATGTTTTATCCGCTAACTTGTACCTGGTGTTCTCCCTGGTATCCGATATTCTATCCGCTTACAAGTCGATAATCAGTAAAAACGTCATAATATCGAGCCCCCTACTTTCATTCATTCGGTGAGTAATTCCATATCCTTATTTGACATACACTATTTTCTCTACCAATTGTCAGGAATTCCGACTGGAATCATATTCGTTCCTCTTCGTTTTTTTTGATACGATTACCTTCTGCATAGGTTTACTGCTGATAACCTAACTCACCTAATGAATCAGCCGCTTTACCAACTCACCCTGGATAAAATCCACAGCCCATATGCTGCGCAAATATCCAAGATCAAGGAGAATGATCGATGACTGAATCCATGTTGACCAGAAATGCCTTTGATGCCTCACGAGTATTTATCGAGGCTTCCGCTCGCCCGCTCGAAGTCGCCAGGTTCCACCATGCTTTCGATGGCGCATCCATTACACCCGTTCTCGTTGCCCTCAAAACCTACCAGAATCCCGATGGCGGCTTCGGCCATGCCCTCGAGCCCGACTTCCGAGCTGCTGAAAGCTCCGCCCTTTGCACCTCACATGCCTTCCAGATCTTCCGTTCCATCAACGCCAATTCTGATGATTCCATTGTCTCTTCCGCGATTGACTACATTCTAAATACTCTGGATCGAACAGAAGATCATTGGCGCATCATCCCACGCATGGTTCAGGAATGTCCTCACGCCCCCTGGTGGGACCAGGCAGGTCGCGAATCGGATTTCGATTTCTTTTCACTCAATCCAACTGCTGAAATTTTGGGTTACCTGTATGATTATCTCGGGGAACAACAATCTGCAGTCCTCTCCAAGGTATCTCAACGCGTGATCAATCAGTTGTCGGGTGTGCAGCAGCTCGAGATGCATGAGCTGTTATGTTGTCTTCGCCTGCTTCAAACGAAGCGTTTGCTTGAGGAAATTGAACGCCCTGTCCTCCAGAAACTGATTCAACTGGTCGATGGAACCATCTCCACGGATCCCAAACAATGGAAAGGTTATGGCCTTCGCCCACTGCAGGTGGTGGATCATCCTGAATCTCCCTTTTTGGCGGGGCTGGAAGCATCTGTGGCAGCCAACCTCGACTATGAGATTGCCACCCAGAATCCCGATGGGTCCTGGTCGCCTACCTGGACCTGGGGTGGTGTTTATCCTGCTGACTGGATCATAGCTTCGCGCCAATGGTCCGGTGTCCTCACCCTGGAAAAACTATTACTCCTTAAGCGCTTTCACCGCATCGAGGGTTTAGGATAACAATATTACGGATGGAAGCGCTTAATTCCACCTCTCTTGGTTTTTGTAACCGTCATCGATGCTCACAGGTTAACTATTTGAATGCATTTATATTTTCGCGATTCAAATCTCCCAATCCCTCTCATAGAGACGCCCCGGCGGGGCGTCTCTATGATACAAATCGCTTATTGTTGTGTAGACTTCCATCGCTGCTGGCGGCTCGTGATCAATCAATTGTAGCCGCCATCGCCGATGGCGGGTTGTGCCATGACGGCTGGGTTCAACATCCTGATGAGATATAAAGTAAGCGCAGGTCTTCTAAAATTCCGCAACAGCCTGGTGCACCAATGAATAAATTCGTCGGATCAAATCGCTCTCGCAGACCCGCCCCTACGGTGGATACACAACAAACTTGAAGGATTCCATAATGAAAAAGACGTCCCGGTGGGACGTCTCGGCAACCAAGCCGGAGGGTTCTACACCCCCACAAGTACCGCCCGCGTCGGAGCCCCCTCCGCTCCTCCCAGCTTGAGAGGTAAGCAATGCAAGGTGTATCGCCCCTGAGAAACTTTGGATAGATCCAATCCTTCAATGACTACCACACCAGCATTAAGCAGGATCGTATGCACGGGTGTGCCCATTTTATACGGTGCGATGGAGAGATAATCAATCCCCACCACTTTCACATTGCGGTCCACCAATAATTCGGCTGCATCGACACTTAAGGCAACGAAATCAGTCTGGAATTCTGTGTTTCCATTTGCCCACAGATCCGAATTACGGGTCTTGAACAACAAACGCCGCGTGCGGGGTGGGATTTCAGCTTGCATCAGTACGGAGGCGGTGATCATGCTCACATCAGGCAGGTAAAGTACATATGCCCGTCCAACTAATAGGTCAAGCGATAAGTCATCTATGGTGATCCCATTGTTCAAGAAGTGGTCCGGTGCATCCACATGCGTGCCTGTGTGGCAGCTCATGGTGATCTCAGATACATTAGCGCTATCCCCCGAAGCAATACTGCTGGTATGTGTAATCTTCACCGGAGAATCTCCCGGCCAGACAATGGTTTGAGGAGTTATCGTGAGGGTAATATCATATGTCCGCATCGCCTACCTCCTGTCGATATAAAAAAAGTATAGAATAGAGTTTAAAATAATGCAACTTTTTTTAGCTGCAATTTCACCAACCTCAATGAACCCCGCCGATGCGAGGTTGATTGTACATATCCATCATTTTATGCTTTAGGTAGATTTACTTTCGCGATAATCGCCCGGTTCATTGCATTCGGGTCAATCCTCACACCTAATCCTGGTCCAGATGGGACGTCGATGGTACTATCGGGATTCAAGACGAAGCGTTCCTGGGTGATATCTTCGGTGTAATAGCGGTCAGTGGCAGAGATATCCCCGGGCAGTGTGAAACCAGCGAGTGAAGCCAGGGCTAAATTAGATGCCCGACCTATCCCCGTCTCGAGCATGCCTCCGCACCACACCGGTATGCCCCTGCTATGGCACAGGTCGTGGATTGCCACCGCCTGGTTCAGCCCACCCACTCGCCCTGCCTTGATGTTGATCACCCGGCAGGCTTTCATCTCCAAGGCTTGCCTGGCAAGGCGAAGTGAAGTGATACTTTCATCCAGGCAAATGGGTGTTCGGAACTCAGCTTGTAGCTGTCGGTGATCCCACAAATCATCTTCCGCCAGGGGTTGTTCGATCAGAAGCAGCTCGAGCTCGTCCAATGGTAAGAGTGAACTAGCGGTTTCGAGAGTATAGGCAGAATTCGCATCTACTTGTAACCGTAATGTTGGAAATTCACGTCGCACTTCGCTGGCATCACCCACGTCACGCCCGGGTTTGATCTTCAGCTTCACTCGCTGGTAGCCAAGTTTGAGATACCCCTGCACGGTTTCAACCAGCCGTTTGGGGCTCTCCTGTAATCCGACCGACACGCCCACGTCCACTTTCTGGCGTGTCCCACCTAGCATGACCGATAGAGAGGTTCCTTGCGCCTTCCCCAGCAAATCCCACAGTGCCATCTCCAGACCCGCTTTAGCCATCTGATGGCCTCGCACGAATGCCATCTGCTTCTGTAGATCATCTGCATTATAGATTTCCTGCTCTAAAATCGCCGGAATTAGGAATTCCTGCAGGATGTGCCAGGCGGTGCCCACCGTTTCATATGAATAACCCGGGTCTCGGTCAGCCGGGCATTCACCATACCCAATCAGCCCATCGGCAAACGCTTCAACCAGCACACAATCCCGTGTCTGGATTCGCCCGAACGAAGTCTCGAAGGCACTTAGCAGTGGCATGCGCAGGTGGAAAAGATTGATGCGATTGATCTTCATAAGGTGCTTTCTCCATGGCACAATACGTAGTAACTACGGGTAGGTTCATTCGTGGAACGGACGAAGTCAGTGACGATATATCCTGCCTTGAACAATCCTTCGAATATCCCCCGTGAATGCATCCGCCACAGACTCGCCAGGTGAATATCGGCTGCTTTCAGCGCCTGGAAATCGGCTGGGATTTCCACCAGTAGGAAGGGCAGATCTTTCCCCACTGGAACCGATTGGGGTCTTACTGGATGTGGCAAATGAAGAATGTCCAATTCAGCTGGGTTATAGATCTGTGCCCCACCTGAGAGGTAGTGAATCAGGGTCAGATCATTACGTCTTCGCCGGCTCAAGCGCCGGTTCACTCGTTGCGAGTTTACCCACCAGTCCACATCAAAGCGGTCAGTGGGCAGTCCCTGGTTCAGAACGTCTGCCATTTTTCCGTAAAAATCACGCTGATATGTGCTGCAGACTGCTCCCAGGCGGGTGATATTCAACCAGGCGTTGCGGCTGAGTAGTGGGTCAAAGGTCCAGGTGATGCGATCTATCCCCTGGTAGCGCACCATCTGCCATTGCGCCCGTTTTAGGGCAAATCCCATCCCTTGATCACGCCATTCTTGGCGAACACCCAGCATGCTCGAGTAATGCTTGAGGCGCGGACCATCGGGAGTGCGATAAAAACCTGAAAAACCAAACACAAATCCTACCAGGTCCTGTTCGACATAAGCACCCAGGAGTAAGCCGCCATTGTGCACCGCTGAGTTCATCAAGTGCGCGGGGACGATATCCGTCTCGCTCTCCCGCCAGACCGTGCGCTGCAGCTCTTCCACCAGATGCATATCCTGGATGTTTTCGATGACCTTGATCGTCCAGGGAGATTTCATGCGCGGCCTAATTTCTGCTCCTGCTTTTTCGAAATATATTGCGCCACAAGGAGAAACGCCAGTTGGTGGCTTTAAGATGGTCCAAAGTATGGTCGAAGCGGGCTGGCAGGATGTTGAAAACCCGGCTCATCACATCCAGGTTGCAGGTACGATTGGTCGCCAGGTAATCCAGCCAGTATACCGATACAGGCAGCCCTGGGAACAAGGACTCGAAAATCACGGTCATGGCACGCAAGTATGGTGGTGATATGTGGACCAGCCTGCGCCCAAGCTTGATCTGCTCCATCACCGATTGGATAATATGGTTAAAGGTTAGATATTCTGGACCACCTACAGAATAAGTTTGGTTGATCGTCAAGTCATTATCCAATGCCCATACCAGGCAGGTTACCAGGTCCTCGATCCATATGGGTTGCAGTAAAGTATTGCCTTCCTCGGGGACGAAGAAAAAATATGGCAATGCATTCATGATGCGTGCCAGGTCGCTCGTAAAGTGATCGTGGTATCCAAAAACAAGCGCTGAGCGGATAATCGTGTGATTCACCCCGCTGCGGCGGATATTTTCTTCTGCAATCGCCTTGGCTTTCAACACCGGATAGGCTGAAGCACGGTCTGCACCCAGGTGACTCATATAGAAAAAACGCTTGACACCTGCGTCTGCAGCCACCTGGCTGATAGTCTGTGTCCCCAGGATATCTACATTCATCAGGCTCGCATGGGCACCTTGCCACTCAACCCCTGCCAGGTGATAGACAATATCCACGTCCAGCATCGCCGATCGAATGTTACGCGTGTCCGTCAAGTTGCTGACTGCCACCTCAACCGGTACTCCCCTGGGTATGTCTGGCGATTGCTTGGATGGCCGGATAAGCAAACGTACAGGTAAACCAGCTTCAGTCAGATGGCGGACTAATGCTTTGCCTATAAAACCTGTTCCACCAGTCACCAAAATCATGCCGTGATTATAGCATGCTGAAATCAGAGTTTTCATTTACCATCTTCTTTAGCAAGTACCGACATTCATTCAAATGCTGGGATATACCTGCGCCAGTGATATGTTATAGGATCGGTTCATTCAAATATATACAGAGTACTTTCGGTGCGCAAAACTTGGACATTCTTTTTAAGCAGGTGGGTGTAAAATTATGCATTCCATCCCCAGAAGGAATACCTTCCCATGAAAAATAAGCTGCCCACGTGGCGAAAATGGATGTATGGATCCGGTGATTTTGGTTTCAGTATTACTAGCACGATCGTTGGGGCATATTTTTTGTTTTTTCTGGTAAATGTTGTCGGGATACGCCCTGGGATTGCAGGGATTGCTTTCTTTATCGGTCGGCTATGGGATGTGATCAATGACCCTCTATTTGGTTACATTTCCGACCACACGCGCACCCGTTGGGGTAGGCGTCGCCCATTTTTATTGTTCGGACCCATTCCATTCGCCATCGCCTTCTCATTAATGTGGTGGAGACCACCCATTCAGGGAGATATTGCCCTCGTGGTGTACTATGCCATCGTATATGTGATTTACGATGCTGCTGCCACGATGATCTATATGCCCTATTTCGCCCTGACCCCTGAGCTGACTTCAGATTATGATGAACGCACCTCGATAACGTCGGTAAGGGCATTTTTCTCCATCCTGGGCAGTATCGTGGCTTTTATCATCCCTGGATTGATCGTAAATCGATTTATTCCAGAACATGCTTCCAATGTTTTGTTGATGGGGGTGATATTTGGTGCTATATCAGCCCTCCCATTATTCATTGTCTTTTTTGGTACGCGCGAACGCCCTGAATTCATGCAGCAAAAACAGCCTGGATTATGGGAATCTATTCGGAGTTCGGTTCAAAACCGTCCCTTCGTGTTTAGCACAATTTTATATATATTCACCTGGCTCACCATCGATATCCTGCAGACCATTCTTATCTTTTTCATTGCCAACGTGATCTATCGGGAAACTGACCAGCCGCTGATTATGGGAACGATTTTTGGGGTAGCTATTTTAGCCTTACCATTCTGGACCTGGACCTCGAGACGCCTGAATAAACGCCTTGCTTATATTCTCGGCATGGCGTTTTTTGCGGCAGTGCTGCTCGTGCTGTTCAATATGACACCTACAACGCCTTTGTGGTTGATCCTGATATTATGTGTACTGGCTGGAATTGGGGTTTCCGCCGCCCATGTGATCCCCTGGGCGATCATCCCCGATGCGATTGAATATGGTGAGTTAAAAACTGGAAAAAGGTCCGAAGGTATGTTTTACAGCCTGATTTCACTCGCCCAGAAAACCGCTTCAGCCCTTGCTATCTTGTTGGTGTCACAGCTGTTGGACGCCGGGTATGTTCAAAACAGTATGGTGCAATCTGCAAGCACAACATTAAATATCCGTCTGCTTACCGGACCCGTCCCTGCAGTTTTGATGTGCATGGGAATCTTATTTGCCATCCTATATCCACTGGGACGTGAACGCTACACGGAGATCGCACTCGAGCTTGAAGAGCGCCGGTTCGCTGGCAGCAAGGAGGGTTAATGAGCAGCATTGAAATCGTCCCAGTTGAAAGTGCAACCGAACGCCGCCAGTTCGCCACCTTCCCCTGGCAGATTTACCGCAACGACCCGCTGTGGGTGCCGCCGCTCCTGGGTGAACGAATCAAATTCATCAACCCTAAAAGGGGCGTATTTTTCAAGCGTGGGATGGCAGAGTTCTTCATCGCTCTGAAAAATGGAAAACCTGCCGGGACGATCTGTTGTGCGGATGATAAGGAAACCAATACCGCCCGCGGGTTCAAGGACTGTATGATTGGATTCTTTGAGTGTATCCAGGATGAATCAGTTGCGCAGGCCATGTTTGAGCACTCCCGCCAATGGGCAATCAGCCATCAGCTGGATTCGCTGTATGGTCCGTTCAACCTGGATTATGAGGATGGGTATGGTGTGCTTATCGAGGGCCGAGACCGGCCACCAGTGATCCTGTGCGGCCATTCTCCAGTATATTACCATGGATTTTTCGAGCAATATGGTTTTCTACCCGCCCGAGGCGACAACCTGGCCTATGAGATCACCCATTCAATGGCGGGCAAGGAGATCGAGCGCCTGTCTCGATTATCCGAACGGCTGCGGCGTCACAACTGGATAAAAATTCGTTCAGCCGATCTTGAGCATTGGGAGGATGAGGTTGAGCGTGTCTATGTGTTATTAAACAAAGCTCTGGCACACCTGCCTGATTTCATTCCCTGGCCGCGTGAAGGTTTGCAGGCGTCACTGGAACAATTCCGCCAGATTGTAGATCCCGAGCTGGTGCTGTTCGCTGAAGTAGATGGTGAAGCCGTCGGCTGGTTCCCTGGCATCCCAAATGTCAATGAAGCCTTGATCCACGCAAATGGATTGCGTTATCCATGGGATTACCTTTCCCTGCTTCCATACCTGCGTAGACAGCCCAAATGCCTGGCGATTAAAAGTGTACTTGTGCTGCCGGAGTATTGGGATACCGGGGTGGCAGTGATGCTTTTTGATGAGATGGCCAGGCGTGCCTTCCCAAAAGGTTATACCTGGTTTGATATGTCGCTCACCTCGGAAGACAATCCCTACACCCCCACCCTGGCATCTCGGGCAGGTGCTAGGCTGTATAAACGTTACCGGGTATACCGTCTGAATCTTAAACTAATCTGAAGCATGGGTAGCATTGCTGATTTATACAAAAATGATCGACCTTTATCAGTCGATCATTACTCTACTTATTCATGGACGTCTGTCATTTTGCTCGGATCTGGAATTAGTCCATCTGTTCGAGTTTAGCCAGCTTGGTCTGCTTACCGCGTTCGTGAGAATTAAGGATGCGTTTGCGGATACGAAAACTCTGTGGGGTGACCTCGAGCAGCTCATCATCCGCCAGGTATTCAATGGCTTCATCAATGCTCATCTGGCGTGGTGGGGTCAGGCGGATTTCCATCTCACCTCGGGCCGCGCGGACGTTGGTCATATGTTTCTTCTTGCATACATTCACCGTCAAGTCACCCGGTCGTTGGTGCTCACCCACCACCATGCCTTCATATACTTCTACACCGGGGCCACAAAACAGCATACCGCGGTCCTGGGCATTATTCAAACCAAATGTGGTGGTGACGCCGTTCTCCCATGAAACAATCGACCCCGCCTCACGCCCGGCCATCTCACCGACCAATGGAAGATAGTCATAAAAAATGGTATTCATAACACCTGCGCCGCGTGTGGCAGTCAGGAATGCATACCTGAAACCCAACAAACCGCGTGTTGGTACCAGATACTTCAAACGCACTGTATTCTCGAGTGTATCTTGCATATCCAGCATCTGTCCACGCCGCCCACCCAGCATCTCCACGACGACGCCCACCGTCTCCTGGCTGGTTTCGATATACAGCTCTTCAAACGGTTCCAGCGTCTCTCCGTTCGCACCTTCCCGCAGGATGACCTCCGGGCGCGACACCTGGAACTCATACCCTTCCCGGCGCATGGTCTCAATCAATATTGCCAGGTGCAGCTCTCCTCGACCTGAGACGAGGAACGAATCTGCAGTCTCCATCTCAGCTACACGCAAGGCAACATTCGACCGCAGCTCATCAAACAACCTTTCCCTTAATCTCCGTGAAGTATTCCATCGCCCTTCCCGACCTGATAATGGAGAGGTGTTCACCCCAAACGTCATGCGTACAGTTGGTTCTTCCACCTTGATTGTCGGTAAGGCAATTGGGTTATCCGGGTCTGCCAGGGTTTCTCCAATGGCAATCCCCTCGAGACCTGCCAACGCCACGATCTCGCCGCCTTCAGCTTCTTCCACTTCCACACGTTTCAAGCCCTGGTGAACATATAAATAGCGCGCGTGCTCTGGTAGAATCTTGCCGTCCACAGTCATGCGTGCCAATGCCTGACCCAGGTGCATCTTCCCGGCAAATATACGACCAACAGCAGTCACACCGCGGTAATCATCATATCCCAGGGTGGTCACCAGCATCTGCAAGGGAGCCTCGAGATCCACTTCTGGGGCTGGGATGTGCCGCAGGATAGCCTGGAAGAGTGGTTGTAAGTCTGGCCCTAGCTCAGGGGTCAGCCCAGCCTGCGCTGTAATGGCATTGGCGTAGATAATTGGGAAGTCAGCTTGCTCATCGGTGGCACCTAGCTCGATGAACAGGTCGAAGGTCTGGTTCAGCACCCGTGAGGGCTCGGCATCCTTGCGATCAACCTTGTTGATCACCACGATAGCCCGGTGACCCATTTCAAGGGCTTTCTTCAGCACAAAACGGGTTTGAGGCATCGGGCCTTCTGCCGCATCCACCAGCAACAAGACGCCATCCACCATGTTCATCACGCGCTCGACCTCACCCCCAAAGTCGGCATGTCCGGGAGTATCGACAATGTTGATCTTGACTTTCCCCTGGATTGCCTCATCCCAAATTTCAATCGCGGTGTTTTTCGCCAGGATTGTAATGCCGCGTTCGCGCTCGAGGTCATTCGAGTCCATCACCCGTTCCATTACCTGCTGGTTCTCGCGGAACACACGCGCTTGTTTTAACAGACCATCCACAAGGGTGGTCTTACCGTGGTCAACGTGGGCAATGATAGCAATATTACGTAAATCTTTGCGTTCGATAATCACAACTTTTTCCCAGTCATTACATACAAAAACCCCGACCAAAGCGGTCGAGGCCGGTACCACCGATATCCTATCATATCAGAGAGACGCCATTTTGAACAGAGGCTGGTCAATCTCCCATCGTTTTTGCCAGGTTATGGATCCACTTGCGGGAGAAAAAGCGATAAACACCCAGCGCCCACTTGGTGATCTCTTCAGACATTACCATCAGGTATACCCAATAGACTGGTAAATGGAACAGGAAAGCGCCCGCAAATGCTAATGGGACACCCACTACCCAGATAATCACACCATCCAGAACCAGGGCAAAACGAGTATCACCACCGCTGCGAAAGATCCCAATAAACAGGATCATGTTGGATGCCCTGAGCCACAGCAGCAAGCCAAGGATGGTAAGCACACGGTGGGCATAATCAATAACGATTGGTGGTACGTTATACAGAGATAGGATCGAATTCGAGCTTGCCAGGATAATTGCTCCAATTCCAATTGCACCCAGCATGCCTAAAGCTTCAGACCGGGCAGCATAAGTGAAGGCTTTATCCTCTTCACCCGCACCGATACGGTTGCCCACCAAGACAGCACACGCATGCCCGATGCCTACAAAGAGCACCGCAGCCATCTGATCGATCGAATTGACGATATTCATGGCTGCAATTGAATCCGTGCTGATGCGTGCATAGACAACACTGTAGGCTGTGACTCCCGTGGACCATAATGTCTCATTGACGATCACAGGCAAAACAGGCTTTAGCACCCTTTTTGCAAAAGCCAGGTCAAAGCTAAAAAGCTCCCGTAAAGTACCCGCAACAGGCGACCCCTTACGATAAGTTAGCATCAATAATAAAGCGCACTCCACAATGCGAGAAATCAAAACCGCAATTGCTGCACCTTTCACACCCAAGGAGGGTAACCCCAATTTACCAAAGATGAGAATATAACTAAGCAGCGTATTGATCGATAGGGAGGTAAATGTAACGATCAAGGGTGTCCGTACATCCCCGGTGCTGCGTAAGACCACCGAAAAACACAATGAGATGGCGAAGAGGATGAAGGATACCCCGATGATCCGTAGGTATTCGCTACCCAATTCAATCACCTCTTTGTCGGTTGAATAGACACTCAATGCCTGCGTGGGGAAGACTTCAGCAATAATCAAAAAAAACGTCCCTAGTACGATACCCAGAGTAATAGCCAATCCAAGTACTTTTCGAATATTGAGGATATCTCTACTCCCCCACATTTGAGCAGTGAATATGGCAGTACCCGTGTAGAGACCAAATAGAATCAGGCTAAGCAGGAAGAAAATTTGGTTCGCCAACCCGACTGCAGCCACCGGTGCAGCCCCAAGCTGGCCAATCATCACCACCCCCACCATGTTTAATGACGACATGATAAATTGCTGTAAGGCAATGGGTAAGGCCAACTTGTATAGGCGCTGATAATATTCTTTATCGCTGAAGAATTCGATTACCCTGCCGCCTCGCCTTCGAGAAATACTATTGGACAATCACCTACTCCACAGTGCCGTGATGGGTTCTTGCGATAATCTCCCGGATTTTAACAGGCTTTCTCAAGATTCGTAATACAGTTTTCCGCAAGTGAAGATATTCAGTTATTAACAATAGTAAAATAAATTAGAATATGATTCAGTTCTTTCCGAACCGACAGGTGGGTGTTGGTGTTAGGTTTATTAAACCATCTGGTCAAGGCAATCCTCGCCCAGGGGTAGCTTGAAATAACTTTGAGGGAAAAATGCGTGCTAGTTGGACACCGATTGCGCACACAGGCGAACATCGGCTGGGTGAATCTCTAGTTTACAATATAGCGCGCTTCATTGCCTCTCCATTTAGTTATGATGTAGTGGGGTTTGAAAATATCACCACTCCCGGACCTGCGCTTTATATTGCCAATCACTTGAGCGCCCTCGGTCCAATTGAGACGATCCTATCAGTACCGATCCGCTTTTATCCATGGATCATTTCCGAGATGTTGGATTTCAAATTAGCTCCGAAGTACTTGTTCGACGATTTTATCCATCCAGTTTTACATCTCAATGGTCGCTTTGGTCTAATATTTTCAAACCTGTTGACGAAAATCTCAGTGCGCTTGCTCAAGGCAATTGGATCGGTGTCGATTGACCGATTCGGAGGTATGACGACAGATGGATTCCGTCAAAGCTTACGCATGCTTAAGGAAGGCAGAAACCTGCTTATCTTCCCTGAAGATGCTTTACTTCCAATTGACCCTGATTCATCGATGAGACATTTCATGCCTGGATTTGTCACGCTTTGCAGCTTGTACCAGGCTAGCACAGGCTCATTGCTACCAGTTTTCCCAATGGCCGTACATGCCGGCAGTGAAACTGTGGCGATTGGAAAACCGGAATACTTTCACCCGCTTGGAGAACATCGAGAGGCGATGAATATTTTCAACCTGCTCGTCGAGCAGCGAGTTAGAATGATGTACCTGGAAATGCAGAAAAATAATGATGATTTGCTCGCATGAACAATCAAACCCAAACACCCATCACACCGGAAGTCAACGTTATCACCGCAGCCTTATTCTCCCAACTGATGAGCGTGATGGGTCTCAAACACTCCAATTTGATCACTCGCTGTCTTTATCCAATCTTTTATCCTCCAGTTAAACGCATGTCAATCTTATTAGTCGAGCTGGACAGAAATACAGCCCAAACTGGCTGGAATTCAGCTGTCAACCTGTTTACGAGGAAATTAGTCAGGGATATTCACTTAATCGGAGCGGAGGTAATCCCGCATCAGGGACCTTTGATGGTGCTGTGCAACCACCCGGCGGCTTATGATGTTGCCATCCTGGCAGCTGCCGTTCACCGTGATGATCTTAAGATCATCGCCTCAGATATCCCAATCGTACAGCTGCTGCCGAACATTGCTTCACACGTGATCCCCGTGCCATATCACATTCCATCTCGGTTACAGACAGTCAGGACTACTATCCAGCATCTGAATAGTGCTGGGGCGATATTGATCTTCCCGCGCGGTAATGTGGAACCAGATCCGACGGTATCGCCAGGTGCAGAACGGAGCCTGGATGGATGGTCACCCAGTGTTGAACTTTTCCTGCGCAGGGTGCCTGAAACCATATGCGTAGTTGCGATTGCCAGTGGGATGCTGTCAGAGAAATGGTATAAAAATCCTTTGATCAACCGTTGGAAGAAGTATGAGCAGCGCCAAAAAGTGGCAGAGATCTTCCAAATTGGATCTCAGCTGCTCACCGGGAAGCGATCAGCTGCCACACCAATGATTAAATTCTCTTCCCCCTTATCCATCTCTGACCTGGGAGGCGAGGCTGCTCCGGATGGTGCATTGTTAGCCAGCCTTAAAGCTCAGGCACGCCTGTTATTATCAGGCTACTCCCTTATATAATTCAAGGGTTCATCTCATATTCGTCTTTCAATGCAATGACCTCAGTCTGCCAGATCCGGTTAAAGCGCTCTTGATTGATTTCCGGTCGTCGGATCATACGCTGGCAGAATTCCATCTGTTCAACCGTCGTGCTGGGCTGGCAATACAGCTTTAAACCGAACCCAGACAGATCTCGCACCATGAAATCAAATATTTGATCCACCAGATCATCCTCGATCGAATAGACGGCAGCGTTCTCCAGCATCAGCTGCCCATATACCACCTGGGTGAAGGCCTCTCCCAGTGTGAGCAGGAAATCGGTGTCTTTCACCTGTTCCGGGTTGGGTGTGGCTTGAGCAAGCATCATTTTAAAAACATCAATCTGTTCCTTGAATATCCTGACGTTTGGTGCTGCATTTTTATCGAAGATGGGCGCGTAATCATGGAACTGGATCTTGCTCAAACCTTTGGCTGGACCCTGGTGGAACAGGAAATCATCGTTGCGAGCTTCATCCTGGCGTGGTACCGGCTGATAATCTTTGTGGGAAAAGAAGTAATTCGCCATGAATTTAACAATCAGGGCGATATTGACATGCACCGTCCCTTCCAACTTGGGCAAAGCGCGAATATCCCGTACTGCCATCTCAAAGTACATATCCTTTTCAAAGCCCTTGGCTGCGATGACTTCCCAAAGCAGGTTGATCACCTGCTCGCCCTGGGTTGTCACCTTCATTTTCACCACCGGGTTGTAAAGTAAGTAGCGTCTGTCATCTAAATTGGCTATGCGCATATAATCAGCGGCGCGCAAGGTGAATAATTTCATCGCCACCAGCCGAGCATAAGCCTCGGTAAACATCATCTTCACGTGTGGGAAATCCGTCACCGCCATGCCATAGAGCCTGCGATTTGCGGCATGATGAATAGCCTCATAAAAAGCATGCGTGCAGATGCCGATCGACCCCCAACCCAGATTATATTTCCCAATGTTGACTGTGTTCAAGGCGGCATCCCAGGCAGCCTGCCCCCGGGATAAAATCTCCACATTCGAAATCGGATAGTCATGCAAGGCGAAATTTGCCACATACGACTGGCTGTGGGTAACGTTCTGAATCAAATCATAGCCCTTGCGACGATAATCAGCCACGAAAAATACATATTCTCCCGATGAAGAAATCTTACCGAAAGTGGAAACCATGGGAGCCAGGTTGCCGTTTCCAATATAGTATTTCTCTCCATTGGCAAGAAATGCTCCATCTGTTTGCGGAGTCAGGCTCATCTCAGTTGAGTAAATATCGGCCCCGTGCTCGCGTTCAGACAAGCCAAAAGCAAATACTTCACCTTCATCCAAGAGCTGTGCTGCCCTACGCTTCAAGGATTCGTTCTCAGACTGCCAGATGGGTCCTAATCCCAGGATGGACACCTGCCAGGTATACCAATATCCCAATCCGTAAAATGCCAGGATCTCGTTGAACTCACAATTCCTCCAGCTATCCCAACGACAATTTTTTCCTCCATAACCAGCTGGTGTAAGCAAAGTGGAAAATATTTTCTCTTTCTTCTGGAATTCCAGAAAGTCAGCATACCAAACACACTCGCGGTCATCTGTTTTGAGCTTACGTTTTCCTTTACTCTCGAAAAATCGGATGGTTTTTACCATCACCTCTTTTGAGGTTTCGTCTGCATAATAACGGTTGTGCTTTTTGGGATTGAGCAACAGTGAGTTCACTTCGATTTCCTCCTTGAAAACACCGCGAGCATTGATTAAGAGAATTCTACATGTGCCAGCAGAAATTTTTGGGTTTAGTCACGGTTAGAATTCTTTAAGGCATGACAATTATAAAAGTAATAAAGAGCCGAGCCCAAATATTGATGCTGGATGAGTTTTATTTAACAACGACCAAACAGTTATTTCACATCGACTGTCACGCTGAATGAATTCGATGACATTGAAGGAGTTTCATTCGAAGAAGAGCTGACATAAAGTAAATTAAGTGTCGTTTTTCCTGCACCAACCGCATTGAATGTAAGAGTCACAATCCCTCCAGCAGAATTTGGACTGGAATCCTCAACGTACACCGCAGTTCCATCTTGAATCAGGATCGCATTGTCAAGATCTTGTGCAGCCCATTCATATCCACTGGTTGGGATGGTTGGTATGCGAACTTCAAGTTTATCTCCAACTTGTAGACTGGTTGAATTTCCTTTTAAATCTGGAGTAACGATCACAGTCTTTCCTTCCATCCCGGCTACTGCTCCTCCACAAGCAGCTAACCCAATACACACACCGGACATGATTGCGAGTAGTTTTATGAATTTATGCATTTGCTTCTCTCCTAATATTTCTATATCTATGAGACGCTTTTCACTATTGATAGGTTCCAAAACATGAAAATATGATTAATAAATCTCAGTCACGTGTATAATTTCCTTGTTTCCTGGTTACATTGGTTCAACACAATATTCACATAGAATGCCGGTTAAATTCTTCTATTCATATATCGAATTATATAATGAGGAGAGAAAATGAGTACAAGTGGGGCAGGAAAAAATAAATTCCTACGTATCTCTTTGTTAGCGGTCATTATTATTTTCATGATTACTGGAAATACTTGGCGTTTAACAGTTGCCCAGGATCTAGGACCAGATCCGTCTGCAGGAAATCCGGATCCAACAGGCAATAAGCTTATCAAGGTTATGACTCCCAATTTCGCAATTGAGGAAATAGACCGCACCAGATGGAACACAGATATCCATCTACATCATTAATGGACCGCCTAATCCGCCGGCTGAGTACAAAGCTGAACGGATCGCCTCAGTCAAATCCACGATCAATGCAGTAATATTGCCTGATTTTCCATCCTATGACTGGGTTTTTGGTTGTTCGGCAGTTTCGGGGGCAATGATTGCTGGCTATTATGATCGTGGAGCATATCCGAATACATACACCGGTCCCACGAATGGCGGTGTAATGCCAACCACCGATACTTCCTGGCCGCTTTGGTCGGATGGATATACCTCATATCCGAACAATCCTTTAATCGCCTCGCATAATGGTGTAGACGGTAGAATAACGCGTGGCTCGATCGATGATTACTGGGTTAGTTATGAAAGCACCGCAAATGATCCATACATTACGAATGGTTGGATTCAACATACCTGGGGAACTGCAATCGGCGACTACATGAAAACCAGTCAATCTGCATCACCTTACAATAATGTCGATGGCAGCACTAAATTTTATAACTATACCAGCAGCAGTAGTAAATTGACCTGCAGCACTATGGAGGCTCAAGGTCTTGACGATGAAGATGGAACCTATGGGAGAAAACTTTTTTATCAGGCCAGAGGTTATACAGTAACGGATTGCTATAATCAGAAGACTGATAACACAATCGTTGGTGGGTTCTCACTGGCTAATTTTCAAGCGGAAATCAATGCCGGAAACCCCGTTCTGCTGAACCTTGCTGGTCACTCCATCGTTGGGTATGGTTATGACGGATCGACGATTTATATCCGTGATACCTGGGATAGTGATCCAAGCCACACCTATACCATGCCCTGGGGAGGTAGTTATCAAGGAATGGACCTTTTATCAGTCAGTGTTGTCCACCTTACTAACGTCATTCCCACCAGAGTGTTGTACCTACCCCTGGTGTTGACCTTGCCGAATCGAAATCCGACAAACATCGCACTTTCGAACAGCAGTATCGATGAGAACCGACCCCTCAACACAGTGGTTGGAACATTCTCCACCACAGATCCGAATAATGGTGATACTTTTACCTATAAGCTTGTTAGCGGTGCAGGCGATACGGGTAATGGATCCTTCAATATTTCAGCTAACCAGCTTCGTTCCTCGGTTGTCTTTGATTATGAGACCCAAAATAGCTACTCAATCCGGGTTCGCTCGACGGATCAAGGGGGAATGTTCTTCGAAAAGAACTTTATCATCACGATCAACCTTGTAGCTGTCGCCCCTCTCCTCAATGGAGATTTTGAGCAGGGACGCGTAGCCTGGACAGAACATTCAACTCACGGATGGCAGCTGATCCGGCAAGACTTTGCTGGATCGGTTACACCCTATAATGGAACTTGGGCCACCTGGTTGGGAGGTGACCTGGATGAAATCTCATATATTCAACAGCAGGTGACGGTTCCTGCTGGACAATCTTACCTCTCCTACTGGCATTGGATTGCCTCTGAAGACGTATGCGGATATGATTTTGGAGGAGTATTAATCAATGGAACCGTGGTAGAGGTATATGAACTCTGCAGTAACAATGATACCGGGGGATGGGTTCATAGAGTAGTAAATTTGAGCGCTTATTCTGGCACATCCGTATCCTTACAAATTCGCGCAGAATGCGATGGCTCGCTTAACAGCAATCTATTCATTGATCAGGTTGCCTTCCAATCAAGCCCGGGCGCTGCCAATCCACCCGCCCCAATGCTTGCTGATTTTAATACAAGCTTATTAAAATCAGATCTATTAAAATAGCCTGATAAATTACTCACCCAAGTACTCTCAGGATAATTGATATTTATCCTGAGAGTTTTTTGTTATGGAACAATGCTGATTATTTCGCTCAGAAAAGCTATCGCATTATTGAACGTTCTATACATATTTTTTTAAACAGCTCCATCAAAATTCATGGATGACAATAAATCGTTATTGTGCAATAATAGTGTAAGAACTTTACTGCACAGTCATCCAGGAGGATACGCATGAAAGATTACTCCGACAAATCATTCTGGTTAGCCACTTATGGAGATTATGTCCCTAATCCTGCCTTACAAGGCGACCTGGCAGTCGATATCGCCATCATCGGGGCTGGGTTTACCGGTCTATCAACCGCGTATAACTTGCGTAAACATGATCAGGGAGTATCGGTAGCTGTCTTTGAGGCTGAAATAGTGGGCTTCGGAGCCAGTGGTCGCAATGGTGGCTTTTCGATGACGCTATTCGGGCTTGAGCCTGCTGTAACCAAAGCCCTCTTTGGACACCAACGCACAGTAGAAGCCCACAAATACATGGAACGATCCGTGGACTACGTGGATGAGCTGGTGAAGTTATACAATATCCAATCGGATTATTGGTACCCGGGTTTCTTGCGTGCTGCCACCACCCCAGGCTATGTCAAGCGTATCCAGCATGACCTGGAAATACTGACTTCGATGGGAATTACTGGAATCTCCTGGATTGAGGCAGATCAAATCAAAAGCGAGGTCAATTCACCCCGCTTTCTCGGGGGTTGGTGGGAGCCTCGGTCTGGATTATTAAATCCCGCCAAACAGGTGCGAGAGATGAAGCGACTCGCCCTGCAATTCGGCGTGCAGGTTTATGAGGAAACCTCCATTCTTGAGATCCAACGCCAGACCAACTTTATCTTAAAAACCCCCAACGGTAAGGTGATTGCCAAAAAAGTCATTTTTGCAACCAATGCCTATTCTCACTTGATCCCTCAGCTAAAACGGAAACAGGTGCCTGCATTTACGCACATGGTCGCAACTGAACCCCTGACCCAATCTCAGCTTGAGGTCATCGGTTGGAAGAACCGCCAGGGTATCGAGGATGCACGCAATCTGGTGCATTACTTTCGTTTGAGTATTGATCATCGCATCATCATGGGAGGTAGTGACGTCAGCCTTGCATATGGCGGGAACATGGATCGAGATTTAAATCCGCATACATTTGCTGATCTCGAGCGGGATATCATCTGGCTCTTCCCCCATCTTAAAGGAATACAAATCACCCATCGCTGGGGCGGACCTGTTTCCGTGCCAATGCAAATGGCACCCGCCATCGGCTTCCTGGGTGATGAACGCGCCATTTACAGTCTGGGCTGCGTTGGTCATGGTGTCTCGATGACCCATCTTAATGGGCGCACCCTGTCCGACCTGGCGCTGGAGCGTAAAACTGACCTGACGGATGTGTGGTTTGTCAACCGCAGCATGATCCCCTGGCCGCCTGAACCAATCCGGATGATCGCCAGCCAGGTGATTCGAGGGTACCTACGCCTGGAGGATCGAATGTTTGAGCGTGATGTTGCAAGAGAGAGATGAACAAACTAAAAAAGTTCAAATAGTCTATCTGTATCTTCATCAATAAAGCCGAATCTATCCTTGAATAGTAGATTCTTAGTGCTTATTTCTACCCTACTAAAATTGGAGCTGATTACATATTAATTCCCATGTAACTAAGTGCATTCTTTTTCAAGCTGTCTTCAAACGGGGCGAGACATGATTAAAAATCTAATTACCGCAATCACAATATGCTTGTTGGCGTTTGGGGTAATTTTTGTTGCTTCAGTCGCTACGGACCCAAATTTTAGCAGTATGTCGCGCGATGGAGGTGCCTTTGCCTATTGCGGACAGCGAATCGTGGAGGGTGCTCTGTTATATCGAGATTGTTGGGATAACAAGCCTCCTGCAATCTATTATCTTAATGCGGTTATTATCGCTCTGGGAAGCCAAAAGCAATGGAATATGTGGTTATTCCAGGCGGCTTGGCTTTCACTGACCACGCTTGTATTTTATGAAGTTCTCAAGAATATTTGGACAAGAAAGTCAGCCCTGATTTGCACTACGCTGATGTTATTGACCTTGCTTTACCCGCTCTATTTCTCAGGGGGAAACCTGACCGAGACCTATGCTTTATTACCCATCACGCTGGCATTGGGTGCTGTGGGGGGGTACCTAAGAACAGGTAAACGCATTTTTCTCATCGGGATTGGGTTGTTCAGCGCGATCTCTTTTTTATTCAAACCCACTTATATCTCGGTGGGTATCGCAGCAATAGTGATCCTTACTTTTATCAGGCTGCACCAGCGCAGGTATCTCAGGCTGACTGGTGAAACTGGTCTGATTTTGGCAAGTTTTGTCCTGCCATTACTATTGGTAGCTGCATTTTGGATTGCACACAACGATCTGTACGATTTGCTCTACGCGGTGTTCATTCACAATCGCCTGTACATAGAAGAAGGCTTCTCATTGAAGGCTTTTATTGCCACATTCAGGATATTAATTGTCGAGCAACCCCTCGCAGCGGTATTTGGGCTCGCAGTAATAAGCATAATCGTTTATATCTTTGATAATTGGAAGAAATTCTGGAGAATTGGAACTGAAAAACTTGAACTAAGGAAACCAGAATCTAATCGGTTTTGGATGATGGCAGGATTAATCATTGTCGTAGTACTGGATATCTTATTTACCACCCTACCCGGAACGAATTTTCGCCATTATTACCAAATCCCCATCCTTAGTATGAGCGCGATCAGCGGCTATCTATTCGATCATCTGGTAAATCTTAAGCCAGTTTTTAAGAAATTTAATCCGTATAACATCTTGACTCTAAGCGCGACTGTAGTAATCCTCCTTCCCTGGCTGGTGGAAGTTATAGGAAAAGAAGCACCAAGTCTGGCAAATTGGAAGGAACTACGTTCTAACCCGAATATCACGGTATACCAGCCGGATGCGATGGAGAAATTTATCCTGGAAAATAGTACGCCCGAGCAGTCGATCCTGGTTTGGGATTACGATCCAATCATCTACTTTCATGTAGATCGGAGATCTCCGACACGCTTCATATTTCTGCGGCACATATATACACCCATTCCCAGGGCTGCGAATGGATTCGCAGAATTTCAACAGGAGCTGCAGGGCGATCCGCCCATCTTGATCATCACCTCAAAGACAGCCCAACAAGGACTACCCTATTTAGGTCTGTCTGAAGCAGATATTTGTAGTGACTGTACCTCAGAAATTCGACAAGGAGTAATTGCCTTCAAACGTTATGTGGAGCAGTATTACCAACCCTACACAGATATTCAAACCTGGGCAATTTATAAGAGAATTAAATAAATTGGCTGGGGTATTAAAAAGGGGCGATTGGAAGAAGTGAATGGTGGGGAGAACAAAAACAATTTGATGCAACCAATACGGATTGATATTGCTGATGTGGGCTCGCTTTCGAATCGAACGCGGGTCATGGTTTGCTGGCAGAAGCTTAGTGGTAAACTATGCACCGGGAGGCAATCCAGATGCTGATTAATTCTACGACCGCCATCGCTCACCCCAACATTGCCTTCATATAGTAATCACAGTTACACCCCCATTTATATCACAGCGCGATTGGTAGTAGAGAATCTAAAAAGAGATGGTGTACCCCTCTCCGGGATTGGCAACATTGGCAACATTGGTTACAAGCCATTTTCTTCCAATATAAAACTACCAAAGATGGGTTATGACTGGTAGAGGCGCGTAAAATTTCAGACCGGAAAATCTTGTGTCCGTAAGAAATCCTCTTTCATTAATTTTAGTAAATCAAATAAATCTTTAGGTACTTCTTCTTCTATGTTCAAGAGGCTCAATTCACTTGCATCTACAAAACATTTGAAAGCATTGATGATACGATGAATTTCTCGGTAACAATCTTCGACCTGATTCATATCCAGATCGGGATTTTTTAGGATCTTCGTCGGATTATATATGTGCTCTCGATCTAAATGTGCTAATTTTTTGTCACGTTGAAATTTAATATTATTTTTTAGCTGCTCATACTTTTTCAAATCCTTTTCGTGATCCTTGACAGCTCTCATGAGATCATCTTTATTTACAAATGGAAACATTTCCGGATTCTTTTTAGCGAATTTCAGCAAAAGACCAATTGAAATTGACTTTGGGCCTTCACTCAAGAGTTTTGATAATGTGAGAATAGATTCATTCAAGCAAGCAAAATAACATCCCATAAAAAAGTATGGTGAAAAAGGAACCTCTTCCTTGGTATAAGCAGCGTCAAGGGACTTTGCACAAAAATAGTATAACCAACCATTGGTTAAAAGGTCGGATAGATTGTCTAATATCTGTTGGACTTCATCTGTTTGGCTTATCATTTCCTTATCCTTCCTCATTTTCCCATGTAACCACGCGAACCTTTTCACATTACAAGTATATTATAGGGAAATTCTATTCTCAGGACTTGCTAACAAAATAAGCCATAACTGCATATGCAATAAAACTGCAACTGAAATTTTTCAGCTATTCAATTACCCCCCGATTGGATAATGCGTGTAATTATATGGTTTTGTACAATAATGATGATTGATTTTTTTTCTAGATATTACCAACTATAATTGATTCGAAAAGAAGTGGTCAAAATTGATCTATGAAAGCTCCAAAATTAGCCAAAATAACTAAAACCTGCCTCCACTGTGGCAAGCCTTTCGATGTTCACCCAAGGCGGGCGCAAACTGCCAAGTACTGCTCTAGATCCTGTTCTGCTGCCCATCATGTGGGTGAACATGGGTTCCACTGGCAGGGTGGGGGCGCTGAAAAAGTCTGTCAGCGCTGTGGTAAAACCTATTCGGTTTATGGCAGGAGAGCGGAAACATCCAAGTATTGCTCCCGTGAGTGCGCTGACCGATCCAAACCCAAGGCTGAGAATTCCAAGAGATGGAAGGGTGGTACCATAGGGTATGTTTGCCCTTGCTGCCGTAAAACCTTTCCTGTCAACCGTAGTGTGATCCCTTGGCCGCCTGAACCAATCCGGATGATCGCCAGCCAGGCTATACGAGGATATCTGCGTCTGGAAGATCGAATGTACGAAAAGAACATTAAGAGAGAGGGTTAGCCTTGCTGAACAAGTATGCCACGGCCTTCGCTCACCCCAATATTGCCTTGATCAAGTACTGGGGGGACGTCGATCCACACATCCACATCCCAGCTAATGGGTCCATCTCCATGAACCTGGCAGAGCTCATTACTCGCACGACAGTGAGATTTGATACGTCGTTGATACAAGATCAAATCTATTTAAATGGTGAACATACAGCCGGCAAGGTTTTGGGACGGGTAAGCACTTTTTTAAATCATGTGCGACAACTGGCAGGAATTTCAACTTTTGCCATGGTGAAGAGCCAAAACAATTTTCCTATCGGGGCTGGTCTGGCATCGTCAGCCTCCGGGTTTGCCGCCCTGAGCCTGGCAGCCGCGCACGCAGCCGGACTGGAATTGGATGAGAAGGACCTGTCGCGATTGGCGCGCATCGGCTCAGGCTCAGCCTGCCGCTCGATCCCAGGTGGGTTCGTTGAGTGGCAAACTGGAAGCAGTGATGCAGATTCTTTCGCTTACTCAATCGCTCCTCCCAGCCATTGGGATATTGCGGATTGTGTCGCGCTGGTGAGCCAGGATGAAAAAATGGTCAGCTCAACCAGCGGTCATTCCCTGGCCTCCACCAGCATTTTACAGCCATCACGCCTGGCAGATGCACCTCGACGGTTAAGTATATGCCGTAAAGCGATCCTGGAGTGTGATTTTAATGCTCTTGCAGAGATCACCGAATTAGACAGCAACCTGATGCACGCAGTGATGATCACTTCGAATCCCGCACTTATATATTGGCAGCCAGCCACGATTGCGATCATGCATGCAGTCCAAGTCTGGCGGGCAGAGGGGATCCCGGTTTGTTATACCATCGATGCCGGACCTAATGTTCACGTGCTTTGTTTGGCTGAAGAATCGGAAAAGATCAATACTCGGCTACGCTTGCTCCCCGGCGTGATGCAAGTGCTCGTCGCCCACCCGGGTGGACCTGCACGGATTGTCGATGGTTAGATATCTCTAGAAACACCGGTTTATTTACACTAAAATCTCGTCTCACCCTTAGAATTCTGTTAGAATCCTTTGATCTATCTTGCTTTAGGCTGGAAACAACCATAAGTCCAGGATATAATCTGTCGGTTAATGAAAAACGTGCTGGTTGACCTGCACGCATGTTGTTCGTATAAGGGATAAAATGACCATTCAATTGATTATCGAGTTTATCATCGCGATCGCGATGTTGATTTTTGTCCATGAGTTCGGGCATTTCATAGTCATGAAGCTGTTAAAAATAGAGGTCGAGGAGTTCGGTTTTGGTTTCCCACCTCGTATGTTGACACTTTTTGAGCTGGGAGGCACCAAATTCACCCTCAACTGGCTGCCGTTTGGAGGTTTTGTTCGACCAAAAGGTGAACAAGATCCGAATATTCAAGGCGGTCTAGCTGCCGCTAACCCCTGGAAACGTATCGCCTCATTGTTAGCCGGTCCGACCATGAACCTGCTGACGGCAATCGTCCTGTTCATCCTCATCTCAGGTATTATTGGCTATTTACCTGACCGGAGCGTTGTTTTGGTGGGGAGCACCATCCCAGACTTACCGGCGTCATCCGCAGGCTTGCAGGCTGGTGATATCCTGGTGAGCATTGGAGGGGTGCAGGTAGACAGTGATGCAGCTGCACGATCAGAGATCTATGCAAATCTTGGCAAGCCTTTGAGTTTTGTTTATGAGCGTAATGGCGTGACGTATGAAGTCAGTATCACCCCGCTTGCTAACCCAGGCGAGTCCGGTGCCATTGGTATTGGTCTAACCAACCCAACGCGTGCATTCACCGTATGGGGAGCGATACCCGAGAGCTTTAATATCTTAACTGACTACCTCAAGCAGTTGTTTTCGATGCTAGGTCAGATGATTCGTGGTCAAACTACCAGCCCGGATGAACGAGTGGTTGGATTTAAAGGCATGTTTGATATATATTCATTTGTGCGTGAAAGTGCCAGCACACCGGGTGCTCCTACCATCGCGAAAGTGTTGTTTTTCTTCGCCAGTATCAGCATTTCTTTGGGAATAATGAACTTACTCCCTATTCCGGCACTGGATGGTGGGCGGATTTTATTTGCCCTCCCTGAGATCATAATCCGTAAGCGCATACCACCAAAATATGAAGTATGGGTGAATTTCATTAGTTTTGCTTTGTTAATACTGTTGATGATTTATATTAACGCCCAAGACTTTATTCACCCAATTGTTATTACCCCAACACCATAATAGACTATGACTATTCCTAATTCAACTCCTTTTACAAAGTTGATCGATGCTTTGCTTGATGAAAGCACGCCATTTTCACCTAAATACTTGCACCGTCTGTCAGACCTTGATCCGGTTGACAAAGCCTTATTGGAAGATATCTGGTCAAAGGTGTCCGTAAGACGGCGGAATGCACTGCTTGAAGATATGGAAGAGATCCACATGGCAGATGACCTGCTATGCTTTGATGAAGTTGGGCGGGTGGCACTTAAAGATAGCGAGCCAGGTGTGCGAATGCGCGCCATTCAAATCTTGCGCGAATATGAGCTGGTAGATCTCCTAGCTACATTCGTGGAAATGTCGGAGCATGATCCCGATGTGGATGTGCGGGCTGCGTCGGCGGCAGCCCTGGCTACATATATATACATGGGTGAAGTCGAAGATATATCACCCAAAAAATTACAACAAGTTGAAGCCTGCTTGCTGCGTCTGATTTCAAGTCAGGATGCCATGATTGTACGCCGGCGTGCCTTAGAAGCACTGGGATTCTCTTCTCGCAATGAGGTCGTTGGCCTGATCGAAAAAGTATATGCTTCGTCTGATATGGATTGGCTGGTCTCAGCACTCTTTGCCATGGGCCGCTCTGCCAATTCGCGTTGGAAACCTCAGGTGGTGAGCATGCTCACCCATGAGAATCCATCTGTAAGGGCAGAAGCCGCCAGCGCGGCTGGGGAGCTCGAAATTAAAACCGCAGTCCCCCAGCTCCTAAAATTATTAAGGGACTCGGATATTGACGTCAGGATGACTTCCATTTGGTCTCTCTCTCAAATTGGCGGAGCTGGTGTTCGTTCAGCGCTCGAATCCTTATTGGAATCAACGGATGATGATGAAGAAGCGGACCAGATTGAAAATGCGCTGGAAAACCTGGACTTCACCGAGGAAATGAATGACCTCGCCTTGCTGGATATCCCAGAAGATGGTGATGATCCAAGCGACAGCTTTGATGAGGGTGAGGATGAAGAGGTTGATGCCGATGAATTTAACCTGCTCATTTCTAAGGATGACAAGGATGGGTATGAACCTGACGACTCTTCAGAAGATGACCAGGCTGAAGAGGTCGATGACGATGGTTTTGACGAGCTCATATCCGAGGATGACGAGGATTGAGCGAATTATTTGCTCTATTCTTTAATAACCTTTTCCCAATTTTATTAGCGGCATGTATTGGCTTTGCCCTGGCTAAATGGCTGAAGATCAATCCCCGCCCGCTTTCTCAAGTCATTTTTTATGTATTCAGCCCCATCCTGGTGTTCAATCTGATCACAGACAGCCAGCTGAGCAACAAGGATATCCTGCGCACGCTTGTATTTGCCATTGTGCTGATCACTGCAGTAGGTGGGATCACCTGGGTAATTGGAACCATTTTTAAGCTGGATCGTCGAACCCTGGCAGCCGTCCTGATCACTGCCATGTTCATGAATGCTGGGAACTACGGTCTGCCCCTTACCAACTTTGCTTTCGGAGAAACGGCTTTGGCATTTGCCAGTGTCTTTTTTGTCATTAACGCAGTCGCCACAAACACGGTAGGGATTGTGATTGCATCTTCAGGGTCTACCAGCGTATGGAATGCGATTAAAGGTCTGGTCAAATTTCCCGCCATTTATGCCCTGGCACTCGGTATTCTGTTCTTACAATTCAAATGGCAGCTTCCTGCTGGATTAGACCGCACAGTAACCCTGCTCAGTAACGCTGCTATCCCGTGCATGCTGATATTGCTGGGCATGCAGCTGGTCAATATCCGCCTGGATGGACATGTGCTCCCACTCATCCTGACCAGTAGCATGCGCCTGTTGATCGCACCTTTACTGGCATATGGTCTCACCCGTATTTTTGGCATGACCGGGCCTTCCTACCAGGCGGTAGTATTGGAAGCCGCTATGCCAGCGGCTGTAATGACCACGATCCTGGCAACTGAATTCGATGCTGAACCCACCTTTGTGACCACAGTGGTGTTGATCACTACCCTGCTAAGTCCACTTACATTAACCCCCTTATTGGCTTTCCTTGGAGCTTAGTCAAATGTTCGTTTGTAGTTTCGAACTACAAGTTCAATATAAAGGTTTTTTGATCGATCCCATACAAATAACATATTTAGAAACTGCTGGAAACGATCTCAATGCCCGATGAGACAAATTCACGCTTACATGCTACCGTAAAGGGGCGCGTTCAGGGGGTCAGCTTCCGATATTTCGTATTGGAACAGGCTGAAAGACTAAGCCTGATGGGTTGGGTACGCAACCGCTGGAATGGATCAGTCGAAGTAATGGCTGAAGGTTCACGAAAAAACCTGGAATTGTTATTATTGGCTTTGCGAGACGGTCCACCGATGGCATCTGTAAGTGATGTAAATTTCGAATGGCTCCCCTACACCGGTGAGTTCGCCGGTTTTCAGATGACTAAAACAGTCTAAATTGAATCATCCTTGAGTAAAACCCAATCCCCTCTCTTTTAACGAAACAAAACGCCCATTACCGACGATGATGTGATCAAGCAATTTCACATCCAACAGCTCACCGGCTTGCAAAATAGCCCGAGTGATCACAATATCATCCGGGCTCGGGGTCGGATCACGTAGAGTAGGGACGGGGGCGCCATACACAGATTGCTCTGTGCGGTTTTTCCCATCCCTCTCACCGAACCGGACGTGACACTTTAGCGTCATCCGGCTCTCCATTGAGTATTAGGTTTGACGATAACCATGTTCGGCATGGTGACATTTCTGGCACAGCGTTTCCAGGTCTTCAATGCGATGAGATTTTGTGCCTTTCTTGTGGTGTGCTGCCAATTTCTCAGTAGACCCACATCGAACACACTTATATCCATCTCGCATCTTTGCCCTGAGCTTCAACTCAGCCATTTCTAGGGGTTCATTGCGGGATTTCCTGCTTGTTGCCCCGATTGTGGCTGTGTAGAGGCTTTCATTTGGGCCAGTTTCACCCATCGGGTAGTCCATTGGCGAAGTTTCGCTATTTTCATCAGGGAGATAAGGGTGTTGAAACCCGTTTCTACCCTTCTGCATGTACTTGCTCCGCTTTAGTTCTTTCAGAGTGGGTAGCCATTGATACGTATCCAGGGTGATTGCCCCTTCACGTATCTCTGCCGTCCAGCGTGTCCTGTTATGGATGGTTTTCGTCTTGGCTTGGATGAGCGTGTGTTTCCGGCTACCTTTATGCTTCTTGAGCAGCCATCCGAGGTATCTGAACCACGTGAACCGGGTGATTTCTTCAATGTCTTCGAGTAGACTAGTGTGTTTGTAGTACTCAGACCAGACTTTCACGATGGCATTGAGGGTTGTCATCCGGTTATACTCATCCATCCAAGTCCATGATCTGGAAGTCAGGTCTTTGATCTTTCCCTTTTACCCGCTCTTTCCCCTTATCTGTGGGCCGAAGATGTACCACCCAGCGTCCTTCTGGCTTACATCTCTGGATGTGAAATCCCAGAAAGTTAAAGCCGTCATTGACATGGGTGATGAGGGTCTTTTCTTCGGACAGTTGCAGGTGTAGCTCGTTTTCCAGGAAGTCTTTGATTTCTTGCTTGGCCTGTTTCACGCCTTCTATTCCATCATTGCTTAGGATGACAAGGTGAGTGGCCCGAGGGAATTTCACCCTCGGGCTCTCTCAGAACCGGACATGAACCTCTCGGCTCATCCGGCTCCCATTATCCAACCGTAGGCAGAATTCCCATCTGCCAGTGGGCAAACAATTCAGGCCGATTCCGCGCGAGTCGTCCCAGCCATGAGCTGGCTCTCCTTTTGTGCACCGCCAACTTCTTGTATTTCCGGCGGGCCCAATACATCAGGGCTCGGTTCATATGGCGCAACACGGAGTAGAGCTGCGATTTGTAAAAGCATCCGTAGTAGTTAATCCAGCCTCGTACCACCGGATTAAACATCCGCGATAGGTCGTCGATTCCCACGTCCGATTTCAGCTGCATCCGCCAGCCTCGGATCGTCTGTCTCATCGCCTTACTGGCGACATTACTCACCGCCGGACTGAAGTTGATGAAACATTTTCCCCATCGGTTTTTGGATCGCCTGGGCCGAAAGGTGTAGCCCAAAAAGTCAAACGATGTCAGCGGATAGTTCCCTTTCCGGTCATTATCCTTGCAGTACACGATCCGGGTCTTTTCGGTGTTGAGCTCCAGTTTGCACTGTTTGAACCGTTCTCCTAGTTCGATGAGTAGGCTTTCCGCTTCCTTCTGGGTCCGACAGTGAATCACTCCATCGTCGGCGTAACGAGCCCACGGGTTGTTCGGGTGTTCTCGTCTCATCCATTCGTCAAATGCATAATGCATGAATAGGTTCGCTAAGACGGGGCTAACCACCCCGCCCTGGGGTGTACCCATCGTTCGCTCTACCAAACTCCCATCCTGCATTTGAAAGGGGGCTTTCAGCCACCTCTCGATATAGAGAATCTCCCAGGCGCTGTCCGTGTGTTTCCGCACGGCTTTCATCAACAGCTCATGGTCAATCCGGTCAAATAGTTTTCGGATGTCCAATTCGATCACCCAGTCGTACCGCCAGCAACGCCCTCGGGTTATCCGCAGCGCATCTATCGCTGACTTCCCTGGCCGATACCCATACGAATCTGCCGCAAAGATCGGTTCCACTTTGGGCTCAAAATGCAACTTTACTACCATCTGTGCGACCCGGTCCGAAACGGTTGGAATCCCCAAGATTCTAACTCCGCCACTTTTCTTCGCTATCTCAACCGCTTTCACCGCTGGCGGAAAATAGCTCCCTGAGGACATCCGGTTCCAGATTTTGTACAGGTTCCCTTTCAGGTCTTTCTCAAACTCTCCTATCGTTTCTTCATCGACTCCAGCTGCTCCTTTGTTCGCTTTCACGCGCTGAAAGGCATCCCATACCGTTTGCTTGGGGATGTCATACGGTTTTGTTTTGTCCAAAGGTTCCTCCTACTTTGCAATAGTTGACACATTGTTCAAAACTGGATAACTCAACCCCTTCGCTCCACCACCGTTAGGTGGCTTCTTCGCTACTACGGGTTGATCCGTCCCTATCCTCCGCATCTGTACTTTCATCCTCACGGGATTTCCGCTTGGATTTTTCCATTAGCATCGGAGGCGTAGGTTCCCACGTTCCGTGCCAGAGCCTGTGTGATGTTCACGCTGCCTTCATGCCGGTCACCGTCTGGTCAGTAATCAGGTCTCTTCCAGACTTATCCCAGGCCAACGACTCCCTCCTGGTTTTGATGACGTCCTTACGCTTTCGACACTTTTTCAGCAGTTCACTTGGGTTCGTCTCCATCACACTCACCTGACTGAGTCTGGCTCAGCCTTTTCCGTAACGCTCACGACCATGGCTTTTGGCCACAGCCGCTTACGGTGGTTTGAAGCCTCCACCTGCATGGCGGCTCCGAGGGGCCCTCCCTCATCTCTCGCACAGTTCAGCCCAGTCATTCACTCACTGAGCTTTCGTGGCGCACAGTCATCTGCATATCTGGCGAGACGATAGTTACCCAGGTCAGCTTTTCTCCTTTTCTGCTGTTCGTATGGGGCAAGTATGCCATTTCTTTTCTGCCCATTTGTCGAACTCGTTGAGATAGACATTCGCAAGTAAGGGTGAAATTACACCACCTTGCGGGACGCCTGTCTCCGTTCGAGCAAAGAGGCCATCTTCCATTACGCCAGCTTTCAGGAACTTCCAAATCAGGTCAATTATGTCCTTGTCCGCTATGCGTTTCTTGAGGATACTCAAGAGCTTTCGGTGGTGAACCGTGTCAAAGTAGCTCTTGATGTCCCCTTCGATCACATAGTAGTATCGTTGTTTTGAGTTGGTTAGGGACATAATGACAGCGATAGCATCCATAGTGCATCGCCCTTTGCGAAAGCCATAGGAGCAGGACCTAAAATCCGTCTCGTAAATCGGATCTAGGATTGCTCGTAAGGCTTCCTGTACAATGCGATCTCTGAGAACTGGTATTCCCAGTGGTCGCATTTTGCCGTTGCTCTTCGGGATATAGGTTCTTCTTACGGGTTGTGGTTCGAAGGATTTATCCTTTAGGCTCTGCACCAGTTTCTTCATTTCTTCCTGGTAATTGGCCTTGAACCTGTCCCGTTTTGTTCCATCTATCCCTGCGGTTGAGCTTCCGGGACGTGCCAGGACTGCTTGTGCTGCACCGTCAATCCAGTAGTCCCAGTGCATCAGACTATACAGGTTGGTGAACCTGTGCTCTGGATTTTCTTGTGCGGTTATCGCCAGTTTCATTTGCTTTTTGGGACATCATTGTTTGGCTCATACGTCCTTACTCCGTCTTAGTTTGCGCATGAATTTGGATTACTCAACTGCCTTCCTTCGCCATGTGATAGGCTTTCCCTATCTCAGACTACTACGAAGGCTCCGCCCCGTGTAAGCATCTGGTCGCAAGCTGACCTACACCATGTGGGTGAGCATACACGGTTCCCAAGTTCAAGTAGATAGCGTCTATACGTTGCTTTAGGTCTTGTCTGTACGCCTAGCTCGGCTCGTTGCCTCGCTCGCTACCGGGAAAGATGGGGTGTATGGGGAGTGCCATCTTCATGCCCGTCAGAGACTATGCCTACCCCAGTGAGATAAGCATTCCGGTAGCTCCACCCTGGCCCTACCGTCAGACAGGTGGTCCAACCTGCGGCGCTTCAAACAACAGTTTCTTGCGTGACCATGGCAGCGCTCTGGCTAGCAGCCTTAGGAAAGTAGGGTTTCCCTTGCCACATTGTCAAAGGAGTTTCAGACGCGATTCTGCTTCAGGTCTTCGCGCCTGTCCTTCTAGCCACTCTGCACACTCCTTGCAGGGTTTCGCTATGGAAACTTTCTATCTACATGCTTCTTGGCACACCCGATGGATGGTTATGAACGACGATTAGGTTGCTTGCATTCCGTCGTATCGCCGCCTTGAAAATTTCGGCTATGCGCACCTGAGACGAGTTTACCGATCCTCGGTAAACTGTCTCGATATGCTGCACACGGTTACGGGTATCCAGCAGCATCACACGCAGCTCCTCCTGTTCCAGGGCACTCATCTCATATTGGACCATTTCAGCTGCGTCCGCAGGGCTGTGTACAATCGCGCGTTCCTCAGGTGATTCGAGCACCAAACGCCTGCCAAGCTCAATAGCTGCCTTGATTTGAGCAGCCTTTGCCAGCTTAACTCCTTTTTGGTTGCTTAATTCGTCAAACGACGCCCGGTGAATTCCCGCGATCCCACCAAAGGTTTGTAACAACCGTTGACCTACTTGGACGGCGCTCTCACCCACCATGCCCACCCTGAGCAGGATCCCCAGGAGCTCAGCTGTTGTTAATGATTGGGGACCAAGTTTGGCTAGACGTTCTCTGGGGCGTTCTTCCTCACTCATTTCCTTAATGGTGTAGAGATTATTATCTCTTCGGCTCATGTCTGCTTCTCCATCGGTTTTTACCATTAATATTGAATAGGATCATCAATTCCAGGGCTCAATGCTATAATCATCCCTGGGTGCATGCGATGATCATCGATCCACAAGTCTTAAGCAATCTTATCATGGGACTATCCGCCTGGGCGGCTGCTTTCCTGGTTGCATTATGGCTTAGCTTGATTATCTGGACCTATCGCGATATCCGTTCAAGGGCACGCGATCCGTTACTACGTCTCTTGGCTGTAATCATTGTCGCTTTGTTATTCCTGCCAGGTATTGTGATCTACCTTATCTTGCGTCCAGCGCACACATTGGAAGAAGAATATCAACATACACTGGAGGAAGAAGCCTTGCTCCAAGCTATAGAAGATATCCCGGTGTGCCCCGGCTGTGGTCGCCACACTGATGATGCCTGGATTGTTTGTCCCAGCTGCCATACCCGATTAAAAAAAGTTTGCCACCAATGTCGTAAACGAATGGAACTTTCCTGGAATTTATGCCCGTACTGCGGCACTCCAACACCAGGCTTGCGGCGTGATAATATGACGATGGATGATATCACTCGCCCAACACCCCAGGATGGTGAAACACCGCCAGATGAAACCTTATTAGCAGATTTACCTCAGCTGGATAGTCATTAAATAAAAACAGCGCTGTCTAAAAAGTCACGATATTGTGGAAATTATCCAAAAACGCAGTGGCGTAGGGGTGGGATTTGAACAAAATACATTAGAAAAAATCCCCTACGCCCACATGATCCACTTTCAGTCAGAGCGCAGGGGGAATTAATCTTGATATTTTCGGGATTCCATCCCTGCGCATCTACTTTTGGGACAGAGCCTTTATTAATCAACCCCTCAAAGCATCCCAGCCAGCATACTTGGCTGTTTCACCTAATTCTTCTTCAATGCGCATTAATTGATTGTATTTGGCAACCCGGTCTGAACGGGCGGGTGCCCCAGTTTTGATCTGGCCCATATTGAGAGCTACTGCCAGATCAGCAATGGTTGTATCTTCCGTCTCGCCTGAGCGGTGGGAGGTTACAGCACGCCATCCAGCCCGGTGGCAGGTTTCGACCGCTTCAATTGTCTCCGAAAGTGTGCCAATCTGGTTGAGCTTGACCAACAAGGCATTGGCAGCTTTCTCCTTAATGGCACGGCGAACCCGTTCGGGATTGGTGACCAACAAGTCGTCACCCACAATCTGGATGCGCCCTCCTAATTCCCTCGTCATGAGCTCCCAGCTCTCCCAGTCATCCTGAGCCAGCCCATCCTCGATGGATACGATTGGGTATTGGTCAATCCAAGATTTCCAGAATGCCACCATCTGCTCACCGGTGAGTTTCTTGCCTTCCTTGCGCAGGTTATAAGTGCGTGTTTCTTCATCAAATAACTCCGATGCTGCCGGATCAAGCGCTATCCCGATTTGCTCACCAGGTTTGTAGCCAGCCTTCTCAATCGCGGTTAGGATTACTTCAACTGCCTCGTTGTTCGCCTTGAGCGCAGGAGCGTAACCACCTTCATCTCCCACCAGGGCAGTGTAACCGCGTTCTTTTAACACAGACTTCAAGTTATGGTAGATTTCAGCACTCCAGCGCAACCCTTCAGCAAAGCTGGGGGCTCCCAGAGGCATAATCATGAATTCCTGGGCATCCGTCGATTGCCAGCTCGTATGGGCTCCACCGTTCAAGATGTTCATCATTGGAACGGGTAACACATGCGCATATACCCCGCCGATATAGCGGTACAAAGGCATCCCCAAGGAGGCTGCAGCTGCCTTTGCCACCGCCAAACTGGCGCCTAGCATGGCATTTGCACCTAACTTTGACTTGTTGGGAGTTCCATCCAATTCGATTAATATGGTGTCAATCAGTTTTTGTTCGGTGGCATCCCATCCGCTCAGCTCTTCCGTGATGGGTCCATTTACGTTTTCTACTGCTTTTAGCACGCCCTTACCCAGATAGCGTTGCTTGTCACCATCACGCAGCTCAAGTGCTTCGTGTACGCCAGTGGATGCACCGGATGGCACCGCTGCCCTACCAATCGACCCATCCAGCAGGATCACTTCAACTTCCACCGTGGGATTACCCCGCGAATCAAGAATTTCACGTCCTAATACCGATTCTATTAATGTCTCCATTATTAACCTCTATTCTTTTATAGATTGCATCCCCTTATAGGGATGAAAAATAATATTGTGAAAACAGCCACTATTTTACTCCATTCCAACAATAAATTCCTTATTTATCTGCAAAAGTATATTCGAAAACTCGGCAATTGAAATCTGAAAGGAAGTGATTTACACAACCCCCGCCTTTCGCTTGACCGCCTGTAAAAAAGCAACAAATAAAGGGTGCGGTCGGTTCGGGCGAGACAGGAATTCAGGGTGGAATTGAGTGCCCAGCATAAAAGGATGATCTACCAGCTCTGCAATCTCAACCAGGCGTCCATCTGGAGAGATCCCGGAAAAGCGCATACCGTTTTGTTGTAATATGTCGCGAAAGGTGTTGTTCAGCTCAAAGCGGTGGCGGTGACGTTCTTGCACCCTTGGTTTCTGATAGGCACTGGCTGCGATTGAATCTTGTTGAAGCTCACACGGATACAATCCCAACCTCATCGTGCCACCCATATCAATCACCCCACGTTGGTCAGGCATCAGGTCGATCACCGGGTAAGGTGTCGAGCGGTCAAATTCGGTCGAATTAGCTGCCTCACTCTTATAGATCATGCGTGCAAAATCGACCACCATCAGCTGCATCCCAAGGCACAATCCCAAATAAGGCACCTTGTGCTCACGCGCATAGCGCGCCGCTTGCAGTTTACCTTCAATTCCCCGAGAACCAAAACCACCCGGAACAAGGATGCCATCTGCGTTTTGAACATCCTCCCAGCCACGTCCTTTTTCCAGATCAGATGAATGCACCCACAGAATATCAACTTCGACGCCTACTGCCAACCCGGCATGCTTGAGCGCTTCACGCACACTCATATAAGCATCGTGCAGCTCAACATATTTTCCCACCAGCGCAACTTTTACCTTCGGTTTTGGTAAGTTAACCTTTTTTACCAGCTCCTCCCAGGCTGACCAATCAGGATGGCTGCGGGCATCCAGGCCGGCTCGTTTGAGCAGGTAATCTCCCACTCCCTCCCTTTCCAGGATCAAAGGAACTTCGTACAATACCGGCGTTGTCACCATTGGGATCACCGCCTGCTTCTCAACATCGCAGAAGAGGGCAATTTTGTCACACAATTCCTCTGGCACGGGGTAATCTGACCGGGCAACGATCATATCAGGTGCAATACCAATTGAACGCAGCTCTGCCACTGAGTGTTGGGTGGGTTTGGTTTTCAATTCATCGGTCGCGCCAATATGGGGTAGCCAGGTCACATGAATATAGATGGTGTTCTCACGTCCTATATCCGAGCGCATTTGCCGCAATGCCTCGAGGAAAGGCAACGATTCGATATCACCAACTGTGCCGCCAATTTCTACGAGTACGATTTCTGCCCCGGTTGCTTTGGATACAAGTAAAATTCGGCGTTTTATTTCATTAGTGATGTGTGGAATCACCTGAATGGTACCGCCCAGGTAATCTCCTCGCCTCTCTTTCGCGATCACCTCTGCATAAACCTGACCGCTGGTAAAATTACATACCTTGCTCATGGATGAGTCGATAAATCGCTCGTAATGACCCAGATCAAGATCTGTCTCTGCCCCATCATCCAATACATACACTTCGCCGTGCTGGTACGGACTCATCGTGCCAGGATCGACATTAATATATGGATCGAGTTTTAATGCAGCCACACTAAAGCCCCGTTCTTTAAGTAATCTGCCAATGGCTGCCGCAGTCACACCTTTCCCAACCGAGCTAACCACACCGCCGGTGAAAAAGATATATTTCGTTGTCATGCTTTCCTCCATCCCTTATTAATCCTTTTTATCCATAGCAATTACATTGATGTGGAAGTTCCGATAAAAAAGGCGGTGGGGAGGGCCGTTTGACGGCAACCTCCCCACCGGATTGCTGAAAGTCTCAGTTTATCATTCTGCATCATACGAAAGCTCGTTCCAAATCGATTGCTGCCCGGCGCATTTCAAGAAAGACTAATCCGAGTTTGGCATGCGGCCCTGCCAGTGCAGTTAATACAGCCTCAGAACCAATGGAAGTCAGAATTACAAAACCTTCTCCACCTTTGATGTATACCTGCTCCAGGCTACCCCTGCCCAGCTCGGTGGAGATACGCTCACCCAGGCTGAGCATAGCAGCAGACATGGCCGAGACACGGTCTTCTTCTACTTCATTCGGAAGCGCAGAAGCAATGATCAGACCATCCACCGATACGACCGCGGAAGCTTCAATATCCGGTGAGGCTACCTGCATCTGGCGTAATCGAGCAACCATTTGTTCTGTTGGGGTCAAATCCATGCTTTCCTCGGCTTACCTCGATTTTTTAATCGTACCAATCCATGAGTTTACCATAATTTTATCAAAATCTGTGCATCTGGGATTGCAGCGTGATAAAGAAAGCACCCGGATAATTCATCCGGGTGCTTTGCATTACGCTTGGCCTAACAACAACTTCGCAGATTACTGCCTATTCAGCAATGGTAACCATAGGAAGTCTGATGGTGGAAGGAAGGTTAGCCGTCCTTCAATCGTTGGAGATATTAATCCCTGTGCTGTTATGTAGTTGATCACAGAATCGCGTACATAGTACTGTGTATCGTGGACGATTTGGTCTAGAGGCCATAGTGTCTGACCGTTATCATTGAAGTTGCACGATCCTGCAGCCAGGTAGTTGACCGTGGCGACATGATAGAAGGTATCTGCATCGGTGAAGTCAACCGGAACACCACCCACTTCCAGTGAGATGACGTTATGACCCGAAGGTAAGACAGGATAAGTGTCTCTATAACTTATGCTGGCTTCTTTGCTAACGTCCAACATACAGGTGGTGTAGTGTGAATACCCTCCATAGCTTGGGATATACTTGTAATAAAAGTAGTTGCGATACCCACGCTCGAGCAGGGTTTTAAGCTGAGGCCCATTGAGATTCAAAGTAACCAGCGAGTTCTCATACGGCATCAACTTAAACATATCGTCTACTATCAATGTGACGGGGTTGGTGATCGTGGCTGTGTCTGCTACTTTCTGGTTCGTCATCGCACCAGAGAGATAGAAATCCACATCGATACCCTCATCCGCCAACTGCCACACGGCTGAGTCAGCTTGCAGGTTGGCTGCATTGGTCTCCTGGGTGAAGGCCTGCAGTGCATCCAATGGGGTCGTCGTTTGACCAATTATGGTATTTCGATAGACATTAAGCTGATCCGTGTAAGGTGTGATGAGAGCATTGATTACCGGATCTTCAGGTGTCGTGCTGGTCACCTTGAGGAATTTACCCGCACTGGCTATTCGAGTATAACCACCATATCCATTGGGTAAGAAACCAAGGATCACCTCACCTAAATAGTTGTCATAGCGATAGGCCTGATTGATGATTACTGGATCACCGTCCGGATTACCTACGATGGCTGGCAGGTACTTATAAGCACCGCGATAGGTGCTCCCTGTAGCTGAGGGATCCGGGTTGGTGTGGCTGTGGGCACCAATAATGGCATCAATCCCGGTAACCGTTGCGGCCATAAACGTGTCCACATTATTGTCTACTTCTATACTCCCAGGTAAAGTGGTAAATCCGATATGCGTAAGCGCGACTACTGCATCATTGCTAGCAGCCAGGGCTGGGGCAAGCTCTGCAGCCTTGTCGATCGGATTGGTGAAATTTAACCCGGGGATATTACTGGGTAACTCGTAATTAGGCACTCGATGGTTTGTAATACCTAATACTGCCAGGTCGATATCACCTTCACCATTCGCTCCTGGAACTGAGGTTAGCAGGAACGGCTGCACACCAACTTCAGCCAGGCCATATTCACCGTCATCCGTGACATTTGCACCCAGGATCGGGAAGGTTGCTTGCCCCATAGTACCGGTGAAGACGTAATTGCCATAGTTGAACTCATGGTTGCCCAGAGTCATGGCGGTATAGTCCATGGCATTGAACTCGGCGATAATGGGGTTGGTCCACAGGCTGGGATCCAGCGCAGTGCCATCAGCACCAAACCCGGTGAAGGCAGCTTTATAGTAATATGCCATGGCATCACCCTGGATGCTGTCACCCCCATTTAGCAGCAAGGTGCGATCAGGATTCAAAGCCCGTTCCTGCTTGATCAATGATGCCAGCTGTGTATACCCAACAAATGCGCCTTGATCGGCGTTTCCATGCGAGTCATTATGATGTAGGATAGTCACCGGGACGACCAGGTTTGGATTAGCTGGATCATATACATTGGTGCCATTACGGGTGATGCGTCCGTCCAAGGTTCCATCATATGGATCATCATGGGTGTATGTCGCGTTCACCCATCTCTCGACCCCATCCAACATATCTCCCCAGTAGCTGATATTAGTGACATATTTGAATGGAATATATCCATCCTGCCCTGCTGGAGCGAGAAATTCGTTGGTGGCAATTTGATAGGTCTTGGTAAGGTCAATCGGCTCGTAAGTCTGGCTGTTCTTGTTCAAAACTTGTACATCATACGCACCCCAGGCATATGGATTGGCATAAGTTCCATAGGCATAGAATTTATACCGGATTCCGCCCACCTGCAGGGCACCCTTAAATTGTGTGGCACTTTGGTTGAGCAGTTCCATGATCTGTGCACCGGTCATATCACCTACAACCGTAGCATTCCCAAAAGGCAGGATGGAATACAGCATCCCATGTGTCAGTGTCACAGGAAGGGTGGAGGTGATGGGGAAAGTGATATCAGCTCGTAAACCACCAGCATTATTGAACACCATATCAACATCATTGGTTGGGTCGCCATCGGTGTTTAGATCATTATAAATGGCGTCATTGACGAACTTACCCATCTCTGAATCACCATCATAATTGCGTACAATTGGCACGTTGGTGAACCCTACCACCCGGTTGATTTCCTGCTGATACCAGGGATCACTTGCCCATACATTTATCGCCGCCACCGTTCCGGGATCTTCTGGATCGCCAGTACCAACTCCGATCCTGCTCCAGTTAATCGTAACTGCACTGGTACCGGTATCCACCGAGATGTCCGCCCGTCCGACGACGCGTCCGCTGTAATATGCTTGGACTACCGTAGTGCTGCCGATTACCGCTATCTTCGAATGGAGTGGATCAGGATCCGACAACGGGTATAGATTTGTATGGCTATGACCACCGATGATAAGGTTAACCGGCGTGCCGGCATCGATCAGTTTCTGAGCCAGGGTTTTATCACCATAGACTGGAAAACCATAGCCATATCCACCGTCATTAAAACCATTATGCGATAGCACCACAATCACATCCGCGCCTGCATTAACCACCTCTTGATAATAGTGGCTGATAGAGGCCGCTGGATCTTTGAAGCATAATCCGGCTGTGTTGCCCGCTAATGTGATGTAAGGTGTTTCAATAGTAGTTGCAGCCAAGACGCCGACAACGGCTGTGTCTGGGGCTGTACCTACGGTGAAAGTCGTCCACGGGATAGCAAATGAAGGTGATGCCCATCCAGCTGTGGCACAACTCCCTGTATCAGATACAACGATATTGGATGAAATGAATGGGAACGTAGCCTGAGTTGTACGATCGATCAATGTCTGCCGGCTCCAATCAAATTCATGGTTGCCAAATGTAGCAGCCTGGTATCCGACGTAATTGTATACATCGATCGTCGATTCACCCATGAATAGATTCGAAAGCAAGGTGCCTTGCATGATATCCCCTGCATCAAATAGAAGGGTGTTTGCAGCTCCGACCGCAGTTCGAACATCGATGATTTTTTTGGCAACGCGGGCCATACCAGGGTTACTCCCTGATAGCTGTAGACTGCCATGAAAATCATTTGTATGTAGGATGGTGAAGTTTACTGTAGCATTGGTGCCATTCGAATTCTCCCCTTGTGCAGCACCGATGATCCCTGGTGGGATCGTGATCGCAATCACCGCGATCAAAATCAAAATTGAAAATAATCCTTTATTTCGCATTGTACATCCTCCTCAATTTTTCTACCAATTATTTATATTGCTTTTTGGTTTATTGCATAGGCTTGGGTAAAACAAGCAAGACACATGACAATGACCTGATAGCTCACCTCCTTTTATCATCATCGATGATTGCACTCCCCTGTAGTTGAAATATTCTATTCGGATTTGATAATCTTATCAGATTCTAGCACAGATACCAATATTTATAACTAAATTTCGGACCGCATTTTCGTTTCCTAATCAAAATAGGACCTGTTTGCACTTTATTTCTTCAAAATTACCTCCGGAATGATTTTATGTTATTATAAGCAGTTGCCATGCGCATCATGTATTTACTGCTTTCGGTAACTATTCTCCTGCTACCCCGCCTCGTGGCCGCGAAGCAGGTATCATCGCTTAATTTTCAACAGGATCAACCAGGAACCGGGGAAATCAGTATGCCTGTCTCAGGTCAGCTAGTTCAAGGTGCAGTGATTATTAGAGGAAATACTGGTGTAATGGGATTTCTATCTTATGAAATCGATTTTGCATATACCTCAGATTCCACCCCCTCCTGGTTTTTAATCCAAGAAAGCACTTCACCCATCTCAGAAAGTATTCTGGCAGTATGGGACACCTCCATTATTACAGATGGTGACTATAATCTGCGTTTATTGATTAACAAGGCAGGAGATAGTCAAGAGATCATCGAAATCACTGGTCTGCATGTGCGCAATTACACACCTATTGAAACCCAAACATCCGCGCCAACCAAGGCTTATACCAGCTCAATCAACGCGATATCAACGCTGTCTGCAAGCCCGCTGGTCACGTCCACAACCGTAGCAACAGTGGCAACAGCTGCTCCTCCCATTCAGACAGCTCTACCCGCAAATCTTGCTGAGATTTCCGCTGCACAGATGAGGCTGGCTTTAGCCACAGGGGTTTCTGTCACACTCGGAATCTTTGCCATTCTTGGTGTGTACCTTGGAATACGTATGCATATTAATAACCGTAAATAACGCTGGAGTCGCATGGTAGATCAGAATCTGGATATTCAGCTCCAACCTTATAATCGCCTGGGACAATTCCTCATTGCAGGCTTGGGGAATCCGGGTAGGAAGTTCGAGCATAACCGGCACAATGTTGGTTTCATGCTGCTCAACCGTCTTTCGTTAAAATTCGGTGTGACTTTCGGGCAGGTTGAATCAAAAGCACTGGTTGCTAAAACTATTTATCAAGGGAAGCGGGTCATACTTATTAAACCGCAAACGTATATGAACAACTCTGGGTCCGCAGTGAATTCGCTGGTTAACTTTTATAAAATCCCTCTGGCTAACCTTTTGGTAGCATACGATGATGTTGACCTGCCACTCGGATCCCTCCGCCTTCGTCCTTCGGGCGGGTCAGCCGGGCAAAAAGGCATGCAGTCGATCATCGAGCGTATGGGAACGGATCAATTTCCCCGCCTGCGGATCGGCACTGGCAGACCTCCCGGTAAGATGGAAGCAGCCGATTATGTATTAGAAAACTTCCCTAACAGCGACACTGATTTGCTTTCAGAGGCATTGGATCGGGGAGTCGATGCGGTACTGACCTATATACAGGATGGGTTGGACCAGGCCATGAATTTGTACAATGGCGAATTAGTGAAACCTTAGATTTTTCCTTAAATTTACCCAAATACTACCCTTATGGAACTTGAATCGATCATAACTTCTATTTCTTCTTCTTCATCTGACCTGTTTCGAATCATTGAGCAAGGCTATAGTATCCCTCCTCTCGGTTTACGGCGTGCTGCCAGGCTTCCTTGGTTGGCTGCCTTGCGCCAGTCTATCGATCAACCAGTACTGCTCATAACCGACCGAAATGATCGTGCCTTAATGCTTGCAGATGAGCTTGGTCTGTGGGCTCCCCAATTACCCCGCTTATTCTTCCCAGAGCCCAATCCATTATTCTATGAAAATGCTCCTTGGGGATTAACCACCCGCCGTGATCGTCTGATGGTTTTAACCAACCTGGCAAGTTATCATATCCCTGGTGCTACCAGGCCGACTCCTCCCATCATCATTGCCCCCGTCAGAGCAGTGATGGCCCGCACCTTACCCCGGCGGGATTTCCTGAAAGCCTTACGCACTATTAAAATCGGTGATCTCATCCAACCTGACGAGCTATTGCATTCCTGGGTGAGCATGGGTTATGAGCACAGCAATATAGTAGTCAGTCCAGGTCAATTCTCCAGGCGAGGAGGCATCCTGGATATATGGACACCTGCATCTGAACAGCCAGTCAGGATCGAGTTCTTCGGAGATGAGATCGACACATTACGTCTCTTTGATCCCGCCACTCAGCGTACCATCAATACCATCGATCGGCTGGCGATCTCACCAGCGCGTGAGTTCAATTCACCTGACCCAAAACGTTTACAGCAGTTGAAGATAGATATTTCCAGCCTGTCGGAATTTCACATCCCTTTGCTGCATCCCAATCCTTCTAGCCTGATTGATTTCCTGCCCACAAAGGGATTGGTCCTGATCGATGACCTGCAAGCTGTCCAGGATTGCGTTCAGGAAGTCGAAGAGCAGGCAGTCGGTTTACGCAAGGATTACATCAAGGATGGTGAGCTGCCAGAAGATTTCCCCGTCCCATTTTTGACATGGGGCGAAATTGAAGATACTCTGTCAGGTAAACATGCCATCGACTTGGGTCAGTCTGTAGATCTTGATTCCGAAATTACAGGAGTGGCCAATCTATCCGATCACTTCTTGCCAGGGGTGAGATTTGCAGGCCAGCTCAAACCGCTAATGGAACACCTGGACAAATTAGCTGATCAACGTGAACCAGTTACCATTGTGTCACGACAATCATCTCGCTTGCAAGAGCTGTGGAAGGAACATCGTCCTTTCCCATCCCCAGATCACTTCCTGAATTTCTATGATGCCAGCCTGTCTGAGGGCTTTACCTTCGCACCTCCTGGGGGACAAATACTTCACCTGTTAACTGATGGCGAAATTTTCGGGTGGCGCCGTCCTGAATTACGCCAACGTCCTCGCCCGGTGGCTGAAGCACCTGAGGCTGCTTATGCAGACCTGGAACCTGGTGATTGGGTGGTACACGTGGATCATGGGATCGGGCGCTTCAATGGGTTAGTTCAACGCCCGGTAGATGGGATAGAGCGTGAATATCTGTCCATTGAATATGCTGAAGGCGACCAGTTATTCGTCCCGGTGTACCAGGCCGATCGTCTGACCCGTTATATCGGTCCAGATGCTCACCCACCTTCTCCCACGCGTTTGGGCAGCCCTGAATGGCGTACAACGAAGTCAAAAGTCAAGGAAGCCGTCGAGGAAGTAGCCCAAGACTTACTGGAATTGTACGCTCGCCGAAATGTAGTCGAAGGGCATGCCTTCGGAAAAGATGCCCCCTGGCAAAAGGAATTGGAAGCCAGCTTTCCCTATATTGAAACCCAAGACCAGCTGAGAGTCATCGGTGAAGTGAAATCGGATATGGAAATCCCAAAGCCGATGGATCGCCTTATCTGCGGCGATGTGGGCTATGGCAAGACTGAAGTAGCTCTGCGCGCTGCTTTCAAAGCTGTGATGGATGGTAAGCAGGTGGCGATCCTGGTGCCTACGACCGTTCTTGCGCAACAGCATTTCCATACTTTCTGTCAGCGCCTGGCGCCCTTCCCGGTGGAAGTGGAGATGCTTTCTCGCTTCCGCACTCCTCAGCAGCAGAAGGATATTCTGGACCGTCTCGAACGAGGTAAAGTGGATATTATCATCGGCACACACCGCTTGATCCAGGGAGATGTACACTTCAAAGACATGGGACTCTTGATTATTGATGAGGAACAACGTTTCGGTGTGACGCATAAAGAGACTCTGAAGAAAATGCGCACTGAAGTGGACGTCTTGACGTTGACTGCCACTCCTATCCCACGCACACTGTATATGACCCTCACTGGAGTACGTGATATCTCGACCATCAATACTCCACCCGAAGAGCGCTTGCCGATCATTACCCATGTGGGACCTTATTCTCCCTGGCTGGCACGCCAGGCAATTCTACGCGAGCTGGAACGTGGTGGACAAGTGTTCTTTGTTCACAACCGGGTACAAACCATTGGAGCGATGCGTGTGCATCTTGAAAAATTAGTTCCTGAGGCGCGAGTGGTGGTGGCACATGGACAGATGCAGGAGGACCAGCTATCCCAGCGAATGGAACAATTCTCCGCCGGAGAAGTGGACATCCTGCTGAGCACCTCAATTATCGAGTCAGGGTTGGATATTCCCAATGCCAATACGTTAATTGTGGATCGAGCCGACACATTCGGTCTCGCCCAACTGTACCAGCTAAGAGGCCGTGTGGGGCGAGGTGCCCAACGCGCCTATGCATATTTCTTCCGTCATAAACACCTGGCTCCAACCATTGAAGGTCGCCAGCGTCTGGAGACGATCGCTGAGAACACCCAGTTGGGTGCAGGTTACTCGATCGCCATGCGTGACCTCGAAATTCGTGGTGCTGGTGATATTTTGGGCACCCGTCAGCATGGCTATATTGCATCCGTCGGTTTTCACCTGTACACCAGGCTGCTGGCTGATTCGGTGCAGCGCTTGCGTACTGGAAAAAACCTGCCGGTTTTAGCGGAAGCGTTACAACAAGAACAGTCTCCAGGTTTGCCAGTTACAGTGGATTTGCCCATCCCCGTAAGCCTGCCTGCCAGCTATATCCCCGACAGGCAGACGCGTACTCGTTTGTATAGACGTCTAGCAGACCTGCGCTCACAGGATGAAATTGATGCCCTGTCAGAAGAATTCTTCGACCGCTTCGGACCCTTACCTGAGGAAGCCAGGAACCTGTTCTACCAGCTTAAGCTAAAATTATTGGCCGAAAAAGCTGGGCTGGCATCCATTAGTGGTGAAGGTGGTCAAATCATCCTGCGCTACCCGCCTTTGCCGGATGGTGAAACCGCTCGCTCTTTGCCAGACCTGGGTGAGGGTATCCGCACCGGTAAAAATGCTATCTGGATACCAATATCTGAAACAAACGGTTGGTCAGAAAAATTGTTAATAATTTTGCAAGTATTGAGCGCAAACTGAGCTCGAAAATGTAACTTTTTTTGGTATGTTAGGTTAAAATATATAAGTAGATAATACGGGCATCCATTGGAGAGTAATTCCAACTGCACACCTATGAAGGTACAGGTGGTGTATAAGCCTGGGGAGGGAGCCAATGAACTATAAAGATTTCCAAAATCGTGTCGATCATGGCACCCAAATGTTCGATGCTGGTAATCTACAGGCTGCACTAGAGATTTTTACCGCATTAGTCTCCAGCGATATATCTGAACTCGATAAATCTGCTATGTGCCTGAATATTGCTGTAGTCTATGATAAATTGGGCAATTACCAGCAATGCCTGGAATGGTATACGAGAGCCGTTCAATATGAAAAACCGCACTGCCGGTTTGAAGCTCAGGAATATCTGGCTGCCTACCTGAAGCAAATTAACCGGCCGCGTGAGAGTCTCAAAATCCTAGAAAGCCTTCTTTCATCTACTCATTTATTGGAAAGCGATAAAGTCCGTGTGCGTGAAGGGATCGAGGGGTTAAAGGTTGAGATCAACAAACCGGTTTATCGCCGCCCAGGCACACCTGAAGAAGGTTCAGCCTAGCTCTGTTCAGTCCATCCATCTCCAGGATCAAACCCCACTTCCCGCTTGAGCCGAAAATACCCTCATGCCATCCGTCTTGGAATCACTTAACTCAGCCCTGCACCGTGCTTTTGCGGATAATAAAAACGTATATTTGTTGGGCGAGGATGTGCTTGATCCGTATGGCGGTGCCTTCAAGGTCACCCGCGGTCTATCAACGATCTATCCCCAGCGTGTGATTACCACCCCCATCTCGGAGGCTGGTTTTGTTGGGGTAGCTACCGGGATGGCATTACGCGGTCTACGACCAGTTGTGGAGATCATGTTTGGTGATTTCACCACTTTGATTGCCGACCAGCTGATCAATCACATCACTAAATTCCGCTGGATGTACAACGATCAGGTTCGGGTTCCTATGGTTATTCGCACTCCAATGGGTGGACGACGCGGGTATGGACCCACCCACAGTCAAACCCTCGAAAAACTATTTCTGGGCGTACCAGGATTACGTGTGGTCTCACCGGCTGCATTAAGCCAATCAAATGGAACCGGTGACCCAGGCGATTTGCTGTATCATCTACTCCTGGAGAGTGAAGATCCTACCCTTTTCATTGAGAATAAGCTTCAGTATCTTCTGCCAGTCCAGGATCAAGTCGATTTGAAGGAGCTTGCCTTCTCTGATGATCATTCCAACCAGGGCTTATTCTTTCCCACCTACACACTCTCAGTTCGAGGTACGCCTCCAGCCACGCTGACTATTGCTGCTTACGGGTATATGGCAGAGCTCGCCAAACAAGCCCTTTTGCGATTAGCATATGAGCAGGAGATTTTTGCGGAATTAGTGATCCCTACTCAGCTGTCACCATTTAAACTTGACCCAATTGTCACCTCCACCAACCGAACCGGTGCCTTATTGACGGTGGAAGAAGGAACCTGCTCCCTCGGCTGGGGGGCGGAGGTGATTGCCATGGCTGCTGAAGCTCCTGGCAATCAGTCAGTCAAATTCAAACGGCTGGCTGCCAAAGACCTACCCATCCCTGCATCCGGACCGCTCGAAGCAGAGGTGTTACCCGGTGTGGAACATATCATTCAAGCTGCAATCACGATGAGAAATGATTCTACTTTTAACATAATTGCATGAAGAAAATCGTCCGATGCCACATAAACAGCAATCTGATTATGAATTATCATTACCTATATGACTGAACCTACCCCGATTACCATTCCCTTGATTAACCCCAACGAGCCTGGTGCATTATTGGCAGCATTGCATGTCACTCCCGGCAACCATGTTGCGTTTGGTGATAAGTTATGCACCCTTGAAACAACCAAATCCACGGTCGAACTTACCGCACAAGCCGAAGGCTATCTCGTTGGATTAGCTTACCAGTCGGGCCAGACCGTCCAGGCAGGAGAGATCCTGGGGTACCTTGCAGATTCTCCGGATTGGACCCCTCCAGCGATTCCCGTGAGCAAAGTTGGATTACAACCCGCACCTTCATCAGGTTTACGCATCAGCCAGCCGGCCATGAATCTGGCACAAAAGTACAACTTAGATCTGACCCATTTATCGACTGAAGTGTTTATCACTGAGAAAATGGTCCAGGAAATGGTTGATTTATCCAGCACGCCTGAACCCGAGCTGGAAACCGAACACTTCACCCCGACTGCCATCATTATCTATGGTGGAGGCGGGCATGGAAAAGCTCTGATCGACTTGGTCAGGATGCTTGGCATCTATCCCATCGCTGGGATTGTGGATGATGGCATCCCGGTCGGTTCTCTCATTATGGGTGTCCCGGTATTAGGTGGGTCACAGATCCTGGGCCAGCTGGTAAGGCAAGGGGTGCATCTGGCTGCGAACGCGGTTGGGGGGATTGGAAATATCACCAGCCGGATCATTGTATTCGATCGCCTGACCAAGGCTGGCTTCTCTTGCCCAACCCTGGTGCATCCGACTGCCTTTGTTGAGCCCGGTGCCTTCCTTGCGGAAGGTGTACAGGTGATGCCGCATGCCTATGTGGGCAGTGAAGCTCAGGTGGGCTATGGTGCCATTGTGAATACAGGCGCTATTGTCTCCCATGATTGCACTCTGGGTGAGTATGCCAACCTGTCCCCTGGTTCCATCCTGGCCGGTGAAGTGATAGTTGGGAGGGCTGCATTAATCGGGATGGGTGTGACCGTGAATTTGCGCGTTAAGATTGGCGCCCGCGCCCGCATCGGCAATGGTGCCACCGTCAAGCAGGATGTGCCCGAGAACAGTATCGTCCATGCAGGTACAATTTGGCCGAATTAGCGGGATATACCCGTAAGAATCTATATAAGACCCAATCCGATCCAATTAAATGAATAAGATTATTATTAAAATGATATGACAAAAGCAACCAACATACTCTCTGCCCAAACAATCTCGATGTCTTCACCCGATCTGACAGATGAAGAGCGCCAGGCAGTATCCAGGGTTTTGTCTACACCCAACCTATCCATGGGTGAGCAGATCACTTTCTTTGAGGAAAGCGTAAAGACCTATACGGGCAGCCAGTTTGCCATTGGAGTCAGCTCAGGAACGGCCGGTTTACATCTGTGTGTCAGGGCAGCGGATATCCAGCCGGGTGACCTGGTCATCACCACCCCCTTCTCATTTGTTGCTTCTGCTAATGTTTTATTATATGAAGGAGCCGTGCCTGTATTTGTGGATGTGGAACCCCATACCGGCAATATCGACCCCTATCTCGTCTTCGCAGCTGCACAAGATATTCTCGAGGGTGGCAAGAATGCCCAGGCCTGGTTGCCTTGCATGGGTGCCAGTCCCGATGCAAAACTAAAAGCCATCCTGCCTGTGGACGTCTTCGGGCAGCCCGCGGACCTTGAACCGATTTTGAACACCGCCTGGAAGTACCAGCTGAAGGTGATCGAAGACTCATGCGAAGCGTTAGGCGCCGCTTACAAAGGGCACCCGGCTGGCACGCTGGGAGATTTTGGTGTTTTCGGTTTTTATCCCAACAAACAGATCACCACCGGTGAAGGCGGAATGATCATCACCGATGACGAGCAAGCTGCAAATCTGATGCGTGCCCTGCGTAACCAGGGTCGCGCTCCCGGAGATACCTGGCTGCAGCACACTCATCTTGGCTATAACTACCGCCTGGATGAGATGAGCGCTGCCCTTGGAGTAGCTCAAATGCAGCGCTTGGATGAGCTGATTTCAAAACGAGACCAGGTGGCAGATTGGTACAATCAACGTCTGCCTGAAATCCCTGGTATCGAGATACCGACTATCGCAAAATATACCTCGCGTGTTAGCTGGTTCGTATATGTGGTCCGTTTTGCTCCTGAGCTGGACCGCGATCTGATCGCCAAAAAGCTGGGCAAATTGGGTATCCCTGCCCGTCCCTATTTTCTGCCCATTCACCTGCAGCCCTATATGGTTGAACGCTTTGGATACCAGGAAGGTACCTTCCCCGTCACGGAAGATCTTGGGCAGCGTGGGTTGGCATTACCCTTCTCCGGTGTAATGGAAGAAGGTCAGGTCGAGCGTGTATGCCAGGCTCTGCGTGAACTGGTCCAGTAAGATTAAGTAACGATCCATCTTATCCCCAGTGACTTTCTAAAAATCTACTAATCCAATTAATCGTTTTATAGGCTAGAATTTCCCTTTCTATCACAAAGCTTGGTGCCATTGGTGTATCAAAACCGCTAAAATTCTACTTGAAAAAAAACGACGGTACAAATGGTATTTCCAGACTATGCATCCCGGTTATACTTGGATGTCACTAACATCCCAGGAGTCATCTATGAACATTACAATGTGGCGTAAAGCCCTGCAAGTCATCCCCCATGTATCTTCGGATGAATGGCGTAAGTTGGATGTTGTATCAAAATGGCTGATTTCCACCCGCGCCGCAGTCTTGATCATGACCTTTCTCAGCGGTGCTTTTGCTGGTATTTTTGCGTTTCGTGACGGGAAGTTTGACCTGATTAAATGGCTGCTTTTGACTTTAGGGTTGATTTTTTCGCATGCCACCAATAATCTGCTGAATGATTACACTGACTATAACCGGGGCGTAGACCAGGATAATTATTACCGGGCTCAATATGGTCCCCAACCTTTGGTACATGGGCTGATGTCAAAGCGCCAGCACCTAACCTATGCCGCAGTTACGGGTGCTATCGCCCTGGTATTCGGGTTGATCCTGGTGCTCATGACCCAGAATTGGTGGACGCTGCTACTTCTCGGACTGGGGGTCTTTTTCGTCTTGTTCTACACCTGGCCGCTCAAATATATTGCCCTGGGTGAGCTGTCAGTATTATTGGTTTGGGGACCGCTGATGATCGGCGGTGGATATTTTGTCCTTACCGGCACCTGGAGCTGGACAGTGGTGCTCGCCAGCCTGCCTTATGCACTGGGAGTTACGGGGGTTATCTTTGGGAAACATATCGACAAATATGAGATGGACAAGGAACGCAAGATCCACACCCTTCCGGTGGTAATCGGTGAGCGCATCGCCCGTTATTCGCTCGTTGGAATGCTAATCCTCCAATATGTCCTCAACCTCGTGCTGGTTTTAGCAGGTTATTACACCTTGGTGATGGCTGTTGTGGTTTTGGCAATCCCTACTTTTCGGAAAATATGGCCCATGTTTGCTGCCCCTAAACCAGCCGAAAAACCAGCCAATTACCCCGATGTATGGCCAAATTATTTCGTTGCAGCGGCGTTTATCCACAACCGCAGCTTTGGGGTTTGGTTCATGCTGGCGTTAATCGTTGATTCTGTATTGACCGTGTACTACCCGACCATCCTAAAGTTTAGTATCCTAAAATAACCTTTCAGCCGGCCGGGAATTCCAGTTCTTCCTTGCCTGCCAGGCGGTCTTGGATGCGCTCAACAACGACGTCCAGGTGTTGAGGTTTATGGACGAAATCCAGGTCATCCGAGCAAATTGTTAGTACAGGGCACGCATCAAAGCTTTTTAGCCAATCATCATAAAAAGTCTCCAACAGGGTAAGGTAGTCGCTGGTTATCCCCGTCTCGATGCTCCTCGCCCGGCTGTGAATGCGTTTCATTAACACCGAAACCGGTGCTTTTAAGTAGATTAATAGGTCTGGGGGTGGTAGTTGAGAAGTCACCAGATTAAATACCCTCTGGTATGACAGATAATCGCGTTCATCCACATTGCCCATATGGTACAAAGCCCGGGCAAAGATATAAAAATCTTCATATATCGTGCGGTCGAAAATGACGGATTGCGCTTCATTTGCCAGATCGAGGTATTGCTTGGCACGATGACCAAGGAAGAAAATCTGCAAATGGAATGACCACTCATGCATATCATTATAGAAATCAGCCAGGTATGGGTTATCTGACACGGATTCATATGCACAGCGCCAGTCCATCCGTTCGCTGATTCTTTCAGCCAGTGAAGTCTTGCCTACTCCGATGTTTCCTGCCACGATGACGAGACGTTTAGTCATTGATCTACCTCCAAAAGACATTATATCCTCAAGTATTCTATGACCAGTGAAAAATCTGGAACAACTATCGTATAATTTACGTCATAGTAAGCGTATTGATTGACAGATACCAGTCTGGCTTAATTATATGATTGAACCTTGATGAGGGAAAGAAAATGAAATCACCACTTCGCACACTATCCATCTTTATTCTGATCTCCATCCTGTCGGTTGGCTGTAATATGCCAAGCACCGGCGGGAACACTCCTACCCCAAGCACTACGACAGCAGCAGAAACCCAGCAGGTCGTCCCCACCAACACCCAGGTAGCTGTTCAGCCAACCTCAGAAGCCACCCAGGTTCCTGCCTCGCCCACCGCCACAACGGCACCTACGGCTACATCCACCCCTCAACCTACAGCGACCATGCCTCCAACGCCCACTTCAGCTTCCTGTACGAATCAGGCTAAATTTATAGACGATGTGACTATACCCGATGATACTGAAATGTTACCCGGTCAGGAGTTCATTAAAACCTGGCGTTTGCAAAATACAGGCACATGTATCTGGTCTGACCAATATGCACTGATTTTTGTGAAAGGCGATCAGATGAACGGTAACAGCCCATTACCCTTGGTAGGTTCCGTCGCTCCAAACAGCACCGTTGACATATCTGTCACATTGAACGCGCCCGGCACAACTGGCACTTATCGTGGTAATTGGGTGCTTTTCACTCCGTCCGCGTTCAACTATAATCCGGAAACCGATGCGATTGTGTCATTCTATGTCCAGATCAAGGTTGTCGAAGGTGTATCCGACTTGAACCTGGGTGCAGCTACCTGGACGGATAATCTGGATAGTGCCAATAACTGGTACCTGCTCGACACGGCCAACACAAAATTCACCGAAGGTGACGGCAAGCTGGTCATGACATCCATCAATCCTGGTGGTGGCGAAGAATGGGGCATTTCAGATAAACCGTCAATAGACGATTATTACCTGCAAGCCACCTTCATCACCGGCGGTTCCTGCTCAGGACTCGATCGATATGGCCTGCTGGCGCGTGCTCCCGATCCGGATAAAGGCTATGTATTCGAGTTCTCCTGCGACGGTCATTACCGTCTATACACCTGGGATGGGCAGAACTACCACGCCATCCAGGAATGGCATACCGCAGCCCCCATCAAGGCGGGTCCGAACCAGACCAATATCATGGGAATCTGGATGAAAGGCAGCACCCTGCGCCTGTATGCCAATGGCTATAAGCTATCAGAATTCACCGACAGCACTTTTGACAACGGTCAGTTTGGATTAGTCGTTGGATCAATCAATACCAATAACTTGACCATTTATGTTGATCAAGTCTCCTATTGGGACCTGAATCCATAAATCCTAAAACCGCTATTTGATAACGTCAATAAACCCTGCGCAGGAAAAATCACGCAGGGTTTAATTTTGTGTCCAGTGGTGTTAATTGAACATTGTTGAAATGATTCCTTAATGATTTCTGAATAACCGTTGGATATACTGATAATGGGATATTCAAAAAACGCTCTTATGCATCCATCAAAGATTCTCCTTATCAGCGCGGATGATTCCACTGCGAACTCCGTAATTGCCAGTCTTCCGCAGACTGATTATAAGGTACTGCGGATTCTCCGGGAAATCGGCGCGCTTGAGCTCGTTCAGGCTGAAAAGCCAGATCTGATCATTATTGATAAAGACCTGCCCGACTTTAACAGCTTGGCCCTCATCCGCGAATTACGTTCTGATGAAATCTACGATCGGTTGCCAGTTATTTTAATGGGGTCAACCATGCGCGAGGAAGACGTTTTGATTGGATTGGAGGTAGGAGCGGATTTATGCCTGCTGGAAACCTTCCACCCTCAGGTTTTTGTCGCGCGTGTACGCTCCCTCTTGCGCCGGACAGAATCGTTAAAAGTCCCTTGATGTGATTATCGGCAAACTGGATTTATTCTGGACGATAAGCAGATAAAGCGATCGTGAATTCAGACCCCTCACCGAGAGTGCTTTCCACACTGATTTTTCCACCGTGCGCTTCGACGATTGACTTGGCGATTGCCAATCCAAGTCCTGATTCACCGTTATGCGGGCGCGATTTATCGCCGCGATAAAAGCGGTCAAATATATGCGGCAGGTCATCCGCAGAGATCCCTTCACCAGTATCCTTAACCTTTATCAGGACCTCTCCAATAGATGTTATCGCGCTCAGCTGAACCTGACCACCTTCCGGCGTGTAGCGGAATGCATTTAAAATCAGGTTATCCAATACCTGTGACATTCGCTCGACGTCTATGTTCACCTCGGGTAGGTCATCAGTTTTCTTGATATGTAAATCGATATGATTTTGTTGGGCTGCCACCAGATGGCGTGCTACTACCCGCTCCAATAAGGCTTGCGGCAGTGTGGGTTGCAGCGAAAGGGGCAGCTCACCTGTATCAGCCAGGGAGAGCAGGCGTAGATCGTCTACCAGGCGATCAAGATGCTTGGTTTCCTGCAACAGGATGTTATAAACCTCCTGATTACCAGGTAATTTATTATCGCTTAAGGCTTCAGCGTAGCCTGTGATAACACTCAGCGGTGATCGCAGATCATGCGCAATGTCAGCTGTCATTTGCCGGCGAGCTTGAGTGGCCTGTTCGAGGTCGAGGCTCATCTGGTTAAATGATTCAGCCAGCTTCCCGATCTCATCTCTGGAACGCACCTTCACTTGCTTGCCAAACCGGCCTTTTGCAATATCAACTGTGGCTTCGGTTAAATCACGTAAAGAAGAAGTCATCGTAAAAGCCAGGAGTCCTCCCAGTACCAGGGCTAATAGAATTGCTACCAATGCGCTCAATATAGTTGCTGTAGTCACATTGCTAAGAAATTTCGCTTCTGGGGTGTTGGGTGTAAAATCGCGGCGGATTGGGGTTAAGATCAGCCATCCAATAGGTTTATTATCAGATTGAAGCGCGATCGCTCCACTTAAAGTACTTTTACTCAGTGTTTGACCAACCTCATCCGGCTGGTTACTGTAAACAACCGTCCGGTCAGTACCGACCAGGGTGAATGGGCTTCCTGCATTCGAAATCCCAAAACCACCTGAAGGCTGCCCCGGGGGGTAGACGCGCAGGAAGACGATATTGTTGCCCACTCCACTCCAGGAGCCATTCGTCTGATAGTACAGTTCCAGGTTATCCACCAAGGTTTGTTGTTCCTGGTTGACAATGAAATTTCTGAAGGCTGATCGCGTCCGCGATTGGATGATCACCGTCACTAGGATTGATCCGGTCAATCCAACCAGGAGAAACGCCAGGGTAAGTTTAGCTGCCAGAGAACGCATCACGAGCCTTTATCCTTGTTCCCGGGTTGCGAATCGATAACCCGCCCCATACACTGTTTCAATATAAATTGGCTTGGCTGCATCTGGTTCTATCTTGGATCGTAAATTGCGGATATGCACATCGATTGTGCGCTCATAACCTTCATAAGCCGTCCCCTGCAATCGCTCGAGCAGCTCCAAGCGGGAGAATACCCTTCCAGGAGTTGCCATCAATGTTGCCAACAGGGAGAATTCAGATGGCGTGAGCTCGACTACCTGACCATTAACCGTGGTGGTACGTCCTGCCCAATCCAGCTCGATTGCTCCTATCCTTAATATCTCGGAAACTGCAGTTTGCTTTTCTGCCCTGCGTAAGACAGCTCGTACACGTGCAGTCAGCTCGCGTGGGCTAAAGGGTTTAGTCACGTAGTCATCTGCCCCCAGCTCCAATCCGAGCACTTTGTCATTTTCATCAACCTTGGCAGTCAAAATGACCACCGGTGTATCTGCTTCACGATTATATGAACGCATGAACTCATACCCACCCATTTCAGGCATCATTAAATCCAGAATGATAAGATTTGGTTTTTCATGCCTGGCGACGAATAAGGCTTCTTGCCCGTCACTGGCGGTGAACACGTCAAAACCTTCCTGGATCAGGTAGGATTTTAATAATGTGCGTAATTCCAATTTATCATCAACGACCAGAATTTTCTTTGCCATAATTTGATTTTATCATCACTCTTAGCTGCTTGCATTTTTATAAAAACTTAAAAAGGGAGTATCCGGGGGGCTCATTCCCGGATACTATTTGTTACCCTTAGGAGGAGGAGATATGAAGGGTGATCAAACGATTGTTAGGGCATAAATGTAGTTGGTAAATTGCCATCTGGCATAAAGCCTCCATCGCCATGACCGCGCGGCCCTCCATGACCACCCATACCGCCCCGGTCCCACAAGAACAGGTCACCGCTATTGCTTAAGAGCTGGTCAGCCTGGGCCTGGGTGATCACACCAGAGGTGACGGCTGTTTTTACTGCCGATGTGTAAGCAGACTGCATGCTGGTTTGGAAGGTGCTGTTATTGTACAAAGAGTACTTTCCTTTCATCAGGTCGGCTTGCGCCTGTGTGATACTGCCAGCTGTCAGCATTTGATCAATGTTGGTGTTGAAAGCTGTTTGGTATGCAGCTTTTAAAGTATCGACGCTGATACCTAGGGCATCTGCCTGGTAGGTATTGAAATCAATCCCATTCTTGCTCAGCCAGCTATCCCACCGACCACCAAATGGAAAAGCGCTACCATTCGTGGTCAGCTCATCAGCCTGCGCCTGGGTGATCAGCCCCTGAGTCACTGCCTCCTTCAAAGCAGCTGAGTAGGCATTTTGGTATGCCGTGCTCAACGCATCTGTTGTAATCCCAAGTGCGTCAGCTAGCTGTTGGTTTGTATAGCCTCCATTAAAACCTCGACCTCCTGCCCAGCTCGTGCTGGATGAAGAGCTTGTCGCTACCAGGTTGGTGGAGGTGGTGGGTGTAGCGGCTAAGACCGATTGGTAGGCTATAGCCCCGAAGGTCAGTGCGACCGCCAGAGCACCCAAGACAAGAAATGTAATTGCTTTTTTCTGTTGCATTTTAATCACGTAACTCCTTTCGAATTTTGTTACTAGTTGATCCTTATTGGATCTAGCTGTAGGATAGCAGGGAGATATTCAGGAAATATTAAGAAGTTGTTTCAATAGCATTAGGGATTTTCTAGCTCGTTTTCCCGATTTTTTTATAAATATGATCTTCATGCATTCAGCAAATACCTTGGGTAATGTGAAATTCATAACAATTTCTAAATAATCTCTGAACCCCTTCTTTATACTCTTTACCTAAAATGTACTATGAACACACCGTTCATATAAAGGAGGCATATGTTTAAAAAACCCTTGTTTTGGATTTTGATTGTTATCGTCTTGGTTGCTGCTGGTGGAGGCTATTATTATTACCGCCAATCAACGACTACTGCCAAAGCTGCCAATTCAACCCCTCTTCAAACAGCCACAGTTAAACGTGGCAACCTGGTCATATCCGCCAGCGGGACGGGGTCAGTTATAAGCGGGAGTGAAATCCAGCTGGGCTTTGACTATAGCGGAGTTCTCGCACAATTAAATGTGGTCGTTGGCGATGAAGTTAAGCAAGGTGATGTTCTGGCAATCTCTGCGCCAGCTGATGATGCATCTTCTATAAAGTCCAAGCTGACATCTGCCAGGCTGTCTGTATTACAAGCCCAGCAGAATTTGGATAACTTATCGACCTCTGCAGCTACGGACGTAAACCTGGCTCAATTACAATCTGATCTCGCCGCCAAACAGGTGAGTGTATACACCAGCCAGAGCACTCTCACTGACCTGAGCAATGAACGTGCCTCTATGAATGGAAAACGGTGCAATTCAGATACGATTGTCAGCAAACTTGATGCTTATGAAAATGCTCTGGACCGATGGAATCGTTCTGATCACCTGACGAACAGTACAGAATATCAACAAATGGTCGCGGCATTGTATAACTATAATTGGTGCAATTCCAATTATTCGCAGGAGGAACTTAATTCAGCGGATGCAGAAATTACCTCCACCCAGGCGACCATCGCTTTGTTACAATCCCAAATAGCCAAAGATCAGGCGGAAATCCTGAATCTACAGGCTTCTTCCGGAGCTGATTCATTGGATATTCAAATCGCCCAGGCACAATTGGATAATGCTGAAGCCCAATTGGAAGTGGTTGAGCTGGAGTCGGTCAGCACTACCATTACTGCTCCCTTTCCCGGTACGATCCTATCAATATCCGCTTCTGTTGGTGATACTATCAACACCAATAAATTCATTACCATCGCTGACCTGAGCCAACCGTACCTGGAAGTATTGCTGGATGAAACTGACCTTAACAACGTAGCAATTGGTTATCAAGTATCCGTTACGTTTGACGCCCTTCCAAACCAAACCTTCACCGGCCATGTAACCGCAATCAACCCAAGCCTGTCAAATGCGTTTAGCGTCACTGCGATCCAAACGACGGTCCAACTAGATACTTCATCGTTCTCCAAACCTGAAAATCTGCCCATTGGATTAAGTGCTTCAGTCGAAGTGATTAGTTCCCAGGCTCAGAATGCTCTGCTTGTACCGGTCGAAGCCCTGCATGAGCTGTCGGCAGGTAATTATGCCGTATTTGTTATGGAAAATGGGACACCTACGCTAAAGACGGTCGAAGTCGGACTGATGGATTACACCTATGCTGAGATTAAATCTGGCCTGAATGAAGGTGATGTGGTTACCACAGGAATTGTGGAGACAACCCCATGAGCGAATCATCCATCATTGATATCCACCAGCTCACCAAGATCTATCGTATGGGTGAAATACAAGTGACAGCTCTGGATGGGATTAGTTTGAATGTTAAGGAGGGTGAGTTTCTCGCCATCATGGGTCCCTCCGGTTCGGGTAAGTCTACATTGATGAACATCCTTGGTTGTCTCGATCGGCCTAGCAGCGGTACCTACTTATTAGCAGGTGAAGACGTCTCCCAAATGAGCCGTGAGCAATTAGCTCACATTCGCAACCAGAAAATTGGATTTATCTTCCAATCTTACAACCTTCTTACCCAGGCAACCGCGCTACAGAACGTTTTAATGCCGATCGTTTACCGCCGCAATGGGCACATTTCCAACAATGAACGGTTGGAGATGGCTCACAAAACCCTCATTTCAGTTGGCTTGGTCGATCGAGATCGCCATAAACCAACCGAGATGTCGGGTGGTCAACAGCAACGGGTTGCCATCGCCCGGGCACTTATTAATTCTCCCGCCTTGATCCTGGCGGATGAACCAACCGGTAACCTGGATTCTCACTCCGGCCAGGAGATCATGGAGATCCTGCAGAGCCTGCACGAGCAGGGAAGCACAATCGTCATGATCACCCATGATTCCAGGAATGCATTATATGCAGGAAGGACGATCCACCTGCAGGATGGAAAGATTAATGAGCATATGGATCAGTCGTTTATGCCAGCCATGGCAACTCCTGGAGGGCAATCATGAAACTATCTGAAGTGTTTCGCATTGCCGCGGAAGGTATTTCCAGGAATAAACTGCGCGCTCTACTGACCATGCTGGGTGTGATCATTGGTGTAGCCGCGGTGATCATCATGATTGCCATCAGCGCTGGGACTGAAGCCACAATTTCAGAAAATATCAAAAACCTGGGTACCAACTTACTCTTCGTCAGCCAAAGCATGGGTTCCCAACAGGGACCATCACGAACATCAGGCATGAATGCAACTTTTTTGACTTACGATGATGCTCAGGCAATCAACACCTCAATATCTGGCATCTCGGGTGTAGTGGTCGAACGTGACGTCAGTGAGTTAGTAAAGTACGCAACCACTTCCGTGGATAGTGTTTCTGTAATCGGCACCACCCCTTCATATCCACAAGTAAGAGATGTCAACCAGGCCTCGGGACGCTTCATTACCCAAAATGATATCAATAATTCCGCCAAAGTAGTTGTACTGGGTAACAGCACTGCCCAGACTTTGTTTGGAGAAGCAGACCCAGTCGGTGAAAAAATATATGTTGGTGATATAAGGTTGACAGTGGTGGGTGTGATGGCGAAAAAAGGTGTGGTTGGCAATACTGATTATGATGCGCGCGTCTATATACCGTTGACACTGGTCTTTGAGAAGTATACTTTTTCCCCGTTCGCACGTGTTCAAGGAGACCAGGTCGGTACCATTCTGGTGCAGGTATCTGACCTTAATACAATGGACAAAGTAATCACCCAGATCCAGATCCTGTTGGCTAAAAGGCACGAAACAACGGTTGCTAATTTACCTTTTACTGTTCGGACGCAGGAAGATATCATTGCCACCCAGGAATCCACCACTGCTGCTTTCAGATCCTTACTTGCGTGGGTGGCAGCAGTTTCGCTGGTGGTAGGAGGGATCGGCATCATGAATATTATGCTGGTTAGTGTCACTGAGCGTACGCGAGAGATTGGAATTCGCCAGGCGACGGGTGCCACTCCAGGGGATATCCGAGGCCAATTCCTTACCGAAGCCTTGCTGCTCAGCTTAACCGGCGGTTTGATTGGTGTCCTTGCGGGTGTGGGAGGCTCATGGTTGTTCTATAAAATCGGAGATATGCGCACGGTCGTCTTGCCCAATTCAATTTTGTTGGCATTTGTGTCCGCCGCGATTGTGGGTATCTTCTTCGGTTTTTACCCGGCCAATAAAGCAGCCCAGCTCGACCCAATCGAAGCTTTACGACATGAATGATTTATAAGGAGAAATAAAATGAGGCTCAAGAATATTTTTTTGATACTGCTAATCACCATTTGGGCTGTCGTGCTGGCTGCTTGCACAGCATCCTCCAGTCAGGGCAGCTCGACCGCCAAAAGCACTGGGACAGATGCAGCCGAGACAGGTACCAGCCTGTCACAGGTAAATATGCTGCTGGTTGGCACACTTACGCTCGAGGATACACCTCAGGCAGTCACCGCAGATGAGGCTGCAAATCTCCTACCTCTATGGCAAGCCTACCGTTCCTTGAGCAACAGCCAGACCGCAGCTGAAGCTGAAGTAGATGCATTACTTAATCAAATTCAAAGTACGATGACCGGTGACCAGGTGCAAGCCATCCAGTCAATGAACCTTACATCTACCGATATGATGAACCTGATGCAATCAATGGGAGCAGGGATGGGTCCACAAGGAACTCCAGATCCACAAAGCATACCTGATTTTAATATGCCAGGCGGAGGCTTCTCTTCCGGTAATCCACCCAGTGGATCAGCCGCCGCTCCACCCAGTGGACCGGGTAGTGGGACCATGCGCAATCCTCCTTCTGGCGCTCCCATGCAAGGAGGTAATGGTGGAGTAGTGATCATGGGTGGTGGAGATGCTGGCAGCGCTGCAGGATTGGGTGGTGGACCCATGCTTCAAGGCACTCAGGACCCTTCCATGCAGGCGACAGCCCAGGCCAGGTTCAGCACGCGTGCCAGTCAGGTGAATACCATCCTGTTGGATATGCTGATCACCAAATTAGAAGGCAAGACTTCGGGATAAAAAAAGGCTGTCTAAAAAACCACAAAATTGGCGAAAATATCCAAAACCATAGTGGTGTAGCAAGTCCGGTCAGCTTTTGACCGGAGAGGAGTGATTTGAACAAAACACACAAAAAAATGGTACTCCACACTACGCCCACAAAATGCACTTTCGGGTAGGACGTAGCAGTAATCAATCATGATATTTTTGGTATTTCACCAATCCGGTTAAAAGCTAACCGGATTGGTCACGCGTCAAGTTTTGGGACAGCCCAGCGGTTTTTTAGTAATTACTCGCTGTTTCTGGTAACCGTTGATCAAAAACCTGCTTCGTGTTATCTTTTGAGCTAATATCACCAGCAAACCTGATGCAAAGCGATTAACAACGAATCATTGCCAGGGAATACTCAGATTTCATTACCTCAAAAATGTCAGGTTGATATCAGAATTACGTGCCGATATAAACAAATACCAGTAATCACCATTCTTCTAAATCTTTGTGAACCTTTGAGCCCTTTGTGTCCGTTGTGGTGAGTAATTAGGATTTTTATACCCGAATTAACATTCTGAATAACCGCACGAGTAGCATTTTCGGCAGCCTTCCTCATTGACTACGGCTGCCTGACCGCACTCAGGGCATAAATCTCCTACTTTAAAAGCGGGTTGTACTGCCGAGAGTTGTTTTTCAGCAATGTCGGATGGACGGATGGGTCGTTTATCATACCCACCATTGCCACTCACCGCAGCTGCTTCTTGATATTCTTCTGAATCATCCAGGTATTCCGCCAGGGTTTGGGCGACGCCATCCGGCAGCGATCTCACCCGGTTGGGGCCAAACCCCAACGAGCGCCCGCCTCCAATACCTGAAAGCTGCTTGACGATCTCTTTAAGCCGTTCCCTGGGTAAGACGGGTGAAGCTAAACGTAACAAATAAGAAATCAGGCGACCGATTGCTTCAGAAACCGCAGCTGTCTCGGAGCCTGCTTTGGCGGTGCTCACGAATACTTCAAACGGGTGATCGCCCCCATTTTCATTGACAGTCACAAATGCCTTACCCACCGGCGTGCTTATGCTATATGTGTATCCTCTCAGCCGCCTGGGACGAGGTTTTTTAGTGGATGACCACTTATGATCTATTTCAGCGACGTTCACCGCTTGTAAAGCCATCTGACCTTGTTCTTCCTGCAACGCAAGTTCTTTCTCACGCGAGGTGGCTTTTGTTTCCAAGACAACTTTCTTACGCGAGCCAGTCACATAAACCGTTATTCCCTTACAGCCGAGTTTCCATGCCAGCATGTAGACTATGGCAACGTCTTCCTCGGTGGCGTCTGGTGGAAAGTTGACTGTTTTGCTCAGGCTGTTATCCACAAATGCCTGCATCGCAGCCTGCATCCGCACGTGTTCTTCGGCACTGATATCCTGCGAGACTGCAAATATATGCTGGATTTGCTCAGGGACGTTTTCGTTTTGCTGGCATGTGCCACTTTCCATCACCCGTTCGATGATCACCTGACGTGTTTTCTCGTCTACTCCGACATCAACCAAAGCGCTTTCAAACTGCGGGCTGGTGTACGCCAGTGGTAAGTCATGACCATTGTCATTAACATGACGGATGTATGCTAGAGCAAAAACAGGTTCACAACCATAGCCTTCACATCCAGCCACAGTTGCAATTGTTCCTGTGGGAGCAATCGTTGTTTGGGCAGCATTCCTGATCCCATGCTTTTTAATCCCCTCTAAGATAGTTTCCCAATCCAATTCTGGTCGGTTGAAGTTGCAGGTAAATGGGGCGATAGGATGAGGGGACACCCAGGTTATATTTTCTGGGTCATAAATTGAGCCTTTTATGGCAGGGAAAGGCCCGCGTTTTTCAGCCAGCATGACGCTGGTTTGCATAGCATGGTACCGGATGAATTCCATGACCTGAGCTGCAAATTCCTGTCCCTCATCAGAACCATACCGGATTCCGCAATGATACATCAAATCACCCAATCCCATCATCCCCAGGCCGATACGCCGCGCCTGCTCGGCGGCTTTTTTCAGTTGTGGTACAGCTGGCACGTAAGCATTGGCTTGAATGACATCATCCAAAAAAATCGTAGATAGCTCAACTGCTTTGCGTAACTTATCCCAATCCACCTGGTGCGTTGCCCCGAACATCTCGGCTAAGTTTACTGAACCCAGGCAGCAATTCTCATACGGACCCAACCATTGCTCACCACATGGATTGGTCGCCTCAAGCTGGTACAGCTGGGGCACCGGGTTCGATCGGTTGGCAGTCTCTAGGAATAACATCCCAGGTTCGCCATTATGGTGCGCCTGGGTGACAATTTTATTGAATAAGTCGCGCGCCTTAACTTGCCGGTACGTGATGATCGGTATACCGGCTTTTTCTGCCATCTCTAACGTCCCATGGAATTCGTGATACTCGGGGCTGACTACATCGGGGAAGCGTAAGTCCCACATATCATCATTTTCTACCGCTTCCATAAAAGAATCCGTGATCCCAACGGAGATATTAAAGTTTGTGATCGCATTCTCATCTGTCTTGCAGGTTATGAAATCTTCAATATCCGGGTGATCAACGCGTAATACCGCCATATTGGCACCCCGGCGGGTTCCGCCTTGGGCGATTTCGCCAAATGCCTTATCGTACACTCGTAAAAAACCTACCGGGCCGGTCGCCTGCCCGGCTGAAGATTTCACCAGTGTATTTTTTGGTCTTAAGCGTGAGAATGAAAAACCATTGCCCCCGCCTGTTTGTTGGATCAGAGCTGCATCCCGTAAAGTTTGGAAAATCCCAGCCTCATGCCGTCCCATATCATCTGAAACGGGTAACACGAAGCAAGCAGCCAGCTGTCCTAAAGGTGTTCCTGCCCCGGTGAAAGTGGGTGAATTAGGGAAGAATTGCTTACTCGATAGTAACTTGTAAAAATCCACTGCTCGGTCGATCTCATTTCCATTCCAGGTTTGCTCAACTTTAGCTACATGATAAGCCACCCGCCAGAACATGCCTTCAATGCTTTCCGCTGGTTTCCCTTCCCGATCCCGCCGAACGTACCGCCGGATAAGAACCTGGCGGGCATTATCCGTGAGATCAACCTCCGCTACTCCAGAAGGTATCTCAGGGGTTGGTAGTAAACCGAACCGGTCAATTCGTTCGTGAATCGTTTGTGACATAATTAATCTCCACACCACCCCAGTGGTGCTTAGCCCTCTAACAGGCGGTCGATCTCTTTGCGGATCGAACGCAAATCATCCAACCCGAGATAAACAATCGCATAGCGTATGTAAGCGATCTGGTCCATCTCTTTGAGACCAGCGATGACCATATCTCCAACTACTCTAGATGAGACTTCCGCTCGCCCCATGGCTTGTAGCGTAGCTTCAATCTCACCAACCAGCCTGTCAACATCCGCGGCAGGTACTGGTCGTTTAGCACATGCGATGCGTATACCTCGGCTCAATTTCTCATGATCGAACTCTTCGCGGGTTCCATCTTGTTTGACGATAAGCGGTGTTGCCAGGATGGGGCGCTCATAGGTACTGAAGCGTTGACCACAACTCTCACATTCCCTCCTCCGCCTCACCCCGCCTCTGGTATCGTGCGAAGTATCAATTACTCTCGATTCATCATGTCGGCAATACGGACAGCGCATAATATCTACCTACGTTTCTAGAACATTTGTAATCGCTATAGACGGGGGTTCCACTTCCATTAACCCGCATAGGTGGGAGTGGAGATTGAAAGATTTTAGCACATGCTTCTTACAAGTGCAAGAGAAATATGAGCAGTTTTTCTTAAAATATTGAATATTTTTTAATTTTTTAAGATTGCTTGTATTTTGCAGTTTATTAAATGAACAGTGCTTCCATACTATCAAAAAATTTTCCCCGCTATGTTTACATTTTGAGGTGAAAAATGGTTTCCTCCCATGGATGCGTGCCTGACTCGTCCACCGCCAGTTACATCCCTGGTTGGTATACACCAGGGTCATGGGCTGGCGGGGATTGCCGGGAGGAGGAGGCCGGCAATCCCCTACCAAGCTTACAACCTCACCCAGAAGACCACGTTTAACCGTAAAACGGGAAAAAATCGGAGTGAAGTATAACCACCTTGTAGAACTGTCACCATTGGGATGGAGATACGTCTTCATTCCCAATCAGTAAAGATACCTATCCGTAAACCCATCCGATCTGCTACAGTTTCCTGTAGATCTTCAGGGATAGTCCAACTTAGCGTTCCTGCGACGCTATCACTGGAAGCAATGGGTATCACGCGATCTGGGACCACAAGCTATGCCTGTTAATCGGCGCTTATTGGAGCGATGATGAAAGAAAGTAAAACTTTCCTGTCGATCATTTACCTAATCAATCTGTCACCATGCAACACCAGCACCTTAATCAGCCTTAACTGTGTGACTTAATGATCTGGTCACCAGAACGGGCAGCAACACACATACCTGCCACAAATATGGCAATGTTAGCCCCAAAAAATGCTCCAATTATCAGCCCAACCAAGAACAATAACCAGTCCATCATTGTCCTCCGATCTTCGTGAAGGCGAAAATCATTGAATGTTACTCCGCAGAAACCCCACCAGAGATCATGGTCTCAACATTTGCTGCTCGGGGAGAATCATTGGTATGCTGGTAAACCCTGGCATTCCACAACGCGATTTTCCCATGGATTTCATCATAATGATCCTTCCAACCATTGATCGTCATTATGTCCAGATAAATCGAGTTATCCAGTCGAATGCTGGCTCTCATCATTTTATTGATCCTTCTCCCGAACAAGACTATGCATGTCTGATCTAATTGCGAGTTCGGTTCCTCAAGAAGGTTGGGATGTCCAAGTCCTCTGTATTAAACGTGCGTGGTGCGAAGTCGGTCTTGGCAACCTCGACAGATTGCAGCTCACGTGCTGTCTCTTCCTGGACCGTGGCTGGTTTTTCCTGGCGTAAAGGGTTCTTCTGCGCATCAGCTGCCCTCCTTACTGTGAGGCCTGACCGCTCAAAACCAGTTGCAATTACAGTCACACGCACTTCATCGGACATGTTCTGGTCGATGACAGCCCCAAATATCAGATTAACATCCGGATGTGCAGTTTCCTTAATAATGGCTGCTGCCTGATTTACCTCATACAGGGTCAGGTCTGGACCACCAGTTACGTTGAACAGGATGCCGCGTGCACCATCAATCGTGATATCCAATAGCTGGCTGGAAATCGCCTGTTCAGCTGCCATCTTTGCCCGTTCCTCACCACGCCCGGTGCCTACCGCCATCAATGCTGCGCCGCCCTCAGCCATGATCGTGCGGACGTCTGCAAAGTCCAGGTTGATCAATCCCGGGACGGTGATCAGCTCTGATATGCCCTGAACGCCTTGTCGTAACACGTCGTCAGCGATCCGGAATGCATCCTGCAGGTTGGCGTGCTTATCCACAATTTGAAGCAAGCGGTCGTTAGGAATAACGATCAATGTGTCTGCTTGCTCTTTCAGCTTTTCGATCCCAGCTTCTGCCACCTGGATGCGGCGTGAGCCTTCGAATGCAAATGGGCGTGTGACCACACCAATGGTTAGTGCACCCAGCTCGCGGCCAATCTGCGCAATGATCGAAGCAGCCCCGGTCCCGGTTCCGCCACCCATCCCGCCGGTGACGAAGACCATGTCTGCTCCACGCAGCACGTTGTAGAGAGCTTCCTGCGATTCCTCAGCTGCCTTCCGCCCTTGTTCGGGGTTCCCGCCAGAACCAAGTCCACGCGTGAGCTTTTCTCCGATTCGTACGCGTGTGGGGGCACTCGAAAGCATCAGTGCCTGCGCATCGGTGTTTATGGCGATGAATTCAACACCCTGCAGGCCTTCCTTGATCATCCTTTCAACGGCATTGCACCCACCGCCTCCTACACCCACAACTTTGATGTGGGCAAAGGATTCCAGCTGGCTTGAAAAACTTACATTATTGTTCATGATCACGATCCTCCTCGAAAATTGGTTTGATATGATTTGGTTTCCTGGTTCGCTTGTCTTGCGTAACCGAATAATTGCTTATGATGGTTGATGAATGATTTTTTGCTTATGGTAGCAACCTCCTCAGAAAAGCTTTGACCGTTTCCCAATCTATTCCGCCGCCTTTTGGCCCAAGATGGATCCCTGCTTGAGATGACTGTACATAAATATCTGACATCAATAAAGCCCACTTGAGCAAGCCAACGCTCGTAGAATAGGCAGGCGATAAAAGTTTGTCAGACATACCGATCAAGTTTTCTGGCATCGCTATACGCACCGGTAAGTTAAGTGTTTGGCTGGCTAATGATCTGATTCCCGGTAAGGCACTGGACCCACCCGTAAGGACCAACCCAGCTGGCAGTAGCCCATCGTAGCCTGAGCGCTTGATTTCCTGTAGTACCAGGCTGAATATTTCCTCAACCCGGGCTTCTATGATATGAGCCAGCTCCTGGCGGTTGATCTCCACCGGCTGTTCTTCACCAAAAGGCTTGATGCTGAACGATTCACCGGATGGGACTTCATCGCCCGTAGCATGCCCGTGTTTGATCTTGATTTCCTCCGCCTGGGTGATTGGCAGGCGTAATCCATGCGCAATATCAGACGTGATATGATCCCCACCGACTGCTAGAACATTGGTATGCCACACATCACCACCAATATAGATCGCCATATCGGTGGTGCCACCGCCTATATCGCAAATCACCACACCCATCTCCCGCTCGGTTTCAGTCAGCACTACTTCAGCCGATGCCAACGGATTTAACACAAACTGTGTTACTTCCACACCTGCTGCTGCTACGCATTGGCGTAGATTCTCCACTGAAGCTGCAGATGCGGTGATGATGTGCGTTTCAACCTCCAGTCGGTAACCGTGCATCCCTAAGGGTTTTCGGATGCCTTCCTGCCCATCAATGTTGAAACCGCGCTGAATGATGTGGATGATTTCACGGTTATGTGGAATATTAACTGCTTTGGCAGCATCGATCGCCCGGGCTATATCTCCTTCGTCGATGATGCGCCCTGCCACACCAACAACACCCCGGCTGTTCACGGAAGAAACTTGTGACCCTGCCAGGCTAACCAGGGCGCAGTCAATCTCCAATCCACAGGTGCGCTCTGCTTTTTCCACAGATCGCACCACAGCTTGGGAGGCTGCTACCATATCCACGACCACACCCTTACGCACGCCTTGAGAAGGTTCAACTCCCACGCCAAGAATGCGTATCTGGTTAGGTGCTTCTTCACGCCCTACCAGGGTGCATATCTTGGTCGTGCCGATATCAATTGCGACAATAATTGGCTCGTCCATAATCACTTCTTTGCGGTTCGATCACCGCTCCATCCGATAATATGGTGCGTGGACGAATTCCACGCTGATCATTGCTGGTTGAATACCTTCATTCTCCAACTGTTCAACTAATGCTTGATATACCGTTAATTTCATTTCCATATCCTGATCTTCTGACCCAAAATACACTTCCCAGCCTTTTGGGTCATTCCATCCCAGGCCATGTACACTGTCATATACCAGTAGAGTATCCTCAGGCATCTTGGCACCTAATGCCAGGATTGCTGAAACGAGCTCCGGTGATAGTCTTAATGTCGGTGTTGTGATGGAAGGAGAAGCTGCCGCACCCTCGACCAAAGATTTTGCATCTATTTGTAAAGTGGCTGGTGTAATGCTGGGTGGGTTGCCATGTCCCTCAACCTTTACCAATGTATTTGCAGGAGTGCCTCTGGCTGGGAATGAAACACCGTCTGCATCCACCCAGGTCTCGTTACCGTCCTGAACCCAGGCGATAACCGGCTTACGCTCGGTGGCAACTACTTTTACGCTGGCTGGTAAGCCGATCTTGATCGATATTTTGGATAACTCAGGGAATGCCTGATGCAGGTTTTCATCTAAAACAGCCGGGTTTAGGGTGAAAACTGACCTTCCAACGGCTCCCATTACGATATTCAAATCTCCTGCAGTCAAACGCTGAAGACCAACTGCTTGGACGCTGTTCACCTGGAAAACAGGCGCTTTCCAGATAAGGAATAAGCTGGCGAACATCATCAGTACCATTAAGAGTGATACAACCCTCCAACCCAGGCGGACGAAAGGTATTGAGGGCAGGCGTAGCTCAGCCCCTGTGACGTGCAAAGGTACATCAATCCGTCGCTTGGGCTGTTTGTGCTTGTTCATTCGTGAAGAGGCCACCCTGCCAAAAGCCATCCCGCCCATTCCACCTCGCACCATTACAGGAGGTGGAGCCTCCGTCCGTGCATCAAATACCCGGCGATTCTTGCGGGGTATCGTTCCACCTTTATTACTCCCCATACGCTGCGTTTCAGAATGCCTGGTTGCTTCAAAGTCGCCTTCCCCCTGCCATGTCTCAGCTTTTCTGCGTGGGCTGCGGTTAATCACCCCATGTGCTGAAGAGGTTGCTTTTCGTGGAGAAGGGTTGGTTATAGCTGGACGGGAAATTGCCTCCAGTGTAGAGTTGAGCTTTTCCTGGAGCGAAGGTAGCGGTGTTTCTGGTAATTTCACTTTTGCCGCCACCAGACGTTCCCGTATGGAAGGTCCACTCCGGCTTAAAGCCCTGTGTTCGTTTCGCCGGTGGCTTGATCCTGCCTCTGGTAGGCTGGGAATACCTTTGCCATCGCGCTTCAGTTTCCGCTTACGGGCTTGTCCCGGATCGGTGGTCGAACTATGTGGATTGAAATTTCGCTCCAGCTTTGTCATAATCTATCTCATATACCGATGTATGGTTTTTTGGCTGTCTGCTTTGCGTTCCACAGCCAGTTCAACTAATCGATCCACCAGCCGTGAGGAAGATAAACCGCTTGCTTCCCACAGCTTTGGGTACATACTTATGCCTGTAAAACCAGGGATCGTGTTCAGTTCATTCAAATAAAGCTCACCAGTTTCACGCTCCAGTAGGAAATCAACCCGTGCCATGCCCTGGCAATCAATCGCTTTAAACGCCTTCACTGCCAGCTGTCTGGCTCGGGTTGCAGTTGTTTCTGGGATGGGAGCGGGGATGCGTAATTCTGAAGAGTTATCCAGGTACTTGGCGTCATAGGAATAAAATTCACGGCTTGGGATGACCTCACCCGGAATGGACGCTTCAGGCGTGTCATTGCCAAGCACGCTTACCTCGATCTCACGTGCATTCAATCCCCGCTGGATTAAAATTCTGCGATCATAACGAGCTGCATCCAGGATACCTTCCATCAGGTCTGACCTGTTATTACATTTGCTCACACCGACGGAAGATCCCAGGTTTGCGGGCTTGACGAATAATGGATAAGCTGCCACTCGTTCAGCCTGTGTGATAATTGTTTCCATGTTCCCTGCCAGCGCACTGCGTAGGACTACCATTCCTTCAACCACAGGGACCTGATTGGCTATCATGACGTCATGAAAAACACCTTTATCCATACCCACTGACGAACCAAGCACACCTGCCCCCACGTAGGCCAGACCTGCCATCTCCAAAAAACCTTGCAGCGTTCCATCTTCGCCGAATGTCCCGTGCAGTACAGGGAAAATAACATCCAGCTTGGTGAAAAGTTTTATCAACGACTCATGCTCGGTCTTCTCGATGATATTAATCCCTTCATAGGTCGGGTCGGGCAGTAAAGCCGCTTGCTGGAGTGTCTCAATTTGACCTTTTTGCATCAATTCGAGCACATTTTCACCGATCAGCCAGGCACCTTCGTGGGTGATGCCGATCTGTGTCACCTCATAGCGCCGCGGGTCGAGCATACTTAATACAAAACGCGCCGACATCAGCGAGATCTCGTGCTCCCCTGAGCGCCCGCCGAAAATCACACCCACTCGTAGCTTGCGTTCCGTATCCATATCTTTACAAGTTTGTCCAATCACCCAACAATTCAATTTCTAGCTCCAGGCTGGTACCAAACGCTTCGCGGACTTCTTTCTGCACCAGTCTGATCAATCCTGCATAATCACTCGCTGTCGCATTACCACGGTTGATGAAAAAATTAGCATGTTTCTGACTTACCTCAACCTTGCCTATTTTTTTGCCCTTCAACCCGGCAACCTCAATCAACCTTCCCGCAAAATCACCATCCGGGTTTTTAAAAATCGAACCCAAGGATGCCCCGGAAGGCTGTGTGTTACGGCGGATCGCTGAATACTCATCCATTTTCGCCTGTACAGTTTCAGGTGTGCTTCGGCCCAGTTTCAGCTGGGCTGATAAAACCACCACCTTTCCCGGTTGGCGTTTGATGCTGCTGCTCCGGTATTCATATTCAAATTGCCTGACCGACCAATCCTCCTGCAAAATTTCCTGTTTCTTTGCAGTATGTACTTGACTGAGATGCAAGATATTTGCCATCACCAGGTTGCATGACATGTCACTACCGTGAGCGCCAGCATTCCCATACACAGCGCCGCCTAACGTACCTGGGATGCCTGCTGCCCATTCCAACCCCGACAACCCTCTGGATGCAGCCTGGCGAGCCAGAGCACCAAAATTAGCCCCCGATTCAGCCCAAACGGTGGCAGGTTGAGAGTGAGGGTAGAAGATAATCTTCTTGGCACGATTTAGCACCACTACCTGCCTCACACCTGCCTCGGATACCAATACATTCGAGCCACTTCCCAATATGATGCATGGGACATCATGCTCCCAACAAAATCTCGTGACCTGTGCTAGCTCATCTGATGTCTCAACACTGATCAAGATATCCGCTTTTCCACCGATGCGCGCTGCAGTGTACCGCTTCAGAGATAGATTTTCATGCACTGAAGTGCCAAAGGTGTTTCGCAGCAGCTGGAGCTGAGCTGAAGAAATGGTCACAAATTTCCTTCCACAAGATCACATATTCTTGATAAATTCAATCAGGTAAACAATCAGCCTGGGTGAATGCATTGGGTCCTTGCACATCACCTCGAGCTCTTTTCTAGAAAATGCGCACTTATTGTTGCTTATCGGTTTCACAAACAGTGAGGCGAAAGGTTCCAAATCTGCATCGAAATCGAGGCTGCTTTTTACCGCAGGGTAATATCCCGTTTTTACGCTTGCAACTGAGTTATTCATGTTTCTTACTCCTTTCTATCAATAATGTCTCAACCATTGTGCTGATCTGGTCAGCATCACCCGCGGATAGGACGATCAAAACATCACCCGGTACCATTCGCCGGTTAAGGAGTGCAGCTATGGGTGAAAAATCTGAGAAATACTGTACGTCTGGATGACTCATGGCTGCCACAACAAGCTGGGAGGAAAATCCATCCTCGGGTTGCTTTTCACGCGCCGCATATACTTCAGTTACAATCACATGATCGGCTTGCTCAAAAGCTTTTGCGAAAGTGTTGAATAACACGCGCGTGCGTGAGTATGTATGCGGTTGCCAAACCACCCACAATCCGCTTCCTGGGTAGCGCATCCGTGCTGCGGATAACGTCGCCATGATCTCGGTTGGGTGATGTGCGTAATCATCGATCACAGTGATGCCATTGGTTACTCCACGCACTTCGAACCGGCGTCCCGTTCCAAGATATTGTGATAAGGCTATCCCTGCCTGATCGACTGGAAGCTGCATCTGGTGGGCTGCCGCCAGCGTTGCCAGCGCATTCTGAACATTATGTTTACCCGGCACCTGCAGGTTCACCTGTGCATAATGCTCAATTTTATTTTTCGTTAGTCGACACATCATTTCGAAGCTCATCCCACCCAATAGGTTGGGAGTAAGCGCCTCAGCAACATAATCAGCTGCTGGGTGGACAATACGGTCAGTTGCATCTTCTAATGCGTAAGAAAATACTTTTTGGCCACGCTTGCTGGCGATGTGTCCCAAACGCGCCGCGTTTTGGTCATCCGCACACACCAGCAACGTCCCATCGCTACCCACCTGCGATGCGAATTCATCAAAGGCATCAAAGAAATCTTCTTCGCTAGGATAACAATCCGGGTGGTCATGCTCAATGTTGGTGATTACAGCCAATTTCGGCTTCAATCCGAGGAACATATGGTCGTATTCGTCAGCTTCAATAACAAATGCCCGTCCCTTCCCTGCATGTGCATTCGTACCGGTATTTTTTAGCACTCCTCCAATAATATACGTTGGATCCTGCTTCAAGCAGGAAAGCATCCAGGCCATCATGGCTGTCGTGGTCGTCTTTCCATGGGTTCCTGCTACGGCAATCCCAAAATAGCCTTCCATCAAACTGGAGAGAAATTCGCTCCGCTTGAGCACCGGGATGCCTTTTGTTTGCGCCGCCAGTACTTCCACATTCTCATCAGGAATTGCGGATGAACGCACCACCACCTGGGCACCTTCAATGTTTTCAGCCCGGTGGCCGATATCAACCCGCACGCCTTCTTCTTGAAGGCTTTTTGCCAGCGGAGACAATGAGCGGTCAGAACCAGTCACATGGTAGCCGCTCTCCAGCAGCACCCGTGCAATGGCTGACAGGCCTGTCCCACCGATCCCAATGAAATGCACCGACTTTCCTATTGTCATAAAAAGACCACGATCACAAAAATGAACGATAATGCGATGGCAAAATATATAAACGGTACTCCCAACCATGCTGGAGCCATCCAGGCGAGCAGCTTGATGGCTGCCTGCCCTGGGATGGTGGTCGGGTCAGGAGGAATGATATATGAGATAGCCTGGTAATTGGCTTGCGACAGGAAATACCAAATCGAGCCCACAATCAGGTAGCCGTTCAATGCACCCAGGAAAATTCCCAACATCGAATCTTGCAATCGTTCGCGAGCAAATCGCTCTCCGCCTATCCTGGGAAGATTGGGGGTTTGGTATCCAAAAAATGTCAGCAGGATGACGATTGCAACCCTCATCCAAAATTGGGCTGTTGACCCCGCCACAGCAAAGGTTTGGGAGATGCCTTTGACGTAAGTCTCGAGCACAGTGATGATGAACAATGCCAGGACCGCGCTGGCAGTCACCATCATCTCCTTAGCCCAGCCTCGCATGGCACCAATGATTGCAAATAAGATCACAAAACAGATGAAAATAAAATTTAGATAGACCATTCGTTGCTCCTAATCAGCCGGATTGGGAAGATTTACAGAGCCGGATTGGGTTGATTTTGCCAGGCTGATTATCAGGCTGGCAATGCTGGCAGCAGCATCGGGCTTCGCCAGTGAATGCATATTCTGAGACATTTTTTCACGTTTGGCATGATCTGCCATCAATTCACGTACTTTGGGCACGATTTGTTCAACCAATTGAGCATCTTCAATCACCTCCGCTGCACCGCGCTTCACCAGGAAACTGGCATTCACCCGTTGGTACCTCCAGGCATATGGGTATGGCACCAGTATGGCCGGTAACCCAAATAAAGGCAGCTCGCCCAGGATGGAAGCGCCTGCACGTGTGATCGCCAGGTCGGCCAGCTTCATCGCCGCGCCAATTTCATCGTACAGGTACGGGTATGGTCTGTAGCGATTTAGCTGCTCTGTAGGTAGACTTGCCCGGGTTTGTTCCATCATCTGCCAATCCAATTTGCCGGTAATATGGATCACCTGCATTTCCTGGAGCAATTCTGGTAATGCACCTGCCAACGCCTGGTTAATCGATCGTGCGCCTTTGCTTCCGCCGAACACCAACAAGACGGGTAATTCTTCTTGCAGCGCAAAAAAGCTGCGCGCTTGGCTAATCGTCCACTCGTCAAGACCCGGTCGCAGTGGATAGCCTGTGACCACTTTATAAGGATGTTTTGGGAAGAATGCACCTGATTCTTCCACCGTCATGGCGATGCAATTGCTGAAGCGGGCGATCGCCTTTAATGCCAGGCTTGGCTCAATATCCGGAACATACAGCAGGCTCTTGCACCGACCGGAAATGCGCCCTGCCAGTGCCATTGGCACTCCAACAAAACCGCCTGTAAATAACAAAACCTCAGGTCGAAACTTACGTAGGATGCGTCTGGACGAGAAAAATCCTCTTGCCAGCTTCCACAAATTTCCAGGCAAAGCCCGCACACCTACACCATGCACACCTGCAGCCGGGATCGCCTCGAATCGAAGACCTTCCCGCTTTACCAGATCAGCCTCCATGCCTCCACTGCCCCCCACCCACAATACATGCACCTCTCCTGGGGAGGTTGAGCTGGTTTCAGCCTTAGATTCTTGCTTCCCTTCAGGCTTCAGGTTCATCAGCTGTTTGAGGACCGACAGGGCTGGATACACGCCGCCGCCTGTCCCCCCTGCGCAAATTAACAACCGCATTGCTTCCCTTTTCCTCACGTGGTTTTGGTTTTTCAGACATTCGAGAAATGTTCAGGATGATCCCAATGGAAGCCAACACTACCATTAGATTGGAGCCACCTGAGCTGACAAATGGAAGGGCATTACCTGCAAATGGCAACAATCCTACCATTACCAGCATATTTATCAGTGCTTCTAGTGCAATCCAGAAAGTTAATCCACCGCATAGAAGCTTTCCCAATCCATCGGGTGCCTTGCGCGCGATCACCCAACCACGCCACAAGAACACCATAAATAATATGACCAGCAAACCTGCTCCTAACACTCCCGTCTCTTCACCCACCACCGCAAAGACGCTATCTGTATGCGGGAATGGGAGTCCGTTCAGCTTGGTCTGTGATTTGCCAATACCTACTCCAACCCAACCACCGCGCATGAATGCTTCCAATGATCGACGCACATGCTCTGAGTACTGCAGTGGATCTTTAAGCCCAGCCAGGTAGCTGTTCATCCGGTCAGGTCCGGTTGGGAAAAATCCCGATTTCATGACAATCACACCTACGAGGATACCGATCGCCATCATGTAAAGGAAATGCTTTAGCGAGCCTCCCGCCAGAAAAAACATCAGTGTGCCTAATAGACCGATCGTGATTACGGCGCTCAAATCCGGCTGCATGGCGATCAACCCACCTACGACTCCCATGATCACAGCCAATGGCAGCAAAGCCAGGTATATGGATTTCAGCATGTCACGCCGGTTGTGTAGCCATACGGATAGATAGATCACGATCCCAAACTTCGCTAATTCCGAAGGCTGGATGGATCCCCGGAACAAGCTGCGCACCGAGCCTAAGCGTGTATCTTGAATGATGAGCACTGCAACCAATGCAAATATCGTGACACCCATCAGGATCAAGGCAAGTTTCTTCCACATGTGATAGTCAACAAAGGCAATCACGATCATCGCGAAGCTACCTAATCCCAACCAGCGTAGCTGGCGCAAAAAAATATAGGATGGTGATCCATATACCTGGTATGAATAATCTGCACTTGCTGAGTACACCATCAACATTCCAAACAACATCAGCGAGATGACTACCAGTAATAAGGGCACATCGATCCTCAGACGTGCCGGACGACGGGTTTTAACCTTCATCTGCGCCATTATCGGTTCACTACCTTTCACATGCACGAAAGATTCGACACCCATCGTTTAAAAGCCTCCCCGCGATCCTCGAAATCGCGGAATTCATCAAAGCTCGTGCCGCCGGGTGAGAACAGAACGATATCACCTGGTTCTGCTACCCGCGCTGCGGACATAACTGCTTGTTCCAAACCCGGATAAATCTCAATCGTAGCAGGCAGTGAGTTGCTTTTAGTACTACCAACCGAACTGGCAATTTTATCTGCCGCCTCACCGAATAAAATCAAGTGCTCCACTCTCGCGTGGATCAATTCTGCCAGCTCATCCCAGGGCAAGTTTTTATCCCTTCCTCCAGCCAGAAGTACGATCGGTCGCTGAATATCTGCTGGGGTATCAAAGGAGTGAATTGCTGCCATCACCCGTTCCGGTGCGGTTGCGATCGAATCGTTGTACCAGTCTGAACCCTTCCAGGAATGAACCCATTCCAATCGGTGTTCTACACCAGTAAACGCCATGACCGCTTCACGCATAGCTTTGGCAGGTAACCCGGCAGCCTGGCACACTGCAAATGCTGCCAATACGTTTTCCACATTATGCCAACCACGTAATGGGATTTCCGACTGCCGTATCACGCGCCTCACAGCCTTTCCATCCCGCAGGCAAATCCACCCGTCATCGATAAATGCTCCTTGCATCCCTGTGGGTGGTACCTGTGTGCCGAACGAACTTTTAACCCCTCGCACTTTCTCGAGCAGATTCCAGGCACCGGGGTCATCCCTACCCAGTACCGCAACATCATTTTGAGTCTGGTAATCCAATATTCGACTCTTAGCGGTAATATATGCCTCCATCGAGGCGTGCCGGTCCAGGTGGTTGGGTGTGATGTTCAGCACACATGCAATGTCAACCGATCTGGTCATCAGCTCCAATTGAAAGCTGGAAATCTCGAGTACCGCCAGGTCATCCGAAGCCATTTGATCCACCACTGATAATAAAGGTGATCCGATATTGCCACCTACCCAGACTTTTCGATACTTAGCTTCACTTTTACCTGAGGTTATTGCGGTTTCGGCGATTTTCCCCACCAGGCTGGTTGTGGTTGTTTTTCCAGCTGAGCCGGTAATCCCGATCGTCCTGCATGGGCATTCCTCGAGAAATATCTGGGTATCATTGCTGAGCGAAATACTCCGGGCTAGTGCCTCCTGAATGAGTGGTAGAGTCAATGGCACACCACCTGATACACACACCATCTCAGCTTTGTCCAACAATGCCAGAGGGTGACTTCCGATCACCCATTCAATCTGAGCACTCCTTGCATGATCAAGCTCGATCAAGGATGTTTGAGCCTCTTTAAGCTGTTCGGGTGTTTTCTGGTCATTCATCACGACATACGCACCATGCAATGCCAGGAACCGCCCCAGGGCAATCCCCTGCCGCGCAGCCCCGATGACAACTACTTGTTTATCCTTCCAATCAATCATTGCATTCTCACATTTATCCAATCGCAATGGCTGCACCGATGATGGCGGCTAATAAACCAATCAGCCAAAATCTCTGTACTACCTGCGTTTCACTCCATCCAAGCAGCTCAAAATGATGGTGAAGTGGCGCCATTTTGAATAAACGCTTCCCATGGGTATATTTAAAATATGCTACCTGCCCGATCACACTCACCATCTCACTCAGAGGGATGACTGCGATGATCGGTAATAGGATCCATTGGCCGGTCATCAATGCCACCACTGCCAGGGTTGCACCCAGGGGCAAGGCGCCGATATCGCCCATGATCAATTGGGCTGGGTGGACGTTGAACCACAGGAAACCAAAAAGCGCTCCAACCAGGGTAAAGCAAAAGCGTGCCAGAAACCATTGACCCTGTAGTAAGGCAATCATCCCAAAAGTTGCGAAACAGGTGGCAGAGATCAATCCCGCTAATCCATCCAAGCCATCGGTAAAATTAACCGCATTGGAGAAACCGACGATGAGAATGGTTGCAATAGGTACATACCAGACACCAAGCGTAAACTCCAGGTTCATCCAGGGCAGGAACAACTGCGGTGCTTGCAATATATATTGAAGACCGAAGGCAATAATGATGCCGAAGATGATCTGGATTAGGAATTTTGTCCTTGCCCGCATTCCTCGCTCATCTGACCGCTTACCCCTTAGTTTCTTCCAATCATCGATTGACCCCAATAAGCCAAAACCGATCATTGTTCCCATCGGTAGGAATATTGATCGACCAAGGATGGTGAATCCAATCAGGGAAGCTGCATTGAATAACAATGTGATCAACAAGACGGGTAGGATGAATAACACGCCGCCTAGCGTGGGAGTGCCTGATTTTGAAACGTGGCGTTGTGGACCATCTACGCGGATGGATTCACCAATCTTCAGGTGGCGTAAAATACGTAGTAATGGTTCACCCCAGATGACGGTCAACATGAACGAAAAGCCTGCCAAAGCCAGGGCATAAGCGCTCTCTCTCATGATTGGACCTCTAATGCTGTCACGATTCGATCCATTCTCATCAAATTCGAGCCTTTTACCAAAACCACGTCCTCTGGCTTCAAATTGCGTTGCAGGTATTGGATAGCCTGCTCTGCTTCATCCAAAATAACAATTTTTTCTCCGGGTAACCCGGCTTCCAGTGCGGCAGAGGCAATCATCCGGCCGCGCACTCCCAACGTCACTAGCACATCCGCCACTTCCGCAGCCCTGATACCCACCATCTGATGGCCGTGTTGCTCATACTGACCCAGCTCGAGCATATCCCCTAACACCGCCATTTTGTGCCCTTCCATATCGTTTAAAAGGTTGAGCGCTGCCAGCATGGATTCGGGGGTCGCATTATAGGTATCATCCAGGATCAAGGCGCCGCTCTTCGTCCTGACGGCAATCAGGCGCAGGTCTGTACTTGCAGATCGCAAGCCACTGACAATCTCTTGCCAGGTCAACCCATCCACCAATCCTACTGCTACTGCCCGTAATACAGTTTGAACCGAGTGTCTTCCGATCAACGGTACCCGCAGTTGTAAAACTTCAGCTGGGCCGTTTTTTTCCTGCTGGTAATGCAGTAAAAATTGGATCCCTTCCAGTCCAAGACTTTCAACGTTGTCTGCCCATAGGTCTGCTGCACTGTCTAAACCATAGAAAAAGACCCGTGCATGGGTCTGGTCCGCCATCTTTTTTACCAGCGGATCATCGTAATTTAAGATGGCTACGCCATCTTCGGGCAATGCTTCCACCAGCTCTGATTTCCCACGTGCAATTTCTGCCTGTGAGCCTGCACGGGAAGCATGAACCGTGCCGATATTGGTCAGTACACCAATAAAGGGTGATGCTATGTCGCACAGGAACGCAATCTCGCCTGGGACATAAAATCCCATCTCGAGCACTGCCCGCTCATGTTGCTCGGTCAGGTTTAATATCGTAAGGGGCAGTCCAATTTCATTGTTCAGATTGCCTTTGTTTTTCAAAGTACAATAGCGCTGGCTCAATACTTCTGCTACAACTTCTTTCGTGGTTGACTTGCCAACACTCCCGGTAATGCCGATCACTTTCACATTCAATTTGCTTCGCCAGAATTTTGCTACCTGCTGCAAGGCTTTTAGTGGATCATTCACCCGAATGCAGACAGGCCCCTCAAGCGTGCCCAAGCGCTCGCTTAGTACTTCAGGTTGCAAGACTTTACGTAAATCCAAAGTATTAAATTGGCTGCTCAAATCACGCTGAACGAACGCATACCTAGCTCCAGCTGCAAATGCTTCTCCAACGAAATCATGCCCATCATGGTGCTCTCCGGGTAGGGCAACAAACAAGGATCCCGCTATAGCCTGGCGTGAATCAATCTCCGCCCCGGTGATCGCTGTAGCTGCCATCGAGGGGCGAATTCCTGTTAATGCTTCTAGTACATCAGCCAGTAAGATCACAAATAATTCCTCTAATGACCTTGAAGAACTCCATCGGGGGGGATGTCCATTAACACAACCAGGCGTTCTACCATTTGCCTGAAAACTGGAGCCGCTACGACCGAACCCCAGGGAGAGCTCTCAGGTTTTTCAAGCCATACATACACCAGGAAACGTGGATGGCTTACCGGTCCCCATCCGACGAAGGATGCATTTGTTTGTTCGCTGGAATATCCTGTTGGAGTGGCCACTTCTGCTGTACCGGTCTTGCCCGCCACTCGATACCCTTCAATCAGGGCATCGGATGATTCGGATTCTAGCGAAAGTGCTAACAGTTCAGTCAGATGGCGAGCAGTTTCTGCTGATATTGGTTGTCCAACAATTTGTGGGGTTGGAGTATATTGAAAACCATCCCGAACCATGGAGCGCATCACGTGCGGCATCATCATCTCACCTCTTGCATTCGCGACAGATGATATTGCCATAACCATTTGGATCGGAGTCACTGCAACGCCTTGGCCGAATGAATTTGTCCCTAATTCAGCCTCGTACCAGTCGGTATCACCTGGGAGTTTTAACCTTCCCGCAGCTTCTCCCGCCAGGTCAATCCCGGTAACACGTCCGAGGCCAAAATTCTGCATGTATTGGTAAAACGGTCCTGCACCAATTTGGGTCGCAACCCAGGTCAGGCAGACGTTAAGCGAATGAGCCATACAACCCTGCATATCCTGTGGACCCCAGGCACCCCAATCCCAGTTGTGGATCGTAATACCGCCGATCTGGATTGAGCCCGTATCTACAAATTGTGTATCCGGGGTAACTGCCCCAGTATCCAGTCCTGTCGCCATGGTCAATACTTTGAATACTGATCCAGGTTCGTATGTCTGGCTGACTGCCCGATTATAGGGTGTGCTATCCGTGAAAACATCGGCATACTTCCAGTATTCATTCGGGTTCAATCTCGGTGTCGTGGCAATCGCCAGCATCTCACCCGTATTGGGATCCATCACCAGGATCACCCCGCCGTCCGCCCCGCTCTCTTCTAGCCCTGTGTTGAGCACTTCCTCTGCTGCAGCCTGGATTTCGCGATCGATGGTCAGCACGATATCTGCCCCGGCTTTTAGTTGGGGAATTTCGGTGACCTCATACGGATCCAACGTCATCCACACAGATTGGGGAGCACCTGCGAGTAAATCATTGAATTCAGACTCCACTCCGAACATCCCGGTCCCTTCACGGTTGACGAAGCCGAGGATGTTTGATCCAAGCTCGTTTTCAGGGTAATAGCGCTGCAAGCGAGGGCGGTAAACCAATCCATTTAAGCTGGGTCGCCCGGCTTCACCATAGTCCACATCCGGTAGGTTGGCATAATTCCGTGCCCAATCTTGCAGCTGGGTCAGCTCATCCGGAGTGACAAAATCAGCCACCTGGACATATGCGGTTTGAGAGATTTGCGCCTGGTGGATGACGGCGAATATTTCATCTGAGTAACCGGCATAGTTATACTCTTCATGGTTTGCCAGTACTTTGCTCAATGCGAACGCAATTGAGTCAGGATTATCAACGTTATCCACCTGCACACCAATTTCGTACACCAGCGTGCTGCCTGCCAGCAGACGGCCCCAGCGGTCATAGATATCACCCCTTGGTGGGTAAAAAATGTGTAAGGTTCGATTATATTGATCCCCTTGGGTGACGAACTCAGCCCGCTCGGGGCTGAACTGCAGTCTGAATAGCTGGATGATGATCATTACCCCAGCTAACATAAACAGGATTCCTAATAAATTAAATCGCCAACCGGTCAGAGTCTGACCGGCCTTTTCACTGGATGTATATTTGGTTTCAGGGATCTCACGCACGGGTAGCTTCCGCCGTACACGCCCCGCCGGGACAGCCTGGTCTGCCATATATCGGCTCATGGCATCGCCTCACTGAATAAATTGGCTGTTTTCCGCACCTGGTCTGTGATCCACTCGAACAAAGATTCTTTAAATTGCGGATCGATAAGAGAAGCATTCACCACCACTGGTACGGGTGGCGGTGCGAGTGACGTTGTTTGCCTCTCAACATAGCCTGGAATTTCGATATACTCGATATGGTCAGGCGCAATCGGCGTTAAATTAAGCTCCTTCACCCGTTCCTGCATATTTGAGTATGAAGTAAGATACGCCAGCTGGCTGTTAAGGTTAGCTATTTTTTGCTCCAATTCCTCAATGGGCACGTATGCCTCTCCACCATCACTGGTCAGGTAGTGGTAGCCGTAAACGCGCACCTGCATCTCTTGAATTTGTCTACCGACGGCCGCTGCACGCGCCGTGACATTAAGGTAGATCCCAGCGACAATGGCTGCACAGACTAAAAACAATAAAATCACACCGATCATATACATCTGCTTTCGCCAGGGCGCTTGTGAGTAAGCATGGGTTAATTGGTGTATGTTATCCATATCTTCTACCTATCTAAAAACCCGTCCACTTTTGATAATTCAACCTTTTACTTTGTTAATTTACTCGTGCTTGGACCAACAACAATCATCAAAAGGAAACGGGTTTCTAGTGCAGGCTTGCAAGTCTTATGCCATTTTCACTAAGTTTTTTCTTCTATCCTTTCAGCCACCCGTAACCGGGCACTGCGGGACCGAGCATTATTCCGAATTTCTTCCTCTTGCGGGCGGATTGGCTTTCGGTTGATTTCCCGCAAGGTTGCCTTATGACCGCATGTACAAGCGGGCTGGCGAGGTGGACAGATACAATCCTTGCTTTCCCTCCGCATAAACTGCTTGACGATGCGGTCCTCCAGTGAGTGGAACGAGATGATTGCCAACCGGCCTCCCGGTTTGATAGCCTCAATCGTCTGAGGCAACACCTCCTCCAGAGCTTCCAGCTCACCGTTCACTGCGATGCGCAAGGCCTGGAAAGTGCGTGTGGCTGGGTGGATTCCACTCTTCCCACCACCCGTCACTTTCGCCACCACATTTGCCAGCTGGGTGGTTGTGTTGATCGGTCTGGCATTGACAATGGCTCGCGCTACCTGTCTTGATCGGTGTTCCTCTCCATAGCGGTACACCAGGTCCGCCAGCTCGACCTCATCCAGCAGATTTACCAGATCTGCTGCACTTGTTCTTCCATCCGGATCAAAACGCATATCCAGGGGTGCTTCCGTTTGGAAAGAAAAACCTCTATCTGGCGTGTCCAGCTGCATGGAGGACAACCCAAGATCTAACAGGATTCCATCCACACGGTGCCACTTCAATGCTTCCAGCTGCTTCAGCAAGGCTGTGTAGGATGCCCGAATTAGATTAGCCCGGTCTCCAAACTCCGCCAGCTTTTCTCTCGCCAGTTCGAGTGCCTGGGGATCCACATCCATGCCCAGAAGCTGGCCATCTGGGTTGCTTGCTTGAAGAATTCCCCAGGCATGCCCTCCAGCGCCAACGGTGCCATCCACGAACAGCCCTCCCCGCTTAGGTTGCATCGCGTGTATAATTTCATTGTAAAGAACAGGTAGGTGTGTCATCACCTGGTAAATCAGTTGTTAATTTTTTTGGAGGCCAATTTTTTTTAGTAACCAGCTAGCCAGAGCTGGTGGATAAATCCAGAACCTTAAAACGCTCGGTATTCGCCTCAGCTTCATCCAACGCTTTCTGCTGGAGAGCCCATTCATCGGTCGACCAGACCTCGAAATAACTGCCCTGGCCTACCAAAACTGCATCGTGGTCACAGGTTAAGCCAACTTTCTGGCACAAGAAATCTGGGATCAATATCCGTCCAACCTTATCGATCTCCAGGCGAGAGGCAGATCCGAAAGTCAACCTGCGTAAATCTCTCGCCAGAGGATCGGTCAAGCTCATCTGATCGAGGCGATGAGAGATTGTTTCAAATGCTTTTGTAGTCAATACCATTAAGTTCCGGTCAAAACCGCGCAGGATATACGCACCTTCATTCATTAACTCGCGGTAACGAACCGGTACAGTTAGGCGGTCTTTGTTGTCAATGCTGTGTCGGTACTCACCCAAAAACATATGTTCTAGTTATCCCTTTTTTAGACGAAACGCCGGATTATCCGGCGTTCCCACAATTACCCACTTAATAACACAATTACCCACAGTATAGTATAAAATAATAAATAAATCAAGGATTTTTAATGCCAATTTAATAACCAGTTTACGTTTTACAGGAAATCCTAATGTCCAATCCCCTTAACAATAATTATCGTCCCCTCTTCATCGGTTTGGATGCCCTGATTCCATTGTTGGATGGCACCCGGCGCAGTTATATCAATCTCGATAACGCTGCCTCAACCCCTCCCATGAAAGCCGTCCAAAAAGCTGTGGACGACTTTTTAGTTTATTACAGCAGCGTTCACCGTGGCTCGGGGTACAAGAGCCAACTTTCCACCCACGCCTATGAACAATCTCGCCAGATTGTGATGGATTTCGTAGGTGCAAATTCGATCGATCACACCTGCATCTTTGGGAAGAACACCACTGAAGCCATCAACAAGCTCGCCCGGCGCCTTGCCTTTGATGGAAAGCGTAATATTGTACTCACCAGTGGCATGGAACATCATTCCAACGATCTCCCGTGGCGGGCTGCCACACAGGTGATTCACGTGCGTCTCACACCTGATGGCTGCCTGGATGAATCTGATTTCGAGACCCAGCTTTTAAAGAATGCTGATCGGATTGCCCTGGTAGCGCTCACTGGTGCCAGCAATGTAACCGGGTATATCACCCCCATTCATCGCCTGGCAGAGATAGTTCATTCCATCGGAGCCATGTTCATGGTAGATTGCGCCCAGCTTGCTCCCCATCGCAAGATAGACCTGCTCCCCTTGGACGATCCCGCTCACCTTGACTTTATCAGTGTTTCAGCCCATAAGATGTATGCCCCATTCGGTACCGGCGCTCTCATCGGGCGGAAGGATGTTTTCGCTCAGGGCGATCCTGATGTGACTGGTGGGGGTACGGTGGAAATCGTCACGCTTGACAATGTAGTATGGACCACTCCACCTGAGCGTGATGAGGCTGGCAGCCCGAATGTCGTGGGTGCAGTTGCCCTGGCAGCTGCCATCCGCCAGCTGGAAGCCGTCGAAATGGCAAACGTAGCTCACCATGAAGCCGACCTGACCAGCTATGCACTGGAAAAACTGGCCAGCATTGAGGGTATCAGGGTATTTGGTGATAACGACCCATTAAACGTAATCAACCGGTTGGGGGTGATTCCACTTCAGCTTCAAAATGTCAATCATTTCCTGGCAGCAGCGGTCTTGGGGTATGAATATGGTATCGGGGTGCGCAGTGGATGTTTTTGTGCTCACCCGTACATCCTTCATTTACTTGGTTTATCCAATGAAGAAGCAGCTGAAGTTCGAAGGCGGATGGTGGACGGTGACAAATCCGAGATGCCAGGGTTGATCCGCCTCTCCTTCGGCTTGTACAACACCCGCCAGGAAGTGGATGTCTTGATCGATGCCTTGCAGCACATCTCGAGTGGTAATTATCGAGGGAAATATATCCAGGAAAAAGCCTCTGGAGAATATACCCCCCTCGATTGGCAGCCCGAATTCACCAGGTATTTCGGCCTATAACCAGTCCTTCAATATATCATTCTTTATCCCCGATGTTTTTCGGTGGAGTGCTCATTCATTGCTCTATTCCTCCCCTAATTCCCGTTCTGGAATTGGGGGGAGGCCTTGTCCCCCCTGATTCTCGGGGGAAGGAGGGGGTTGTTCTGTAGATGATTTTTTTAGATCAAGGTAGATATGAATACTCACCATATTCGACTATCTCTTTGATGCTAATTAATAGCCAAGGATTGATATCTCTACCGTTACCTGCTGGCAGCATCCATCACGGCCACCGCAGCAATGTTCACAATGTTCTTTACATCATCTCCAGTTTGCAGCACGTGCACCGGTGCACCAATCCCCAGTAAAATCGGTCCGATCGCCTGAGCGTTCCCCAGCCTTGCCAGCAGCTTATAGGCGATATTTGCCGCCTCAAGTGAAGGGAAAACCAGTACATTCGCATCCCGCACCTGGCTGAACGGGTAGCGCTGTTCGATAAGCTCAGGCACTACCGCGGTATCTGCCTGCATTTCACCATCCACCGGGAAATCTGCTCCACGTGTCTTGATCAGTTCCACGGCTCGTTGAACCTTCTCCGATAATGGGTGCGGAGTGCTGCCAAAATTTGAAAATGAAAGTAATGCCACACGGGGTTCAATCTGCAGCTGGCGGGCAAAATCCGCTACCAAAAAAGCGATATCGGCTAGATCTTCCGCACTTGGGTCAATATTTACCGTCGCATCCGTAAAGAGATAAGTCCGCCTGCCCACGATCATGATATACACCCCGGCTGCGATTCGCTTTCCCGCTTGAGTGTGGTGGATACGCAGCGCTGGGCGGATCACATCAGGATAATCGAAGGTCAATCCTGATACCGAAGCATCGGCATCTCCCATCTTGACCATCATGGCAGTGAACACGTTTGGCTCCAGGATCCTGCGCCGGGCATGCCAGATGGTGACACCATTGCGGTTGCGCAGCTTGCTGTATTCCTCTGCATAAGTTTCAAAGCGGGGGTAGTTCTCTGGGTCCACAATCAGCATATCATCATCCAATCCTAATGCCTGCAGTTTCCCACGGATCACCCATTCCCTGCCCACCAGGATCGGAATTCCAATCCCTTCATCTAGGATCTGTGCAGCCGCCCGGATGATCTTCGCTTCCTCTCCCTCCGCGAACACAATCCGCTTTTTCGGTGAGGCTGCCTTGGCTTTATTCATGATGTAATATCGAACTTGTTCTCCCAATCCTTGCCGGTATGCCAGTTGCTGTCGATATTCCTGCAAATCGATTGTCTTGCGAGCCACACCCGTCTCCATTGCCGCGCGGGCAACCGCAGGTGATTCCCATAGCAGCACGCGCGGATCCAGCGGTTTCGGAATGATGTAGTCTGGACCGAACTTTAAAGAATCCAACCCATATGCCCGCAAGACGCTATCTGGCACATCTTCCTTGGTCAGAGCTGCTAATGATTGAGAAGCTGCTACCTTCATTTCCTCATTGATTGCTTTTGCTCTTACATCCAGCGCGCCGCGAAAGATGTATGGGAAACCCAATACATTATTGATCTGGTTGGGATAATCCGATCGTCCTGTGGCTACAATCGCATCCGGACGAGCTTCCCTGGCCAGCTCATACTTGATTTCCGGATCGGGATTTGCCATGGCAAATATCAACGGACTTTCAGCCATTGTCTTTACCATTTCAGGGGTAAGGATATCCGCGATCGAAAGCCCATAAAAAACATCTGCGTCTCTCACAGCATCTGCCAGGGTGCGTTTATCGGTGTCATTCGCCAATCGCTCTTTGTATTTATTCATCCCTTCTGTACGTCCTTTGAAGACTACTCCCCGCGTATCCACCAACATGATGTTCTCGCGTCGCGCACCCAGGCGGATCATCAGCTCAGCGCAAGAAATGGCCGATGCCCCCGCACCGGATATGGTGATATGTACTTCGGCCAGTTTCTTGCCGATTACCTCTAATCCGTTTACCAGGGCTGCTCCCGAGATGATCGCCGTACCGTGTTGATCATCATGGAAAACCGGTATGTCCAACATGCCTTTTAGGGTTTCTTCGATATAAAAGCATTCCGGAGCTTTTATATCCTCCAGATTGATCCCACCGAACGTTGGTGAAATTGCTGCCGCGGCTTGAATGATCACCTCAGGGTCGTGCGAATTAACTTCAATATCGAACACATCCACATCCGCGAAGCGTTTGAACAGCACTCCCTTTCCCTCCATGACCGGTTTCGAAGCAAGCGCTCCCCGGTCACCCAGGCCCAGGATGGCTGTGCCGTTTGTGATCACTGCCACCAAATTGCCTTTGGATGTATATTCATAAGCCAGCTCCGGATCTTTTTCTATTTCCAGTACTGGCACCGCTACTCCAGGGGTATATGCCAAGCTGAGATCGCGCTGGGTTTCCATGGGTTTAGTGGGCACCACAGATATTTTGCCTGGTTTTCCCTCCAGCCGGTGGTATTCAAGTGCTTCTTCGCGTGTGACTTTGGCCATGCTCATTCCTCCCAGGAACCAAAAAGCTTCCTCGTAGTTAATCGTTACAAGTTGATCCACTGCCAATTTTACCCCGCCTGTTAATGGGGAAGGCCGACTTTAGAATAATGTTTGATTAAGGTTTATCGAAGTTTTTTGTGCAGAATCACTACTTAGGATTGACTCTGTAATTCTAGCCGTCTGAGTACAGCCAGAAGGACCAGTGACACTACTAACAGCACCATGGATAGGATGAGTGCTATCCCTAACCCCTGCTCAAATCCCACATAGATTGCCAGCGGCATAGTTTGCGTCTTTCCCTCCAGGTTACCCGCGAAGAGTAAAGTTGCCCCGAATTCACCCAAGGCACGCGTCCAGCTTAGGATGATCCCGGTCAGCAAAGCCTTGCTTGCCATTGGGAGTACGATATGTCGAAATACATGCCAGTTACTTGCACCCTCCACCTTGGCTGCTTCCTCCAATTGTGGGTCAATAGCTGCAAAACCTACTCGGGCTGAGCGTACTAAAAATGGTGCTGAGACAAAAACTTGTGCCATCACCACTGCTGAAGTTGTAAATGGCAGGCTGATGCCAGTATTGTTCAATACTGCACCGAAAAGCCCCTCCCTTCCAAATGCCAGTAATAACGCAATCCCAGCCACAGCTGGAGGTAAAACAACCGGTAGGTCCACCAATAAATCAAGGATTGCCTTGCCACGAAATTTCCAATGCACCTGGATATAGGCTAATGGAGCACCTGTCACCAGTGAAATAATCACGCTGATCACGCTGGTGATCAAGCTTAATCGGAGCGCATTCAGTGCGCTCCCGGAGAATGCAAAAGTAAATGTTTTCAGGTTTGCCGACCGCCATATGAGTGCCACGATCGGTAACCCAATCAAACCGATGAGGATTAAACTTGGGAAGATAAATTCCCATCCTGGCATACTATCCTTACTGGAGCGGCGAAATAAACGTTGCAAGGGAATCATAATCTACCGATTAACCGTGCCGAAGCCCCATCGCGATAAAACTTCCTGCCCAGCAGGTGATAAGATGTAAGCAATGAATGACTTTGCTACTTTGAGTTCATGCGAATTATTAAGCATGGCAATGGGGTATCGGGCAATAATATTGTATTGTTCTGGGATCGTGATGGTAACCAGGTCTTGTGCAGCCATCGCATCACTAACATAGGCGATTCCTGCGTCAGCCTCACCCAATTCAACCTTGGTCACAACCTGTTTCACATCGGTCTCATTGGAGACCACGTTCGCCAGCACCCTTCGACTGAAATCTGAGCCAAATATGGAGTCTTCGCTCATTTTTACCAGCACCTGGCGGGCATAATTCCCGGCAGGCACGGATGGGTCAGCCAGGATCAGTTTCAGGTGCGGATTGCCTAAATCATTCAGCGTTTGAACATCTGCTGGATTCCCGGGTGGTAGGATGATTACCATTTTATTGGTGATAAAATCCTGATATGAGTTCGATACGAGTAGACTATCAGCGACTAATAAGTCCATATTGGCGTGATCTGCGGATGCGAATATATCTGTGGAGGCTCCTTGTTCGATTTGCATCCGTAATATTTGTGAGCCAGCGAAACTGAAGTGCATCTTTACGCCTGGATTTGCGTTTTCAAATCCCTTACCAATTTCCTCCAGCGCCTCAGTTAACGAAGCTGCTGCAAACATGGTCAGGTTATGCTCAGCCGGAATAGTTGATTGCACCACAGGAACTTCAGCTGGGTTAACCTCTACGCCGGGCTGCAAACCCACACCCATTGTGCTGCAGCCCGTCAAAGACAGAATAATGATCAAAATAAAAACAAGAAACCTTTTACTCACGATCTACTCCTACGGATTGCTCAAAAGCAAGTGATTCCTGGCACTCGTTCAGCCAGATAATGACTGAGTTCAGCAGCTTTATCCGCAAATCAAGTGCCAGACGCTCGAAAATCTGGTTCTTTAGAAGTTTTGCCATGTCCTCATGGAGCACCATCAGTCCAACATTGACGGTATCTATTTGAACCTTGATTAATTCTTGTGTTTTTTCAGGGTAATATTTGCTTAAGAAGTACAAACGGGTGACAAACTCCACCCGGATGGCATGCACGCTGCTCGAGGTGGGTTCCATGAGCCAGGTTGTAAATCTTGTTCTACCCGAATTGGATATCTGCAAAAGTTGTCGCGTGGGAAGTTTGGTTTGTTCTACATCTGTGGAGCTGACGTATCCTTGTGCTTCCAACCTTTTTAAAATGCTATAAGTTTGGCTTTGGCTTGCGTGCCAGATATTCCCGAACTCTCGGCTCAATTGCCTGTGGAGTTTATATCCATGGCTGGGGGATCCATATAGAAAACCCAGCAGTACATATTCCGGTGATAGTCGGCTATTGCTTCGATGGTTCATACTCACTAAGTGAGTATATACACAACCCATCGATTGCACAAGTACCAATTTTCAGTTATATCTATTTTTCAACACCCGGTAAAGGTCATTTCTGGGCCAAAGCTCAGATGAAAGCCGGGTCTGCTTTTCACTTAATTTACCTGATTTCATGTATAATATATGCATCGTTACCTGAATTATCTACTTTTTATCGCAGGTAAAACCAGTGGTAAAAAGTAATTAACAACTGCTGGGCTCCAAATGAACTGTGAAGATGAAAGAAGAATCCTTTCATTACTTCAACCATTTAGCCCAGCAATATGCCTGAGGCTGCGCGGTTTATTTATTCCTCATCTTCCTGACAGCTACGGCTTTGATCTGAAACTGACTTGAGAAACTTGAAACGTTCTGTGTCTGGATAACCTGGATTGCGTACTACGACATATCTGTACCAGTCAAAACAGGTTAGTGGTAAATCGGATAGTCTGGATGTAAAATGTGAAGGTTGAGATTATACAAATAAACCCTCTCAAGATACCTGTTATTTTTTTATCGCCCTCTCTCTATCCGGATTCACCCTGATCGGGTGATTTGGGATTTAATCCCATGCAATGGATTGAGCAATTGTTCAATCCTATATTGACACTGAACACCAGATAAAACTCATCAGCGTATTATCATCGCCGTAGCCCGAGCAGGAGGGGCGCGGCTTTTGAATTTTGGAGTTTTATATGAATGATAGTGCCGCTGGTGGTAAAGTCACAGCTCTGAAAGTTCAAAAACATCACCCGAATCGGGTCAATGTTTACCTCGATAATGAATTTTCTTTCGGGTTATCGCGCATCACTGCAGCCTGGTTGCAGGTGGGGCAAGAATTAAGCCCAACCAAAATTGCTAAACTACAAGCTGAAGATGAACGTGAGGAGGCATATATTCAGGCGATTCGTTTCCTGGATTACCGGCCTCGTTCCCGCGCAGAAGTGAAGCGGAACCTTGAGAAACACTCCGTACCCTCCGATGTCATCAATGACGTCTTCAAGCGTTTGGAACGCAGTGGTTTGGTGAATGATGAGCGCTTCGCTCAAGATTGGGTGGAAAACCGTAGTGAGTTTCGTCCTCGCAGCCGCAGAGCTTTAGCTTATGAATTACATCAGCGCGGCTTGAACGATACTGCCATAAAGAAGGCCCTGGAAGGTATCAACGAAGAAGCCCTTGCCTACCAGGCAGCACTGAAACAATCCCGTCGTTATGAAGACTTGGAGATGCGTGATTTTCGGAATAAACTCGGTAGCTATTTGGCACGTAGAGGCTTCTCATACGAGATCATCAAGCAAGTTGTAGACAGAGTGTGGGATGAGAAACAGGGACAAGCAGATGAGTAATTATTCGATGGGCAATAGATCTTTGATGAATAGTAATTTTCGTGAGGTCAATCCATGAATCCAGGGACGGTAGTGATCATTGCAATAGTAACCCTGATCGCCGGAGTGGCTATCGGGTACGGGTTATTTTATTTCATCACCCGGCAGGCTAATGCCAGGCTTCAAATTAAATCAGAAAACATCATTGCTGAGGCTGAGGAAAAAGCCAAACAGATAGATTTGCAAGCCAAGGATAAAGCTTTGCAGATCCGCCAGCAAGCAGACGCAGAAGTTACTCGCCGCCGGACAGAAATCAACCGGGAAGAAGACCGGTTGAGCAAGCGCCGTCAGGAGCTTGATAACAATAGTGACCGGCAGGAAAAACGAGAAGCAGCATTGAATAAACGCCAGAGTGTCATCGATAAAAAATCGAATGATATCGATAAAATGTACGAAGATGAAATGGCCGAGCTGCAACGCATATCCCAAATGACCCAGGTGGAAGCGCGCGAGGTTCTATTGACCGAAGTCGAAAAAGACGCCCGGGGTGATATGGCCCGCATCATCCGCCAGGTTGAGGCTGAAGCTCAGGAAGATGGTGACCGGCGTGCACGTGAGATCATCACCACAGCCATTCAACGCGTGGCATCTGATCATGTCAGTGAAGTTACCACTTCTACAGTGACCATCCCATCCGATGAGATGAAAGGTCGCATAATTGGACGGAACGGTCGCAATATCCATGCATTTGAACAGGCTGCCGGGGTTGACGTGATCGTTGATGACACCCCTGAAGCTGTCACCATCTCATGTTTCGATCCCGTCCGGCGTGAAGTTGCCCGTCGCTCTCTGGCAAAGTTGGTTCTGGATGGTCGTATTCACCCTGCCCATGTCGAAAAAATACTGAAAAACGAACAAAAGGAAGTCGACCACATCATCGAAGAAGCTGGTGAACAGGCAGCTTTCGAAGCTGGGGTTCCTGGATTGCACCCTGAGATCACTAAAATGCTCGGGAGACTTAAATTCCGTACCTCCTATGGGCAAAATCAGCTTGATCACGCGGTTGAGGTGGCCCGTTTATCAGCTGTGATTGCTTCGGAATTAGGCGCAAATGTAGAGATTGCGAAAGCAGCCGGATTGTTACATGACCTTGGCAAGGCCATGGATCATAATATGGAAGGTACACATGCCCAGCTCGGAGCTGATTTTGCTAAGCGTTACGGCATAGCCCCTGTTGTGATCAATGCCATCGCTTCGCACCACCACGAAATTGAACAGGAATCGGTCGAAGCCGCGATTGCCGAGGCTGCCGATGCCATCTCAGGTGCCCGCCCCGGAGCTCGACGTGAAAGCCTTGAGCAATACATCCAGCGTGTGCGGGCTTTGGAAGACCTGGCGAACTCATTCAAGGGTGTCAGCCAGAGCTTCGCCTTGCAAGCCGGGCGTGAAGTACGCATCTTCGTCAAGCCCGAAGATATTGATGACCTGGAATCAATCCGTCTGGCGCGTGATATCGCCAAGAATATCGAAGAAACCATGCATTACCCCGGTCAAATCAAGGTCACTGTCATTCGCGAAACCCGCGCCGTCGACTACGCCAAGTGAAAGATAACCACAAAGGACACTAAGGACACGAAGGTATATTTTTATAAAAAAATCCTTAGTGACTTTTGTGTCCTTAGTGGTTAATTTTTTTTATCATCACAAGGATAAAAACGGATTCTCGCTGCGTTCCAAACCGACTGTCGTCTCACCCCCATGACCCGATAGCAGGCGTGTATCGTTAGGCAGGGTCATAATCTGAGAGTTGATACTGTGGATCAGGGTCTCATAATCGCCACCAGGTAAATCTGTTCTACCGATACTGCCCAAAAAGATCACATCCCCGCAAAACATTACCTTTTCTGTGGCACAGTAAAAGACCACGTGCCCGGGTGTATGCCCGGGACAATGCTTTACTTCAAAATTACAATTTCCAAAAATCAGGCTCTGCCCATGATTCAAGGGTATGCTTGGGCCAGGAGCACTTTCGATCCGCATCCCGAATAAAGTTGCCCCACCTTGCACTGAGTACAGGGGGAAGTCTGCAGGGTGCAGTGCAATCGTTGGCGCAGGGTGCGTGTTCTTCACGATTCCCGCAATTCCACCGATGTGGTCGAAGTGGGCATGGGTCAGCCAGAGCTGCTCGATCTGCCACCCGTGTCGCTTTGCTTCTTTCACGATGAGCTCCCCATCCCAGGCCGGGTCGATTACCACAGCGCTGTGTCTGCCCACCTCCCCCACCAGATAGGCATTGGTAGCAACGGGTCCGAGTACCAGTGGAATAATTTCTAGCATAGTATTTTTTCTATTTTGTGTACGGATGTGCGTAATTATTTACTCTCTTTGTGACCCGTATAATGTTGCATCTTTTTCCAATGATATTCTTTCTTTAAATACTTAAAAATCCTGTGTGTCCGTTGTGTCCTTAGTGGTTATCTTTCTCTTCCTCATACGCATCCACCCAATCATATCACCGTACTCGATGACTAAGCTAAGCACCACCCCTGCTCCACCGATGATATATACCATCGCTTCGTTCATCCCAAACAGGCTGGTAGCTTGCAGTCGCAGCTCCCGGATATAAATGGGTACTTCGCTGACCTGGCTCCCATCCAGTGGCAGCAGCCTAAGCGATAACCACACCTTTCCGTCATAGCTCCCAACTTGATCCGTGCTGATCTGCCACTTGAATTTCACCGTTTGTCCGCTGGGCATCGACTCTCGAATTGGGTTAGCCGGGTTCACCGTCACCCCCGCCACTTCGAATCTGGCTTCAGCCATGATATTGTAGATGCTATAAATATCCGTAGAGACTAATGATGGTGTTTGGGCTGATTTTTCACCTGTAACCGGCTCAAGTACCAATGTGACCTCTTCGGTATCGCCTATGCGCATGGATCTTGGCCATTCAAACACTACCTGGTGCATATCCATGATGGTCGAAGTTATCCCCTGCGTGCTGGATGTGTTTATTGTCTCAGCATATGAGACGGGTTGGGTTAAAAATTGATGTGGATTCCGAATCGACGCCCAAACGATCAACAGACCTGAGCCCAGTAGAAGTATGAGCGAAACCACCCGGCGAATTATTTTCACCATGAATCTCGATTATACCTGTCAATTGAAGTGGATATTTTTTGTTGAATCTAAAATCTGGTATGTTGAGGATTTGGATTATTTCATGTTAAACTTGTCAGTCACCAGGAGGTCAGCATGCCAACCTATCCCCCCGAGCCTTTCCGCATCAAAATGGTTGAACCCATCCGTTTAATTGGTAAAGTCCAGCGCGAGCGGGCACTGCAATTAGCTGGTTTCAACATCTTTAGTCTCAGGGCAGAAGATATCTTCATCGACCTGCTAACCGACTCAGGCACAGGTGCCATGAGCCAGGAACAATGGGCTTCGTTGATCACAGGGGACGAATCCTATGCCGGGTCACGCTCATTTTTCCGGTTGGAAGGGGCAATAAAAAGCATTTTTGGTTTTCGTTATTTTGTACCTACCCATCAGGGTCGAGCTGCGGAAAATATACTCTGCGCTTTGATGGTGGGAAAAGGCCAATCGGTGCCGTCAAATATGCACTTCGATGCCACGGGGGCTAATATCAGCGCCCGTGGTGGATTTCCGGTGAACCTGGTCATTGATGCCGCTGATGATCCATCTGCCATCCTCCCCTTCAAGGGCAACCTGGATATCCACAAGCTGCGTGAATTTATCCGGCGAACTGGCGTTGAAAACATTCCCCTGGGGATGATCACCATCACCAACAACGCCGGGGGTGGTCAGCCGGTATCCATGGAGAACTTGCGCCAGGTGTCTGAGGTCTATCATGAATTCGGCCTCCCCTTCTTCATCGATGCCTGCCGTTATGCCGAAAACGCCTATTTCATCAAGCAGCGCGAGCCCGGGTATGCCAATAAATCGACTTTGGAAATCGCCAGGGAAATGTTCGCCCTGCCAGATGGCTGCACCATGAGTGCCAAAAAGGATGGGATCGTTAATATCGGCGGGTTCCTGTGCATGAATGATGATAGCCTGTACCAGCAGGCTTGCAATGAGCTCATCTTGCGTGAAGGCTTTCCGACCTACGGCGGGCTGGCCGGGCGCGACCTGGATGCCATCGCCACCGGTCTGTGGGAAGGTCTGGACGAGGATTACCTTGCCTATCAGCTGGGTCAAACTGCCTATCTGGCAGAGAAGCTTCAAGCTGCAGGAGTTCCCATCGTTCAGCCTCCCGGCGGTCATGCCGTCTACATCGATGCCGGGCATTTGCTGCCCCACATCCCACCCGCTCAATTCCCCGGGCAGGCACTTGCAGTCGAGCTGTATCGTGAAGGCGGTATCCGGGCGTGTGAGATCGGCTCGGTCATGTTTGCCCACCTCGATCCCCAATCCGGGAAAATGGTTTTCCCCTCCCTTGAATTGGTGCGCCTGGCCATCCCCCGCTGGGTCTACACTCAGGCACATCTGGATTATGTCGCCGAGACCGTTTCGCGAATCGCCAGCCGAAAAGACAGCCTGCGCGGTTATCAATTCACCTACTCTCCCGAATTCCTGCGCCACTTCACCGCCAAATTCGAGCAAGTGTAAGACTTGTTTTTAAATCCCGCTCTTGGGATCTTTACAAAAAGTTCAATTCTCTCCCTGATCCTTTGTGACCATCGTGCCCTTTGTGTCTTTTTTCCCACTCCCAACCCAATTGGCTTGACGTTTCCCCTTTTATTTCGTAAGGGCGCTGGGGAGGGATTTTAAGTTTGGCTTGTGAATATCCTCCACAGCGCCCCTAACAAAAAGAGCATCCCGGTACATCAATATTCGTTAGGAAAAACAACGCCTAATAATATATCTCAACCCAATTGGCTTGACGTTTCCATTGTTTACCCTTAATATTCCTGTGAAACTGTCACAACCTGGACGCCTAAGTGTCTAATTGCCAAATTGACTAATCACTTTATTCTTTTGGAGCTCCTATGGAAGTCGGTCTCGTCCGTTCAATCGATATAGATCAAACCATGCAGCAAGCTTATCTGGACTACGCCATGAGTGTGATCGTGGCACGTGCCCTGCCGGATGCGCGCGATGGTCTCAAGCCAGTCCACCGGCGTATCCTGTATGCCATGTTCGACATGGGCTTGCGCCCCGATACAGCCTACAAGAAATCCGCCCGTATCGTCGGTGAGGTGCTGGGTAAATACCACCCGCATGGCGATATGGCGGTCTACGAATCGATGGCACGCATGGCGCAGGATTTCTCCATGCGCTGTTTGCTGGTGGAAGGTCAGGGTAACTTTGGCAGCGTGGATGGCGACCCGCCGGCGGCCATGCGCTATACCGAAGCCCGCCTCACCGCCCCCGCCATGGAAATGCTGGCTGATATCCGCAAAGAGACGGTACACTTCACGGATAACTTCGATGCCTCCTTGCAGGAGCCGGATGTGCTCCCGGCTGCCCTGCCCAATCTGCTTGTGAATGGTGCCACAGGCATCGCTGTGGGTATGTCCACCAACATCCCACCCCATAACCTGGGTGAAGTGGTGGATGCTTTGATCTTCATGCTCGAAAATTGGGAGCGCCTGGATGACGTCAATATCGAAGACCTGATGAAATTCATCCAGGGACCCGACTTCCCCACCGGCGGCTTGATCGTGCAGGATACGCATGAAGATGACCTCAACGCAGCCTACGGTACCGGTCGCGGGCGTGTGACTGTGCAGGCACGCTGTCACATCGAAGAGATCACCCGCGGTCGTAATCGCATTATTGTTACCGAGCTGCCTTACATGACCAATAAATCCTCGTTGATCGAGCATATCGCCAATTTGGTTCGTGAGGGTCACCTTGAAGGTATTGCAGACTTGCGGGACGAATCAGACCGCCATGGGTTACGCATCGTGATCGAGCTGAGCCGCACTGCCGAGCCTGAAAAAGTACTGCAGGAGCTATATAAACGAACCGCCATGCGCTCCACGTTTGGTATCATCATGCTCGCCCTGGTAGATGGCGAGCCGCGTATGCTCTCACTCAAACAGGCGCTGCGAGTCTACCTGGACCACCGCCTGTTAGTTATTCGCCGCCGGGGTGAATATGAGCTGAACAAAGCCCGCGCTCGCCTCCACATCCTCGAAGGTTTGCGCGTTGCGCTCAAACACCTGGACGAGATACTTGACCTGATCAAGAAAGCTCCTGACGCCGATGTCGCCCGTGATCGCCTGATGAAGCGCTACCGCCTTACAGAGATTCAAGCCCAGGCTATCCTGGATATACAGCTGCGCCGCCTGGCAGCCCTCGAGCGCAAGAAGATCGAGGATGAATATAAAGAATTGTTGGCATTGATCAAGCAGCTGGAAGGCTTGCTGCGTTCGCCCCTGAAAATGCGCCAGACGGTCTCCACCGAGTTGCGCCAGGTAAAGGAATTGTTTGCTGACCGCCGCCGCACGCAGATCACCCGCCTGGGAGCCGGTGCCAAATCTGTCTTGCCCGTGATGACCGCCAGCGACCTGCTGCCTGAACAGACCGTTTGGGTTTCCGCTACCAGTGATGGGCTGGTCTCACGCACCCTGGACGAAAAGCCACCCCGCATTAGCGGTACAGCCGCGCCGCGCTTCCTATTACAAGTCAACACGCGCGACACCCTCTTCCTGGTTTCAGAAAAGGGTGAAGCCGCCGGCATCCCGGTGCAAACCCTTCCGGAAGCCGCTAGCCCTCAGGAAGGCGCACCAGCTCACAAGGTCTCAGCTCTGTCTGAACAGGATAAGCTGGTTGCTTTGTTTACCCTACCGCCAAAGGAGGAGCGCCTGGAAAGTTGGTACGTCTTCACCGCCACGCAGCAGGGTATGCTCAAGAAAACTGCATTGGAGGAGATGCCCGGTCCCACCGGGCACAGCTTCACGCTGGTAAAAGTCAACGAAGAGGATAAGCTGGGTTGGGTCCGCCTCACGGATGGGAAGGCTGAGATATTGCTCGTCACCGCCGATGGCATGGCAATTCGCTTCCATGAGGACGCTGTCCGATCTATGGGGCTGGTTGCCACAGGCGTGGGTGGGATCAAGCTGGGAGCTGGCGATCTGGTCATCGGCATGGAGCTGATTCCTCGCCGGGGTGATATCCTGCTGCTTACCTCCGATGGCAAAGCCAAACGCGTCGCCACCGACCAATTCCCACGCCAGGGACGCTATGGTCAGGGCGTGATTGCCTGGAAGTTACCTCGTACTTCTCAGCTGGTGGGCATTGCAGCCGGTAAACCTTCCACGCGCGTCACCATCCTCCTGGATAAACTATCTCCCAAGGCAATTCGCCTGGATGAAGCCCCACTGCAAACACGTGCAGCCTCTGGCAAAGCCATCCTCGACTTGAAAGCGGGTTACCAGGTACTCGGGTTAAGTATCCCCTGGGCAGTTCCACGCGCCGTTGCAGGGGTGAAAGATATGCCTGAAAAGGAAATCGAAGTCCCTGAAGAAACGGAAGAATCGCAGGCACCTGATGTGGAGCAGCTGAGCTTTGGCATGATCGAGCCTGCTGCCCACGTCATCGCGAAGGCCGAAAAACCTAAAACCCGCAAGCCATCCACTGTAGCAAAACCCAAAGCTAAACCTGCCATTCGTAAAACCAAATCGGTCAAGGTTGAACAAGCCTCACTCATCAGCAAACCACCAACCGCCCCAGGAAAAGCACCCTCAGCCAAACCTGGTCGACCGAAAGCTGCTAAAAGCCTCTACGGTGAAAAAAGAACCGGCTGCTGTCAAACGCGGCCGCCCTAAGACGAAGCCTAAAGCCAATACCAAACAACTAACCAGCAAAGTCGTCTCGATTAAGCAGATGACACTTAATTCAAAACCCGACCGACCTAAGGTGAAGAATAAAACTTCTGCGATTAAAGAGAAGAAAACTACTGCGAAAACCGGTCATTCCAGTAAAACTAAACCCTTCGTTACCAAGGTCCGTAAACCTTCAGCTAAAGCAAAAGGCCCCAGTCCAAAAAAAGCTGCTGATACCAGGCTGCAAAAGCCGTCTCGCGGTACAGCGAAACCTGCTGCTAAGCCTGCACCTAAAAAAACGGGCACACGCAAACCTCGTCAGACCCTCATGACTAAAAAATCCGCAGATGCATTGACCAAAGTTCTGATCCCAGCCGGCTGGAAACCGTCTACTAAGCGGAGCTCATCCACGAAGCGGAATGTGAGACCGCCAAAAGCGAAAGATTCGAGTAAACCTCAGAAAAAATAAGTTGAATGGGCATTTGTTCTTATCGATAAATGGAAGATCGAAGTATTCGTACAAGTTGTAAAAAAGAGGATTTATAAAAAAATACCTATTGCATTCAATATAACAATCCTGTAAGATAATACATGTAAACTTAAGACCACTATTCGCAATCATAGCGGAACCGGCTGGATTATTCAGCCGGAAAGCAAAACCTTTCATGAGAGCCGCAAAGTTCAACTTTACGGCTTTTTTTACACAGGGAGGAGAAATGAACCGTAAATTCAGAATATATTCCATTTTCTCTATTCTTATCCTGCTACTTACCACTGGAAGCGATTTATCGATTGATGCAATCTTGAACTGGAATACTTTCCTTGGTGGAAATTCATCTGACCAAGGCTATGGAATTACGATTGATGTGAATGGATATATATATGTGTCAGGGGTTAGTAATGCCACCTGGGGGTTACCCCTCCGAAACTATTCGGGAGGCTCCAGTGACGCATTTGTTGCCAAATTGGATGGCAGTGGCAATCTGATCTGGAACACTTTCCTGGGTGGTGGCGGACAGGATGTTGCACATGCCAACTCTGTGGACGCAAATGGAAACGTATATGTTGTGGGGTACAGTGATGCCACCTGGGGAATACCTATTCGACCATACCTGGGAGATTATGATGTTTTTGCCGCCAAAGTAGATACTGATGGAAATTTAATATGGAATACTTTCCTAGGTTCAGCAGACCAAGGCAACCCGAATAAAGGCGACACTGGCCACGACATTGCTGTGGACGGTAGCATGAACGTCTATGTGGTGGGTAAAAGCTGGGATACATGGGGCTCACCGATCCGCCCCCATGAAGAATATCGCGATGCCTTCGCTGCCATGCTGGATGATGCCGGAAATTTGGTCTGGAATACTTTTCTCGGCTCGGATGGGGATGATTTTGGTAATGGGATCACAGCTGACCAAAGCGGGAACTCGTATGTGTCAGGACAGAGTTGTGGAACTTGGGGTTCACCTGTAAACCCGTACGCAGGTTGGTGTGATGGATTTGCTTCCAGGCTGGATAGCGATGGCAACCTCGTTTGGAATACCTTCCTCGGATGCAGCGGGGATACCGATTCGGCTTCAGGTATTGCCGTTAGTGAAAGCGATGTCGTATTCCTTGTGGGGTTTAGTTCAAAGACTTGGGGCTCACCTGTGCGTTCATTCTCCAATGAGGATGATGCCTATGCTGCCAGGCTGGACAGTGATGGAAATCTTGTATGGCATACCTTCCTTGGAGGGAGTGAGAATGATTATGGCTACGAGATTACTGGGGACGGAAATGGAAACTCATACGTAGTGGGATATAGCAGGTCTTCCTGGGGCACACCCATCGATCCCTTCATAGCCGAACCAGATGCTTTTACTGCAGGATTGGACAGTGGAGGTCATCTCGTTTGGAACACTTTTCTAACGGAGTACGGATTTGATGTAGTAATGGATAGCACAGGGAATCTATACTTAACAGGCACGAGTGGTTCCTCTTTTGGTACGCCTATCCGCTCCTATTCAGGCAGTGGTGATGCGTTCGTTGTGAAAATGCGGGTCATCCAATTAGAAAAACTCTATCTTCCATTAATCATTCAATAAGATAATACAATAGTACTTCTGTGAATCTAACTTTAACATTTTGGGAGGTGAATTTTAACCCGATTTGCATGGTGATCTAATGCTTTAGGGCTGTTTGGAACTAAGGCTTGCTGATCTCTCCCCCGCAATAGGTGCTGTACCAATCAGCTTCAACCTGGAAATTTTCATCCGCAAAAGCCGCAGCCTGTTCGCTGATCCGCACCGCTTCGTCCAAGTTGACGTTAACAGCACTGCTCCAGGCACGGGGGAGCACCATCAACGGGTCGTTCACTGCCCGTTCTTCGGCGCCTAACGGTACCCAGTTAAATAACAGTGGACCACGCGAATAAGCGCTGAACCCTAGTTCATAGCCTCCATCGCGGGCCACCTGCACACTGAGTGGGGTGAAGTTTCCACCCGGCCAGATGAAGGCGATTGGGCGCACCCCGAAATGATCCTCCAATTCCTGGGTTGAGTTCCAAATCTCATTCTGAATCTGGTCCAAAGGCGTCTCAGGGATGATATATAGCTGGCCAGTATACCCGTGAGACTGGACATCCAACTTGCCGGTTGTATACAGCTGGTCCATCAAATCCCAGGCAAATTGAAAGCTATTCGGGTCAGCAATATATGCCGCAGTTACCGTCCAATCGTTTTCCTCCAATACCGGCAGCAGCCATTCGCGGATCGTCCCCGGGCGACGATCATCTATGATAATCATCATCGAACGCGGCGGGATGGGTGCGTTGCTGGTCAGAAAATCCAGCAATTCTTGAGACGTAATCGTCTCAAATCCCAGCTGGCGGGCATACTCAACGAAATTATTGAATTGTTCGCCAGTAATGTCCTTCGGGTCTGTCACGGATGATCCATCCTCGACGATACTATGGAACATGATCGGCACGATCACCGTGCCAGGTGGGCTTCCCTGCGGTGACCAACGCAGATGCAGGTATGAGCAATTATCTTCGATATTTGCTTGTGGGTATATGTCAGGTCGCAATAATCGGGATGTAAAATGGGCTAACGGTGCCAGGGTGGGCGTCAGTGTGGCAGTAGCAGTGTGGGTCGAAGTCGTACTCGGGCTGGGTGTAACCGTCCAGGTCGAGGTCTGGGTCCGGGTGGAAGTCGGGCTGGCAGGTTTTGTTTCACTGGTTGAGGGAGTCCATGTTGCTGTTGGGCTTGGCACTGCCGACGGGCTGCATCCAACCAGCAGGCATGCTGCCAATAACAAGCATATCAATCGGTTAAGCTGTGGGTTATCCGGCAATGTTAGTCAGAGGTGTAACGGAGAAAAATGAGTAATGGTAGCTGATTTTACCTTTTTGAATTCCCAGAGTATCATTCCCGTTGCGAACAAGACCTTTGGAAGATGAGGCGCTCCATGTCAGGTGGCGTGAGCTCCCCTTTCCATCATAACTTCCGAGCGTGAAATTACTATCGGGTAATATTTCGTTGAACAACTTTTTGTACCAGCCTCGCAGATTCTCAAACCCTTGCGTTGTACGAATGTTATTAATGTGCACAGCTGGCAAGGTGTACAAACTGCTGATTTTGTCGATATCATGGGAGTTCATCGCCTCAATCAAACTCACACAGATATCCTTGGGTTCGTCTTTTTGTCTCCACTTATAATTTTGGATCGTCTCCCACACACCAGGGATATTGCCAGAGCGTGCGTCTGACCATTCCCAAAAGTTCACCGCGCTCAGATTCAATTCTTTCGCTTTTTTGCAGAATTCGAGTACTTCAGCGTCGGTTGGTTTCCAGCCAAATTCTCGGAACGCTGCACCCGTGGGTACGATCGGGCGCGAAGGGGTTTTTGCCCGTAGTTCCATCACACTCCTGGCTAATTGATCTCCAGGGTTGTGTGCTTTCATCCAATATACCTGCGGCATATTGAGGTCACACTGTTCAAGGAATTCGGTCCAGGGGATTTGTGGATGTAGGGATGGGTAACGGTATGAGCTGAGCGCAATGGTCAAATCCGGGCAGGCTGCTCTCACTTGGGACATAAATTTTCTGGCAGCAGCTTTCTTGCCGCTTTCTTTGTACTCTTTTTCCACATCAATCACATACCCATCCAGCTTATATTGGCGAATGCGGGTGATAGCCACATTGGCCTCGCCGATTGGATTATCCCCATAAATATAGTGCCAGCCCCATACCTTTATCCCACGCGCACGCAGTGCACTTACCACCGGTGTTGTATAGTCCTTTGGATCACCCCAATTACCGTTATAAATCATGGTGCCATCAGCTATTTTCAGCACCATGTGTGATAATCCCGCTTCCTTGGCATGCGTTGCAATCTGCGCAGCATCACCGTGCTCACAATTTGGGATTTTCCAGGTAAAAAAACCTTTTCCCTCTAAAGTCATTCAAATATCTCCTCAACCGTTAAACAATTCACTCCCGAAGTTATGGTTCGCTGATCACCTGGCGCATGACCTCAAGGACAGCCTCACGCACAGGTACCAGCACCATAGCTCCGCTGGTATTCGTCCAGCTATAGACCTGCCCCGCACCAATGGAATTGCCGGCGATATCGCGCGATTCAGCCAGGCGGATCGCAGTCGGGAGAAATTCTGCCAAGAAATAAAAATCAAGGTTTGTGGTTACATTATCCTTGTAAATTTCATAAAGCTCAGGGGCGCGCTGCAATCCGTTCAGGTTGATCAGCTGGTCGAACACCGCATTCAGCACCTCTTGCTGCCGTCGACCGCGATCCAGGTCGCTCGTCGTATACCGGCTGCGGACGTACCACAAGGCTGACTCACCGCTCATCCACATCGTCCCCTGAGACACACAATACCATCCAAAGGCGTCCCGTTGGTCACACAGATCTCGCCCAATCTGCACAGTGATACCACCAAGCGAGTCGATGACGTCTTCAAACGACCAAAAGTTAATCAAAACATAATAATCCGGCTTTACACCAAAGTTATACTCCATGGTTGATGCCAGGGCGTCAAACCCACCCCAACCCCAGGCAGTATTAATCCGCTGAACAGTGTAACCGGGGATATAAACATACAGGTCTCTCGGGAAGGCAGTTAGTTTGACTGTGCCTTCCTGTGGATTAATCGTCAGTAATTGGATCGTATCCGTGCGAAAACCTCCATCATCAGGTCGCTGGTCCGATCCCAACAGCAGGATATTTACCTGTCCTTCCGGGTGTGAAAGTATCCCCATCGGTGCGGGCACATCAATATCTGGCCACACGCTCGGTCCGGGATAATCCTCCCAGCTGCGTCCTTCGTCAGCAACAAATTCAGGCTCAGCGGCAGGTGTAGGTGGAACGGGTGTCGCGGTTGCTTCCGGTGTAATCGAGGTTGGCAGGTAAACCGGTGTGGGAGGAATGGGCTGGAAAGGTGTTGGCGTTGGACTGGACCCTGGAGGCGCAACTAATAAATAGCTGCCTCGTCCAACAAGGCTTGCCTGGGGAGGAAAAATCTGACCCGGCAACGTGCATGCACCGATGACCAGTAGAATTATGACCAGGATTATGATTCCGTATCTTTTCATATTTTGTCCCATGATTGGACGATGATAACCATGCTTATGTTCCATGCTTTTATTTTCGAAATACTTTTACCAGATATTTTCAACCAGCAATTTCTTTATCAATTAGGTGTTGCAATTTTCATACCCGCGGGTTATTTCAACGCAAGGATTATCAGAAGGAGTAATTCTAAAAGGACGGAACATCCTGCTAGTCTCAGAGCTATAGTGCAATATAGATTAACCGGTGGAAATGGTTGTTTCTGCCTGGGTAGGTTGATCTTCTACCAGTGGTAATAACACGCTAAATGTGGACCCAACGCCTTGTTCTGAATCCACCCACACACGACCTTTATACAGCTCAACCAGCGATTTCACGATCGATAATCCCACGCCGGTATCCCCAATTCCCTGGATCATCGGGTTTTCCATCTTATATCGTCGCAGGAATACGCGCGATAGATCGCTCTTCGGGATCCCACCCCCTTGATCGGTAATGGAAATCAAAAAGTATGATTGGGTATCTTCCTTCTGTTCAACTTTAGCTAATAATTTGATCTCACCTTCCAGAGGGGTAACTAAACAAGCGTTTTGCAGCAAGTTAGCCAGGATCTGCTGCAAGGCATCCTTATTAATTTGGATTGTGGGCAGTGTTTCTGGGAGATCCACTTTCATGGCGATATTTTTCTCGCTGATCTGTGCACTGATATTGCCTATCGATTCGTCGATGATGGTTTGTAAATCCACACTCACCGAGGTTTGATCGACGGTGCCACTATCAATCGACATCACCTGTACCAGCTCATTCAACAAGATCTCCAGCCGCTCAGTGGATGCTTTCACTCTCTCAACAAATTTTCTCTGCAATGCACCTAATATTCCTACCGATTCACCGAGCAATAGATCGGTGTACCCAACGATCGAAGATAACGGCTGACGGAACTCTTGGGCGATAGAATTCACCAGCTCTATCGGTTTCATTTCATCCAGGCGTTTAACTGCCGATAATTGCATTTCCAACATTTGTTGATCAGATTTTGATAATGTGGATGGGATGCGTGCCAGGTCAGTCAGGGCTGAACGCAGTTCTTGTCTGAGCTGCTCAACCTCCTCCACAGAAGGCCTTCCCGTGGATAATAAATTCTCCAAGTCGAGGTTTCGTTCTTCTAATTGCTTCACCGTGTCCTGTAGATTTTTTTGGTTTACCGCCAGGGCTGCCAGGCTTTCTGTCTGATCTCCTGACCGAGTCGCTTGCGTGGAAATACTGTCATACTTGGCCTTTAACTGAGCATATTCAAGTCTCACCTGGTCAGCATACGCTTCTGCGCGCTGCAGCTTACGTATCAGTTCCACCTGGTCAGTTTGCCGACCGCTACCCTTTGAGTATTGTCCGGCTTTTGTAACCAAAATTTCTGCGATTTCTCTTAATTGACGGGCATCGTCTTCATTCCAATCCGTTATAGATGGTCTGGATAGCACACCCAGCGACATAATTGCACTGATCCCTTGTAATTGAAATGGAACCATCAAGAACTGGGCAACTTCCGTCATTCCAAGCTCACTGGCAAGTTTTTGCACTTCTGGATCTGATTTCGCGCCAACTTTTTGCATTGTCGTGCCACTTTTTATGGCTTCCTGGATCAAAGGCATCTTCCCAGCCTCGGTTGAGAATCCGTCAAGCACTTTTCCTTGCTCCCGGCTAAATCCAACGGGAACGATGAGCTGCTCGCCTGATTTTGGTTGCATCATTAACAGGCAGTAATCTGCGTTCATGATTTCTGCCACCACCTGGGTTAGCTCCTGGTAGTATTGCTGAGGAGAGGTCTCGATGAGCAAGTTCATCACCGCCTGGAGCAATGCGGGTCCCCCACCTGAGGGTGACAATTGAGCAGGAACCACTTTATCTACCAGCTCCTCTGTATGCTGAGGTTCGATAAGCCGGACTGGTAAAGCAAGCAGGAACAGGAAACCAGCCATCTCGCCTAAGTGCACAAACCACGTATAGTCTGAATCTGCCTGGTTGACAAAGTACTGTGTAATATACCCGGCTAAAACAATGAGCAGCAACAAGAAACCGTACCCCCATGATCTCGGTCGGCGAGCTAGAAGTAGTAATAAACCAATCGCCAATAAGCCAAAACCGAGATAATACGAGTACCCCCCCAACATATTTGCGTTAAAGGAATCTGCCGAAGCCAATCTCAGCCAAAAAAACATTCCAAGTATACCGAGTGTGATTATGGCTATTTCTGCCAGGGTAACGATTACATCAGCGAAGGCTTGCGGTCTGGGAAATATCCACAACCAGATGATCAATGTCAGGCTAAACAAGGCTATCATTCGGTCGAGTGGCGGCAAATAGAAGTGCCCCGAATTGTCCCCCAATAGCGCAAGCCAGGCAGTTGCAAATAGCACCAACTGTGCTATAACCAATACTAGCAGCCCAGATTGCATCCGTTTGCCAGCTGGAGTAACTTGCTTACCAGCAGCATAGAAGCTGGAAATTAATGCACCCAATGCTGTGAGTACTAATGCCAGGGCGTAAATTAAATTTCCCACTGGAGCAGAAAGCAAGCGCAAGAGTTGTTCAATAATTTGAGTCATTGGAATGGACCATTGAAATTATAGCATGCTACTCAAGGTTGACATAATGAAAAATATGGTAAAATTTCGTTCACCCTGTTCAGCAATGAGATAGCCGAAGTGGCGGAATTGGCAGACGCGCTAGGTTCAGGGCTTAGTGGGCATTACGCTCGTGTGGGTTCAAGTCCCACCTTCGGCACTGGCACATTCCCTGCATCGACCTTGCAGGGTTTTTATTTCCCTTGCGGGATGGATGAGGCTGGAGTAAGATGGAGATATGAAAAATCTGGGAAGAGGATGGAGACCCATTGGAATGGTTGTTGGGTTCGCCGTGTTGGTGCTCCTGGTGATTGATTTTAATAACCGCATGGCAGAACTTCGCCATTTGACCGCAGAGAAAGAGGATGTAAGCGCTCGTGTGACCAGCCTGGTGGAAACCCAGGTTTCATTGGAGACCCAAGTCGCCTACGCCACCTCTGAAGCTGCGGTCTACTATTGGGCTTATAATTTTGAACACCTTGGTAAGGAAGGCGATATTCTGGTAGTACCCATCCAACCGGAGGGCAGCCTGCCTCAACCCACCCCTAGCCCAGTGGTTACTCCTGAAATCATCCAGAATTGGCAGGTGTGGCTATCATTGTTCGTAGATCAGCCGCGCACCGCTCCTTGACGCATTAGTCCGGGCATGCTATAATACCGCCCGCTCTAAAAAGGGCAGTTTACCAATGCGGGGTGGAGCAGTGGCAGCTCGTCGGGCTCATAACCCGGAGGTCCTTGGTTCGAATCCAAGCCCCGCTACTAATCTGAAACCATAGCTCGTCGGGCTATGGTTTTTTGCTAGCCCGACGGTGAGAGATTGGCAAAATCTCAAAAACGGAGGATTTTGACATGAACCACTCACCGTCGGGCTCGTTATTCTTAAGTAAGGCCATTCCAGGCTTTATCAACTACAAAACTGCCGAAGGATTGGCGCTGCGCACGATCGACTCTCACGAGCGCCTGCTCAACAAATGGCTTGAACACATTGGAGACCAGGAGATCGGCAAGATCACTGCCCAGGATGTGGTCGCCTATCTGAGCTGGCTGCGCAACGAGTACACCCCACGCCGCTATAACGGGAAGACCCACCCACTCTCACCGAAGTCATTACGCAACGTATGGGTCACCCTTTCCTCTTTCTACTCCTGGGCTGCCCAGGAATTGGGGGTTGCCCAAATCATGAAATCCGTTCCTGCGCCGCGCATCAATAAAACTCCCATCGAACCCCTTACCCAGGAAGAAGTGGAGCACATGCTGAAAGCCTGCATTAACTCGCGTGAGGCGCGTACCAGCAACCGCAGGAGCTTCACTATGCGACTGCGTTTTAGCCATAGAGACCAAGCGATTATCCTGACGCTGATTGATACCGGACTGCGCGCCATGGAGCTATGCAAACTGCTGATTGGAAATATCGACCTGAAGACCGGGCGTGTGGAGGTGAAGCATGGTGTCATCGGTGGGGCAAAGGGCGGTAAAGGACGCACGGTTTACCTGGGCAAGACCACCCGCAAAGCGCTGTGGCGCTACCTGGTTGACCGGGAGGATGCAGATGATCCCGATGCGCCGGTTTTTCTCGATCAGCATGATCGGCATTACAACCCAGGCTCACTGCGCCAATTGATCAAAGACATCGCTGATCGTGCTGGAGTCAAGGATGCCTATCCCCATAAATTCCGCCACACGTTTGCGATCACCTACCTGCGGTCAGGAGGCGATATATTCACCTTGCAGTCTCTGCTCGGCCACAATTCTCTGGAGATGGTGCGCCACTACGCCCAGATCGCTGAGATCGATGTTGCCCAGGCACACCACAAAGCCAGCCCGGCGGATAATTGGAGGTTGTGAAAACCTTATTTCCAGTTAGATAGCCAGCGCTTCTCTCGACCCACCCCCGGACTAAGGGGCAGTAGCCACCGCCTGCCAGGGCAGAGCGTTCACGCAAAGAGGCTGTTTGTTAAGGTGCAGGCTACTTTTTAAAACAGCAAGGCCGGTGCACTTCCCTCCTGGAGTTAGTACACCGGCCAACGTACACGTCACAGAACTATTCAGTTGTTCTCCATCCCCCCATACCTCTAGCAATTATGGCAAATTACTGTTATTAATAGCTCGTTTTACTAAAAGATTAACGTTTAGTACCGTTTACCTGACTCATGATGCGCCGCGCAACCACTTCCGTCGTGCCACATGGAGCCCGTAACTCGGATGGGTCCAGAGGTCTTTGATGACGCAGGAGCTAATCGACCTCCAAAAGCTGTCACGGATCTGTTATTGACCTTAGGGAGTATCCCTGAGCCTGAAATTTCTAATTTTGAGCAGGATTTCGACGAGTGGCTGGCGACCTGGCTGCAGGCTCACGGATTTAAACAGGTTAAATAATCAATCTGTAATCCTGATAGTAGGTTTATTGGGATTGCAAAATTTGGAGTAAGAATGTTCTATAAGGTATTCCAGGCAGACAATATAATTAGATTGACTAAGCTAGTGGAGGATCTTCTTCACCAGGGATGGGTACTGGCTGGAGGAATAATTTTCGACGGCCAGAACTACCTCCAGGCTGTGACTAGATCTTAATAGCTCGCCTATTAAGGATTACATAATTATGGCTCTCCTGCTTTTAACGAGAAAATCACACCGAACTGAAACCCCTTTTTATTACAGTGGTAATATATATATATATCCAATTGAAAGAAACTACTTCATCAAAAGTTTCATAATAAATTACAAGTGGGCTAGTTTGTAAAATATTTCCAATATCTGATCGGTTATACATTTTTATGAAGACAAATGTTCCCTTGATCTCCACTCTTCGCAGACCCTTCGCCTCATTGCTATTATTGATCCTGCTTGGGTTGATTTCATTTGGTTTCATTACCAAAGCCATTGGATTTATTTTAGTGCAGCGTGAAACGGGGGTTTTGGGCAGCTACTACCGCTCGATTGGAATCCTCAAAAATACTGCAAATCCTCAATCGGGGGACATATCGGCAGGGATTGAATTGATCGAGACCAGCCCCTACTACACCTATGGCGACCAACGCCAGCTGGTTTCTGGGGTCATGCAGACAACCTATAATTCGTATGGAAGGTACCTATGGTCAGACAGTATTGATTTTATGGATGCATATCCAAAAGAGTATTTGTCCAACGTCCACATGACGGATAGATGGTTTATAGGTGAGCTGATCGCGAAAGAGGAAGTAAAGGATGATAAACGCAAACAGCCCGAAGACAAGATAACGATTGGATATTATCTAAAGTTTTCCATTGATACCGTTCTGGCCGCCTATCCCGAGCATGCCAGGCGAGGCTCATCGATAGGCGTCCTTTTCATGTTCAAAGGTAATGAATCAGCCATACCCGTCATCGAGGAAATGGAAGCGGGTCAAAGATATTTTGTTCGTAGTTGGAAAGAAGTCGGTTATCCGTATGATTTTTCCTGGGAGAACACACACGACAGCGAACTTCTGCTCATCCCGCTGGATGATCAAGGGCTTTGGTATCTCCCATTAGCCAAAGGTGCGAGCATTGATTTCAACAGTCCTGTGATGGCTGCCATCAAGAATGAGATCGATGTCTTGAACGAAAACCAGCATAGCTTAGGCATTATTGCTACCTCAGATATGAGCGCCATGCCTGAAATGCAGGAATCTTCGCGTAATCATTACCTGGTAGCAGGTCGTTGGCTGAACCACCAGGATGATCTCGAAGTGAATAAAGTGATCGTGGTGCCTAATGAATTTGTTGAGATGCGCGACTTTAAGCTTGGTGATGAGATACCGCTCACCTTCCGGCCGCTGACAGACACCTATTTTGGTCTAATCCGGGATGGCATCGATTCCGCCTCCTGGAGAAGCTACCCCACCTACCAGGACACCTTCAAAATCGTTGGGATCTATAATACAACCCATGGTTTTTCTCCACTTTTCTTTATTCCAACCTCCAGCCTGCGGCCCGGCTTTGCTTCATCGACTCAAAACCAATTTAAATATTTGCTCGACTATAGTTTTGTTCTCGACACACCTCGTAACCAGACCAGCTTCATTCAAGAGTATAAAGTTCCCCTCCAGGAGCTTGGTATAAGCCTGAATTTTCTCGAAAACAACGGGCCAGCCTATTGGGCTGCGGTGGACCCCATCCGTCGCTCCGCCTCCGCCGATATGCTGATCTTTAGTCTGTTGATGGTCGTGGCACTCGTCATGGCGGTTTTTCTGTATTTGATGGCACACCGGCGGGAATTTGCAATATTAAGAGGCCTAGGCGTCCCGGCAAAGCCAACCAGCCGCCAGCTCATCTTGCCCCTGCTTTTGTTAGGCGGGCTAGGGATCCTCGCCGGCGGGCTTCCGTCCTGGAATTACGCATTAAGTCAGGCCAAAGCCTCCATATCCACCATTCCAACGCCTGCTGGGGTAACTCCTTCAGCACATCTCAGTCCTTTCTTCCTGGCTGGCTTGTGCCTGGCAACATTCCTGCTCCTGGCGTTATTTTCCTGGCTGGGTGTGCTTCTACTGGCTCATAGACCCGTCCTAGAAATCCTTCAAGGCCAAACTTACCGTGCGAAAGCAGCGCAGACGCGGAGAAGGGCTGGCGGATTAACCAAGCCCATATCTCCCTCATATTCAAGCCCGGCCCGTACAGCTGATGCCGATAATAGAACACTGCAAGAACCTCGTGTGAGCACAGCTGATCTCGTCCCGCAGCGAAAATATACGCCTTCCTCCTTGAGCCAGTATGTGCTCCAGCATGGGCTACGTTCCAGGCTCAAATCCTTCCTGACCCTGGCCGTTGCCCTGGGCTTTATGCTCGCCTCGGCCTGGATCCGCCAGACCATGGAACGCAGCCGACTCGAAGTCGACCGGCTCTATGACACGACCGTGGTGCAAGCTGACATCATAATGGCCGATCCGTTAAGCGAATCAACCATAGAAACACCCACCCAAGGTAGCGGCTTTGTATACCGTAAGACCATCGACGGCGTCTTGAACAGCGGCTTTGTGATAAGCAGCTCTCTCGAGGCGGATATCACTTGGCCGGAAATCGGAAATTTTGATACGATAACTGAAACAATCGTTGGACGCTTCCCGGTTTATGCTTACGACAGCCCAGATGCGTTTTATTCCAACCTGACGGATCCCGGTTCACTCAACTTTGCCACCGGTTGGGATATGGAACGTTTCGCCCGATCACGCACGATGGAAGAAATCCAGCAGGAGGGCGTCCCGGCGCTTTTCCCGTCCAACCTGCTCGAGCGATTACATCTCGCGGTCGGTGATAAGGTGCGAATCATCGATCCATACATAAACATATTTCCATGCGTCATCGTAGGTCAGTATTCAGGAGGCAGATCATTTTCCATTCATGGGGGTAAAATTCCCTGGACACATTCACCAAGTGAGTCAATACTAATCTCACTCTCCTCCCTGGAATTTATCCTGGGCAGCCATACCAAATACACAGTTGCACATTTTACCCTCGATCCTACCAAAAATCGAGAACTAACACAATTCCGCGAGGAGATGGAAAAAATCATGCAAGCGTCCGGCGCGGGGACTGGCGACCTGCGCTTCATGATTTGGGACGAGGAACTAAAGGTCGTGGTAAGCCAGCTGGATAAGAATTTGTCCCTGCTTAAGGTGCTCTACCCGGTGGTGATGGCAGTGTCAGTCCTGATCGGAGCCGGTTTGTGTTTCTTGCTCCTCCTGCAAGCGACCAGGGAGGCCGCCATCATGCGCGTGCTGGGAACCACCAAGGCTGCTGTCCGGCTGGTGTTGATCATTGAGTCGTTAATCCTTTCAATCGTCGGGGTGATCGTCGGCTTGGTGATTACTCGTTTTTTGTGGATGTCATCGGCATCAGGACTTGTGCCAACCGTGTCATTATTGAGCGGTGCAGCGCTATATCTCGGCGGTGTTTTAGCCGGATTGGTGCTCGGAGCCATTTCGGTCACCAATAAAAAACCCATCGAGCTCTTACAAGTCAAAGAATAAGGAGAGAAATATGCCTGAGCTCAGGTTAGAAAATGTGTCTTATCAATACAAAGGTGGTGACCGTAAAGTGGTCAACGAAGTCACCTGCGTGTTCGAAGGCAGCAGGTTGAACTCTGTCGTCGGGCCTTCAGGCAGCGGCAAAACTACTCTACTCTCGCTCATGGCCGGCCTCGATCAGCCTAATCAGGGTCACATCTATATTGATGGTGAATCCCTTGCCGACCTGGATTTGGACCAATACCGGCGCGAGCGCGTATCGATGATCTTTCAAGCTTTCCATCTTTTTCCCCTTCTCACCGCCCTGGAAAATGTCTGCTTCCCCATGCAACTAAACGGTGTTCCAAAGGAGGAAATCCAGGAAAGAGGGAAAAACTATTTAGCTTCAGTGGGGATCACTGAGGATAAATTCAGGCGCTTCCCAGCCAATCTCTCAGGTGGCGAACAGCAACGCGTGGCTATTGCCCGCACACTCGCCACAGGCGCTCATGTTCTGTTAGCAGATGAACCCACCGGGAATTTGGATAAGGCTAATGGCGATAAACTAATCGAAATCCTTGGACAGCTGGCCCATGAGCAGGGTTATTGTGTCATTATCGTCACGCATGATCCCAGCATTGCAGACCGCTCCGACAAAGTATGGCGCATGACCGATGGCGTCTTAATTGAACAACAACTCGCTTTACCATAGATTATCAGGTTATCCCGAACTCACATTAATTATCTTTTGGTTTAAGAGAAATTAGATCGATCGGGATCGGAGTGAGAATATCATCCATCAGGCGAGCTGCCTCATCCTGGGTCCCTGGAATATAGTGAGCATAAGTGGTCATTAAGATCGCCAGGGAGTGACCCAGCATCCCAGCCACTATAATCGGAGGGATCCCATGACTGAGCATGATTGAGGCAGCTGTATGACGGCAGTCATGTAACCTGATCACGGGAAGGCCAGCCATCTTGGCGAGAATTGGAAACTCATGCGTGATACGGTCGCCTCCGATTGGCGTGCCAACATCAGACGGAAAAATTAGATCATTCTCCTGCCATTTATCCCTGGCTAATTTTCGTGTGAAATCGATAAGCTGCAACTGAGCACTCAGATAATCGGTTATTCCCTGGCCCAGTTGGACCGTTCGCTTTCCCAGCTTGGTTTTCGGAGGTTGAAAGACAAACCCTCCACCAGCTGGATGGAAGACCCCACGACGGACATAAATCTAGCGCTTGGTCCAGTCGATATCTTTCCACTGCAGTCCCAACAGCTCACCTCTCCGCATCCCAGTTCCTAGGGCCAGACAGTATAAATGGTCATCTTTATGACCACGGAGAAAATTTAGAAAACGTCCGACCTGATCTTCATCCCAAACCTGGAGATCATGATCAGCTTTCCGGGGAATCGTAGAGAATTCGGTCGGATTCCTATAGATTAAGCCGAAGCGCTTTGCCTACTACCAGGATAGGGGTGAGTGACGATACTGCCGGTCGCAGAAATGGCAGACTACATTAGCATATATCATGTCAAACATGCCCATAGGAACCTACCTTTCGTTAATGCTCATTATATTACGCCGATAATCGACTTGCGACGATCCTCAATACTTTCGATAGATCAGTGTTGGATAATTGATCCAACACGCCATCGAATTCAGTCTCTGGCATCGACGGCGGACTTGCTGTTAATCCAGCAATACGCTCTTTAACTTCTTCCGATAGTATCGGTGCATAGATGCTGTCCGTGATCTTGATGTCATGGTGCATTAAGTTCATCGAGACAGCTTTGTAATCCGCCATGGTTTGGGCTTTCAGCAGGCCATATACTGCGTGACCATGGCGAAACTTATGGGCTGATTTATAGGTTAAACCTGCCAGTTTGAATAGTCTACGTAGGCGCTTGTCCAATGCCTGGTGGCGATTCTTTCCTGGTTCTGCATCTGCAAGGGATTGACTGCCCCAACGTGAAGAGATAGGCGCATACCATGGGGCTGTCGATGGAAGGTTTGAGCGGACCACATCATCCCAGATCTGAGCCACCGATAATAGCTCTGGAATGGGCAGCAAATAGGTCGTAGCGCGCTTTCCATTTTTGGTAGCCACACCCAGCTCCGGCCACTGGCGCAAGGTCCTGGCCGGCAGATCCACCGCTGATATGGGCAAGGTGGTGAAGGCGCTTGCTCGAGCTCCGGAAAGAAAGAGCATCGCAGCAGCAGCTTTATCCCGTAAAAGCGCAAGATCGTCTTCATCATGGGGAATGGCAACCAATTGTTTGACTTCTTCCAAGGATACATATTCGTGTTCATCGTTTATATCTCTGACACGGGGTGAGCGCAGGCTCTCCAACCATGCGGTTGTCAGAGAACCAAATTCCTTGGGATGAGTTCTGCTTACCCCAGGTGAAAAACCGCTTGCCTACTTCGATGATTTTCTTTTGGGTCACCGATGCCAGCGGCACATCTCCATTCCGGCCGGGCAGATTGGTGACATAGCTTGGGAACGTCGGGCGTAATTTGGCTGCCTGCTGAAATGGCGTTTCCCCAGCCCAAAGCAGCAAGTGGCGGAGATAGAAGCGATAGCGACCCAGTGAGCTGCCTGACAACTGGTAGACCTCCCCCAGATCCTGGAGATACCGCCTGACCAGGAGATAGTTATTACGATGAATCACGCCGTGCTCCCCGAGAGACTCTACCATTGCAATGTGGGCAAACACCTTGTATATAAACCAACTTGCCAGAGGATTGGCGACGAGTGGGATGAAGCATCATCACAATGCGGTTGCAATTCATGCAATACCCCTCGCCAGGTTGGAGCCTTACACGCGGGTCTTTCTTCCGCTGGCTGGAAACCCAGGCCATGAATGCCTGCCCATCTACCCAGATATGCCCCAATCGATCACGGGTATGCGGAGCGCCGTGGTGCAGCCAATCACGCAAAGTGCGTTCTGGCATACTCAGCTCATCCGCCAGTTCACGGACCGTGTACAGCATGGGGAGCAGACCGGGGGACTTTCACGATGACTGCGTGGGGAAGCTTGGTGCGGGGATTTGGATAAATATAGAGACATTGCGGTTACCTCCTGCAGAATATTGAAATTACTACTGTTATTACTGTCTTTGTAACCGCAGGGATATCCCGTTGTCCATATCCCAGATTATCCCAATTTATCCCTTTTTTACCTTCGGCGCGGTACGAGCTCTTCACCGAGCGATTTGCGCAGAAGGGTCAGCTGGTTCAGGACCGTCTTTTCAGTCTTGGAGGTGCGCAGGGCGATCACCTTGGCAGTCTGGCCGGACTGCCACAAGCGCAGCAGTTCTTGCTGGTCGTCCCGTAAAACAAGATTATCCCGCGGGATATCCCGACTTTCCGTTTCATTCTCTTGTTTCTTATAACCAGGTGATGAAGTCACCGACTCGAGAATTCGCTGCCTTTCAATGATCAGACCATACACGGGGATCAACCCCAGGGTGTTTTGCAGCACGGATTGGATCTCCTGCAGACATTGGATGCGAAATTGATGCAGATAGCGTGCAAGATATGCCAACGCTCTGGCCCGGTCGCCTTCGGCATCCATGATGCGGACGACAGCCGCGGGTGGTGGAAGTGCTTCCCGGATCGCTTCTTCGTGGATTTCGACTTCTGCCTGGCTGGGAAAAGTTGGCAAACAAAAGCGCAACAAAACCTGGCTGAGATCCACTCTTTCCAACTCGATCCGACCTACAACCAACCAGCGAGGAGAATATAGCAGGAATACATCAGCTGGATCCAGGCGAGCAGATTCACCATAGTTACCTTGAGAGAAGGGGATGGAATTCATCATCAGGCTTTTGATCAAGGCGCTGCGGACCGATTCTAGATCTCCCCCCATTACATATTGGATGGATGACATAGTGATTGTCTCATCACTCATCATATAGCATAGCTCCCTTCTCCCGCTCATCTGTGGATACATAGCTCTGGCGAGTCACATCGATCCGGTTATGTCCCAGCTTGTGGGATGTCTCCAACAAAGCCTGGTGGTCATCCGCTCCATGTGATCTCGCCTGGTGATATACCTCCACGCTGAACGTCTTGCGAAAACCGTGAGTCCCCAGCTGTTGGATGCCTAATTCCCGGCAAGCCTGGCGCACCAACTTTCTCGCTCTGTCCGGCAATCCCAACCTGTCAGCGAAAAGGTGCCCCGTTAGCTGGATGTCGGGTGAGAGCTTGATAGCGGCCATAAATTTCTGAGCCCAGGGTGCATAAGTGAACTCACGTGGCTTGCCGCCTTTGGTACGGTTGATATTTCTTTCCTGGTTCAGAGAGATTGTCCCATGCACCAGGTCTATATCCTGGGCACGTAGATAAGTGGCTTCGGTGATGCGCAACCCGCTTACCCTCATCAGCGTGAGCAACGTGGCCACAATCGAATCCTGCAGAGCGATAAGCGCGATGATCGCCCTGGCTTGCTCTTCGGTGTAGGAGATTGGTTTTGGTTTCGAATGGAAGCCGCCTGGTCCTCCCTGATCTTTGTAGGGTAGTAACAGTGGTGCATCTGATGGAAAGATGCCAATCTTCCGGCAGGCGACGTCCAGCTTACGCAATGAAGCGCAGACACGTGCAATTCTTCCACCTGATCGTTCACGGTCATCTAGGTTCTCAATATATGTAAGAGCCATTTCTGACCTAACCTCGGACAGGTGTTTCACCTCGGGCCAATTGACTCGAATGAACCGGGCGAATTGGTGTACATCTGCTGACATGCAGCGCATAGTGCTGATGCCAGTGATCAGTTCTCCATCACGGTGATATCGCTTGGCTTTATGTCGGCTGGCGCCAGGTTGAAAGATGCTCTGCAGAGCTTTCATCATCTGGTAGCCCAAGCTGCCTACACCATTTTTGCTCATCATTCACCTCCGCAAATCTAGGATCATTGGTTCTTGACCAGGTAACGCTTTTCCCTTAGTTTCCTATTACAATGAACTTTCTCGCCAACCTCGGTAAGACAACGCCGGCTCACCGCCATTAGTTGCAACTCCCCTTGTGAGGGAGAGCCTGCAAAGATCGCAGGTTGATCGCTTGGGTGAGGCCCACGCTGCAGTTGAGCGATCCAACAGCTACAGCGCGCTGCCCAACCGCCCGACGAAAGTGCGGCTGGGGATGGGAATATGGGAATGAGTATCGAGTCGGATCACCTCCATTGATTTTAGAAAATTTTTCCGATTGCTTTTTTCGTGCAGAGTTCAACCAAAGCTATCGTTATTACTTCCCCTACTTGTCCAGATGTGGTTTTAAACAAAAAGCCACACGCTATACCAGTAGGAAAATGCTGCTCACGTGTGGGGATTGGTTGACTGACGTTCTATCGGGCGCTAAAGAGCGCTCGGTAATTATTCAATTGTTTAGGTCTTACGATTTATATAATACCAACGAAATTCTCTTTGTCAAGCGTCTTTGAGATATTCGGGACATGTGCCCACCAATGACGGGACATTTATCCCGGTTCCAGGTGTGATCTTGGGAAGAGAAAGTGTAAACAACCGCTTCCATTATTTACAATTTGGTCATAAGATGACAATAGGTCTGTCTCGATACAGGACATGATTGGAACTATGCTTTTAGGAATATTGACAAATTTGACAGAAAGTAATAATTGAGAATCTAATCCTTATCCTTTGGCGGACAAGGATCATTACCGTGGCTATCGGATTGCTGGATCTTTCCATCTTTGCCATGGATCACTAATTCGCTATCCTGGTTTTGGCTGATCTTCCGGGTGAATATTATCGCCTCATCCTTACGATCAAAGTGCTTTATGCTCTTAATTCCACCACCCTTTTTCGAGTCCCAACCGCCTCCTGGATTAGGTACAACATGATGTGTTTTTCTCGGTGCCATAATATCTTCTCCTCAAGAACTAGAATTCAAAGCTGAGTTCTAGCGCATAACTATAGGGTATAAGACGCGCAGTTTCGGTCTCTCGGTATCCTTTTTCGTTGTGTGAAACATCTGACATTCTCTTCGCACTAAATTCTTGAAATGCCTCTTTTACGGTAGCTAGGACTCTCAACTCGGAAGGCGTGAAGATCGAGATATCCGGTGATGTGGTGCCGACATAGACCTCACCTGGATAGTCTTGCATCCATTCCTCTTCTTTTTGTACTCCATTATCATCAAGAATGAGGACAGCTAACCACCTTTCAAATTGATCCGGAACCGGCCCATAAGGCAAGCGAGCATATCTTGCTCCTGTAATGGATACGGAGTATTTCTTGAAATGTCCAAAGTCCGCGTAAAAAAGCAATTTCATTAGCTTAGTTTTAAATATCCGCTCCTGGAAACAAAAAAATTTTATCGCTTCAAAGAACTTCGCAAGGTCAAACTTCTTATAACCACTGTAAAGATCTGCATTGTAATTACCAAAAACATCCTTAGTAATTTCAAGCCATGAGACTTCTGTTTCTTCTGCGAGTTGGCTTATGATCTTTTGCTTTTTAGAATCGCTTAGAATCCCTTGACTGTTGGAGATAAGACTCAAAAAATTTCTAGGCTCCATTGCTAATATGATAACACGATCATGCGCTTCACTTTGCAACGCTCCATTTTCATATCGGTTCAAAGTTGCGATACCAATACCAAGAAGATCACTGAACTCTTTTTGTGTAAGACCGCGTTTGATCCGGAAATCACGAATTTCCTCGGGTTGTAGCATACCTTTCCGAGCCCGATATTCTCGATATGCAGTTTCATAAGGATCGATCACTGAATTTGAGTCCTCGAATTCTTCGCCACATTCCTGGCATTGGTAGAATTCGACATCAACACTGATGATTTCTCCACGGACTTTGAAATCTTCCGCTTTCTGTACTATGAGTAGCGGTGACTCTTTTTCGCAATTCGGACAATAGCCGTTCATTGCCTCTCCCATCTTTTCATTTTTATTATTAAGCATAAGGATAGCTCAGTGGATGTTCTGATTTATGAAACGAAAAACAGACGGCGTGTTCTGTTCCAGGATGTCCTGCTATTTTTAATTTGATATAGATCTCAGCACTGTCTATATGCTTGCCAAACACCCAATAATCTCCGGGTTTATATTCATCCTTTATTGGACCAGAACTGTAATCCAGAACAGACAATGACAAAACGATTTCTTCTCGTTGCCTGGCCGTCAAGCCCAATTCTAGTAAATGCTGCTTATTAATTTGACGATCTTGCACAAGTAACCCTTTCTCATATATCAGGGCTTTGAATTCTTCTAAAAACTGACGGACAAATTTACGTAACTCATCTTCAGATATTTCAGCCATCAAGTCAGTCCCGTTTTGAAATTTCATTAATATATTATCATACGATATATATATTGTCAATATATATCAATTGATAAATTTAAGGAGTGCCGAATATCAATCTGACAACTACATTTTTTACAACATATCTTCACAAAAGTCTCAGATAAGGCTTTACATGGTCGAATACAAGTCAGTAACTGGCAGGATATAATCTTGTAAATTCTACCTCCTGGTTACCCGCCAACCATGTTACCACCCCCGACGCAATTCCCCTTTGATGACCAGACTTGGATCATCTCCGACACCCACTTCTTCCACGACAACATCGGTCGCTATTGCGACCGTCCGGATGGCTGGCAGGAAACGATTATCGAAAACTGGAACCGCCTTATCCGACCCGAAGAGATTGTCTTCCATGTCGGCGACTTGGCGCTGGGTAAGAAGGAAAACATCGAAGGATTAGCATCGAAGCTCAATGGCCGGCTTTATCTGATGCGCGGCAACCATGACCGGCGTAGCAACGGTTTTTATCAGCGACTAGGGATCACCCTGGTTCCTGATCCATATCTTATGAACCAACCATCAGGCGTAAACCTGGTCTTCTCGCACCGCCCTATCGTCCCCCTGGAACCGGGTGTATTCAATCTGCACGGTCACATCCACAATAGTCAAACCCCCGAGCTAGGAGTCAGGCACGTAAACCTTTGCGTTGAGGTTAGAGACTACCGTCCGTGGAGGCTTGGTGAAATTTTGACATCCTATATCATCCGATAAACCACTATTTAACCTGCCAGTAAGAAATCTCGTAGCATTGCCTTATGTGACTATTATTGGTATAATATAGTCACAATTGGAGGTGGTAGTATGAGTGAAATGCGGGTCGGAGTCCGGGATCTGAAAGCACGTTTGAGCAAATACCTGCGCCAGGTCAGGCAGGGGCAGACTGTCATTATCACCGATCATGGCCATCCGGTCGGTCGCCTGTCGCCGGTAGACCAGCCTTTGGACGAACGACTAAAAGCATTGCAGGATGCCGGATTGGTCGCCTGGAATGGTCAGAAGCTGAAATCGGTTACACCCGCGGGTACCAACCGTGGCAAACAACAGATCTCGGATATTCTGGTGGAGATGCGCGAATGAACTTGTACCTGGATGCCAGCGCGCTGGTAAAGCGCTATATCCAGGAAAAGGGTTCCCAGGATGTCAACGCCTGGATCGAGGCAGCCGATATGGTCGTGACAGGATTGATCAGCCGGGTCGAGGTTGCCGTGTCAATTGCTCGCGCCGGTAGGATGAAGCTCATCACGCCGGACGAATCGCTTGTTGCGCTGCGCCAATTCCGCTCGGAATGGGAGAGCTTCCATCGCTTGCCGATCACCGAGAATACGGTGGCACGTGGCGATATCCTGGCAGTTGAGCATGACTTGAGAGGGTATGATGCCACCCACCTGGCCTGCGCGCTGATCTGGCAAGAGACCCTGGGGATGCCGGTTACATTGGCATCGTTCGACATCCAATTGATTGAGGCTGCCAGGGCTGTTCAGATGGCTTATCTTCCTGCTTGAACAAAAATCGAGCTACTTACGTGCCAACTCAATATTGACCTATCAGAGTTAGAACTCGCCTTTAACAGTGGAGGCGAGACGATCTACTCATACCTAGATCTCGAAACTGGCGAAGTGATCAGCGTAAACGATCAGGAGCGCGGTTTGTTGGGGAGCATTCACGAGACCTGTTACGATGAACAATTCGACAGCAATGGTCTATTCGAACCGATGATGGATCAGACAGGATAAGAGCCAAAGCCGTTATCAATTTGACCCGGGCTGAAAAACCCTTGCCAAACTATGAAATATATCGGATAATATACAAAGTATGTATATTATCCGATATATTCTATGAAATACACGCTTCTTTCTGCCTTTGAACACCTCCCTTATTTCACCATAGAAGGCTTCCGGCAAATTGCTGGAGACGGCGCTGTTGATGATGCCCGTGCACGCATAGCCCTCTCTCGTTGGGTCAAAGCCGGGCATTTGATCGCCCTCAAGAAGGGGGTGTACATGCACCGCCGCTTCTACGAACAGCACCGTCAGGAGGCAGCCATCGCACCAGTGGTAAGTAGTATCCTGATGCCCCAGTCTTATCTCTCGCTGGAATATGTGCTGCAGCGGCATGGCATCCTGACGGAAATCACATACCCGGTCACAGCAGTCACGGTTAAAAACACTCGCACCATCGTCAACCAACTGGGAACATTCGTTTACCGCCACATCCAGCTTGGCCTTTACTTTGGCTTCCAGATCATGGAAGCATATGGCGTGCCCTATGCAGAGGCTCCAACAGCCAAAGCCCTGTTTGACTATCTCTACCTGCGAACGTCACCGGTTGACCTGGACCCGCATCGCTACAACCTGGCTGAAGAGCTGCGCCTGAATTTGGATGAATTCACTCAAGGAGAGCGGGATGAATTCGCCGGGTATATTCTCAAGAGCGAAGCGACCAGAAGGGGCAGCGCGAAAATGCGGCACATCCTGAATAACCTGGAAGCCCACATATGGCAACGTTGACTCAGACTTTGCAGAACGTCCTGGCTGGTAAAGATCCGCTGCTTCCTCCTGAAACCAAGCGTATTATCCTAAAGGAAGTGCTTCAGGCTTATGTTCTGGATTACCTCTACAACCATACTAACTACCGCCGCTTGAACTTCTACGGTGGCACCTGCCTGCACGTGGTTTACGGTCTGAACCGCCTGTCGGAAGATCTTGATTTCGATAACCAATCTGGCCTAGATTTGACTCAGCTTGCAGAAAACCTGGCTCAATATTTCCAAAAATCATTCGGGTATGGTGATGCTTCAGCAAAGGCGCAGCGTGGCGAGGGCGGTATTCTGCGTGTTACAGTTAAGTTTCCGGTGTTGAATGCCCTGGGTTTGTCGCCTCATTCAAGCGAGGCGTTGCACCTCAAGGTGGAAGTCAGCCAGCATGAACAGGTGGCGATCATCCTGCATACGCCGGTTCTCGTCTATGGACGCAGTCTGGTTGCGGCACATTTTTCGCTCGAAACTATGATGGCCGGAAAAATGCTGGCCTGCCTGGAACGCAATTTCGAACGCGGTCGCAGTGGTATACAAATCAAGGGGCGCGACTTCTATGATTTGCTATGGTTCATGCAACAGCGGATCCAACCGCTCGAAGAAAAGCTGGATCGCGATGGCCAGCAGTCCTACACCGTTGAATCGGCCATGCTTGCGTTGCAGGAAAAGGTCGTCCGTGTTAAGCCCCGCGATCTGGCGATTGACCTGCTGCCGATGTTTGAGTCTCGGCAATACATCGAAGCCTGGCTGGATGCTTTTCATGAGAATTTCCAGGTATTTGTGAAAAATTATCTCGAAAAGAAGTGATTTCTAGCCAGTTATTGTGTGTACGCGAAATATCGCAGCCGCGGAGAGATTCCGGCCCTGTGTTCACTGTTACTATTGTGTACATAGTATTCATTAATATAATTATTAACACATTATGTTATAATATAACCAGTTCGAAATTGGAGGTGTTCCATGACAATCGTCATTGGAGCGCGGGAAGCTCGCCAGCGGTTCGCTGATCTGCTTGGGCGAGTGGGATATGGCGGAGAGGTTGCCATTATTGAACGTTCAGGCAAGCCGATGGTGGCACTCATTCCTGTAGAAGTCTATGAACGGTTAGTCGCTGAGCGTGAGGCGCGTTTTCAAATATTGGATCGCATCCGCAGTAAGTTGCCAGAAATCTCAGAAAAAGAGGTTGAAAAAGACGTCAGTCAGGCGATTGACAAAGTTAGGAAGTCAGGATCTTGACTAGCCTGCAATGCTGCACGTCGTAATTGACACGAATGTGATCGTAAGTGGCATCTTGAGCCGGAAAGGTGCGCTGGTTGAATTATTGAATGCCTGGCGTGAGAGGCGGTTTTTGATGCTCACTTCACCAGCAGTTATTGCAGAATTAAGTGCTGTCTTACAATATCCACATATTCGCAAAAAATACACCCTGAGTGACAACGAAATTGAACAAACGATTACACTGCTGGAACATGATGCACTACTAGTTACAGGGGAAGCCGAGGTCGCTGGAAGCGTTCCGGATGATCCGAAGGATGAGATGGTTTTGGCTTGCGCTGTAGATGGAGAGGCGGATGGTATCGTGAGCGGTGACCATCACCTGATAGATTTGGAGAGCTTTCGGGATATCCCAATTATGACCGCACGTCAATTCCTGGATAAGTTGAGGCAAGATTGAGTACGGGATCACAAGTTTAAAGGACGCCAAATTATCATAATCAATATTTCCATACAATAATTCAAACATAAAACCACTAATCGTGCTAGAATTCATCCATCAAACAACCAATCTCTCCCCGTCATGTCTTTAGGAACCACTCTTCGTCGGGCTGGGTCAAAAAGACGGGCTTGAAGGTCGGAGGTTGCGGAACCGGGTTTCCCACTCATAACCCGGAGGTCCTTGGTTCGAATCCAAGCCCCGCTATTCGAATGACAAAAATCCGTTCTTTCGAACGGATTTTTTATTCACAACCTAATATTATTCTAGAAAATATTGATTTTCGTTTTTATTACCCAATAGTAGCTTAGCTATCGATCATTTCCATAGCATCGGCAGGAAAATGTAACTCCAAGCCCACAAATGCAGGGTATTCCCTTCATACACCAGGTACCAGTTGATACCAGACACGTATTCAATCCTCACCGGCGAAAAATCGCCAGTCTTGGAGGTGTTGTACCATAGCAGGACAAAGTGATCACCAACCTGCGGGGTGTAGCCACCTGTAAAACTGATATTGAATAGTCCAGTCAAATAAAAATCTGAGGCGTTTAGTTGGCTATAATCAGTGGCAGGAGTTGTACCACGAATAGCCAGGTTAGTTATTCCACCAGCTTCCTGCCTGAAGGTGGTGACCCTGATATTCCCGGTTGTTAGGTTAAGGGTCCCGAAATTATTAAATGTCCCTTGAAAGTAAACTACATACGTTCCGGAAGTCTGGATGTTAAATGTTGCCCCAGCCTGGTTGTTGAAGATGGCTGCTGCATTCATATTCAAGTAGCTGGTTTTGTTCCAGTTGGCAGTACCAGCATTGTTAAAAGTGCGATCATACAGGTAGAGATTGGCTGCGCCAGTGAAGTCGACCGCACTGGTGGCAGTGGTCGCACCGCTGCCAGACATCGTCCCGCTGCTCCAAACGATCGTGTTGGCACTCAGGTTGAACGCGCCGGTCAATGTCCCCCCAGAAAGAGTCAATTCTCCAACCACGGCATCGGCGGTCATATTTACCGATCCACTGCTTATGACGGCCTCATCCCCTACACCAGGGACATATCCGCAGCTCCAATTTGCAGCCTGGTTCCAGTTACCACTGCTTCCATTCCAGGTGCAGGTGGCGGCTTGAACTTTGTGAGAAAACGAAAAGAACAGCAAAGCCGTCTGAAAAAGCACAATCGTGATTGATCGCATCCTGGTTTTCATAGTTTACCCCTCCCTTTTTTGTATTATTAAATTTTATGAATGGATAACGCTTATATCACTCTTGATCGTCCCATAAAAACCGTCAGCAATAATTACAGGCGCGGCGAATAAACCGATAGGTATACCATTAATGCAAACTTTAGAAATCCCCGATGGTGTCATCCTCAGCATTGGGGTCAATTCCTCCATCTTCCAATACCAAGTATTAATTCAAGCGCTTACTGATTATTTTACTGACGCTGTATCCATTCAAAGCATTTTTATCAACCGAATTATTCAATTATCCAACAGGATTGGTTGAATTTCAAGATACAAGGCCTGATCAAGTAAGTAGATTGAACCAGGAATTTAGTAGAAAAACCGTAATCCTTTGGCTGGCTCGAAAACCAATCTATCTTTCCCTGAGTTATTCGTGGCCCTTCAGATTTTTCCGATTGGTAGACTAGGCCACTTTGCGCGGATTGAGCCAATTGTTCAGACTATCCCCCACGAAATTCCAGCTGACACTGAATATGATCAATGCCAGGGTTGTCGGCAGGTATGTCCACCAGTAGGCTAATGGATTCCCTCCGGGCCCAACTACCCAATTACGTGCCTGAGACAGTAGCTGCCCCCAGGGGCTTTTCCCACCCAGACCGATAAACGTAAAGGTTGCCAGCAAAATTACCATACCGCCCACATCGCGTGCAGCCAGCACAATCGCCGGGGAGATGGCGTTGGGCAGCAAATGGCGCAGGATGATCTGCGCATGCCCGGCACCGAGAGCCCGTGCAGAGATCACATAGTCGACCTTACGTAAATTCAGAACGCTAGCATTCACCAGGCGTGCATACGGCATCCATGAAAGCAGAATCAAGGACCACATCACAGGATTGGCATTGAATAAAAAATGCTGTAACGATGTAAACGTTACAGGAATGGTATACAGGTAATTTAGTAAAATCCCAGTCTGTTCCATTAATATAACCAATATTTGACGCATAAATACAATGGCCGCTAATACTGGTATGGCTAAAAAAGCATCCACAATACGCATCAGTACGTTATTAGCCTGTCCACCCAGGTAAGCGCTCGTTGCTCCATAAAGCACACCAAATGTGGCAGTGATGATGGTTACCGATAGACCGAATGTAAACGCCTGGCGTAGTCCCCATAACAGCGTAAATAGAACATCATATTGGCCTGAAAGCGTTCCAAGTAATGCTTTGTCACTGGGCGGTTTTGGAACGGCGTCTGTTCCACGTCCAATTTGCTTAAATGTCACTGGATTAGCGGGATTCGGTTGTGGCACCAGGTTCGGGGTTGCGATCGCCACTCCAAGCATTACTGCCAATAGGGCTATTCCCAGCCAGTTGCGCCAATGATGGAGGTAACGCAACAGTGGTCTCATAACTCCAGGATTCCTTCGCGATAGCGCGGGTCCAGCCAGGCTTGAATCACATCCAGGATAAACATCAAGCATAACACTGCCAGGATACAATAGACCGTGAAACCAACCGCAGCCGGTGCATCTGGGATATCACCCACTCCCCGAGTGATCACCCAGGATACACCTTGAAAATTATAAATGATCTCCACAACAAACACCCCAGTGAGTAATGAGGCGGCTGAAAGCATGGTACTGGTCAGCACTGGAGAAAACACATTCCGTAGAGCGTGCCTCCAGACTGCACGATGATGTGAGATACCACGTGCACGCACCGCTAGCAGGTATTCCTTGCTAAATTCATCCAACATGGTTGCACGGGTAATGCGCTGCAGGGTAGCCCAGTGAAACAGGCTCAGGGTGAACACAGGTAATACCAGGTGGCGTAGGGCATCCAAGCTAACATCCAAACGCCCATTGAGCAGGCCATCGATGGTCAGCAAACCGGTAAACTGTCGAAATGAATCTTCACGAATAGCAAAGCCAATCGCCGTTGCTATCCGTCCGGTGGGGAACCAATGCAAACCCGCATAAAAAATAGAGATCAGGAACAACGCCAGGATGAATGTTGGTGTTGCCGTAGCAAGAAATGCACTGATTTGCAAGACGATATCTCTGCGTTGGTGCGCTTTTTCAGCTGCCAGTGCCCCGGCGATGATCCCTAACGGAATAAAAATCAGTAGTGAATACAAAGTCAATTCCACAGTTGCGGGTGTTCGCCGTAGCAGGCTGGTGAGTACATCTTCGTGTAGCGTTGGGCTATATCCCCATGTACCTCGCAACACACTTCCCATCCACCTAAAGTACTGAACAGGGTATGGATCATTTAGACCATATTTTTCAATGAGCTTATTAATATAATTCTCGTATTGCTCCTCTGTCATGCGGGATGGAAGGTTCGGGGGCAGGTAGAGCGTAGCCCGTGTCTCAGCCGGTGTCAGCATTACTCCCGCGTAGATCAACGCAGTGATCACCAGGAAAGATGTCAGCATAAAAAATAACCTTCGAATGATGAATTTAAGCAGTGGGGGCATTTGTCTCTAGATTGCTGTGGTGGAATTTAGAAATTATACATGAGATACCCCTATTTCAGTGAACATATTCAACTTCTCAGCTATTGAATCATATCTTCCTGCCCACCTCCAGTTGATAATTATGATCGCGTTTTATTAATTGGGTATTCTATAGAAGTGCCATAGATCTTCTTGGCATCTCTTCATTTGTTGCCAATCAAAAGTGGTATATAATATCCGCCTGCTAAATTAGTATGCGCATAATTTCGAATTTTGAAGTTCAAAGAAAGAAATTACGCCTGGGTTTGCTCTATGGCATGGTCGCAGGGTTGGCTTTCGCCGTGTTTGCCTTCGGCGTGGATGCATTACTCTTAGCGCGTGCCAATGCGCCATTTTATTGGGTGAAATTGATCCCTGGCTTGTTCGTTTGTACCCTCTCAGCTGGATTGATTGGTTGGTTGACCATCCGCATCGAAAACCATATAATTTCTCTATTCTTGTGGGGACTGCTCGCTGGCTTGTACTCCTGGCTGGTCGTTTGGCTACCTTTTTCTGGAAATGCCATCATCATAAAATATTTAGATCCATCTCTCTCCCAATGGTTTGATTTTAGTCCACTACAAGACCTGGCTCAAATCAGGCTGGTGAGTATGGTTGTGATCGGATTGGGGGCAATTCTCTGCGGTCTGTTGGAACTAAATCTCATTCATCAAGCTATGGTTTCTCCATACAAAGCAGCAACCATCACGCCATTAGTAGTTTCCATAATATTATTGAGTGTAGTCGGAAGCGCTGCGGACCAAATGATCAATGTCACTCTGCGGGAGCCAATACAAACGATTAATAGTCTGCTCCAATTTGGGGCAGAAAATGTGGGCGTGGAAGTACCCCGCGATATTGCCAGGAAGATGCACCTGAGCGCAGTTAGACAATTGGAAGCGGTTATTCAAAAATCCCGTAAATTAACCTTGGTCGGATACGACCAAAACCTGGGAATGATGGATATTCTGGTAAATTTTGAGGGGGCGTTGGTTAAATGCTCTACCATATTCTCACAGCCAACTGATTGTATAATCCTAACCTCAAATCCATGATTAATGGTACTGGTATGCGGGATTGTAATCATTTAAACTACATACTTCATCATAATAGGAGTATAATTATCGATTGGTATTCATATATTGGGTGTATTCATTCATGGTTTTCCCCAAAATTAATACGATAATAATACTGATACCTTTGTTTGCTTTAAGGAAGCATAGATGGCTTACCAGTTATTAAATGTTCAGGGTCTCGAAACCCATTTTAAAACACCTGAAGGCATCGTGCACGCGGTAAATGGTGTTTCATTTACATTAGACCAGGGGGAGACACTGGGGGTTGTTGGTGAGAGCGGCTGCGGCAAGAGTGTTACCATGCTTTCCTGCTTACGCTTGATCGCCTCCCCACCGGGTGAAATTGTTGCCGGAAAGGCATTATTCAAAGAAAAGGATTTATTGAAGATGGACAATGAGGAGATCCGCAAGTTACGCGGCTCCCACATCAGCATGGTATTTCAAGATCCAATGACCTCTTTAAATCCAGTACTAACCATTGGTAAGCAGCTTGCTGAACCATTAATTGAGCATATGGATATGTCCAGCGAACAAGCTCGTAAGCGATCCATTGAATTGCTTGAGCTGGTAGGAATCCCCAATGCAGATGATCGCCTAAAAGATTATCCCCACCAATATTCTGGTGGTATGCGCCAGCGTGTGATGATTGCCATGGCGCTGTCATGCATGCCCGAAATCCTCATTGCCGATGAACCAACCACAGCACTTGATGTGACCATTCAAGCCCAGATTGTTGAGTTGGTCAAGCGCTTGCGCCAGGAATTTGCTATGGCGATTATCTGGATCACGCATGACCTGGGTGTGGTTGCCAATATTGCCCAACGTGTCGCTGTGATGTACGGGGGTTACATCATTGAGGAAGCTCCCGTAAAAGAGCTTTATGCTCGCCCCAGCCATCCATACACATTAGGATTAATCGGTAGTCTGCCGAAAATAAATGAGACTGGTCACACACGCTTGTATTCCATCGAAGGTATGCCGCCTGTCCTGTATAAAAAGCCTCAATCTTGTCCATTTTCACCCCGCTGTACCTGGGCGAATGAACGCTGCTGGAATGAAAATCCACTCCTTGAGGCGATTTATCCTGAGCATCGCATCGCTTGTTGGGTAAATGTCAATGATGGAAGTAGTCGACAATGAATAATAACCACGAAACCTTGATCCGCGTAGAAGACCTGGTGATGCACTTCCCGATTTATCGGGGCGTCATTCGCCGCCAGGTGGGTGCTGTCCATGCGGTTGATGGAATTTCCTTTGAAATCAAACAGGGAGAAACTCTCGGTCTGGTAGGTGAGTCTGGTTGCGGTAAGTCAACCACCGGCCGGACCATCTTACAGCTTTACAAGCCGACTGCAGGTCATGTATATTACCGCGACCAGGATTTAGTCAGCCTTAAACCCGAAGCCATGCGTTGGATGCGTCGCGAAATGCAGATGATTTTCCAGGATCCATATGCCTGCCTCAACCCCAGAATGACCCTGCGCGATATCGTCAGCCAACCGCTTACCGCCTTCGAAGTGGCGAGTGGAAAAGAAATCGATGAGCGCGTCGCTGAGCTGCTCAAGCTGGTCAAATTGAATCCTGATTTTGCCGGGCGATATCCCCATGAATTTTCCGGAGGTCAGCGCCAGCGCATCGGTGTTGCACGCGCATTGGCTCTGAACCCTTCATTTATCGTTTGTGATGAACCCATATCCGCCCTGGATGTTTCCATTCAGGCTCAGGTGGTAAACCTCCTCGAGGATCTTCAGCAGGATTTACACCTGACGTACCTGTTCATTGCCCATGACCTTTCCATGGTCCGTCACATCAGTGACCGGGTGGCTGTCATGTACCTGGGAATTATCGTTGAAATAACCGACCGCAATGAGCTCTACACGAATCCATTGCATCCGTACACGCAGGCTTTACTGTCTGCGATTCCTGTGGCTGATCCAGTCTATGGTGAAACCCACCAACGCACCATCTTGCAAGGCGATGTTCCATCGCCCGTAAACCCACCCTCTGGCTGTCGGTTCCGAACGCGCTGCCCCATCGCAGATGAATATTGTTCGCTGACGAAGCCGGAATTAAAACAAATCAGTCCGGGGCATTATGCCGCTTGTCTCAAAGTATAAGGAGGTGATAATTATATTAAAAGGATTCAAAAAGTAAAAAATCTGGCAAATCAAATCTATATATATTTTTCAATCGGAGGAGAAAGAAATGCGTAATCGATTTATTTTGACTGTGTTGTGCGTGGCACTCGCCATGGTTTTCGCCGCTTGCACTACACCGACCGCCACCCCGGTGGTCACACAAGCACCTGTGGTTGAACCTACCACGGCGCCCGTGGTTGAACCACCCGTAGTTACCGAACCGACAGCTGTACCCGTCGAACCACCGACGGAAGAAGTAACTCTGAACCCGTACCTCGGTTCCAATAAGCTGGATGGAAATGGTGTTCCATCTACATTCTTCCAGGATGTCCATATCCGCAAAGCTTTTGCCTATTGCTTTGACTGGGCGACTGTAATCGACGAGGTTTATCAGGGTGAGGCTGTTCAGTCCCTCGTTCTATCCCTGACAGGTATGCCGGGTTTTGATCCCAATGCACCCCACTATACCTTTGATCTGGCAAAATGCGAGGAAGAGTTCAAGCTGGCTGATGTGAACTTGAACGGCGTACCAGCCGGTGAAGACCCAGAGGATGTTTGGGATATGGGTTTCCGCATCCAGATGCTGTACAATATCGGCAACACCACCCGCCAGATCTATGCTGAAATTCTTCAATCGAACCTGGCTTCGGTGAACGAAAAATTCCTGGTCGAAGTGTTGGGTTTACCCTGGCCTTCCTACCTGGCCGCTCAACGTGCTTATAAGATCCCTATCATGACCGGTGGTTGGCTGGAAGATATCCATGATGCCCATAACTGGTACCAGCCCTACACAACTGGAACTTATGGCAGCCGCCAGAATATGCCTGCTGACCTTAAAGCCCAGTTCAAGGCATTCCTGGATCAGGGTGTTAGCCTGGTTGACCCCGCTGCCCGTAATGAAGTCTACAAGCAATTCAACCAGCTCTACTACGATACCGCCCCTGGATTCCCGGTGGTTCTCGCAACTTCACACGGTTATGAGCAAAAGTGGGTTGAGGGACGTATCTCAAATCCCATCTTTTCAGACACTTACTATCGCACCATCTCCAAGACTGACGCTGCCAAGGATCCAACGACTTTCAATGATATGACAATTGGTGATGCAGACACATTCGATCCCGCCCTATCCTATGACACTTCCAGCGGTAATGTCATCCAGAATGTTTATGAAACCCTGGTCTTCTATGATGGTATCGCCACGGATAAGTTCGTTGGTCAGCTTGGCCACCGACTGGACAGTCTCCGACGATGGTAAGACCTGGACCTTCAATATCCGCCCAGATGTGAAATTCCATAATGGCGACACTCTGACCGCAACCGATGTCGCTTACTCATTCCAGCGCGGCATTCTGCAGGGTGGGTATATCTCCCCGCAGTGGCTGCTGGCTGAGCCTTTCCTGGGTGTAGGCAATGATGACATCACCATGATCGTGGATGAAGGTGCTTCTGCAGACGACCGCGAGACACTGCTCAAGAACGATCCCGCTGTCCTCAAAACCGCCTGCGAGACACTCCAATCAGTGATGGTTGCTGATGATGCTGCTGGCACGGTCACCTTTACCCTTGCACAGCCGTGGGGTCCCTTCTTGGCAACGATCGCTAATGGTTGGGGCTCGGTCATGGATAAAGCCTGGGTCATCTCCAACGGTGGTTGGGATGGTACCTGCGACACCTGGCAGAACTTCTATGGCATGACTTCCGCTGAAGATCCCTTCACCGCCATCATGAACGGCACCGGTGCCTTCATGCTCGATCACTGGACTCCTGGTCAGGAAATCGTCCTCACCAAGAACCCCAACTACTGGGGCGAGCCTGCCAAGCTTGATCGTGTTGTGATGCAGATCGTGCCCGAGTTTGGTACTCGCTTTGCTGCTCTGCAGGCTGGTGATGCTGATACCATCGACGTACCAGTGGAACAACGTGTCCAGGTGGACCTGATGGTTGGTGTGATGCAGGTTTATGATGCAGCCACCAACGCATATGGTGCAGACCAGCCGGTATGTACAGTAGACACCTCCAAGCTGGGAATTGATCGCTTCGCAACCTGTGATACACCCTCTGATAAACCTCTCCGCCTTTATTTCGGGCGCCCTGGTCTATCCCAGGATGTTATCCTGTTCAACTTTGATATCAAATAACGATTAAGTGTTTTTGAGTTCTGGTATGCGGGAGCCATTTCTGGCTCCCGCATACTCCCAAGATTTTTGATTTTCGGGATGGATTGGAATGAAACTTTCCAATCCATCCCAAAAGGCAAAATAGATAAGAGGCAATAAATGACAAACTACATCATCCGGCGCTTATTGCTTGTCCCCGTGCTGATCTTTGGGGTAACGGTGATCATATTCGGCGTGCTCCAATTCCTGGGGCCCGTTGAGCGATCGGCGTTATATGTAAAAGATTTCCCTAAAAACGAGAAACAGATCACAGGCATTATCAAGAAATATGGATTGGATAAGCCAATCTACGTCCAATACTGGCGCTGGCTGGTTGGGGTAAAGGATCCAGCTTCCGGTGTAAGGGAAGGTGGCGTCATTTTCGGTGATTTTGGTTATTCGCGCACTGCCTCGCAACCTGTGATAGACATCATCAAAAACCGCTTCCCAAATACGCTCGATCTGGCTCTCTGGACAGTTTTTCCAATGCTATTTGTCGGCATTTGGCTCGGCGTGCAGGCTGCGGTTCATCAAAATGGATGGATCGACCAGCTTGCGCGCATTTTCAGTATTATTGGCACCTCCTTTCCAACCTTCGTCTTTGGGCTATTGGTGTTGATGATCTTTTATGCCAATCTCCAATGGTTCCCACCCGGCAAAATGTCTGACTGGGTAAGCCAGGTGATTTTTGCGGGTGGTTTTCACCAGTATACCCATTTGCTCACCATTGATGCTTTATTGAATGCGCGTTTTGATATCTTCATCGATGCTCTACGTCATATGTTCCTGCCCATCCTGACCTTATCCTATATCAGCTGGGCAACCTTTGTGCGGGTCACCCGTTCCTCCATGCTGGAAACCCTGCGCATGGATTACGTCACCACTGCACGTGCCAAAGGGTTGAAAGAGCGTGTTGTGATCAATAAACACGCCCGACCCAACGCCATGATATCAATAACCACACTGGCGGGGATGAGCGTCGTTGGTCTATTGGGTGGGGTGGTGATCACTGAAACTGTGTTTAATTACCCGGGCATTGGTAAAGCTGCCGCGGATGCTGCTGCTCAATTGGATGTCGTCACCGTGCTGGGTTTTGCAGTCTTCAACGGCTTGATCCTCATCATCGCCAACCTGGTGGTGGATGTATTGTATGGCTTCATTGATCCGCGCGTCCGACTGGCTTAAGGAGATTTTGCATGACTGAGATAACTGCCCCTACCGGCGATAACACCCTGCTTAAAGAAGCCTTATCCGATCGTAAGATCGGTCGTCTGGAGCGCTTTCTTGGTCCCGAGAATTATCGCATCGTCAAAGGCTTATTAAAGACCCCCGCTTCAATAATGGGGTTCACTTTAATTGGCTTTTTTGTCCTGGTTGCCCTTCTAGCCCCGGTGATCATTCCTCCAGTAGGAAGTGACCCGTACAGAATCCCACGGGATGGGTTCAGCAGTGAGCCGAGAGGGATCGGGAGCGAATGGAAGAAAAATGTCCCGGATGTGCCTTTCTGGTATAAGGCGGTCACCGGTAAGGACAAATGGGTCCATATTCTGGGCACTGCCCAGGGTCAATATGACATATTTTATGGGATTATCTGGGGAACTCGCACAGCCTTTCGCACCGGTTTTATCGTGGTGGTTTCGACCTTCCTGATCGGCATCATTGTCGGCTCAATTTCAGCATATTATGGAGGCATTCTTGATAACATCCTAATGCGCATTGTGGATGTTTTCATGACCTTGCCGTTTATTCTGATGGCACTGATCCTGGCGGCTGTGCTTGCGCCTGTGATTGGCAGGACCCTGATACCCTCCATCATTGCGTTGATTACCTTTGGCTGGATGGGTTATGCACGTATTATCCGCGGGGATATTCTGTCGGTTAAAGAGCGCGATTACGTACTGGCCGCCCGTGTGGTGGGTGTGCGCAATTACCGCATCCTGTTCCGTGACATCCTGCCCAATGCCATCTTTCCTACCCTTGTCCTGGCCTCCTTGGGAATTGGAGACGTTGTGCTCAGTTTCGCTGCCCTCTCCTTCCTGGGCATCGGTACCCAGGTAGGATACGCCGACTGGGGGCAGATCCTCAGTTTCGCCCGCAACTGGATTACCAGTTTGTCCACCTACTCTTACATCGTCCTCGCCCCTGGCATTACCCTGGTTTTGTTCGTCATGGGCTGGAACCTGGTCGGCGATGCCCTGCGCGATGTGCTCGATCCACGCATGCGTGGAAAAACTTAACCATTACTCACAGGTTAGATAAATCTACCAAAAAAACTATTCTCACGAACGGTTTTTTATTGCCCTTGTCCGATGGAATTATTTTCTCAACCCTACATCATGATTGATGTTTCTCGTAGAGTCCCAATTTCATCCGCACACGAATACGAATTTTTGGTTTTGATCGCTGTTTTTCGAATAATGCTTGGGCGCGCCCCAAAACTGCTTCAGGAATGACAATTTCATCCTTCCAGTTCTCATCCAGGTCTTCCAGTATATCTTCTAAAGTATTCCAATAGTAAGCAAAATCGAAGAATTCCAGCTTTTCTTCCTTAAATATTCCATCTGCGAGAATCATTTCAATTGCTCGTCCTGAATCAACATCTCTTTTGATATCTGGGCTCAAATCCAGCATGCCAGCTGATTCGCCTACCTCTCCAAACACGATTTCAAGTGGTACATCAATACAAAGGGGGCGAACATCGATCATGCTTCCGTGAGGGATCAGTACTCGCCAGGCTTCCTTCAGGGCATGCACCATGCCCTCAGCAGGTATTCATCAAAGCGCTGATCCAAAAATAACAAGATCAAAAACCTCGGTTGGAAAGGGTATGTGTTCACCGACAGATTGGAGAAATTGAGAATGATCACGGCGCTTATCACTTACAGCCAGCCGCAGGTCGGCAATTTCAGGGTCAATCCCCACCACCTTCTCAGCCATGCTGGCGTACTGGAACGTGAATTTCCCATCCCCACATCCTACCTCCAGAATTGTCTTTCCTGCAAGCTGGCATACATTCACCAGGTGATTCAATTCTGCCTGTTCAGGATCCCGTACTGGTCTCATTCCCACCTCCCGTTTTCCACAGCCAACCAGATAAACTTTTACTCTTAGACGTATTCCCCTATTAATTATACCCTCGTGGATATTTATTTGTTTCCACCGAATACAAAGATGGTTATAACCTTTTCCTTACAATTCTCTGCTTGACTTAATCCTTTATTTCTGTTATTTATTACTTATCTTATCCAAAATTGCCGGATGTTTAGAAAGGGGTAACCTATGAAATTCTTCGTCCACTGGCTTATCACGATCATTGCACTGGTTGTTGCCTATTTTATTCTGGCTCCCTCCGAGCTCATGTCGATTCAAGGATCGACAGCCTGGTTCGCATTCGCGGTCATGGCAGCGGTGATGGGACTGGTCAACATTTTCATCCGCCCGGTGCTCAAATTTCTCTCTTGCGCCTTTATTATCCTCACCGTCGGGCTCTTCATGCTGGTGATTAATGCCTTCCTGCTTTGGTTTTCCTCTTGGATCTGCCAGCAGATTGGCGTAGGGTTCATTGTAGCCTGGCCATGGGGTGCCTTCTGGGGCTCGATCATCGTCAGTATCGTGTCTTTCGTTGTTCACCTGTTCATCCGCGAAGGTCGTACAGCCTGATAATTTATTACCAAATTCTCCTTCTTACCCTGTACGATCACTTCCGGGCGTGAACGCTTGAGCACCTCACATGGCTGTTGGATTCTGATAGTCCGACTGAGCTAAAGACACTCAATCAATTTTGGTTCAAATACCACTCCCAAATTCATAACAATTACCCAATAAAATAAATATGGTGTGTATTTTGGCGATATATTACCAAAATACACACCATTAATTGGTTTTGATTCTAGGTGGCTACGTGTCGTGTACAGCTATTTCATCGACCACAGCCTACAAGCTGTCAATGGCAGACAACCGTTCCCGAATCCAGGATCGAGCCATCATTGGCATTAAACAAAGTGTAATCCGCCGAGGTGGCATGCAAGATGAATTGGATCACACCAATCGCATCACCGCTTCCACCTGGGAACGAATCTAGGTAGACAGCTGAAGCTGCCTGGGCGATGGAAGTCTGAGAACCGGAACGACCTGCTTGCCCGCCGATACCAGCGACAAAGGTAGTGATCCCACTGGCATTGTTCCGCACACCGTTGGGATCGATCGGGTAAAAGCGCTGGTAATCATGGTCATGACCATTGAGCTGGATATCCACACCTGCGGCAAACTCAGCCTGGTTGAGAGGCTTTAAGCCGGTGGAATCTCCATGTGCCGAACCAGATGAATAAGTCGGTACGTGCCAGTAGACCAGCTGGCAGGTCGAACTGGCATGTGCTGCCAGGTCGGAGGTCAGGAAATGCAGTGTGGGTGTGTTCACCGATCCATTCAGCTGATCCAGAGCAATGATGTGCCATGTGCCCAGGTCGTAGCTGTAATCAGTCAGCTTCTTGCCTTCGATGTTAAACATATGGGCGTTAGCGCCAAAGTAATCCCAGTAGGCGGCCCCAGTGCTGTGAACAGTGCCATCGAAATCGGTGTAAGAACTTTGCGATTGGATGTCGTGGTTGCCGCGCACCTGCATGTAGATGCCCTGGGGTACAAAGCTCCCGTAAGTGGAACCAAAGTACGACTGGTAGTTGCTGATCGTCGGTGAGTTTTCTTGTTCATTATCTCCGCCAGAAGCCACCAGCATCTGCGTCCCGGGGTGTTGGCTCATCAAATTCTTGATCAGGTTCACCACCTTCTGAGCCCGGCTGACCGTACTGCCTGAAACCAGATCGCTTGTGTAGAACAGGATTGGGTCATTACCAGGCTGCGGCGTTGGTGTCCGCGTCGGGGTAGGGCTTGGATTGGGTGGGACTGTCGCCGTGCTCGTTGGGGTTGGGCTTGGATTGGGTGGTACAGTCGCCGTCCGGGTCGGAGTAGCGCTTGGCCCTGGAGGTAAAGTTGCCGTTCGGGTTGGTGTGGCACTAGGAATAGGAGGAACTGTCCCAGTCCGGGTTGCTGTCGGTGTTGGTAGAGGTGCGCCATTCCCATTGTCATGCAGCACGTCCAGATACTGCCCATAGCCTGAGGCTGAAGCCCATTCTGCGGCTGATTCAACCGAGGTGCCCTCGCCCCATTCATTGAAAGTGGTCACCAGCTGCCACGGATCACCTGAGGCCACCATGGATTTGACGCTCGCTGTCCAGGTCGCCAGGTCACGAACCAGGCGGGGTGCCTCACCCTTCTTCCAAAAACCAGGGCTGATGGCATAGCTGTAACCGCTCTGCCGGTCAGTCGCCACGGCTGGGCTGTATTGGTGCCAGCTATTGGGCTGGCTGGCACAGAACCGATAACCAGAAAACACTTTCAAAACGATGTATGCCGGGTTGCCAATCGCGTTGTTCGCCTGCACCCAGCGGTCAGCCATACCGCAACCATCCGCTGCATCTGCGTAGACGAACACTACAAACTTGCCATTCACGCGCAGGAAACTGGCATTGCTCCCGTAATGGCTCTGGATATACTGCAGGTCGCTTTGTATCGTTGCGGCTGTTGGGTTACCCAGGGATTCATTTTCATAGTAAATCGTCCAGCGGAAGTTCGGATTTGAAGAACCAGGGGTGGCTCCCAGGATGGTTGATACGCGCTGATCCGAATTCGTACCCTGCCCCCACCAGGAAAGTATTGCCGCGCTGATATTGCCGTACGTCATCGCGCTGATCTGGGTCTGAATAACAGGCACCGAGCTCGAATCGTAATATCCAAGGCTTGGTGTGTAGTTGGTGAAAGGATTGTATCCCTGTTGATTCCAGGCTTCGGGGAACCACGGATAATAAAACACTGCCCGGATGGGGAAGCCTGGCTGGTTATCACCAGGTGGCGTAGCCGATGGTCCGGGTGGGTTGGTTGGGGTAGCACTTGGAGCCCCAGTACTTGTGGCAGTCACACTCGGCAGCGTTGTCTGGGTGGCAGTGACACTGGGTATTGAAGTATTCGTTGCAGTTGGATTGGCATCAGATGATATCTCAACCAGGAGCTGTGGCTTTTGGTCGTTATCCTCTCGCGATGCCAGGTTGATTGCCTGCTGGTCAATCCCAAGTACAGCTACGCTAACCGTTCCATCTCCACCCAGCAATGAGGTTACATCGATTGAAATCCAGTTCTTGGACGGAAATCCATTTGTACTTCCGATCTGATTGCCAGGCACAGGGGCATTAGCGAAGTTGATCTCGTTCTCCTGCCAGTTATTATCAGCAACCTTATCCACAGTGACGCCATTACTGGAAGCGCTGTTAGCGTAAATTCGTAATGTGACCTTGATGACATTGCTGCTTCCAATCCCACTGACATTAAAACGCAGATAGGAACGCACAAGTGGCGATCCGTCTACACGTATGGATCGATTCGAACCAAAGTTTTTAGTTGGACTGGATTGATTGACATAAGAATCGGCGACAGGTGTAAAAGTCAGCGTGCTGCTTGCATTTACCGTACCTGGATGGCTGAAAACAATTAACCCAGTAATTGCCAGGGTGATTACCATAAACCGGCTGAGTAAATCTGAAGGCACTTTCAAGCGGTTTTGGGAAGGTTTCATGAGGTAATTTCTCCTTTATTTGGGGTGCTAGAATAATTCCGTGGATTACCGCAATAGCGTGAGTTAAATGAAAATCGGTCATTGAATTATTCTGTCGGGAATTACCATCCTATCTTGGTACCCCTTTCCCCCCTACCAGAAAGGTGGCACAGCTTTCCCACCAATGTGGGGATTTGCATACCAGGATTATCTGATTATCATTCCCTGGCACTGTCTCCCTGAAGTACCCGTCGACTATTCTTATTTGTAAAGAGCAATTTCCAATCTACGTGCGATACTTGTTAATGGTTCTCCTTTCTATCCTTATCTCTTCAAGTCCTATTGAGCTATGTGATCCAAGTTGGAATAAACCCATTGTGATGATGCATGGGCGGTTGTACTAATACTGGACTGTAGAAAAGAGGAAATAACGATAATAGGTCAATACGGTACCTATTCTAGTCAGGAACGATGCAGTAAAAAAGTGACAAATGTCACCAATCTGAGGATTTCACCTTGCAATTTTGTAAGGTTCAATTCGCCTTTTATGACCTTTATCATAGGTTTTGTATTTGAAAAATCACGAAAACCGCTGCGTGGTTTTCGTGATTTATGTAGCCGAGGGTTTTAACCCACGGTGTCCATGATCGCTTTAGTCATTGCACCATTAAAAACCGCCGGTGGATGGAATCCGCCGGCGGTTACGATTGCTAAAGCCCTACTGCAATCCCCCACTCAGCTTGACATTGGCGGCTTCGGGGGGTGTGCCGGTTTTTGCCTGTGGATGGCTATCCTCCCGATAATGGCATCCTCGGCTGTCGCGGTTGCGATGGGCTGCATATGCCACAATCAGCGCAGTCTGCACGCTGTTTCGTAAGCCTATCAGCCCGTCACTCAGCCTGGTTTTGCGGTAAAACTCTTCAATATCCAGCCATTGCTGGCGCAGATCGCGGATGGCACGATTCAAGCGGTACTCGCTGCGCACCAGACCTACATAGTGCCACATCAGGTTACGCACGCCGTGCATGTCTCCCTGGATCAAATTGGGGTCAGGTTCATAGATCAACCCGCTGTCGTTCCATTCAGGGACGTCGCGATCATTCAACAAGATTTCCGGAGAGCGAGTACGTATGTCTTCTGCTGCCTGATAGCCCCAGACCAATCCCTCCAAGAGGGATGTGCTTGCCAGACGGTTAGCACCGTGCACACCTGTGCAGCTCACCTCACCCACTGCATACAGGTTCGGGATGCTAGTGCGCCCGGTTAAATCCACCTGCACCCCACCGCAGAAGTAATGTGCTGCAGGAACCACCGGGATGGGTTGGCGGGTGATATCAATGTTTCGCTCAAGGCAATAAGCATATATATGAGGAAAACGCTCTTTGATATACACTCCTGACTGGTGAGAAGCGATATCTAAAAGCATATACGGGTAGCCTTTATCAACCATCTCTGAGTAAATCGCCCGGGCGACGATATCACGCGGTGCCAGGTCTTTCCATTCAGGAGCATACTTTTCCATGAATGGTTTCCCTTGCGGGGTGAGCAGGATGCCCCCCTCCCCGCGCACTGCTTCGCTGATCAGGAACTTGGTAACATCGGATGAGCTCAAGGCAGTGGGGTGGAACTGAACATATTCAGCATTAATGACATTCGCCCCCGCCCGATAAGCCATAGCCACTCCATCCCCCCGTGCCCCTGTGGGATTGGTGGTATTTAAAAATATCTGCCCGATCCCGCCAGTCGCCAGGATGGTCTGGCGCGCCAGGATTGGTACAACCCGGCGCGATTCCTGGTCAAATACATATGCTCCATGGCAGGTAAGTGGTTTATAGACCGCCAGTGGGTCTGCTGCGTGGTGTGGGAAAGTAATCAGGTCTACCACCGTGTGCATGTTTAGCTGCTCGATGTTGGGTATCGTTTGCAGTATACGCAGCAACCCTTCCATGATGGCTTCCCCTGTTCCATCCCCCACATGCAGGATTCTCCGGCGAGTATGGGCGGCTTCCAGGCCCATCATCAGGTTACCTTGCTCGTCACGGTCAAATTTTATCCCCGCCTTCCCGATCAAAACCTGGTCCAAAAGCTCAGGGCCTCGTTCAGCCAGTAATTTCACTGCTGGCAGGTACGAAAGCCCAGCTCCAGCCATTAAGACATCTTCCTCCAATAATTCGGCATTATCGTCGGCACCACGACCGATGATACCCCCCTGGGCGTAGCTCGAATTGCTATCCATTGCCTCTTCGGCACGTGTAATGATCGTGATTTGTCGCTGTGAATCTTGTGCCATCTCTATGGCAGCCGTGGCACCCGCGATCCCACAGCCGATGATCAGAACGTCGGTTTGCATCTCCTCAACTCTCCCTCATCCAATCGCAATCATGCGTTCAACCGATCGCGCAGCTCTGATCCGCACATCCTCTGGGATGTCAATCACATACCGATTGAGCTGCAGGCTCTTTAGAGTATCCTCAAGTGTGATCTGGTTCATATGCGGGCAGCGCACGGAACACAGCCGCAGCATATCCTTATCCGGGTTCGCCGCGGCAATATTATCCCCCATGGCACACTCGGTAAGCACCAGGTACTGTGGAGCTGAGGTTTCTTTTACGTACCGGATCATCGCGTTGGTGCTGCCAGAAAAATCAGACGCCGCCACGACATCAGGGCTGCACTCAGGGTGGGATAGGATCACCACCTGCGGGAATTGCTGTCGTACAGCCTCGATATCCTTCACGGTGAACTTCTCGTGTACCTCACAGCGCCCATGCCAGCCAATCATCACATCCGGGTTCCCCACCTGCTGGTAATCCAGATTAGTCGAGCTTTTTCCCTGCTGTAAAGTAGGAAAGATGATGTGCCTGCCAGTGTCCTTGGCGATATTGCGCGCCAGGTATTCATCCGGCAGGAAAATGACAGTATCCGAGTGAAGCGACTCAACCACAGCCGCAGCATTGCTTGAGGTACAGCAGATATCCACTTCGGCTTTTACATCCGCATAGGTGTTCACGTATGCTACAGCTGGTACACCCGGGTAGCGTGCGCGTAGGTCACGAACATCCTGTGCAGTGATACTGGCTGCCAGGCTGCAGCCTGCTTTTTCGGAGGGCAGCAGCACCGTCTTGGTTGGGTTGAGCAGTTTGGCCGTCTCAGCCATGAAACGCACCCCACAAAAGACGATGATATCTTTATCCGTCTGAGCGGCCTTGCGGCTCAGGTCCAGCGAATCGCCTCTGAAGTCGGGAATGGAGTAGTACAGTGCCGGTTCCATGTAATTATGACCCAGGATAACGGCGTTCTTCTCCTTTTTCAGCTGGTTGATCTCTTCTGCCAGCTCGGCTTTATAACGTAGCTCGAAATCTGGTACTACCCGTTCGAGCTTGGCTTTCATTTCTTCGTACATCGTTTCTACTGACATTTCACGCGCTCCAATTCCAAATCTGAGTGACCCACCCAGATTCTGGATATAATCTATCCTATTTTCATACTGATGTCAAGAGTGGGGGCTGAATGGGTCAGGGCTCCCGAGGAGATGAAATCCACCCCTGTCTCGGCGATTTGTCGTACATTTTCCAGGCTGACGTTTCCCGAGGCTTCCAGGGGGACGTGCCCACCCGCGATTTCAACGGCTATGCGCATCGTTTGCAGGTCCATGTTGTCCAACATAATGCGGTCGACGTTCAGGCTTAGCGCTTCCTTCAACTCATCGAGGTTCTTCACTTCCACCTCGATCAGGTAGGTCCTCCCGAACATCTCACGGGCTTTCATCACGGCCGGGGTGATCCCACCCGCCCCGCTGATATGGTTATCCTTGATCAGCAGCATGTCGAACAATCCCGTGCGATGGTTTTGCCCGCCTCCCATACGCACTGCATATTTATCCAGCAGGCGTGAGCCGGGTGCGGTCTTACGTGTGTCTAGGATAAATGTCTTTGTACCCTGAATGGCATCCACCAGCTCTCGGGTAAGGCTGGCGATACCCGACATCCTTCCCAGGAAGTTGAGTGCGGTACGTTCACCGACCAGCAACGCTCTCCCTGCCCCACTCACCTCTGCCAGCATGGTTCCAGGTGCAACGCGATCTCCGTCTTTTGCCATGGAAGTGAAATACACCATTGGGTCGATGAAGGCAAAAACTACCTGGGCAACTGGTATTCCCGCTACAACCCCATATGCTTTAGCGCGGATGTAACCCATTAAGCAGCTGTCAGGAGCAATCGTCGACTGGCTGGTGATATCTAGTTCGGTGAGGTTTTCACCCATCGAAACCAGGTCAGCCTCGGCAGATAAATCTTCCGCCAGGGCGAGTTGGATCAGGTTGAGTACCGCAGGGTGCCGGAGCTCCGTGGGAAGCAGCTCCTCTGCATGCCGTAACCGGGATTGTATGGTTTTTTTCGTCATAGAACCACCTTGGAAGTAATTGTACCTTAGATGCATGCGATGTCGATTGGGTAATCGTGTCATTAAGTGATCAAGAAATCCATTTGTTTTTTTATAAAAACCCTTGACTTGGAGTTAACTCCAGGTGATAAACTATACCTAAGAGGTGAGTGAATGAAAATCGCGGAAGTAAGTGAGCGCTATGATATTCCATTGGATACGCTGCGTTATTATGAACGCATCGGACTGATCCCTCCTGTAAATCGAAATAAGAGTGGTATCAGGGATTACCGTGAAATCGACCTGAAACGGGTTGAATTTATAAAGTGTATGCGGAACGCAGGACTTCCGGTCGAAGTACTGGCAGAGTACGTCGGGTTGGTTCAGCAGGGTGATCAAACGATTGAAGCCAGGAAACAAATCTTGAAAGAGCAGCGCGACCAGCTATCGGCTAAAATCGAAGAAATGCAAAAGACTTTGACTTTATTGACCAATAAGATAGAAGCGTATGAAAACGCTCTTTTGAATAGAGAGAAAGAAATAACATGAATAAATGGCAATTTCTAGGAATGATCCGGATTATAGACAGATAGGAGTTCGGAAAATGCAAAAAAGAAAACTTGGAAACAGCAATCTGGAAGTCTCGGCTCTCGGGCTCGGCTGCATGCGAATGAGCCATGATGAAAGCCCGCTTCCCGACAAGCAAGAGATGATCGCTTTTCTTCACGCCGCGGTGGATCGTGGCATTACCTTTTTCGATACCGCAGAAGTTTATGGACCATTCCTAAACGAAGAGCTCGTTGGCGAAGCCCTCGCACCTTTCCGTGGACAGGTGGTGATCGCCACCAAATTCGGCTTTAAACATGATCTCCAAGAGGGGCCAAGTCCTGCGGTTGGACTGGATAGTCGACCAGAGCACATTAAACGAGTTGCCGAGGCCTCGCTCAAGCGGCTCAAGGTTGATACCATCGATCTATTCTATCAACATCGTGTTGATCCAAATGTACCCATTGAGGATGTTGCTGGAGCGGTGAAGGACCTGATTCAGGAAGGAAAGGTGAAACACTTCGGCCTCTCTGAAGCTGGTACGCAAACCATCCGCCGAGCCCATGCTGTCCAGCCGGTTACCGCGCTGCAGAGCGAGTACTCTCTGTGGTGGAGGACCATTGAGCAGGAAGAACTGCCTGTATGTGAGGAACTTGGGATTGGCTTCGTGTCATTTAGTCCATTGGGTAGGGGTTATCTCACGGGAAAAATCGACGAAAATACGAAGTTCGCCAGTGTCGATATCCGCAACCGCCTCCCACGTTTTACGCCGGAAGCGCGCATCGCGAACCGGGTGGTCATTGATCTATTAGCTTGCATCGGAGAACAAAAGGGAGCCACCCCGGCTCAGATCGCGCTTGCCTGGGTGCTCGCACAAAGGCCTTGGATTGTTCCCATTCCGGGTTCGCGCAAACTCGAGCGTCTGGATGAGAATATTGCTGCCCTTACCGTCGAGCTTACGTCAGAAGATCTCTCGGAGATTGAGAGCGCCCTTTCGAAAATCACGGTTCAGGGCGCGCGGTACCCTCAAGATATTGCAAAAATGACCGGTCGCTGAACCTGGTAAGGCTTGAAAGGAATTAAAATATTGGACATTAAAAGAAACGGCTCACAACCATCCGGTAAAGGACCAGTGGAATATTTTACCGGCAATGTGCGAATTGACCCCTTGTTTCAGGCACCCAATCCAGCACCCATAAGCATCGCCAGTGTGACGTTCGAGCCTAGCGCCCGGACAGCATGGCACGCGCATCCACTGGGTCAGATACTGATCGTAACAGCTGGATGCGGCCGGGTACAGCGCTGGGATGGGCCAATCGAAGAAATTCGGCCGGGTGATGTAGTCTGGATCCCGCCGGAAGAGAAACATTGGCATGGAGCTGCACCGACCACAGCAATGACGCACATCTCCATAGTAGAACAAGTCCAGGATAAAGCACCTAACTGGATGGAGAAGGTCAACGACGAGCAATATCAGCCCGGATTAAAAGCCGAGGACTAGGAGACCCCTGGATGATAAAATGGACGAGCGACGAGCTCAACAAGATCGGAAATGCAGAAGAACTTAAGATATCGTCACTCCGCGGCGACGGAACACTGCGAAAGCCGGTGACGATTTGGGTTGTCCGCCTCAGCAATAATCTCTACGTTCGATCCGTTAATGGACGCACCAGCGCCTGGTTCCGTGGAGCTCTCGTGCGCCATGCAGGTCATATTCAGGCTGGCGGTGTGGACAAAGACGTCAGCTACGTGGAAGAGACTGACCCAGAAATCAACAATCAGCTCGATGCTGTCTATCGAAAAAAGTACCACCGCTACGGGCCGAGTATTGTCAATACCATTGTGAGCACAGATGCACGCTCCGCGACGATCAAGCTTGTACCTCGCGCAGCATCTGCCTAACCATTTTCAAATGGTTTCTCGTCTGATCTTTTAGATGGAAAACGCCATGGAATATGCTCGACTAGGTTCAACAGGAATGAAAGTCTCACCTATCTGCCTCGGTTGCATGGGGTTTGGGGACGCTACCAATTGGGTTCACAAATGGGTAATTAACGAAGAAAACAGCCGGCCGATCATCAAAAAAGCCCTCGAGCTGGGGATCAATTTCTTCGATACGGCTAATGTCTACTCCATCGGGAGGAGTGAGGAGATTCTTGGACGAGCTTTACAAGACTACGCCAACCGGGATGAAGTCGTCATTGCCACCAAGGTGCGCGGCAAAATGAATGAAGGTCCAAATGGCTCTGGACTGTCACGCAAGGCAATCCTGAGTGAGATCGACAAGAGCCTGAAACGTTTGAGGACTGAATACGTGGACCTTTACCAGATCCATCGTTGGGATTATGACACTCCGATCGAGGAGACAATGGAAGCACTGAACGATGTGGTCCGCGCCGGCAAGGCACGCTATATCGGCGCTTCCGCGATGTTCGCCTGGCAATTCCAGAAGGCTCTGCACGTCGCCGAGAAGCATGCTTGGGCTCGCTTTGTTTCGATGCAGGATCACCTCAACCTCATCTACCGTGAAGAGGAGCGGGAGATGCTGCCGCTCTGCCGTGAGGAGAAGATTGGGGTGATCCCGTATAGTCCACTTGCTTCAGGAAGATTGACGCGTGACTGGTCGTCAGAAAGTACGCTTCGTTCGGACACCGATCAAATCGCTAAAAGCAAATACGATGCGACTGCCGAGGCCGATCAACGCGTCGTGGCAAGGCTTGCGGAAATTGCGGAAAAACATAGTGTACCCCGCGTTCATATCGCGCTTGCTTGGCTGTTAAATAAGGAGCCCGTAACAGCGCCTATTATCGGGGCAACGAAAATCGCTCATTTGGAAGAGGCCGTTGGGGCGTTATCAGTGAAACTGACCCAGGAAGACGTCACATATCTGGAAGAACCATATATACCGCATCGCATAGTTGGCCATAATTGAATCGCACGAATAATACCTTCATTACTCAACTGCTGAGTAATCACCTGCTGCCAATTGAACCCTTGATCAGGCATCCATAGATCGCCTCACAGGAGAAAACCATGGAATACATTCGATTTGGATCAACAGGCATGAAAGTTTCACGTATTTGCCTGGGCTGCATGAGCTACGGAGGGCCAACTGAACGCTGGCCATGGGCATTAGACGAAGAAACCAGCCGTCCGTTCATCCAGCGTGCCCTGGAGCTGGGCATCAACTTCTTCGATACCGCCAATGTCTATTCGAATGGCAGGAGCGAAGAGATTATCGGTAAAGCCCTGCGTGATTTTGCTGCTTCCCGGGATGCAGTGGTGATCGCCACCAAAGTGTTTTTCGATATGGGTCCTGGACCAAACGAAGGCGGACTCTCCCGCAAGCATATCCTAAGCTCGATCGACGCCAGCCTCAAGCGGCTGGGGACGGATTACGTCGATCTCTACCAGATCCACCGCTGGGACTATAACACCTCAATCGAGGAGACCCTGGAAGCCTTGAATGACGTTGTTCGGGCTGGTAAAGCACGTTATATCGGCGGGTCTGCGATGCATGCCTGGCAGTTTGCGAAAGCCTTGTTCACCTCCGATTTGCATGGCTGGACGCGTTTCGTTTCCATGCAGCCGCATTACAACCTGATCTACCGGGAAGAGGAACGGGAAATGCTGCCCCTTTGCTGGGATCAGAAGATTGCCGTGATCCCCTATTCACCAGTGGCGAAAGGGTTGCTGACCCGTAAACCGAACAAAGAGCGCAATGAAACGCTGCGTGCACAAACTGATGCCATAGGCAAACATTTGTATAACATCGAAGACTTGACCATCGCCCAGCAGGTCTATGATGTTGCTGAAGCGCGTGGGCTGCCCATGGCACAGGTGGCTTTAGCCTGGATACTCTCCAAACCGGTCGTTACTGCCCCGATCATCGGCGTAACCAAGCCCCATCACCTCGATGATGCCATCGCATCCATAGCTGTCCAGCTCACTCCGGAGGAGATTAAGCATATGGAAGAAGCCTATCAACCCCACCCCATACTCGGCTATGCGTAATTTGCCAAACCTGGTGTTGATTTTTATACACGTCGTAAGCGGTTATGTCCGTATATTCGTCCAAACCTAAGTTTTGCCTCTTGACAATTAGAACATTTGTGCTATTATTAGAGCATAATTACTCACCAGCTGAGGAATAACACTTGTTAACCGGTGATCAGTCCGGTCTGTTTGTGACCGGTAGGGAGTAAATTGAAATGTAGCACTTGGGATTCCTCCCCTGCGCATCGACGATTTTTGCTCAATTGACTTTAGATATCATTCGATTTTCGCAAATAGGCTTTTATACTTATGGCTAATGATAGCCATCTCACTTGATCTGTGATTAATCGGAAAGTATTTGGGGATGGATGAGTAATTACATATTCTAGGGCTTATATGAAATTATCAATTCTCATCTCTATGAATTGAATCAATTTGAATTTTTTTGGTTCAATTCTATGTCAATTCGCCCGAAGCGACCAAGGCACAACCTGCTAGCTTGCCAAGAAAAGGTTTTGTTTGAAATTTCCGGAATCGGCTGCTTTATTATCATGACACACCTATATACCCGATGTATTCTTTAAGCCGACCTTGCTTTTCCCCCTCGGTGGTGAAAAATATACATTCCACTCAATTTTTTATAAGCATCGATAACACCAACATAGCGACATTTTTATGGGACTGCCATTCTATATATCGCTGATTCTCTCGTATGCTCACTCAATAAAAGCGAAAAATCAACAAACCACATTATTAATATAATCGCTCTGCACACTTGACTTTTGATGCAACTTTTTATCCATTATTCCCTCTGTACCCGTTGCGTCCTTGGTGGTGCTCTTTCCTTTCACCCCAAGGCTAAATTTAACTCCACTCTGCCCCTACCAACAAACGACACATGCAGAACATATATCCCTTCCATGACAGTAATTACTTTTACAGATTTAGCATTGCACATAACTCCATTGGGCGGACTAGGCAGCCAGAACCACATTTCCCCCTCCACATTCCTGCCCATATCCACGGTCTCGAGCACCATTCTCCCCTCTTCGATATGGATGGACGAAATCTCAGCTCCTTGACTGATGTGCAGTGTATCCCCCACCAGCCGTGGGCTAGTTCCCACTTCACATATTCTCACTAGCTTGCAGCCATGAGCAGGCACGTCTCTAAATTTCATTTCGGATACTTGGGATCGGTGATATTTCCTGGCCCAAAAATCAAACACATGCAGATCAGCCCCTGTTTTATACCCCAGCTCGCGAAACCGCAATATCAGATCTGCCGGATGGTCTTCCCAATTGAACAATGCCACCAGCTGCCAAGCCTTTTCGGCCGCCTCTAGCTTCACCCGGTAAAGTCTGGGCATCTCGCGCTCCATGGTGTCGAGCGGAAGACCGCGCATTCCCAAATTCGGCACCAGTTTGCTGACCCATGCTAGCCGCTCAGGAGCGACTGAACGCATATCGTCACTCGAGATCAGCAAGCCTCCACTCAATCCCACCAGGCTGACAGCACTCTGCACTTCTGCCTCTGTCAGTCGGCTATCTATATCACGCACCAGCAGGCAATCTGGGTCATTCCACCACCAGTGTTGATGAAGACTGCTCAGATTGAGCGTATTTCGCAGGGCATTGCGCAAGGCTGGCATGGAGGGGTTGTTTTTGGTCAGTGGGCTGACCCAGGGTAGCCAGTGCAGCCACGGCTCCCAGCTTGGGGCAGTATCCGGTCCAATCCGCATGGCATCCACCAAGCCGATGGCTGATCCGAACGGGCAGCCGCTGCCAAGCAGGAATGTTTCATCGCCTGTCCCCTGGCGGATAGCCTCCAATCCCATCCGCAGACCTTCTGCACGCGTCAGCTTAGGGTTGAGGCGCTTGCCAGGGAGTGCGCCAGCATTGATAAAATCCAGCTTGAGCATCCCGTATCCCCACTCCTGGGTCAGGGTGAATGCTAGTTGCCTCAGATGTTCCAAAACTTCCGGATGAGAGAGATCCAACGCCTTGATCACCATGTTGTATTGAAAGCCGGCATTGGCAGGTTTTCCCTGCTGGTTTTTCACCAGCCAATCAGGATGCTCACGCGCAATGCCAGACTTATCTTGGACCGCAAATGGAGCCAGCCACAAGCCGGGTGTAAAACCTTTGGAGATTATTTGAGATGCCAACCATTCCAGACCGTGCGGGAACCTGGCGTTGGTATTGGTCCAATCACCCCAGGCCTGCTGGTAGCCATCATCCAATTCAACCACCTGGTAAGGTATGCTCCCCCGTACATTTGCTAATACTTCCAGGTTTTGGAGGAAAAGCTGCTCGGTGATATTGTGGTAATAGCGGTACCAATGCGTCCACATCGGGGGTGGTGGAGTGGCAGGCAAGCGTGGCCGCATTTGCCGGGCGACGGCTTTTACATAGTCAATCTCTGGGGCAGCCTCAGGCAAAGGCACGAACTGCAGGAAGCCCCATTCTGAGTCACGCGTCTCACCGGCATCCAACCTGACCCCATCCATCTGCGTGATCAGGCTAAGCGCGTGTTCTCCCGGGCGCGCACAGGCATACACCTGTCCGAACTGTTGGGCAGTGGAGGTAAACCCTGCCACCAGGCAAGCTGCTTTACCCGCTAAAACCGCCCAGCCTTCGCTGCAGAATTCACCCCTGCCGTTCGGTCTGGTTGTAACCGGGTTGCTGTAGGACGCACTGGTGAAACGATCGATCCATGAGCTGGAATTGCATTCTGTGTGCCTGCGTAATCCAGTGTAATCCCAGCCATGCCAGCCAACCTTAAAAAAACGAAGTTCTTCGGTTGATTCATCCAGCTGTACTTTTCCTCCCGCAGAAGGAGCTGCTTGGAATATGCATGCCTCCTGGAGCAGGATCGGCTCAGTACCCAGGTTGTGGATGGAAAGTTGAAGCAACAGGAATGGTAGCTCATCATAGCTATTGATGCGGTAGGTCAGCTCAATCCCATCTTGCGTAGGCAGTCGACGAATACCGCGCTGAAGACCCTTGCCATGAATATCTTCAATCCGCCTTTCTTCGACGCTGCCTTCGCGTCCATCAAAAGTTACCTTACAGAGTCGGTTGCTATTCAAGCGCTGATACCTTACCCAGGCTACCCCACCCTGGATAAACGTGTGCGGTACCCCAAGTTGGCTGAAACTGATCCGACCTGTTCCCGGGTCGAAATCAGCTTGCATTGTTCAGCTCGAGTGCAGATATATATTTTCCGGCGAGAAGACGGTATGCTGGCTTATACGCCTGCCGATAGATCTCGGAATGGTGCATGGCTGGGTAATCTGCTTCCTCAACTCGCTTGCTGAATCGGAGGATGACATTCGCTTCAAAATTACATATATGCCCATGGAGACACAATTCGACAAAAGCCGTCCATACGGCGCGCAGCTCAGACTTGGTTCCGTATACAATCTGGGCGGTCTCCAAAAAGTACGCTGTAAGACGATCAAGCTCCAATTGTCGCACTTTATATGGAGCTAAATTTAGCCGGAACAGGGCTTCATCTCGTCTTATAGGCTCAAGCAAGCGCTGACTGGCATCAGGTTGTATCAATCTAAACTCAGCCTGGAGATATTGGGTGTAACTCTCCGCGGAGGTAAGCAAATGTTCAGATCCCATCACTCCCTGGTAGATCAGCTTATAAAAGTCGCGCAGCTCCATCAGTGGATACCAGCTTAAATGCTGTTCTAGCAGTGGCAGTAATCCTTCGGGATCATCCTGCGTCATTGGGATTATCATCCTCCTCGCTGTTATCGCCTTCAATCTTGCTTTTATCACTTTCGTCATGCTTCATAGCATTGTTATCCTGGCTCTTAGCATCCTCATCCTTTCCAAAATGCTGCAATGCATCGGCCATCTCTTGCAAGCGCTGATCCACTCGTGCGTTGACGGTATCCGGCTCGAAAATTCCATCCGCCTGGCGCTCACCAGCTTTTACCCCGGTGAGTACTTCGATGCCTTCATCAATGGAATTTACCGGCCACAGGTGGAACTTTCCCTGCCGTATGGCTTCCACCACCTCTTCCTTCAACATCAAGTTAGAGACGTTGCTGGCGGGTATCACCACACCCTGCTCGCCAGTCAAACCTGCTGCTTTGCAGATCTCAAAATATCCTTCGATCTTTTCATTCACGCCACCAATTGCCTGGACATCGCCATTCTGATTGACCGATCCCGTCACAGCAATCGCCTGGTTGATCGGCAAGCCGGAAATTGCCGAGAGAATGGCGTATAGTTCTGTACTTGAAGCACTATCACCTTCGATGCCCCCATAATTCTGCTCAAATACCACGCGGGCAGAGAGGCTCATCGGTTTATCTTTACCATACCGACCGGCTAAAAATCCCGAAAGGATCAGAATCCCTTTGGTATGGATGGAACCACTCAGATTGGCTTCCCGCTCAATATTTACCACTCCTTCATGCCCCAGGCTCAGGCTAACTGTGATGCGGTTAGGCTGACCGAAGCTAATGTCTCCAAGGGTAAGCACGGATAGCCCGTTGATCTGCCCAACCTTTTTACCTGTGATATCTATCTTGATCACCCCCCGCTCGATCGTCTCCTGGAGTCGCTCCTGGATCAGGTTGGAGCGGTAATATCGTTCCTCAATCGCTTTGCGAATGTGCTGGGAAGTTATGAGCTCCACTCCATCCAACCCGGCATAATAACTGGCTTCTCGGACCACATCAGAGATTTCGCCAAAACGGGTGGATAACTTCTCCTGGTCTTCCGCCAGGCGTGAACCGTGTTCCACCAATCTTGCCATGGCGGTACCGTCTAGATGTTTAAGGTTTTCGAGGTTGCAAAGCATGGTGGCAAAGCCGGCGTATGCACGCGTATGCTCAGGGCTGCGAGACATGGAAGTATCGAACTCCGCTTTCACTTTGAATAGCTCCTGAAAATGCCCTTCATAGGTGAGTAAAAGTGGGAAGAGGTCCGGCCGCCCTATCAAAATTACCTTAAAATCCAGTGGAATAGGTTCGGGTTTCAGGCTTTTGGTGGAAAATCCGTATTTCTCGGTGGCATCTTCAATCTCGATCTTCCCATTTGCCAGGGAATGGCTCAAATCTTCCCACGCAAACGGACTGCGGATCAAATCCTCCACCGGCAGCACCAGGTAGCCGCCATTTGCCCGGTGCATTGCCCCACCCCTCACCAGGGTAAAGTCCGTCACCAGGGCACCGAAACGGGCTTCCTGCTCTATACGACCAAACAGGTTGTCGTGAGTGGGATTAGTCTCAACGATAACAGGAGCACCTTTCAATTTGGAGTTGTCCACCAGGATGTTGACTGCGTATTTCTTGATCGGTATGCCCTTGGGTGGAGCAGCGAAAGGAATGCTTGGTGTTTCTCCCTGGCCGTCCGTTTTGAATAGCTCCACCTGGTCAAGCAGGTCAGCCTGCACTACGTCAAAATATTCGAGGATATCCGGCTGATCCTCGAATTTCACCTTCATGTCCTCATTCCAGTTACGCAATGCATACAAAGCGATCTCGCGGTCCAGCTTGTCCACAGCTTCACGGGCATCCTTATCCAGGCTTTTTGTCTGGCGGATGGAAGTTTCCAGTGCATTTTGAATCTTTTGCTGTTTTTGAACCAGCTCTTCCTTCTCTTTTTGCGACAGGTTGATAAAATCTTCCTCGCTCAAGGGTTTGCCGTTGCGTGTGGGGACGGTCACCACACCCATAGGTGTGGGTTGCAGCATAAAATTCTCATCATTGGCCAGCTTATTGACTTGTTCCAAAATGGCCTGTTTTTGTTGCTCAAATTTTGTTAGCGTCTCTTCCTTATGCTTGGCATACTCCTCACTCTCGAAAACATTCCGCACTTCTTGGAAAACCAGCTTAGTCAGGTTTTCCATCCCTTTTTGCAATTCAGCTGCCCTGCCTGTCGGCAGGTGGAGAGCGTGCGGGTGGTAAGGATCCTGAAAATTATGCACATAGCACCAATCCATGGGGACCGGCTTGGTGCTAGCTACTTCTTCCAGATAGCGGCGAACAGCTGTGGTCCGTCCTGTGCCCGGCATGCCAGAAACAAAGATATTGAAGCCTTTCTCCTTGATACCCAATCCAAACTGCATGGCACGAATGGCACGATCCTGTCCAACAATCGTCTCCAACGGGGTAAGCTCCTGGCTGGAATCGCAGCCAATCTTATCTGCATCGCATACCCTGTATACCTGTTCAGCTGTCAATTCTAAAACCATGGGATGATCCTCCTGTCAGTTGTTGGGCAAAGCCATTATACGCTAATGTGATGGTAGAACCATCGCTTAACCAGTTCGGCTGACAAGCATTCCTTCGACCTAAAGATCGACCACAATTTGCTACAGCTCAATTGAAACAAAACCGGTAGTTCTAAGCCCTGACTAGCTTTCGTGCACTGGGACCAATAGCAGTGGTAAATGCGTCTGGGTGGCAATTTTCGGGGTCACGCTTCCTGACCAGAAGGCATCCATGGCAGTCTTACTGTGAGTGCCCAAAACGATCATGTCAGCCTGGAATTCCTGGGCCGAGTGGATGATCTCTTTGGCAGGGTCACCGCGCTGCACTTCACCGGTAACTGGAATGTTTTTATCTAACAGTTTACCCATCAGCTCAGCCAGGTACATTTCAGCTTCTTCACAACCAATATCAAGTAATGCGGAAGTGGCCGATGGCAGGAGCACTGCTGCAGCGGCTTGCTCAGCCGGCAATGTGGATAATTCATGGATCACCATCACCAGATGCAATTTCGCCTGGCAAGAATGCGAAAGCTCAACAGCCATATCCAAACCAGCTTCATGGTCGGGGTCACCATCCAGGGGCACCAGGATGCATTGGCAGCTGCAGGATTCGTCCCTTACTTCCTTCTCAGGAGATAGGAGCAATACCGGCACATCCCCTAAATTGAGCACATCTTGGGCGATATTCCCAAAGATGCGTTTTTGTAAGCCACTCTGCCCATGTGCACACATCACGATCAAGTCAACCCCCATTTCCTTGCTGTGTTCGACAATACTCACTGCGACGTTCTTTTCTGCGCTGGTATGTACATGCCGATCCAAAATCAAACCATCTGGCAGAGATTGACTCACTTTTTCAAGGTAAGTGGAGGCTTCTTGCTGGTCAGTCAGGTGGTGCTCGCCATGGATTGTATCGGGAGGGTGTTGTTCGATAACGTGGAACAGGATGAGTTTGGCATGATTTTGCTTCGCAAGCAGGGCTGCCAGAGGAACCACTGTTTCAGATAGCTGAGAACCGTCCAATGGAACAAGAATGTTTTTGATGGTCATATCATATTCCTGAAAAAATTTGCACGAGTAAATAGATGTTCAAAACGACAATCAAGACTGCTGCCAGGCTGGCAGCCAACGTGGTGATTTTGTGGTTGACCAACACTTTCATTATCTTGCGCTGAGAAGTAAACATGATCAGTGGGATCACCGCGAAAGGCAACCCAAAACTAAGTACTACCTGGCTGATCACCAGGGTGCGGGTGGGATCCAATCCGATTAGGATCACTGTAAGGGCGGGTAACATGGTGGCGACGCGCCGTATCCAAACCGGGATATGCCATTGTAAGAATCCCTGCATAATCACCTGCCCAGCCATCGTACCCACTGAAGACGAGGACAAGCCAGAGGCCAAAAGGGCAATGGCAAAGAATACGCTGGACGCTCTCCCCAATAAAGGTTGAAGGGTCTGATGAGCTTCCTGGATTGTACCCACACTCGTCAACCCGGTACGAAAAAACGTCGATGCAGCCATCATCAACATTGCTGCATTGATCAAACCCGCCACACCCATCGCGACGATTACATCAGTCAGCTCATATCTAAATAATTTGCGCAGCTTGGCTGGAGTTCGGACCACGATTCGATTTTGGGTCAGGGAAGAATGCAGGAAGATCACATGCGGCATGACTGTGGCGCCCAGGATGCCCGCGGCCAGCAACACGCTCTCAGGGCCAGAAAATTGTGGGACCACGGCATGGTACAGCACCTGTCCCCAATTCGGTTTTACCAGGATGGTTTCAACCAGGTAGCTGATGGAAATTACGCCAATCATAGCCGTAATGACCGCCTCAAGCGGCCTGAAGCCATACCGTTCGAGGCCTAAAATGATAAAGGTGATGATGGCGGTGATGAACCCTGCGATCCAGAGTGGAATGCCCAACAAGAGATAGAATCCCAGTGCTGCGCCCAGGAATTCAGCCAGATCCGTCGCCATGGCAACGATTTCCATCAGCACCCACATCGCAATCACCACGGGGCGAGGGAAGCTTTCGCGGCACAGCTCAGCCAGGTTCCTACCGCTGGCAATTCCCAGCTTGGCAGACAGTGTTTGAATTAACATTGCCATCAGGTTGGTTGCGACCACCACCCACAACAGGGTGTACCCAAATTTCGCTCCGCCCTGAATGTTCGTGGCGAAGTTCCCCGGGTCCATATAAGCCACACTGGCAATGAATGCAGGTCCCATGAAGGGCAACAGGCGTGCCAGCCCACGCTTTTTACTTTTACCTGAAAGAATAAGTGAAGCAGCTTTTTCGGTGCTGCTTAGTTCTGCCGGAATTGGTTTATCCTTCGCCATGTTTTAAGTCTTCCTAACCTATGATCGTTTTCATCCTACCTCAATCACCCTCAATCATTCTGTCAATGCTGGATAATAACATTAAACCTGAAAAATTAAATTCCATCAAGATGATTATTTTATTAATAAACACCCTCCCCGGAAGGGGGGCATAGGCAGCCGAAAATGGCTATATTAGCCTTCCAGCACGTCTATTTAGTCGATGATGTTTTAGATTTTATAGGATAATTATTCCCAATTGTTCCCACAGCAAACAAGGAAAGGCGACCCACACACGACACTGGAAAGGTAATAATTACTATTCAATTGTATTTTGCTGGTTTGTTTGAAGAGCGATACGAACTTTAAAAAATCGCTCCCCGACAAACGGGGAGCGAGTGTTATCCAGGCCGACAAAATATGCTTGTGAATTCTATTTCGGTTATTAATTGTGATATGTGGTATTGTTGAAAGGATTAATCATCCTCACCATCGTCTTCGTGATCGTCATCTAAATCATCATCACTGTCATCGTCTGAGTCATCATCATCTAGGTCATCATCATCGTCATCATCCCCGTCGTTATCGTCGTCAACATCATCCAAGTCATCTTCATCGCAATCGTCCATCACGACAGTACCATTTTGATCCGTGAGTGTACAAGCATCCATTTCTATGCCTGTGAAACTATCGGTATCATCGAGCTTGCCCATAATGGAGACCATCTGGCCATTTATGAGCATGAGACCGAGTAGATCGTCTTCGACTTCAACTAGGATCTGCCCCGTACCATCATTGAGCAGGAGCTTATCGTCTCCCAAACGGGTTGCGATACCACTAATTGTATAGACCTGATCGAGGAATTGTTTTGGATCGCTGAGGATTTGGGAAATTTTTACACTGGGCGCGGTGCTTACTGTAGTGGTCAGAGTAACCGAAGCGTTGATCGCCTGCGCAGATGCCACCGGAATCACTGAAACGGATTTTGGAATCGAGGATCCCAGAAATTTTTCTTTTCCGTTGTTGATATCCGTTGTAACTGGAGCATTTTCGCTCACAGAAATATCATTCGGCGCAATCTGTGCGTTTGATCTTGCAACCAGAGCCTCCAGCGTGGATGCATGTGCGGGTGTGTATTGTTCCATAAATGTAATTCCCAGGAAAAGTAAACTGGCACTGATTATGCTGGAAGTAATTATGAGCGTGATTATTCTCTTGATCATTTTGTTCATCCTTTCTAGGCTGTTTAAACTAACCTAAGGATACTGGAATGAACTGTATATCTGCTGTAGTTTTGCTGAATGTTTGCTGAATATCCCCTTCGTATTTATGCCTGAGAATCTAACTGTTTGATGAATACTCGAAAACTAGTGCCCACACCGACCTCGCTCTCAACCTTAATATCTCCCCCGTGAACCCGAACAATGGCAGCGACTATCGCTAAACCCAATCCAGAGCCAGATATCTTACGATTTCTCGACTCATCGCTGCGATAGAAGCGTTCATAAATCTTTGATAATTGATCAGGTGGGATTCCGATACCTTGATCTTCGATAACGAAACAACAATAGCCGTCCTGGTTTTCAAGGCTTAATGTAATCTTTTTTTCTGCGGGAGTGTAGGTAATTGCATTTTCGACAATATTATTTAATGCACGGCGGAGCATCTCGCGGTCTGCAAAGATGGGGTCGATCTCACCTGTAGGCCACACCAGTTCTATGTGCTTATCTTTCACTAATAATTGAGAGCGTTCGTAAATTTCTTCTAGTAGCGGAAATGGATGAATTTCCTCCAGGTGCAGGATGGACGCTACCGTTTCCTGAGGTTGATCCAGGCGTGCTAACAGAAGCAAGTTATCAACCAGGCTGGTCATAGTATCCACTTCTTGACGCATTATGGTCAAAATATTAGGAAATTGCTGATCGTCATTCTGCTGGACAGCCTTGTCCAACACATCTACACTATTCCGGAAAACAGAAAGGGGTGACCGTAATTCATGCGATGCATCTGCCGCAAACTGACGCATGTTATCTGCCAGCTGAGCCTGATCATGAAGATCGTCAGATATACGGTCGAGCATATGGTTGTAGGTTATCGCTAATTGACCCAGCTCATGAACCTCGGATACTGGGGCGCGCGTTTCCAGGTTCCCCTGCCGCACACGCTCAACCGATTCCACCAGGCTTTTCAATGGACGGGTAATAATTCCTGACAAAAGAGCAGCGAGTAGAACCGCTAAGCCAGACGCGAGGGTGATGATCAGGGTTAACCACCGGCGTAATGCATTGAGCTGATCTGTTATCCCACTCAAAGGCAGGCTGGCTTCCACGCTACCGAGCACATTATTAGTTTGATCGACTACCCCTGCCAGATAAACAATCCGAGAAGCTGCTCCGCTCCCAATCGTCTGCAAAGTGCTTATTTGAGAATCTCTCACTGATTGGTGCTCACTGACATCGAGCCAGGGACCCGTACCCAGCGATGGTGGAACCGGGTTTCCGTTAGCGTCCTGGATGAACATATCAGCACCCAACACGCGTAGGTGTTCACCCAAATTCACTGCTAAAACAGTGAGAGAAGTATCAGTGGTATATTGCTCAACACCGGCCTGGACAAAATCTATCAAACGCTTTTGAGCTTCATTCACCAGATAGGATTGCTGCAATCGGAAAACCACCAAACCAACCATAACCATCAATGGGATCATGCTGCCGACAAATAAAAGGACGATAAGACCACGAAATGATAAGTGTGATTTCATCCTGGGTCCTCTCGTAGTACATAACCAGCCCCGCGCATAGTTTGAATGAGGGGCGGTTGACCCATTTTTTGGCGAAGTGAGCGGATATATTGTTCTACAATGTTTGCATCTCCTCGAAAGTCATAACCCCATACTTCCTCCAAAATCTGTTCCTTCGAAAGCACCTGACGGGGGTGGCGCATCAGGTAGTTTAGTAATTTGAATTCGGTGCTTGTCAATTCTATAGAACGACGTCCCCGATATACTTCATGTGATTTAGGATCTAAGCTAAGATCCTGGAATGTCATCGTGATATCCCCAGAGCTCAGATAACGGAGCCGGGCATGTACGCGTGCGATTAATTCGTCTATGTGGAAAGGTTTGACAAGGTAATCGTCTGCTCCGGTCTCCAATCCATCTACCCGGTCCTGGATTGCGTCTCTCGCAGTGATCATGATAATCGGAACATCGGATTGGTTGCGGATCATACGGCACAGCTTTAAACCGTCCATCCCCGGCAATAACCAATCCAGGATGATCAGGTCGGGTTGATGTTCCTCAAAAAGCGATAAACCCTTCAATCCATTATCGGTGGTAATGACATGATACTGCTCGTACCGTAACCCAAGTGATACCAATGACTCAATGGCTGGATCATCCTCCACAACCAGGATGCGTATATTTCCATTTTCCGGCATGCTATCGCTCCTCATGGGTAACCTAAATAGATTATCCACCTATTATCTTACACGATTTAGATTAAATCGAACTGCATTATCGCTGAATGATTCTCTTGTGTAGAACCAAATGGTTTCCTAAAAAACACCATCGCTTGTTTATCGGGAATTTTTTGGGTAGGAATTCTCTTCCACAAAACCATGAATCTTTATAGACAACTTTGTTATTTATCACCAGTGATCTAAACCCAATTCCCTTAACGGTTTCTATTCAATGATGGATGCAATGATTACAAATCCGATAAACCAGAATTCACCGCTTCGCAAGTTGCCTATTTGCTCCGCTAAGTTATTGATCACGCTAATATCACCATTTTCTAGATCAAACAGAAATCCTTGACCTTCTGCACCATAGCGTGCAGAGTCGCTGTGGCCTACAGCGCAGGACCATATCCCAATGCCGGGCTTTTTTATAAAGCGATCAACGGTTTCTTCAGGAATGCCAAGATTTTCGCTAAATGAGCCCGGGATTGTTGATGGAGGAATCCCAACTACTTTTTTAATATCCCTGACTGTAACCGTCAACGGAAATTCCCTTTATGCATACGGTTTCAATGGGAGTTCAAAAAATTATACAGGTTAATAGAAATAAGTTAATTGGATAATCGTCAAGTTTCTCCCTCTGCTTAAAACGTGTACCAGCAATAAATTATTCTAAGTTCTCGGAATAGCATCTCTTATTACGCGATACTTATCCACAACCGGGACTCGAACCCGCGTCTTCTTCAATTCTATTGAAGATGTAAGTGATCCGGTATATATCAGATACACACATATAGTGAGTTAATTGAGTTATATCCCCATGTCTGTTCAAACAATATTTTACCCGTGACCAACAAACTCGATTGCACAGGGTTGTATACCGCAAGAAGAAAGAAATGCAACCTGCAGAATTATCTTGAGGGGAAAATATCAGCTAATAAAATTGTTTAGTAGATCATAATATTTCCATGCAGTGTTACTTGAATGACACCGTTGCAAAAAGCAAGGAGTGTGGTTGGCAGCCTTATCTGGAGGAGAAAAGCGATACTTTTAGATGCTATGCCGGTCTCGTCAGGTCTAGTATGCGTGAAACAGCGTGCTTCCTTAACCATTGATCACATAAAACCTTATAAACGCCCCTATTATTTTATTATCGCATGAAGTAATTCATAAACAATGATTATCAAGTCGGCTATTGTAATGCATCCAATAGGAATATCTCTACTATAATTAGCTGGTATAAAAATCTTAAGCACAATCCTTTTTTTTAATATATTTTCGACGGCATTTCAGGTTTTTAGTTCATACGAATGGGGATAACTATTCGGGAGGGTAAATTATGCAAAGGATGTTTACTGTTTTATTTGTTTTTATGATAACTGCTTGTACTTTTCAAAACACAAAAATAACACCATCTGTGTCGATTGCTAAAAGTTCAGTTCCAACCATTATTCCCGCTAGTGCAACGCCACTACCACCTACAGCTACGACTATCCCTCCAGCTGCGACGGCGATCCCTTCTCCGACCCAGACACAGGTAAATGGCAGTTTCCCCTGGTGGAATGATGCTGTCTTTTATGAGCTTTCTGTACCCAGTTTCTATGATAGCAACCACGATGGTATTGGTGATTTCAATGGTGTGATTGAAAAGCTAGATTATCTGAATGATGGCAATCCAAATACCATCACCGATCTTGGGATTTCGGGGATCTGGTTGTTGCCCATTCACCCGTCTCCATCGACCCATGGTTACGACGTCATGGATTATTACGCGGTCAATCCTAACTATGGCACCATGGATGATTTTCGTCGTCTGGTTGATGAAACTCATCGCCGAGGCATTCGCGTTATTATCGACCTGGTTATAAACCACAGCTCCAACCAGCATCCGTGGTTCATCCAGTCACAAGATCCCAAGTCACCTTATCGTAACTGGTACATCTGGGCCGATGTCGATCCGGGGTGGAAGGGTCCCTGGAATCAACAGGTGTGGTATCCATTGAGTAATGCATATTACTACGCTTTTTTCTGGGAGGGGATGCCCGATCTGAACTACACCAATCCCGAAGTCACTTCAGAAATGGAGAAAATTACCCAATTCTGGCTGAGTGATATTGGCATCGATGGGTTTCGATTGGATGCCATTGGTTCTCTGATCGAGGAAGGCTCTGTGGCGATCGAAACAAAGGCATCGCATGATTGGTTCGCGAACTATTATAAATTTTATAAAGGGATAGCGCCGAATGCAATGGCCATCGGGGAAATCTGGAGGGAAGATGCGGTGGTCGTCCCGTGGGTTGCCAATCATGAAGTTGATCTGGCTTTTGAGTTCGACCTGTCTGCTGCGATGCTTGCCAGCATCAATGAAGGGGATTCCACCAGGATGGTAGAAACGTTGAGATCAGGTACAAGCCAGTTTCCCGAAGGGCAGTACGCTACTTTCCTCACCAATCATGACATGATGCGCGTTGTATACCAGCTGGGCGGCAATCCTGAGAAGGCTAAAGCAGCAGCTTCTTTGTACTTTTCACTACCTGGCGTCCCCTTTGTATACTATGGCGAGGAGATTGGAATGGCGAGCGAAAAAATCGACCGTTTACCGATGCAATGGAATGGCTCGCAAAACGCAGGTTTTTCTGATGTCATCCCTTGGATAATGCCGGACAACCAGTACACAACTGTCAATGTATCAGCAGAAGCCAATAACCCCAATTCCCTGCTCTCGTTTTACCGCCAGTTGATCTCATTGCGTAATACACATCCCGCCTTGAGGACAGGTGAGTTATTTATACTATCGGCCTCTAATAAAGGCATATTTACCTGCTTACGCACTTCAACCGATGAAGCTGTGTTTGCCATTATAAATTTAACCGGTTCCCCCATTCGAGACTATCAATTATCCCTGAAGTCAAGCGCCTTGCCTCCGGGAGAATATTATCCTGTCTCACTTCTGGATGAAACATCTATAAATACTCTGATGGTTCTCGAAAATGGACGGATCGTGGATTACACTCCTGTGCCAGAAATACCTGCCTACGCTACTTTACTATTGTTGGTGAAGTAAATAAATTCACCAATGTAGGATGGATTATAAAAGCTCATACTGTACTTCAATTTCCGTAGATAGTTCCTCTTGGTAAACATGTTTATGGTTGAAATTAATTACGATAATCGAATAGCTGGATGGGCTATTTCATGCTCGGTTTCTCGATTCACATGATGAACAAGCTCTATTTGTTCTTTTCTTATCGATGACGATCTGCTCTTACTTATAACGGCTAATCCTTCCATTTTAGACCCATAAAATGACGGGTTTAAATATCCTGCACTAACTATGGTTGCTATTGATTAACTCTTGGTGTACTGGTCTTATTCTTATAAAATCCATTTTCTCCACTTCACGGTCATAGGTCACAAACCCATTGACCTCGATTTCCACATCCGTAATTTGAGTATATATGGCAGCTGATAGTCCTGCATCGATGCATGGTCTTAATTGGGTGTTAAGCAGGTCGAGGTAGGCATCCGTCAACGCTTGTGATGAGGTGAGCTTTTTATATCCAAAATCATTTTCGGCTTTCCACAGATGCCCATCCACCTTCAGACTATAACCACCGAACTCTGAAAGGACAGCTGCCCGTTGGTACTTCGGCTTAATCAGCGGTAATCTCAGCTTATAAACATGTCGACTTTCGCAATCTCCTCCACCCTGGTCAAACCAGCCGCTGGCGTGGTCCACGGGGCGGGTCGGGTCATAATCTTTCAGCCAAGCGGCGATTGCTTTCGCATCGAATTGTCCCCAGCCTTCGTTAAATGGCACCCACATTCCGATGCAAGTGAAATTATGTAAATGATCGACCAGCCCTTGCAGCTCCCGGAGAAAATCTGCACGGGAGGCTTCCTCAATCCGACCGGCATAGTGGTAATCCTTGTCTTGATGGCGTGAGCCAAGCAGGATGGCCAGTGAAGAGGTCACCTCACCTACTGCTTTACCACCATTAGGCATGTCCTGCCAGACAATTAGTCCAACTCGATCACAGTAGTAATAATAACGCCGCGGTTCCACCTTGACATGCTTGCGTACCAAATTAAATCCCAGGTTTTTCACCAGCTCGATATCGTACCGCATCGCTTCGTCCGTAGGAGGGGTATACAGCCCATCCGGCCAGTATCCCTGGTCAAGAGGCCCAAGCTGAAATAGTGGGGCGTCATTTAAACGCAAGCGACCATTCTCCACACTGAACTTACGCATGCCAAAGTAGCTATTGACCTGATCTTCACCCGCAATGACCTCCAAATCATAGAGATGCGGAGAATCAGGGCTCCATAATTCAGGATTGGGGATTCTAATTGTGATCTCTTCTGCAGGATTGGTTGTTTCACCTTGCCCAACCAGGGCACCAAAATCACACACACGGGCAAGCAGTTTACACCTGTTTTTTGCTGCTCCAACCAGATACGTTTTCACCCTGACTGTTCCAGCGTCGACATCAGGTGTAATCTTCAATCCGTCGATATATGTTTGAGGCACCGGCTCGAGCCACACTGTCTGCCAGATACCGGATACAGCTGTATACCAGATCGATTTTGGTTCCAATACCTGCTTGCCACGCTGCTGCCAATGGGCATCCGTCGGATCCCAAACCAGAACCACCAGCTCGTTTTGGACGTTATCTTCAACCAGATAATCCGTGATATCAAACCAGAAAGGTAGATAACCGCCAATATGCTCCCCGACGAATTGGTTGTTGATGAAAACCTTTGTCTCCCAATCTACTGCCTCAAAGTGAAGCAAAACCCGCTTGCCAATCCATGCCTTTGGTATGGAAAATTTCCTTCGATACCACAGCAGCTCATCAGGGTTCAATGGACGTTTGATTCCCGAAAGGGTCGATTCGATGGCGAAGGGAACGAGGATTTGACCTTCCTGTCCCCGACGCGAATTTTCCTCTCGTCCAGTGATCCAATAATCCCATAACCCATTCAGGTTCTGCCAATCGGGGCGGGTCATCTGCGGGCAGGGATACTCCCGCCAGGCATTCTCAGGCGAAACATCCTTTGCCCAACTGGTCATCATATTTCCTGATACAGGCTGCCAGGTCATACATCCCTCTTGATTGGTTTATTGTTATGGAACAAAGAGTTCATCCATTGTCTATTTGGATTGGATTCAGTTTAGTGTAAATAATAAACAATGTCAACGATAAATTGATTGACAATTCCCCCTATGGCACTATATACTTCAATCACCCGTAACCAAGCTTTCAACCATCCCATCAAATAAGAGGCTCTCCATGAACCTGAAACTTACCTTAAGCACTAAGTTTAAATACGGACTGGCAGATTTGGGCTTTGCATTGATCACATCAGCGATGCAGTTTTTCCTGCTCTTTTACTACACTGACGTTGCTGGGATCGACCCCGCTCTGGCGGGTTTGGCGCTGATGGTCGGTAAGCTAACTTGGGATGCCATCAATGATCCGCTTTTTGGCTACTGGTCCGATCGCACCCGCTCACGCTTCGGTCGCCGGCGGATATACATGCTGATTGGTGCTGTACCCCTTGGCTTTGCCGCCTGGATCATGTTCTCATTACCTAAGGGTCTGACTGGTTTGCCTGCTTTCCTGGCAGTGCTATTGAGCTTCTGGCTGTTGGATAGCTTCCACACCATGACCAACACCCCGTACTCTGCCCTCACACCCGAATTGACCCGCGATTACGATGAACGCGCCAGCTTGACCTCCATTCGGATGATCTTCAGCGTTCTCGGTTACATCCTGGGAGCTGCCCTGACTACCATCCTGGCCAGGATCTTCCAGGGGAGTGGGTTGAACTTGCAGCAAGCCTGGAGTGCTACGGGCGCGGTCTTCGGGGTGATAGCCATGATCACCATCCTGGTCACGGCATTGTCGGTTAAAGAACGGCCAGAACTGGCTGGAGAACCATCCAAGCTCCCTGCATTAAAAGCCGTGGCAATATCATTCAAGAATAAACCTTTTATTATATTGATGATCGCTTTTATTTTGAGCAGCTTCAGCTTCACCGTGCTGACGGCTCTGGTAGCTTATTTCATCACCTACCAGCTCAATATGCCAGACCAGGTTTCTTACGTTTTGTTGGTGATGCTGGTCATGATTGGTCTATTCCTGGTACCGGCAAAATTAATTAGCGACAAGATCAACAAAGGTCCAACGTATGCCCTGGGTTTGTTTATCGCCTCGGTAGCTGTTATGACAGGCTTCTTTTTACCGCACGAGCCTACCCCATTAATCTATGTGGTCGCCGTCGTTGCTGGTATAGGGTTTTCTACCCAATGGATCTGCCCATGGAGCATGCTGCCTGATGTTGTGGAATACGATGAAAAAATGACTGGGGAGCGGCGGGAGGGAATTTATTATGGTCTGTGGGCATTCCTCACCAAGTTCACCAGTGCCTTGGGTGTAGCGGTCAGTGGCTGGGCGTTGGGGTTGTTCGGATATGTGCCCAATGTGGAGCAAACCGCACATGCACTGTACGGCATCCGGCTCTTCTTCTCCATCGTACCAGCAGTGGTTATCCTGATCAGCTTGCCTTTCCTCATCTGGTACCCGATCACACGTAAGAATCATGCAGCATTGGTAAAGGAACTGGCTGAACGAGCCGCTGCCAGGCAGCAAACTGTATTATGAAAGCTATAATTATCGGCTCAGGCATGGCGGGTTTGACCGCTGGAGCGTACCTGGCAAAAGCTGGGTATCAGGTCACGATTTTTGAGCAATTTGATACACCGGGTGGTGTGACTGCCACCGTGAAGCAGGATGGCTTTGGCTGGGATATCGGTCCATTACTGCTCGAGGGGTTCGCCCCTGGTGATAAAGGGAGGATCATCCTCGAAGAATTGGGGGTCAATGAACAGGTACTGGTAGTACACGAAGACCGCGGGCTTTCCATGCCTGAATTTGCTTTGTGGAAGCCCAGTGAATACGAGGGACCCTATTGGAGGCGCGAGCGCTTAAAAGTCTCTTTCCCGAAGAGAGCACTGCGCTGGATTCGTACTACCGCTTTTACGATCGGATGATCAGCTTGATGGGTTTGGTCCGTCAGGCGGAGATAGCTCATGGTCTTCAAAGGCTGTGGAAAAAAATCCGCATGGGATTGGCTTTTCAATCTGTAAAAGGCAAGGCTAAATGGAATGCCAGCCAATTAATGGACCATTACTTTAAATCGCCGGTTTTGAAAACCTTGTTCCTCGGCATCGTCGCAGATTTTGTCACCGCCCCCACCGAATTTCCTGCCCTGGGTGTACCATCCATCCACCTTGAGACGGCTTTCGACAAGCGTATCCCGACTTATCCAGGAACGAAAAGCGCTCAGACTGCCTATACATATATTCTGGGCGGCTGCCAGACATTGGTGGATGCAGTAATGAGTGTCGTGACGGATAACAGCGGGAGGGTATTGATCAAACACTCAGTTAATCGCATCGTTGTCGAGAATGGTCGGGCGGTCGGTGTGGAGCTTGGCAATGGGCAGGTTGAGCGTGCTGATGTTGTCCTCGCCTCTGGTGGAATGAAGGAGGTCTATTTTGACCTGGTTGGTCGTAAACATCTCCCCGCAGACATCATCCATCAGATAGAATCGAACCGCATGATGGAATCGGTCCTGATGGTCCAGCTTGGCATTGACTTTGACCCTACACCGTACCAGCCAGCTGCTCTGTGTTACTACTACCATACGCAAGATCTGGAAGGATCAGTCCAGCGCTTGCGCACAGGTATATACCATGAAGGGAAAGAAGGTTTTCTCATCTACGTCCCATCGTTGCACTCCCCATCCCTTGCGCCCGCCGGGCAGTATGCGGTGACCGTATACACCGTCGCACCAGATACACTCAATCTTGGTAGCTGGGCTGAGCGGAGAGAAGAGCTGGCTGATAAGCTGGTAGACGAAGCAGAACGATATATTCCGGGATTACATCAGCATACCGTCACACGACTTATTCTCACCCCAGAAGATTACCGTAAGCGTACCCATCAGAAACACCACTCATTTGGCGGGGTGCCACCTGTGATGGGCAATAAACCACCGGCCCACAAGACGCCTATCGCAGGCTTGTGGTTCATCGGTGCCCAGAGTGAGAGCACAGGCGGTGTGCTTAATGTTATGGTTGGGGCTCAAAAAGTCGCCAAGCGAATATTGAATGGCGAATAGGAGGCAAGAACGAAGAAAGAAAACGCCCTTAAACAAGGCGTTTTTTTGTGATTCCTGGAAGATGGAATGATTAATGATTCCTTCGCTACATCACAAAACCACTATCAGGCATCCTAGAAGCGATAATGCTGTATATCTGATAGATTACCTGGGCATTTTGGTTATAACACCTCATCCGGACGCACTGGTTGACCTGATTCAGCCGACTGCAAGGCAGCCAGGCTGAATTGCAGCACCGCCTTCCCGGTGTGACCATCGAGGCGGGGTTGCTCGCCTGATTTCAGCTTTGCGACGCAATCCTGTGTGGCAGCGATAAAGCTGTCATGCCACTCCACCTCCTTTACGGGTATGGGGGTCGTTTTACCATCCTTGAACATCATTAATTCTGGCAGGTCAATCGTCCTGGCAGTGTAACGATTGATAAACAGCATGCCCTTTTCACCGATCACCTCAATGCGATCATCGTCGGCATAATAATCGGAATAGATCCGCATTTTGGGAGTGTGCTCAATATCCAGCTGTCCGTAGCGATGCGGCGCTTTATATTGAAAAATGATTGCTGCCGGGGCATCGATTTTCACCACCCCTCCGGCTTCCCTGATGGGAGTCTGGTCGATCCAGGCAAACACCTGTTCAACCGGTCCACCCAAGTAGTAGCCAAGTGAGAAGAGGTGGTAGCCGTGGTCGAAAACCAATGGACCTCCACCACACTGCTTTTCATTAAAACGCCATAACCAGGCGGAGAGTGGTACTTTCCAGGATGTGTCACTGGTGCCAGTGCTGACGTGCATGCGGATGGCTCGAACATCACCGATCTCTCCCGCCTCGATCATCTCATGCGCACGGACTGCCGGTTGATAATACACAAAGGTCTCGTAAACCCTCAGCATCACACCTGCCTTCTCAGCTGTGTCGATCATCTCGTCTGCCTCACGTACGGATAAAGCCATCGGCTTTTGCACTGATACATGCTTGCCGGCCTGTGCTGCTTGCAGGGTCATGGGGCAGTGCAGGTGATGGGGGGTGAGCAGCTCGACCAGGTCAACTTCTTTATCCTCCAGCAATTGTTGGTATTCGGTATAGACCCTCTCCACATGCCATTCCCTGGCTTTCTTCCTGGCACGCGCCTGGTTGGTATCGCACACCGCAACGATCCTGGCATCTGGGCAGTCACGGTAACCCAGCTGGTGTAACTCTGATATGCGCCCACAGCCAACAATCGCCACGCGTATTGGATTCATAGAGTCTCCATGATCAAGTTATCAATGGTGATTTCGATTTTATCCTTCACAAGCCAATCTCGTGCCGTAAAGCCTGCACATCATTACACCAATTGCCTACGTTCCAGCGACCATAAACGCCCATGCCACCCAACGGATTTGGACCATAATACACTGGCAGGTGGATCAGCGATAACCCAGGGTGTTTACCTGCCTGTTCTAGCGCAGTCAGGAAAATATCAGGTGAGGAACCTCCCTCCAGAGCAAGCAAGCCGTGGAAGCTGTGACCCCAAGCCTGGTAATCCACTTTACATGTATTCCATGTGGCGAAAGCAGCACCATATTGCGCCTCCTGCAATCCGCTAATGGCACCCATACGCCCATTATCCAGGATCAGGATGCATCCTCGCGCCCCATGTTCCACACCATCAATCAAGATTTGCGGGTTCATCGCAAATGACCCATCACCGGTCAAAGCCAATCCATAGAAAGGGTTAGATGAGACCGCGGTGGCTAACAGTGCAGAGACCGCGAATCCCATGTACGAAGCACCTGTCTCTGTAAAGGTCTGACCTGGTTGCTCATCCTCGATAATTTGAAATCCGTTAGCTTGCACATCCCCTGCATCAAAGAAAGTGGCTGCTCCATGTGCTTTTGCCCAATCTGTGGCAATCTTGATGGCTGCTGGCTGAGTTAGCACCTCAGCTGCCCAATAATCATCATAAAGAACCGGGACGAGGAAACGCTCTTTCTTAACCTCTTGCCAGGCTCTCTTTTGATCGCTACATGCTTGCTGCCAGGTGGATATTCCAGTCTGTTTTGAATCGAGTGACTTGTTTAATGTTTCGAGGGTTAACCATACATCACCCACCAGGGCTAGAGTTTGTTGGTAATGCATGGCATCGTCTACATCACCATTGATATTGATCACCTGTCTCACATTGGGGTAACCGGTGCGGGAACAGTCTGATTGGCAAACCGCCCGGGTTCCAATGGCAATTAATAAATCGGCATTTTCCATGGCGTAATTTCCGCATAATGAACCCTTAGAACCACCTACGCCCATGTTGTGTGGGTGGCTGTAAGGTATGCATCCAGTAGCGATGGGTGAGTGCACCAGCACTGCCCCTGAGCGTTCCAATAGTGTAATCAGCTGCTCAGTGGCGTTCCTGCCGCCACCACCGGCCTTGATCACTACCTTATCAGCTTCCCTGATCCAGCAGGCTGCAAGGGCGTAATCACCCTGTGCCGCACCCAGTGACACGGTGATATCTTCGGGAAGCTCACGCAGGTTGAAATTACTCAGCCAGGCAGCCTGGGTGTTCATCGGCATGAGGAGATAGAAAGGACCTGGTCGGTAAGGATGCCCCACCGTCGCTGCACCACGCCGCAGTGCAGTGGATAGTGCCAGAGGAGTGTGCAGGCTGTAAGCACGCCCCATCGTTGCTGCCAGCTGCAGAAATAGACCTTGCTCATGCTTGGGGATCTGTTGCAGGTTGAAGCCTTCATCTTCAGTGGTCTCATCTCCAAACAGATACCAAACCCCAATTCCATCAGATGCAGAAACTAAAGAAGCCGCCAGAGCCTGCAAGGCTCCAGGTCCGATAGATGTAACTACAGCTACCTTTTCACCCGTCACCCAGCGTAATGCTGCCGCAGCGTGCGAGGCTTCAATTTCACTATGCAGCCCGTAGACTCGCAACAATCCTGCCTCCTGGTAGATCCTTAACACCTCGCCTACCTCCGTCGATCCATGACCCAGGACAGTCAGGAATGTTCTCACATTTTGCTTGAGCAGCCCAAGTACAAGAGCCTCAGACAAGGTAAGATCAAGGTGACTTGGTAAAGTGTTCTTTACGAATGCAGCCGCGTGTTCAAATCGCTGGCAGGTCAAAACCTCATGGTTTGGCTTTGTTGATGGAGTCATAGAATCCTCAGTAAATGCAAGTATTCAATTCACATGAGTCGATTGAGTAATTATCCTGCTTGGATTGTATCGTAAAATTCAAAATTAGATTACCTTGAAAACTCTTTCGGCCAGCAAATTACTGAAAGAGATACTTAGTGAGAAAAACCGTCCTTCTGTTACAGTTCCAACTTGAAATCTGTACTATGCAACATGTAACTTGCTGGTTTCAACCTTCAACCAGCCCCTTCAACCCGCAACTGTCCTTTATACGCAGCCTCCCCGGAAGGGAGTTTCATGAGCTTTCCTGCATGTCCAGCACCTATTTTTGGTGCTTATTTGTCCAAAAATGCGACTAAATTGGCAATGGTTTAATCCATTAAGTCCACGATGACCATACTGTATTGGGATATTTGCACCCTAATTGCACACGATTTGCACCGGTATGAAGCAAGGAAAGGCGACCTGCAACCCTGTCCAGAGGGGAAATTTGAGTCATATTTCATATAGAGATAATAATGTCCCGTATAAAAAAACAAGCCATGGATAGTTTATAACAGTTATTCTGTCCATGAATGATTAATTCCATATTCCTTATGATGCCATAATGTGCATCAAAACCTCGCTCATTGGAATTATTTTCGTCGCCTTTGAACAAAAATTCTCTCGGTAACTTAAATAACTTTAAACGTACTCCTCATCAATCCTGAACGAGAGGAATTTTAATCAAGAATTGTTGCGAACTTGGCTTATGTTCTTGGTATATCTGGGCGAAAGGTTGCTGTTATCTATAGCGATTTATTGATACCGGTACAGCATAATCAGTTTGATATTTGAGACCAGGTCGGTTTGAGAAGAGTACATAAATAAAATGCCATTTTTGCCGAAGTATTCCGATTTAGTGAATATCATTTTCCACGAGATGCATTTCTGCGCGAGATTGGTCTGGTTTTGGATGATTTTTTCCTTGATTCCGCCGCTCTCGTTCGTATTAGTGTTATATTACTCAATATTGAGGTTTTTTTTGGAAAAGCCGATGCCTTAGAAAGCACCCTTGCCGCGAATTATTGCTGGGATAGATTTAAATACAATAACGAAATCTTTTTTGAGGGAATAATTCTGGATATATTCGAGTTCAAGTTTTATTCGTGCAGACAAACTTAGTTCCCCACGACCCGCGATTTGCATCGGACCGGTCATGCCAGGTTTTACTGCTAGCCGTTGCCGTTGTTCGTCATTGTACCTTGCTACCAGCCATGTTTCCTCCGGTCTCGGTCCAACTAAGCTCATTTCACCTTGCAATACATTCCAAAACTGTGGAATTTCATCGAGACTCCATCTCCGCAGGAATTTACCAACTCTTGTAGTGCGTGGGTCATTGGGAATTTTAAATACCGGCTCTTTCAAGATGTCCGGATTAATATGATTAAAAACCAAGTTCTCAGCACCATCAACCATCGTACGAAACTTTACTAATTTGAAAGGTTTGCCATTTTCTCCTGCTCTTTCTTGAAAGAAAAATATTGGACCATGACTATCAAGCTTAATAGCGATTGCTATGAGCGGTAAAAATGGCAAGAAAATGATTAGTCCAATGAGTGAAAACAAGATATCCAGACAGCGTTTGATGATCCATTGACCAATTGACAGTTTCGGGTTTTTATTAATTGTTGAAGGTGAAAATAAAAAACCTGATATCAGACCAGAACCAAGGGCTGCTGATCGCAGAATGAGGAGGATTGGCGCAGCGAATAATAAATTATTATCCCGGCGGAAGATTAAGGATAAAAATGGGATAGCTGTTAAAAAAAATAAAACGATCGATGCAGTGCTAATCCATAATATTGCAGGCCAGAAAAAAGAAGTAAAAAGAGATAATATTGCTATCCCCAACAGCAATATCTGCCACCGCTGAGAGGGGGGTGTATGAGAATCTTTCAGCACTTTCTCGGGCAGCCAGCGGAGCATGTATGCTTTCCAAAAGCCGATATTGAACTTGCGATGAAAATATTCTCGAAGATTCCGATCATGCTGGTGATAGACGATTGCAGATGGGACAAACACCATTCGGTAACCTTTGCGTGCCAGGCGAAACGAGAATTCCTGATCTTCAACTGATGCTACTGGGAAATTGGTATCAAATCCAGTGTTTTCAAGAAATATTTTCTTGCGGTACGCAGCAGAATAAGTGTCAATAAAATCAATGTATTGAAATTTTCGCATACGCTGATATTTTGACTCGTATTCTAATTGAACGAAGCGGGGAACAAATCCATTTTGTTGGGACCGATATGTACCTTTAAGACCGATAATATCGGGGTCATCGAAGGGTAACGTCATACACTGCAGCCAATCTTGCGAGGGGACACAATCAGCATCCGTGAAAACCAGAATATCCCCAATTGCTGCTTTTGCCCCTTCATTTCTTGCTGCTGAGGGACCACCATGAGAAATATTTAAATAACGGATATTTGGATAGGACTGAATAATTGCACTTGTTTTATCTACAGATGCATCATCTACAACGATTATTTCATACTGGTCATCTGGAATTGTTTGATTCACCAGCCCGTTTAAACAACTCGAGATCGTGTTCTCTGCATTGTACGCGGGTACGATCACTGATATTTTCGGCAATTTTGAATTCATTTTCTCTAGCATCTCTTACCCATGAATACTAGGACGAAAAAGATAACGGAAAAGACTTTGCGCTGATTTTATAATCCGATAACTTTCAGCTGGATGAGACACAATTTCGATTAGCTTATTAAATATATATATGGGACGCATGTAGAAAGATCGACGGGCATGATCACACCATTTCACAATATCTTCGGAAGTTAGACCTGGGTGTGTAACGATGCTGTTATGGAGACCATCCGGAGTAAGCCAGTCTCTAAAACGAGTAGTGTTTAGACGTCCATTCTTAATGGCCCAGTCATACGCTTCTGTGCCCGGGTAAACCATGATTGGTAAGAATTGTGCCGTATCCGGGTTAAGTTTCTTTGCTAATTGAAGTGTTTTATCCAAACTTTGTAGCGTCTCTCCTGGATTCCCTGCCATAAAGCAACCGTGTACCAATACCCTCGCTTGAGTAGCAGCTTTACGAAATTGATAAAATTGCTCGAGAGTAATTTTTTTGTGAATGGTATTTAAAAGTTCCTGGTCTCCGCTTTCGAAACCAACGCATACTAGCCGCAGACCAGCTTCTTTCAGGCTCTTGAGGGTTTGGTAACTTACATCAGCACGAGAATTGGCTGTAAATGGCAAATGATTTCCACGTCGGATTAATTCTTGTGACAGCGATACAGATCTTTTTTGATCGACAGTTAATGTATCATCTTCAAGAAAGACTTCTGCCACCTGGGGAAGCTCACGCGATATATATTCAAATTCGTCAACCACGTTCTCTATGCTTCGCTTCCGATAGCCATGACCGGTAAGTGTCTGAGGCCACAAGCAGTATGAACATTCGTAAGGGCAACCTCTCCCAGTGAGTATGGCTACTTCAGGATATCGCGTGATTGAATAGAAATAATCTTCAATGATTAAATGCCTTTTGTATACCTCGCTGACAAACGGTAGTTCATCTAGATTCTTAATAAATGCTCTTAGTGGGTTATGTACTATCGATCCATCGCTAGTCCGAAAACTAATTCCCTCAACCGTACTAAAATCACAGCTACCTTCGATGCATTCAGCGATGTCTCTTAATGTGTAATCATATTCACCCCGGCCAACGATATTGACACTAATACTTGAATTAAGGACTTCATCAGGTAAGGCTGTGACATGCGTACCAACTAAAGCTATTAATGCATCTGGAATCCTTGCATGAATGGAATCAGCTACCCCAAGATCGTTTTCAATACTGGCAGTGCTAGTATCTAGAACGACTAACTTTGGTTTGAAATCATCAATTTGTTGAAGTACCTCTCCGAGATCATATCCTCTGGCAGGAGCATCTACCAGACGGACATGAAATCCTGCTTTCTCAAGAACGCCTGTCGCATATGCTAGCCAAATTGGATAATAAATCACACCTGACTTAATTACTGCCGGACTACGTTGAGAGCGTGAGAATTTCTTGTGAAAAGGTGGATTAAGTATATAGATGTTCATACCAGAGACTCCCAGGATTGCCATTTTACGTAATCGGCGTCCGTTTTGCAACCATTAATTTCCAATATAAGCCTGTTCTATTTGTGAAACCATCCTGGATAAAGTATATTTCTCTTCCACCAAACGTCTACCAGCGCACCCCATCAATTGAGCAAGCTGTGGCTCAGCGATCAAGTGAAGTACAGATTTTGCCCATCCTAGAGTATCGCCTGCTTCGACTAAGTAGCCAGTCTTTCCGTTGATTACAGCTTCTGAACAGCCATTAACGGCAGTTGATACGATTGGTTTTGAGCAAGCCATACCTTCGAGTATTGAGTATGGCATACCTTCCCAACGAGATGTCGATGTTACCACATCTGCAGCAGCCAAACAACGATATGCTTGATCAATTCGGCCTAGCAGGAGGATATTCTCCTGAAATCGTAATGATTCCACTTCGGATTTTACTTTCCTAAACAATGGCCCCTCACCAATCCAAACCAGTTGGACATCCGAGTTTACAGAAAGGACGTAACTAGCTCCCCTTAAAAACATTATGGGATCTTTTTGCGGATGAATTCTCCCAACTTGCATAACAATCGGTAAATCTGGGTTTAAACCCAATCGCCTGCATATATAATCGCGGGGCTCAAGTTTACTAAATTGACTTAATTCTATTCCATTGGGTACAACCCTCACTTTACCTTCTGGGATTCCCCAATTAATCATTTGCTTTGCATCGATCTCATTGACCGAGAAGATCCGGTTCGTTATCCGAGCTAATATCCGTTCTATTAGGACATATGAATTACGCCATCTTGTTTGCCGAACATCTATAGTTTGAGGTGTGTAAAATATTTTCTGTGCCCTTCCTAACCATGCTAGAAATCGGGCAATAATCCCTGCCTCTTGACTGTGTACATGGACAATTTCAAATTCTTCCTGCCGTAATAAATTCAAAATAGCAAAGATGGATTTCATCGGCCATACCAATTTCCGCATCGGGAGCGAAACTACTTTCACACCAGCTTTGATGTATTCATTGGAAACGGCTCGAAATATGTCTGGTAAAACAACGGTTACATCATTGCCTCGCAAGACAAGCTCTTTAGACAGAGATTGAACATGGGTTGTTTGCCCAGAAAGCAATGGTTCATAGTAAATCTGCAATATTTTCAATAGATTCACTTCTATTCCACAAACCATCGGCGAAGATTTGATTTTTTAACGCCGGCTTTATTCCAAAGATGTCGCCGCTTTTGTACCATCCTCCCAGATAATGCTATAAAGTCCAAAATCCCAAGTAATACTGATGGCATATGAAGAGCTGCATATCCTAACTTGGGTACCTCAGCTGATACTATCATAGGTAAATCGGCTATAAAATATGATATGCGATCATTCTTTACTGACATCAGGTACCTGTTGCGTAATGCTAATCGAGGTCCCAAGGGGTTTTTCTTACGCTGTTTACGCATAGAATCACCCCACCCGCGGACATGGGTACCTACTGCTTGAGGCTCAAAAACTGCTTGCCAGCCGCACAATTGAGCTCTCCATGCAAGGTCTGCATCCTCATAATACGCAAAGAAATCTTCATCAAAGTATTCAGTGTTAGAAACCAGATCCTCTAACATCTCTCTCCGATACAGTGCTAAAGCACCACAAGCTCCAAAAACCTGCTTGTCCTGGTCATATTGGCCTCGATCAATTTCACCTTGGCCACGATCGTAAGGAGATCGACATCGGTTGATAAACAGGCCAGTCGAATCAAGAAGCTGGTTATCATCAAAACGGAGTAGCTTGGGAGAAACAATCCCTACCTTCGACTCCTCGAGCATAACCTTGACCATTTGAGCCAAGCAATCGGGATGTAAGATTACATCAGGGTTTACTGAAAGGATAAAAGGAGAATCCGTGGCTCGGATTCCCTCATTCAAGGCGGCTGAAAATCCCCGGTTCTCTTTAAAGCATTTCAGGAGAATCCCGGTGTAATTCGTTCGAATCCATTCTGGGGAACCATCTGTAGATGAATTATCAATCACCACTATGTCTACAGGTTTATAGACCTGCATTAAAATGGAATCCAGGCATGCCTTCAGGAATAGCATGTGATTCCAATTCACAATGACAACAGAAACGGAGCAATTAGACATCATTATGCGTAGATAGAAATGCAAGCATCCCCAGTAAAGTCCAGAATAAAGCATTAACTTGCTTGGCTTCCATATTCTGATAAACCAGACCTTCTATGAAAATAATTACCATACTGGTCAGGATGCCGCACAAGATTGCTTTGTTTTTCACGCTTATTGGACTGCGAAGTGTTTGAACACCTGTTTTGGTAATAGACAACCAGATATATGCAAACAAGATTATTCCCGGGATGCCTAGCTCCGTAAGTACTTTTAGAACCTGGCTCTCCGTAACAATGGCACCTGCTGGATTTGTACGAAATCCAGCTAGGCCTGTCGAACCGAGACCAGTCCCCCATATAGGTGATGTACGCCAGGCATCTAATGCAAGGTTCCAGGCACTTAAACGATCTAAATTCGTTTGATCACTAACCCAGTTTGAAATTGAGCGGAAATACTGGAGCACAATGTTATCACCAGTAACTGGTTGGGAATTAAAGTACCCAGCTGGCATGCGTACAATGCTTACATCCGCCCATCCTGCCCAGTCGTAATCCCAATTATGGGCAGGTCCGCTATCGTTGATAAAGCTAATATCTACCTCTTTTCCTGCCCAGTCGGATAAATCAAGCAAGTAGTTTCTCCAACGCCGGTCACTAGGGTTGATTTTGGGATTAATATATCGATTGAGCAGGAATTGGCCGCTTTGCGTAGTATCTACCGGTGTAATGTATACCTGGAAATCAACCCCATCGCCCTTATCCGGCGACCAGACTTCAGGCGAGAGCGCGATAGCAAACCTCAAGGCTCCCAAATCTGGCACAGAGATCTGATAAATTACTTCAGTTTTGACGGTTTGTAAGGCTGGTTCATATAGAACAGTGCGCTGGTCATGCTGCTGCTGGATTGGATCGAAAATCGTCCACGTCTGTAGGGTGGCATCACCATAAGCAGGTTTCTGCTGCTGTAAATCTTCCTCGACACCTAGAACTGGCGCTTTACGATACTCTTCAGTACTGAGTTCTACCAATTTACTATTTGTAGAAGGTAATTGGATGGCTCGCAGCGCTGTAATTCCAATCCAAACAAATAAGCTTATAAACGCTAATCCAATCAAGCCCAATGTAAGGCGTTTATTCTGTTGGAAGAATCCAACCAGGAACCCAAAAAGAACCAGTCCAATTGCAGACGCCACCCATATCCCCCGGCTAAAAGTGAAACCAATACAGGTGATCATGACAAGAGTTGCCGCTCCAGCCAGCAGCTTTGTTTTAGTGCTTGAAGCAGTATATACCATCCCCAAAGATAATGGAAAGATCAACGCTAATGTGTTGGCGAGGGTGGTTGGAGAATCAAAAACGAAATATACCCGTCGTAGATGGGTTCCATAAATATATACATCCGGAAAGCCTTGTCGTTGAATAAGTTCAGCTGAAGGCCACAGCGAATGATCCAGAATGAATTCTAATATCCCACCAATGGCAACGATAGTTCCTAGCGTTACAATCAACCAGACAAGTTTTTCGAGCCAGGCAGGGTACTTACGCAAAGCGACAACGACTACCCAAAAAACTGGTAAATATAAAATAGTGTAATAAAAGCCCCACCAGGATTGAATTCCAAAGCGATCGAGAACTAAACGCAAGATAATATATCCCAGAAAGACTAGGAGGGCACCATCGAGGGACGTACCACTCAGTAAAGGCCGGCGTGTCACTATGGAAAGTATTCCCCAAATTATAATTAACAGCCCAAGGAGGATTTCTTTCCAATAGGTACCAAGTGGTCCTGGAAGCACTGATTTGATGACAAGATGGAAGGTGAGACCAATAAGGAATAACGCCAAACCAATAGCCATTATTAATTCAAACCAATTGACCAGGTCTTTATTTATCGATGATGATGGCTTATCCGCCATAAAATAATTTCCTTACAATCTTTGATAAATACAAAATAAGAATATAAACTAGAGCCCCACAAATAGAACACAGCAAGACAATAAGAATTGGGGAGTTTGCTTTCGCAGCATTATAAAGCAAACCAGCTGCTAAAAGCGCACACAAAGCCGCAACTGTGATTTGAATTATTTTACCCCAATTGCTAGCGTTGAACCTGAATCCAAACGTGCTCGTTGTCCACCAGGCTAAAGCAAGCACCTGTATTGTCAAACCGATTGTTGCAGAGATCGCTAGTCCAATATAACCTAATCTGGGAATAAGTAAAAAATTACATACCAAGCGAATGGAGGTTTGTAAACCATTGATAGCCACCACTGTCCAGCCTGAACGTTTTATGTATACTACTCGCCATAATGGTTGACAAAGTGAATCAGCTAAAACTGCAAAACTATACCAGAGAATTGGAGCGCTCACAAGACTGGTGGCTTGTGCATCAAAAGCACCATGCTCAAACAAAACCTGGACGATTGGCGTTCGTAAGAGTATCAAGCCAATACTCGCAGGGAGAGCTATTTGAAAAACAAGCGTGATTGCATCGGCAAGCTCCCGCCCGGCTGATTTCAAATCTGCACTGGACACCTTTTCTGCCAGTCCAGGAAATAAAACTGTTGATACAGCCAGACCGCTGAACTGAACTACTAATAATGTCAAATGATCAGCATAACTTAAAGCTGCCACGCTTCCGGGGCCAAGCATAGTAGCCATGGCGCGGTCAATAAATAAAATCGCGTGGTGAATTGAGTATCCAAGGATGAGTTGAAACGTGAAATTTGACCATTCCTTTATCTGACCCGTCAGTACCGGATTGGTGGAGACAACATATTGCCTAGTCTGTCTCCACCAAAAAGGTATTACACTTATTAAAGCGGCACCAGCACCAAAGGTGACAGCCCAAGAGGCTCGCGTCACAGGTATAGAATTTGGCATGACGAGTAAAGAGACGATGAAAACCAAGTTATAAACAGAAGTAATAAGTACCGATTGCAGAAAACGGCGATAAACCTGGAGTATGGTTGCAATGAGGGTGGCAATACCCATAAACAAAATTCCTGGAAGCATCGGGTAAAACAATGCAACCGTCTGTTCTCTTTCTATAGATGTAAAGCCAGGGGAAATCCAGGTTAGAAAAATCGGGATGATCAATGCTGTTAGAATCGTTATAACAAGTAGCGAGAGCCCAATGATTTTCAAGACTTTTTGTGCAAATTGCCAGGCTTTCGTCTCTCCCTCTTCCTGACGTAGCTTGGAAAAAATTGGCAGAAAAGCTGGGGTAATGATAATTGGTAATGCAATAAAGAAAAATTCCGGAACTGCAAAAGCTACTAAGTATATATCAGCTTCCCTGTTCGCCCCCAGCATACGGGCGATAGCTACTTGGCGTAAGAATCCAGTTAACGTCGCAGCTAGGAACCCTATCCCAACAATCGCTGTAGCTCGATAATCCGCTCGTTGCATCGCTAAATACCTACGATTTATTACCTATTGGGATACGACCTGCTTTTAAAACCAGCTTGGTGGCTAGATTGTACTGAATGCCTAAATAAAGCAAACTGAGAGGTGGTATTACATTTATTGGTTTATTGATGGGGAAATTCCGTTCATCCGTCAACGCATATTGGGTAAGTATAGTACTCGTGATAATACAGAGAAGCAAATGTAAAGCTGATGGTAGGTGCAGAGGCTCATGCTTCATGAGGCGCAACCACAATACTACGATGATCATTAATAGAAATGTAAAGCCACATAATAAAGCGTCCACTTTTGCTATTTCTTTGAATTCTGCCTGGATCATGGCTGTACAGTGACCAGTACCAGGTTGCTCCACCCACCCCAATCAAAACTGGCATTACCAGCCGGACCAGGTAAGACTTCAAAAATGATATTTACCTTTTGCCCACCGTAATCACTGAGATTTACTTCCTGGTCTACCCAACTTCGGTCATCAGGATTGTTATTGGGATCAAGATAGCGATGGAATACCCTGTTTAGTTCATTCGGCTCTTCGGGCTTTTGCACAAAGACATTATATTCTACCCCATCGCTCTTTGACCAGGCGACTGGGTCCATCCCGAGACCAAAATACAGCTTGGCTTGTTTAGGCAACGTTACCGAGTAAGTAACCTGGCTAATGGGATGCTGGAACAGGATCGCTCGCGTTTCATCGTTAATCGTGAGTGTATCATCTCGCACAAGTTTATCATCTGTTCCATGCAGTTCAGCGTACGGCAGTTCAGTTAGGAAGTTATGAGTGATTGGAATTAGAATTTGAGGCTCTCCCCAGCCAGACCAGTCGTAACGGCAATCATTGCTCGGTCCACAACCGGTGTTAAATGTGATCGTAACCGTTTCGCCTGCCCAAGCCGATAGGTTTATGTCATAATTGTGCCAGGAGCGATCGGAAGAGGTATTCTTGGGATCAATATAGGTGGAGAAAATATTTTGGCTGTTGTTACTATTTTCAATTGATATGTCAAACTGTACCCCGTCCCCTTTGTCCGCTTGCCAGATTTCGGGAGAAAGCGATAGACTAAAGTCAAGAATTGTTCCTGTTGGAATATATAAATTGTATGCTATCCAGGAATTCGGATGTTGAAACAGCACACGTCGAGGATCATTTCCTACAATGAAAATCGTGTCATGGATTAAGGCTGTGTCTTTGGTGCTCCTAGAAGAAAAATTAGAGTTCTTGACAAAATCGTACCAGGTGAAAAAATGTGTATTTCCAGTCACTATCTCGGATAGGCAGCTGGAAATCCAGTCAGAACTGCTAGTAACAGATAATTTGTGGAAAACTGGCCAACCTGCCGGTAGATAGCGTTGATCTAACGGTTGTTGCGGAGGTTCTTTACAATTACAAAGCTTAATCGCTTTTCTGTAATTTTGCACTGCTGATTCAAATTGACCGTTACTCTGAGCTCTGTCACCTGCCACCTGGTACCATTTTACCCATGCCGCAAAATGATCGGGCTTCAGTTTCTGTGCGTTCTGATACTGGACCTCTGCAAGATTATATTCACCGGTGATACGTAAAACATCGCCTAGCTGCTCATAAACCTGTGCATCCGGTTTAATGCGAACCGCATTTTCATACCTAACCAATGCTTCTTTGTAATGACCTTGGGAAAGATAAATATTCCCCAGCATATTGCTAGCCCAAAAGTTAGTTGAATCTAAAGCCAAAACCTTGGTATATTCCTGGGTTGCATCTTCGTATAGATCCTTTTGATACATGTCATTAGCTTTAACAATGAGACTAACGATCTCAAATGTCTCCCAATCATAATTGAGCTTAAATAAGCTCCAACTGTTATTCTCGTAAATCTCAAGAAATGCTGGTTTTAAGGAAGCAAATTGCTGGGTTAGTGGGTCGTCGGTCGGTATGACCAGATATTGTGCTTGATGAAGGCTAAGGATTTCGAGGTGACGTTGTGTAACAATGTGCGTGCTAAAAAAGTAGGCGAGATCATCATTTGTCTGTGACAATATTGGAGGATAATCAAAGAATGTGACCCCGTAAGCGCGACCTACCAAACCAGGGATATTATCATTAATTGTTTGGTTTGCAAAAATTGTGCTTTTGTCTTCTGCATTCTTTCGCAAATATTCAAATAAAGCACGGTCATCTATCGAAACAGATGCGGGATGGTAGTTCCAGCGATTATTCATATTCCAAAGTATTTGTGAAGCTGATACGATCTGCGGAATCAAAGCGATTGTAACGACCCAGACCATTAGTGGTAGGATTACAAGCAATTGCGTTTGTCCCTGAAATATCCTTCGCGAATGAATCCATTGAATAAAATCAAATACAGCAAATGTAATCACAAATGCCACCGGCATGATCCATAATAACCGCCATAGAAGTATGACTGTAACCAAGCTACCCACAAACGGTGCCACAGGAGAAAAAACCAACACCAGAGGCACGATCATACCAGCAGCTAAAAACCTGGCAGAAAAGCTCTTGATTCCCCTAAATACCAGCCAAGGTGTTACCACCAAAGCCAAAATTATGAATTGGTTATCTAAAACGCTGGGATCTATACGAAAATTACCATTTCCTAAGGATTCGATATATGAAGTTGGATCGCTCCATGATACCTCAAAAAAAGTTGAACTCCTTCCCACATCGGAGATAGCTTGGCTTTGATATTTCCTTTGCAATATGGGTATAGCGAGTAAGAAAACCAAGATAAAGCTTAACCAGATTATTTTTTTGAGCAATGGATGATTAATAATCTTCGAAATTGATTCTCGCGCCTTCCTAATGCGAAAGAATTGGATGGTAATAAGTATTACCTCAAAGATCGCATATCCCCCAAAAATGATACCAAAGAAAACAAGCCCTAAAGGATGGATTAATGTTACCGTAAAGATGCCGATTCCTAAAACAAATAGCCAGCCTCTTCGCCCTCTCAGGAGGTAACGTACGGTCATTGCCAGAACGCCGGGTAAAATCATAAACCACAGAGTAAATTTATCTTCGTTGATTCTAAATAACCACTTGAGCCCACTCCCTATCTCGACAACCGGAAAAACACCGGAACTCAGGTAGAGTATTTGAAGCAGGACAACAAATAATGCTGTATTGGCATTATCAAATAATTCGAACGCCAGCGCAAACATACTAAAACATGAAAGAAAGATAAGCACTGGAGGTAGATAAAAGGAGTAGATATCAAAAAGGTTAAAATGAGTCAATTTAATAACAACTGCCAAGAGGGGCATCCAAATATTAACAGCATTCCTGGCTGACGATATGGTGTTATCGGAAATATAGAACCCGCTACTCAAAAATCTATCTGCGTCAAGATAATGTCTGATAAATCCTTCTGGAACCCAACGGTCAACATGAGAAATATTTACAGTTTGAATAAATAATCCCACAACAAGACAAAAGGCTACCAACAATGTCAGTCTAACTAATATAATTGCCCATTTCCCCCAAAAGCTTTTACTCGTACTGTGCTCAATATGATCAGCCTTCTTTTTTATATTCACTACGATAAATAGCACACCCAGTGCTAATGTTATGATAACTACAATTCTGAGATATATAGTGATATTAGAATGTTCCGAGATCAACACTAATCCAAGTAAACCCCACATCCCAGCACTGACCGCGGGTGCCATTCCAATCCTATGCGCCCAATGTATTGAACTATCCACCAGCGAAATAAGAAGCCATCCCGGAAGGACAATGATTAATCCTACTGCTAAAATGGTCGCCAAGAGAGGGCTTGGGATCGTAATCCAGTTCGCTGCCATTGCCAGAAGGAGACCTTCAAAAAGAATAACAGCACAAAATCTCCAAACTGGTTTGTGAAGTTCAATGCCTAACCGTTTATACAACACCATTCCTCCAGGTTTAGTCTTGCGAGCTGGGTACTATGGAATCAAGAGCCTTGTTTTATATGACCACTAATTAAAAACAAAAAAGCATGAATTGCTATTCCTACAATAAATCCTAACAGTGTATTCATTTATCGTGTATTGATATTAGATACATTCAATCTTGAGTTATTAAACAATTTTACTTTTTAAACTAAGAGCAGGTTTTTCAATCAATTTCCATGAAATGACTGCAACAATTAATGTTATTACGAATGCATATAACATAAGTTGAATTTCATTGATATTTGGATATAACAAATACACAATAGTCTGCTGAATTGGGAAGGCGTACACATAGATTCCATAGGAAAAATCACCATATTTTGAGAATCCAGACAGAGGCAAGATAATAGCAGTTGCAATGAGTAAATATGGCGAAAATAGTATCCACATGTAATGAAAATACCCCGCCCAGTTAGAGATTATCATTATTCCGATTATCAAAACTAAAAGTCGCGAAATTAACAAATATATTCTTTCTATAAATATATAAAATAGAGCCAATTAAAAACATCCATAAAAATTCAAGAAAGTAAGGATATCCAGGAGAATTAAATATCCACCAACTGGTTGTTATCTTGCTAACAATACTTTCACCTGTCATGAGTTTGACTAAATACGCCCAGCCAATAAAACCAGTAAAAAGCAATAATAATTTCGTGTGTTTAATAAAACCAAAAAATGAGATTAAAAGCAATAGAAAGTAAATAGCAAATTCATACCCAAGTGTCCATAAAGATCCGTTTACAGTATAAGGGTATGGATTATTCATATATAAATCACGAATGGGATATATAAAACTAAAAATACCTAATGTGATGTTGGAGAATATATATTGCCAAGGACTTACCCCTTCGGTTCCAAACATATAGTCGCCCACGCTAAAATGAGTGATGAATGGTCCTAATAAAAGTGCTGAAAATACTGTGGATATGAAAAGTGCCGGAAATAATCTTAAGAAACGCTTCCATAAGAATTGAAGGCCAGATTTACTGTTTAGTAAACTTTGGGTGACTAAAAAACCACTAATCACAAAGAAACCTCCAATAGCAAATTCGCCTATGTTTATCTGACCCTTAGTGTAAATAGCAAGAAAATCGATCTTTTGGCTTCCTGATAAGCCGTAAGAGTGAAAGACAATAATGGATGATGCCAGAATAAATCTATATAAATCAAAAGCATTCCTTTTTGGTTTATATACCTCTTCAATGGTTTTTTCAAAGTTCCACATTAATTTAATTCTATGTAGGATCATCATTAATCTTATTCTAGATAGGTTCATCATTAATTTTATTCTAGATAGATTCATTTTCGATCCTTTATCCATAATCCTGTAATGAACTTGAAAATTTCTATTTGAGCTTCCATACTATCTGTTATAGCTAAAATCTCATCTATTTGCTGTATTTGATTTTTCTAACCCTCAATAATCTGTTTCGGATTTAAAATCAAATCTTGCTCGTTAACCTTATGTTTAGCGAAAATTTTTCTCAATGCAGATAGATATTCCTTGCTGCCCAATGTGGTTATAGAATTATGAACATTCCAATAAGAAAATTACTATTCCAGATACTTTTTAATCCTGGCCTGTGTTTCAACAGATAGATACTCTTCGCGCAGCATGGCTATAAACACTACATCCTTATATTTGCCATCCTGGAAGATATATTGCCGATACACACCCTCTTGTTTAAATCCAAATTTTTGATGCAATTGCCAAACAGCTTCATTCTCCAGATACACCTCGCCCTCGAGCCGGTTCATGTTCATGGTGTCAAAAAAGTAACGCAAAATCAGACATTCAACCTCCGCGCCATACCCCCCATGACGGTATTCGTCTGGATAGATCAGAAGCCTGCCCCATTCGCCTTTACGGTTACGCCAATCCAGATGAAACAACCCGACGGTCCCGATCGCCTCGTGAGTATCTTTAGTTTCCACTATCCAGAATTTCTCGTCTGAATGAGTTAGGTATTTCTCGAACCATCCACGCTGCATGACCAGCGACAATGGCTCGTGCTCAAAGAAATGCTGGTAGACTTCAGGGTCGTTGCGCCATTTCACTAACAGAGGTAAATCTTCGTACTCGATCGCACGTAATTGGATGCGTTTGCCAACGATCATCTCAACTCTCCATCTCAGTAATTTGATCAAGCATGACTACCGCTTCACCGGTTAAGATTGCTTGTTCATCCTGGTTGTACCAATTTGTTTCCAGCGTTACGATTTGCTTTTCTGGCCGAAGTGCGACTACTTTCACAACGGCTTTAATCGTATCACCTGGGCGAATAGGAACCAAGAATTTCACTTGTTGTCCCAGGTAAATCGTACCTGGACCTGGCAACTGTGTGCCCAACACCGCCGAGATCAAGCCTATCGCCAGGGTGCCATGAGCTATCCTACCAGCAAAGCGAGTGTGGCTAGCATAGGCATCGTCCAGATGAACTGGATTGCGATCCAGAGTCACGTCTGCCAGTATCCTAATATCAGCATCTTTGACGGTCTTGGATATACTCGCAATTTGCCCTATATATATATCTTCATATAGCATATTCACATCTCCAAATTAATCTATGCTTTCCAGCAAAAAAAACTAAACTTGCAACATTATAATGAGATCACTAACTTGTGGTCATACCCTGCCTGGATCAAGTTAGGGAACCAGCCTGTTTAACTCGAAAACAAAATCTTCCTTATCACACTTATTTATTATGCACAATTCGTAATAATCAATTACTCATGCCAATTTTTTTGGATGAGTATTACCGTGTTATTTATAATCTCACTTATTAATCCCTTGGCATGCTTAAAATGGATTCAATAACATAATCTACCTCATTATCGGTCAGATCAGGATATTCAGGCAATGTCAACAGCTGCGTCCAAACTTTCTCGGCGACGGGCAAGGTTATCTTGGTTTGCTTCCGGTAATAAGGCTGTAGGTGGATGGGCATGTAATGAACACCCGTAGCAATACCCTTTTCCTTGAGATACAGATTTAATTTATCCCGGAAAGGTGTCTTGATTACATAATTATGCATCGCGCTGCGGGTATATTCTTTTTCCACTGGGCGCTCAATCCACTCCACACCATCAAATGCCCGATTGTAACGTTCAGTGATTTCACGCCGCCGGGCATTAGCTTTTTCTAGCTTTCCCAATTGAACAAGCCCTATCACAGCAGTAATGTCGTTCATGTGGTACTTATAACCCAGCTCTTGCACTTCGTAATACCATCCATAGCTGGCGTATCGGCGGATACCCGATTCCAGTTCCATGGTGGCTTCTTCGGTGCGATCCCAAGTGCTTTTATCAATTCCAACCCAACGCAATTGCTTTAGGGCGCGAACAACCTCAATGTGGTTGGTGGTGATCATGCCTCCATCACCTGTCGCCAGGTTCTTGACAGCATGAAAGCTGAATGTTGTGACATTGCTATGCTCCAGCCCGCCTATGCGCTTTCCTTTATAACTACTACCGCAGGCATGCGCAGCATCTTCAATAACAAATAGGTTGTTTTTATTGGCAATCTCCCATATCTCTTCCATCTGGCATGCATAACCGCCATAGTGTACAGGAATGATCGCTTTGGTGTGAGGAGTTATCTTTCGTTGGATATCTTCTACACTTATGTTCAATGTGTCGGGCTCAATATCCACAAAGACCGGAGTTGCGCCACAGAAGACTACAGCATGTGCCGTTGAGACGAAAGTCATCGTGGGTACCAATACTTCGTCACCCGGACCAATGCCTACCCCCAGACAAGCCAGATGTAAAGCTGAAGTAGCGCTATTTACACCGACGGCGTACTTTGCACCAACATAAGCAGCAAATTTCTCTTCAAATTCGGTAGTCTTTGGCCCCAAGCCAATCCAGCCGGTTTTGAAGATCTCTCGCAGACCTTCGAGTTCTTCCTCACCCAATGAGGGTTTAAACACTTGGATCATATTTTTCCTCCTTACCAATTTGAATTATTAGTACCTTCCACTAGTTAGAATTGTTCTCAACAGCCAAAACTGGTCTGTCTTTCTTTTCAAAAGCACATCCCTTCTGATAATTGCAAACTTGGGGAAGGAAATAATAGCCGTTAGGAATGCTATAGGAGTTAAAAACATCGCTCCAATGAAAAGCAGTGTTCTGCGCATAAAAGTGGTTCTAAGAGCATACGCTCTCAATGGAGTACCTAACAGTAAAAAAGGTAAAAAAAGAATAAATTCGAGATTAAACATATTTTTATAATAGGCCAGAATGCTATCTCGCGCACCCTCGAATGCCCTTACTAGTAACCGTCTATCCAACCAATTTACGCTCTCTTCAATATGATATACAATTGATGTAGGAACAAGGGCAACCTTATAACCCAATACATTCACCCTCAATCCCAACTCCACATCTCCACTGTAATGCCCCAGCAAAGGCTCAAAAAAATTGTTGGTTGCAGTCAATAAATCTCTTTTTATTAATCCCGACGTGCCTACCGCTGCCAACATTAGCACTGGCTCCTTAGAAAATGGCTGCCGCTCTTGAGTTACAAATCCCAGTTTTGTAGTTCTCATCAGGTGCAGCCATTTTATCCAGTTCTCTCTTTCCTTTTTTTCGTGGTCAGGCGACTTTGGATTGACCGTATTTGTTATACATACTTTCACATCGTCTTCGATCTCAGCCACTCGGACCAGTTCCGAAAGCCACTTCTTATGAACTATAGTGTCTTGTGGTAAAGCCACAAGGTATTCTCCCTCGGAGAGATTAACAGCCACCTCGTTGAAAGCATTATAAAACCCGCGATTCTCTTTTAATTCGATTATTTTTATAGAGGGAAATCCCTTCTGCACGTATTCAACTGATCCATCTGAAGAGTCATTGTCTACATAGAGCACTTCGTAATCATCTCGGGGCATATCTTGGTCTAAGAGTGAAGCTAAACAATCAGTTAAAAACCGTTTCCCGTTATGGCCAATCACAATGACGCTAGCCTTCACATCTTTGCTCCAAGTATCCATTATGACTGCCAGTGCAGGAAAATTAATATATCCCCACTAAAGTGTACGCTGATAAATTCGCCCGGTCGTAAAACGGAGTATTGATTAAGATTTTTAGTAAGTTGCGCATAATCCTGAATTTTTCTTAAGTTCCTATATAGTGCCCTTCATTATATGCTGGAATGACCATTATGATATTATATTACTCCGAGTTATCCGAACAAGTAGATTGTGGCTGTGGTGCTTTTATCTCCTAAAAAGGTATAAAATAAAGATATCATCCTTTGAACTGATGGTCTTCTAATTCCTCATCTGAAATACCAGAATTACCACCCAATGACACTATTAAAACAATACCTTGGTTTTAATATATGCAGGCATAACTATAGAAAGCTTGGGGAGCGAGTGTTTAAACCCTTGAAATCCTGCCAACAGTGATAATACTTGGTTTTTACTTATCATTCGGATTCGTGGTCAATCCACGTATTTGTTAATTTTGAATTCGAACAGTATCATAAGGATAGCTCATTTGACCCCGTGATCGTAGACCGGCGGACTTTGCTGATTATACCTCGGAAGATCAACTCGCCTGACACTATAAGAGCAGTAGCGTTTATCAGCTGGATCATAATTACCTCCAACAAGGAATTATGAAACAACACTAAGCCTATCACCAGCAGAATTGTGCTACCAGCAAGGAGAGCAATGTAGCGCCTCTTGTGGATGGCTAGATAATAGTTCATCTGTAAGGTTACCAGAGCGTAGAGTGCCATTGACACTCCGAAGGCACCGACCAGGGGGACAGCGTTTTCATACCCGAGCCCGAAGAGCAGGCGAATCAGGATATCCGGGACGAGGAAATACACAACCGCCAAAGCTCCACACAATCCACCGACAGCTATAGCTGCCTGACGCGCAATCTTGGATGAATCCTGTTGAAGGGCAAAGCGCTCAGTAGCTTTTGGGAATAATACTGCGGTGATTGCCCCTGGGAAGAATAATATGATCTTTGCCAACACCGAGGCAGCCGCATATTGCCCGGCTTCAGCGGGTGGGTAATAATGTTTGATGATCATCACATCCAGGTTGGTCAGGGCTGCTAAACAGACTGTGCCGATTAGGACCAGTCCGGCATAAGCAGTTACTTCCCTTAAGGTCAATCCATGATCGGAGCGTTGGACGGATGAAGATCTACGCAGATGAGGAGTTAGGATAACTATTGAGATTGCAATGGTGAATAGTCCGGCGAGAAAGTAAGCCGCAAAAGCTCCACTGGCACCCAGGCCAAGGGTGACCAGACCTACAGCGAATGCGAGGCGCAGGAATGATCCGATGATATAGTTAAACCCCAATGCGAGGAACTTCTGTAGTCCCTGAAGAGCCCCTGTAAAAACGGCCACCAAAGATCCTACCAAGACTGAAATAGCTACCAAAAGTATTGGGATCGACGAGGGAATTTGTAGAAAGGCTGCTAGGAAAGGGCTGGCTAGGGCAATCGCTGCACCTGCAATCACCCCGAAAAGAGATACCCATTTGGAAATTGTGATAAGCAGTGAACCGGACCTGTGCGCCTCTCCGCGGCTTGAAACTGGGCAAGGTAATAGGCGGTCACCAAGGTTAGAATACCCAGAGGTGTATAGATCAACGTGTATAAACTGTTAAGCGAAGCAAATACACCATACTCAACCGGTCCAAGCATACGACTTGTAGCAAAGTGCACCAGATATTGCAGAGCGCTACCAAGTGACGTGGCAACAAACAGAAATCCTGCTTGTCTTATACCTAGCGACAGATTCGACAATTTATTATGGTAATTCAATTTGATTTGGTTACTAATAACTGAATGTTCATAATTGTATAATTCATGCGCCGTAAAATTATACACAGATGGCTGTATCGAGGTACAGTTCTAATCAAAAAATTTGAAATTGTCAAGATATTAAAAGATATTAAAAGATACCCCAGATGCGGTGATGGCTATGATGTTGCCGAGAATATACCTGGTTCGTCGACATACTTGAGCAGGATTACGATTTTTATATCGGAATATAGACTCGCGGTTAGCATTTCCGTCACTTCTTATTAAACACCTGACTATCTACAGATTTTAAGAAGTCAAACCTTATGTCAATGTATTGCATCGTCTAAGGAGAGGTCACGCGAATAAAAACCGGAATGGGTGTCGGAGGAAAAATTTCAGAACCCGACATTGGATCTAAAGACAGCATGATTGTAATGGAGCCATTACCGGGTCCATCCACATCGCCCAGACCTCCATCCTGGATCGGAATTACATTTCCAAGATAATCCGTCACTTCCAATGCGGTTGCGGGGGATAAGGACAAAGGAACATCGTTGCCCCAGGCAACTATTTTTTCACCATCATAAGCACTCCTGAACACATATGCCTCGCCCCCAGGAAGGCTTAACGTCCGATTGTACAAATAATGCTTAAGCTGGGTGACTAAAGTCTTAAATGCATAATAGGCAGGTTTTGGGGAAAATGTATTAGGATACAACAGACCTTGGTCATAGCCATCATTTGCATCCGCTAATGCAAACCAGGTTATGTTTTTGATCCCGGCTGCCAGTCCCCGGCTATATCCCTTTACAAGATAATAGGCCTGATTTTTTAGAGAAAATGGATCGTTGATATAGCCGTGTTGTGCCAATTCCGTCAGCCAAACCGGCTTGTTCACACCATAACAAGTGCTCATCCGGTTGGTGAGATTATTTTTCTTAGCGATAAGATCAATTCCGCTGCCATCGTAAGCCGGGAACCCTCCATCACTTATTGGGATTGAACATGTTGGTGGTAGTGCTGGTGGATTCCAGCGTTCCCATTCGTCATGATAATTGGGAAAATAATGAAAATTAAGCGCATCAAAATAGCTTGCTCCCCCAGTTAACATTACTTCATCGGGGAAATAACGGTAGAAAGGTCCACCATAATCGATAAACTCATCGTAAGCGATCCCACCCATTAAGATCGTTGCATTGGGATCAACGGCTTTAATTGCCTCATGACTTTTTTGTAAGATTTCAGAATAAATGAGGCCAAATTCCCCAAAACAGTTACCGCCATACACTTCAACGATGTTAGCGTCTGCCTCATTGAAGATTTCCCAGGTTTTGATGTTGTATGGGGGTTGACTGTACCTGGATACGATATCGGTAAGAAATTGTTTATACTCACCTGCGTGTTCAGGGGTGATTGCAGGACAAATCTGGGAATCGCTTGCCCAGGCAGGAGGTGTATTTATCACGGCAATTATATTCACCCCAATCGAGGAAATCTGGCGAAGGCGGTTATCATACCATTGCAACGCACCTAAGTCATAAACCGGAGGTTGGCCTAATACAGGTTCCGTTTTTTCAATATCGGACCAGTTAATTACTATTCTGGTCCATCCAGCACCGCTGTCGTTCAAGGCTGCCAATAATGTTGGGAAAGCCTGGTCGTACCATGCATAAAATTGTTCTTGGTTCATATCCTGATTCAGTGAATTCGTTGGAGTTATTAAATGCAGAGCAGCAATTTCTATAGAAAAAGGGGATTCTAGAGGGTGTACCCCGTAATTATTCTTAATAATAGGTATAAATGTGTTTAAATTTCCATCCATTGAATTAGTGAGAGGGTCATTGTTCAACTGGGGAAACGGGTGTGCAGTGACGACTAAGCTAGATCCCTCGAAAACCATTAATAAGACAAGGAATATTGGAACAAGTCTAATGACTTTGGTATTATTTCGCATTGAAGTCTCCAAAAATTAATGTTAAAGTGATTTACGTGGACCAAATAGCGATAATCTGATCTGGTTCGCTCAGACGCCCATAAACCCGAGTAGAGCTGACCAGTTCTAGGATATAGCTGCCTTTGTTGGAATGAGTGGTAGATGGGAATTAGATCATCATCCAATTAGGTTCAGTTGATTATAAAACAATCGCAATCTTCAAGCAAACAGAATCGCATCGATTCCACGGCTTCCTCAAAGCTGAGCCTCTTCACCAAGAACTTTATCGCTCGTCATACTCAATCTTGCCAGGCAATCCCCAGAGGTATCGCCTGAACACAGTGGAGCAGTTTTCAGGGATCCAACTGCCTTTCCACTCGCCAAGCATCCTAATGAAGTAGCTATGAATTTATATCCATTGGAACCTTCATCTCCTTAGTTAACAACTAAGAGCCGTATTCTACTATACAAATCACTCTCCCACAATTTGAAAAAGGGGTTTATATTGTGTGGAATTATGACTAAATGAACATAGGGGGTAGCAACAATTGAGTATGTTCCACAAACGTCGATGACCCTGTAGGACATCACCTGGACACTTGTTAAATGGGGGAACGCTCCCACGCTGCTTGTATCAATAAACAATACCCCATCCTAGGGATATTCCAGTAGACCTGGCGGGATTCAAATCCGCGGCTTCTTCAGCGCGATGGATAAAAATGCACAGGAAGAGCGGGAAAATAGCGTTTATTACGTCTACGATAACCGATTAAAACCTTATTGATAGGTGAGATTTGCTTTCAATTGTACCGGAACTGCACCGCAATCAATAAATAATGCAGGGTATTTCGCATAAGTGCCAAAAAGTGCGTGAATGAGCCAATTTTCACGGGTAATGCATCAAGAATTGTAAAAAATCCCTAATTTCCTTAAACGCACCCTCCCCGGAAGGGAGGAGAGGACTTCCAGGGAGGGCAAACCAACCAAACCGTTTTACTTACCTCTTTCACCGATTACTGGCCCCCTGTGAAAGCTGATTGATTGCTTTTAATAGCTGTGCATCCTGGCTGCTTTGCAGCTGGTCTGCAGTTATTCCCTTACCCGATTCTGGCAGGAATAAATTTACCGTATTTGGCAGATCCACACTCACATCAGCGGCAATACCCTTGTGCCAAATCACTCGCCCTGCAGGTGTAAGCCATTCCTCGGTGGCTAAGAGAATCTGTGAACCATCGGATAATGAGAAACCATTCAGCACGGTTCCTGTTCCAAATGTGGTTTCTCCAATCAGAGTTGCTCGATGAGAATCTTGTAGTGCTCCCGCAACGATCTCAGATGCACTGGCTGTTCCCTGATTAATTAGTACTACCAGGGGAATTTTAGTCGCCAGTCCACCTGTCCGAACCGGTACAGCCTGTTCCTGCCCCTGAACATCCTTCACCAGCACAACGTTGCCTGTTCCCAGGAATTGACTGGTTACACCGATCGCTTCATCCAGTAAGCCACCCGGATCGTTGCGTAAGTCTAGTATGATGCTGGTGGCACCTTCTTCCTGGATCTGCTGTAAAGCTGTCCGTAAATTACTAGTCACACCCTGGCTGAAGGCTGCGATGCGCACATCCGCGATGGTTGTACCGGGCAGAATGATCCAGGTGACGTTTTGAACTGTGATCTTCGCCCGTGTGATGGTCACATCTGTGATTACACCAGTACCGGGATCCTTTAAAGTGATGGTTACCTTCGTCCCGGCAGGACCTAAAACCTTGCTGACTACATCAGAGAGGCCCAATCCGGTCATGTCGACACCATCCACTTTTAAAATAATGTCACCAACTTTTACACCCGCTGCCTGGGCTGGAGATCCATCAATCGGGGCAACAATAACCACCTGACCGGTGCTATTGAGCATCACTTCTGCCCCAATACCTTCAAATGTGCCTTTGGTGAAGTTATTCTCTTCTTTAACCATCTGCGGGGTTAATAATCGGCTGTGACCCGTATCACCGAGAGCATCAACCATCCCAGAAATAGCCCCGTATTCAAGCTGTGTTTGCTGCACCGCAGTTTGATCCACATAATTTTGTTGGATAATCTGATATGCCTGGTTGACTAGATCCAACCCAATCGATTGGGTTTTAGAACTGGCCGAGGCTATGGTGGGCGTGAGGAGAAAATGATCCACCAAAACACCACCTGCAAATCCTTCACTAAGAAAAACTGGTAGGAAGAGTAGATATAAAAGGATGCTTACACTTCGACGATTGAACATGAGTTACCACACTCTCATACCACCCCACCTCTCCCAAACCTGAAGTGATTTGGAAGAGGTGGAATGGAGATTTAGATGATATTTACTGGCTTGGGCGACTGCCCAAAGTTACCTGTACATTCTGGGTTTGACCATTACGCAGGATTGTCAGATTAATGGTCTGCCCAACCTGACCATGGATAGATAGGTAGGTGATCACATCCGACATGCTGTTAATGGTTTGTCCATCAATCGCAGTTATAACATCTCCACCAACCAGGCCCTGGGATCCATTGATGGTTACCGTTGTATTGCTGCCTTGTAACCCCGCCTTGGCTGCTGGGCCTCCTGTTGTGACCGTTTCGATCAATGCACCACGCTTATCAGAAGACAGATTCATCGCCTGGGCGATATCTGGAGTCAGATCGGTACCGCTGAGCCCCAAATATGGATGTTGATAAGAACCCGTAGAAATCAGAGATGGGACAACTTTCGATACAATCTCAGCCGGGATTGCAAACCCAATACCCGAGTTGGATCCACTGGACGATTCAAGGGAATATGTGACGCCGATTACCTGCCCCTGGTCATTGACCAATACGCCACCCGAGTTGCCTGGATTGATGGCAGCATCGGTCTGGATAACTTCAGGAATTGAATATGAAGCACCGCTCGTCTGATCGGTGGTTCTGGTGGGGATATCACGCCCGATACCGGAAACGGTACCTACGGTCATCGAACCCTCGAACCCGTACGGATTTCCAATGGCGATAGCGATCTCGCCAACCTTGACCTGGGTTGAATCAGCCATACTGACTGGGGACAGCTTACTCGCATCGACACTCACCTTGATCACTGCCAGATCACTATACAGGTCCTGACCAACTATCTTCGCTGGAACTGTCGTACCATCTGAGAACGTAACCTCAATTTTCGTAGCGCCATCAACGACATGGTTATTCGTGACGATGTTACCCTTCGTATCCCAAACAAAACCAGAACCTAAGGCCTGAGAGTATTGTTGGGTTTGATTATTGTTATTGTTGTTGAAACCTGGAAAATTTTGGAAATTGTTAACGGTGGCAGGAGTCAACACTGAGATGTTCACCACCTGCGGGTTGACGGTTGTATAAACCGCTTCTAACGCATTTTCATAGGCCGTTAGAAGATCAGAACCAGCCGTCACCTGGGCTAAGGTCGATGGATTGGTGTTAATTGCATTAGTTGAGCTTGATTTTAATGTACTGTCACTGGTACTCTGAGATGCTTGTGGTGCTGCTTGCACTGCATTGAGTTTGCCTACGGTGCTGGCAAATACTGCCCCTACCCCACTGCAAGCTGAAAGCAACATTACTGAGATAAGAGCTAAACTAACGAGACTAAAAACTTGCTTTTTCATGGTTACCTCCAGAGACTTTCCTTTTGAAATTTTTCGAGCATCGGCATTATCATAGCCCCAGGGGATGGAATTTGTCCTTATCACCCCCCTATGGAATGCTTAAGCGAAGCTTATGTAATTAAAAATAATAAGGGCGGTTAATAATCCGCCCCAACTACTCATGAGATCAATTACTATTATTGTTAACGGTTATATTTCAGGCATTGGTTGGACTCCTGAATTGATGGGCAGGTGGATGGTGAATTGACTTCCCTCTCCAGGAGCACTTTCCAGGGTGATCTTGCCCCCATGAGCCTCCATCAAGTCATGGGCGATGCTTAATCCCAAGCCCATGCCTTGTTTGAAACGCCGGCCTTGATTTCCACGATAAAATGGCTCGAAGACTTTCTGCTGTTCTTCAAGCGTAATCCCAGAACCATTATCCTTGACTATAATTAATATCTCCTCACCTTCAACCTGGGTGCTTACAGAAACTGTGCCCCCCGGCTGTGTATATTTGATAGCGTTGCTTACCAGATTTTCCACAACCGACGCCAGGCGGTTGGGGTCGGCAGAAATCACAGGAATGTCGCTGGGGATATCGGTTTGCCAGGTTAAATGCTTATCCTTGGCAGCTTCCTGCCAGGGACGCAATACTTTGGGCAACCAATCACTCAATTCAACTGGCTGATACTCCAGCTCAAGAGTACCCAGCACCTGGTCATGCAGATGTGCAAGGTCTTCCAGCAAGTGCTGAAGACGGGCTGCCTGGTCATCCATCCCTGTGGTCAGATCCGCCAGGAGTTTCGGATCCTGAGCAGCTCCACCTGCCAAAGCCTGGATCGCGGATCGCAGCGCTCCCAGAGGTCTACCAAGCTCATGAACAAGGTTCGCTAACAACTGCTTTCGGGCTTTCTCCAGGCTGGCTAAACGCTGATTCAAAAAATTGAACGATTGTGCCAGGAGCTGGATCTCCTCTGGACCACGTACGACAACCTCAGTTTTACGATTCCCATGGGCTAAATCATTAATCGCTTTTGTCACTTCACGGATGGGCTTGCTGAGGTTTACCGCCAGGCTCAGACCCAGGATGATCCCAACCAGCAACCCACCCGTCAGGATGCCTACAATCACGAAACGTGAACGGGTAAATTCGGTATAAAGGGTTGTATAGGTATAAGACATACGCAGGATGCCAATCAGTTGTTGGTTTTGATTGATCACAGGCACGAAGACATCAATAACTTCCGAAGGAGAAGAAGCATTGTAATACGTGTAACTGGCCACCTTACCGGCACGAGCTTGTGCTACTCCTTCAAAATCAAGGATCACCCCAAGAATTTGAGCTTCGGTGGGATCGGAAGATGCTAAAAGCTGCCCTCCAGGAGTAATAAACTCTACCCGGGCACTGATGTCATGTCGTAAATGTGTCAGATAATACTCAGCATAAGCAGGGTTTGTCCACAGCTCAACCTGGTCTCCAGCAACATTCGCCAGGAGAACTGCATTGGTCATCAGTGCTTTCGATAAGCTGGGAAGCAATACACGCGTTTCAATCAGGTTGGTAAGCGCCACCCCGATGATAGGGATAATTACGAGTAAAGGTAGTGCATGGCTGAGAACCAACCTTGAGCGTAGGGTGCGAAACATCAGGTCACCTCCGGCACCAGCTTATAACCCACGCCACGCACTGTCAGAATACGGCGCGGGTGATTAGCAACCTGCTCGATTTTCTCTCGTAACCAACGGATATGCACATACACCACCTGTGGCTGACCGATAAACTCAGCTCCCCACACCGCGCCGAGCAGCTCATCCACAGTGAATACCCTTCCGGGTTGCAAGGCCAGGGTATGCAAGAGATCGAACTCGCGTCGTGGCAGATCGATTTGCTTCCCCGCCAGGGTCACTGAATGGCCTTTCACGTCCACCACCAGGTCACCTACTACTAAGGGTTCACTGGTTGAAAATTCCTGCGTTGCACTTACGCGCTCGAAACGGCGCAGCACCGCCTTGATGTGTGCCACCAGGACGTTCAAATCGAATGGCTTGGTAATGTAATCATCCCCACCCAGTTCCAAACCCAGGGCTTCATCCAGCTCACGGCGGCGGGCAGTAACAAAAATAACTGGCAGATCATTTTGCTCTTTTAATTGACGCATAGCATCCAGCCCGTCCATGACGGGCAGGCTGATATCCAGCAACACCAAATCCGGTTTATCCAGGCGTACCTGCGAGAGAGCGGTTTCGGCACTTTCGGCTGTGCTGGTATGATAACCCGCCTGTTCCAGGTTGAATGCCAGGCTGCGCCGTAATAAATCATCATCATCCACAATTAAGATATGTTTTGCCATACAACCTTCGCTTGGTGCTATCCATCACAATTCACCCATGAAGTATAACGAACATTTTCAAATTTGCGTATATAATACTCATCAATGCCCATCAAGATTAACCGGATTCTCATTCCCTTCATTATTCTCATCATTTTAGGGCTAGGTCAGCAGGCTTTATCCAGCGGTCATGCACCGGAGAAAAGTTCATACCTCCCGATGGTTTCCTATGATCCTTCTGGTTGGATTGGACCCTACGGAGGGACGATTATAACCATTGCCTACAACCCATCCAATTCACAGGTGGTATATGCTGGATCATTTGGATCTGGCGTGTTCAAAAGCACAGATGCGGGAAGAAATTGGCTTTCAGTTAGTCGAGGCCTTACGAATTTATATATCTATTCCCTGGCAATCGATCCGAAGCAACCAGACACACTATATGCTGGAACATTTCACAGCCAGGTGTATAAATCACTGGATGGTGGCGAATCATGGTCTTGGTCTGGATCGGGCATCCAGGACCAAGCAGTGGTTTACAGCCTGGCGGTCGATCCTGTAGATCCAACGATTATCTATGCTGCCACCCGGGGCGTTTCCAATAACAATCAAGAACCATGGAATGGTGTGGTTTATAAAACCACTGATGCTGGTCAAACCTGGAGCCCCTCCTTATGGAATGTCGGTGGGGTGAATTATCAGGATTGGGTTTACTCACTGGCAATCAATCCGAATAATCCCAAACAAGTTTTTGCAGCTACCCACATCAATAATCCATTCCGCAGTGATGACTACGGAGCCACCTGGCATGTGATCTATACAGGGATCGGAAACCCTTCAGGCAGGGCGATTGTCATCAGCCCACAACCTGAATATTCGTCAGTCCTGTATCACGGCGTTTGGCACGATGACTTTGTTTATAAAACCACAAATAGCGGTGACTTATGGAATGGCATCAGTCTTGGATTCCTATTCCTGGATGTAAAGGTCTACAGCATAGCGATCGATCCATTTTCTGTGGATTCGGTTTACATGGCCACATTTTCACACGGGGTTCTGAAGACTTCCGATGGTGGTGATACGTGGCAGGGTGTTGGATTTCAGCAGGACCAACTTTATGCTATAGCCATCAACCCTCAATTGACGAATAATTTACTTTTAGGTACGTCAGGTGATGGACTCTACCGGAGCGCAGATAGTGGTATCATCTGGTACCCCAGCAACAATGGTATCAACAACGCCACGATTACGTCCGTGGTGCATTCTCCGACCGATTCCGCTACGGTATATGCCAGCTTGTACGGAGCAGGTGTGTTCCAGACAAAAAATCGTGGCCAAACCTGGGATGTAATCAATAGCGGTCTGGGCGATAAATATGTGCATGACCTTATAATGGACCCTGCCCATCCAGGATTACTGTATGCACTGACTGATACAGGGGGGTTATTCAAGAACGACCTCAATAGTAGTAACGGATGGAGTTATGTCAGTGGAGGATTACCACTGACCCAGATCCCTTTGCCGGCCTTCCCTGCAGATCATCCTTTCGCGACTCTTGAGATGCAGGAAGCCTTTGCGAATCCCCAGGTGGCCTTATCCGCAGAAAAAGCAATCAATGTCAATCTGCTCAAAATGGTGTACTCTCCATCCAATCCGCAAATTGCTTATATAGGTACACGCGGATCAGGTGCTTATCGAAGCATGAATGGTGGTGTTGATTGGCAGCCTGCTGAGCTGGGTGGGCAGACCATTCTCAGCCTGGCTGTGGATGTGAGCAATCCCAGCCTGGTTTATGCTGCTACAGAGATTTCAGGAAGTGTCAAGGTTAGCATTGATGGAGGTACAAGCTGGAGTGATATCTATCTTCCGGTGAATTTCTATTCACTGGCAGCCTCGCCGACCGAATCGGGTGTCTTTTATGCGGGCACTAACCAAGGTATTTACAAATACCAAGCAGGGGCTTGGTCACAACTCGGTCTATTCGACAAGATAGTCACAGCGCTTGCGCTTTACCCCACCCAACCAGGTGTCATTTATACTGGCACAACATCTGAAGCTTATTACTCCCCAAATGATGGGTTAACCTGGTATTTGGTTGACAAGCTTCTCAATGGGCAAACTATACAATCCATCAGTTTCGATCGTTCCATCCCCAATATGGTCTATTTTGGCACCAAGAACCATGGGATATTTATAGCTGCGATTAGAAATTGATCTTTCACTACCCTTTCTCCAATTAGTGCTGTACTTGACGAAAAAAACACACGCGTGATCGGCACAATCCTCTGGTATGATTCATGCATACTCTCAGATAACAGTATATTCACACACAAACAAGTATTTACACGTGTCTATTGACCTAACCCTCGGCTTTGCTCTATTGGCTCAATCAGGATCCAGCCAATGTTGAAAACGGATATTATTATGGAAAATTACCGAAGCAATTTTTATAGCTCATCCAATAAGGCTGATCCAGGCTCATCCACAGACCCGTTATGGACAGTCGAGGATGTGGCAGCTTTCCTGAAGCTTCAACCAGAGACCATCCGTTCCATGGCTCGTCGTGGGGAGTTACCCGCTCTCAAAATTGGTAAGGTATGGCGTTTTCAACAGCACGCCATCCTTGAAATGCTTGTCAATCTACTTTGAATGTTAAAGTGTGATATTACTTACTGTCTCAACAATGCATGCTTATCTCAAAGTGGTTCAGTGATGACCTGTAGAGTACAAATAAGTTCTCAGTGATCCGGGCAACGTGTACCTGGGTAGAGAAAAAGAAAATTCGACTTAGAAAAGCATGTCGGAGTGACGGAGTACGCCGGATTTCATGAAAGCGGTCAAAGCCTCAAATATTTATGATTAATATGCATAAGCAAGGAGTAAATCATGGTAATCTGCCCAAAGTGTAGCGCTGAAAATCGTCCTGAAGCAGCATTCTGTGCCCAGTGCGGAACAATATTATTTACCCAACCTGCACCCGTTAATCCATTGCAACAACCTGCTCCAGTCAAACCCACAGAACTGCCTGCGCCGTCGCTGCTATCGGATCAATCCGCTCCTGCAGGCACGACAGAGAAGGCGTTGCAGGGGTCGTCAAAAGCACCAGCAACCGAACTCGCAGGTTTCAAGAGTCGCTCTGAAGGGGCAATTTTCGACAATCGCTTCAGGTACGATAGCCTGGTATCTCAGGTCGAGCATGAAATCCAATATACGGTCACTGAGGTAAGCGACCCGAACATACCAGCGGTTCGGATCTGTTCCAACCCCGATTGCCGGACCATTCACTGCCCTTTTGGTCCTGAAACCGAGAGATTCTGCACCGAATGTGGATCACCCTTGGATGAGCGTTCCCCTATATTCATGCTCCTTGAAGCAGACCTGGATAAGTATCAAACTATTCAACCAATCATTGACCTTCACCTAGTGCATCCGAATGTTCTTCCTCCGGTTGCAACATTTAAACAGGAGACGTCCGATGGACTCCGTTATTGCCTGGTCACACCCTATTCACAGGATTTGCCATCTCAACCTGATGTCTCTGAGGCATTAGATTGGGGGAGACAGCTTGCACAAGCGCTCGATTATCTCCAATCGAAGGGTATCGTGTTGGATGAGCAGGTAGATCAATCCAATATTGGAATGAGTGAGGGTAAAGTTGTCTGGAGAAATTTCGGCTCAACTCGCATTTCACCCATGCTAACAGATCGAGAGAAGATCAATAATGTGCGCTTATTGGCACTTGCGATGTACTCTTGGATGACTGGTAAAGCCTCGTATAGCCTTGACCCATATCTGCCAGAAGCAGTAAATGACCTGTTTCAGAAAGCACTCGTGGGAGATGGATTTACCAGCGCTATCGAATTTGAACAGCAAATTTCAATGGCAAAATCCAACGGATCTTCACGCCTCAACCTTGATTATCAAATCGGAAGGAGAACACACGCTGGGAAGGTACGCTCAAACAATGAAGATAGCGTGCTAAGTATGGAACTCAGTGTTCTCCATCAGGGGATAATTCAGCCGATCATACTCTGTGCGATTGCAGATGGAATGGGCGGACATGCATCAGGGGAGCTGGCTAGCAGTCTGGTCACGGATGTGATTGCTCAAATTGGAGCTATTGACCTGGCTTCACTTCGGGATACATCTTATGAAAAATATGGTGATTGGGTCAAACGGGCAATGCAAGCTGCCAACCAGAAAGTTTATAAAGCCAGGCAAATTGCTGGCAATGATATGGGGTCTACCTTGGTCCTTGGTTTGATTGTTGGGAGCCAGGCATACCTGGGGCATCTTGGTGATAGCAGAATTTACTTGCTCAGCAAGGGGAGTATTCATCAGCTCACTGAAGATCATTCGCTGGTGCAACACCTGGTCATGATGGGTAAAATCAGCCAGGAGGAAGCCCGCTTCCACCCGCAACGCAATGTGATATATCGCAGCCTGGGTGAGAACTCAGATGCAGAGGCAGATTATCTCACCCAGCAGCTCTTCCCGAATGATCGTTTGCTCTTTTGCTCGGATGGTCTCACCAGTATGCTAGACGACCAGAAAATACAAAAGATCATCTTGGAAGCCAGCTCACCTCAGACGGCCTGTGATCAGCTGGTCGATGAAGCAAATTCAGCTGGCGGGGAAGATAATATCTCGGTCGTTTTAGTTGAGGTCCTATCATTCTAGTTTTCTGTAAACCTCACTGGAGGAATTTTAGATCCAGGCTTCATATGAGCCGTATAGGGGTATTGCTCCTAAGTATCACACTGGTTGCCTGCACAGCCCAGGGTTCGCAAATTGGCGTTATGACATCCACAAATGATGTTGCGAAAGCATTTATACCAGCGATCAACAATACCAATTCGGTGAAGAAGACCCCCACGATGGCGTTGACCCCGAAACCAATTATTCAGCCTTCCTATACATCCAGTCCAAAACCTACCCAGAGCCCTACCGTATCGGTACCAATATCACCTTCCCAAACAGCCACACAGTTTTATACACCTACTTTCTCACCTACTTACGCAGTTCTGAGAGGCACAGTTCTTGAACAATCGAATTGTCGCTACGGACCCGGTGCTGCTTATTTATACAAATATGGGCTCTATGCAGGCAACAACCTGGAAATCATCGGGCGTAATGAGACAGGCACATGGATTGTGGTCCAAGCGATCGGCGGTACCAACCCGTGCTGGATCAAAGCGTCTTTAATGGATATCCACGGAGAAACGTTAGCCCTGGCGCCCGCCTCACTTCCCCTACCCCAATCTCCCTATTACGGACCTCTTAGCGGTGTCTCATCGGTGCGATATGGGGATAGCGTTATCATATCTTGGAGCCCGCTCTACCTGAAAGCAGGAGACGACTCATTACAATATCCATACCTGATCGAAGCTTGGTTGTGCCACAATGGTGAGCTCATATTTGAACCAATTGGCTCATGGGAAACCATCGTGACTGTGACAGATGAGTCGGGTTGCTCTGATCCATCCCATGCCCGGGTTTATGGGGTGGAAAAACACGGATACACCGCCTGGGTTAGTGTGCCCTGGACTCAACCTTAGGAAGGTACAGTAATGGCTGATACCTATTTGTTTAATCGATGAAAGGATTTTATGATTTGTCCATATTGTGGTAGAGAAAACCCTGAAAATATTCCAGCTTGTAATTATTGTGGTGGATCTTTAGATATTCCGGCTGAGAATCACATTCAAGATACTCCATCTATTGAACCACAGCCACCTGAGACTTTGCCTTCAGTTCAAACCCCTGAACCGCACACTTTTGTGAGTCAATCCCCGCCCAAGGTTAGGTCAGGGTTCTTGTATGGCAATAAAATCTGGTGGCTCATAGGGAGCTGCTTGGTAATTTTCCTGGCTTTAGGTTGTGCCGCGCTCGTTTGGGGAATCAGCCATTTTTCTGATTGGCTGACAATTTTTAATCCCACTCAAGATACCCCAATATCCACCGTCATCCCCAATCCAATATCGTCAACCCCTCCTGTGATTTTCGGCGATGATTTTTCTAACCCTGATTCCGGTTGGGACCGGGTTGACGAAACAGATTACTTCTCAGACTATTACGAAAATGCGTATCGAATTGTTGTAAATTCAGATATGTCTGATAGCTGGGCGAATCCAGGTACGAACGTGTTCGGTGATGTATCCGTTGAGGTGGATGCTACCAAGAATGCTGGCCCAGATGATAATGATTTTGGCCTGATCTGCCGATACAAAAGCGTAAATGAATTCTATTATGGCGTGATCAGCAGTGACGGATATTTCGGTATTACCAAAGTAACTAGCGATACATCAGCCCTGCTTGGCCGAGACAACCTTGAATTTAGCGCTGCGATCAACCAGGGTTCTGCAACCAATCATATCCGCTTCGATTGCATTGACAATGTGCTGACGTTATATGTTAACGGGCAGCAAGTTGATCAGCAAATTGATGGTGCTTATTCCAGGGGTAATATTGGGTTGATTGCAGGTACGTATGATACTCCTGGTACAGACATATTGTTCGATAATTTCTTCGTCTATAAGCCCTAGAGAGATTATTCATATTTGTTAACAGAGATCTACACGATCACAACGGTTGATGAACACGCTTTATAAAATCACAAGTAGGAGGATTTTCCATGCCAACCATTTGCCCTAATTGCCTGCGCTCATTACGAACGAATGCAAAATACTGCGGGTACTGTGGTACCAGCCTGATCCCAAAAACTCAAGCGGATGTAGCGACTCTGCAAGCCTCGCCTCAGGCAGGGGATACGATCAACGAAAACACTACTGCACCTGAGCCATCCAAGCCTAACAGCAAAAAAAATATCAGGCGGATGGTGCTAATCGTCCTGATCATCCTGCTTTGCCTGGTCCTCCTGGTTGCATTCCTGGTGCATTATTGGCCGAACATTATCCCAAACTTTGGCTCGCTGATTTCACTAATCCTGCTAAGGTAGAAATTTTTGATCGAATAAATGTAAGCGGTGTTTTTCTTCAGAGTTAATTACTATCGAATTGAGTAACTTCCCCTATTTTTAGTCAAGAGCTATTTATAGTCAATCCGACTCCAACCTGATTTTCATGGTTGGAGTTTTTTTATCGAACTTATGGGCAAGAAATGGTAAATTATTCAATCCCTGTAATTCCGATTAATTTTAATCATTACCCATCTTCCTAGATAAAAAAGCAGGTCTCTAACCTCTCCCACCTAGGGAAAACTAGACTCCTGCTTCGTAATTTACGGGATTAATTGTTGCGCTTAATCGCAAACGACGGTGCTCGACTACAATATTCTATTTTTCTACTTTATTGCCTGGCTGGACTTCAGGTTTGATTTCCGCGGTTTTCTTTTCGGCTTCACCCCTGAATAAACCTGCCTGGATGACCATACCTAAGACAAATAAGACGAAAAATATAACCAGCCCAACCGTCTGATCCATCTTAACACTGTCTGTCACAGTTCGGGTCACCAAGGTAGATCCAGCCCAGGATGAAAGGATATAAAGTGCCCAATTGAATACACTTGCGACTAGCAGCAAGCCGACAATGCCCCCGATGATAAATGCCAAATAATTGGTCGAGTCAGCTTTAATGCCCAGCAAGGTATTGCTGAGGTAAAAGGCACCATACCCACCGACAGCAAATCCCACCAGCGCGATGGCCAGTTTCTGTAAAAAGGTTCCAAGGATTGCGCCAAGAACACCGCCCGCGAAAGCCACGGCATAAGTTAGCCAGTGTGGTGAAAGATCTAACTGGTTGGCCAGGGCCAGGCCAATAACAAAACTAACCACGGCCACAAATAGCCAGTATAATTTTTTCCCCGTGGTCAGCAGGAGAATTCCCAAAATAATGTTCAAGACCGGAGTAATGATGTCCATTTCCTATCCTCCAAGAATTTATTACCGTTATAACATTATGGATGCAATATTGTTGCCATAACCATGAACCATGCTCACATAATGATAAAAAATTTGTAACGATTAAGATGAATATGTTATCATCAAATCCACTATTATTTTCGAGTGGCGATGCCTGCACACAAGAGTGCTCCACCCATCAGGCAAAAACCGGCTAAAGCTGGTACAGGTAAGTCTCCAATTAGGATCAATAAAAGAAAACCGAATATCCAGGTGAGGCCATATACCAGGATGAGTGCCCCCCCGGGGATGCGGTTGGGAGCGACTCCAAAGGTAATCACCCCAGAAACTAATAACCATCCCAGGTAATTCAGCCAGGGTGTCCCATAAAACCATCCAACTGGAATCCATGTCATGAGGCCCAATCTGACCATTAAAGGATCGAAGTAGAAACCCCAGGCAGTGAATGCCAGTGTGCTGACTGCGATAAATGCAATCCGCATTAAGCAGCCACTTACTTTATGGGTGATTAGTTTCGCAACTGCCCAGGCAGGCGGAAGCATCATTAACCAGGCAAGAGAGACGAGAATGGGAACCTCCAAAACCTGTGGTTGCAATGAAGAGCTGTAGTGCATGTTTCCGTATGGCAAGCCACTTCTGATAACGATCGCCTGTATCACCCAGGCTAATAAAACCACCCCAACAGAAGTCCGCAACATGCTCCACCATCCCCACGCTCTATATAGCACATTCAATACAAACCCTAACTGAAGCAATACCGCTAAAGCCAGACCTTGCAGCAAAGTCTGTTGACCAAAAACAGCCCGCAGTAGTGGTAGCGAAAGCATCACCACCAGCCAGGTAAAAAGCAGGATCCGGGGATATCGTTCCATGCCTAAAATGCTTTTACGCAGCAAAGATAGAATTTGGATCATGAGGGACAACCACTGTGAATACCCACCAGTTAATTCTGACCAGTTGGTGAGAATTATAATCCTGTGATGGTCAGGAGGAAAAGCATTCCAGTAATGTTATCAATAAATCAAAACATCAATGCGGGGAACCAGAAAATAAGCCTTCCACCGGCGTGGTAAAATTTCATAGAGTCTACTATTTAGTATTTTATAGCGTATATCTAATTTTAGCCATTCTACACGAATAATTAGTTAGTTATTCAGGGTGGATCAGGACTAATGGAAATGAGTAAACTCTCCCTTAAAAGCCAGGATAAGATCGCTGAAACCATGCTGATTGCGTTATATGCACGGGCAATTGAAGCAAGGCTCTCAGATGCACTATTGAGAGATGAGTATGCCATTCATTTGGTGGAGCAGATCGATTATGACTTTTCACGGGTCAAGTTGGAAGGTCATGACCAGGTTACGGCAATCATGCGCCTGCGTCAGTTTGATCTTTACACCAAGGATTTCTTATTAGACCACCCACATTCAGTCGTCGTACACATCGGTTGCGGTTTGGACACCCGCTTTGAGCGTGTGGATAATGGACTGGTGGAATGGTTCGACCTGGACCTGCCAGAGGTTATCGCTTTTCGTCAAAAACTTATCCAACCCTCTGACCGATGCCATCCATTGGGATGTTCGATATTTGACCAGGAATGGCTTAAACCAGTCAGGATCTATCCTGATAAAGCACATTTGTTTTTAGCAGAAGGTGTTTTACCATATTTCACACAGGTACAAGTCAGGCAGTTGTTCCTTTTACTCGCACAAACATTCCCGGGCTGCGTGCTTATCTGCGATGGTATGACTCCCAGCATGATCCGCTTGCATAACTTGAAGCTGGGCTTCTCGAAATTAGCTGCGCGGTTGAATTGGGGCTTGAGAAACGGGCAGCAACCTGAAACATGGGGGCAAGGCATCCACATGTTAAGTGAATGGTTTTACTTCGATAAACCTGAACCAAGGCTTGGCTCATCTCAACTGATGCGCTACATTCCGCTATTCGCCAGGGGGGTTGGCATTTTTCGCTACCAGCTTGGTGACTCAAATCGCAAGTTAATTTAACCAGCTATTCTATCCTCAATCGGGTACGTCCGCTGTGGCGAAATCCCCAACTTCCACTCGCCCCAGTGCATGCAAAAATTCTTCGCGCAGCATAATCACCGTGGTAAAGCGGACACCTGATCCGATGGAGATTTCACTCTCCAGGAAAACACCCCGATCGACCAGGATGCGTAGTGGTTGTTTGGTTCCAAATGGTGAGACAGCTCCCAATTCGTACCCTGTGACTTGCACCACCTCCGCCTCGGTTGCCATGCTGATGCGAGAAGTGCCTAAATGATGGCGTAATGCCTGCCATGAAACCTGCTTTTCTCCGGCAACCAACACCATTACAAACCCGCCACGTGAAAGACGAAAGACAATACTGCGCACGATCTGTTCTGGGCGCTGACCCCTTTCACGGGCAGCTTGTTCCAATGAATGCACCGCACCTGAATGCCGAAAAAAGCGATAAGAAACTCCGCATTCATCTAAAAACTGCGTGACAGGTGTGGAGCTTATTTCTCCAATGCTCATGACGAGACCTACTATGAAATTGATTATAAAACACAAATATTGATTTTTACCAGCTTATGGCCTGCCGAGCACTTCACGTGCCCGCCTCACTCCTGCTTTTAGGCCAGTCTGTACCGAGCTCTGCGAGAAATCAAGAACTTCGCCTAACTCGCTATCAGGTTCAATCACCTGGCACGGATAATACTTGAGCAGATTACCAGTTTTAGGATTGTGAAGCAAACAGCCTTGTTTTTCAGCTTGCTGAACCAGTGCATTGACACGCAGAAATTCCTTCATGTCATTGACAAAAATCTCGTTCTGCATGATATCGAGGGCGCGCATACCTATGGATAGCACATTCGATGCTGCCCTTGGCATTACCGATGGCTGCCGGGTGCTGCAGTTTATGATCACGATCTCGTCCGGTTCCAGATCGAGCACATCACCCACCGGGCTGATATTGCGCACACCCCCATCCACCATGGCCGACCGATCTGGTGATATATCCACAGGCGGCCAGACAACTGGAATAGAGGCGGATGCCAAAATTGCTTTAACGAGCTCAAGTGATTCCTTGGTGAATTGCATGTAGTCGCCATTGACTAACGAGACTGCCCCTACGTGTAGGTCATCAATGATTCGCCCGGCTTCAAACTCACGCTGCATCAGTTTTTGTAGCGGGGTATTCCCATAAAACGACCTTGCACCGAACATCAGCTTGACCAGCGAGAACAGGTTGAAGCCACCTGTATATACTTGAGAGTCTGAAATACTGTCCCAAATTTCCATCAGGCGCGCGTAGCGATGCATGGCCAACATTGCTCCATTCAATGCCCCCACCGATACCCCGGCGATGATATCCCAATGATAGCCTTTAACTTCGCGGGCATACTTCTCCGCCCCCACCTGGAACGCACCGCGTGCCCCTCCCCCCGATAGGATCAGGGCAATTTTCTTGGGTTTTGGTCCCTGTAATTCATCTTGAGTGATGGTCAATAAGCTAGTTTCTAATGTAGGTACGGAATCATTATTGGATGTTGTTGTAGCAGTTGATTCCTGGATATATTGTAGATAATCTTGCTCCAGTGGTGTATTAATCATGCCAGGTTCTTCCGCGGGTTGATCAAAAACTTCGATAGGCGTGGATGGTTCATCCATTATTTCTTCAGCAGGTTGTGGTAATTCATCTTCCGAAATGGTTGTATCTAGCCCCGATTCCTCAAAGGAGATAAATGGGCTTTCTTCAAGCCGATCTGGTTCATAGCTCATTTCTTCAGCTGTCTGCGGGATATCTTCACGAATTAAAGTCGAGTTTATACCAGCTTCCTCATTGGATTGAAGCGAGCTTTCCTCCACTTGATCAGGTTCGTAAGTCAATTCCTCTGCAGGCACTGGAAGGTCATCCTCAGGCAAGCTGGTGCTTTGGCCAGGCTCATCCATGGATTGGAACGAGCTCTCCTCAACCAGGTCGGGTTCATAGCTAATCTCCTCGGCAGGTTCCGGGGTCGTTTCCTCATCTGGATCTGATAATGGAACTAATTTCTCATCCGAAAGGGAGGTAAATTCATCTGGTATTGGATTTTCTCGTAGATATCGATCTACGATCGCTCCAGGATCGAGCTCGTTGTCATCATCGTGTTCCATCTCACCTTTTTGAATGGTGTTTTCCATAATCCGAATACCTCCACGCGATACCAATAGTTCGAATAGTTCAAATAATAGTTGCAATTCTCATACCTTAAAATTCAGCTCGCTGGAGCTATATGAATCCAATGCACACGCAGATTACTTGCCAAACAATCCTTATTTGTCCGTCCGTGTCCAGATTAGTCCGCCCAAGCATCCAAACGCAGCATAATCATAGAATTGATTTACACTCCCTACCACAACGCCTCACTCCGATTTTCGCAAGGCTTATTGGTAGAGTTTCCCAAAAATCGCAATTTCAAATGCATCGACAACCGGATTTTTCGTGGAATGGAAACGATTTCATAAGATATTAATTTATATCGATGAACGATATACCCAAATTTATGATATATATATATGCATTAACCATTGCATCATAACCAGGAAGTTTGTGGATTTATCATTGAGAGTAATATGCAATCAGATGTATTAGTCAGATAAGGAGGAAATTATCATGAATATAAATTTTGCGATGTGGAAAACAGCCATTTGGACGTTGGTTAAAATGGATAAGAAGGAAGATTGGGATAAGCTCGATATCGTCTCCAAGTGGCTGATTGCTACCCGTTCAGGTGTGACTTTGGTGACTGTTTACACCTGTGTCATCGCCGGACTTCTCGCGCTGCGTGATCACTACTTCTCTTTCTTCCCCTGGCTAATCCTTACCGTGGGGCTTTTTATCGCTCATGGCACCAATAATCTACTCAACGATTACACCGATTTCAGCCGCGGAGTAGACAAAGATAATTATTTCCGCACCCAATACGGAGTACATCCATTGGTGCAATCCTTCTGGACTAAGCCACAGCAATTGCGCTGGTTCATGATTAGCGGTGTAATTGCATTTCTATCCGGAGTCTTCGCCCTGTTTTACACTCACTTCGACCCGTTGGTGATTGGTTTCTTTGCATTTGGGGCATTAATCCTTCTGTTCTATACCTATCCGCTCAAATATTATGGGTTGGGTGAGTTATTCATTTTCCTCATCTGGGGACCGATCATGGTGGCAGGGGTCTATATTGTGTTCGCATTAGCCAGAGATGGCAACTTGAATAATATCTGGAATGTTGTCCTGGCAGGTGTGCCTTTCGGATTAAGCGTGGTGAGTATTAATGTCGGTAAACACATCGATAAAATGAAAGAAGATGCCAAAAAGGGTGTTGGGACTTTGCCTGTGCGCATCGGTGAGACAGCTGCCCGCTACCTCAATATTGCGATCTTGTTGCTGATCTACCTTGTGGTTCTGTACCTGGTATTCATTCCAAGGTACTTTACCCCAATCATGTTGATCATATTCTTCGCCGTTAAACGACTGATCACAGCCATTAAAATCCTTTCCAAACCTCGCCCTGAAACTGCACCTCCGGGCTATCCCATCTGGCCGACTTACTTCTCCGCCTACAACTTCAATCATAATCGCCTGGTCGGGGGTTTATTCATCCTCGGATTGATCGCTGATACACTACTGCGTCTATTCCTTCCGGCATTTTGGACGATAAAGTAAAGAACATAAAAAAGTGAGCACGATCAGATATCTATCCTGCTGATCGTGCCCTCTTTTATTAAGGAAGTAAATATCTAAAAGTAGCGGTTTAGGGGTGGGATTTGAACAATACACACCAGAATAATATCCCCTACTCCTACATAGCACTCATTCGGTCAGAGTGCAGAGGAAATCAATCCTGATATTTTCGGATTTTTACCCATCTAGTCAAGTGCTGACGTGACTGGTGGCACTCCTGCCTTTGTGACAGCCACTACTTTTTTAATCAGGATTTATCGGTTGATTTCAAATTTCTATGCAATGTATTCGTTTTCCCATGTTCCTTTGTGTCCTTCGTCTCTTGTGGTTATCTTTTAGATTCACTGGTTCAAGTTGATGAGATACGCAATCACATCCGCGATTTGCTGCTGCGTGAGGGCGCCATTTGCACCCCAGGCTGGCATTTGGAAGGCAGCATTTGGACCTTCAGGTGTTGAGCCATTCTGAAGGAATAGGTCCAAATTATAGGCAAAAGTCGTGTAATCAGAGCTCACCAGGGTCTCGTCGATGGGATTTAATGGGGGGATAGTACCGTCATCACTGCCCGGGTTCACTACGTTATCCATACCTTCTAAACCATGGCACACCTGGCAATGGTCATCATACACTTTCTGCCCCGCGGTTTTGTCTCCGGTTAAGCTGGCTGCCTCGCCTGGTCCACCCGCATCACTTGGACGAGCGACTTCCTCCTGACCACCTTCCGCAGTTGGCCTTGCAACTGGCGTGGTAACCAGGATTCCCGCTTGGATGGTAGGTCCATCAGGAGACATTCCTCCCAAAGGGTGACCAAAAGGCATCAATTGATTCACAAACAGCGTTTGATTCAACAATGATTTCTCCCAATTACCCCCACCCAGGATATCCATCCCCTGCCCAGCTGGTGGTATCCGCTGTGCTCCCGCCAGGATACCCGAATAACTACTTAAATCAAGGTTAGCGGCCGCGATCGAAATATCCGCATTATGACAGGCATCACATGCCAGAGCTCCTTTGTACCATAGATCAGGCTGGTTAAAAAGCGGTATCACATCCGCAAATATCGCCTGGCAGAAATTCCTATTGATATCAAAAAAAGTAAATGGTTGTGTCTCCTGGTAGCCTGCTGCCACCCAGCTAGAGAGAAGGCTGCGTGCAGAGATTGCACACAGTGTAAAAGCTTCTGCTTGAACTATTTTCCCCTGACTTGGAATTACAGCAGGGATCAAGGTCGGGATGGGTGTGTGAATGATCCCGGGCAGGCTGGCTTGCGAGCAATCGGCGCTAAAACCACAGTTAGCTACGTATACCGTGGCGATGAATAAAAGCAGGAAGATGGGCAAACCGAATAAGGCGAACAGCATGCAAGATTTAAAATCTCGTTTCATGATCCATTCTCCTGGATGCTCACGGTGCTATGCCTGAAGAGGTGACCGTACGCAGGAAATTAACCAGATCCCAACGCTCACGCGGATTGAAGTTTTCATTTAACGGTGGCATTCGCCCAGCCACACCGTTCGAAATCACCAGGAACAGGGCTCCGTCACTATTTTGCTGCACTGCATATGACGTCAGGTCGGCGGGTTTGAATTTAAAAAATGTACCAATCACGCCATCCCCCTTGGCTTTTACCCCATGGCATGGGACGCAGTTGACTTTGTACAGCTCAGCCCCGCGCTCGATCGACACGTCATCGGCGATGATCGGGTTGGAGGGTACACCTGTGACGAGATTATAGACCTGACCTTCTACCGGGATCGAGTCTGCCGGTACGGGAAGCGGATCTTCCATCGGCTTAAACGATGGCTGGATGGTCATGAAGGTAATCCAGTGAAGTGGGATGAGGTTATACGTAAAAAGCATCACCATCCCCAGCAAAGCAGCAACCACAAGAAACAGTATTACCAGTTGTTTGATCATAATGGTCGCCTCTCTGCTGTGATGATGGATTCTGCGCCCAGCGAATTCAACGCATCCGAAATCTCGGTTTCCTTTTCCTCCGGAATGGAATACATTATGACGATCTTGCCATCAGTGATCTCAGGGAGATATTCCTTCGGACGATATGAAGGAAACCTGCTATCCAGAAAAACACCGATGAATGTACTGGCCAATAGCCCAAGCATGGTCATCTCGAAGATTAAAACCACTGTGGGTGCACCATTCACTAATCCCTGCCGTCCGATCTTGAGAGGGTAAAGGTTGGTGATCCCTGCTGCCAGGAAAATACCAAATAACATTCCCATCACTGCACCCCCCAGTGCCAGGCGTGGTACATTGCTCCAAATGCGTGGTCGACCAAGGATATGCTCCGTCACAGGGATGCCGGATATTACGTTCATCTGATCATCTTTGACGCCATTCTGCCTCAATCGATCAATGGCTTCCACCGCGGGGTCTATATCCGAAAATTGTGCCAGGAATGTCTTTATCTCACCCATACCAGGCTCCTTCTTACTCGATGTCACTTACCGTCTTCACCGTAGCCTTGCCCACCTTACGTAACCCATGCGCCATCTGTCCTTCCTGCACCTCCCACACGGGTACGAGGGGGATCAGCCGTGAGGCGATCAAGTAGATCAGGATAAAGAGCGCCAGAGTGCCTATGCTCAACAGGATCTCAATTCGGGGTACATATAGCTTCCAGGTAAAAGGCATTCGGTTGATGGATAATGAGACCGGGATGATGATGTAGCGCTCGAACCACATGCCTACATTGATCAAAAGACCGATAGTAAACAGCATTGCCGGGTTGCGCCGGATTTTCTTATTCCACAAGGTTAAGAAGGGGATGGCAACGTTACAAATCAACATGCCAAACCACATCCAACCCATCGGACCTTTCTCATGAAACTCCAGCAGCATTGAGGTAAACCTGTCTCCACCGTACCACTGGACGAGATAATCGTTGAAGAAAAAGTAAGCCCAGATCATCGACACGATCAACATCAGCTTGCCTAGCGCATCTAGGTGTTCGGGACGAATAAAGTACTTCATATTCTTCATCCTGGCACGGACGAGTACCACCACCATACCTACCGCCGCGATGCCCGATTGCAGCGCTCCAATCACAAAGTAGGGTCCGAAGATCGTCGAAGACCAACCCGGCCGAGTGGCCGCGGCAAAGTCCCATGCTACGATGGTATGCACTGAAAACATAACCGGGATGATCGCCCAGGCGAAGATGGTCATGGCGGTCCGAAGGTGTGTCCACTCGCCTTCCGTTCCGCGGAATCCCAGTGATAACACACGGTAGAACAGCTTGCGCCAGCCCTTGGAGCGGTCGCGTGCCATCGCCAGGTCGGGGATCAGCGGCAGGAAAAGATACATCGTGCTTGCCATCAAATAAGTATTAATCGCTAAAAAGTCCCACCCCAGAGGGGAGTGGAAGTTTGGCCACAGGGTACGCTCATTGGGATATGGGAAGAGCCAATAGGCCAGCCATACACGTCCCAGGTGCATAAATATGCTGATGCCTGCCTGGATCAATCCAAACGTGGTCATCAGCTCAGCCGCACGCGTGAACGGTCGCCGGAACTCGGCTTTCATTACTCGCAATAAGGCCGAAACGAATGTCCCTGCGTGGCTGATACCAATCCAATAAACCGTGTTAACCAGGAAAATGCCCCAATAAGATGGTCGGTTCACGCCCGCCACTCCCAAGCCCTCCGCAATCAAATAGCCCCACGAAATGACCAGGCAGGTTAGAACGATCAAAGCCAGGAACCCAGCCACCACCCAAAACTTCCAGGAAGTGGTTTGCATGGCGTCCATTACCATCCCGTTCATCTCACCGCGCGGCTTCGGGTCGAGCATCAGGTGCTCGCGGGGATCTTCTGCTTCCACAGGGTGGGCTTGCTCGAGCGGTTCAGCCGTTGCGACCATAAGATGGTCCTCCCTTTAAATATGTGATGCTTGGAAGCGTGCCTAGATCTTCCAGAAGGAGCTCCGCCCTACCATCCATTGCCAACTTACTCACACGGCTTAAAGGATCATCGATCCGTCCAAAGACGATGGCATTGGTCGGGCAGGCTTGTGCGCAAGCCGTGATCACCTCGCCATCCTCCAATTCTCGGCTTTCAGAGCTGGCTTTATCTTCTGCTTGTAACAGGCGTTGCAGGCAGAAGGTGCATTTTTCCATAATACCTCTGCGGCGCACAGTGACGTCTGGGTGCAGCATGTTGGAGAGTGGCTCAGGGCGGGGAAAATCGCGCCAGTTGAATACTCGCACCTGGTAGGGGCAGTTATTGGCACAATATCGGGTGCCTACACAGCGGTTGTACACCTGTAAATTGGTCTTTTGAGACAAGCTGTGCACAGCTGCGAATACCGGGCAAACCGGCTCGCAGGGTGCATGTTCGCAATGCTGACACAATACAGGTTGAAAAGGCGTATTTTTTACGTTTGGATATTCGCCTTTCCAAAACCTTTCGATCCGAATCCAGTGCATACTGCGCCCATAGCCTGCATCGGTTTCGCCAACAAAAGAGTTGTTATTTTCCATCACGCAGGCAGTCACACATGCCTGGCAACCGATGCAAAGGTCCTGGTCAATGACCATGCCCCACTTGTACATGGAAGTCTCACTAAATGGATTATCCATTATGAGCTGCCTCCTACCCAATCCATTACGATCATCGATAATTCACTCTCCATACACACCCATACGGCTTTCTAGGCGTGAGATAGGATATTTTCGACCTGTCTTTTCAAGATGGACCTTGGTCGCCCCAAAAGCCAGGTCGTCCGCACCATTTACAATCAGGCTGAGCAGGTCACCTGGATTGATCCCCCTCCCCTGGGCATACCGACCATAGGCAGTGTGTCCCTGACCGAATGGGATGGCAATCGTGTCCGGTCGAATGGCGGGGTAGCAGTAGACCACTGCTTCAATCTCACCCATGGGAGATATGATCCGCACCACATCATCATCGGCTAATCCGAGCTCATCTGCAGTTGCAGGATTGATCTCCACCCAACTATTCCACATAACTGTGGTCGTAGGGTCGGGGATCTCTTGCAGCCAGGGCTTATTAGCCCCACTTCCATCTCCCAAAATGGGCGACATGAAGGGTAGCAAGAAAAACACGCCGTCACCATCAAACTTGGCAGCACCCGTTGAAAGGGGTAGGCTCAGAGCCCGAACACCATTCGGGATATCAAGCCTGGGTTGTGCATCCCACCATCCCCCATACTGTTGGAATTGTGACATAAAGCCATTAATATCCTGTGCGTTAAAAAATCCTTCCTGGCTAACAAGGTTGACCAGTGAAGACTGGATATATTCAACTTCGTCCTTATATGGCAATGCAGCTGCCAGGTTACCGCCTATGGATTGAATAGCAGCCAGCAGGACGTCGGAAGTGGCTTTCGTTTTATAAAAGGGAACCACCACTGGTTGAAATCCCGATAGAATTGACCGGTCAGCCCCAATGGATGATTTTTGATACCCCCATGACTCAAGGGTGGTGTGGTCTGGGAATATATAATCCGCATAAGTGCTGGAGTCATCCGGAAATGAAGCAAATGAGATGACCTGAGGAACGTTCTTCAGGCCATCTGCAAATCCCGCTGAAGCTGGCAGTTCGAAGATCGGGTTAATTCCGTGGATGAACAGCGTGTGAATCTCTCCATTTTTCATTCGCCCAATCAGGTTGTTTATTTCCACCAACGAATTTGGCAACCAGGGTAACTCTGAATGCACTGTACTGGTCGGTTTAAGGAACAGACCACCCATCTTCCCCAGATTGCCTGCGACAACATTCAATGCAAGGACCGCTTGTACGGCTTCCAGCCCATTGCTCAAACCGGAAGCACCACCACCTGGTAGTGCTAACGGATGAGCAGCATTGGTGAAAATATTCGCCAACCTTTGTAAATCTGCGGTTGATACTCCGCTGTCATTCGCTATTTTCTCTACATCTACACCCAGATAGGCGTTGGGGATGGTCGTGGCTTGGATCTCAGCGATCAATCGACCAATCGCCATGGCGACCAGACCTTCGCTTCCGGGAGTAATCGGTATCCATTCATCTGCACAGGCAGCGGTCTGTGATAGGCGTGGTTCGAACTGCACCAGGTAGCCCCGTTGACCCGTCTTTCCGCGCCGCATTTGGGCGAACCCCCGGCTGAAAGCCACAGGTGAAAGATAAGTCTCCAGGAAGTTAGCGCCGAATGAAAAAGTTACATCGGCATTCGCCAGGTCGAAGTGTGGTAGCACTGTAGCTGAGAAAAGTTTCTCTACGCCTTTCACCAGGGTCAGGCGGGTATCATAGATCTCATGTGCCCCGAACCGTATGGGCGGCGGAGCACCAAGCGCACTGCAAAGCTCACTCACCAGGTCGAACAGGTGATCGGGTGCCATCCCGAGCAGAAAGGCAATCTGGCTGGGTGCTGTGCTTTGCAATGTATTCTGAATGACCCCAACTGCTTCGTCCCAGTTGAGATTTGTGTACTTCAAACTGGCCCGGCCTTCCTGTTTAACTGGGTTTTGAATGCGGTCAGGGTTATATAACCCCTGTAATGCTGCCTGACCGCGGGCGCAGGTCTTCCCCTGGTTAATGGGATGATACAGGTTTCCTTCTATCTTGAGCGCCCGTCCCTGCTCAGTTCGCACTACCGTTCCACAACCAGCGGGGCACTCTCTGCAGGTGGTGGCATAATAGGTGCTCTGACCATTATAGGTGTACTCAGGCATGCGGGTATACGGCTCACGGATCACATAGCGTGAGGCTGATCCGCACCCGGTGAGCACAGCAGTGGCAGCCGCGCCAACTGCAGCAGTTTTAATGAATCCTCTGCGGGTCAACTTACGGCTCATAAGGTACTCCCGTTGTTAGATGCAGTGCAACCATAGGTCATCACCGGTGACAGGTACCACAATCGGTTAGCCGGATTTGCAGTTCTGAATCGCCAGCTGTCAGGGTGCGGTGGCAGTGCAGGCACCAACCCATATTAAGATTCTTGCGTGGTTCTGCAACCGTCATCCGGCTTAGCTCGCCATGGCATGTCTCGCAATTCAATCCAAATGCGATATGCGGTCGATGGTTAAAATATACGTAATCCGGTAAGATAAAGACCGGGACCCATTTAATCGGTTCATTTTTATAAATCGCATCCGCAATTTTCTGTTGATCTGAATTCTTGATTGGGATCTGCTGGTGGCAGCCCCAACATTTGGTCTCGGTTGGCAAACCCGCTGAACGCCCCTTCCATGCTCCAGCGTGACAGTACAGGCATTGAACACCAAATCCTACGTGCAGGCTATGGTTGAATTGGATCGGTTGTTTGGGTGATTGCTGCGTTAGCCAGACCCCGTAGGTTCCCGCACTGAGCACAAGTACAATAAAAATACCCACTCCAGCAATGAATGCAGGCTTTTTCACCAACCGAAGCAAGACGTCAGTCCACTTGATCGACTTGACCCTGCCTGGAAGCGCTTTAATCCTGTCTATCAGATGAAGTCTTTTAAGCTTATCAAGCATGGTTTCGCCTCACGAATTACGTTTGCTGCGTTTGCGTAAGATGATTACCACAATCAATGCCAGGAGCACAAACCCGCCAATAAAGGCAACCGCAACTACCACCCCACCGGCCATCGTCCCCAGAATGGTCAATATGCCGGTCCACAGGTTGGTTGCTGGACCACCAAGCAATGGCGCGGGTGTGAGTTGTGGGTTTCGGGTGGGTTCACTGATGATCTCCCCGCCTGTCGGCAGGGTTTGGGCATATACCAGGATGTCACGCCCATCGGAGGGCTGCCAACCCAGGGTCATACCAATCGGCATGTCCGTCCCGGCCACCCCGAAGCGGGTACGATGCAGAAATCGCCATGGATCACGGTTGGCAACGCTTCCCAGATATTCATCAATCCCCTCGATTTGAAAAACGATATTCTTCCCATCCTCCCCATGACAGGCCATGCAGGTGGATTGATACATACTTTGTCCATGAGTGTAGTTTGGGTCAATCACTCGTAGTGAGATCGGATCGATATAGGTTGCATCATCGATGATGCCAAATTTTAAAAAGTTCGCCAGTTGAGTTAAGGATGCGTCATCTAGATAGGTCGAAAAATTATGCGCAGGGTCGAGGCTGCCTTTAAGATGCGAGACAATCTCATCAACGGTCAATCCCTCCACCAAAGTCCACAGATCCGGAAAGCCTGTGTAATGTGAGCCAGCCTGATATTCCCCCTGCGAGCCTCTGTAATCCCAGCCATGACATTCACTGCAGCGCCAGGTATCTGCCCCGGAACGCGTATTAGTGCTTTGGCGGCTCCAAATTGGCATGTTTCCCGTTGGTGGGTCCACACCCAATACTGCATACCATTTATCATACAGCTGAGCACCCCGAATGATGTCATCCTGGGTTGGAGTGGCATCAGCTGCCAGTACGCCACCTGCGACCAGCAAGCTGACTGCACCGATCAAAATGATAACGATTGCACTTCGGGGGTTCTTCATAAGCTTGCCTCTTTCCCAAACGTCTGGATGGCTTGTGGAGATTATCCCGCTGTTAAAATTATACATCATCAAGAAATATCATGAATGATATATACAATTCTCTCATACTATATTATTATTATGTTAATGTATTCTCATCTTGGGCAGAGTTTTAATCAACTAATATTGGGTTGGTCTGCCCAAAGGGGCAAAACTGTGATGAATGACCTTACCAAAAGGAATAACACATGAAGCGTTATGTGATCATCTTCATTTTGGTTATAGTCAGCACATTCCTAATCCACACCTGGTTAATCAGCATTGGCTTGTTCCCCATTGAAGCCAGCGCCCAATCTGTGGCGATTGACCAGCTTTTCCACGTCCATTTATGGATCATATCGTTTCTATTTTCACTGATCATGGTCACCCTGATCTACAGCCTGATCATTTTCCGCCGCAGAAAAGGCGAGACTGGTGATGGCGCTCACTTAACCGGCAACTCGACTCTCGAAATAACCTGGACTGCTATCCCCCTCGTAGCTGTGCTCATTCTGGCTTTTGCGGGAGCAAAAAATCTTGGAGCCATCCGTGTAATTGATCCGTCCGCGCTGCAGGTGAAGGTGACTGCCGGTCAATGGTACTGGCAGTACGCATATCCTGATTATGGCGTCACAAGTACAGAGCTGTACCTGCCGGTCAGTCGGCAGATTGACCTTCAGATGACATCTGTGGATGTGATACATTCATTTTGGGTGCCTGAGTTTCGCGTTAAACAGGATATTATCCCCGGTCGGACTGTTGAGCTGCGCGTGACGCCTACTTTAATTGGTGATTATAAAGTGCGCTGCTCCGAGCTGTGCGGGTTGAGGCACGCCTATATGGAAGGGGCCGTCAAGGTACTTTCTCAAGCCGATTTCGACAATTGGATCGCCCAACAACAATCAGCTGCCCCCATCAGTCCGGAGCTGCGTGGGCAGCAGCTTGCATCTTCATACGGTTGTACGAACTGCCACTCAACGGATGGCTCTGCAAAAACCGGACCTACCTGGTTGCATTTATTTGGATCCAATGTGAAGTTATCGGATGGAACCACAGTTGCAGCTGATGAGGATTACCTAAAAACTTCCATCATAAATCCAAATTTACAAGTCACAGCAGGTTTCCCATCCAACGTGATGCCAGATTTTTCCACCGTTTTGGATCAAACCATGGTTGAATCACTGGTAGCCTACATCAAGACCCTGAAATAGGGGAGGTATTATGAGAAAACTCTATTCCATTGGGCTGATACGTGGAATACTATGGCAATTTTTGGGGACTGTTGTTGGCATCGGGATTCTGACGGGAATCCGCTTCTTGCTTGGATTACCAGTCTGGAAGGCAGAATCAGCGATTACGTTTGGCGCTCTCCTGGGGGCACTGTTCTTCGTTTATGGCATCGGTTCTGTCGACGGCTGGTTAAAAGAGGCTGCCGGGAAAGAAGCTGCAGAGCCGGATGAATCAGGTTGGGGACGGGGGCGTTATTTTGGCGTTTCGCTGGATCATAAAGTGATTGGCATTCAATACCTGGTGCTGTCGCTTGTACTGATGGCAGTAGGTGGCTCCTTCGCCATGCTCTTCCGCTCCGAGTTGGCAAGCACTGGATTGCAATTCCTCACCCTGATGGAATATAACACGCTCATGTCACTGCATGGCATGGTGATGATCGTCGGTATCCTCGTAGGTGTAGCCGCATTCATGAACTACCTGATCCCGATGATGCTTGGCGCACGTGACATGGCTTTCCCCCGCCTGAATGCTTTTGGGTTTTGGCTGGCAGTTCCCGCCAGCATCATCCTCCTCTCGAGTATGGCGCTGGGTGGTTTTGACACAGGTTGGACTGGTTACCCCCCGCTCTCCGCGCGCGCACCGATCGGGATCCAGATGTTCTTTCTGGGAGTCTCATTGGCTGGCATGGGAACAGTTTTGAGTTCACTCAACGTCATCACCACGGCTATACGCATGCGCCCCAAGGGAATGACGGGCTTCCGCCTGCCCATCTTCGTCTGGGGATCACTCGCCACCTCCCTTATCAGCCTGACCGCTACTCAATTGATCGGCTTATCCTTCCAGATGGTCATGTTCCAGCGCTTGTTCGGGATGGGCTTTTTCGACCCAGCCAAGGGTGGTAACCCCATCCTGTTCCAACACCTGTTCTGGTTTTATTCCCATCCGGCAGTCTATGTCTTCGTCCTGCCTGGGTTGGGGATTATCAGCGAATTGTTGCCGGTGTTTGCCCGTAAACCCCTGTATGGGTATAAGTGGGTCGCCATTTCATCATTCGGCATCGCCCTGATAGGTTTTTTGGTATGGGGTCACCATATGTTCGCCTCCGGGATGGCTGAGTATCTACGCGTGCCCTTTATGTATAGCACCCTGTTGGTGGCTGTACCTACCGGTGTTAAGTTCTTCTCCTGGCTGGGCACCTTGTGGCGGGGCAAGATCACCTTCCCCGTCCCGATGCTTTTCGTCCTGGCGGGTATCGTGGTATTTCTCCTGGGTGGGCTCACGGGTCCCCCCAATGCCACCATTGCCACTGACCTGCACCTGACAGATACTTATTTCATCGTCGGACACTTCCACGATACCATGTTCGGTGGTTACATCTTCCCATTCTTTGCCGCCATTTACTTCTGGTTTCCCAAGATGACCGGCCGGCGTTTGAATGAAACCCTGGGCAAGATCCATTTCTGGCTAATGGCCCCTGCATTCATCGTGCTCTCGTCAGTAATGATGAGAACCGGCCTCCTGGGAATGCGCCGCCGTATCGCAGATTATGACCCCACCCTGGGTATCACTGGTGACCATCAGGTGATGACGGTAGCAGGTTTTCTCGTCGCCCTGGGGGTACTGGTCTTTATCATCAATGCATTCTGGAGCAAGCGCTATGGTGAGATTGCCACCGGTAATGTCTGGAACTCGCGCTCACCTGAATGGCAGGTGCCGTCTCCTATGCCAATTCATAACTATGACAAATCCTTCGAGGTGGTAGGTGAACCATATGATTATGGACTGCCGGGATCTGAGTACGTGAAATTTATCGAGGAGGAGTGACATGGAACATCCATCTAAATCCTCCGCAATGCAGCTTGGATTGATCGTCCTCGGAGCTCTGGCCATTCTCACCGCAGTCGAGTTTGCCATCGCACTGACGATCAATATCTGGCAGATCCTGTCTATCATACCGATCATAAAAGCCGGGCTGGTATTCTACTACTACATGCACATCTACCGGCTCTTCCAGGATGATTCTGATGTCAATCGCGAGTCATTTGCCTACAAACTGGCAACCAATCGCATCGGCTTGTGGCTGTTCTTGATTTCCGATTCATTCATCTTCGGTGGTTTGATGATCTCGCGCATCAACCTGCTCGGACTCACCCGTCCCGAACTGATCCAGGTGCTTGGATTGATTGTTACCACTGTTTTGCTCATCTCTTCGTTCTTTGCTAACCGCGCCGAAATCTCAATGGAATACGGCGACCGCAAGCAATTCATCCGTAGCATTTCAGTCACTTTAAGCCTGGGTATTCTTTTCCTGGTTGGTGTGTTGGGTGTGGAATGGCGCCTGGCTCCCTTTGGACCAGAAACCAACCTGGCTGGTGCGGTGTTTTACGTCATGACCGGTTTCCATGCCTTCCATGTATTAACCGGGGTTATCTTCTTGAGTATTGTCCTGCGTAATGGCTTGCGTGGTCTATATTCAGCGGAAAAACACTGGGCAGTTGAAGCATCTGTCGTTTACTGGCACTTTGTCGATGTGGTCTGGTTTTTCTTCTACCCGGCGCTATACCTGATTGGCACCTTGGTGAAATGACTGCTGGCTTATGGTTGAAATGGAGAGTGCATGAACCGTAAATATCTCATCATTGCCATGCTGCTCCTCGGGGTGATTGTACTTGCTGGTTTGGGATATACCTGGTACATGTCAACCCACCCTCCATTTCATGGATCGCTCATCACGCCCGTTGAACCGGCGGCAGATTTTTCTCTCACCAGCCAGACAGGTTCCACAGTCACCCTGGCAGATTTTCGGGGTAAATATGTGCTGATCTTTTTCGGTTATACAAATTGCACCTCAGAATGTCCTCTGACGATGGGCTTTCTCAAGCAAATGCATGATCGTCTAGGCGCACTGGCAGATCAGACCCAGGTTATCATGATATCCTCGGATCCAGCCCGCGATACACCGGCTATCTTGGCAGAATTTTTAAACCATTTTGACCCATCTTTCATCGGCCTCACCTCCACCCAGGCTAACCTGCAACCTGTTTGGTCAGCTTATGGGGTAACGGTTTTGGATAATGGTGAGACACATTCATCCTACCTCTACCTGATCGACCCTAAAGGGAATCTCATCGCTACGTATCCACTCCTGCAGAACGCAGATGGCATCACCTCGGATATCGAGAATTTAATCCGTAAAAAATGACGCTTCGAAAAGACCTGCTAATTCGCATGCTTTTCTTTTTGGGGTTTGGGATCATTTTGGCTGCCATTTTCAGCGAGGTTACTTTCCGCTTGCAAGGGGATACCACCAGCCGTGACCCAAAAACTATAATCTTGGTCATCCCAGCTGGTACAGCCGCAAAAGTTGCCCAGGGACAAAGCATGATCCCTGCCGGACAGACCTTTATGGTAGGTGACACGCTGCAGGTTAAGAATGAAGATTCAGTCACCCAATCGCTGGGACCACTGGTTATCCCACCGGGGTCATCCGCCAGCATGAAGCTGGACCAGGTTGGCAGTCTCAGCTACACTTGTTCCTTCGAACCCACCAAGTATTACGGCATCGAAGTTCAGCAAGGTATAACTCTTGGTACACGCCTGATCGCTTCCCTTGTAGCTGGTATTCCTCTTGGAGTCCTTTTGGGCGTTTATAGTTTGGTGGCAAAACCTCTCAAACTAAAAACGAAACTCCCCGCATCGTGACCTGGTATAACAGATCTATTATTGGTGCTTGAATGTTTCGCTTACTATTCTCCCGCCGCTGGTGGTGGACCACGTTGATTGTGATTACAGCGATTTGCGTTGCCATCCGGTTAGGTTTCTGGCAGCTGGACCGAAATGCCCAGCGGCAGGCATCCATCAGCCATATCAAGGCAATGCAAGCACTTCCTGTGCTTGACCTGAACCTCCGCCCATTCCCTTCTGACTTGGAAACCATGGAATACCGCCAGGTTACTGTGACAGGGGTGTACGTTTTTAACCACCAGGTGGCGTTGCGTAATCAGGTACGGGCACGTATGTCTGGTACCGATCCTGGGATTGCCCTGCTCACCCCGCTAGTCTTATCAGATGGAATTGCAGTGCTGGTGGAACGTGGTTGGATTCCACTTGAATATACAACCCCGGCTTCCTGGCGGAAATTCGATGAGCCTGGGACGGTGAGCTTGGATGGGATTATTCGCCTATCGCTTGAAAAAGCAGAATTGGGTATTGCTCTGATCGACCCCACCCTGGCACCAGGAGAAACTCAGCTCGATTTTTGGAATTACATTAACCTCCCCCGGTTGCAGGAACAAATACCCTATTCTCTGTTGGATGTATATATCCAGCAAGCACCAGGCACTGATCTGGAGAACCTGCCTCATCGCTTTATGGTCCAGCCGGATCTGGACCCCGGTTCTCACATTGGCTTCGCTTTGCAGTGGTTTTTCTATGCCGGTCTGCTCTTCTTCGGCTACCCGGTATGGTTAAAAAAACAGAAAATAAAAACCCTCTCCGAAAACTGAGAGGGCGAATCAGGAATTCTGCTACTTTTTCTTTTTCTTCTTTTTCCCTTTTTTCTTACCTTTTTTCTCTTTTTGTGGTTCTTCTATTCCTGTTATTGCTTCAACGGGCAAACCCGCAGCTTCAGCCACTTCGGCATGGTACATCTGCTTGATTGATACCAGGTCCACCCTGGGCTCGGGATACTTTATCTTTAGACCTTCCAGCGTCTCCATAAGAATTTGTGATACTGCCAGGTCGCGGAACCATTTGTGATTGCCAGGGATGACATACCAGGGGGCATAATTAAAACTGCATTTACTGAGTGCATCCATATAGGCTTTTTGGTAGTCATCCCATAATTCACGCTCAGTATAATCTGAATCGCTGATCTTCCACTGCTTGTCAGGCTCATCCAGCCGGGCTCTGAATCGTTTGAGCTGTTCTTCTTTATCGATATGCAGAAAAAACTTCACAATGGTCGTTCCACTATTAACCAGCTCACGTTCGAAGGAGTTGATTTCATTGTAACGTTTCGACCATATATCTTTGGGAACCAGGTTATGCACTCGCACTACCAGCACATCCTCATAATGTGATCGATTGAATACCGTGATATGACCTTTTCGAGGGGTATGCGCATGGATGCGCCACAGGTAATCGTGCGCCAGTTCTTCAGCCGTGGGCACCTTGAACCCCACCACGCTACAGCCTTGTGGGTTCAATGCTTCCACCACATGCCGGATCGTTCCATCCTTGCCGCCTCCATCCATCGCCTGCAGCACGATTAATAAGGCGTGCTTATTCTCGGCATACATCACCGATTGCAGCTCACTCAGCCGTTGGCTGTATTTATTTAGCTCATCTTTCACTGTTTCTTCGTTCTCATACCCCCCGTGATAATCAGCATCGATCTTTCCCAAGTTCACCTTGCTGCCCGGCTTAATCCTGAATTCGTTAGCATAGCTCATAATCCGACCCTCCTAAGGAGGATTATATCATCTAGGTTCATCCTCTCTATAAAAAAGTATATATCACAAAAATACTTGTTCTGCTTGCCCGCTAAAACGTTTTAGGGTATTATGGAAACCAAAGTATTACCAGAATCTCTGATTGGATTAAGCGAGAATGCATGATCACGTCGGATATTGAGCCATAATGGAACAGTTCTTATCTACTGAAACCCTGGTCATCGAGCTTTTATTGATCGTGTCCATGGTTGCCATTGCAGTGCGACGGTTGCGTATCCCCTACACTGTCGCTTTGGTGGTAGCTGGGCTTTTAATCACCTTCCAATCTCCAATGAAAACTGAGCTGACCCCAGAGTTGATCCTGGCGTTGTTTGTTCCACCCCTGGTCTTCGAAGCTGCCTTTCACCTTAATCTTCAAGAGTTACGTCGTAATTTACCTGCCATCCTGCTCCTGGCTGTACCCGGTGTCATCCTGACTATGTTTATCATAGGTGGATTGCTGGTTTTCAGTATAAAGTTGAGCCTACCTGTTGCCCTGCTTTTCGGTGCATTGATCGCTGCGACCGACCCGGTAGCTGTGGTGGCATTATTCCGCACTTTAGGTGTGCCCAAGCGATTGTCGGTGCTAATTGAGGGCGAAAGCCTGTTCAATGACGGTACTGCCATTGTGTTGTTTAATCTCATGTTATTAATTGCCATTACCGGTAAGGTCAACCTGATACAAAGTGCGACAGATTTCGTAAAAGTCTCAATCGGTGGGATATTGGTTGGTTTAGTACTCGGTTGGTTGATCGCCCAATTTATCTCCCGTGTGGACAACTATTTGATCGAAACCACTCTAACTACGATTTTGGCATTTGGGTCTTATCTTGTTGCAGAGAGACTTGGTTTCAGTGGTGTTTTAGCAGTGGTCACCGCAGGGTTGGTTAATGGGAATATCAGCCCAGAAGGGATGAGTCCAACCAGCCGGATCGTGATCTTCAATTTCTGGGAGTATGTTGCTTTCCTGGCCAACTCACTGGTTTTCCTGTTATTGGGATTGCAAGTTAATATCACAGCTTTACTGGCTTCATGGCAGCCGATTTTATGGGCTATCCTGGCAGTATTCGTGGCGCGTATTATTGTAGTATACGGTTTGAGTTGGTTGATCAATCGGGTATCTGAACCTGTCCCAGTTAGCTGGCAACACATCCTCAATTGGGGAGGCTTAAGGGGTGCCATCAGCCTGGCACTTGTCCTTAGTTTACCTATAAACTTAGGGCCAGAGCGGAGCTTATTACGCGTGATGGCTTTTGGCGTGGTTCTCTTTACGTTGTTCATTCAGAGTACGACCATGAGTCCCCTTATTCGTTGGCTTAAAATAATTGTCCGCAGTGAGTCCCAGATCGAATATGAACTCCATCATGCCCGTCTCACTGCGCTTCAGAGCGCTATCGCTCGTTTAGATAATATGCACGCGGATGGATTACTTTCCAGCCATACTTGGGAAAAGCTTAAGCGCTATATCACCCGAGAAGCATCATCTCTTGCGATGACGGTACGTGATTTGCTCCTGGCAGATCCTGCATTGGAAGCAGAAGAGATGGATACTGGTTGGCGCGAGATGCTGCGTTCTCAGCGTAACTCGTTACTTAGTTTACGGCGCGATGGCGTAATCTCGGAGGAGGTATTCGAACAATTAACCGCCAACGTCGACTCCCAAATTAGCGAGGGTTTCCCCACGCTTCCAGATGAGTCCGAACCATCTACCCAGTTTCTTGAAGTGACTATCCCGGAGTATTCGCACGCCGTTGGTAAAACTATTGCCGAGCTAGGTATCTCGCGCGCCGCGGTTTTAGTATCCATCAGGCGCAATGCTGAGATCATTATCCCTAGAGGTGATACCATATTACACTCTGGTGACGTAGTAACCACTTTGAGCGAGCGGAATTACCTCGATTTTGTAAAGGATATTTTTATGTCACCAGAAAAGAGAAACAATGAAGAAATGGGTGACAATCATAACCAGGTGGAGAAATAAAAGATATCTCTGATCCTTTCCTGCTCCTGATTCGACCACAAATTAGCGGTCATTTATTAGCTCCATCGTCATTATAATAAGCTGCAGAATTACAGGTAAACATGACATCATTTTTACAACTCGCCCTTGCACTTACAATTATCATTCTGGCTGCCAAATTAGGTGGTTACCTGAGCTATCGGATTGGACAATCTGCTGTGCTTGGGGAGCTGATCGTCGGGATTATCCTTGGACCGTCTGTATTAAACTTCATGAATGCCTCATATTTCATGGATAAACACCTTCCTGAGGTGATCCATCAAATGGCAGAAATGGGTGTGCTGTTACTTATTTTCCTGGCTGGTTTGGATTTACATATTTCTGATCTTCTAAAATCTGGCAAAGTGTCTGCACTGGCTGGTATCCTGGGTGTAATCTTCCCTTTATTATTAGGTACTGGTGCGGGCATACTCTTTTCCATGAACATCCAATCGTCATTGTTTGTCGGTCTGATCCTCTCAGCAACCAGTGTCAGTATTTCTGCCCAAACATTAATGGAATTAAATTCACTTCGTAGTCGGGTAGGAATCAGTTTATTAGGTGCAGCAGTTTTTGATGATATTTTGGTTCTCCTTGGTCTGTCCATTTTTACAGCCGTGATGCAACCGGGTCTGGGTTCTGGAATAATGGGAATTTTATGGATCATCCTGAAAATGTTGCTTTTCTTGGTGATTGCCTCGCTTTTCGGGTGGTACGTATTTCCAAAGTTATCTGGTCTGATAGCCAACCTGCCTATTAGCCAGGGATTGGTCGCTTTTGTATTTGTGATTATTCTGTTTTTCGGATGGACAGCTGAAACATTGGGTCAGATGGCTGCAATAACTGGCGCATTTTTAGCCGGGTTATGGTTTGGACGATCATTAGAGAAGGAACGCATCCATAGTGGAATTTCGACCATAGCTTATGGGGTTTTTGTTCCAATTTTTTTTATCAACATTGGTTTATCAACCAATGCCCGCGAGCTGACAGGAGAGGCCAGTCTGTTGATGTTGGTTATGGTAGTTATTGCAGTGATCAGTAAGGTCCTGGGATCCGGTTCTGGGGCATTATTGGGAGGTCTTACTCGCCGTGAAGCCTTACAAGTCGGAGTCGGGATGATATCGCGCGGTGAGGTGGGTCTGATTATTGCCGCGGTCGGGATTGAACAAGGTTTAATTACGCAAAGTGTGTTTTCAGCCATCGTGGGGGTGGTAATCCTTACCACGGTACTAACTCCGATTCTACTCAGGGCTCTCTATCCGAAGAAGCAAAAATCCCAATTTAAGACACAAAATTCTCCCGGAGGAAATTGAAGATGAATTACCTGGTTGTCCTGATTGCAAATGATATCGATGACTGCCCGTCGATCCTGACGGCCTGGGAAGAAGTTGGGGTTACAGGCGTAACCATCTTGGCAAGCACAGGTTTAGGGCATCTCCATCGCGCAGGACTAAGCGAGGATATACCCCTTATGCCCAGCTTGCATGACATATTTGAGAGTGGAGAAGAGCAGCATCGCACGTTACTCTCAGTGGTCGATGGGTTGGAAATAGTGGACAAAATGGTCTCTGCGGTCCAGCAAATTATTGGGAATCTGGAAGATCCTCATACCGGTATACTATTTGTTGTCCCGGTACTTCAGGTATATGGCTTGGGAAAGCACCGAATTGATCGATCAAAAGAGTAAGCAAGATCTTTTCAAAATTCTAATATTTAGATCTACCGAATTCAAAGGGTAGATCGATTTATTCAATATGAACATTGTTCTTAGAAACAATCCAATCTAAAGATGCCTGCGACAAATCTATTTACAAGAGTCTATTATTTTATACGGAGAGACTCAGTCGGTGGCCTATTTTACCGGTTACAATTCGGTCAGTAGTCAAACACATCAATTTATCATACCCACCGTCTCACGTGCATGGATGGTTATTCCGATTTCTTGAAGTCCATAAGTTAAGGAGATCAGTTATGAGTTTTTTGGATTCTGCAGCCTATGTCTGGCTTGTCTTACCGGTTTTGGTTTTCCTGGCCCGTGTAACCGATGTAACTCTGGGTACTTTGCGAATTATTTTTATCTCGCGGGGTAAACGGAATCTGGCACCTCTGCTTGGTTTTGTTGAAGTTTTCATCTGGATCACAATCGTCTCCCAGATTGTCAGTCATGCTCATAATATCCTGGCCTACCTGGCATATGCAGCCGGTTTTGCCACCGGCGCATTTGTAGGGATCTATATCGAGAATCGCCTGGCAATCGGCACCCAGGTAATCCTTGCCATCATCCAGGATAATGCGCTTCAGCTTGTCGACCATCTGCATGCTGCCGGGTATGGCGTCACCTGTGTGGACGGCGAAGGAGCGAATGGCCCGGTTAAGCTTATCTATACCATTTTTCCCCGTCGCTACCAGGAAGATGTTTTATCCATCATCCATCAAACTCACCCACGTGCATTCCTCTCTATCCAGGATATTCGCTCAAGCCAGGAAGGGATCTTCCCGATTCCTGTTTCAACTCAAAACGGTTTCCAATTCCTCCGCAAATCAAAATAACCCCATTGTTGTATCCTCCACCCTTGTAGCCGACATAACTGTAGCCGCCATCGCTGATGACAGCTTTTCTTATCCCCTTATCTCCTAAAAGATCCATCTTCATTTGATCATTGTAAAAAAATCCCCTCCTTCCTTAATCTACCATAAGTTGACATCCATCCCGCTTTGGATTACTATATACGTCTAATTGGATATAATTTGTCATCTTCAGAAGTTACCGGCCAGGTTAACCATCACACCAGCCTTGGATATTGAGGAGCAGTAAATAATGAATAATCCAGTTGTATCTGAAATCTACAAAATAACCGATTGTATAGAAGATTTGCTGTACACCGATATACCATCTTTAATCAAGCAGCTGGGTAACTCGGATGGTTTCATCCGCTCGCAAGCGCGCCAGGTATTTTGCTGTATTGGAGCTTCAGCTATACCCGAGCTGATAAAAACGGTATCGATTGCTAATCCACAACTACGTTGGGAAGTGATCAAGGTTCTGGAGTGCCTCCAGGACCCAACCGCGATCCCCACCCTGGTGGAACAATTGGAGGACGATCACGCGGGTACCCGCTGGGCTGCTTCCAACGCATTGGTTGGTATGCAGCGCCGGGCATTACCTGCAATCTTTGCTGCTCTGGTCCAAGACTTTGATTCGATTGGATTGCGTCAAGGCGCGCACCACATCCTGCATGTCTTTAAAGATGATGGTATATTAAGTGATGTTGAGGAAAAGGTATACGAAGCTCTGGAAGGGATTGAGCCAGGTGCGTCTGTACCGTGGGCCGCTCAAAAAGCCCTCGAATCCATCAAGAACAAAAAATATAGCCCACATCCATGGGAATGGGGCTACTTGGTTCAATTTGCTGAAAGCTAATTGCTAATTGCTATCTGCTATTCTTCAGTGGGCGCGAGAGGGCTCGAACCTCCGAACCTGTTCATCCCCCCTGCGGGGACACTGATGTGATTGATAAAGGTGGGCGCGAGAGGGCTCGAACCTCCGAACCTGTTCATCCCCCCTGCGGGGACACTGATGTGATTGATAAAGGTGGGCGCGAGAGGGCTCGAACCTCCGAACCTGTTCATCCCCCCTGCGGGGACACTGATGTGATTGATAAAGGTGGGCGCGAGAGGGCTCGAACCTCCGAACCTGTTCATCCCCCCTGCGGGGACACTGATGTGATTGATAAAGGTGGGCGCGAGAGGGCTCGAACCTCCGAACCTCACGGATGTGAACCGTGCGCTCTAACCAACTGAGCTACGCGCCCTGATTGAATAGGCACACATTATAATCGCATGCTTCCGTCTGCGCAAGTTTGATACCTGCAGATGATCAGGACCTCACGAGTCTATATTTCCTGTCAGGTTTATTTTCCTCCCACTCTGACTCTAATACCGCATATACAAATTCGTCCCACCATTTTCCATTTAACCAACGCGTTTCCCGCAGCCTGCCATCCTGGTGCATATCCAGCTTTTCCATCACCCGCACCGAGGCTGCGTTGGAGGCATGGCAAAATGCCATCACCCGGTGGATATTTAGTTCCCTGAACCCCCAATCGATCACCTGCCAGGCTGCTTCGGTGGCATAACCTTTCCCCCACAGGTCGGGATGGACAGCCCAGCCCACCTCCCATTCACGGATCGTTTCCCACTGCCTCGATATTTTCAGAACTCCCCTGGCTATGTCTTCTGGGGGTATTGTAATGGCTAACCTGAAAATCGTGCGGGGATGATCTCGCTGGGTTGATATGGATTCATCTAGAGATTTTCGGGTATCTGCTTCACTTGCGAACTCACGCTCATAAGTATTAAATTCAGGCCTGGCATCCATATCTCGCAATGATAGGAAATCGCCTTCCACGAAATCCCTCAATCTCAATCTGGGAGTGATCAGTTCCATATTATTAAAATAAAGGAACGAAACTCAGGATGTAGCAGTTACATATTGGACAATTCCTGTTATCAGCATGATTGCACCGAATATCAGCGCCCCAAATCCAAGCAGGGAATAGCTGCTGCCTACCGTTTGTGCTGAATTGGAAAAAACGATCACTAATCCCGCAATCAGCCACATCACACCGCTGACCATGCTTTTTCTACCGGATGCCTTGGTTTTTTGCTGCACCACACGGATGCGTGTTGCCCCAGATATGTACCCCTCATTCCTTGTCTCGTCTCGAATTCTCACCCAGTCCTGGCCGTCGCCCTTAACTACGCGTAGGATGTATACCTTCGTATTACGCGCCAGCTTCGCCTTGATCAGCGACCCGCTGGAAGGCTCCGAATGTAATTCGACGTCATTCTGTAATAAAGAACCTTCCCGGATAATTTGGATGCGCGTGTTGCCGGGGATAAAAGCTTGCTGACCAGTGGATAATGTGATCGGTACCCACACTTTGCCACCTTTCTTTTTCGTAGCTCCAAACTCAATCTCACTGCCCGCTGGAAGAGTAGCAATCGAAACTGAATTGGCATCCGTGCTGCTATAAACTTTAACCTGATCATCAATTGTTGTGGCTTTCATTCGGATTCTCCTAATTTAATAATTACAGTAATTACTACGATCAGAATCGCCTGGCTTTTAGCATAACCGGAGGATTAGCTTCTCAATTATCACACTAAATGAGTCAATAGGAGTCTGTGTTCCGCAATATTGAATAAAAATATAGATCATTAATCTAGGTACGACTAATAAGGTAATACGCTGAACTTTCAAAACAGAAATTTTGGGAGGATCTTTGTACCGCGCAACTCAGTAGCAGGAAGCAATTCCTGCCCTCCTCACAATTCTCTACAAGCCTCTGAATGCTGTTCCCAGGACTAATAATAACCAGCCTAATCCCACTAACCAGATGGAATAATCGGAGAGCGTAGGTACAAAAGCAAAAATTATCCCAAGTAGTCCGAGGATCACCGCGATCCACCATGTGATAACCTTAGGCATGCTGAGTTTCATGTTTTCCTCCTATATGAAGTACTGTCAGGCGACTTTGATTGCCCAGTGGATATTATCAAATCATAATTTTAGCTAGATAAGTATACATTGGTTTATCGGGTTCCGCTCCTTTGATAATTGATCGGAAAAGGAATCACTTATATCACTATATACCTGTCCTGCACCCTGCTATCTTAATTGATTCCATTTCTTTGGCTCACCGTCTATCCTTCGGTTTTGCAATCAGCTCTCCCTGACCCGATTCAAGGTCAGAGACAAAGCCTCCCCAGCCCCCCTGCCTATGCTCCTTTATTGGAGCTGTGATAACGATCAATCGAACGGAATCCTGGCCTGATATCTCGTAGCTGTGCTCGATGCCGTGCGGCAGAATAATAAAGCCTCCCTTTTCTAGCTCAAAACTCTCACCACCGCATCGGAACGTTAGAGTGCCCTCCAAAATATAGAATATTTCATCTTCAGTACGATGAGTGTGGCTCGGCGGTTCTTCGCCTTTCCTGGTAATGTATTCCAAAATTGCCACGTTGCTACCACCGTCTGCTTCACCAATTTTTACGGTGAAGTCAATCCCGAATCTGTACGTCCACCCTGCACCGTCTTTCAGCGCATAGGGTCGCATTTGTTCATCAGCCTGTCTCATGGTTTTCACCTCGATTCTATCCTTCAGACCTATATATAATAATCAACCGTATCCCCGATTATTGAGACCACTCCTCATAACTTAATGGACATCTTACCTCTGGCCTCAGGTGTTTTTATTTTTTATCCAGCTCAAGGGCTTGATTGATATAATAACAGATCACATCCTGGTTGATATCCGATAAATGTTTAATTTTCAGATTCTTGGATACCTTTCCCACCCCTTTGAGCAAATTATATTTATCCTCAAACTCTGCTCCTCTCGAAAATGCCAGAGTTATATCCTTTTTGGTTGGGCTGATCACCGCAATGATTTTATTCACTCTGTAAGCAGGGATGCCATAGCTGATGATCTCTTTCGCCTCCGGAGCAAATGCTTTTATTATTTCCCTTACTTTATCGACGATAGGCCTGTATTCCGGCAGGACTCTCGTTGCTACGAATTCATCTACGCTTATTTTACCCATTCCTTACCTCTACCAAAGTCTGAGTTTTGTAATCACCTGATAATGATATTCTAAATCATTCGCTTTTATGAGAAATCTTAAAAAATCCATAAACCCCTTGTGGATAATTACTCACCATTTTGAAAATTTTTAGCAAAGCATGATTTTGAATCTATCGCGCAGGACCTTTTTATCGTCATTGCGGAATCCCCCCTGGTTCTGGGGGGAAGAAGAGCGTTCTATGAATCTTTTTTTTCCAAATTCCGAAGCTCGACGAACATGTCCCTGCTGATTCCTGGTTTGTTGGGGGGAGCAATCCGCTCTTTGTTCTAAACATTAGGTTACAATTTGCCAGTTAATGGTGAGTAATTACATATATCTATAAATGTCTTCTCTTCAGTTACACCGGGAGGATGAATTGAATGCTTTTGAATTCAAGGGCGGTTTTACCCGCAGGACCCGAGCGCTTTTTGCGAGCGGTATAAAGATTCAATTCTCAAATACTGATCTGAAAATCCCATTAAATATTTTGACGTCAAAAGTATTCATTTCTGTCCGTCATTTTTTTTAAAACGAATTATGTTATCACAATTTAAATCTGTAAGACAAGTACGAATTAACAGATCCTCTGTGTTCTTCGCGTCTTTAGTGGTGATCTTTCTATAAAATTTTTATATGCGAATAAATGACTACTTTCAAATTTCCTTCCTTGACACGTCTACCGCTCCCGTGTATAGTCTTTCCCATGAAGAAGCTATTACTCATGGCACTCGTCATTTCAATCTACCTTCAAGCGTGCACCTTGCCAAGCCTGTTTTCAGCTGCCCCCACCGCTACACCTACAATCCTTCCAACCGCCACATTTACTCCACAACCTAGTGCCACCGCAACCAATACCCCAACGCCTATACCCACTTTCACGCCTACACCTGCTCCTGAGGTGCGCGTTGCCAGCGCCGAACATGACTTATTCAATGGTGATTATGACGCAGCACAGTCAGAGTACACGATCGCTCTCACTAATTCTACGGATCCCATCATCCAGGCTGCAGCCATATTGGGTCAGGGACGTACACATTATCTGACAGGCGTCTATCACAACGCTCTTAACGAGTTGAGGACAGTCACCGAGCAATATCCTGGCTCATCCCAGGCTGCGGATGCCTATTACTTCCTCGGTGAGACATATATGCAACTCAGCCGTTATTCTGAAGCTGCCGATGCGTTTGCCAGTTACCTCACCGTTTTTCCTGGTGTATTGGATTCCTTCATCAACGAGCGCCGTGCAGCTGCCCTGACTGCCAGTGGCGATTACAGTGGTGCCTTGGTTGCATATATTAACGCAGTCCAATCTCCCCGCCTTCCCACCAATTTTTCACTGGAGCTCAAATTAGCTCAAACTTATGCCATCTTGGGAGATTATGTCACTGCCGATGTGGTCTACACAGACATCTTTTCGCGCACCAGCTCGGATTTAATCAAAGCCCAGGTGGACTATTCACGCGGTCAAAAGTTCGCCGCGTTGGGTCAGGTTGAACAAGCCACTGCAGCATATGTGGATGCCGTTTTTAACTATCCACAGGCCTACTATTCCTATCTTGGATTGATCGAGTTAGTCAATATCGGGTATTCAGTGAGTGAGCTGCAGCGCGGATTGGTGGATTACTACGTTGGTAGCAATGCTCTCCAAAGCAATGACTACGAGACCGCAATGGAGAAATACTCCGTCGCTCTAGCCGCATTCGATCGGTATCTTTCCCTCAGTCCATCCGATGCTTCAACTGCTCTTTATTATAAAGGGCTCATCCTGCGTGACCAGGATGATTTTACGTCTGCCATCGCCCTGTGGGATCAGATCATCCAGGGAGATCTAACCAGCTCCTTCTTGGATTCTGCCTGGGAGCAAAAAGCCTACACGCAATGGGCCTACCAAGGTGATTATGCTGCAGGTGAGAAGACACTTTTGGATTTCTCGGCAGCTTTTCCCACACATGCCCGCTCGGCTGAGTTTCTCTACGACGCTGGGAGGGTTGCCGAACGTGATGAACGCCTGGCAGATGCAGCCCAAATCTGGTTGCGCATTCTGGCAGAATACCCGTCCTCTGAATACGTATACCGTGCCCTATTTCAGGCTGGTATCAGCCAATATCGATTGGAAGATTATCCGTCTTCACAGACCATCTTCTGGCAAGCCCAGAGCATTGCGACCACACCTACCCAGCGTGCTGGTGCTTATTTTTGGGTAGGAAAGGCCCAGGCTGCCCAGGGAGATGCAACCACAGCAGAGGCAACCTGGCAGCAGGTTACCTTAATAGACCCGACAGGCTATTATTCCGAGCGTTCGCGTGATATGTTGAATGGTACTTCCCCATTTACGCCTCCCAAGATGATCGACCTGAGCATCGACCACCAGTCCGAGCTCCGCCAGGCTGAATCGTGGATGCAGACCACGTTCAACTATCCTTCCACCACCGATTTTTCTATACCGGGACCAATCGCCAGTGACCCCCGCTTTACCCGTGGGCTCGAATTTTGGCACCTAGGTTTGTACGATCACGCTGAAGCTGAATTCAACGCAATGCGCGAAGATGCTATCAATGATCCCCTGATATCTTACCGATTAGCGGTGTATCTTTCCGATTTAGGCATTTACCGTCAGGCGATTTTGGCTGCCCGCCAGGTGCTTGACTTGGCGGGCTTGGATGATGCTGGGACCCTGACTGCGCCTGTACTCTTCAGCCATATACGCTTTGGGGCTTATTATCCAGACCTGGTGGTACCCGCTGCCCAGGATTATGGCTTCAACCCCCTGTTCATCTGGTCTACCTTACGCCAGGAGAGCCTGTTCGATCCTTCAATTCAGTCCAGCGCCGGTGCGTACGGTCTGATGCAGGTCTTACCAACTACAGCAGAAGAGATCGTCGCCAGGTTGGGATGGCCTATCGACTACACCCAATCTGACTTGCTTCGCCCAGATGTTAACCTGACTTTGGGACTGGATTACCTTGCCCGCCAACGCGATGCCTTGGGAGGTGATTTGTTCGCAGCTCTGGCAGCCTATAATGGTGGCCCTGGTAATGCTGCCGCTTGGCAATCCGTTTCTAAGGGCGATCCAGATTTATTCGTTGAAATTATCCGCTATGACGAGACGCACAATTATCTGATGGGAATCTACGAGGTCTTCAGTATATACTCCCGCCTCTACGCCCGTGTGCCTTGATGAAAACCTTTGACGAGCTTATCCAAGACGGATTATCCCTCCCCATCTCGGGTTGGGATTTTTCGATGATCAAAAATCGCTCAAAATCTAACCTTCCGTCGTGGAATTATCGTACCTTGGCACATAAGCGTATGCGGGGCATCACCTCGATGCTTGACCTGGATACCGGTGGTGGTGAGGTACTTTCGTCCCTTGCTCCCTTTCCAATCCATACTTGGGCAACAGAGGGTTTCCCACCCAATATCCCAGTGGCAAAAATTCGCCTCGAACCCTTGGGAGTGAAGGTTATATCAGGCTATGCAGATTCGTCCATTCCCCTGCCCGATTCAAGCTTGGACCTGATCCTCAATCGGCATGGGGGCTACTCTGAACCCGAGTTGATCCGCCTATTAAAACCAGGCGGTATATTTCTAACTCAGCAGGTCGGTGGACAAAACTGTATCCGCTTGAATGAGCTCCTTCAGACAGAAGTTGATTTTATGTACTCTTATTGGACCAAGGATCTAATCACCAGCCGGTTGCAGCAGGCAGGATTCACCTTACTCATCATCAAGGAGGAGTTTCCGATTTTGGAATTCTTCGATATTGTTGCTATCGTGTTTTATCTGCGCATCGTTTCCTGGCAGATAGCTGATTTCAATGTGGATAAATACCACGATAAACTATTTTCAATTCACCAGAGCATTCTCGATAATGGTCCATTAAAGGTTCGCGAACATCGCATCCTGGTTGAAGCCTGCAAACCAATTGATTGACAGTTAGCAATTGTCCCCCATATCTATGATTGCCATACAAAAGCATCCATGCCTAATTTTCAACGACCCTATAATCGCACCAAATTGTGCCTTCGCTTAGCTTAATTTTATCCCATACGATCGGTTATCTACCTGCTCGCCCAGCCTCCTCGTCCAGTATCGGTTGGGGCGACGATCCAGCAATTGAAAGCCAATCTTCTCGTACAAGTGGCAAGCAACTACATTATGGCTGGTTGTTACTAGATGTACTCCACCCACACCCAAGCCTCGGATTTGTTCCAGGTAGGCTATGATCAATTCACGTCCAATGCCCAAACCACGAAATCCGAGTTTGACGTCTATTTGTAAATGAGCAGGATAATCAACCAGATCTACCATCGGTTCCTCACCGCGGATCATACCCATAAACATTCCAAAAGCAAAGCTGAGGGTACGCCTTCTAATCCTGTAACTGCCTCTTACGGCATTGACCAATACCCGGATGATGATATACCGTCTCCAATTCGTTGAATATGCCGCAGTATCAGCGCATCCAAATAAAAAACCTATGATACCGTCTCCGTTTTCTGCAACCCAAACAAAGGAGGTCTCATATATGACATAGTAACGCGCAAAAGCATCGCAATACAGTCTTCGATCATCCAGGAAAGCCTCAACCGGTTCTCCAAAAAAAGCTGTATCAGACGATATATCGCATACCGCAGAGCAATCCGCATTCTGATAATGCCTGATGGTTACAACAGCCATGTCTGATCTAACCTACTGTTTGAGCCTGAAACAATTCTGGATTTAATTATGCGATCCGTTTCGATGGTTTTAAGCGGTTATCAGTTCCCATACGAATTTATATTTGAAATGATTTTAAAATATTTTATTGGTAAAGAAAGGAGTATCGAAATACATCTTTTTGGCGCGATAATATGGTAAAAAGGGTTGTATCATGGATATAGTTTTTAAGCAAATTGGAACCATACGAAGTCCATTCCACGAATTGAGTGGGATGCCCATCCAGCCATTAAGTGAAACATCCGCTCCTGGCAAGGTGGAGCTTTTTCCCGAGCTCATGCCTGGGCTCAAAGACATCGATGGGTTTTCCCACATCATTTTGATTTACTACCTGCACCAATCACATCACTATAAACTCACTGTAAACCCTTTTTTAGATTCTGAGTCGCGTGGCATTTTTGCCACACGAGCACCAAACCGGCCTAACCCAATTGGTCTATCAGTGGTGAAGCTCCTCAGAGTGGAGCAGAATATCCTGTATGTTGATAACCTAGATATCCTTGATGGTACACCGCTATTAGATATCAAGCCATACGTGCCTGAGTTCGATTCGCCACCAGATTTTCGTCTGGGTTGGTTGGAAGGAGTCAAGGGCAAGGTACGCACCACCCGCTCAGATACTCGTTTCAAGTGAAAGTATCAAAAAGACCACGATGAGCACGAAATGTACGATGAAGAAATATTCAAGATTAACAATACTTAATTTAAACGTACAACAACCGGGTAGATTCTGCTTTAACTAGTGCTGGTATTAATCAACCCTACTTTCAGATTAAAATGATTGGTTTAAATAAAATGTCGGGCTTCTATCGACTATCCCGACATTCATGTGAAATTACAGGTGATTATAAGAGCTGTAACAAAACAAATTCTACGATTGTTGACCTGTCGTCGGCATTGGATAGGCCTTGAACAATCCGACCATATTACCCTGGGGATCGCGGAAAATTCCGAACTTGCCAGTGTCAGGAATATCCATCTCCGGTGAAATAATTGTCCCTCCGGCCTTCTGGATATCATTTAAGGAAGCGGTGACATCATCTGTTTCTATATAAATAAGCACCGTTCCCGCAGGATTTTCATCGGTAACTGGATTAAAACCACCTGCTACACCATTCCCAGCCTTGAAAGTTGTGTAATTCATATCATCGATGTGCTGCACTTCCCATCCAAATACACCTGAATAGAAATTACTTAATGCCTTGCGATCTTTTGCTGATAATTCAATATGCACGATTTTATGATTAGACATAGTTTCCTCCTAATTATTAGACAGTATTTGTCTACAATACTGATTATATAACTTGAAATTTCACACGTCAATTCAGGTCAGTTAATAATCCTCTCAATAACAGATGAAAAGTCGTTAACCTATTTTGCTCCCCAATGGATTGCCATGCTTCTACCCATAAATTTCCTAAAACCTGTTTCCCTGAAGCCAACAATACGCATGCATTCAGCTAACTCTGTTGCTTGCAGAAAATGGCGGGTTGATTCGGGCAAATACCGGTATGTATGGAAATCTCTTGCAACCAATCCACCAATGAAAGGGATGATCAATCGTAAATATAACCTCACAGGCAAGTACTTAAAATCCTTTGGTGGTGGAGTGGTATCCAAACACACCATGTAACCACCTGGTTTTAGCACCCGGTATTGTTCAGCAAGTGCCTTTTCAACCTCAACCACATTGCGTAGTAAATAACCTGACACTACAGAATCAAATGTTCCTGAGTTAAAAGGGAGATCATGCGCATCTGCGTTCAACCAGGAGATAAGGTTCCCATCTCGCCGGTCTCGACCGACCAACATCATCTCAGGTGTGAAATCTGCCCCTATCGGCAGGATACTCTTATCCCGATGCACTGCTTCCGAAGCCAGATCACCTGTACCTGTACCTATGTCCAACAATGACCCGCCAACAGGTAGATGAGCTCGGTCGATGACCTCTCGGCGCCATTTAACATCCTGCCCCCAGGTCATCCAACGGTTAGCTAAATCATAATGCCTTGCCAGGTGGGCAAACATTCGCCTGACATTACTCGCTCGATCTTTACCAGTTATCTCTCCCATAGAAGGTGTCAATTCATCAGTTCGTGGGATAAATCAGTCGCCTGTTACACAAATTACTCTACCACAAAAGAATGTTCATTCCATTGCTTACATACCAGCCCAGATTTTATTGGCTCTGCTACGATTATGCTGGTGTAGCCTAAACTATATTTAGAGATCATATCCTCATCGACATTCTGAAGAACCAATGGCAGCATGATGGAATAGATACCAGCGTGGGATATGCATAGAATTACATCCGGAGATTCGGCATATTCCTCGATTAACCCTTCAGTGAAAGCTATAAACCGTCGTTTTACTTCATTGAAATTCTCGCCACCTTCAATTCGCTGTGCATAATGATGATAAATCGTCCAGGCATCGAATAATTCCTGCCATTCTTTCCAGGCAGCCTCGTCTGCATGACCTTCGATTATGCCACAATCATATTCACGCAACGCATCCACTACCATTAGCTCAATATCCAGACGTTGGGCAATGATATGCCCTGTCTCGATGGCTCGCGGGACCGGGCTGGCATAGATTTTTGTGATAGGAAATTTCTTCAAACGATCCGCTAAGGTTGCTGCCTGTTCACGCCCTTTTGATGTTAAACCGTGAGGAAGCTTTCGATTTGATATTATATGGAGAGTATTGGCCTGGCTTTCACCATGTCGTGCAAAGATGATTTTCATAGAAATTGACTTATAAACTCCATATGTAGCGCGCTGCTCTACTAGGTCGTGAAGCTTTATATCTATCTCATATGCTCATACACTGAAATATGCTTTCCACTATCATCGGTAAAGGGAGATTTTCCCCAATCGCTCCACCGTTCCCTGAGGCGCAGCTGGCTCAATCTTGCCATCAAGTCCATTTCGGATGGCCAAACATAACGTATTTTAACCGGGTAAAAGCGAGTTCCATGTTCCGTGATCAGCATATGCTGACTGGTAATGACCTGTTTATCCGTTTCGATGAGGGATAAATCCATTTGTGCTTCACGATCACCAAGCCGGATGGCGCGCATGGCTTGACCTCCAGTGAAGCGCCTCAGATCGGGAACGAACGCTTCAATCACAAAAACTCCATCGGGTGTCAGATGTCTGGCGACGTTTTGAAAACACCGAATTTGCTCATCCTGGGTTAGCAAGGCATAGAATGTGTTAAAGACTATATATATGAGTGAATACTGACCGTCGACCTGGACGTCAGCGAAATTACCGAACATCACAGGGATATTCTTGCCACCCGGTTTTACAAGCAGCCTGGCAACCATGGATTCTGAGGCGTCAATCCCATAGACAGTTACTCCGGCATTTTGTAATGGTAAGGCAATCCGTCCAGTGCCAATCCCCAGCTCAAGAGCCTTGCCTCCTTGCGCTAAATCCGCCAGGGTTTGAATCGCATTGAGGTCATAACCCGAATACCATTGGTCATAAACTCCGGCGATCGTTTCACCATAAGTGTCATCTGAATAATGATCCATTTTTCACGCTCCGTAATTTATGCTTGACGCTTCATCAATACCTATTAGGGTCAAAATAGATAAGGTGTAAAAATCAATGAAGAATAGTAGCGAGGCGATATTATCACAACTTAACTTCTATTTCGCACAATTTTTCGATATTAATGCCATCTTTCAGTGCTCAGTGCCAGATAATTGGGTATTCTCCGTGAAAAAGGAAAGCTCGCTGTTGTGTACTCCGGACCGATACACAAAATTAGAAAAAGCTTTATTCCAGCAAATCGGTTGATAATCCATTTTTTATAGTACAATCCAACGCTGATTGGAATTATCGTTCATCAGGAGCTGATCATGAATAAAAGCAAAGAGATCCTGGGACCCATGCGAGTACCATTTTTACTCCTCACTCCTGCATGCGTGTTACTGGGCATCGCTACCGCGGTTCGTTCTGGGGTGCCGATTAACCCTCTAAATATCGTAGTGGTGCTTATTGGTGCTCTATGTACCCACATCAGTGTCAATGCTTTTAATGAATATGATGATTTCAAAAGTGGATTGGATGAACGCACTGAGCGTACCCCTTTTAGTGGTGGAAGTGGAACGATACAAGGTGATCCTCGAGTAGCAAAGACTGCGCTGGCAACAGCCCTCATCTCTCTGGGAATTGTTGCTCTAACGGGCATATATTTCACTGTGTTACATGGTCTGGCTTTTCTTCCCCTCGGTCTGCTCGGGATGTTTGTGATCGTAGCTTATACGCCATGGCTTACGCTTAGTCCAATTCTTTGCTTGATCGCTCCCGGACTTGGATTTGGTCCATTAATGGTCATGGGGACTCATTTTGCGCTCTCCGGGCAGTTTTCATGGATGGCATTTTTCGCCTCCCTGATTCCTTTTTTCCTGGTCAGCAACCTGCTGTTGCTTAACCAATTCCCAGATGTTGAAGCGGATATGACGGTTGGGCGAAGGCATTTCCCAATCCTAATCGGACGTCACCTGAGCAGTATTATCTTTAGCAGTTTCCTGGTACTCACATATATTGTTATCGTTATAGGTGTAATTCTATCCATTTTACCGATTGGAAGTCTGGTCGGTCTGCTGACATTGATCCTGGCGATTCCGCTCCTAAGAAACTCAATCAAATATGCAGATGATATCCGCAACCTGATCCCTTTCATGGGAAAAAATGTATTGGTCAATCTATTGACCCCCGTATTAGTTGCCGTGGGGATATTCGTCCATTAGGAATAACCGAGCCACACCATGACGAACCTCCCGGGATAATTCTGCCTGGGTGGTTTTATTGTTTAATCAGCAAATCACGAATGCATGATTAGTTATTTCACCCCAAGATTTACTTGAGCCACTGAATCTAGCGATGTTAATAGTGTATAGATCCTATCGAACTGTTGGATGGTAGCATCCAGGTTGTGGTTTAGGGCAATTTCTCGGCGAACAATACCCATATCTCTCCATCGTTCCGATTGTTCCTCCAGATGATTGATACGAGAAGTACTGACTGATTACGGAGGGATACTTACGATTATGGATCATTTCTCATTTAGATAATTATTATCAAATATTAATTGATTATGTCTTGACACGATATAATGCGGGCTCTAAAATAGAACAAACATGACAATTGTTATCTGATTTAGTTCTCGTAATAGTAAGTATTGTCATCAGTTCATAAATCAAAACAGGCGGATAACCTTGTCAGATGGTATTTAATCGTGACTATAGAAGATAGCGAAGCGAGATTGGCAGAGGATAAATGAGAAAGATAATATTTTCCATTAACATTTCACTGGATGGGTATATCGAGGGACCACAACGGGAGCTGGACTGGGTGATTGCAGATGATGAGCTGCATGATTTCTACTCCGATTTACTCAACACTGGGGACCTACTGTTGTATGGCCGGATTACCTACGAGCTGATGGTCAATTACTGGCCAACAGCATCGAATGAACCTGCCCTCCCAAAGAGTATGCATCGATTTGCAAACACCATCAACCCGATGAAAAAGGTTGTTTTCTCAAAAACCTTAAAAAACGTCGAATGGAATACCCAACTTGTTGATACGCTTGTCCCTGATGAAATCATGCAGATGAAAACTCGACCTGGGGGTGACATATTACTTGGGGGAGGAGCTTCAAGCGCCAAGGTATTCATACAACATGGGTTGATCGATGAATACCAGTTAGTGGTGCATCCAGTGGCAATTGGAGAAGGGACATCACTTTTTAAAGGAATTAAGGATATGCATAAATTGGATTACCTTTGGTCTCGTCCATTTCAATCGGGGGCGGTGGCTTTATGCTACCGTCCTGATGGGAAGGCATGAACACACTATAAACAACTAATAATTTGATGGGTAAATCATCAAATCATCCTTTAGTATAAAAGATGGGAGAACATTTTATGGAAACTACTGAAATTCAAGCACCTCCGGGAAAGCAGGAGATCATTGTCAGACGGACGTACAACGCTCCACGCGAGCTCGTGTATAAGGTTGTCACCGACCCAAAACTGATCCCTGAATGGTGGGGACCCAGAAACCTGACCACTACTGTCGAAAAGATGGAAGCAAGACGCGGTGGTCAATGGCGTTTTGTACAACGGGATCCGCAAGGGAATATCTTCGCATTTCACGGAGTCTACCATGAGACAAAATCACCCGAATCACTGATCTATACCATGGAATGGGAAGGTATGCCTGGTCATGTCTTGTTAAATTACGAGAGGTTCGAAGAACATAATGGCATAACAACCTGTATCTCAAAGTCGATATTCGAAACCGTTGAAGATCGCGATGGCATGCTCCAACAAGGTATGGAAAGTGGTACCAAAGAACTTACCGATCGGCTCAATGAGCTGCTGGCAATACTCAGCCAGCAAGGAATGGCGAAAGAGCCGATTATCCAGCCAGAAAGCCATAGTAAAAGCATCAAAATTACTCGTGAATATAATGCACCAAGAGAGCGTGTTTGGCAGCGGTGGACCGATCCGAACCAATTTTTGTGCTGGTTCGGTCCCAAGGATTACTCCGGCTGTTATGCTAAGGTCGATCTCCATGTGGGAGGTAAATACCTGAATTGCATGAAGGGTCCGGATGGAAAGGAATATTGGAGTACGGGCATCTATAAGGAAATCATCGAGCCAAACCGGATCATAATGACAGATTCTTTTGCAGATGAACATGGAAATGCTGTTCCAGCTACCTATTATGGGATGGGCGCGGAGATTCCGATTGAATTGGAAGTGGAAGTCACTTTTGAAGATATTGATGGGAAGACCAGGATGACATTGGAACACTGCGGCTTACCAGAAGGTGATATCCTTGAGCAGACCAAGGCAGGATGGAACGAATCCTTCGACAAGTTGGCTGATTGCCTGAAATAACCTATGTGCCGGAGCATTAACACACTCTATAATATCGAGCCCGCGGCAACCCAGGAGGAAATACACGCAGCCTCGGTGCAATTCGTGCGTAAAGTCAGCGGGTACAGCAAACCCTCCAAGATCAATGAGCTGGTGTTCATGAAAGCAGTGGATGAAATTGAGGATGCCTGTACCAGGTTGCTGATGGCACTTGAAACCAGTGCACCTGCGAGAGAGCGGAGCCAGGGGATTAGTGCTCGCATCTGAGGGCGGATCACTGCTTAAATCTGTAATGGACGGTAGCATGAAAGTGTGATTTTTTCAAGAATCATCACCGGCGGTGAAATCGATAAGAAAAATCAACTGCCGGTGATGTTTATTATCAAGGATGATGAAAGCGGTGGCCATAAAATCATCATTTCATAAAGGATTGATCATAGAGGAAATAATGCGAAAAGTAGTCATGTTCAACCTGATAACCCTGGATGGTTATTTTGAGGGGACAAATAAATGGGACATAGCCTGGCACCAGGTGGATGATGAGTTCAATACATTCAGCATTGAGCAGTTAAATAATGCGGGCGGATTAATTTTTGGTAGAGTCACTTACCTTGGTATGGCAAGCTACTGGCCATCTCCAAATGCAATCAGGGATGATCCACAAGTGGCACGACTGATGAATTCGATCAAAAAATACGTCTTCTCCAATACAATGGATAAAGCAGACTGGAATAATACCCAGGTGATTAAAGACGATGCAGCGGCAGAGCTGAGAAAACTGCGACAGCAAGATGGTAAAGATTTGTTCATATTTGGCAGTGCTGACCTTTCTTCAACATTTACGAAAAACAACCTGATCGATGAATACCGTTTGATAGTAAACCCAATTATTTTGGGAGCAGGTAATCCACTATTTAAGAACAGCGGCGAAATGCTAAAGCTGAAACTGGTAGATACAAAACCCTTCGGAAATGGCAACGTGCTGCTGTATTACCAGCCAAATGGATAATAACAGAATGGATCTATACCTGACCCAAATCCCAATCGCTAAAGCTGGATTGCTAATTCGAAAGCCTGCTGATGAGGTATACGAAGCATTTGTTAACCCAGAAATAACCACCAAGTTCTGGTTCACAAGTAGCAGTGGCAGGCTGGTTGTAGGCCAGCGCATCCGATGGGATTGGGCAATGTACGGCGCATCGGTGATTGTGGATGTCAAGGTACTCGAACCGGGAAAACGCATCCTCATTGAATGGGGTGAAGACGAAATGCGAACTAAAGTGGAGTGGGTCTTCACGGAACACCAAAAAGGAGCAACTTTTGTCAGCATCATTAATTCGGGTTTTAGTGGGGATGGAGATAAGGTGGTGTCAATGGCAATGGATTCAGAAGCAGGGTTTGAGTTAGTGTTAGCAGGGTTAAAAGCTTACCTGGAATATGGGATCGAATTAAACTTAATTGCTGATCGATTCCCGGATAATTTAGCGGGCGAGACTGCATAAAGCCCATGCATCGATGAATGGAGTAATCTTGATGACAAATAAGAGCAACATTCAGGTACGAAAAGAAATCGCACTCGATTTTCTGCATCTTGTTGTTGCGGGGGATATCAACCAAGCCTATGATAAATACGTCAGCATGTATGGTAAACATCATAATATGCATTATTCTGCTGAGTTTGCCTCCCTGAAACAAGGGATGATCGAGAACCACACACAATTCCCTGGCAAGCGGTTAATGGTGAAGAATGTGCTCGGTGAAGCTGATCTGGTGGCAGTACATTCGAACATCGTGATGAAGCCAGGTGAGCCAGGGATTGCGGTGGTGCACATCTTTCGCTTCGAGGGAGATCAGATTATTGAGATGTGGGACGTTGGCCAGGCGATACCGCTGGATTCACCAAATCGGTTGGGAGCGTTCTAATTAAGCTGGTCACCTCGGTTAATATTATTAAGTGGCATGAGTGAGAACCATCACTGGCCAACAACAGGAAGTTTTAGGCGCATACCACCTATCAAGCTGCCTTACGCCCGTCTTGGAATTGTTTCCTAGAAAAAATAAATCGATTTATTTCCCTTTCCAATAAGCTAACCAATCCATTGATTATCTCCTTTGCAGTAATATCCGTTTCGTATATCATTCGCTAAGAAAACAAACGATACAGCGTCGCAAACTTCGTTGCTTGAAAACGAATCGATACGAATATGGTTGAGCAGCTAATGAACCATTACCATCAAGTCATTATCAACAATGTACACATGCTGGTGATGTGCATCCGAAGGGCGAAAGCTTTTCTGTGATAAATCAGAAACATGTGAAGCGTAGATCGGTAGGAGAGCACGTGTCAGATCGGATAACAACTTACACCAGTGTAAAGAGATTGGTACAGAAACACACAAACCGGTAAAGAGCAACAGGTATATGAACGTCCTTATATATAAATACAAAATCGGAAGATGTTCTGATGTAATTACTCATAGCTAGGATCGTTGGGTTTCGCACAAATCGCTCAACCCAACCTACAAAGAACGAGATCTGATGAAGGAAGACTGACAACAGATTTTAATCACGGATTTCACGAATACCAAGAAAAACAATTGATACTGCCTTAATGAATTACACAATTCTCGGTGAGTAGTTCCGTTCTACCGGTAAAGAACAACCAGTATGAAGATGATCTAATTGAAAGTAACACAGGAAATCATTCATACCGACCAGAAGAGAGCAGGTCGGTACAGGGGTGTATTTATTAAAAGTTATCATAGGAATACACCCCTGATGTAACTACTCACCCCTACGCGATTTAAACATTTTCTGGTAAGATGCGCGTATGGGCAAAACAGACTTCGAAACGCTAACGAAAGATGAGTTAATCGAGCTGATATTGGCGCAATATGAACAGCTGACCAAACTTCAAGCGGACTATGAAGCCTTGAAGCTGAAGTTTGAGAAGAATCAAAAGCCACCCACCTCATCAAAAAACTCCTCTCAGCCACCGTAGCGTGATCAAAAAGGCAGCTTACCGGGAAGTCGACGAAGGCATCGGCATGGACCACCCATTGGGCACGAAAAACATGAGCGTAAGTTTGTGGCACAACCCGATCACACCATTGAGCTATGTGCAAAGTCTTGTTGTAAATGTCACGCCGAGCTAGGCAGCGCAGCGGGTCGTTTGGTTGAAGTGAACCAGATCACAGAGCTGCCTCCTGCGCCTGCCCAGGTGATAGAAGTACGGCAGTATGCCGTGACCTGTCCGCAATGCGGTGCCACCCAGGTTGAAGAACCACCGGCTGGGATGGAGATGAGCCGCAGGTTCGGAAGCAGGCTGGAAGCGACGGTGGTGTACTACCGGCAAGAACAGCACATGAGCTATGCCCGCACACAGAAAGCATTGTCGACTTGCATCAGGTGGAAATCAGCCAGGGCGGGATCGATGAGATCATGAAACGGGCCGGGAAGAGGGCTATTGGTCAGATCGAGCGGATCCAGTACAGCATTCGCCAAAGCCAGGTAATCCATTGCGATGAGACTAGCAACCGGATTGACGGGGCGAATGCCTGGGAATGGGTTTTCTGTACTCTCAAAAGTGTCTTGCATGTCATCCGTCGTAACCGCAGTGCTGAAGTGATTCAAGATATCATGGGTGAAACTCAGGCAGAAGTGTGGGTGAGCGATTGTTATGGGGGTCAGCTAAAAGCCCCTGCCGGGCAACGCCAGCTGTGTATGGCCCATCAAATGCGTGCCTTGCAACATGTTGTGGATGCCCTTCCTCGTTTCACTTGGGCAAAAGCCATGCAAGCGCTTTTTCGATATGCCATCAATCTACATCACCAACGCAGCCAGATTTCTTCAGAACAATTCTTGACACGTGTAGCTCGAGTTGAGCGCACTTGTGACAGATTGCTACATCAGGACTTGGCACCACCCGATGCGCAAAAATTGCAGCGCCGTTATCGCAAATACCGCTCATGCCTGTTTGTATTCTTGTATCGGACCGATGTTGAGCCAACCAATAACGTAGCTGAACGGGCTTTACGTCACTCAGTCGTCCATCGTAAGGTTACCGGAGGATTTCGCTCCCAGTGGGGCACAAAGACCTATGCAGCATTGGCATCGGTCATTGACACGGCTGAATTGAATGGAATGCGATCATTTGATACGATCCTGTCTCTTTTTGGACCGCCTTCCATCCCAATTCCCGTCTCTGGTGAGTAGTTACCCCCTGATGTAACTACTCACCCCTCCGCGATTTCAAACATTTTCTGGTAAGATGCGCGTATGGAAAAAACAGAGCTTGAGTCATTTTCGAAAGAAGAATTAATCCAACAGATTTTGGTGCTTCAAGATGAGATTGAAGCGTTGAAATTAAAATTTGAGAAAAACCAAAAACCACCGACCTCATCCAAGAACTCATCTCAACCACCATCGCGTGATCAAAAAGGCAACCTGCCAACAAGTCGGCGAAGACATCGGCATGGACCGCCTGTCTGGGCACGAAAAACATGAGCGCAAGTTTGTGGCCCAACCTGATCAGACCATTGAGTTACATGCGAAGTCATGTTGTAAATGTGAGGCTAACTTGAGCAACGAAGCTGGTCATCTGGTCAACGTGAACCAGATCACTGAGCTGCCTCCTGCGCCTGCACAGGTGATAGAAGTACGGCAGTATGCCGTGACCTGTCCGCAATGCGGTGCCACCCAGGTTGAAGAACCACCGGCTGGGATGGAGATGAGCCGCAGGTTCGGAAGCAGGCTGGAAGCGACGGTGGTGTACTACCGGCAAGAACAGCACATGAGCTATGCCCGCACACAGAAAGCATTGTACGACTTGCATCAGGTGGAAATCAGCCAGGGCGGGATCGATGAGATCATGAAACGGGCCGGGAAGTGGGCTATTGGTCAGATCGAGCGGATCCAGTACAGCATTCGCCAAAGCCAGGTAATCCATTGCGATGAGACTAGCAACCGGATTGACGGGGCGAATGCCTGGGAATGGGTTTTCTGTACGCTCAAAAGTGTCTTGCATGTCATCCGTCGTAACCGCAGTGCCGAAGTGATCCAAGATATCATGGGTGAAACTCAGGCAGAAGTGTGGGTGAGCGATTGTTATGGGGGTCAGCTGAAAGCCCCTGCCAGGCAACGCCAGCTGTGTATGGCCCATCAAATGCGCGCCTTGCAACATGTTGTGGATGCTCATCCTCGTTTCACATGGGCAAAAGCCATGCAGGCTCTCTTTCGGTACGCCATTAATCTACATCACCAACGTGACCAGCTATCTCCTAAACAGTTTGAGACCAAAGTAGCCCGAGTTGAGCGTACCTGTAACCGCCTGCTGCAACAAGATTTAGCGCCACCCGAAGCTCAAAAATTACAGCGCCGTTACCGTAAATATCGCTCATGCCTGTTTGTATTCTTGTATCGGACCGATGTTGAGCCAACCAATAATGTAGCTGAACGGGCTTTACGTCACTCGGTCGTCCATCGTAAGGTTACCGGAGGATTTCGCTCCCAGTGGGGCACAAAGACCTATGCAGCATTGGCTTCGGTCATTGATACGGCAGAATTGAATGGAATGCGATCATTTGATACGATCCTGTCCCTTTTTGGACCGCCTTCCATCCCAATTCCCGTCTCTGGTGAGTAGTTACCCCCTGATTATAGCACAAATGTTCTAATCCACAAGAGGTTTATTGAAACTCGTGTCAAAATCGCCAATCGATAGAAAGCAATCGATATGGAAGAGCACCAATATTTTATGATTTCTGATCTTTGAGGATCGAAGAGCTTGAGGAAGCGGCTCGTTATGTAGTCAACCAACCGCCTGACAATCACGAGACAACAATTTATTCGTCAACAAAAACTCAAAAAAACGCTCGACAATACGGAAACAGAATGGATATAATAGATACTCGAACCGAATCAACGAATATGAATCATTTTACTGGTAAACATAGAATATTCATAAATAAGCTGGCATGGTTAGGTGTGGGATTGCTACTGGTATTGATATCCAGTGGTTGCAGCAAAGTTCAGATAGCGGTTACCAATGGACCCACAACGGCTTACCCAAATGCGACAACTGCAGTACCCAGCCAAATCCCAACTCTGACCAACACCGCATCTCCGAGCCCAACGTCGACAGAAACCGTCACCCCAAGCCCTACAATACCACCGACCAGCACCCCCACCCCCTTCCCGATGAGCATATTGGCAGAGAGGGAACGGTCATATCCAGGTAGTGCGATCACGATTGAAGAAACCCTGGAACCGGGAGCCAATTACTTCCGTTATTATGCCTGGTATCTATCGGATGGATTGAAAATCTACGGTTTACTTACGGTTCCCTTTGGTGAGAAGCCGGGAAATGGATGGCCGGCAATCGTATTCAACCACGGCTATATCGACCCACGAGTGTACAAGACTACCGAGCGGTACATTGGGTATGTAGATCAGCTGGCGCGCCACGGCTACATCGTCTTTAAAATCGATTACCGCGGACATGATCAGTCTGAAGGGTCGGCAAGCGGAGCCTATGGTGACCCAGGCTATACCACAGATGTGCTGAATGCATTTTCATCCCTGCAGCAAGACCCCCTGGTTAATCCCAACCGGATTGGGATGTGGGGACATTCGATGGGTGGGTTTTTAACCTTTAGGGCGATGGTGATTTCACCACAAATCAAGGCTGGAGTGATCTGGTCGGGGGTGGTGGGGTCTTACCCAGAGATGATCTGCTGCTGGCACCACCCTGACCTGGAGGTACCAACCCGCACGCCCAACCCAAATTTCCGGTCAGGTTGGCGAACGCAGTGGCAAAATCTATTTGGATCTCCGGAAGATAACCCTGAATTTTGGATGAGCATCTCAGCAAATGCGTACCTGAATGACCTATCGGGTGCGCTGCAGCTGCATGCAGGGACAGGTGATGAGGAGGTGCCGATCAAGTTTTCACAGGACCTGTATCGGGAAGTGCAGTCAGCGGGGAAGAGCGTGGAATATTTTGAATATGCGGGGGATAATCATAACTTATCCAATTATTTCAACCTGGCGATGCAGAGGACGATCGAGTTTTTTGATCAGTATATGAAGGGTGGAGGATAGAAGAGCGATCGCTGGGCGTAGGGGTTGACTCTAATTGCCGGTCGGGAGATTTTAACCCTACGCCCCTACGTTTCAATCAAGGGCACCAAATGTTATGCGACAACTGGGCGTAGGGGTTGACTCCGATTACCGTTCGGGAGATTTTAACCCTACGCCCCTACAATTCAATCAAAGGCACCAAATGTTATGCGACAACTGGGCGTAGGGATTGACTCCGATTACCGTTCGGGAGATTTTAACCCTACGCCCCTACAATTCAATCAAAGGCACCAAATGTTATGCGACAACTGGGCGTAGGGGTTGAGTTCGATTGCCGATTGGGAGATTTTAACCCTACGCCCCTACAATTCAATCAAAGGCACCAAATGTTACGCGAAAACTGGGCGTAGGGGTTGAGTTCGAATACCGTTCGGGAGATTTTTACCCTACGCTCCTACAATTCATGCCCCTATGATTCAAATATCTATTTTTCGCTAATCCCTTCGCCTACGCGGGGACCCAGGATGCGGACCAGCTCCTCTTGATCAACGGTCTCATCCCTACATAGAGCCTCAACGAGTGCATCCAGCTTGGTGTGCTCGCGTTCCAACAATGACCTGGCCTCCTCGTGACACTGGTTGAGGATGAGCTTGACGTCCCTGTCGATTAGGGCAGCTGTTTCTTCGCTGTAATCGCGCCCTTGGGTGAGCTCATAACCCAAGAATGGCTGCTGCTCATCAGCTGCGAAGGCTTGCAACCCAAGGCTGCCCATGCCCCAACGGGTAACCATGCGACGGGTGAGACTGGTGGCCTGCACGAGGTCGTTTTCTGCACCGGTAGTAATATCGCCACAGGCAATCTCTTCGGCTGAACGACCACCGAGCATGACACGGATGCGTGCTAAAAGCTCTTCTTTGCTAAAGTTGTAGCGGTCTTCCTCAGGCATCTGTTCGGTGACGCCAAGGGCACGCCCATGAGGGATAATCGTCACCTTATGCACCGGGTCAGTATTGGGAGTCAGCCAGGCGACCAGGACATGACCGGATTCATGATAGGCTACAGTAATCCGGTCCTTCCCTTCCATCAAAAGCGGGCGAGCTTCACCCAGGACGATGCGGTCGATGGCTTCCTCGAAATCGCTCATGAAGACCTGGTCATGATTCTTGCTGGCAGCCACGAGGGCAGCTTCATTACACAGGTTAGCCAGGTCAGCCCCACTAAAACCAGTGGTTGAACGGGCAAGCGTACCCAGATCGACATCACCGGACAGGTTGAGCGGACGTGAATGAATCTGCAGGATACCCTGGCGTCCTTTTCGGTCAGGAAGAGCAACATTCACCTGACGATCAAAACGACCGGGGCGAAGCAGGGCAGGATCGAGAACATCCGGACGGTTGGTAGCTGCCAGGATGATCACCTCATGGGTTACGTCGAATCCATCCATCTCTACCAGGAGCTGATTAAGCGTCTGCTCACGCTCGTCGTTGACGTTGCCGATGCCTGCACCACGTCGCCGGCCAACAGCATCTAGCTCGTCAATGAAAACGATGGCCGGGGAAGTGGATTTCGCCTGTTCAAACAGGGTGCGCACCCGGCTAGCACCGACACCAACGAACATCTCGACAAATTCAGAGGCGCTGATGTTGTAGAAAGGAACCTCAGCTTCACCTGCGACAGCCCGCCCGAGCAGGGTTTTGCCCGTTCCTGGAGGGCCTACAAGCAAGACACCACGCGGGATGCGGGCTCCGAGCTTGTGATATTTTTGCGGATTGCGTAAGAAATCCACAACTTCCTGCAGCTCGCGCTTGGCTTCATCGGCTCCCGCTACATCCGAGAAGGTCACTTTATTCTTGTCTTCGACAAAACGGCGGGCTTTACTGCGCCCAAAGGAGAAGATCGACTCCTGCCCCCTGGTAGCCTGCCGGCTAAGGAGAATGAGAAAACCAACCATAAGAAGAATGGGTAAGCCAGATGTCAGCAATATGGTGAGCCACGGGTTCGCAGCTGGGGAAACAGACACCAACACATTATGCTGGCTAAGTAAAGGCATTAAGTTGGTATCCCCCACAACATCGGGAAAATTCGTCGTAAAAGTGGTATAGGTGACCGCTTCGGACACAAGCGGTGTGGTTCCTGGCGTAGGGTACGGTGAAAGATGTGGGATCAAGTCTGATAAAGGCAATGGCAAGGTGAATTCACCTTTTATTGAACTACCGGAGATTTGAACCGCTTTGACATGATCGGCTTTTACTTGATTGACGAAACCACTATAAGGAATATTAATCTGTGACTGTGAGCGCGGCCAGAAGGAATAGACATTCCAGGCCAACAATAGCAACATAATCACCCACCAGATGGGATTTATTCCAGTTCTTTTCGGTGGCTTTTGAGATTCCATCGATTACCTCCTCGGGTACGCATTCTATTGTATCCCAAGGGCAAAACTAGTAAAGAGTGAATGCATAAAGATTGAATGAGTAACAACGTCAGGTAAGATAATGAACATCGGACAATGCAAAAAAGTAGAATCGGAGAGGCGAATTTTCAAATCGAATACTCAAAAATAACAATTTTGATAACCGACAGATAGAGATGGTTTGATACACTGCATCCCTAAGGAGATTCTATTGGACACAACAAAAAACCTGAGAGATGATTTGCCCGACCCGGAGGAAACGATCATTGATGCCGAAATATGGCACCGAGACTCACACGAATTACGTGATTTGGCTGAGACACTAATCAACCGCCACCCGAGGTTTGCCTGGTTGGTGGTGGAAGCATGGCTAACGAAGCATGGTCAGGTGCTGGTGGATAAGAGTTGAGGTGGGAGTATATTACTGAAGGTTCGTTATTCTTCTATGGATAGAAGATAAGGAGTGGCAGGGGATGTTACGTTAGCCTCAGTACGTTTGCATGGAGCAATGTATGCCGGTGGATAAAATCCACCGGCGATTATTATCAAACCCGCGAAGCGGGTAAAATCGATTATGCAGATCAACGATCCCGGCAACAAAAGAGAATAAAGGTGCTGTGCTCAAATAAATATGCCAATTAGATTTGCTGCCCCTTGAATTGGCTCCAGTACAGGCGGTGGAAAAAGCCGCGCTTATCGAGCAGCAGCTGGTGGGTGCCTTGCTCGACGATTTCCCCCTCGTTAATTACAATTACATTATCGGCATCGCGAATAGTGCTGAGGCGATGAGCAATAACAAAGCTGGTGCGACCCTCCATCAGGCGCAGGAGGGCATTCTGGATGCGAGCTTCCGTGCGCGTGTCCACAGAGCTGGTGGCTTCATCGAGGATCAAAATACCGGGATCGGATAATATGGCACGGGCAATGGAGAGCAGCTGACGCTGACCCTGGCTGAGATTACCCGCCCGTTCCGAAAGATTGGTGTGATAGCCATCGGGCAACTGCCGGATGAAATGGTCGGCGTCGGCCATACTGGCAGCCTGGATGACTTCATCGTCTGTAGCTTCCAACCTGCCATAGCGGATATTCTCCATAACGGTATCGGAAAAGAGGAACGTATCCTGTAGCACGATACCCAGCTGCTGGCGAAGATCAGCTTTGTGAATCTCACGGATATCCTTGCCATCAATTGTAATCCTGCCATCATTAACCTCATAGAACCGGGATAACAGGTTGATGAGGGTGGTTTTACCTGCACCAGTAGGACCTACCAGAGCAATGATTTGACCAGATTTGGCTGTAAGCGACATATCCTTGATCACCGGAATCCCGGGCAGATAGCTGAAGTTGACGTGCTCGAAATTGACATCCCCATGCACCACGTCCAGAGCGTAAGCATTCGGAACGTCCAGTATTTCAGGAGGCGTATCAATGACCTCGAAAACGCGCTCTGCGCCTGCGAGGGCTGCCTGGATGGAGTTGTACATATTCGCCAGCTGGCGCAGCGGGTTGATGAAGTTTTGCCCATAGTTGATAAAAGCGGCGATGATCCCTACACTGACAAGGTTACGCAATGCTAACCAACCACCCAAACCTGCCAGGACAATGACGAAGAAATTCCCAAGCACATTGGTGAGCGGCATGAGTAGCAAAGCGTAGCTGTTCGCAGTCACACCAGCTTTATACACTTCCTGGTTGCGCTGGCGAAAATTATCCACGACTGATTCATTGCGACGAAAGGCTTTAATCACCTTCTCAGCGCTAATGGATTCTTCCATAACTGCATTCAACTCACCCAGGTTCTTTTGTAATTCCCTGTACCCCTTACGGGTGTAACGTGCGACGAAATTAGTAAACCAGAACATTATTGGCACCACCAGGACCGTGGTGAGAGCCAGCCAGAAGTCCAGCAGGAACATCGTCAACACGATGCCGAACATGGAGAGTATGCTTGCAATGAGGGAAGTGACGTTTTGTGATACGGCTTGATTTATGGCATCAATATCATTGGTAAGGCGGCTCATCAGCTCACCGGCTGGATTTCGGTCAAAAAAGCTGAGCGGCAGGCTTTGCAGATGGGTGAACAGGTCCTTGCGCATCAACTTGAGAGCCCGCTGGGAGACATCTGCCATGACCCAGTTAGCTACTGCCTGGAAGAGGTTATTTAATATATATGCCGCTAACATTAACAGGGCAATCTTCAACAAGCCCGCGACTTGTTTCGTGGAAATAAAACCATCGATTGCCCGACTCATCAGGTAGGGACCCGCTAAACCGAGAAGGGTGTAGATAATCACTAAGCCAAAGACTATCACCAGCTGATGCTTGAAAGGAGCAAGATAGGCAACCAAACGCTGGATGGAATTCCGTGGGTTTTTCGCTTTTTCAATCTTCCCCGGATCAGCAGGGCGGCGTTGCAACATGGCAACACGGACGCTACCAGCACCGTAACCCACCGGTTGAGTGCTCATTGGCTAACCCCCTGCAGACCAATAGAATCATCCTGCGCAGCCTGAACACCTTTTCCAAGCTGAGATTCATAGATCTCTTGATAAATCTGGCTGGATTTAAGCAGTTCCTTATGTGTACCCTGTGCGACAACCTGACCTTCATCCATGACAATGATCTTATCGGCATTTAAGACGGTGCTTATGCGTTGGGCAACGACAAAAGTGGTGTGGTTGAACTGCTGACCTGCCAACGCATCCTGGATAAGGGTCTCAGTTTCCACATCTACCGAGCTGGTACTGTCATCCAAAATAAGCACACGGGGCTTGAGGAGCAAGGCGCGGGCGATGGCAAGACGCTGTTTTTGCCCGCCAGAGAAATTTGCCCCACGCTGCTCCACATGGGTTTCATACCCCTGCGAAAGCTCCAAGATAAAATCGTGAGCTTGAGCAGCCTTAGCGGCGGCAATCACTTCATCGTCAGAGGCATCCGGACGACCATAACGAATATTATCCTTCACCGACCCGCTAAAAAGGAATGACTCCTGCGGAACGACGCCTATATTCGCCAGGAGGGAATCTTGCTGCAGCCGGCGGATATCGATACCATCGATGGACACCCGCCCACTTGAAACGTCATAGAATCGTGGAATCAGGTTAACCAGGCTGGTTTTTCCTGATCCAGTCGCCCCAAGGATGGCAACCGTCTGACCAGGCTCAGCAGCGATATCTACTTTATTCAGCACAGGCTCATCGCTTGCACCGTTGTAATGAAAACCAACATGCTCGAAAACCACCTTGCCTGGCGTATTTACAGGCATCACGATTGATTCGGGCTGATCAAGCACCTCAGGAATCATATCCAAAACCTGATTGATACGCTTGGCAGAGGCAATACCATTAGCCCAGGTCTGAGATAACATGGTCATCATGGTCAGGGGCGTCATGGTGGTGATCAAATAGTTAATAAACGCCACAATTTGACCAATCGTCATCGTGCCACTGATAGCCTGTATCCCACCAAAATAAATAACAGCTACAATACCGATGTTCACAAATACAGTCAACGCAGGTGACATGGTAGACATAAATCGCATCACACGCACTGAAGTATCCGTAAAGCCTTCATTCGCACTCTCAAAGCGTTGATTTTCAAAATCTGCACGCACAAAGGCCTTTACCACATGTGCACCTGAGATATTTTCCTGGAGGACGTTATTCAACCGGTCAAGCCTTTGCTGAACCCTGAGGAAGAGCGGTTCCATCCGGCTGACGAAGAAAACAATGACGATTGAGGTGACAATTAATAAGGGAACCAGTTTGAGAGCCAACTCGGGACTGGTATTGAACATCAGGATCAGACTGCCAATCATCAAGAGAGGAACACGGGTGCCAATACGGAGTGATATTTGAAATACACGCTGTACAGCGCCTGCATCACTCGTCAGCCGAACGATTAACTGACCGGTCTTCATCTGATCCAGGTTGCCATAGGAAAAAGACTGGATGTGGGTAAATATGGCATCCCGAAGATCGCGCCCCACGCTTTCAGCTACCTGGACAGAGATGATGTTGTTGCCCACAGCGATTAAAGTGCTGAGCAGGGAGATACCCAACATAATCAACGAGGTCCTGATGACCACTTCCTGGCTGTGCTGGAAAATCCCCTGGTCGATGATGGTCTGCACCAGCCTGGGTATAGTCAGGTCCATAAATACCAGAGAAGTTAACAAGATGAGCGCTGCAGCAGCGCGGCGCCAATAAGGCCTGACAAAATGGAACAGCTTGAAGATATCGTTCATTGGATATATTTTTGCCAATTTAGATATGCAGAGTGCTGGCAACGGATAACAATAATAACCCTTTTTGTATTTCTTGAGATTAAAAAGCTTTTAATTGCCTGTTAGGGGCGATGAAGGTGTAATGAAGGGTTGCTCACGAACCATCCCGTATAAATCGCGGCTACTACTATGGATTGATGACAAATTAAACAGGTTGTTTATCCAGGTTGCAGTGCTGCATCACATGAATGGAGAGCTGATCTGCAACCGCCTTAACAATATGATCGGGCACTCCTTCAGCTGCGCTGGACTGTAAGCGTAAATCGATCTGGTCATTTACATAGTCGACCACGACGAACAAACCATCTGAGGTGCAGGCAATCTCGGTCGAGAAAAGATCCAAACCGCAAAGCTGTGCGATGGCAATAGCCATATCATCTAATGGGGAGAGGCTATGGTTATTTTTATCGCATTCAGTGACGGGAACGTAGATATGTGTGGATGGATTCCACCAACAAGGAAATACCAGCCCATCGCAGTAGATCACACGGAACCAGGCTGGCAACACATCCAACTGGATAGGAGCAATATGAGCTTGAAGAAGATATTGGTCGGTGGAATGTTCCTTACGGACAGACAACACCTGATCCCAAGAGGTTGCATTGGTCATCACACCAATGCCCCCACTCCCATGGGCTGGCTTGATGGTAAATTGATCACCAAGCGAGGTTAAATCAATGGGATCCATTTCAGGCTGTTCAATATAAGGAGGGAGAATGAAGGTGGAAGGTACACTTACGCCTTGGGAAACAAGCAGAGAGTGCATTTCAGCTTTATCCCAGGTATGAGAAGCACGCTCGTAAGCATTGATGGAGCAAATCGAATCCTCACCCACCCATTGGATTAGAGGCATAAATTGTGGGTCGACGTCGGAGGCGCGGTCAAAAAATACCCTGCAACTGAATTCACCTACAACCAGTGAATTCAACATCTGAGGGAGGTTGTCTGGTTTGATTTGTAATAGCGATAATCCCCTGGATTGGCAGCTCAAATCAAGCAAGCCAATAAAATCAGCATCATATTCCCAATTCCAGGCAACACATAAATCATAAATATCCATATATCACCAGCTCCACGCCTGCCCTGGTGCGTTGATGATCGTAAAAGTGTCGCCAACAGCAGCCGTAAAATACCAATAATGTTATCCGGAGTATAACACAATCGATATCATAAAAACGATATTTCCAGATAAATAAGGTCATAAAATGTATAATTTGTCGAAAAATAGATAATTTGACCAATAAAATTGAGAAAAATTAGGGAAATTTATTTACAAATGATTATTCATGCTAATAATACCGGATATTATTTTTGTCTTGAACAATAAATGGCGTTTTGATCTGGTAATTCTGCTAAAAGCGAACAGAAAAGTGAAAAATTATTTCTGATGAGGTCAGCGTTGCGCGTCTGAAAAGCACAAAACTCACCTATTTGGGCTGGATTACACATGGATAACAGATACCCAATAATATTGGATACGTAAAGCGGAATGATGCGATCACATCAGCTTAATATCAATACCCCGGAGGAGATTAAAAAAAGCCCACAGTTGTAGGCTCATTTTCTACTCAAATGAAATAATCGCTGATTGTCTGATGACCAGATGATCACACCTAAGTATGCGCCGGTAGGAGTTTCTCTCCCCGTTCCATATGGTCTTCCAACAGGCTACGAGCGTGCTCGATCATCCCATCCAACAACCCTTGCCCCATAAATTCCAGATCATCGATCGTCAGGGGATTTGAAAAGGTGAGCCGGGGAGTAACATGGATTGAATTAGGGATGATCATTTGTTGGATTACCTGTAAGAACTCAGCAATGCTGCGCTGCCTATGATCATCTCCCATTAAGCGGATAAATGGATTCCAGCGCCAACGCGCGGATAGCACTCCACTGACAATCGTCAAGAGAACACGAGTTTGTGGGACGTGACGTAACATGACCTCGATGCTGGGGGACCACTTCCCCAAATCATTTGCAGCTTGAGGGGATAGGTCAGGATCGGGGTCAATCGTCCCGGTTGGAAAGATGAGCAGAGCACCACCATTTTGAAGATGGCGGATCGCTGACCGCACTACCATCATTCGCTCGTGAACATCGCGGGAGGTATAAATGAGATTAGAGGCAGCATTCCGTAAACCCTGTACAAAGGGTGCACCGGTGGCTACGATCTTTAAGTCAGGTCGGGGGATGGTAGCCGCGATGACCAATGAGTCACATGTGCCTGGATGGTTGGAGGTGATAAGCAGCGGACCTAGTTGGGGGATGTTCTCTACATTATTAGCTTCGTAGGTTTGGGCGAAGACGGGCAAAATGCGCCTGGCAGCTTCTTTTAATCCATATTGGGCAACATAATGGTCAAATTTAACTGCAACCTGAGCAAAACGGTGGGTAGGCAACCTAAAGAATGGGCCAAAAGTCCGGCGGACCCATCCCTTTGGGGAGGCTTTAAATATCTTGAAGAGCTCATCGGTGATGAACTGCGTCAACGCTTCGACGTCAGAATAGTTCTCCATATTTTCCCACTTTATTGATGGGAGACCATCAATACATATATTCTATATCATATTTCGAATCTTTTTAACCCAAATTCGAAAAACAAACCATTAAGTCGGGTGGTTCAACGTTGGTTGATAAAGATATCCTGATTGGCGTTCGTATCCCCGGCCACCAAATTTGTTGCGTTGGACATAAATGCGACCGTGCTACCATCAGACGTGATCATGGGACCATATGCAAGGTCGATTCCATTAGGAGCAATGACCAAAAATCCGGAAGGCTCGTTACCCTGTGAGCCATCGCTGGCAACCGAGACACGCTGCGTTTTTCCCGATTGACGGTCATGGATAAAGACGTCCATCACATTGTTTGTGTCTGCAGGGACCAAATTCGTGGCATTGGAGCCAAAGGCTACAATGCGACCATCAGCTGAGATGGCTACACCGTAGGAACCTGCATCTGCCTGCAGACCATCACTAGAAACCGAAACCCGGGTGGTTTCACCCTTATCACGATCGTGGACGAAGATATCCCAGACCTGATTAGTATCATCAGAAATTAATGTGGTAGCCAAGGATGCAAAGGCAATAAAATTTCCGTTAGAAGAGATGGAGATGGCAAATACTTGAGTGCCATTATCCGCCTGAGTTCCATCGGTGGCGACCGATACCCGGATGGTATTACCTGTTTCACGGTCATACTCAAATGCATCCCGGTAGCCATTGGTATCACCCTGAACGATGTTCGTGGCGTCGGAGGCATAGGCTATAAAGCGCCCATCAGCAGAGATGACAGGATATTCGGATTGCGAATTTGCCTGCGAGCCATCATACCCATTTGAGATAATCCTGGTCTCATGCGTAGTCATATCGCGCAAGAAGATGTCCCAAGATGCGTTCGTATCAGAGGCCACCAGGTTTGTCGCCTGTGACATAAAGACCACAAAGCGACCATCTGACGAAACAGATGACCAGAAGGATAAATCATTGCCCGATTTCCCATCTGTAGCAACGGAAATTAGTTCTGTTTTTCCAGATTTGAGATCATGGAAAAAGACATCTCCATAACTATTTGAGTCGGTATCCACCAGGTCATCTGCGTCTGAGGTGAAGGTCACATAGCCTCCATCGGCAGAAATGAATGGCCAGTAAGAAGATTGATTCCCTTCCTCTCCGGTGCTGGAGATAGAAACCCGGGAGGTGGATTTCTTTACCAGATCGCGTACGAAAACATCCATCACTCCATTGAGATCCTCGTCCACCAAGTTAGCCGCTTCAGAGGTAAATGCGACATAGCGCCCATCAGCCGAGATCGAGGTCTGCTTCGAGCGATTATTGGCCTGCAATTCATCATTCGCTACAGACACAATTTGGGTACCTAAAGTTTTTAAAGATGTACAGGCGGTGGATGTGGCTAAGAATAGCATTAGGATGATAATCACCAGGGAGCGATTTTTCAATTGGATTTGCATGAGATCCTCACAGAATTGGGGGGTTTTCAGGTTGACGATATAGATTAATCGAGATCAGTACTGATCATTCCATCAATCCGATGTTCCGTCGTTCCGTCGTTCCGTCGTTCCGTCGTTCCGTCGTTCCGTCGTTCCGTCGTTCCGTCGTTCCGTCGTTCCGTCGTTCCGTCGGAAGAATTTCGATTGGTGAGTATATCACTTTCAGACAGGCTAATTACCTTGGCAAACAGCATCGTGATGAAGAACAATATCTGAATAGTTACTCCGATTGATAACGGACTTAATTGAAAACGGCGCAATAAAAATGTATATTTAGCTAAATAAATGTGTAATCACTACCCGTAGACCGATACCAAGCAGGATTATCCCGCCTAAAATTTCCATTGACTTACCGAAGCGTAACCCTAGCTGATTTCCGAGAAGTAAACCAACAAGGGATAAAACTGCTGAAACTCCACCAATCAAGAGGGCAGACCACAACACATTCACATCCAGTAACGCCAGACTAAGACCAACGGCAAGGGCGTCGATGCTGGTAGCAACGCTCAACATCACCAGGGTGAGCCCTCGCGAAGGATCAGGAATAGCCGGCTCATCTCCAGCCTTCCGAAGACCACCGCGGATCATGCGCACACCGACGAAAGCCAATAGCGCAAAAGCCACCCAATGGTCGACTGCGGCGATATAGGTGACGACCGTCTTGCCTGCTAACCAGCCGAGCAAGGTCATTCCACCCTGGAAAAGTCCAAAGTGGAAGAACAAACGGAACGTCGGCCGCGCTCCCGCGGCAGTGCCAGCAGTGCCCACTCCAAGGGATACGGCGAAGCAGTCCATGGCGAGGCTAACAGCAATCAGGAAGATAGTCCAGAAAGGCATGATATTCTCTATGAGGGGAGAATTATAACATTATGGGTATTTCATGATTAGTTCTCAGTCATTAGTTGCAAGTTTCCATATTGGCAACTAAATTGGAACATCTTCGGGTGGTAATAGAAATTAGGGAAGAAATATTAAAAGAAAGAGGTGGGCTAACGGATTGGATCGCAGGCAAATCAAGATATTTATGAGACCTGTTGACTAATTGCAATCATTACAAGTCATCTATAGGTATAATCCGGTTGGAATGACTAACTGACAATTCTAACGAGATATCGAAGGACTGTGTACTGATACATTATCTGAAGAATGATGAGGATTAGCCAGTATGACTGATGAGACCCCAACAATCACACGCAATTCCATCGTAAGCCTGCGGGAAGTGACCGCCGATACCGTACGCGTCATCTGCCGCCTGGAGGTGAGTGAAGGACAGAAGCACTTTGTTGCCCCCAATTCAGTATCAATCGCCCAGGCATATTTTGAGCCAAAAGCATGGTTCCGGGTTATCTATGCAGATGAAACCCCGGTAGGTTTCCTGATGCTGTATGACGACCCCGATGAATCAGAATACTTCCTATGGCGTTATATGATCGATGAGCATTATCAGAAGCTTGGATTTGGTAAGCGCGCCATGGACCTGCTCTTGGATTATGTACGCTCACGCCCTGGGGCACACGAGCTCAGGCTAAGCTGTCACCCAGGAGAAGACGGTCCGGAGCCATTTTACAGGCGGTATGGGTTTCGTTTAACCGGAAGGATGTTAGAGAAAGAAGCTGAGATGCGGATAGACCTGTGAGATAAATTGCTTCGGGTCATTTCTCCAAATTTTGCAGTGTATGCAAATAATTAATAATATCCTGGCGGCTGAGCATGCCTTCTATTTGACCATTCTCCATCACTGGCATCTGGTTGACTCCATTGGTGCCCATCTGTTGCAGGGCTTCTTCCAGGCCAACTTTAGGATTGGTAATTTTCACCTTATCCATGGGGGTCATGACTTCTGAGGCATGTGTGGTTCCCCAGAGCTCCCGCGGCACCTGACGGATGTCATGCAGGGTGAGCAACCCAGTTGGCTGGTCAGCCTGCATGATGACCATACAGCGCTGCCCCTGATCAAGGATAAATTTATCGACCAGCTCTTGCAGAGTAAGGTCGGCGGAGGCCGTGACACAGCTGCGGCTCATAACCTGGTCTACCGTGTGCCCGGTGAGTAAGGAGTGGATGCGTTGCAGCTGGACCTGCCCCACGACAGCGTTCTCAAGAAACCAGCCAATGAAAGCAATCCACAGACCATTGACCCAATTCCCCTGAAAAAGTTGCCAGACTCCCAGTAGAATGAACAGGAATGCAATGGCGTGACCGAGCAATCCAGCAATCTCAGTGGCACGGCGCAGGTTTTTAGTGATCCCCCAAACGATAGATCGAAAGACCCGGCCTCCATCCAATGGAAAACCCGGGATCAAGTTGAAGACTGCCAGTGTTGCGTTGATATATGCCAAGTATTTGGTCATGCCATAAATGGGAGCTACACCCCGGAATATCAGCTGCAAACCATAAAAGATACCAGCCAGAAGGAGGCTGGTCAGGGGTCCAGCGAAAGCAATCACAAATTCAGCTGAAGCATTGGTCGGTTCGGAAGTAATTTCAGACATCCCGCCAAAGATGTACAGGGTTATGCTTTTCACGCGCAGCTTATAGCGCAATGCCATGATCGAATGACCCAGCTCATGCAGCAGCACACTTAAGAAGAAGATGATGGACGTCACAGCTGCAACAGACCAATACTGCAGCCTGGTCCAATTCTTAAAATCTATCGGGAAGTAATTAACTGCGAGCACCCAGGTGATCAGAGCAAAGACCAGGAACCAGGAAGGGTCGAGACCAATCGGGATCCCAAGGATTTTACCTAATTTAACAGTGTTGCTTTTCATTTTACAACTCCAGTAACTAAATATCACTCAGAGCAATTTACAGCGCGATCACCTTGCTCGCTTGGCGTTGGGCTTCTAGGATGTCTCCCATTCCACCCACAATTCCCACTTGCACTTTATCCATCAGCTCGAAGTAGTTCAAACAGGTTGAACAAAGGATGAGGCGCACCCCCTTGCGCTCGAGGGATTGCAGCGTATCTAATACAGGTGAACCATCAACAACAAGATGCACACCTTCGGTATAAAAGCAGATCGCACCAGGAAGGATATTATTTTCATCCAGCAACTTCAGGTAGGTGTCAATCAGCTTATATTGTAAAAGCTGATCGGCTTCACCCATACCATTGCGTGCGATCAAAATTACAGTATCAGAATCAGACATAAAAACCTCCAAAAATAGGATTTCCTGTTATCACTTAACGACTCGTCGATCAAATATTATATCGATCATTGCCAGTACAGTAATAATGCCCAATCAAATTTTTTGATACGGAGGGTAAAGCAGTCCCAGTTCCTGTAGATGCTTGACTCCAATCATACCCTGTAAGATGTGAAGGATTTGTGAAGGTTTTCTCCAGGGCATATCTCGGGTACTTAACAGGCGTCATAATGGTCAAGAATGTGAAACACAAACCAAACCATCTTACATCTTGAAAGGAAGAATAGCAATGAAGAAAATTACAGTAATATCCTTGGTCGTAATCATGTTAGCTCTATCTACTGTTCCTGCTTTCGCGAAGGGCAAACAGCCAGCTACGCGTGGCACGGGCATCAGCGTATGCACTGGTACCGGAACAAGCATCGATGCCGGCACCCAAAAAGGTTTTGGTGTACGTTCCCCCTATGCTCTTTCTGGATCCATTTCTGCCATCGATACTGAAACGCGCACGATTACTGTCACGATTGTGTGCGGCAACCGCCTGGTACAGCCATTTATTGGCCAGGAAGTCACTTTACAAACCACAGATACCACCGGTTTCCTGCTGCGTAATTCGGATGGAAGCGTTACCCCGATTACATTCAACGATCTGGCTATCGGTCAAAATGTCAGCAGCCATGGAACCTTGGTGGATGAAATATGGACCGCCACCCGGGTAACATCGGGTGCCTTATTGAACTGCCAATCATTATCCAACCATCCATATTTTACATAACCAGCGCTGTGATATTATCCACAGCGCTGGTTTGCGCTTAAATCCTAAAGTATCTAATTCTCCCACAAAGGCACCAATTTCAGAATCCAACGGGTCATATACACTCCAAAGAAGGATGAACCTGCAGTTACTGGAATCATCACCAGCCAGGCTCGCCAATCCAAAGCGACAACACCGAACACATCGCGCAGTGGGGTATACAAGGCCAGGAGCTGCAAGCCGACTGCGACGGCATAACTAACCAGCAACGCCCGGTTGGACCAGATGGACAGGTCATCCAGCTGCCGGACAACCATGACACGCGTGAACGCATGCAGAACGATGGCAGTGAACAGCATGGTACGGGCGTAAACCAGGCCACCAAGCAGCAATCCAACCCAGAATATTAATCCATAGGCAATCAGGGTGCGAAAGATGCTTCCAGCGATCGTGGCATAAATAGCCTTGTTCATGATAGGTTCATTATGACGGCGCGGACGGCGGCTCATCACATGACTCACTGCCGGATCCGCTGCTAAAGCACTGGCAGGAACCAGGTCAGTGACCACATTCACCCATAGCAACATGATCGCAGATAATGGGAAATACCCGGCAATAGATAGCATCAACACAACGAACACCTCCCCCAGGCTGGTACTGAGCAGGTAGTTGGTGAACTTGCGGATGTTATCAAAAATACGCCGACCCTCTTCGATGGCGATCACGATGGTGGCAAAGTTATCATCAATAAGCACCATCTGGGCAGATTCCCTAGCAATATCGGTGCCGCGCAGTCCCATTGCGACGCCCACATCGGATTGTTTAAGGGCCGTGGCATCATTCACCCCATCGCCAGTCATGGCAACGAAGTGTCCTGCCTGCTGGAGCTCCTGGAGGATCACCTGTTTCACCTGTGGGGTGGCACGAGCGACAATATCCACATCCTTTACTCTTTCAAAGAGCTCTGAATTACTCAACCCGCTTAGCTGGCGAGCATCGACCACATTCTGCCCGATCCCCAACCTGCTAGCGACAGCCTGAGCTGTAAGGCCATTATCACCGGTGATCATCACCACGCGTATCCCGGCAGCCTGGGCTTTGGCGATGGCTTCATCAGCGTGTGGGCGCGGAGGGTCCATTAAAACAAGCAAACCCATAAAAGTCATACCTTGCTCAACGCTGTCAGATACCATTTCTGAGGCAAGCCGCTTGTGAGCCATACCCAGTACATACATCCCTTCACCTTGCAGTTTTTGGATGGACTGGCGAACTTGCTGGCAATGAGTGTCATCCAAGTGGTAAATCTGTCCGCTTTCTTCGCAATCAGAGCAATGGGTAAGGACAATCCCCGGTGCGCCTTTGGTAATGGCAATGGTATTGCCATCCAGCTTATGCAGGGTGGTCATCATCTTCCGTTCCGAGCTGAATGGAATTGTATTTATCAGGGGGTGGCTTTCACGAATCTGATCGGTATCCAAACCGGCATCCCGAGCAGCCTGTAATATGGCAGTATCAACGGGATCACCCAGGATTTTGGGTTCCTCGCCGGGCTCATGGGTGGCCTCATTGCATAAAACTGCAGCTTCCAACAGAGGGCGAACTGCACCATCTAAACCAAACCCATCTGAGAGGTTCACCAGCTTTCCACCGGCAAATAACTGCTGGATAACCATACGGTTCTGGGTGAGCGTGCCAGTTTTATCGGTGCAGATGGTGTCCACGGAGCCAAGTGACTCAACGACCGACAGGTTTCGCACAACTGCCCCCTCGCGTGCCATCTGTCTGGCACCTAATGCGAGCGCGAAAGTAAGCACGATGGGCAAACTTTCGGGGATGGTGGCGACCGCCAGGCTGAGGGTGTTAAGGGCTACATCCATTAATGGCTCATGCAGCACAAAGTAGAGGATGAGTGCCACAATCGCAGCTAAAATGCTGATGATCCAGGTCATTTGGCGCGCCATTTTCTTCACTTCGGTTTGAAAAGGAGTTGGACGCTCTGCCATTCTGCCAAGAGTTGTGGCGATCTGCCCGACCTCAGAGGCAGTGCCCGTATTCACCACCAGAGCCAAACCAGAGCCATGCGTGATGAAGGTTGAGCCATAAACCATGCTGGTGCGTTCTGCCAGGGCAGTTTCGACTGGAACAGCTTCAATGACTTTATCCACGCCCAAGCTCTCGCCGGTGAGCGTAGATTCATCGACCCGCAATGAGCGGGCTTCTATCAGGCGAGCATCTGCAGGCACCTTTTGCCCCTGCGACAGGACAAGCACATCGCCTGGAACGACCTGCATGGCATCAATCCCGCGCCTGATTCCATCACGCAGGACGGTGGCATGAAAGTTAAGCAGCCTGGTAAGTGCTTCTAGCTCCCTTTGCGAGCGATATTCCTCGAAAAAACTGAGCGACACACTGATCAGGATGATGACAAGGATGAAAATTGCGGTCAGCTTGCGCTCACCTTGACCCGGCATAAAACTGACTCCATAAGCAAGTGCAGCTGCAAAAAGCAACACCAGTATAAAATAACTGGCAAATTGCTTGAAAAATAGATTAAATGGTGACATCCGCTTGCGGCTTTGGAGCTGGTTACTGCCCCAACGTTTCAGGCGATGTACTGCTTCAGCTTCTGCCAGCCCCTGCGGATATGAATCGAGCTGCTTGAAAGCTTGCTCAATACTCAAGTTATGCCAGTTGATCGTTTGCATATCAAAGTAACCCTGTGCTAATTCGAAATGATTTTATTAGATGGTACTTTTATTCACCCTATCGGGAAATCATCTTCCTACCAACCTATCTTTTGATGCACGACCCAACCCCAAGTTGCTGAACAGCCTTGGATAATCTTATCTGTGGTAGCATAGACTGCCAGATGGTGTTGGTGAAATCGAGATATTTACCAAATCAATCCTACCCTCCAACTCACAATTCCCTGATTAATCTTGGATTAGATTTACGGTTGAGGCATATCTTGTGCATGGTTTGCACGTCATATTAAACGGGAATATGAATTCCCATATTATCAGATTAATTTCTGAAAGGAGATTATATATGAAGAAAGTTACAATCATAGGAATTGTCTTGATCATGCTGGCTGTCTCGGTAGTACCGGTGATGGCGAAGGATCCCCCACACGGGAATGGTAATCCAAACAATTCAGGACAAGGAAATTCTAATGGAGTTAAACCGGGGGATAGCGATCAGGAAAGACAGCAGAAACAGGATCGGCAAACTAAGAACAGTGGAAAAGTGAATGGAAATCATGGAGATGCGCGCATGCGGACTCCATTCTATTTACAGGGGATTATTTCAGCTGTGGATAGCGGAGCAAAAACCATCACTGTCACCCTGATCCACGGCAATGCCAAGGTCAAGGAATTTATCGGTACCAATTTGGTCATAAAGACCACCGATGCAACCCTTATCTATCAAGTTACACAAGGGGATGAATCTGAGTCAGGAATGGGTGAGACAACAGAACCCCTATTGAGCAACTCAGAGGATGATACAGGTCGCGTGCCGAAAACATTTGCTGATCTTGCGATCGGTCAGAAAGTGGCTATTCATGGTCGACTGTTAGTTAACGACTATACTGCCAGGCTGATCACCTTCTACGTTCAAATGACAGTACCGGAATCTACTGGCGGTTAGCGGTAAACTCAACCATCATCCAGACTAAAATCAGCGGTGTGGAGGTCTCCACGCCGCTGATTCATGATCATTTAAAATTACGATAAAATGTATACGAAATTGCAATGGTTCACCCGTTTCTATCAGGGAAATTTTACGTCATAGATTATGAAAAATAGTCCCGACCTGGCAATCCTGGTAAGAGCAAAACGATTCGAAGCCCAAACATTGGAAGAGATCTTCGATACTTTCAGCCCAGGGATTTATCGCTATGCTTACAGGCTTCTGGGTGATGAGGAATTAGCACGTGAGTGTATGTCAGAAACATTTAGCCGGTTTTTAGTAGCCTTAAAGCGGGAGAGTGGCCCAGATAAGTATTTGCAGGCTTACTTGTATCGAATTGCACATAATTGGGTGACGGATTTTTACCGTCGTAAAACTCCACCCACCTTACCATTGGATGCACAGATGCCTGCGAACCCTGCAGATGAGCCCCAACAGGCATTGGCCGATGGGATAGCGAGCCAACAGCTCAGATATGCGCTTACCCTACTCACGCCCGATCAATGCCAGGTGATTGTCTTGAAATATCTTGAGGATTGGGAAAACGAGGCTATCGCCAGAACTTTGAATAAACCTGTGGGTGCGGTAAAAGCACTCCAACACCGGGCATTGGAAGCATTACGCCGGATCATGAGCCGATTCGAGGATATTACTGTATGACCAGGACTGATCGTGAAATAGATGATTATGGGAAGCGAGTTTTGGCACCTTTGCGCCAGGACGGCAACATTGATCCACAATCAGCAGCGGAAACGAAGAAACGCTTTCTGATGCAGGCCGAGAGTTTGCGTCAGGGATTAAACTCACAACCTGAGACGAGAAATAATCTGAAGAGACCAGGAAAAACCAGTGCTTTTAGGATTTTCCAGCGTTATTCAGGATTAAAAGCGGTAATGGCGTTAGTGGTGGCAGCACTTGTCATCCTATCTGGCAGCAGCATCACCGTTGCTGCAGCTCAAAGCAGCCTACCTGGAGAGCCGCTTTATGCGATTAAATCATGGAGTGAAGATATGCGCCTCTCCATGACCCATTCCACGGAAGACAAACTAAATCTGACCCTGGATTACACCAACCGCAGGCTGGATGAAATTTCAGGCCTGCTTGCAGGTGGGAAAGCATTGAACGACAATGCTTCAGACCGTTTTCAGGAAGAATTGGAGAATGCACTCCAGCTGGCAGCCCAATTGGATGATTCCCAAATGCAGCATGCTCTTGGGCAGATCAAAAAGCATGCTGAATCCCAGGGCATGACCATTGAAGAGCTAATCGACAAGCTTCCACCCCAAGCAGAACCAGCGATCGTTCGCCTACAAGCAAGGTTGGTTGAACAGATTCAGTTGAGCAATTTCGGTGAATCTGACCCGCAGGCGTTCAGGGCACACATACGCGAGCGACAACAAAAACAACAGAATTCCAAGCATTCAAGCGGGACAGACCAACCTGAATCTATCCTTCCGGGTATGACCGTGACACCTATGCTGAAGCAGGATGATGGTGAGAATAAGAAAACACACCAACCGACAGACATGCCGGGACAGCCTGATAAGGGAAACGGGAAGGGGCAAAATACACCTGGGAATGGCAACCATGAATCAAATCAAAGCAGCACCCAAGAGCCGTAAAGATAAATATTGGTGATTGGTACTTCGCGTTTAGTTTCCAGTAAATGATTTATCAATTACCAGGGCATTCTCAATTTCCCGAAATTCCAATCGGAACTTCAACATAATAAAGTCTCCTGACACATATTGCTTCACGTGGATACCTGGGAATTGTGCCATTAGCGAGCAGCAAACTTCCCGACAGTGAAATATACTATAATTCACCATAACGGAATGATGCTGCCCCCGAGGCGTGGTATGGACGCACCGATAAAAGGATAAGGAGAGCTAAATGTTCAAGAAACTCATCCTCACATTAATTGCAATCATATTGTTACTCGCGATGGCAGGCTGCAGTGTAATCACATCATCCTCCGAAAAATCTGATGATTCACAGGACGAAGAGTCGGAGACTTTTACCCAAACCAATACAACAGACAATTATCAAATGTTACCGCTCATTTCAGGAAAGAATGCAGACATTAAGCTCGATGCCAGTGCTGATAACACCACACAGCAGCTCAAGGTAGGTGAGTTATTAGCGATCACCCTTGAATCCAACGTTACAACTGGATTCAGCTGGTACCTTACAATCTCCAATCCAAAGGTACTGGTACAGATGGGTGAGCCACAATACCAGGAACCAGTAGCTGATTCTGGCACCCCTACTCTTGGTGCTGCTGGAAAGCAAACTTTCTTCATGCAGGCAGTAGAAACCGGTACAGTTATCGTTTCGTTGGAATATGAACAAAGCTTCGAGGCAGATACTGCTGCGGAGAAAACCATTAACTTCACTGTGGCTGTGAAATAGAGGGAAGCCCGACACCATAATTAACCAACCTGTAGTAAATTAAAAACATTCACCACTGAGCAGGGTTGATGCTGACTGTCCGGTGGTGTTTTTTTTACAACATATGAGATTGTATTGAATTATCCCAACCTGGACTTTACCTTCTCCCAAGAATTGGTGATCAGGAAACTCTCGTTCATGTAGCCTACCATTTGTTTAAATCGCTGGATGGGAACGGAAAAAGTCAGCTCATCGCGCCCCACGTGGGGTCGGGCGGAAACATCGAACATCCCCAGAACACAACGGGGATTTGGTAAAGCTGCTTGTTCCAGCGGATAGCCAATGATCGACGCACAGCCTGCACCCATGGGGGTGATCACTCCATCCGGCTCGGCTACATCGTAATTCGCCAAAGTAAATAATCCACTCAGAACATCACCCGTGGCAAAGAAAATCACGGCATTCGGGTCATCTGTGCTATCGAGCTTATCCCAACGCTTGAACACCAGATAATTTGCAGGTGCTTCGAAAGGTGGATGTTGGAGTAAATACTGTTTTACCAGGGCGGGATCGCGTTTATAGCGTTCACCTTCCAGCTCGCCAGGTATACCGCAAGAGAGAAAATATTCAAAATTCGGACGCAGCGAATGGCTAAAACCGGTATAGCGTTTACCACCTGAACATCCAGGAGTGTTGGCAGCATACACAAAAGGGAAACCCTGCCTAACCTGCTTCAAGTTGCCAATCAGACAACGCTCTACCGTTTGACTGGTATTTATATCATTGGGGGCAGGTTGATCAGTGTAGTAATAGGCAATGGGGAGTTCCACACCTGGAAAATATTTAGTCCACTCGCGAATGAAATGTTTTGAAAATTGAGTATCCATGGGAAAACATCCTTTCTGGGTAATTCGATTATATTGCGAAATCGTTATCAATAAAAAGTGACAAGTTATTTGTTATAAATAATTCGGTAAAAAAAGCAAACCAGAAACTTGTGTGATAGGTACTTAGCCTTTGGTAATTAGCAATGATGTCTGGGTGTGGATGTTGTGTTGCCAGGCGAATTAATTACAATGAATAAGGATGTATTCGATCTTTGACAGATGGAAACTGCCTGAGATTATCGTAATGGCGGATGGACAACTGCTGCACTTTCCCTTCTCAGGGTATAATCCTTTTCACTTAACGATACCACCAGGTGGGTCAGCTTTCTACAGGCAACAAAAGCAGAATAACCTGCCCCGACGTCTACAATGGACATTACTACTCGACCACACCACCGACTAGTAACATTAATTATCATAACCATCACCGTGATAGGTTCAGTTCTGGTTGCTTTGGATTGGAAGGATATGCGCCAGGTACTTGATGAGGCGGATTGGCGTTATCTACCCCTGGTGTTGTTATTTACTTTCATATCCTATGCGTTTTACAGCTATGCCTTCGCGGTCGTTTCTCAACTATTGGGCATACGCATGCGCAAACGCGAGCTGGCAGAAGTGTGTTTCATCTCCACCGTGGTCAACCATGTGTTGACCACCGGCGGGGTTGTAGGCTATTCCCTGCGATATTTTTTAATGAAAATGTATGATATCACCCTAAAGGATGTGCTCACTACATCCTTCCTGCATTATTACATCACCAGCCTGGACATGCTGACCTTTCTACCCATATGCTTCGCCTATTTGATTTTGAACGCAGCCGTCCCGCGTGGGGCTGCCATTGCTCTGGGATTAATGACGCTACTGTTTAGTCTATTGCTAGCCTTGATTACATTATTGGTGCTGTTTCCTTCCAGGCGTCGTCCGGTCATCCATCTTTTTGGCAGTCTTGGTAAACGAATCCTGCGGCGTGATTTTAGCAACTGGCTCACTCAATTTGATGAAACCCTGACACGTGGCACAGAAGCATTTCATCAAAAACCAATGGTTCTAATTTGGGTTATGCTGCTCACCCTGCTCGATTTCTCTTGCAGCATTATCGCCATGGGATTTGTATTCGAAGCCTTAGGACCTCCAGTAAAAGCAGGCGCACTGGTAACCGGATATGTCATCGGTATCATGGCAGGTTTGCTATCCATGGTACCAGGGGGGTTCGGCATCCAAGAAGGTTCAATGGCCGGCATATACGCCCTACTTGGAGTGCAGTTTGAACAAGCTGTCCTAGCTGCCATCCTGTTCCGTCTACTGTATTACTTAGTTCCTTATTTTTTGATCCTACCGTTCTATAACCGATTGCTCCACAAGGCAGATAAGCATTCACCGATCCAAGCTTGAGGAGAGTATCAATGCGCATCATGATGTTCAGCCACGGCTACCTGCCCACGCTCAGTGGGGTAACGCTTGTTGTCCAAAAGATTGCGCGTGCCATGGTACGGCGTGGACACGAAGTTATGGTCGTCACTGCCAGCGAGAAACACCTGCCTTACCAGTCTGAAGATCAGGGTGTTCGGCTGCAAAGAGTGTTTGGGATACCCAACCCATTCTGGTGGGAAGGTCCGATCCCTTTCATCAGTCCACCGGCTATCAGAAAGCTGGTCGATGGATATAAGCCGGATATTATCCACATCCATGAGAATGCATTATTGAGCATCCTGTTACTTATGGTACGTTGGGATAAACGCCCGGCATTTATATCATCGTGTTATTCATTACCTCGGTACCTTACCCAGTACCTGCATTTAGGTGGATTGGAAACCTGGTTCGAAAGTATCCTGTGGAAGATTGCCATTGGTAATCTGAACAAGTTTGAGCAGGTGGTCTTCTGTACCCGCACCCATGAGCGTGACTTCCTGGCGCATGGTTTACTACCTCCAACCACAGTCATCTCCAATGGGGTAAATATCCACCGATATCGCCCACAAACAGAAACCGGTGAGGATATTGAGAACCGCTATCATCTGCCACCAAAACCACGCATTTTATCTGTCGGGCGTTTGATGAAAGATAAAAAGCTGGACATGCTGGTCCAGGCGATGAGATACGTATGTGACCAACAGGAGGCGCATTTGCTGGTTGTAGGTCGAGGCAGCGAACGCCAGCGATTGAAAGCCATGATCAAAAAACTGAAGCTGGACCCGTACATTCACTTGCTTGGATATGTGCCTGAACAGGACCTGCCCGCTCTTTACCGGGCGAGTGATCTCTTCGCAATTCCATCCCTGGTGGAAGTACAAAGCCTGCCAGCCTTGCAAGCGGCAGTGACGGGTTTACCCATCGTGGCTGCTAATTCTGCCGCACTGCCGGAGCTGGTACGGCACGGCGAAAATGGTTTGCTGGTGGATCCGTGCAATGGCAAGGAATTAGGTACGGCTATTCAGACAATCCTTAGTAATCCAGATAAAGCGCGCAGGATGGGACAGGTATCGCTCGAAATTGGCAGGGCTCACGATGAGCAGCTCACCTTCCAGGCATACAAGGAGTTTTATTTGGGGCTGGTGGGGGGAAGATAACTACTACAATTGTCAGTTTTCAGCAACAACTAATTATAGCCATTTGATCGCTCCAATCATACATCGAATAATGATGGTTTGATCACTAAAGCAAGTCCATCTGACGTCTGACCAGCCAATCGCGCAGGCGAATGGGAAGCAGTTTCGATAACAGCTCAAGTATCACAGCATCCTGACCCACTAAAATGTATGGCTTTGGGTGTGCCTGCTCCAGTAAATTCTCAAAGACTTTCACCACCTGATCTACGCGCATGCCGTTGCGACCGATTTGGGTATAAAAAACACCTGCACGTTTTTGTGCCCTGCCATATAATTTCCAGGCTTCAGCTGGCATTCGGTGAAGGATTTCAACCGCTTTGATCGAGCCTTTCTCCCAAATGGGTGTTTGAACACTACCTACAATCATTACCGAGATATATACATGCCAGGGAGCCAGCTCCAGACGGAATGCATCTGCCACGGCGACCAAGGCAGCTTTGGAAGCTGCATATGGACCATTAAACGCAGTCACTAATCTGCCTGAAACGGAACTGACGAAGATTATCCTACCAACGGAATTTCTGAGCATGGGTAAACAGGCTTGTGAGAGAGCTAATTGTCCAAACAAGTTCACTTCCATCTGATGGCGAAAATCCTCAAGAGGCATGAATTCCATTGCACCACTATTGCTTATGCCGGCGTTGTTGATCAGGCAGAAAAGCTCTCCACCAGCCTTATCGCTTACCTGCATGATGGCATTGGAAATCATCTCTGACTGAGTTATATCAAGCATGACGGGTATCAGCTGAGGTGAAGCCTGACTTCGGAGGGTATCAGCGTCGGTGTGGTTGCGTACCCCAGCAAAGACCTGGTAACCCCGCTGATCGAGCTCCAAGCTGAGGGCTTTGCCAATCCCACTGGAGGCTCCGCTAATGAGCACTGATTTTGGCATGGATTCTCCGTTCAGCTGATAGTTCAATATTTGGAAAATAGTAGTGTAAATATTTTAGCTCAGACAGTCGGATCATGCAAAGAAAAGCGGATGGCGGTTCTGGCATCTCTTATGATTTACGAGCAGTTTATTTTGGCAACAAAAGTTCAAGTATGCTGTCCATTGATCAGCTCGTGCTGTAAGGGGTTCTACGTGTATTTAAAAATCGTCAATCAGACCCCTGATATGATCCTATCATGAGATAATAAGCGAAGAAATTATATTACATTTCTTTGATATTTAGGTCATCCGTGGAATTTGAAGAGTAATAAGGAGATGCGTAAATGATCCTTGATCCCACTTCATTGATGAAGACAGTCGATAATATCAACGAACATATCCTATTTGGTGAAGCGATCCCTACTCAAGAAGGGATCGAGGCAGCCCGGTGGATTGCGGCACAACAGGGTAATAAAGGCCATTACCGCTACATGTTCGCCCCCACATCATCTGATTTTGAGCAAGGTATGCGTTTGTTTACGGGTGAAAGACTGGTCTGTGCCAGTGCCAGGCACATCATGGGGCAGGAAGCCGCACGGGCAGCCTGGCTCCTGGGTAAGGCAGACTCGAACGTACGGGATGCCTATCAAAAGGCGACTGTTTGGATGACTGAAGAACCAGGTTTTCAACAATCCGGAACGTTTTGCTGTGGGCGTTGCACGTTGGCGTATTGGAGGCATACCTGGGTGGGGGATTTTAAAGATAAGGAAACCCACATTGCGATGGGATTAAAAATGATGAACGACAGTCGCACTCGTGACGGTGAATGGCACAGGTTCCCCTTCTTTTATGGTGTGTATGCCTTAATTGATTTTGATCTGGAGGTAGCATATTCGGAACTCAAGTATGCCCGGCCAGCCATCGAGAAGCACTTGAAGCATATCAGGGAGGGCGCCTATACGAAACGCCGGATCGCTATTTTTGAAAAGGCACTGGAAAAGATTAATTAGCATTTATCGAATCAGTTGGCAATATGATCAAGGTCCAGTAAAGCCTCAAAGACCATGAATTGAAGCATCGTCAACCGAGCATTTCGCCTGAATTCAATTCTGGCGGTTTAATAAAGGATTTTTTATGATCCATCGACCAAAAACTGTGATTGCAAGCTATGTTTTTATCCTGCTCAATGCACTCGTATGGCTCGTGCTGGGAATTATCATCGCAGTGAATGCACACCCAGCCCTTCCAGGTACACCAGAGATACGGTGGACTTTCGCAGGTCTTTCCCTGATAATGGCACTAATAATCCTAGTCCTGTTTATCTTTCTGTTTCGAAGGAAGCGGATGGCATATTACTTCACCCTGGCACTTTTCGTGTTCACAGCGCTGCTTACCATCTTCGACGATGTCGGCTGGTCCGATTTGGTGATCCTGGCTTTGAATATCATTCCCATCCTCCTATTGATCATTGACAGGGCCTGGCATCTTCAAACCAAGCCTCAAATAGATGCAAACGTTAAAATTTAACCAGTAGATTGATGTGCGATTAAAATGCTCAATAATCGCCAGTTTTCCCTACAAGGTATACCTGAAATATCTGAAAGCCTGTTATTACCATTATTCATCCGCTCCATAGAAACACAACGACCAGATGCATTGATCAAGGACGAATGGGCGGTTGAGCTTACCCGGAAGCTGAAGCTTGAAGTCGAGTTTTTCGAGCGGGCTCAATTGGCAACGGAGGTTCAGGTCTCGATCCTTTTACGGAATCGGCAGTTTGATCGCATAGCTCGCGATTACCTTAGCCGCCATTCCGATGCAGTGGTGGTCCACCTTGGCTGTGGTCTTGACGCGCGCTTCGAACGCGTGGATAACAACAAGGTGGCATGGTATGACCTGGATTTGCCAGAGGTGATCAATCTACGACGCAAGCTGATGAGTGGAGAATCCTGCCGTTATCAGTTCCTAGCTTGTTCGGTACTTGACCAAACCTGGATGGAGGTGGTTGCTGAAAACCTGCCTCGCCCGTTTTTATTCCTGGCGGAAGGGTTGTTTATGTTTTTCGAAGCCAGGCAGATCAAAGAGCTAGTCCTGGCATTGAAGGAACGCTTCCCAGGTTCAGAGCTGGCTTTCGATGCTTTTTCTCCATTTTACGTTTGGGGGAACAACCGCAGGGTAATGCGTACCAAAGTCGGTGCCCTTGCGCATTGGGCACTTAAAAACGAGCGAGAACTTGAAAGCTGGAGGCATGGTATTCGACTATTGGAAGAGTGGTACCCGTTCCTATGCCCGGAACCACGCCTAGCACATATCCGCTGGGTGCGGTTTATTCCACTGCTTTCCAAGACCACCGGAATATTCCATTACCAGCTAGGGATGTAGAATGATATAAATAATTCAGGGTTGATTATGGAGATGGATTCCTATCTCACCCTGCCTCAATCCAACCAACAATATATGCTGTTTTACCCACCCAGCTGAGATGGCTCAACGAACCGGCCAAAGATCACCAGGTAGACTACCAATCCAATCACCAAGCAAGGAAGCTCCATCGTGACGAAGGCAGTGATTGGACCAGTTTTAATGAACTTTCCCAAAGGTGTACCGCTTTTTCGCCAGGTCCAGATCCAGGTGGCACCCAGGATAAGGATGGTCAGGGGCACCAACCAAACTTTTTGCCCCTCAATAAACACAATGGCTTCCCACAACCCATACAGCAGCCCAACAACCAAACCACCGACCCATAAACGTTTTACCACATCATGCTTAACCAGGTAACGGGTCTCCAACACAAGCAGACAAGCCAACAGACCGTAACGCGAGAGATAGAGAATCACATGGGAGAGGGTTTCATCCATAAAATAGATCAGCGCGTACAGGTCTTGCGGGATGAGGGCCTTATAATCGCGGATTTCCGTCCCAAACACGTTGGTGGTGTTGGCAGTGAAGTGCATCACATGACCAATGAAAAACAGGATTGTCAGAGTGGCGAATACGCGCCGTAATCCTATTGAAGCCTGGGTCTGCCAGAACAGCTCGAAGAACAGCACCAGGCTGATGATATAAAATGCAGAATTAACCAGGATTTCGACCAAGTCGGCAAAACGGAAATACCAGATCAAGTGCGTTTTAAATGCCTCACCAATCAGGGTGGCGATGGTGTTGGCGAGAGTGAACAGGATCAACAACCATAATGTGGTTTTAGGCCAGTTTTGGGGAAGTGAATTTGCGATTTTCATTGCAATGCTCCATTAGAATTGTCAATAATCCGGTAATTCTTTTATTTTTGAGCCTTCTATCTGATGACGTGTGATTTCCTATGATCCCTTTAAATAAGTGACCCTAATATACTGAAATCGAGACGCGAAGAGAAGCTCCTGTCTCTTACATGGATTGCATAGTAAACCATTTTTGATCCCATTCCATCCACCCTGGACTATAGTTTGTCCGTAAATGATAATTTGCCTGAGGAATAATTAGATATTTTAATTATAGAATAATTGCAACTTTTGTCAAACAGCAGTCAATGACTTGTCATATGTTATCGGACAAATACTTGGTAATTTACGGAGAAATACCTCATTAATCAATCTGGCTGACTGGGGCATTGCAAACAAAAAAACTTATACTTATCAAGGACTAACCCTGACAAGTGACCTCCAGGTTGTATAATCGAATCGATTGAATATCAGCCGATGGAATGGAACTTCGGGGAAAATAATTCGTTTACTGAAACATAAAATATCATGAGCCAACCTGATATCGCCCTCATTCGACTTGCCAGCCAAAAACTAACTGGAATGAAAATCAAATCTCCTAAAGAAATTGTTACCTGGATGGGGGCAATGCAGGCGCAGGACTACCCGATGGCAAAGTGGGCTATCGGTGTACGTATACCGGATGCAACAGATCAAAGTGTAGAAACGGCAATCACCAATGCAGAGATCATCCGCACCCACATCCTGAGACCCACCTGGCATTTTGTGGCTGCAGAAGACATTTACTGGATGCTAGACCTGTGTGCGGCACAGCTGAAAGCCAGGCAAAACTCACGTGACCGACAATTAGGGCTGACCGAAGCCACCTACAACAAAAGCAATCACACGATCGAAAAAGTTTTACGCAAAGGCGAGCATCTCATTCGCGAGGAGCTAATTGCAGAGCTGAATAAAGCCGGGATAGCTACCGATGAAAACCGGGCTGCTCATTTGTTTATGCGGGCAGAGATCGAGAAAATTATCTGTAGTGGAGCTACCCGTAATGGGAAAACCAGTTATGCCCTGTTGGCCGAAAGGGTGCCAAAAGCAAGGCTGCTATCCAGGGAAGAAGCCGTAGCTGAGCTTGCCAGGCGTTATTTCACCAGCCGCTGCCCAGCCCGTTTGCAGGATTTTACCTGGTGGTCAGGGCTACCTGCAAATGATGCCAAGCTTGGGCTAGAAATGGTGAAATCAGCTTTCGTTCCTGAAGTGATTGACGGTAGCACATATTGGCTCTCAGCTGACATCACCGCGCCTCAGGTTAGCCAACCTCTGGCCTACTTATTACCCACTTATGATGAATTGATCATCAGTTATACCGATCGAAATGCCTCCATCCCATCTGACCTGGAGCAGCACATGAAAAAAATCTCTGACCGAGGAGTATTCCGGCCCATCATCGTGGTCAATGGTCAGGTAGTGGGGATTTGGAAACGGACGACCCAGAAAGACAAAATGCTGATGGAAATCCAACCTTTTACAGCCACTGATCAGCCCATAATGGAGCTGATCATCCAGGCAGCCAACCAATATGGGCGATTTTCAGGCAAGAAAATCGAGGTTTTGCTGGATAATATCAAATGAGTGGCAAAAGTAACATTAGGATCAACAGAAATCGGATAAAATGAAACCCTGAGCCAAATGAGAGGGAATAGCAACGAGGCAACCATGACACAACAAATAACACCGATACCTTTACCACTTCCGCTCAAATTGAGTGATGTCAATAGCTACCTGATAAAAACTGACGATGGATTTTTCCTGATCGACACGGGTATGACCAATGCCAGACGCCAGATTGAAACAGCCCTCGAACACCTGTGTTGCCAACCAGGCGACCTAAAGCTGATCCTGCTCACGCATGGGGATTTCGACCACACCGGGAATGCGGCGTACATCCGAAAAAAATTCAATGCCCGCATTGCGATGCATGCAGGCGACGCCGGTATGCTTGAAAATGGGGATATGTTCTGGAACCGAAAGATCAAGAGCTCGATTCTTAAATCAATATTGCCACTTTTTATCCGCTTTGGCAAAGATGAACAGTGTACCCCGGATTTATTTTTACCTGATGGCGCTTCCCTGGCTGAATATGGGCTGGAGGCGCAAGTCTTGAATACCCCTGGACACTCGAGCGGCTCCATTTGCATTCTGACCACCGCCGGGGACCTTTTCTGTGGGGATCTGCTCTCCAACTCCACGGGCAAACCGACGCTCAACTCGATGATGTATGACAAACCAGCAGGTGATTCCAGCTTTGAGCGGCTGAAAAGTTTCCCTATAAAGATGGTCTACCCAGGGCATGGGAAGCCATTCCGGTGGGAAGAGCTGATTTAAGAGCGATATTCTCTTAAAACAGTCAATCATAGGGGCTGTCCTAAAAGTAGATGCGCGACCAGTCCGATCAGCTTTTGACCGAAGAGGTGGAATTCCGAACTAACATGATTAATTACCCCTGCACTCTGACCGAAGACGTACCATGTGGGCGTAGGGGATTTTTTTCTGGTGCATTTTGTTCAAATACCTCCCCTACGCCGCTACATTTTAGAATATTTGTAAAATATTATGACTTTTTAGACAGCCCCTAAATCTGAATATGAATTAATGAATAAAACCAATCCAATAAGTTGGTGGTTCTATACTAGATATCAGAACAATTTATTCAGGTGAAGGCGTAGCAATGCTACACCTCCACCTGAGGATACGAGTTACTGCCCGCTGAGCTGCCAGTTCTGTACGTCCCAAACCATGCTACCCCAAGTGCTGACTACATATCCCGTCAGGTTGTTGGCATAACCATAACCATCCTGAAATATATAGATGTACAGCTGGGGTAATTCGGTGTTAATCAGATTAGCGATACCGCAATAAGCGTCCTTACGGGCAGCCAGGTCAAAAGTTCCACCAGCCTGCTGGACGAAAGTATCCACCTGCGGATTCACCCAACGCCAGATGTTGCCACCGGTTGGGTTATCGGCTGTTGGGATCTGAGTAGATAGATAATCGTTCTCGATCGAACCCTGGGGCTCGATGGATAGGCTGCGATCGTAGATAAGCATGTCATAATCGCCAATCATACGCGGCGAATTATCCTCATAGGCTCCAAAGATGATCGAGAAGTCATAATTCTGGATCTTGGCTTCGATACCAACCGCTTTGAGGTTTTCAACGATGAATTCCTCAGTGCGTTGTAATGGCTCAAAGCTGGTATATCCCTGAAGCTCAAGACTCAGGCGAGTGCCATCTTTGGCATAAAGGGCACCCTGGGCTACACGGATGCCATCGTCTCCCAGCTTCCAGCCTGCTTCATCCAGAAGCGAATTCGCCGTAGCAACATCATACGGGTTGGCGCGGGTCAAATCGCATTGGTACCAGCCATAAGCAAATGGCGAGGTAGATTCAGCTACCGTGTTACGCAAGACATCCCGAATCAATGTTTGGTAGTCTATAGCGGAAGAGATTGCCTGGCGCACACGCAAGTCTCCCAATATGGGATGAGGCGGGGTTGCGCCTGGGTCGCCATCGAAGGGCATGCTCAGGTTGAAGTCGATCGCCAGATTCCACACACCCGGAACCATATCCTCGTGGACATCCCCGCCGACTTCAGTTGCATATTGGTTGGGATCATCAATGCCAGGCCAGAGCTGCACCTGTGCGTCTCCCTTTTTCATTAAGGCTATTTGGGCAGCGAACTCAGGCACGATACGGAAGATGAGCTTGCTCAGGTAAGGTTTACCAGCCTGATAGTAGTATGGATTAGGTTCCATGGAGATGCTCTCTCCCGACATCCACTCTGTGACTACAAACGGACCTGCCCCTACCGGCTGACGGTTCCAATCCCAGTTGGACATCTCAGACGTTGCACCAGACGCATGGCGAGGGAACAGCCCATAAGCAAATTGTGAAAGGTACCCGGCATAAGGGGTGCTGTAGTGCACCACTGCAGTCAGGGCATCGGGGGTGTCAATCGAGGCGATCTGGGAGATGCCCCCAGTACCTGATATGGCACCGGAATTCGGATCTGCCAGGGTTTCCCAGGTGAACTTGACATCATCGGAGGTCAGCGGCTCGCCATCCGACCATTTCAAGCCAGCTTGCAACTTCCAGGTGACAGTCAATTTATCGGCAGAGAGACCACCATTGGCTTCAGTAGGCAGCTCAGTGGCAAGGACGGGAACAAACTCCCCTTTCTCATCCACAACCACCAACCCGGTCATGCTGGTGGCATCCGCCACCTGCCTAGTGATAGCGGCATCAGACATGTAATAATTCAAAGTGGTGGGTTCCTCGGGGATGATCAATACCACAGTCCCGCCGCTGGGTGCTATTGCGGTTGGGACTGTGGTTGGCTCGACCGCTGGAGCCGTGGTGGCTTGGCCTGATGGCGGCTGAGGGGGTGCTTCGGTGACCACTGGAGCCTGGGTGGCTGTTGCACATGCTGAAAGCAACATTCCCAACAATACGAACAGGGTTAGTAAACGAATTTTCATTCTATTCTCCTCTTTTTTGATCTTTCTGAGTATTTTTCCTGATGATCTAAGCTTCATTTATTTTTGGATTATTTATCGGTATGCACAACATAGGGGTCAAAAGCGTCACGCAAGCCATCACCAATATAGTTGATCGTCATCACCGTGATAAAGATCATCACACCCGGATAGATTGCCATCCATGGGGCACGGAAAACATGCACCTGGGCTGTAGAGAGGATAGCTCCCCAAGTAGGTGTGGGTGGTTGAACCCCAAACCCAAGGTAGCTCAGGCCGGATTCTGTGATGATGGCATTTGCCATTTGCAATGTGGCACTGACCAGGATTGGACCCAGGCAGTTGGGCAGGATATGCCGGATGATGATGCTGACACTGCTCCCGCCCAGGGCGCGCGTGGCGGTTACAAATTCCCTTTCACGCAGGGTGATGAACAGGCTACGTACCAGGCGGGCTGGCCACATCCACGAAAGGGAGGCGATGATCACAATTACCACCAAAACTGAGTTCTTAAGCCACGGATAAGGCAGCTCACGCAGTAAAGAGCTAAGAATAATCAACACGAATATCGTCGGGAGAGTGAGAAAGGTATCAGTGATACGCATGAGCACATTATCCAGCCAGCCTCCATAATATCCCGAAATGGCACCCACAGTCACCCCGAGGAAAATGGTCAGCAAGGTGGAGATCAAACCTACGATCAAGGATACCCTGCCACCATACAAGATACGCGTGAAAATATCACGTCCCAGCTCATCGGTGCCAAACCAATGCGTGGCTGTTGGAGATTGAAACGGATTCTTCGGTTCCTGTTGGGTAGGGGTAAAACGGCTCAAGCTGGCACCCAATGCCAATAGCACCATCAGCGTCAGCATCACCACCGCCACTACCGCCAGGCGGTGCTTGAAGAAACGTCGGAAGATCTGACTACCCAGGCTACGGTTAGTCATATTTTACCCGCGGGTCAAGCACACCATAAAGAATATCCGCCAGGATGTTGCAACTGATGATGATGACCGCGTCGATCATGACAACTGCAAGGAGTACCGGATAATCGCGCCCCTTTGCAGCATCCCAAAACAAGCGCCCCATGCCTGGCCAGGCGAAAATTGTCTCGATAAACAGGGCACCGGCAAACAAGCTTGGCAGGTCAAGAGCAACCAGGGTAATCAGCGGTAGGATGGCATTGCGCAGAGCGTGTTTGTAATACACCATCCGATCAGAAGCGCCTTTCGCCCGGGCAGTGCGAATGTAATCTTCATGGAGCACATCAAGCAAGCTGGAGCGCAGAAAACGTGAGTACCAGGCGATCCAGCTTACACTGAGGGCTGCGACTGGTAAAACCAGGTGCCAGACTAAGTCAGCCAGGCCTCCTTTTCCACCGATGGTACGCATTCCGCCGGCAGGGAATAAAGGTTCGCCGGTTGCCGGATTTTGGATGGCTACATAGAATATCAAAATTAGCGCCAAGCCCAACCAATAGACAGGCACCGACTGACCGACAAACGTCAACGTAGTGGCGGTGTAATCGAAGAAAGAATAGGGCTTTCGAGCGGAAATAATCCCCACAGGTAGAGCAATGATCAAAGTCACCAGGAATGAAACACCCACCAGCACCAGGGTATTGGGGATGCGCTCGGCGATCATCACCGATACAGGCCGGCGAAATTTAATCGAATCACCCATATCGCCATGCAACAGGTCACCCAGCCAGCTGACATACTGCACCGGCAGCGGACGGTCCAGTCCCAGCTGTTTTTTTAACAGCTCAATCTGTTCTTTTGTCACATTTGGATTGCGGTAAGCAGTGGACAATGGTCCACCAGGAGCTGCCCGCACCATGGCAAAGAGCAGCAGGCTCAAGATAAACAGGATCGGTATGGACTGCAGCACCCGCCGCAGGGCATAATTAGCCATTACACCTCGTAGGTGATTTTGCCACCCAGCATGGTCATGAGTGGATGAACTTCCTTCATTTTTTCTGCTGGAGTTGCAAAAATATCATCAGAGAGCAGCACCATATCTGCCAGGTAACCCGGTTTTAGTTGACCCTTGACATGCTCCTGGAATTCAGCAAAAGCTGCATCACGCGTATAGGAAAGCAGTGTATCAGCCAGGTCCTGATGGTGATGCGGTAAACCTTCAGCCCAGGGTTTGCGGTTGAGGGTATTGTGCACACCGAGCATCGGATTCTGGGAGACCACCGGCCAATCGGAACCGAAAACAAGCCTGGCACCAGCATTACGGATATCCGTCCAGGCAAAGCTAAGCGCCCACCGTTGCTCCCCCACGCGGAACTGCCAGATATCCCCATCATCCACAGAGGGGGGAGAATGCAGTGGCTGCATAGAGGCGATCACATCAAGTTGCTTAAAACGGGGTAAATCGTCGGGATGGATAACCTCGATGTGCTCGATCCGGTGACGCGAGTCGTGCACACCATTGATTTGCCTGGCCAGGGCATAGGCATTCAAAACGCGCCGTACCCCACCATCACCTACCGAGTGCACAAAAATCTGCAACCCCAGGCGGTCGGCTTCCATGACAATACGGTTGAAATGTTCCACATTGTAATTGCTATCACCGCAGGTGGTGGGATTGTCGGCATACGGGTCGACCAACAAACCGGTATAGGTCTCGATGACCCCATCCATGAACATCTTGACACACCCACCCCGCACAAGCTCGGATTGGTATTTCGCCTTCAAAGGAAATGCTTGAGCCTGGATGGCTTCGAACGGCGTGTCTACTCTGATGCTGTACGGGATATAGATCCTGACGGTTAAATCTCCACTCTGCTCAAGCTCAGCATACAGCCCAACTTGTTCGTCATCGCCATCCATGTTGTGAATGCTGGTGAGACCCATTTGGGAAGCAAGCTTGGTGCCTTTCTTTAATAGCCGGAGCCTGGTAGCCCTATCGGGAACGGGCAGGACTGCCTCGATGTGCTTGGAGGCATGCTCTTTTAGCTCACCGGTGGCTTCACCAGCCTGGTCCAGGACAATGATTGAATTGGGTGGGCATTCTCCACCATTGAAGATGCCTGCCATGCGTAAGCCAAGGGTGTTAACCCACATGGTGTGCCCATCATAAGCGGTGATGGCAAGCGGTCGATCTTCGATGATCGCATCCAGGTGGTGGCGGGTAATCGGAATGAGGCAAGGACCCAGATTGTAGCGCATGCCGAAACCGGTCAGCCAGGGTACAGAAGGATTTTGGGTCGAAAAAGTACGAATTGCCTGGGCGGCTTTTTCGTAAGTAAAGCAAGTTTCAAAATGAATTTGGTCCAGGGCGAGTGAACCATGCTGCATATGGAAGTGGCTATCAATGAAACCTGGCATCAAGGTGCGCCCGTCCCCTGGGATCACACGCGTGGCTGCGCCTTTCCATTCCTTTACCCCCTGCACATCGCCCACATAGATGATGTGTTTGCCCCTGACTGCGACGGCTTGTGCGGAAGGCTGATCTTGATCTGCGGTGAAGACATGTGCGTCAGTGATGATGATGTCAGCATCCGTGGGCATAAGCAGTCTCCTGTTAATCTAGTGGGATGAAATATTGTAGCACGGAATGATTAAAAGGCTGCCAAATCCAGGAATGGGGTGGGATGGACAATGATTTATTAATCCTTACCCTATCGTAGTTATTGAAATTTCACTCACAATGGACACAAATGAGAAATATCATCCATTGGGAAACATTAACTTGATTCAGCTAACTATTTCTGCTATATTGAATATCGAACCCATAAGTTCTTGTGATCGTGTATCATCGAACTGAAGAAAAAATATGCGAAAATGAGACGGCAAGGATTTGGGATGTGTTCATATGGGGAAAGTAATAAGTAAGAAAGAAGAATACTCATGATTGACTTCAATGATGAAGTCTACAATACAGAGGGGTTAAAGGGTATCTTGAAGCAGCTCGCAAAACACCTTTTATTTATTGTGATTGGCGTAGCGCTTCTAGCTCTTCCCTGTTATCTTGTCGGTTTACTGATCCTTGGCTCTGGTTATTGAATTGAGATATCGTGGATTACCCAGCCAATTGTAGCGCAATAGCATTAAGTGTATTTAGTGGCAAGTATGTCACAACACTGACTGTAGTAAAAATGGTGACCAATTCATAGCTCTAGGTGAGCATGTTACGACGACAGTGAGGGGAGGCTTCCGAAATGCTAGCAAAACAAGTGAGAAGTATTTTTTATGTTGGATTATTGATGTTATTAATATCCATCCTCCAGGAGGGTACAATTCAACCAGTTCAGGCTCAGACGGTAGATTCGACCAGCCCGTCACCTACCCAGCAGGGTAAAAATGTCCAAGAGGAAGATCTATCTCTCCTCTTCCAGGATGATTTTAATGACGGTAACGCGGATGGTTGGACACCTTATGGACTTGGAACTTGGTCTGTAATCAATGGTGAATATGTCGTAGATATGGGATCAGGCAATTCTTTGTTGGGATATGCTTTAGCGGGAGACATGGATTGGACAGATTATATATTTGAGGCGGATATTAATTCTATCCAAGGAGAAAATAAAGCAATTTGCTTCAGGTGCAGTGATGCAAATTCATATTTCGTAAATATTGTGGGAAATCCGTACAACGTTTTGCTCCTGGGAAGAGGCGTCAATCTATTTGTCACTTTTTATTATCCGAATACAAGTGGATATTGGTACCATGTAAAGGTGATCATCATGAGTGCTAATATGCGCGTATATGTGAATGACCAAATGCTCATTAATTATACTGATACCAATGCTGATCGAATTAAACAAGGGGGAATTGGAGTAAACGGCTGGACAGGCGCTGGAACCGTGGATAACGTTCGATTTGATAACGTGATCGTGCGGGCCATAATGCCCATGTATTTACCACTGATCACCAATCCATAGAGCTTTTACGATTGGATAGAAAAACGAGCTGCCTCCGATTATTCTGGAGGCAGTTTTTATCATAAATAACCAGTACTTGCAGCGGATGAATTTAGAAGCTGATCAAATTGCCCCCAGGATGAGAATTTGCTTGTGGTGTTTAATTTCTCACGTCCGTTCCAATAACTCATAGCCAAATTCATCCAATCTAGCTTCAAGTTCTTACGGATGATGCGATAAGGACGAAGGAGAAGATACATGCAATAATTAGCAACAAAATAATCGTTGGGATGAAATACGTGGCAATAGCCTGCCCGGTGCTGAGATTCTCAACAGCCTTGATTGCATTGATATACAGCACAATACTATAAATACCTAAGATCAAGTAAAAAATGATTATACAAATGGATACGATAAGAGAAAGAATTTGTATGTTGGCAAAAGCGAAGTTGATCAAACTGGCAAAGGCAACTGTGATGGAGGCTGGTGCTGTGATGGCTGAGAAGCAATACACAAGATCGCTCCATTTACCGTTCCCATGAAATATTTTGGCAATCAGGTGGAAAATCCCAGCCGAAATCATCATCCCAATGATGGCGATAATTGGGGTAACTACCACTCCACAAACATAAAATAAGATGTCACTTCCTGATGGGTATTGGAGTAAAGTCCGTGTGGTTTGAAATGTGGCGACTTGACCTATGATGCCAGTGATGAGTGACGCTACCCCAATCCAAATAAATCCACGCATGGCTTCATGATCGCGTTCGTTCAAAATGGATTTAAAGGACGCGTCGCTAGGATGTTTCCATACTTCAATCCACAGTTCATACCATTTCCGGTTGGTTGCGACTGGCTCAGGAGGTAATATTTCCATTTTCATCATTCTCCTCAGAAATGAATTTCATAAGACGAATAAAGTGAACAGGATTAATGATCTATTAATATTATATATCAACTGAAGAATTATATTGTCTCAAGAAAATGGATCTCTTCTCGACCATTCAATGTTGGTTGGTAAGTGCAATGTTACTTGAAAGGATTGTTTTTTCTATACAGATCAAGCCAACGAATTCGTAACTACAGCCCAAGACGACAATAATATTTACGGACACCGACTGCTTAAGATAGATGTCTATGTGCGCTATAATTGGACTATCCTGATGACAGCTAACAATGAATTGCCCAAACACTCACGTACTCCCCTTTGGCTGATCGGCGGCCTCAGCGCATGGTTGGCCTATGCCGTCACCCTTAGTGCATTGCATCTATATTTACTTGACCAATGGGGGGTCGCTTATAGTATTAAAATGTACAGCTTAAACCCGGCCGAACAATTCTCATTACTCCATGCCGCCCTGGTAGCCATGGTTTCGCCCGGATTTTTCTTCTTGGAGGTATTAGCTTTCCTGCATATCCACATATCCTGGGTGGATGCTGCTGTTTACAACTGGGGCAAGATGGTGCTACTCTCCAGCCTGCCGGCGTTGGTGGTGGGTGCTTTACTCACCACAAAGGACCATCGCCTGAAATTGGTTGGATCGATCATCGGATTGCTACTACTGGGTGGGAGCCTGCTGTTCGTCCTGAACAATTTGCTCATCCATTAGGATCAGCATTATCTGCATGAAATTATCTCGCGGGCAGCTCCCCCTAACGATTGTGCTCTTGCTTATCCTTGCCATGCTGGCTTGCCAGCTGCCTCAAAGCGGCTCAACCACACCAGCCGCTATTACAAGCACCAAACCTGCCAATCAGACAAAGCCTACTGCAACCGCTGTGGTCATCTCGGCGAAACCTGCCACACCCACCACCCGCCCCACTCCACCACCGAAGGTGGCTGACCATCACATCGCCATTCACAGCATCTACGGGATCGCTGAGTTCTATGATCGCACAACCTCACAACAATTCACCCCGCGCGGGGTGAATTATTTCATCCTGGTACCAATTTTAGATCATTATGAGGACCGGCTATTTGCCGTAGGAGTGTATGACCACAACCGTACGCAGGCAGATTTTACCGCTCTGTCAGCAGCGGGCTATAACACGGTGCGTATCGTTCTGGACGGCTGTACCAGCGGTACCGGCTGCATCGGTATGGAGAATGAACCGGGATTGAACCCTGCGTACCTGGATAATATCGCCGACCTAATGGGCCTGGCCAAGGGTAACAACCTGTTGCTGTTGTTCGCCTCCAAGGGAATACCAGAATTGGGTGGCTACGCAGCCCTTGCCAATCAGGGTGCCAACGCAATTATCGCTCCTGGACGTAACGCGGAATTTCTCACTGTGGATGGGATCCAGGCGGTGCAGCGGTATTGGGCTGACCTGCTGGGTGGTCTGGCGTCGCGCCAGGCACCCTTTGAGGTAATCCTGGGCTGGGAGCTGATCAGCGAGCAATATTACGCATCCGACCAGCCGCCGTTCTCGATGAAGATCGGAAAGGTAAACCCGGCAAACGGCAAAACCTACAGTATGTCTAGCCTGGATCATAGAAAAGCCCTGGCAGTGGAGGGGATGCGCTATTACATCGACCAGCTGAGCCAGATCATCCTGATTTATGACCCGACCGCGCTCATCACAATGGGGTTTTTAGCGCCTGATTCACCCAATCCGTGGCGTGAAGGGGATAACCGGCTCGTGGATACTTCCAGCCTGCTTTCCAACTCGTCTCTGGACTTCTTCGACTTGCACGCCAGCCCGGGGTCGGAGTTAACATTAGCTGAAATGGCGCAGAACTTTGGGTTGGGCGGGCACGTCTCCAAACCCGTCGTGATGGGGGATGTAGGTGCCTCGACATGGGCGTACCCGCTGGTTTACGATGGAGCGGTCGCGGTCCAGGATTGGATTGCTGCCTCCTGTTCCATGGGTTTCAGCGGCTGGTTTTACTCTAACTATTACCCTTCACCGGCTGGTCTGTCGGATGCCACCTGGAGCTTCGTTGACGAGCAAAGTGCAATCTTGAAAGCCCTCGCTCCTAATAATCAACCGGATGCTTGTGTAACTACTACCCTGGCCGGGCGAAACCTGGCGCTGGGAAAGGCTGTAGAAGTTTCTGAAGCCCTTCCGGACCAGACGCCTCAAAAGGCTGTGGACGGTGACCCCAACACACAATGGAGCGCAGGCGCGTACCCAGCCCAGTGGATCGAGATCGATCTTGGCGCATCTTATTCAATCGGTGAGATTCGCCTGACGGTGGGCCAATGGCCTGCCGGGCAAACAGTGCACCAGGTGTGGGTGGGAACAAGCCGCGAAACCTTGCAGCTGGTAGACGAATTCAAAGGCAAGGAATTCGATTTCGATGTGCTGAATTATGTGCCTACAGCATCCCTGGTGAACATCCGTTTCGTGCGCATCGTCACCACCGAAAGCCCTTCCTGGGTCTCCTGGCGTGAGATCGAAGTGCTGGCACCATTTCCCGTTGCGCCTACGCCGACATTGGAAGCATTCCCAACACCTACCCCTTAGTCATTAACCACTCTCTTAACCCAACCTAAATAATTGGTAATTGGAAGAGACTGCTATCTCAGGTTATATTTTTCTTTTTGTTTATACATCCCACAATCTTTCGTCTGGTGAATTTGTGGCAATAAAGGGAGGAATGGATCTTCAAGATCCAAGCTACATCTAAAAATCGTATATTGTTTACTACTTCACTATTTGGATATATATGGTATTATTTGCCAGTGTAAATTGAGGCGGGTAGATAAACAGTAAGCTAAATCCACCCCATACTCATTAACAGTTGGAGAACAGCTTAAGGTAATTACTATTTTAGAAGCCAGGGTGGCAAAAGAGGATTGGTCCACCCTGGAGGAAGTGTTTGATCAGGGAAGAGAACATGTAGAACCGGGATTGGTGAAGTCTTACCTGGTACATTCGACCAAGGAATCTGACTTGTGGCGTATCATAACAATCTGGAGCAGCCGTGAAGCGCTCGACGAAATGCGAAAATCATCTGCAATCCCACGCGGGGTGTTGATATTCCGCAATGCCAATTCGGAGCCGATGCTCTCGGTGTTCGATATTGTGCAGCAGATTACCCCGGATTAAATTATCGCCACCTTGGGGATAAGCACCTCGAATATAATTCCAGAAAGCATACCTTTCACCCTCGAATTTTACCTTTCCACTGCTCCACCCAACGTGAATCCATGCGTGACAGACGATTCTTTTTTAGATTCTCATGCATGATCCATTGGATGTCTTTATCAGGTGCTTGCAACCACTTTTCCATTAGGACTTTACCTTCTGCTGGCAGGGCAATAACTGCCACACTCCAGCAATACCCTAACCCTTTGCGCAATGCAATAAAGTCATCACCTCGACGATGCGTGGAAGCTTGAACTGCAATCGTGATCGTATCAAGGATATTCAACGCCTCACGGGCATATTCCTCCATGCCTAGCAATCTAGGCTCACATATCGCGGCAGCTGCTGCCCTCTGCTCCAATGGAGTTCCCCTGCTCCATTTCTGCATCGCGGTGATCAAGTGAGGCATATTCACGTCACCCAACCGTTGGAGTGCCATAGCGACAGCCTCTCGCATCCGCCAGCGTGGATCAGATGCTAGCCTTCGTAATACTTGAAGCAGGCTTGTCTCACCTTCGGCAAGCAATCGGCCCAATCCCAGCGTGCCACAGAAAGCAAGAAATTCATAGGGCGAATTAACCGGTGCGACGTCGGCAGTATATGAAAGGTAGCGCTGGAACAGTTGACGATTACCCGCGTTCGCCACCGCCTGGGCGAGTTCTATGTTCCCACGGGGTCCGGGCAACCCGGATTCTTTCAACAGGTATGCATCCCAATCATCGAGACTAATCAACTTCGCCTGATATTCATCGATTTTTGACATCATACTCCACCTGACGGGGTTAATCTGCAATGATCCTATCCAAAGGATTAAGTTTTCTCCCCATGGATATACGACCAGTGGTTGTGGATGATTTGCCAGCCGTCATTTATGCGGGCATAGATCTCGGTGCAGTTCCAAGGCGTGCGTGAAGCGATGGAACCATCTGGATTCAAGCGGGTGGATAGAAAGCGATAGAACAGGACAGCCATGTCACCACAATCCAGCACCCAAGGATCGATAAAATCCATCACCTCATAGAAGATCTTCCCCTCACGCTGCTTGTACTCAGCAACAAGGGCTGCCTTACCATTAATGCGTTGGGGTGTGCCCGTGTCAAAATATGTGATTTGAGGGGCATACAGCTCGATGAATCCCCATGGGTCACCTTTGCGCCAGCGGTCCATAGCATCTGATTCCAGCTGCATCAGCTCGCCTAAAACGCCTTCGTAATCAATTTTTGTGGAATGCACTGGCAGCGGGATTTCCACCACATCTGGTACCTTGTGATGGACGAAGGACCAGTGGTTATGTACGATTCTCCACTCACCACCGCACTTGAAATAAACTTCAGTGGAGTTCCAGGGAGTCTGCGAGCTCACTGTTCCCTCGGGAGTGAGAGTCGATGAGCGGTAGTTATAGGTGAGCAAAGCGGCATCCCCAATTTCCACGATCTTGGGTGCAATAAATTCGGATCGCTGATAATGGATTTTCCCTTCCAACTGCTGCATGTAAGCCTGATAGGCATCCAACCCAAGGATTGGCTTAACAAGACCTGGGTCAACATAGCAAATATCCTGAGCGCTGATCTCCACAAAACCCATCGGGTCACCAACACGCCAGCGTTCCATGGCAGCTTTTTCAAGGATAAGAATATTATTGTTCACTGTCCGCACTCGCTTTCCCTAGAATCCACAAATATTTTTAGTGATCTCCGGTTGATTTCACAAAAATTTGCTGTAGTGCTTTCTTAATGTGATGCACATATTGGCTTTGCGACCAGCCCCTCTCTATAGTGAGGTTTTCCCACAGGGTGATCGAGAGCATCCCCCAGATCATGTCCACGGCATCAGAATTAGTCCACCCCTGAGCAAGTATATGTTCGCGCTCGAGGCAATCAACAATGCACATACAACCTTCGCGCACGGCATCCATGCGATCATTCCAGGCAGCAGCAGCTGCTTTATCACTCTCGCGTGATTCCATTAATGCCCTGGTGAGCCCGTGGATTTCTGGCAGGTAATTCCCCCAGAAATCAACGTATGCATTCAGAATTTCACTCCCCCCCTTTGCAAGGCGAAATTCCGCCAGGCGTTCGTAAACACCATGGATCTGATCCACATAACGGGCAGTGGCAATCAGAAGCTCAGCCCTCGAACGAAAATGCAGGTATACTGCCTGGCGGGAGAGCCTGGCTGCCCGAGCGACATCCTCAATACGTACTCCATGCCCGTGATCGTGTTCTAACAGCCGCCAGGTTTGGGTTAAAATTCGCGTCTTCGTATCGGGTTCATCACTTGACATGATGTCAATTTTAACATATACTTTACACAGTGTCAATTTACACAGTGTAAAGTCATTGGTTAATTATTGGGAGGTGTGATGTGTACGATGTGATCGTGATTGGTGCGCGGGTGGCAGGAGCCCCGACAGCAATGCTGCTGTCTCGCAAAGGGTATAAAGTCTTATTAGTTGATCGCTCCAGCTTTCCGAGTGATACACTCTCCACTCATCAAGTGCAATTGAGAGGTGTGGCTGTTCTTAATCGGTGGGGTTTGTTAGATAAAATCATCAATACCAATTGTCCCCCTATCAGCCATACCTCGTTTATAACAGGGAAGTATATATTAAATGGTAAATTTCCTCCATTGGATGGCGTAGACGCTATCCTGTGTCCACGCCGCATTCTGCTCGATAAGATACTGGTGGATGCGGCTGTGGGAGCTGGTGTCGAGCTGAGAGAAGATTTCCTGGTTACGGGATTAACATTGGATGGAAAAACAGTAAACGGAATACGTGGTCATTCGAAATCAAGCGGATTTAATAATGGCATCAGCCAACAAGAGACTGCCCGCCTGGTGATTGGGGCAGATGGAAAGCATTCACAGGTCGCCAAGGAAGTGAATGCCCAGGAATACCATACAAAGCCGGTTCTTACCTGTGCCTATTACTCTTACTGGGAAGGGATTGAGATGAATGCTGGTGAAATGTACTTACAAGACCAGGGAGTCGTAGGAGTGTGGCCGACCAACGATAGTTTGACACTAATCTATACCGCCTACCCGATTACAAAATTCCAGGAAGTCAGGAAAAATATCGAGGCGAGCTTCTGGGAATCGATTGACGCATTGCCGAAGCTGGCAGAACGGGTTCACAATGGACATATGGCTGAACGCTTCTACGGAACTGCCGATTTGCCGGCTTTCTATCGCCGCCCATATGGTCCAGGTTGGGCACTGGTTGGCGATTCAGGATTGAGCATGGACCCTGTCACCGGGCAGGGGATTGGGAATGCTTTTAGGGATGCTGAGCGCATGACGGCAGCTATCGATGCAGCCTTTACAGGGAAGGAGTCATTCGAAACTGCGTTCACAGAATATGAGCGTCTTCGTAACGAAGAAACCTTACCGATGTATGAATTTACCAGCCAGATTACGGAATTCTTACCCCCACCCATTGAACAAAAGGTTCTCTTCGAAGCCATGGCACACAAGCCTGAAGCAGTCGACCAATACCTGGGTGCGCTTACCGGGTCGGTTTCGCTGCAAGAGTTTTTCTCACCGCGCTCCATGCTCAAAATCATGGGTATAGGCGGAATGGGAAGAATCTTTTTAAGCAACCTGATATCAGGACGGAAGCTGGCGACCATCCCAAACAAGGCAGATTGATCCCTGGAGCGGGAAAAAAGTAGTCAATGTGAACGGTGGCTATTCGCGAACTACGTTACACAGGTCAAGAGGTTGGCTTCAAAAGCCAACTGATTTCATTCCAGATTGCCAGATAAATTATCCCAATCACTTAGGGATGTGGAAATGGCTGGTTGATCTCGATCAAATTACCCTCCGGGTCACGCAGGTAGGCGCTGCGGAGACCCCAATCAGGATGGTCTGCTGCTTCGGTAAGCAGAGGAACACCGCGTTCTTTTAGCTGCTGGCAGACTGCATCCACGTCCTCGACGGCAAATATAAGGCACATTTTGTCCTGTACCGCTACATCGGCGGGTAGATGAGTGGTTCCAATCGCATTACTCATCAATGAACGGTCAAACAGGGCAATGACCACCTGACCAGTATTGAAATCAGCATAAACATCATCTTCATTGCCGAAAGTAGGCTGGAAACCCATAACATCCCGATAGAATCGAAAGCACGCTTTGAAATCTGATACCAACAAACGTGTATAGGTAAATTTATAGCTCATTGTTCCCCTCACCTCTGTATTATCAAATGTGTTGGCTGATAAAGATTTATACAACAATTCATCAGCGTGAGAAAGTTAATCCTGGGTATATTCATTGAAACTGCAGGTATCAATGACGACAAGCCAACCCCGTACTACAAAAAGTATTTTTTTCACCGGTCAAATATCTGCATTGAAAATCCCTCCATCCAAAAAGATGATTTGATCAGGAATTTTACTTCGGCTGCAAATCGCGCGTGTTAGACAATTTTTTGTGATGGATCAAAAAGACCATCAGACCAAAAGCCAATATTCCGACCTCAAGCACCGCAGAGACCCGTAAACCCCAACGAGTGGTCCACAAACCCAATCCAACCATTGGAGAGCCAGTAAGTATGAGGGGAAGCTCAGGTGGATGAACGATGAAATCCAATATCCAATGGGAAATCACAACCATCCCGATGATGATGGCAGTCCGTCTATCCTTGTATAGTAGATACGCAATCGTTGCTGCCAGCACTGCCCAAACTATTGACATCATCAGGCCATGTGACCAAGGGATATTTGCAGGGGTGGGGGCTGTAATCCCCTGGGAAACATCAATCTCGTAGTTTCCGTTGTATTCTAGACCTACTACCCTGAATCCGATCTTTAATATATCATTGGAATATGCTGCCACGATCATGGCGATGAGGGGAACTTTGTCTGCTTTGGTCTTTGCAACCAGTCCAACTGCTAAGTGAGCGATGTATATGGAACTCTCTCCTGGTTCAGTAAATCAGACTTGTTAGTTATATCACCGAATAATTTTCCCATCATACCATACTCTAGTTTAGGCTATTTCTACCCGTCCATACCTGATTCTGATTAAACAATAGAGTCATAAAACAAGCGAAACACTTTTATATATGGAAAAGTGTTATTTATATAGATCAAAGATCACTTTTTAGATCGGGGCGATTATTTACTCGGGTGTATTATGACAGCATATTTACATCGGCTATGCGAATAACCTTCGCGCCCACTGTTCAGCTCGCTCAAGCTCACCCTCCACTAGTGGTCCTTTCATCCCTTGCACATAAAATCCTTCTCCAGGTAACACCAATTCACCGCCCTTATTTTTCAACATTTTAACCATGCGCCGATCAGCGTAACCAAATATTCGCTCAAAAAATGGCAAAGGAGGGGTTTTTTCGATCTCAGCCAGGGTGAGACGTGTGTCAAAAGCAGCTACTTTTACACCTTTAAGCCCATTTTTGGGTAGATTATTGAGAAAATTCCTGATTGCTGCCGTAGGCTTGAATTGCTGAGTGGGAGAACCGACGACCAGCAAACCAATTCCCGTGAGCTGCTCAGGTTTCGTATCTCCCACCCGAAAGATTTCAACCTCGCTTGTCTGGCGAAGGGTATTCGCGATGGCTTGAGCAATTCTCTCGGTATTGCCGTATAACGAATCATAGATGATCATGGTACCCATAGAACTATTCCTCCGTTATACCCGCCAATTTCTGTGCCAGATGCTGTTTGAAATCCAAATTCATCTGGCGTTGGATCCGGATACGCTGAGCTTGAGGCGAGCCTGCCCCATGCAATGATTCGGTTAAGTAGCCAACTGCGTTACGCCCCAGTGTCAGGTTCTCGATCAGCCTGAGTATACGCATTCGATTTTCTGTGGGGATATCTTCCCGCCCCTTGAGGTATTTTTCGAGCAATGGCCCGAGCTCTTCATGATGGTAATCCGCTCCGGAGGGTAGAGTAACCAGCAACCCCCCTGCCAGGTCTTGTGCCAGGCGTGACATCTCATACGTGATTCGTGTGACCTGCTGCTTGCAAACATTAGCCAGCAGCTCGTCACACAAGTACGCCCCCGAGGAAGTAGCCTGGCTCTGGTAGGATGCGGCGATGCCGGCAGCATAAATTGTCTCGTTGAGGAGGGTCATCTCCACCAGCTTATCACGGATGTGCGAGGCGCGTTCCACCCCATTGTATTCCGCAACTGTCGCAGCTGCCCCAATCAGCACGTCACCCACACCAGACTTACACACATAACTGCGACGATGGAAGGCTGTGAAGCGCTCCACCAACCTGGCGGTGAATTCTGTCTCACCATCCATGAAGATCAGCGCGTTAGGGATAAAGACATCGTTAAAGATGATCAAGGCTTCCTGCCCGCTGAACCCAGCATTTCCAGCCTCGAGATCACTTTCCAGGCAGCGCGTATCACAGGATTGCCTGCCGATCACATAAGTGAGTCCATCGGCATCCACCGGTAAAGCTCCCGCGATGGCATAATCCGCTTCTTCAGAACGCAGTCGCATGGTTGGCATCACGATCAGCCAATGCGAATTGACACAACCAGTTTGATGTGCCTTAGCGCCTCGGACGTACACCCCCTTGGCTGTACGCTTGCTTATGTGCAGATACATATCCGGGTCAGGTTGTTCGGAGGGTGATTTACTACGGTCACCCTTTACATCCGTCATTGCCCCACCGATGACAGTATTCTGCTCCTGCATCGCTTTGATAAATGCAATCAGCCTGGTGTGGTGTGAAGTGTGATGCTGTAGATCTATCTCGTAAGTCACCGAATAAAGTGCATTTAACGCATCCATACCCACGCAGCGCTGAAAACAGGTGCCGGTCAGCTGCCCCAACCTGCGCTGAAGCCTGTTCTGCTGAACAACGTCCTCGACACTTGTAGCGATATGCAAAAATCGGTTCACTCTATCGCTGGAGATCGGTGATGGCACCAACATCAGCTCGGGCGATTCCAAGGCCAGGTCATAAGTTTTAGCCATGGCATTGACCGAAGGGCGAATCATCGGGTGGTCAACGGGCTCCTCTACCTTCTCACCCATCAGGTAGACGTTCAGCTTGCGTCCGCGCAGGCTGTTGATATAATCCTGACCCGTCACAATTTTAGGGTTGCTGTGTTTGCTCATGGAATTTCTCCATCCTCTCCAATGTATCTAAGCTTCCAGGCTAATTGCTATGTCAAATCAAAACGGGCTTCAATCGGGTAGTTTTCTTCCACCCGGATCAAAGATATTTCATTAATTACTGTCGAAAATACCCCACTCAAATTTTGAGCTGTTTCCAATGCGGTGAGAAATGCAGTTTGATCATTCAATCGACCAACGGTTAGATGAGGGATATAGGTATGATCTTTTTTCAGGTGCGATTCAAGCAGACCTGAATAAAGACAGTCATGCAGCTTGATGATCTGGTCATTCCCGCACTTTATATTCAAGAATAGATACTCGCTTTCTGATCCGGTAACCCCTTGCAGATTAATTTCGAAAGGTCTTATCCCTTGAATAGCATGCTGAATATGTGTATGCAATTGTTTAATAGGAAAATCACTTTCGTATGGGAAAACGAGGGTAATATGCGGATCAATTAAAGAAGCCAAAGGATCAAATCGAGCCCTGATTTGTTGGATAAAAAAGTCATTCTCGAATTTTGGGAAGATGACAATAGCATTTCTGATTCTCATTTTATTATATATAGTCAATGGTGATTCAGGATATATGTGAACGAAAGGGCACTAATGAATAGACACTATATGCAACCAATCAATTGATTACTTATTCCAGGAAACCGATTGTTTGTGTGTCATCCTTGGGTGGAAACCAGCCCAACAATTTATAGCCTCTTTCATTGACATAGCCCAGTTTACGCGCCATTTTCAACGAGCCGATATTAAGTTTGACACAATCCCAGTAAGTTGAGCAGCCTAATTCATCACACCACTTGAGCAAGTGGGCAACAGCGATTGTGCCAAAGCCTTTCCCGCGGTAAGGTCGCTCGGTAACAATGCCCGCCTCTCGCACGCCATCCACTTCCATATCTGTACCGGCTTCACACACATACTCATCTCCATGCAGGATGCAAACATCCAGCCCTGTCTCCAGATAAGTGTCAAGGTTCCCGTAGCGAAACAAGGTCTCATCCAGGCGTGGGCTGCGCTCAATTAAATCCCTTCCCATGCGAAAAACCTCATAGCCTGGAGGCAGGCTCAAAAAGGGTGTCAGATCACTGCCATTAATGAATCGCTCCAGCTCTAGGCACTCGGCACCAGCATCCGGTTTGGGTGGGAAGTTACTCACACATGGGTCTCCATCCCTAAAACTTAATGCCACTGGTCCATTTTTTCTGAGCAGTTCCACCATTTTCTCCACAATATGCCAGTTCTTCACCCCCCCCTGGTATAAGGTGCCATCATCCTGCTCCCATACATATCCCGTGCTTGGGTGTTCGAGATCATCGGTGAAAATCCTGCCCGCATTCCCACCTCCCAAGACGGCATAACAGCGAATCCCTGTAGGAACTTTACGATCGAAGAGTGACTTAATTTTAGGAGTGACCTGACTCGGTGTGATTTCAATCATCTCATCCCTCCGATAAATTGCGGACCATCATCAGAACTTCATGGGTGAGATTGCCAAATTGCCTATCTACTTGTCTCTCAATAACCTCAAACCCCAATTTTAACCAAAACTGGTAAGCCTTATCGTTCTCCTCAACAACACCCAAGAAGATACGCCGAGCGCCTTGTTGACCTACCCAGCTCTCGAAGGATTGAACGATTTGTCTTCCCAACCCACAGTTGCGGTAGACCGGATCAAGTACCAACAAACCCAGCCACCAATCCCGCTCATTGGGGTAATCCCTCACCGTGTCGAGCACACCAATCATGCCTTTGTTCTCTGTGGAGAAACCAATGACGAGTTTATCTGCCAGGGTTTTACCCGGCGGGCAATCTACCAAGAGGGCAGCTGCTGCCGATGGGCCTGGTGGATGTCCATCTACAATCAGGCTGTAATCCGCACATTTTTCCATCAATGATTGCAGCTCGCGGGTGTTTTCCGGCTGGATTAAGGCAATCTCATACCCTGATAGGGTGAACAGATCAGGTATATTATTCATTATGTGATTATGGTTCTGCTACCAAAATGGTTTTTATATGCAGGGTCAAGGATAGCATAAAGTCAAACATCAAGCCCTTCTCGAGATAATAGTCCAAGTATCAGGGATAATTCCCCTCGATGGTGGATCTCATGCTCAAGTACATGCCAGATGATCCAACGCAAGGGAAAAGATTCTCCACGCGGTGTCACGTACACCTGATTTAGATCGTCCTCTTCCAGACTATCCAGGAATGCAAGTGTCTTCCTATGAGTACCTTCCAATACGTTTTTAATGGCTGTCCTGGTTGGATGTTCTGCTAAGTTGTAGTATTCCCAGTGTTTAATTTCATGCCTGACGGTCATATGAAGCCAATAATTTTCACAATCGGCAATATGGAGCATGATCTGCCCAACTGACCAACTGTTTTTGAATGGTGTATAACTGAGTTCATCTTCGCTAAACCTATCGATCGTCTCCAGCAGGTTTGCCCTTACTTGTTCCCAATGGCTGAAGTACAGACTTGGCTTCATTCGTTTGCCTCCTGGGTATTTTTCTAATTATACTTTTGCAATTGAATGATATTTATCGATGGGATTCTGTATTCCTGGTTTGTAGATAATCAAAAATATTACTACTTAACAAATTTCGTGTATTCGGCAGGCAATTCTAGCCCAAAGCGCTGGCATAGTACCATTACATCATGATAGTCGTTTTCGTCCAACAGGTATCCGGAATGAAACTTGACCATATTTTCCACATCGATACACCTGACCGGATGACCGAGGATACTTCCCTTTCCATTTAGTGATTCGAGTGGATAATCCAATCCCTGTTCTGGATGGTTGACCCTGTCGAGGGTAAAAGTGTGGATATCCACCAGATGACCATGATCATCCCCCAACACATAATTAACCGGACGCGTGTCTGGTCGGGGCACATCTTTGTACCCGTGCGCGGCTAACAACTCCCGCAAGCGGTAAGAATCTTCATAGGCAATGACGCTATCCAGATCAGCATGGAAGCGGGTTTGCTCACCCAGTAGTGCATCCACACCCCAGCCTCCGTCCAATACCACTTCGATATGGTCTTGCTCAAAGAGCTTAACTAACATAACCGCAGCCTCAGCGGTCATCTCAGGTGGGGTAACAGGAGCCATACTTTAAAAGCCTTGGTTTCTAGAAATTCATGGACATTGGTTTCACTTCCCCCCATGATTGAAATAGTTGGGAGATCGTGAAATCGCAGGCTATCAGGGATTAACATTCGTGATTAAGAGCAATACCTTCAGGGTCATTCGAGTGAACCCTACGATTTCCTCATTACCACCATCAAGGTAATATCATCGAACTGCGGCGCAGATCCCACCCACTTGCGTACTTCCTCACGGATCGAGTCGCGTAAATCCCTGGCAGTCTTCCCAGCTCTTTTTTGGATTGCTTCTTGCAGTCTCTCAAGGCCAAAAAACTCCTCGGCACTATTTTGGGCATCTGTAAGACCATCCGTATACAGTACCAATGCATCCCCTTGCTCTAATTTGACCTCGGCTCGTTTCCAGTTGGTCTCATCCATGATCCCAAGGGGAAAACCGGTGGATCCCAGCGTTTCGACATTGCCTCCTTTTGCCCGCAATAGAAAAGCAGGGTGGTGACCTGCACTACAATAGCTGAATTCTCCATTTTGTGGATTCAGAATACCGTATAGAGCAGTGAGGAATAATCCTCCATGCGTATCTGACACAATTCGCCGATTCGTTTCAGCCATTGTCAGTTCAGGCTCTCCAGGGTGTATCATAGCAAAGGTACGCCAGAGCGAACGGCTCAAGGCCATGAACAACGCAGCACTGGTGCCTTTATCGGTCACATCGGCGATTACAAGACCCAGGTTTCCACCCGGTAGGGATAGGTAATCGTAAAAATCACCGCTCGTTTCGTGTGCAGGTTCCAACAACACCGCCAAATCCCAACCCGGCAGCTCGGGGAGAAATTCTGGCAGCAGGCTTTCCTGAACGTGGCGCGCTTTTTAAGTTCCTTGGTCATCTGCTCACGATCAATTGTCTGTGAACGCAGCATTGTTTGGATCATTTTTAGCTTATCTTGTGCGATCTCTGGATAGTGGGTATTCCCAATTTCCGTAAACTCGGTGATCGCTTCGCGCAGCAAAGTCTGGGCATTTTCCAGGTCCAACGTATTATTCCTGCGAATACATATGTCTGCCCAGCACAATAAAGCCCGGGCTGCTCCGATTTTAAATCCCATGCGTTTCTCGAACCTGGCTGCCCTTTCGTTTGCCAGGATTGCAGTATCCCAATCCCGCGTGGCAATTGCAATCTCTGTCTCACATTCTGATACAATGCGATCCTCCCAAGCGGTCGGCTTGGCTACCATCTCCTTGCGAGATTTCTCCAACCACTGGAGTGCTTCATCCACACGGCCCTGGCGTGCCCGCAGCAAAGATAAACGAGGATAAACCCAGATCCCTTCACTGTTGTTGTCCTTCTCGTGAAATGCCAGTGCTTCCTCGAGTAATTTATCGACTTGATCAAGATCGGCGGGCTCACACCATCGATTTTTTTCCAGGATCGCCCAGGAGAGCTCATCCAGCAGATTGAACACCGATTCCTGGTTCTTTTGATCCCGATATTCTTGGAGGCACTCCCAATTCATCGCAATACCGGCATCCCAATCCCCCCTGTGAATAATCAAGACCGCTTTTATAAATTTAACCAACACCCGCATGGATTCTGGATATCCCATTTGTTCAACCAATGATTCCAAGCGAGGTAGCTCAGCATCGATTTCCTTTAGTCTTCCGGGTGCGAACAAGCAGCTTATATACGTGGATAAACCCAACAACTCTTCTGAGGCCACACCCCTTAGTTTACCCAGCTCGGTAGCCCGTTTGAAATGTTGCAGGGCAGTTTCATTATCTGCCAGCCAACCGCGGGTCATTGTACCCAGGTTGATGTGAGCGCGCAGTGCCACCTGTAACAAGCCATTTTCTTCAGCCAGCTCGACTGCTTTACGTAATGATTCCAATGAAACCTCAGCTGAGACGCCCGCCAGGATACCCAGGGTAGCTAATGAGTCAGCTAGAATATTAACCGCCCCAAGCTGTTCCGCCAGGGCAAGCGCACGCCGGCAAAGCGGTAAGGCTAAGTCGGAATTGCCATTAAAGTAGTATGCACGCGCAGTTTCGTGAATTAACATTGCCTTCCCAGGGCTATCTTGAGCATCTTTTACAAGCTCCAGCCCTTCCAGGCAGATCCGCAACCCTTCCGGTCGGTTTCCGGCATACCACTCCACCCGTCCCAGGCGCGCATACAAGCGCGCCAAACCATCATCGTCTTGCAACGATTGATAAATTTCAATTCCACTGTGAAAGGCTTTCTTTGATTCATCAAACCGACTCTGGCGATAGAGTGCTTCTGCCAGCCCCGAATACAGCCAGGCAATTTCTGGTCCACTGCAACATTGCAATTCCAGTGCGTGCCGGTATTGAAGCTCAGCTTCCTGATTAGCAAAAACTGCCAGTGCTTCATCACCTGCGACGATAAAGTAGCTCAAGGCGCGTTCATCCTCATTTGCTTCTTTAAAATGGTAAGCCAATATCGCCGCCAGCTCCTTCTTGCGTCCAGGGTATAAGTGTTCGATAGCATCGCCGACGGCTAAATGTAGGCGCTTGCGATCGCTTTCCAGTAATGATGCATAGGCTGCGTCTTGTACCATGGAATGGCGGAACAGATATTCAAGGTCGGGTTCAATTTTTGCTACCTGGATCAACCCGGCGGATTCCAATGTTCCCAGGTCGTTCAATAAACTCATACTAAGCTCCTTCAACCACTTGAGAGAGAACCTTCACCGGGAAACTCCTCCCAATGACGGATGCGACCATTAAAATATACCTTGCCTCCGCCGGGAGCCGGTCAATACGCGCCAGGAGAAGTCCTTGCAGGTTGTCGGGGATGTCGCGGTCAGATATATCTTGCTGTGCCACCCAGGTGCTGTTCTTATGAATAATCGTCCCACGGTCAATCAGCATCCGGATCAGCTCTTCCATAAAAAGCGGATTCCCCTCAGCTTTTCTGAGGATTAAATCCCTTACTCCCTCAGGCAGCGATTCGATTTCAAGTAAATTCGAAACCAACGACCGGCTATCTCTATCGGATAAGTTGAGTAATGTTATTTCTGTCAGACTACCTCCCAGCTGTTCGCGAGCAGCGTTGACCAGTTTCCAACCTGCTGCTTCTCGTTCAATTCTCGTTACCAGGCAAAAGAGGATGGGTCCAGATGAAACAAGGGATATTAACCGGGTGAATAATTCAATCGATACGGCATCTGCCCAATGCAGGTCTTCCAGCACAAGGATAAGCGGATTTTCATTCATCATTGCCATTAACAGGCGCTGCATCGCCTGCAGGTACTGGGTCTGCATAGCTTGAGGATCGGTGATTCGAGATTTTTGTAAGGCTTCTCCTTCCAGATTTAATGCCAGCAGGTGTCCAAGATATGGATAAACCTCCATCATGTGCTCACTGAACAAGTTATGCAACAGTTTGCGCAAAGCACTGCGAGTTTCCGCTTCATCTGTAGCAATCGTCACCCCGATCATATTGCGTAACAGGTTGATCAACAATTGATAGGCGTTGCCCTGCCTGTAGGATACGCATCGGCCCATAAACCAGCGGCTGATTACCATACGGTTGCCTGCCTGCATACTAGCAGCCTTCGAAAATCGTGCTATAGACGCTTTTTGCCATTCCTGGATCAGCCGGGTTTTCCCTAATCCAGGCTCGCCGAGGATAAGCACAGCCCGTCCTAAACCAGCTTGCACAGCATCGCAGGCACGCAACAGGGTATCCAGCTCATTATCACGTCCAACCATCGGGCTTTCAAGATCCGAGAATCCACGTGTCCGTCCGAGGACTGCCCGGGTGGAGTTCACCTTATACACACCCACTGCCTGGCTCATTCCCTTTACATCAACTTGACCCAGGCTTTCGCATTCGAAGTAAGGTGCAATGAAGCGGTAGGTTTGCTCAGTGAGGATTACACTCATTGGCTCCCCTGCGAACTTGATGCGTGACGTCAGGTTGACAGTTCCCCCATATGCCGTGTAATCATAGGTCAAATCATCCCCTACAGGACCGACAATTACTGGCCCGGTATTAATACATACTCGCATGGTGAAATCGATCCCATATTTATCCTTGACTGTTTGTGAATATGGTTTGATCTGATTAATGATCTCCAACCCTGCCCTGACTGCTCTCGGAGGGTCATCCTCATGCGCCACGGGTGCACCAAAGAACGCGAGCAGCGAATCTCCCAATAGACGAGCGATTGATCCCTCATAGTTGTAGATTACCTGGGCAATGCAGTCGAATGCCTGGTTGATAACATCAGTCCAGTCTTCTAAGTCCAATTTTTCTTCTAAAGCGGTAGAACCTACCACATCAGCGAGCAGGGTAGTTACGGTTCGCCGTTCTCTCAATGAACCTGGGCGTGTGGAAGCTATTGCCTTGGACGCAGAAAGCATTTTTTGAACCAATGCTCCTGGTGCCACAGCGGTCAATCGATTTAGTCGATGGCCATCCATTGGGGTTTGCACCTGAACGGGTTGTCCGCACTGGTTGCAAAAATGTGCCCCTGGTTGCAGGTTAGACTGGCAGTTGGAGCACTTGAAGAGCAATTCCTGTCCGCAATTCAAGCAGAAGCGGGCTGCTTCGGGATTTTCTCTCTGGCAACGTGGACAGACCATGATCCTACTCCTATCAACAGAGTACCTTCCCCCAAAAATTATGCGCTTAATTCTATCATTTTTTCAGTCGAGAAAATGCTACCCTGTCCCAGATATTTTGCACATATAATTAGTCGGTTTTTGGATCTGTTGAAAATTTCCTACCGTGAATGCAATTTAAATTCTATGCCGGATATCTCTCTTAATACGCGGTACCCACCTGCCCACAACAAAACGATAGGCTTCATATTCAGCTCCAAAAAGCATCTTCAACCTGGGCTCTTCATACAGAACTACGAATAGGTGAACGATGACCGATACACCCAGGGCATAGAGTAGCAGCCAGCCGGAAGCAAACACAACTGACCAACCCAGGATGACCAGGATCACTCCCAGGTACATCGGGTTGCGGATGTATTGGTACAACCCCCGCACTACCAGCTTCTTCGGAGCATCAATTGGAAGGGGAGTTCCCCTGCCAAAACTGGCAAAATCCCATACCGTCCAGGCATAAATAGTGGCTCCCAAAGCGATAATAAATATACCAACTATCTTCAGCCAAAGGTGACCAGCAGAAATAGAGCCACTCAAGATGAGCAGTGGAATATAAACCGCCACCGTACCGGGGACAAGAATAGAAAACAGCAGATTTTTCAGAAACAGCTTCACTAGGCTGGTTCGGTCTCACTCCAACGGTTATAGTACACCAGCTCTTTTAGATCTTTGCGTGTGCGCAGCGATAAGCGTTCCCTTGCAGCCTCATCATAGCTGGCTTCGATTGGATATGCCAAAGGGGTTGCCACCACTGCCCGTACGTCCTCCGGAATATGAAGGATTTGCTTCACCTTGACTTCGTCGAAGGCGGTCATCAGGTGGGTCACCAGACCCAAATCGGTGGCTGCCAGAATCATATTCCCCACCGCCATACCGACATCGAACAAATAATACTCCCGACCATCTTTGATCACATCATCCACTTCACGGGCGCAAGCAAACAGGATTACAGGCGCGTCGATGATCACATGGTTGGATTCCGAGAATGCCTGAGTAAGCTCTTCAATCGTTCGTCTTTCCTGTACCACGATGAAACGCCAGGGCTGGTTGTTGCGTGCTGAGGCTGCCAGCTGACCTGCTTCAAGAATGGTGTTGATCTTTTCTTTTTCGATTTCACGTTTTGAGAGATGGGCTTTCAAGCTGCAGCGTTTGCGGATCGTGTTTAATGTATCCATGGTTTCTCCGTGATGTCAGATTGGGATAATAATCAGCATGGGTATATTACCATGCTAGATATCAAATCAATAGACTATGAGTCTTCGGCTCAGACTTGTATCTACCCAGCGGTATCGTATGCCTTACGCACCCAGCTGAGGATGGTATCGTCCACCTGGCTTATATCAACTAACTTCACTTTGAAATTACACATACTACCTGCAGGCTGTTCGATTAATCGCTCATCAGGGTCCAGGCTTTTGATATTGATCCCGAGCTCAAAACGGGTGTTGGTGGCGGGTCCGAGCATGGCAAACTGGCGCTTGCGACGCAGGCTGACGTACCCCTTCTTCGGGATGATCTCGAATTCTCCAAACGCTTGGATGGTGTCCATCAGCTTCTCGTGGATGGGTCGTAAGCTGGCTTTCGGTCCGCTATAAATATCATCAAGAACCTGCGATGTCGAAAGACCCTTTTCCTTTGCAGCCAGCTGGGCAACGGCTTTGAGAGCATATAATGCCAGGTTATGCGCATCACCATAAGTTAACCCCAGCTTTTCAATTAACATGCTGCGGATCTCTCCATGCTTCGTCATCCCACTGGATTGGATAAGGGTCGTCAGCTCATCCAATGTTTTACCGGTTTTTTTCTGGATGTTCGCCAGCTGAGTCAGCTTGGCACGTTCAATACTGCTCATGAATATCCTCCTGTAATTGTTATTTTATAAATAATGCTAAAACCTAAAATATCCTACAAGGGAATATGCTCCCTAGGAAATCCTAAACATCCGATGCGCCAGGTACCCGATGAACTGTGACTGCCCACTCTTCCGCGGCCAGGTAAAACATGTATACAGCGGGATCAGAAAAGGATTATTACTTATCCTTCCACAAACCCGCCCGCCTCTGCCTGATGCATCACTTCCTGGATCAGCTCGACCAATTTTCTGGCGGAAGCTGCATCCAGCTCAACTGCGACACGTGACCCTGGCGCACCTTCATGGCTGGTGAAATCGAGATTGAGGGTATATTCCAACGGCATATCGAAGGGATGGTCATAACTCACGCTGGCCTGGTTCACTTTGATCCAGCCTGCACCAGTTTTACCACTGCCGGTGATATTGACCTGCCTGGCGATCATCGTGCACATGCTCAAGCTCCTTTTAAATTCGTATCCAGGAATGCGAGAACCTTCTGCCAACCGTCCACAGCCTGTTCCTGGCGATAATTTGGGCGGTTATGGTAGAAGAAACCATGCCCGGCGCCATCATAGCGATGAAATTCATAGCTCTTGCCATTCTTGTTTAGCGCTTCTTCCAGAATGTTCACCTGTTCAGGCGTTGGGCTGTGATCTTCATTGCCAAAGATGCCAAGCACAGGGCACGAAAGATCAGCGGTGTAGTCAATAGGTGCCACCGGTTGCTTTGGGGTAAGCTCTTCTGAGGTCATCACCACCCGCCCACCCCAACAGTCCACTACGGCGGCAAAACCCGGAATACGGCAAGCTGATAGGTAAGCATGCCGACCACCTGAGCAAGTACCAAACACACCTACCTTGCCATTTACATATGGAAGTGCGTGCAGCATAGATAAGGCTGCCCCCACGTCGCCAAGCACCTGCTCGTCAGGGACTCCACCAACCCCTCTTACTTTCGCGGCTACATCCTCTGGGGTTCCATGACCATCGCGGAAATACAGGTTTGGGCATAAGGTAACGAACCCATACCCAGCGAACTTGCGCGTGGTCTCGCGGTACCACTCATCCCAGCCAGGAAGATGGTGGATAAGCACCATCCCCGGGAACGGTCCAGGGCCAAGTGGGCGGGCGAGATAGGCATTGATGATATCAGCATGGTAACCAGGGAAAACCACCGTCTCAGCGAGCATACCTTCGTATTGGTCAGTTGTATACATAAAACCATCCTTTTATGGGAATATTATCAGGCTATTATCCCATAACGGAGATTAAATGTTTGTGATAAAAGGATTCGTAAACACTGACTATCCGTTCACTTGACACCCTTCAACCTTGCGGGTATAGTCGCCAGCATGAGCACAAACCTAGTAGCAACCGACAAAACCCGAAGGCTTTACCTTACGATTGCCAATGGATGCGGAGTATTTGTCATCTTCACCTTGATCGCTATGCTGACGTATGGTGGCGGGACCTACGACGATCCCGCTGCTAAAGGCTACTCCTTCACCCACAACTTCCTCAGCAACCTGGGGATGGTGACTGCTATCTCAGGTGAGCCAAATTGGATTTCTGCGACACTGTTTTTCATTTCTATTACCGCGGCGGGAGTATGTCTGGTGATCTTCTTTATTATCTTCCGGCGCTTCTTCCGCGACACGCAACTGCAGAGGATATTGAGCCTGATAGGCTCATTTTTGGGAGTACTGGCTGGAATCAGTTTTGCTGGCATCGCCTTCTCCCCGGCTGATATCGCCAGACCGCTGCATGTGCAGTTCGTTATGTGGGCGTTCCGCTTGTTCCCCCTGGCGGTGCTTTGCTACGTGCCAGTGATGTTCATGAGTAAAACCTACCCAAAGGTTTATGCCTGGGTATTTGCCGTTTTCTGCCTGATGTTGATCGGTTACTACCTGTTAATGACAAATGGACCCAGCTTTACCAGTCCAGAAGGTCTGGTAATCCAGGTGGTGGGGCAGAAGGTTATATCTTATGCGTCGATCATCAGCATCTTCATCCAATCCATCGGGGCTTACCGGTTCCTGAAATAAAACTATTCTCAGGTAGCAGCTAGCTATTTAATCCATGCCTCAAAACTTGCCCAGGTAAAGCACCAGTGTGCTGGTCTCCGTCCACCACTAAAGTGCCGTTAACGAAGACATAATCGATACCTTCGGGGTACTGGTGCGGGTAATTTTCAAACGGGTAAGTATGAGGAAACAGGTTGGTAGCGCGATCATGGATACGCTGCAGGTCGAAAACCACCACATCCGCACTGGCACCCAGGCGCAGCACGCCTCGATCCCTTAGTCCCATGCGCTGGGCGGGGAAGGAGGTCATCTTGCGGATGGCTTCCTGCAGGGTCAGCAGCGGTTCGTCTCGTACATATCGCTCCAGTACACCTGGATACTCGCCATAACTACAAGGCTGGTAAGGAGTGGGCTCATTCAGGAAACCATAAGGCGATAATACCTGCCCATCGGAAGAGATCATTACTGCAGGGTGTTGTAAGAGCAGTCGAATATTACTTTCATCAATATAGTCAAAGATGGCTTCAGCAGCATGCCCATTTTCGACGATCAGGTCAAAATAAGCATCAAAAGGATCCTGCTTGCGCTGCTCAGCGATCGCTGCCACAGTTTTACCAATCACACCCGGGCTATGAGGAGCATGCAGCAGGGTGATACGCTGCCATTGTCCGTGTTTCAACAACCCAACTGGACCAAAGGCCGGTTTCTGGTCGAGCACAATCTCAGTGCGGATTTCGAGGCGCCTGGCGGGGTCGCGTAGCAAGGCAGCTATCTCATTCGCAGGCAGGTCCTGGATAGACTGAGGTAGACCGCCGGTAAGGGTGGGAGCCAGGTCGGTGTGGACGTCATTATCCACGGTCACATCCTGCCCGCGGAGGCGGGCTTCATCCACCAGGTGCAAATTGGCACTGGCATCACAGGGGGCACCGAATTTTGGGGCGTTATGAGAAATCTGCACCGGTACACCTGCATCAAGCCCGATGCGGATGGCTTCAGCCACTGCCTTCAAGATGGTCTCGCGCTCACCACGGATATGCGAAGCATACATCCCATGCTGCTCAGATACCACCTTACAAAGGGCGATAATCTCACCGGTATCGGCAAAACACCCGGGTGGATATACCAGACCGGTAGACATCCCGAATGCCCCAACTTGCATAGCTTCAGCCAGAAACGCTTTTATCTGCTCAAGTTGTCCAGACGAGGGTTTACCCTCAACCAACCCCATTGCAGCTATCCGCAATGCGCCATGCCCTGCCAGCGAGGCAATATTGATCCCGAGACCACCTTGCTCGAGTGCTTGCAGATACTGACCAAAGCTGCGCCACTCCCAAGTGACTTCTGGTTGGCCGGAGATGGGACCCCATTGGCGCTGCATCTCGATGAGGTGGGCATCAGCTACCGGTGCGGGTGACATGCCGCAATTACCCATGAGCTGCGTGGTGACCCCCTGACGAACGGCGCTCTCAGCCGGACGATTGACAAGGATGGAAAGGTCGGAGTGGGTGTGGATATCGATGAAACCAGGTGATACATAACGCCCATCGACGTCGATCGTACGCTTGCCGATTAATGTGCCACGGGGAGCAATATCAACAATTCGGCCTCGCTGGATAGCAAGGTCACCCCAGAACCATGGATTGCCACAGCCATCAAGAATCCGTCCATTGGTGAGCACCAGATCGATAGTTGTCATTTTGTCTCCATTTAAGTATGAAATAACGAGGGCACTCCTATTATATATTAGGTTCCGATTATCTCAGGTAAAGATATACCAGCCATGGAAAACGCCAGAGCGAGTTGTGAGCAAGTGGGATTGTTGATACAATCCATGCATGGATCCCATCATGCTTACGATTGCCAGCAACCTGTACAATACCTCACCAGAGGAGCTTATTCCCCAATCAGGTGGCCACTCGAATGCTGTCTTCCAATTCCCGCTGATTCAGGCTACACAGATTTTAGCCGATGGAGAGGTACCGGATGGTAAGAAATTCGGAATCCTGCGCATCGGGGTTGAGGACTGCCCCTATAACCAGACAATGGGCATGCTAGAGTGGGTAAACTTCCTTGCCCATCAGGGTGCACCTGTATCAGCGCCTCTGCGATCGATCAATAACCACCTGCTGGAATATGTCAGGCATTATGGCACGGTCTACAACCTGACGGCGTTTGAAAAGGCTGAAGGCATTCTGGCCGAAAACATCCCAGTCACCGAGTGGTCAACCGAGCTGTTCCAGTCTATCGGCAAAGCCGCAGGAAAGCTGCATCGAATTTCATCTGGCTACAAGCCCTCGCGTCCGTCTCGCACCAGACCACAATGGTTCGATTCATTCGAGGCCCATAATGCTATGGAGAAGCTGGCTGGGTCTTCAGATCCTGCTCGGGAAATGCTTTCCAATTTGATCGAGGAGCTGAAGCAATTGCCCAAACCGCCTGACGATTACGGCATGATCCATGATGACCTGCACTACGCCAATTTCCTCATCCAAGCTGATGGGAATGTAACAATCATCGATTTCGATGACTGCTCGTATGGATGGTATGCCATAGACGTTGCCATGGCACTGTTCGATGTGCTGGTGCTATACAATGCCAGCAACGAAGAAGAGAGCCAGCGCTTTGCAAGGGAATTTCTTTCGAGTTATCTAAAGGGATATCGACTGGAGAAGGACCTGCCACTTTTTTTGCAGAGTCAAATTCCCAGATTTCTCAAGCTTAAAGAGCTATGCATTTATGCTGACCTGGTCAGCCTTCCTGAGATCGCCGAACCAGAGAGCTGGGTGGGACGTTTCATGCGCAACCGAGCCGCACGGATCGCGGATAACATCCCATATGTCGATATCGACTTCAGCGACTTATGACCGGAAATGTTCACAAAGTCACCTGTTTTATCATCCGAAAGAGTAAGACCTGACCGAAGCTGCATTTCTTCAACCACCCTTACGCAGACGTACACAAATCCCAGCCGGGACGGTGGTTACAGGTGAAGATATAGAAGCTACTGCCAGCCATCATTCCCCCTCAAGATGGCTGGCTACTATGGCTGATGGATATTGACCTCACGGATTTGAAACCTGAGAGGACAAGGGAAGTACATCACGCCTGAACAGCTTCCACCGTCTTACGCATGCGGATGGTCACACCGATGGCCTGCGCTAATGAGAGCAGATAGACAACGCCATAAGGGGCCATGAAGCCCTTTTGCATCACATAAACCAATACGGTGAAGACCACGAACAGGACTAATTGTATCCTGGTCCAAAAGCGCAGCTTATTTAGATAGTCCTGGTCAGTGCTTCTTTTTCGGGCAACTGCATCAAGGCCGATAAAGAACAAAGCGAAGAAAAGGAATTCGGTTGAAAGCATCAATTTAGCAATCCAGGTGGGAGGCGTATACGCACTCCAAAAATTGATCCAGGAGGGAAGCGGCCACAAGATGGCCACTCCATTGAACCAAAGCAGAAGATCGAGCAGGATGTGCATCAGGATACCGACCCCCAACCCCACCCCCAGGTTACCCCATCGTGGTTGTTTGGCGAGAACAGAGATGAGGTAAAAGACCAACAACACGGCCGCTACCATAAACAGGCTGTGAGTACAGGTACGGTGCAGACCGGTGGTCGGTAATTTTATCAACGTTGCTATGGCAACGGCCAAGTTATCTGCATCCGGCAGCATGCTCCCCAGGATGATGCCCAACATCAACCATTGCCGCACAGGCGCCCACTTGCGTACTGCCGTGCCAATCAGACTGTGAATCCCTGCTTGTGCCATGTCAGCCTCTTAATAAATCTAATCTGATCTGGTTAATCACTACTTCCCACAAGATACTGCACGATCATCGTCCTCTCTGCATCTGACCTAGACGATACACAAATGAATTTTACAAGGATATCTACTTTAAAATAACCGAAATATACGTCTTTCATTAGGAGTTCAGCCTGTTCATGGTATGGAAAACCACCCGCCTGCAGAATCTGTTGTGAATGCATGGCTCTCAGGAAACGCCAGCTACCAGCCATAATGAGAGACCCCCTTTGAAAGCAAGCCGGTTTCTTGATAACATATCTGCCTTGCCATATACACCTGATTATTAATCTTTTCCATCAGCCGGTCAGTCAGCTCATGCAGTTTATTAGTATTAATTGCACCATGAATTTCCTCGCCTGGGAGCCAGGGCTTGCCAATTTGCAGGTAGCAATGCCCACCCAATTGCCAATATCCACCAGATAGATGATCGTTCTTGCATAAACAAATATTGTGGAGATGCCTTTGAGGGACGTAGAAACCTACAGGAATAATCGGGGAATTGGTCATCAATGATAATCGGACGGCACGTGTTCTAGCCTTCAAGAAATGGTTATCAGGATTTAGCCTCCCTTCCGGGAAAATCACCACGGTCTTCCCCTGATCTAATAATTTTGCAGCCTGATCCAGGGATTGATTTTTATGACCAGGATCAACCGGGATCTGCCCACTTTTTTTGAAAAGCCAACCCATAACAGGGATATCAGAAGCGTAAGCTTGGATGAAAAAATGTAGATTTTCCTGGAATACGAATGGAAGAAATAGACCATCGGTTACATTGGTATGGTTAGCAGCGATAATTTTTGCAGCTGAGCGAGCGTTTGATTCTCCACTCACCCGGCAGCTCTGCGAAGATACGCAATGGAAAATCCGAAATATCATTTTGATCATTCTATAATACATGTTCATGCTTGCCTCTCCTTGATACCATCCTAGCTAAATAAAACTGCCAATACAAGCTCCATAACTGCCAAAAAACGCCATATTAGCGCATCGTTCGGTGGCTAGAAAACTTTCGGATGGATCATTTGGATACTAAATATAGGAAAGGCACGGTCCAAGAATGGGGATAGTCTGAGCAAACCAAGTGCTCAACCACGAAACCAGCAATCATCCGGAAACGGTTCGCCTCAACCATTGGTCGAGTGATTCTCATATATCTTTTAACCAACTCAAATTTATTCTCTGGAAGCCTGATATATACTCTACTTAATATCTTGAGTGATGCAGATAAGATACATAGCTATCAATCGAGAAACGGAAAAAATGATGCATAATATGCCGCTTTCAATCTCCACCGGATAATGGATGACAATTGCTAATCGACCAACCAAACCCAAATTAATTCGCGAAAAACCGAGGTATTAACATGACACTGCTCCTTTCCACACCCAGCCTGGCACAGGATTTGATCCGTATCCATAAGATCATTACCCGAGGGATTTATACCAGCCTGATCAAAGGGACAGAGTATCTTGGTCATGGTGTTCCAAAAGTCGAGATAATCCATGGGTACGCAAAGTATGTACATTGCTTGACCGAGGTATTAAGCGCACACCATACTAGTGAAGACTTAATAGCATTTCCAGCTTTTATGAAGTATTTACCGTCTGCACCATACGCCCAACTCTCAGCAGACCATCATGCTGTCGAAAAGCTGCTGACAAACATGCCTGAGGCAATCAAGGATATTTCCGGTGAGCCTCCGAGTGCTGGATTGGAGGTAATCGTGGCTAACCTGGAGAAGTTAACTGCCATCTGGGAGCCGCATATCCTGTTGGAGGAGCACTATTTCTCCAAGGAAGCCATTAACTCAGCCATCAATTTGGATGAGCAAAAACGGATTGGTGAAGCTTCTGCCAAGCACAGCCAGGAACACTCTGGTCCTCCGCAGTGGGTGGTGCCATTCTTCCTATATAATCTCGAGCCTGAGGAGAGAGCTATCATGGCAGCAAATTTCCCCCCAATGGTCACCAATGAGCTAATTCCAAACGTGTGGAAGGATGAATGGGTACCGATGAAGCCCTTCCTGTTGGATTGAATTGTATCCAAAATACAAAAGCATTCAAATGCTATGCACAAGGGAACAGATAATAGCGATTGGTGATTAGTGATTGGTGAGCTGTAATAGATGATGGGGCTTGATACAGGTAGGTGAGAGATTACGAACAGACCGATCAAAAAGAGCTGATCGGGTCAAGGGTGGCTTTATTTTATAAAACAATGTAAAGGAATCCGCCCATACCGAGAAAATCACTCGTGCCGATAAAGACCAACCGGTACAGATGCACACTAGTACCGAGAAGACCACTCGGTTAAGAAGTCGTTAATTGTAAATTACTAAATATGGAACGTCTTCGAATTATAGCACAAACATTCTAATTTTACAAGGGAATTATGGAATACCACCTAAAATTTAAGATTTCTAATGTTTGCTGGGTGAAGTAGGATTCAACCGGAGAAATTGAATAAAACCTTGGTTTGCACGGAATGCAGACGTATGTAATTATCCAGAGCCATCCGCTTGAACCGATGACCGCCAAAGAGGGTAAATCTATAAAATACCAATGAATTAACACATAAAGAAGATCAGCAAACAGCTTTTTTGAGTGAGAAAGCCTATTGCTGATCATTCCCCAGGCATCTACCCAGTCTAACTTAACGACCGGGGTGACACTTAGGTTCGGAAGTGATATGAAGCCAATCCACCTGACCATCATCTTACGTGTGACAATATTTTCGATTCTCATACTATTACTTACAGCATGCAACGTTCGCTCGCCAGTAATTAATGCCACGCAGACAGCAGGAATTCCACCTGCAGGAATTTCGCCAATAGAGGACGACAGAAGCTTATCTGCGAATGACATCGCTACGTTACGGAGCCTCGAAAAGATTGACGACTATCCATTTTATGTGATGCAATATTATGGCGATTATGGATACCCACAGGAATCGTCGACATTGCCTGAAAGGAGTGATTTTTCCTGCTCACTATTTGCTTCTTTGGGGGTAACTGGTGATAAGCTTTATGGTCGCAACTTCGATTGGGATTTCAGCCCAGCTTTGTTACTCTTCACTGATCCACCTGACGGGTATGCTTCCGCCAGTATGGTCGACCTGACATTCCTGGGCGTCGATCCAGCGGACGCACTAACAATATCCGATTTGCCCCTGACGCAGCAAAAGGCACTACTGACTGCACCCTCCATGCCATTTGATGGGATGAATGAATATGGACTGACGATTGGTATGGCAGCCGTGCCTGATGAATACGCGGATGATGCCAGCTATGACCCATCCAGACCCACAATTAGCTCGATCGGTATTATGCGGCAAATACTTGATCATGCTCGAAATGTTGATGAAGCACTGGTAATCTTTAGACAATATAATATAAGCTTTGGCGGCGGTCCACCGATCCATTATTTAATAGCTGACCCAAGCGGTAATGGTGTTTTGATCGAGTTTTACGAGCACGACACGGTGGTATTAACCAATGATACACCCTGGCATTTGGCAACCAATCACCTGCGTTGTATCGCGAAAGGCAATGGAGGTTGCGGGCGGTATCAAACGATTTACAACAGACTTATTGAGCTGAATGGTGAGCTCGACCTGCCTGGTGCCATGCAACTACTTTCTGATGTGAGGCAAGACATAACACAATGGTCGGCAGTTTATGACATGACCAATGGTGATATCAACATGGCGATCGCGGGTCAGTACGATCGCGTATACTCATTTCATCTTGATTTGGTAGAGCCCTGATCGAATCAGGATCGCGCGATATTCTAAAGCTATCCGAAGGTAATTACTCACCCATCCCCCCTTCTCAAAAATTTTGGGAAAGGGGGGATGTGATAACACAGCAAGATGGGTAAAACCATCATCGCTTAAAACGTATTCCACCATCGCACTGCCAGTGATTAAATTCTAATAAAATAATCCACACATTACCCGATTAATACCCCATTTAGGGCCTGATATTTTTGCATTATTAAAGTACTATAAAGGTGAAGAGGATTAATCCAACCGGAAGGTGACTAGGAATGACTGTAGATCGAAAAGATAATCGCCAGCTAATCATAAGTCGCCTGATCAGCATTGGAATCGTTGGTAGCTAATTCATCGAATGGAATGAATATGATTGCCGACATATGAAGGAAAAAATGAATACGGTTATAAAAGTTGACGGACTAAGGAAAACATACGGAGCGACAATTGCTGTAGACGAAATCAGTTTTGAGGTCGAAGAGGGTGAGATTTTCGGGATGGTTGGTCCGAATGGGGCAGGGAAGACGACTACGATTGAGTGCCTGGAAGGTCTTCGTAAGCCAGACCGGGGGAGCGTGACCGTATTGGGTATCGACCCACAGCATAATGCTCATTTCCTACACACGCATGCAGGCATGCAGTTACAGCAATCCAATTTACCTGATCGGATGAAAGCCTGGGAAGCGTTGGATTTGTATAGCTCGTTCTACCCTAAAAACGCTAATTGGGAAGAGCTGCTGATCCAGCTCGGGTTGGAAGAGAAGCGTAACACACCTTTTGGAAAGTTATCGGGAGGGCAAAAACAGCGTCTATTTATCGCTATGGCACTGCTACCCGATCCACGATTGATTTTCCTGGATGAGCTAACTACCGGGCTTGACCCACAAGCGAGGCGTGCCATTTGGACTCTGGTGCGAGAAGTTCAATCGGAAGGTAAAACCATCATGCTGACCACCCATTATATGGATGAGGCTGAACAATTATGTAACCGGGTTGCAATCATCGACCATGGGCACATCGTGGCGATGGATACACCAGCCGAGTTGATCCACAGTCTGGGAGGCGAGGAACGACTGCTCTTCAAAGTGGACAAGCCGCTACCAGCCCACATCGTCAATGAGATTAACCATCTAGGGAAATTAGAAACCCAAGGTGAGCTGGTGGTCATTCATGGCAATACCAGCCAGGCGAATCTAGTGAGTAATGTGGTCACGTTGCTCGCAAAAGAAAATATCCAGTATCGCGATGTACGTACCGAACAAGCGTCCCTCGAAGACGTCTTCCTGAAATTGACGGGGAAGGAAGTAAGAGATTGAGGTAATCATGAAAAGCCTATTGAAAATGACCTGGATGGAGACCAAACTGTTCCTCCGTGAACCGGTGGGAGCATTCTTCACATTGGTGTTCCCATTGATGTTTTTATTCCTATTTGGTTCAATTTATGGCAATGCGCCTTTGAAAGAACTAAATGGACAAGGCACCGTGGACATCTCTGTTCCGGCTTATACGGCAATGATTATCGCTACTACCGGCTTAGTAGGGCTGACCATCACGATGGCTGCTTACCGAGAGAATGGCATCTTACGACGCCTGCGCACTACCCCCATAAACCCATTGGTTGTACTGGTGGCGCAGGTTATCGTCCTGTTCATGATGACCCTTCTTGGTATGATCCTACTCATCATCGCAGGGAAACTGGTCTATCATCTGCGGTTTGAAGGCAATGTGCTAAGTGTACTGGCAGGTTTCACATTAAGTAGCCTGAGTTTCTTTGCCATCGGTTTTGTAATGGCTGGACTGATGCCAACTGCCCGTACTGCCCAGGTAGTCGGGATGGTAATACTCTACCCAATGTTGTTCCTTTCAGGCGCTGGCTTTCCACGTGAACTGCTACCCGAAACAATCATTAAGATTTCCAAATTTCTGCCTCTTACCTATGTAGTCACCCTTCTAAGAGGTCTATGGATTGGGGAGGCGTGGAACAAACACGTCACAGATGTGCTGGTACTGGCAGGAGTATTAGTGGTCGGGGTGCTTGTATCGATTAAAACTTTCCGATGGGAGTAAAACCATTAATCTAATTCACAATAAAATGAATAATGTTCACAATTCCATAGCATCACCTGCCATGTGAAATATTTTCCTCGTAACCATACAGCTTCCATGCGAATATTGCTGTGCTAATCCGCGGTAATTGCGTTGAAAGGTTAATCAAGATTACTAGTACGAAGCAAATGAGATAATGACCGTGGCCAGAATGGACAAGAAAAACAACACCCCAATGACTATGCCTATGATTGCACCGGCACTCATAGGTCGGACCAGCTTTACCTCTTCGCCTTCGATCATTTGCTTGACACCACGAACCGTATCCTGGACAAGGACTTTAATATTCTTTCGGTCGATGCCAGCCCACTCCCAGCCTTCTGCTCGGGTGGGGATTAATAGCTTACGTGCCGGACTGGCAATGACAGCACTGGCGATACCACCATCATCTGCGCCAGCAAGCCCATCGGCAGCAGTCATTGTCCAAGGGCCAACGATCAATCCGGCTTGTACCAACTGTGCGGAGATTGCCTCAGTTGTGATTTTTTCATCCTCTGGCAGGACAGGTATTTTAATCAGATCAATTTTGAGGTCAGGCATCTCTCGCAGGAGACTATCAACAACCAGACTCCCGAAGTGCTCTTCATCAGTATCAACTACCGCCAGACGTAATTCAGCATACTTGCCAGATTGATCCCGGCGGTTAATCTTCCCATCCGTCAGCAACGCATATCCATGGTACATCCAGACACAGACTCCAATCAGGATGAAGGCGATCGCTTGACCCAGATTGTTTAGTAAATTTCCCTCGCTAGGCTTACCGAGTACCAGGCTCAACAGGGATGTGACGATGTATACAGCGCTCACCAGGACAGTCATCGTAGCAATAAATAGATAGAAATATAAATATATCTTTCGGACAACTGATCGCCGCTCTTCACTCCCGGCAGGGGTAATGGCTGTAGCTCCATGCTGGACTTGCCTCCAAGGTAGTAACCAGACTGGCTGCCCGACAATCAGCGCAGCAATAAACCAGGCTAATTCATTTTTAAGGTCCTCGGTAAGGCCCAACGGAGACAATGATCGAAAGAGGATACTGATTACACCGGCTATACCCACAAGGAATGCAGCCAATCCAACCGCAGCTACGAGGTAACGATACAGCCGACGAATCCCAGCTTGACGGGGTACTTCATCGGCACGGGAAGCATCCTGCCGTAACACATAGGCGTGATATGCCCAGACAACTGCAGTGGTGATAAAGACAGATAAAGGCAATCGAATGTCACCGGATGATGGCAAGCTTAGGAAGCGCCGGAAAATTCCCATGATGATTGTTGTAGCAACGAACACGGAGGAGAGTAATGTAATAAACACTGTGATATAAAGGTAAAACTTCCTGAGTGCTGACTCTCTCTCCTCTTCGCTCGTTCCAAAGAATAGTCGTTGAGCCAAACGCCAAAAAATCAGCCAAAGCGGTACACCTACGATTAACAGAGCAATATCGCTTGTATACGAAAACATTGCCGGGATCGTAGTGCCGGCCTGCCCACCAAGCTGAGACATGATCCAACGTAACAGGTGAATTACTGCAAGGGTGATCATGATTAAGCCTGTGGCACTAAAACAGAGTATATACAACCTATGGATGGCAGCAGAATTACCAGTCTCAGGAATTGCGCGAGCATCTACATTTATAATACGTTGGTGATATAACCATATGATGGCAAGAATGGCTATTGCCACGATGTTTGGGATGAAAAGCTCAGCTGAGGAAATTAACTTCGTCCCCGTTTTTTCCAATGCGAGTGAAAACAAGTTAGCTGCAAGTCTGTAGAGATGGGAAATGAACGGTGAAAGAAATCCTGCGAGCATTCCGTAGAGATAAAGACGGCGTAAGGCGCTCTCGCGCTCACCGATATTTCGGATTACCAGACGTTGTGCCCACAACCAATGGACTATGAAGATGGGCAGACCAATGACAATAACCGCAATTTGAAACGCAACCGATGTTACTGGAGCCCGATTGCCTTCCAAAATCAGACTGCGTAACAACCCAATGATTGACCAAGTAACTGCCTGCAGACTGATCGCACAGACCAGATATATATAAAATCGACGGACGTTTACCATATTCCCCTCCTAAACTATTTCTCTTGACCCTTTAATCACAACCAGCTGACTTGTTCCAACACATAATCCAGTAATCATCAGCTTCAATAATTTTCCATGAGGAATTTAGGTCAATATGTTGAAGCTGCATTTCAAAATCATTTGTTGAATCACCCCCAAACAAGCCGGTCTGTGTAAAACGTGTTTCGCGAACCGTGACGGTAGCATGGTTGCCTGTGGTGCTAACTGAAGTTACTGTTAGCGTAACGACCTCTTCATCTAATTGGAATGACCAGTTGTAATATTGAATATCGTTAACAAAGGCTTGCTCTGAAGATGGAAAACCTGCAATAAAAGGTGAGAGATAGCTATAGGCACGTGTGTAATCTTTCAGACGCAGAGCCAATAGATAATTATGGGCTACTCCTTCTGGTGTGTCTTCTGATAGGTAAGCTGGCTTAGGTCGAAAGTATGCGACTGCAAAAACTACAATTACCAAAATCACAATACCAATAACAATGCCAAGAAGAAATTTATCGGTTGTTTTCATATTTATCGCTCCACTCTAAATTTTTAGCCACCCTGCCATTCAAAGAACTAAAACACCAAGGTTCTATTAAATAAACCAAAGCATACTTTCTGATCTAAAGATTATTCGAAGTCCGATTGGAACCTGGATTAATATTATTTTAACGTTTTATAAATGAAAGTCAATAAGGAATTGCGGCTCATTATGATTTTGTATGAGCGCAACAAACCTATAATCAGAATCAGCAGCTATGGAGAGCTTTGGAACTAAATAAGTCTTGCTGGAATTGCAACTTGCAGGACGCCGGGTAAAGCGATTTCCATTTATAGAGGAAATTAAATATTCGGCCAGAACAATGCTTTCATAAATACCTTGGGGACAGAGCATCAAAGTGACTATAAATTTCTGGTATTAACAATCAAGGTTGCAAGGGAAGCAGCACTGTAGGATCTGTAATAGGGCACAATTAACATCTCGATAGATTTGGGATGGAAGGAGCAGTTTGCTTCGTGTTCATAAAACCTGATCCATTGCAATGCCAAGAATGTTACCGGTACAACAATCCCATGCCTACATAATATCAGTGATCATTCAATTCTGACGCCAAGAGCAGATTGCTTCGAGCTCAAAAACGAGCTCTTCCCCCGAAAATCAGCGGGGATTCCGCAAAGACACCTACAGAATGATGATATCAGCCTGATCATCAATTCAGATTGAAAGATGTGTGACAATCATGTGTCAATTTGCTCCACGATGCATCTAAACATTAATAATTTACGTATCGCTTGGATATATAACAAATTAACAAACAAATGCCATTTTTGTAACCAATATGATTTAGGAGAGCAAGCACAAAACACAAACATCCGAATCTATAACCGGGTACATGTGGCAAAAAACTTAGTAAATAACAAGATTAGGAATAATCTTGCCTGGGAGGTTTTATTATGCGACGCAGCTTAATTGTATTACTCACCCTGATAACAGCGGTGATTCACATTTACTTCTATACCACCGGGCCAGGTCTCGTATTTACAGGACCCGATAAACTATTCACCTTCTTCCTACTCAATGCCCTGGGATACCTTGGACTTCTCGGACTGCTATACCTGCCGTTGGGATTACCCGCCTCAGTACATAATCTTGTACGCCCGGTATTCATAGGGTATACACTGCTCACGATCGTGCTGTACATCATCATCAGCGCCCAGTCAGGTATTTGGTCAGCTCCATGGGCACCGGTTGCCAAAGTGGCTGAAGTTATCCTTATCTGGCAACTGTGGGTGGAGGGTAAGGCACAAATGCCAGTTACAGCCTCACGCAAATCCGATGCCATGCTATAATAGCGACTATCCACAAAATTAGGAGGATCAAAGATGGCTGGTTCTGGAAAAGCGGATAAAGGCAGAAAACAACAGAAAAAGAAACCACAACATACCCTGAAGGAAAAACGAAAGCTTAAGGAAGAAAAGAAGAATAAACCGACCTCTGGTATTGGGTAACAGGGTTTCGTTGTAAATACAAGTAAATTACTTGATATTCCAGGCGACCATTCTGGTTTATACGGAGTGAGTGCGCTAATATGGAAGTCTCTCGTGAATGTGGGAGGGAAGACGGGATATCCCGCTCCCTCCCTTTTTTATTTTTCCTTGTCGATTTAGGCGGGGTTATTGCTGACCCACAGCACTTAAAATAGCTCATAGATATTTTTGGGGATGACGTTATAACTATGACGGACGCACTGGTCAAGGATTTTTATACAAAAAAAGTACGCGATGAATGGCATCGGTTGGTGAAGGACGCTTACCACAGGTTGGAATTTGAGACGACACTTTATTATCTGGATAAATACCTTCCAAAGCATGGTTTAATCCTGGATGCGGGTGGTGGACCAGGGCGGTATACACTCGAACTGGCGAAGAAGGGTTACGAGGTTGTTTTATTAGATGCAACCCCAGCCAACCTGGAGTTCGGAAAACGACAGATGAAGCATCATGGTGTTATGAGAAGGGTGAAGGAGATTACTACAGGCTCCATCGCGGACCTCTCCAAATTTAATACTGCTACGTTTGAGACTGTCTTATGCAGTGGCGGACCGCTATCCCATATCCTGGACCCACTTGAGAGAAGGCAGGCAATCTCAGAGCTGGTGCGAGTGGCCAAGCCTGGAGCACCTATCTTCGTCTCGGTGATGGGGCGGATCAGCGTTCTGGTGGTCATCCTGATGATCGCCCAAGACGAGATCGAGATGCCGCACTTTAAGCAAATCCGTGAGACAGGTGATTACTTCGGCGGGCATGGCTTCACTGCCTGTCACTTTTACCTACCCGATGAACTGCGAGATGAGTTTACACGTGATGGGCTACAAATATTAGAGCTGGTAGGCTTGGAAGGTATCAGCACGGGACACACTAAAGAGTTAAACAAGCTGGCAAAAGATAAAAATCGTTTTAAGATCTGGCTGGAGACGCACATACAAACCTGTACCCATCCGGCGATTGTGGCCACAAGCGAACACATGCTCATCGTTTGCCGGAAAAATATGAATTAGCAATTAGGTAATTAGGTAATTAGGTAATTAGGTAATTAGGTGATTAGGCAATTAGTGATAAGTGATTAGTGATTAGTGATTTAGAATTATGTAATGGGCAAAGATAAATAGATACTGCAGCAGATATTTTACTGGCTAGTTATCTTTCTCCGTTGAACCCGACCTGGCAATCACCTGCTGGTAGAAGGTGGAGATGTGCATGCGGAAGCCCCATCCAACACCGGTGAGCACATGCGCCCCAGCTGGTAGCCGGGTGGGCAGGCTATCGATTGTGGGTTGCTCGCAATCATCGATTACGCGGCAGATACGCCGATCGAGATTAACCCGGTACAGGCAACCATCCTCGTGGCTGATATACTCGGCCCCGAGCTGATCATGGGTCTTGAGCCGTTTGAAGTGCCAGTAAACATCATCGGGGGGTCGAAGATAGGAACCCATACATCATACCTTACAGATCACGACTTGCCTCCAGCATCCAGGAACTGCTTGAGCTGATGGCGGTAGTTTTCGAATGCCTGCCTGCCCGCTTCAGTAATGGAGCATAGGGTGAGCGGCAGTTTACCGCGGTACATCTTTTCAATTTTTAGATAGCCAGCGGCTTCCAGCTTTGATAGATGCACGGTGAGATTACCTTTGGTTAATCCAGTCTCATGCAGCAGGTATAGAAAATCAGCGCTATGCACCGCCGACAGGATTGCCAGGATCACACTGCGTGAGGGTTCGTGGATCAACCTATCGACTGCGGTAAGAGAAGGCTTCGATTGTGGCTCAGCGCTCATTAGTCTGCTCCGGTATCCCAATTGATTGGCGTAAATACGTCACGCGTGTGACCACCCCAAAGGTGAACAGCACCAGACTGGTGAATAAGCAAAGCAACGCTGCCCCCCAAAGCTCTCCAAAACCGCTCAGAGCAAGGTAGATTCCCACCAACTGACAGAAAACTGCCAGAAAGTAAAAGCGTATCAATTTTACCCGAACGCCTGCCAGAGCGAACATGAATGCAAGCATAAATCCACCCAAAGCAGGCATAAGCACCATAGCCTTGATCCCGCGCAATAGGGTAAAGAGATTTAACCCCATGAGAATGACAGTGAAACCAACCGCGATGCCAAGGAATCTGCGGTCCTCCCAGCCTTGCTTATATTCAACATATCCGGTACGCGGATAGGTACTTTTTTGGCGGACCCAAAGCATCAGCTTGCGGATGCCTATCCCAGCCAAAAACACAACCATAAAGATCAAGGCAAAGCTACCCTGGGCAGCCGGGACGGCTTGCTGGAAGATAAAATAGATCGCCAGGAGCAAGCACATTGCCGCAGCACTGAACTCTGCCAACCCGTCTGCGAACCAGTACTCCATGGCTCGTTTTTGAGAAGCTTGTAAGTTGTTATCCATATTTGCACCCTCCGTTCATAGACCAGTCTGTTATATAGACTAGTCTATATTATATACAATTTCGGAAAAATGTCAAGCAGGAACTGTAAGGTTCGGATGATAGTTCGATATTACCGAAGAAATGAGGAATCTAAAGGATAGATCTGACACAATAACAAGAAAAAAAAAGATTGCCACTCCCTCGCTTCGTTCGGGACTAGAGGACGGGAAGCCTCTTGTTACGCAGCGCTTGCCAGGGAGCATCCGATCTTTCCCCGAAACCCGACGGGGATTCTCTCCCCAAAACCAGGGGGGAATCCTCAATGACGGTATTTTTAATAAATGTCCGATATTATATCCGAACGCGAGGAAGCCAGGCAAGGGTATCGCTTTTTGTTGATTGATTTTTTCTCTTTGATCATTCCAGGGACGAAATAACCAAGGATAGCGGTGAACAGCGAAGCCTGGGCAAGGATCGGCTGCCAGGAGTTGGTGACCAGGTCATAAAAACGTGTACCAGAATCTCCCACAGGGACGCTGAAGCCAATCGGTAGAAGGATGACCAGCGGGATCAGAGCACCAATTGCGCTGGAAAGCAAGCGTTTCAGCGGGAGCAAACGCACTCCTTTCCACACCCAGCTGATTGCGATCAGACCGATCAAGTTGACGCCGATCACGTACCCCAGCCAGATTACGAACAGGGATGCCAGCCACCCACCCCGGGAAGTAGTATCCACCCCGGAGAAGATAACAGAGATCAGGAATATGATCAAGTAGGAAGCGACGATCTGAAAAATGACGATCAACAGCCAGGCGAGCAAATGCAGGATGAATTTGAGGGCAGACATAAAATCCTCCGGCTTTCAGCAATAAGCAATTAGCAATTAGCAATTAGCAATTAGCAGTTAGCAGTTAGCAGTTAGCGAATAGCAGTTAGCAGTTAACAGTTAGCAGTTAACAGTTAGCAGGTCGCTTTCTTAAAATAAGGCGAAAAGGACAGGTGTAGTCGATCGAGATAAGCACTCGATACCGGCAAGCTACGCACTAAAGTGTGCCTCCACCGTTTACGCCTGGAATACCGAGATTTTAATAAATCAAGCCTCCACTTTTTCGACGACGATCGTGCCGTGGGAGAGCAATGCTGCAATGGCACCAATCGCTGCCAGCTGGGGAACGAGTAATGCACCCACCACACCAATAGTTAATGGAATGTCGATTAGGATTCTGCCTGCCTCATTCTTGATGATCACCCGGCGGATGTTGCCTTCATGCAAGATTTCCTTTATCTTCGATACGATTTCTTCGCCCCTGACCTGAAATTCTTCTGTGCGTACCTTTTCTTCAGACATTTTCGCCTCCATTTTTGGTTATTTTTGTTCCTTGAGCAATCCGACACCGATAGCGAGGGAGGTGGCAGCAAATAATGAAATGGCGATTCCAAGCCATTTCCGTCGCTTCTTGAAAGCCACACCCGTGGCAATACCCAATCCACTCCCCATGGCAAGATTTACCCCTTTGACGACCTGATCAGCTTCAGCCTGGCTACGACCCGACTCCACCAGCGACCACTTGAGCAGTGGTCCGCCGTCAATTCCTGGGATCGGTAATAATGAAACTGTCGATATGAAACAGTTGCTCCCAAGTGCAAAATCAGCTACAAAATGGCTGAGCGACCCTTCTGGGGTAAAGCGTCGGACCAGCCAGCAAAGTGGAGCCATCAAAGCATTAAAAAGTGGACCACCTGAAGCCCTTGCGACATGCTGTAACGGAGTGACTTGCTGGTCATTAATGTCGTAATAGATCAACAATGGAGTCCCGAAAAAGATGCGGATCGCATCCACAGGCTTGCCAATTTTATACGCAACCAAGGTATGAGCCAGGTTATGGCACCACTCTGACCCCAACATGATGATGGTGTTAAATGCCCCAGCGGATGCACACTTACCCCTGGACCAGTCGGGGTGTTTATGCCGTGCAACCCAGGTAAGGATTCCCCATGCAACCAGCTCGATCAAAGGAAGACCAGTACGCCCCTTGACGACCAGCGGCACGCCTAACACATTCCCAATTACAGTCGGTCGATCTTCAGGCTCCAGGAAAGCTGGTTTGATCATTGCAGAAATAAATCCAATTTCATCACTTAGTATGTAGTATCGATCGGCTATGGTATATAAACCGACCACTGGTAATGCAGCTGTCTAAAATTCACCAAGCTGCTTCCAACCGAACAATAATTGCCGCGCTTGATGATCGGGCAGAGCAAGCGAGGAAAATCAACTGTCAGTATGTGTGGATTCTCACTTACCTGAAAAACCTGATTCCAGCTGGATAGCGCAGGGGTGACACTTGAATTCCACAATTGCAGGCTGGGCTCGTCCAGGCCCATACGGACGGTCATTTTCGGCTGGTTACCCAGCTCTGCCAGCAGAAAATAGGTTAATTGCGCATGTAACTTCATGACTGACAAATCTTCACCCTGGTAGATCACCAGCTGTAAATCTGGGCGGTGGTAGTAATCAGCCAACATGAGCTGCATTTGTTCAATGTATTCATTGGCAAGCTGAATATTCACCATCACCCGGCTGCACTCCGGGGCGTTTTTGGCGACATATTCCAGCACATGGGCATTGGCAGCATCCTGAGCCAGCTGGATGGAGGCATCGGTGTAGCTGTTAGCCTGGGTGAAGAGCAATAGCAAGGCAGTACCAACCAAAGTGACCGTGCCGGCCCATTTCCAATGGCGACCAGGTCGCTGAATGAAGTCAAGGAGTTCCACCAGCAATACTCCGGAAAGGACAGCCGTCCCAGCAGCGAAGGGGAGCAGGTAATACTCGACCGCGAAGTGCCAGGGTATGTACATCCCCAACCAGAAAGCCATCCATACCGCAGCCAACCACCACAGACCTGAGCGAGGCCAGTGGCGCAAAACCAAACAACCAACCATTACAACCAATGCCATGGGCAGCAGCCAGATGTAATCACGCAAGATCCAACCGCCCCAACGTACCAGGCTGTTAAGGAGATTAGACCGGTCAAAGAAAAACTCTGAGGATTGACCGACGCCGAGTATTTTCGAGGAGGCTAAAAACCAGGTACGACCAAGATAAAAAATAAGTGAACTTACCAGGCTGGAGAAGATGAGGTAGCGAGATACTTTCTCAACAAACACCGCGGATGAGATGTGTTTCGCCTTCCCAACCCAGCTGACTCCCCACCATACTACAGCAATGGGCAAAACGAGCAACGTACTCTCCTTGGTAAAACTGGCCACTAGAAGCAGGATGGTGGCTGCCAGCAGGAGCAACCAACCCTGGTTTTTTTTGGCGGACCGAGCGGTAAAGATAACCAATCCCAAGGCGCTGAGCATCAACAAAACCTGGAAGTTTTCCGCTTTGGAAAGGGTATAGACATCTTCTAGCACTGAAGTAGTGAGGGCAAATACAAGGCCCGTCAAGAAGGCTTGCAATTTGATGCCTCCAAGCGAATTAACCAGGTAGATCAGGAGGAATGTCGTGGCTGAAAACACAAAAAGATTGCCCAAAAAATACCAAAAGGGATGGCCACCCACCAGCAGGTACCAGAATGCAAAAGCTAACCAATAAACCGGGCGAGCCCGACCAGCGACGACATCCCAGCTCAGGTCAAATTTCCCCTGCAGGATCCCATCGGCGATGGACAGAGCGCGTCCATCATCCATCAAACCGAAATGGGGCGAGACGAGACGCGGAAGCATGATCAGTAGACAGACCAGCAGAGGTGCATAAATCCAATTGCGTGAGATCCAGGAATATCCAGGCTTTCCAGCATGCACCTGCACGGAATCAGGCATGGGTTAATTCTTTCTCCATAATAAATGTCCCTGGTGTGAATATATAACCCAGTTTAGTGTCGATGGCGATCATGGTCGCATTCTCAGAATTATGGCTGGTACGAACCATCCCAACCCCATATGTGCGCGCCTTGCGAAGAGCCAGGGTTTTTACTGCCTGAGCCAGCTTGCGACCACGGTAGCGTACACTGGTACCGGTAAACAGGTTATAGGCATGGTCGGCGCCGGCGAAAACGGTGATCGCACTCATAGCTGCCCACTCACCATTATTGGTATCAATGGCGATTATCTGACCATCAGGATGGTACCAGTATGAATTGCAGACGAACTTATCGAAATCCTCAAAGGATGCCCAGGGAGGAGTGCCATCGGAACCGGGATCAGTAGCAGCTGCAGTGCTATTGAGCGTATAAAGCTTGCGGCGATTATCCTGGGTATCTCCAAGCTCAGCCATATCGGTTAAACGAAATCTCTGGGCGATAACTGATTGAAGGATTTCTTCGTAGCGATATTCATCCCAGGTGCTGAGATCAAACATCATCTCAACGCTGTGCTTTTTTTGTGTAAAACCGCGGTGGGTTGCAAACCTGAGATCCGGTTTGCAATTATCCCTAATCCTGATCCTTAATGTACGTGCGTCCAGACCTTTTGCTTGGTTCATAAGGTGATCGAATAATAAACTACCCAATCCACAGCCGCGTGAATCCGGTTGGACGATCAGATAAATTCCAAATAATCGATCACGGTTCAGGTTTTCTCTGTAGAGACCATTGAACCCGCGAACCAACCCATCAGGGTCGACTGCAACGGTAAACTGGATACCCAACTCGAGCTGGCGCTTGTACCAATCCAGCAGTGAGCTTTCCGTGGTTGGCTCAGTTTCCTGGCTGGTTAGTAAGGCGGCGAGAGCAGCAAAATGAATGGCAGGATCGGCAGGCTGAAGTGAAACTCGGTTAAGATCCATAATCTTCTCCGCATCCGGAGCATGTGGTTATTTACCATTATAATCTGCCGGGGAGGAGATATGACATCGTTTCTCGATTCGTGGAAAGCGCAAGCCAGACAGCTAAAAACGGAGGTTTATACCCTGTATCTGGCCTATCGAGACAAGCGAACACCATGGTATGCCAGGATATTCACAGCTCTGGTGGTAGGGTATGCATTCAGTCCGATTGACCTGATCCCCGATTTTATCCCTGTCCTGGGCTACCTGGACGATCTGGTGATCATCCCTTTGGGGGTCTTCCTGGCGGTTAGGATGATCCCTGCGCAGGTGATACAGGAGAGCCGCGAAAAAGCCCGGCATTTGGTGGCACAGGCCAAGCCGGTGAATAAAGTGGCTGCGGTAGTGATCGTGCTGATCTGGATAGGTTTGGCGGTGCTGGTGGGGGTGATTGGGTACAGGTGGGTGATGGGAAGCAGATAGAAAAGTTGGGTTTCGCAAAGAACGCTCAACCCAACTTACGATCTAATCCATTTGCGTCCCCAGGCTCAAGTAAAATGATTGACAATGTTAGTGCCCATTACTAGCATTTGTCAATGTTTATGAGCATAAACCTTGATAATGAGAATTGATCTGCTTTGCAACCAAATGATATCAGGTGCATCCAAAAGAAAATCTGATTTTTTTTGTCCAGTTTGTTGGATAGCGCTGAATGGCTAATGAGCAGACTTTCCATCTACAACTAAACCTGGCAGGAATTATTAAATGATAGAGGTATGAATGAAAACAGGTCGTTTGATCAATATTTTCCTTGTAGTTTTCGTAGACCTGCTCGGATTTGGTCTTATCTTGCCATTGTTACCGTACTATGCGGAAACATTTGGGGCTTCTCCCCTTGTAATCGGTTTTATCGTAGCTTCCTATGCTGCAGCATCATTGATCGGAGCTCCCCTGATGGGCCGTCTCTCCGACCGCTATGGCCGGCGCTTAATCCTTCTGCTGAGTATTGCCGGGACTTTCCTAGGATATTTACTTTTGGGATTTGCCGCACCTATCGGTGGTTTTTTAGCTAACCTGATAGGCTCACATGCAGTCAATGCATTCATTATCGGGGTGTTGTTTGCAAGCCGGATACTGGATGGATTTACGGGTGGCAATATCACGGTTGCCCAGGCATACATTACGGATATCACCGACGAAGCCAACCGCTCACGCGGCTTAGGGATTATCGGCTCGGCGTTTGGACTGGGATTTATCATCGGCCCGGCGGCGGGAGGATTACTCAGCCACTGGGGATATAACATCCCGGCACTTGTGGCAGCCAGCCTGGCACTGCTTAATTTAATATCCATTTTCTTTTTCCTGCCTGAATCGCTAACCGATGAACGCAAGGCAGCCAACAATTCACGGCAGCAACCTGCATTAACATTAAGCGCGATGCTTGCTGCTCTGAACCGGCCTAAAGTGGGTCCGCTGCTGTTGGTACGCTTCGTCATCATGCTGGCATTTGCCATGTTCCAGTCTGTCTTCGCCTTATTTGCCCAGACAAAATTACACCTTTCGTCGCAATCTACAGGTTTCGTTCTGACTTATGTCGGACTTTATTCAGTATTGATCCAGAGTGTTGGGATTGGTTTATTGACCAAATACTTTAAGGAAAACACAATCATCATTGTATCCTTATGGTTGATGTTTATTGGATTGGTCGGCTGGTCGCTCGCTCCAAATTTACCGATCATGCTGCTGGTCATCCTGCCTCTTACGGGAGGCGGATGGATCGTAAATACGATCATCACCAGTGCCATTACCAAGGCTGTCGCACCTGAGGAAATCGGGGGGATGCTGGGAATTTCTACTTCACTGGAAAGCGTCACGCGGGTGATCTCACCCAGCATTGGTGGATTTTTGATAGGCAGCATTGGAACCTGGGCACCCGGAGTGACCAGCGCAGTTATCATGCTTTGGGCTGTCTGGCTAGCTTATCGCCGGATTATCCATGTGCAGGATAAGAAGGCTGAAATCAGCCTGCCCATCGAAGAGTGCTGTGTGTGATAAAGAAGCGCGCAGCGATTAGCAATCGGGAAAAAGAACGAACCGGACAGGTTAGCGATTAGTAATATGTTATTCGTAATAAGTAACAAGTAATTAGAGAACAAATAGAAAAACTATCTGATTTCCGGTCTCAGAGATAAGCCCATCGAGACATCGAATAATCACGTATAAGTTGAGGGTAACCATTACGTGGTTTTATGGGGATCAGGAAGTTTTTTCAAAATTCCAGCGAATATACTATTAATATATTTAGTTTTTAAAACTTGTGGAAGTGTAAACATCTACAAGGCTAATTATTGAATGTATAATATCCTTAGTTCGCTTCGATTTTTATGGAAATCATCCATTTTTGTGTCTATATTATGACCGACAAAGATCACAGCCTGCTGTACACAGGTCGTACTAGTAATTTAAAGCGCCGGATGGCTCAGCACCGCAGCGGTAATGGCGGTGTGTTCACGCGCAGGTACAACCTCACCAGGCTGGTGTATTACGAACTGGTGGAAACTGATAGTGCAGCCAGACAGCGCGAAAAGAAGATCAAACACATTTCCAAACGACAAAGAGTGAAATTAATCGAAGGTATGAACCCAGAGTGGAAGGATTTATATTTGGAAATTTGAGGATTAAAGATAACCACAAAGATCACAACGGACACAAAGGGTACAAAATAAGGTAAAGATATATTGTAAATAACAAACCTTCCCCCACCTGCTTCTGCCAGCTTCCCAGAAATGATGCCTGGATAACTATGAGTGTTCAACCACTAAGTGATTAGCCAATACCCAGATGCAAAAAGAGGTGACCTATGAATTCTGATGTCAGTGACCGAGCACGAGAACTATTCGCCATCAACCATTTCCATTGAGCAGAAAGTGTATTGCTGGCGGTCGCCGAGCACAAGAGCGTTCGAAGCGAGCTGATCCCACGCATTGCCACCGGCTTTTGCGGTGGACTGGCTCATACGGGTGGAAATTGCGGGGCTGTATCTGGGGGAGTTTTGGCAATCGGATTATACCTGGGGCGCAACTCGCCGGCTGATTCAACTGACGCCTGTTATGAGGCAGTCCGTAAATTCATGGGGCAATTTTCAAAGCGATTTGGCGCTCTTGGATGTCCTCAACTAACAGGGGTTCAACTGGACACACCAGAAGGTCAGATTGCTTTTTTAGAAAAGGGGCAGATCGAACAATGTAAAAATTACGTCGGGGAGGCAGCTGGGTTGGTAGTGGAGCTGGTGGGTTAAGGTAGATGAATCTGATCACCGAAATTCAGCAGCAAATTCTTAACCGATACACAGCTGGTCCTGACATGTTGGAATCAGCACTACAAGGCCTGGATGATGAACAGCTGGACCTGACAATTTCAGTGGAAAGCTGGTCGATCCGCCAGCTGGTGCATCATATCGCCGATGGGGATTATTTATGGAAGGAATTCCTGCTGCGGGCAGCAGGGAATCCTGAGCAGGAATTCAGCCTGGAATGGTATTGGTGCACGCCACAGGATGATTGGGTTAAACGCTGGTCTTATGCAACGCGGGATGTCAGTCAATCTCTGACGCTGCTAAAAACGAACCGCGAACATAGCCTGGGTTTACTCCACCAATTACCCTGGCTATGGGAGAACAGGCTGTTTATACCAACCCGGGATGGAGGGCAGGAGCGGGTTAGTGTGAGCGACGTAGTGGAGATGCAAGCCCGTCATGTAGAAGGGCATGTGGAGGATATCCAACAAATCCGCCAATTCCACAATATATGATTTTAAATTACAAGTAAAATCATAGAGATGAGAATGCAACGACTCCGCTGGCTGGCGATCCCTCTCGGATATGGATTCCTGCTTGCAATCGGTCTACTCAGCCTGGTAGCGATCCAGGCTGCCAGGGTAAGGGCAGAACCCTATAAGGCACGCCTTAGTGTGCTGTATGTTTCTACCCAGGGCAAGGATGCTGGTAATGACTGCTTGAATTCCACGGCGCCTTGCCTGACAGTCCAGCATAGTATCCAAGTTGCTCAGGCAGGGGATACCATCCACGTAGCCGCTGGCAACTACCGAGGTGCCATGTTCGAATCAGAGCTCGCCATGGGGGTGTCTGCGACAGTGATCATCAACAAAGAAATCAGCTCGTTTTTGGGGGGCTATTCACCGGATTTCTCAATCAGAGATATAGATACATATGAGACCATATTGGATGCCTCTGGTTCGCCTGGCGCACATGCAGCAGTGCTGGCAAATACCAATGTGCGTTTTGAAGGATTTACGCTCACTGGAGGAAACGGCGCATACTCCCCCGAGCGTTTTTATTATCCAGGTGGGGCAATCCGAGTTTTTGGCGGCTCACCTACGATAAGTGACAATAAAATTATTCGCAACCAGGCATACCGGAGAGGCGGGGGTATTTACGCGGGTCGAGGTTCGACCCCATCCATCGTGAACAATAGAGTCATCTCCAATTCTGTCATCACTCTGGAGGATGGAGATACCAGTGATGGGGGGGGAATTTATATTGCCTCCGGACCGACCTTGATCCAAGATAATGCCATCCTTTCTAATACCGCTCGAGAAGAGGGGGGCGGCATCTATATAGGGTGGAATGTTGAAGCCACGATCATCTCCAACACGATTGCATATAATCGCCTATTGGACCCATTCAACGGTCAAGGTGCGGGTATCCATACCACAGGTGATAAATTGCAGGTGGTGATCCGCGGAAATCATATCTATGCGAATTCCCTAATTGGGGGATTCGAAGGCAGTGGATTGTACATATCCTCCCCTGCCATTGTCGATGGCAATTGGATTGAAGACAACCATGCCCCGAGTGGAAGGTCAGCTTTATGCATTACAGATGTAACAGCTCCGGTGACCATTACCAATAATATCATTGTGGAAAATGGAGGCATCGGGGTGCGCTCGATCAACAATCAAAATCTCATATTGATTAATAACACTATTGCCATGAATTCATACCGGGGGGTACAAGTTTTATTCCCAGAAGATGATCCACCAGGCCTGGCAATCATCACCCTGCGTAACAATATTGTTGCCAGCAACGGAGAATGCGGGATTTTTATTGAAAATGAAGGCAAGCAGGAACTGGACTACAATGACGTCGTCGGGCATCGCTACCAGTACTGCGGCTTCCCAGATATTCAGGATCACAATCTGAGCATTAATCCGGTCTTTATAGATCCAACGGCAGGAGATTATCATCTATTGCCAGGTTCCCCCGCAATCAACCATGGGGATGGGATTTTGGCACCGCTAACCGATTATGATGGTACAAAACGCGCGCTTAATTACCAGGTGGACATAGGAGCATTGGAATTTAAGTATTTAAAAGTTTTTCTGCCTATGACTCGAAAATATATACCGACTCCAGATCCGTAGATTCTTCTATTTTTGCAAGGAGAGCAAATGAGAATAGTTGACCACATCCAATGTATTGACTTCCCATGCACAGAAGCACGCCAGGAAAGCTACCTGATCCCAGATCTCGAGCTGGACCCTGAAGCCATAAAGATTATGCTCATCTCCGAGACCGCCCCTACTGAGCCAAAAGATTATTATTACGGTGCCTGTCAAGCCTTATTTGCCCGAACCACCGTACAGGCTTTCCAGGAAGCTGGTGCAAATGTCACCAACGTCCAGGACCTTGTGCACATGGGTATCTACCTGACTACTGCGGTCAAGTGCGGTAAGTATGACTCTGCAGTTGCCACGAGCACCATCGCCCATTGCTGCTCCCTTCTCGAACGCGAAATTGAGCTCTTCCCCAATGTGAAAGCTTATCTGTTGATGGGTGACGTGGCGATTAAGGCATTTAACTCCGTCGCCAAGCACCAGGGAGAGCCGAGGGTCATACCCGCGGGATCGACCTACAAGATTCGTGATGGTGTGTTCAGTTATCGTGGGGTGCGCGTCTTCCCATCCTACCTGCAGGCAGGACCGAGCTTCGGAATCGAGAAAAGCAAGCAGCGGATGATTGCGGAGGATATATCACAGGCACTTAGCGTGGCAGATGTGAGGTAAATGAGCATTTAGCTGTAAGCATTTAGCCATTAGCATAAAAACAGGAAAACCATGAACGATTTTCGTAATCTAAAGGTGTGGGAGAGGGCACACAAGCTGACTCTATCGATATACTTGCTCACCCAAGAATTCCCCAAGGACGAATTATTTGGTTTGACCAGCCAGATGAGGCGATCAGCTTTTTCGATACCATCCAATATCGCTGAAGGTTGTGGGCGTGGCAGCCAGGCAGAACCCTCCCGTTTCCTTTTTTTGGCTATGGGTTCTTCAAGTGGATTGGAATATCAAATAATCTTATCGCACGATCTCCACTATATAGGGGACAAAGAATTTATAGAATCATCAACTGAACTTGGTGAGGTTCGCCGTATGCTCAACGCATTAATTCAAAAAGTAAATCGCGATAAGGATATTGTAAAGGCTAACAGCTAATAGGCATCATCAGGAGTTTTCTTGACCAGCTGTATCTTCTGCGACATTCTAAGTAATAAAGCACCTGCCAATTTCGTACATCGAGATGAGCTGTGCGCAGCTTTCATGGACATTCATCCGGTAAATCCTGGTCACGTGCTGGTGGTGCCGTGCAAGCATGCAGTGCTGCTCCCGGAATTGGATGAAGCCTCGGTCAGGCAGATGCTCTGGGTAGCTCAGCGAATTGACACCGCCCTGAGGGCGAGTGGGATCAAGTGTGAAGGGATCAACCTGTTCATGGCAGATGGGCGCTCAGCTGGGCAAGATGTGATGCATGTTCACTTGCACGTTATCCCACGCTTCCGTGGAGACGGCCATCACCTGCGCTTCAGTCCAGCTTATTTCACACTGCCTGAACCGACTGAATTAGTAATAAATGCGGAGGCAATCCGTAACCATATGGGAGGTACTGTTTGAACCTAATCAAATTGCTGTTTATTGGCTTTAGCTTTCTGCTCGCGAGTTGTGCCTCCCCTACGCTCACATCGACACCTACATCCGCTCCAGCCACACCCATCCCACCTTCCCCAACCAAACGCATCGTAATGCTGCCTACCTGGACGCCTTCTCCTACCCCTCCACGCAAGCCATCCCCCACACCTCGCGATACAGCCACAGCTCTGGTCACACCCGGGGGTATATACGACTCGCATGCAATTGTGCCTTCCGCACTCACGATTGAGACTCTGCTGGACCGTCCAACTTATGCCCAGCTTGCCAAACCTGCCAATCTGATCTCCATGCAATATAACCCTTCCATCTGGATGCTCAATTCATATTACCCCACCTCCTACATGGGTTTTTCACTAAGCAACCGTTCAATCTTTGATTGCAGATTGGAACCATCCGTTGGCAAAGGCGTGGAAGGCTACGAAGTGGAGAAATACAACCGTCCAATTGGGTCGACCCCTTATCAGATAGCGCGCGTCAGCCTGGGGGGCGAGCTGTTATTTGCAAATTACTGTACAGGAAGTGAAACTGACTACACATGCTACCAGATGACGCCAGGGGTCGATCATGACGCCTGCAGTCAGGCAGCAGAAGAAGTGCTAGCTACTTATAAGCTCATTCCCAATCCATTTTTTAGTGTGAACAGCTCTACTAATCGTTGGATGTGCCAGGATCAGGCGGGTCCTGTCGGAGTGTGCCTGATTTCCTACTCTGTGCCATTGAATGCCCTGGCATTCAGCCCGGATGGGCAGGCATGGGCGGTTGGAGACGATGGGATTATCCTGCACCGCGAAGGACCAATATGGAAAGAGGTCAGTTCACCCGCTATACATCCACTTTATGACTTAAGCTTTTCCAGTGCATCGAGCGGTTGGGCTGTGGGGGAAGGGGCTGTAGTGCTGCAATGGAATGGAAATGCCTGGAGCGAAACCCTACCCTATCATGGACCTGGTGAAGGGCCAGGCGGTTCGACACAGGTGTTGTATGCGGTGGACGCTTATTCCAAAAATGATGTTTGGTTGGTAGGTTCTATGAAAGGCATTGATGGAAAGTTCAGCCCTTATGCACTACACTGGAATGGTACCGATTTGGTTGAACAGAATGAATTCCCCGATTGTAATTGTGGCCTAAATACGGTGCTCGTTCTCGGTAATAATGACGTTTATGCCGCTGGCGGCTCAGACCTGGGCGCGATGGTCTATCACTGGGATGGCACCGAGTGGACGAGTGTGATGCTGCCAGGCGCTGATCACCTTTATACTCTCAGCCAGGCTATCGACGGCAGCACTTGGGCGGCTGGAATTGAGGTGGCTCGCGATCAATCCGATACTCGCGGGGCAGTCTTTCAATGGGACGGGACACAATGGCAGCGCATCTCTTTACCTCCACTCACCGGTGGCATTTATGCCATCAATACCTTGCCTACAGGTCAGGTCGTTTTGGGGGGTGACTTCACTGCGCTACGCAGCGGGCTCACCTGGCAGTCGATCAGTACCGATATCGCTGGATATGGCTGGATTGTAGATATCGAGCAAGACCCACAAGGCAGTGTATGGGCATTAACGCATTCGGGAAATATCTTCAAGTTGGGGAAATAGATGGTAAAGCCTGGTGATTCGTTAGTCGATTTTTATCATGAGTGATAATTATTGATGGTGGAAGTTGTTAACTAACAATTGCTGACATTCACTTTCAGGTAATACTGACAGCGATTGGGTGAAATTCTCGATAACACAATTTATGAGGGGAAAATAAAAATACAGATACGATATGTTATTGTAAATTTGTAGCTAGCGAAAGGTTGAACTATCATTATTGTGAGCAGATGGATAGAATTATTCATTTATACTAAGCTTATTGATCAACTTATTTCATTGGGAGGTTAGCTAGATGAATTCTAGTAAATCAATTTTGAGAAGCGCAATTATATTCGTGATCATGGGAATCCTTGTGATATTACCCCTATCGGCCGGCAGGGCAGATACAATAGGGCCTTATAACCCGGCATCTGGAACGAATATATCCACCATCGGCACACAGCCCTGGGTAGCTCCAGAGAACATCACCGAACCCGGTTCTCCATATGCGACGGTCGTCCTTTATAACAAGCACACATACTCCAATTATCTTCAAGGAACTCAATACGGCTTTGCCATCCCGGTAAATGCCTCCATCACAGGGATTGAAGTCACCATCAACCGCATGTCTAGCTCGCGCAACCCAAACATGCTGGATAACGTGGTCAGCCTGGTTAAAGCTGGAGCGATTGTTGGTGAGAATAAAGCCGATGTTACGGAAGCATGGCCAACTACGCTCACAATAGCTACCTACGGCGGCATGACTGACACATGGGGAGAAACCTGGACGCCTCAAGATATTAATTCACCAGATTTCGGGCTCGTGCTGGCTGCCGTAAGGGACAATAACGGGAATAATTCCAGGGCGGCGTTAGTGGATACAATGCAGATCACGGTGTATTATGTTTATACCACTACAACTAGCGTTGATTGCGAAGGTGGGGCATCCATTACCTATGGAGAAAACGTCAACTGTATAGCCACGGTATCCCGCATCAACGGAGATTTGACCCCCAGCGGCACAGTAACGTGGATAACAAATGACAGCGGAACCTTTGAACCCAACCCATGTATTCTTACCGGTTCAGGTGGAATCGCTACCTGCTCAATAACCTATACCCCCAATGCAGTCGGAACTGGAGCCCACCTGGTGACTGCTACCTATGATGGGGATGGATACTTTACTTCCAGTAATGGCTCACAGACTGTGAATGTAGTTCTCCGGCCCATCACGGTCACCGCTGAACCAAGAACCAAGCTGTATGGGGCGCTTGATCCTCAGCTGACCTACCAGATCACCACCGGTTCGCTGGTTTTTGGGGATAGCTTCACCGGCACATTAACCCGTGAAACGGGCGAAGATGCCGGACTTTATGCGATTCTCCAAGGCACATTGGCTCTACCGGTTGATTATGACTTGACATATAGTGGTAATTACCTGACCATCACCAAAGCTAACCCTGTGTGTGATATTTCCCCGTACGATGTGACATATGACGGTGATGCTCACACAGCAACTGGTATATGTACCGGTGTGGAGGGAGAAATCTTATCTGGGCTTAATTTGAATGGTACGACCCATACCAACGCTGGCAGCTATTCCGATCCCTGGACTTTTACAGATGTTACCGGTAACTATTTCAACACCAATGGAACGGTTGAGGACAATATCGGCAAGGCAGACGCGACTTGCGTCGTCACACCTTATTTGGTGGAGTATGATCGCTTAGCACACACCGCGGCTGGGATTTGCACGGGTGTCATGGGTGAGAACCTGGTCGGTCTTGACCTGACAGGCACGACCCATACTGAGATCAACCTCTACCCCAGTGACCCATGGACTTTCACAGATGCAAGCGGTAATTACAACAATCGCAGCGGCTCCGTCAATGACGCCATCAAAGTGCGGGCGGTCACGATCACAGTCGAACCCAAGAGTAAGCCCTATGGGCAGCCTGATCCAAATTTATCATTTATCATTACTGTTGGAGCCCTGCTTCCAGGCGACAGCTTCAGCGGATCACTCACTCGCCAACCAGGTGGATCTATTGGGACCTACCTCATTCTCCAGGGTACGCTTTCACTGCCGAGTTATTACGTCATCACCTTTGTGGGAGCAGATCTCACTATAACCGGATGGCGTTATCTCTATCCTCTGATGCTCAGAGAGTGTAATCTCCACTAGATGATCTTCAAGCAGCGATCGGTACTTAGCCAATCGCTGCTTTTTTTTAAATAATCTCTCAAAGATATTTCACTGGTCAGGCTGGCGATTCTATATTTGAATCCTCTGGAGCAATCAGGATAAAATATAGGATATGAGACCGTATACTGAAATCGTCTTATATGCCCATAAACACCTACCCGTGTAACGACTATGCGCAACGTTTATGGCAAGCATGATTGACACGGTAGAGCTAATACTGCAATGGCTGGCTGCGCTTTCCGGAGCAGGTACGCTCACCTATGCTGTTCTCAACATGCTGAAAGCTCAAAGGCGCCCGAGTGGAGTTCTTACGGGTGCAGTTAATAAAGTATTAAAGTCATCTTACCTTATCATCGCAACCTTATTATTTGTCGCACTTGGATTTATTCTTTGGAGACCCCTGCCCATCCAACTACCATTCTGGCTGCGTGTGGCATGTATGGCTGGGGGTGGAACCGTATATTTCGCCAGTCTGCTCCTGTACATATGGGGATTGCGTACTTTAGGGGCGAACTTCAACGCTGCCAGTGGGTTTGGTGTACGTCTGCACCAGGCTCACCAGCTCATCACCCACGGACCCTATGGCATGATCCGCCATCCCATGTACCTGGCGGTGATCCTGGCATTTTGGGGAGGTCTGTTATTGTATCGCAACTGGACCATGCTCGTTTTTGCGGTAATCATGCTTGGGTTGCTCTACAGGGCAGCCAAGGAGGACGAAGCTTTATCGCAGGCTTTCGGTAATGAATGGCGAATTTATAAAGGCCGAGTCCCTGGTTGGATCATCCGGAAAAGAAAGCCAAGATGACTCGAAAATCAGGATCATAACTATACACCTTCTAATGCTTATGGTATCCCGTTGATAATTGTGCCGTGTCATTACCGAAGATCATTCCTGAAACCGATTGATCTTCTATACGTTTAAGCTGACTTGCAGTATAGTAATACACTGTGATTCATCCATTCATCCTCCCCGGAGAAGTTAAATATGAATAATAGAGAACCAAATAAAAAATTAGTAGGACCATGGCGCACAGTGCATGCCGTCATATGGCTAGTGGGAATTTACATATTAGCCTCCCGCGGCTGGTGGTGGCCCGGGATACTGATTCTGGTGGCAATTAGTGCAATCTATGAGGGTCTATTGCAACAGCTCGCACCCAATGCATATGAAGAAGAACTGAAGGAAGAATCCTTGCCTACAGGAATAACTCGTGAAGTACAGCCTCCGATTATGACTCCCAACCCAATACTGGAGCACCGGTTGGAACTCTTACCTCAGGTATGTCCAAACTGTAATGCTCCCATTCGCGGGCATGAGGTGAAATGGACGGGCAAGCAATCGGCAGATTGCCCCTACTGCGGCACGAATTTACCCATGAGTAAAGTTTAAGTTAGGGAGGTTCGCTTTGGAAGATCAAGTCCACTGGTCACCTGGCGATATCATCGTGATGCGCGGCATCTTGAAGGGCAAGCTCTGGTGGGCATGCCCGGCATACATCGTTCAGGATGATGAGGAATTATTAGCGGTGTATTGGCCAACGGGCACACCCACGCGCTCGCCGATCAAACGTCCGACAATTCAGGATGAGATTGAAAATCACATCCAGCTGGAGGAACGAAATTGGACCGACAATGATGTGCTCTCGTTGAGCCTGAAAGGTTCCGCCCATGCTATCGAGTTGATGTGGAAAGCTGGTACGCGCCAATTTAACTGCTGGTATGTGCACCTGCAAGAGCCAAGACGGCGGACGAAGATCGGGTTTGACACGATGGACCAAATACTGGATATCGTCATCAGCCCTGACCGGAAACAATGGCACTGGAAGGACGAGGACGAATTCAACGAGGCTGGGACAACAGGGTTGTATTCGCCTGATAAAATCAAATCCATACGGTTGGAAGGTGAGCGGGTGATTGCTATGCTCAATGCCAATGCAGCTCCGTTTTGTGACGGCTGGGAGAATTGGCAGGCTACACTGGAATGGACCATCCCCGTATTTCCAACTGGGTGGGAAAGAGTTCCCCTGTCATACAAATAACTATGAATATTGGGAGTACTACGGATGCTGGAAGGAATATTTAGTAGAATTGACTAGTATCTGAAATCCTTGTATAAACCTAGATTGAGTTTTTGTAGAGCACATTAACTCGAAAACGAAATATATTACATAGGGAAAAATATCGTGATCGTGGACAAATTTCTCACTCTTTCGCCCGTCCTACAGGCATTGATTGCCACGCTATTCACATGGGCAATTACTGCATTAGGTGCTGCGACGGTCTACTTGACCAGGAGCGTCGGCAACCGCTTTCTAAATGCCATGCTAGGGTTTGCAGCGGGAGTAATGATTGCGGCCGCTTATTGGTCGCTATTAGCGCCATCCATTGAGCTTTCGCGGGATGGACCGCTACCTGTCTGGTTTCCACCTATGGTTGGATTTCTTCTCGGAGGGCTGGTTCTATGGATCATCGATCGTCTGCTACCGCATTTACACCTGGGGTTTCCTGAAGCTGACATCGAAGGATTACCGACCAGCTGGAAACGCACCACCCTGCTTATGCTTGCGGTGACCTTACATAACATTCCCGAAGGGTTGGCGGTGGGGGTTGCGTTTGGAGCGTCAGCATCTTTAGCCCATATCGTTAGCCCTGCGAGTGCAATCGCCCTGGCAGTGGGAATAGGCATTCAGAATTTTCCAGAAGGGATGGCAATCTCGCTCCCCCTGCGTCGTGAAGGGATGTCTATGGGGAAAAGTTTTGGCTATGGTCAGCTCTCGGGGATGGTGGAACCCTTAGCCGGCCTGGTTGGAGCGGCTGCAGTGATCGCGATCACGCCTATCCTGCCATATGCCATGTCTTTTGCCGCTGGGGCAATGTTTTATGTGGTGGTTGAAGAACTGATCCCCGAGTGCCAGAGGGAGGGGAATACCAATCTACCCACGGTAGCCGCGATGATCGGATTTGCTGTGATGATGATCCTAGAATTATGGACGTAAACGGCTTTCCAAGTTTACGGAAGTTATACCAAGTAGACGGAAATGTTCTAGGTAAATCATTCCTAACCCAGATTTGGGAATTAGCATCTACCGCACCTTCACCAATTATCACCCGAACAATCGATCAGGTTTTTTAGCGCTTCACCTATGGTGGGAGTTTATGGAATGATAGAAAAGACAACTTCAGATGAGATGGATTATGGTTCGTTCGATGCCGCTTTGAAACGCAGCCAAATGCTCGAGGCAGACATATCCCTGCATCCTGAGCACTACCGTGTTTCAACCGGAGATAGACCAACCGGTCGCCTGCACATTGGCCATCTATTTGGATCGCTGCAAAACCGGGTCAGGTTACAACTCTTGGGAGTGCAATCCAACATTGTGATTGCCGATTACCAGGTGCTCACCGATCATGAAAGCTTTGCGACCATCGCTGAATCGGTGCTGCAGCTTGCCATCGATTATCTTGCCGCAGGGATCGATCCGCAGGATGGGAAAACCTTCATTTTCCCCCACAGCCACGTACCTGAGCTGAATCAGCTCCTGCTGCCCTTTTTAACCCTGGTGACGATATCAGAACTGAACCGGAATCCGACCGTGAAAGAAGAAATCCAGGCGGCTGGCTCGAGCAGGATCAATACCGGGATGTACACCTATCCGGTGCACCAGGCAGCCGACATTTTGTTTTGCAAAGGAAATGTTGTTCCAGTAGGTAAAGACCAGCTTCCCCACCTTGAGCTGACGCGGGTGGTTGCTCGAAGATTTAACGATCGATTCGCTGCACAGAAACCAGTTTTCCCAGAACCCCAGGCACTCTTAAGCCAGGCTCCCCTTATCCTCGGGCTGGATGGATCAAAAAAAATGAGCAAAAGCAGGAATAACACGATCGCATTGAGCAACACGGAAGATGAAACCGCAATATTAATCCAAAAAGCTAAAACGGATGCGGATAAGCACATCACCTATGACCCCGTGAACCGACCTGAGGTATCCAACCTGATCAGCGTGATTGCGCTTGCCACAGGAGAAACCCCGGAGACAATCGCAGACCAGATTGGAAATGGCGGGAGTGTGAAACTAAAGCAGGTTTTAACCGAGGCACTGAATGAGTATTTGCGTCCATTGCGCCAAAGACGCAAAAAGCTGGTGGGGAATTTGGATTATATTCGAATGGTGCTGGACGCTGGGGTCAAGCACGCACGTATGGTAGGCGAGCAAACCCTATTGGAAGTGCGTCAAGCGATGAATATGGAGTATTAAAACCCCGAGATCAGCTGGATATCTCACAAAAGCACCTTAACCCAAAAAGGGGGTTGCCCCATAAGTAGATGCGCGACCAGTTCGGTCATAACTTATGGGCGTAGGGGTTTTTTTTGGCGTACTTTGTTCAAATCCCTCCCCTACGCCGCTACTTTTTTGTATATTTTCGGCAATATTGTGATTTTTTAGACAGCCCCTACAGGACTAATCATTTCCAGAGGATGGGTGTGCGATAAGTGGAGTAGATAGTACTGGCTTGGGCATCGTTTGCCGCATGTGGATCAGTCCAATGGACAATAAAATTAACGGTGTGGCGACCAATACTCTAGGTGAAAGTATCTCCCCTGCCAAGAGGCTACCCAAGATAACCGCTACGAGGGGGTTGACATATGCATAGGTCACCACCAGCGAGATAGGTGCCACCCGAAGCAACCAGGTATAACACGCGAATCCCACCAACGACCCTACCAGGATCAAATAACCCAGGCCTGAAAGTGAACGCAGGCTGATTGCAGATAAACTTAACTGAAGGCCTTCCCCAGACAGCAACCCCACCAGAAAGGAACCTGCACCACCTGCCAGCAACTGCATACCAGTACCCAGCAGTGGAGATTGGGGTAGTTCTGCAGAGTGGCTGTATATGGAACCCATCGACCAGGCCAGTGTCGCCAGTAATATGACGGCTACACCAAACAGATTGAGTCCAGGTGCTTGACCCGACGGACCTCTCTGATCCACCAGGATAAAGATACCGATCAATCCGACCAAGACACCAGTCAACGATCGCCAGGTCGGTCGTGCACCACCTCGGCGAACCGCATCGATCAGGACCACCCAAAGCGGTGTTGCCGCGACGATCAGGGCAGCGATACCGGATGAGACATATTTTTCTGCCAGGGTAACGCCTCCAATTCCACCGACCAGCAGGAATGTGCCAATAATGATGGCTGATCGCCACTCACGGTGACTGGGGGCTGGATCACCTGCCAGGCGGCGCCAGATATATAAGATCAAACCTGCTACGAGAAAGCGAGTACCAGTCATAAAAAATGGCGGGATCGTTTCTACAGCGAAACGGATTGCCAGATATGTAGTGCCCCAGGCAATGTACAGGGTGATGAGTGCTAACCATATACGTGATTTCATGGCGAACACCTTTCTATCTGCATCCTTCGGTATTGCCCATCTGGTTAATTACAACCTCAGATTGAGTTCTTCCGCCAAAACGTTCTTCCAGGTTGGCTCCGAAAGAGGCCATTTCTTTCCCGATCACGGCCAGGAGTTTCAAATGCAGGTGTGCTTTCGTGTCACTCCCCTGTGATGCTTCCCTGACTAAGCGATATTGTTCAATTTCCTTTAGCAATTCCCGCTGCCGTTGTTGAGCTTCCAACATAGGATCAAAACCAATTCTAATCATGATATTTCTCTCCTTTTGCATCCGGTCAGTCTTGACAATTTCTATATAACCGGCTATAATTACTATGATGGTTATATAATAGCATAATATATATAACCTGTCAAGTACTTTTAGAAGGTTATAGGAGAAAAATGAGCGAAGATTCATTTGAAAGTGATGCAGGTGATGTGAGCCTTGACTTTGCCAACACGAACGATTGGCATGCGAGCGATCATCCCATCGAGAATATATACAATTATGTTCACCTGGTTGCCTGGGGTAAGTCGGTTGGTCTGGTCTCCCCTGAATTAGCAACTCAATTATCACTGCTGGCAAAAGAACATCCAGAAGATGCCAAGCATGCATATACTGATGCTATTCAACTTAGAGAAACCATTTACAGCATTTTTTCCAGGCGTTATGCTGGCAAGTCAATCTCTGAGCAAGACCTGGAGATCTTAAACTCGGTGATCAGTGTGGCTAAGAGTCATCAGAAATTGGTGCCTGCGGAGGCTAAATTTACCTGGGAATGGAAAGACGACCACGATGGTACGAATATCATCGTATGGAAAGTTGCCTTATCAGCTGTTGATCTGCTTACCTCAGACAAGGTATCCAGGGTAAGGCAATGCGAAGATGACCGCGGCTGTGGTTACTTGTTTATTGACGTGACAAAAAACCATTCACGACGCTGGTGTTCGATGGATTCGTGTGGAAACCGGGCCAAGGCGCGGCGGCATTATTCACGAAGCAAGAAGGAATAGCCAATACAATCGAGTAGGGGGCGGAGACTAACCGCCCCCTCTCACACCACCGGACATGCGGGTCCGCATCCGGCGGTTCATCCAGATAAACGCAGCTCTTGACACCGAACTTTCATACTCTTTAGCCCTAGGTTGTACCAGTAGGTATTGCTTAGGGCTTCTTTTATCACAGGCGAGTTCGACATATGCCAGGGACTCTTACCCACTGTTCCAAGGGCTGCACGGTATTTCGGAACGCCTAACCGCACCAACTCCCGGTAGCGGGTAGTACCCCGCTTCCAACGTTTCCATACTAGCTGTCTCAACCTGCGGCGTATCCAGGCGTCCAATTCTTTATAAACGCTCGGCGTATTCGCCCGCCAGAAGTAACCTATCCATCCCATGCTGTATCCATTGATGTTCTGGGTCAGGTCTTCCAGCTTGCCTGACCGGGTCCGTTTGGTCAGACGGCGGATCTTCTCCTGGAACCGTTCCAGGCTCCGGTTAGCTACTCGGATGAGCACTTCCCCTTTGCGTATGAAGAAACTGAACCCCAGGAATTTCACCCGGGTCGCCCGCTCAACCTTGCTCTTCTTCGGGTTGATCTTCAGCTTGAGCTTCCGTTCTAGAAACGTCTTGACGCTCTCCATTACCCGCTCGCCCGCTCGCGGTGTCTTGACATAGATGTTACG
>CAVRYZ010000004.1:0-202213 GCA_963725685.1 uncultured Chloroflexia bacterium
TACCAGTTCAGCGACAAGATCGAACAAGGTCAGCATTATTACTACTGGCTGGAGCTGATCACGACGGATGGAATTGAGCTGATAGACCCATTGATTCTGAAGACAGGTTACTGGATCCATTTGCCAGCGATATTGCGCTAATGCAACCCAAAATTATAAAATAGATTCCTGGGGGTTGTCTGACTGTACAAGTAGACAACCCCCAATAAACCCCTATAAGATCGAGTGAAGTAAAAAAGGCAGTCGCGCGGGTCACATCCCCGTGCTTAAGACCCTTGGAATTGCAACGCATTGATATAAATTTCTAAATACCGTAATTATTGATACTGTTCTTTATCAATCCACCTCACACCCTACCGGTGCCCCTTGGAAGGCATGGGCGGGGTCTTTGGAGTGCTGAACATTTCGGCGCTGAGCTTATATCCGACTGCCTCCAGGCGTGGAGAGAACATCGGCCGAATGCCAGTGGGTCGAAAGCTCCCGATCACATCACCCTCCGAGGTTACACCGGTCTGATCAAACTTAAAGATATCGGACATGACAATTGTATCCCCCTCCATACCGGCCACCTCTGATATGGCGGTAATTTTTCGGGGGCCGTTTTTCAGCCGCGACTGGTGCACGATCAGGTCCACTGCCGAGGCAACTTGCTGGCGGATGACTTTCAAAGGCAGTTCCATCCCAGCCATGAGTACCATCGTTTCCAAGCGTAAAAGCGCATCACGGGGGGTGTTGGCGTGTAAAGTGGTCAACGAGCCATCGTGACCCGTATTCATCGCCTGCAACATATCCAGCGCTTCACCACCCCGGCATTCGCCCACTACGATCCGGTCTGGTCGCATACGCAGGGAGTTGCGCACCATGTCGCGAATCGTCACCTGCCCGCGACCATCCACATTGGGTGGTCGGGATTCCATTCGAACCACATGCTTTTGATCCAGGCGCAGTTCAGCCGAATCTTCGATCGTCACCACACGATCCGTCTCAGGGATAAAACAGGAGAGCACGTTGAGTAAAGTGGTTTTACCTGAACCCGTACCGCCTGAAATGATGATATTCAGCCTGCCCAAAACGCAGGCGCGCAGGAACTCAGACATCAACGGCGTAAGTGTTCCGAATTCTATCAGCTGTTCAATCGTTAATTTGTCCTTGCTAAATTTACGGATGGTGAGGACGGGTCCGTCTATGGCAACCGGGGGGATGACCGCATTGACCCGTGAGCCATCGGGCAAGCGCGCATCCACCATCGGATTTTCAGCGTCAACCCGCCGGCCAAGCGGCGAGATGATCCTTTCGATAACCCGCATGATATGCTCATCATTATCGAAGCGAACATTGGTATCGATTAGTTTTCCTTTACGTTCGACGTAAACCTGTCCTGCGCGGTTAACCATCACCTCGCTTACCTCCTCCTCATCCAGCAAGCTCTGGATCGGTCCGTACCCAATTAAATCGTTCAGAATATCGCGAAAGAGCTCAATATGCAAGCTCGTCGGCAGCTTTACCCCTGTTTGTTCATATGCTCTTTTTAAGCTTTCCTTCACCAACTGAGTGCGTTCTTCAGAAGATGCGGAAACCTGATTAAATTCACGGGTTACTGCATTGATTAGATAAGCTTTAAGCTTAGCAATATAGGCGTTCGTCAGCTGTGCGCTATCAGGTTGCTTAGGATTATCCATAAACTGTCTCCTTGTTACTCTTCCGTGCCTTGTTCTTCTTCGATCGGCATCAACCATACGATGTGGGCACGATTGACGATTAAGAAGTCATTGGTGTAGATGATCTCCCCTTCGGGGTTATAGATTTCTGCATTCGTCACCGCCAAAAAACTGTTCGTGCTGTTGATCTCATCACTCAGGCGTTCGCCCTCGCGAACGTGGACATATCCATGAATGCGATAAGTTTGGGTTTGGATATGCGTGAGGACTACGTGCTTTGAAATCACCTCGGTAAAATACTTGCCTTTTTCATCAAATTCGATAGCCATAGCTATTCTCCTTGGTTTCTTCCATCCGGCAAGCATTCAGCATAATGCTAAATACTCCCCGGTTGTAATATTTCAGCCAGGCACAAAATTTCAGACCAACCTGACCGGTAGATCGACAAGCTTCAAAATCAGCGGTCCGGCTTACCATCGAGTATGAATCTGGGAATTCGGTTCGATCAAACAGGTAAGGTGACCAATATCTAATTCATTGCAAATTATGTACCTGTTTATCAACTAATGCAAGGTAGCGACAAGGACGATTCAAAGAATAGGGTGCTAAAAATAGGAATATCACCTTATAAATTGAGTAATTCTCGATTACTCGGGGTTAAGGAGTTTGAAAATATGTTCAGTATTTGGTGGAAAATAATCGATTAATACACATCCACCAGGAGTGCCTCCAGGCTGTGAAGCGTCTGGTGGACTGGATTTGAAAGGTCTGCCGCGAATGCCGTCGCTTCAGGCTGAACTCCAACCAGGATAACTTCGGCACCCGTGCCATCCTGAATCATGACTGCTAAAAAAGCCAATCCTGGGTTGCGAGTAAAATTTTCAATCGCCCGCAAACGATCCGCATCCATGACGGCTACACAACCAGGTTCAGCGCCTAGTTCAAGCGCGACAATAATCAATACCACTTCCGGCTGAGCGGCTCGGATCGAGCTTAGATAGTTTTCAGGTACCTCCCCAGCATTTATCAGGGTGGCATCCACGCGTCCATGTAAAAAATCCACCAGGCTCGGACCAATAGCATCATCACCCTGTAAAGGATTCCCTATCCCAAGGATGACCGTCCGTTTACCCCGGAGCCGACTGGCCAGATCATTCAACATCGTCAGGATGAGCCTATTTGTAATTTAATTCACATGGATGCTGGCTAAATTGTACACTTGAGGCTGGTTAATGTCAAATAAATTCAAGTTATACTTATCATAATGCTCACCAGGATTATCGCATGAACGCACGAGAGCGCTTTAATCAATGCCTGGCTTTTATGCCAACCGACCGAGCCCCATTATTTGAGGATGGCATTCGTGAGGAGGTCTTGCGACTTTGGTATACCCAAGGATTGAGCAAGCAGGTCTCCCTCGAGAGCTTGTTCAATTTTGATCATCGCGAAGAAATCGAGCCAAATCTTGAGCCTATCCCCACACCTGCCCATTGGCCGAAAAGCATGGATGGGTTGCGTAAACTTTCCACTTGTTTGAATCCAGGCGATCCGGAGCGACTCCCTGACGATTGGGAGGACAAGGTAGAGGAATGGAAAAATCGTGATTACCCCCTGATCTTGCGTGTTCATCGTGGATATTTTCTCACGATGGGAGTGCATGGATGGCATCGCTTTAGCGACGCGATCCAATTACTGGTGGATGACCCCCACCTGGTTGAATCCTGGATGAATTTATATGCTGAATTTACCTCACGCTTGGTCGAGAGGCTGCTCAGAGAAGTGAAAGTGAATGCCGTGTTATTCAGTGAACCGATCGGGGGGAATCATGGACCGTTGATTTCGCCTTCAATGTATCAGGCTTTCGTATTAAAGAGCTACCTGCCCATCCTGCAAGTCGTCAAGTCATATGGCGTACCCACAATCATCTACCGAACCTATGCCAATACCCGCCTGCTACTACCCGAGGTAGTGAAGGCAGGCTTTAATTGCTTATGGGCCTGTGAGTGTAATCCGGAGGCTATGGATTATCTCTCCATCCGGGGGGAATTCGGTAAGGATTTACGCCTGATCGGGGGAATCGATTCAGATTCTCTCCGCCACACCCGGGATGATATTGATCGGGCAGTGACGGATGTAGTCCCAGCACTTTTGGAGGAAGGAGGTTTCATTCCATTGGCAGATGGCAGAGTACGTGAGGATGTCCCGTTTGAAAATTACTTGTATTACCGGAAATTATTGGAGTTGACCACGGGGTCAGGTAAATGAGACTTTTAACTTCGATCCTAAAGATTATTCTATTTATGCTTCAAAATCCGAGGATTAGGGTGCTAGACGAAAAAGAATTAACGTACATCGACCCTCATCAAAATACTCAACGATTTTTGAGCTAAGTTGTGGGTGATTTTTCAGTAAACCTTTTTTAAAGTAGATAGTTTGGTAAGGATATTTCCTCTGTGCAAATATTACCCTTTGTGCTATAGTTAGCGCTTGTGTCAAGCCAAGGCTGTACCCGGCTTGCTTTCCGCCCCTGGTGAGTCGCCAGGCAATATCCAGGAGCAAACCCGAGGAAAGGAGGAGTTTCCCATGCGAGAATATGAATTGGTTTTTATTGTCCATCCCGAATTGGACGATACTGCGCTTAAAGACGTGGTAGAAAAAGTCAGTGGATGGATCACGGAAGCCGGTGGCATCGTTTCCAAGGTAGATCTTTGGGGTAAGCGTAAAATGGCATATTCGATTCGTAAGCAGAAAGAAGGCCAATACGTGTTGTTTCAAACCCAGATGGAGCCAACATTTGGGGTCACCCTGGAAAGAAATTTACGCTTCCTGGAACCTGTAATGCGCTTTTTATTAGTCAGTGTTGAATAGTTACCACGAAGGAGTCCACCATGAGTCGAGGGCTTAATAAAGTAATGATTATTGGAAACCTTGGACGGGATCCGGAGATGCGCTATACACCCTCTGGTAGGCCAGTCACCACATTTAGCGTTGCGACGAGTCGCGCCTGGAATACTTCGGACGGTGAAAAACACGTCGAAACCGAGTGGTTTAATGTCGTTGCCTGGAGCAACCTGGCAGAGATATGCAAACAATATCTCACCAAAGGCCAACAGGTTTATATCGAAGGCCGCTTGCAGACCCGACATTGGGATGACCAGGAAGGCAACAAACACACTTCGGTTGAAATTGTTGCTAACGAAATGATCATCCTTGGTGAACGACGTGAATCTGGAGAATCCGGCGCCGAATCAGAATTGATCGAAGAAGAAGAATTTCCATTCTAGCGATTCAGATTGGCTTTTACAAAATAACTGAACCATTTATCATCTAAAAGGAGTTAGTAAGAGTGGATACAAACGAAAATACAAACGATTCACGGGGAGGCCCAAGAAGGTTTTATTCAGCACCGCGGGTCTGCCAATTCTGCACCGATCGAAGTGTAAAGATAGACTATAAACAGATCGAAACCTTACGCCGATACGTCACCGAGAGCGGCAAAATTCGTCCTCGCCGACAGTCGGGTGCATGTGCAAAACACCAACGTGAAGTTGCTCGTGCCATCAAACGCGCTCGTCACCTGGCAATGTTACCTTTTACCGGAGAGGTCCTGCGATAATCGATGTAAACGCTAGAACGAGGGTGTAAAAATATCTATCACCCTAAAATTAGTGAGGACAAAAATGGCAAGAGGACAAAAAAGTCAAATAGTTACAAAGAAACATCTCGCCCGTCAGGAACGCGAACGCCGTCAAAATCGCTATATTCTTTTCGCAAGCATTGCAGTCATTGTTACCGTCATCGGGCTGATTGGATATGGAATTGTGCAAGAAAATATCATTGTCCCGCAACAGCCAGTCGCCAAGGTTGGGGATAAATCTATTACCACCAAACAATTTCAAACCTACGCCCGCTACGAGCGTGTTCAATGGGTCCAACAATACGAGTATTACCAGCAACTTGCGCAGCTATTCGGTAGTGACCAATCCAGTATGAGCTATATCCAACAGCTTCAAGCCCAAATTACCCTTCAGCTTGAGCCATCTACGCTCGGTCAAGCCACGATTGATTTCCTGGTAGCCAACGAGATCATTAAACAAGAAGCTGAAAAACGAGACATCACAGTCAGCAAAGAGGAAGTTGATAAGTACGTACAGGATTATATGGGGTATTTCCCCGATGGCACGCCCACCACAGCACCCACAATTGCCGCGGTTCCTACATCGACCTTGAATCCCACCCAGATTTCGCTAATCCCACCAACATCTACACCATTACCAACCGCGACTCAAACCCCAACCCCGGTGATAACGGTAACTCAGGAAGTTGCAAGCCCCACACCTACCACTGTCATAACGCCTACCGCAACTGTTGCAGGTCCTACCAGCACACCCTTGCCGACACCGACCCCATACACCCTATCGGAATTTGATAAGAATTTCAACGAATACCTGACAAACATTAAAACCAGGGCAAGTCTGTCTGAAGGAGATTTACGCTGGGTGTTTACCATGCAGCTTTTACGGCAGAAGGTTTATGATGCTTTCACCGCAGATATTTCGCGCCAGCAGGATCAGGTTTGGGCACGCCATATCGCGGTGAGTGACCAGGCACAAGCTCAGGCACTCTATGCTAGAGTGGCAACCCAAAATGAAGATTTCGAGACCGTGGCAACCGAAGTATATTCTGGTACCACAAACACGATCGATTTGGGTTGGTTTGGCAAAGGTACCTTGGAATCCAATGCAGAAACCATCGTTTGGGCAATGCAAATCGGGCAGATCAGTGAACCCATCTCAACAACCAATGGATGGGAGATCTATCAGGTATTAGGGCACGAAATCAAAACGTTGACTGACTCAGAGCTGGATACATTGAAACAGACAAGCTTCCAGATGTGGATCGACGATCAAAAAACTACAGCAATTGTCCAGACATTTGATATCTGGAAAACCAGAGTACCGACCAGACCAACCGTTCCACCGACGCAAGCATCGCAATAATCCTGGTCAATTCTGGAAATTATAGCCAGACTAATTCTAACGATGATATTCACAGTGTCCAAAGGGTAATCACACCCGACCCCACTGTGAATATCTTTTTTAACTGATGTATACTTGTGAGGAAATTATTTACCGAGGGAATTATGGATAAGGTATTCATCAAGAATATTCATGCTCGGGGCATCATTGGAATTAGGGACTGGGAACGTGTAAAATCCCAGGATATCTTGATTAATCTCGATCTGTATACGGCTGTCCGTAGAGAGGCAGCTGCGGACGATATATCCGAAACCGTTGATTATAGTAAAGTCACCAAAAAAGTGATCCAGCATGCTGAGACAGCGAAGCGATTCACAGTTGAAGCCCTGGCTGAGGATATCGCACAGATATGCCTGGAGGATCCAAAGGTATTAAAAGCAACCGTCCGGGTTGAAAAACCCGGAGCGGTTCGATTTACACAATCTGTTGGTGTAGAGATTGAGCGTAGTCGCCAATGAATTAGAAACGCATTGGTTCTGAACCGCGTGAAATATTATCAAAAAATTCTTGCCGGGTAGCTAAGCTTCTACGAAACGCACCATGAACTGCTGAGGTAGTCATACGTGCGTTTTGTTTTTTAACCCCACGCATCATTGTGCATAAATGGAGGGCTTCTACAACCACTCCGACTCCTTTAGGCATTAAAGCATCATTGATAAAATCGGCAATTTGCCGGGTCATACGTTCTTGCACCTGCAACCGGTGGGCGAACACATCCACTATCCTGGGTATTTTAGATAATCCAATGACTCGGCCACTCGGTAAATAGGCCACATGGGCTCTTCCCATGAAGGGGAGCATATGATGCTCACACAAACTGTAAAACTCAATATCCCGCACCACTACCATTTCGTCGTATGTAACTTCAAATAGCGCATCATTAACAATTTTAATCGGATCTACCCGATAACCCGATAATAATTCTGTGTACATGTTAGCGACGCGTTCAGGCGTTCGCTCCAGTCCTTTGCGAGAGGGGTTTTCCCCAAATGCTGCCAGCATTTGGGTGATGGCATTCTCAATAGCATGAAGGTCCATGTCCTTGGATGGCATCATCGCATCCATAATATCACTAGAGCTATTTTGATTGTTCAGCATAGTTTTTCCTGGGTATCCTGGATTATCCCAATTCGTATCGCGTTTCTGAGGACTTTATTAGAGATGTTGGGTTTATCTAATCTCTGTTTCGATTAAACCATATAAACCATCTCGGCGGAGATAGAGAACATTGACTGAATTTGTAACTGAATTGAAAAAGACAAAAAAGTCTTCATGGCTGAGCAGCTTCATTTGCTCAAGCGCTTCAATTTCATCCATTGGGGTAAGGACAAACTTTTTTCTTCTTACAATTATGGATTGATCCTCTTCGCCTTCTTCTTCAGCAGCGATTGGGATTACTTCTGAAGCAGGCTTTCCATCGCCGCGGCCCTTCTGGCGTTTTCCCTTAAATCGCTCCATCTGGCGTTGTAATTTTTCCAAAGCAGAATCGAAGGCGGTAAATATATCATCAGAACGTTCTTCTGCTCTTAATATGTATCCCTTACCCCGCACGGTGATTTGAGCAACCTGTCGATCGCCAGCACTTCGGGCAGACTTAAGATATGCCAAATCAACACGCGCTTCATCGATGTCGCTTAAAAAACGATCCAACTTAGATACTTTCTTCTTTGTATAATCTAAAATTCGTTCAGTAACTTCAATGTTTCGACCATAAACTTGTACATCAAGCGCCATTGGATAAGCTCCTCTAGTGAATTTTCCCTATATGATTTTAACGACAATGCAGGCTATCGGTCAATTGTCGTTTGTCCTCTATAATTTTTATGTACTCAAGACATATCAAATTCTTCGTTTTGTTTAAAAACTGCCCGGGCAAGTGAAAAACCATAAACTTTCAATGCCCCTTCATCCAGCAATGCTTTTGCACAAGCATTGAGGGTAGCGCCAGAGGTAGCTACATCATCCACCACTAATACGCTTTTCCCTTCGACTAGCTTACTATTCGCCTGGAAGGCATCAGCCATGTTTTCTTGCCTTTCCGATAACGTCAGCCCTACTTGCGAACGGGTTTCACGTGTTCTTATCAATGCTCGTGAAGAAAAAGGCACATTTAGGCATAAAGCAATGGGGCGTGCAAGCAAAGTCGCCTGATTATATCCACGCTCTTCCAATCGGGCAAGACCTAATGGTACGGATGTGATGATGTCTAATGACCAATTAAGCTTTAAAAGGCTGGTAATCATTGGGCGAGAAAGAGCTTCTCCTAAACCAATATCCCGTTGGTATTTAAGTTTATGGATTGCTTCTCGCATGGATCCGGTAAATGACGTATGCGAGCGGTGAGCAGAATAAAGAGGTTTGGAAGCCTGGCATTTCGAGCAAAGTCCACCTGAGAAATTGACACTTATATCCCCACAAATTGTACATATAGGTTGATCAATTTCCAAAGTTTTCTGAGAACACTGCTCGCACCATCTTGACCCCGGTAATCCACAGCCTCCACAATTGGGTGGAAATAACCAATCTTCTGCTACCCAGATCGATTTATATGCCCGATAAGCCAGATTTCCTGGCAAATGGTTCATGAAATCAATTAGTAATTCCGTAGTCCGATAATTATGCGATTAACCACCCAGCGGACCTATACCTTGTTCGATGAGGATCAATAATGCCGGTGTCATAAGGACGATGCATAAAGCCGGAAAGATAAAAAATGCCATCGGAAGCAACATTTTAATTGGAGCCTTATGGGCTTCTTCTTCAGCCAGCTGTCGCCGCCGAATACGCATTTGGTCTGCTTGTATTCGCAGCACCTGCGCCATACTCACACCCAACTGTTCGCTTTGGATCACTGCAGCCACAAAGCTGGACATTTCAGTCACACCTAAACGATCAGCCATATCGCGTAGAGCTTCGCGGCGGAGCTTCCCCAACTGAATCTCCCTTACCACTCGACCAAATGCCCGTCCCAGCTCATTATCCCATTTCTCATAAAGCTTAGACATGGCAGCATCAAATCCGAGTCCAGCTTCCACACAGATCGTCAGAAGATCCAAACCATCTGGCATAGCTTTTCGGATTTCTTTTTGCCGTCGGTCAATTCGACTTTGCAAAAGCAGATCGGGCAAATAGAAGCCTAAAATGGCTGCTGGAAGTCCAAAAAATATACTTTTTCCATCCATAAAACTACCGGGAGCAGCATAATGGTCGAGGAGGAGAAAAAATCCTCCGAGTGGAAGACCAACGAAACGCAAGGCGAAGAATACTGCCGGATCCACGTTCCCTGGGTTTCCAGCTAATTCTAACTTTTTCGACATGGAGTTGATGGCATTCTGCGGTGTAAATTTCATCACAAACTCACCCATCCTTTTCGCGATCGGCACGATAATCCGTTGCGAAAATGGTTGGGAGAGTTCAATTTCCTCAAGTGATGCGGTCTCACCACGTGCTGCAAATTCTGCCAATCTATCTTCAAGTGGATCCACATTTTGAGGGGATTTTATACCGACAATAACCAAAATAATTGCCCCGACGATAATCACCAAACCTATAATCAATAATGGTAAAGTTGCCATTTTTCTATCTCCTAGGATCGAGACACTATACCTCAATACTAGAAATTTTTTGCATTATGAAATATCCAATCATGATCAAGAACGCACCGATGATTAATGCAGGAATACCGTACATTCGCGTTGCAGGATTAAAAAATCGCATCATGTATTGTCGATTTAAAAAGTACATCAGGATGATCACCGCGACAGGCATGATTGCCAGCACTCGACCTGACATCATCACTTGCGACACTAGTACTCTGATTTCGCCCTTCACCCGCACGCGCTCACGGATGGTGTGTGATATGGTGTCGAGGATTTCCGCCAGATTTCCACCAACCTCACGTTGAACATTTAGGGCGGTTACGACCAGATCAAGATCTTTACTGGGGATTCTTCGGGTAAGGTTCTGCAGTGATGTATCCATTGGTATGCCTAATTGCATTTCCTGGACAACTCTACGGAATTCATCAGAAATGGGAGCGGGTAATTCGCGACTGATTGCTTCCATAGCCTGCATTGTGGAATAACCAGCTCGAAGACCGTTTACCAATAAGCTCAGCATATCTGCAAGTTGATTATCAAATTTAAGTAATCGTCTTCCTTGCTGCCTCCGTAAATAAAGCGTGGGTGCAAAAAAGCCAATTAGCCCTCCGATGATGATTCCTGGAATACTCCCAACGATCTGTAAAGTTGTTTCACCTTCAGTGGGATTAAAGCCACCAGCAAGATACCATCCGAGTAAACCACCCAGTACCGTTAACGCGATAGTAACCAGGACAAACTCGCCCACCTTCATCTTTATGTCTGCACGAGCTAATGAGCGGGTTAACGACTGCCCCCAGGTGTACTTGGCGGCTTGCTTCCCGACCCACTCACCAATAATTTGATTTTTAGGTAAGACTTCAACGCCTTCTTCTTCAAGATACTCAAGGCGATCTGCAACTAATGACCGTTCTTCAGTGGCGGTAAAGATTAACCCAACGACTAACAGCACTAATGCTGCTACGCCACCTAAGATCAGAATTGTTGATGGACCCATAATCGACCTCTTCTACTGTCTGGAAGGTTTAATATCGCCGGCGTTCACCAATACCAAATATCGATGGAGGTAGATGTATACCAGAGGACTCAATCTTATCCATAAACTTCGGACGCAAACCTGTTGGGCGTAATCGTCCAATGATTTTGCCACCTTCAAATCCCGATTGCTCGAAAACGAAAATATCCGTCATGGTAATAACATCACCTTCCATTCCAGATACTTCAGTGATATTTACTACCTTACGGGTTCCATCTCTCATACGTTCTTCATGAACAATCAAATCGATGGCTGATGAAACTTGCTCACGAATCGCCCGTACAGGTAATTCCATGCCGGCCATCATGACCATCGTTTCCAAACGGGCCAGAGTATCGCGTGGACTATTGGAGTGAGCAGTGGTCATTGATCCGTCGTGGCCTGTGTTCATGGCTTGCAACATATCCAGAGCCGCTTCATCCCGGATTTCACCAACGATGATCCGATCTGGGCGCATACGCAAGCAGTTGATGACCAGCTGCCTGATGGTTACTTCGCCTCGTCCCTCAATATTGGGCGGGCGTGATTCTAATGTAACCACGTGCTCCTGGCGTAACTGCAGCTCTGCAGCATTCTCAACGGTGACAATTCGTTCATCTGCAGGAATAAATTGTGACATGATATTAAGCAGGGTAGTTTTTCCTGAACCTGTACCACCGGAAATAACTAGATTTAACCTTGATTCCACACATGCTTTTAAGAATTGCAGTGCTTCGGGTGTTATTGTGCCATACTCGATCAATTGCTCTAAGGTGATCGGATTCCTGGCAAATTTTCGTACCGTGAGCACCGGACCCACCAGAGATATCGGTGGAATGATTGCGTTGACACGCGATCCATCGGGTAGACGTGCATCTACGTACGGACTGGATTCATCAATCCGCCTACCGAGGGGAGCAACAATTCTATCGATAATTCGTAAGACATGTTCATCACTCTCGAATGCCACCGGTACTCTTATGATTTTACCCGCGCGCTCGATATATATGTTTTTGGCGCCGTTGACCATTACTTCAGTAATCGTGTCGTCTTCAAGTAGCGTTTGAATGGGTCCATACCCCAAAATTTCTGCGCTAATTTGTTCAAACAAGCGTTGTCTTTCGGGTCGTGAAAGTACGATGTTTTCTTCGGCAAGCACCTGTTCAAACATTTCCTGGATTGAGTTACGCACCTCACTCACCCGTGTGATATCCATTGAAGGATCCAGCTCGGATAATAACCGATTCTGAACGCGAGTTTTTAGGTCCGTATAAGTATCTTTTTGTGACCCCACACCAGGTGGCACTACACGACGAGCCTGTAACGTCATCAGGTTGGGTGGTGTGCTCCCGCCTGAAGTCTGACCAACCTGGGGTTGTGCACTTTTTCCTTGTTCAATTCGTTTCAGGAGTGACATTTCAAATCCTCCGGTCCAACATCAAAGCTTTGTTATCTACCACTATTATTTCCCGATCGTCATTGTATCGATCTCAGTTTCCAATTCGGAGATCCTCTTTTTAACCACCTCTGCGAGTGAAAGGATAGAACGGGATAATGGACGTGATTTATCCACCAATAAAAACGGTATACCTCGATTAACGGATACGATCACTCTTTCCTCAAATGGAATTACCGCAGCAATCTCTTGCTTCAAATTCTCGCTCACCTTTTCAGGTGTAATTCCGATCCGTTTATCAAACTTATTCATCACAAAAACGATCCTTTTTCGCTCGAAACCTAATGCATCGATTTCATCCAGGAAAAGTCTAGAATTTTTAATCGAAGGGATATCCTGGGTTGTCAACAGAACCAACAAATCACTATTATTGATCGCACTTGCGGTTATATCTTGCAGCGATGATGCTGTATCTACAATTACATACGAATACATACTGCGCATGTATCGCAGCACTTTGGAGAATTGCTCACCTGAAACCATATCTGATTGTTCAGGTTTCATCGGTGCAGCTAATATCCTGATCCCAGACTGTGAGTGTTTGATTGTCACACTATTGACAATGTCAGGGTCCAATTCATCAGCCCGTGGGGTCAGATCCAGGATACTGAATTTTCCCTGTTCATTCAGGAATACCGCTACGTCTCCGAATTGTAGATTACCATCTACAATGACAACCGAAGTATCTTCGTTATTCAAACATACAGCCAGGTTTGTTGCCAGGGTCGTACACCCTGTACCTCCCTTCGGACTGTAGAAAGTGATTACTTTTCCGCCTGCATTGAATCCACCAACTGGCCGCACTCCACCGGTTCTTGCCACTTGGGCGCTGCTTGTCTGAGTCGTTTTTGAGCGTTCTTCATGTGCCATCGTTCCTGCACGACGAATAGCCGAAGTTAATTCGTCAATCGTGGGTGGTTTCGTTAGAAAATCTCGTGCACCAGCCAGCATTGCCCGTCGCATGTAATTCGGGTCATTTTGGATCGATAGGATTACGATTTGCGCAAATGGAACTACTTTTCGGATGATTTCGGTTGCTGCAATCCCGTCCATGTCGGGCATATTGATATCCATTATCAGGACATCCGGTTTTACATCCTTGGATATATCAATTGCCTCACGACCTGTCCGCGCAACCCCAACTACTTCAACATCAGGCTCGAATTGCAACAATTTCCTGATGTTATCTCTCGTCTCGGCTATGTCGTCGACAATTACAACTCTAATTTTATCCGTATCTACCACGTATCAGCTCCAGGGAAGTAGTTTATTTATTGTTGCGGGGTTGGGGTAGCATCATTCGGTAACACTTGTGGAACCAATGCGGTCACTGCAGGTTGAAAACCGTAGGGTAATTTGACAGGAATGGGTATATTATATTGATCTAACAAATAGGATAGGGTCACAGCTTCTGTGGTACTCAAATCAGCATCACGGGGATTGCGAAGTACCAACGTCAATTGTGCACCGCCGTAGATCAAATAATTTAATGTCACTGCATCCTGGGGAGAAACGATCAAGGTGATCACATCCGGCGGTGCAGGCATGGGAGTTGCTGTTGCTTGAGCCTGGGGTTGGGCTGGTTCTGCTCCGGGCTCTGGAGTGGCTGTCGGAGCAGGTGCGGTTGCCTGTAAGGCAGCTTTTTCAGCTGGAGTCAGAAAGTTCCCCATTTGGAGCACTATTGCATCTCGTAACAATGTCTGGCTCACCAGGCGTGGGCGCTGTTGTTCAGACGGTAGAATATAAAATGTCTGGTTCATCAGTGGATCAGTTTCCGCCCTGCCCTGTTCAGAGGCACCCCGGAAAGGTTGCGCAAGTAAAGTATCTATTGTATCTTTCGCAATTACCCCCGTTGTTTCTGAGCTTGCACCCCCAGCTGGACCAATCACGTTACCTGTCCAATTAGGTAACTTCGTCTGCCAGGCTGGATCCAGATCAACGAAGAGCATCGTAACGATGACGTTCACATGATCTCCCCGCTGCGGGGCATAAGACACACTGGATAATCGGGTTATTGGAATTGATACTGCCACCATACCGGGCGAAATGAATAATGCATCATCGGAACCTTGTTCAGTAATTGGAGAACCAGTTACCAGTGCCGAGGTCACCACAGTATATGGATCCATTGTGTAACGTGCCATTTTGTCAATGACCTGGTTGACATCTGTGAACATGATCGGCAAGACAAGATCAGATTGATATTCCACCAGATCTAACTTATCTGCTGTGATAATTTCACCGCGCTCCACGCGTTGCGTAACCACAACGACCTTTGTTGTAGCTACGGGTGTTGGTGTGAAATTCTGCTCATTGCCGCCTTGGTCCGTTCCCACTACCTTAGGAGATAATAAGCCCCTACTATAAACCAGATAAACTAGGGCGATTACAATAACCACGATCAGTGCCAATAGAAAGAATATTCTTCCACGACGCATATCAGCCTCCTATGATTTGATATTCTAAAGCGGCCTTTCGTTTAATCATACGACCATTATGTCAAAAGTCAAGGATAGGGGATTCTAACCCCTAAACTCAAAAAGGTATAACCCTTACCGCCCTTTTGCTGCAAGATTTGAGCCATACTTATGAAGCAGAATAATCCGTTAATAAATCCAATTTTCAGTTAATTACTCGAATATCACTCGTTAGGTGGTGAATTCTTAATAATGATTGCAGTGATTTCATCGGCACCAAAAATATTAACTCTAATTCCTAAACGGCCTTTATTTACCAAATTTTAATGGACGTAAATATTCTTAAACTATAGAGCTATTAAATCATCAATTATGGTATCTGAACACTTAATAACTCCTTACAGATATGCAAGCCCGATCATATAATATTGGTTTTAAGCATTTTGGATTCAATTCGGCTAGAGGGAAGATTAGAAAAAGTCGTTCAGGTGTTTCGCACTGGAGTCATTGAGCCTGAATTCATAAGTATATTTATTCCTTAGTATATCTGGTACCATCAGTATTATTCTTCAGTATTACCGTTTAAAAAACCAAGGACCCGATTTACATCGGGCCCATAGTCTTTTAGTAGAGCTGATTACTAAGTTCCTGCAAGTGCTGAAGAAATCTGGCTGAAGACCCTGGAAATTTGGGTGCCGAGGACGGTTAAAACTACGATGACAACAATCGCTATTAGTACAATAATCAATGCATACTCAACCATACCCTGACCTTTTTCCTTAGGCGAGAACAACATGGCATTCACCTCCTTCCTTGCGTGGTTTCTTTGGATTTCCCAAAGTTAGCTACATTATATGCAATTTCTAAATAAAAATCAATATATTTTGGCTTAATTCTTCCTATCAATTATGCAAAGGGTGCTGCATTTGATGATGGTATTTGAAATAAAATATGTGAACCATGCCCAACCGTACTATGAACTTCCATGGTTCCCCCAAGCATCTGAACCCGATCGCGAATTACTTTTAAGCCCATTCCAGTTTTTTCATGAATCTTTTCTGCATCAAATCCTTTTCCATTATCTTCAATGCTTACGCGCAATCCGGTTGGCGAAGAATCCATTTGGATAATTACATTGTTGGCCTGGCTGTGCGATGCAATATTGCCTAATAATTCTTGGATTGCCCGAAATACCATCATCTCAAGATAAGATTCAAACCTTTGCTCCATCCCGGTTGTAATTAAACGCACCTCGATCCCTGATTGTTCTTTGAACGTTTCCACATACCTGGTAATCGTCGGTACCAATCCAAGATCATCCAACATCATAGGTCGTAAGTCGAATATGAAATCGCGTACCTTCTGGAAGGTAGATGCAGCGGCAGTTTTAATTCCAGCCAATTCTTCTTTTGCTTTTATCTGATCTACATCAAATAGGCGAATAGAAATTTCGGTTTGTAGGATAAAGTTTGATAGTGCCTGGGCTGGTCCATCATGCATTTTTTTTGCCAAGCGACCACGCTCAGCTTCTTGAGCCTGGATGATCATTTCGACTGTCTTGGCTAAGGCCATCTGATCACTCTTGGAACCATTTTTCCCAGAATCACCGGTTTCTAAAACTTGATCAACTCTTTCCAGAATACTTATATATTGTTCGAGATGGGTATGATCACTTTGTAATTTGTCGATTTGCCCTCGCATTACGAATACCCTTTGCTGGGCATCCAAAGCAGCATCGTAAGCCATTCGTATATCGGCTTTTGAGGCTGACTCAATTTGAGATTGGATTTGCTGCAGATGCGCTGAAACTGAAGCATTTCTCTGTTGTATCCGAGAAATTTCTTGCTGACTTTGCTCGAGTAAGGTGGTAATTCCCTTTTCTTCTTTTTGAGCTTGCTCAAGCTCAGCTCTACAGTCCTGATGAAGCTTGTCCCAAACTGAAAGTTCACTATTCTCTTGAGTCTTACTGGGCAAATTCATGTTTCATACTCCTCAAACCTTGTCACCATTTTCTAATGAACAGTAATCGAGTATAGCACAGTAAAACACCATCGGCAACCATCGTCAACTAACAATTCTAATAAGTAGGCGAAATATCTCCTCATGTATAATTCCACCAAGACAGATTGTTAAAGAGTTCGAATATGTCTAACTACGTAGCAACTTTTCTTTATTTTTAGCCACTTCCAGTATAATTTCAATGGAGATGCCTGATCCAAAACAGTTTCTCAACCACTAGGCTATTGGTTTGAGCGATTATGCTTAATGTTATGCACAATATTGCAAACGCGAAGTCGGCAGATTTATCAGTATCGGTAAATCAAGTCAGAAAGATTCTGAATATCCTGATAATTAAGCGAAAAGGAATCGTCCATAAACTCCACTTTAGACGTGCCACATCTTAAGTCTGATAGGCTCCCGTTTTAATTTTCTCGGTGGTAAGTAGTTGCTTTGTTTTGGATTAATATCTTGCTTCCCATTAGCTAAATTCGATTGGCGTTATTATTGCAACATGATCATATACTCTCATACAGGAAAACTGGTCACAGAAATAAATTTTGAGCTGACATTTGATCAATAGACTAAATGATTTGCTTATTAAAATCCGATTATCATTGCAAATGATGCCGCACTCATGAATTCATTACTCCTGTGGTTCGTCATAAAATTATTCACCAGTATATTTGCTGGCTTAGTTTCTACCATCAAGCCATCCCTACCCATTGAAAGTAATATTCCATTATTTCCGCCCAGTATTCCCATTGATGTTTGGTTGAACCGAGTGTTTATATCCCCATGGATACGCTGGGATGCTGTCTGGTATGAGCGGATTGTTACCCAAGGCTACTCAGCCACAGATGGTACTGCGCAGTTCCACCCTTTGTATCCTTGGCTTGCGAAGCCATTGGCGACTATAGGAATCTCACCGGATCTTAGTTTATTAATCATCAGTTCGCTTTCCGGGATTGTCTTATTCTATTTTTTCGTCAAGCTGGCACGATTTGATCTTCCAGCAAGTGATGCTTCTTATGCGTTGATTTTATTTGCATTCGCCCCTCCAGCTTTTATCCTATTTGCGCCATATGCTGAAGCATTATTTCTACTTGCCACAATATTATGTATGATTTTTATGCGCCAAAAATCATGGTGGCTGGCAGGATTGATGGGTGGTTTAGCAACATTAACCCGCCAGCAAGGACTATTTCTGCTTATTCCACTCGCCTGGGAGCTATCGGAAAATTCGGACCACAAGCTAGAAAATATAGTGAAGCATTGGCGGGATTGGCTTTCATTAACATTAATTCCTCTCGGCATGTTCGTATGGCTTTGCTATCGAGCGATTATATTGAACGACTTGCATGTAAATTCTGGAAATTTCCAGAAATTTATATACTCAATTTTAATTTCCCCCAGTGCTGCGAGCGTTGTGGAGGAACAGCAATTTATTTGGCCCTGGCAGGCAGTCAAATTCGCTCTGGTGAAACTCTTTACCCAACCAGATCTCGATATTTGGGTTAATATTATTAGCGCGTCGATCTTCTTGGTGTGTCTGGCGATTTCGTGGAAGAAAATCCGGCTAAGTTATAGGTTATACTCACTAGCGATAGCTCTGGTTAGTTTTAGTTTCTACACCGGCACAGTTCACCCGTACATGGGTTTGCCACGACATTTATTCCTTGCATTCCCTGTTTTCATCGGGTTTGCAACTGTATCCGCTAATAAATGGGTGAGGCTACTCATTGTAGGTTTTAGTTGCGGTGGGATGTTAATTCTTTTAGGTCTTTATGTTTTAAATGGTTGGGTGCCATAAGGCTATTACATTATTTCGGAAAAGCATATGAAACTAAGCATAATCATCCCTGTTTATGATGAGGAAGATTCATTGGAGAAAATTGTCGATCAGGTATTCGCAGTCGATCTAGGTAATGTGGATAAAGAAATTATTATTTCAGATGATGGATCGAAAGATCGAACAAATGAGGTCGTTCAAAAACTCCGGGTAAAATATCCTTCGTTAATCTCATATCATTCCCCTACGAACCTGGGTAAAGGTGCTGCCGTTCGTTTGGGAATTGCTATTTCAAGTGGTGAGATCATCACTATCCAGGACGCAGACTTAGAGCTTGATCCGAATGAATACCCGATATTATTAACCCACATCTTAAATGAAGAAACCAAGATTGTTTATGGCTCGAGATTCTTGAACTCGAAGGTAAAGCTTAAACGGACATCACAACTTGCCAACAAGTTTTTAACCTTCCTGACTAACCTGTTTTTCGGATCTCATCTTACAGATATGGAAACCGCTTATAAAATGTTCCTACGTGAGACTATGGAAGGCATCCGTCTTCGATGCGTTCGATTTGATTTTGAGCCAGAAATTACTGCCGAATTTCTAAAAAAAGGTCATCACATCCTGGAAGTCCCAATCGCGTATACTCCCCGGACAATTCAAGCTGGGAAAAAAATATCATGGGTCGATGGGTATGAAGCAATATATACTTTGATAAGGTGCAGATTTTTTTCGCGGTGATAATTCTGTGCCTACTTCATTACGTAGCAAAAAAAACATTTATCGACTGGTCACTTGGACCTTATTAGTGATTAGTGGGGTTGTATTGGTTTGCCTGGCTCCGATTCTTACAAAACCTGAGAATCTTCTCAGCGACGATTTTATGAGATTTTGGGCAAGTGGAAACCTTAATGTACATCGTGAAAATCCATATGATCCTGCCAGGATTGAACAACTGCAAATCGAAGAAGGCAGCTTACCAACCCTTTCCACCAGCTCTATCATGCTCAACCCTCCTTGGGTAATTTCCATTTTGATGCCATTCGGAATACTTGACTATCCTATCAGCAGGTTGGTATGGTTGATGCTATCGATCTTGCTGGTAATACTTTCCTCGTTGCTCCTCTGGCGTATCTATTTGGGAAGTCCAAAACTGCATTGGCTGGTTTTTCTTATTGTATTCACCTTCGCCCCGACAATATCAATGCTCGAAAAAGGACAAATTGGTGGAGTATTATTGCTGGGAATTGTGGGATTTCTTTATTTTACCGGAGTCGATAGAAATGATTGGATGGCAGGGATATCTCTAGCCGTCATCTCGTTTAAACCTCAGCTGATCCTTTTATTCTGGCTTGCACTCTTATTATGGTTGATAAAAGATCGTCGCTGGAAAATAATCCTCAGCACACTTATCACAATACTTTCTTTAACCTTGGTAGCAATTTTGGTTAACCCGCAAATCATTCATCAGTATTTAGGCATGCTCCAGACTTACCAGATTTCGGATTGGGCGAATCCAACAATTGGTTCGTATATTCGTTATTTCTGGGTAGGTACAGCCAACTACTGGATTCAATTTGCACCGTCAATAGCTGGTGGGGTCTGGATGATCTATTATTGGTACAAGCAGCATAAAACATGGAATTGGATCCATGAGTTACCAATGGTTATTCTAGTTTCACTTCTCACCTCGCCGTATTTCTGGACGTATGATCTGGTTGTTCTTATTCCAGCTATTCTCATAGCAGTGGTGTGGATTACAACAGACTGGAAACGCTGGATGACATTATTTCTGGCTATAATACTCATAAGCATCAATATTCTCGATCTGACCTTACATATGAAGCTGGATGAATTCTGGTTCATTTGGATGGTCCCAGCATTGTTTATCTGGTTTTTACTGATTCGTTGGCAATATCCGAAATTAGAAGGCAATCGATAAATTTCAGTGTCAATATTCTAATAACATTATGTCTCTACTCATTGACCACGAGTTGAAGAGCAAATCGAAAAACCATGGTATCAGCCTCGATATTCTATGGGTATTAGTGATTCTTGCTGGTTTTCTATTCTTTACATCATTAGTCCCCCTTCCTCCAAACGATTTTTGGTGGCACTTAAAGATCGGTGAAACTATATTTACAAATCACACCATACCGGCCACGAATATGTATGCCTGGACAATACCAGCTGACCAGCCTTTTTATTATGCTGCCTGGTTGGCCGAATTATTATTGTATATTTTTTATCACTTGGGTGGCCTGGCATTGGTCATATCTATCCGAACCATACTTATCGGCCTCACCATGGCAATGGTTGCAGTTGAGGCGCGCCGACAAAGTGGATCATGGAGGATAAGTGCGCTGGTAGTAGCCTTGCTCAGCTTGATGATCACCAATAATTTGATCGTTCGCACTCAAATATGGGCATGGTTGCCGTTCATCTTCACCTATATTATCCTCAAACGTTATGCTGATGCTGGAATAAACAAGCGTTGGTTACTTTTAGTCCCATTAATCATGATCTTCTGGGTGAATGTGCACGGCAGCTTCATCCTGGGATTGATCCTAATCGGAGCTTTTTTCGTTGGAGAGATTGCGAAACGCTTGTTGAAACAAGCGAATTCGTTAAACTGGCATCAAATCGGTTGGATTGGGTGTACAGGGCTCCTAACTGGATTGTCAATATTAATCAATCCACGCTTTCTAGATATCGTTAATTACACCATTAAACTCCTCACCGATCCCCCAAGCCAGCAATTGATTGAAGAATGGCAGTCTCCCACTCCTCAAGGATTATCAAATGTTTTTTTCTTCATTACCATTATTATTTTTATCATTGTTCTAGCCTATTCAAAATACCGACTCTCAATTACGGAGACCATCCTTTTCGCTGGATTCCTCTGGCTGGCCTGGTCGGGTCAGCGCTATGTCATCTGGTATGGCGTGATTTCCATGCCGATCCTGGCTCGTTTGATCAAAGACTTGCCAATCCGAACCCCCGTGCTAATTCCTCAAAAAAATTGGCTCAATCTTGTGTTGGCACTGCTCGTGTTTTTACCAGTACTGTTCGTACAACCTTGGTTTGTCGAGCGGGTGCCATTGCCCGAAACTTATTGGCAGCAGGTTTTGCGAAGTTCTTCAGCTGGGCCTCTGCTTAGTACTGATACACCTATAGCAGCCACAGCTTATTTACAATCTCATCCTGGTGGTCGGCTTTTCAATGAAATGGGTTATGGCAGTTATTTAATTTGGGCAATACCTGATCAGGGTGTGTTTATTGACCCGCGGGTAGAACTTTTCCCATATGACCAGTGGATGGATTATATTCATGTAAACAATGCCACAAATTACAACGAGATCCTGATGAAGTATGGAGCGAATAGAATTTTATTGGATAAATTACTACAACCCAATCTGGCAGCTGCACTACCTGAAGATAACCAATGGAAAATGGAATACGATGACCAGTATGCACAAATATGGTCTAAAGTACCAGTTCCATAAATACTCCTCGATTTATAACACAACCTTTTTAAGCCGTATGGCCTGCTGAATCAATTCCTGTGTCGTAATCCTGGGATTTCTTAGTGCGATGATTGGTTGATAATATCCTGACAGATAAATCTGCTCGAGCATGCATCTTTTTTGACTTGGTGGATGAAACTTGATCAATTCTTTACAACCAGGCGATGAACATTTGCCTGGATCGCAGGGGGTATTGTGTGGTTTGGCTGGTTACCATCCAGCATGCTTGGATCTGGGAAAATGAAACCCCTGAGAATAGAAAATGCCCACAAAGCGGTATCATCATCCGTGCTTCCTAGCCTGACAACGCTAAATTCTACTGGTTAATTCCGAGAGGTGTTCTTGGGGAAATTACGACTACTTTCGTTCAAAAATCAACGCAGATGGGTCTTGATACAATAATATCCAATCTTTCGATTCCTTGACTGCTTCCACCAGGGTAGGCTGGTCCACCGGGCTCAGCATCAGTGTATTAACCCCATAATCGTGTAACTTAGTTTCCCAATCCCCATTTGCATTACTGATATTTAAGTAATCCACCCAGATATTTTCTGAAAACAGCTCTATGCGTGGATCTATAAAATCCTGATATTGTGGATAGGCTTTCCAAATGAGATAACTTCCAAAAGACATGGCATTGAACACACGTTCTGGTAAATTTTTCTCTATCAAGAACTGGGTAGCCTGGATAGGAGTTTCAGCTGAGATTAATCCGGCTTTGGCAGCTGGTAAAGGTAAAACACTTTTAAACCAGGGGAGAGATAACACTCCCATAACAATGATCAGCGAAGCAAATATGAAATTCAGCGTTCGAGACCCTGTCTGAATTGTCGATTTATGTTCCACCTTCTGAAGGCTATAAGCAATGGTTGATATATGCACTGCCAGAATCGGTGCCATAACCAACCCGAACCACACACTACCTCGAGAGGTCTTTAAACCCAATATTCCAAAGATGAGGAAAGTGATAATTTGATAAAAGGTTGGCCTGGTTGGTGAAAGGGCAAGCACCATCGCGCTTATCATCAATCCACATAAGAATATTGTTCCAACCATTGTACTGAAGGATGGCGCTGCCCATTCTGTGACCAGGTTTTGCACCACGCTATTCCTGGTAAGAGTTTGAAGATAATCTAGGATCCCAAATCCACGTGGATTGATCAAGCATACCAGCGCTGTAATTCCAAGCATAATACCCGGTACTACCAACTGCCTTATCTCAACGTCATATCTCAGATTATTGCGCGGGAAGATCCTTTTCCAAATCTCATCTCCCCACCAGATACCAATGATAACCAAACCGATGATAAATGTACCATGGCTATTGACCCAGATAAGCATTGTTAATGGAAATATAACCAACCAGCCCCAATGAGGTTTCTTCTTATAGCCGTAAATCGCTAATAGGAATAAACTTGCTAATAAAAATGTAATCCCCTGAGGCCTGACATTCCAATCATTGATGCCTAAGGCAGCCGCAAACAACGTACAGATCGCAGCAATTCGCCAGCTGTTGGAGACTGACCTGCTTAACCAGAAAACAATTGTGTACGCAGAAGTGACCAACAAACTCTGAATAATAATTACCAGTGCTGGTCCCCCAACTTTATAGAAGAAGTACAGCAAAGTATCCATCAACCAGAACATTTGGTAAGAAGGATAGGGTTGCCCGGCTGAAGTATATGAATAGATATCTACTTCAGGGATAGAACCTGTTGTGAGGATCTCACGCCCAATCGTGATATGCCACCAAAAATCATGCGGGCGGATTGGATGGGTATTGACAAAGATAAAAATCCCCATCAATACAATCAGACCCCATAAGTGCTCAATATTAAAGCGAAATTTAATACGACCCGCCAAGCTTAAGCTCCTCGCTTAATAATCTCCTCGGTTTTAGCGCCCACCAACGCACCCAATAAAGGCCGATGAGCAGGATCAATGGCAGTGGAAGGATCAAATTTATTTGCACCTGGGGCTGGGCACTGGTCAAGTCTGTGTAGAACAATGCCCATTCCCATATAAATATAAGGATTGCCAATAAAACCGCCACCCATTGTCCTCCCCGCGGCCAGCGCTCAATGAAGGTCGCTGAAATCAGGATGAGTGGCAGGAGTAAACCAGCATAATTGGCTGGGATTGTCGGTATACCTATCCATTGGCTGAGTACAATCGTCAAACATGCTGTCCAAAGCATCCAACGAAAATCTCTCTTTAAAGCGAGCCACCACTCAACCAGAAGGATGGTTGCTGAAACCCCGCTTACCAGCCAGCCCATTTGTTTCCCCAATCCGGGCATGATATGCGTAAATAAAACTCCCGGAGAACCAGGCGGAAAATTCTGCTGGAATTTATAAACCAAGCGGATATATTGAAGTATCCAATCTGGGACAAGCAATACTGCCACGACGGACAAAAAAATTATGGTGATAAAGAACCATAAGATCACCAATCTCCTTCGCTGCGAGCCTGCCCATATCAGGGTGAATATACACACCAGGATGACCATTTGCGGCTGAATTGCGGAAAGCGCTAAGAATATGCCAGCCAATTCATTCCGATTTGTGTATATTGCTAGAAATGCACAGGTGAGAAATAGTGCAGCCCAAATTGATAATCCACCATCCAACCATGGGAAAACTACGTGATAACTCAAAATAGTAAATAGTAAGAAGAATAAGAAAATATACCAGGCAGGTTTCCAGGCAGTGGTTTTTATGCTAACTAATATGATTGCGAAAATCGCAATGAGTTGGGCAGTCAACCATACGGCATGTGCGAGGGTATCACTACCAATCAAAGCGAATGGAAACACCAAAATACCTGAAAATAATGGCGATGTATATTTAGGTGGATTTCCTGGGACAAAGCTATTCTCTTTTTGTACGAGTTTTTGAATTTCTAATGTAGTAGAGTCATTATATGGGCTGGTACCGGATGTCACAAGCGAACGTATACTGAATCTTTGAATGGCAAAGCCTTCACCAGAAATATCCTGCTTAGCTAAATTGTAATTCACCCACCCAAGACCAATGATAAGTATACCTGCTGAGATAAATACCAGAATTGATGCCAGCGATCGAGGTTGTTTCAATGCCCCTCCATGGATGGTCGGAGTATACCATGTTGAATATTATGCTTTAAATAAATGTTAAGAACCTATATTTCATTTTGAATTAATTAAATTATAAGATAGGATTATATTTGCCGCTAACAAATTGATCACCTTTTAGAGGAAACAATCCCGTACCCGGTGCAGCAACGTATAACCATATGACTGGCGAGTGGCGATACGCGACCGCAATAGCAGGCAAAGACCTTTCATTAAAAACTATATCATCCTCGGTATTAGATATCCAGCGTTTCTGCCCCTAATAAGGAGATAATAATAGGCTTTCCTACCAGGTGAGGTGATAGGAGGACTGGTAATTCATGCTAGATAGTTGGTGGGGCTTCGTAATGCTTTTGGAGCAGATTCGGATCAACCCCCCGCGTTTCTATTTTCTCGGCTTGTCCAATTCCTGCTAAGGCAGCTCCAGCTAAATGTGGGATGGCATCGATTGAGTACCCCATAAGTTGGGTGCAGATAATATCTACTGCAAGTGGATCACTTCCGACTGCCAGTAAACCATGTTGAACCGGTTTTCCGAACAGTGGTCCATTTCCTTCCATGCCGATAATTCCATCTACAACTGAAACGACCGGAGGAAGTGACTGATATAAGCCCAGGATCGTAGCGTTAATTCCATTCATATGGATGATATTCTTCGGCCAACCGTAGCGAGAACCAGGAATTACTCCTAAAAGGTTCTTTAAACTTAAAGTTACGCCCGCCCAATGATGGGCTTTTAATTTCGGGATGGATATGATGAAATCTGCCTCGATGACTTGTCTGGGGAGCCATAATTGATCTGTATTTCGAATCCATCCATCGCGCACCTTCACGGGTATGAGCTGATCATAATTAATATCCGTGAAACGGACACCATGGGCACTTAACACCTCGATTAATCCGCAGTTTTTCGCTACAGAACTGGTATCACGGTTGAAAGCTGATCCATCCCCTACTACAACATGATTCACGCCTAATTCGCCAAGCAGGTCTAAAACTGCACCCACAATTTTGGGATTGGTCGTAGCGATCTGGCCTTCGACTTCATCAAGCAGATTGGGTTTCACAAAAACATTTTTCCCGTGCAAATCAGGCATCTCCGAAATTTCCCAAATGCTTCTGATGGCTGATACCAGATCCTCATCATATGAGTCACATTTCCCCAATCCCACGATTGCAGGGTGTTTGAACCTCTGTAGCTGCCCCCTGATCATCCAGCGCAACATATTTATTACACCCACTCCAGCAGTTTGGTGTTGGATATATATTCCACCCGCACCAATCCCTCCCAACAGTGCCAATCGGATGAAAGCTCGACGACTTAGTATCTGCTTTGCCATCTATAAATAACCTCTAATTGCCATTAATGCCCAGGCAGTGAAGAAAGGGTTATCAACCCAGCTTCCATTTTGAAGTTGGCGGTCGGTAATACTAGATATTAACGCCTTGGAATCAACTCCCATGGTCCGCAATGCAAGTGCTCCGCTCGATTGTACAAGGATACTTGGATCCTTACTCAAAGCTTTCTGTAATGCAATCGTATCTATATTTAGGACTTTATCATTAGCAATATGAGTCAGGGCTATCAAAGTCAAAGCGGTTGGATAAGCCCGGGGGAGTACACCAGTATCTAGTTTGCCTTCATTCCCGTAATCCCATCCCCCATGTGGAGTTCTATTATGCTGAAAAAAGTTTAGTGCAGAGATAAATCTAGCATCAGTTTGCTGGGATTGATTTACCCCTTCCAGAGCTAAAATCGCCATTGCAGTCGGTTCTATAAATCCCAATTGTCCAGGCATCCATGGCCAGACCAATGCCCCAATTGAAGCAGTTTGAGGGATCTCTGGTTTCTGGAATTGTTCGCGAGAGACCTCATAAGTTTCGACTGTGGTCAGCCAATCCACTGCATGAGCAATCGCAATATTGTTTTGGGTGGAATACCTCAATGCAATCAATGCCCATGCAGTTTGCCAGCCACTTTCCGGATCGTCCTCATTAATCCCCCATCCCCCATCCTGATGTTGACATTGCAGCAACCAGGATAATCCATTTTGAAAAGAATTATTGGCGCTGGATTCATTCCGGGTGGCTAGCAGAACCGCTGCAGTTGGCTCTACTCCAGGCCTTTGCCCAGTCGAATATCCCCATCCCCCACTTTCATGTTGCGATGAAATAAGATAATCAATCGCTGATGGCATGGCTCTATTATAAGATAAAAAATCAACGAGCTTTCGCTCGTTGATTTACAGTTCTGTTTGTTATCCCAGGTATTCGCGCAACCTGCGGCGGATTGCAGGATGTCTCAACCGGCTCAGAGCCTGGGCTTCAATTTGCCGCACACGTTCACGTGTGACCCCCATCTTTCGACCCACTTCCTCAAGCGTATATGCCTGGCCATCCAATAAACCGTAGCGTAATTGCAAAATGCGTACCTCGCGTGGAGGCAATCCATTCAGCACCACGTCCAGGTGTTCCCGCAATAAATTGTAGGTTGCAGTCTCATCCGGTGCAGGAACCTCTTCATCCTGAATAAAATCACCCAGGACTGAATCTTCTTCATCATCGGTCGGCGTCTCGAGCGAAAGCGGCCTCCGGGCCACCTGGATCATGTTCTCCACTTTTTGTGGAGTGACTTCAAGTGCCTGAGCCAGCTCATCTACGCTCGGGTCACGCCCCAAACGTTGGGTCAGCTGGTGCTGCACTCGTAAAAGCTTATTGATTTGATCGCCCATGTGCACCGGCACACGGATCGTGCGTCCCTGGTCGGCAATCGCACGTGTCACTGCCTGCCGGATCCACCATGTTGCGTAGGTACTGAACTTGTGACCCCGGCGATAGTCGAACTTCTTGGCTGCTCGAATCAGACCAATATTCCCTTCCTGAATCAGATCCAAAAACGGCACTCCCCGTCCCATGTACTTCTTGGCAACGCTGATCACAAGCCGTGAGTTTGCGGTGATCAGATGCTCGCGGGCTAACCAGCCGTCTTCGATATGTATCTGAAACTCACCTCGTTTTCGGATGCTCACAATCCCTTTTGCAAGCTCTTCCCGAGCAATCCGACCTTGTTCGATCCGCTTTGCCAACTGAACTTCCTCTACAGCGGTCAGGAGGGGCACGCGCCCCACCTCTTTCAGGTAGAGACCAATCGTATCGTCAGTATCAATGTTGGCTAAATAATTGTCATCAACGACAACTGCTCGATGGCTTTCTTCTTCGGTCTCTTCTTCTTCAACCGCAGTTAGTTCATCTTCAGTAGGTGCCCCTACTGTAACATCGTCTATATAGGGGATCCCGGCACTGATTAAGGCAGCAAACGCTTCCTCCAGCTGATCAACCTCTTGTTCAGCTTCAGGGAAAAAGCTCAGGATATCATCAATGGTAACAAAGGATTTTTGCCTGCCAAACTCGATTAATCTGGCTAAGGCTGGATGTTCATCCTCTCGATTTGCAATTGCATTAATTAACTCTTCATCAATCATATTTTCTCTCTAACCGGCCTTCTCACCGGGGTATGAACCACTTATTAATCAGAATACACTTTTTTTAGTCGAAAATCAAGTACCAATTCCAAGCATTATGAACCATAACACTTTTATGGCGTTGGAGTTGCCTGGCCTCCTGCTTCAGTTGAGGTGGCAGTCACAATTGAGGTAACTTCTGGGGTCGGGGTGGGAAGCACAGGTGGCTTGGTTATTAAGCTGATCACATCATCCAGTACCACTTTATCTACGAGAACCACCGGACCAGAATCAACTCTGACGTAATAGCCATCCCCGATTGCATTAGGTGAGCCAATTTCAGTGATGATTTGGTTTCCATCCACTGTCATTATTGTGATTGTATAGGCAGGGGTATCCAAACCAATCGCTGCGAGCGTGAGCGTCTGGGTAAAAGTCTCCTGAATCTGCAATGAAAGTAATTGTAGGCTGATTGAATCAATCTGAGCTGAGTCAGCTTGATCCACGGGAACATCAGTGATTGCCCAATTTGAGGTTTCTGGATCACGGTAGAGATCGATTTTATCGCCTCCACCGGCAGCAATTATGATCTCATTAACTTGCGCATTCGTGATGTCATACAGTTTTACCACGGCAGCGACCGGAGTAGCTGTAGCTGTCAATTCTGTTTTATTTGCCTGGAAACGCTCAAACAGCAATGCGAATCCAATCACCAGGGCAAATAACCCAAGTACGATCCAGGTTGATCGACGTACCATACGATATTATCCTTTTCTCCGTCGGGCAATCCAGGTGCCGACGCCCGCCAGGAGAATTACGCCGGGTATGACGATCAAAGAGCCCAGGAAAATCAAGTTCATCGTATAGGTTTGTGGAATAACCAGAGTCCGGTCAGTCGCTGTCTTTGAAGTCAAATTAATTAAGTTTTCTACTTTTGCCGCCCAGTCGATCGAATTCAGGATCAAGGTGCCATTTCCATACCAAGAATAGCCTGAATTCGTCGCAAACTCTGAATTCCCAAACACAACCAGACGGGCATTGGTGGTTGTCCCTGTTGCGGCAACTGCCAGAGAGACTGGTCCGCTAATATCAACTCCCTGATCAAATTTTGGAGCATTATTTTGAATTGAGGCCATATCGGTTTCACCCCATGACCCATCACTGGTGAGCACCAATTGGACCTTGCTATAATCAGTTCCAACCGTATCGTTCGCTGAGACACTCCTTGCGATCGAGAATCCAGTTGCTTGCGTCGTCATATTTTGTGTGATTGCATGCGATCCATATTGGGCTGATAAAGCGAATAATGCATTCGAATATTGCTGGTATCCACCATAATCAATAACCACGTTGTTACCCAGGTCAATTCCATAATTCTGCGCCAGGTCAGTCGCCAATGGATCCGGGGCATCTCCAAACTGGGTGACAACAGTCGGCCCTTCCATGACCACCAGCGAACCGCCGTTTTGTAAATATGCATCCAATAAACCCACCTCGGCTTCTGAGAGCGGTTTTAGTGGTCCGGCGACTACGATCACGCTGGCATCTGGTGGAATCTGGTTTGTCGCCAGTAGATTCAAGGTCGATACTTTATAATTCTTCGATCCCAACTCGGTGGCTAATTGCGTAAACGATGTGTCACTGCCACCCTGGATATCCTCTTCCCCATGCCCAGTCAGGAAATATATCACGTGCGTTCCAGGGTTCATTAACCTGATCATCGCTCCGGTGATATCCGATTCTGTATTGGTGGACACGGGTTGTTTCGAATTACCCATATAGAGAACGAGCGAACCATCTTTGGTGATCCCTGCGTCCTGGGCAGAAATCGGATCCTTATTGGGGTCAACAAACTGATATTGAAATTTTCCACCGCCTGCATACACATACTTATCCAAGAGGCTTTTTACATTTGCCTTTGATGACGCATTCGTTGAGCTGGAGGTGAAGAAAGCCTTGGCTACAACCGTGTTTTGTACGCTTTTTAATACATCTACCGATTCCTTGGCGAGTGTATTCGCCTGATTCTCGGTCAAATCCCATTGTTTAGTATATTTATTGGCCAGGAAATTCACTACAACCAGGATACCGAGAAACGCAACCGACAAGATAAGGGCATTACTCCCATAACGCGCTTGACGTCCCGTCAAGGCTTTACGTATCTTTCCTGGGTCCAGGGCTACAAAGAGAGCTAAACCGATCACAAACAATCCAAGTGCGATTTGCAGGTACAAATTCCATTGACGCTGGATGATGTATAGGCCAGCACCAACTGCCAGAGCGGCGAATGAAATTGAGATAGCAATTCTTCGAGCAATTAGCTTCCTATTGGATTGCATTAGCGCCACCTCCGTAGTTCGATCGAAATTGTGCCTAAGAAGAGCGCAAGTGAAGTAGCACTTAGATAGTAGACGATATCACTCAGGTTAATAGTTCCCTTATAAAAGTTCATAAAATGATTTATAAAATTCAGGTATGTAACGATTTGGCTGCCACCACCACTGGTATCTGTACCCAGCGGACGCAAGACAAACCATAACAGTAACACAGCTGCCAGGCTAATAAAGAAAACGACCACCTGGTTATTAAACAGTGAAGAAATAAATATTCCGATCGCCACCAGGCTTCCAACCATTAGAATAAGTCCGAGATACCCAGTAAGTACAACGCCTTTATCCAGCCCTGGCTTGACAAGAAAATTCAGCACAAGTGGGAAGAGTAATGTTAAAGCAAGCAAACTGAGCATAAATAAAAATGCCCCTAACCACTTGCCGACGATCAATTCCCAATCTTTGACTGGAGCAGTAAGTAGCAACTCCATGGTGCCCATCCTCATTTCCTCTGCAATCGACCGCATCGTCATGGCGGGCATGGCGAATACCAGCAGAGTTACCATCGGTCCAATTACCATGTCTACACCAGGTGCATAGGAACCATAGTAGGCTGAATAGGTCATCGCATCGACCAATCCACCATAAAAGAAATATCCTAAAAGGATCATAAAAAAGAATGCCACCACATAAGCTACAGGGCTGATAAAAAATAGCTTGTACTCGCGGCGGGCAATTATCCAGATATTTCGCATTAAATCCTTCCTTAATAACTATATTCAGAACGTTTTCTATTTCGTCTGAGATTACTAAGCTGCATCCTCAGACGAATCATCAGTGCTGGGAGGTTCTGGTTCTTCTCGGGTCAGCTGCAAGAATATATCCTCCAGGCTCAGATCGATGCGTTTCAATTCAAGCAGGTCGAATCCTGCCTCGATTACATTCCGAGCAATGTTTGGGCGTAAATCTATTCCCGGTGAGCTTTCGACTTCCACACAACCTTCGTCAGTGGTAAATACCTTGCCGACGCCAGATATCCCGCCAATCAGTTTTTCCAAACCATCACCATCGCCCTGAACACGTACGGAAACACGCTGCACACCGGTCAATCCAGCTTGTAATCTTTCAGGGGTATCTTCCACGATAATAATGCCCTTATTGATGATCAGGACCCGGTCGCAAATCTGTTGAGCCTCGGAAAGTATGTGCGTCGATAATAATACCGTCCGTTGCTTGCCGATCTCGCGGATCAAGGTACGCACCTCCTTGATCTGGGCAGGATCCAATCCAATCGTTGGCTCATCCAGAATTAAAACTTCTGGCTCATGCAGTAAAGCCTGTGCAAGACCGATACGTTGTCGCATACCTTTGGATAAGTTACTAATATATCCATCGGAACGATCAATCATGTGCACAATATCCAGAACATCATCAACCCGCTCATCAGCATTTTTAATATGTCTGAGATCCGCCATGAATTTTAGATAATCAAACACGGTCATATCTGGATAGAGCGGTACAGTTTCGGGTAGATATCCAACCCGCTTCCTCACTTCTAATGATTGGTCTACAACATCAAATCCTGCAACCCGTGCACTACCCGATGTTGGTGGCATAAAACCAGAAAGGATGCGCATGGTTGTGGTTTTGCCCGCTCCATTTGGACCCAAAAATCCCAGGATTTCTCCAGAGGTTGCTTTGAAGGTTAAATTATTGATTGCTCGTCTGGGCCCGTAATCCTTCGTCAATCCTTCCACTTCAATCATAAACATCTCCTGTATAAACGAAGAAAAGCACCGCCTCCGTACTCCCGGAGGCTGTGCTGTGGTTCTTGATTATGCGGTTTTTATACTTGCATAATCGCTATGGATAAATAAGCTAATCACTGAGTAAGACTATACATTAAAGAAAGAGGCAAAGTCAAGTAGTTGGGTGAAGTCTAATGAAATGCTAATCTGAATAAATCTACCAAAGTTGTTTGACTTTTTCTATTTGATTAGGTAAAATATCGCAGCCTGAGGGGAAACATTAACCGATGGAATTTTTGATATAATTTCATAAAGTGCTACCCAGACGCCTATGCGTGTGGGCATTTTGTTTGTTTAAATCTGGATGGATCAAGTGGAGGAAATATGAACATATTAGGCCTGGCACGACATGGTTTAAATGGATTTGAACAGATAGCGATTATTGGCGTGGTTGTGGTCGCCATCATCAGCCTGCTCTACGCCTGGTTTTTGCGCGGTAGGGTAATGGCTAAAGATAAGGGCACCGCTAAGATGCAAGAAGTTTGGAATGCAATCCGAATCGGTGCCAATAGTTATCTGAGCCGTCAATTGCGTTCGATCCTCCCAATTATCCTGGTATTAACTGTGGCATTATTTCTATCTGTTTATATCGTTCCTCCCTCCCTCGAAGCTCGTGAGTGGCACTGCATTTTCCTCCAGGGTGTGGATGCGCATAATCTCGCTTCATTAAAAACCTGTGCGGAAGGCATCACCAAAGATGGCACCCCGCAAGCCTATCAGCAAATCCTGCTGATCATTGGCGTAGCGCGTATGATTGCGTTCGTCATGGGCGCCTCCTTCTCACTCACTGTAGGTCAGCTGGGGATGCGAATGGCAATCCAGGCTAATGTTCGAGCTGCTTCCGCTGCCCGTCGTGGTTTCAATGAAGCTCTTTCCATTGCATATTATGCCGGCACCATCACGGGCATGCTTACCGATGGCTTGGGTCTTTTCGGTGGAACAATCATCTTCATGATCTTTGGTCGGGCTGCGCCAGACGCCCTGCTTGGGTTTGGCTTTGGTGGAACGCTCCTGGCATTATTCATGCGTGTGGGTGGTGGCATTTACACCAAAGCAGCCGATGTTGGTGCAGACCTGGTCGGAAAAGTTGAACACGATATTCCTGAAGATGACCCGCGCAATGCAGCAGTGATTGCCGATCTGGTTGGTGATAACGTTGGTGATTGTGCTGGGATGGCTGCTGATATCTTTGAAAGTTATGAAGTGACGATTGTTTCAGGTCTGATCCTGGGATTGGCTCTGGTCGGACTTACCGGCAATTTATATTGGATCGTCTATCCGCTAATCATCCGCGCCATTGGCGTGATCAGCTCAATTCTGGGTACTTTCACCGTTCCAATTTGGGAGAGTTTCCCGCTTAAATTCCTGCGCGCCCATGATGCCGAAGAAGCCATGTTCCGTTCTTATGAGGTGTCAAGCGTCAATACCATCATCTGGGCATTCGCCCTGGCACTTTGGTATGCGAAGGACTGGAAATTGGCTGCTTTAACTGCCATCGGGGTAGGTCTTGCAGTTGCATATAATCCACTAACTTCCTATTTCACATCCACCAAGCGTGCACCAGTCAAGGAAATTGTAGATTCAACCAAGGGTGGTCCTGCAACAACCATCTTGTCTGGTTTATCAGTTGGGATGGAATCCACCGTGTGGGCGCTGGTTGTCATCGCGATCAGTTTTGTCCTCGCTCTGCTGCTCTATCATACGAAAGGATCTACCTACGTGCTGTACGCAGTTGCCATGATTGGTATTGGTATGCTCAGCCACACCGGCAACAATGTGGCTATGGACTCATATGGACCCATATCAGACAATGCCAATGGCATTGCGGAAATGTCATGGCAAAACATGGACGATGAGGAAACCCGTAAGGCACGTCAGATCATGGCAGACCTGGATGCAGTTGGGAACACCACCAAAGCAATCACCAAAGGAGTTGCCATCGCCTCTGCAGTCATCGCGGCAGTTAGCCTTTTCGCTTCATTCATTACAGATGTTGGGAGGGTCCAAACACAGCTCGGTTTTCCAGTCATGGAATCCATCCGGGTGTCAGAAACTAGAGTATTTATCGGTTTACTGATTGGAGGTGCCCTCCCCTGGTTATTTAGCTCCTTATCCATCCGGGCTGTTACCCGGGCGGCTGGTTTGATTGTCGAAGAAGTACGCCGACAATTCCGCATCCCTGGATTAATGGAAGGCAAAGTTCAACCTGATTATGCCCGCGCGGTGGGTATATCCACTACTGCAGCTCAAAAAGAGCTGATCCCCCTGGCAACGATTTCAGTCCTGTTGCCTCTTGCAGTAGGTCTGATCTTACAGGTTGAAGCATTGGGTGGCTTCCTGGCTGGCATCATCCTGAGCGGTCAATTATTAGCGGTCTTCATGGCCAATGCGGGTGGCGCCTGGGACAATGCCAAGAAATCGATTGAAGATGAACCCCGCAATCTGGAAGCGAACACCGGAAAAGGATCTGAGCGCCATAAAGCGAGTGTAGTCGGAGATACGGTGGGTGACCCGTTGAAAGATACCGCCGGACCTGCGTTAAATCCAATGATCAAGGTCGTCAACCTGGTAAGCTTGATCATGGCGCCTGTCATTGTGAAATACAGTAATTCGCAGGTTGCTTCATATGTTGTAGGTTTCGTTCTCCTGGTTGCAATTGGTTGGGCAATCTCCCGCAGTAAAAAACCTGCCCCTCCTATTGATAAACCGCTGTAATTTTATCTATACTAATCCCTCCCAAAGCCGGGAGGGATTTTTTTGTAAACGGTTTAACACTTGCAACATCTGCTAGAATAAGGCATACTTAAGATTGGGAGCATAATAACTATGGCGATAATTTCATTACGTGCATACAATCGCGAGATAGAAGGCATGATCGATAACGGACAGTTGGATGAGGCAGTTGCCCATTGCCGCCATATCCTTGCCACATTCCCGAAGCATATCGCCTCCTATCGTTTGTTAGGTAAAGCTCATTTGGAGCAGCAACGCATCAGCGATGCCACGGATATTTTCCAACGGGTTCTGGCTGCCATTCCGGATGACTTTTTATCAAACGTTGGAATGAGTATTATTCGAGAGGATGAAAATAATCTGGATGCTGCAATCTGGCATATGGAGCTTGCCTATGAGGCCCAACCTGCGAACATAGCCATCCAGGATGAACTTCGTCGATTATATGGCCGTCGGGATGGCACGCAGCCGCCGAAGGTACGCCTGACACGTGGTGCCCTTGCACGGATGTATGCAAAGGGTGGATTGTATGATCAGGCGATTGCAGAATTACGGTCCGCAATAACTGAAGATCCAAACCGACCTGATCTCCAGCTTTTACTCGCCCAGATGTTATACCAGACGTCTCAGCGTGTTGAAGCTGTAGAAACCTGCGTTACTGTATTAAAGAAGATACCCCAATGCCTTGAAGCTAACCGCATTCTGGCTGTCTCCCTGCCTGATGCTGAAGGTACGGATGCTGTTAAGAATTATCGCCAGATCGTAATTTCCATGGATCCATATTATGCTTTTGCAGAATCAGATGCAATTTCCACTGATCAGGTACCTGAAAATACAGTCAATATAGAGCGTTTAGATTGGAAATCTGGCCTCCAGGTTGGAGAAACTCCGAATCAACCTGCCTGGGCAACTTCATTAGGAATATCAATGGATAAACCTGCCGAAGAAAATATCCCTGAGTGGTTAAAGTCAGCTGAAGCACCCCCTCCCGGTACCCCAGTAGAAACAGGCGCGCCTAATGTGTCCCCGTTCATCTGGGATACCCAGGAAGTGGAAAAAATTATTACCGATACTTCTAAAACAGAAGGGGATATCCCTGATTGGATGAAGGATGCAGGCTGGAAATCTTCAACAGGTGAATTATCCACCCCAACCGAAGAGACAAAACCTGGTGAACCGGCTTTAAGTGTTCCATCAAGCGAAGACCTGGAAAAAACCGAGATTCCTGACTGGTTAAGCGGCATTGCACCTGAAGGAGCTTTAACTGAAGATAAGCCGGGTTCCGAGCCAAACGCAGATGACCTTTCTACACCTTGGTTAGAACCACATCAACCAGGTCCCACTGATTCAATCATACAGTGGCTGGATGAGAAAAAACCGGGGACAGCTGCAAGTGCTTCGAATAAAGAAGAACTTTCCATTGGTGAAGGAGATGAAATCCCTGATTGGCTTAGAGATATTGAAACTCCCCAGTCAGCAGTCCCTACCCAAGAAGAACCATCCGCTGAATCAACGCCTGCATTTTCGTTCGAATCTTCCGCTTTTGCACAAGATACTACCGACTCCAAACCAGCTGGAGCAGAAGATACATCTTTAGAAGACTCAATAGAACCGGCAGTGGAAATCCAACCTTCAGAAGGCCAGCCTATCATCCCTCCTGAGGTTTCTGAAACGAAGGATGCGACAGCTGCCTTCTCAGATGAAATTCCAGACTGGCTTAAGGAAATTGCTGAAGAGATACCAGAAGCAGGTGCTTTGGTATCTGCGGGTGAAGAGCCGGTTGTAGAATCTACAGATATCACTGAGCCGGAGCTTGCACCTGAGAAGCTGGCGGTACCTGAAGAAGAACGAGTGATTCCGGGGGAGGAACTTACCGAAGGGTTAGTCGAGACAACCGAAGCACTTACGGAAGCCGCACCTCCGCAATTGACTGAAGAGATGCCAGTTAATGAAGGAGAGCCGATCTCTGAAGAAGCACCTGCCACACAGCTGCCCGTGATGGAGGAATCACTACCTGAAGCAGAGATGACTGCAATACCTTCAGCGCTACCCACAGCTGAAGCTGAGACCATCTCTGAAGAAGTTCCCACATTACCACAGCTCACCCAGGAAGAAACTGCTACAGAAGCAGAGATGACTGCAGTATCTTCAGAGCTACCCATGGTTGAGATTGAATCATTCTCTGCAGGGGCACCATCAACAGAGCAATTGACAGACGAATCCGCCCAATCTCAAGAAGGAATGGAAGCAACCAAAGCTGTTCCTGAGGTTGAGCAAACGACGGATATTGAGCAATTACAGCCTGAGGCTGCAAATATCCCCTCAGAAGAAATACCATCCATTGAAAGCACCACCGCAGAAGCAGAACAGGCTCTTGCTGAGCAGCCCGTTTTGGCTGAAGGTGAAGTATCATCTGCGGAGCCTACATCAGAGCCTGAATCCGATGCCTTAGCCTGGTTGGAGGATCTGGTTGCAGAGCAAGCCACCAAAGCAGATAATCTGGCTACACCTGTTTTAGATGGGGAAGTCACACCACCCGATTGGGTGAAACTCGAGAATGAACCCACACTTCTGGATGGGGAAAATCTAAAACCAGAACTGGAAAAGGATATCTCGGCCTTGCCTGCACAAGATATACCTGAATGGATCAAAGGCCTGGGTGAAGAACCTGAAATTGAACCGACCCCCGAGACACCTGTGTCCTCTGTTACGCCTGAAGCTGAAATACCCCAGGCTGAAGAGCTGCCTGCCTGGCTGCTTGAGATGGAGCCACCTACGCCACCAATCGAGGGTCCAGCCTCACCTGAAGAGCCTTTGGAATGGAAATCAGAAGAATTACCAGCTTGGCTCATGGAAATTACTGAATCCGCTGAGCCTGAAGCAAGGGTAATTGTAGATAAGGAGCCATCCACACAAGAAATACTTTCTGCAGTGGAGGCTCTTCCTGCAGACCAAATTCCTGCTGGCTTATCCGAAGCAACCTCCGAACAGGTTGAGCCAATCGTGCCACCGATTGAAACCATTGGTGAAGCTAAAGAAGAGCCTCAAGAGCAAATCGGAGCATGGATTCCAGAAGGCGAAGCAATTTTTCAACAAGTTTCAGAAACCCCGTCTGTAGCTGAACCAGAGCCCATTCTTTTTGGGGAAGAAATGACTCCCCCGGCTGAGGAGAATATTCCTGTTCCCGTGCCAGAACCTGCACAACTACCCGCAGAGATGGAATCAGGAGCAGAGATTGAAACATTGGCTAACGCTAGAAATGCGATCACCCAGGGTCAGCCCTCCCAGGCAGTCGCTTTCTATTCGGAGCTGATTAAGAAAAATTATCGTCTCAATGAAGTCATCAAAGACCTACAAGATGCGCTCTATATCTTCCCGGTTGATGTTAACATGTGGGTCACCCTCGGCGATGCTCATAACCGCTGTGCAGATCTACAAATGGCATTAAACGCCTATACAAAGGCAGAAGAGTTGGTCAGGTAGCGATAGAGGTAGGATAATAATTAACGTGAAACGTATATCCATACGTTTCACGTTTCGCGTACCATCATAAATGGAGGTGAAAATGGAACGCTCGTTAGTTCTGGTCAAACCAGATGCAGTTCAAAGGGGATTAATTGGTGAGGTGATTTTAAGGCTGGAGAGGCGTGGATTACGACTGGTAGCCGCGAAATTCATCAACGTCAGCCAGGAATTAGCCCAAACACATTATGCCATTCATAAAGGCAAACCATTTTACGATAGCCTGATTCGCTATATTACCTCTGCTCCCGTGATGGCGATGGTTTGGGAAGGTCCGTATGCAATCCAGGCCATCCGCCAAACCATGGGGGCTACCTCCCCAACTGAAGCCGCGCCAGGTTCCATTCGACATGATTTTGCGCTTGAGATTGGTCGCAACCTGACTCATGCATCCGATAAGGTTGAAAATGGAGAAAAAGAAGTAGCATTATGGTTCACTCCCCAGGAGCTGGTAAACTGGGAACGCTCCATGGATCCTTGGATATTTGAGGACTAGCCCAACAGGCACTCACTCATTTCATTCTCAATTTCCATTACCAAATCTGTTCCGTGTTTCTCTCCTGTGGTAAAACTCGATTTACAAGGAAGAGGACATGGATCATATTAAGATATAATCAGACAATATAAGGCTTATTAGGCAAAATTATTATCTGGTTTTGAGGCATCAATGGATCTTACCCCATCCGAGATTAACCATAAGTTGGAACGTATCCTCCCTAAAGTTCAAAAACCCGCTCGTTATATCGGTGGAGAGTTAAACCAGGTGGTTAAAAATTGGGATTCGATTGCCACTCATGTAGCCCTGGTATTTCCAGATATCTATGATATCGGCATGTCTAATCTCGGGTTAGCCATTTTATATGAAGTGATCAATCAGCGCTCCGATGCGTCCGCGGAACGTGTCTACAATCCGTGGATAGACATGGAAGAGGCGATGCGTTGTGAGCACATCCCACTGTATTCATTGGAATCCAGGAGACCACTTTACCAGTTTGATATTGTTGGCTTTTCCCTCCCGTATGAAACCCTTTATACCAATGCGCTCAATACTTTAGATCTTGGAGGTATCCCATTATTTAGCGCTGAACGTAATGATATCCATCCGTTGATCATTGCTGGTGGGCAAACCACATTTAACCCAGAACCGATGCACAAATTTGTGGATGCCTTCGTAATCGGAGAAGGTGAACAGGTCATCCTGGAGATCATTGAGGCTTACACCGCCTGGAAGCAGTCTGGCCTCTCCCGCCAGCGGCTATTGATCAGTCTCTCCGCCCTGCCAGGCGTTTATGTCCCCAGCTTGTACCAGGTTCATTATCATCAAGATAACAAGATCGAGCGGATAGAAAAATTGGTCGGGGAGGCTAATTTACCAATCCGCAAACGCATCCTCCCAACCCTCCCCCCTCCACCCACCCGATTCATCGTTCCCAATATAGAGACGGTTCATAATCGGGTGCCGGTTGAGATTATGCGGGGTTGTACGCGCGGTTGTCGTTTTTGCCATGCGGGCATGGTTTCGCGGCCCATTCGTGAACGCAGCGTACCCGAGATCGTCCAGGCGATAGATTCTGCCCTGAAAAACACCGGTTTTGAGGAAATCAGCTTGCTTTCTTTATCTTCTTCTGACTATACGCATATTTCAGACCTCATCCAGGCAATTACAACGAAATATCAAGGTAAACACCTGGGGATTTCTTTACCCTCCTTGCGGATCGAATCATTTTCAGTGGAATTGATGAACTTGTTGCTTGATTCGCGTCATGGTGGGTTTACCCTGGCACCGGAAGCCGCCACCGAGCACATGCGTAATATCATCAACAAACCGGTCAGCACCGAACAATTGCTTGAGACAGTTCACCAGATCTATGTGCGCAATTGGACCACGATTAAGCTCTACTTTATGATCGGTCACCCTGCTGAGACGTTGGATGATGTACAGGCGATCGCCGACTTGTGCAAGCTCGTGCTGGCGGAAGGGTACAAAACTATCGGTCACCGGGCAAAGCTGAATGTGGGTGTATCGACATTTATTCCCAAGCCTCACACGCCTTTTCAATGGGTAGCTTGTGATTCTGTTGAACAGATCCAATCCAAACAAGCTCTGCTTAAGCGGGAGCTTCGCCATCGGGATATTAAGCTCACCTGGACGAACCCTGAGGTCACCATGCTGGAAGCCTGGTTATCGCGTGGGGACAGGCGCATGGCAGATGTGATTTATCAGGCCTGGAAAAATGGTGCCAGGTTTGATGCCTGGCAGGATCAGTTTAATTTCAAAGCCTGGACAGATGCCTTTGAAAGCACCCATCTTGATCCGATCTTCTATACGCACCGTGAACGCTCGGAAGACGAGATTTTTCCATGGGACCATATCAGTACAGGTGTACGCAAGAAATTCCTGCTTCAGGATTTCAAATTCAGCCTGGAAGCTCAAACCCGCAAGGATTGCCGCTTGCAATGTTATGCCTGCGGGATTCTGCCCACCTACGCAGAACAACGACGTGAAAATCCTGGAGCTTCATGGTCGTGCCCGGAAGTGAAATCGCCGTCCAGGCTAAATGTAGCTGAAGTATCATAGATAAGCGCACTTTGAGTTAATCTAGCAAACCCATGCGAATCAGGATCACATTTTCAAAAGCTGGTGTGATGCAGTACGTCGGTCATCTCGATTTACATCGCTCATGGGAGCGAGCCTTCCGGCGCTCTGGCCTGCCCATGGCATACAGCCAGGGATTCCATCCACAAGCCCGTTTAAACCTGGCTTGTGCTTTGCCGCTCGGGTTTACCAGCCAATGTGAGCTGTTGGATGCTTGGCTGGAACAAGATTTCCAAATTGACGCGATTCGTGAGATGCTTTCCCATGCATTGCCTCCTGGATTGGAAATCCTCAAGCTTGAAAATATAAATCCAGGCCTCCCTGCCCTCCAAACCCAGGTTACCTCCGCAGTATATGTGATCACTTTCCTCGATGAGGTTCCTGATCTGGCAGACCGGGTGCAAAAGGTGATCACTGCTGAACATTTACCCCGTGTCAGGCGCAATAAATCCTACGATCTCCGTCTATTAATCGAGCAATTAAGCATACAACCTGCGCATGAAGGAAAATCCATGCTGCGCGTTCAGCTGGCTGCTCGTGAAGCTGCTACAGGTCGACCGGAAGAATTGCTCGAAGAGCTAGGGGTCAAATTCGAAGATACGCGCATCCAGCGGGAAAGACTTATTTTTAACACCATTTAGCGTTCCTTGCACCCCATTTGTTATTATGCTAAACTGAACACAATTTCAGCGGGAGGGAGACGTCGATGCAAAGCTCAGGCATTATCCTTTCATTACTTTTCGGCTTTGTGCCCATGCTTGTATTTGCATATGTAATCTATTGGGTTGACCGCTACGAAAAGGAGCCGGTTGCATTGTTGGGGGGTGTATTTCTATGGGGTGCCATCATAGCAGCTGGAGCAGCTTTTATCTTCAATTCTTTTCTTGGTTTAGGAATTTACATGTTCAGCGGCTCTCAAGCCTTCACTGAGCTATCTACCGCTTCTGTGTTTGCTCCAATCATTGAAGAATCGCTCAAAGGTATGGCATGTTTGCTGGTATTTTTATTCTTCCGCCGCGAGTTTGATTCGATCCTGGACGGGATAGTCTATGCCGCCATAACCGCCATTGGGTTTGCTGCTACTGAAAATGTATACTACATCTATACCTATGGTTTCCAACAAGAAGGGATCAATGGGATCCTGTACATGTTCTTTGTGCGCGTGATTCTGGTAGGCTGGCAGCATCCTTTTTACACAGCATTCACCGGCATAGGTTTGGCAGTTTCGCGGCTCAGCCGCAATACGTCCATCAAAATCATTGCCCCTCTCATAGGTTGGGGTATAGCAGTATTTACCCACTCACTACACAATATAATATCCACCTTGTTTCAAGGATTGGAAAGCCTTGTGATCGGTGTAATTTTTGATTGGTCGGGCTGGATCGCCATGCTCATCTTCATCATTTGGGCGCTATACCGTGAGCAGAAGTGGATCATCACCCAGCTGCGCGAGGAAGTGACCCATGGAGTGATTACTCCCGCTCAATATAAGATCGCGTGCTCAGCCTGGGCGCAGGCTACTACCCGCATTAAAGCTTTATTCGCGGGTAAATACCGCCTCATTGACCGGTTTTATCTGCTTACCGCCGAATTAGCATTTAAAAAGCATCAGGTTTCGAATTTGGGAGAGCAGGGACTAGTCCAACCCGAGATCGATCACTTGCGGAATGAGCTGGTTCAAATGAGTCCCCAAATCAGCTCCTGATTCTTTTTTGGTCAAGGTCAGAATTGGTAAAAATTAAAACATGGTAAAATAAAAATCCTTGTGCCCCTGTAGCTCAGTGGATAGAGCGTTGGCCCCCGGAGCCAAAAGCGGCAGTTCGAGTCTGCCCAGGGGTACTTGTCTTTTTAAAATACAATACAATCCTTCAAATCGATAGAAATAGGGGGCACCAAACTAAGCTTGTTAAACAGCTATCGGGTTTTCTTTCCGAGATAGCGAATAACTTGCTATGACTTTCTGGTTACTCTCACCAGGCAAGTAATCACCCCCAGGATGGTGATCAGTGAGGCTGCTAAAAAGCTCATCTGCAATGCACTGAATATGGCTCCATTTTGAAGTGGGTTCCCTGAAGGGCTCAGTGTACTGCTTCCATGAGCTAACAGTGTTGTAAAAATTGCCCCCGCAATCCCCACCCCTAGCACCATGCCGAAATTGCGCGCCGTCGCCAAAATCCCAGCCGCGATACCCTGCCGGCTTTTGGGTGCTGACCCCATCAATGCGCTGTTATTTGGTGAGATGAACGCACCTGTTCCAAGTCCGATCACAGCCAGCGCCAGCATCATCGTTTGGATGCTGGAACCTGCTGTTAATCGTGAGACCAGAAATAAACCGGTAGATAGCACTGCCATGCCAAAAACAGCCGGGATGCGCGTGCCAATGCGGTCTGAAAGTGTGCCGCTGATGGGGGCAATGATTGCCATCACCACCGGTTGTGCTGTCAGGATCAACCCAGCCTGAGCCGACGAAAAGCCTCTCCCCTGGATCAGGTAGTACGGCATTAAAAATATACTGCTATAAACACCAATATAATTGATCACCGCACTTGCAGTAGTCATTGAAAACGGCAGCTGTTTGAACAAGCTGAGATCAAGCATGGGTTGTTTAACATGCGTTTCGATGTATAGAAATAGAGAAAGGAAAATAATCGCACAGGATAACAGAAGCACAATCGGAGCAGACGTCCAGCCCCATTCTCCAGCCTGATTCAACCCTAGCAGTAATGACCCTAATCCCAACATAAAAGTCACAGCTCCCAGGTAATCAAACTGCTCACTTCGCTTTTGGCTGGCATCCCCAGGGATAAAATGCATGCTAAGCCAGATCGCAGCCAAACCGACTGGTAAATTAATGTAAAAGACCACCCGCCACCCAAAAAGACTGGCTAACCAGCCTCCTAATGCCGGTCCTGCAGTCAACCCCAGGTAGGTCATAGTGGCTTGTAATCCCAGGGCCTGACCGCGTTGCTGGGCTGGAAAGCTTTTGGTAAGAATTGCGGGTGAATTAGCAGATAGCATGGCAGCTCCTAAAGCCTGCAGTCCCCGCGAAACAATGAGCATTGTCATACTCGGTGCGGCACCAGAGAAAAATGAGCCACCCATGAATATTCCAAACCCAATCAGATAGATCGCTTTATGTCCGCGCATATCCCCCAACCTGCCAAAACTGAGCAAAAGCCCGCTGAGCACCAATAAGTAGATCGTTACCACCCATTCAACATTGGCGATCGAGGCGTTAAAATTTTTCCCGATCACCGGTAGCACGGTATTGACTACACTCGTGTCCAGCGCGGTCATGAACGTGCCAATGCCGATGGCAACCAGTACCCCCCATTTATGGGTTGCGTTCAAGTTCACTTCCATAGGTTATGCTTCAGTCATTAGAGATTTCTTTTGATCACGCAAACCAAAGCTTAAAACCAACACAGTGGCGATTGCGCCGATTGAGGTGGCGAGGAATGTAGCCTGATAACCAACAGTATCGGCCAGCCAACCCGCAAATAGGGGAATAAAAAAAGCGGTTGGTGCCACCAGGGTATTTGCCAGGCCAATATAGGCTGGTTTCTCTTCTCCCTTGCCGAATTCCAGGGTCATCGCCATGGCAATTGTCCAGACTGCCACATAGGATATCCCTGCCAGGGTATAAGCCAGGTAAAACCAGCTCACCGACGGAGCCCACATCGCCACCGCTGCACTTACCGCCGCTGAAACCATCCCGATAGCCATCACACCCCGGTGGCTCCAGTGATCTCCCAGCCAACCCATAATAGGGTTGGCAATTGTCTCAACGATTAATAGCACCCCGGTTAATACCCCTGCAGTCACCTCATCCACTCCATATACACGGACCACATAGACTGTATAGAATGCAAATCCTACCGTGCCCAATTGTGCCATGATCCGAACTACTACAAACCACCTGAAGTTTGCATCCCGCCTGAGTATCGATCTTAAATCGCTCCAAAATTCTTTGTCTTCCACCCCGCTTGTTATGGGGGGTGTTTCTTCCTCCCTAATTAATGACATTGCCACGTAAGAGATCACGAACGCGCCTACCGCTAATAGGAAACATAACGCAAAACCGCTCTTCGGCACATTCGCTTCCAAGACTACTCCAGCGATCACTGCACCAACGCTGCCTAACAAGTTGGCGGCAGCCGATTGAGATCCGAAGAACACGCCCCACCGGTCTGGAGGGATGATTTTCGCGATCATGCTTTGCCAGGCAGTAGCTGTGAAGCCACCTCCAAGACCCTGCCACACCAGGAACATAAAAGTCAGCACCAATGCCAGTTTTGGGCCAATGCTCGGGATGAACCAGGACACTGCTGCCAGGCCTAAAAAAGGTAGTCGCTCTTGGATGGTAAAGAACATCACCATCGGTTTATAACGTTTCTGCCGAGCCACCCGCCGGGCAGTAAATATCTGCGGTAATTGCCATCCCACAACGTGAATCGCCGGGATCAAGCCAATCAAGATGGCCGAATCGGTGAGATTGCTGACAAACAAGGGTAATACCGTGGAAAATGAGGCAAATCCCAACCCCATTCCAAAAAAACCGCCATCAATCACATTAACAATGAAATTGAAGGGGAAGTTTTTACTCTGTTTTAATATCGCAGGGCTCAGAGTTGCCACGGTTTGTTCATACTCCAGCGGTGAAGTGTACCATAATGTCTCATTGCCCTGTATTTCCAGAATTCTCAGCGCCTAATATAAACATCATCCCATTCGGGTTATCGATGAGATTCACTAGTTAATTATATGTGCTGGAGACTAAATCAGATTTTTAACCATGCGCCAGGCAGGCTCGTGCATGTCTATACGCCTGCCTTTTTCATCAATATAAGACCAATACCCCGGATCCTCGCCTGTTACGATATATCCCTGACGTTCATAGAACCGTCGTGCACTTTGATTATCTTTCCCTACATTAAGCGTCACTTGCTGCAAGCCGCGCTTTTTTAGGTCAGCCTCAATAGCGTGCATGATGCGTGTTCCGATCCCTAGGTTCCTATACTCGGGTTTTACGCGGAATCCATAAATGTAAGCCCGCACGCTCCCATCCGCCAGCTCGGGTCTGTTTCTTTTCAATGATACAAAGCATTGGCCGATCAATCCATTTCCGTTGGTCTCAGCGATCCAGATCAGCGCGGCACCTTGCTCGACCATCATGAAAGTGTCGGCATATAAGCGACGGAAGTGGGTGTACTCGCCGTTCCATTCCAGATTGACTAAATCATCCTTTTCAGCTTGCCGGATGGAAATTGGGTTCGTTTCTAACCAATTCATCAAAGTAGGCTCGTTCCTGATCATTATTATTAATTTTACCATCCAGCCAGGCTTCACGGATCGCACCAAGGATGCGCTTGTAAATCGGCCCGGGTGGCAATCCCAATATGCGTAGATCATCTCCAGAAATCCTGGGGCTTATCGTAATCAATCGGTTAAAGTAATCTTGAATGTTATTGCACAGGCTTTCATCCCTTGCAGCTAAAAAGGTGGCATAAATCGCAAGGGCTGGCACATCTTCCAGCCGACCGGCAATCGAGCTGAGCTTGGCGTTCGCCACCCAGGGCAAATCCTTCCACAGGCGGCAAGCTTCAATAACCACTTTAACCTGTGTCGAAGGATAACGCAATTTCCTCAAAACAAGCTGGGTTTTCTCAACCGGCATGCGGAGAAACCACATCGTATATGCTAATTTACGCAGGTTATTTGCTCGGGTAAGATCCAGCTCGATCCCTCGTAAAGGTTTTCCCTCGATTAAATCCATCATGTCTAGCGTTTCACGGGTGTCCTGGTCCCACACCAGTGCCGGGTGGATTTCGCCTAGCAATCCCAGCTCTGATAAGCTCTCGAGGATGCTCACCCTTTGTTCTACATCCAGGATGTGGTCCAGCTCATGCCGGATTCGATCTCCTGAAACCTGCCCGACCAATGACTTCGCTTCAATCAATAATTCCAGGGTTCGTTTTTCGATCTGAAAATCGAGGCTGCGCTCGAAGCGTACCGCCCTTAGTATCCGTGTTGGATCATCCACAAATGAAAGTGGGTGTAATACCCTCACCAGCCCTTCCCGCAAGTCGTTCAAACCACCCCAATAATCATGCAAGTCACCATAATGACTGCCATCCAGGCGCAGCGCCAGGGTATTGATCGTAAAATCCCGCCGATGCAGGTCCAGCTTGATGCTGCCGCGCTCTACGGTTGGTAAGGCAGTTGGGTGGGTATAAAATTCCGTGCGTGCCGAGATCAAATCCATGAAATCTGGCAAGTCGCCAGCTTTCTCAGGCAGATTCATCACCTTTGCCAGCTCAGGCCGGATCCCTGAAATCATCCACTTCGCCGTTCCGAAGCGGGCATGCGTGGTCAAGCGGCCTCCATATCTATCCTGCAGCTGGCCTGCAAGTGATATCGCATCACCCTCAACCACCAGGTCAAAATCCTGGCCCATTCTATCAAGATAAAGATCACGCACGAACCCACCGACGATATAAAGTGCGGCTTTCTGCTCGGAGGCAATCTCTGCAGCAATTTTCAATAGCGCCAGGCGAGCTTTCGGCATAGCCGCATCCAGTTTCTCAGCATAGTTCAGGTGAGCAGGTCGGGTGGTCTGGGAAGTGAGGATCTTCAAGAGGTCGGTACGCGTGACGATGCCGATAATCTCCCGGTCATTCTCATCCATCACCGGGATTTGTCCCCAACCCGTATCCGTCATTAAGTGCTGCAAACGATCGATCGAGTCATCGGGATGGATGAACACTTCTCCGGCATTCATCAAGCTCGACGCTGTCAGGTTCAGCTTATGGGCGATGGCCCGATCAACGGCTCGCCGCGTTAGCAAACCAATCACTTTCCCATTCCGTACAACCGGGTAACCTTCATACCCATAGCGCTGCATGCGGTCAGCAGCATCTTGAGCAGGTGTATCTGGTGCCAGCACCTGCGGATTATGCGACATGATCTCAGCCACGGTGATTGCCGGGCGGGTGAACTCAGGCAGGAGAGTCATCAGCTCATCGTGCACTTCATCCAGCTCTCGCCCCTTGATCAAGCTGGCAGCTGCGCGTGAATGCCCTCCCCCTCCAAAACGTGCCGTGATCTCCGCCACATCGATGTTGTCGCTGGTTGAACGGCCGATCATTTGGACGCCTGCCCGCGTGGTGATCAATAGAAACAAGGCATCCGGGTCGAGCAGATCCCGCAGCTTGTGCGCGACAGTCGATAATTCTTCATCCAGCCCAAATGCACTTCCACACCCAACCACCACTGTATGCCCGTGGATGTGGTAGCTTTCCAGGTTTGTGCGTAACGTGTCATATAATTTCTGCTGTTCAGTTGAGAGTGGGTGGTTCAGAAAATCACCCGCAATGCGCAAATTAGCCTGCTGTTCTAATAAATAAGACGCGGCATGCAGGTCGCGCGAGGTTGTTCGTGTATACGTGAGCGAGCCCGTGTCCTCATAGATCCCCAGCAGCAAGGTGGTAGCATGGATCATGCTGATATCATCATCTCGCTCTTGCAGGTCTTCAACAAAAATGGTAGTTGTTGCGCCTACATCTTCACTGGAAATCGTCCACCCTGCAGGGATCTCCGGCCGGATGGGATGGTGATCCACGACATGCACGGGCGTATCTGCACTCACCCCTCTCACGCTCGCCATGGATTGAGTATCCACCAGGCACACCAATTCCACCGCTTCATTGGGCAGATCATGCGGGTCGATGAACGGCAGCTCTGCCCCATATAATGTTACGAAGGCACGTACATTCCGATTCATCCGCCTGGGTAGGACCGGAATGGCCAAATCATCCAACAAATATGCTCCTAGCAAGGACGCCAGGGCATCGAAGTCTGCTTGTTCATGGGTAACGATAATTCGCATGTGCTATCCGCCAATCTATGAGCATAATTTTAATCGACAATTTGATTAATGAGATAAAATAGGCGCAGTCTATGAACAAATTGCAGGATCATACTTCTCCTAATATACAATCTGATCAGCTTGAGCAACTGTGGGATAATTTGCTGTCACGCCAGCCTGATCGTATTCAGTCAGCCTATGCAACTCTGGATACGCACAATCAAAAAGCTGTCCTAGCTCATCTGAATCGTATGGTGAAAGAACCCGGTTGGCAACCTGAGCAGCGTCTGTCAGCTAAGGCTGCCATCAAAGTAATTGCACACGAGCAAACCAGGATCAATCATGAACCTCACCCAGCTAACCAAAGCGATGCATGAATTCGTTCGAACCATGGGCTGGTACGAGCCGGATAGCCCGCGCCCTCAAAACCTTCGCAACCTGGCGGTTTCGCTCAATTTGGAAGCCAGCGAAGTGCTGGAGCATTTTCAATGGGATGAGAGCCTGAAGGACCCGCAATCTTTTTCTGACGAGCTTGCCGATGTGATGCTTTACCTGCTCCAGCTTGCCAGCCTGGCAAACATCGATCTTGAAAAAGCCGTGCTTACCAAGCTCGAAAAGAATTATCACCGCACCTGGGATGTACAGGACTGAGCTATGGCTATTCGCGTATCGGTATTTGGTGGCTCACAACCCAAGTCTGGCGACCCGATTTATCAGGATGCCATCCGCCTTGGGAACTTGCTGGCAAAGGCAGGCTATACCTTGCTCACCGGTGGTTACATTGGTACGATGGAAGCCCTCTCCCGCGGTGCTGCTGAAGCCGGCGGTCGCGTGATTGGCGTCACCTGTGATGAGATTGAATCCTGGCGACCCGTGAAAGCTAATCCCTGGGTGACCGAAGATTGGCATTACGCCTCGCTCAAAGAACGCATGTTTACCCTGATCGAAAACTGTGATGCCTGCCTCGCCCTGCCGGGTGGGATTGGCACATTGGCAGAGATCAGCCTGACCTGGAACCTCCTGATCACCCACATATTGCCCCCCCGTCCCCTCATCCTGATCGGTCCGGGTTGGCAGTCAGTGATCCGCAAGCTCCTCAGCGAGCAAGGCGAATTTATCCCTGAATCTCAACGCCGGTGGGTATCTTTTGCTCCCAATGTCGACACTGCCTTTCAACACCTGCAGCAATTATTACCCAAAGAAAAACCTTTAGCTCACAAGGAATAGGATATGACTGAAGACAAACTCCCTACCCAATCTGAAAACTTTGCTGAATGGTACAACCAGCTGGTCCTCAAAGCTGAGCTGGCTGATTACGCCCCTGTGCGCGGCTGTATGGTCGTGCGCCCATACGGTTGGGCACTGTGGGAGAACATGACCGCTGCCCTCGACCGCCGCTTTAAAGCCACCGGGCACGTCAACGCTGCTTTCCCTTTGCTCATCCCCATGTCTTTCTTTGAAAAAGAGAAAGCGCACGTGGAAGGCTTCTCACCTGAGCTGGCGGTAGTTACCATCGGTGGCGGTGAGAAGCTGGAGGAGCCTTTGGTCATCCGGCCTACCTCCGAGACCATTATCGGCACGATGTATTCCAAATGGATCAAGTCTTACCGCGACCTGCCGGTGCTGATCAACCAGTGGGGCAGCGTGGTACGCTGGGAGATGCGCACCAAGCTTTTCCTGCGTACGCTGGAGTTCTATTGGCAGGAAGGTCACACTGCCCATGCCACGCCTGAGGAAGGCAAGGAAGAGACCCTGCGCATGCTGGAAGTATACGCCAACTTTGCGATTGAAGATGGTGCCATCCCGGTGGTCAAGGGGCGCAAAAGCCAGTCAGAAAAGTTCGCTGGGGCTGATAACTCTTATAGCATCGAAGCCATGATGGGTGATACCAAGGCATTGCAAGCTGGTACGTCGCATGACCTGGGTCAGAATTTCGCCAAGGCCTTCGATATCCAATATTTGGACAAGAATAACCAGCTGCAGTACGTTTGGACTACCTCCTGGGGACTTTCCACCCGCTTCGTGGGTGCCGTTATTATGACCCACGGCGATGATCAGGGGTTGATCCTCCCGCCCAAGTTGGCTCCATTTCAGGTCGTTATCATTCCTATATATCGAACAGATGAAGAAAAAGCCCTCGTCATGCCGGTGGTCTCAAAAGTGGAACAGGAGCTGCAAAGTTTTCGCCTTAAAGTCGACCATCGCGAAGAAGTCACGCCAGGCTTCAAGTTCAATGATTGGGAAATGCGCGGCGTGCCTCTCCGCATCGAGATTGGCCCCAAGGACGTTCAAAAAGGCTCGCTCGCCTTTGCACGGCGTGATATGCTCGGTAAAGCGGGTAAATCCTTCGTCCAACACTCCCAGCTGGAAGCCCAGGTGGCTGAAGCGTTACAATCCATCCAGGCATCCATGTTTGAGCGTGCTTTGGCTTTCCGCCGGGCGCATACCTTTGACCCCAAGGATTATGAAGAGCTCAAATCAGTGGTAGAGCAGGGTTGGGCATTTGCCTGGTGGTGCGGAGATGCCGAGTGTGAAACCAAGGTCAAGGAAGAGACCAAAGCCACCACCCGCTGCATCCCGCTCGACCAGGAATCCGGGCAAGGCACCTGCATCGTGTGCGGAAAACCCGCCACCGAGCGCGTAATTTTTGGAAAGGCATATTAAAATCGTTTGAACGTTCAACGTTTAAACGTTTAAACGTGTAATGCAAAGAATGCCTGCGATACAACCTGCCCGCTTGAAAAAGCAAGTCATGGATCTGGTCTCTAAATATAACCAGCCGACCCAATTCGTGCATGACCTGCATGCACTGCTCGACATGTATACCGACCGCACCCAGCGCAAGGGTCAATCGGGAATCCCCACTCCGCTGTTGGAATCCTATAACACCCCGCCACCGGTGATGCGCCAGGTATGGCATGAACTCAGCCGGACGATCGAACTGCACCCGGATGAAATCCTGCAGCTGTGTGACGCCCTGTGGGCAGAGCAGAATTATGACCTGCAGCTTTTAGCAGCCCGCCTGCTGGGGCAGCTTCCTATCGTGCCTCCTGGCCCCGTGATGAACCGTTTACAATCCTGGGTGCGCTCCGATCCAGATCGACGACTATTAGACGGTTTGTTGAAGTATGGCCTCAGTCGGTTCCAACAAGAAGCCCCTGCTCAGCTGCTGGAGCTGATCAGCTCAATGCTAGCTTCGAAGGAACTCTCCGAGCAGCATGCAGGTTTACGTGCCTTGTTGCCCTTGATCAATGACACTGAGATTGCATTCCTACCGGCTATTTTTCGCCTGGTTGCACCTTACTTGAGAGTAGCCCATCCCCGCCTGCGCCCGGATATTGTGGCAGTAACCTCCGCTTTGGTGCATTGCTCCCCTGCTGAGACTGCCTACCTGCTGCGCCAGAACCTCACCGCCCCCGACAATCCCGACACCCCCTGGCTTATCAGGCAGGTGCTGGATGAATTTCCACAAGAGACTCAGGCAGGATTACGCGCTTCAATGAAGGGAGCGGGGTAAATCAGATAAGTTTCCCAGATTCTGAAATTGGCTTAGTTATTCTAAGAATTATGCTCGCAACCAAATATTCGCCGCAGCTTGTGATTCAGCCCTCGGAATGAGTGCGATGGCATTCTGCGGGCAGGCAGCCCGGCAAACACCACAGCCGAAACACAGCTCGGGAGCAATGGTTACCTTCCCTTGTGAAGACGAGTAGAATTGAGCTCCAAACTGACACTGGCGCATGCACTCTTTACAGCCGGTGCATTGGTCAGGGTCCACCTGGCAGATATATTCAGCATGGAAGAAATTTGGCAAGCCACGATTCTTGATATAGCCGCGATAAGCCTGACAATCCCCATCGCAGTTGCACACGCCAACCACATAAGGGGTCACACCCGACCATACAGAATGCATCAGTCCTTCTTCATCGAACTTTCGAACGAGCTTTAGTGCAGCGTCTTTCTCAAGTACTTCTAGCGAAGCATAAGCATCCGGGTATTTCCCCAGGATATGCCCCATATCAACTCCCAGGCCAAAACAATAGCGCTGGTCAGTCAGCCCGGTACTGGTGTATCTGCAACCGCACGGCAAGCGTGTGATCGAGCTGACCCCTTCAAATATCTTCTCGACATCCTCGATCGGAATGACCTGTCCAAAGTGTTCGATCTGGCGTCGCCTCAGGATCTGTTCCCCGCTCAGTGGTACTGCTGGTTTTTCTACTGTGGGGGTGTCATCACCGGATTGGGTTCCTTCAGTAGATTCGCCGGTGTGTGCAATCAGGGTGAACCACCGGGCGAAATCATTCAGCCATTCGTAGCGGGAATTGTACCCAATGGCTTCTTTTTGCTCGAGCGTCAATGGCGTATGCAGCAGCTCGTTGGAATAATTCTTCATCTGCAGGTACCATTGCTTACCTTCACCATGTTGGGTGCAGAATTCACACATTGCAATCCTCCTCCGGCTGGATGGAAATGATCCACCTGCCATAATCATACAACAATATTTAGAGAAGTAAATAGAGAACCTGTAATGGTGCGACCAATCCGGTCAGCTTTTGATTGGAGGGTAGTACTTTGAAAAAGATTCTTTTGGGATTTCTACCCAGCACCCCTACCAGAAGAATTAATATTATTGGGTTAAATCTATTAGCTGCTCTTTTATGAGAATTCTTAAATTATTCGTGACTTTTGATAAACTCCTTGTGGGTAATTACTCACCATACCATCTATCTTGATCCGTTGAATTCAGAATTATCGATATCATCTCACTTCGTTGTCATTGCGATGAGGGCGTAATACGCATCTATGGTCATAACCACACTTCTTAGCCCGAAGAACAAGTCCCTGCTGAATTTCGGGGAGCAATCTTCCACTGACATTTCCGATGATTTGGCTATTTTCCGATTTCGGTGAGTAGTTACCCTTGTGGATTAGAACAAATGTGCTATAATATATATGGATTAATTCTTCTTTCGAAAATGACTCAAGATCTGTTTTACTCACACGCGCATCTTACCAGATTTCGCGAATTTTGAGGAGGGGTGAGTAGTTACATATATATGTAATTTATAACAGAAAAGGGAAAATGCAAGAAATATCCGCCTGTCATTGCGAGCGAGCGAATTTTGCAAGCGAAGCAATCTTCACCAAGGTCACATTTTCGATAAGTATACGGATGTGATTAAGAGTTTAATCGGAAAGGAAGATTGCTTCGGCAAAGACCGCCTCGCGATGACAACTTAATTGAAGCATTAATTGTGCATTTACGTGATCACTGCGGCGCATTGCAACTCGGTGAGTAATTACATATATCTGAAAACATAATTGCCTGTATACCATTTTGCATATATGGAATTTATTCGTTCCTATTCGTATTATTGAGGAATGAATAATATGATGGTCGACTTCTAATATTGCGATTAGATATTCTGTGAGACAAAACTTAATTTCTGCTATTGTATCTGTTTATGAAGGTTGGCTTTGTGATTCCCGACGCGGCTACATTAGTCGCAGGCTTCATAATCCTGAATTGAATGCTTTTGAATTCAAGGGCGGTTTTTCCCGCAGTACCCGAGCGCTTTTTGCGAGTGGTATAAAGGTTCAATTCCCTTCCGTTTATATGCTGTCGGGATCAGCGATTCCGACGAAAGGCGCGAGGAAATAGTAGAATCTATTTTATTTCCGGGGAGAAGGGCGGTGATAGTTGCTAGAAGGAACTGTGTTCATTCATATGCTGATCTAAGAACATCAGGAATGATAACAATACTATCGTGTTCGTTGAAGATTGCTTCACCAGAAATGCACTGGCTCGCAATGACCTTAAAAACACCACTGAAAACTTTTATCCACGGTCCATTATCACTTCCTAATTTCCTGAACGATTAATTGCCTAATTGCCTGATTGCCTAATTGCCGGATATCGAGTGATCTTCTCGATATGATTACCTAAGTGCCTGATTGCCTAATAACTTTCCCATTGTGTTCTTCGCGTCCTAGTGGTTTTCTTTCTTTATCCGCCAATCTGCTCACGCGTTATTAATTCCCGATTGCCCCACTCTCTGGTATAATCCCACCCGCTGACTAGACCACCCGGCGGCTGAGGCTGCCGCGTTGGAGACCTGCTAGAAGCGCAATCAAATATTAAATTGGAGCAGATGTCATGGATAAGGACACAAAAGTAAAAACAATGGAAACATTCGCCCGTCATGAGGGCGACACCGGTTCACCGGAAGTGCAGGTTGCACTTTTATCAAACAGAATAACAGAGCTCACGGAGCATTTGCGTGAACACAAGCACGATGAGAGCTCTCGTCGTGGATTACTCAAGATGGTGGGGCAACGCCGTCGGTTGCTGGCCTATATCAGGCGCAACGACTACCAGCGCTATATGGCACTGACAGACCGGCTGAAAATCCGCCGCAAATAGGAACCCACCCATAGTAGATGGGAAAATGCATCCCCAGAGATGGAGATGCACTACATCTACTCTTCATAGGGAGTTATTTAAACAGCCTTAGGTCGGGAATTGATGGATAACGACAACATATTGGATTTTAGGCGGCTTTTTTGATGCCGCCTACGGTCGTTTCACTCGCTCCGCTCGTTGTCGCTAACTCTCAGTTTCTGACCAGTAAGGCAACAAATTATTATAGGAGAAACTGAATAATGAAACCAGAATCAAAAATATTTTCTTCGACGGTCGGTGGCAAGCCCATCACCTTCGAAACCGGCACACTCGCCGGACAGGCCGGCGGTGCAGTCACCGTCCGCCTTGGCGACACGATGATTTTCGCTGCCGCTACGATGAGCCCCGATGTTCGCCTCGGGATCGATTACTTCCCCCTCACCGTTGATTACGAGGAACGCATGTATGCCGGTGGACGTATCCCCGGCTCATTCTTCCGCCGTGAAGGCAGACCCTCTGAGGTGGCTATCCTCATCGCCCGCCTCACTGACCGCCCGCTGCGCCCGCTTTTCCCCAAAGATCTGCGTAATGATGTACAGGTGATCCTGTACTCCTTCTCAGTGGATGGAGAGAATCCCATCGACATCCTGTCAATCAATGCGGCTTCGGCTGCCTTGATGATATCGGATATTCCCTGGGGTGGTCCTGTCGCCGCCGTCCGCATCGGACGCATCGATGGAAAATTAATCGTCAATCCCACTTCCAGCGAACAGGATCGTTCTGACCTGGATTTGCGCATTGCTGGCACGCGTGATGCCATCCTGATGGTCGAATGTGGCGCCCAGGAAGTGCCTGAAGCAGTGATGGTGGATGCGTTGAACTTTGGACACCAATCCATGCAGCCCTTGATCGACGTCATGGAACAAATGGCGAGAGAGATCGGTAAACCCAAGCAGGCTTACGTATCCTTCACTGTAGCTGAGGCTGTACAGACCAAGGTTAATCAGCGGGTAACCTCCCAGATGACTGAAATCCTGGATACCCCGCATAGCAAAGCTGAGATGGACTCGGCTATTAATGTGTTACGGGATGAGGTGGTGGCTGAGCTTACCGCAAAGGATGAAACCCTCGCCGCCAACGTCATGGAAGCCTTCGACGAATCGCTAAAGAGCGTTGTCCGCGAACGCATCCTCGATAAGCAAATCCGCCCAGACGGTCGTGGCTTAACCGATATCCGCCCCATCTGGGGTGAAGTTGGTCTCAGCCCACGTGCGCATGGTTCAGGCCTGTTCACCCGTGGTGAGACGCAGGTGCTCACCCTGGCAACACTCGGCACGCCACGTGATGCCCAGGAGATCGATAGCCTGACCGGAATGGAAGCCAAACGCTACATGCACCACTATAACTTCCCACCTTTCTCCACCGGTGAAGTTAAGCCGTTGCGTGGTTCCTCCCGCAGGGATGTGGGTCATGGTGCCCTGGCTGAACGCGCCTTGGTACCCGTTATTCCATCGGAAACTGAATTCCCCTACACCCTGCGCTTGGTATCTGAGGTGCTGTCTTCCAATGGCTCCACCTCCATGGCCTCAGTGTGTGGTTCGACCCTGGCATTAATGGACACTGGAGTGCCCATAAAAGCCCCCGTCGCCGGATGCGCCATGGGTTTGATCAAAGAAGGGGAGCGTTACTCCATCCTGACCGACATCCAGGGCTTGGAAGACCACCTGGGTGATATGGACTTCAAAGTCGCAGGCACGCGTGATGGGATCACCGCCCTGCAGATGGATATCAAGATCAAAGGGATTACCGCTGAGATCATGTCGCAAGCACTCGAACAAGCCCGCATCGGGCGACTGTTTATCCTGGATAAAATCCTGGAGATCATCCCCGAGCCGCGCAAGGAGCTCAAGAGCTTTGCCCCACGCATCACTGTATTACACATCCCCTCCGAGAAAATCGGTGCAGTCATTGGCCCGGGTGGCAAGATCATCCGCAGCATCCAGGAAGAAACTGGAGTTAAGATTGACATCGAAGAAGATGGTACAGTCTATATTGCAGCCACGGATGGACCTGCGGCCGAAAGGGCACGCCAAATGGTCGAAGAGATCACCGAATCGCCTGTGATCGGTCGCATCTATACGGGTCGGGTAGTCCGTACCACCGATTTCGGCGCATTTGTCGAGATCCTGCCCAACCAGGATGGCCTGGTGCACATCTCGCAGCTGGATAGCGAGCGTGTCAATAAAGTAGAAGACATCGTCTCCGTAGGCGATGAAATCACTGTGATGATTACCAACATAGATGAGAGCGGAAAAATCCGGCTCTCCCGCCAGGCAGTCCTCGAAGGTTGGACACTCGAAGAAGCCATCTCACATGACCGCCCCTCAGGCGGGCGTTCGGGGGGCTCACGCGGCGGAAGTGGCGGTGGTGATCGTCATCGTGGTGATCGCAATGGCGGAGATCGTAATCGCCGCGATCGCGGTCCTCGGCGCTAAACTATCAAATAAACCCGTTTTCCAAACGAAAACGGGTTTTCTTTTTTTTATGCTAAAATCAAAACAATGAGTACCAGGTATTCCACTACCGACTACCGTTATCCGTACGAATATTTCATTCTGTTAATAACAATCGCGGTCGTGCTACTGGTCATCGCACTTACCGTTGTAGCCACGGTGTGTACCAGCGCTATCTTCGTCCTGCTAGTGCTTATTTATGGGTATTATTCGAGCAAGAGTAAGCACCAGGCTTTGCTCTCGCAAGCACAACAGATCACTCCCCAATCAGCACCCGAAATGATTCCGCTCATCCAGGTGAATTCAGCCCGGTTGCAAGTGGAACCTGTGAATGTATTTATCGTACCTTCCAGCCAGCTGAATGCCTATACCTTTGGGATGGACTCACCCAAGGCGATTGTTCTTTACTCCTCCCTGTTTAAAATCATGGACCAGGATGAGATCCAGTTCATCCTGGGTCATGAGATGGGGCACGTAAAGCTCGGTCACACCTGGTTGAACACATTGGTGGGAGGAATGGCTGGTATTCCAAGCGGGTTGGGTGCCGCGGCAATTATGGAGCTGGCTTTCCGCTGGTGGAACCGGGCGTGCGAATATTCAGCCGACCGGGCAGGTTTGCTGGCATGCGCGAAACCTGCCAAGGCTATTACAGCGCTGATCAAGCTGGAAGCTGGTCCGGCAGCTCGTACACAGGCCGGGATGCAAGCTGCCATCCAGCACATCGAGTCGGAAGACGACAACATCATGAATAACCTGGAAGAGCTGATCACTTCCCACCCGATGATCGCCAAACGGATCGAAGAGATACGCAGGTTTTCCAATAGCCAGGAATACCGCACTATGCAAGCCTTGATGGATAATAACCTCTCCGGGTGAATTTACGAGCGACCAGTTTTAATCCCATGGACCTTTCGAAATTTGCCCAACGCATGCCAAAAGCCGAGCTACACGTCCATCTGGAAGGCTCAATCTTACCGCGCACGTTACTCAAGCTGGCACAGCGCAACCATGTCAGCCTGCCAGTGGATGATGAAGCTGGATTGATCGAGCTTTACCGATTTAGAAATTTTGACCATTTCCTGGAAACCTATCTGATGATCACAAAGTGCCTGCGCACTGCAGATGATTACCGCCTGATTGCCTATGAATATGGCAGCGAGTGCGCCAGGCAAAATATTCGCTATGCCGAGGTGACTTTCACCATCCTCACGAACACTGAGCTAACCGGTCTCTCCTGGCAGGACATCCTGCGGGGATTGAACGCCGGTCGGGAACAGGCACAGGCTGAGTTTGGTGTAAAGTGGCAGTGGATTTTTGACATCGTCCGCAATACTCCCGAGACACAGGAACAGGTGCTGGATATTGCGCTGGCAGCCCGGGAGATGGGTGTGATCGCCCTCGGACTGGGCGGCCATGAAACAGGTTTCCCACCCGAGCTGTTCGTGGGTACTTTTAAGCGTGCTAAAAACGAACGCTTGCACCGGGTGCCGCATGCAGGCGAAATTTCCGGTCCACAAAGTGTGTGGTCAGCGATAAAATTACTTCACGCAGAGCGGATTGGGCATGGAGTACGCAGCAGCGAAGACCCAAGTTTGATCGAATATCTGCGAATAAACACTATCCCCCTTGAGATCTGCCCAACCAGTAATATCTGTCTGAAGGTTTACCCTGACTATGCCCACCACCCATTACGTAAACTATGGGACAAAGGCTTGATGGTGACGATTGGATCGGATGATCCACCCATGTTCGGCACAGATCTAAACCACGAGTACCAGCTGTTGGTGAGCGAGTTTAATTTTACCCAATCCGAGCTGGAGCGGATCAGCCTCAATGGCGTCCATGCCAGCTTCCTAAGCCAAGGAGAAAAACTTATTCTAGAAAAGCAGTTCAAGGAAGAATTCAAGCGAATATCCAAAGAATAATGGTGAGGTGAAAATGGACACAAAACTTGAGGTATATAAACGTTTAGCTGAACGGCTGGACAACCTTCCAAATGGCTTCCCGCCCACCGAGGATGGTGCAGAGCTGAAATTACTCGCCAGACTCTACACACCGGAGGAGGCTGAGCTTGCGTCCCAACTATTGATCAAGCTAGAATCAGCCTCCCAAATCGCTTCCCGCCTAGGGCTCGATTATGGTGTCACGCGCCAGCTACTGAAGGTCATGGCACGTAAGGGCTTGATCCGAGCGGGTAAAGGCGACGACGGGTTGGGGTACGGGTTGTTACCCTTCGTGGTAGGGATTTACGAGAACCAAACCGGCAACGCAATGGATGCTGAACTTGCCCAATTATTTGAAAACTATTACCAACGCGCTTTCACCCAAATATTAACCGTGCAACCTGCATTTCACCGCGTAATCCCGGTGGGTGAGAGCATAAAAATGGATATGCAAGTTGCCCCTTATGAATCTGCCGCGGGGATCATCGAACACGCCAAATCCTGGGCAGTGCTCGATTGTATCTGCCGCAAGCAAACGGCTTTGATTGGTAAACCATGCAAACATCCCGTGGACGTGTGCATGGCGATGAGCGACAGTCCGGATGCATACACCAATTCCTCAGACCTGAAGGCGCTCACCAAAGAAGAAGCCTATGCGGTCCTACGGCGGGCAGACCAGGCAGGCCTGGTGCATTCAGTTAGCAACAATCAACATGGGAATTGGTATATTTGCAATTGCTGCACCTGTTCATGCGGTATCCTGCGTGGTATGGCTGAGCTGGGAATTGCCAATGTTGTCGCCAGTTCTGCTTTCGTCAATACGGTCACCGAGGACCTGTGCACGGCTTGCGGGCTGTGTGTGGAGAATTGCCAATTCGATGCACTTAGCGTGGATATGGTGGCCAATGTGAATAAAACACGGTGTGTGGGGTGTGGCGTATGTGTCAATGCCTGCCCAGAACATGCGCTGGCATTGGTTCGCCGCCCCGAGAATGAGATCAAACCAGTCCCAGTCAGTTTCATGGATTGGGAAATGCAGCGCGCCGAGGCACGCGGCATCGATATGACCCCCTTGTTATAAATGCTGGCGATAATTATTTAGAAATAACGGTTTTTCAATCCTGGGTAGGTAAATAGGGCATTTGTGGTCCTGGAATCCCCAAATCTTCAGATAGGGCTGACCGCATGGCAATTCGATCATCCCAGGGGTATTCAACCTCCCCGAAGCACATCGATTGTTCATGCCCCTTGCCACAGGCGATAACCACGTCGCCAGTCTGAGCCGTTGCGATGGCAAAACGAATCGCTGCCCCTCGATCCGGAATCCGCCAGAAGGTTTCTCCTTCGATACCCCCCTTGCTCGTGGCACCTATAGCCATCTCAGCCAGGATATCTTCCAATAATTCAGTGCGCGGGTCTTCAGCGGTTAATATCGTAAGGTCAGCCAGCTCGACAGAAGTTTCAGCCATCATCCTGCGCTTTTGCCGGTCACGCAAACCGGCAGCACCAAAAACAGCAATCACTTTTCCATGGGTATCCTGCCGTACGGATTGGAGTGCACGATAAAGTGCATTGGGTGTGTGAGCGAAATCCACAATGGCAGTAAAGTCTTGCCCGAGATTGATCTTTTCCATCCGACCTGGGACGTTTTTTAGTCCCGCGATACCTGCCTGAGCAGCATCAGGACTAACCCCGAGGGTATACACTGTAGCTGAAATAGCTGCCAGGCAATTTGAGATATTGAAATCTCCCGATAGAGGGCAGAAGATAGAAAATTGCTGACCTTCCCCGCTAACCGCAAAACTGATCCCATCATCAGTCTGCTTCAGCTGTCCCGGGCGAATATCTGCCTCTGGGTGAAAACCGTAGGTAAGCACTGAGCCTGTGGAGACTGTGGAAAGGTAAGTAAACGAGGCATCGTCCCGATTTAAAACTGATCTGCGGGGATTGCCCAGCTCTTTCGCGAGCGTCGTATTCAAGTTGATGAAAAGACGTGCCTTTGCTGCGCGGTAGGCTTCAAAAGAACCGTGATAATCCAGGTGTTCGTGGGTGATATTCGTGACCACAGCCACATCAAATTCACAAGCATCCGCCCGGTGTTGGGCCAGGCCGTGGGAAGTGACTTCCAATACCACATGCGTGAGGCCCTTCTCGACCATTTGTGCCAGATAACGCTGGATATCAGGTGCGTCGGGGGTGGTGACATGAAAGCCTGTATCCAGAACCTGGTCACCAATGACGGCATTGATGGTGGAAATCATGCCAGATTTATATCCAGCGGCCAGCAGGATCTGGTAGATCATATTGGTGGTGGTCGTCTTTCCATCAGTACCTGTCACACCAATCATGGTCAATTTACGGGCCGGAAACCCGTAAAAAGCAGCTGCCAGATAAGGTAATGCCTTCCGGCTGTCATCCACTTGCAGGTATGGCACGCTCAACTCAGGCAAAGATTTCGTGCCAGCTACAGCAGCTGCTCCACGTTCAAGAGCAGAAGGGATAAATTTATGCCCATCGACATTCCCACCCTGCAAGGCGACAAATAAATATCCAGGCTGCACCAATCTGGAATCGGATACCAGACCTGAAATCTCAGCTTCCCCATTCATCAGGATGTATGGATACGGATATTGGCGAACAAGCTCAGTAAGTTTCATGGTGGTAAATCAAGACGCCCAGGGAAAAATACCAAGGGCGCCATCAATTCGAACTGTCATTTTGTAAAAACCAATAAGTTATTAAACCGCCATCCAACTCAACCCATTAATGACGGATTTCATCATTGTCAGGAGATGGATTGACGCAATGACTCCAGCTGACCTGCCACAGAAGCATCTAATACTTTGCCTCCTACACGAATGACCAGACCACCCAGAATGTCGGGATCGACACGGAATGAAACCGTTGCCTGACTGCCAACCTTTGAAAGGATGTCATTTTTCACCGCGGTCATCTCCTCGGATGAGAGGGGTAACGCGCTGGTGACCTCTGCTGAAGCACCGCTGAAACTTGCCCCTTCAAGGACTTCCACTTTACCAGCCCGTACACCAGAGAAAAACTCGTCAATCAAGGCATGCTGGCGTTTTTCATCCAATGATTCACCCACCAGCTTTTGAGCAGCCGCGATAGCCAGAGCCGCGACTTGACTGCGTAAATCACCCAGCATGCGGTCACGTTCAGCCTGCACTTCAGCCAGGGTAGCTTCCCGCTCTTTGGCGGCTTCGGCTTCAGCGGATGCACGGATCTCCAATGCAGCAGTCTCGGCACGGTCGGTTGATTCTCGCACTACCTGGTTGGCTTTATTCTGCGCTTCTGCCAGGATCTTTGCGGCGTCCTGCTCAGCATTCTCACGGGCTTCACTGGCTACGCGGGCGTCTTCCAATCCCTGAGCGATTTTTTGCTTGCGGTTTTCCAGCATCTTCAGAATGGGCTTATACGCCCAGGCATAGAGCAATAAAACCAGGATGGTAAAGTTGAAGATTTGGAATAATAAGTAACCTAGGCTAATACCAAGTTTTTCCATTATGGATTCTCCGGGTAAATCTATCCGACGAAGATGATGATCAAAGCGACCGCCATGGCATAAATGGCGACTGCTTCTGAGAATGCCATACCCAAGATCATATTCGTCTGGATGATGCCAGCTGCATCAGGGTTACGACCCATCGCTTGTACACCACCAGAGGCAGCCAGGCCTACACCCACACCAGCACCAATCGCTCCCAGCATAGCCAATCCTGCACCAACAAGCTTCAAACCATTTACAAAAGCTACGGGATCATTCATGATTAATCTCCTTCTCCTAGAAAATATATAAAAGCAAATTAGTTATGTTCTTCGCCATGATGGCTGGTGATAGCAATGCTGATAAACGCAGTTGCCAACAGGAAAAATACATATGCCTGGATGGTACCAAAGAACACTTCAATAAAGTACAAACCCGCCGGAATTGCTACAGCTACTAATGCACCAATAATAGATACTAACAAAGCTCCCGCGAAAACATTTCCAAATAGACGGAAGCCAAACGACAGGATTTTTGCGAACTCAAGAACAAGCTCAAGGAAACCAACCAGAAAGTTGATCATCCCAAATATTCCACCACTGATCAACTGCTTTAATTGGAAGAATTTACTCAAGTAACCAGGTCCTAATGCCCACACCCCATACACCTGGGTCATCACCACCGCAATGATGGCTAAAGCGAATGGAAAATTCAAGTCGGTAGCTGAGCCGCGAAAGAACGGGATGATTTCACAGGCTGTACACACCGATTCGCCTTCTGCATTGCCTGCTTCACCTGAAGCCCCTTCGACCATGACTGGCTTGGCTTTATCTACGGTGAAGATTCCCAAACCACCAACCTGGAGCAATTTCGCTGGAGCATATCCCTCCCCCTCCGCAACCTGTTCGAGACGTCCGATGCTTTCGAAACCAGGGATAAGCTTTACCATGTTGGCTACAAAGATTAATAAAAATATGGTTGCAGTGATGGGAAAGATGCGCTTAGCCCATTTACCAGCAGAGCCTTCGACACTGTTCCATAAGAATTCGAAAAGTGCCTCAAAGGCATTATAAAAACCTGCCGGAATAAGTTTGCCGCTGTTTACAAATCGATAGGCACCGATTGCGATCAGCACTAAGACGAGATCTGCCAGTAAGGTTGCTAAAATCGTATTGGTCACTTCAAAACCCAATATGTTTATACCAACATGCTCAGGGGCCAATACAACCACCGGGCTTACCGGTTTGAGAATGGATGGCCCGATAAAGGCAGCATAAAAGCCAACTGCAAACAGTGCCAGAATGATCCAACGCTTTATGCCAAAACGCTTTTTCGGTTTCGCTTCACTCACGTTTCTCTTCCTCCTCTACCAGATTCGTCTGCTTTGCAGCCGGTTCCTGGGGGGGCAAACTTTTTACTGCCCGCATTGCTAGCTTGAAGGTAAGGAACAGCGATAGCGGTGCAGAGCCCAAGATCAGAATAATCGTAAATACTGGTTTTGTTCCTAATAATTTGTCTAATCCAATCCCAGCAAATAAAGCCAAAAACACTATCAATACTGTAACACATCCCACCTGAGTGCCGACGGAAAACATAGCGATATTATTGATCGCAAATTTCCCTTTAGCAGTATCTGGCGGTGGATTACTCTGGCTCATTGCGGGCAGATTTTATCATATGGATAATACCGACGTCAACATTATTCTTTGACCCAATGTAAAAACTGCCAATTTGATGAACTTAAAACAGCGAAGACGCAATTTGAGTCGATAGATTGAACCATGGACCGAACAACGTTCCAACCAGGATAATACCGAAGATCAAAATGGATAATGCAATCGCATATGGCCGGGAAATCGATAACGGTTTATCCTCATCATCCGATCGATACAGGTAGACGTATTTCAATACCGTCAGGTAGTAGTATAGACCAATGATGGAATTGAGCACACCTACAAAAGCCAACCATACCAGACCCGTCTTTACCGCGGCGGCAAAGACGAAAATCTTGGCAACAAACCCAGCCAATGGCGGCATACCTGCCAGGGAAAGGAATGCAACCATCATGGCTAATGCCAGCCAGGGTTTTCGCCGGCTGAGACCCGAGTAAGCCAGGATCTCATCCGACCCAACCACCTGGGAAAAGGTCATCACGATCCCAAATGCCGCTAAATTGGTGATCAGATAGGCGATCAGATAGAAAACCACACTGGTCATGCCCAATTGAGACACTGCCACCACACCGATCAGGATATACCCGGCGTGGGCGATGGATGAATATGCCAGCAGGCGTTTGATGTTCTTTTGCACAATAGCAAGCACGTTCCCAACCGTCATGGTGAGCACCGATACAATGGCGAGCATATTGATCCAATCGGGTGCAGCCGAAGGGGTGAAAACTGACACCAGTACACGAATAACCACCACGAACCCGGCAGCTTTTGAGGCTGTGGATAGAAAGCCTGCAATCGGGGTGGGTGCGCCTTCATAGACATCGGGTGCCCAGAAATGGAACGGGAATGCGGAAATCTTAAAACCAAAGCCGACCAAGATAAGCAGCAGACTACCAATGATCGCAATCTTCGGAAATTCCAGATTATAAAAGCTTAAGGCAATCTGGTATATATTCGTCTGACCGGTAAAACCGTACAACAGGCTGAACCCATATAACATGATCGTTGAGGATGCAGCACCAAATAGCAGGTATTTAAAACCTGATTCAGTGGATTTATCATCCCGTGTCATAAAGCCAGCCAATATATACATCGGGATGGAGGTGGTCTCGATGGCAAGATAAAGCATGATGATATCTGCCGCGGAAGCCATCAGGCTCATCCCCAAGGTGGAGATCAGCATCAAGACATAGAATTCACCCTTCTGACCCACACCTTTCATATCCATGGCAAATAATGCAGTGATGGCGGCTGCAAACATGAACACAATATTGAAGGCAAAGCTCAGCCAATCCTGACGGAGCATACCTCCGAAAATCAAGCGACCCTGGTTAGGTGGAATTGCCACCAACAAGCTGACAACCATTACAACCAATAAGCCACCTGCAGCAATCCATCCCAGGCTTCGTTTTATCTGAGGCTTCCAGAGCGCATCAAAAGCCAGGATCAAGCCTGCCAGAACGACTAAAAGAATTTCAGGTAGGACGGCTAAAACCATTGTCAGTTCGAAGCTTTGGATGACCACTATACACCTCCGAACAGACTCAGGATCCGATCGACACCTGAGGAGACCAAATTACTCATGATGGAGGGGAATACCCCGATTGTGACCATGATCACGCATATTATCGTTAAAGCTACTTTATCCTTGATGGTTACATCACCAACATGATGCTCGAATTCTTCTTTCATTGGACCGAAAAATACCCGCCCGATAATGCGGATAATATAAGATGCAGTTATGACAATCGAAATTGAGGCAATGATGGCGATGATCGGCTTTACCTGCCAGACGCCCATGAAAATGGGGAATTCAGCCACGAAGCCTGAAAAACCAGGCATACCCATGGAAACCAGACCACCGATGATAAACGCTACTGCCACCCAGGGCATCTTTTTCGAGAAGCCTCCCAGCTCACCGATCTCGCGGGTGTGCGCCCGATCGTAAACCATGCCGACAACAGCAAAGAAGAGAGCCGTCATCACCCCATGCGAGAACATCTGAATACCTGCGCCGGTCAGGCCTTCTTTATTCAGGGTGGCAAAACCAAGCATAACCAGACCCATATGTGAGACGGAAGAGAAACCAATGACATATTTAAAATCCGTCTGGACCATGGCAATGAAGGCACCATAGACCACATTGACCAAAGCGAGGATCAGGATCAGCCAACGCCAATGCATTGCTCCAACTGGCAGCAGCATGATCCCCACACGTAAGGCAGCAAACGCACCCAGCTTCATCAGCACGCCTGCATGGAACATGGATACTGCAGTCGGTGCTGCAACGTGGCCATCCGGGCTCCAGTTATGGAAGGGGAAGATGCCTCCCAAGACTGCGAAGCCGAAGAAAACAAAGGGGAACCAAAATATCTGGAAGCTCTCGGAGAAATTAGCCTGTGCTAGCTGGATCATATCGAAGGTGTTCAATCCAGATCCAAAATACATGGCCAGCGCCCCGACTGTGGAGATCACAGAACCGATAAAGAGATACAGGGTCAGCTTCATAGCGGCATATTCGCGGGTTTTGATCCATCCCCATATAGAAATCAACAGGTACATGGGGAAGACTGCAATTTCATAGAAGAAAAGCAGCATGAACAAGTCTTGCGTAACGAAAACCCCAAAAACGCCACTGGCTAAGATGAACAGAAAGGCAAAGAATTCACGCGGACGATCGTCAATCCCCCAGGAAATAAGCACGCCGGTGAACATCACCACCCCGGTGAGAAGCACAAGGGGTGCATTCATCCCATCCACACCTACATAATAAGAAATTCCAAGCTGTGGAAGCCAGTTATATTTTTCAACGAATTGATACCCACCGGTGGGAATACTGTAACTAAAATACACCCAAGCTGAAAGCAGAACTGCAATTGTTGCAGCAGCCAAAGCAAGATAGCGCGCTACATTCTTGCGGTCGCTTGGGACTAGCAAGATGATCATCCCTGCGATGATAGGCGTGAGAACAATGACACTAAGAATTGGAAAATGCATACATCACCTCAAAAGCAGGTTGCGGTAAAACGATCCAGGCATTCCGGGATTGATCATGCTTCTATCCCTTGAATAACACTTGCATAGCGGAGTTAATCACCCCTAAAATCCAGGCAGGCCAGACCCCGATCAAAAGCATTAAGACCATCAATGGACCGATGACAATGATCTCGCGCAGGTTGATCTCGGTGATATGACCAATCCAGTGCTCGTTGGTTGGTCCATGCAGGGTTTTCTTGATCCCTTTTAAGATATACGCACCCGTCAAGAACAACCCGATCATGGCTAAGGCAGTGAATAGAGTAAAGATTGGCCATGAGCCCCGCACTACCAGAAATTCAGATACAAAGCCATTCAAGCCTGGTAAACCCAGGGAAGCCATGGAGGTGAAAATTAGGATAGCACCATACACCGGGATTAGAGGGAATAAACCTCCAAAATCATTCAAATTGCGAGTATGAGCGCGTTCATAAATAACGCCTACGAGGAAGAACATGGCAGCCGCAGACAAGCCATGATTGAACATCTGCAAGACCGCCCCATTGAGAGCCAAAACCGCATCCTTTGTACCCGCAGCGTAGGCGGCAGCGGCAATGCCCAGGACCACAAAGCCCATATGGTTCACGGAAGAATAAGCCACCAGACGCTTGAAGTCGTCTTGCCCATAAGCCGCCAGGGCACCAAAGATAATGCCCATCACAGCCAAGAAAGCTAAAGCCCATGCATATTGATGGGATTCCTGGGGATAAAGCGGTAAAACCAGGCGCAGGAAGCCATAAGCTCCGAGTTTAAGCAGCACGCCGGCCAGGATCATCGAGCCAGCCGTAGGAGCCTCAGTGTGGGCATCGGGCAGCCAGGTATGGAATGGCCAAACCGGCACTTTGATAGCAAAGGCGATCACAAACGCCCAGAAGGCAATCGTTTTAACCGTTTCGAGGGATAAATTAAGCGGAATATTGGCTAAATGGGTGACCGTTGGAAAAAGGGTGAATAGTTTGGTCAGATCATAAGTTCTAAATGAAACACCGATCATCTGAATAGCCAGAAGCAGCCCTAGAGAGCCAGCCATTGTATAGATCATAAATTTGAAGGAGGCATATGTGCGGGCTGAAACCATACGTCCGCCCCAAATTTCACGCTCACCTTTCTCACTCCCCCACTGGTTGATCAGGAAGTACATGGGAACCAAACCAACTTCCCAAAACACAAAGAATAACAGTAAATCGAGCGTCAGGAATACACCGAGCATGCCGGTCTCAAGCAACATAAACAGGATCATATACGGCCTGATACGTTCAGTAATACTAAAGGAAGCAAGGATCGCGACGGGCGTAAGCAGGGTGGTGAGTAAAACCATGGTGAGCGAGAGACCATCTACTCCTAGGTGAAAAGAAGAATTGATTTCTCCGTACCACAGACTTTGGGTTTCAAATTGAAATCCGGGAGTATCAGATTTGAATGAGAACCATAAAAATAATGCCAAAGCAAATGGAATCAGGCTGCCAACCAGGGTAACCCATCTGAGCACCTTTTTATCCGCTCGAGGCAGAAATAATAAGATGATAGCCACCAGGACTGGTGTAAATAAGATTAATGTCAGTATGTTATTGGTGACGAAACCCATCATTTACTCCTGGTTCCCTGCCTATTCATCCAGGCAGAGGAAGGTTCCTAATGCTGAATAAATGTAAAAATAAAGTAAAACATAGCGCCAAAAGCCAGCACTAAAGCCATGAGAAGGTATTGCTGCACTTTACCCGTCTGAATGATCTTGATACCACGCCCGAAGCGTTTGATCGATTCACCGACGAAATCACCAAAACCGTTCACAACCGGCTTATCAAAGTAGTTGCGGAAAAGATGACCTACATTGGAAGCAATACGGGCGATAAAGTGGAGGAAGCCGTCGATGATTCCCCGATCGAGAATCTGGTTCGTAAAGGTATCTGCCAGCCAATACGCCGGTCGCACGAAGATTACATTATATAGTTCATCAAAGTAATACTTATTCTTTAGCAGTGAGTGAACCGGTCCGAGTGCAATTTTCAATGGGTCTTCTGCACCCGTTTTTTGATTCCGATACACCAACCATCCCAAAGTCAATCCACCTAACGCCACAACAAGGGAAACTATCAGAGGCCAGATGTTGAATGGCAAGGCTTCGGGTAGCTCGGCAAGGGTACCTCCGATGAATTCATGCACGAAATTAGGCAGGATTCCACCAATGATCGGGAATGATTCAGAGATACCCGCCCAACCGATCGTAATCGCGAAAACAGCCAGAATCACCAGGGGGAGAGTCATCGTCCAGGGAGTTTCCTGGGCATGGCGAGCTGATTCCGTGCGGGGTTCTCCCAGGAAGGTCAAAGTGATTTGGCGCATGGTGTAAAAAGCAGTCAGAAGTGCAGCCAGTGCCAGGATAACAAATACAGCCCAATGCCCATGGCCAAATGCATCCGCCAGGATTTCATCCTTTGACCAGAATCCTGCAGTGACCAGAGGAAAACCGGACAGGGCAAAACCACCAATCAGGAAGGTCCAAAACGTGATTGGCATTTTCTTGCGCAATCCGCCCATATTAAACATATTTTGTGGGTCAACTTGCTCCCCGGTGTGCAATACCCCGTGTTCAACCCCATGAATGACAGAACCGGAACCAAGGAATAAAAGTGCTTTGAAGAATGCATGCGTGATCAAGTGGAACGCTGCAGCAACATACGCACCAATTCCTAAGGCAGCAATCATATATCCAAGCTGAGAAATGGTGGAATATGCCAGGACACGCTTAATATCATTTTGGGCCAGGGCAATTGTAGCGGCAAATATGGCTGTAAATGCACCGATAACCGTCATCAGGCTCATGGCAGCAGACAGATGCCCACTCTCACTCCCCACCTGTAGCAAAGGGAACATGCGGATGACCATGTAAACGCCAGCCGAGACCATGGTAGCAGCATGGATCATCGCGGAGACTGGGGTCGGACCTTCCATGGCATCGGGCAGCCATACATGCAGAGGCCACTGCGCCGATTTTCCAACCGTCCCGATAAAGAGCAAGATGCCGATCATGCCTGCGGCTGAAAGGCCGAGGAAGCCACCAACCGCCGGGGTTGCAGCCAGCCTGGCTAATGTTTCGGGTTTGAAAATTTCGGAATAGCTAAGTGAACCGATGGATGAATAGAGATATGCGATGCCAAGCAGCATGAACACATCACCCACACGGGTGGTCATGAAAGCCTTGATCATGGCAGCCCTGGCGGATGGTTTTTGATACCAGAAACCGATAAGCAGGTAAGAGCACAAACCCATGATCTCCCAGCCGACAAAAAGGGTTAACAGGTTGTCTGATACGACCAGGGTGTACATACCAAAGGCAAACAGACCGATAAAAGCAAAAAAGCGAGAATACATCGGCTCGATGGAAGGGACGGTGTGCTTGTGACCATGATCGTCTGCGATGGTCGCTCCATGCGGTTGTAGACCTGGTTTATCATGGTCACCTTGAGGCTGACCATAGTTGTGATAGCCTACACTGTAAATGAAGATCATCAATACAGTCCATGCTACGAAAAACAAGGTGGCTGCCGAGAGCGGGTCAATTCTCACCCCGATTTGTAACCAGTTATCTCCGGTAGGCAACCAATTTAGCACCGATGAGAAGGGATTGGCACCAAGATGTTCAGTGGTGATGGCGCGGAAGAATACAACCATACTTCCCAGCCAGGAAAGCAGGGCTGCCCCTATTGCCAGGTTATGGCTGAGAGCGTGATGCCGGCGTGTAAATAAAACAATCAGAAAGAATGCCAGTAATGGAGGAAGTGGAAGAAGCCAAATTAGTAAATAGATCGACATAAAAATCCTTTCAAATTACCACTTCATCAGATTCATATCGTTGGCCACAACCGAACTCCGGCGGCGGTAGATTGAGATGATCAGGGCAAGCCCTACAGCCACTTCAGCAGCAGCCACCGCGAACACGATAATCGCAAATGCCTGACCGGCAATCCCATCAGATGATCGATAGCGCCAAAAGGCAATCAGATTTATGTTTATTGAATTAAGCATTAATTCGATTCCCATCAATATGGCGATGGCATTTTTCCGGGTAAGCACACCATATAACCCGATGCAAAAAAGGAGAGCGGCGAAGATCAAATACCAAGCGAGTGGGATCATTGCTTCTTTTCTCCTGCCACAAAAATAGCGCCAATCATGCCTGCTACCAGCAATATTGAAGCTAATTCAAAGGGAAGAACATATTGATCAGCAGACACCAATGCCAATCCTAGCTGGCTGATACGCCCGGCGGAATTGGTCAATTCAGGCGCCAAGGTGGTGAAACCCTGCCAATTTATAAGCACCAAGGCGATACCAGCAAACAATAATATGGCGATCAACGCACCGAGCCACCAGTTAGGGTTCGCCTGAGGTCCGGTGTCCTGCATTACCTTGCGGGTTAACATGGCAGCAAAGATGAACAGAATAGCGATGGCGCCTATGTAGATGATCACCTGAATAACCGCAAAAAAACCTGCGTCTAGAAGGACATAAAATATGGCTATCCCGAATAATGCCAGGATCAGCCATAATGCCGAGTGGATAAGATTGCGGCTGGTTACAACCGATATACCCGCCACAAGTGTAACCAAAGCAACGACGATGAATACGATCTGCTCAGGCGTCATAAGTAATTACTCCATTTTACGAGATTACCGAAGCCGGAGGTTCGGGAGCCACCGCAACCGGCCGCGGCTTCCCAACAACCAGTACACCTTTGACATGGTAAGTTTTTAAAATCTGGACGGTAATCAATATGATGAAAATATTCGCTAACAAATGCACCCCAGCGCGCAGCCAAGGAATCAGTGCGGCTGTAATTTGAAAACTGGGAAGGATTATAAAAAACAGCTTGTCCAGCACGGCAGTGACAATCAATAAAACCAATGCCAATGGCGTCAGGAATTTCCAATTGAAATTGAGCATCTGGTCGATGCGTAGACGAGGCATTGAAATCCTGATCAGCACGACGACAAAATAAACTATAAATGCCTTAATAAAAAACCAGGCTACACCAAGAATTGGAATCTGCTCTGCCCATGGTCCACGCCAACCACCCAGGAAGAGCGTGGCAGTCAATGCGGAGATCGTGAATGCATGCAGGAATTCTCCCACATAGAACATACCGAATTTCAAGCCAGAGTATTCGGTTTGATAACCTGCCACCAACTCTGATTCAGCTTCCAGCAGGTCAAATGGAGCGCGACCAGTTTCAGCAATAGAGCTGGTAAAAAAGATGAACGCGGCGATAGGGGACATAATGACAAACCAAACATTCTGTGCACTAACCAGGCTTGCTACACCCATCGTTCGCCCTAATAACACAGGTATCAGCAATGCCAGGACCATTGGGACTTCGTAGGAGACGATCTGGGCTACTGCCCGAAATGCTCCCAGTAATGAATATTTATTATTGGAAGACCAACCCGCCAGGATAATCCCCAAGGCGCCAATCCCGCCTACAGCCACAACATACAACACACCTACGTTCACATCAGTTCCAACGATGGTCTTGGCAAAAGGAAGGATAGCCCAGATCAGGAGCACGGCAGAAACCGATAATATCGGTGCCAGGTTATACGCCACCTTATCTGCCCCCACTGGGGTAATATATTCCTTGGTAAAGATTTTGATAATGTCTGGGATGGTTTGGAAAATCCCATAAGGGCCAACTCGGTTGGGACCCAGCCGGTCCTGAATGCGACCATACAGTTTTCTTTCAAGCCAGATGGTGAAAATCACCAAAGAAAAACCAATCACGCCGACCAATCCGGCACCGATGAACTTCAAGATGAAGGTGACCGCAGGTTGAGACAGTCCCCAGCCGAGCAAGAGATTCCCAAACCAATTGGCGATAAAATTAATCGGGTCGCTTAAAAAATTCATCCCGCTCTCCTCCTGAACATGCCACAACAATAACCAGATAATCAACAAATAAAAGGCTGAGGGAACCTTCCTTCAGCCTTTATCATATTCCCAATCAGAAATGCTATGCCCACTCCAAGACACCTTTACGCCAAGCTGCCAGCAATTCCGCAAATAATATCAAGATGAATACCACCCCTGATAAAACGCCGAACAATGAGAGCTGGTCGAAGGCTACCGCCCATGGGAACAGAAAAACCAGCTCAACATCGAAGACGAGAAAAGTTAAAGCAAAAATGTAATACTGTACCCGAAATTGTACCCAGGTATCGCCTACAGTTTCAATTCCACATTCGTATGTTTGAGATTTGGGGGTGCTCGGTCGATGGGGACCCATGAGCCCTGCGAGAATAATTGGGGCTCCAGGGAATAAGGCAACAATGAGCAGGAATAGTCCGATAAAAAGCCAATCACTTTGCATGATGATTCTCCTGCAGGTGGGGATTAATTTCGCACTCCCAGAACAAAGACATTATATGTACTTTCACCGGAACCGAGGATTTAACGCGGTAATTTTACCATAAGTAAAACTCGTGTCAACTTATCTAAAATCACGTGTTTTTTATACTTATATCCTGTGAATAAAGCCTGATTTATATGAAATTATTCTTATGCGATGTATAATTTTGCCAGAGGACACCGAGCATGAGATTCGAAGACTGTTCCTGGTTCGACGTAGAAAAATACCTGAATACTGAAAATCGATTGATCTTTGTCTTAGGTGCATGCGAACAACATGGTTATTTGAGCCTGTTAGCTGATTCAAAAATACCTTTAGCATTAGCCGATTCTGCCAGTCAGATTACCGGGGTGTTGGTGGCGCCGGTGGTCAATTATGGTATCTCTCCATACTTCATCGAGTATCCTGGCAGCTTCAGCCTTCGAGCGACCACAATGCTGGATTTAGTAGAAGATCTCGTCCGTTCGGCCTATCATCAGGGGTTTCGACGCGTCCTATTTCTGAACGGACATGGGGGAAATGATGCCTCGCGCTCCAGATTATATGAAGTGGCGAACTCTTTACCTGAGCTGCAGATAGCCTGGTATGCATGGTGGCAAGCCCATAGTGTTGAAGCTGTAGCAGTAAAGCACGGTCTTCGCTCTTATCATGCCGCGTGGATCGAAGCTTTTGCATTTACCCGAGTAGGCGAACTGCCGGAGGGGGAGAAAGTCCCTCCCCATATTCCAGGATTGGTAAACGCAAAGACAGCGCGCGAACTGTATCAAGATGGTGTATTTGGAGGACCCTACCAGGTGAATGATGAAATAATGACGGAAATTTTCTTCGCAGCGGTGGAAGACATATTACAATTGCTAAAGTTTGAGTAACAATATATTCATGACAAGCTAATTAAAGAGAGCGAGGAGTGCGTTATGCCAAGCCCCAAAAAGGACATTATCAAGACGGATCGAGCCCCAAAGGCAATTGGACCTTATTCTGCCGGAGTTAAATCTGACAACTTTATTTTTACGGCTGGCCAACTCGGGATTATTCCGGAGACTGGTAATATCATCGAAGGGGGAATTGAGTATGAAACCCGGCAAGCGTTACAAAACATCCAACATATCCTCGAAGCAGCTGGCTCATCACTAAGCCTGGTTGTAAAAACAACAGTTTTCATGCGTGATATGGCAGAATTTAGCCGCATGAATGCGGTTTATGCAGAATTCTTCGCAGATAATCCTCCGGCACGATCAACAGTTCAGGTAGCCGCCTTGCCCAAGGGAGGAGCTGTGGAAATCGAGGCGATCGCACTGGTTGCTCATTGATCAATGATTATTACCCATAAACTGCCCACCAAATAAACATGATAATGAGCACCACATCCCTGGAATAAATTTAGTGATCAAGGTATCCGTTATCGTTCCATGTTATAACGAACAAGCGACGATTGGCCAGCTTCTCGAGGCAATCTACAATCAAACTTATCCCAAAAATGAACTTGAAGTGGTCGTCGCAGACGGACTCTCCACAGATAACACCCGCAAAGTGGTCAAAGATTATCAAGGCATGCATCCCGATCTACAGATCAGGCTGATCGATAATTTGCGGCGAGTTATTCCATCTGGCTTAAACCGGGCAATTGAAGCAGCAAAAGGAACCTACATCGTTCGAATGGACGCCCATTCGATTCCGAATTGCGATTACATACAAAAATGCGTCGAGGGATTGGAGGCTAATCTGGGTGAAAATATTGGCGGAACATGGGAGATACATCCTGGATCTGCCTCCTGGATTGCGAAGTCGATTGCATTAGCAGCTTCGCACCCAATCGGGGCTGGAGACGCACGCTACAGAATCGGAGGTGCCGCTCAGGAGGTAGAAACTGTCCCATTTGGTGCATTTCACAGGGACTTGATCCGAAAAATTGGGATGTTCGATGAGGATCTTCTGAGTAATGAAGACTATGAGTTCAATACTCGCATCAGGCAATCTGGCGGGCGGGTATGGTTGGATCCATCGATTTCATCCGTATATTATGCTCGACCAACGCTTGGCGAGCTTGCAAAACAATACTGGCGCTACGGATACTGGAAGGCGCAGATGCTGCGGAAACACCCGAAGACATTGCGTTGGCGGCAGACACTCCCCCCGCTGTTTGTATTGGCACTCATCAGCCTGGGCATCTTATCGCTTGTGTGGATCCTCGCACGTTGGTTGTTAGCATTTATTGTGATACTATATGTAATAATTGTCTTCGGTATCGGAATCCTAATGAGTTTAAAATATTCAAGCATATCGCTTATGATTGGCGTCCCTCTGGCGACAGCCACGATCCATTTCTCATGGGGGACGGCCTTTTTATGGGGTTTGATTGCCAAACCCAAAGTCAGAGAGTCCATTAGATGAACGCAGTCAAAACCACGCCAACTTCGGCAAAATGGCGATTACGTCCACGTGAAAGACGGACACTGTTACTCCTGGTGGATTTTCTCATGGCAGTCCTGGCGTTAGTCATCTCGATCTATGTTTGGTCGGTCGCAGATCCGTTCCAATCTCTTTCAATTACTTTCCTTCGCCGCTTGCCCAGCTGGTTTTTCCTTCTTCCATTTTTCTGGCCTTTATTAATGGCTAGATTATATGAAGAGCACCGTGCTCGAGACCCAAGAGGAACCCTTCAGAATATTGCTTTTTCAGCATTGATCGGCTTGGGGATTTACATGGTTTTTTATTTCTCGTATCAAATACCAAAAGATCTACCAAGAACCGGTGTTGCCGCTTTTATCATCAGCGCATTTATCCTCACTCTCTTTTGGAGGTTACTTTACATCAAGATTTTCACCGCACCGCAATTTATGCGCCGGGTGCTGCTGGTTGGAGCTGGCGATACGGGTAAGATCATGCTGCAAATCTTTAATCAGATCAAACCGCGTCCATATATCATGGTTGGTATTATCGATGATGACCCGCAAAAAAATGGCAAAATCATCGAAGGATTTGAAGTATTTGGTGGGTGTGACAAATTATTACAAGCCATCTGCGATCATCAAATCACGGACTTGATCGTAGCAATTTCTGGGCAAATGCAAGGTGGAATGTTCCAGGCACTGCTGGATGCCCAGGAAGTAGGGACGGAGATCATCCGCATGCCGGTGGCGTATGAAGAATTACTCCACCGGGTGCCAATTCGTTACCTTGAAGCAGAATGGATCCTACGCTCATTTGTAGACAAAGCCCGCTCAGAAACATTTTCCGAGATGCTGAAACGCGGCCTGGATATCCTGGGTGGGTTAGTGGGAATGATATTCCTGATGATTTTATTTCCATTTGTTGCGATAGCCATTCTAACGGAATCTGGCAAACCAATTCTATATAAGCAAATTCGGATGGGCCGGGGTGGTCAACTATATAATATTTATAAATTCCGTACGATGCGCCAGGATGCAGAAGCTGATGGGCAACCTCAATGGGCTGAGGAAAATGACCGGCGAGCAACCAAAGTCGGTTTATTCCTTAGAAAAACACACATTGATGAAATTCCTCAATTCTACAATGTGTTACACGGAGAGATGAGCCTGGTTGGTCCGCGTGCTGAACGCCCAGAATTAGTAGAGTGGTTCCAAAAACATGTCCCCTTCTACCGCGCCCGGCTACTGGTGCGCCCCGGAATCACCGGTTGGGCACAAGTGAACCAGCAGTATGCCGCCACCATTGACGAGACCATCGAAAAGCTTGAGTATGACCTGTATTACATCATGCACCGAAATTTCATAATGGATTTACGCATCATCGTACAGACACCCGCCCTGGTGTTGAGCTTGAGGGGAAGATAGCGTGAAACCCCACTTCCTCTCAAGAAATCGAACCGTTTTAGCAGGGGATTTATTATTCATATTAGTGTGTGTGCTTGGCAGCTTTATTTTACGCGTCCCATTTGGTTCCAGGCTGTTTGATTTCAGGTATCAAATATTCGTTATGCTAGTTGCGGCATTTATCGTCAAACCACTGGTCTATTATCGATTTGGTTTGTACCGCCGGTTATGGGCATATGCGAGCATTCGTGAGTTGAAGCTGATCGCAATTGCCGTTTCGGCAGCCTCAATCATCCTGACGCTTATCGTCCTGACGATCTCTTTCTTTAAAAGGGATTGGGAATTCTCCCGCGGTGTACTGGTCATTGACTGGTTATTATCATTACTCGCAGTAGGTGGTTTACGGTTCTCGTACCGAATCATCTCCGAAAACCAATTGACTGCCCGGCAGTCGCAAAATCGCTTGAGGCGGGTTCTAATCGCTGGTGCGGGTGATGCAGGGGCACTTGTGGTGCGTGAAATGCAGCGTAATCCGCAGGCAAACCTGTCGCCGGTTGGTTTTGTGGATGATGATCCTGCGAAACAAAAGCAGGAAATCCATGGAACGCCGGTGATCGGAAAATTGGATGACCTGGGGCGAATGATTGATCTAAAAAAAGTAGATGAAGTGATTATTGCCATTCCGAGCGCCCCCGGTCAGGTTGTGCGAAAAGTGGCTGAAATTTGCCGAAAGAAAAATATTCCATCACGCACCATGCCAAGCTTGCACGAGCTGATTGGGGGAAAAGTCAGTGTAAACCGGCTCAGGGAAGTGGATATCACCGATTTACTCCGCCGAGTACCAACCCATATCGATAACGAGTTAGTTGGGCTGAGTCTTGGAGGCCGGCGTGTACTTGTCACAGGTGCGGGTGGATCAATCGGGCGGGAATTGTGCCGCCAGATTGCCCGTTGGGAGCCTAAGGAGCTGTATCTCTTAGGGCATGGCGAAAATAGTATTTTCGAGACCCTGGTAGACCTGGAGCAGAGTTATCCGTCATTAAAAATAGTTCCATTAATCGTGGACATCCGGGATAAGGAACATATCAATCGTTTGTTCTCTATTTACCAGCCGCAGGTTGTATTTCATGCAGCCGCGCATAAACATGTGCCATTGATGCAGGCAAATATTGAGGAAGCGGTCAGCAATAATGTCCACGGAACGCGCATCATCGTAGAGGCATCCATCGAGAATAGTGTTGAAAGGCTGGTAATGATCTCCACTGACAAGGCAATCTGCCCTACCAGTGTTTATGGCGCAACCAAACGGATCGGTGAAATGCTGATCCTGGATGCAGCTAGACGGACGGGCAGATCATTCTCAGTAGTGCGGTTTGGTAACGTCTTGGGAAGCAGAGGCAGTGTTTTATTGCGTTTTAAGCGCCAGATTGACTATGGCGGCCCAGTAACCGTGACCCACCCCGAAATGGAACGCTATTTCATGACAATACCAGAGGCAGTCCATTTGGTATTGCAAGCCTCTGCAATGGGAAAAGGTGGAGAAGTTTTTGTGCTTAATATGGGAAACCAAATCAGGATCCTTGATCTCGCCCAGGATTTGATCCGTCTCTCCGGCCTCGAGCCGGGTAAGGATATTGAAATCGTATATACAGGTATCCGCCCTGGTGAAAAGCTTACTGAAGCTCTCTGGGATGAAGGTGCGGATTATCTCTCCACACCTCACCCCGATGTGCTGCGCTTGAATGAGAATGAAATCTTAAGCAGTAGCGATCTTAAAGCAGCCATCGATAACTTGATCGAACTCGGGGAAAAAGGTGAGCCTGATCAGGTAGTGAGCAAGTTGAATGCAATTGTTCCAGGCGCGGTAGTCAGCAGCTCGCCTTCTCCAGATTTAACTTCGATTATCTAAGCAGCCATGGCAGCAATTAACCCAGTCGATTGGGATACGTTCATCTCTCAATTTCCCAATCCACATATCCTACAAACTTCAGCATGGGGACAGTTAAAAGCAGAATTCGGGTGGCAATTAACACATATCGCTTCCCATAGTAGTGGAGCGCAAATCTTAATCAAACGCATTTTCCCTGGAATAAATTTCGCTTACATTGCTAAAGGACCAGTCGGCTGTAGTGAGGACCAGCTATGGCATGAAATCGATACAATCTGCCGGGAAAGGAATTGCGCGTTTATTAAGATTGAGCCGGATGAATGGATGAAGGATGTTGGTGAGACAGATAGAAATTATTATAATTTTTCGAATAAGTTTGTTAAAAGCCCACATAGCATCCAACCGATGAGGACATTGCTAGTTGACTTAGCGGGAACAGAATCTCAAATCCTCCATCGAATGAAACAAAAAACTCGCTACAACATCAATCTCGCTCTCAAGAAAAATGTAATCGTAAAACCTCAGGTTGAATTAGGTGCATTTTATGATTTAATGAAAATTACAGGTGACCGAGATCAATTTGGTATACACAGTCTGGATTACTACCAACGAGCTTACGATCTTTTCCACGCACGTGACCAGTGTCTGCTGCTTATTGCCGAATTTGACGGTACGCCTATCTCAGGTCTGATTGCCTTTCGAGTCGGAAACCGTGCGTGGTATTTTTATGGAGCCTCATCCAATTTACAACGGGATAGAATGCCTAACTACCTATTGCAATGGGAAGCAATCCGTTGGGCTAAAACCCAGGGCTGCATTGAGTATGACTTATGGGGAGTGCCGGATGCTGACCTCGAAACCCTGGAAACAAATTTTTCGTCACGCAATGATGGATTGTGGGGGGTATACCGGTTCAAGCGCGGCTTTGGGGGGGATCTAAAGCGATCAATTGGTCCATGGGATAGGGTATACAATCCATTCCTTTATCGACTATACTCTATATGGTTTAAATACAGGAAGGTTGAGGGTTAATCAGCTGAGGCCGATCCAATGCTTCCAAATATCCCATCCCAAGTAAATCCAATTCAATGGAATGCTGCAATCACACAATTATGTGGTGCGCATATATTACAAACCTGGGAATGGGGGAAGGTTAAAGCGCAATTTGGATGGCAGCCGCATCATCTGATCTGGTATCAAGCTAATAATCAATATACAACCTTCATCAATCGCCTGCCTGATGAGATAAAAGAAGGATATTTGGCTGCAGCAGCACTCACCTTGCAGCGAAATATCAGGATCGGCGGATTTGCCCATCGAATGGGGGTAATATACGTTCCCAAGGGGCCATTACTTGATTGGAATGATGCGGTCCTACGCCAACGGGTATTACAGGATCTCAAAGAGTTCGCACAAAAACACAACGCCATCTTTATCAAAATCGACGCGGATTTAGAGCTGGGAAGTGGAATACCGGGTGAACCCGGTTCGAATGAAAATCAAATAGGAAAAACTGTCATCAACCACTTACGATCGAATGGATGGCAATTCTCAGAAGAACAGGTCCAATTCAGGAACACTGTGCTCATCAATTTGGAACAAAGTGAAGAAGAGCTGCTGGCCAACATGAAGCAGAAAACACGCTACAACGTCAACCTGGCAATGCGAAAAGGGGTGACAGTGCGGACGGGTAAGCCAACAGATCTAGATATGCTCTTCAAGATGTATGCAGAAACATCCGTGCGAGATGGATTTGTCATCCGGAATGACAGCTATTACCGGGAGGTTTGGAATAATTTCATGTTCCACCAGGGGGCAAAACGTCTTGATCAACCAGTCGCAGAAGCACTGGTAGCTGAAGTGGAGGGTGAACCGGTGGCGGGGGTGATCATATTTCGATTTGCTGGAAAAGCGTGGTATTTATACGGGATGTCCCGCCTGGCACATCGGGATATGATGCCCAATTACCTGCTCCAGTGGGAAGCAATCAAGCGCTCGAAAGCAGCAGGATGTACGGTCTATGACCTGTGGGGTGCTCCTGATGAATTTGTTGAAACCGATCCACTGTGGGGTGTATTCAGGTTCAAAGAAGGTTTGGGTGGAACTGTTCATCGTTATCTTGGCGCATGGGATTTCCCCGTGAACCGCATGCTATATAGACTTTACACGAGGACCCTTCCAGGTTTGATGGATATCATGCGTAATCATGGGAAGGCGAACACTAAACAGGTAATAGGATAAAGTTATGAGAACACTCCCGCGGATAAAATTTGCCCATCTACCTACCCCGGTAGAAAGCCTCCCCAGAACTCTCCGCGGAACTGGAAGGACCGAAGATCATTGTCAAGCGTGATGATCTTACCGGGTTGGCATTGGGAGGTAATAAAATCCGAAAACTGGAATTTTTACTGGCTGAAGCTCAATCCCATGGTGCAAAAACGATCATTACGGCGGGTGCGGTACAATCAAACCACTGCCGGCAGACCGCGGCAGCCTGTGCCCGGTTGGGCTTTGACTGCACCCTAGTGTTATCAGGGGAAAAACCAACCTCAATTACCGGGAATCTGATGCTTGACCTGTTATTTAATGCCAAAGTGATCTACACAACACTCCAGGAGCGAAGTCAGAAACTCGATCAAACCTTCAAGGATGCCTGGGAGGCGGGCTTACGACCATACTTGATCCCTTACGGTGGGTCAAATACTACCGGAGCAAGTGCTTTTGCATTCGCGATAAAGGAATTGCTTGATCAAAACTACCAACCAGATTGGATCGTCTTTGCATCCTCTTCAGCAGGAACACAGGCAGGTTTGGTCACTGGAGCAAGACTATTTGGGTATAAAGGAAAAGTCCTGGGTATTAGCGTGGATGAAACCGAAGCTGATCTAAAAGTGCACGTGGCTTCACTGGCAACTGCAACTGCAGATGCCCTCGGAGAAGAATCAGCGTTTCAGCCTCAAGATATCCTGGTTTGTGCTGATTATCTTGGGGGCGGATATGGGGTGATGGGTGGACCTGAGGTTGAAGCAATCCGATTATTTGCTGAAAAGGAAGGGATGCTGTTGGATCCGGTTTATACAGGACGTGCAGCTGCTGGGATGATTGACTTAATCCGAAAAGGATACTTCAAAAGAGATGAGACAGTGCTCTTCTGGCATACCGGTGGCACACCTGCATTATTTTCAGAAAAGTACACTAGCCTTGTGGATAATCTGCAAAACAGTCGATAGAGAGCAGCTTATACACTCGCTGAGCAATTCATAAAAAAATAGATGAAATTGTGAATTTAAGCTGAGGTACTAACTGATATAGCTCAGCGAGCTTTTTGATTCATTGCTCCTGATGGATGATTATTATCGATGTTTTCCAGGAAGATGGAAGCGAGACAGGTATCGTGCTATCCATTCGCGCCAGGATAATTTCCGGATTTCAGCAGCAGCCATCCGGGCAAACTCCAGATTACCTGGTCGACGGCTATAAACTGATGACTGGTACTCCTTCAATAATTGTTCCGCGGGTGTAGCCATGGCTGGAATGGCAGAAATAAGCATAGCGGTTCGCTCGGATGGAGTATCCTGAATTTTTGGCTTTTTCCCAATACGCTCAAGAGCACGATTTATTTCCAGAAAAGAGCGTGATGCAGCCGGAAGCCTGCGATAATAGATCCAATTAACCAAGAAATCGGGTGGGGTGATTCCAAGGCGGCGTAATCTTTTTTCTATCTTTTCAGGTAATACAATGGAAACCCGTTCCAAGAATGGAAGAACCCTGAAGCCTCGCATCACTTGCCAGACAAAGATAAGCAAAAATCCAAGGGCGAACTGAAAGACGATAAACAAAATAATATTACCGGTATTCCAGAAACTTGTCGGCTGAGTATCAGGAGATGGTCTATCTTCAGGGAGCTGTTGCTCGGATCCTAATTCCTCATGGGTTACGTTTGTATCGCCCCGACCCGATTGGATCAGATCAAAGCTTGCAACCACCTCTCCTGATGGACGCGAGATTTCTGATTGCGAGACCGTGGGCTCGAAATTGACCCAGCCAATATCCGGGAAAAATACTTCAGGCCAGGCGTGCGCATCACGTTGACGGACGACATAAATGGCCATTTCATTGATTTTTTCACGGTTCGCAGCTGCACTAGCTCCAGATGGCAGATCCTGGCTGGTTATTGCTTGCTGTTCACCCTGCGCAAACCCGACTGCCATACGGGCAGGGATCCCGATTGACCGCAACAATATAACCTCAGCCGAAGCATAATAATTGCAAAAACCTTGTTTATAATCGAAAAGGAACCAATCGATGCGATCCCGATTCGATGGTGGTTGATCGATCGACAAATCATATTGCATGTTAGCCCGTAAATACTGCGTTATCGCATCTGCCTTGTCATACGGATTCGACAAGCCGGCAGTAATACTTATCGCCAAATCCTTCGTCCTTTGAGTGATATCCGTGGGTAATTGCAGATAATCATCTAGCACCCATTGAGGAAAATCGGTACCTGCAGCCTTGAGCTTTAGCACCGTCACATCATCAATCGCGGCACGTACATCATATTCCTGGCCCGGACGGACAAATGATTTGCTCATCAACGCGCTGAGATTTACAGTTCCGTCACTATTCGTATTGATAAAAGCCTGGGTTGTCAGGCTGGTCCAAAGTGGCTCGGAAACGGTATAGATATTCGAAATAGGTTCGAAGGGGGTAAATGTGAATTTAACGACAGAACGAACATCTCTACCTGGTTGAATGAGATCTTTACTATCCGCCGTCAGGTTTCGGGGTGATTGAACTGATGACGACCACATGTTATTATCATACGTGTCGTAGGATCGAGCTTCCCAATAGTAGCGTAGACCTTCGGGCGGAAAGGGGGGAGCCAGAACTTCCATAACAACCTTATCGGATAGTGAGCTGCCTAATCCAAGCGTCAGGGTGTCGGTGTAAAAGTTCTGTACCGTTGTGGCAGATGCCTGAAGGGAGGCAAACATAAAACTGAAACGATCTTTTAATGAAAGCCATGGCCTGGCAGTCATTTGCCACAGTTGAGCAACAGGCTTAAAACTTTCAGCCAGCACAGGTACATTCCACGAAAAGAAAACCAACAACATGGTTAGAACCAGGGCGACACGTGATAAGTCAAAACCAATATCCGGAGGAGTATGGGTGTGACTCTGACTCCATTTGGTAGTATTTTTCACATAAACCATGCGGGCAACCAGTAATAAAGCGAACAGCAAGTAAAATGCCAGGTATAGGGTGCGGACGGATAACAGTGGATCGAAGGAATTGATCACAAACGCTGTAATTCCTCCAGGAATGAGGACCTTCCACGGGTTTGCTTCACGGAGTAAGACAATGCCTGCATATATGGATATCGCCCAGAATAAAATGGCCATCAACGATAAAAAAAGTAGATTATCTGTAACGGGCTGCTTGGTTAATAGTTCCTGGATAACTGTTTCTAATCTCCCCCATAGAATGATCGTACGGTGTAGCCAGTTAATATCCGAATCGAGGGATAGCCCTAACTGCCAAGGAATAACTATTGCTCCGTAAGCAATTGCTAAAATAAAGCACCATAAGCGGCTAAAAACGCTTACCCCAAGGGCAATCCCCAATATCGTCCCAATAAAAGTGACCACCAAAACCAGATTAAGATCCAAAGTCCATAATGTGGCCACCAGGCGTGCAGCTGCGATCTGCATGAGAATGATCATCAGAATCACTGCCAGCAAATCCCAGACGTGATGATTCGTTTTTTTTATATCCGAGGTGTTCATGACAATCACCGCTAATATATCACATCTACATTCTAACAAACTACCCTTAATAGAAGATTATGGTTCACCTGCGATTCTAATAATTGAAGAGAAATGAGCCCCTCCCGCCTCCCCACTATCGAAGAAAATCATTCGGTATGCAAAATCCCAGCAAATATGGGGGAGGAGAAAAATCCACTCCAGAAGGCTAAACACAGCAACGGGGGGGCTGTCTAAAAAGTCACAAAATTGTGGAAAATATCCTAAAACGTAGTGGCGTAGGGGTGGGATTTGAACAAAATACACCAGAAAATTTTCCCCTACGCCGATGTAGTGCGCCTTCGGTCAGAGCGCAGGGGTAATCAATCATGATATTTTCGGAATTTCACCCCTGCGCATCTACTTTTGGGACAGCCCCTACAAAAAACAATGACAAACGGATTAGTCTTCCCGACGGGACGTCTCTACAAAAACAAATCCTGGACTATGCGGGCTCACCGATAGAAACCTGCCGTGCTGGTTTGATGCTCTTTAAAGCTGGGGGTGTATACCCCAGTGATAAAGAAGACCGGGATCAACGATCCCAGTATCGATCATCAAGTTAACCAGCGACATTTCGGACGAAGAGTGCCCTCAATTGCAAATGAGAATGGGCTAGTCGAAACCATCCAGACCATGGCATACGCCCCAATTGGAAAGAAGTCAATTGGGAGCCCCATCCTTCCCCCCAGAACCAGGGGGGACGAGGCCTCCCCCAATTCCAATATGGAATTGGGGAAGGATTTAATTGTTTATCAACGAACGATATTGACCAACCGGCGCGGGACGACGATCACTTTTCGAGGAGGTTTGCCTTCCAGGAATTTCTTGACCGCTTCGCTTTCCAAGGCAGCTGTTTTTGCAGCTTCTTCACTTATATCCGCAGGGACGATGATACGATCGCGCAATTTTCCATCGATCTGAACGATCAAGGTGATCAACTCGTCGGCTGCAGCAGCAAGATCGATTTCGGGCCATTTTTGCTGGTGGATTGAATATGGCTTGCCCAGATAGGCCCACAATTCCTCGGATATGTGCGGGGTCACAGGTGCCATCATCTTCAGGTAAATGTCCACAGCTTCATCCCATTCCGGGGTACCCGCCGCGCCGTGTTCGCGTGCCCTGTACATTTCATTAAGCAGCTCCATCAAACCCGAGACAATGGTATTGAACTCGAACGCCTCAAAGTCATGCGTAATTTGCTTCAGGGTCTGGTGCAGCTTACGGCGCAAGGAGCGCAACAGATCAGGATCCGGATTGCCAAGTTCAACCGGGTCAGTGAACAACATCCATGCACGGCGCAACCAGCGATTGACTCCCTCAATACCGGTACTGCTCCAGGGGGCGCCCATATCCCAGCGGGCATAAAACATCAGGTAACCGCGGACAGTGTCTGCTCCATAATGAGATACCAGCTTATCAGGTGCAATCACGTTGCCCCGGCTCTTGGACATTTTTTCATGATCTTCACCCAATACCATACCCTGGTTCCTCAACTGCATGATCGGCTCAGTACCCCTGGTAATACCCATATCACGGCAAGCTTTGTGGAAGAATCGAGTGTAGATCAGATGCATGGTTGCATGTTCGATCCCGCCGGTATAGGTGTCCACCGGCATCCAATAATCATAATCCTGGGGGTTAAATGGACCCTGATCATATTTTGGGCTCAGGTATCTCAAATGGTACCAGGAGGAGCACATGAACGTGTCCATGGTATCAGTTTCACGCACTGCAGGCTTATCACAAACCGGGCAGGTGGTATGCTTCCAGGAGGGATGGATGGTCATAGGATTTACCCCGGTCTTCTTCCACTCCACATCATCGGGTAACAACACCGGCAGCTGGTCTTCAGGGACTGGGTTCCAGCCACAATCATCACAATAGACCATCGGAATTGGCCCACCCCAATAGCGCTGGCGGGAGATCAACCAATCCCGCAGCTTATAATTCACGGCTGCTTTACCAATTCGTCTTTCCACAACATATTGTATTGCCGAGTTGAATGCCTGGTCTGCTGGTGTGTCTGTCAGGGGACCAGAGTTGACCATTACACCACTGGCTGGAACAGAAGCTTCCATGGTAGCGCCATCCAAAGGTTCAGTATCCTGGGGCTGGATGACTACACGCACTTCAAGACCATACATGCGGGCGAATTCGAAGTCGCGCTGGTCATGTGCAGGGACAGCCATAATGGCACCGGTACCATAGGTCATCAGCACATAATCAGCTATCCAGATAGGTATTTTTTCTCCATTAACAGGGTTAACTGCAAAACCTCCGGTAAATACTCCGGTTTTCTCTTTATCCGTCGCTTCACGATCGATATCCGATTGGCGGGCAGCTTGTTGGATATATGCATCCACAGCCATCTTATTATCTGGTGTGGTTATCATCTGAACAAGCGGATGCTCAGGTGCCAATACCATGAAGGTAGCGCCCCAAAGAGTATCTGGACGGGTGGTGAAAATTTCAATTGGATCCTCCTGTTCGGTATGGAAGATCACCGAGGCACCCTCAGAGCGACTGATCCAATTGGTCTGCAACGTCCGCACACGGTCCGGCCAATCAATGGTAGAAAAATCCAGCAATTCGTCAGCATATTTAGTAATCCTGAAGAACCATTGTTCCAGCTCCTTTTTAATCACGGGAGTGCCACAGCGCTCACAATGGCGGTCTTCTCCAATCACCTGTTCACGTGCCAGGGTGGTCTGATCTTTCGGACACCAATCTACTGCAGCATACTTTCGATACGCCAATCCATGCTTATAGAGCTGAATAAAGAACCATTGGGTCCAGCGGTAATATTCGGGGTCACACGAGATCATTTCGCGCTGCCAATCCCACATCGCACCCATGCTTTTCAACTGTTTACGCATATGATCAATATTGGCATAAGTCCAGGTTTTAGGATGGATGCGATTTTTTATGGCTGCATTCTCAGCAGGCAAGCCGAAGGCATCGAAGCCGATGGGGAACATCACATTGTAGCCCTGCATACGCTTGAAACGGGCGCGGGAATCCGAGGGGGTCATGGCATACCAGTGACCGATGTGGAAGTCACCCGAGGTATAGGGCAACATGGTGAGAGCATAATGTTTTGGACGGGTGTTATCAATAGCGGCTTGATATAAACCGTCGGCAGCCCATTTGGCCTGCCATTTTGGCTCAATTTCCGATGGATTATAAACAGGTAATTCAGACATTCTTTTCTCCATTTTTTTTGTAGTGATAATATATCAAATTAGAAAGGATCATGGTTTACGTGCGATCACAACCATCCGGTGAGCATCGGAGGTGAATTCCTTGCCTTCCAAACCGGCGTAAATGTGGTGCAACTTCATACCTGCCTGAGTAAGCATTGTTTCGATCTCATTCGGGTTATACAGGCGGACGAAAAACGGCTTATCCTTCCTTACTCCATCCCGAATCACTATCCGTTGGTTATAAAACCTGCCCCGCAAGCCATCAAAGCTCAATCGGTCGATCATCAAATTACCTTCTTTTTCAATCACAGAATATGGCCGCATATCTTTAAGCAAAGCATCACGGTTCAGAGTATCAAAGATCAATAGACCTCCTGGTTTCAAGGCACGGCGCGCATTGATCAAAACCTGCAGATTCTCTTCATCCGTGAAATAACCAAAGGATGTGAACAACAGCATGAGGCGATCAAATTTATCATCAAACGTAATCGCGCGCATATCTCCCTGTTGATATCTCACCGAAACATTACGCTTTTCTGCATCCTGGCGGGCGATTTCCAGAAATCCAGGCGTAAGGTCAATCCCGGTGACGGAATGTCCCAGGGCGGCGAGGCGGTTAGCATGCCGGCCGAATCCACACGCAAGGTCAAGGATTTCCATAAGCGCATCCAATTCAAGCAAACTGACCAGCGCGCTGACTTCCGCTTCGGTGCGCTGGTCAGTTAACGACTCACGATAGAAATACATGTAATCATCTACATCAAATACAGCTTGAACGTCAAATTCTGTCCGAGTCGAATTATTCATATTTGCAGCCTCACAATCAATTTGGCCAACTTCCAGGGCGGTCTGGATGATCTGATTTGCAATCTCTATCCGCCGAGACCAATGCACTGGATCGGAATCGTACTTATCCGCAGACTGTTTTTGTTCATCAACGGTGGCTGCCTGGGATTTAAACTGGTCGGCAGATTCATAATCAAGTCCATCCATTAGGAAATATTTCAACCTGTAGCCAGCTTGCTTTAGTAATATCGGCCATTCGGCATCGGTACCGATGGAATTATCCGGCTTAGCGTGCCCAATAATGTACTGGGCAGCAGAACGGCTGAAGCTTTTCGAACCGCCGCTGACATCCATCTCAGTGTCCAGAAAATGTGAGACCACCTGGTTGCTCAACTTTTCGGTGGTTATCAACGCCTGTGGATGAGTGCGTGTGGCTGCGTCTGTGCGTCCAAAAATAATGCAGTCAAATTTCTCAATTTGAGCAAGCATTTTTTTCCATTCTTCCGACCGGGTCTCCACCCAGTGCAGCAAGCGATCCATGTCGGCGTAGTGAATATGATCTGCGCCGGTTTCCAAGGCTTTGGATAAAGCCATATACCTGCCCCGTCTCTGATCGTGATTTTCATAAAAAATCAGCCGGGGGGTTGATAAAGACTTCCCGGAGGCGAATTCCTGTGCAACGGCTGGGTCAATACCCGGAATATAAGAAACCACAATCCCTTGATACCGTTCCAAAAGGGAAGGCAGCAGCCGGATAAAACGCGGTAATTCGCCGCGGGGGTACCAGGTGGTGGTTAAAATTACGCTCATTTCTCAAACTCATCCTTAATCACTATTAAGATAATCTTCCAACCAACCGTACTAATGTATAGGCACGCTAGAAGTGGAGTAAACATATTCACCAGAATTCACTCTTGAAATTCCTCTTGAATAATCAAGCTGGTATAGATTTTGCATCTTATTCGCCAGAAACCATCTCATTCATAGAAGAGACCATATGACTAACACACAAAAACAGGCACTCTGGCTTCAATTCTTGATCAGTATCTCCAAATTCGTAGACCGACGGGTCTCAAAAAACGGCGAACATAGTGCAAAAGTAGCCCAATGGGCAAGCACGACTGCCCGGGAGCTCAAGATGAGTGATGACGAAGTTGATAACGTGTATTGGGCAGCTATCCTGCACGATATCGGCAAAATCGGTATCTCAGATCGGGTGCTGCGGAAAAAGTCAATCCTATCCGAAGAAGATTGGGTATTGATCAAAATGCACCCCACGATCGGCTCAAACATCGTGAGCTCGATTGAAGCCTACCCGGCGCTCGCCACAACGATTTCAGCGCACCAGGAAAAATACGATGGGACGGGGTACCCAAAAGGTCTCAGTGGTAAGAATATTCCCCTCGGGGCACGCATCCTGGGCATTGCTGATGCTTACCAGGCGATGGTAGAACATCGTTATTATCGAGAAGCCCGCACCCACGAAGAAGCTGTGGCTGAATTACATAAAGTAAAAGGAACACAGTTCGACCCGGAGGTCTTAGACGTGTTTTTAAACGTTATGCATTCAGAGACGGCTATTCATCCTTCTTAAGTTCGGATCAACCCTGGTTGTAAAAGAACAAAAACCTTCGTCCATTCAGGGACGAAGGTTATCTCCGCGGTACCACCCTGGTTGCTCAATAACCCATTGTAATTAAAGGATTAAAAGAGCCACTCAGTTGCGCTATAACAGGCGTACCTGCCAACAGCTAATCACAATCCTTTTTCACTGTTGAAGTCTGTCCTGATGGTTAAGGACGGCAGGCGAGTTCAGCCTTGAGTAGTAGCCTGTGCTCCTTGGGCACCATGCCGGGCTCACACCTCGCTCTCCCGACTCGCTGAAGGATGGTTTATTACTCCTGCCAAGACTTTAGGTGGACCCAGAGGGATTCGAACCCTCGGCCTTCTCAATGCCATTGAGACGCGCTCCCAACTGCGCTATGGGCCCAAAAATGTAGCCTGAATTGTACTCGCGAAAAGGTGATTCGTCAACCAAACTTGTTTTACGCCTCGAGAAGGGGATTTATGATCGCAATACCCCTGGATATTAATGGATAGCTAATCGAACACTTCTATTCCTTTCTATCAAAAGGATTATACTCAGCGGCAAGGAATTAAAAGGAATCACATAATACTATGCATCGATCATCGAATATTACGGGGTCATCCAAGAGATCGATCGTCCTGGTGATTTTGGTATTTCTGCTAGCCAGCTGTACGAGCGCCTCCCCCACTCAATTTCCGACCAGCATTAACCCGAGCTCAATTCAAAGCAGTCCGACGAAGACTGTACAGCCTTTAAACGAAGCCAATCCGACCAGTACTCCAGAGACAGGCGGAACTGTCCCGGTGATGACACCATCCTCCGGAGGATCAACGATCAAAACCGTGTTCATCATCCTGATGGAAAACCACAATTGGTCGGATATTTATAAGAGCTCATCAGCGCCATATATCAACCAAACGCTGTTGCCTCAAGCTTCCTTTGCGACACAATACTTTAACCCACCGGGAAACCATCCCAGCGAACCAAATTATCTCTGGCTGGAGGCTGGAACAGCCTTCGGCATCTCACACGACAGTTCTCCGGCAAATGACCATCAGAGCACAACCGATCACCTGGTTGCCTATATGGAAAAAGCTGGAATCACCTGGAAGTCTTACCAGGATGATATAAGCGGCCAGGATTGCCCGTTGAAATCAAAAGACTTATACGCACCGAAGCATAATCCCATGGTTTATTTCAACGATGTGACCAATACGAACGATCCGAAATCGGCATACTGCATTGCGCATGTGCGACCCTTTTCCGAGCTTCAGACAGATTTAACGACCGGAAGCACGGCCCAATATAATTTCATCACTCCAAACCTGTGTAATGACATGCATAATTCCAACGGCTGCCAAACCCAAGATGCGGTTAAAAATGGAGATACCTGGCTTTCAGAGCAGGTTCCAATGATCATGGATTCGGCCGCATATAAACAGGGAGGAGTTATTTTTATAACCTGGGATGAGTCTGAAGATGGAGACCACCCGATTGGAATGATCGTTTTATCTGGAGCTGCAAAAGGGGGAGGATATTCGAACACTATCTACTATACGCATAGCTCCACCCTGCGTACGATCGAAGAGATATTCAATATTACCCCACTCCTGGGAGATGCCGCTAAAGCCACAGATTTGAGTGATCTCTTCCGTACGTTCCCGTAAGTCATGCCCAGGCTGAACCCAGGAATATCGTGATAATTATTAGCGCTTTCCCAAAAGTAGATGCGCGACCAGTCTGTTCAGCTTTTGACCGGAGGGGTGGAATCCGAAAACATCAGGATTAATTAGCCCTACGCTCTGACCGATGGCGTTCGATGCGGGCGTAGGGGAAACTTTTCTAGTGTATTTTGTTCAAATCCCACCCCTACGCCACTACGTTTTCGGATATTTTTTCCATAATCGTAACTTTTAAAACAACCCCATTCTGTTTAGTATCGTTCAATTTAATTTTCTCCTCGGGGTTGAACATTCCAAAAATCATCTCAAAGTAGAGCATCGATGACAGCTCTCAAATAGATAGGTGACATCTGTCACTCGCAAGACATGGTCAATTAGGTAAAATATATTCAATTGAATGAATATTATTTGCATAGAGCGGGCAGGATGAGTACCAACCAAAACTAACCTACAAATATCAAGAAGGATAAATCCTTGAAAAACCCAATGAATATTTATTCCAGCCAATCTCAATTATTCAAAGTGCTGATGCACCCTACCCGGCTGGCAATTCTGGATGAGCTGCGGGATGGTGAGCAGTGCGTTTGCCACATGGAAGCCAAGTTTGGCTTACGACAGGCGTATATTTCCCAACATCTGATGATCTTAAGAGATGCTGGATTGGTTACCGACCGACGAGACGGCTGGAATATCTTTTACAGCGCAAGCAGACCAGAAATCTACAAGTTGATTGATGATGTAAGGGTATTCATTGATCCCATAAACGCCACACGGGCTGCACCTAAGGAATCGGAGGCAGGTAAATACGGAATTAAACGTCCTTGCCCGTGCCCAAAGTGCAATGCAGGCGCGGAGTCTACTCATCACAATTTACCTGAGCTGGGTTTTAAAAAAGTCGAAACAGGAATCTGAAGGAACGATTTTGATAGAACGCTTTGAATTTATATGATGACGCAGGACAGAAACGTGAGGAAATATGCCTGATTTTCTTGAATTCACGATCGACAAATTCACATTCAGAGTGGCTGATGATCGCTTTTACACAGCCGCAGGTGTGTGGGCAATGGTCTAAAGAGAATCTAATCCAGATTGGACTGTCTGATTTTCAACAACAGCGCAACGGAGATGTAGCGTTTGCTGAGATCAAACCGATCGGTACACAGCTTGTTTTTGATGATGAAGTGGCGGTGATTGAAACGATCAAGGTCAACTTCAGCCTGTGCTCACCTGTCACCGGACAGATCGTTGAGACCAATCCCGCCATGAGCGAGGCGCCCGAGGTAATCAACCAGGACCCTTACGGTGCTGGTTGGATGGCGGTTATTGAGCCAGATGATTGGGAAACTGACCGGGCACGCCTGATGGATGCCCAAACATACTACGCACTTATAAAAAAACTGGCAGAAGAGGAGCGGAAAGAAGGATGAGCGACTCGACCCTGCGACGTAAGGTGATCATCGTACCCTGCAGTGGAATCGGAAAAACTTATGGTTCTGTTAGCCGTGAAGCAGCGTATGACGTCACCGAAGACCTCCGCCCAGAGGACACCCGGTTGATATCGCTAGCGATGCTCGTCATGGGTGATGAAACTGCCCGGGCTGCATTAGGTGGAGCCCCAGCTGTGACTATCGACGGATGCAAGCTGGCCTGTGCAACCAAAATGGTGCTGGAATGCGGAGGTTCGATCGCCAAAGATTACGCTGTGCTGGATGTTTATCGACGCTACAAGCAGCTCAAGCCACAAGGGATCGCAGAGCTCAACGAAGGTGGGCTGCAACTGGCACGTGCCCTGGCTGAAGAAATAGCTGTAGTGGTGGACAGTACACTGCGTAGATCTGAAGGAGAGAAGAATGGTTGATCTACCCAAGAAAAAAGTTGGGATTGTGGCATGTTCTGGCGAAGAACTGCCCGAGGGAACAGTTACCCGTCTGGCAGCACTAAAGGTGCTTGAACAGCTTCGTCCAGCTGATACAGTCACCATCTGCCTGCCTTTATTTCTGGCAGGCGGTGAGGGTGACCGGGCGTTTGCCCGTTTTTACCCAACCATTACCGTAGATGGCTGCGAACTGCGCTGTGCAGCGCGCAGTACCGAGAGGTACTCCGGTAAACCGACTGTCAGCCTGGTGGTTAGTGAACTCATCAGTCAAGCGGATTTGGAACAACCGCAAGGATTACGAAAACTAGATGAAGCAGGAAAGAAGGTCGTGGATCTACTGGCGGAGCAAATTGCACTGCAAGTAGACCAGTTACTTCGCCAAGGATGGGATCGGCGTAAAGGTGAATTTTCATTACCAGTATCACCCAATGAAACCACAACTCCATCCGTGGAGGAAAGCGTAATAGCGACCTGCTCCTGCGGATCGGGTATCCCAATCCAGAAAGTTGACATCAACGGGCAGGAAGTGATCCTTGATCGCCCTGCCGGTCATCCTCCAGCAGTTCAAAGAGGCAGGCAAAGCACCCGGAACTGAGACAACTGACGAGCTTCTCAACGAGCTCAAGATTTACAATCCTATCCCGGTTGGAGATGAACAGGCATATAGGGAGATGTTGTTTAAGAGAATACTCGGCATATTATCGAGAAGGGGATATCTCAATGAGCCGCACAGCCACTTACCTCACAAACGTATCGTGGAAGGGTGAGCACTGGGGGCATATCGCAATGGGTAATGGACCGGAGATGGATTTCTCTGCCCCACCCGATGCACAGGGTCACCCAGGCGTGCTGACCCCCGAGGATGCGTTTGTGGCTGCCGCGAATACCTGCATCATGATGATGTTCATCTGGGCAGCGGAACGTTTCAAGCTGGATCTTATTTCGTATGAATGCAGGGCCGAGGGCACCAAGCTGATCGAACTGGATCGTACAGAAATCTTCACCGAATTACATTTCTACCCAATCATTCGGGTTGCCTGCGGGGATGAATTACCACCGTCGTCAAAGGACAAGTGTACGGCGAGCACTTCAGTCAGCCCAGAAGTACAGCCTGGTAGCCAACTCGGTTAAATCCGAAATCATTATTGACCCCGATATAGAAATTAGCGCTAAATCTGAAATAAAAAATGTCAGAGGAGAAAACCATGTTAACCATCAAAGTCCTTGGTCCTGGTTGTGACAATTGTCAAAAAGTTGAAGCCATTACACGCAAGGCAATCGCCATGTTCGGCATCCAGGCACAGGTAATCAAAGTGACCGACTGGGCGGAGATCAAAAAATACCCCATCCTGGGAACGCCTGGATTGGTGATCGACGAGAAGGTGGTGTGCGCGGGTCGAATTCCGACCGAAACGGAAGTGACCACCTGGCTGGCCAACGCCATGTCAGCTTGATGATAAATTATTCCAATTCTTCGTGTGAGAACGAAGCAAGACTATGACCAATGAGCGCCAGCGCTTCGCGTGGGTGACCCTGGAAGCCGAGGAGATTATTGAATTAAAACAGGCGATCATGGATCGGGATTCCCAGGATGTAGTTGATTATTTTTGGCGGATTATCCTACCACGTGCACGTGAGTTTGCACTGAAGCGGGGAATTTCGCTGGATGAAGAAAATGAGGAGAGCAATGGGCGTTTACCTGGATAATGCCGCCACCAGCTGGCCGAAACCGGAGGCTGTCTACCAGGCCGTAGACCACTTTATGCGTGAAGTTGGCGCCACGCCCGGTCGGGGCGGCTACCAGCAAGAGGAAGAAGCGCAATCGATTGCGGATGAGGCTCGAACTACAATAGCGCAGCTTTTTCATGCCCCCGATCCCCAGAGAGTGGTATTTACACTGAACGCCACTCAAGCCATCAACATGGCTCTGAAGGGATGGTTGAATCCGGGGGACCATGTTGTGACTTCATCCATCGAACACAATGCCATGTGGCGGCCACTTAAAGCACTGGAGAAGCGGGGAGTGGAAATTACGACCGTCCCGTGTACGCTCGATGGCATCATAGATCCAATGGATGTGCAGGCAGCAATACGCAAAAATACACGAATGATTGCTTTACTGCATGCTTCGAATGTGCTGGGCACCATCTTGCCCATCGCTGAGATAGGCGAAATTGCCCACAACCATGAGGTGCTTTTTTTAGTCGATGCTGCCCAAACAGCTGGAAACTACCCGATTGACATGCAGTCAATGCGGATCGATTTGCTGGCTTTTGCCGGACATAAAGGAACCTATGGACCCCAGGGAACGGGCGGACTGGTAGTGATGCCAGGAATCCAACTTGAGACGTGGGTGGAGGGTGGCTCGGGCGTGCTTTCACGCCCTGAAAGCATGCCAGATGAATTGCCCTTACGTCTGGAGGCTGGCACTCAAAACTCCGCTGGCGTGGCAGGGCTTTTAGCCGGCGTACGGTTCGTTCTAGAACAGGGTATAGAGAAAATCCGTGCGCATGAAATGACATTAGCAGGTGAGTTGATCGACCAGCTTCAGGCGATACCAGGCATGCGTATCCTGGGTCCGGTAAACCTGGAACAACGTACGGCGGTGGTTTCGGTTACTGTCGATGACTATATTCCTGATCAATTGTCTGCTGTGCTGGATAAGGTTTTTGGTGTTGCAACGCGGGCTGGGCTTCATTGTGCTCCCCAAGCCCATCGCGTGGCTGGGACGCTTGAGAATGGAGCGTTACGCTTCAGCCCGGGATATTTCAATACGATGGAAGATATCGATCTTGCTGTCAATGCATTAAAGGACATTTTATAGGAATCAGGATGGCGAAACAACGGATCGAAAAGACGCTGGTTATCCTGAATGTAGATGAGCTGCGCACAGTGATGCGCCTGGCTCGGCTAAAGGATGCGGAGGCGATCTATAAGTTCGTGCGTGAGGTGATCGCCAAGAGAGTTGAAGAAGCGATCCGTAGGCGCTGTGGGTAATGTGAAAGCACAAGCTGAGCAAAGGTGAAATGTGATTGAGATCAAAATATTGAGTTATAAAAGCCCCCAGCGCTACGCTGTTAAACAGACGTTGATCGGAGCACGGAATGAGCTGCGGAAAACCCATCCGAATCTTGAGATCTCGATTTCAGAGGTCAAAAAACTTGCTGAGATGGAAGAATATACGGATGTGGTCATATGCCCCAGCCTGGTGATCAACAATCACTTGGTATGTATTGGGCGTTTTCCAAAGAAAGATGAAGTGATCGGATGGTTGCGACAAGCCTTGGAATGATGATTAAGGTAACTGCCGCTTGTAAGCATGGGCAGCAAGGAAGGTTGAGATTAAGTATCAATATGATGATCGAAACTGCTAATGCTGATATCAGAGTGAAATACAGCAGCATGATCAAGCCGTGAGGAATGAATGTACCTTGAAGCAATTACCCTGATCAAAATATTACCCTGCCTGGCAGAGCCTGGAAAAATCATTGTGATCGGCAATCCGGCGAGGAATTTGGATGAAGTACTCCCGTACCTGGCAACCCTGCCCAATGTGATCTCCTATAACCCAGAAACGTGTGCATTAACTCTACGGCGCCAGCCAGGGTTCATTTCACTTTATTCAGACAAGGCGTACATCACCAAGGTGAAGGATACTGAAGAGGGATTGGAATTGTTCAAAGCGCTGGTGGATGCAATCAACGCCACCTGGGAGCATCGGGAAGAGCTGGTGGCGATGACCGCTCGAAAACATGCTCCACGGCCCCTGGATGTGTGGACGTTACTGCCCCAAACGAACTGTAAACGCTGCGGTGAAGCAACCTGTATGGCATTTGCGTGTAAATTACTGCTACAGGAACGGGAGCTACCGGAATGCCCTCTACTACAGACAGATACAACCTTTGCTGAACGGCGGGCAACCCTGGATGCCATGTTTTAAAAAATTTATCCAAAGTGGATTCGAACCTGAGGTTTAATTTAATTGAGGCAAGGAAGTGTAATTGACTAACTTTTTTTTATGCCTTTTGTCGCCAGTAAAGAAATGGATGTTGTTTTATAGACAGATTTGCATAGTATATGAGGCTCATATTTTCGAATTGCCAGTCAACAATAACGGCATAGCCAGAAATAATCTTTTATTGGAGGTCTATTATGTCTGAAAGTACAGTCCGCCAGCCACCAGCTACAGGCCTGACGAAAAAGCTCTCATTTCTGGATCGATTCCTGACGCTGTGGATTTTCCTGGCGATGGCAGTGGGGGTGGGAATCGGCTTTCTATTCCCATCGGCGGTCAAAAGTTTCAATGATGCTGTTTCTGTGGGCACAACCAATATCCCAATTGCGATTGGGCTGATATTGATGATGTACCCACCGTTTACCAAGGTGAAATATGAAGAGCTCGGAGATGTATTTCGCAATAAAAAGGTGCTCACGCTTTCGCTGATTCAAAATTGGATCATCGGCCCGATCTTGATGTTTTTACTGGCGATCATCTTCCTGCGCGGCTACCCGGAATACATGGCCGGCTTGATCATGATCGGACTGGCGCGCTGCATTGCCATGGTGATCGTTTGGAATGAGCTGGCGCATGGAGACACAGAATATGCAGCCGGATTGGTGGCATTCAATAGCATCTTCCAGGTATTATTTTACAGTGTCTATGCATATATATTCATCACGGTGCTGCCGCCATTGTTTGGGCTGACGGGCAGCATCGTACAGATTACGATTGGCGAGATTGCCAAAAGTGTGTTCATCTACCTGGGCATCCCATTTCTGGCTGGGTTCCTCACGCGCCAGATATTGATCCGCGCCAAGGGTAAGGAATGGTATTACAAGAGCTTCGTACCCAAGATCAGCCCGCTTACGCTGATCGCGCTTTTATTCACCATTATCGTGATGTTCAGTCTTAAAGGCAATTTGATTGTGCAAATCCCCGGTGATGTGGTGCGGATTGCGATCCCCTTACTCATCTATTTCGTGGTGATGTTCCTGGTAAGCTTCTGGATGGGCCATCGCGTGGGGGCAGATTACCCCAAGACCACCACCTTAGCTTTCACAGCCGCCAGCAACAATTTTGAATTAGCCATCGCGGTAGCGGTAGCAGTTTTTGGCATCAACAGCGGGGCGGCATTCGCAGCGGTGATCGGCCCATTGGTGGAAGTACCAGTGATGATTGGGTTGGTGAATGTGGCGTTTTATTTCCGCAAGCGCCTGTTCGGTGGAGCAACTGCTGCAATAGAATAGAACAGGCGGAGGTAGTACCCGATTACACACGAAGACTGTTGAGTTGATCAACTCAACAGTCTTCGTTTATCAGATCAGCACACTCTCTATATTGCGTGCGTCAATAGCGCAACACCATACGGAGCGAGGGTTAATTGATCACCATCTATCTCACATTGTAAATGCTCATTGGCAGGCCAGGGCAGCTGTATTTTTTGCTCGGACCGGCCATGGTTTATCAGGATGATGATTTCACGACCATTTTTATCAACCCTCCTGCAGGCTTCAACTTCGGGGGGTGTCACCATCACGGGTTGTATGCCCGCCGATTGGGTGATCGTTTGAAGTAACGAATCTTGGGTCACATCATCCAGGTAAGCACCGATAAAGGTGACTGTTCCTTTTCCAAAGTTGTGCTGTGTTATGGCAGGCTGCCCATCCAGCCAGCCATTACTCTTGCGGTAAGTTGCCTGTATTTTAGTACTTTCTTTATCCAAAACTTTTAGGCGCTCAGCCCAGATCTTTGAAGTCCCTTTCCAGCCATTCCCGAGAACAGGTACCGGGGTCATCAGGGCATAATAATCCTCAACTTCCACGCCGCTCAGTTCAATCAGAGCGCCCGGTTGACGAGTGGGTAAAAGAGCGTTATATTCGTCTTTCATCCCACTTCGCAGGGTGAGCACAAGATGTCCACCCGCTTCCACAAAGGCTTTCAAGTGTGCCACCCTCGGAGCTGTCAAAATCAACAAAGCCGGGGCAATCACCAGTTTATATCCCAGCAACGGTTGGTCAGCAGAGATAATATCTAACGAGATATTTTTTGCGACGAGGGGTTGATAATAATGAAGGAAATGTTGAATATAATCGAAATCTTTATGGTGCGGTTGCCATTGGATCGCCCATCGGCTTGGGTAACAATTTAAGATTGCCACCTCAGCTGCAATCTCAGTTCCAGCAATAAGATCTGAGCTGGAGGTGAAATCCCTGGCTAACTGCTGGACTTCAGTATAGAACAACCTTGGCTGACCTGTTGTATCAACCAACGTACCATGATATTGTTCCTGACCATTCAAAGGCGAACGCCATTGCCAGTAAAGCACTGCATCAGCGCCGTGACCCACTGCATGCCAGGCCATGGCGCGGGCTTCGCCTTTATTTAGAACATTATTGAGTGGCTTCCAGTTGACATTGCCTGGTTGGGTCTCCATTAACCAGAAATTTTGGCGTTTATATCCTCGTACCAGGTCATGCGCCGCACCTGAAGTCTGGTATTCATGGTTGCCCATCCCCACATACCAATCCCAGGAGGCAATATCCAAATCTTCACTCAGTGCATAATGGTCATAACCTTCATGCCAGTTCATAAAATTGTGCGTGATCCATGTATCCTGACGTAAATGCAGCCTCAACCGGTCGATTTGCAAGCGTTGAAATTTCTGGTAACTCAGGGTGATGAAACGCTTGAATTCCAACATTAATCCGGGGTTATGCGCTCCAATCGGCAGGGGGATCTCGTCCCATGCATCATAGGTCTGACTCCAATATGCGGTGGTCCAATGGGTATTCAGATTTTCCAAGGTTCCATAGCGTTGGGCCAGATATTCTTGAAAGAGACGCTGGCAGTTCGGGCAATAGCAGTAGCGATTATACTCATTGTCGATCTGCCATCCGATGACATATGGATTGGTGCCGAAGCATTCCGCCATCCGCCCCACCAGCTGCTCTACTGCTCGATGAAAATCAGGCGAATTGACACAGTAATGGCAGCGGTTACCGAACTGGACGCGCCGACCAGCTTCATCGATGGGCAAGATATCCGGATATTTTTTTACCAACCAGGCAGGAGGCCCAGCGGTGGGTGTGCATAAGACCGTTTCGATGCCCGCCTCACCCAACGCCTGAATCGCATGTTCCAGCCAGGCAAAATTAAATTTACCATCGGCTGGTTCCAGGCTGGACCAGGCGAAATCACCCATTCTGGCGGTATTTAAACCAGCCGCGCGCATCAGGCGGATATCTTGGTGCCAATTCGCCTCAGGCCACTGCTCTGGGTAATAAGCAGATCCGATGTGTAGTTTTGAAGACGTGGTGATCAGGGGTTTGGTATCCATTGCATTCATTCTCAAAAATCGACTAGCTAATATTGGCTATATGATTTTCGGCGAACCAATCCACATGTATTAGTGAATTAATGTACCGAATTAATTAGGGATTTAAGAACTCAGCGAGTGCCGGTAAAGCGCGACTCTGGTAATCGAATAGGGCTTGATTTTCCCAGGCATTTTCAGACCTGGGATCGGTTGAATCCCATCCATTTCCAGGTACGGCCGTCCAGGTAGCATCCCAATAAAATATGCCCAACCCGCGCCCATTGGTTACCCCGCGCACGATCGACATGATATCCCTGAGCATGGTGCGCTGACCCTCAGGTGTAAACGGGTATCCCGGGATTACCATACTGCTATTGGCAATATTCGCCAGAGAATCTTTCGCCTGGTCTGTAAATGCATAGCCAGTCTCTGCGACGATTACGTCTTTATCATAGCGCGCAGATATGTCGTTCAAGTTGGCTTGTAATTCAGGCAAACTCCCGTGCCAGAATGGGTAATATGAGATGCCAATGACATCAAATGGAACCTCTCTGCGCGTTATATTATCGAACCACCAGCGAGCAAGGTCATTATCGCCCCCCTCTGCAATGTGCAGCATCACGAGTGTGGTATTAGAGCAATCTTTCACAGCCTGATAGCCTGCTTTTAACAGCTCAGCCAGATTATCAAAATGGTTATAATCTCCATCCGGCCACAACATGCCCGCATTGATCTCGTTCCCCACCTGGATCATATCAGGCGGCGTTCCCTGGGCAACCAGGCTATTGCAAACATCATAGGTGTGATCATAAAGAGCTTGCTTTAGAAGTTCGAAATCTAGCTTTTCCCAGGCGGCTGGCTTGAATTGCTTGCCAGGATCAGCCCAATTATCTGAATAGTGAAAGTCCACCAGTAATTTAATCCCAAGGTTTTTAAACCTGGGTGCCATTGCCAAAATTTCTGCTTTATTATGATACCCATCCGCCGGATCCACCCACACCCGCAAGCGTGCGTAATTCATGCCCGAATCTTTCAGGATCTGTAATGCATCCGCCTGAGTGCCATCACTATATTTGTACACCCCTCCCATGTCTTCGGATTTCTTCAAACTCGATATATCTGCTCCAAGGATTGAAAGTGCAACCCTCTCCGGGGTTAACTCAATATCGTCAAAACTCACCCAATTATCGGGATTAGCATCCGAATATAGGCTGATGGTACATTGACCTTCAGTGACCTGGTTAGAAACTGATAGCTGAACCCAACGGTAGCCGGGAGACGTTGATGGAACATATACCCGTTTTTCATCAGTTCCACATTTGAGGGCAAGATAGACTGCATTTTGCCCTCCGCTTGACCGGACCCAGGCGCGCAAGGTGTACCAAGCATTTTCCAACCCTGATACGGTTTGACTGGTTTCCACCTGATAAGCATTCGTCCCTTTATGGGTTAAGCGGTAATCACCTGAATGGCCTCTATTTTCTATCTGAATAGATTCTTGGGCACCGGTACTTAACCAACCCGTAATCCTTCCGTCCGCTTCTTTAGCTTCAAACCCAGGATTAACAAGAGTGACTGTTCCTGAATTGGAGCCTGGAATTTGAGCAGGCGGTTCGCTGGTGGGAGCAGGATTGGTAACTTGGGTGGATGACATCGTGGATGGCATGATCGTTGGATGATCTAAATTCGAGTCGGTAGAAGTTTTGGTTGGTGGCATCTCCGATGTAGGAGCGGACGCTTGGGGATTCACAGAAGTGCATGCAATGCTGGCAATCAATAATAGGGCGAGGGTGATGTGAGCGATCCTGAGGCGTGTTTTCATCCTTTTACCGCACCCTGGGTAAGTCCTCCGACAATCTGGTCTTGAAGGGCGAGATAAATGATCATGATTGGTAACGCACCCATCAATGCTCCGGCGGCAAAAACACCCCATCTCTGTTGAAATTGTGCACCGGCAAAGATTTGCAAGCCGACCATCAAGGTGTAATGCTCATTACTCCTGAGCAGCACCCGCGCCAGGACGAATTCGCCATACGTACCTATGTAGTTTGTGATGGCAATGACGACCAGGATTGGTCGCAATAAGGGCAGGATCAGCTTGCTGAAAATCTGCCAGTGTGACGCGCCTTCCACCATGGCAGATTCATCGATATCGCGGGGAATTGTGTCAAGAAAGCCTTTCATCAACCAAATATTGACCCCCATCGCTCCACCCAGATAAACCAGGATCAGGCTGGTGTGATTATCCAGACCAACGAAGGGAAGAACATCACCCACCTGCGATATCATAAGGAATGTTGCCACCAGTGCCAGTAAACTGGGAAATGCATTGATCAATAAAAGGGCTTTGAGCATGGTCTGACGACCGAGGAAGCGAAAACGCGAGAAAGCATAGGCAGCTACCGTAGTGATTGAAAGCGAAACCAGCGATGTGATCGTGGCGATTTTGAGTGAATTAAAAAACCACGTCCAGAACGGGAACTGATCTGATCTCAAAAGGGTGAGGTAGTTTCCAAACCCGGGATTCTTTGGGATAAGAGTTTGGGTAGCCAATGTGCCGGTTGGGTTTAGAGAGGCAGAAATCATCCACAGCACCGGGAAGATCGAGAAGATAATAAAGAACAGCGCAACAAAGAGGCGCACCCCAATGCTGAACCTGCGTTGGGCTTTGCTGGACGTACGCAGCCGTTGGAATGTGGAGATATCAGACATTTTCACTAACCTCCTCCCACATACGGGTGTAGCGGAACTGGAAGAGTGTGATTGCGCCGACAATAAAGAAGATAATTATCGTGATGGCGGCGGCAAAGCCATAATTAACCCCTCGACTGCCAGAAAAAGCCAGGTTATACACATAGCTGATCAAGATGTCGGTATGGCCGGCGGGGGTGGGAGTACCTGCAATTGGTGGACCACCGGCATTAAACAGGTAGATCAAATTGAAATTATTAAAGTTGAAGGTAAATGAGGCAATTAATAATGGCCCCACAGCGACTAATAGGAGGGGTAAAGTAATTCTCCTGAAATTCTGCCAAGGACTTGCCCCATCTACGATAGCTGCTTCATAGATATCCTGGGGAATGGATTGAAGTGCCCCACTGCAGATCAGCATAAAGTATGGATAACTGAGCCATAGATTAACCAGAAGAATGGCTATTTTTGCCCACCATTGATCGGTGTACCATTGAGGAGACCATCCGATCAAATTTTGCAGCATGCGTGATATCACGCCAAGCTCAGGATTTAACATACCGCGCCAGATCAGAATGGTGATCAGGGCTGGCACAGTATAAGGAATGATCAATAATGAGCGGATTAATTTCTTGAGTGGAAAATACGGATCATTAAATAAGATGGCAATCGCCAGACCCAGGGCAAAATTAAATAATAAACTAAAGAAAGCAAAAGCAAAGTTCCAGGTGACCACCCTTACCATTGGGCCGCGTAATGCCGGGCTGATGAAAAAGTCTCTGAAATTGTTAATCTTGATCGAAGCGACAAAACCAGGTCGAAGCGCTTCACCTGATGATGAAGTAAATGTGCCACGCAGGTTGGTAAAGACGACCCCGGTTTGTTGATTGATCATCGCGTCCTGGGTGGAATCAAATATAAAGAGCGGTAGCAGCTCTGCCGCTTCGGTGGGTGAACGGACCTGGATCGTTTTTCCCGCTTCACCAAATAGGATTTGAGTAAGATTTTTATCCGTGGCTGCCAGGATGGCATTCAACCTCTGGTAGCCTTCGATGGTCTCAGGGATGCCTTTACTGTCGAGAACACCAACTCCATTCTCCCCTGACGTAGGCTGGATAAGTGGTTTTCCAGGTACCGCCAGATATCCATTTCCATCCACATCTTTCAACCAAAGGGCATAATCGCCATCGGCTGATTTAAACGCAGTCCAGGTGTAAGCTTTGCCTTTTTCTGGGAGATATTTCAAATTCAGGATTTGAGCTACAGCTTGTTCCTTAGTGATGAGGTGGCTCTCCCCATAATTCGTAAAAGCGACCCAGACAGTAAAAAAGATCGGATAGATGGTAAATAAAGCCATCAGAACCAATCCAACAGCCATCCACCGCAGGGGATAAGCCTTGCTGCGTAAAAAAATAACATTGATAAAAAGTGTGATAATGAGAAATAAAGCTGCCAGGGGGTAGTAACCCAGGGCAACCAGCTTGCTGAGAAACCAGATAACTCCGGCATCTAGAGCGATCAAGATCACATATTGTGCTAGGCGAGGAAAACCTGGCATCGAATCGCGGGCCTTTTTCGAGGGCACGTCTTGGGAAGCAATGGAAGCCATGCTTTCACCTCCTCGTATTCATTCCGTGATGCAGGGATGAAAAGAAGGCCGGGGGGTATCCCCCGGCCTTCTCGAGTAAAAAAGTTATTCGATCGTGACTTCCACCATATGGGTGTCAGGATTATAAGTGAAGGTAACACTACCATCAGCGGTCAGTTTGAGCGGATAGTTCGGCCCATCCTGAGCGCCATCCGAGCCGTAATTCACCGTCCAAGCGCCATCCATGGCAACCTTGAACTCATAATCACCGGCAGTTAATTTAACCGTCAGGGTATATAGACCATCGTCACCCTTCTTCATGGCAGTTGCTTCGCAAGCCGGATCCCATGTGCCACCACAACCAGCCTGGTCTTGGTAGCTTCCGGGGAGGTTGACCATGCCAGCCAGTGCGCCAGCGATCAACGAACGTACCTGGTCTGCCGCATCCTTCATAGCAGCTTCAGGCGTCTGATCACCGGAAGCTGCCAGGGCGATGCCATTATTCCATGCGGTCCATACTGAGCCCATTTCGGGGATGTTCGGCATCGGCATGGCGTTAACCCCAGCTTCTCCCATTGCCTTCAGGTCCGCATCATCCGTTTTTGCAAGAACGGTCTTAAAGGCAGAGGGGCGTAAACCGGTCTCATATATCTGTTGCATGAAATCTTCCGTGGCGACATACTCAGTCAGAAAGGTTTGGGCTAAGAGTACATTTTCGCTGAAGGCATTGACCATGAAGCCCTGAACACCCAGGAATGGAACTCCGTTATCAGGGAAGCTGGTGCTCACCTTATAGGGCACACCGGAAGCGCGGATGCGATCCAATGCCCATGGGCCAGCCATCAGGAATGGAACCTGCCCGGTTTCAAACAATGAATGGGCGGTCTCATAGTCAGCGGTGGTGGGGATGAGACCTTCCTTAGCAGCATCGGCAAGATACTTTACGCCAGCGATCATGCCTGTACCATCAAGACCAACGTCCTTAGGATTCCAGGCGCTATTCGCATCCAAACCAAAGATATAACCACCAAAAGCAGTCAGGACGGGCATGTTCTCGTAACCGCCACCTGCCATGGCAAATGCATATTGAACTTTACCTTCTGCCTTCAGCGTTCGACCAATGTCGAGCACCTCAGCCCAGGTTGTGGGCGGGGTGGTAACCAGGTCGGTGTTATAGAAGAACCCAAGGTTTTCTGTGGCGTAAGGTACACCGTATAGTTTACCGTCGGTGTAGGTGAAAGCCTCCAGCGCTGAGTCGACAAATTCGCTGCGCTTGTCACCCAAGTCGATGGGAGCTACCAGACCACTCTCGACTAATGCTCCCAGCCAGTCGTGCACACCGATGAAAATGTCGGGGCCTTCACCAGCTGGAGCTGCGGTAATCATGGGGGTGCGAATATCTTGAACACGACCCAAATCCTCGACGACAAGCTCCACATTATATTTAGCCAGGAAGTCATCGGCAAAAGAAAGCAAGATGGGTGTGCGGGTGTCATCTGCCCAGATTTTCAAGGTAGCTACCGGCGCTGCTGTAGTAGGTACCTCAGTGGGTGGCACTTTCGTGGGAGCAGTGGTGGGTGGCACGGCGGTGGGCTGCGCAACCACTGCAGTGGGTTTCACAGGTACAGCGGTTGGTGCGGCCGTTGCCTGGGGTGCACAGCCACTAATAAAAGTACTGAGCAACAAGGTGATGACGATAATTGTAAAAATTGGTCGGGTTTTGTTTCTCATTGCATCTTCTCCTCTTTGAAATGAATTGTTGGCGGGAAGACAAAAGGAAATTCCCAATCATGACCTATGCTTCCTCTGCCATGGCTCAAATTGTAACTGTACAAATGTGAACGTTCACATTAAAATAGCATAAAAACCATAAAAAGTCAATGGGGTTTTTCATAATTTGTCGATATTATAAATGATCCTGCCGGTGCTGACTAAAAAAAGTTGTATTTTGGAATGTAATTATGGTATAGTACCTGTGAACGTTCACAATTCTTGTATCAGCGAGTGTGGATGATGGGCTCAGAAAACAATTCTAAAGTGACCATGCTCGATGTGGCAAAAAAATGCGGAGTTTCATACCAGACTGTTTCAAGGGTGATTAATAACAGCCCTGAAGTGTCAGCAAAAACACGACGTTTGGTCCTCAACGCGATCAAAGACCTCGGATATCACCCCAACCAGCTGGCGAGAAGCTTAAAGACGCATCGGTCATCAATTCTTGAAGTGATCACCTTCGGAGTTGAAACGTTCATTCCACGCGAGCTTATCATCGCCATGGGACGGGCATCCATCGAACATGGTTACAGCCTGATGTTTACCGATATTCCCCAGGATGATCCTGAAGAAGAAAACCGCTTATACGCTCATCTCAATAGTGGTTTATGCGATGGAGCCATCTTGACTGCTCCAGTGGAGAGCAAATTGTTTGAGGAAATCACGGCAAATCCACCTTTACTCCCCATTATCCAAATTCGAAACCAGCGGGGGTCGGCTGCACCTTCTGTGATCATTGACCAATATTACGGCAGTCAAATAGCTACACAACACCTGCTTGACCTGGGTCACCGGCAGATCGCTGAAATTTGTGCGCCTTTGATTTATCATGAGGCACTCAGCCGCCATACAGCTTTTGAAGAGACATTAAATCTATGCGGTCTGTCACCAGCTGGTAAAGTTGAAGCCAATGAATGGATGCCTCAGGATGGTTACCTGGCAGCCAATCAACTCATGGAGCGCGGTACAAACTTCACGGGATTGATCGTGTCCAACGACTATTTAGCACTAGGAGCAATCCTTGCCCTGAATGAACACGGTATGCATATCCCTCAAGACATTTCCATCGTAGGGTTCGATGATGCACCAGAATCAGCCTACTACATGCCTCCATTAACCACCATCAAGCAAGATTATGATGCCCTGGGAACTGAAAGCATCCATTATCTGGTGGAGCTGATTAATAACCAGGAAACGTCCATCCACCAAAGGGTGTTGACACCCCAGCTCATTATCAGGGAGAGTACGCGGGTGATTGAAGTGTTAACTGTGTAGAGCAGGTAGTTCAATCAATAACCCAATCGGATCCACTTTATGCATGCATCAGAAGAAAATGTGGCTTTCTATGAAAATTGATCCTGATTATGAGAATCTTCCGCAACGCCGTTTGAACCCCCTCACTGGTGAGTGGGTATTGATGTCACCGCATAGAGCAACCCGTCCATGGTTGGGTCAGGTAGAAAAAAGGGTTATTGAGAACCTCCCAGCCTATGATCCTGGTTGTTACTTGTGCCCAGGTAACGGGAGAGCTGGTGGGGTTAAAAATCCTGCCTATTCCGGCACATTCGTCTTCGACAATGATTTCCCTGCTTTATTACCCGTTTCGTCACACTGCCCTAATCGAGAAGATTTGCCTTTCCAAGTTTGTGAACCTGAACAAGGGATTTGTCGGGTCGTATGTTTTTCACCTCGCCATGATTTGACCTTACCCGAGCTCGATCCATCGACGATTGAAGGTGTGCTTTCAACATGGATAGAACAATCCGCTGATCTCGGTAAATACGATTTTATACACTACGTGCAGGTATTTGAAAACAAGGGTGAGCTGATGGGGTGCTCCAACCCTCACCCTCACAGCCAGATATGGGCAAGTGATCATATTCCCAATGAACCGGGCAAAGAACTGGTAAAACAGGGTGAGTACTATAATCTACACAATCAACCCCTATTGGTAGATTGCATGGCTGAAGAGCACAAACAGGGAGAGCGTATCCTGATAACCAATGATCACTTTACTGCCGTCGTCCCATTTTGGGCCATCTGGCCATTTGAGGTGCTCATCAGCGCTCATCGTCCAGGACTTACCCGCCTGACAGAAATGACTTCCGGGGAGCTTACCAGCCTGGCAAAAGTGATGAAATTCATCACCACCTGCTACGATAATCTCTTCGAAATTTCTTTTCCCTATTCGATGGGCTTCCATCAAGCTCCTTTTGATGGTAATTCTCATCCTGAATGGACTCTCCACGCCCATTTTTATCCGCCCCTATTACGTTCTTCGACTATACGCAAGTTTATGGTCGGCTATGAAATGCTGGCTATGCCCCAGCGGGATATCACCCCAGAAGCTGCGGCTGAACGCCTGCGCAGTCTGCCAAACATGCATTACAAACATCGCAGCGGGTGAACACCTTCGCGCCATTAAGCCGTTAAGGAACTGGTTCTGAACGACCCGGGTAAACTGGACAGAGGAACTTCGCGGGAGGAGAGCCGCGCGGTGTATGCGGTCTCATCATCGGTTCAGCACCCTGGAACAATGCGCTTCGTTGAGTTGATACGGCACAAAATAGCAATCATTACTGTAGATTGCTCCAAAATGTTTCCTGTAGTTAATGAATATGATCAGTGTGCTGACCAAACCAATTTTGCCACGTCATAAGCAGCATTGGGGCGTCCTAAAAGACAGGCATTTTGAGCTTGCTGTTTATAGAGCAAGCGGTCTCTCTCCAACCAATGAGACATTGCTTCCAAAACCTCAACCGGATCTTCAGCCAGCACCCCAGCCTTCCCAGCAACAACATATTCTGCATTGCCAGTTTCCTGTCCAGGGATAACATCGATCAAGATCAGAGGCAAGCCGCATGCTAAAGCCTCAGAGATGGTAAGGCCGCCCGCTTTGCTTAGAACACAGTCCGCAGCTCTCATATAGGTTGCCATCTCAGAAACAAAATTATAAAAATGTGCTTGAACATGCCACTCCGTCTGCTGGCATTGTTGATACAGCTCTTCATCTCCTCCAGCGACAATCACCAATTGCAGCGGTAACCCAGAATGATTAAGCACCCGCAAAGAATCATACAGATTCACTACGCGCTTACTGCCAATGGCAAGCACAGTAAATAATTGCTCGTTCCAATCAAGGCTTACCCTTATGGCAGATTGGTTTTGCGTGAATTTAACGAGATCTGGCCGGACGGGGATGCCCGTGATCATTACTTTTTCAGGTAATAAGCCTGCTTCGATTGCCAGGTCATATACGGTTTGAGTGGGTACCAGACACAGATCGGCGACTGGATGAAACCAGAGCCTGTTGACTGTCGCCAGGTCTGTGACGATAGTGAGCAATGGAATACGTTGTCTATCTATATCGAAGACCGCTGAAAGAATGCCCTGGTAAAAAAGATATGTACAAACTATGACATCGGGCTTCTTATTAACAATTAGCTTCCGTAAGACATTAAATAACATCAAGGTCCAGGTACTCTTGAGCAGGCTGCCTGCCATCCTCGTCTCACTGACACGATACTCCAACTTATATAAATCGGGATACTCTCGCACCAGGTGATCGTAATTACTCTGCTCCTCGCGTAAGAAGGCTGGGGAATGGGGATCGTCAAGGGGATTTATAATTTCAACGAGACATTCTTCACCATAAGTCTCATTGAGCGCAGAGGCAACCGCGTTGGCCGCACTGCGGTGTCCGAAGCCATAATCGGCAGTCAAGATCAGGATTCGTTTCATGCATACTCCGAGGCAAGATATATACCTGGCATAATTTTACAGCAAGTTTAACCTCAGAGCGCTTTGTTTTTCTTCAACATTCGGTTCGTCACAATGGGTATCCTGCTGGAAGATTGCATTATGATTTCCTATATATCAATAAAAATCTCCCTCGGTCTGCCTGCAATAGTATGGCAGCTTTATTACGAGGATCTGATATTCGATAAAATAGCGGTCTTGTCGGATGGACGGATTATTGTGTTTCGTTGGAATGTACTGGAAGTATGGCAGGAGCAACATAAAAGGCTGGATATCCCGGTTCCGTACTCTTTTAGCACTTATTGGTATTTCACCAAGAACGAAGCTAGTATTTTAGGAAGGTTTCACCAGCAATGATTCGTAGATGGAGTTTGGAAACAGGTCAGGAATTGCCAGGGTATCAGAATGACATCATACGACCCGAGTTCGTTCCAAGTGCAACATTGAACTCCATCAATCAAGATAGCTTCCATCCAGTTGCAGGCTGCTATCTTTGGCGGAATGATGCAGGAAACTTTGCTCATGTTGGAGATGGGCCGCGTGAGTGGATCACTCCCCTGAAACTATCGAACGATGGAGATTCTTTCGTAATTCCCGGTAGCGCGAATGCTGCACTGATAGACCTGGCTCCTTCTCAAAGATTACGCTGTATCCTACCCTTCGAGGGAAAATTGCGAGCAAGTTGCATCCTATCAAATCAAACACTCATGTCGAATTCTACTGGCAAACTGTATATCAGTGGGGACACGGCACAGCCACTGACTGCGCCTGTCCAGGCTGAGCGCGTACCAGAACAACGGTTCGGCATTTGAGCGGCTTGACCAGGTATGCAGTACATGGTTCATTTATATTTAATCCCCCGCCAAATCCAAGATCAACAAAAACACTTAGCTTAAAGCAAAATCCACTGCCAGCGTGGTTGGAAGCTTTATTCTATTTTCTATAAAAGTTTTTCTACCTATCTCAGGATTGAATCCAAAGTCATTCTTATGCCTTCCTACGATTTCCGTAGAATATCCAAAGAAGCTACTTTTCTCTCACCTTGATCGCCTATGGTAAAGTCTTGAAGGTCATACAAGTAATACATGAAACCATCTATTCCGTATTTCTTTTCGGATCCATTGATATAGTCATCATCAATAGCGGCTGATAGAACTTTCCCGATGATTAATGATGTAATTCCCTTTCCTGAAAGGTCTATATTTGAATGGAAAGTGCATTCTAGCGATAGAAATGCTTCCTGGATACGGGGAACGCTGATACACCTGGCTTTCTCTGCAGTAAAACCACCCGCAGCTATCTCATCAGTATCATCCGAATTATTTATAATCGTCTCATAGCACGCATCAAAATAGCGAGCATTGATGAAATTTATACAATATTCTTTTGTACGCAGTATGTTTTGATATGTATGGGTTGTTTGAACAAGTGGTGTGATTGCAAAATAGCCACCACTATCTCCAGAAAATGAACTCCAAGATTGAAAACAAGCATTCGATTTACCATTCTCTTTCAGCGTAGTTATGAGAAAAAGAGAGTGCGGGATGCCTAAAGCCATTTCAAAGTGTGAAAATATTCGGAACTCACCAGGCCATCTATCGATGAAATTATCAGGCTTTGTATTACCAATCTCTATTTTCATGATGATTGAAACTCCTATTCATAAGCCGCCCGACATCCATTATATCCCCCACTGTTGGAATGGGATGTCTCGGAAGCGTCTAATTTCGATGCTGTTTCTGGCGTTGCAGACGGTTGCATACGGTATGAAGAAGGAAATGCAATTCGTGACCCTGTCCTGACGGTGGTATAAGAAATAAAACCCTTTTTCAGAAATTAGTTTTGACTGAATTGCTCGAGCGCTCAATCAGCCGATTAAGAAACCGCAGAATGACTTTTCTATTTTTTGTGTGGTGGTCGACGTCCAGAAAATCAACTATTCGTATGTCAATTTGTCCAACTTGTCCAGATTTTCCAGTATTGGTTTCTTATCTGCACTACAATTACACCATTATACAATTGCTATTAAAAGAGGAAAGTCATTATATTCAGGTACAAGCCTTTTACCTATATTCGGAGTTATATACAACGCATTTATCTACTCAGTAAAATAGTTGTGCCAAGCTTGTTGGGATTGAGAAAAAACCCAAATGATATAATTTTATGATACACAATGAAAAAAATTCAAGATGGTTAGCCAAGTTTTCAAGGGAGTTCAGAAAATGTCGGAAGAGTGGATTCACTTAGTCGTAAGAAAAAAAATTTATCAGATCCCGATAACTCGTGTCCATACGCTTGTCTTAGGCAGCGGTGCTGCAGGTTTAAACGCTGCAGCTCAGCTTTATCACACTGGAATCAAAGATCTGATGATCCTCACTGAAGGCCTTAAGATGGGTACTTCAATCAATTCAGGCAGTGATAAACAGACTTATTACAAATTATCATTATGCGGAGATGAAGCTGATTCTCCAAGAGCGATGGCCGAAACTTTTTTTTCTAATGGCTCAATGCATGGAGATCTGGCGTTGGTTGAATCCAGTTTATCGGTGCGGAGTTTTATCAACCTAGTAAACCTTGGTGTTCCATTCCCAAGAGACGAATTTGGGCAATTTGTTGGGTACAAGACAGATCATGATCCACGGCAGAGAGCCACATCGATCGGTCCCTATACATCAAAAGAAATGTGCTTAAGGCTGATAAATCAAGTGAATGATTTGGGTATTGAAATCCGAGAAGGAAGATATGCTGTTGAATTGATAACAATTAAAGAGAAAATCTCCCGGGTTGTTGGTCTTGTCGCGGTGAACAAGGAAGGGAATTTCGAGGCATATATTTGCGAAAACCTAATTTTTGCGGTTGGCGGGCCAGGTGGCTTATATAAAACAAGTGTGTATCCTCCAGTACATTCAGGGGCGATCGGTCTGGGTCTTATGGCGGGTGCTTGCGCGGTAAATTTACCTGAATCTCAATACGGTTTGGCATCGATAAAGTTCCGATGGAATGTCTCTGGAACCTATATGCAGGTCATCCCGAGAGTAATCAGCAGAGGTGCTGATGGCATATCAGATGAACGGGAATTTTTAACCCCTTATTTTAATTCCACTGGAGAGATGAACGGAATGGTTTTCCTCAAAGGGTATCAATGGCCTTTTGATGCCCGAAAAGCGATCGGTGGATCTTCAATCATCGATGTTCTTGTTTATATTGAAACGATGATCAAAAGACGACGTGTGTTCCTTGATTTCCGTTCAAACCCTGGTGATTTCTCATTTTCAAGTCTTCCTGAAGAAGCGCGTATTTATTTAGAGAAATCAGGTGCACTTCAGGATATCCCATTTGAACGTCTGATGCATATGAACCCGGGTGCAGTTGACCTCTACCGAAATCATAAGATCGATTTAATGATAGAGCCCTTAGAAGTAGCAGTTTGTGCTCAACATAATAACGGCGGATTGGCAGGAAATATCTGGTATGAATCCACCAATATCCAGCATCTATTTCCAATTGGTGAGGTTAATGGGTCTCATGGAGTCACACGCCCGGGTGGCTCGGCATTGAATGCCGGACAGGTGGGGGGCTTCCGTGCAGCGGAGTATATTACCAACCGGTACTCAAAATGGACCATAAATGAGGCTAAGGTTAAAAAGACTTTAACTACCACTATGCATCGATTACTGGAGTGGGCAGATTTATGCTTGAAATCAGAGAGGCCATGGTTAGCAGAATTGAAAGAGATTCAAGGACGGATGTCGCGTTCAGGAGCCCATATTCGGAGTATTGATGTGTTGAAAGGTGAAATCCCAGAAGCGTGGAATCAGCTTCAAAGGCTAAGCAAATATGGATGTAGAGTTAACCATCTGAAGGATTTAAAAAATGCATTTAGAATCAGACAATTGGCATTTTCACAAGCAGTCTACCTTGATGCGATTATGTTTTGCCTTGAAAGCCACGTTGGAAGTCGAGGATCATCGATAATTTTGGATGCCGCAGGATTGAAGATACACGAGAAATTAGATAATTCCTGGAGAGTTGCCCCCGAGGACACTTCGTTTAGGAAAAAAGTTCTTGAAACTTTGTATTTAGGTGGGGACAGGATCCAGCATCGCTGGATTCCCTGTCGCCCAATCCCAGAGAATGACTCCTGGTTCGAAAGCGCATGGACACGCTTCCGTAATGGGGAAATTTATAACTGAGTACAAAGATAATTAAATAATTTAACCCGCCAAAGAACCAGGGAGCAGAATATTTTATCCAAATCTTCTGCTTTTAATCACTTGTGATTCTACAAAAAGTATGCGATAATACCAAATATCATACGGCATTGCCACATGAATTAATAAAATACTGGGATTTGGATAGTCAACCTATCTGTCAAGTGACGAGTTAAATTTGATGATAGGCAGGAAAGTATTGTGAAATGGACATTCAGAAAACATCGACAAAACCATCTTCTCGAAAATCCATAGGATCAGTTCAACGAGCTCTGGATATTCTAAACTTGTTTGATAAGGGGCGTGTCGAACTTGGTAACGCGGAAATTGCGAAGTTAATGGATTTACCCACCGGAACAGCAGCTGGGTTGATCTACACCCTTAGAATCAATAATTATTTAGATCAAAACCCAGCCAACCGTAAGTACAGACTGGGATTAAAGCTAGCCGAAAGAGCAGCTGTTCTTCTAGACCAGCTAGACCTCCGTAAGGTTGCTGCCCCTTTTCTCGAAGAACTAAGAGATTGGTGTGGCGAGAGTGTTAACCTCGCCATCAGGGATGGTAACGAGGTGGTTTATATTGAACGAATGTTTGGTGACCATTCCCTGGGAATCCGCTCTGAATTAGGACGGCGTGGAGCCCTTCATAGCACTGCACTCGGAAAAGCGATGTTTTCTTTTCTCCCGGAACCTGAACGACAAAAATTAATGCTTTCATACGATTTTTATGCTGTTACTCCTTATACGATTACTGATCGGGAAACATTCGTTAAGGAACTCGCAGACATTAATCAACGTGGGTATTCGGTCGACGAACAGGAGAATGAATTGTGGGGGCGCTGTGTCGGTGCCCCTATCTTAAACCGGTTTGGCTATCCAATTGCAGCCATCAGTATTTCGGTCCCAATTCAGCGTTTTCCAAAGGAAGATATCCAGAAGTATGGAAGCAAATTGATAGATATTGCTGACACCATTTCTCAAAAAATGGGCCATCTTAATGGTAATGATCATTAAACGAAATGGATATTATCTGGTATTTAGATCTGTCTAAAACTTATCAACCTTAAGGAGGTGAAATAAACAAAGATCAATTCAAACCAAGGTTCTGTAGATTTACTTATATCCGAACAATATTTTGACACAATTTAAGAGGAGAATATAAATGAAAAAGAGTTTGTTCTTGTTAATCGTGGTCGTTATGACCACCGCCCTCGTGCTTGGCGCATGTGCGACACCCACAACGGCTCCTACGGTTGCGGTTACAGAAGCTCCCGTTGTCACCGAAGCCCCCGTCGCAACCGCAGCTACTCCGATAAAAATCGGAACTTCGCTTCCATTGACCGGTGAGTTCTCGATCACCGGAACCAAACACCGTGATGGTTACCAGCTTTGTGTTGACCTGATCAATGAAGCAGGCGGCCTTTTAGGACGACCAGTCGAATTGATCGTAAGCGACAACCAATCTGATGTTGATACCACGCTTGCACAGATGGAACGTTTCATTAATGTGGACAAGGTCGATCTTATCTTTGGAACCTTCTCCAGCAAATTGGAATTTCCCGCCACAGCAGTTACGGAACAGTCCAAGTTCTTACATCCAATTCCTTCAGCTGCAGCCCTTCGAATTTATGAACGCGGTTTCAAGTACTTAGTCTACTTCCAGCCGAATGCTGCTGAATACATCGGCGCTTCCCCGGTCATGATGATCAAAGATTTGATCCCAGATGATCAGCAACCCGCAACCATTGCCCTCGCTTGGGCAGATGACTTCTATGCCAATGCCATGATTGCTGGTTTGCGCGGCGATGATGTCACCTTCCAGAACAACGATGGCACGGAAAAGACAGTCAGCCTTGCTCCAGGTGAACTAACTAAGTTAAATGCAGAGGTTGTCTTTGAAGAGCAATGGCCGGAAGGTTATTCCGATTGGACGACACTTGCCTCAAAACTAAAAGCCGCCAATGCTGATTACCTCTTTGCCCCAGTTACTTCGGCGGATGAAGCCATCAACCTGATACGCGCCTTACAGCAAGTTGGCTACAATCCGAAAGGTATTTTCATGAGCCAGGGTGGGCAAAAAGAATTTGCTGAAGCCCTCGGAACTGCAGCGAATGGTGTCACCGTTCAAGCTTCCTGGCATCCATTGGCGAACTTCACTGGTTTATTGAATGGCAAGGAATTCACCAATCAAATGTTTCTTGATGCGTTCAAGGCAAAATATGGTGCTGAAGGTGGTGAAGATGAAGCCATCCCCTTCGCTTTATGCCAGGGTATGGAACAGGCAGTTCTAGCAACCGGATCAACCGACAGCACGGTTCTCCGCGATTGGCTTGTTGCCCGCACTGCTGAAGATCCTGTAAAAACCATCCTTGGAGATTTTTACTGGGACGAACGTGGTCTCCCGATCAATAAATCATTCATTATGACCCAATGGCAGGATGGAAAACTCGAGTTTGTATACCCGACTGATGCATTCCCGGGTGTCAAACCCCTTGTTTATCCAAAGCCTGATTGGTAAATTGTTTTTTGGCTCTACACCGTGTCTGGTGGAAACATCAGACACGGATGTTTTGAATGATTTTTTCAGGTTGGGATATATTGCCAGATACAGTGAGAAAAATGGCATCATTAGAAATTAAAGGCCTCAATAAACGATTTGGTGGAATCCAGGCGGTGGTTGATTGTACATTCTCTGTCGAGGAGGGAAGTATTACCAGCCTGATCGGTCCAAATGGTGCTGGTAAAACGACAGTATTCAACCTGGTTAGTGGATTGTTGTCTTCTGATTCTGGGGAAGTCATTTTTCAGGGGAAGAAGATTACAGGTCTGCAGCCACACGAAATAACCCGCAGAGGGATCAGTCGTACCTTTCAAATCACGCGTGATCTACAAGAAATGACAGTGTTAGAAAACATGGTCATCCAATCCCAGGTGAAGGGATTCTTTGATATGTTTGGTTCAAGCATGTTAAAGCATGAAGCTGAACATGCGTTGGAATTGCTTTCATTTGTTGGAATTTCTTACCTGGCGGAAGAAAAAGCCAAAAATTTGTCATATGGTCAGAAAAAATTGATGGAATTTGCATCAGTATTGATGTCTGAACCCAAACTTATTTTACTTGACGAACCCGCTGGGGGCGTAAATCCGACCCTACTTGAAAGTATTATTGACCGGATTCTGGAACTAAATAAAAAAGGTATTACTTTCTTGATTGTTGAACACAATATGGAATTGGTAATGAAAATCAGCAATCCGGTCATTTGTATGGCCTATGGAACTGTCCTGGCGCAAGGTTGTCCTAAAGACATTCAAAATAACAGCCAGGTGATGGAAGCTTATTTAGGTGAATGAGACATGGGTACTCTTGTAATAGACAATGTCGTCGCTGGTTATGGAAGCGGTCCTAATATTCTTAAAGGATTGTCCCTTACGGTTGAATCCTGCCAAACATACTGCATTATTGGACCCAATGGGGCTGGAAAATCGACATTGATCAAGGTCATCGCTGGGTTGCTTAAACCCCGTGAAGGGAAAATTACTTTCAAGGGTGAGGTAATCAGCGGATTAAGGGCAGACCAGGTCTTACAAAGAGGGTTATCCTACGTTCCATCTGATCGCAGTTTATTCCCAGACATGACCGTGAAAGAAAATCTCCGCATGGGCGGATTTATTTTAGCAGATGGTCGGTTGGTCAATCAAAGAATTGATGAAATATTTGCCATGTTTCCAATTCTTAAGGAAAAAAGTTCTCAACTTGCAAGAACACTTTCAGGCGGCCAGCAACAATTAGCTTCGATTGCGCGGGCGCTTATGCTCAAACCAGAAATGATTATGCTTGATGAACCCTCCTTGGGATTATCCCCCAAGGTGGTTCAACAAATTTTTTCAACAATTACCGATTTACGTAAAAACGGGATGACGATATTACTTGTGGAACAAAACGCCCGAAAAGGTCTTCAAATTGCTGATGTGGGTGTCGTGTTGGACCTCGGAACTAATAGTTTTGAGAGACCCGCTTCGGAAGTTCTTAGCGATCCGCGTATTCAAGAGCTTTACCTAGGCAAACGAAGTAAACCTCTGGCTACGGAGAAACAAGAATGATCCAGGTTATACAGATAATCATTCTAGGTTTGGCTTTAGGTGGGGTTTACGCCCTCATGTCATCAGGGATGACCCTGATCTTTGGGGTGATGCGCATTGTGAACCTCGCCCATTCAGCATTTATTGTGATGGCAGCCTACCTGGCCTTTTGGTTATTTAAGGCCATTAACCTTGATCCAATCCTTTCTATGGTAATTACGATACCGGTGATGTTCCTGATCGGAATGGCATATTACCGGATTCTTTTCGCCTCACGCGCAGATAATCCTCGTTTCACCGACATCACTGTGTTGATCACATTTGCATCGGGCCTGGTTATCGAAGGCGTGTTGGCTTTTATATTTACTGGAATTTATCGATCAACGACCCCGGAGTATGCCAAAACTTCATATATTTTTGGGTCATTTTTTATTCCTCAGAGTCAGTTGTATGCTTTGATTATCAGCATCGTTTTGATTGTTGGATTATGGTTGTTCCTACGCTATACACGGATTGGTAATGCAGTCCGGGCAACCATGCAAAACCGCAATGCCGCTCAGGTTGTAGGTGTTAACGTCAGTTGGATCTCGACTTTGTCCTTTGGAATTGGTCTGGCGATGGCAGGCGCAGCCGGATCACTGATCAGTTTTGTTTTCACCTTTTACCCAGCGAAACACGTAGCCTGGATCGGGATGATCATGTGCCTGGTCGTTCTGGGTGGAATGGGCAGCCTGGTGGGTGCATTGGTCAGTTCATTTCTGCTTGCTATCGTTGCCTCATTTGTTAGCTTTTACGTGGCGGCGACCTGGTCTCCGATCACTTTTTACCTGGCGCTTTTTCTGATCCTCTTATTCAGACCACAAGGCCTCCTTGGAAGAAAGGTGGAGAGTTAAATGTCTGATACTTCACCTGAAAATTTGAATGAACCAAAAGCTGAGATTAAAACAAAGAAAAACAATCCTTTGAAACCATTTATTATCCCGATACTAATCTCTATCCTTTTTGTAATATGGAAATTTGGATTAAGCGCTAACGGGATTCTCAAGTCACTGCCTTGGATGGAAAAATGGGGCGAGGCAATGTTGATTTTGGGACTTGGCTTATGGTTCTTGTTCTTACTCACTCCTTATATCACCCGTTTTTCGAAAGGCAACAAGTGGGTAAAAGGAGGACTTCCTTTACTGATCCTGGCAGCATTTCTTGCAATTCCTGTAATTCAAATTAAAACCGGAACACTGAATTATTGGTTATATATGTTGACGATAAGTTTCATGTATATCATCTGGTCGAGTAGTTGGAATATCATCGGAGGATTCGCCGGATATATTTCTCTTGGCCATAACGTCTTTACTGCCATTGGGGCTTATTTTGCGGGGATGATCTTTGTTTTCTGGAGAATTTCTCCTTTAATTACTGCACCTGTGGCGGGTATCGTCGCGATGATCAGCGGACTGCTCTTTGGATTAATTGCCCTGCGCACACGGGGGAGCACATTTATTATTTCAACAATTGCATTAGTGTTATTAGTCGCAGAAACATTGGATAACTGGAAACTCACAGGTGGAGTAAATGGATTAGCGATGCCAATGATCCCACTAGAAGGGGATATCGCCAAGATTCCATTTTATTATTATATGTTGGTGATCATGGTATTGTGTGTGTTGATGAGTTACTTTATCCAGCACTCAAAATTTGGTCTGGGGTTGCGTGCAATTTCACAGGATGAGATTAAAGCCGAGGTGGCTGGAATTCCAACCCGGCAATACAAGATCCTGGCTTTTGGTTTAAGTGGATTATTTATAGGAATGTCAGGAGCAATTTATGGATATTCCCTCACTTACCTGCGTCCTTCTATTTTCCTGACTGTCGCCATTGGAACGGGTATTGTCCTCAATACAATATTAGGCGGTAAAGGCACTGTGAGTGGTCCGGTCATTGGTGCTGCGATCATGTTGGCAGTAAATGAGTTTGTGGTTTCAAAACTGGGAGCTTCGGAATTAAATATTGTGGTCACTGGATTGATCCTCATCTTTGTATTGTTATTCTTCCCTGATGGGATCGTTGGAACATTACGGAACAGAGGTACTTTACCAACTTTCCTGGACTGGGATTAAGTGATCTAGTAGATCAATGCCAATAAATATAATGTGAGAAAAAAATGGATAAGAAAAATAAAGTAGCCATCATTACAGGTTCTGGTAGAGGGATTGGACGTGGAATTGCGATACAACTGGCTCGTAAAGGGTGGAAAATTGTCATCAATGATATTGGCAATCCCGAACCGCCGGCTGAAACACTTGACCTAGTCCGCAAAGAAGGATCTGATGGTTTTATCATTTTGGCAGATATCACAATGGCAGCTGACAGACATAGTATCGTGGATGAAACGATCAAAAAATACGAACAAATTGATTTATTAGTCAACAATGCCGGTATCGGACCGCGCGTGCGTATGGATATGCTCGAGATTGGTGAAGAAAGCATGAATGAAGTGTTAGCTGTCAACACAATCGGACCATATTTTCTCACCCAACTCGTTTCGAAAAAGATGATCGAATTGATTTCGCAAAAAAGAACCGATTCAGGGAAAATTGTGAATGTCGGATCGATAAGCGCTTATACGAGCAGCACAAGTCGGGCAGAGTATTGCATATCAAAAGCAGCCTTGGCGATGACTACTCTCCTGTATGCTGATCGCCTTGCGGGCGAAGGCATCAATGTTTATGAGATCCGGCCTGGGATTATAAAAACACCTTTAACAGAGATTGTTAAAGATAAATATGACAAACTGATCGCTGAAGGGATATTGCCAATCAAACGCTGGGGATTGCCTGAAGATATCGGCAAAGCGATTGTAGCAATTGCAGAAGACTATTTACCGTACTCAACTGGACAAATTATCGACGTGGATGGCGGGTTCCACATTCAGCGTTTGTAGAGGAAAAATGAAAAAAATTGTCACCTTTGGCGAAGTCATGCTGAGGTTATCTCCACCAAACCAATTGAGGTTTAGCCAAGCAAGGACTTTTGATGCAACTTATGGCGGGGGTGAATCGAATGTTGCCGTCTCGCTAGCAAACTATGGTTTAGAAACCGAATTCGTTACGCGTCTGCCGGTTAACGACATTGGAGATTCCTGCCTGCAGTATTTACGTCAATATGGTGTTGGTACCCGTTTTATACAGCGGGGTGGTAATCGTTTGGGGATCTATTTTCTTGAAAATGGGGCCGTTATGCGTGGCAGTCAGGTCATCTATGACCGCGCGGATTCTTCCTTTGCGACCATCGCTCCAAATTCATTCGATTGGAAATCTATTTTCAAAGACGCTGGTTGGTTCCATTGGACTGGAATCACACCTGCAGTTTCAGCTAGTGCGGCAGCAGCGTGTCTTGAAGCAGTAAAGACAGCCAGCGCAATGGGTATCACCATTTCGTGTGATCTAAACTATCGGGCTAAACTCTGGAAATGGGGAAAATCAGCAAATGAAGTGATGGAGCAGATGGTATCTTACGTTGATATCGCAATCGGAAACGAAGAAGATGCCGAAAAAGTATTTGGAATTCAAGCTCCAGAAACAGACGTTACTCAAGGAAGAGTTACCGCTGACAAGTATCTATTTGTTTGCGAGGCATTAGCGAAAAAGTATAAAAAGCTAAAAACGATCGCTATCACATTGAGGAGCTCAGTCTCAGCATCGCGCAATACCTGGAGTGCAGTTCTATGGGATGCTGGAAAGACGTATGTTGGACCAATTTACGATATTACCCATATTATTGACCGAGTTGGCAGCGGGGATAGCTTCATGGGAGGTTTGATCTACGGCTTATTAATGTATCCCTCAGATCCCCAAAAAACCCTGAACTTTGCGATTGCTGCCTCGGCACTCAAGCACACAATATTTGGCGACTTTAACCTGGTTTCGGTGAATGATGTAGAAAAGTTAATGAACGGTGACGGGTCAGGTCGAGTCAGCCGCTAGTCGCAGCTGAGCAAGGACAACCACGCATGGAAAAATTGTACCCTCATATCGCGCCGATGAAAACGGCCGAGAAATTCAAGGATTATCTTGAATCAATCAAGGTACAAATTCCTTTTGATTCAGAAATAATACCTGCTCCTGAAGGACCTCTCGCAGCACCATACGTCTTAAAGGACGGAAAACGAATCGGGAATCGTTTCTGCATTTTGCCTATGGAAGGTTGGGATGGAACCACTGATGGACGGCCGACTGAATTGGTTGTTCGCAGATGGAAAAATTTTGGTCTAAGTGGGGCGAAATTGATATGGGGCGGCGAAGCTACCGCCGTCAGACCTGATGGACGGGCAAATCCGAATCAATTAATGATCCTTGACCAAACCTTGCATGATCTGGAGCAGCTGCGACAGGCATTGGTTGATGAACATCAGAATCATTTTGGGCAGGTTAATGATCTGCTAGTCGGTTTGCAGCTTACGCATTCGGGTCGCTTCTGCAAACCGAATGAAAAAGCAAAACTTGAGCCTAAAATTCTTTATCACCACCCTGTCCTTGATAAACTATTCAAAATCGCACCAGATTATCCTGTGATGACAGATGCCGAGATTGATGACCTGATCGGGTATTTCATTCGTGCTGCCAAGCGTGCGCAAAGCATTGGATTTGAGTTCGTAGATGTAAAACATTGTCATGGGTATCTTGGTCATGAATTTCTCAGTGCTGTCACTCGACCTGGGAATTATGGTGGTAGTTTTGAGAACCGAACCCGGTTTTTGCGGGAAATCGTAAAAGGAATCCAAAATGAATGCCCTGGCCTAAGGATTGGGGTTAGAATGAGCAGTTTTGATATGCCTCCATTCCGGCCAGATGAAGAAAATATCGGTCACATGGTGGAATATCGTGACGAAAACGGTTGTTATCCCTATGCTTTTGGTGGAGATCCTCACGTTTTGGGAAAAATTTTACTGGATGAGCCCATTCAATTGATGAAAATGATGGAAGAGATTGGTGTGGAGCTGGTGAATTTTTCTGCTGCGAGCCCGTATTACAATCCGCATCTCACTCGACCGGCTTATTATCCTCCCTCCGATGGGTATTTACCTCCAGAGGATCCAATTATAGGTGTTGCTAGGCAAATCCATGTGGCAGCGTTGTTAAGAGCTGCTACACCTAACCTGCTGACAGTTGGTTCCGGTTATAGCTATCTACAGGAATGGATCCCAAATGTTGCCCAAGCTGTAGTCAGGGAGAATAAGATTGATTTTGTTGGTCTTGGTCGGTCTACACTATCTTATCCTGAATTACCTGCTGACGTTCTTGCAGGTCGTCCTTTGGCTAGAAATCGTTTCTGCAGAACTTTCAGCGATTGCACCACAGCCCCGCGTAAGGGAATGGTTTCCGGTTGTTATCCCCTGGATGACTTTTACAAAAAGCTCCCAGAAGCAAATGAATTAAAGCGAATTAAAAAAGAACTTAAACTTTAGGAATCGTCGGATATTGAAGGAGTTTTCAGTTGAGAGTAGTCTCTTTTGAGAAGGCAGTTGGTTATATTCGTGATGGCGATACAGTAGTGATTGGTGGTTCTGGGGGCGGTCATGCCATTCCTGAGGCATTAATCGTTGCGCTTGAAAAAAGATTCCTCAAAGAAAACAATCCCAAAAACATTACTCTCTTACATCCGGTTGGGGTTGGGGATAATATCAGCCAAGGGGTAGGGCATCTTGCCCACATCGGATTGGTTAAAAGGATTGTAACTGGGGCGCTGGTTAACAGCCCAGCTTTTCAGGATCGTGCCGAACAAGACACCGTAGAGGCTTATACCTTACCTCAAGGAGCTCTTTCGGAATTGATGCGTGAGATGGCCGCGGGTCGTCCTGGATTGTTCTCTCAGGTTGGCTTACACACTTTTGTTGATCCGCGCCTGGATGGCGGAAGACAAAGCAAATGCGCCAAAGAAAGCCTGGTGGAGCTGGTTACTCTTGAGGGGAAAGAATGGATCTTTTATAAGCCCTACAAAATAGATATTGCCTTTCTGCGGGGAACTACTGCTGATGAAGATGGTAATGTAACCATGGAACGTGAAGCGATTTTTGGCGAGATGTTATCGATGGCACAAGCTACTCGCAGGAACGGCGGAATTGTTATTGTTCAAGTTGCCCAGCTTGCTCAAAAAGGTACTTTGCCAGCAAAGCAAGTTAAGATCCCAGGTATGTTGGTTGATCTTGTAGTTGTTGATCCAAGTCAACGGCAAACCTATCTAATGGAATACAGCCCTGCCTACGCTGGTGAGATCAAGGTACCAATGAGTGAGATCACTCCTTTACCACTGGATGCCCGCAAAATAATTGCCAGAAGGGCTGCCCTTGAATTAGCACCGGGTGCGGTTTGTAATCTTGGATCGGGGGTTTCCACTGGAATTGCGACGATAGCTGCTGAAGAAGGAATTTTAGATGAAATTGTTTTAACAAATGAACAAGGGTTGATTGGTGGAGCGCCTTCTTCAGATGCTGGTGCCGCGATAAATTTCACATCGATCGTTGATCAACCCTATATGTTTGATTTCTACGATGGTGGTGGACTGGATCTTGCCTTCTTATCGTTTGCACAGGTAGATCCGACAGGAAATGTTAATGTCAGCCGTTTTAATGGACGTATCATCGGTATCGGTGGATTCATCAATATCAGTCAATGTGCAAAAAAAGTGATTTTTAGTGGAACTTTTACGGCTGGTAATCTTAAAATGAGCTGGCCAAACGGGAAAACGGTCATTCAAAAAGAAGGAAAATTCTATAAGTTTCTGTCTTCGGTTGAACAGATTTCTTATAATGGCGGATTTGCTGAGGCCCGCGGACAAGAGGCTCTCTATATCACAGAAAGGGCAGTGTTTAGGCGAGGGAAAAAGGGGCTTAAGTTAATCGAGATTGCCCCAGGGATTGATCTTGACCGCGACATTCTTGCCAACATGCAATTCCGTCCAGAAATTGCAATAGATCTGAAACTCATGGATGAACGGTTATTTATTGATAAACCTATGGGATTGGAGAGAGATTTACATTCCAAGCCAATGGTTAATATCCCAAAGCGATTATTAGAATAAGGTCTTCAAATGTCAAAAAAACAAGAGTTAGGAAATCTATCGGAAGAAACCTCAGCGGTTCAAGTCACTAAACCCTCAGAAGGAGTCGCACTCATAACCATCGTATCTGAACCGTTGGGTGTATTGCGACACTCTGTTAAAAGGGCATTAATGAGCACCTTGTCTGACCTTGAGAAAGATCATTCCGTTCGCTGTGCAGTACTTACAGGTATTGGGAAGGCATTTTCAGTTGGCTCTGATATCAATGATTTCAGCCAAGACGTTGGCTGGCTGCTTGAAAATGATTACTGGGAATCTGCAGTAAACCAAATATTGGAAGATGCCAGATTTCCAATCATTGCAGCTTGCAATGGATACACATTGGGGGGTGGGGCAGTTCTGGCACTTGCCTGTGATTTTAGAACAGCAGCAGAAAGCGCCAAATTCGGTTTTCCTGAGGTAAAAGTAGGGGCATTTGCTTCGGGTAGCGGAACCCAACGACTGCCAAGATTAGCGGGAAGAGGAAGGGCAATGGAATTGCTACTTACGGGTAGGGTGATCACAGCCCAGGAAGCAATGGAATACGGATTGGTGGAATATCTCTTCCCGGATGCAACTTTTTTGGAGGAGGTATTGAAAATGGCGAATACAATCGCCTCTTACTCTGGATTAGTTACCGCTGCCACCAAAAAATGCGTCAACGTTGGGTTAAGCCAAGGGATGGAGGCTGGTCTGGCTTTGGAAAGTGACCTAAGGGTCAAAACAGGGAGTGGGGATGATGCAATCGAAGGACGGACAGCATTCTTAGAAAAACGTCCTCCAAAATTTAATAAATCATAATTCTGGAGGAGCCAATGCGTCTCTTTTCTTATCTGTCGAGGGGTGAGGTACGTTCAGCGCGACAAGAAGGTGAGCTTGGTTTAGATTTCAATTATTCGGTGGAACTTTTTCGTAATGCTCACACTAAGTTAGAGATGCCATTTAATAGCCTACCAATATCATTATCCGAGTTGCTGTCACTTGGATCTGAGGGGTTAAAATTCTCTAAAGATGTAACTGATTGGGTACTCAATACATTAGCGGAATCTGGCCAGGAAACCTTGGTAAATGGGGAGGTTTTTTACATTAAGGATGTGACAATTTTGGCTCCGATTCTCCGTCCCGGAAAGTTGATTTGCATTGCAGGAAATTATCCAGCACCCAATAAATTGGAGAGACCGGATTTTCCGACCATTTTCCTTAAACCTTCTGGTGGAGTGATCGGGCATCAACAAAGCGTCATCATACCTAAAATCGCAGAAAACGTTACTTATGAAGTGGAATTGGCTGTCGTGATCGGCAAACGCGGAAGAAACCTTTCCCTACAAGAAACGTCATCTATAATCGCAGGGTACACGATTGCTAACGACTTGGGAGATCGGCTTTTAGAAAAGCGTACTTCGCAATGGACAAGCGGAAAGTTGTTTGATACATTCACACCCCTGGGTCCGATATTAATCACTCCCGATGAGTTGACCGACACAAATAATTTAGCCTTATTTACAAAGGTAAATGATCGAATTGTTCAAAAAGGGAACAGCTCTCAAATGTTTTTTAATGTACCACAACTGATAAGATATCTTTCCACGTTGACGACGTTGGATCCAGGGGACGTCGTACTCACGGGGAGTCCTAAATTGATGGACGGAAAACCAAATCCATTGGTTGTATTAAAACCTGGAGATTTCGTTCAAGTAGGGATTGAGACAATTGCAACCTTAACCAACCCGGTGATTGCTGAGAAAGAGGTGGATTGATGCAAACTTATCCGATGGCATTCATCTCAAAACCGGGAAAAATCGAATTTCGCGATATGCCTTTACGCGATCCAAAACCAGATGAAGTATTAATTAATATCCGGAGCGCTGCAATTTGTGGAAGTGACTTGCACTTGTTTAAAGGGAAGCATCCTTCTGTTTCACTTCCGTCAGCTGTAGGTCATGAGCTGGCGGGTGAAGTGGTTCAAATAGGTGGAAAGGTGACTAGTTCTGTTGCAGGAGACCGGGTGACTGTCGAACCGGTAATTACATGTGGTAATTGTTACTATTGTCAGAGGGGTGAATATCACTTGTGTGCAAAAATCAGTTTTCAATATCGTAATGGTCAGGGTGCCTTTTCTGAATACTTTTATGCACCTGAAAATCGAACCTATAAACTTCCAGAAGGAGTTTTGTTTGAAGAGGGAGCCCTGATCGAACCCTTATCGGTAGCGCTGCATGCAATAAAAAAGAGTGGAATACGCATTGGTCAATCAAGCGCGATTCTAGGAGCGGGTGCAATTGGTCAGTTAGCTGCAATGCTATTACACAATCTTACGGGAATCAAACCCTTTGTTGCAGATATTAACGAGTTCCGTGTACAGAAAGCCATTGATCTTGGTGCTAACGGCGTTTTTACAAGTCGAGGTGAGGACCTAAAAGAATTAATAATGAGCCGCACAGATAGATTAGGCGTTGACTACGCTTTTGAAGCAGTTGGCTTGGAAACCACATTGGTGCAGGCTTTGGAAGCGATCAAAAAGGGAGGAAAAGTTGTGCTGCTGGGTATTTTTGAAGAGCCACTTCCCAAAATTCCTATAAATTTATTTGTTCAAAGGGAAATTGGCCTGGTGGGATCGCAAGGATACGCCTGGGATTTTCAGGATGCGATTAAATTAGTGTCTGATAGAAGTATTAAAATTTCTGAGTTGATCACGACTCGTTTACCTCTCGATCAACTTCAAAAAGGATTTGAGTTGCTTATGCAACCTCGCAATAACCAGATCAAGGTAATTATTGAAAATATCACGTAATATATCGAGGAAGGCACACAATATAAAAACTATCCAGAGAGAATTCCACAGGGGTACAGACTGCTAGAATATCGATTATTTGCTTAGTGTGATTCTGGGGTTGGACAGGTATTAAACCTACCCCTCCCGCACCAATCCTAAAACCCGTATAAAGTAGATAGCTTAATTTTAATTTAACATTCATGGGGCATTCAGCGGTATGACGGGATCCGGACCCGCGGCCTGTTCAGTGTTATATATAATAGGAAAATAGGCACTTCACTTACCCGTCTAGCTGTAGCTGGCTTACCTGTGCATTATGGTTTCCACATCAGCCTATCACAGATTTGTGACAGCGTATGGATTTCAAGGACCGATTCTTGAGGCCGCCTCTACGCCACTCCTGATCAACATGGGACGGTTGAAGAGGCATCCAGCCGTGTGCCGGGTAAATTTTCGAGAACGTTTCACGGTTCGAGCAGTTCTACCTGTGCACCCAGGCTCCATTGTAGACTCACCAGCTCTTGGAATCGCGCCCACTCATCTTCCTGGTTAATTAGAAACAGGTATCCTGTGTGGCATAAACATGCATATCTGCCAACTTCCTCGGTGAAGTTCTTTATATGCTCGATGCTATACTTTGAAACACGAATGATTACTGGACGAACAAACTGATTCCGCTCCTCACTGCGGATAGGACTTTGCTGCCTGTTATCGGGGTATCATCCTTTTCCAAGATCAAAACATCCGTGCAACCACGAATCGCCAGGTGATTGGCTACGGAGGCTCCTATGATCCCCGCTCCAATAATTTCAACACCTGCTGATTGGTTGGTCACCTGATCATCATACGAGTAAGAATTAGTTTTACAGCTCTAAGACTGTATCCAGACCGCGGCACAAACCGGTGAAAGTGTTCACTTTACGGATGGCCAACAAGGCACCATCGATGTAGGGCTGGGCGCTGCTGCCAGAATCGTGCCGGAGGCTGAGTTTTTGATCCGGCATGGCGAAGATTATTTCGGCGGAGATGGAGTAACTGGGCAGGCGGAGGGAGTGCACCTGGGAACCACTCATCCGCGCCCCGCGCGTCTCAACGACACCCTGGGTTTGTTCCAGTGGGACTGTCAATTCGGAGGGACGCAGTGCGGACAGGCGATGGACCAGTTCTCGCACAGTACCACTTGGGGCATCCTTTTTTCGGTCGCTGGCGTAGTCGATGATTTCCCACTGTGGGATGTAGCGAGCCGCATATTGGGCGAATTTTTGCATCAGGACGACCGTTAAAGCGAAATTGCCTACCGCCAGTACGCCTCTCTGCTTTTTCTCAGCGGCTGCCGCGATTTCAGCATAGTCTTCTTCGGTCAGACCGGAGGTTCCAATGACCACATGCGCCTCATGCCGCAAGGCAGCCAGCACGTTTATCTTGGCAACTTCCGGCTTGGTGTAGTCAAAGAACACATCGCAGGGATGCGCCAGAGCCTCCTCTGCCGTGGCATAGATTGGGCAGTCCAGCAATGGTTCACCTAGCACCTCTCCCAGGTTACCTCTAGCGTGTGTGCGGGAGATGGCAGAAACTGGGAGGATGTCATTGGTTTTTACCAGTGCCAAGGCAAGGGCAGAACCTGCCCAACCGGTAGCGCCTGCGAGACAGAGTCGAATTGGCATATTTCCTCCGATGCAGTTGATGTGTCAGATTGAATCATACCTATTGAGAATTCGCTGCAAGCATTCCTGCCTCAGACACCTCTAAGGTTTCAGATCCAAATCAAAATGAATTTTATGCACAGATTTCCGGCAAACATTGCTGCCGATTTGCAGGGAAAACTCTCGGGGTGTGACGTTTCATCTATTTCTGAGGGTTAAGATTCATTTTTTGGTTTGCCGAATCAGCAAAGTTACGCCAGCATGCTGTCTGGTGTCATAATAGGAAAATCCAGATCCATCATCCCGGCGACCGCTGGCAAGAATTTCCAGCCCATTGTCTGTTAGTTGCTTATCAACAGTATTGATATCATCTACTTCGAAACCGATATGAAAGACGCCTTCTCCATTCTTTTTAAGGTACTCTTTATAAATCGTCTTTCCCTCACCGGGTTGAACGAGCTGGAGCTGTAAATCACCAATTATTGTAAAGACAAAACGAGAGGCGAAAAAACCTTTTTCGTCAATCACATTGAGTTTTGTATATTCAACCAATGGAGGGTATTCTATCCACGGACCGATACCAATGGATTCATAATAACTTTTGGTTTTTTCGATATTATTTACGACTATACATATATGGTGGGGTTTACCGAAAGCATTGTTTTTTGAGTTTTCAGAATCCATTTATTCCTCCTTACTTTTCAATTTGTCTGTTACCGCGATCGCCAGATCTGGGCAAACGATTTCACATAATTTACATTGGGTACAGGCGTCGAGATTAACAGCTTCTGGCAATAGAAATCCCTTAGAATTAATATGGTTCGAAGGTTGCAATACCTTCTTGGGACAGAAGGCTATACAGATGCTGCAGCCTTTGCAATAATCAGGATTAATGACAATCTCAATCATGAAATCCTCTCATTGCACTCTCAATGATAGTCTCATATCGTTCAGTCCATTCGGGACGGGGTGCGTTAAGAAACTCACCGACGGGAATTTTATTGCTGTCCACAGATTTATCTTTAGAAACCGTCATCTCCTTCAGGGCGGCGATCATTTCCACGGGCGTCTTATGTTCGTGAACAGGACATTGTGACAGAATCTCGATAAAAGATGCACCTTTGTTGGCGATACCTTTTTTAATAGCTTTGATGGTCTGCATAGGATGAGCTGTTGTCCATCGGCTGATATAGGTAGCACCGGCTGCTGCAGCCAATTTACATAGGTCAAATGCCTCCTCAGTATTTCCGTAAGGTGTGGTGGGAGTGGTAGTAAACGGCTGGGTGGTCGGGGCAACCTGACCACCGGTCATGCCATATAGCCCGTTGTTGACACAGATAACGGTAACGTTGATATTTCTGCGAAATGCGTGAATGAAATGGTTACCACCAATAGCCGCCGCATCTCCATCACCCGTAAAAACAATTATTTTCAATTCAGGATTCGCCAGAAGTACACCCGTTGCAACGGGAAGTGCCCGGCCGTGAAGTGTCCATCCGGAATCAAAATTTAAATAATGACTGGTAAGCCGAGAAGAACATCCAACACCGGAAATAAAAACAAAATCCTCTTTTTTAGCCCCGGTTTGTTTAATGATGTCGTCCACAGCATGTAGGGTGTAATTGAGTACCTGACCCGCTCCACAGCCAGGACACAGGATGAAAGGCAATCGCTTCCCTGCCGGACCGACTTCTTTGATGTATTTGAGCATGGGATGTTTTAGCATGTTGCCCCCTTGATAATCTGATCAATAATTTTTTCAGGGCTGTGCAATGCTCCAATCTCTGGAATGGATATCACCCGATCACATTTATCCCGCAGGGCTTCGGTAATGGGGTGTTTCATCATGCCCAGGTTCATCTCCGGAACAAATACATTTTTTACTTTTGAAATTAATGCTCGCAATTTCTCTTCAGGGAAAGGCCACAAAGTCACCAGACGAATAAAGCCGATTTTTATGCCGTGAATACCGCGTAGTTCCTTTACTGCTTCAAGACCGGTTCGTACCACGGCGCCGTAACAGATAAGCACATGCTCGCATTCATCCAGAAACAGGGATTCAATCCGAGCAATTTCATTCACATTTCCTTCGATTTTCTGATGGAGCCGGTCTATGTTTTCCCGATGAACCTTTAAAGAATAGTTCCCGACGTTTCCGTCTTCACTGTGGGCCAGTGATACGTGGTTGATGTTGTATCCTTCTCCGAAATCTGCCATCGGAGGCACGATATCATGACCATACGGAAGATAAGCATCTGGAAAAATATTCAGGTCTTGGGGTTTCTTTCGCTTAATTAATTCAATCTTATCCAATCTGGGCACAATAAGTTGCTCACGTAAATGCGCCACAGTTTCTTCGGCCATTATCAAAACAGGAGTACGCCATTTTTCCGACAGGTTAAATGCCTCAATGGTCAAATCAAACATATCCTGTACAGAGGAGGGAGCTAATGCAATAATTGGCCCTTCTCCATGATGACCATACCGGGCTTGCATGACGTCCTCCTGGCTGGTAGTGATATATCCCTGACCTGGTCCTGGTCTCTGGACATCCACGATCACCAGAGGTGTTTCGGTCATGATTGAAAAACTGATGGCTTCCTGCATCAGTGAAAAGCCAGGGCTTGAAGTAGCAGTCATCGCTTTTGCGCCGGCCCACGAAGCACCAATCAGGGTACAAACAGCCGATATTTCATCTTCCATCTGGATGAAGCGTCCTCCAAACTGGGGAAGTCTTCGGGAGGCATGTTCCATGATTTCTGAAGCTGGTGTAATCGGATATCCCGCATAGACTTTCAGACCTGCAATGAGAGCGCCTTCTACACAGGCTTCACTGCCTTCAAGGTAGTGCCTGCCAGGTTCAATCGTTGGGCGATGGAAATTACCGGGAGTTTCCTTTTCTTTCACTGATGTTTCAACCATTTAATTTACCTTTATCAAGTTTTAAGCTATTTCATATTCAGGAACAGCCAAATCTGCGTTTATTATGTGGGCCCATCCTTTTTCGAATGCTTCTAGATTTTTATCGATGGTTTTTGGAGGGACGTTTTCAGACACAGCTGATTTCACAGCTTCTTTTTTGATCATGGATTTCAAAAGCGCTGCTAGTGCTCCTAGAACAGCTGAATTCTGGTATTTAACATTACCCACAGAATGGCCGATTTCCATGGCTGGAACTCTATAGCAAACAATATTTAGCGGAACATCGTTCACGGAATTGGGATCAATGAGCAATATCCCTTCCTCTTTTAGATCTCCTTTGTATGTATCCAAAGCCGTTTGAGACAAAGCAACTAGAATATCTGCCTTGCGGACATTTGGGTAATATATTTCACCCTGAGATACCACAACCTCCGATCGGCAAGAGCCCCCCCTCGATTCAGGACCATAGGAATGTGTATTTACCGAATTTATCCCTTCATGGATTGTAAAGGCAACCCCCAGAACTCTTCCTATGGTCACCACTCCTTGACCACCGAATCCTGCAATGCGAATTTCAAACCGGTTAGTTTTCATAGCTGGTTTCCACTTGTTTGGCGATTGAAAAGGCAATCGTTACCTGTGGATTCCTTTTTTTATTGGTGCCACCATTCAGGACACACCGAGGAAAAGCTCTGCAAATTTTGGATCATTTAACAAATTTTGTCCGCTATCAGTACGCCGTATCTGACCGGATTCGAGCAGATAGACGCGTGGGCAATGCTTTAAGACACTGCTTGGATTTTCCTCCACCACCCAAAGGATGGCTGTGCCTCCCTGATTGATCTCTAGAATCAGTTTAATCACTTCTTCCCCTATTCTCGGAGCAAGACCTGTTGTCGGCTCGTCTATCATCAAGAGCTTCGGGGAAAGCATCAAGGCACTTGCAATGGCTAGCATTTGGCGTTCGCCACCCGAAAGCGTTCGCGCCTGTTGTTTTTGACGCTCGCCCAGAATGGGAAAACGCTCGTATGCAGCTTTGATCTTTGGTGTGCGATCCTTCAACAGAGTAGCCGCCATTTCGAGGTTTTCAGCCACCGTCAGGTTGGGAAAGACATTCCGATCCTGAGGTACATAACCGAGACCCCAAGTGGGGAGCTTGCTTGGCTCATAGTCATGGACGCGCTTTCCATCAAATTCTACCTGACCTTTCCAACAGGGCAATAAACCTGCAATAGTCTGCAGCAAGGTGGACTTGCCAGCCCCATTTGGACCGATCACAGCCACTATTTCTCCCTTCTCAATATGCAGATCAACGCCATGCAGAATGGGTAGCCGGCCATAGCCAGACTCAAGAGAGGTAATTGTTAATAAACTCATTGGCGTACTCCCATATAAGCTTCAATGACCAGCGCATCACGCGCCACGACCTGGGGCGTGCCAGAGGCGATCAATTTACTGTAATGTAGAACGTGCATGAAGTGACTTATTTTCATGATAAAACTCAAGTTGTGCCCAATGATAAAGAAGGTCATCCCTTCCTTGTTCAATTCGATGATCATGTTAGCAAGAACATCGAGCATTGCCGGATTGACACCGCTTGATGGTTCATCAAGCATTACCAATCTTGGAGAAAACATCAGCTGCCTGCCAATCTCAAGCATGCGTGCTTCAGGAGCACTGAGATTGGCTGCTTTTTCTTCTATTTTGTGAGCAAGACCTATCCGGTCAGTGATGCGATACGCCCGCTCAATCTGTTCTTGCTCCTGCTTGCGAATGTGACCTTGGCCCGTAAACACAGCCCACAGGCTTTCACCTTTCTGGTGCGGGTAGGCAACCAGTAAATTTTCCCAAACAGTTAATTTGGGAAAGAGGGAGGATACCTGGAAAGTACGCCCAATGCCGAGATTGGCGATACGCTGCGGTGGGAGGTTCGTAATCTCGCGACCTTCAAACAACACACGCCCCTTCGTAGCTTTTAGAAATCCAGTAATTACATTGAACAAGGTTGTTTTTCCGGATCCATTCGGGCCAATCAGGGCGGTTATGCTTCCCTGCTCCACGCCTAATGTGCAATCATCAACAGCCTTCAATCCACCAAAATACTTGCAAATACCTTCTACTTGCAGCATTGCACTCATACTGCCTCCTTGGTAATCGCAGGTTTGGGCGGTCGTGGGCTCTTTTCTGGGATCAATCCCCTGGGCCAGAAACGCAGGATTACGATCAACACAAGTCCTTCCATAATCAATTGGATGGAGGAAATGATAGGCGCCATGTCGGGGGTGAATGAAATGAACTTGAAAGCCTGCTGCGCACCTAATAGGACGATCGTGCCTACAATCGCACCTTTGTTATTCCCCTGTCCTCCGATCATGAGGGCAATCCAGGCTGCGAACGAGACACTCATACCAAAGATGGAAGGCATGGCTAGTGTCATATACCAGGTATACATCGCCCCGGCAAAACCGCAGATAGCAGCACCAATAAGGAATGTCCGCATCTTGAAACTATAGACGCTTTTACCGACGGCGAGCGTCGCTGGTTCGTTGTCGCGAATGGCGCGCAACGTACGCCCGTAGGGGGCTTTTCCCAGGCGCTGGGCAATCAGGTAAACTACGGCGACGATGACCACGATGAGCAACGCCAGAATGAGGGTGTAATTCCTGCCGGGAATCAATTCGCGGAATGGTTGGTGAATGTTGATAAATCCGCGTGTACCGTTGGTCAGCCATCCTTCATTTGAAAGCAGGTCCTGTATAATTTCAGCGAATGCGAAGGTTACAATCAGCAGATAATGGTCGTCGACTCTCAATGTAGGCAGCCCTATGATGAAGGCAAAAAGCGTAGTCACCACGCCAGCCGCCAGGAAGCCGACCCACCATGGTTGGTTGAAGTAGAAAAGATAGACATCCTCCCCCACCGGCGCACCCCGGGTGACGATCGCATAGGTGTAGGCTCCCATTGCCGCAAAACCCACAATCCCAAAATTGATCAAGCCAGCGTAGCCATACTGCATGTTCACTGCCAGCGTGAGCAGCGCATAAATCCCCATAAACGAAATTACGCTAGCTAAAAATAGAATGATATTAGTCATATTCATGCCTCCTTAAAAATGCCTTGGGGGCGGATGAGAAGGACAACGATAATGAGCACAAAGGCTAGTAGCTGGCTGTATTGCGGTGGGATGACCATCACGCTCATTTGTGTAATCAGGCCGATAATGAGTGCAGCAACCATTGCACCGTAAATGCTACCCAATCCACCCAGGATGGCAACGATCATGATGGGCATAATATACTCAAACCCCATGAAGGGAGCCAGCCTGCTGATTAAACCGATCATAACGCCAGCCAGGCCGCCCATCGCGGAGGCGATCAACCAGATAATCACCCGCAACCGTGGCGTGTTGATTCCACGTATGCGCGCCAGATTGAAATTCGCTGCCATCGCCCGGATCGCTTTGCCAGTTTCGGTTCGCGTCAGAAGAAAATGCAGGAAAAGAACCGTAATAGCTGCGGCAATCACCATTGCGATTTGGTCAGCCCCAGCCAGTGAGAGATTACCGATTTTAATGGCACGCATTGGAGGAAACCTGTATTGCTTTACGTTTGGTCCAAAGAACACCTCGATCAAGCCCTGAATGACATACGAAGCACCGGTGGATGCGATGGCAATAATCAGGGGAGGTTTTCCGGTAAGAGGAAAAAATACTGCGTAAGCAACCAGATAACCAATGACGGCGGATACCAGCACAGCTGCTATCGCCGAGGGGATGATATCCCAACCCAACAGGTTGTTGAAGGCATAGCAAGAATAAGCCCCAACTGCCAGTATTTGTCCGTGCGCAATGTTTAGGAATCCTTCGACACGACGAATCATCGAGAATCCCACGGTGGCCAGGAGCAGAACACAACCCATCAAGAGACCATAAACCACATATTGCATAATTGCTCCTCCTACTACACGATCTGGGGTTTTTACCTAAATACAGTGACCGCTACCTGTACATAAAACTTCATCCCACCCCTTACTTTGGTGGAAAGGGGTGGGACTTTCATATTGCTATATGTCGATGCTACGGTACACGGTCAGATTGGATGACTAGGGAAGTTTAAAGTTATCAGCGGTATAGAACTTGAATATCTTCCAGCCATCGCCTTCCGCCTGCAAAATTGACCAGGGGGCAACTACATTATTGAATTGGTTGAATTGCAGCGGGCCTGAGACACCCATATATTGGATGGTCTTCCCTTCGCGGATCGCTTTCACGCACTCCGCAAAAGAGAGACACTGAACTTCGCCAGTAGTCACTTTCTTCATGTTGGCGTTGATACCTTCACCGGTGGCCTGACCGCCGATTTCAATTGCCAGTGCCTCAAGGATAAAAGCATCATATAAGGGGCTGGAATAAGGTGCAACTGTATCTGAACCAGTCTTTGCCTTCCATAGTTCTTGATAACGTTTGTAAGAAGGCGAATTCACATCATCGGCACCAGCCTGACCAAATTGTCCTGCCATAATATCAGCACCAATTCCCGATACGACTTCATTGGCACCAAGGTCGCTGCCAAGAATCCACTGTCCCCCATAGTTGCCGCGATACCACTCGCGCATGATGGTGGTTGCCGAGTCGGTGCCCGCTGACAGGAGCACGATTTCTGGCTTATTCTCAAATACCTTTGCCAGTTCAGCCTGGTAGGACGCCTGGCCGGGGTTGTATGCCACGTCAGCAACAACCTTTCCACCAGCTGCCTCAAAGGCTTTTTTCATCGTTACGGCGTTGCTTTGCGGAGACTCGCTGTTCTCATACATATTTGCCGCTGTCTTATAGCCTTGATCGACGAGGAACTTGGCTGTAGCTACACCGGCAAAACTGTCAGATAACGCGGTACGGAAGACATAATCGCCACCTTCCGTGTCTAGCTTCACTGTGCCGCCCCAGTGGGTGATGATCGGCACTTTATTGGAGCGCGCAAAATCTAGCAATGAAACCATGTCAAGGGAATTGAGCCCAAGCAGCGCGATTGCTCCATCAGTCAAAACAAGTTTATTGGCGCCTTTCACCGCACCTTCCGCAGTGGATTCGTCATCTTCAGTCTGAACCGTGATCTTGCAGCCTAATGGTCCGCCTGCCGCATTGATCTCTTCAATGGCAATATCCACGGCGGGCAACTGCGCTTTACCCAAGTCTCCCAGGTCGCCGGTAAGCGATAGTAACAACCCAAACTTGATTTCACAATCGCTAGCGGGAGCCGTGGTTGCTTCAGATGCAGCCGGAGCCTCGGTTGCAACAGGAGTACTGGTTGCTGCAGGGGCGCATGCTGCCAACAAACCGAGCAACACTACTACACTTAAGATCTTACTAAGCAAACTATTGGTTTTCACATTCTCCTCCAAATTTTGTGAGTATGTAATCGAAATTCAATGTATATTGCGAAATGAGTTTACAGGTTGATACCTTTTTAGCTTATATGCTGACTCCTTTCAAACTAAAATGTACGAATGCTTGTTATGGATACGGCCAATACGACCAACTTGCCTAATTTCAGAGTTCAATTACAAATAACAAACCCAAATTGATGCCACCAAAGCTTTAACTTCGTTGCAGTGGCAATACAATCTGCACGGAACGATCACACGCAGAGCGGAGATGCTGTACCATTGCATTTTCAGCGCCTTTGCCATCGTGCCGTTTAATTTTCTCTACAAGCGTCGTGTGCTCCTTAATCACTGCTTGCGTCCAATCCGGTGATTGGGAAAAAATTAACCTCACTCGATGCATCTGAGCATCCAATGTAGCCAGAATTTTGCCAAGCCTTATATTTTGGGTTGATGCAATGATGAGTTTGTGTAAGCGGATATCACATTGAAAGATTTCATCTACTCGTGCAGTGAATTCCAACTCATTTAGAAGTGCAATTTCGTTTTCAAGCAGCTGAATATCATTATCTGACATCTGCGCGGCTGCGATACGGGCAGCCAGTCCTTCCAGACTTTCCCGAACCTGGTATATTTCCATGATGTCATGTGCGGACAATTCGGCGATAAATGTGCCTTTGTTGGGAATTGACCACACCAAGCCTTCCTCTTCAAGCCGCTTGATCGCCTCACGAACCGGGGTCCGGCTAAATTTCAATTCTGCTGCCAATTGATACTCAGAAATCGGACTGGCTGGAAGGAATTCGCCATCCAATATACGCCGTCGTATTTCATCGTAGGCTCGTTGATTCAATTCACGTATCATAATACGTGCTCCAAAGTGAGTTATTTCAATACTCAACGAAATAAAGCATTGAGTCGAATTGCAACTTGACTACCTGGTACTCCACTAGTATACTGCCAGTATACTAGGATGTTATTAAAAAGTCAAAGTCTTTGATCAGTTTCCAGGTATTCTTAATTTGGCATTTTTGATAAGAGATCACCTGACACACTTCATGCAGTTCATATCCATATGCATAAACTTGTTCTGGCAGCATTATTCGCAAACTGAAATAAAGGAGAAGAATAGTAATGGCAGATATCAACCCTCGCTCACAGCAGCATACAGATATTAGAAAGGCGGTACGCGATGTCTGCAGCGCATATAGCAGCAACTACTGGCAAAAAATCGAAGAGGAATCCGGTTATCCAGAAGAATTTATTAAAGCCCTGACCAAGGCAGGATGGCTGTCAGCATTAATTCCTGAAGAGTTCGGTGGAGGTGGAGCCAGCCTTGTTGAGGCTTCTGTAATCCTAGAGGAAATCAATCGTTCTGGTGCCAATTCTGGCGCCTGTCATGCCCAGATGTACATCATGGGAGCGCTGCTACGCCATGGGTCACTTGAGCAGAAGAGCAAATACTTGCCTCAGATTGCGTCAGGTCAATTGCGGTTGCAAACATTTGCTGTCACTGAGCCAACAACGGGAACTGACACCACTAAAACCCGTACATTTGCCGAGAAACGAGGCGACCGTTATTTTGTAAACGGTCAGAAAGTCTGGATTTCACGGCTGCAACATACAGACTTGATGCTGTTGTTGGCGCGCACAACCCCGGTGGACCAGGTTAAGAAGAAAACTGAGGGATTATCAATTTTTCTGGTGGATGTGAGGGAGAACGGTGGCAAAGGGTTAACCGTCAGACCCATTCGAAACATGGTTAATCATGAGACGAATGAATTGTTTTTTGATAATTACGAAGTGCCAGCTGAAAACTTGATTGGACAGGAAGGGTTAGGCTTTAGATATATTCTCGACGGTATGAATGCTGAACGCATTCTGATTGCCGCTGAATGTGTTGGTGATGGATATTGGTTTATTGACAAAGCACGCGGTTATTCGATCGATCGCGTGGTATTCGATCGTCCGATTGGACAAAATCAAGGCATACAGTTTCCGATAGCTCAGGCATATGCCCAGGTACGCGCAGCGGATTTGATGCGCTATGAAGCGGCTCAACTATTTGATGCTGGTCAACCCTGCGGTGCTGAAGCCAATATGGCGAAGTTACTGGCGGCGGATGCATCCTGGCAGGCAGCAAATGTCTGCCTGCAAACCCACGGCGGATTTGGATTCGCCGCTGAATATGATATCGAGCGAAAATTCCGTGAGACACGCTTGTATCAGGTTGCTCCAATTTCCACTAACCTAATCCTGTCTTTCATTGCTGAGCATGTTTTGGGGCTACCGCGTTCGTTTTAATGGCTGCAAAATCAGGAGGTATGATGGATAGTTTGCCAAATCTACCTACCGTAACAAAGCATCCACAGTATGTTGCATTGAGAAATTGGGGGGATTTAACCTCATTTACTGGCCTGCTCCCAGCTTTGTTGTCTCCCCATAATCTGCCAGGCATCTCCTTACGTGAGGGGGCTGTGCATGCATTAAGTTTGCATACCCAACACTGGTTAGCGGAAATGCGAGGCACCCTATGATGGCACCACCTGATCGGCTTACACGTGACCGGCTTACTCGGTCAATGTTGTTTGTGCCCGGTTCTAATCCGCGCATGATTCAGAAATCGGCAGAAAGCCAGGCCGATGTGATTTGCCTGGATCTTGAAGATGCAGTTACCACAGACCAAAAGGTTGAAGCTCGCTGCAATGTGATTCAAGCGCTGCAGCACCTTGATTTTGGTCTTCGTACCAGAATGGTACGCATCAACGCGCTGGATACACCCTACGCCTACAGCGATGTTATTGATGTGGTGGAAGCTTGCTGGCAAACCCTCGATCTGATCATGCTGCCGAAGACCAACAGCGCGCAGGATGTGTGTTTCATCGATACTTTGTTGAAACAGATTGAAGCTAACATTCAGAGCACGCGTTTGATTGGTATTGAATCGCAGATCGAGACGGCTGCAGGTTTTATGAACCTGCGTGAGATTGCCCAGAGCTCATCTCGCTTGGAATCTTTAATTTTTGGTCCTGGTGATTATGCAGCCTCGATGCGAATGCCGCTTTCAAATATTGGTGTTGCAGATGAATTTGACGCACTGTACCCCGGGCATCGCTGGCATGCAGCCATGCATTCGATCGTTGCTGCCGCACGGGCGAATGGTTTGCGATGTATGGATGGACCTTATGCGGATTATAAGGATAACGCTGGCATAGAGCGAGCCAGCAATATAGCCCGTGCAATGGGCTTCGATGGTAAACAATGCATTCATCCTAGTCAATTGGCACCGGTCAACCGTGTTTTTTCACCATCACCCGCTGAAGTAGATTGGGCGCGTGAGGTCGTGGCTGCCTACCAACAAAGTTCAGCAGCGGGGCGTGGAGCATTTAGCTACAAAGGGAAAATGATTGACGCGGCAAACATTCGTATGGCAGAAACTGTTTTACAACAACAGAGATTAATCGATGTACGCAACAAGGAGAATCAAATTATGAACAATTCTTCAGGGAATTGCTATGAAGACTTTCAAGTCGGAATGGTTATACGCCACCCGCTTGGACGCACCGTTTCCACCACTGACAACACTTGGTTCACCCTGCTAACGAATAATACCAACCCGATTCATTTCGACCACAATTATGCTGCCCAAACAGAATTTGGCAAACCGCTGGTGAACTCAACTTTTACGCTGGCTGTTATCGTAGGTCTGACCGTGAACGATATTTCACAAAATGCAGTCAACCTGGGTTGGCAGGAAATTACCATGCCCGCACCTGTCTTTGAAGGTGACACGCTCTATGCCCAGACTGAAGTGCTGAGCACGCGCGAGTCGAAGTCACGCCCAAATATGGGGATTGTTGAGATCAAGACCCTCGGTTTTAAGCAAGACGGTACTGTAATCATGAAGTTTACTCGAACAATCCTGGTTTACAAGCGTGGTCACGTTCCTGAAAAACCATTACCAGTCATAAAGGAATGATTTGTTCTATTGGTTTTGATTTGGAAGATTGGTTACTAATCTGAGGCACTGGCACTTACCAACATACGGCGAACAGCCTGATGGGCAGTGTTTTTGGAACAGCTGAAGATGCTCAGATAAACAGTCTCAGACTTTGGTTGAACCTAAACATCAGTCAAAATATCCAGGAGAAAACAGTATGCTCAATATCTTCCATAAATTACATCATGTTTGCATCGTTGTCCAAGACATTAAGCAAGCAATGGCTTACTACGAATCCGTAGGAATCGGTCCCTGGTATAGCTGGGGTAGTTTCTCTGAATTTGCGGAACTGGATGTTGAAGATATTGAAGCGCAAAATGAGACGATCTACATGTGCGCAGACATTGACAATATTCAGATCCAACTATGTCAGCCTAGTCTTCGTAAAACGCCGAAGCGCAAATTCCTCGATGAGCATGGTGAGGGTATCTTTCATCTGGGTTTTGTTGTAGACGATGTTGATAAAAGTGAAGCTGCTGGTCGCGCAGCAGGCTTAAAAGTATTTGAGCGTGGCCGGCGGCTTGATCGAACCGGGTTTAGTTATTTTGATACCGTAACGCAAGCGGGTGTAACTCTTGAGATTCGTGCAAACAAGCGCGGATGAATTGAAAATCAGAAACCATCAATCCAGGCGCTCGCATAGCTCAATATCATCCGCACATTCGGACAAGGGGATTCAATCCACAACAGTAAATTGCAGCTCAAATGCGAAATAATAATCGCATCTGGCTGGCTCTGACGGGACCGAATCTCGATTACGATCGATGTTTATGACTATGAACCTAATTGAGATAATAACCTGAAGCTACAATCTTGTAATATTATTATTGAGGATGAATTATGGAGATGAAAAACATTCCCTTTGGTACCACAGATTGGTCGGAAATAATCTCTACCGAACATGCTGGTGAAACTGGCATGGCACACTGGCATACGCAGCAATTTGATACGATACGTGTCCGTCTCGTCGAGTATTCGCCTGGTTATAAGGCTGATCATTGGTGCAAAAAGGGTCATATATTATTCTGTTTGGAGGGTGAGTTAAATACTGAGTTGGCTGATGGGAGAATATTTATCTTACGGCCAGGAATGAGCTACCAGGTAGCTGATGATAGTGAAGCACACCGTTCATCTACCCAGACTGGTGCTAAGTTATTTATTGTGGACTGAACAAACAATGAAGATTATCGAGGTGAAAACTTGGGAGGGGATTGTGCAAGTATCTTTCTGACAAGTATTCATGTGATCTATTAATTCAATTGTAGAATCATATAAATGATAAATAGATATTTACTGTCTCCCAAGTCTTGCTGATCTCCATTAACACTGCGCACACCAATTTTTAGCAAGAAGCATCGTTGGGAAAGGTGCAAGCTAGTCAGGTCCGTAGTTGAATTGCCTTTCTCGCTCATTCCAATTTATTGACTGTACAAATTCAACACCATTGGGCTTCTGAGGGGAAAAAAGCTAAACCATCCGGAAAGTAATCTTCAACCAATCGTCTTGCATACATGAAATACATAAAATATTGTGGGTTTTTTCTGCCTTCTTTTAATTCAACTTCCCCAGAAAGGAGGCGCAAGGGGTAGTCCAGCATGTCCAGAGGGGATTTGATGCATATGATGTCCATGAAAAACATCACCTAACTTTTCCCTTTTGTTCCCCTGATCAAGAAACCTGTCTAGATGTTTCACTCATCCATAGAATTTATTATGTATTACTTTTGGGTTAATAAGTTTTTTTGTGCATTCTGAATGAACGAAAGTCTGCACCTCACAGTCCTGTTTTTAGCATGCCAAATATTCTGCCTCATAAAGTTTTTACCTGTAATTATCATAAATCACAGAGTGTCATAAGAGATATTTATAAAATTCATCGGAAAATGGTGATTGAAAAGGTATAATATTTAAAGTGTACCTGAGATTTTTCGCCAGTTGGAACAAAATGAAGAGAGTTTTATCCTGACATAGAATTCAGGGGATAGATTGATCGTCCACTTCTACGCGCCCCAGTGACAGAAGGCGATAGGTGGGAATATCATCCTTTTCATTAGGAAGATGAGTGGTCTGCAGTTTCATGCTTACAAAGTAATTACATGGGTGTTGGACATCGTTTCGCAAAGCATATGTGGGGCCTGGCAACCTGTTTAGTACTTGGCCTGGTAGCCTGCCATTTAGCTGCACCGGACGCCACGACCCCAACAGGTGAACCGATGCTGGTATCTCCAACCTGGACTGCCGCACCAACCCAAGCTTTATCCAGCGCTCCAACAGAAGTGTCGCTTCAATCGCCTATCGGGGAAGCGACCAGCGTCTCAACTCAGGCATTTGTCCTGAATGCTAATTCCACGCCCACGCCAGTTTTTTACGAACCCGCAGGCTGCTGGCGGCCGCCTGACGATTACACCTGCGTGTATATCAACCATCACACCTTCAACACCCGCACATATGTCATGCTTCAGCAGGCTGCTCTGCTGTATGGCGGGGAGCTTGATATAGCTGGAGGAGCCATCATCCAGGGCAGTTACAGTACCAACCGCTTGTACAGCCTTGACGCCCATCTCGGCGGCGGTGAAGTGGATATCTCGGTTAGCCTCCCCAATTCAGACAACATTCTTTATACCGAAATTGAGCCGTTGATCCGAGCGCTGCGCACAGCTGGGTTTGCTGCCTGGCTGCGCGATGATAACGAGATGGGAGCCGGGTCAGGGTTATACATCCATGCGATAGCCATCGGCGATATCGATCTCTCACCCGCCGCCCAAGAGCAGCTCACCGGCTCCGCCGGTTACCTACGCGGCAATGACGGCCTGCCTGTTACCAGCGGTGATCCCGGGCTTGACCAGCACGGCGGTCCGCTGATATGCCGCTGGATGCTAGAGGACGGTTACGAGGATCTGCGTACACCTACGTCTGTCTCAACCCCTGGCCTACCCTGGCAGGAACGCCTTCGCCAGTCTGCTTTGGCTTACCAGGCAGACTTCCCTGAAGACGCCGAGCAGATCGCACGCAGCCTCAATTTCTTGGATGGGAAGACTGAATCTGCCGAGAATATCTGCGGCCCGTTGGCCGCGGCTATTCTGCGCGATGCTGGCCTGCTACCCACACAGCCCGGCCCTGTGCAGGATCTCAAATCATACTGGCAGGCCCGCCCGTCTGAAAATGGACGCCCCTGGAACTTGTTTTCCGAGCGCGATTATGAGGTTTTTCACTTTGATACCCCCCTGGCAGAATTTAACTTCAGCGCCTGGCCACTGCAGCCAGCAGATTTTCTATATACCTATGCCAGCAATTATGGTTTCGAACACATGTTTATCGTCACCGAGGTAGATGCTGAGGGGCGCACCTACACCGTCACTAACCAGTATCAGATCTGGGGTAATCCGATCTGGGGAAAGATGTTAATTCCGCGCTATCTGCTCTACGATCCGCACGCCCCTGGTGCAGGTATTATCTACAACGAGTGGAGCGATCGCCACCTGGGCCAGACGGGGAATAACGGCTTCGATGTGCTACGCAAGCGTGGCCTGGGGGCAGGTACTCTGTACACGTACACCGTACGCCCTAGCGATACTCTGCCCGAGCTGGCTGCCCGTTTCGGCGCGTTTCCAGAAAGCCTGGTTCAGGCCAATCCTGGTATGGATCTTGCGAATCTACAAGTTGGCCAATCACTCATGATCCCCATCCCCCCTTATCCCCCAGGCTCTCCAGAGCCTGTTAATAACAGGCTTCCCAAATGCCCTCAATATGACGCCATCAGACATTCATTGAGTCTATGCGAGACAGATTTCCAGAGATGAAGCGTACCAGGCGGCATTTTATTGTGACCTACCTTGGGGTAATAGAATATCTCTGGGATTTGCTATTTAACTTCAAAGGTGGGCTGTAATTTTGCGATGAAAAACTGGCGGAAAAAAATCTGGTTGGTCATTATCGCTGTCGTTATCTTGCTGGCAGTAGCGCTGAGCCTGCCCCCAGTCTGGTCAAGGATAGACTATTATTCCCGCGAAGTGTATAGGAGTGTCAAATACTGGTTAAAACCTCCCAGTGAATCAGTCTTCGTTCCATCTACTTATGGTGACGGTTTTGTGTCCACCTCGGTCTCAGCCATAATCCCTGCTGATACCCCTGCTCCTCGAGCTACAGTTGAGCCTATCTTTATCCCAACCCTATCCTCCCCTGAAAGCGACACTTCTCCAACGCTAACACACCTACCAACTCAAACCCTTACTACCCCTCCTAGTCCTACTCCCTTGCCATCATCTGTATTACTGACGGGCATAATTTGCGAACGTCAATTTATGAATAACTGCGGACCGGCTACTCTTTCAATGTACCTTTCATATTATGACTGGGGCAAAGATCAACTCACGGCTGCAGCGGTGCTCAAACCTAATGATAAGGATGTGAACGTGATGCCTTATGAAATGGTGGACTTCGTAAACGAACACACCGCGCAGCTTGCTCTCTGGCGATATGGCGGTGACCTTCAGACTATTAAGGCTTTGCTCAATGCAGGTGTTCCTGTGATGATCGAAAAAGGCTTCGAACCATATACTTTACGAAGTGAAGGCTGGATGGGTCATTACAATCTGGTGGTCGGCTATGATGATGAGAGAAAGGTTTTCACCGTCCAAGATTCCTACCTCATGAGCTATGCCCCGTGGGGCGGAGAGATTCCTCAGGAGCTATGGGATTCCTTCATTGGGTTTGATTTCTCTTACAGTGAGTTGGATCAGGCCTGGCGATCCTTTAATTATGTATTCATTGTCGTGTATCCGCCGGAAAAAGAAAATGAGGTACTCAACGCGCTTGGTCCCCTTGCATCTGATGAAGAGGCGTGTCGCATCGCTTATAACCGTGCCATGCAGGAAACTTCCTCGCTGACAAATGTACGCGATAAATTCTTCGCCTGGTTCAACGCTGGCACCAGCCTCGTATGCCTGCAGGATTATGGTTCCGCTGCGAGTGCATTTGACACAGCCTTCGGCATATACCCGGACATCGAGCAGAATTCTCGCCCCTACCGCATTCTCTGGTATGAGACAGGTCCCTACCCTGCATACTACTACTCATCGCGCTACCAGGATGTCATCAACCTGGCGGATCAGACGCTTGGATACTTGGCTGAACCGGTATTGGAGGAAAGTTATTACTGGCGGGCATTATCCTATGATGCGCTTGGTAACACCACCCGTGCCATTTCTGATCTACGCACCAGCCTGGAATACCACCCAGATTTCGCTCCCAGCATGACCAAGCTCAAAGAACTCGGTATGATTCCTTAAAAATCTTGATATATGGAAGAAGAGAAAAGTGATATTAGCGACCAGTTATATTTCCCCCCTGAAGTGCAACCAATGACCGTAACTAAGGAATTGGCTCAATCCCCGTGGTATAAAAGCAAATTGTCTAAGCGCTGGATTCTAATCATTGTATTGGTCCTCCCGTTGTTCATCGCATGGGGGGTTACACCGGCATTCAGTTCCAATGCACCAATCCGTGAAAATTTGCTAGTCGAGCCAAGCCTTACACCCACCGCCACTGCCACAGCAACCAGCACCAGAGAACCGATGGCGACTCAAACCGTGACACCACCACCAATCCCAGATACAACAGTTAAGGTATCTGGTGATACTGTCAATCTTCGCATTGGCCCTGATATCAACTTTCCAGTAGTTCGGCGGCTCACTTTCGGCGAACTGCTGATCCTGATGGGACGGTTGAGTGATAATACCTGGCTTTTCGTTAAAACATCAGACGGTCAGGAGGGCTGGATCAAAACGACATGGGTCGATCTGGCTGGGGTTAATGTTGATTTCCATCCGATCACAACACCATCTCCCCCCCCAGATACAACGGTTAAGGTATCTGGTAACACTGTCAATCTCCGTACTGGTCCTGGCACCTACTATTTAAAAGTCCGGCGGCTCACTTTCGGCGAACTACTGATACTTTTGGAAAGGTTGAGTGATAAAACCTGGCTTTATGTTAAAACATCAGACGGTCAGGAGGGCTGGATCAAAACGACCTGGGTCGACCTCGCTGGAGTTAATCTTGACTACAATTTCTTTCCCGTCGAAAAATCACCACCTACTGAAACCTCTACACCCGTAGTCTTGGTCGGCATTGAAGGTCATTGGATTGATATCGATCTCAGCGAGCAGATGCTTTATGCCTATGACGGCATTGACCTGGTGGCCTCTTTCCTGGTTTCCACTGGGCTTGATCTCTACCCCACGGAGACTGGTCAGTATCATATTTATGTCAAGATGCTTTATTCGGATATGCGAGGCGATGATTATTATCTACCAAATGTACCCTATACCATGTACTATTCTGGTGATTTCTCGATTCACGGCACCTATTGGCACCATAGTTTCGGAACACCGATGAGTCATGGTTGTATTAATATGGACATCAGCGATTCAGAATGGCTTTACAACTGGGCCTCTGTCGGTACGCTTGTGAATATTCACCGCTGAAGCAGGTCTTCGTGCACTTTGTTCCGGTAAACTCGCTGCACGCTACTCCATTGCCCTACTAAGTCGAGCTGGACCTTTTTACTTTAGCTTATCTCAAAACAAAAGGAGAGAGGATGATCCTTCATTTGCTACCGATATGTATTAATAACCCGTCATTTAATATTGGACAAGATTGAATGCGCTGAACTAAAGCATGAAGGAAAACTCCAAACACCAACTCCTACTCTCACATGTAGGTGTGTTAAAAAGATATCCCAAACTTAGGGAGTATTTAAATGGACCTGGCGGGATTCGAACCTGAGGCTTCTTCAGCGCGAAGGAGAAAATAGTAGGGGAAATAGAGGTAATAGCCGTCTCTTACGTCTACTATAATCCAAAATCAGCATACAACTCGCTACGCTCGATGCAGGCTGTTCTAGCATATCTGTACCCGAATTATTCCCGATAGGCATCGGTATGAAGCAAGGAAAGGTAATCCGATTAGTTATCTGTTAATAACTGCCATACCATGATTCGAAAAACTAATGTTCTCGACAACTGCTTAATATGTCAGGCCTTACTAATAGAAGATAAAAGTAGTAGGACTTTTTAACCAGGGAATCAGAATAACTTCCACTTTGGTCGAGCGAGCGGGCGACCTTTCCAGGATAATCTTCCGGTCAGGCTAAGGATTATAGATTGGAAAGCAGCAGCTTCATTAGCAATCATCGCGATTGGATAGAATATGCAAAGGATAAGGGGTAACCTCAACTCCCAATAAGGAATGCACCAAACCAGCACTGAGAGACTAATGCAGATTGCTAATTCGATGTAAGAAGCGGAGGGAGCAATCTCGAATAGCTTAAAAGCCAGGATAATCAATGGCTCCAAGAACAGTGCCCCCAACCAGAGGTATACGAACAAGAATTCAACCAGGCGGAAATCAAATGTGGCGAATAAATTCTTGGCAAATCCATTAAATGCCTCCTGGCCTCCAAGATACATTTGGCAGGAAATTAAATCCGTAATATTCACTACCCGCCAACGCAAGCCAGCTCTTATAATGTTCCGCGCCAGTGCTATATCTTCAACGATTACCGTTCCCAGAGCGAAATGCCCGCCCACCTTGTGGTAAGCTTCACGCCGAAAAAGCATCATCTGACCAACTGCAGTGGATAGGCTGGGTATTCTGAGGTGATAGGCTAACCATAATGGGGTAAAACACAGCAAAGCCCACAAAAAGAAAGGTACCAGCAAGCGCTCTCCCCAGCTTTGCATTATTTGCCTTGGGTAACCCGTGATTAAGTCTGCCTGCTCCCCCAACATGGCTCTTACGATTTCCTTCAGAGCGTCCGGCTGGAATATCGTATCAGCGTCCGTAAACAATAGCAAATCACCCTGGGCATGTTGTGCCAGTTGGCTGCACGCCCAGTTCTTACCAGTAAATCCCTCCGGTGGTAGTGTGCCTGCCAAAATCTTCAATCTGGGATTATCAATTTCGATGCGCTGTAGAATACCTGCTGTATCATCGCTTGATTGGTCATCTAATACAATGACTTCATAGGCTGGATAAACTTGACTCAGGAGAGAGTGAATGCATGCGCTGATTCTTTTTTCCTCATCGCGCACTGGCACAAGGATGGAGACGGAAGGAAAGTACATCGGTTCATTTTGACGCCGGCTGCGATGAAGGAGAATGATGTTGCTCAAGACGATGATCAGAACCACTGCCTGAAAAAATATAAAGCTTATGATCATCCCATGATTGAAATAAATAGTCATTCTTAATCAACTCTTGGGAGTAAAACGCTTGGTCAACCAGGGACGCAAGGCTGGTTTGTTCTGTAGATCATAGCGATGTGTCCATGACAGTATTATCGTTTCACTCACCCACACTGCCAGTAACAAAGGATCTGGCATCCAGTGTAATAATGCCAACAAAATCATTGCCAATCCAAGCATAACCGCCCAACCCGAAGAGGTCATCAGAGCAATTCCAACCACAGTTCCAATCGCACCAACCAATGAAGCTTTCCAAATTGTCAATCCGATCCACACACCTAAGGACGCGGCGATGGCTTTACCACCCCGGAATCTCAGAAATGGGCTGAAGACATGCCCAAGGATAGGCGCAATTGCAATGAGATACATTGGTATTCCACTGATTCCAAAATTGTAATAGGACAATCCCACCGGTGCTGCTGCTTTGGAGACATCCAAAATAAGAGCTAATAAACCGAGGGCTTTGCTCCCCGATCGGAACACATTAGCTGCCCCTGGATTCCCATCACCAAACTTTCGCACGTCCTCCCTCAAGAATAACTTTCCCACCCATATAGAAAATGGCAGAGATCCACACAAAAAGGAGCCCATGACCAATGCAATCCAGCTCATAATAGGATTCCCTTTACCTCACGCAGTGGTTGGATACTGTGAGTTCATGATTTGTTATTGAGGAACTCATCAATAGAACGAGCTGCTTTACGACCACTGGCTACCACTTCTACCACACTCACACTAATCATAGTATATTCTTCTCGGATAAAAACTTTCGGATGACTTGTTGATTGACCAATTTGTAGATCTATTTTGTTTCTCCACCCGGGCGAACTTGGATGATTGAAATGGTGCGATTTTAATCGTCACGACCAGAAAAGGCTATCCATGGGCTCACTCGTAAAATGACCTCAGTGAAATCTTGAAAAAATATTCGCCATATATAGGATAGATTTAGTATCAACAAAAGGCAGGCTTGGTCTAGGGCTTGGATGATATCAGACCTAAGAGGGATTCAAGGTAAGCGCGTGACCAGTGGAAGGAATTGGCCAAAGTAATAGAGAAAACGCCCGCGGATATCTCAGTCTTCTGCCTGCCCAACTTTATAGTTTACCGTCACCAGGCACCTGCCCTCCCAGCTGCAGGCAAGCCGGTTTGATGCTCAAACCGGCTTGCCTGCACTTCTATGCAACCTGCTGTATTCTTATCATAAACCACCAGGAATTCATCGTCCTGTTCGTTGTAAGCCACCGATGGCGAACCCCACACATGTGTAGCCGAGTCATCAGTGGTGAGAAAACCGCTCAGATTACCCCCGTTATAATCGAAAATTACTGCGGAAAGGTTCATAATATTCGGATTAGACCCGTCGGACTCGTGAAAAACCACATAATAGCGATCATGTTTTGTACTATAAGCGGCATCAGAAAGTTCCAATTGCTTACCGGCAGAGACTGCGATGGAAAAATAGGGATAAAGGCTGCCGTCGCTGCCAATCCGTCGGGCCCACAGATCCGTAGACCATTCATCCTGTTTGATGGACCATACGGACAGGTATTCGTCGTAGTCACGGTTGTAAACGACCGTCCAGTTCATGTTTTCCTTGGCGTCATCCCAGATATTGAGGATAGGTCCGAGCTTGGGAAATGAAAGTGATTCTGGAGCGGGGTTGTATCTCCCCTCTGCAAGGTTCGGACTGACGACAGTGCAAACGATGACTACAAGCACAAAGAACGATATACAAAGCTTATAGAACGTGTTCATACTGACCACCATTCCATCACAAGACCCAATAACGTGTAATGCTATCCCGATTAATTACGCTTTTATTGCTGGATTCGCTTTAATAATTATATAGAATCTGGAAATGCATGTCAATCAGCGGGAGAAAAAGGGTTTCTGTAACATAAGCGGTGGGCGATTTTCGAAACTGGCATGAACACAAGGTTCTGAAAAATTTATGTAAAATTACCACCCCGCTCATGCACTGCTCAATATGCAATCGGCCCACATTCACTGCCAGGATTTATTACTCTCACGGTTCGACTCCGCATATTCATACGCCCGATGACCTATCCAGCGCGATAGATGAGCAGGTAGGGGAAAAGGGGAAAAATACCGTCCATTACGACTGTTTTATTCCAAAATCACCATACAAATCGCTGCGCTCCTTGCCTGCTGTTCTAGCATATCTGGACCCAAATTATTCCCGTAGTGCACCCGATATGCTTCGATGTGAAGCAAGGAAGGCGATCCGTAATCCTGTCCGTAGGGTAAAAGGAACGTACACATGTATGAGGTTTAGAGAACTATGCTTTAGCGTGAGCATTTTTTTGAACTTTTAATCGCCCACAATTAGGTATTATTGTTTTAGATGCTTATCGAATCCCCTGAGTTGCCTAGTATTTCGATATCCCCAGGATTCTTATGTAACTTTATCATCACCTCCCCCTCTTTATTCCCATTGTCGGCGAAAATCCAGTAGATAAGCTTACCCGCATTCAATGCTTTTTTTACCACCTCCCCTGTGCCGCCTCTTTTTCCAGAATATTCGCCATTCCATAACGCGATCAGCACATGGCACTGGTCAACTAGATACCTCCCAAGATCGTCATATGCAGTATCGAGGTTGCCGTTCTCGGTTAGGGTTAGCACCTGGTCAGCGATATTCATAAAATGTTTAAATTTCTTTCTTCCTTCATCAGTTTTAAAATCCAAGAGATATAGTTCCTCGGGAAGCGGAAGCAGAACAATTAGCTTAATCTCCTTATACAGCAGAGCAATCCTGGCGACAAACTGATCGCTCCCCTCTGACAATGCTGAAAGAAGATGATGGTCAGTGTTGGGGTGATCATTGATGATCTGAGCTAACACTTTTTGGATGGAAGCGGATAAATCATTATTGGTGTCAAGAAACCTGTGCCCAGTTACAGCTATTCGAATCACTTCTCGCTTATCATCCGCCATAGAAACTCTCAAAATGGTTAAAGTTGATCTTTTATTACCCAGCTTGAATAGGAAAACTGGCACTTACCAGAAATATCCTGTACAATGTTATTATACGATTGTGGTTATATAAAATCAAACAACATAGAGGATCACTAGGAAATCCGGTAGTGTTACCTCAGAAATTCCTGAAGAGCGAATAGGTAGAATCAACTATGGAAAAGAAAATATTCTTGCTGAGCGATCATGTTATTCATTGGAACATTGTCCCAGCCACGAATCAAAAAAATATTTTTATGGAAATCTGGGGGAATGAAAGTACAAAGGGGATCTTTACCTTTCTTAAATCTTACTTCAACCAGATAAAAAATGAAGTGGATTGGTCCTTTGTTGAAGTAAATAGCACAGCCATGGATCCAGATCGCATCACCCCTTGCGACAATTCTCTCAATCATGCCTTCGCTACCTGGCAGCAATACAATGAAGGTAAAAATAAAGCCTGGAGAATCCAGGAGCTTGTCCACGGAGGGCAAGCTCTTCAGTCCGAATTTCATTGGCAAGCTCCTGAAGAGTTGGGCAAAGCTGATTTATTTATCTTCCAGGATTGGGAAATAGACATCCGCAATCGCCAATACCCCGGATTGATGGATCTATTAGAGGATAAATGGGTAATTTTCAGGACATACGCTCCATTATTTGAAGGTGGGATGTGGCAAGAATTCCGTAAAGGGATGGGATCGAAGAACATCCTGGTCTTGCGCGCTGACGACTTGCGAAAATTGAATACATCGATTAGTAAAGGGCTCTCCTGGGAGCAAACATTACAGGACATAATTAACGAGATTTACTTTAAACGGAACATTTCTCTATACCCCTTGAGATCGATCGAATATATCATCATCTCTTTTGGATGCGCTGGCACTCTGTTGATCCATAATCCGAAAGTCCATGATGCCATGGATCCGGAATTCCGCTTCTTCTTCGATGCAATGATGGTTGAAGGATATTGGGAGAAAGCTCATCCCGGGTATCTACCCGGTGATCTGGAACTCTTGGTGGCATTACTCTCCAAAGAGATCCTCTTCCCTGAAATTGGTGACGATATTCGGATAGATCGGGCGATACGGGCTCACTTACTGGCAAGAAGGGCGCTGGTGACTCATGGTGGGAATGTGGCTGAGAGTAGTTTGGCTTTAGATGTGCTTCCTGGAGAACTAAACAAGGTTTATGGCCCCAAACCTACACTTGATTTTAAACCTGTGTATCTTGATTACAGTCTCTTCAAATCCTTATATAGCAATAATCTTAGCTTTAAGCAGGGCTGGTCGCTTTTGGGTATGACCAAATGGGATCTCTATTCTCTGGCACGCCAGATAGCTTTATTTGGTCCCATGAAAGCTCTCCAGGGCTGGAATATCCCGATCGCGAAATACAATTTTCTTCTTACAGTAGATCGCAAAGAGATCGAGTTCCTGCACCATTTAAAATCCTTAATCACCGAATACCTACAAAATCGAAGCAACCAACCGCTTTCCATTGCGGTTTTCGGCCCACCTGGTTCCGGGAAATCTTTCAGTATTAAACAACTGGCCAAGGCTCTTGATCTGCCAGATTATGAGGTCAAGGACATCACGTTTAACCTGTCACAGTTTAATGAGGAGAGTCCGACCGACCTTTACCAGGCTTTTCATGCCGTACGCGATATCTCATTGTCTGGGAAAACACCGCTCGTTTTTTGGGATGAATTTGATAGCAAGGATCTCGCCTGGCTCCGTTATTTCCTTGCACCAATGCAAGATGGAGAATTTCAAGAAGGTCAGTTAACCCATAACATCGGAAAATCAATATTTGTGTTTGCTGGCGGAACTTGTTCATGTATGGAAGAATTCGAAGAAAAAGCTCACCTGGCAAAAGCAGAGAAAGGTCCCGACTTTTTAAGCCGCATCAAGGGTTTTCTAAATGTTATGGGCCCCAATCCATCAATACCTTTCTGCGGAGAAGCCTCAGCTATCCAGGGTTCCTTAGCTGATTCACACCAAACCAGCTCCTTAAAAAATACTGATCCAGAATATATCATCCGGAGAGCGATTTTGATCAACAGCCTGCTACAAATCGGATACCGGCAGCTGTTAAAAGATGGCATTTTACAGATAGACGATGGCGTCCTGAATGCGTTTCTATTAGTCCCCAGGTACAAACATGGAACCCGCTCTCTCGAAACGATATTCAAAACCAGCCAATTGTTTGGGAAGACAAAGTACCACCGCTCTGACCTTCCCCCAGAATCACAATTAAACCTGCATGTTGATGGCCAACAATTCTTTGAATTAGTCACCCAAGAGCCAAAAAACCTGGATGGTGGAGAGGCATTTTATCACCTGGTCAATGAAATAACCTTTGATGAACAAGTTGTTGAAAAGATGGCTGTTGGTATCCATAGCATTTACTCGCTCGTTTTTACTATCCCGACCGGACGAGACCCACTTTCCATAACGAAACAGGAATTCCTGGATCACCTAAGTAAAATGAAACAGCTTCCTGAAGGCATGCCGCACGATGAAGTATCTCAGAACTACCATAACGCTCGCAAAATCCCAGAAAAACTTGCTGCGGTTGGGTTTTCTATCGTTCCTATTGGCGTAAATCTACCAGCAGCTGAGTTGAATACTGAGCAGCGCGAAGAAATAAGCCGGATGGAACACATCCGCTGGGTCCGTCATCATATTGACATTGGATGGTCCTACTCACCCAAGATAGATAAACCTGCCAATTTGCATGATGCCCTGGTTCCCTGGGACGAATTAGAAAGACAGAACATTGAGTTGGTATATGGCAAAAAATATGCGTCAAAAATGGGGACTACAAAAGACACAATTCTAAGTGAACACTACCGCAACTTAGATCGAGTCATCACGATTGCGATTCCCTGGATCCTTGAAACGGTGGGGTACAAGATTGTAAAGATGAGGCAAGACTGAGACTAATAAATTGTGAAGAAAGATTGAGATGCTAAAGAAAACTCACCTGCGTCAATTCTGGTCCGAAAACCGTTGGCTCCTGTTGGGATTGGCCTGGCTGGTAAGTCTGGCACTCGGATTTATCGGTTTTTACATCTATACTATAGAATACGGTGAAGACTGGACAGCAGGCGATATCATTTACCGCACATTCCAGTTGGTGACAATGAATTCTGGTGCTGTCGATGGCGAAGTCAATTGGTTCTTGCAGTTCGCCCGTTTCCTACTCCCCTTACTGACTATATATACGGTTTTCCAGGCACTGATGCAGCTGTTTGTGGAACAAACGCAAAAGCTACGCCTGAGTCGTTTGAAGGATCATGTAGTGATCTGTGGTATGGGACGCAAGGGAAGCCGTCTTGCGCGAGAACTGCTTGGCCTTGGAAGGCAGGTAGTGATCATTGAAAATGAGCTGAAGAAAGAGAATGCAGAAGTTTTCCGGCACCTGGGGGCAATCGTCCTGGATGGTGATGCAACCAATAAAGATGTATTGACAGACGCTCGTATTCTCCGCGCCCGAAATCTGGTTTGCCTCGTGGGAGATGATAGTGAAAATCTCCAGACTGCATACCAGGCCTACCAATTGACCCGCACCCGCCGGGCGGGTAAACTGACCTGCATAATTCATCTCTCTTCGATCGATTTGCTTAACCTCATCCGGAGCAGTGAATTATCTACAGAGCCAGGTGTGCCTTTTGAATTGGAGACATTCAATCCATACGAACGCACTGCCCGTATGTTGCTTCAGGATAATCCCGGTTGGCGAGAGGATTCCAGTATAAAAGACATACCGCAGTCCTTACTGGTGGTTGGTTTAGGAAGGCTGGGAGAACAACTGGTGATCCAGGCTGGCTATCTCTGGCATCTTCTCCAAAGACAAGGACGGCTTTGCATTACAGTTGTGGATCGAGATGCTGTAGAGAAAACCCAGAATCTCCTCCGAAAACATCCCCAGCTTGGCAAAGTGTGCGACCTCATCCCCCTGCAAGTGGATCTATACACGGCTGGTCCGCTGCAAAACATCCTGCCAATTCCAGGTGAGCAGTTATTGATCCAGCAATCTTATATCTGCCTTACAGATCCGGTTCTCAGCCTGCAAGTGTGCCTTAACCTGCTCCAAATCCCGGAGATTATTACTGGTCCAATCAGGGTGCAGCTTTCAAAAGAAGCTGGTCTGGTCGATCTCCTGGAGAAACCCCTACCAGGATTAGGCGATATACGCCGAGTCAGGACCTTTGATTTCTACGAATACGCATGCTCTGCCGCACTGATATTGGGTGGTTCGCATGAAATGCTGGCCCGTGACCTGCACGAGAGTTATAGAACGGGTTCGGAATTCGCATCCACAAGACAAACCTGGGAACAACTTCCGGAAGCATTGAAAGCTAGTAATCGTCAGCAAGCCAGCCGGATTTACCATCTGTTGAAAGCAGCTGGTTACCGTATCTCACCTCTGCAGAATTGGGATGCGGATAAGTTAACATTTTCTGAAACAGAAATTGTGAAGATGGTTTGCCTCGAACATAATTTATGGCGCCAGGCAAAAGAGGCAGATGGATGGATCTACGGTGAGCAAAGGGATGAAAATACTCGCACCCATCCAGACCTTGTATCCTGGGATGACCTGCCTGAAGGGGAGCGGGAGAAGACTCTGGCAGTGGTGCGGCAGATACCGGCTATGCTTGCACGAGTCGGATTTCAAATCGATCGCGTGGCAGACCCGGGGATTGAGATGTTCAATTCGTAGTAAGGTCACATAACAGAAAGATTTAATCGCACATGGCAGCCGAATCACCAAGGTTTATATTTTGACTCAATTAAGTAGATACTTTATAGAAACATTCCCCTACTGGATTGACCCATCGAGGTAAGCAGAATGGCTCATGACGTTTTCGTCAGCTTCTCAAACAAAGACAAGCCTGTCGCTGACGCGGTTGTGGCCGGGCTTGAGAAAAATGGCATCCGCTGTTGGGTGGCTCCACGAGATATCACCCCGGGAAGTTCCTGGGGCGAAGCAATTATCAGCGCGATTGAGGGGAGCCGATTCATGGTCATCATTCTCTCTGGTAATTCAAACCGGTCGAAACAGGTTGTACGAGAAGTAGAAAGGGCTGTAGCCAATAATGTCATCATTATTCCCTTCCGCATTGAGAATATAGACCCCACCGGTGCAATGGCCTATTTCCTCTCTACCGAACATTGGCTGGATGCCATCACTCCACCTCTGGAGCGACATATAGAAAAGCTTCAATCAACTCTCCAGCTCTTTATGTCCGGAGGTGATGAAACTGCCATAAAAGAAAATTTCAATCCACCGATTGCACAGCCCGCAGTACCTGTACTCCGTTTGAAGACAAAAACGATCCTGTCTGCTTTATTCGCGATCGTTATCCTGGCAGTTGTGGCTATGTTTGTTATTCCGAGGCTCAAGGCTGAGATGCCTCAAAGTATTCCGACGGTTACTACCTCTCTAATTACATTGGCCTCGAAATTAACCCCAACTTCAACACAACCCCCGCCGCCACTTCCCAAATTGAAACTGATTGGCAGTTGGCCAACTTCCCGAGAAGCACGCAATGTATTTATCCTGGATGATATGGCTTATATCGCCAATGCGGAGGGCGGACTGATCATTTTAGATGTGAGCGACCCCTCAAACCCGCAAGAAGCAGGTTCATACCCGCTTAAAAATGCGCAGAATGTTATTGTCGTCGATAGTATTGCATATGTGATCGAACAAGGTCAGGTACAAGATAATATGGCACTGAAGGATAAATTGGTATTAATTGATATTAAAACCCCTTCAATTCCCCGTATATTGGGGGAATATACGCCTGAAAGCGGATTTGCTCATCAGGAACTTAGTAATATGGCAGTGTCCGATCAGGTTGCATACCTGACTCTCAGTGACAGATTTATCGCAGTAGATGTGAGTGTACCCTCGCAACCCGTGACGATTGGGGAATTTTCATTTTCTTCCAACATTTCAAGCCCAGGGGTGGCAGTTGTAGATGGTATCGCTTACCTACAGGCGAACCAACTAGATGTGGTTGATGTTCGCAATCCTGCCGAGGCGACTGAAATCGGAGGCTTCGATACTGGCTGGGGAGCGAGTATAGACGTGGACAACCAGACAGCTTATGTCGCTAGTTGGAGTGAAGGATTGATCATACTTGATATTAGCGACCCTACAAAACCAATTAAACTGGGTCAGTATTTAGAATTGGTGGGTAACTACGAACTTCTGCCACCCGGCGCTCAAAGCCGCCAGACTCTCCTGGATGTATCCGTGAGCGGTGATATCGCATACCTGACCTATAATTTTGGTGAAGATCACAGCACCTGGACTCAAATCCTTGAGAGTGGTGTGATTGCGGTTGACATCAGTGACCCGACCCATCCTACGAAGGTAGACGTGTATTCAGACTTGGATGGAGCTTCTAGCATCAAGGCTGTTAGTGACCTGGTGTACATCACCGATAGCACACGCGGCTTGATTGTTTTGAGGCTTGGGACAAAGGAATGATATGCTTAGGAAACAGGAGCATTTGGCACAACGAGCAATCGGTAAAGAGGTAAGTCACATCGTGATTTCATGACAATGTTGACGAGATAAGGCAGGTTTATTATCGCACAAGCCATACATACCTTCTGCATTCTTATGTTATCCACAATCAACCATCTAAAAGTTGAACAAATAGCCTCCAGAAGCGGATCTTTTGTGATAGTAGTCTTTATTCCGACAACACAAAGTCCGTTCAGCTCGTCGACTTATTCTGGGGGTGGGTGAACAGGCCTGCTGCTATCAGCGAAAGATGAATAATATCCCTAACTAATAATGAATATTGCCCATATAATAAACTCCTACGGCAATGGCACCAATAGGCAAATCGTTTCTGAAATACACCAGTGCAAGGACGAATTCATTGAGGAGGTAATAATCCATGGCTCACGATGTATTTATCAGTTACTCTACAAAAGATAAAACGGTAGCTGATGCCGTTTGCGCCAAACTGGAAAGCCAGAAAATCCGTTGTTGGATAGCTCCTCGCGATGTGCCGGCTGGGCAGCCTTTTGCAGCCTCACTGGTTAAGGCGATTAGAGCGAGTTCCGTGATCGTCCTCATACTCTCCCAAGGATCTAATCAATCGACACATGTCTTGCGCGAGGTGGGTGAAGCGGTCGATAGTGGCATCCCTATCTTACCCTTGCGGATTGAAGATGTAAATCCTACAGATGAGTTGCACTATTACATTAAGTCCATTCATTGGTTGGATGCCATGAGCCCACCCCTTGAACGGCACCTGGAAAAATTGACTGGCTCTGTTCTGGCTTTGATAAATGTAAGGGAACAACCACCACTAACCACTGATAAACCTCCCATCGAAGCACCTAGTCGAAAACCCCGCGCGATACCCGTATGGGTAATAATCCTGCTTACTTTAATCGCCATAGGTATTCTAGGTACCATAGGCATCTGGGTACTAAAACAGAAACATGAAGTCCCACTGGCGCTATCAACTCAAATTCCAACGGTAAATGATACGGAAAAGATAATTTCAGTTTCATCTCCTTCACCGGGTGACACGCAGTGGAGAACAGTGTCCTTTATTATCCCTAGTGAAACCCTCTGGCGCGCAGGGGATAATAGCTACACCACCATTGCTAAACCTTCGCAAGATACGATTGCCTGGTCAGATGAAATCATTGAAGGTGATTTTATATTATCCGCTCAGGTCAATAGTGAACAATCTGATGGAATAGCTCATTTCATCATTTATGGAGATGGGATTGGATTTTCAGAAGGCTGCCTGATTTTCACATATCAAAATGGTTATGTTTTAATTGAAAGGGATACGCTCTATGGTAATGACGAGAATTTCTTGGTGACGATTGAAGGGGATTATGGTTTCCAGGAACCAACCCATGATTTCACTATCGAAATCAGAGAAGGTGCAGCCACTTTTTTTGTGGATGGTATCAAGGTAGCATTTACATTCCTGCCTCCTGAAACAAAGCACTTGGGCAGGATCGGTTTTTTTGCGGACTGGCAGGAGTCTTTAGGGATGACTTATTCCAACATCAAAATTAAGTCGTTGATTGAAGGCAAATGAGGAGATAGGGTAAACTAGGCAATATACGGACAAATATCAGAGGACCTTTCGCATTTATGTATTCTCCACATTCTGCGATCTGAAGGCTGAGCGCAACGCATCAACAATATAATCTCTAACGATTTGGACTAGATATGTCAGATGTTTTCATCTCTTATTCCCGTAAAGATATCGCTTTCGCTAGGTTGATCCAGGAATCGCTCCAGCAAAGTCAAATCGACACCTGGATCGACTGGGAACGCATCCCAGTGGGCGAGCGCTGGTGGAACGAAATCTGCCAGGCGATTGAAAACTCAAATATATTCATGTTCATTATCAGTAAAAATTCGATTGGCTCTTCCGTCTGCAAGGATGAGATTGACCATGCGTTAAAAAACAACAAGCGTATTATCCCGGTCATCGTTGATAACCTGAAACCAGAGGCGATCAAGGAGTTTGCTCCAGCCTTACCGCAATTCAATTGGATCATTTTTGAACGGGACCAGCTCTTTCGGATCGAAGAAAACCCGGAGGTTCGCTCAGATAAACCAGAGGATAGCCAGGTGGCTCTGCCCAAACTTCCACAGTTCGAAGAAGCCTTGGTGAGATTAAGCAAAGCTATCCACACAGATTGGGAGTGGGTCAAATTCCACACTCGTTTGCAGGTGAACGCCCTACTTTGGGAAAATAACCAGCGTAACCCGAGTTACCTGCTACGTGGGACAGCCCTGGAAGAATCTGAACAGCAGTTGTTACGCGCGACCGGGAAAGATCCTCAGCCGACAGAATTACAGGTGGAATATGTGACTTCAAGCCGGGAGGAGGAGACGCTGCGTCAGAAAGAGAAGTTAAGGCTTGAGCAGAAAGCCCGCCAGCGGCAGCGATTGGTGATTTGGGCTGTGGGTATCGGTTTAGTAGTCGCAGTGGTGCTGGGGGGGTTGGCTTGGAGCCAGCGAAACCAGTATCTGGTGGAAACCCATGTACGCGCAACGGCACAAAACGTGGCAGAAGAGCAACGTAATTTGGCAGCCACATCAGAATCTGTGGCTGAGGAGCAGAGTAATGTACGTGCCACGGCACAGTCTGTAGCAGAAGAGCAACGCAATGCGGCCGCTACTGCACAGGTTGTGGCAGAGGATCAGCGTAAGGTGGCCGTTGAGCAGAGTAATATAGCCATCTCTCGCCAGCTTGCTGCTCAGGCTATCAATCAAATTGAGAAGAAGGATATCAGCCTGGGTTTACTATTGAGTATCGAAGCCTATCACCACGCGGATACCATGGATGCGCGCAGCAGCCTACTGCGCTTGATCCAGACTGAACCGCTGCTGCGCTTTTATATCAACGGTCACACAGATAAGGTTTCGAGTGTAGCAGTCAGCCCGGATGGCAAGACGATCGCTTCGGCAAGTGAGGATACGACTATCGGCCTGTGGAATCTAGCGACTGGAAAACCTGTGCACCCCGCCTTGCTGGGCCACACCAAAGGAGTGATGACGGTCGCCTTTAGTCCGGATGGTCGCTACCTTGCTTCCGGTGCTGAAGATGGCCAGGTCCTTTTGTGGAATGCAGCCCAGAATTATTCGTACCAGTCTCTTCTCACAAAAAATGCCTGGGTGTACACACTCGCCTTCAGTACAGATGGGAAATATCTTGCCGCATCTTTTACGGATAAATCGGTTGTGCTCTGGTCCACGATCGATCAAAGCATCACCTGTCCATCCATTAATGGCATTTCGGAAAATCAGGCATTCACTGTAATAGCATTCAGCCCAGATAGTAAGGTTCTGGCGGTTGGAAACAATGATGGTCAACTCACTTTCTGGAGCCCGGCTACTTGCCAACAAAGTGGGGAAGCTATCGATACGGGTCAACTGACAAAGAACTCGGATCCTACGTCTGTGAAGGAAGTCACCAGTCTGGCTTATAGCCCGGACGGTAAACAGTTGGCTATCGGGGAAACGGATTATCTGTTGGTGTTGGATGCTACCACGCGGCAGCTGCTGCGCGAGCCGGCTGTGATTCATTCCAATTATCGCATCCAATCTATCGCCTACAGCCCAGATAGTCGTACTATGGCTTTGGGAATGGCTGACAATTCAATCGTTCTGATCGATTCTGCTACCGGGCAGACTATCGGCCAGCCGTTGTTCGGGCAGCGAGGTTCTATTCGCAGCGTCGCCTTCGGCTCCGATGGACACTCATTGGTATCGGGAGGCTGGGACGCGAGCGTACTGGTTTGGGATTTGGAGAACCAACCGCTCAGCCGAACCCTGACCGGTCACACTGCTGTTGTTATGAGTGTTGTTTTCAGCCCTGACGGAAAGCTGTTGGCTTCGGCAGGCGGCAACCAGTCCATCATCTTGTGGGATGCTACTACCTGGCAAACTTTCGGGCAACCGTTCACCGCTACCAATGAGGGTGTGGAGGCGATGACCTTCAGCCCCGACAGTCGTATACTGGCTTCCGGCGGAAAAGATCAACTGATTCACTTGTGGGGTGTTGGTACGGGAAAACAGCTAGGTGAGCCGCTTAGCGGGCAGATGGATGAAATCCAATGTCTGGCCTTCAGCCCGGATGGAAAGTGGCTGGCTGCCGGGGGAAAGAATAATCGCCTGACGATATGGGAAGTGGCAACCCGTACACTGTACCGTGATTTACAATTCAGCTCGCCTATATTAGCCGATCCGTTCAGCTTCGATTTCGATAAAACCATCCTAAGCGTTGGCTTCTCGCCTGATTCTGCGACCTTATATATCAGCATGGGAGCAGGGATCACCAGGTTTATCGATATGGCTGGATATGAATCGGGTAATGACTCGGTCCGTCAGTTGAAGTGGACTCAGCTTTCTGCGACAAATGACATCCTCGCAAAAATGAGCCCCAATGGCAAGACAGTGGCTTTGGCCAATACGATGGATATCCGCCTGTATGATACTGTTTCCCTGCAAATGGTCGGGTTGCCAATGTACGGCCACACCGACCTGGTGACCGGGCTGGCTTTCACCCCAGATGGCAGCCTGCTGGCTTCCAGCAGCCAGGATGCAACCGTCCGTCTCTGGGATGCGGCTACTGCTCAATCTGTCGGACTACCACTCACCGGGCACTCCAAATGGATTTCCAGCCTGGATATCAGTCCTGATGGAAAGGTGCTGGCTTCCGCCAGTGCGGACCAGACGGTGAGGATTTGGGACATTTCCATCCAGGATTGGCAATCGCTGGCTTGCCAGCTAGTCCGCCGCAATCTCTCTGGCGCCGAATGGCAACAATTTTTACCGGATGAGCCTTACCATCTCACCTGTCCGGATCAACCAATTTCACCAAGCGGGGTTATACAGATCACTGCCCTGGCACGCACACAGCTTGAGAAAGGTAAGAGCGATGAGGCTAAAGCCATCATCCAGGAAGCGCTTGATTGGATCCTACCCTTAGAAGATGCTGTCACCGACAATAGTCTATGCTGGTTTGGCAGCCTGGATGGTTTTGCAGACCAAGTGATGCCGGCTTGCGAGCGTGCAGTTTCATTAGCGCCGGCCAACCAGGCATCAGGCTTCCGTGATAGTCGCGGCCTGGCCTTGGCGCTTACGGGTCAGACCGATAAGGCTATTGAAGACTTCCAAGCATTCGTCGATTGGTCTATGCAAAATGGGTATTATGATACGGACGGTCGCCAACGAGAAGAATGGATCGCTGCCTTGAAACGTGGTGAAAATCCATTTGATCAGCAATTACTGCAATCACTCCGTAATCCATAGCACGGCTGCTGGTCATAACCTGACGCAAGAGGGATGGTCGATTTATGTGCCTGCCACTGACCCCGATCAGCCATCCTGCTCTGAGGAATCCAATCGATGCATAAATTCTCAAAGAACCGGGTGCCCGATGTAATTGTGCTATCCGAACAATCCACTTTACTACAACATCAAGGCTACTCTTGCATAACGTGGTATGGGATAGGAGGATGAAGAAAATCAACTTAATCGAGTATGTTACGGGTTTCCTCATGGGAATTTTCTTTGGTTTTCTCGCCGAAGGTGCCTTCATCATTGTTTACAATCTGCTGTGTACATGGCAAGGATGGGCACGTCTAAACCCTGTCTGGTGGATGATGATCCCAGTGCCATTCGTGACTGGGTTGATCATGGGTAAGACGATCGCCAGCTGGCATCTGGAAGATTATTGATTAATTATTTACATATTCTTGATGTGAATAAAGGAGGCTAGTATCCAGACTACACATAACCCAATTGGGGACAGAGACTTGGAAAACGGGATGCCACTCGGTCAGAATAATCCCATAATTTGTTCCCTTGCGGCGAATGCATTTGATATCCCGGGTATTGGGATCGTTTATGAGATGGGAATCGGAAATGTTCATTTGGAATTATTCTGATACCTCCCCCCACCCACACGCCTTCGCCGAGCTGGCGGACTGCCCCTTCTGCACCGTCCACATGCAGCGGTTGTTCTGGGATCAGCGTAAAAGCACCAGCCACAACCAGGATCACGATGACTTGTTGGGATTTTTTTGCCCCACCTGCGGCTGGTGGAAAGTGATCCGCGAAACTGGCATCTGGGGTCATCCCAACCCCGGGCACAAACCCAAATTTGCCAATCAGAAGTATTGCCAGGCAGGATGCCTGAAGCTGTTCAGCCAAAACCCGCTGTCGTTTTCGCTTGTGGACACGTGTGCCGTCCTCGAAGCCCACCTGTCCCCTGGTAATGTCACTAGCTCGCAAATTGCTGAGGAAGTCGTGACACACCTCCTGGCATCGAAAGGGTATGCGGTGATGCTGCCCTCAACTATCGGCCTGGGCATACTCGCTATCTTGAACAATGAAAAAGAGTGTTTTGGCATTCTGTTTATACCTTATCAAAAAAAAGTCACTGCCTGGCAGCTGAGCGCATTGAGTGGGGTACTGGTAAGCAGTGCAACAACTAAAGGTGTCTTCACTTCGGTGATGTCCGATGATGAAAGTGTCCCTTCCTGGGGAAGACCGGTTGAGCTGAGTGACCCTTTGCGTTTCTTCGATGCGCTGAACATCACCCAAATTCCCAAATTCAATACGCAGGAAGATTTCTTGAAGGTGCATCGTCTCAACCATATGACGCGGATTAAAGCCTATGATGGATTCTAAAATTGAAGTGTTAGTCTTCAAATCTTCACATCACATTTTGCTCATTTGTTACCTTCCGTATGTTAGGCAACTGTAACAAAAAACCCATGTCCTTGTCCACCCACACCCTGCGCATTTTTAACAGCCCTTTTAGTGATCTAAAGGCTGAGAGAAATACTCTTCAGGTAAGGACCTTCCTTCGTCGAAGTGCATGATGCCAACAACACGGTGCCTGCTTTCAGTTTTTGGACATTTGCCCGGGAGATAGCGAGGAAACATTGACCAACACACGATGGCTACCTGCATAGGAGTGAATGTAGACAGTCAGCAGACTTCATCCCGATCCCTGTTCGGAGTTAGAGAAGCCATGCCAATGTGCGAAAGCTTTTTCAGTTGTTAAGAAAGGAGCTTATCATGAGCAATGATCAATTTCTCCCCTGGATGGCCTGGGGTCTGTTGGGCACTTTATTGTTGCTGCTCCTGCACCGGATCATTGCCCAGTTCTTTCCTCAACCACCAGCAAGTGTATACCATAGCACTTTCAAAGCACAACAGCCTCCCTCTGAAGATGAAGGGGATGGGATGGCTGCAGTTTATGCCATGGATACCGCATTGATGGACGCTGAATTTGAAAAGCCGGGGTCAACTTTCTGGATCTATTATCGCCAACCCATGGCGGTTATAGCACGTTTTATCGGAAGCATTTTACTTTCATTCTCAATTGTTACTTGGATGATGGGGGTGGCTAAATTGACCTGGGTAAGCATCCTGGCGTTTCTCATTGGGCTGGGTTTTTCTGCTTACCCTTACCAGACCTGGCAGATGTCGCGCCCAAGACTTAAAGAATAAAGAGAGAAAAACCATGACCGTCCCCTGGGAAACAGTCCACATCTTCATCAGCAGTACATTCAACGACATGCACGCTGAGCGCGATTACCTGGTCAAACAGGTCTTCCCCGAGCTGCGTGAGTGGTGTGAAAAGCGTAAACTACGGCTGGTGGATATTGACCTGCGCTGGGGTGTAACCGAGCAGGATGCTACCAGCCAGAATGTGGTCAAGGTCTGCCTGGACCGGATTGACGATTGCCGCCCATTCTTCCTGTGTTTCCTGGGTCAACGTCGTGGCTGGGTGCCCAAGGAGGAGGAGATCTCGCCTGCAACAAAAGCAGAGTTCCCCGCCCTGAAGGAGTATGCTGGTAAAACCTCGGTAACCGAGATGGAAATTTTACATGCATTGGTGAACCCGCTCCATCGAGGACGTGTGCGCGACCCGCTTAAACCTGGTGAGTTCTACGAGCCAAGCAAGTATGCATTCTTTTACCTGCGCGAGGATTCTTACCTGGATCAACTGCCTGTCGACCCGCCCCAATTGAGAGAGACATACACAAATGATGGGGTTGAAGACAAGGATGATAGGGAAGTGCAAGAAAACCAGCTCGCACAATGGCGAAAGGAGAAAATCCCTGGTACACACCGCCCGGTCAGGAACTACAACGCCCGCTGGGAAACGTATCTGTCCACCCCAGAGTTGCTGCTGCCATTGCAGTGCCCATCCAGAGAAGAGAAAAGCATCAAGCGTTGGCAAGACACCTGGCAGAAAGCCGGGGTTACCGTCACAGGTGTCGATGTGGAATCCGACCCAACCCAGGCAGAAAAAGCGAATGCCTTTAACAAGCTGTTCACAAATGGTCGTCTAGCAGATTTCCAGGTCGGTGGTCAACCGCTTAGCACAACTATCGTTGAGGATATTCAGGAAGCTATCGCTGAACGCTATCCGGAACATGTCGAAATTGTTGGCGAAACCGACCTCCAGAAGGAGATTGACCAGCAAGAACAGTTCTTATACTCTGGCAGTCTGGGTTTTATCGAACGCGGGGGAGATTTTGACGACCTGGACGACTATGTTAACAACGATTCAAATCAACTCTTTGTACTGACAGCCCCAGGCGGTATGGGCAAATCCAGCCTGCTGGCAACATGGGTAGATCGCTATCGCACCGCCATCGAGGGTAAGGAAGGGCATTCCATCCACTTCCGTTTCATCGGTCAGAGTGACCGTTCCACCACCGTTTATTCGCTCCTGCACCTGCTGCTGCGCGAGCTAAAGGAAGTAAAAGGAAAAATCCCTGAAGAAATTCCTGACGATCCGCAGAAGCTGCGCCAGGAACTGGTTAAACTTCTGGAGTCTGCGGGGAAAACAGGCAAGACCGTCATCGTGCTTGATGCGCTCAATCAGCTTGAAACCGGACTTTCCGACCTGGCCTGGTTGCCATACCAGTCACCGCACAATATCAAACTCATTGTCAGCTTTAAAACCGCTGAGTCTGACGCCAATGAATTGCTTAAACGCATGCAGGGACAGGTTGTCCTTTCCGAGGTCAAGCCATTTGAGAATCCGGAACACCGCAAGGAGCTGGTCGATAAATACCTGGATCAATACCTTAAGCAGTTGGATAAGCCGCTAATGGAGGCATTAATCCAGTCACCGGGTGCTTCTAATCCGCTTTATCTCAAAGTGGTGCTCTCCGAACTGCGGGTCTTCGGCGCCTTTGCCAACCTGGGTGAGAAAATCCGCTCGGATTTTGGTGAAACACCTATCACAGCTTTCGAGGCGGTTTTACGGCGGCTGGAAACAGACCCAGCCTATTCGCCAATCGACCCCAAACAAGCCATCCCTTTACTCTTTGGTCTGCTGGTGCACGCCCGGCGAGGCTTATCGGTAGATGAATTGAGTGAGATCTTTGTCCAAGTGCTGGAGGAGGAAAAACAGAACGCCATAGACACCATCCATCTCTATTTACGCCAGTTGCGACCGTTCATGGCACAGCGTGATGAGCGCTTCGATTTCTTCTATGAAAGCTTTACAAATGCCGCACGTTCGCGATATGTTGGTTTGTTGGACCATAAAAGGTCCACAGAAGAATGGCACCGTTTACTAGCCCAATATTTTGGCATGCAGCCAACCTGGCAGCAGCAAGCTGAACGAAAGCCCACTCATCGTAAAACGGCAGAATTAGTCTACCAGCAGTTTATGGGGAAGATGTGGATGGATCTGTACCACACTCTGACTGATTTCCAATTCCTAGAAGCACGTTGCCGGTCTTCTTCCGTCTACGAACTGGAGACCGATTACCGGCTGGCTCTTTCGGGTTGGCAGGGGCAATCAGAACACAAGAATGTCCTGGCGGCTTTTGAAGAGCGTTTCCGCTTGGAAAGTCACCTTATTCACCGCCATCCGCAGTTGCTTTTTTCCCGGATGTATAACCACCTTACATGGTTGGATAAAAAGGAGAACGGACCGATCCATACCATTTGTGAGCTGGCTCGTACGGAACAGTTCAACTGGCTACGAATGACCCAGGATCCACGTCCAGCGCCACCACGCTGGCTGAAATCGTTTGAGGGGCACAAGAGCGTTATCAATGCGTTGGGTTTGACTCCGGATGGCCGTCGGGTTATCTCCAGCTCAGGGGACAATACAATAAAAATATGGGATTTAGCTGGAGGCAAACTGCTGCGTTCACTCGATGGACATTCAGTAGGGGGTTGCTTAGTAGCAGTGACCCAATATGGCCGTCAGGTCATCCCTGGGTTTGGAGACCCGGGAATCAAGTTGTGGGATCTGGAAAGTGGGCAGCCGCTGCGTTCTTTTGGGGATGCTTACTACGATTTGAAGTTGACCCCCGACAGCCAGAAATTCATAACCTTATCGAATGATAAATCCATCAAGGTATGGGACCCGGAAAACGGAAGACTGCTGCGTACTTTTGAGGGGCCAATCCAAACATTAACTCTGACACCGGACGGACGCGAGGTCATTTGTGGGTTGGGGGATGGGACGTTAACGATTTGGGATTTGGATAATGGGCAACTAATAAATTCAATCCTTGGGCACACCGCCGCGATTAGTTCGTTGACAGTGACCCCAGACGGCAAACGGCTTATTTCCCAATCTTTAGACAAAACCCTCAAAGTTTGGGATCTTCAAACTGGGCAACTTCTTCATACCCATGAGGGACATATAAGCAGGGTTAATACATTAGCGATTACCCCAGACAGCCAACGGTTTATCTCCTCCCCAGATGATAAATCCCTCAAGGTATGGGATTTGCTTACCGGGCGACTGCTTCATTCACTTGAAGGATATACCGATGAAATCCAGTGTGTAGCGGTTACACCAGACGGTCGGAAGATAATCTCAGGTTCCGAAAAATCTTATAAACCTGCCCCAGAAGATAATTCTATTAGGGTTTGGGACATTGAGACCGGAGAGCTTTTACATACACTCACAGGACATACTGGCGGTATTCGCGTTATAGCAATAACCCCTGACAGCAAGCAGGTGATCTCTGGATCGGTAGATATGAGTATCAAGGTGTGGGATCTGGAGAACGGGCAGTTGCTGACTTTACTCGAAGGGCACTCCAACTATATCTCTGCTGTTGCACAGACATTTGATGGCCTGAAGGTTGTCTCCGGGTCTGGGGACAAAACTATCAAAGTGTGGGATTTGGCGAATGGGGAATTATTGCGGTCGCTCGGTGGACACAAATCTGAGATTGATACTATCGCATTAACACCAAATGGGAACCACATCATCTCCGGGTCAATTGATAACACCATAAATATCTGGGACCTAGAAAGCGGTCGATTGCTGATTTCGCTCGAAGGGCGTAAAGTGGCAGTGACCCCCGACAGCACAAAAGTCATCTCTGGATCGACTGATAAAACCATAAAAGTGTGGGATCTAGAGAGCGGGCAATTGCTACATTCGCTCGAAGGACATAGCAATGGAATAATGTCTGTTGCAGTTACTCCGGATGGCCAGCAGATCTTATCCGAAGCATCGGAGGTAATCCTCAAGGTTTGGGATTTAAGGAGTGGGCAACTGTTGCGTTCAATTCCGAGTCTATCGCAGTATGTCAAAGGAATATTTCCGACAATTGATGGACGACAGATCATCTTTGGATCAGATGGTAACGACATCAAAGTCTGGGATCTTGATAGTGGTCGCCTTATACATAAATTAATTGGACATACTCGGAGTATTTCTGCACTAACTCTGACTCCGGATGGTCGCCAGGTCGTATCTGGAGCAGATAACTGGGTTCTCAAGGTGTGGAATCTGGAGAGTGGACAATTAATTCATACACTGGATGGGCATACTGGTGGGATCTCTGCGTTGGTAGTAACCCTGGATAATAAGCATGTTATCTCCGGATCTTGGGATAAGACTATCAAGGTGTGGAATTTGGAGAGTGGACAACTAGTACATACATTCGAGGGGCATACTGGTGCGATCTCTGCATTGGTGGTGACTCCGGATAATAAGCATGTTATCTCCGCATCCTGGGAAGGGCTCATCAAGATGTGGGATCTAGAGAGCGGCCAGCTCTTATGCACGCTCGAGGGGCATAATCGTAGGGTGTCTGCTTTGGCGGTGACCTCAGATGGGCAGCGGGTCATCTCCGGATCTTTTGATAAGACAATCAAGTTGTGGGACCTGGAAAGTGGACTGCTTTTACATACCTTTGAGGGGCACAATGGTAATATCAGTTCATTAGCAATGACACCCGACGGACAGCAGGTAATCTCTGGATCTAGTGATGCGACGATTAAGATATGGGATCTGGTAAGTGGGAACCTGATAAATACAGTTCAAGGGAACACTGGTGATGTTTTTGTATTGGCAGTGACCTTAGGTGGACAACAAGTTGTGTCTGGATCTTCAGGAAAGATCCTTAGATTGTGGGATCTGGAGAGCGGACGGTTATTGCGTTGGCTTGAGGGTCTCAATCGAAATATTTCTACTCTGGTGACATGCCCGGATGGAGGGCAGCTCATCTTCGGAGCGGACGGTAACTCTATTATTATCTGGGATCTAGAGACCAGGCAGATATTAGGTACCCTTGAGGGGCACGACGATGACGTCCGAGTCATTACGGTTACTCCAGATGGAAGGAGGATTGTCTCGGGGTCAAAAGATAATTCAATCAAAGTATGGGACATGAGCAGCAAGCAGCTTATTCACACATTTGAGGGACACACCCAAGGTATCTCAGCAGTGTCGGTGACCCCAGATGGCCGGCAGGTCATTTCAGGATCTGAAGATCAAACAATCAAGGTATGGGATCTAGAAAATATCCAGCAGCCGCGCTCCCTAGAAGGACATACTGGCCTTGTAAATTCTGTTGCAGTGACACCCGATGGACAGCGGGTTATCTCTGAGGCGGGTGAGATGGCAATTAAGGTGTGGAATATGGATGGTGGCCAATTGTTGCATACACTTAAAGGACACACCAGCAGCGCCAGATGTGTGGCAGTTACCGCGGATGGGCAGTTCGTAGTTTCCGGATCAGAAAATGGTCTTATCAAAGTGTGGGATTTGAAGATTGGGAAACTAATGCGCTCACTTGCTGGACATATGGATGAAATCCAGGCTTTGGCAGTGACCCCAGACGGACAACAGGTCGTCTCAGGGTCCTTAGATAAAACACTTAAAGTATGGGACTTGATGAGTGGGCAGATGGTACGAACCCTGCAGGGGTTTTCCGATGCAACTGCCGCGTTAGTGCTAACCATGGATGGTCGTAAAGTTGTATCCGGATCTGGGAACAAGTTCATGCCGAACTCTGGCGACAAAACTATTAAGATATTAGACTTGGACAGCGGGCAATTATTGTGTACACTTGTTGGACATACCGATTATGTTGAGAGTCTGGCGGTGACTCGAGACGATCGGCAAGTTATTTCCGGGTCTGGGGATAATACCATCAAAGTGTGGAGCCTGGAGACCGGGCAATTGCTGCGTTCGCTTGATGGACACACCATGAGTGTCAGTTCTGTGGCAGCGACTCCGGATGGAAAGCAGGTTATATCCGCATCTTTGGACAAGACGATTAAGGTGTGGAATTTGGAGAGCGGGCGATCGACCACCCTCTTTATTAATGGTGCAGAAATAAATAATCTATCGCTCTCACCCGATGGGAGGTGGCTGGCTTGCGGGGATAGATTTGGGCAAGTATGGTTATTCGAATGGATCCATGACACAACTGTGGATCAGGAAACTATTCCCCAACAACCTCACCTCCACCAACCCGATTTGCCCACCCTGGAAAAGCTGGCTACACAGGCTTATGCGGCACGCGAGTATGAAAAATCACTGTATTATTTCAATCTCGCCCTGGCGCAAAAGCAGGATGACCTCAATTTGCTTTCCTTCAGGGTGGCTACCTTACTTAAATTAAATCGTTATCAGGAGGCTCTGGACCGTATTGATCATATTCTCGCCCACAATCTGGCTACGGGGGTGAATTTAGGCTTGACATACCTAGGTAAAGGGAATGCTCTTCAAGGACTAAAACGATTCGAGGAAGCTACCGCCTGGTATCCAAAAGCCATTGAACTTGCGGGAAATTACAGCTCCGTATGGTATATGCAGGGATGTAATTTATTTAACTTGAATAGATACGAGCGAGCCCTAGAGAGTTTCCACCATGCACTGGCAATGAATTCAGACTTGAACACCCGTCTGTATATAGGATACTGTTTGATGCACCTGGATAGACCCGCTGAAGCAGAAAAGGTATATGAAGAGCTGATAGCTGAAGGGCTGAGCAACGCCACGGTCTATTTCAGCTTGGCATCAGCTAAAAAAGCCCTGGGAAAACGTACCGAGGCGCGTACCAACCTGGACCTGTTCATGAAGACCGCCACCACCGAGCCCCAGTCGATGATGCTAAAGGCAAAACAAATGCTTGAGGAGTTATCGGATTAGATGGGACTCGATAATTTTGCCAGCCGTTTAGAAGAACTAATTTGGTTGACCCCTGAAGACTGTCAGGCGTTTACCGATGCAGACATAAGCCTGTGTATAGGTGGGAGTCCGGGTAGTTTTCGCGGCAGGGAATACGAAACCCTGGTGCTGAATATTACAGGTGTATGGTTGGGCAGACCCTGGATCACACCTGAAATTGTACAAGAAATGTACATTTTGCTGATGGGGTGTGATCCAGAAACTCTTCTAAAGAGATACCGTCAGATCGACCTGGAACTCGATCAGGAATATTCTGGTGACAGTCTGGAAAAAATAACTGAAGATATTTTGGAACTGCGCAAGTTCTTTCAGATTTGCGTTGATCGTGGTCTTGGTCTGATTGGGCAAGCATAGTTCATCCAGATATGAATACTGCTGTTTCTAAAACTACTTGAAGAAGATGAGATAGATCTTTCAGGACAAGATTTGCGCACTACTGAGCTGGAATGTATAAAATTAGAAGGAATTGACCTTTCGCGACTTCTTCAAAGAATTCTATAACTTGCCTGGTAATCACCTCCTAGCTTTTGGTGGCATTTCACTCCACACCTTTGACCCAGATAGCCGTTATATTTCAGTGCTCTATTCGACAGGATAACTATCTTACGTGCTCGTTGTTTGTCCTTGATTTGCATCTCACAAGAAATTAAACTCGTTTTGATAGGCACGATGAAGTGGGGAAGTCACATCAGCTGCAATAAGAGGCAATTCGAGTGTCGTTCTTGAATACATCAGCCTGGAAGATCTTTCCGTGCCTATAGACAATACTTCTAAAAGATTGGCGAATTGATTCTTCCGGTTGTATTAAGGTTGCACTAAACTAGAATACAGGTGAAAAACAATACCCCCATATATGGCGAAATGGAAGTATTATCATTGATAGTCCCTGTATATTAGGTGACCCATGAAGGACTTGATCTTTCATCCAACTGAATAAGAATCAGATCTCCATACTCAAAACATGTTGGGCCTTTGTTCCAAAGCTCAGATGATGAATAATAGTCATCTTCTCCCAAGTTAGCAGGATCAAGCTGTTGAGTTGTTCGATGATCTGGTAACACAAACTGAAGTAATGCTTGATAATCCCATCTAGGTTCTGTAACCGCGTCGTACACGGTTTCACACGGTTTGAACGAAAATCTCAAGTACAAACACCATAATCCCCATATGTAGACACATTAAAACATGAATCCCCACTGCTAGGACTATTTTTGTAGACCTGGCGGGATTCGAACCCGCGGCCTCTTCAGTGCGAAAGATGAGCAGGAAGGGGAAAAGGGGATGCCGTCTATTACGCCTAATATGTGCCAAAATCACCATACAACTCGCTACACTCGTTGCATGCTGTTTCAGCATATCTGTACCCGAATTGCTCCCGAATTGTACACGCAGTGTACCCGATATGCATCGGTATGAAGCAAGGAATGCGATCCGCAAACATGTCCAGAGGGAGATTTGATGCAAATGATGTCCATGAAAAACATCATCTTTACTTTTCTCTTTCGTTCCCTTGATCAAGAAACCTGTCCTGGCTACTTCACTCATCCATAGAATTTCTTAGGTATTACTTTTGGGTTAATGAGATTTTTTTGTGCATTCTGAATGGACGGAATATTTCCACCATACAGGTGTCGCTTGTTTTCGTTCGGAGTTTAAAAACAACGATGTTATACTGGGGGTGGGGATCAATTACTTGCTAAGCCCTGCGGTCTTCCAGACCCTGATTGCTGTTTGTTTGGTGATTTCGCCAGAGCGACGATTGCCTCTTGCCTGGGTGCTGAAGATCGCAATCCCGGTCTGGCTTGGGATCGGTCCAGGATCGATTGGCGATGCTTGCCACTTGTCCTTTCGCGTGCAGTCCCGGAGGAGCCACCATGAGAATCATCATTCACCTTTTCCATCACTCTAATGCTCGTGATTTCCCCATCTTCGCACGTGTCGGTCTCTCTGTCGTGTTGTTTGCGCAATTGGGCTTGTTCACGCCGAGTGCAGTGCCCGCCGCCTCGGCTCATCCAGGCATGACTCTGGTGCAATTGGTTAAGCCAGACGGCACCTTGAACCTGAGCGCTGAATTCATCGGATCCCTTGACCTGACCGGGTGGCAGGTAACGCTCGACACGCAGCGCGGGCCGGTTTTTACACCTCTGAACGGCGAGAGTCGCTCGGTCGTCGAGCGGGCTGGCTTGCCGGAGCGTTCGGCCGCGGGCGACAGCCTGCTTGCCACTTCTGAAACCTACGTGTGGCAGCCCTTTCCAAACGGTGGGCTGGAGGCTGACATCGAGATGTATTCCAATGTGTACGCTCTGGCAGTTGTTGGACAAGACCTCTATGTAGGCGGTAATTTTAGTTCGACCGCAGACGAGATGATCGCGGGCTTGAACGGCATCGCCAAGTACGATAGCCTGACTCACACGTGGTCGGCTTTACCAGACGAAGGTCTGGCAGGCTATGTGGAGGCTCTGGCCGTAATCGGGACGGACTTGTATGTGGGAGGCTGGTTCACCGAGACATACAACGGCAGCCTCACCGGCCTGGACCGCATTGCTAGGCTCAGCATCAGCGAAAACAAGTGGTATGCCCTCCCCAATATTTGGACTTACAGCGAGGAGGTGAAAGCGTTTGCCGTGGTCGGGAATGACCTCTATGTGGGAGGAACTTTCTATTACACAGTCGATTCGGTCATTTATAATGGCATTGCGAAGTTCAGCGGCGGAACCTGGTCTGCTCTCCCGTACAATTGGGTGGAAGGTAGGGTGGATGCATTTGCGATCAGCGGGAACGATCTGTACGTCTGCGGCCAGTTTTGGGTAACTCCGGACACTCTGAGCCACATTTTCCGATTCGACCTGAGCAACAGCACATGGTTCCCCCTCCCGAACGGCGGCTTGAATGGCACAACGAGTGTCTTCGCCCTCATCGGGAGTGACTTATACGTGGGCGGTCAATTTAGTGAAACTATGGACGGGCAAGTGACCAATCTGAACCACATTGCCCGATTTGACATCAACAGCAGCACATGGTTTGCTCTCCCGTACAATGGTTTGAATGGCAATGTCTTTGCACTCGCGGCAGGCGGGACGGACTTGTATGTGGGCGGTGACTTTACCAATACCGCCGTCGGTAACGTGAGCGGATTGAACCACATTGCCAGGTTCAACACCGATAACAACACATGGTCGGCTCTCTCGAACGGTGGTTTGAATAGCAATGTGCATAATGGCAATGTGCGTGCTCTTACAGTCGCTGGAGGCTATCTGGTCGTGGGCGGCCAATTCGACCAGACCAATGATACAAAAGTGACCGGACTGAACCACATCGCTTCATACTCGGCCGTCTCTTCAAGCTTTGACATATTCCTTCCACTTATCCTTAGATGAACCGGAACCGGATCTAATCATAACCATACACACACAGTTTCGATCTCTTCATCAGGCCTCGTCTGGTGATTTCGGGAACCGGTGAAGGTGATGAAAGGTTCCCCATCCAGCGATGATTTCGGATGGTATTGATTTTGTGATGCGCACACCGTCAGGAATCATTTACCTGCCGCTCGTGGGGAGATGATCGATAGCTGCACTAATAAATAATGCATTGCGCCGTTCCGGTCGCAACCGGCTCGCCCTTTTGTAAGGGAGCGACGCCAAACGACGGCCAGGTAATCAGTTGGATGTTTATTAATCTTGCATGATGGCTTTCACGAGAAGGAGACCAATATGAAAACAAAAGCTTTTCCACCCAGGAAGTTCGCCCTGTCAATCGTTCTGGCAGCAACAATAATTGGCACCACTTTGGCCTTTGCCTTCAACACAGCCGTGAGTGCCATAAGCGGCCAACCAGGTTGGCAGCAAGTCAATCCAAGCGGCTTTGGCGCTATCGCTAACAGCATGATCAGCGCATTGGAAGTTTTCAAAGGCCAGATGTATGCAACGACCCAGAACGAAGAGGGAGCGCAAGTTTGGCGCACGAGTGATGGCAGGGACTGGAACCAGTTCACCCCTGGCTCGCCGTTCACAACGACTGCCATTTACGACGCGAAATCGTTCGGAAGTTACCTATACATCGGCACGTATCTGGATACAGGGGGAGAAATTTGGAGAACGAACGGAACTACCTGGGAACAAGTTGCCACCGGCGGCCTGGGTGATGCAAACAATGCGACCTTTTCTGCTTTTGCAGTTTATTCCAACGCAATCTATGCCGCCACAGGTAACATGATTACAGGCGTTGAGATTTGGCGCAGCCCATCTGGCAACTCCGGAAGTTGGACGCAAGTCAACACCGATGGATTTTCCGGAGGCGCAAGTTGGGATTCGGTCGTCATGGAATCCTACGGAAGTTATCTGTATATTGGGATGGGACGCATGGTAGGAGGAACAGGCAGTAAGGCCGAGCTTTGGCGTACCAATAATGGCTCAACCTGGGATCCGGTCTTCACAGATGGCTTGGGAGATGGAAACAACACCACTGTTTCTGCCATGGCTGAGTACCATGGACATTTTTATATTGGCATGCGTAACATCGTTACCAGCGGACAAATCTGGAGCACGACGAATGGGACGACGTTCAATCCCATAACGATTAATGGATTTCATAACCCCGCCAACACGCGCCCCTATGGTTTGTATGTGTACGAAAACGTGCTTTACATCATGTTCAGCAACTACACTAGCGGTGCTGAAGTTTGGCAAACAGATGGATCGGGATGGTGGACACGACTCATGCAGGGAGGTTGGGGTGATGGCAACAACTGGAACGCTGATTATCTCGACAAAGCTGCAGTTGAGTTCAATAATTCGCTGTATATTGGAACCGGGAACGATGTGACGGGCGGACAAATCTGGCAAAAGTTGCCCACAATATATTTGCCGCTGATTATCAGGTAACGGGGCAGCTTGGTATCTCAAGCACAACCCTGAGGGGGGAAGGGTTGTGCTTCCAGGAGGCTGCGCAGGCAGCCGGACGTTACCGCTCTGACCTGCCTGGGATATACCAACCGGCAAATCGCGGAGCACACTCGCAGCGGCGGAACCGCTGTCCGCTAGAGCCGGTGTTGGGCGACATCTTGACATCTGTGACTTTGCTTCCAATATGGCTATGCTAGTGTCACTCGCTCTCCACCACGCTCCAGAGACAACTTTACCGCCAGCGCAACCTGCAAGCCATCGCGAGCGGCTTCGACACTGATGCAGCTTGGGTCAGCCTTTCCACTTACACTGTCCACAAAGTACCGACACTCTGTCAAGTAAGGTTCTTCATCGAGAATGTTAGGGACTACTGGAGTTCCTGCCCTTGGGTAACGGGTTAAGATTGTCTCCAATCTTCCAACCCCGTAAACCCGAAAACTGGTCTCCATGACCCCGTTTTCATATAGAACTCGTAAGCAGGTACTGAAGGTATAGGTGGTGGGCATCAAGGCGCTCCCTTTGACCTGTCCGCGCATGCACACATACTCTAGCCAAGTGAATGCATGATCCACTTCGTCGATTGTTCCCCTGACACCAGTGCTAGTCAGTGCGACGGGCTTTCCCAAGAACCAGTTAAGGTAGTCAAAATCGTGGATCATCAACTCAACCACAGGTTCCCCGAATTCTACGGATGACCACTGGCGAGCGTGATCTCAGTACTGCCATATTCCCCGCTAGAAACCAGGTATTGGAACAGCTGGCTGCTAGATTTAAATGCGGTGTAGGGACTGGATTCGAGGCAGGGGTCCATGCGGCTACGGATGCTGTCAGCGGCGGATTGATCTTCTTCCACTGTTTCAAGCCCGGAGATAGATGGTTTGATTGAAGATGGCAGCGGGTTTGATATGAGCTGGCTTTGGCAGGCAGCCAGGCAGACTAGCAGGGGAAGGATAAAAATAAGTTTCTTTAAGCACACAGTTCACTACTTGAAGAGGAAATAAAACTGCGCACCCCCGGAAGGATGGTGCGCAGTAGGCACAACAATTGTTTAAACAAAAATGCGCCCGCCATTGGGGTTGCGCAAATTCTGAGAAGAATATATTATAGAATCAACTTTTATGCAATAATAAACCATTGGGAGGAATGGACAACTCGAAGGCAAGAAAATCCATGATGCAAGCATAATGATCAGCGAACAAGTACGAATAGGGTTTCCAGCTGTTGAATAGCCATAACACATCCCAGAAAGCTAGAGCTGGTATTGTGCCATCTGGATATATGTACCAATAAATAACAACGTGCTTTCAATCTTACTGAATAATCCCTATTATTGCTATCGCTTCAGCTAAGGCTTCGTAACATTTCTGTAAAGTCTTGGTTGCTGCTGAATAATCCTTCGATCTGATCAAATCCCAAGTTGAAATTAATAACTCGAAACTCCCCACCATATTTTCGTGCGCTACCATCAAACACGGGGGTGCTTGAATTCCCTGAATGCTCATCAGCCTGATAAAAGCCCTGTCTCTGAGTGCTACTATTTGACTCTCATCTGTAAGCCCTTCCATCTTTTGAGCTTCGTAGGAATCAATTGTGTGTGCGTCTGCGAGGGGTAACATAACATCCAGGTATTGGTCAATCTCCATTGGGGAACAAGGTGCATTTGTAAGCAAAGGGGATGCTATGGGTTCGGATGTTACTGCCATAGTTACTGTCGACTGGATAGTTTCAACGCCGGTGGAGGAGAATTCTGGCGTTAGCGTAGCACTTGGATGTAGTGTAAGGGTTGCTCGTGGGGGTGTATTTGATGATGGCTGAGCTAAGACTGGCATAGCAGTGGACAGTGGAGTAGATGACGCACAGGCAGATAAAAACAAGGTAAGTATAGGAAATATCAGGTATTGTAAGTTGGGGGGTATATACCTTTGCATTTCAGTCTTTGATAATTAGATACAATATCAAAATGTATACAGTTAAAGTATTGTTAATAAGCATATTTGCAGTATATCATGTCAATTGTGCCGATCTCTGACGCATTCAGGAAGCAGAGATTTTCACGAGCTTGATGTGGGGGTTTGACCCTAATTTTTCAAGGAATTTATCGAAGCGACTGCCAGTGGCTCAATAATCGCCTAAAAAAGAGCATGTTGCAGTATTCATCTCTTTTTTGAGAGTTTTTGAAAGATTCTGATACAACATGGAGGTGTGAACTCGGTAGAATTTGCTCAATAGAACAGGAACAGACATGTCCATCTACCTCCGCTTCTTCTCTGGCTTTGTGACCGCCCTTCCCACTACAGTAATATTTATGCTCATCTCCACATCAGCGGGGAGTGATTATTTTTGGAAGTCATACTTCATTGTAAGTGGGTTATTCCTGGCAGTTAGTTTTGCACTTGGATTTTTAATTCCCACCCTTGCCCCGAAACATTGGAAACGTCACCCCACACTGTGGTTATTTAACCAGGGCTTGCTGGCCTGGCTCGTGGCGATACTGGCATTAGGGCTGGTTAATCTCTCCCCGCTATGTGTTGGCCAGGACAATGGCGATGGGAACAATGACTTCGCGCTTTGTATGGTGCAAACCGTGATGGTTGCCATCGTTTTTTCGCCATTGGAGTTCATCCTGCTCTGCCTGACGGCTCTCCCCGGTGGCTGGTTTATCAAAGGGTTGGTCAAAAGCGAGGGAACATGATCCGCTTCCGTATCATCTTTCTTGTCATGGCGGTCCTCACCATCCTGTTCATCCTGGCACCGCTTATCTTGGGATTGGCATCCGCTCTACTAACCTACCACGGGAAATGTTACGGCTTTACCGACGGCTCCTGGGCTTGTTCCTGGCAAGAATACGCCTCCGACCAGGTCTTTTGGTCAGCACTACTGGATATTCCTCTCAGCATGTATTTAATTCCATGCTGGCTGGTTGCCCTGGGTTTCTGGCTCTACCAACGTCGAAGCGCTGATCCGAATGGATTGCCTTTCTCCTTGGTTATCCTGATACCATTGGGTGGCTGTCTTGGAGGAGCATGCCTTATTTCCATTCTTCCGGTCTTCATCAGACTGTACTACGGGTTCAATTAATAATTGTGATGGCTCTTCTCTAGAAAGTCCGGGGAGAGCCGTCACATTTTCCACTGTTTTGTATCCCAACAGCACTACAACTGTACCAAATAGTGATGCAAGGTAGGGCGACTACTTGATGATCACCCAATCGCTGCTGCTGCGGCCGAAGACTTCGGGAGAGTACATCTCTTCAGCTTTGGTTGGTGGAACAACAAACGTGCCGGGCGTAGTGGCGCGGGCGATATAAGTATATTCATACACTCCATCCCAAAGCAGGGAAGTGAAGGCCTCGGCGCGGTCGTCGCGCATATTCTGATGTTCATACCACGTACCCCACCACCACCAACCATAGCGCAGAGTCGATGGATCATCCTGCGTCGTGCTCTGCGAAACGGCCAGAGCAGTGTTGACGATCTCCAAGCCAGCCGGTAATGGGTCTACAAGCGCAACGTGATATCTGCGGTTGTCAGCCACAAGTGTGATGTGCACACGCACCCGCGCACCCGCTTTGATGTGCCATACATCAGCACTGTCTTGTGAGACATCCTCAGGATTATCCAGCGCTTCGTAACGGCGCTGGACCACAAAACCTGCCTCGAGTGCTCTTATATTAAGGTCCGTCGGAGCATACCGTAACCCGAGCCGGTAATACAGCCTTCCCGGCCCTTCCTTGCTTACTATCAAATCCTGAGTCCCCCCACCTGAAGAAGTCTCTGATAGTACATAGGTCATCGGGATGAGAGTCTCATGCCGCTCAGTTGTGCGACCATGAAATTCATTGCTACCTATATAAGTATCACCGAGCCACAAGCGTGCAACAAAATCCGGGGTTTCTGTTTCGTATGTGTTGAAGTAGCGGTCCAGTGCCAGCAGGACAAAGACATTCTCCTGGGTATTATCCCATCGCCCTTTGGTGCGATGTGCCAAAAGACCATTGACTACTTTCGGGATCAGGTCACTCTGTGGGTTGTCTTCCATCAACGCATCAAGCAGGATGGCATCAGTGCGACGATCAGAGCTGAGCAGCAGGTATGTCTGATCATCATAGGCGGTGGTGAAGTTGGCCGCACCCGCTGTTTCAACCACGTGATTGTTCACAAAGCGGCGGATTTCATCTAATTGGGTATTATTGTCAATTACCGGCCATAACCAGCCGATAGCTTCCATCGAAAGGTTTTCAATACCCGCATCACTTAATAAGCGCTGGGCCTTTTGAGCATCACGGTCGCCTGAAAGGTTGCGCACGTACAAGGCATATGCACTCAGTGTATGGCGCGTCTGTTCGCTGTACCAGTAGGGGTAATGCGATTCGATATCGCGTAGATAATTCAGAGTACCTTGTTGCATCTCATCCGGAACCTCGAAACCTTTTTGCCCGGCGCGATATAACGCGTGCGCAACATGAATGGTATTGAACGGAATCGATTCGAAGCCCTGCCGCCAGTATGGGAAACCACCATCATAATTTTGCATGCCCTTGAGCCGCTGGATGTCGCGCGTTACCGCAGCTTCCATTTCTTCAGGCGTGGGCAAACCATTGGCTTCGAAAGCGGTAAGCACGTCACGTAATGCAGCCACGGCTAGAATGCGTGAGGATAACTGTTCCGAACACTCAAATGGATAGGAAGCCAGGTATAGCACCGCATCAGTGAGGGCTTGCAACGCGGTAGAGGAAGTGTTAATCTCCAGACCACCATATTGCGGGAATACACCAGTTGGATAAAGCACAGGCTGGGCGGTCGTACCCTCATCGATCACACCGTAGGTTGCAAAGGCTTCGGTGGTTGTGGGCGTGTAAACCGGCAGTTCGACGACCGCAGCATCCATATAGTTTCCGGAGATGGCTGCGATTTGGATGCGTGCAGTCCCAGCCATTTGCGTGCTAGCCGGGAAGCGTACTTCAACCCGATCATTTGCGGGGACAGTCACGCGCAGACCAGCGGTACCAAGCTCAAGGTTAGTGGCACGGGCAACCACTTCTACGGTCATCGATTCATCAGTTTGATTTTGTAATACAACAGGCAATTCGAACTTGTCACCAAAGTTGAGGAAGCGCGGAGCCGAGGGGCGCACCATGAGCGGCAAGCGAGCGGTGACATTCGACTCACCCATTCCAAATTGATGCCCGGTTTCATCCACAGCAACCACCATCACGCGGTACCGCGTTAAGTTATCGGGTAATTTTATCGATACCCGCGCCTCGCCATTGGAACCGGTACGGACCGTTGGCGCAAATGTGGCCAATGGATTGAAGTCAGAGCGAACCGATATGGATGTTTGCTGAGATCCCATTGACTTAGATTCATCTGCAGAGGGAGCCATCGCGGCTTCCATTACGACCTGTGTGGGTAACACTGCGCTACTTCCGCCCAACCCATCAGTAGCTAGGATTTGCGGATTCGCTAAAAGAATGCTGCTGCGGCCATAAACACTACTTACACCGGAAGCCCGCTCACTATAGAAGATACTAATGGGGTCAACCATTTGATAATTCGTGAGTGCGAGGATGGCTTCATCCACAACGACCACAGCCAGTTCAGCATCTGATACCGGTTGGCCATCAGCATCTTTTAAGAGAACCATTAGCGTGGTCTCACCGCCCGGTTCGAGCTGAGTTGCTTCCGGAGTCACTTGCAAAGACAACGTGCGTTGCAACGGTGGGATGCTGAGATTCAATTGCGCCGTGGCAAACGCCGGGCGAGGCGCTACATCGTTCAGTGTCTCTCCCATGTCGCTGGTGCGCGGCGCAGAACCGACCAGATCCACTTGAATGTTGAGGTTGGGGATGTGTTCGGTCTTGATGGGGACAGTCAATGTAGTGGATCCATCTTCGATAAAAAAGCGGGTGGTATAGAGCAACCCGCTACGGCTGACTGTGAGCAAGCCTTCCGCAGGGGTAAACGGAGATTGCACCAGAATTTGCGCTGTGTCACCCGGTTGGTAGGTTTGCTTATCGGGGATCAGCGTCACTTGTTCCTGTTCCACATTACGGGCGGGCGGATGCTGACCTCCACTGACCCAGCGCGTGAAGCGCGTTTGATTTATACGCTCCTTGTCGTCGCTGACCACCCCGGTGATGCGATAGCTTCCACCAATGGGAGTCTCGAAAGAACAGGATCCGGGTTCAAGCCTGGAGAGCATTGCACACTTCTGGAGGTCTACTTCCTCTTCGCCCCAGGTGCCATCCAGTAATTTCCATTCCAGCCGCGCGGCTGTTATCACTACCGATCGATCCGCGACTGGGTTTCCATCCAAGTCAGTGACAATAAAGTCTACTTTAAGCGGCGTGCCGCGTTCGACAAAGTAACGCTCACTACGCAAACCAATATATAGATCCGCGGGATGAACGAGCAGGGAGGTGGTACTCGCCCAGGCTTGACGATTCACATCCATCACACTGGCCTGTGCCACTACGCTCATGGGTTGTGGGTTTTCATCCGGCTTCCCTTGCTGGTTGAAATCGAGCTGCAAAAAATGCGTACCGGATTCATCAGTCTTGCCCGTAAATGTCTCGATCTTTGTCTCATTATCCGTCTGGAGATCATCGTAGCGGTAGTAATCCCACCACCAGGGATGCCATTCACCGAAGACAAAATCAGGCCAGTTTGGTGGAGCATAATTGCCTGGTGAGGTCTTTACCTCCCAGGTCACCTCGGCATCCGGTAGTGCGCCACCCGCATAGTACTTAGCCTCTACAGCGAGCAATGCGTTGCCACCGGCAAAATAAGGCCCAGACGTTTCATTGCGAGCCGTGACTTCAAATTCAGGCCGGCGAAATTCCTGGATCTGGAGCATATGGCTGTAGGTCGTTCCATCCAGCCCGCCCAGGCTACCTTGCGCATTCAAATTCAAATAAGCCGTCCCAAGATTGACCAATTGTGGAATGGTGAAGGCAAAATCAAAGCCACCCAGAACATTCACATCTACCTGTCCAGTGCCGATTGCATTTCCTTGCGGGTCGATGAGTTGGTAAGTCACGGAGGTAACTCCGCTGCCCACCAAGCTGACATCCCCGTTTTGCCTGCCACCCACGCGTCGCATCCAGCCTTTTATATGAACCTCTTCGCCTGGGCGATACATCTTCCGGTCATCGAAAACATACCAGCGCAACGAATCAGAAGGCGAGGTGGGTCCCCAGCCGTAATCTTCCCAGATATAGGGGGAGTGCAGCAACATCGCTGTGTCCATGCCTTTGCTGGCAACCAGATATGTAGCACTGGATGGGATGGCGAAGCGGACCGTACCATCTGAGCCTGTGGTGAATTCACTGCCACTTTTATTGGGTTGAATTCTTACGCCCGCAAGGGGTGCACCATCTTTCAGGTCAGTTGCCCAGACGATCATATCGGAATAATCAGTGTAAGCATCAACACCGATTTGGGTAATCTGTACCCACGCATGAATAGTCTGGGAATAGCGCTGCCATTTATCATTCTCAGATTCGAACATCCCCTTTGGCGGTTCGATGACCACCACGAAGTGACCAAAGCCTTTCTCCAAATAAGGAGCCAATTCAATGTTCACCTCTGACAACGTATCATCGGGAAGTTCAAGTGAGATGGTCTTATCGAACACAAGCGTGCCCGGAATTTGAACGACTCTGTCTGTTTGCTGCCATTCACGTAAATACTTGGTGAATGCCTCCCAATCGCTGGGCTGGACAGCATATATTTTCACAGCAAGCTTGGAGTAATTGATGGCATATACCGAAAAGACGGGTTTCTTCACTGCCGGGTCAAGCGTGACAAAAATTTGATCCGTGCCGAACAAACGGGGTTCAGCTTTACCGACTTTGAAGGTCAGTTGTTCATCCCGGCCCAATGTCTGGCCAAACACATCCTTGAGTTTGGCGGAAAGGGTGACGGTGTAAGTGGTCTGTCCTTTGGTCTCACCGCTGATGCCGATCGTACCGCCATAAATATTGACAGCCATTCCCGGGATTTCTGGAGTGACGTGCAGCATCTCCTGTGTGAAAGCCTTCGTGTCAAGTGGATTATTAAACCGGATATAGAATGGCGTAAGGGGAGGGCATGGGCTTCCACCCCAGCTACACCCATGATCCACAATTTCCAAAGGAGCATAAGTTGAGAATCCAAAAGATTGTGCGGTGGTTGTGACAAGCGGGCCTTCAGCAGAAGGCGTGCCTGGGCCGATTGTGATCGAAATTGATGTATCTGCAGGGAAGGGTTGAGAGGCCTTAAAAACCAGCCAGCGTCCGTCTTGTGCATTCTTGACATACTGACTGACCTTGTCGTCTTTTTCGATCTCAGCCTCGGTGGCAAGGGTTAATTCAACTAGATCATTGCCTGCAAAGAGCTGTATCGTTTTCAACACTGCGTCAGGGTCAACCCGTTGGTCGAAGGCTATGAATAGTAGCGGTTCCAATGGTTGGGGTATGTTTTGCGGATACATTGCCTCCACTTTCGGTGGAGGCGTACCGAATGTCCACGTGACAGTTTCTGCAAGCACCCCACCTGTGAAGGATTTCGTTCCCTTGGGGACAGTGACAGTGTAGGCTGTCGCTTTGGGTAGACGGTCGATTAGATCTGAGTCATATTCGAAGGTGAGCGTCTTCGTTCCCAGCCAACGCCAGGTGCCGGGTAACGGAGGATCGATGCGGGCTGGAACAGATTCGGACGCCAGATCGCCCAGAGTTCCAAGCGGTACCATCGGTTGACTGAAGGTGACGGAGACAAACGGTGCGACTGGGATTTCTCCCTCTGGAGCAAAGCGCAACACTTTCAGCGGTTCAGATGGACTAACCACAGGTGTAGGTGCAAACTCGAAAAATGGGAACTTCTCTTGGATGGTTGTGCCGGGAAGGGGAGGTGGCAGCAATTCAACCGGATATTTGAATTCAGTTTGCTCGTCAGGAGAGATAGGTAGCACCGGAAGGCGTGCAAAGATCGCCTCGATCTCTTGCGGTGTAAGTGGTTCATAAGTCGCGATAGCCTTCGGCACCGGCGTTTGAGGTTGGGCTTGACCCGCACTGAGACCTACTTGAATGTTGTAATCATCAGTAGTATTTAAAGCGTTTCTTTCACCAGGTTCTGCGGTCCCCGTATCAATGCTGAAGGGCATGGGTGTGTTCTCTCCTTTGCCAGGGAAGTTGGGTACGATAATTTTGAAGATGATCAAAATAGCTGCGGGAATGATAACAATCAGCGCAATGAGGCGTTTGTAGGTAAACCACGACTTACGATCTGTGTTCATAAGTGCACCCTCCTCTTCCAAGACGCTGCAACCGGAAGCCAGGTTCCCAGATTACAGACAGGTTCACTATTATAGACATAAATAAGTAAAAACCCACGTCCCTGGGGGTTATTGAATGGACCTGGAGGGATTCGAACCCGCGACTTCTTCAGTGTGAGGGTAAAATGGTGGGGGAAAAGGGGAAAATAGTTGTCTATTTCGTCTAATTTGTTCCAAAGTCACCATACTGTTCTAGCATATCTGTTCCCAATTATTCCCGAATTGTACCCGATATGCATCGGTATGAAGCAAGGAAAGGCGACCCGTAGACCTGTACAAATAGGGATTTGACGTAAATAATGTCCATGAAAAACATCGTCTTCACTTTTCTCTTTCGTTCCCCTGATCAAGAAACCTGTTCTGGCTGTTTCACTCATCCATAGAATTTCTTAGGTATTACTTTTGGGTTAATGAGATTTTTTGTGCATTCTGAATGGACAAAATATTTACACCTTCCAGGTTGCCTAGAAAATCCCTGGGTAGGATCAGGTGCTGGCGGAGAAAATTCTAACCTCGTATCGTGGGAAAAGTCATCGCTACTCCTTTGATACTTACCCTTCTATCCTCACCAATAGGCGGTCAAACAATTTTTTGGTGGTAGGTAATGGTTCAATACCCATTTCACTGGCGAGCACATCGCTCAGCTCCAGGTATTGATGCATCAGGCCTGCCCGGTCACCCAGGGCAGCATATACGCGCATCACCTGGCAATGTAACTCTTCCAAAAGATTATCCATTCTCAAAGCGCGGTGCAGAAGATCAAGTGAGCGGGTATAACGCTCGTGCGTGAAGTGATAATCCGCCAACTGTCTGAGCGCTGCCAGATATTCCTGTGACAATCTTCTACGCTCAGGGAACAACCAATCATAGTATAAATTCCCCAAGTATTCTCCCTGGTATAAAACAATCGCTTGCTCAAGCCAACGGGCGACTGTCTCATCATTCGATATGGCACGCGCATTGGCGAGGGCAGCATCGAATTCATCCACATCAATACTGAATCGGGCTGCGTCAAGATGATACTCGCCCGCCTCCACTAATACAAAACGTGGGGATTGCTCATGTGACCGCAGTGCATTACGTAAGCGCGTGAGGGCTGTGTGAAAAGCGGTCAATCCTCGACCGGGTTTCTCAGCCCAGATAGCGTCAAATGCCTGCTCGGCAGGGATGCGCTCACCACGGAAGGTGATGAAATAAGCAAGCAAATCACGTGCTTTGGCAGATACCCAGCGCTCCTGAGTGAGCTCCTGCCCGCCAACCAGGACTTTAAAGTTACCTATACAACGCACAGTAATGGCTGAAGGATCAGTGAACCTTATTTTTTCTGAGCGATATTGGGGAGGTAGATTTTCCATGACCTTCTCCACAAATGGCGATCTCTCACCTGCCTCGACCAACGCATTGCACACGACCCGACTGCGCTCGCCCTGGTCAATAAATAGCTGCAAGGCGTGGGTATGCTCAATCATATGCACAGCCCTACTGGCAAGCTCAATACCAGTGTCCTTCCGACTGGTGACAAGATGGATATAAGCCAATCCCAAATACACCAACGCCAGCGGGATACGGAATTGCCTCCGTTCGCCTACCTCTACCAGCTCGTTATACAAGCTCTCTGCTCGCTCAAGCATACCCTTTTCCAAGGCAGTATCTGCCAGCACACTCCGGCATACGTATACCTCATAACCATCCGGGTGGCCGCGGTAGACCCAAAGTGCACTTTCTGCCAGCTGCCAGGCTTCCTCTACCCTTCCCTGGCTGCACAGGTTAAATGCCAGATAGCCGGTCGCCATGATCTGTTCATAAGAAGCCGTACCCAACTGGGCAGCCAGCTCCAGCGACTGCTTCAGGGCTGTCTCGGCACGTGCCATTTCGCCCACGCGAGTAAGTACATTCCCCAAGGCTGTATAGGCGGCTGGTAACAACTCGTTCAGATGTAATGTTTGGGCAATCCCCAAACCCTGTTCTGCATAATTCAATGCTGACTGGAACTCACGCCAATACAGATATGGGCTAACTAACAGGATGTACGCCTTGGCTGCCATGGGAGATAACTCATCCGGTGCTAACCGTAGCGCTTCTTGCGCATGTTCAACGGCTGCATGAGGATCACCCGACCACCAGCAAATTTGCCCCAAGGATTGCAGAAAGTTAGCCCTGGCCAGCGGAGATAATCTCGCTCCTGCCAGGCGGGATTCTTCCACCGCCTGTTCCGCCAATACTCTTCCTTGGTCCATTCCAGTCAGAAAGCCTGTGCTTTTTGATAGTGCCATCAGGGCTTCGGCACGCGCCACATGGTCATCGACAGGGGAGGCGTCCAAGGCTTGCGTAGCCAGTGTCTGTGCTGAATTGTAATTTCCCTGGGAGCGTTCGATCTCTGCCAGGCGAGTGAGAGCCTGACTTACACCTGAAGCCTGTCCCTGGTCAGTAAAAACCATTTGTGCTTTTTGGTATGCATCCACTGCTAAACCAACTTTACCCATCCGCCAATGCACATTTCCATGCTGTATAAGCAGCTCAGGGAATTGGCTCATCACCTCAGGTGGCAGGCTGGAGAGATGTCGGTGAAGAGCCTCAGACCGCCCTCGTTCAACATAATCAGCTGCAAAATTGCAGGCACACCCCGCAGCGGCAGTTGTATCTCCTGCCTGGAGGTAATGTTGAAAAGCGGATTCCCATTCTGATAACCCTGCATAATACCGTCCTGCATCGATTTCCAACCCTTTGAGCTCCTCAGGAATTTCATGACGCAGCTTACTGAGCAGAAACTCGCGGAACAGGTAGTGGTAACGATACCAAGTGCGCTCGCTGTCCAGGCTTGTGACAAAAATGTTCTGCTCCTCCAGTTGTTCCAATGTATGTTGTCCATCTTTTACATTTGCGATCGCGTTACAAGAAGCATCATCCATTTGCGCCAGCACACAAGTGCGTAATAAAAAGCGCTGTCTATCACCAGGTTGGCGGCGGAATACTTCTTCGGTAAGGTATTCAAACAAGAAACGTTGTGAGCCACTCAAGCTGGAGATCACATTCGAAGCCAGCTCAGCATCCCTGCCTGATAGGGTTGAACGAATAATTTGCACTGCTGCTGCCCAGCCTTCTGTTTTCTCATTAAGTAAACTAAGGCTCTCGAGAGACAACCCCGGTACCTCCTGCAGCATCAGCTCAGTCACTTCGCTCTCTCTGAAGCGTAAATCGTTCGTACGCATCTCGGCTAAAATCCCGTGTGCTCTAAGCCGGGCTAAGGAAAGGGGAGGGTCGGTTCGAGTGGAAATGATTAGATGCAGGTTGATCGGTCCATTTTCCAGCAGAAAATCCACCAGCTGGTGCACCACAAGCGAATTGGTGAAATGGTAATCATCCATCACCACCAGAGTGGGATTCCTCAGTTGCTCTCCCAACTCGTTGATCAGTACAGTCATCACCTGTAGTGGCTCGATCCCAGCTTGAGGGCTTTTAAGCAACGCCCAAGCATTTTGCCCGATCAAAGGTTCGCCACTTTTTACTGAACCTTGCATCCTGCGTAATGCTTCGACAAAGTAAGTCATGAAGGTGGTCGGGTCGGAATCATAGGAATCAAGCTGGTACCAGGCAAATGGCACATCGGTTTTGGTCAGGAATTCAGACAACAGGCTGGTTTTCCCATAACCTGCAGGAGCTGAGATCAGGATCAACCAATTCTCCAGGTGATCTTGAAGCCACTGGATAAGGTTCGGACGAGGGAGATAACCACGCGCAGTACACGGTAACAAGAATTTAGTTGAGAGCAGGAAGGAAGGCTTCATAAATTGCAAACTATTTGCAAACCAATTATGATAGGATTCTAACAGTAACTCAAATAAAAGAGAGGAGAAACCATAATGAAACAATCTCGTTTCGTAGTTTTTATCTTGCTAGCTGTTATGCTGGTGGTCAGCGCCTGTGGTGGGGCGACACAAACTCCGGTCACAACCGAAGCACCTATCACACCCCCCACAGCGGTCGTGCAGCCAACACAAGCACCTCCCACAGCAGTACCCCCAACTAAAGTGCCCACCCCTGAGCCCACGGCTACGCCGAAAGTCTTGCGGGTTGCCAATACAGCCAACATCACCACCTGGGATCCGGTCAAATCCTTCTCCACCGAGGCGGCCTACATGGCAAACATGTACGAACAGCTACTGCGCATCAATCCACCCGGATCAACAGAGCGCTTAACCCCCCTACTGGCGGAGGTCTGGGAATCGAGTGCGGATGGTCTTACCTGGACTTTTCATTTGCGCCAGGGAGTGACCTTCCATGATGGTGAGGTGATGAATGCCAATGCGGTCAAGATGTCCATCGAAGCAGCTGCGGATCACGGTGGTGCGTCATTCATCTGGTGGATGCTGGATACCATTGATACACCGGATGAGTACACTGTCGTTTTCAACCTGACCACTCCTGCCCCTGTCGACTTGATCGCTTCGTCTCTCTATGGCGCCTGGATCATCAGCCCCAAAGCACTGGAAGCTGCTGCTGCTGATGATACATATTTCGAGACTGGTAAAGAAGCTGGGACAGGTCCCTATATGCTCGACACCTACACACCCGACCAGGAAATTGTCTTCAGGAAGTTTGATAATTACTGGGGTGGTTGGAAGCCCGAAAACTATGATGTTGTGTTGAACATGATCGTGCCCAAATCCACCACCCAGCAGCAATTGCTCGAAGGTGGTGAAATTGACCTGGCGAGTACGATCCCCTATGATAATGTGGATTCCTTCAAAACCAACCCCGATTATACGGTTTATGAGGAGAAGTCCTTCTTCAACTATGTAGGCTTCTTCAATACCCTACGCCCACCCTTGGATAACCCACTGGTGCGCCAGGCTCTCTCCTATGCCATCCCCTACCAGGATATCATTACCATCGCATTTTCAGGGCTGGGTACGCAGAGCCGTGGCCCTGTCCCAGAGGGCGTATGGCCCTGGTCAGACCAAGTCAACCAATACACCTATGATATGGATAAGGCCGAGGAGCTTCTCAAGCAGGCGGGTTATCCAGATGGTGGATTTTCCATCCGCCTGACCCATGCCCTCAGAGAACGCGGCTGAGGCAACTTTCGCCCCCCTGATCAAGGATTCCTTTGCCCAGCTTGGCGTTGAAGTCACTATTGAATCCATGCTGTTCAACCAGCAATGGGAGCAGGCGAAATCCGACCCGGCCAACGCCCAGGATATGTTCCTGCTGCTCTACTGGCCTACCTATTCCGATGCCGGCTCAGACAACCTGTGGTCGATGTTCTATTACACCAAGACCCCGTTCTTCAATCTGTCATACTGGAATAATCCGGATTACAACAGCCAGTTGGATCAGGCAATTGGAGATACAGTTGTTGACCCCACCAAATCCCAACAGGAGTACATCGATGTGATGAACTTGCTGGTGGATCAGGCTCCAGGTGTGTTCTTCCTAGACACCAAAGCCCCTTATGTCATTCCGAACCACATTGCCGGCTTCCAATATAACCTTAACTACCCATTCACACCATTCTGGTTCTACCAGCTGACACCTGCGAAATAATGTAATTCCCGGCAGGGAGCGGATCACTCCGTTCCGCTCCCTGCTTTCTGAAATTTTATAATCCATTCCTTATGGGTTGTCCCCATCCTGGAACCCTATGCACAGACTTGAGTTCGTCCTCCGGCGCTTGCTGTCCTCTATTTTGGTGCTGATCGGGGTGTCGATCATCACCTTTATGGTGGCGCGTGTCATCCCCTCCAACGCGGCAGCAATGTACATTGGTCCCAAAGCCCGACCCGAGGATATTCCGCGTGTTACCATCAAGCTTGGGTTGGATAAACCCCTGCCTGTGCAGTATTTCGTTTACATGAGTGAGCTGTTGCATGGTGGCCTCGGCACGTCCATCGGTACCAAGCGCCCTGTACTACAGGAGCTCGCAGGACGCCTGCCAGCTACGCTTGAATTGCTCTTTACAGGCATGGCCATAGCAGTCATCGTCGGGGTACCAATGGGCGTAATCAGTGCCCGTTGGCAGGGCAAGCCGACGGATGTATTCGTGCGTTACCATTTCCATCATTGGGGTCTCCATGCCCGCGTTTTATCTCGGTCTACTGATGCAGGAATCCTCTTCTTTCGGGCTTGACCGTCTTCCCATCTGGCAGGGCGTCTACAATGAGCTGCGTTTCACCAATCCCATCAATCCGATCACCAACTTCCTGCTGTTAGACGCACTCATCGGAAGCAATTCGATCCTTTCAAAGACGTGGCATTTCATCTGGTGCTGCCCGCCCTTACCCTGGCAGCTTACCAGCTGGGTTGATTGCACGCATGACACGTGCCACCATGTTAGAAGTGATGGAACAGGATTACATCCGCACTCCGCGTGCCTATGGCATCCGGGAAACCGTGGTTGTATATCTATACGCGTTAAAGAACGCCCTCAGCCCCACCCCTACCGTCATCGGTCTGACTTTTGCGTTCGCACTTACCGGCACTTTTTTCGTCGAGATAATCTATAACTGGCCTGGGTTAGGGCTATTCACCGTCCACTCCCTGCTCAATGTGGACTACCCTGCCATCATGGGCATTACCTTATTCGGATCTGTCATGTATGTCCTCATCAACCTAGCAGTTGACTTGCTGCAAGCCTCGATTGACCCGCGCATCTCACTAAAATGATATGACTGCCATTCCTGTAATATCCCTCGAACCCAAAATCCAGAGCAGGCGCACTGCCAGGCATGTGTTAAGCGTTATCATGCGGGACCCATTATCACTCATCAGCACAATTGTCATTATCCTCTTAGTCCTGATCGCCATTTTTTGCTATCAAGTAGCACCCTACCCGTTGGAAGGTGCCGGTAAGACCAATGTACCCAACTCGTTGCTCCCCCTCCCCTGGCGCATCCCTTTGGGGCGGAAGCACAAGCTGGGCGGGATGTGCTCAGTCGTGTCATCGTGGGAGCAGGCCGCATAGATAGTACCCATTGGCGTGGTACTGTTTGCAGTGTTCATCGGTGCTCCACTAGGAGCTATCGCAGGATTCAAAGGCGGCTGGATCGACGAAGTTATTATGCATACCGACCTGTTCCTGGCTTTCCCCTCGCTCCTGCTGGCGATGGCCATTGCATCTGCCTTGCGCAGCGGTATCCAGAATGCGGCGATTGCCTTTGATCGTCTCCTGGTGGCCCTGGTATACACGCCTAGTCCGCGGGGTAACTATAAGCTTGAAGGAACGTTACTTTGTGGAAGCTGCCCAGGCTATCGGGGTACGTAATTCGGTGGGAACCGTCCTCGGGCGTATCCTGCCTAATACCATCTCAGCCATCTTGGTCCAGGCTACCGTTGACCTGGGTACTGTCATCCTGGCGATGGGTGGTCTGGCATTCCTCGGAACTCAGCACCGACCTCCGCCCCGATTGGGGTTTAATGGTTTCGGAAGGACGCACCTACATTTTGGAGCAATGGTGGATTTCAACCTTCCCTGGATTGGCTATTTTTCTCGTCGTCCTGGCATTCAACCTGATCGGCGACACACTCCGCGATATTTTTGACCCGAGGCAATACCGATGAGCACCTTGCTGGATGTCCGCAACATCTGCGCTTTTAAAGTTAAAACCTCGCACGGTGACCTAAAAGCCTTGAATGGCATCACTTTCGATGTGCAGAAGGGCGAGGTGCTTGGTTTGGTAGGCGAGACTGGTTGCGGTAAAACGGTCACTGGATTGACCATCCTGCGCTTACTCTCACGTTCAGCGAGTATTACTCAAGGTGAGATTTATTGGAGGGTGTTGACTTGCTCAAATTACCCAAAGAGGAAATGGAAAAACCGCGCGCGGCAGTCAGATCGCCATGATCTTTCAAGATCCCAGCTCCTCGCTCAACCCGGTTTTCGCTGTCGGTGAGCAGATGACTCGGGTTATCCGCCGGCAACCTGGTCTATCCAGAAGACAATGCCCAAGAAACATGCTGCGGAAATGCTTGAGGCAGTCGGCTTGCCTGACGTTGAATGGATCCTGGAAAGCTATCCCCACCAGTTATCGGGTGGTCAGCAGCAGCAGGGTGATGATCGCCATGGCACTTTCCTGCCACCCTCGGCTGCTTGCAGATGAGCCCACTACCGCCTTGGATGTGACAATTCAAGCCCAAATCCTTCAAACTAATCAGCCAGTTACAAAAAGAATTCGATATTTCTGCCATCCTGATCACCCATAATCTGGGGGTGGTTGCTCAAACATGCGACCGCCTGGTGATCCTATATGCCGGGCGAGTGGCTGAAATTGGCACCCACACGGCAGGTATTTCAATCGCCTCAGCATCCCCTCTCGCGGGGACTGCTTAACGCTGTTCCACGCCCTGGTAGTCGGGGACGAAAAATGGCGGTCATCCCTGGCGTGGTGCCTACAAACCCTGGGGCGCTGATTGGTTGCCCATTTGCCCGCGTTGTGAATTTGCTTTTGAGCGCTGTACTCGTGAAGTACCGCCCTCTACACCAATAGCGAAGGGCACTCAAGCGCCTGCTTCCTGGCGGATACAACTTCAACTCATGCAGGGGCAGCCTGACAGCTCTGGTTGAAGTCCACTCGCTCAAGAAGTATTTTCGCCTTCCGGGTGGCTGGCTGACAGGCAATGTGCGCTACGTCTACACGGTGGACGGGGTTGACCTGAGCGTTGAACCGGGCGAAGTATTCGGATTGGTGGGTGAGTCTGGATGCGGAAAGACCACACTGGGACGAATTCTGCTGCGCCTGATCCTACCCACAGCTGGGCAGGTGCTTTTCGATGGGCGGGGCGCCGAGCACGCTCAAGGGTGGAGCCATGCGTCATTTGCGCCGCAGATGCAGATTGTATTTCAAAACCCACTCTCTGAGCCCGCCTAGCCATCGACCAGGTGGTAGCAAACCGTTGATCACCCACCATACAGTCGAACCCAAGGCGATCAGGGCGCACGTCATAGAACTGCTAGAAGGGGTCGGCTTGGGCAAGCAGCACTTGGATCGCTTCCCGCATGAACTATCCGGTGGCCAATGCCAGCGGGTAGCTGTAGCGAGGGCTATGGCACTCAACCCACGCCTGATCGTACTGGACGAACCCACCTCTGCATTGGACGTCTCTTGTACAGGCGCAGATCATCAACTTACTGGGCGAACTGCAAAGAAGACACGGATTGACATACGTTTTCATTTCCCACGATTTGAATGTGGTGCAACACATCAGTGACCGGATTGGGGTGATGTATTTAGGCAAGATCGTTGAGCTGGCACCATGGGACAATATTCTCCTCGCCCCTGCACCCTTACACCCAGGCATTATTTGGTGCCATCCCCCTGCCTGATGTGGACAACCTGCGTGAGCTGACCGTACTGGAAGGCAACGTACCCAGCCCAATCAACCCACCATCAGGCTGTCGTTTCCACACACGCTGCCCACTGGCACAGGATATTTGCACACAACAGGAACCGATACTAAGACAGATCAGGCATAACCGCATGGTTGCCTGCCATATGGTGAATGAGGAGTGAAGTTATGAGCCGCTTATTTGGGATTGCCGGAGTACAAATGCATGCTGTAGCCTTTAATGCACAGGCTACTGTGGATAAAATGGCAGAAATTGCCACGACCTACCAAATCATTCCCATGGGTGCAGCTGATCATGTTCCATGAGCTGGTGGTGCCAGGATTGGATCAGTTTGTCACATCTGATGACCGGGATTGGCTGGTTAAGATTTCCGAGATTATCCCTGGGAAGATATCAGAGCGATTGTGCTTACTGGCATCCAGCTTGAACCGCTGGCTAATCCCAGGCTCGATGTACGAACTGGCTGGCAACAAAGTTTATAACACTTGCCTGGTGATATCTCCGCAAGGAGAGATTGTGCGTAAATATCACAAGATGTTCCCCTGGCTGCCCTATGAAGATGGCGTCACACCGGGGGATGAGTTTTGCGTTTTCGATATCCCCGATGTAGGGCGCTTCGGGCTTTGCATCTGTTACGACATGTGGTTCCCCGAGGTGACCCGGACCCTGGTATGGCAGGGAGCAGAGGTCATTCTTCAGCCCACCTTTAACCCCCACATCTGATCGTGAGCTAGAGCTGGTGATGTGCCGCGCCAACGCCCTGTTCAACCAGTGTTATTTTATCAGTGTCAACGGCGTAGGCACCTGGGGTGGAGGGCGCTCCACGATGATCGACCCGGATGGGCGCCCATCTTGCAGGAAGCCTCCACCAACCAGACCATCCTGACCGAGATGATCGACCTGGATCACACCACACGCACGCGGGAATTTGGCACGATCGGGCTTGCGCAGACGCTTAAACAGTTGCGTGATTCTGACCACACATTCCCCATGTATGAGGATGGCCGGCTGACAAAAGGCAGCTTTGCCAACCTAGGCGCACTGAAATACCATCACATCCTGAAGATTCCATAAGCACACAGGCTAACTTCTTCCTGGATCACCTACAACGAATGTCCAGAAATGGCATGAAAATCCGCAATGTATGCCCTCCGACTATCCAACCAT
>CAVRYZ010000005.1:0-992069 GCA_963725685.1 uncultured Chloroflexia bacterium
ATCGCCATGGAAACCAGCACTACCGTAACGAACTTTAACTTTCTCATATCATTCTCCTTTTGATTTTTTCCCAGTCCATACGGACTAGGTTTAGTGTCTGCACGTTTAGACGCCAGCCTCGGCGTTGCAGACGCACGAATTTGGGCCGATGCTCATTTGCGGTTCCTGAGTCGGTCAACTGTCACTGCACCAATGACGACAAGCCCGATAACGATCTGCTGCATAAAGTAGTTTGCACCCGACATTGTGAGGCCCACCGTGAGTATTCCGATGATAAAGGATCCGATTACTGTTCCTCCCACTGTACCCACGCCTCCCATCAGGCTTGCGCCGCCAATAACGGCAGCGGCAATTGCGTTCATCTCATAGCCAACTGCACTGTTGGGCTGGGAGGTGACCATCCGGGAGGCGAGAATGATGCCGACCAGGCCTGCAAGTAGACCGGAGAAGATGTAGTTAATATTTTTGATCCGGTGGATCTTGATCCCGGAAAGCCGTGCCGCTTCTTCATTCGATCCTGTGGCGTAGGTATACCGGCCTAGCCGTGTTTTACTCAGAATGAAGGAAAAGACGAGAGCTACGACAATCATGATGATCACCGGGTAGGAGATGCCAGGGAATTTTTGCCCGGTCCCTAAGATAGTGCCGTTACCAAGCTCACCGAAACCTTTCGGTGCTGGCCACGCGTTGGCGTTCGTAATAGTGAGGGCAACCCCTCGTGCGACCATCATCATGCCAAGTGTTGCGATAAACGGTGGAAGCTTCATTTTAGTGATCATGAACCCATTGAGGAGGCCGCATATACCTCCCACAAGCAGGCCAATGATCCAGCTGAGCCAAATCGGAACTCCTTCAAGGGCCACCATCACAGCGATCGTACCAGTAAGGGCAACAACCGATCCGATGGAAAGATCAATGCCACCCGTAATAATGGTGAAGGTTACTCCGATGCCCATGAGGGTGATCGCACTTGTCTGCAGAGCAAGAGTGAGGACGGTTCGCACTGTGAAGAAATTGTTCGCCGTAAACGAGAAAATGATAAACAGGATGATAACCGCGATAAAAGGAAGAAATTTCATCAGAGTCCTAAGAAGTAATGCACCCCAATATCGCCCCGATGATCCTGCAATCTCGGGGGTTTCTTCCTTAATAGGTTCCGCTATAATATTTCTCATGGTTGCTCACTCGTTAGGGTTAGTTTTTGGCTGGCCATACATGCGTCTCCTTCTTTGTGAGACGTAGCGAGTCTGGACACTCAATCGAGCACGCCATCTGGAGGCGTTTCCGAAGTGGCGAATGTTGCGGCGAGTTTACCCTCACAAAGCACCAGGATGCATTCGTCAAGCCGAATAACTCTAGCAGGTCGGAAGAGTCCAGAATGATACCATTGCCCCCACACATATTAGTCAATTGTGACCTCGGGAAAATCATTACGAGCGCCGACTATGTAGGCCACCACCCGCTCGCGGAACTCGTGAATATCACCGGTGACAGGATAGTCGCAGACTTTGCGCCCGTGACGTAGCACGATCATTCGGTCACTCACCTGGTAGATATCTTCCAAGCGGTGACTGATGACGATGATCGAACAGCCCTGCGCCTTAAGCTCACGCACCAAATCGAGGACCTTGCCAATGGCTGCCACACTCAGAGCTGCCGTGGGCTCATCCATGATAATGACTTTAGCATTGAAAGCTGTTGCGCGGGCAATGGCCACCGCCTGGCGCTGGCCGCCAGACAGCTGCTCCACATCCAAGCGCATGGATGAGATGTCGATCTTGAGGCTATCTAGCAAGCGTTTCGTCTCTTGTTCCATGCGGCGGCTGTCAATTACACCAATCATGCCTAATTTTCGGGACATCGCTTCACGTCCTAGGAAAACGTTGGCTGCCACGTTCAGTTTGTTGACAAGGGCCAAGTCTTGATACACCATCTCGATGCCTAGGTGACGCGCATACAAAGGATCGCTAATATGTACCTTCTTACCATCAATGAAGATCTCTCCTTCATCAGGGATGTAGGCTCCGCTGAGAACCTTCATCAGGGTAGATTTACCGGCAGCGTTGTCGCCCACCAACCCCAATACTTCATTAGTGTGCAATTTCAGGTCTACCCCACGAAGCGCCCGGACAGCAGCAAAGCTCTTCTTGATGTTCCGCATTTCTACGACGGGTATAGCTTCTGTCATAGGTTTTATCGCTTTCCCTTGAGTTTAGAATAAAAATCCGTTTTCACCGACAAGGCAGTGAATCTCAGCCTCGACGACACAAAAGCTTATGTTGTTCAATGCTTTCACGCCGCGGAATTCCTTGGTAATGTTTTTCGTTTCCAGGATGAGTTTCATCTACTGATAGACAATATCTATGCCTGCTTTATGAGACTGGATTTCTTTGCGGAAGGACACCTCGTGTATGCGATATGTCTCCAACTTACAATGGTACCGGTACCATATTATTATACTATCAGAAATGATTACCGTTGTCAAGCATTCGACCTTGTATTCGACCTTGTATTTTCACCAAAAAAATCCCGTCCGGCAGTCATACGGTTATAAAAGGGGGGAGCTCGCCTCTAAAGTAAACACGGGGTTGATCAACAATTGAATATACTCCCCAAGTGTCATTAACCCTGTAAGGCATCGCCTGGACACCTGGGGAGTGGGGGTATTCAAGTGGACCTGGCGGGATTCGAACCCGCGGCCTCTTCAATGTGATAGATGATCAAGTAGGGGAAAAGGGGGAAAAAGCTGTCTATTACGTCTATTTTGTGCCAAAATCACCATACTGATATTGCATATCTGGTTCCAAATTGTTCCCGATTTGTACACGCAGTGTACCCGATATGCATCGGTATGAAACAAGGAAAAGACCTGTCGCCCTGGCATGAAAGTAAGATGTAAGTAACATTGGAAGTAAAGATATTATGGGTTATATGATTATAAGACGATCCACCACTAGATTGACCTTTTGTGTCCTTATTGCGATTTATTGTCAATAGCCGGGCGATGTTTACCACACATAGTCGGGTTATGTTTACCAGTGATGATCGGGTTGGTGTTTACCACTTTAAGCAATCTTTTCCGTTTTTACTTTTAATAACGCCTCCTTTCTGCGGGAGAGTTGGCGGTAACTTTCACCCTGAATGACCAGGGTATGAGCATGATGGGTCAGACGATCCAGTGCGGCCGATGAAAGTAAGTCATTGTTGAAGACCTCCGCCCACTCTTCGAAGGCGCGGTTGGAAGTGACCAGGATCGAGCCGCGTTCGTAACGCTCGCAGATAATTTCGTACAAGTCCTGGATAGCAGCAGGCGGTAACACCTGCAAGCCGAAATCGTCCATGACTAACAGGTCGCATTTGAGCAGGGCGGTCAAATGGCGGTTGTAGGAACCGTTGGCTCGGGAAGCGTTGAGATCCGCCAGCAGTCGAAAGGTGGGTTTGGAGATGACCCGCAGGTCTCTTTTGAGGGCTTCGATGCCCAGGGCATTGGCTAAATGGGTTTTCCCCACTCCGGTAGGTCCGCAGAACAACACGTTTTCATGGCGCTGGATGAAAGCGCAGGTAGCCAGGTCGACGATGAAGGAGCGGTTCACCCCAGGAGTGGCCGCAAAGTCGAACTGCGACAGGGTCTTGGCAGGGTTGCAGCCCGAGGTGGACAGGCGATAAGCCAGGCGGTTCTGCTCGCGGCGTTCCAGCTCATCGTCTAGCAACAGGGCAAAAAACTCCATGGGAGCCAGCTGCTCCTGGATGGCCTGCTCCACGCGCAAATCCAAGGTGTTGAGCATGCCGGAGAGGTTGAGCTGCCTGAGCTTGGGCAGTAAGGGATGGATAGAGATCATGGCTGGCCTCCCGGGTGGTGTTCAAAGAATTCCCTGGGTTGGCGGGAGAAAGCGAATCCCTGTGGGTTGGGAGTAGCCACGAGCTGGTCCGGCAGCGGGTCACGATCAAGGGCAGCGTTGAGGATGTCCTTGATGCGCCGATAATGGGGATCACCGTAATACAGGGCGCGCCTGCAAGCAGCTTCCAGGCGGCTCTGGCCTACGCTCTCCTCCAGCGCCAGGATGGCCTGCACCGAGCGCAGCCGGTCTAAGGGACGATCGGCTAACAAACGCTCGACCACCTGGTGGGTATGGGGGCCCATTCGCAGGGCAAGTTTGAGACAGAATTGCGGTGTTTTCAACAGGTACTGGGCCTTGGAAGGAGGATAATCCTCCATCTCCGTGCGCCATTGACCTTTCTGAGTTGCCCTGCGGTGCGTGCGCACCAGCTCGTGATGAGCATAGATTTCAACTATCCGTTCGTGCACATGTACTTCCACTTCAAATCCTACCAGGGTGTGGGACACTGAATAGAAGCTGCCGTCCACCACAATGTGGCAATCACTGTGCACCTTGGCCATGAGGATGGCGTGCAAATCAAAACTTTCGGCAGGCAGGGCTTGCAAGGCGGCTTGTTCGACCTCCCGAAACAACTTCAAGGGCGCCTGGTGCGTGGTGCCATGCTCGCGCACCCCGGCCGTGTCCATTACCCAGGCCTTCAAACGCAAGTTGGCCCGCTCGAGATCCACAAATTCCTGCCCGGCGAAGAAGTTGCGCTTGACGTAATTGACCCCATTTTCCACTTTCCCCTTGTGGCGTGGAGTAGCGGGACGGTTAGGACTGATCAGGAAGTGATAGTGCTGGGCCAGCTTGCGATAGGCTTCCCCAAGGATGGGATCCAGTACCAGGGCTTTGACTACCGCCGCCTTCAGGTTATCCAACACTACCCGCCGCGGCACGCCTCCGAAAAATACAAACGCGCGCTGGTGCAATCCCAGCCAGGTGTTGATCTTCTGGTCACAGACAATCTCGGCATATTGGTGGCGGCTGTATCCCAGGGTGGCCACAAATACATAACCTTTCCGCATCTTTCCGGCTTTCGGGTCATAGATGGGACCAATGCTTCCAAAATCCACCTGCAGCTCTTCCCCAGGTTCGGTATGTACCCGTACGTAGGCTTCTTTCTCTTCCGGCTGCAAGTGGTGCACAAAGCGCCGTATCGACGAATAACTGCCCTGATAGCTGTAATCATCACGCAGTCGCTGGAAGATGGCAGTCATTTCCAGCCCTTGTTGAAGATATTTTTCCACTACTTCCTGGTATCCTTCAACGGTGCTGGGCACTTTGGGCGGCTGAGGAACGAGGCCAAAGCTCTTGGCAATCTCTTCCTTTTCAGGAAGTTCTTTTTGACTATCCAGGTAACCTTCCAAGAAGGCCTTCAGCCGATATTTGTGTACGGTCGGTCGGCTGATGCCTAGATCGCGAGAAATCCTGCGTTCACTTTCCTTCGCTCGCAATCGATAGATGATTTCGGTGTAGATGTTCATGTGGATCCGCTCCATGTTCGCTGTTCCTCTCCCATTGTGGTCTTGGGAGAGATTCTGCCACAGTGGTAAACACCGGGCGACGATGGGTGGTAAACACCGAGCGATCATGCCTGGTAAACACCGAGCGGCTACGCCTGGTAAACACCGGGCGACTATGACTGGTAAAGTCTACCCCGGTCAATGACAAATGTCATCGGTGACTTTGATCTCCCCCTTAGGGCAGGGTTTGGGGCTGCCTTTCCTTGCTTCATACTGCTGTACCCTTCGGGAACAATTTGGGAACAGATATGCTAGAACAGTATGGTGATTTTGGAACAAAATAGACGTAATAGACAGCTTTTGTCCCTTTTTCCCCTACTTGCTCATCTATCGCACTGTAGAGGCCGCGGGTTCGAATCCCGCCAGGCCCACCTCAACGACCCCATTCTCTATCTTGTAAGAATGGGATTGTTTAATGTCTCATTACACAAATTATTAAATCAAACCAAATCTAAATATTACAGCTTCCACGTCGTTTACACATTCATAGGATCGGTGTAATCTTATTTTATATGGTACAACAATAATTGGATCTTTCCATCAGTATCATCATGTCAATATGCACATATTTTATTTGATTAACTGTAATATTGCTCGATCTATACTCTTCGAACTTATTTACATTATTTGATATGAGTTCAGGATGAATACTTGCTAGACCTTATTTAAAGAACCCAAGATCCGGTTTTTCCGGATTCCAGGTGACGAGTGCCAATCCGCATTATACCAATTGCATCAATATCAAAGGTCAGCTCGACTTTCCCATCTTTACATTGTTCAGGCAATATATCAGCATATTTTATTTGGCCAAGGCAGTAATTGTTGTCAGCAAGTGTATCCTCGCCTTCAATGATATTGACATATCGGTCGCTCTGTTCTGTATTTCGTAGGGTAATCATGACAGATTTGCGAGTGGGTATGGTAGTATATCGCGCTATTAAAATTTTCACTCCGCCTTGACCTGAGGTGATTCCAAGTGATAGCGGCACAACATCGAGAGGAAGAACGTCCTTTATTACTCCCTCATACACTCCGCCCAGGATGGCTGCTCCCTTGGCTATTGAATCATCGGGGCATTGGATTACTTTTACATTTTTATTCCTGAACTGATCCAAAAGTATTTTGATCATCGTCATCCTTGTAGCGCCACCGACCACAAGCAATGTCTTTATTTGTTCGATCGGCACACCCGAGTCAGCTATTACCCTATCTAGATGCTTTTGGCACGAGTCGACCATATCATGGGTAATTTCCTCAAATAACTGTCTGGATAATATTAATTCCAAATCTTGTACTCCCTTTTTTGTCCGCGTAATACTGGGGATACGTAAGGCAGTCTGTGTGAGGGTAGATAATTCTATCCGTGATTTTTCTGCTGCATCGCGAAGCCGTACAAGCGCCACCGGATCAAGCGCAAGGTCATAATTATGCATTTCCTGGAAACGGGAGAGAGCGACACGTATGATACGCTGGCTCCAGTCATCCCCACCCAGGAATGGATTTCCTCCAACTGACCGAATTTGAGTTATCCCATCACCGTAGGTTTGGACTGATAACTCTAGCTTACCACCCCCTAAATCAAATAGCAGAATGTTTTCATTTAAATACTTTTTTATAAACGTATAAGCTAAAGAAGCTGCAAGAGACTCTTTTCTTACACAAAGCACATGAAGACCTGCCAAATTCCCAGCTTCATGCAGTGCTTTAATATAATTGTAGCCATAACAACCAGGTCCGGTGATGACGGCTTGTGAAACTGTCTCCCCGAGGTAGGATTCAGCGATATACTTAATCTTCGATAAGATCAATGCGGCTACTTCAATTGGCGATAAGCTCTTTCCAATAGCTGGAATATGTAACAGGATATCATCCTTAGGCCAAGGTTTTATCAGCTGAGGGGTTATTAATAAGTTTTTCCGTATAACACTGAACGATTGCCCGATGAACCGCTTTACCGAAAAAACAGTATTTTCTGGATCATAGACGGCATTTTGTTTAGCCATTTGACCAATGATTGGTTCCCCATCATGCCTATAAGCTACCACCGAGGGAAGAATATCCAGACCATCAAGTGACCTAATAATGACGGGTTGGCTTTGCTGAACTACTGAAACCGCACATTTAGTGGTGCCAAAATCGATCCCAATTATCGACACGTTACATTACCTTCCACTGAATAACAGATGCACTAAAAATGATTGGCGATCGCATAAAACCCCAGCTTATTATCAACTTCTGAGATGCAAATGTCTATATCATGACCAAAGATTTCAGATAATCACAATCAAGAAAGGTGTGCCACGAACTTCAGACATATAGGCTAGGGTCGTTCAAGTGTAGGTAATTAATAATTTACTAAACGGAATAAACCGCTGCTCATGAATGTCAATTCGAACGAATAACATACTGTAGCCTATATTAAATAGATATATTTTACTCATTGCATTTAGTAATTTTATCGCTGTAATTTATGACAATAACCGGACTGGCACTAATTTGCTGAATATCCGCCCGCACCCACACACAATCGCCCTTTTTAAATTCCGAAAAATCCTTATCGTAAGACAAGAAATATAAATCCTGCTTTTCCGGTCCAAAGGCTAAATAAAAAACCCCTTGATCGCTATATTTACCAATAATATATCCCCATACACACCTTTCATTACCTCCTACATCTTTAAGTGTAATGATCGACCATTGCGCACAGTCTGGGGGAACGTTTTGAGTAGGCGCCTCCGCCTTACTAGTAGGAAGAAGATTGGTTGGCAATGTAACAGGAGGAAGATTAGTGGGCGTAGTTTTCGAAGGTGGATTTGTCGGTAGAATTCGGGATGGCAATGCCGTCATAGTCGGTAGGTAGACACGAGTAGCTATAGGCACATAGTTCAATGAACCATATCCTTGGATGATGGTTATTGGCGAACGTCCATAAAAGTACACGAAAACTGCTAAACTAACACTGAATGCAACACCTAACGAAATAATTTGCGGTTTCTTGTTTACAATCTTCGGACATTGGGTAAACGTATAATAATATTTGGCTGCGTTCCATGAAGGAATCAGAAATAATATTGGCAGATATGAAAGAAACATCATCAACAAATAGCCTGATGTTTTTGTATTGGTTGGATTTTGACCTTTGGCTCCCAATATACCTATAATTGCCCTATCAATTATTGCGAAAGGCAGCGCCATCGCGGTAACAATTTGAAAATCCTTCCCAATAAATAAAAGCGATCCGCAGATAAAAAAAATAACGGTTCCCAATGCTATACAATATTCAATAAAAAGCATCCAAGCAAAAATTGCCCAGTAAGATGGTCCGTTTTGGGTTTTTTCTTCTGAAGGTTTCTCTATGGGAGTTATAGCCTCTGGAGGTTTTTCCCCGGAGGCTTTTTTGCTTGAAGATTTATCCGGTGGAATGCCCTCTGAGGATCCATCTGCTAGAGGAATAGAGCGTGTCGATTCGCCTGATGAAGATATACCATTAGGTGATTTATCTTCAACTGGAGTATCACTTGTGGTTTCGCCCGCTGAAGATATAACCTGTGGGGTTTTTTCTTGTGGCGGAGTAACTCCTATCGGTTCATCTATTGAGACTTCTTCTCTTACAGATTTATCTTCCGCCTGTCCTGTGTTTCCACCGCAATTAGGGCAGATGAGAATCTCATCTTCCATCTCAGTTGCACAATATGGACACTTTTTCATATCACGTCAAAGTTACAGAATATCGACTGCCCAATCTTGATGATAAATTAATTTTCCCATGTGTAAAAGCATAATCAAGCATACATAACTGAAAGGGGGAAAATGTAATCCATGTACTAAGGAGATATATCCCATATCATTGAAGCGAATTCAACCAGATCTTTACCTGAGTCAGGATTTGTCCTGGAAGTAGATAAAATCCTGTATTGATCAATAAGTAAGTCCCGGCTACGAATAAAACTAGTACGCCTGCAACAATAATTACTCTATATGATGCCCGAAGAATATTCCGAGATCTTTTTTGTACGGCCTCCTGGATACGCAGGTTGCTTATAAACGGATTTGGTGTCAGGGCGGAATCATAATCTTTGGTGACTTGGGCAACATTCCGCTGAAGCAGGTTCATATCATTATTAGTGATGTTACTTCCAAGACAAATCCTGGCTGGTATTTGACTAAGTGGCTTATGGAATGTTGAACGCGGCTGATTTATTGTTGATAGAATATAGTTTTCAACATCATGATCATCGACTTGCCCTACCACCATCGCATCATATGGAGGCGTTGTAAATGGGGTGGTATTTTGTAATAACTGTAAGCCGTTGATCCACAGGGTGGGGCCGATTTTCTCTACTTGTTCGTTCATTGGCTTATCAAGTTTGATCGCCAGGCATTCTACCCCTTTGTATACGCTTATGTCATCATTACAATCAGGGCAGCAGCCATAATAGACTTTTTGGCCGTACGCCATTTTTTCATATCGTTTTCTAAAACGCAATAGATGATCTTTACATACAGCTGACCATATGTCACCGCCTGTTTGGGTGCGATTCCGAATACTATGAAAACGTTTCGTGATAATAAGTTTCCATCGCAGTAATAGGCTCTGATATATAGAAAACATTGCATTTCTAAATACTGAAAAGGGAACTGTAAACATACCAGATAGTTTTAATGCCAATCCACTAGGATATGCTAAAAAAACGCCACAAAACAGGATCATTTGCCAGTCTTGCATTCCGTATCTCCAGCCAGTAAATAACAGGTTGGCTAAACCTAAACCTCCTAGTAATATGAAGGTTATTTTGACAAGCACGCGGTGGAATATTTTTCTTATTATTAATGCAAATATTCCGACTACACCTAACGCGATGAATACCCAATACCAGAAATGTGATAAAACTGGTACGAAAAACGCCAGATAATATGACCAATAAGAAGCCGACTCGAATAAATTGAAAAAGAAGAAATGCAATCGGATATAGTGTAATAATAGCCAGTGTGCCAACGAACGTGGTCATGGCTAACCACACGATTACCTCAACGTACCGAAGCGGGAATCTAATATATACAGGAGGAGTATCGCGGCCAGACCAGAATTCAATCCCCCTTAAACGCTCTATGAATTTATTCGAGCTGAATAACAGAACCTCTGCAAAAATGATCACTAACAACATAACCAAAAGGTAGGTGTTATCCGTATAGCGCTGCGTTGTCACCCAATTTGGGTCAACCCATATGCCAGGTCGTGATATTTTGAGGAATTGAGCTGCTTGATGAATAAAAGCTGTCAGGCTATAAGTTAATGCAATGATGTAAACGATGAGGAAGATGGCTGTAAAGAACAGGCCGATAATGAACTTCGAGAATATGGTGATCCAACCCGGGCTTAGGCGGTCAATCCGGGCTAAATACCGAATGATCCGCACCGTATCGAAATCGCGGATCTTGTCGACTGCTTCGATCATGTCGGGAATTGTTTGAGAGATCCGGATATCAGTGGGAATATCAGGACTCATCTATCATTCTCGTCTTTTTGTTTTCCGGATTGATTTTTTCCTGTAAATACCGATTTTAGTTTTTGATAGACCGATTCGGATTGCTCGACATGTGTATCAAAAAATCGGTGGAGCTGAGGTGCATATCCTTTATAGGATTTAATCCAACGTCTCAGTAATTGCTTATCATTAGGTGAAAAGTCGCTCCATAAAACCGCTAATGAATTTACCGGGTAAAGTTTTTCATTGCGGTCTATCTGATCAAGTATGGACTTCAATTCGCCTGATTTTATGTGGCCTGTGGATAACTCGCACCAGATTTGTAGCCTGCTTGGAAGGAAGGCCTCGCTGGCTGTAACGATATTTGCATCCAGTAAACTAGAAACTTGCGTTTTATATGCATCTACATCCAGCAGCTCCAAAAACTTTTTCCATGCGGTTGTGTCCCCTTTGTTTAGCTGTAGTAAACTTTCTAAACCAGGGTAATGGCTTTCCTTGGCTAAATTTCCGAGGATCTTCCGGTCACTTGGAGTGAGAGGATATTTTACGTTCTTAAGAATCAATTGATAAAATAATTCTGCCAGGGACGTTTTGTTTACGCCAGTCACCAGCCATTGTAAGTAATTTTGTGGATTTGTCTTAATAGTACTCAATATATCGCTGACTAGCTGATTTGACAAACCGCTTATAGAAGTAATTATCTTTTCGCTGATAGCTTTGGAGTTTATCCGTGCGAAGTCCGCCACGAATGCCGGTTCAATATTTATTAACAGCGAATTACTTATTTGTTTACCCTGGATGACCATATCGAGCTGTAAGGCCGGATTACGATGGACGTTGAAATTTTCTAATTTGTTCGGGATTGATTGGGTTGCAATCCAATTCTCATAAGGTGTATCCTCGTTCGATAATAATTCAGCGTCAACGTGATGGTTGGCTGTATCGATAACAATATACTTATTACCTTGATCTGCTTTCTCATCACCCCATACCCAGAAAGGCCAATCCCTGCTCCAATCACATCCATTAACAAAAGTATCAAAGGTTAATTTGGACCGTTTCTGCGGTGCGGTTAATAAGAAAATTATGGCCAATGTCTCCAAAATTTGCTGTGTCGAACCAATAAGCCGGATGCCGCGCTTATTTTTCTGCAGCTGCGTCGCTTGCCAGCCGATACGGGCTAATTTCATCAGCTGATCCTCAGGCCAGAATCTTGCAACCTGTAAAGCTCGGTCTTGCCAGACGTCCACGCCTTCAATGATCTTGGAAGGCACATTACCTTTATCCTGGTTCACATTACCAAATGCATCCTCGACTCGAGAGATAAAATTCTTGTTTTGAATGAACCCTAAAGGGCAATACTCAGTGGAGGCGAATTCCATGGTGGTGATAATCAGGTTGTGGGTCAGGTAGCGGCCTCTGCGCCCGAATTCATCCGGTTCAGGCAGCGGTACAGTCCGAGAAATCACAACTTTTTCATCCGGCAGAGTATAGTATTGATATTTAATAATTTCCTGTTCACCGGCAATATATTGAGACCGGTTCTCTAATATTGTCAAATCAGCTTGCGATATTCCTGATCGACTATAAGATATTGTCTGAAAACCACGATGACCCATGGGAGACTGCTCCTTGGGTACATTGCTGAAGATGTGTTGAGAAGCGGTAATCTGCATTAGTGCTCCCTCCTGATCAATCTAAACCCAAAATATCGCAGACGGACATCGTGACGGATTGGTTTTGTCGGCTCATCGGTGAGTGGGTCGGTAAGCTTGGGGCGGAACGATGGGCGGGTTCTCCCCAAACCGGTCCACTCGGGCGATCTCAGCCATTCGATAACCCCTTGGTTCATTAAGGACAGGTCAAGCATAGATGTTGGAGAAATCTCCCCGATCAATCCTTCCCAGATTCTTTCTGCTGAATATGAAAGGCCCTCTTTAACAAGCTCGTGTGGCGGTAATTCTGGTGGTTGGTGATTAAACCATTTATGAATATTGCGCCATTCTTCTACTGTGGGCAGGGAATATTCGGGACCTAGCCATTGAGAAAAGGCCTGAATTTCCTCTGGGAAAATCCCAGTGAGAATCAGCTTTTCATAATTAGAATAATCGCGATTATTGTATGAAAGACGAGGGTTCAATTCAAGCAGGGCTTGATACCAGGAATCGCCGAGATTATTTTGGTTAGAAAGATAAGCTTCAAATTGGGGTTTGAAGACTGGAAATAAGTGAGCCCAGATTTGAAGGGGTTCGACAAAAACCAGGGGGAAACCAGAGCGATCAATAGACCAGTACTGCACAGAGGAAGACCAGGTAGAAGTAATCAGTTTGGAGACAGGGATTGGTTTGGAAGTTAGAGTTTGCAACCTGGTTATTGCTGAAGTCAAATCGGAGGCTTCATATTCTGGAATGCAACCTTCGATAGGAAGTAGAGACTCAGTTCCAACCCGGATTGCCATCCAGTTCTGAACCCATTTGCTATCCAAATAATCTGCCAAATCGAATACTTTACCTGAACCAATGATAAGTCCATTTAGAATACGTTTATGGTTTTGTTGTAACTCAGCAATTATGGGAGCGATTAAGCTAACACCATGCGGCCGGACAGTATTGGATTGCTCGTGGTAAGAGTTGAGCGGGACGATTCCGTGAGTGCCGAGTAAATATATATTGTCAATATTCGGTTGTTTAAGTTCATCTAATATATTCCAGATCACTTGGTTAATCTCATTCCAAACGAGCGAGGCGCTTTCACTGGCATCCGCCACCAGAAGGGTTGAATGAATTTGATCAGATAGATTAATCATGAATTTATTAGCGATTTAGGTGTTTACCTGGGTTCCACAATAAATGCAAAATTTTTTAGGAGGGTGCAACGGTTTGTGGCATTGTGGACACAATTTTTCACTCTCCATTACGCCTGGTGTACTGTCATTTTCAGTAACAGGCGGTGGTTTAGACAGGTGTTTCTTTTGTTTGAACTCGATTGATCTGATCACCACCGCTGACGAAATTCATATGAGACGCTGAACTATCCATTTGGATCCTGTTGATTTGATCTCCCTTACTTACAGGTCCATAATAGGCATTTTCTATCACTACCGCTGGCGCTGGTTGGTTAATTGTGTTGCCTCCAGGCCTTGATTGCTCAGTATTCACCGTTGTTTTGGCGAAATCGGAGGTTTTTGTATACCCGGCCAGGGAATCATATCTGGGTCGGAGAGACGAACGAACGCGGAACCAAGTGATGTAACTGTTGCCTTATAGGCATTGTCGATTGCTTCACGCAGCACATGACCTTCGATTAGTGAAGCACATAAATTGACTAAAAAATCGATAGCCCCATTCGTTCCCGGGTCAGATTGAAATGCAATTCCAGCTTGAGCCTGAGGAAACCAGCTTTCCACCTGGGATTGATCTAACTGTCCCGGAAGAATTAGAATTAGGCTTATCCTTTTTATGCAGCGTTGAATTTGTAATGGATCGATGCAACCGAAATCTTCAGCTGGGATCACTAGGATATGATAGTACCCAGCTTGTTGGACATGTCCGCCTAATTCATGGATAGGTACGAGGTTCAAACTAAGTCGACACGTAGTAATTAACTTAGCCAGCGCCCGGTGTAAACGGGCTCCTTCGTCTCCAGACCAACAAGCTAAAATCCGTAATGGTTGAGAAGGTTGAGTGGACATATATCAGTAATTAGGTGTAGTTTATGATTCTGAAGTTTCTGATTTATCGGGAATCGATTTAATTTGCTCCCCATTCATATCTTTTACAACATTTTCGATAACGTTTTCTGCAGTTGCCTCAGTCAACCCATCACCCTTATGGAGTGCATAATCAACGACCTTCTCTCGAAGATCAAATTGACGGTTATATCTATCGATTTCAATTTCGAGTTTCTTGCGTTGCTGCTCGTTCAGGAAATTTAAAGCTTCATTTGAATCCATCTTGTTATCCGCCAGGTTCATTGCCAAGAGCTGCCATTGACCCTTTTCGATCATGGGGGCATAAAATTCTACAGCCAGCTGTTGCTTCTTTTGAGAACGTTCTAGCTGGACCATTGCTACTGCTGCTTTCATTTTCTCCAGAGCAACCTGGTCTTGTAATGCCCCCATTTCTGCGGTTTTTTCAAGGGATTCAAGATCGATGGAGACCTGGATCGAGACAATTTCAAGTCCATGATCGCTGTATATTTCTGACTCCACCGCATCCTGTAGTGATTGTTCGGCTTTGGCAATATTATCAATCGTATATTTTCGACCTCTCTGCGCAAGGTTACTAGCACACGGCTCCACAACCACTTTTCAGCTTCCGCCAAGGTTTTCGTGGGGAGGCGGTTATAGTCGGTTACCTTATAGTTGACCGTTACAGAGGCATGAAATTTAGCATCGTCATCCATGGTGGGTAATATGGATGTATGAAGGGTCTGTTGTGGAACGTTCATCGCTCTGACCAATGCTTTTAAATTATTGCGTTCTTCCTCAATGAACTCAATCTCAACATCCCTGTATAATAGCTCTAAGCCATACTTAGCCAATACTTCTGGCTCCAGCATATCTTCGATCATAATTTCTAGAGCCTCATATTGATACAGCGAATATTTGCGTGCCTCCTTTCTCAGCAAAGGTGTTAATGCTGAGACGATGATTGATTCGGTGTCTTTTATATCGTCTTCAACCATTCGACGTGCATCCAGAACCCGGTATTTCAATTTTATCGCAAGAGGGAATGACTTCAGGCTCATCTTTTGAAATTAGTTTCACATACCATGTTGTTTCATGTGGGGCATGATCAATAATATACAACGACAATCCACCTACCAGGCGATCCTCCAAAGTCAGGTTGTCTCCCGGTTTCAATACCCTGCGAATTCTTCCATGACCGCACAAGATACCCTGTTCATTGAGTTCTATTTTTATACTTGTAAATCTCGGTAAGTCTTTTTTCTCTTTAATAGGGTTGTGTTTGTTGGTAAACGATTTGTTAATCATCGGACATTCCTCCTCTAGAAGTTATGACAATATCGCAGCTTCGTTGTAGACAATAATCGATTTCATGCTGTGAGTAAGTGGGTATCTGACCAATTTATTTCAGCCAACAATGTTTGCGCGCATTTACTTTTTTTATCTTCATTTGGGTGTTTTGCCCAGCGTTGAAAATAAATTTTCAACCTGTCTTGCTCGCGGTCGGAGATCACTTTGTTTAACATACGCATCAAAGACCATTTTTAAGGATGGCAGCAGATTGTCATCATTATCCACACATAAAAACCAGATATGTATCAATTCTAAGGCTGCCTGACGATAGAATTGATTGTTGAGTGCATCGCGGAGAAGCCAGATCAAATTGGCAAGTGCATGTGGGTTGGGGTTTTCTGCATCAAACATCGACAGCAATGCAGGGGGCTTGAATGAAATTTGCCGTAGCCTATCATCTGTAGGCATTGGGATGCCCATCATTATCAAGAAGAGCGGCAATCCTAAGGAGCTCTTGCTCTTTGGCTCACGGTCCAATAGGATCCAATTCTTGAGGGCTTCCAATAGCTGTTCATAAATGCTGTGAAAGCGATCTGGCCATTCAAAAGCGCTGGTGAATAGATATTCAATCGCATCGATAAGGCTGATCAACATACCATCACCGTGAATGATCATCGTATCATGATTGATTTTAAGTTCCCCATCAGCGGATTCGACGATTGAGCGCCAAACTTCCATGGCTTCCTGCGGGTAGCGTAATCCGACCGAAGAATATGCGCGCACTGCTGCCCAGACCAATGCCTCATCTTTGTATTCTGACCAGTAGCGAAGTAAACCGAGGACATCAGTAGCGTGGCTGTCATCCAAGATTAGTGTTAATATAGCAGTGCTTAAAGCCCTGCGGAATTTGCGCTAATTTCCGGTCGCCATCATACTTAAATGCCCATTTAACCAGGACACGTAAGCGAATACTTTCGAAATCAATTCGAGCCAGAGCTCCTACAGCTGCAGCCGCTCGTTCGCGGATGTCAGCATCATACCTGACTGCAAGATCGCTCAACCAGTCCAAAAATGTGTCTTGAAATGATCCATACTCCTCCCAAAGGTATTTGATTAACGCGTATTGGTAATTTTGATCATTCAAACATATAATCTTAACCTCTGCATTATCGCTGTATTCTGTGGGAATGTTTACGGTTTCTATATGTGCGCGAGACCTTTCCAGCCGAGGGCTCCTTGGTCGGGAGAAAGGTGATGCAGGGATTGGTGCTTCTATTGGCAATTCTTTGAGTACTTCTTTTCTCGTCTCTTTTATCGTTTCTTTTGTCGTTTCTTTTATTATTTCTTTTGTTGTTTCAATATCAAACTCGGGAGGGGTCTTAAGCCGAGTTGATAAATTTCTGGCAGCGATGTCAATAGAGTTTACACGTGCCCCGTTAAGAACTGCCAGAGCAATCCGATAAGCACGCTCATCGAGATCATCTCCACATTCTTCAAACCACTCCTGAACTATTTTTTCCGAGTGGACGGAATATTTTTGAATGATCTCCTCCAGCGGACACTCACCTTTGAGATACTGCGTTAATAAGATGGAAAGATGGAATATCCTTTCCGGGTCAAGTTTCCCTTCCATGAGCAATCGAACTTGCTCATTTTCTAAACACTGCCTAATCGATTCTGGATCTGCAAAATCATCACTGCCAGACAACATGTATTCGATATGCTTCTCGACCAATCGCGAGACAGTTACCTTGGGTAATCGAATTGTATGACACAGATTTGCATTCGCATAATTAGCTAATCGAATATCGCTTGTGACACATACAACTAGGTAGGCCGTTTGATTGCGCAGTCTTTCTCCAAGGATTTCCCAATCTCGCTCCGCTAATTTCTCTGCCCGACTACCCAGTAAACCGTCAACGAGATACGCTGTATCTGGTTTTATGTATTCAGGCTTAATGCGATCTAATAAATTAGCATCTTGTGATAATTCCTCAATGCAAGCCTCCGCACCGAGCGTATCCACTGCCAGTTTGATGCCAGCCGCATGCTTCCCCACATGAATCGGGCCTTGTAGAATGATAATATGCTGGGATATGAATTGTTTATGAGCTGCCTCATATCCAGGTGGAATTTCATACACATAAACAATCCGATCTATTTCTTCTTGAGTTATTTGATAGGATATGACTTGAGGAGGTCCGAGTGTGGTGCTATATTGAGTTCCGCCTCCCTGATTGACAACAACTTGGCCAATATGTGCAGTGCCGAAATAGCTTCCGACTGCCTTAAGCATCTCATGCTGCTCAGCTCGGTTCTTACGATTTTCAGCAGTATCCTTTTGTGTGGATTCAGCCCTACCGAATTGTTTCTCCTCTGCCCCGACTGTTTCTTTAAGATTTTCGTCTTGTCTGGCGGGTTTCTCTAAATCCTTTTTATTCTGCCCTTGATTACCCGGAGAATCAGAAGTTTGCCCTGACGTTGACGGTTTTTCTATGCCCAACTGCTCCGTTTCCATTTGACTCCCTGTAAACAGACATTGAAGAAATTTATGTTTTATCGAGCACCCAAAGGAGCGGATCTACTACCCGCCTTGGCTGCATAATTTCACTTAATTTATGGTTTTCTGGGGGACTTCCGAGGGCAGAGGTTGCACAGAACGAGATACTTTTGAATTGTGCTCTAGCCAAGTTCATAAAGTTATCTGCGTGTAAATCGTTGATGGTAAAACTAGCCAGGTCATTAGATATTTGTAACATACCCGCCATATAACGTTTTAGATCATTTATCTCTGCGGGACGGCTTTGTTGTAAATATTCCACTACCCCAGGATGCCGACCCAAGAAACGTTCTCCTAATAACCAATCTGCTTTTGTATATACAACGACCAAGTGCTGGTTTCGCAATTTAGCCTTCAGACGGTTCATCCCGAGTGTATAAACTTCCAATAAACGATGCATCTCAACTGACAGAGGCTGCATCCAAATCCACTAAACTTATTGAAAAAGAGCATCGTTTTTGCACGGGTGACAAAGCTAGCAAATTCTTCCATCGCCAAATCTTCCTCGAATGCTTCTCCTGGAGGATCATATATAATGAATTGCCGATCTTTATATTTGGGCATTCGAGCTAAGAGATGCAGGCTGGGGCGAGGAAAATTACGGCGAGCGTTGAGATTCTGGTAGGTCGCCTTGTTCCAATAATTTCAAATTGTTCTTGACATTGTCGATCGTGGCTTGGTCAAGCGCTTGGCGATAAAAACCATGTCCAGACCCGGGTTAGATAATTCTCCAGCTCGTGTAACATCGCTGCCAGGTATACCGTCTTACCATGTCCACTAAAACCAACAGCACTCATTACAACAGGAGGCTGGTGTTTATGTAAAGCTTAGCGCATAGGATCGGGGAAGTGGCTCATTGCAAGATTTGCAATTTGTATTCGAGGGCGTGTTAGAAAGACAGTACGGACATAGTATCATAGACCCCTGTATCCCTTTTCTATCATTTTATTGGAATGGTGTCGGAATATATCGGTTTAATTATTTCACGAAACCATAGTATTGTAAAGTATCCATCACTTACAACTAAGTTCGTATTTTTTAAGTCTTCTGTGCATACATATTTTGTCATCGTTAGAACCATAAAAAGAACGTAATAAATCTGAGGCACGTAACGATCATATGTTCAAGTCTACCAGCCAAGATAATCCAGACAATTTGTGAGAATTCAACGAAAATACTCCTTTGGTCCATCCAACTTTAGCCGTTCCCAAGCAGCGGTATACATGGCTCGCGGATCATACTTTACCCGAGGGTCAAGGCTGCTGAGAAGCGCTAGGCGGGTATCTGGGTGCTGGCACGGGTTAGAACTCCACCTGCCGTGTGAAGCTAGATCTGTCTAGATGGCGAAGATCTAGGTCAGGCGGGTAGGTGGCGATCAGCACAGCATACGGTATAGCCTGAATACCCACCCTTGACTCCAATCGGGCAAAGTACAACATCCCCAGCACTTGGCTGATGGTGTAGCCTGTTAGCTCTTGCATTTTGGCGTCGTGAGCCTGGCACACTGCGTTGGTCTGTAGGAGCAGCTTGTGAAGATTTTTGGTCAGGATATCACTCTCTTCCAGGAATAGGAAGCGGATCAGGTCGAGCAGATTAAGCAGTCGAAGACGCACTCCTTCAACGTAGATATAAAGTGGAAAAAGGTTGACTACCTTCTGGACCAATTCCAGCATCCGTCCAGGACGCCGGTGTGACAGCAGGCCATTGCCAACCGCATGCCTGGCTTTGAAGAGTACGAATTGACTTACCCAATCCTGCCAGCCTGCGATCAGCAACGTCCACGTGCTGCTGAGGGCTTCTGCAAGGGGTTGAGTTGTTTGTAATCCAAGACGACAAGAGAGCAACCCAGGGAAGAGACCTGCTTCCACTGCCTGGCGACCAAGGCTTGTGTATTCCAATATGTAACCCCATCCCCAGCGCTCGAGGGCGACTTCAGCTACAATTTCAGCGTGCTCGAGGTGAACTATATCCGCTGATGGTTGGGGGGAGTGCCAGTGCGCGAAATGCTCCCGGTTAATCAGTGTGCCTATGCCAGGCAAGTGCAACGCACCCTGCTTGTGTTGCGATAGTTCAGGCATTTCATCAATCTGACAGGCTTGGGCGATTGCTTGCTGCATGGCAGCATTATCGGCAAGGAAGCGCACTGGGGTAGCCAGACCAGCTGGTATGGGAAAGCGGTTCAATCCCAGCTCGGTGAGCATCATCGCATCCATTTCCGACAGCCATTCTTCCAGTGTGTCTGCGGGGTGAGAAAAGGGGGGCCATGGGCGAGTCTGTTCACCCTCAGGAGCGGGAGGCTCAGGTGGGAGCTCAGTGATGTGTGTTTCTCCACGGTATTCCGTCAGCCGCTGATCGAGCTGGTCTTCCCACGATTTCATGTATGATTGAAGATCGGAGGTTTGATCGTAATATACATCATTCTGACCACGCTCTTTGACCATGCGGTCCAGCTGGTGGGCGAATTCTTCTTTTTTGGAGTCAAATCCCGGCATTATAGTAGGTCCTTAATAAAAATATTATGCTGGTACATCGAAGAGGTGCTTGTCCATAAACTCGCCTGATCAAGGCAGCTCCAGGATTTCGTATTTTCCAAGTTTTCGGGAAAAAATAAACCACACACTCTCTTCATCGTTTATTCCTACCAGCTGTCTTTGATATTCGAAGGATGAGTTATCCCACCCCTTCGAACTTGATTCCACAGTGGGTACAATGCCGCGCATCCGCATCGACAAACTGCCCGCAGTTAGGACACACCTTTTTACCCGCAGGTGCTGGTTGCCCGGTGTACCCGCCCTGACCAGGTTGGATCACCTGTGGGCCGCCTGCACCTGGGACGACGATTATGGGTTGGCTCCCGCCGCCTCCACGCGCAATAGCCTGGGTGGTGTCAGACATTCGATCCAGGGCACGTTCAGATATGCCTTTCAAGTTATCTATATCATGTTCGTGCATAGCCATCAAATCCTGCTGGTGCTGTCTGTCCTTTTCTTCTTGTTTGCGAGCAGCCTCTTCCTTGTCAGATAGCCGTTGTTCGTATATTTCCTTGGTTTGTTTTGTAACCTGCTCATTGGTACTTGACTTATATTTTTCTTCGAGCGCATGCGCTGCTGAGTCAGATTTAGCTGCATCTGCTGCCAGGATCTGTTCTCCAGTCATACCTTTATATATCTCTACCTTCTTTATTTCACCCTCGAGTTCAAGAGTGCGCAGCTTCATTTCGTGCTCCCGCTCAGCCTGCAGGCGTCTTTCATCAGCTACCCATCTATCCAGCTCTAGCTTTTGCTCTTCGCGCCGCATTGCAAGTTCATGCTCACGCTTGATGCGCAAGCTTTCCTCATCATCCAGTCGGTGGATTTCTTTATTCTTGGCCAGGACTTCCAGATCCAACATATCTTGTTCTCTCTCAGTAGCCAATTCTATCCTCTGCTGAAGTTCGCTAATTTCGAGCTCTTTTTTTCTGCGTTCATCCTGAATCCGCTGGCGTTCCTGCTCCAACCGTAATCCTTCATCGGTGTTCTTACGGCGCATATCAAACTCGTAATCAGCTTTCTTACGTGCTAATTCAAGCTCCATATCAAGTTTTGCTTGGCTAAAATCCTGTTGAAGCTTAAGCCCCGCCATTTGCAGCTCGTAATTATATTCAATATCAAGTTTTGCCAGCAGGTGCGCTCTGGCTTTATCGTGATCTTCTGCCTGATCGGCCCACGTCTTTTTGAGGTCTTCCCGCTCTTTAACACGTAAAAGTTTATCAAAATCTTGCTCATCAAGGAAACGGTCAAACTCTTTCTCAGAGCGCACCTCATTCATCTTGTCGCTCAGTACTGCCTGGCGCATGCGCTGGTAGAGCTCAGATTTTCGCTCTTCAAGCTCGACCTTGGTTGTCTCCTCCGCCAGGGCTTGCAGATCTACCTGTTTTTGGATCTCGGTAAAACGGGCTTTGGCTTTGGCTTCTGCTTCAGCCTTGCTGATCCGATTGTGGGTTTCAGCATCGAACATCTCCTGCTCACCAGCAGCATTGACGTTAACCTCGGCAACCTTGAGCTTATACTGGCTGCGAATGCCTTTGATGTGGTCAAACGGTTCTAGGTTCAGTTCGGCGGTCCGCACATGTAAGAATCGCAGCCCAGTCTGAGAAAAAGTCATCCGCAAGCGTTCATCCAGAGCCAGCTCCAGGCGTAGGCGGAGCTCTAGGTCCTCGGTGAGTTGCTGCAAGGTGTGCTGGCGCAACCAGGTATCAGCAACCTGCGCTACCTCCGGGAAGAGGTAGGCATGCAAGTCATCCTGAGTAAAGCGCTCGCGTCCCTTGAGAAGATTTACCAAAAATTTGCCTGGTTCTGTCACCTCAGCCTGTAAACGTATGCTGATACCGATTGGCAAGTCGTCTTTGGTATAAGAGGTATCCAGGCGAAATACAAGCTCGGTAGGCACGACCTCAACCAGCAAGATGGTCGCCCGTTCGGGAATATCACCGGTGAACCAATCTTTAACTCGCTGCCCGAGCGTCCCAAGGGTATATTCCCCGGGTGGAAGGATACCTCGGCTGGTTCCCTGGTAGATAAACATAGCATTGGTGCCGGGTTCTACCTTTATGTCGCGCTTGAGCAGTCCTTGTAGGTCATCTGCTTCCACACGCACAGCAAACTCATTTGCACCGCGTGTCCAGCGATGACTGTAGACCTGAGGAGTGGAAGTCTGACTCAACGGCTGACCGCACTTTTTACAATAGATTGCGTCACTCAGGTTCTCAGTGTTGCATGAACTGCAGCGAATGATTCCACTGCCAACTGGAGATCCACAGCTCGCGCAAAACCTGGCGTCTTGGGGTAACTTCGTCCCACAGTTGGGGCATTTCTTTGTATTTAGAAACATTGCAATCCTCCTTCGTTTATCAGTTTCAAAATGCTTTATGATGGATATGCTTCTTCAAACTTCTGCAGGTCTTGCTCAGAAACCTTTACCGCGTTCTGGCGCATTGAGAAATCGTGACGGAAGGCATCGATTTTTTTCTCCAAACGGGTAAGATCCTCGCCGTCACTTCCTCCAACCACCAGTTTTTGTTGAATATTGTGTGCACCCAGACTTGAACTGGCAATATGAACTAGCAATTTCTCATCATAATCCAACAGATGGCCCCACATATGCCTATCGATTTTCAAATCAGACAAATAAGGTGGAGCTCCAAAAGATGGATTAAGGACTTCTGTCCGACAATTTTCCACCTTGCCTTCCAATTGCTTAATCTGAAGGGCCTGGTTTTCGTCGCCACCCTTATATACCCGTGATCTCACATCTACTAACGTCTCTCGTATTAATTGCAACTCCCCTGCACATTGTTCACGAACCAGCTGGTCTGTGCGTTTGCGATTGCCCCTCGAAAGGTCATCGATGAAAGTCATTCCCTGTGCAGTCCACAGCGCTTCAGATATTTCCTCGCGTTTCTTCAAAAACGCTATGAGCGATTGGATAACTACTGCCAGAATTGGTCCCCAAATGATCAGCATAAATTCCCAGCGGATACTCCACGATGGCTCTTTGCTGTTAGACATAATAAGTGCAGTGATGAAAAAGCCCACCAGAATAAGGACTAGCAAGGTGATACCACGACCTATCAACCATTGGCGTATCTGGCGTCTACCAGGATGTGGCTCTTCACCTGCCGGTTGGCTTCGGTGGAACAAGCGGCCTATACGCCAGTTGCGATCGCTGCTTGACGATGGTTTTAACGAGGACAACTTTGACTGGAGTTGAGCTATCAGCGGTATCGCGGTCGCTTTGATGGATTGGACTTCAGTGGGAGTAACCTCACGAATGCCTGCATGTTCTACTAATTCGGACCGTATTTGCCGGGAGAAATCCTCTAGCTTTGCATTGTCCTCCATCTCAGCCATTTTCCCTTCCATAGATACTTCGCGCAGGCGTGCCTCAAGCTCCTGGACCTTTTGAGCGACCTTCACCTGGTCGGCAGTCCGGCGGAAAGAAAGCATCTCCAACCCGATAAGGCGGATTCCCTGGTTGGCCAAAGCTGGATTTAATTGTGTTTGGATCTCAGTTGCTAACCGGAACGTTGGTAGACCCTGCATCAGGTCGGCCGCTTCGTACCGACTGACCAGTGCCGCCAAGCCCTCGATAGCTATGTCTCCACTCAGCTCCATTGAAGCTTCATTGATGACCTGGTTTGGCTGTACAAATTGAGTGAAGAAGCACGCCGGATCGGTAACATCAACCAGACCGACAAGGCTGGCATCCATTAGTTCTTCATCACCACTTAACATGTTAGTGGCTTTGAGGCATGCGCGGAATGGCTGGGTGGGTATATATCCCGCCAGCAGTTCTGCCCCTCGGCCGGAAACTCGTTCGAATTTTGAAAGCGCCGCATGCTTGCCAGGAGGAAGGAACCTGGCAGGTGCGTTTCCCAGCAAAATAATACCCTGCCGGTTCTGTGGTATGACAATTTGCTTGCTCAACCAGCCCGCCAGCTCCTTCAAACGGAAGGCTTTGGCCAGGGGCGTAGAGTGGTCAGGGGTAGCGTCCATTTAAATCTCCTCAAAGTACATCTATTTGATCTCTGGAGGTACAGAATAACTCAGCTCAGCCTGTGCTTGTCCAACCAGTTCCCTCAACGACCCGGCCTCAGTAATGTGGAGGCGACTCAGGCAGGCCAATCGTGTGTCCGGATTCAGCCGTGGATCTTCGGCAAAAAGGCTAGCCAGGTCATTAAGGCTGATTTGAGCAGGATCAAAGGTTAAATTAGCAGAAATAATGGCAACATAGGGTGTGCACAATGCACCCAGGTTAGTTTCTGCCTGCATGAACAAAAGCTCGCCCACAGCATAACGTAAAGGTTGGTGCAGAGCATGAAAAAAATGATCGTCCAGCTGGGCTCCCAAATTCTCGAGGAGGCGCACAGCAGTATGGACCGTCGTATCGGGCTGTTCCTTGCTATCAAATAGCACAGCCAGGCTCGTTTGCAAAGCTTCCACTATCTGCTGGCGGTCTGGCATGTCCTCCGGTAGATCTAACGTGGCTTTCCAGATGGACTGCAGGGTGTGCCTGGGGTGATCGCTTCCGCCCAACCAGCTTTCTGCCAAGTAGTTTTGCAGCCAGGTAGCCCACCCCTCTTCCAACAGCTGGGAGGCGGTGAAGAGCAAGTTGTACTGAGCCCTTCGTAGTGTAGAAGTTGGGTCATCCGCCGGGCGCAGTCCAAATCGGCTGGCTATTTCAACCATCCCCAAACCTAAGCGCGACTTAACATCACCCATAGCAGTATATAAATCTAAGAATCGATGCCCCAATTTTTCATGAGCCGCAGTTCCCAGGATACTCATTAACAGCTGCTGATCATTGAACGCCTGGCGCGGGGCAATTTGATGATCGTAAACAAACAACCAGCCATTCAGGTAGCAACCTTTGCCAGATAAATTGTACCCAAAGATTCCACCTCCTTGAGTTTGCCTGGCGATAGTTTCTGCTTCACTGATCATCGCTCCCAGCTGGGCTTCCTGCGCTTGCGGAGATAGATCTATGAATTTCAACTAATGGCTGGAAGAACTCACTTAGTGTTTCGCAATACTGCGTCATATACTGCAGGCGTTCAGCCGGGTAATAATCACCGAGCCTGAAATGTTCCCAAAAGACTTGGTCAATCTGGCGTAGCTGGTCCAGCTGACCGATATTCACCAGGGTGGGAAATTTGATCATATTTCGCTTGTTTTCCGCTAATCTTGTCTGCGTTGGGTTCAGACTATTATCCACCTCTCGTAATGTTTGAGCCGCTTCTGCACGTAAAGTTGGAGGTACCATTCCCAGCAGGTGGCTGCGCAGTTCTTGGATCTCTGCCTGCAGGTCGGCTTCGTGATGAATTTTGCGTTCGTCAAGCCTGCGGGAGAAGGAAGATTTGATATTGTCAAGATTGGACATTGTATTACCTACGCAAAGCTGGTTGATTATTTTCGGTAACAAGTTGTTTGCTGGATTTAAATTCACTTTTGTAAGTGTTCATTCTGTGTTTCTTTATGCCCACTAAGGTTATAGAAATAAATAAATACAAAGGGAACATGTATTCAAAGAATAATGACCAACTAGGCATCGGTTTGGCGAAAAATGGAATTGGAGATACTTTATCGCTCATTTTTTACTTCCCTGGTTGTGAAATCAGTGTCGCTGAAGATCTATCTGCGTATCCCGGTTTGATGATATCGAATCCCCTAGCCTCGACTGAATTGATCACATTACTGATATGCAGGTCGATGGGGATCGATATCATCCGGCCTCATGAATCTCACCTGAATAATTCACTTCGTTGGCTAATAAAGTCTGCCTGACTTCCTTGTGTGCATCAACTCCCATGAAAATGATATTCTGCCTCCGGATCACCTCGGTTTCCTCCCCGGAGCCTGAATTTTCAAAAACCTTATCCACAAAAAACTTCCTCATCGTTTACTCACTCTAAGGGCTTATTCGTCAATATGTGCTTTCCCCAGCACCTCGCTCAGCCTTGGACCTTCTTCATCCATTCATCGTACAGGCGCAGCATGCGTGAATTTGTGATCGGATGAATTTGCTCAAAGGCAATCCTGAAATCAGGCGCGGTGAGCGCTTCAACTTTGATCTCGTAGTTGCGCACAGCTTCCTGCCCTTTATCTACTACATCCATCAATCCGGGATTCAGCCGCTGGATCATTTGTGTGATGGCCGTCTGGCAGAGCTGCTCGATCTCCCTTCCAGAATAGCCTGCCGTGCGGCGTGCTAGCTCAGGCAATGGCACAAGACTCTTGTGGCCATGACGGGTGAGGTTGATCTCAAGGATCGCCATACGTGCAGGTTCATCCGGCAACGGAATATAGATACGGCGTTGGAAACGGCTGAGTATGGCTGAGTCCAATAGCCAGGGTACGTTAGTGGCACCGATCGTCAAGACAAAGCTTTGATTTTCCTTATTGGCTAAACCATCCAGCTCAGCCAGGAATGTGCTGATGATGCGCCTTTCGGCGCCACTCTCTCCTGAACCACGCGGGGAGTAAGCGCTTCAAACTCATCCAGAAAGATCACCGATGGTTCAAGGCGCCGGGCAACCGTGTATAATGCGCTGATCAATTTGGATGATTCACCGAAGTACTTGGATAGAAGACTGCTAATTTTGACATTAAAGAAAGTGGCTTCCAGGCTGCCAGCCGTCGCCGCTGCCAGGAGTGTTTTACCTGTGCCAGGGGGACCATATAGCAGGAAGTTACGCCATCCACTAATCTCAACCCCCTTGGGCTTACGCGCGAGTGCAAGGCCATATGCCGATTTGATGGCTTGTTTGGTATCATCAAGGCCACCTATATCTTCCCACTTGATCCCGGTCCGCGTGATCAGGTCTAAGACCATCGTCTCGTAATCATCCTCGCGGGTAAGTTCTGCGGTCTGGCTCGCGGCATGGTTAACGTCTTTCGGTCTGGTTTTGATGGAGCTCGAATGGGATAGACGATCAGCTATATCATCCAACGCTGTAGCACGTTCAAGCCGTTGCTTGCGGACATTTTGATCGAGCGTTATTTGAGCATATTGGCGCATCAGTGTCGCAGACTGTCGGTAAGCTGTGGCTGCCACCTGCAATGCACCCTGCCTCTCGGCATCTTCGGCGCGCTTCCGTGCCCGTTTGTATTGTGCATAAATTGGACCGCTTAGATCAACGGTCTTCATGTTTGCCCCCTGATCAGAGATCTTCTTCAGGACTTTCCTTGGCGTTGGAGGTCAGCTTGTTAAATTCCTTGAACTTTTCATCAATGGCTTCAGTAGTATCCATCGATTCGCTTACCTGTTGGATGGCATTGAAGATTTCCATCACATCCTTGTCCTCGCGAAACTCAGGAGCAACCAGCTCTGCATCTTCCAAACCACGCAGGATTTCGTCGAATTTATCCATGTGGAACTCACCATCCGCACTGGCGGTATCTATATACCTCAGCAGCTCTCCCATGTCGATTTGAGATAGGATGGTGTTCAGTCCGGCCTCAGAAGCCTTCTCAGTACGCTTCTTGAGCAGGTACAGGCCGTTGACCGCCCGCTGTTGGCGTGAGTTCATCTGTAGCTCTTTATCCAGGCTGGCTGCCTCAACATCAAGCTGCTTGATCTTGCGGGCAAAGGAAAGTTTTTCTCGATCGCTGCCAGCGCTGACCGCAGCGGTGAACAGTTGCTTCTTCTTTTCTTCGATTTCGCGCAGGTTGGCAAGGGTCTTGCGCTCATCCTGCTCGAGTCGGACCAATTCATATTTCAAGTCATCTTGCGAGAGATCTTGCAAGCTGACCTTCTTGGCAGGAGCAGGCTGAGTGGTTTTAACTCCGAGCAGCTCGCGTACAACATCGATACCGTAATCTAGTAGGGATTTCTTTTTCTCTGCCATTTTATATTCCTCCTAAGTCTTGTGAAATGAAGTTTAGTCTGAACATTTATTGACATCAGTTTTTTAGTAGAGATAAACCCAGATTGGGTACATCAGGTCAGGGCATATCTACCTCCTGTAGCAAGGCGTTCAAAAGCACTCCTAAGCAGGGTTACCAGGATAGGGTAATATTTCGGATGCATATTGTAGGGAGAGACTATTATAGGCAAGCATCTCTTTCTCGATTACTTTAATAGCTTCTTCCAGCTCTTCAGCCGGGAGGGCAGGGGTAAATAATTCGGCATACAGGCGCAGCCGATCATCTCGAGGATTAAAGAGTAACTCTCCGCGTTCGATGTCATAGAGATAAAGTAGGAATTGGCGGTGAAAAAATGGTTTTTCACTTTCATCACCCAGTATAACCCGATGAGCTGCGAGATCCCAGCCAGATGTGGCCGCCAAGACAACCATATAAAAAGCTGCTCCTCGCTGAGTTGACTCATTCAGACGCTCAATCCGATTTAAAAGTAGGTCTTCAGTGAGCGCTTGGGTATCAAAACCATCGCGTAACATGGTTGCCAATCGACTGATTACCTCAAGACGTATCTCCAGCGGCAACCCCTTTTGATTTTTCTGCTGGTGGAATACGGTAAGTCAGGGCAGCATTAAGTGGGACTTCAGCCAGCATTTCCGTATCCAGGATAACTTTTCCCCGAAGGCGCATCACTTCTGCACGCTCATCATGTTGCTCCAACAGAGTGTTCCAATCTTGAATGGTAAGGGTCTCACCAGTCTGCGGATGGATCAAGACTCCTAATCGACTCAAGGCGCATCTGAGTACGGTTGAGAAAATTGAGCTCGCGCAAACGAGCTGTGCTGCTCTTGAGTAATAGTGGCAGTTCGCCCTGCTGATGGTTATGCAAGGCAGTCTCCCATTTCTGCTCTCGGGTGGGTGAGTGACGGGCGCAGTACTCGACGCCCTCTCCTTGACATTGGCTGCAGATCAGTTCGTCACATCCTTCGCTTTTACAGACATCACCGATCTGAGCATCCGACTCGAGCAAACGATAGCACGAGCCACACTTGATCTGGGTACTATCTATAACCCTGGGTTGATTATCCTCGATAAATGTACGCTCCCCGCTAAGCATGGCCTGCAGTGCTTGTCGAGGAATGAAATATAAGCCGCCAACCTTGTTGGCCGGAAGCTCACCACTCCAAATCCTTCGATAAACCCAGCGCCGTGACACACCCAAAAGTCGGGCAGCTTCATCTATCTTGAGATACTGAGAAGGATCATCTTTTGGGAGCATTGTAATTTCCTTTGATGAGAAAATCCATCATGATATTAATCATACCCAGTAATATTGTACATTATTGTACACGATATGTCAAGTAGGAATGGACAAAAGTGGACAATCCTTCCGTCTTCGAATTTATCTATAATGATAAAGCTAAATTATTTATCGTTGATAGGAGATAATATCTAGATAGGGATCTTCATTAGAAATATCAAATATCCAATAATTCAATTGTAAACATCCTTATTTGTCAGTGGTTCAATTATTCATCAATTACAAACACAGATTAATCGTATACATTGTGAAGTAGATCAACTAGAAACTAAATTGTTGACTGGGCTTGAATAACCACATCCAATGTACTTGCTTGTTTTCTGTCCAGTGGCTTGGGCAATAATGGCAGGACATTGGATGGGAGAAGTATTTTTTGGTAGCGTCCTATTAAACCATTAGTTGAGCGTTCGAGTCGCTCCAATCAAAACTAATTTCTGAAAACGGTCTTTACTTTTTTTCCCCCTCAGGACAGGTTTACGGATCGTCTTTCCTTGCTTCATACTGCAGAGCACAATTCGGGAACAATTTGGGAACAGATATGCTATAACAGTATGGTTATTTTGGAACATAATAGACGTAATAGACGGCATTTTCACCCTTTTCCCCTATCGTGCTCATCTATCGCACTGAAGAGATCGCGGGTTCGAATTCCGCCAGGTCCACAAGTTTACAGAGGTGATTAAATCATATCCCTCTGCGGGACAGGGTTGCGAGTTGCCCTTCCTTGCTTCATTCTGAGGTGCAGTTCGGGTGCAATTATTCTGTATCTTATTCTCGTTCACTATGCTGGTAGTATGTGCCGCGCCTACTCCTACGCCTTCAATTACTCCCATTCCACCTACGCCCACACCAACCCAATCAGCTCTTATTGTCAGACCCGGTTTGATCACCGGAAAAGTGGATGTCGGCGGACGGAGTCTTTACATCCTTTACATGGGCGAAGGGAGCCCTCCGGAGTGGATTTTCTGATGAAATGACCTCACAGGTTAGGAGATCTGCGTCGTCTCCCAGACCTGTGAGGTCTGGAGTGATTAGCTCGAACTTAGTTACGAATGACCGTCAGGAAGACCCGTAGGGGTGTGCCAAACACACCGAACTCTGTCAAGTGACAGAATGGCAAGGCAAGCAGGTTGCCAACCAGGTCTCGAGTGTACTCACCTCCTGGGCAGCTTGAGACGGCATCCGTCCAGGAGCTGGTCGTGCTTTCCCAGTAGTACAAACCCAGGGATGCTTCGGGGAAACCGGTGGTGTCCGTATCGGTATAGGTGAGGGTTACCGTCAGGGGTAGGTTAAATTCCGTCACCGGGTTGCCAGCAGAATCATCCGCAGTCAATTCGAAGGAGGTATTGGCAGAATCCAGCCAAGTCGAGCCGTGGTGAGATGCTGGATGCGGGATGAAAGTGAAATTTGTGTCGCCATTTAATGCTCCGGCAGGGATTAGGAAATCCGTCCGCCCATCCAGCGAGGTGAGCTCACCACCTGCAATGCCGATTACCTGCTCAAAGCCCTGGTACAGCTGCCAGTCTGGGTCCATATGGCTCAAGAAAACCTGCAGCGGGTCAGCAGGGTCCGGGTATCCCGCTGGAACATTTAACCTGTTATAACCCAAATTCAAACCATCAAAACAAGTAGGACTCGGATTATCCAGGTAAACAAGGTTTATAAATGTGGCCGGTACATCGCCATATAACTTATTATCTTGTAATTGGAGCACACATATTTTCGTCAGGTTGCCCAATTCAGAGGGTATGTTGCCGCTCAATTGATTACCATTTAGATATAAATGGATCATGTCGGGGGGATTGCCCAGCTCGGGCGGGATATTGCCAGTAAATTGATTGTTGGCCAGGTCCAGGTAATTCAGGCTGGAGATAATACCCAAACAACTTGGGATCATACCACTCAGCTGGTTCGCGCTCAGATGCAATTGCCAAACATCGGAGAGATTGCACAACTCGGCAGGCAGACTACCCATTAAGAGATTAGAATTTAATGTGACAGTGGCTACATGCCCGTTGCTGACCATCACTCCATACCAATTGCCCGGTGTGCTGGTTTCCAGCCAATGAGTTCGGATTGCCCATTGGGGTCCATTGGTGCTATTGTATAACGATACCAGGGACTCGCATTCTGTCTGCGGGATCTCGGTGACGGTCGAACAATCGACAAAAAGTTGGATCTGGCTTAGCTGCCAGTCAGGTTCTTTTTGACTAAGGAAAACTTGAAACGGATCAGTGGGGTCTGGGTAGCCAAGAGGGATGTTGAGCAGGTTATAATCCAGGTCCAGCCCATCATAATAGAAACCAGGATCCAACAGGTTAACCAGGTTGATCAATGTAGGTGGAACATCACCTTCCAGCAGATTGTCTTGCAGCCATAACATATCCAATTTGGTTAGGTTGCCCAATTCATCGGGTATGCTGCCACTAAGCTCGTTTGAGTTAAGCATCAACCTTCTCAGGCTGGTGAGGGTTCCCAGAACAGGAGGGATGTTGCCGGTTAATTGATTGCCCTCCATCGAAAGCCAGGTTAGATTGGTGAGACTGCCCAGCCACTCCGGAATACTGCCACCCAATGGATTCCCGGATAACCAAAGTTCATCCAGGTTGGTAAGGTTGGCCAGCTCTCCTGGGATGCCACCGCTCAATTGATTGCCGGATAGATACAGTTTTTTTAAGTTGATCAGATTACCTAGCTCATGGGGGATATCACCACTAAGCTGGTTTACATTGAGATATAAATAATGTAGATTGGCTAGATTGCCAAGCGCGTGGGGGATACTGCCACTTAATTGGTTGTTTGTTAAATTCAAACTCCCTAGGTTACCAAGGTTGCTCAATTCTGATGGAATAATTCCACTCAAATGATTAAAACCTAGGTCTAGCCCTACCAGGTAAGTAAGATTACCCAGTTCTGGTGGTATAGTGCCATTCAATTGATTATTATCCAAGAGTAATTGCCGCAGGTTGGTCAGGTTTCTTATCTCGTGAGGTATGTTACCGCTTAGTTGGTTTTGGTAAAGAGACAGCGTCGTCAAGTTGGTAAGCTTGCCTAGTTCTGGGGGTAGATTGCCAGTCAGACGATTTGCACGTAAATCCAAATTATTCAGACTGGTAAGATTGCCCAGCTCGTGTGGAATACGTCCATTCAACTGATTAGAGGTTAAATTTATCTCCCTTACATGTCCGTTGAATAATGCTACTCCATACCAATCGCTGGGTGTATTCGTTGTCAACCAATTGGTACTGTCCGTCCATCCATCACCATTGGTGCTGTTGTAGAGCACCACCAGGGCTTCACACTCGATCTGGGGTATCTCAGTGACATCGATACACAAGAACTCAGGGCTTGCAGCTGTAACTGGCAGCGAAGTGGTTATAGCAACCACGATGGCTAGTGCTAAATAAACTATACATTTCATAATGTCCCTACTTCGTGGTTGAAACTGAAATAATGATACATCAACCCACATCCCAACATTATTTTTATATAACTATGGTTGAATTATTTTATATACACTATACATCGATATAACTTATATGTCAAGTTTTGCCTTCTCGAAAAGGGAGTTGTATTAACGTGATCCGCGCAGGTCGCCTTTCCTTGCTTCATACTGGTGCAGTTCGGTGCAGTTTGGGTGCAAATATCCTGATACAGTATGGTAATCGTGGACTTAATGGACTAAACCATCGCCAATTTAGTCGCATTATTGGACGTATTAGCACCAAAAATAGGTGCTGGACATACTGGACAGCCCTTGATACCTCCCTTCCGGGGAGGGTACTTTTAAGGACTTCAGGGACATCTCACAATTTTTGATGCATTTCCTCACAATTGCTGAGTGGCTAGCCGGCTATTACATCCTTTCTTGTGCATCAAGTGGAATTCCCCTATTAGTAGAATGCAACATCTGCTCAAGTAAGTGGTTTTTAAAAACAATGTCTAACAAGATCCCTAACAAATTTCAGGTTTGGATTGATGCGAAAAAGAAATATCACTTGACTGATGCCCAAATACAGATGGTCCGCGAGCTAGGCTTAAATCCCAAGAAATTCGGCGGTCTGGCGAATACACGACAGGAGCAATGGAAACTACCACTGCCAGAATTTATCGAAGAGCTATACTTTAAGCGCTTTGGCAAACGCCAGCCTGATGTCGTCAAGAAACTTGACAGCAATTAGGTATAGAGGATTTTAACCAACTCCGCCTATTTGATCTGCGATACTTAGGACCGGTCCAACTCGCTTATTGCATCTTCCAGATCTTGCTGCCCAGGGGTTGTATAAATGCGGGTTGTGTTCAGATTGCTATGCCCAAGTAAGGTTGCCACCTTGTCCAGGCTCACACCACTGTCAATCAAGGATTTGGCAAAAGTATGCCGTAAAGTGTGAGGGGTTACATCCCTCAGCCCAATTGGATCGGTGAATCGAGTCACCGACCTTTGCACCGTCTTGCTTTTTATCCCTTCATTCCGCTGACCAAGAAACAAGTAGTTGCTTTCAATCTCTGGCTTGACTTGCAGATAATCGAGCATCGCCTTCCGGGCTTTGACATTCAAAGGGATCTCTCGCCTCTTGGTACCCTTCCCCTCGCGAACGATTACACTTCCTTTACGTTCATCCAGAATAATGTCACTCAGACGCAACTGTATAATCTCTCCTACTCGCAGACCAGCATATAGAATGAGCTTAACAATCGCAGCATCGCGGAGATACATCAATCGCAGGCGCGGGTAGCGACGCAAAGCATCTTCAACTTCCTTATCCACTGCCCGCAGTAGAGCTGCACGCTGCTTCTTATCCAGCCATTTCGGAGCCAGTGCCACCTCTTTCACAGCCTTAACTCCCTGCACCGGGTTACGACCATTCTTGACGTACCCGGCCTGCTCCAACCAATGAGCATAGGCTGCTAGGGAAGCAAGCCGTCGGTTGATCGTCTTGGGCTTATTAGCCTGATCAAGCAGATATTGCTTGTATCCTCTCACGGCATCATTCGTCAAAGCTCCAGGAGTCAGTGACTCTTTATATTGCTTTTCAAACCAATGCCCGAACAGGCGCACATCCCCCATATACCCCGCGATTGTCACCGGCGAGCGATCCTCTGCTAACAGGTAAGCCTTGAAACTCATTGAGATGTAATTCGTCTGTCATTTTCGTATCCATCCTTTTTGTTCGTGTTTGCCCTTTTCAGGGTGATTCTTTATCCTCATGACCTGAGATAGCCATTTGCTTCTTTGCGAAGCTCCTGGGCCTTCCTGGTGGCGTAAAGGACGTCCTATCCTCGATAATGAAGAATTTAGTAGGACGCCCTAATAGGACGTCCTTATAGGACGCCTCATCTTTTGGCATAGGACGCCCTATCTGGTGCTTTTTTCACCATTTCTGAGAACCTCCTCAGCATGGCGCTGGAGGTCAATATTCCACTCAAATTTCCTGCAGCCCGAGGAAGTCTTGTAGCCCCACAGGCTGATCATGCGTGTCTCAAGCTGGTGCACCGGGCCGTAGAGTAGGAAGGCAACCAGCTGGCTTACCGGCACACCTTCTTTCTTGGCCAGGATTTCCAGGCGCTTCTTAAGGTCGACCGGCAGGTCCAGGTTGACCCGGTTCGCCAGGCGTTTCTGTGCGCGCTCCCGTTCTTTCCTACGCTGAGAGCGCAGGTTTTTCGGCAGGTGAGATTCGACGTTGCGGCGCTGTCCCTGGTTCAAAAGGGACTCGACGGCTGGATCGACAGCCGAAAGGTCATCAAAACCGGTGAAGCCTTGTTTGTTAGTGTTTTTCATATCAACTCCTGGATTCGTTCCAAAACCTGAATGTATCCTCCAATTCTTTTATTGCCCTGGTCATAACCGGTCAGGGCTTTGGTGCTCGGTTCGTATTCCCAGAGGGTCTTCCCGAAACGACTGGCAACCCGGCATTGGGTATCCTGAGGAATAGGCGGCAGCACCAGTCGCCCAAAGGTCTGCGCCAGGTGGACGAGCTGCTCGTGACTCTCCAGGGTGACCCGCTCGTAGAAAGTCGGGAGGATGCCTGCCACCTGGCAGTGGCTGATGCGTTTCAACGATGCCAGGGTTTGCAGAGCATCCCGCACACCGTTGACCGCCAGCTTGTCCAGGCGAGTGGGGATTAGTAGATAATCAGCGGCAACTATAGCAGCAAAGTGCAGTAGATCCACTGATGGGGCACAGTCGAGGGCAATCACATCATGGCCTGAGCCCTGCAATACATCCGCCAGTACATATTCCCGCAAAGTCATGCCTGCCAGGGATTGCTTCAAGGCGGTTGTGCTCTTGTCGGATCGGATGATCGCCAGGCGATCCAACCCGCTCGGGCTGATTGCCTGATCCAGCGGAATGCGTAAATCGGGTGAGAGCAGGCGACGCAGATCGTCGCCGTGAGGCAATCCCAGGCTGTCGGCGACATTGCCCTGGGTGTCCAGATCGACCAGAAGCACGTGGTATCCCATCCTGGCCAGGCCGGAGGCAAGCGTGACCGCTGTGGTCGTTTTACCCACCCCGCCCTTCTGATTCAGGATTGCGAAGATAGTTGGCATAAAATAAAACCTCCTTGACTTCAAATTGACCTAATGGTCTAGCTCCACCAATCATGAGGAAGATCTACGAAATCATGAGCGTCTCCATCCTCATGGCCTTGCGATAGTAGCTGGTTCAACAGCCACTGCTGCTCAGTGAACATTGCTAGGCTGAGATCGGATTCCTCGGCTTTTCTCGAGTGCACATCAGGATCATCATATCCACGTGCTGGAAATAAACTTTCGGTATGCACGTCCAATCCGGATCAGCCGTCGGACGAATGTGATACAAAGCCATGCCGAATAGCAGAACGAAAACTAACGTGACCAGCAGCAGAATAAGAACCAGGCTATGGTCGAGGTTATTCATGCTTCTGGGCAACCTGCGCAGCTTTGAAAACCCTCAAATCCTGTGGGATATCCACCACATTGCCTCTTGACCCATAGGCAACCATTACAGGTAGAAACAGGATGAAGAAACCGATCTTTTTCATATCACACCTCCGTGATTTTGAATGATTACTACTGACAGTGTTAGGAAGAGCTATGCCAAGCTGATACGCTAACTTTCTCAAGCGATCTCATGGCGCCTTCCATACTTACAAAACATTTTCAATGATTTATCTTGCTTTCCCCCTCCGGACAGAGCTGCGGATCACCTTCCCTCGTTGATTGGATAAATCGTCTTCTTCGAACCCATCCCCAAAATGGTGTAATTATGGTGTAATTGGTGAATATTTTGGTGGATTCAGAAGACCTGTTGGATAAAACTACCCCCATATATGGGATGTACTGGATAGTCAATACCCATATGTACGGCTTGGACTTCGGCGGGTTCGGCTCTTAATCGTTAGGTTAGGCGTTCGATCCGCCTCGGGGTCACCAAAGAAACGTTCTAACGTTTATTCGTTGGAACGTTTGAACGTTTAAAATGATCCCACGCTTCTAGATAGTATCTTCTAGAATCTATTTTTGGGATATTCCACAGCCCTTCAAGGATATCGCGGAGCAGGTGCTTTGGCTGGAAGACGGGCAGTTCGAGCAGATGGCTGTACCTCATCGATAATATCCGTAATTGATCAAGATCCGGAACTTCTCCGAGTGTATCTGATGCGGTATACTGAAGGCTGTGCTTATTGCCTGCTGTAAGGTACCGCGAAAAGTAGATAAACTGAAGTGATGAAAATAGTTGATCATTACCTTAAGGTTGTGACCTGTTTTTCAGGTTCTTTTTGTGAATATCTTCAACGTTCAGCGGTACTGCAAACAGTATTTACCAGATTCAGCCAACAAATTATGAATTATTGAAAAATCAGGAGATACGATGAAAGGAATTGAGAGAAAGCCAAAATATAAAATCGCCTGGTTGCCCGGCGACGGCATTGGTGTAGATGTGCTCGATGCGACCCAGATTGTGCTTGATAAGCTGCACCTGGATGCAGATTACATCCATGGTGATATCGGTTGGGAGTTCTGGTGTAAAGAGGGTGATGCGTTACCAGAACGGACGATTGAGCTGTTGCAGAATGTAGATGTCGCCATGTTTGGAGCGATCACCTCTAAGCCTGTGAAAGCTGCAGAAGGGGAGCTGGTACCCGCGCTAAAGGGGACAGGGCTCGTATATCGATCTCCGATCGTGCGCATGCGCCAGATGTTCGATTTGTATATCTGCCTACGACCGTGCAAAGCCTACCTTGGAAACCCGCTTAATTATAAAGATGATATCGACCTGGTGGTGTTTCGTGAGAATACAGAAGACCTGTATTCAGGGGTAGAGTTCTATCCCGTACCGCAGGAGCTGGCGGATGTTTTGGGGAGGTTATCTAAGCCATTCGCGATGTTCAAGGATTTACCCCTCGACCAGTACGCCATCTCGAATAAGGTGGTGACGCGGAAAGGGTCAGAGCGGATTATCCGGGCAGCGTTTGAGTATGCACGCAAATATAATCGCAGGAAAGTGACGGTAATCCATAAGGCGAATGTGGTGCGGGCAACAGAGGGCTTATTCTTGGATATAGCCAAGGAAATCGCCCGGGAGTATCCTGAGATCGAGATGGATGATGCGAATGTCGATGCAATCTGCATGTGGCTGTTGAAAAACCCAAAGAATTACGATGTTATGGTAGCAACCAATATGTTCGGTGACATCATATCTGACCTGGCAGCTCAACTGGTGGGCGGGCTGGGATTTGGCTGTTCTGGCAATATTGGCCAAAAATTGGCTGTATTTGAGCCAGGTCACGGTTCAGCACCCAAGTACGCAGGTTTATATAAAGTTAATCCAATCGCAGCCATTCTCTCCGCCAAAATGATGCTCGATTGGCTCGGAGAGGTTGAGAAAGCTGCCTCTATAGAGCAGGCGACTGCGTCGGTGATCCGGGAAGGAAAAATTCGCACCTACGATATGGGAGGAACGCACACAACGATACAAATGGGCGAAGCCATTGCTGCGAAATTGTAGAGGACTGGCAATGAACAAGATCTTTATTCATGACGTAGGACTTCGTGATGGCCTGCAAGGGGAGAAAGAAATTGTTCCGACTGAGGTGAAGATCCGCTGGGTTGAAGGATTGTTTGCTTCAGGCGTTGAGTTCATCCAGATTGGCTCTTTCGTTCACCCGGAAAAAGTTCCACAGATGGCAGATACCGATGCCGTGTTCGCCTATTTTAGGGATAAAAAGCCCAATCATGTTACTCTGTCTGGTCTGGTATTGAATGAACGAGGCCTGGAGCGCGGCATGGCTTGCGGTGTTGAAATGTTCTGTATGGGTGTCTCCGCTAGCGAAACGCACAGCCAGAAGAACACCGGAATGACCACTAATGAGGCAGAGGTGCGGATAGTTCAAATGGCGAAGCAGGCCTTCAAGGCAGGGAAGTCTGTCCAGGCATCGGTGCAGTCAGCATTTGGATGTGGTTATGAAGGCCCGATTGCCAAAGAGAAAGTGCTGCGGATTATCGATGCCTATCTGGAGGCTGGTATCCGCAATATTAGCCTGGCCGACACAGCAGGACACGCAAATCCGCTGCAGGTAGAAGATCTATTCGGGGCGATCCGCCAGATGGATTCGGGTGTGGATCTGGCTTGCCATTTCCATAATACTTACGGCTTGGGATTAGCCAACTGTTTTGCAGCCTTGAGGAGCGGGGTTTCTTATTTCGAATCAGCCTTTGGCGGGCTGGGTGGATGTCCCTTTACCAAAGTGCCGGCTGGAAACGTCAGCACCGAAGACCTGGTGCATTCCCTGCAGCGGATGGGCTTCTGCCGGGAGATAAAGCTTGAGGCATTGCTGGATGTGGCCAACCAGGTGAGTGCTTTCTTCAATCGTCAACTGCCCGGTTTTATCTTGCAGTCTGGCTCGATCGTGGATTTCCAAGGAGATGGTTTATGATGAGGATGCTTGAAGGGATCCGCGTTTTGGATATGACCAATGTGCTATCGGGCCCGTTCGCCACCTTGCACCTGGCTTTATTAGGTGCGGATGTGATCAAAATTGAAAACCCTGATGGGGGCGACCTGGCGCGTAAACTGGGTAATGTCCCGAAATATAACCAGGAACTACTGGGAACCAGTTTCCTGTCTCAAAATGCCAACAAGCGGTCCCTCACTCTTAACCTCAAGACAGATGAAGGGAAGGCTATCTTTCGCCGCCTGGTCAAGACTGCGGATGTGCTGGTGGAAAATTTCCGTCCTGGCGTTTTGCCACGCCTGGGGTTTTCGTATGAAAAACTGTGTGAAATCAATCCAAAATTGATCTACTGCGCTATCTCCGGCTTTGGACAGACAGGACCAGATGCCTTCAAGCCAGCATATGACCAAATCATCCAGGGGCTGTCAGGGGTGATGGCAATCAATGGGGACGAACGTCTCAACCCACTGCGTTGTGGATTTCCAGTATGTGATACAGTTGGTGGTTTGAACGCATCTTTCGCCATCATGGCTGCCCTGTATTATCGTGAACATACTGGCGAGGGTCAATTTATCGACATTGCCTTGTTAGACTCGATCATGCCATTGATGGGTTGGGTGGCTGCCAACCTGCTGATTGGAGGCCAACAACCAATCCTGCTGGGTAATGATAACTTTACCGCCGCTCCATCCGGTATGTTCCGTACACAGGATGGATATATCAACATTGCTGCCAACCAGCAGCAGCAGTGGGAAGATTTGGTGGACGTACTTGACCTGGTTGAGCTGAAGACAGATGCGCGCTTCAAGGAACGGGATGCTCGCAAAGCAAATCGCTTCCTGCTTACCCCGCTGTTAGAGATTAAACTAACCGAGAAGACGACTGCATATTGGGTGGAAGCATTGAATGCCAAAGGCATCCCTTCTGGAGAAATCCTTAGCCTGGAGGCAGCACTCCAATCTGAGCAAACCAAGCATCGCCAGGTCTTGGAAAGTGTTGAACAACCAGGTATTGGTCCAATCAAGATTTTTAATATGACAGCCAAGTTTTCCAAAACTCCAGCTAAGATCACTGCTCCACCTCCGTGTTTGTCGGAGCATACCGAAGACATCCTGGTCGAGCTTGGGTATACAAGCGAAGAAATTAAAGGCTTAAAAGAGAAGGCAGTTATTTAATAATATTGATTGCGCTGCCTATGTGTAGCTAATTCTTAAAAGGTCTGAAGGAGAAGTTATGGTAGAAAAAGTACAAGCAATGACAATGGTGGAAAAGATCCTAGCAAAAGCGAGTGGAAAACAAGTTGTCTGTGCAGGCGACGTGGTCGAGCCGAAAATTGACCTGGCTATGTCACATGAGAATGGTGCGCTTGTGCTCAACCAGTTCTATGAGATCTACAAGGGCACAGGACTGGAGGCAAAGGTCTGGGATCCCTCAAAAATTGCAATCATCTTCGACCATCGTGTTCCAGCCGAAACTGCAAAGACTGCCTCGAACCAGAAGAAATTGCGCGAGTTCGTCAGTAAACAAGGGATTACGAAATTTCATGATATTCGCGGGGATGAAGGTGGCATTTGCCACCAGATATTGCCAGAGAATGGTTATGTTCGACCCGGTACAGTGGTGGTCGGCACAGATAGTCACACTACGAGTCATGGTGCGTTGGGAGCTTTTGCTTTTGGGATCGGGGCGACAGAAATGGCTTCCATCTGGGCTCTAGGTCGGGCGTTAAATATTGAAGTTCCTGGCACGATCAAGGTTGTGGTGAAGGGCAAATTTGCGAACAATGTGCTCCCAAAGGACCTGATTTTATACCTGATCGGCCTATTAACCGCCGAGGGGGCGAATTTCAAGGTTATCGAATATCATGGGAATGCAATTCACAATATGCCCACTTCTGGTCGCCTGACGATATGTAACATGTCGGTAGAAGCCGGAGCCACCTCTGGGATTGTGCTGCCAGACGCTGAAACGCTGCGCTATCTCAAGGAGATTGCCGGCGTTACCGAAGCAGTGCCGATCAGTCTCCCAGATCCAGATGCTGTTTATGAAAGGACAATTGAGATCGATGTATCAGCCCTCGATCCGCAAATAGCCTGTCCTCATACGGTGGACAATGTCAGGCCAGTGCAAGAAGTTGCTGGGAAAGCCATTCACCAGATCGTAATCGGCTCTTGCACCAATGGACGCCTGGATGATATCGAAATTGCGGCGAATATCCTGCAGGGCAGGAAGGTTGCACGCAATGTTCGAATGCTGGTTTTTCCAGCCTCCTCTCGCATCTACCAGGAAGCAATGAAATTGGGTTACCTGTCTACATTGATGGAAGCCGGAGCGGTAGTGATGAACTCGGGTTGTGGACCATGCCTGGGTGTCCATCAAGGTGCGCTGGCGGATGGCGACGTCGCGTTGGCAACGACTAACCGCAACTTTAAGGGCCGCATGGGCAACCCTTCGGCTGAAGTTTATCTGTGTTCTCCAGCAGTGGCTGCGACCAGTGCAGTAACTGGTGTGATCACTGATCCACGCAAAGGAGATTGAAATGATAAAAGTCGTTTTGAAACTTGGTGATGATATATCGACGGATATCATTTATCCAGGCCGGTATATGGCCACCGTCTTACCCACTGAGACGCCGCAGTACGCCTTCGCCGATTATGTGGAATTCAATAAGCAATTGACCGCGGGTAAGATCCCATCAGGGAGCGTGATCGTAGCGGGCAAGAACTTTGGCTGTGGATCGTCTCGCGAGCAAGCAGCTTCATGTTTGAAGGGAGCTGATCTTGTTGTTGTGGCGCGGCATTTTGCCCGTATTTTTCTGCAAAACTCAATCAACCTGGGTCTTCGTACGGTCATTTGCCCAGATATTGATGCGGAGCAGGGGGATGAGTTGGAAGTTGGTTCTAATCAGGTAACGAACAAAACCAACGGTAAATCATTTGCTGTTTTATCCCTACCAAAGTCACGCCAGGCGATCATAGAGGCGGGTGGACTGATCCCATACACTCGCCAGCTTGTTTTGCAGGAGAAGAAGTAAATTAATTTTCGCTCAGCCAACACCAGTCAATGACAAGGCTTTATTATAGATCTCCTGAGGCCTTTCAGTCCTCTAGCAGAATTCTGACTGAACCACACCCTGGTGTATCCAGGGTAAAGCTACGATGCCGGAAACGCTTATATCAATTAACTCTCCTTATTTTTCTCCCTTGGAGATCAGGTGCCCCGAGCTAGAAATATTCTGACGGATAGTTGGGCTGCCGTAATAAGCGACGTTCCCCGAGCTGGAGAGCTCCGCATCCAGGCTTTCGACCACCCACAGCGTGACATTGCCGCTCGAGCTCAGCGACACATTAGCTTTTTGCACTTTTAATTCCTCTGCCCTGAAGTTTCCAGAGCTGGTGACACGCAGCACGAGCGAATTGGCACTACCCTGGATGGTGATATTACCGGATGAGGTTATGTTGGTAGTGATCTTATCAGCCTGGATGCCCTGGATGTTCACGTTACAACTGCTGGTAAGGTTGAGTTCGAAATTGCCAGTTGTGAGTGGTCCAACATTGACTGTTCCCGAACTGCTCAACCTCAAGCTGCTCAAGTCTTTAACCGTGAGCACCAACTTGGGCTGATGAATCCCGCGGACATTCACCGTTGGCTGGTAGCGGATGTTCAGCTTACCACCCACCACATTTGTTTGCAGCACCGATACGATATTGTCATCTGTGGTGACCTGGAGGGATTCTTGCAAGCCCTGACGGATCTCCAGGTTAGCGTCGATCATCAGCTCAACACGCCTTACACCACTGGCAGGCCTGGTTTCTGTAATCAGCTTGCCAGATCCGGTAATTGTTTCCCCTATACCTTCAAACTGGAACTGACTGGTACCAGAAAACCAATCCACGCCCGAAGCGAGTCCCAGCTGTGCACCTGCAAAACCGACCACAAACACACCCGCGATGAGGATCAATCCCAGAGCCGCACCGATCCAGGGAGATCGGTGGCGGAAAATCAATCCTACCCCTGCCACGATCAGCAGCACCGGCCATAAGTTGGCCATTCTCCCCAAATTGTCGGCGGTCATCCAATTCATCTGCGTAAAAATCCCGACGAGGCCAACTCCAATCATAAGAATAGGCCAGAATAGATCTACCTGTTCAGCACCAGGTTTTCCGATCTTGAAGATACGCGTGACCAATAAATACACTCCCACCAGGGACAGAAGAATGGACCACAGCAGCAAGCTGCCCCAATGAGCTTCTCCAGAAAGAGAAAAGATGAATTCCATGATCACACCAAAGATGATGAATAGGATCAACCCACTGCGCAAGGAGGCAAAGCCGCGTTTCTTGAGCTCAGCCTGGTTGCTCCATTGACCGTTGATCCACATGCCTATGCCAGAAGCACATATGATGAGTGCCCAGCAGTAAGACCAGGCTTCCCAGGTGTCGGTGAGGTTCATGACAAACAGGATCAACCCAATTGTGACCAGGATACTGCCAGGCACTGCCAGACCGCCCCAACTCTTATCTCCTAGCAGCATAATAACGAAAAATACGGCCCCCACTACGACTACAATAAGCGGCCAAAGATAATCCATATTAAAGAACACAAAGAAGCGCCCAAACATTGAATATATGCCAATGAGAACCAATACAATGCCAATAATTAATCCGGTAATATTGCGATTTTTATCCATTTTGAGCCCTCCTCCAAATATTGAATTATTTGATGGTCACGAATTCTTGTGGTTGGTTTGCCTGGATTTTTTCTTGGTTTTCGTAGACCAGGTAGCTATACTATCGAACAATCTATTTCACCATGCTTCATGATTATCGCGTTAAATAACAAATTGTGTATCCTGTTAAAACCTACTTCAGAACTTTTTCAAAGCTAAGAAAATGATAGCCAAAAATAGTGATGGTAAAAGGATGAAGAATATATCGAAAGGCAGATTGTCTACAATAGTAAAAAAGGCTTAAAATGATTCGATTCATCAGGTGACCTTCAATCGCGTACTTGCGATAAATATTATCTCCCTCTAGACAGGGCTCAGATGGCCTTATATCGTTAATCGGTTAATTTCCATCTCCAAGCTATAAACCCACAATGGTGCAGTTGTGGTGAGCTACCCTTTCACCGCCCCGGTCAATCCTTTAATAAACTGGCGCTGGAGTATAACAAAGAACAGGATCATCGGTACAATGGTCATCACCACACCGGCGGCAGTACCACGTGAATCACTCACAAAAGCCCCTTGTAATGCCACCAGTCCAACCTGCAGAGTCTTGTTGGTTAATGTGGGGAGTACCAGAGAGGGCCAGAAGAAGTTATTCCATTGCTCGACGAAAGTGATGATTGCAACGGTTGCAAGCGAAGGGCGTACCACTGGCATGACGATATCCCACCAGATTCTTAATTCGCTGGCACCATCCATACGTCCCGCATCCAGCAAGTCATCGGGAACACCCTTGAACGCTTGCCGGAGTAGAAATATGTTGAACACGGTGGCGAGATAGGGGAAGATTGCTGCCTGAATATGGTTGTAGTAATGAAAAAACTTAACCGCCAGGATGTAGCTTGGAATGGCAGTCAGTGCCGGAGGTATGATGTAAGTGGCTAAGAGTAGATAGAAAATTGCATTAGAGCCACGGAATTTCATCTTTGCCAAGGGATACGCTGCGAGCGAGGTGAACAAAGTGTTCAAAACTACAACACCACCTACCACGATAATACTGTTCAGGAAGAAACGGCCGACCGGCAAGAGATTCCACACCCTGATGTAGTTATCCAAAGTTGGATGTTGTGGAAGTAGTTGGGGTGGAACAGAATAGACCAAATCTGTTGGTCCTTTGAATGAGGTGAAAAATACCCATAGAAAAGGGAAAACGGTCACTATGGCGACGCAAGATAGGACGAAATACAAAATAATGGTCTCAAACGAACGGCGAACTACGAGTACTGTATGATCTTTGCTCGATTGGGTTTGATTCATTACTCTGCCTCCGTCCCTCGTTCGAGCAGGCGGATATTCATGATCGAAAAGACCAGTGTGATCAGTAAGAGAGCCATGGCGATCGCCGATGCCTTACCTGCATGACTCAACCTGAAAGCTTGCTGCCAGAGGTAATACACCACCGTATATCCACTCTGCAATATGCCCCCGGTTCCATTCGTAAGAGTAAACACTTCATTAAATACCTGCAGCGCAGCCAAACTTGAGATAACTGTAACGAACGTGATCTGCGGGCGCAGACCCGGGATGCTGACATACCAATGCTTTTGCCAGGAATTGCATCCATCAATCTGAGCAGCATCGTACAGCTCATCCGGGATGTTTTGCAGTCCAGCCAGAAAGATCATCATGTAATAACCCACCCCCAGCCAGATGGTCATTAACATGCAAAACGGCAGGGTATACCTCGGCTCAGCCAGCCATTGAACTGGCTCTTTGAGGATGCCCATTGAGAGCAGAAAGGCGTTGATAATTCCATTGGTATCCAACATTAACCTCCAGGCAATGCCGACTGCTATACTTCCACTGATGACTGGGATAAAAAACAAGGCACGATAAGCACTGATCCCGGGGAGTTTACGATCAACAATGATTGCGAGGATGATGGACAGGAAAATAAGCGTCGGTGTCACCAACAGGTATATCAAAGAATGACTCAACGCCTTCCAAAAGGTGGTGTCGTGGATCAACCAATTGTAATTATCTAAACCAGTCCAGACTGGCGGGTTCACGATGGTGTAATCGGTAAAGCTATAATAAACGACCGCCAAGATAGGATAAAGGACAAAAATAGAGATTGCTAGCAGCGCGGGTGCTAGAAAAAGATAAGGCGTCAGGGAAAACTTTTTAATCATTTGGGAATTGCCACCTGGGTTAGCCCTCTCCCGTAAGGGAGAGGGCTAGGGTTGAATGCGCGGAGCTATTTAATTAAGGCATTCGCCTCGGCAACTGCGTCATCCAAAGCTTGTTGAGCGGGTACACCGTTGAAAAGAGCTTCCTGGATGTACTTGAGGACAATTGCGTTGACATCGGCTTTGTTGGGGATTGTGGGGACGATATCAGCCAGTTTGGAAATGTATTCCTTGGCTGCGGGTTTGGCACTATCCTCGATAGCCGCTGACGGGGCCGAGAAGAACGGATCGTCATACGCAGATGGGGAGGACGGATAAACGGCCACCAACTTGGCGAACTCGGTCATGCTCTTTGGGTTGGTGAAGAACTGAGCCAGGGCGATGGATGCATTGGGATACTGTGTCTTTGCGCTCACCGAAATTCCCATACCACCCTTTCCAGCGACACCTGATTTTCCAACCGGAGCAGGCGCAACTGCCAGATAACCATACACGCCCGGGTTGTTGGCACGCACGTCACGGATCAGGTTAGGACCCGTCTGGTAGAAGGCAGCTCTTCCAGTTTCGAACAGGTTGAGGCCGTCGCGATCCTGATCAGATACAAGGATAGTCTTGTCCACTGTTACGGCATTGACCATGTCCACATACATCTGCAACCAGGCAACGCCTTCTGCTGAGTTGAAGGTGAATGACTTGCCATCATCGCTGATGACCTTTACGTTACCTTCATAAACCATCTGCGCCAGCAGATCATTGACGGTCAGGCGGATGTCGCACAGGGTATTCGTCTTCTCCTTGATGGTCCCGCAGAGGGCGGGAAGGCCGTCTATGGTCGTGGGGAAGTCCGCGACTTTCAAACCAGCCCCTCCTGTATAACCAGTGATCGCTCCTGTGTCATCTATCTGTGGGGTACCGATGTAGAGCTGGGTGTTGATGAGCTCAACGGCAACAAAGTTGTACCACGGGAACTGATAGTTCACACCGTCGACCAGCTGTTCTTTCCACAGCCCAGGGAAATATACATCCTTCACGCTCTGGGGCACTTTATCATCGAGTGGCAGCAGCAAGCCCTGGGTTGCATAATCGCTCACCCACCCTTCACCAACCGACAGGTTGATGACATCCGGCGCATTACCGGCCGCAAAAGCAGCTTTTAAGTCGTCCTGGAATGTAGCCTGATGATCTTCCCAATTCACCGTCACACCGGGGTAGGCTTCGTTGAAACGAGCGATCGTGTTCTTGATGTAATCATCGAAGGTTGGCGAAAGCCAGAAAGTCCAGAAGGTGATCGTGGCACCAGGCTCAACATTCTGGATTACAGCTTCAGGGTTGGGACCAGGTGTGGGAGTTACAACAACCTCGGAGACGACCGTCTGAATGATTGTTTGAGGGGTCTGGGGAACCGCTGTCTCCCTGATAATCTGGGCAGTCGGTGGGACGACATTAGACGGCGCCTGGGTGGTTGCTGTTGCGCAGCCTGATATCAGGATGCTCATGAGCAGTAATAAAATAAACAGTTTCGTACGCATGTCTTCCTTCTCCTTTTCATAATTCTCAGGTTTACTATCTGTTTGAAGTAACGGTTGAACTGGTTTAGGTTTCGAGTTCGTTCGAGTTTTACCAGAACCTCCTTTCAGGTTATTGCTAGGGCAAAAGATGTACGGGAACTTTCCTTAAATAATTTCATGGGTTTACGAATTACGATAGCCTAAGCGGGTCAGGCGGTTGGCAACGTCGTGGGTAAAGTGTTGGATACATTCCTGTACAAAACGGATGACATCAATTTCAGGAGAGAGGATCAGGGGAGTCAGGTCCATCGCATAAGATAATCCGGTGGCCACATCCACTCCGTGGGATTCATAATAGGTCGCATTGGCACGACGGCGTCCCATCGTTGCCAGATCATAGCGTTTACCCCCGCAAATCTGGGAATCAAAAACACCCAGGAGAGAGGCTTGTAAATTCTCGTGGGAGGTGAGGTCGAAGGCGACTTTGTCACTATCTATCATCCAATCCAGGTCACGCCAGACTTCACATCCAAAAAGCTTTTCCGGGCGTTCTGCAGCAGGCAAGCTTCGGATGGCCTCAATGACCTTCAGCGCCGTACCCACATGGGTATCATGTTTGTCGGCAAGATTGTGGGTGAAAATGAATTGAGGCTGGGCAGCTTTCAAGATCTGGGTAAGATCCTCGATGGGCTGTTGGTCCGATCCATCTTTGATGGCTTTGCTGGGGTAATCCAGCAGCACCTGGGCAGCGTATTCACCGACGATGGCCGCTTTCTTTTGCTCCTTGAAGCGCACCTTGTGCATGGCATCATCAGAGTAATCTTTATACAAGTCATCCCGCGGTGAGCCGCGTCCATCGGTCATCACAACTCCGGTAAACCACAAGTCTTCATTTTGGAAACATTGCAGGATTGGCGCAGCTGCCATGATTTCGATATCGTCCTGGTGAGCGCTGATCGCCAGGTGAGTGGTGCGCCTCAGGGCTTGTTCAGCGGGCAATCCATCAGGGACAAAGATTTCGGCAGTGGAAAGGTGAAATTGCATATCACACTCCAAAGGTCTGAAACAGGATATTCAAAATATTCAGGAACAGGATTTTTAACCCGTTCATGCCATCTGCTCCGTTGGTTTGTATATTTCGGGTAAGCTGGCGGCGGCGATTGACTGGCCCACCCGACGATTACCCTCGTCCGGGAGTTGCACCTGCAAGCGGGCAGCAAGCTCCGGGAATTCGGCCTCCAGCACCTTGCGTGCCCCGTCCAGAATCAAGTTTCCACCCAGTCCGGATGTACACCGGCCTAAGATGAGCACATGCTTGATCTCGTAGAAGTCTGCATAGTGCGCCAGGGCGTAACCCAGGTAAACTCCCATACTCTGCCAAATCTTGACAGCGCCGGTATGTCCTGCATCCAGTTTTTCCTGGACGAATTTCAATTTCTCAGCATCAGTAATATTGCTGGGAATTTGGATGCCGGCCCGTGGCGCCAGCCGGAAGACACATTGTTGAGAAAAATACTGTGCACCGCAGCCGATATCACCGGACCACTCATCGATTGGTGCAGAAGGACTGTAGTCGATTGGGGCAAAAGCCAACTCATTCAACCAGCCCATGATGCGACCGTTCATATCGACATACCCAGCAGCCTGACTTGAGCCCATTGCAATTCCAAGAATGCCATTATCTTCGAGGGACATCGAGCCTGCCAGCGCGGTAACATCCCCATCGTTAATGACTTCCAGGGGTACATTCAACTCGTCACGAATACGTAGGAAGAGATTGCGGATATCGTTGAAAAGTTCAGGCGGGACGCCGCGAAAAAGGGAAGCTACCATTGGGCGGTTGTTGATGAATATTCCAGCCGAACTACCGCCGATGGCGTCGACACGCGGCATCTTGGATGCAGCAGTTTTTAGCGCGGTAATGATCTCGTGATAATGATACTCAGGCTCAGAGTGACTGCGTGGCTCCCAGATCACTTCTTCGCTGTAAACCACACGACCGTCGATGACTGCGCTGACTTTACGATCAGAGGCACCCAGGTCAAAACCTATCCGGCAACCTTCTAAATGTCGACCCAATGCTTCCCCCGTATCATGAGCAGGTGGTATCTGCGATGGGTGGCAAAGCTCAATGCTGAAAGCCCGTTCGTAGACCTGGTCGCTCATGAAGTGAAAATCGAAATCCCGCTTCCCACCCGGCGTGTAGCAATGTTGGAGGTATTCTCCGATACTGCGGGGCCCGCCGATATAGACTTTACTGCCACCCCGCTGCCAGATCAGGAATTTTAGGAGGCGTTCGGCATAATAAAGATTAGCGCCTGCACGCGGGTGGGTTTCTGGGAAAACCCGGGTTTCAAAGCGGGATAATTTCCCCGTAGCTCTTTCCAGACCAAAGACGAGCGGCACACTTACATTAAGGGCTTCTTTTTCGATGGCGCGATTTGCTAAGACAGCGGGACGAAACTCATCATCCATTGGCGGTACAAATTGGGGTTTGATCAGATTAAACTGATCAGACACAGAATTCAGGCCTCAGGGACAAGTCTGTATACCTCCTCAGTTGCGTGACAGTCGCGAAGTAAATAGCAGTGAATAATTATTCGCCAACATTGCCGAAGCTCCCAGGATGACGTTGTTCTCTCCCAATTGTCCAATCTCTATCCGTGTTTCTTGCGCTAACCTGGAGAGTGTCGCTTGAGAAACGATCCCTTGGATCACTTCAAGCCAGGGTTGGCCGAAACGAGTCATGTCACCTGTGAGCACGATTTTTTGAATATCGAGCGCGCCGACTAGGCTGGAGATAGCCATACCCATGTAGCGTGCAGTTTCCAGAACTGCCTGGTGAGCCAGAGGATCACCATTTTTGAAAGCCTGCTCGATCGTAGCGAGGGTAATCTCCTGCCCCGCTTTTGGTAGTTGGGTTGTTATGGATTGGGAAACGAGTAATTGAGTCCGTTTGACAAGCGCTTGAGCACTGGCAACGGTCTCGAGACAGCCACGGTTGCCGCAGCGACAAAGTTTACCGCCTTCCGGCACTACAACAACATGCCCGATTTCTCCAGCACCACCACCATCCCCATGAAACAGCTTTCCGTTGATGATTATGCCAGCGCCGATGCCATGCCTGGCATTGATGACGATCATGTTGCTTTCTGTTGCATGGCCTTGACCATAGGTATATTCACCCACTGCGGCTGCCTGGCTGTCATTCAGGATATATACTGGTAAATGGTAGCGTTCAGCCATCAAGCGGGTCAGTGGCAAATCCTTCCAGTCGAGGTTCACAGCATTGACCACTAACCCCTCGGAAATGTTCACCAGACCCGGTGTGCCTATCCCAATACCTACCAGGGGAAGACAGGAAGCTTTCATTAACCGGTCCAGGATTTCGTAAACCAGGTCCAACGCTTCATCACCATTGTTGCTGTTCACGGGAAGAGTGACTAATTCACGAATTTTGCCGCGTAAGTTAACCATGGCACCTCGAAACTGGTTATGAGCCAGATCGAGACCGATGAGATATCTTGAGTCCTCCACAAGGCTCAGCAGAATAGGGGATTTTCCGCCGATCGATGAGCCGATTCCGATTTCGCTGACAAGGCCTTCATCGAGGAAATCTGCCACGATATCCGAGACCGTGGTTCGGGTTAAGCTGGTGAGGCGTGAAATTTCTGCCCGGCTGATGCTGTTGTGCTCGAAGATCGTTTTTAGGACCAGGTTGCGATTATGTTCTTTCGTATGTTGGCGGGTTGCTTTTTGCATGAGCGCTGCCAGATGAGTTTGGATCGGTTGGTTTGTTAGTCCAATGGACTTACAAAGTAAAGTGTAGCAGACTTTTTACAAATGTCAATACCCAAAACTGACCCTCGGACAAAACATCGGACAATCATCATAAACCTCTATCATTGCGAAATCCCCTTTGTTTTTGGGGAAGAAGCAAGTGCTCTTCTTGCGACGAAGCATTCTTCTACCAGACGCTTTTCAATAGGCAGACCTTGCACGATCACCACTTATAAGGTAATGTCCGAACTCTCGTCCGACCCTAAGCCAAAAAACTGATTCACATTCAAGAATTTGCACCGGACTATAGGCTCCCCTTCCCCGTTGATAATATATACCGTCTTCAATGAATGGCTTGGGGGAGAGGGTATAATTCTTACATATCACCCATCTCCATTTTGGAGGTTCAGCATGGAAACTGTAAAAACAGATACGCTCATCATGACGAATGCACAACTCCAGGCGGAATTACTCCGCTGCGAGTATTGTGAGGAAAAGCCGTGCAAAGAGGCCTGCCCGGCCGACTGTTCACCGGCGGATTTTATCATGGCGGCGCGCCTGGGAAATATATCGGACATTCGACGGTCGGCGGCTGAGATCATGCATGCCAACCCATTAGGTGGAGTATGCGGGATGGTCTGCCCCGACACATTGTGTATGGCCGCCTGCACGCGCAAGAAATTCGACGGGGCAATCAATATTCCTCTGGTACAGGCGAGCATTATAGAAATGGCTAAACGCCTGGGTGGAATACCAGAATTTTCCACGCCTGAGCTGAATGGGAAGAAAGTGGCTGTCATTGGGGGAGGTCCTGCTGGATTGGGTGCGGCGGCAGCCCTGGCGCAAATGGGTTACGTGGTGGATATCTTCGAAGGCCGAAATCGGCTGGGAGGGATGATGGGCTTGATCCCTGAGCACCGGCTGGACAAGAAGGTGATCGAGACGGATATTCAATTCGTGCTGTCGTTGGGAAATATCGGCGTAAAAACGGGTTTTAAGGTTGAAGACCCCAATGAATTGCTCAAGGAAGGCTACCGCGCGGTGTGTATCACCGCCGGATTGTGGAAGCCGATCGAGCTAGGCATTCCCAATGAAGACCTGGCGATCAAGATGGTCGACTTACTGGCAAAACCATATGCCTACAAGTTTGACGGGAGGGTAGCAGTCATTGGCGGTGGTGCCACCGCCATCGATTGTGCTATCACAGCCCGGCAGCGCGGCGCATCGCATGTAGAGCTTTTCATGCTGGAAAAACTGGCCGAGATGCCGCTGACTATCAAAGAGCGCCAGGAATTGGTGGTTTTCGACGTCGAAGTGAACGGACGCATCCGGGTGAGCAAGATTATCAAGAGCGGAAAGAAAGCCAGCGGACTCGAGACCATTAAGGTTGAGCTTCCGGAAGGGAATCCGTTCAGCCCAGCAAATGTGGGTGACATACCCGCTTCGGAGGCAATCCGTACAGGCTTTACTGCGGTGGTTATCGCGATCGGGATGCGCGCGGCGTTGCCTCGCCAGCAAGCTGAAGACCTGTTTTACGCCGGTGACATGTTGACGGGACCCAAGACGGTTGTCCAGGCTGTCGCGTCAGGCAAGAACGCAGCCCTTGAGATCGATGCCTACTTAAAAAGTGAGCCGAAACCGGTGATCGAAAAGCCAATCAAGTCGTATTATGCCTTGCCCGGGTACAACCCGCTCCCGGTCTCACTGGGCACCGAGTTCTTCGGTCGGTCGATTATCTCCCCATATCTGATTTCTGCTTCTCCATCCACGGATGGTTTGGAGCAGATGAAGCGGGCATATGAGGCCGGTTGGGCGGGAGGCGTGATGAAAACTGCCTTTGATAACGTGCCCATCCATATCCCGGGTGAGTACATGTTCACATACAATTCCTACACCTATGCCAATTCAGATAACGTCTCCGGTCACTCGCTTGACCGGGTGTGTCGTGAAGTGGAGCAATTGGTAAAACAGTGGCCGGAACGGCTAACGATGGCATCGACGGGTGGACCAGTGAGTGGCAACGAAGAAACTGACTCGGCCGGTTGGCAATCCAACACCCGTAAGCTGGAAGCCGCTGGCGCGATGGGCATCGAATACTCGTTATCCTGCCCGCAGGGAGGCGATGGGACGGAGGGAGCGATCGTCTCGCAAAATGCGGCCTTGACTGCCAAAATCATTGACTGGATCATGCAGGTCGGCGACCCAGACATCCCCAAGCTGTTCAAGCTGACGGCGGCAGTGACGTCTATCGCACCCATCCTGCGCGCAATCCGCAAGGTGCTGGATAAATACCCGGATAAGAAAGCTGGAATCACCCTGGCGAACTCATTCCCCACCCTGGCATTCCGCCCGGCGATGGGTCGCAGTTGGGATGAGGGGGTGATCGTGGGGATGAGCGGGGAGGGTGTTACCCCGATCTCGTACCTGACGCTGGCGCAGGCGGTGCCGGAAGGGATCGAAATTTCGGGTAACGGTGGACCGATGAATTACAAAGCTGCCATGGATTTCCTGGCCCTGGGAGTTAAAACGGTGCAGTTCTGCACCATCCTCATGAAGCAAGGTTATGGCATTATTCATGAGCTTGAATCAGGCACTTCGTTCATGATGCAAGCACGCAGCATTCGATCGATGAAGGACCTGATTGGGATTGCCCAACCGAACCCCATCACCGACTTTATGGCGCTCACGAGTGTCAAGAAAATCTCAGAAGCCAACCACGAGTTCTGCGTTTCTTGCGGCAACTGCGCCCGCTGCCCCTACCTGGCAATCACACTGGATGAAAAATATCTGCCGCACACCGACCCTGCCCTGTGCATCGGTTGCTCGATCTGTGCCCAAAAGTGCTTTGTGGGTGCCATCAGCATGCGGGAACGCACTCCAGAAGAACTGGCTGTGCTGAGAGAGAATTAGTCACGAAAGGAATGTTATGACTACTCGCTTTGAAAATGGAATAGTTGTCACCCTGGGAAATAATAATCGGGTGCTGTGGGATGCCACCGTAGTCACAGAAGGGGAACGGATTGCAGCAATAGGCGATGCACAGGCGATGAAACAACGCTTCCCGGTAGCTGATGCGGTGGACTGCGCGGGGAAGATCATCTTGCCCGGTTTCATTTGCACCCACCATCACTTTTATTCCACCATGGCGCGTGGGATGAGCATCCCTGGCGAGCCAGCGGAGAACTTTGTTGAGATCCTGGAGCGGTTGTGGTGGAAAGTGGATAAGGCTTTAGACGAAGAAGACATTACCCTTTCAGCCCAGTTACCGTTGATCGATTGCATCCGCAACGGTACGACCACAGTGATCGACCACCATGCCTCTCCAGGGATGCGGGATGGCTCGTTGGACCTGATTGAGAGCGCCGTCCGCCAGGCGGGCCTCCGTGCTTCGCTGTGTTATGAGGTTTCTGATCGCAATATTATGGGTGGAGGGATCGCTGAAAACCAGCGCTTTATCAAGAAGGTAGGCAAGGGTGATGGCCAGGTTGCAGCAATGATGGGTATGCACGCCTCATTCACGCTATCCGATGCGACCATCGAGGAATGCGTGGATATTGCCAGGGCAGCTGGGGTTGGTTGTCACATCCATGTGGCCGAAGATGCCGCTGATCGTGAAGATTCGCTCAGCAAATATCATCTGCCCACTGTAGAGCGGCTGGATAAGCTTGGTGTAACCGGCGAAAAGTCCATTTTCGTGCACTGTGTTCACATTGATGAGGCTGAGATAGACATCCTGGCTGCAACCCGGACGAGCGTGGTCCACAACCCTGAATCGAACATGAACAACGCCGTCGGCGTCACACCTCTGCTCAAGCTGCTAAATAAAGGTGTTTTGGTTGGGCTTGGTACCGACGGGATGGGTTCAGATATGCTGGTGCAGATGCGCTGTGCCTACCTGCTGCACAGGCTTGCCAACCATGATCCACGCGTGGCATTTTTAGAAGCTCCGCAGCTGCTGTTACAGAACAATTCGGCGATTGCCGAGCGACAGTTTGGTCTGCAGTTAGGCGAAATTGCGGAAGGTAGACCTGCCGATCTTGCAATTCTAGACTACCAACCACCCACGCCACTGAGTGAGGCAAATTTCCTTGGGCACCTCATCTTCGGGCTGGTGGATGCGGTGGTGGACACGACCGTTTGTAAAGGTAAGATCCTGATGAAGGGGAAGCAAATCCTGAGTATGGATGAGGAACGACTGGCTGCGCGTTCACGCGAATTAGCTCCCAAGATGTGGAAACGCTTGCAAGCGCTTTAGAAAGCCAGTCGTCACCTGCAATCCCAAGTCTGAGAAAGGATGAATTGATGGAACGCGTTGCCCTTTACCTGCAAGATACACACGACCTGCGTGACGGGCTCGATTATGTGAAGTATGCCGAGAGTAAAGGCTTTGAAGCCGTCTGGCAGGCTGAAAGCCGGCTGGTGAGAGATGCGATTGTGCCGATGGCGGCGTATGCAGCAGTGACCGAACACATCAAGATTGGCTCGGGGGTGATCAACAACTGGTCGCGCAACATTGGACTGCTGGCTGCCACCTTCCTCACCCTGGATGACCTGGCTCCCAACCGCATCATCTGCGGAATAGGCGCCTGGTGGGATCCGTTGGCGAAAAATGTGGGTATTGATCGCAAGAAACCGCTGACCGCGATGAAGGAAACGGTCACCATCCTGCGTCGCTTGTTGAACATGGAGCGGGTGACTTTCGATGGTGAATTCATCCACGTTAATGGCATCGAGCTGGACGTGGTGCATGGACGGCGTGAGCCGCGCCATGTGCCGATTATGATTGGTGCAACAGGCGACCAGATGATGGAGCTGGCCGGTGAAATTGCCGATGGCGTGGTTTTAAATTATTGCGCACCACCTGAACATAACGATCACACGCTGGAATTGCTTGAAAAAGGTGCGCAGAAGAGCGGCCGCAGCCTGGAGGATATCGACCGACCCCAATTGGTAGTCTGTTCAGTGGATAACGATCATGCAGTGGCCTATGATTCCACCCGCGGTTTGCTGTGCCAGTACCTGGCCCAACAGCCGCATATTGCCAAGGCGTCGGGGGTGAGTGAAGAAATCGTCAAGCAGATCCAGGCTATATTGGGTTGGCCTGCCACCGAAGAGCAGATTGACAGGGCCAAGCACTTCGTGCCTGATGAGCTGATCGACCGCATCACTGCCTCGGGCACACCCCAGGAAGCACGCATCTGTGTGAACGAGTTTCGCAAGCACGGCTGCACCTGCCCAATTTTGTACCCGGTGTGCGGAGATGTGAAGTTGCTGGTGGATACATTTGCACCGTAATCCAATATTCTCAGATCGCGATCGATATAATTCGCAGTCATTTACCTCCCAAAGATCATATTTACCCGGCAGTTATGGATGCCAGCTTCATTGCGGTGAGTGTGCATGGATATCGCTTGCCGGTTGCTGTGCGATTCTATTGAGAACACTGTAAAATAAGAGCAATTGCACCTGTTACGATTGAACGATACTGTTATTGAGATTTGGATTCTTATAGTTGGGAGGAAACATGCACATTCGTGATGAATTTGGCCTGACATTTGATGATGTTCTATTGGTTCCACACCGTTCATCGATCCAAAGTCGTAAAGACGTCTCCACTGCATCCTGGCTCGTGCCGGGAATCCGTTTATCCATCCCCATCGTCTCTTCGAATATGGACACGGTTACCGAAACCCGCATGGCGATTGCCATGGCTCAATTAGGTGGGATTGGGATCTTGCACCGGTTTATGAATGTTGAACAACAAGCAGATTGTGTCGCGCGGGTGAAACGCTCTGAAAGCCTGGTAGTTGAGTCACCGCTCACCATCTCTCCTGATGCCAGTGTGAACCAAGCTCGCCAACGTATGGCTGAGAGCGATGTTGGCGGATTGGTGGTGGTGGACGAGGATAACTATCTGCTGGGAATGATCACTCACCGCGATGTTTTGCTGGCGCCAAATCAGGAAATACCCCTGAGCAAAGTAATGACCCCGCGCGATAGGCTCATTGTTGCCTTACAGGATGAAACCCTCGAGAATGCGCGCCGCAAGCTGTATGAGCACCGCATCGAAAAACTACCTCTGGTGGATGCCGAAGGGCGTTTGGCAGGGCTGATCACTGCCCAAGACATCCTAAAAATCCAGAAACATCCAGGCGCCACGAAAGACAATCGAGGGCGGCTGCGGGTTGGGGCAGCCATAGGGGCTCACCCAGAGGATTTGGAACGTGCCGCTAGCTGTGTGGCCGCGGGGGTAGATATTTTGGTGGTGGATATTGCTCACGGACATTCAGACCATGTGATCAACATGGTGCGAAGTTTAAAACAACGCTTTCCCGGAGTACCGATCATTGCAGGCAACGTGTCCACTGCTCAAGGGGTAAAGGATTTGGTTGAAGCAGGGGCGAATGCAGTCAAAGTGGGGGTGGGTTCCGGCTCGATCTGCACGACGCGTATTGTGACCGGGTTCGGCGTTCCGCAGCTCAGTGCGATCAGCGAGTGTGCTGAAACAGGACGCGGGTTGAACGTGCCAATTATCGCCGATGGGGGCATCCGCAATTCAGGTGATATGACCAAAGCCCTGGCTGCAGGTGCAAGCACGATCATGATCGGTGGTTTGCTGGCCGGCACGGATGAGAGTCCAGGGGCGACCATCATACGCGAAGATAGGCGTTATAAGATTGTGCGTGGGATGGCATCCATCTCTGCCAATATTGGCCGGAGGATGATGGATAAAAATGGGCTTGCAATCGAAGAATGGGGCGAAGTGGTACCGGAAGGGGTTGAAGCTGTGGTGCCTTATAAAGGAGCTCTGGTGGACGTATTGCACCAGCTGGTGGGTGGGTTGCGCTCTGGACTAAGTTATGCTGGTGCCTGCTCAATTGAAGAGCTCTGGCAAGCTGCCGAGTTCATACGCATAACGCCCTCCGGCATGCAGGAGTCACACGCACATAATGTAGAGCTGATTTAACAGGTAATCATTTGGTCCAGAAGATATTGGGTTCATGTCCACAATAGGTCACTTAATTGTGAATTTTTCACTTTAATTTATTTATGACAGATCCAGGGCGGTTGTAGGGTTTGATTTGTTTCCTAGAAATTCATTAATATTGGTAATTTTCAGCTGAAACCAAAAAAAAGCCTTAGGTTTAAAAATTGGGTTTATCCTTGAATACCCAACCACCGTCTGTTTCAAACCTGATTTTTTATTGACATGAGAGGTATCCTTTGATATATTATCCATAGACTAGTACAAAAAGAGCTCATATCAATAGTATTAAGATAATACAAATTCCCACCCCATTCCTGATTCTTGTTACTTATTCCGAAGGAATTATTGGGGGAAAATTGACCCTGGTAATATGTCTGTCTTAACAAAAAACCCTATTCGAATTGTCATTCTTGACAACCATACCCTTTTCAGGGCTGGTTTACGTTACATAATCGAAAAACACAATGGGATGGAGGTCGTTGGTGAAACAGGCAGTTGTTGCGAAGCGCTTGAAATCATAGCGAGCCTGAAACCAGATATTATTCTACTTGAGCTGAATCTAACCGGATCATCCGATCCTGAGATGTTGTCATCGATCGTAAAGGCATCTGAAGGAATGCGGTTGATCCTCGTAACGGAGACGAATGATCCCAAGATTCATCAAAAAGCAGTTGAAGAAGGCATCGTTGGAGTTGTATATAAGACTCAATCCCCCGAGATACTATTAAAAGCGATTGAAAAAGTTGACGCTGGTGAAGTCTGGCTGGAACGTTCACTAATTGCCAATGTACTGTCGCGCTTATCGCGGAAACAACCAAGCAGCAAAGAGGATCCAGAGCTAGAAAGTATCAACCGCCTCAGCGAGCGTGAGAAAGATGTTGTTAAATTAATTGGTCAGGGATTAAAAAACAAGAGAATTTCCACAGAATTGTGCATCAGTGAGACGACTGTGAGACATCACCTGACATCCATATACAGTAAGTTGGGGGTCTCTGATCGGTTGGAGTTATTGGTATATGCTCATCGGAATGGTTTGGTCGCTGCGCAGAAGAACTAACATAGCATAGATAATTATTGAACACGCTCGTGCAGATGGTCGGTTTTATTCTCTTGAAGTCAGCTTGATTTTACTGTTACCTGAAAAATATTTACGATTTTATCTCGGTGCGATATTGTTATTATCTCTGATTGTTGAAAATAATGTTCTCAACAATTATCATCAGTTAATGTAGAGGTGTAGCAAGATAATTTATGAGTATTTCTCTTGACAGACGAATTAAACCACGCGTCGATTGCGATTACCCGGCGGTCATTGAGGGGTATGACCCGAACGGGAAAAGATACAACGGATACGCCCGGCTGGCAAATCTGAGCGCCAGTGGATTGTTTATGAAGACGAATCGTCGTGTTGAAAATGGCACTGAATTATCAGTGCTCATCCTGCTCGCCGGCTCAATCATTGAATCAGATGCCCCAAAAATCGCCACGAATGGTACTGTAGTACGAACGGAACCTCAAAACGATGGGACTTGTGGGGTCGCAATCAAATTCAATCGTTATCGATTTCTATAAATATCGTGTAAGGTACGTTTACCATAATAAATTTGAGTGCTTGAGGGGAAAATGGATTTTCGATGTTCACCCGTGTAACCAAAAGGGGCAGCCTCAACCCAATATACAAGCCATACCACTTATAAGCTAAGCCCGGGCACAACCGGGCTTGTCCATTGCCGTTGGTTCAAAAATTGACTCTCGATTTATCAGACTTGATCAAAAGGACGGACTACGATGTCTGATATCTTGCTCACCCCCTCACAACTTAACTTGCGCAATGAAGCACGGACCTTTGCTCGCGAGAAGGTTTCTCGTCAATTATTGCTCGACATGGACGCGGAGAAAGTCCGCTATCCACACGAGTATATTCAGTTGCTTGCCGGGCAACGAATGCTTGGCTTACGCTTCCCGGAAGAATGGGGCGGGCGTGGTCTTGATTGGTCTCATGAGGTCCTGGCGCTGGAAGAAATAGGTGTTCTCGGCGCCAGCCTGGCATGTTTATTCTCCCTGCCATCCATTGTTGGCGAAGCGATTAATGTCTTCGGCTCGTCTGATCAAAAAACGAGGTATCTCACGCCCATTCTTTCAGGCAAATTGACAGTTGCCGAAGCGCTTACCGAACCCCGCGGTGGATCAGATTTTTTTGGTGCCACGACTACGATGAAACGCAAGGGTGATTTTTATCTCCTAAATGGGCAGAAGCGTTTCATTGTAGGCGCTGAAGGAGCTGACCTGTTCCTGGTATACGCCCGTTCAAGCACAGAACCCTCCGGTCACAAAGCCATCAGCACGCTCCTGGTGGAACGTGGGCCGGGCGTGGAAGTCCAACATGTTTATGGGCTTATGGGCACGCGCGGTGGAGGCACTGGGCGGGTATATTTTCGAGATGTGCCAGTTCCGGTGCAAAACCTGATCGGTCAGGAACACGGGGGCTATGAGATCTTCAACCAGATGATGATCCCGGAAAGGATGACCAGTGCCGCGGGTGCCCTTGGCCTGGCGCGGGCAGCCCTGGAGATTTCCGCCCGCTACGCCGACCAGCGCAAGGCTTTTGGGCAGGTGATCCGTGAGTTTGAGGCGGTTAGTTTCAAGATTGCAGACAGCCTGACCCGCCTGGATGCGGCCCGCGCCCTGGTCCACGAGACGGCGCGCAGCATCGATATGATCAGTAATTCGAGCTATATCCGGCGCATGGTTTCGGAAGCAAAAAAGTTCGCCACCGATACAGCCTGGGCAGTGGTCAATGACGCCATGCAGGTGATGGGCGGCATCGGCTACACCAACGTTTACCCCATCGAGCGCCTGCTGCGGGATGCCCGCCTGATGACCATTTGGACCGGCACGAATGAGATCATTAATCTGGTCATCCAGCATGAGTATTATCGTGAATTACTCTCGAAATCTTCATCTGCCAGGGACGTGGAATCGGATGCCTTGAATGCTGGTGCTGAGGGTGAAAAGGTGTACGAATGATTGGCTGCCTGCGAAATGAACTTATATAACTGACCGCCTACCAGGATAGAAAATCCGCCTGAATTTCCAGTAATCTAATTTCTGTAAACCAAACGCCTCTTTACAGTGGGTTGGCAGTTCAACAATCGAACCTGCTGGATTCATCCACAAGCATCATCACCCGGCAAATCTCCTGGCTGAGAATCAATACCTTTCTAAAATGTATGGCTCAGGTTGATTGGACTTTGATATGATTGAGCAGTATTTGCTCCGCTATGTGAATATTTGGTAGGAGGTGCTGCCCATCAAATTGTGTAACGGTGAGGAAAAAGCAATTTACTTCAATTTGCATTAGTTTTTCAACAACCATTGATGTTGGCTGGTATTATTGCAAGCTACAGATGAGCTGTTTGAATTTGTACACTTGGAATTCCTTCCGGATTACAGATTCATCAAATCATTAAATGTGTATTAGAATAAAGAAATTCTACTCTCGTGTAACATATTTTTATTGGTAATGTCAAACACTGTCAGGTTGAGCCAAAATCCCAAACTAGACTTTACGACTCAATGTGTTTTCATATTGGGTCCGTTAAAATTTATAGCCAGAGCCCTGAAAGATAATTGCTGGCATGGCTGTATTGGGGAGATGGCAATTCGCAGTCCGAGGAGAAAAGCGATTAATGGATCCAGATGATGATGCCTCCACTGTTGTTGAATTACGAAAAGAAATAGCCAGATTACGTCAGGAGAATGAAGAGTATCGTCACCTGGCTTCATTCCCTCAATTAAATCCCTACCCAGTGCTTGAATTTGACCGATTTGGTAAGGTGGTTTATCTCAATCCTGGAGCACGCCAGATTCTTACTCAGCTTGGTCTTGATGACCCACATGTATTTCTCCCTGATGACTTTAAAGAACTGAACAACATAGGCAACGGAGATGCTGCTTCGCAATTCTTTAGGGAGCTGAAAATAAACGGGAGGACATTTGGAGCATCCATACACATTTCAGAAGAATTTGGCACTACCCGTATTTATGCCAGCGATATCACTGAACGCAAGCAGATTGAAGAAGCGCTAAACTCCAAGACGCTGGAGCTGATTCAGACGCAGGAATTCCTTGAAGCGGTGACTAAAGGAACGGATGTCATCATTGCGACGATAGATACAGATTTCTGTTTTACCTACTACAACCAGGCATATCTCGAAGAGGCTAAACGCTTGAGCGGTAAAGATATCCAGGTTGGGATGAACATCCTTGACGTCTTTGCCGATTTGCCTGAGCAACAAAAATTTATCCTCGAAGAGTGGACCCCGGTGTTGGGCGGCGAGAGCACAAACAAGGTATTCGATTTTGGTGATCCAGGCAGCTACCGCAGAGTCTACAATGTGCTCCACACCCCCATCTGGGATAACAAAGGTAACGTGGTTGGTGCGGGAGAAGTGGCCTTCAATATTTCAGAGCAGATTCATGCCCAGGAGGCATTACGGGAAAGCGAAGCCCGCTTCCGCATGGTGCTAAAAAATGCCCCGGTCACGGTTGCTGCCCAGGATAAAGATTTACGGTTTATCTGGGCATACAACCAGCGGACGGTCGATCCAACGAGTGTGATCGGAAAAACAGATACCGATATATTCCCACCCGAGGTGGCTGCCTGGACGATGGGGCTTAAGCGTCAGGTGCTTGAAACCGGGAAAGAACTAAGTACTCAGGGCTGGGTGTCAATCGGTGACCAGCGCTTATTCATTGATCTTTTCCTTGAGCCAATCCGTGACAGTGTTGGTCAGGTTACTGGGGTTGGAATTGCAACGGTGAACCTCACCAGCATCAAGCTGGCCGAACAGGCATTGACAGAAAGTGAAGCGCGCTACCATTCGCTTTTTGACCGGATGACCGAAGGGTTCGGTATTCACGAACTAATTTATGATAAAGATGGCACGCCAGTTGATTATCGTTTTTTGGATATCAATCCTGCCTTCGAACGTATAACAGGATTGAAACGAGAGCAGGTGATTGGTAGAACCTATCATGAAGTGCTTCCAGATGAAAATGATAGTTGGGTAAATATATATGGGAAAGTGGTGCTCACGGGTGAGCCCGTCCAGTTTGAACAATACTCCCCAACTTTACACAAGTATTTTGAAATTTCTGCCTATCGGTGTGCACCCGGGCAATTTGCTGCTATCTTCTTGGATATCTCCGATCGTAAGCAGATGGAAGATGAATTACGGATCAATTTGGCTAAATACTCCGTGCTGTTTGATACGCTTCCTGTCGGGGTAACGATATCAGATCAAGATGGTCAAATCCTTGAGTCCAATCAAGAAGCTTCCCACCTTTTAGGTGTGGATGTAGAAGAACATAAACGCAGGAAAATTGCTGGTGAGCAATGGAAGATAATTCGCCCTGATAAGACACCCATGCCTGCGGAAGAATACGCCAGCGTCAGGGCATTGAAGGAACAACGTCGTGTTGAAAATGTTGAAATGGGTATTGTTAAAGGGAAAGATCAAATTACCTGGATCAGTGTGACTGCATCACCCCTGCCACTTAAAAGTTTTGGTGTCGTTATTACGTACAACGATATTACCCAACGGATTCAAGCTGAGGAGGCACTTCATAAAGCTCATGAGAGGCTCGAAATAACAGTCCAACAACGTACGGAGGAGCTACTGCATGCGAATATTGATTTGAAAGCCGAAATCACTGAACGCAAACGGGTCGAATCTGAGCTTCTTTTACAAACCAAAATTGTTGAAGCCGAGCGTCAACGCTTCAATGACGTTCTGGAAATATTACCAGCGTACTTAATCCTTTTGACACCCGACTACCACGTTTCCTTTGCCAACCGCTATTTCAGAGAACGTTTTGGCGAGGACCACGGGCGCCATTGTTATGAGTACCTTTTTGGGTTCGATGGGCCTTGTGAGAATTGCGAAACCTATAAAGTGTTGAAAACCGGAACCAACCACCATTGGGAATGGACTGGTCCAGACAATCATAATTATGATGTTTTTGACTTCCCCTTTAATGATGTAGACGGTTCCACGCTCATTCTTGAGATGGGCATCGACATCACCATGCGTAAGCAGGCAGAGGAGAAGTTACAAACGATGAACGCGTATAACCGCAGCCTGATCGAAGCTAACCTGGACGCTCTCGTGACGATCACCCCGGACGGTAAAATTGGCGATGTCAATACTGTCACTGAGGCAATTACTGGTTATGGGCGTGACGTGTTGATTGGGACCGCGTTCCATGGCTATTTCACCGATCCGGAGAAGGCGCGTTTAGGTTACGAGCAGGTTTTTGAGACGGGCACAGTGCGTGATTATGAGCTGGAAATTCAGCATCGAGATGGGCACACCACACCGGTGACATACAATGCCTCGGTCTATCATGATGAATCTGGCAAGGTGGCGGGTGTGTTTGCGGCTGCGCGTGATATCACCGAGCGTAAGCTGGCAGAGAGAGAGCTTATCCTCTTAAATACCGCCCTGGAAGCTGCTGCCAATGGGATTATCGTCGCTGATAAGGACGGCACTATTCTATGGGCTAACTCAGCTTTTAGCCAGATGACGGGTTATACGGAGGCCGAAATTGTTGGTCAAAATCCCCGCATCCTCAAATCGGGTGAGTATGATGCGGAGTTTTATCGCAGCTTATGGGATACCATTCTGGCAGGGTATGTATGGCATGCCGAATTAATCAACCGTCGTAAGGATGGCACTTTATATTATGAAGAGCAAATCATTACCCCTGTCATCGATCAATACGGGGATGTCACCAATTTTATCTCTATCAGGCAGGATATTACGGAGCATAAAAAGGCAGAAGACGCCCTTCGAAAGAGCGAGCAGCAATATCGCTCCCTGGTGATCGCCACTGCGCAGATCGTCTGGCAGACCAATGCACATGGGCAGGTCGTTGAGGATCTTCCAACCTGGAGAAACTTAACCGGGCAAAGCCTGGATGAGTGCTTGGGTAACGGTTGGATCAGTGCATTACATCCTGACGACAGGGAAAGGGTGGCAAAAATTTGGTCGCATGCCGTGGAAGAGAAATCAAACTATGAGGTTGAGTATCGTATAAGAAATCACAAAGGTGAATACAGCGATTTCTCCGTCCGGGGTGTGCCCATCATTGATAAGGATGGAGAGATCAGTTCCTGGGTGGGTACATGCACGGATATCACCGATAAGAAGAATTATGAAACTCAGCTGGTTCAAGCCGAAAAGCATGCCGCCATTGGTCGTATGGTTGGCTCAGTAACCCATGAAATCAATAATCCCTTGCAGACCATTAAAAATTGCTTGTATCTCATCAAACAGGATACTAATCCCGATTCACTAAACAATGAACCCCTGGAGATGGCGCTCTCAGAAACCCAGCGTCTGTCCAATATCGTTGGCCAGTTACGCCAGCTTTATCGACCACAGGCTCAACAGACCAAGCAGGCCTATGATCTACTGGGTATTCTTGAGGAAGCCCACTCGTTATTACTCCCTCATTTAAACAATTCAAGCGTAGACTGGAAGTCATTACCGGGTTTGAATCATTACCAGGTAAGCTGCATTAAAGACCAGATCATCGAGGTTTTCCTGAATATTTCGATGAATGCCATTGAAGCGATGCTGCCAGGTGGTGGTATCTTATCCATAGATATGATCCAATCCACGGATAAGTCTCAAGTAGGGCTAGTATTCTCTGATACCGGTCCCGGGATAAAGCTTGAGATACAAAACCATCTCTTTGAGCCGTTTACTACTACTAAGGAATTCGGTTTGGGATTAGGATTATCGATCTGTTATGGTATTATCCAAAAACATGGTGGGCAGATCACGGTTGAAAGCCAACCGGGTCAGGGCACGCGCTTCACCATTTGGCTGCCGATTAGTAGCGAATAAGTAATAACCGAGAAAATAGACTATGGGCACAAACCACTCCATCCTGATTATTGACGATGAACCCAATTTACGGCGCAGCCTGGGTTTGATTTTACAACGCGCAGGCTATGGAATTACGACTGCAGCTGACGCGGCAGAAGCGCTTCATTTGCTACACGCCGGCGCTTATGATCTAGCCTTCCTTGATATTAAGCTCCCTGATCAAAATGGTCTCCAGCTCTTGCCCCAGATTAAGGAAATATATCCCGATATGCCCATCCTTATCCTGACCGCGCATGCAACCCTGGATACCGCCATCGGTGCCGTCAGGCTGGGAGCACGGGATTATTTGTTAAAACCTATCGATCCCGAAACCATCCTTAACCGCGTTAACGCTATCTTGAGTGAAGAAAAACCCAAGCGGCGGCGTGAAATTACGTCTCAATTGCAGGATTTATTGGCCGAACTGCAGTCCATCGATGGCAAGGATATGCCCAAAACTCCATCAGAAACCGGCATACCCAAATCAGACCCCGCTCGATATCTAAAATGTGGACCGCTTCAATTGGACCGTCACACGCATACGGTGCAATACAATGAATGTAATACTTCCCTGCCACCATCCACCTTCGACTACCTGGTCACACTGGCACGCCATTCACCTCACCCGGTGACGTATGAAAAGTTGGTCTTGGAATCTCAGGGTTACCAGCATGTCAGCCGGTCTGAAGCACGCGAGATATCCCGTTGGCAGATGCATGAGATCCGCAAGCTCATAGAAAAAGACCCGCGCCATCCCCAATTGATCATTACCGTTAGAGATGTTGGTTATCGATTGGTCGTATAAAATAAACCTTGTGTTAGTCAAAAGGCGAGTAGTTACCATCACTACTCGCCTTTTTAGTTAATCTAAACTATTGGCATCATGCCAATATACGCCAACTTATTCCAATTGTTCACCTGACTTTAATCTATAGAATCAAGGTGAGATTCCTATGGAGAAGCATGAGTCCTAAATTAATCATTCTGGTCGAAGATGATCTAAATTTACGCCAATCGATGGCGCTCATCCTTCAGCGCGTCGGTTATTTTGTGACCTCGACCGATTGCGTCACTTCAGCAATGAACATTATTCAAGCAGGAAATTGTCACCTGATCATCGCTGATATCGATATTCCGGATACCCGTACTTTATTGCTGCCCCGCATCCTCGGGTTATACCCTCAGCTATCCATTGTGATCCTGACTGACCAGTCGTCAGCAGAAATCGAAAGGGAGGACAAGCTGCTGAGTGCTCATTATCTAATCAAGCCGATCGCACCCGAACGTTTACTGGATTGCGTCGTGACGATCATGGGCAGGAATGGCAACCACAAGTAAATGAAAGGTCGAAAGATGGTTTTTACACACAACAAATTCTCGCCCTTGGATATTGCCTGGAGTTCCATCCTTGAGCGAGCAACCCTTCCCGAGCCATATTTATTTCTGGCAATCATAACAAACAAGGAGGTGATTAAGGCCATAGATTCAATGAAATCAATCCGACAGAATCAAGACACTGTCTCGAATGATGTTATCGGTAAAAACATTGACAACCACCAGATGGTAATTACAACCCCAGTCAATAAGGGCACAGGGGATCAAATAATCAAGGAGGTAATCAATCGAATATAGAAATGGCTCATATTAATATTTTTTCTTTAGTTCATACCCAAATTTTAAAATAATTTCCTAAGGAGGATCATAATGACTATTCGTAAATCTTTGAAATTTCTTCTTATGCTGCTTGTGTTCACTTCCATTATCTTCGGAAGTACAAGCCGTGTTCAACCTACCACGGCGATGCCAATGTCGCCAACCGACGAGTCGAAGGTCCCGCATGCCTTCGGTCCATACCCCAACTGGGCCAACAGCCCATTCACGCTTGCCGATGTTGTCGTGGATATCTCGGGTGATGGTACAGGTGCGACTGCCACTGCCACCGTGGGTGGGAATGGTGCCGTCACCGGCATCACCATCACCTCCCCCGGCTCTGGCTACACGGCTGCGGCGGTCAGCATCACTGGCGCGGGGACGGGAGCCGAGGCTAACGCAGTCGTCTCGGCCTCCGGTTCAGTCACCGCCATCACCGTCGATTCCGGCGGTACGGGTTACACCGCACCAAGCGTGGTCATCTCCGGCGGCGGTCCTATCGGCGTCCCGGCTACCGTCGTTGCCGTCGCCTCGAATATGTACAGTGTGAGTGCTGGCAGCGCCACGGGTGGTAGTTTCACGCTTCTCGTCGGTGCTGCATTAACCGCCCCGATAGCCTGGAATGCACCGGCGGCTGATGTTGCGACAGCCCTTAACAATGCTGGTGTTGCAACCAACTCGGTCAGCGATACCGGAGGGGTCGGTCCGTGGGTGATTGCCTTTACAGTCACACCCGCCAGCGTGGTACTTGACCCGGCTGGTCTCATACAGCCTGTGCTGGATGCCAGCGCCTTGGTCGGTGGTACGCTTGATGTCTGGAACGTGACTGTTGGCAGCGCCACAGGTGGCAGCTTCACACTCGATGTCGACGGTTTAGTTACTGGCCCGATTCTCTGGAATGCACTTGCAACAGATGTCGAGACAGCTCTCGGTGGCTCTACCGTTGCCACTGTTATCGGCACTGGTTCGATCGCTGATCCATGGGTGATCACCTTCGCAGTTGCACCCGTATCAGTTATTCCTGACTTTATTGGGTTAACCCAGGATGTGGCTGATACAAACACGCTACATTTTGCCGCCGATACCTATGTTGTCGATCTTGGTACTGCTTATGACGGTACCTTCACCCTCTCCGTCAATGGTGTGCCCACTGCTCCCATCGCCTGGAACGCCTCGGCTGGTGTTTTCGAAACTGAACTTGCATCAGTAGGGGTAATAGCTTTTGTTAGCGGTGCCAGTCCAACCTGGGACGTTCTCTTCGCAATTGCACCAACCCCCCCCGTCTTAATAGACGGTTCTGGTTTGGCTCAGCCGCCCTCCCTGGGTGCGACTGCCACAGCTTATGGTTCAGTAGACCAGGTGTTCGTGACCAGTTTTGGCTCCGGCTACCAAATGCCGACGGTAGACTTTGATATGCCCACCGATCCCAACGGCGTTCAGGCACAGGGTCATGTCTTGTGTGTCGAACCACTCTGCCAGGCTATCGCTCCAGCCACTACCGTGACCATCACCGGTGTCGCGGTGGACCAGGCGGGGTCTGGCTATACCATAGCTCCCGGTATGACCATCCGTGACGGCACCATCAACGACCCGGTGCCCGGCGGTGGTACCGGCGCCCTGGCATATTCAACCCTTGCTATCACGTCCATCGGTCTTGACACCTTTGGTTCGGGTTATACTTCTGCCCCATCGGTAGCCATCAATGACACGACCGGGAGCGGCGCCATCGCAACCGCAACCATCGATACCGGAGCGGTAACTGCTATCAACTTGACCGCCGGCGGATCGGGTTACCTCACCACGGGCGGGATCAAGAAGTTCCAGGATGGTCTGCCCACGCTGTGTATTCCATCGGCAGGCCAAACCTTCGCTGCCTGCACAAACAACAACCTGGGCCAGCACATTCCGGTTGCCGTACCCGACACCACCACCTTCCCAGGTGCTGATTACTACGTAATTGCTGTCGTACAGCACCGCGAGCGAATGAGTTCTTCACTGCCTGCAACGGGCACCCTGCTGCGTGAGTACGTGCAGCTCCAAACCCCCGCCAACGCCGCTTTCAGCAAGGGTGTCGTGCTTGAAAACGCTCTGGTCGATGGCACATCGGTTCCAGCTATGATGCCCGATGGCTCTCCGGCGATTGCTGTGGATGACCCCCACTTCCTCGGACCAGTCATCGTTGCAATGAAGAACACACCCGTCCGCATCGTTTTCTACAACCTGCTGCCCACCGGCTCGGACGGCGATCTATTCCTCCCCACCGACTCCTCCGTTATGGGCTCAGGCATGGGCCCAACCGGTATGACTGACCCGGCGGATGATGGCACTGTCATGGATATGGTGCGCAACCCCATGTGCGGCGAGTACCCCAAAGCCTATGATTGCTTTAAAGACAATCGGGCTACCCTGCACCTGCACGGCGGAACCTCTCCATGGATCAGTGACGGCACCGCTCACCAGTGGACCACCCCGGCAGGCGAGTCGGCTACCACCGCTTGGCCACGCGGCGTGGATGTGGCACAAGTTCCCGATATGGTCAATAATCCGGCTGTGCCCGACTGCTCGGCTGCCAACTCTGGCTGCCTGTCCTTCTACTATACCAACCAGCAGAGTGCCCGCCTGTTGTTCTACCATGACCATTCCTGGGGCATCACCCGCTTGAACGTATACGCCGGTGAAGCTGCTGGTTACCTGATCACTGACGCTACCGAGCAGAAGCTGATTGCTTCGGGCGGTGCTCTGGCTAGTGTGGGTATCGGTATCCCACTGGTCATCCAGGACCGCACCTTCGTTCCCGATACTGCCCAACTCGCCGCAGCTGATCCAACCTGGGACGCAACCCGCTGGGGCGGCTATGGGAACTTCTGGTACCACCACGTCTATATGTCGGCTCAGAACCCCGGTGATCCGGGCGGTATGAGCGCTTATGGTCGTTGGATGTACGGTCCCTGGTTCTGGCCCCCCGCCACTCCTATCCACGGGCCGATTGCCAACCCCTATTACAATATGGACCCACTCGGCCCAGATAGAGTGAGGGGCACGGCAGATGACTTCACGACCCCCTTGGCCACCCCATGTAGTCTGGACAACCCCGCCACCTGGCAGTACCAGACCGACCCGTTTTGCGAGCCTCAATTGATCCCCGGCACTCCTAACATCTCGGTCGGTATGGAGCAGTTCAATGACACGCCATTGGTGAACGGGACTGTTTACCCAACCGTGACGTTGGATCCCAAGTCCTATCGCTTCCGCATTCTCAACGCAGCCAATGACCGCTTCTGGAACCTGCAGTGGTATATCGCTGACCCAACGACGGGTACGGACAGCGAAGTCGCCTTGAACCCCGCTCAGGTGGCAGCTGCACAGCTGGATCCGGTTGTCTTCCCGGAAGCGCTAAAGAGCATTGTGTTCAACGGCGTGACATACGATCTTTCGGGTCCCGACTGGATCGCCATCGGTAGCGAAGGCGGCTTCTTACCCGCTCCGGTGGTCATCGATGGTCAGCAAGTAACCACCTGGATCACCGACCCGACCCGCTTTGACGTCGGTAACGTGGACCTGCATTCCCTGTTGCTGGCGCCCGCCGAGCGCGCCGATGTGATCGTCGACTTCTCCCGGTTCGCTGGCAAGACCCTGATCCTGTATAATGATGCCCCGGCAGCGTTCCCTGCCCGTGTGCCAAGCTATGACTACTATACGGGCTATCCTGACCAATCCCCCAATGGTCCTTCAGCCATCCTGCCGGGTTATGGACCCAACACCCGCACCATCATGCAGGTGAAAATCGCCGCAATCACTCCGGCTGCTCCCTTCAACTTGAATGCACTTAGGCTTGCCTTCTCTCACAAAGCCAATGGTTCAGGCGTGTTCGAGTCAGGTCAGCACCCCATCATCGTCGGGCAGTCAGACTACAACACCGCTTACGGCACCAGCTTTGCTGCTAGCGGTGATTGCACCAATTCTCCCTTCCCCGCTAAATGCGACGGGTTTGCCCGCATCAATCAACAGGGTGGCGATTTGTTCACCTTTGACACGCTGAAAGGAGCAACCTCCGGCACATGGGCGAAGCTATCGATCCCGTTTGAGCCAAAAGCGCTACATGACGAGATGAACTCTGCGGCGTTTGATGAGTTTGGACGCATGACCGCCAACCTCGGAATAGAGGCAGTCCCTGCAAATCCGGCTGGGCAGAATGTGACCCTGTATCCATTCATTAACCCGGCCACGGAGCTGATCGATGCCACCAACCTGCCGAAGCTCGACGCACTCGGTATCGGCATGACGCGCATCTCTGTGGCGACTGACGGCACCCAGATCTGGAAGATCACTCACAACGGCGTGGATACGCACCCCATCCACTTCCATCTGTATGATGTGCAGGTGATTAACCGGGTCACCTGGGACAACATCATTATCAAGGATGATCCTACTGAATTGGGTTGGAAGGACACCGTGCGCATCAGCCCGCTGCAAGACACCATCGTAGCCTTGAGACCCATCATCCCATATGTGCCTTGGGAGCTGCCCAACAGCATCCGCATGCTGAACCCAATGATGCCAGCAGGATCGACTGTCGGGTTCAATAATGTTGACCCACAAGGCAACCCAACGAACCCGATCGTGAACTCGCTGGTCAACTTTGGTTGGCAGTACGTCTACCATTGCCACATCCTCAGCCATGAGGAAATGGACATGATGCGCCCGGTCTCGGTGGCCTTGCCTCCCAATGCGCCCGATGGGCTTGCCTTCGATACGGCTACCGCGACGTTGTCGTGGAACGACCTCTCGATCAACGAGACCTCCTTCGATGTGGAGAGGTCAGAGGACGGTGGAATTACCTGGTTAGTTGTCGGTACCGATCCGTCACCGCTCGACCAGCCGAACACCCACAGTGTGCGCAGTCTCAATGACTCGACCTACGTCCCGTCCATAGATTACCAGTATCGGGTGGTCGCCAAGAATGAAGTGGGCTACGGATTGGGGTTCCCGAGCATGACCGTCCAGTCGATATCACTACCTGTGATCGTCTCGGGCACATTCTCGGCTCCATCTAACCTGACGGCGGTCCTTGACGTTGGCCCCATCGTCACCCTTAACTGGCAGGATAATACCGCAATAGAGACTGGCTATATCGTGGAACGGTCTGTCAATGGCGGCGCGTTTAGCTTGCTTACGACACTCGGCGCTAATGTCACAACCTACGTAGATTCAGCCCCCGTACTGAACAGCACCAACGCTTACCGTGTGGCAGCTTTCATCACAGGAATAGGGAATTCTCCATACTCGAACACGGCTCAGGTGTCTCCGCCGCTGGCTCCATCCAGCCTGACGGCAGTCCTTACCAATGGACCTACCATCACGCTGGGCTGGCTGGATAATTCCAATAACGAAACCGGCTTTATCGTGGAACGGTCTGACAATAACGGAGCGTTCGCCCAGATTGGGACAACCGCTGCTAACGTCGCAACCTACGTGGACTCAACCGGCGCGCTAAATAACACCTACGCTTACCGTGTGGCAGCTTTCAACCCATTAGGGAATTCATCCTACTCGAACACGGTTACGGTGTCTCCGCCGCTGGCTCCATCCAACCTGACGGCAGTCCTGGACGTTGGACCTACCATCACGCTGGGCTGGCTGGATAATTCCAATAACGAGGCCGGCTTTATCGTGGAACGGTCTGACAATGGCGTAGGGTTCCTCCAGATTGGGATAACCGCAGCTGGCGTCACAACCTACGTGGACTCAACTGCCGCGCAAAACAACTCCTACGAATACCGTGTGGCAGCTTTCAACCCATTAGGGAATTCACCCTACTCGAACACGGTTACGGTGTCTCCGCCGTTGGCTCCATCCAGTCTGACGGCAGTCCTTGCTGCTGGCCCTCAGGTCACCCTAAACTGGGTGGATAATTCCAATAACGAGGCCGGCTTCATCGTCGAACGGTCTGTCAATGGCGGCGCGTTTAGCTTGCTTACGACAGTCGGCGCTAATGTCACAACCTACGTAGATTCAGCCCCCGTGTTGAACAGCACCAACGCTTACCAGGTGGCAGCTTTCAACCCATTAGGGAATTCACCCTACACGAACACGGCACAGGTGTCTCCGCCGGTGGCTCCATCCAGCCTGACGGCAGTCCTTACCTATGGACCTATCATCACCCTAAACTGGGTGGACAATTCCTTAAACGAAATCGGCTTTGTTGTCGAGCGGTCTATCAACGGCGGAGCGTTTAGCACGCTTGCGACGGTCGGCGCTAATGTTACAACCTACGTCGACTCAACCGGTACGCAAAACAACACCTACGCTTACCGTGTGGCAGCTTTCAACCCATTAGGGAATTCACCATACTCGAACACGGTTCAGGTGGTTGTGCCGGCTGCACCTTTAGCTCCCACCAATCTAACCGCAGTCTTGCAGAGCGGACTGCGGGTCAGACTGACCTGGCGTGATAACGCCAATAACGAGACCGGCTTCATAGTGGAACGCTCTACGGACGGCATCAACTTCACCCAGATCGCTATAGCGCCTGCCCGCCCCGGAATAGGCAGTGTCATCTACGTAGACACACCTGTCACGCCTGGATTCACGTACACCTACCGAGTGGCAGCCCGTAATGCGATAGTTAAATCAGGCTACTCGGCTCCGGCCGCGGTGGCAATACCTGCTCTCCCGGCGGCACCAACTAACTTGACGGCTGTTGCAGTGAGGCGAGGTACTACCGGTGAACGCGTGACGGTGACCTGGTCTGCTGTCCCGTTCCCCTTGACCAGTTACACGATCCAGTGGAGCACTGGTAGCACCTTCAGCGTTGTATCTGGATCGGGCATTGTTGGGCCTAACACAACGACCTTCAGAACTGGAACCATCAACCGGCAAGTATGGTGGTTCCGTGTCGGCGCAACTAACTTATCCGGGACGACATGGTCAGCACCAATCCAGGTGGCAGCGGCTCCATAAATCAAATCTCAATCTTTTGAACTTTCTGTAAAGTAAAGTAGGTTGTAGCCGGGAGAGAATATCCCGGCTACAACATTTAATACCGCAATGTTCTCCTTCTCACTATTCTAGGAGCTGCGTAGCTCCTCCACCATTAGTCATGTATATAAGAAGTAAGAACTTCTGGCCAATAATTTACACAGGAATATTGTTCGTGGTTGATAACCTGAGCGACCATAGCTTTTCTGTCCTGATAAATGGCTCCCCTCTCTGGTCGTCCAGGTCCACCTTTCCTTCTACCACATGTGGACCCGCGTTAGATAAAGCCGCTATGGAGCGCCGGTATACCTCCGAGGTGATCATTACATCCAGCATGCCCTCCAGGTCTTTCAGTGACTTGAAGTAAATGTAATCCCCACGCCTCGCCTACAACTTCAGGATACGGGGCGGTCACTGTCATTGGTCCCTCGGCCTGGGTGAATACCACACCATTCCCAATTCCACCGGCTCCATAAATAGCTATCCTGCTTGTTGGGGGAGCAAGCAATCCTTCCCCCAAGCTGTATTTATCTTACCGATAGATAAATCCAAAAAGCGAGCAGTGATTACCACTGTTCGCTTTTTGGATGGTTTTTGATGATTGGGGACATGCAAATAATTTCCAACTTATTCCAATGGTCCACAGCGATAAAATCGATAAAATATACTTGATAATTCAATGATGCCATTGAATACGCCTTCATTGCTATCTGATCAATAGGCGGAAATTGAGCCAGGGCGATCCAATGTGTTCGTTTCGCCCGGAAATGCATAACAGCCAGTGGGCTGCCAACCAGGTGGAAGTGAGCTCGCTTAAAGGAGGAATTAGATGGATAAGGATCAGTTATTTAAATGGGCGGGGATCATCGCAATTGTCAGTTCGGGTTTGATCCATCTCTACACTGCTCCGGATGAATTTCATGAAGCCCCCTATATGGGAATCTTGTTTTTTGTTTATTTTCTCGCCTCCCTATTTTCCGCATTGGGTGTCTATCGCGGCAAGCTGTTATCAGGATGGATGCTTGGGGGTCTGCTCTCAGTCGGGGCGGTGATTGGCTATATACTCAGCCGAACAACCGGACTGCCTTTGATGGAAGTTGAAGTTTGGGGACCGCCTCTGGCATATTTTTCAGTGCTCCTGGAGCTCATATTCTTGATACCCACCATCTACCTTTTAAAAGTTAATTCTGTAAAGCTTGTTCGTCCCATCTAGATGCCTGGCTGCCTTGAGAGACGATTCTCCCGGGCAGCTGCATCTTCATTAGCAAGCAGGCCCACGATCACCAGGGCTTCAGCTTCCATGTGTGTGGGTCGACTCTTCTCAAGAGGCTAGACCGTGAGCAACAGGGTCGCAGGCAGCTGGCACGCTCCTATCGTTATCCAATACCAGATCGCCGAAAGAGAACCGTTCAGCAAATAGTAGATCAACAGGATCCCCACCCGGGGGTCTTGTTTTCTATGGGGGCTGTTTTTTGACTATTTTCCCGCAGGTCATTCGCTTTCTGGTTTTCATCATCAAATGCACAAACACCCTTAATATGAAATTAATCGATGGAAGTAATAATAAACCAATAGAATATTTCTACAATCTGTGGACTAAAAAGGAGAAAAAAAATAATGGTATCTAAATTGGTTGTGAATCGAGCTTTCAGGACAGTTGTTTTACTTTCCTTGGCAATTCTGCTGGTTGGGGTTTGGATGCTCACGAATGCACGCCAACCGGCACGGGCTGCTGATTCATCCATCCAGACTGCTTTTGTTTGCACTCCGGCAAGTGTTGGCGTGTTTACCGACATTATTCCTGGGCGGGTTCATGTTCGGTGTTCAAATTCTTATAATGATAATGGCGCTACAATCTATTACTGGGCATTTTCAGCCAGCGATTCAGCCGCAGCTTCACGCTATCAGAGCCTGTTTTCCACTGCCCTTGTTACCGGTACTAACGTGACTGTTTACTTCATACCTGGAGATACTTCAGGAGCCACATGGGGTTGCGGTATCTCAGACTGCCGGCGTATCTGGGGAGCAACAGCCCCATGAAAAATCTTCCTTTTCACATCAATCGGATCCTGGTTAAGATCATTTTACTGTTTGTCATTGCCGCGCTGCTATTGGCTGTCATGGTTACTCTCAACCAGCCCGTCCAGGCTTCCACGGAGACGATTGGCGTATACAACCTGGCGATCAATTCCCAGTCTCAAGCGCCCGATCCTAAATTGGTTGGCGCGCTCACTTCTCAAATACCTCTCTTTACGCCAATTCTCTTAAGCACCAACCTGCCCCTGATTGGCAAATAAGGGATACGGACACCACCTTTTCCATGCTATGACGGGATAGACTGGATGTAACCTGACCCATTTCCGGAGCTTAATCAGACGCTCCAGGCGTATTTTGGTTTAATCATTCCTGGAATTTGGGCTAGAATAGGATGAACACCGCCAATCTGCTGAAGATTTGAGCTGTACAACCAAGCCAATCAGTTAACTCACAGAAGATGTAATCACCCATGCTTACCCTTCAATACCTCGAAGATTCCGCCTCACTGGCTCAACTGGATCCGAGACTGGTCATTGATAAACTGCGCGCAGCCGCTGAGCGCCTGCCAATTACCCATCTTCTCATCGGCTGGCATTTACCCAGGCACCTGCTGGAGGTGCTGCGCCTGGAAGCGGAGCACACGGGTATGCGTTTCATCCGCTGGCAGCCTCTTCTTACCGGTGACAGGGTTTTTATGCCCGCCTCATCCTGCCAGGTAGTGACTTTGACCGGTGATTCGCTGACTGGATATCAGAACTTACCTGAATTCACTTTTGCCTGTCCTAACCATCCTGCGGTGCAGGCAGCCGTGATTTCGCACATCGGCGATTTGGTCCGCCGGGGGGTTTTTCAAGGGTTTTTCCTTGACCGGGTTCGTTTTCCATCGCCTACGCAAGATCCATTAAACCAATTGACTTGCTTTTGTGAGCACTGCCGCCGTAAAGCAGCTGCAATGGATTTAGATCTGGAAGGAATCAGGCAGGCAATCTTGCGCAGCGCTCGCCAAGAAAATGGGCGTATATCCCTGGTGAAAGCACTTTTATCTGGAGACGCCGAGTCTGATCTGGCTGATCAAATCAGGGGGCTTGCTCAATTCCTCGCCTTTCGTAAGCACAGCATTCTTGACTTTCTCACGAACATCACAAAGTTATTTCGGCAGGCTCACCTGGAGATCGGCCTGGATTGCTTTTCACCCAGCTTAACCCACCTGGTTGGGCAAGACCTCAATGCGATGGGCGAGTGCGCTGATTGGGTCAAGCTGATGACCTATGCTCACACCAATGCTCCAGCTGGTCTGCCGTTTGAGTTATCTGGCTTACTCCAGTATCTCACTTCTTCTACCCGGCTCAGCAATGAAGGGGCATTTGAATTACTCGGTGAAATCACCCACCTGCAGTTGCCCAGCAATTTTGGATCCCTTAAAATCGATGGTATTTCTTCTTCCACACTTGAAAAGGAGGTCGAGCGGGGGATTGAGGCATGTTCGGTCCCCGTCCTGGCTGGAATTGAGCTGGTCAAGCTTGACGGGGTGACTCATCAAAACCCTGCTACCATCCAGGCTGACCTGATGGGAATAAAAAGGGCTAATCCGGCCGGGTTGGCTCTTTCCTGGGATCTACTCCATATTCCGTTGGAATGGCTGGACCTGGTAAGACAAGTCTATTTGGTGAATGAATAATGCTGCTGATAGAACCTGCTTTAAACTTGTAAAATTGACATTCACTTAAGCGACCATATCTTTTCCGCCCTGATAAACGGTTCCCCTCGCTGGCTGTCCAGGTCCACTTTCCCTTCCACCACGTATGGTCCCGCAGTGGATAACGCTGCTTTGGAGCGCCGGTACACCTCTGAGGTGATCACTACATCCAGCATACCCTCCAGGTCTTCCAGTGACATGAAGTAAATGTAATCCCCACGCGTCGTCAGGCTGCGCCGCCAGGTTTGGCGCATGCCAGCCACCCGCACCAGCTGTTCCAGCCGCGCAGCCGCATCGACGGTGGTGAGCGCGCCTGCCGTGGCGATTTGCTTCTCTGCCAGCTCCAGCGGGTGAGCGATGACCCCCGTCCCCAGGATTTCTTCCTGCGCGGCTACTTTTTGAGCCAGGTTCCAATCTTCCTCTACACTTTCCCCCAGCGAGAACAGCGATAGCTGCCCCCCTTGCCACCCGTCGTGTTCCAGCTGGCGTATCAGCTCCGGGATTCTGCCAAAACTTTCCAGGGCACCCACCTTCACCAAGTTCTCAGCCTCCACCGGGCGCGGGTCAACCCGACTCAGGAAATCAGCCAATGAGCTATAGGGTCGGAAATGTACAATTGCCGATTGCGTGCGCTGGGTCAGTTCTCGTACCTGGTCCAGGCCCATGAATAAAACCTGCTCTCCATTCAAGATCTTCACACTAAACTCTCGCTCCGCATGATTGACCTCGGGCGGGCGCAGTCTTAACCCCATTCGCCGGACTTCATTCATATAAATGCGCTGGCTGTAATAACCTCCCCAGTTCGCCAGTACTGCCGCCATGAAAAAGGCCGGGTAATGGGTCTTGCACCAGGCAGAGCGCCAGCTCACCTGTGCATAAGACGCGGCGTGCGCTTTCGGGAAGCCATACCCTGCAAATGCTGCCATCAGCTCCCAGATGCGTTTGGCGATATCTTCCGGCACCTGGTTCAGCTCCCAGGCTCCAGCCACGAATTTCTCTTCCAAAGTCTGCATTTGTTTCCCGGGGTCAAAGTGCGACATTGCCCTGCGCAGCAAATCCGCCTCTGCCAGGCTGAATCCCGCCAGATCATGCGCAAGCCGTAGCACCTGTTCCTGGTACAGGATCACCCCATAAGTATCGGCCAGCAGATTGCTTAAGGCAGGATGCAAATATTCAGTTGTTTCCTTACCCAGGTGACGCCGTACAAATGCATCCTTAAGCCCTCCTGTCAGCGGACCGGGCCGGTAAAGGGATAGCGCTACCATGATGTCATCCACGGTCCTTGCCTTGATTTCCTTAAGTGTGGCTCGCATACCCGGGCTTTCGATCTGAAAACATCCAATCGTCCGTCCCTGGTTGACCATTTTGCTTACTTCCGGGTCTTCTCTGGGGATGGTTTCCAAAATTTCAGTCAGCACAGATATTTCGGGGCGGGCATTTATCGTCGGCCTCTCCTTAGCGATGGTTTCCACCACATCTCCCAAGACTGTCAGCCCGCGTATCCCCAGCAGGTCAATTTTGACCAATCCCAATCGCTCGATTGAATCCAGGTCAAATTGGGTAATCACTACACCCTTGTTTGCCACCTGGGTGGGAGCCAGGTCGGTGAGTGCCCCCGGGCTGATCACCACCCCGCCTGGGTGGACGGAAAGGTGATGTGGCACGTCGATCAGTGAGGCTGCATCCTTGAACATCGCTTGCTGCGTGGGAGTCCGATAGCGTTCACGCAGGTCTGCAAAGGGGTCTTCTTTGTTGCCACCTCGTCGGGAAGGGCCGAACCAGCGGTAGGGCAGGCTGTCTGCCAGTACGCTTACCTCCTCGGCCGGTAATCCATACGCCTTGGCCACCTCACGCAGTGCTGAACGGCTGCGGAAGCGGTTGATGGTACACACCGTCGCGACCCTGTCTTCCCCAAACCGCCGGTACACAAACCGGATCACCTCATCCCTGCGCCGTGAGCACAAGTCGGTGTCAATATCGGGTGGGGTTGCCCTGGCAGGGTTAAGGAAGCGCTCGAAGTACAGGTTTAGTCTGATTGGGTCCGGCGATGTGATTCCCAGACAGTGTGCCACCAGGGATGAGGCTGCCGAGCCGCGTGACGAAAACGGGATGCCCTCCTGGCGGGCGAAATTGAGGATTTCTTCCATGATCAGGAAGAGTGAAGTATATCCATATTTCCCGATCACTGAGAGCTCATGTTCGAGCCGGTCCTGCAGGTCTGGTGTGATTTGATCATACAGGTTGATTGCCCCCGCCTGGGCTTTCTGGCGCAGCAAGTCCTCACCCGACGTGCCTTCCGGAAGCGGGATTTCCGGGAAGTGCAGCACCCCTAAGGGTAGTTTCAGCTGGCAGCGCCTGGCTACATCTCCAGTCGCCTCAAGCGCCTGGCTGAAATTTGGCATCCGTTCAGCCATCCCTTGCTGGGTGATGAATTCAGCCTGCGGAGGTGCCGTTACAGCCGGGTCAAGCTCTTTGAGTGGCCGGATTAGCCGGATTGCCGTCTGCACGTGTTGCAGATGTTCCTGGTCCGGCGTCAGGTAATGAATATCATGGGTGGCTATTGTGGGGAGATGCATGCGGTGAGCCATAGTGGTCAGGTTTACGCATAGCTCAGCGTCTTCCGGAGTGTGCACCTGCAGCTCGACATACAAGCGCTCAGGGAACAGCTCGCTCAACCGTGAGAGCCACGTTTCTGCTAGCCTCCGTTGTGTCGAGGCGACTAAACTGGTTAATGCACCGCGCCGCCCACCGGTCAGGCAGAGCAGTCCATTGGTCTCATTTACCAGCCGGCTAAAAGGCTGTACGTCATTATCTCCGCCCAGTGAGCTGCTGATCCGGCATAGGCTGCGCCAACCAGCCATATCCATTGCAAGGAAGATAAGCGTGCCAGGTTCGATTGTTTCCATTCCGGCTGGGAGACCTACCTCCACTTCCAGTCCCAGGATGGGTTGTATGCCTGCCTGCTGGCAGGCATCGTGGAACTCGATTGCCCCACTCAAGCTGTGGTGGTCGGTTAACCCCAGTGCTGGCATCCCCAGGTCTGCTGCGATTTTCGCCAGTGCCTGTGGCGAAGCTAAGCCGTGCAGGAAAGAATAATAGGAATGCGTGCGCAGGTGGATGAATCCCATGCAGAGATTGTAACCCGGCTTAAGTTTGGTGGATAGGCTGAACACTGCCGGCGAGTTGTTTGTATATTAACGAGGCTGGCTACTCCAGGTTAACGGATCGATGCCAGGTCCTTCAATAGCATCTTTTTCTCCTCGGCGTCCGATAACGAGCTTGCAATTTGGTGAGCCTGGATAAGGTATTTCTCCATCCCATCCTCGTTGTCTGCGATCAGCTCAGCCCGCGCCAATGCTTCGTAGGCACAGCCGCGAAAATATGCTTCGACACCTTCATTTTGCGCCGCTTCAAGACACAGCTGCCCGAAGTGTTTGGCTTGATCCGCATTTCGCAGCAGGGCGTATACCCTGGAAACCTGCCAGTAACCGATGGATAAGTTGGTGGGGGTACAATCTTCCCTTTGTGTCCAGTGCCACAGGGATGCCATGCTCAATTGGAGCATCATGTCCCCTTCGTTTGATTTGCGACCCGGTTTGTCAATGTAATCCCATGCCCGGTTGAAGCATTCTGCCGAGAAGTATTTATGAGCCGCCTGGAGGTCAAAATCTGGTTTTTTTGCCATAATTCCCTCATGAAGTAAACACAGACCTGAGGTTCAGGTCATATTCGGATTTAATTGGTGCGATTTGAATTATACCGTTTGCCGTAATTAAGGGGATAAGAGTATTATTAAATGATAGCGATTGAAAAACCCTCGGAATCGTGCTACGAGCCTTGGGCTGCCTTGATCGCTAATCCACCGGTCACACTGTTAAATACATCGGATGCTTTTACTTTATCCGCTCCAAAGATCCCCCCCAGTAATTCTGAAAACACCGGGATATTGGAGGATCCGCCCGTCTTAACCACCGCATCGATCTGGTCAGGTTCCAATCCAGATCCTGCCAGTGTATCCATCAACACTTGTTGGATCTGTTCGCGCTGCTCCAGGATATCTTTTTCGAACTGGGTGCGGGTGTATAGCTCCCAGATGTCCAGGTTTTTCTCCTTCATGCTGGCGATCGCTGCTCCCCGGCTTGACAATGTGATCTTGGTTGCCTCCACCATATTGTAGAATGAAAATGCCAGGTCATTGAAGATCAGTGATTCGAGCGCTTTCAGTCTGACGGGTGCTTCCTTGGCCTGGATTGCCCGCTCCAGCTCAGCCTTGGCGCGCGGTGTGGAGAGCTCGGGCAAGGCAGCCCAATCGGGGACAGTATCTATCAGCTTGAGGATTTCCGGGTCGTGATGCACGATTCCTTTTCCAAAGTGGGGCAACATGCGCTTTTCGATGATCGCCCGGTCGAAGTCACTGCCTGCGATGCCGATGCCTCCGCTGGCATATACATTTCGATGTTGCGGGTCACCCAGCCGCATGATGGTCAGGTCCAATGTACCGCCGCCAAAGTCGTAAATGAGCACATTTTGGGGTCTGCTGAGCGTTTTTTCATAGAACAAAGCCGCTGCCACCGGCTCAAACTCAAATTCCACCTGCTTGAAACCCGCTTCTGTGGCAGCCTGTAAGAGGGTTTCCTGGGCTCTCTGGTCCTGTTCGGGATTGTGCGAAAACTTAACCGGTCTTCCCAGGGTAACTCCAGAAATTTCATCTCCCAAGAGGGATTCAGCGCGTTGTTTTAATACCAGCAGGTAGGCAGAGATGATATCGCTCAGGTTGTAATAACGCTCGAACACCTGCGTTCCCTGGTATTTTTCCGATCGCAATGCGGTCTTGATGAATTGCAGCAGTCTGCCCGGTTGTAGCTCATCCACATACACGTAGATGTCGCGCACATAATGCATATCTCCGCCGCGGTAATCGATCTCACCAGACCACTTTTGTACAAAACGCCGCTGACGGTTAATATTTTGTTTGTAATACAGCTCAACTGCTTCCTGCCCAATGAAGTGCCTGAAATCGCGTGTGATGTACAGGATAGTTTTGACTACTTCCGGGACTATGTTTTTTCTATCGATGGGTAAGATGTGCACTTCGTCACCCTTGTAGATAGCAACCCCGGAATTCGATGTTCCAAAGTCGATCCCAACCTTCAGTCCCATATCAACCCTTTACTTCCGGCATGTGCAAGGTGGTAAAGCTCAATATAGGTGCTGTGGTTTCCGCAGAGGCTAGGCTGCCTTTCGCAAAAATCTCTTTCAGGTTTTGAATGGTCAGTGCACCATCTGAGTGCAGGAATACTCCCCAATCCGTTTCATCAACGGGGGCTGCACCTGCGATCCGAGTGCCTGCTTCTCGCCTCTCTTTGGTAAGGATTGCCTGGCCTTTCGTCTTGAAGGAGTTAGCCACTTCAAGCCAGCTTGCATCTCGATACACTGCCTTGCCATTGTGGGTGATGAATAAAATGGATGGCTTGCGGTTGATTACGAACGAGGCCACAATATGGTCCGTGATCCCCAACCGGATCACCTCTTCGATTGCGGTTGGTAATCGCTCGGCGGGCATGCTGAAGATGTACCCCTCCTGGCTGACCAAGGCAAATTGATCATCTTTGTTAGCAAAAGTCAGTCCACAGGTTTTGTCTGCCGGTATTTTTACCCCCGTCCCGATATACTGCTCCTCCACATGCGAGGTGAAGGAAGACATTTTTATCTTTTTAACAAATCCTCTGCGGCTCGATTGGATGCACAGCTCATACAATGCCATTTTGGCAATCGGCTGGATCGCCGCCAGTTCCTCCCTGATGCGCGGCTCTTCAAAAAACGCTTGCTGCCATGCAAAGTTATCTGTATTCGCCACAGGCAGTTGGGGCACTGGATGCGCCACGGTGCGCCCTGAATCAAAGATGAACAGCAGCTCCTCCTGTGAATTGGTTACCAATACCGTGGGCGGTATTCCATCTGGTGATACCTCTCCCGTAATTTTGGTTAAGGTTTGTGTTGTGGCGAGCTTACCGGGTTCAATTTCCAATCGCAATACCCGGCCTTGGGGGTGGAATAACAACACATTGACTGTCTCATGGATGGGAGAGGGATTTGGTATCTCGGTTGGCAGGATTACTATACCACCTAGTTGGCGCTTAAGCAGCTCGAGCTGGTATTCCAGGCTGGCGATTCGGTTTTCATATTGCTCTACTTTTCTTCCGCTCAGTAGCTCGATATTTTGGGATGCCAGCTCTTCATCCCGACTGGCCAGCTCGCTTAATCGATTGGCAATATATCGGATGATCAGCTCCGCTGAAGCTGGTCTCTGCTCCACCTCGTGGATCCATTCATCAATCTTGTCTGGACTGATCAAGGCTGCCTCCTTATTCTGCTCGCAAACATACCTGAGAGCTAAATATTACCAGATTTTCTAATTCCTTTGACTTTGAAATCCAATCCACAACTTGCGGCTGTTATTTTTGCATCTAATCAGAGGAATAATATAACTGGTCAACTATGGTGGTTAACTATATAATAACAAAAATCAATCCATATCCCTTAGATAACAAAAAATGTGAGGAGGTAACTGAAATGAAAGGCAACGAGAAGATACTTGCAGCACTGAACAACCTTTTATCCGATGAGCTGACGGCTATCAGCCAATATATGGTGCATTCCGAGATGTGCGATAACTGGCGCTACGCTGAGCTCCATAAACATATTGAGGAGCGTGCCATCACTGAGATGAAGCACGCTGAAAGGTTGATCGCCCGTATTTTATTCCTGGATGGGACGCCCGTCGTCAGCAATCTAAAGAAGATCAGCATCGGTGCCACAATCGAAGCCCAATTCGACAATGATTTGGCGGCCGAGTATGGCGCAGTCAAGGGCTATAACGAAGGCATCCGCCTGGCCTATGAGCTCGGTGATAACGGCAGTCGTGAGCTGATGGATTCCATCCTCACCGATGAAGAGGACCATGTAGATTGGCTGGAAGCCCAGATCGGGCAGGTCAAGCTGATGGGTCTCCAGACTTATCTGGTGGAGCAGGTCGATTAAATTCATAGTATAGTTCTACCAATTGATCCATAATTTGAGGAGAATGTTATGTCCAAGTCAATCGAAGATTTGAAAGCTGCTTTCGCGGGTGAATCTCAGGCTAATCGCAGGTACTTGGCATTTGCCAAGAAGGCGGATGATGAGGGTTTACCCCAGATTGCCAAACTGTTTAGGGCGGTTGCCGCTGCTGAGACTGTGCATGCAAATAACCATTTTCGTGCCCTGGATGGAATAAAATCCACCAAAGAGAACCTTCAAGAAGCAGTCAGCGGGGAGAACTATGAAGTCGTGACGATGTACCCCGATTTCATCAAGGACGCAGAAGGCGAGGCAGTAAAGCGTGCGGCAACATCTTTCCGCTGGGCTTGGGAAGTTGAGAAATTGCACGAGGTGCTGTACCGCAAGACCTTGGCAGCATTGGAAGCCCAGCAATTGCCAGAAACCGTGGATTATTATGTCTGCCCAGTCTGCGGTTACACCCATGAAGGGCCGCTAGAGGGTAAATGCCCGGTGTGTGCAACTCCTACATCGAGATACGAGCGAATCAGCTAGGAATACTATCATTTAAAAACATAAAGACGACCCAGCAGGCAGGTGATGCCTGTAGGTCGTCTTTGTATTTAATCCACTTTCAATCGTCCAGAGGTGATAAAGTAATTGTACAGCCGTGATCTGCAATGGTATCAACTCGATTGAGGTGGTAAACATTCCGCAACAATGCAGCCCCCACGTTTCTGCAATCCACACGGCAGATTCTCTCCGTCGCCGGTATTTGCAGGAGCTTACATTCATGCACCGTGTAAACTACCTTTTCCTTGCTAAGACTGGTTAATTCAATCGGTGTTATCCATTGCATCTCGTACGCCCACATCCTGGCCAATGCAACATGATGTCTGAGCTGCCGCATGATAGGTATGCCAGGGTTGTCGTGCTGCATAGAGTATCGCCGTAAAAGCAAGCGTTTATAGTCTGCTACGTCCTCGCGGACCAGAACATCAGCCAGGAAGTCATGGCTGCTGCGCGCCATCCATTCCCAGTTGCAATATGCGGCTTCATACTTCCTGCCATCAGGGTAATCCTTCCGGATGGCTGTGATAGCCGCCTGCCACACCGAGCCTAGCTCAAGCCTGGCCTCAAACCCCAATCGATCTTCTATAAATTGCATCACATGCTTCTGGTAAGAACTTACCATCCCAAAAGCATGCAGATATTTTTCCCGGTCGGGCATGGGTTTGATTTTGTTCACTGTTTTTTTAGCGCTCGCACCTGTACGGATATGATATACCGAAATGTGCCAAACAGTCAATCAGCAGAATGAATTACTTAGCATCCCACTCTGTCCTAATAACTAATCACTAATTACTAATTACCACGTAACGCCTCTCCCTCTTTGGTATAATTTTCCCATGATGCCATGGAGGAAAGATGAGCGAACGCAAGATTCGTGTATTGATTGCCAAGCCCGGGCTTGACGGGCATGATCGAGGCGCCAAGGTAGTGGCGCGTGCTCTGCGCGATGCAGGCATGGAAGTCATCTATACCGGCCTCAGGCAAACGCCTGAGATGATTTCCGAAGCTGCACTGCAGGAGGATGTGGATGCAGTCGGTCTTTCGATCCTTTCGGGTGCCCACATGGCTCTGGTTCCACGGGTGCTCGAGCTGCTCAAAGCCAACGGGCAGGAACATGTGAAGGTGTTCCTGGGTGGAATCGTTCCCGATGAAGACGTACCGCTCCTGCTGAACATGGGTGTGATTGGCATTTATGGACCCGGCACTCTGAGCGATACTTATGTGAACGCCATCCGTAAAGCCATATTAACCACCGATGCCTGACATACCTCAGGATAAATGCAATGGATCTGGCTGAAGGAATCCTGGCAGGTGATCGACTGGCTTTGGCGCGCACGCTCTCACAGGTAGAGAATGGCACTGATGAGGGTAAATCTGTCTTAAGTATCCTCTACCCACACACCGGCAAAGCTCACCTGGTGGGTGTGACGGGTGCCTCGGGCACCGGGAAATCTTCCCTGGTCAACCAATTAGCACGCTATTACCGTAACCCGGCACCTGAGGGGCAACCTCGGCGGGTGGCAATTGTGGCAGTGGACCCTACCAGTCCATTCACCGGTGGCGCCATTTTGGGTGACCGCATCCGCATGCGCGATCTGGCCGGCGACTCGGGTGTATTCATTCGCTCGATGGCTACACGCGGCTCGCTAGGTGGGATTGCCTCCGCCACATCCGCTGTGGTCCAGGTATTGGATGCTGCCGGATACGACATGATCTTGATCGAAACGGTCGGAGCAGGTCAATCTGAGGTAGATATTGCCCGCCTGGCTCATACCACCATCGTGGTGGAAGCCCCAGGCTTTGGGGATGATATCCAGGCCATCAAGGCGGGTATTTTGGAAATCGCCGATGTGCTCGTGGTCAACAAGGCTGACCTCCCAGGAGTAGAAAATACCGAACGCGCCTTGCGAGGTTCCTTAAATCTTGCCCATCCATTACCCCATCGTTTCATGCATCATGGGCAGCTAGAAATCGTTCCAGAGCAGCCCGCTACATCTGCCTCAGCTGCGCCATTGTGGATGCCACCCATCCTGCGCACGGTAGCGCTGGATGGCACTGGCATTCCCAAATTGGTAGAAGCGATCACCGATCACCGTCTCCACCTTGAAACCACCGGTGGTTGGGAGCAGCGTGAGCGCTGGCGTTTGCAGAGCGAGCTTGATCAGTTACTTCAGACCACTCTCGTGGATAGTTTTCGCCACGGGTTGCCAGCCGGTGCATACGAAAATGCATTAAAAGATATGCTCGAGAGGCGCTTATCACCTATCCAGGCAGTTGAAAAACTGGTCAGTGGTAGTGAGTTGCAGCTTAAGGAGATGGCATGATCTACGGCGAGCGCATACGCTTTAGAGGCGTGGAACGGGCAGACGTGCCATTGTTTGTGACGTGGTTGAATGATCCGGATGTGATCCAGGGAATTCTGGTTCATAATCCGATCTCACAGGCGGATGAAGAAAATTGGTTCGAGCGCATGATCACCCGCCCTCCCGATGAGCATGTATTCGGGATTGAAGCAAGGATATCGGATGACAAGGACAATCAGGAGACCTGGAAATTGATTGGTACATATGCCTTTGATGGGATAGACTGGCGCTCCCACTCTGCGGAGTTCGGTATCATGATTGGGGATAAATCCTACTGGAACAAGGGTTATGGTACCGAAGCGGTCCGCTTGTTGTGCCAGCATGGATTTAAAACCCTCAACCTCAATCGAATCTACCTGCATGTCTTTGAGACGAACCCGCGCGCCATCCGGGCATATGAGAAGGCCGGTTTTACCCTTGAAGGAACCGAACGCCAGGCAGAGTTCAAGGACGGCAGGTTTATTGACGTGCTTAGGATGAGCCTGTTGAGGGATGAGTTCTAATTCAGGATGTAGATACGGCAATTAGCTTATTACTACTTATGCCGATGGATAAATGGAGCTGATATGATCTTTGGACAACGGATTCGATTCACAGGCGTGGAACGGGATGACCTGGCAACATTTATCAACTGGGTCAATGACCCCGAGGTTCTGCGAGGCACCGGCATTTATCTACCTCTCTCAATGGCAGACGAGCAGGATTGGTTTGAGACAATGCGAAAGAAACCAATGGACGAGCACAACCTTGCCATCGAGGTATTGGAACCAGCTGCAGATGGGAGTGAGCGCGGTTGGAAGCTGATCGGAGGCTGCAGTTTTTTCAACCTTAACCACCGTAATCGCAGCAGTGAATTTGGTATTATGATCGGTGAAAAAAGTTACTGGAACAAGGGTTATGGTACCGAAGCGGTACGCTTGTTGTGCCAGCATGGCTTCAACACGCTTAACCTGAACCGCATCTATCTCAGGGTGTTCGAGACCAATCCGGGAGCCGTCAGAGCATATGAGAAAGCGGGTTTCATGCATGAGGGGCGCCAGCGCAAGGCAGAGTTCCGGGAAGGGAAGTATATTGACGTGCTCGTGATGAGCTTGTTAAAGGACGAATTCAAATTGTGAGTGGAAAAGTGCCAGCAATTGTCACAGCGAACAGTGGTATCTGCGATCAAGCGGTCTTCTACTCACTCAGAAATCTAGGAACACCAGGTTTTTTCTTTGGTGATATTGTTTTTTGACATTATACTGATTATGGCAACCAGCTATGCCTGAATTACCTGAAGTCGAAACCATCGCCCGCATTTTGCGCTTGGGCAGCCTGGGAGACCTCGATCAACCTGCTTTGATAGGTCGGCACATTCTGGGAGCCAACCTGCTCTGGGAGCGCACTCTGGTCGAGCCATCTCCGGCAGAATTTTCATCTCGCCTCATCGGGCAGGTGATCATGAATATAGGCAGGCGTGGAAAGTTCCTGTATTTTCAGCTCACCCGCGATTGGCTGCTCTATCATCTGCGCATGAGTGGTGACATGCTGGTGAGACCTGCAGGTAGCCTCCCCGCCACTCACGACCGATTGATCCTGGAGCTGGAGGGAAATCTACAGCTGGCTTTCAATGATGCCCGTAAATTCGGTCGGGTCTGGCTGGTAGATGAAGTCGACCGGGTGGTGGGAGACCTTGGCCCAGAGCCCTTGGAGGAGAGCCTCACTGCAGAGAACTTGTTCACTCTACTTCACACCACCCGCAGACAGCTCAAGCCTTTGCTGCTCGATCAAACTTTCGTTGCCGGGCTGGGGAATATTTACGTCGATGAGGCCTTGAATCTGGCAAAGCTGCACCCGCTTACCCCGGCCAACTGCCTCACCGCAGAGCAGGCCAGTCGCCTTTTAGAGAGCATTCGCACTGTCTTGCGTGATGGGATTAAGCGTAACGGCGCCAGCATCGACTGGGTCTATCGGGGTGGAGATTTTCAGAATTATTTCCGTGTTTACCAGCGTACCGGGGAACCCTGCCCCGAATGTGGCACGCCAGTTGCACGCATTATCGTTGGGCAGCGTGGTACTCATTATTGTCCGCACTGCCAGCCCGCTCTTGACCGAAATGGAGGCTAACCATGGACTCATCTACCTTGTTATATCTGGCGGCATTTTTCTTTATCCTGGGGGCAGCTTTTGTCGCTGTTCTCTGGGCGGTTCCGGCAATTATCCGCCGGCTCTCCGGCAAGGGAAAGACCACCGGAAAAGTAGATCCCAACCTAACTGAAATAGCTCGCCTGATGCGCGACAATCAGTCCCAGGACCTTGTGGTGCAGATGGATGGGAAAACCTTCACATCGTCGCTCGAGCTTACTCCACCTCAACAGCGCCGCTTGAGTTTTTCTTCCAACGTACTCGCAAAATGGTTGGGGCAACCTGCAGCTGATGAACCTGCTGCAGCAGCCGACCAATCAGTTTCTTCCGCTCCCGCGGAGCAAATTTCTCCTGAGCCGGCGGAAACACCAACGATGGCCTCTCCTGAACAATCCATGCCGGCAAGTGATTGGATTCTCGCCGAAACAGTCCCCTCGCAACCACAGAATCCTATCATACCCGCGTTTTTTACTGATCAGAATCCCGAGGTGAAGCCTGTTAGCACACAGCTGCCTGATGTAGTAGGTGGCATTTTAAAACCAGCTCATACCCCGACTCCTGCATTCAAGAGCATTGCCATGCAGATCAACGATATCTTGCAAGAAAGGATCGCGGGTACGTCTTTTGAAAAGCGGGGGATCACGGTAAATGATGGACCTGACCATGGGGTATTGGTCACCATGGACGGGCAAAAGTACCCGGGTGTCAAGGATGTGCCCGATGAATCAGTGCGTAACCTCATCCGCTCCGCTGTGTTGGAATGGGAGAAAGAAAGTAAATCTTCCTCGAAGTAGAAATAGGCCTGCTTGTTCTCCTAAATGCTTTGTTGTAGCCGCCATCGTTGATGGCGGCCTTCACTTGGTCAGCCTTCCCCTCCTTCAGTAAACACAAGACCTGAAATTTTATAACATTCCTTTGTAGAGACGCCCCGCCGGGAGGTCTTTACTGGGATGCTTTCATGGGATTCCCAACTATATCCAGGCAATTGCTGATATTGGAGAGGTGCCTGGTGAAAAAGTACGGGCTGTCTAATAAGTCACAATATTGTGGAAAATACCCAAAAACGTAGGGGCGTAACGAGTCCGGTCAGCTTTTGACCGGAGGGGTGTGATTTGAACAACATACATCAGAAAAGCTTCCCCTTCACCCAAATGGTGCTCGGGATAATACCCTGAAGCGTAGGGGCGTAGGGGTAGGATTTGAACAAAAAACACCTGAAAAGCTTCCCCTACGCCCGCATAGTATGCTTTTGGGTAGCCTCAAAAAGGATATCTTCATGTGCTTCCCAATTATATTCTGGCAATTGCTGATATTGGAGAGGTGCCTGGTGAAAACGTAGAGATGCCACATTGTGGCGTCTCAAAAATAGACACATTTTCTTTCTAAAGACTATCGCTAACTGCTTTCCCTGCTATTCCTCAAATTCTCCCTCTTTCTCTTCAGCGTCTTGCTGAGCTGGTAGTTAGGTGCTGCAGTCCGTTGGCTAAAAAGTCACTATTCTGGTGAATATTTCCTAAAAGTAGCGGCGTAGGGGAGGAATTTGAACTAAATACACTAGAAAAATCTCCCCTACGCCTACATGGTGTGTCTTCGGTCAGAGCGCAGGGGTAATCAAGCATGATATCTGGTCGCGCATCTACTTGTGGGACAGCCTTTGCAATCGACACGCAGAAATACCAATTACTCCTTGCTATAATCGGATAAACATAGTAATATTCATATAATATATCTATATTAGCTCATTAATAAAACCGTCGGCAGTATCAATCGAAGCATCTTGGAGGTCTTGTAATGAAAAATCCCCACTTGAAGACATTTTTATTTGCTCTACCGCTTATGGCAGCCTTTATATTCTTTACCCTGCCGGCACTTGACCTTAAAAACCCTAGCCAAATCAATTCTGTTGCCAATGCTCAACAAGTCTGCAACTCCTTTACTGATCCAGCGGTCATCCCCGCCCCGTCCTTGATTAATTTCGATGACCTTCCCAACGCCGCCCTGATCGCCGACCACTACAGGCCGACCTTCGGGGTCACATTCGAAGACGGGCAGCAAGTCCGGGCGATTACTTACGGTCTCGAGCCTGACAAAGCCCATTCGATACCGAATGTCGCTATCAACGACGCCGTCCCGCCTGGCAACAACGAGGGCATACCCATGCGCATCGCTTTTGACGAACCGAAAACGCATGTTGGCTTCTATGTTGGAAACGGAGAGACTGCTCAAATCACCGCCCTGCTAACGGCTTATGACGTCACTGGGGCGATAATCTGCCAGATGCGCCTGCCGATTGTTCCCGAACCCCATACAGCTTTCATGGGATTATACGACCCCGATGGACGGATTGTATCCGTCAGCCTGGATTATGGTAAGGTCCAACTCTCTGAGTTTATCGATGACTTGTATTTTGCGCCTCGCCGGGGTATCCCGCCCGTCCGGACGCCAATGCCCACCTGGACGCCCGTGCCCACCAGCACTCCCCTCCCCGGACCAAGCCCCACCCCTACTGCCGTGGTGCCGATGTATGCCTACCATCCTGCCTTGATTCCCGTCGCCCCGATCTTATTCAGCGAAGACTTGTCGATCCACGGCATTGAGATTACCCAGGGCATCCAGTGTTTCGACACCTCCAAAGGTCTGGCGACCTGTGCGAATAACACCATGCCGGTGGTGGACCAGAAAGACACCTCTGCCCGCGTCTACCTCAAATATTCCAGCCTGTATGGGGTTAGTCAGAATAATGTGCCCGTGCGCCTGTTCATCCGCGCCGCAGGAGTATGGTACCAGGCTGATGCCAGTGGAAAAGCCACCACCAGCATAGACCAAACCAACCCCGATAGCGCCAACATCTACTTCAATGTCAATTTCACCAGCGATGTCACGGTCGATTTTTATGCCATCGTCGATCCAAACAATAATATCTCCGAGACAGATGAAACCAACAATCGCTACCCCGCATTAGGCTACATCACGCTCACCTTCCGCCCCCGCAATAATTTAAAGATTGTCGGGCAGCGCCTTTACTATCATCCGTCGGGGTATGGCGGGCAACAATATGCAGGTGGCTGGGCTGTGAACGGGGGAGCAGCAGATTGGTTCGAACAGATCCTGCCCATGAGAAATAATGGGATTAACTATTTGGTTAAGAGTGGCTATCTCAATTGGACCACCTCACTAGGCACCGCGGACGGTCAACATAGCCTGATCTCCACGCTTAACGCGCAATGGATTATAGAAAATGCCTTCTCCTTTTGGTTTTCGGGTGTCTTCACCGGCGCCGACCATGTATATGGTTGGGCTCCAAATGATGGTTATTCTGGCGGTCACGCTGATATGCCTATCTACCCCCACGCCGGCGGGTTTGGAGTGGTGGGTATTGGTTCCGACCGCCCCGGTACCAGCACCGATAATCCTGGTGGCGGTGCCCTGATCTTCGGACATGAGTTGGTTCACGATTACAACGTCTACCATACTGATACCGCCGACGCCTGTGGATCGAATGATAATAACTCCGATTTTCCATACGGCACGTCGAGCATCCAGGAAGTCGGTTTCAATCCGTTTACCGCTAAAATATATGGTCCAGCCAATACCCATGACCTGATGAGTTATTGTCCATCAGGTGGAAGCAAACTGGGCTGGATCGCTCCTTTCACTTGGAACAAGCTGTTCAACGACTTTGCCCTGAGCCGCTATTCCACCCAGACAGACGTCAATAACCAGCCGTACGTCATGCACCCTACTGCGGCAGGTGAATCATTGGTGATCAATGCCACAGTGTACAACCCCGACATGAATCCACAGATTCCCGGAGCGCTGGGTGAACTTTACCGCACGGAAGGCGGTGTGGCTTATACCCTGCCCCCAGGAGATTATGCCGTTGAGTTGCGTAATGTTGATGGAGCCGTGCTGGCGAGCTATCCCTTTGTGGTTAGTTTCCTAAGCGAGTACAGCCCCGACCCGGGAGCTCATGCGGGCACACCCAGCGGACCGGAGGATGCCCCACCCTTCCCCGCAGATCCCACCTCCAAAATCGATGTATCGTTTATTGTTCCCTGGATGGATGGTACTTATTCGGTTGCCCTGGTCCACCAGGGAAACCTGCTCGATCAACGCTTGGTGAGCAGCAACCCGCCTCAGGTGCTGATTACCAATCCTACCGCTGCCGAGACCTGGAACCAGGGTGAATCTCACACGATTTCCTGGCAGGGGCTGGACCTGGACGGTGACCCGTTGATTTACAACCTCTTCTACAGCAATAACGGTGGTAGCGATTGGATCTTGCTGCAAGGAGACTTGTCTGCATCGTCTTACCAGGTAGATGTCAACAGCATGGCTGGGGGAAGCGATGTACGCTTCCGCGTGGTCGCCAGTGATGGCATCAACACCGCCATTGACGAGACTGATCAGGCAATTTCCATCCCCAACCAACCACCCGTGCCCACCATCCTTACCCCAGCCCTCGGCTTCACTACGGTGCCGGGAGGCTTGGTCGTGTTGCACGGCTCCGCCTCAGACATGGAGGATGGCAGCTTGCCAGATAGTGGATTGGTGTGGAGCTCAGACCGCCAGGGCGAGTTGGGCATTGGCCCTACGGTGCCACTGATCAGCCTTAAACCTGGGACACATATCATCACTCTCACCGCCACCGATAGTTATGGTATTTCCCGGCAGGCACATGTACAGATTAAGATCGTCTACCCGTTGTATCTCCCGCGGGTGGGGCGAAATTAAACTGAGCATCCTCCTCACTACTTCTTAGGTTGATGCACCGCTCCGCTTAGGATGATGCCTCCAATGAGCCGCGCAGGAAGGCAGAGAGAGCGATTCGATGCAGGGTAGAGATACCGGAGCTGCCTAAAAAGTTACAATATTGGGGATAATACCCTGATACGTAGGGGCGTAACGAGTCCGGTCAGCTTTTGACCGGAAGGGTGGGATTTGAACAACATACATCAGAAAAGCTTCCCCTACGCCCACATAATTCGCCTTCGGTCAGAGCGAAGGGGTAATTGAACAAAAAACACCTGAAAAGCTTCCCCTACGCCCGCATGGTGCTCGGGATAATAGCCTGAAACGTATGGGCGTAGGGGTGTGATTTGAACAACATACATCAGAAAAGCTTCCCCTACGCCCGTAAAGTACGGTTTTGGGACTTTTCACGGCTCTATTCGGCTGTACCCCTGATGTAGAAAACCAGTCGAAATAAGAGTTGTTACGCTTCGGCGGCGCACAGGTCTTCCTTGGGAAAAGTGGCGAATACCAGATCCCAAAATGGCGAGCTCACGCCAAAGCGTTGGTTGGGCGTCTTATAATGGTGCTGCATATGGTACCGCTTGAGGAATTTTAAAATGCCATGGCGCATTGGAAAATGATGGGTGGCATAATGGGTCAAATCATATGCCAGATAACCAACGACCAGGCCGGAGTAAATAGGCCAGATCCACTGTGGGATTCCCAGCAGGGCACCCAGGATCAGGCTTAACAAACCGTAGTAGATTAAAGACATTGGGATGCTCACCGCCGGCGGCATTACCAGGCGGGTTTTACATTGTGGCTGGGCATGATGGATGCCGTGAAACAGAAAGATGATCCGTTCCTGCCTGGGGGAATGCGGCTCGTAATGGAAAACAAAGCGATGCAGGGTATATTCTGTGAAGGTCCATAGGATCACCCCGAACAGGAAACCAATCGGCAAATAGATCCCAGAAACACTCTCAGTCCGGGATAGTACTGCCCTGGTCATAAAATAGATCGCAACAGGCAACCATAGGATGACGACAACCGCAGGGTGGATATGGGTGAAAAATTCCAGATAGTCAGATTTAAATAAACGAATGGGGACTTCACTATGGGTGGTTGGCAGATGGGCCATATTCCAATATACCTTTAAAGGTGGATTATTAATTCAATCGCACTATACCACAACCATGACAATTTTAGTAGTTATCCTGTTATTTTCTAACCCCGTCTGTGGTGCGCAAATTTTTTGATGCTGTAATCCGGTAACCTTTTCGCTTTTCTTTCTTAGAAATCTTAAAAAATTGTGGATTTTGGCGTGAACTTCCATAAAGCCCTTGTGGGTAACTACTCACCAGAGACAGGAATTGGGATGGAAGACGGTCCAAAAAGGGACAGGATCGTATCAAATGATCGCATTCCATTCAATTCAGCCGTGTCAATGACCGATGCCAATGCTGCATAGGTCTTTGTGCCCCACTGGGAGCGAAATCCTCCGGTAACCTTACGATGGACGACTGAGTGACGTAAAGCCCGTTCAGCTACGTTATTGGTTGGCTCAACATCGGTCCGATACAAGAATACAAACAGGCATGAGCGGTATTTGCGATAACGGCGCTGCAATTTTTGCGCATCGGGTGGTGCCAAGTCCTGATGTAGCAATCTGTCACAAGTGCGCTCAACTCGAGCCACACGTGTCAAGAATTGTTCTGAAGAAATCTGGCTGCGTTGGTGATGTAGATTGATGGCATATCGAAAAAGCGCTTGCATGGCTTTTGCCCAAGTGAAACGAGGAAGGGCATCCACAACATGTTGCAAGGCACGCATTTGATGGGCCATACACAGCTGGCGTTGCCCGGCAGGGGCTTTTAGCTGACCCCCATAACAATCGCTCACCCACACTTCTGCCTGAGTTTCACCCATGATATCTTGAATCACTTCAGCACTGCGGTTACGACGGATGACATGCAAGACACTTTTGAGAGTACAGAAAACCCATTCCCAGGCATTCGCCCCGTCAATCCGGTTGCTAGTCTCATCGCAATGGATTACCTGGCTTTGGCGAATGCTGTACTGGATCCGCTCGATCTGACCAATAGCCCACTTCCCGGCCCGTTTCATGATCTCATCGATCCCGCCCTGGCTGATTTCCACCTGATGCAAGTCGTACAATGCTTTCTGTGTGCGGGCATAGCTCATGTGCTGTTCTTGCCGGTAGTACACCACCGTCGCTTCCAGCCTGCTTCCGAACCTGCGGCTCATCTCCATCCCAGCCGGTGGTTCTTCAACCTGGGTGGCACCGCATTGCGGACAGGTCACGGCATACTGCCGTACTTCTATCACCTGGGCAGGCGCAGGAGGCAGCTCAGTGATCTGGTTCACCTCCACCAGGCGACCACCTTCGTTGCTCAAGTTAGCCTCACATTTACAACATGACTTCGCATGTAGCTCAATGGTCTGATCAGGTTGAACCACAAACTTGCGCACATGCTTCTCGTGTCCAACAGGCGGTCCATGTCGATGTCTTCGTCGATTGGCTGGTAAGTTGCCTTTTTGATCACGCGATGGTGGTTGAGAGGAGTTCTTCGATGAAGTGGGTGGTTTTTGGTTTTTCTCAAACTTCAATTTCAACGCCTCAATTTCATCTTGAAGCACCAAAATCAGTTGGATTAATTCTTCTTTCGAAAATGACTCAAGATCTGTTTTACTCACACGCGCATCTTACCAGATTTCGCGAATTTTGAGGAGGGGTGAGTAGTTACCCTTGTGGACTAGAACATATGTGCTATAATCAATCCGCAAAGCACTACGATCATCAAATTTACCAAAAGCATGAATTGAATGCTATTGAATTTTTTCAATTCAAATAATCCTCTGATGATCAAGGCTTTTTCGATATCTATAGCCTGACTTTTAAGCGATTTTCTATCGTTCATCTGTAATATAGCAATCTTGATACTGAAAATAATATCTATTTTCTTCCTTACCACTTGGCTTCCATAATGTATGGCTGCCTGATTACCTAAGTGCCTACCCACCCAAACAGAGTATAATTTATCTTGCAGCTTATATATTTTATTCAACAAAGATTGTCTGGCCCACACATCCGGTAAGGCGTATGAATATTCCTGTCAGGAAATATAAAGGAAAATATCGCATTTCTTCCAGTCGATTGCCGGAATGGGATTATGGATCACCAGGATATTATTTCGTTACAATTTGCACATATAATCGGGTGTCTTGGTTTGGTGAAATAAAGGAAGACCAGATGACCCATTCATTGATCGGCAGGGTTGTATTGCAGAATTTGGAAAGAATACCGTTTATCCGCCCTAATGTCAGCCTCGATGCATGGGTGGTTATGCCTAACCATATCCATGCAATAATTATTATAGGACCTGTAGAAACGCTCGGTGGAAAAGTAGAGACGCCATATTATGGCGTCTCTACCGATACACCTAAATCAAAATCTGGGACCTTGGGTGTAATTCTCAGTCGATATAAGTTTTCATGCACAAAATCCATCCGTAGCTTGGGGTACGAAGATTTCACCTGGCAGAGAAATTATTTCGACCACATTATTCGGAATGAAAAATCCCTGGATAATATTCGCTCCTACATTTATGGAAATCCGATTAAATGGGCGGAGGATAAATATTTTGAGACATAAACAATGATAAGCAAATATAGTAATGATTTAAATTTTCGCCTTGCACTTATATATTTTATTCAACAAAGATTGTCTTTCCGAAGGATTGAGGTCTAATGCGCTTAAGAAATGGCTTATTGTGGGTGTTACTCTTGATCCTGGTGTCGACTGGTTCCGTGTCAGCAGCAGCTCTACCAGAGGAATTAGGGTGGGACCTCGTTGCCCCTGGGATCGAGTATCAAAAATACCAGCTGCCTGACCCCAACAATGTTTTCGTCGTGCGCATGGATCGATCCAACCTCGGGGTAACGTTGGAAAGCAGCATCGCCCAGGGAAAATTATCGCAGGGGAGGGAGACGGTCAGTGGTATGTATGCTCGCTACGACCAGGCGCTCAATTTTTGGGGTGGGAGTGCCAACCCGCCCACGTGGGGGATGCGCAACCAGGTGGTTGTGGCGATTAATGGCATATATTTTGATTGGAATAGTGGTATCCCCCAGGGCGGGCAGGTGCAATCTGGTTGGTACGCTAAACGCTATGATGATTATGGCGGATATAGTGGCTTTGCCTGGAAGCTGAACCGCAGCGCATTTATCGGTGAATGTGTTTTCCATCGCCCCGAGAAGCAAATCATCACTTTTCTTGCCACGGATAGCACCCAGCAGATTGCTGGTGTCAACACAATCCGCAGTACGGATGAGCTAATCCTATACACACCCCAGTACAACAGCCACACCGGCACGGACAGCTCAGGGGTGGAGGTAGTGGTTGAAATGACCCGTCCCACCATGATCTTGCCTGCACCTAATAGTGCTCTGGGAATTGTCCGCCAGATACGCACTGGCGCAGGTGACAGCCTGATCTCATTCAACACCATTGTGCTCTCCGCCACTGGGACAGCTGCCCAGACCCTGTTGGCCAATGTTGTCGTCGGGAGTGAGATTGGAGTTTCGCAAGAGATCACTTCCTGCCCGGGATACGATCCTATCGACTGGACCAAGACTTACACCAGCATCCAGGGGCATTTTATCTTCCTGAAAGATGGACAAATCCATGATTATGACAACCCTGGTGCAACCGAGCGCAACCCACGCACCGCCATCGTATATAACGATCAGTATATATTCTATATTGTTGTGGATGGCAGGGATATGTATCATAGTGTCGGCATGACCATTCACGAACTGGCATTATTTGCCCATGACACTTTAGGTGCCAACTGGGGTGTGGCGGAGGATGGGGGTGGGTCCTCGACCATGGTGATCAATGGGCTGGTTGTCAATAACACCTATTGCAATAATTACGGCTGTCAGTGGAAATACGCCACCTATCTTCCATTAGTGACCCATAATAGTGAGAGAGGGGTGTTTGTTCTTCCTGCCGAGAATGATATTGTCAGCTCCTCTGCAGGTGTCGAGCGGGCAGTGGCAAATGGGATGCTCATGGTGCTCGCCCAACCCGCGGTCTACTCGGCCGCTTTTATTCCCGGCGATAGCGTGGCAACCACCAGTGATACTCTACTGCGCTTAGGCCCGGGCACGAATTACGCCAGCTTTGCTACCATACCTGGAGGAGCCCACGGCAGTATTGTCGAGCAGATGAACGATCTGGACGGCGTACTGGCCAAGTCTGCCTATTGGTGGTATGTAAACTTTGGAGGCGTCACCGGTTGGGTTCCGGAAGGTGCATTGGCAAAACGGTGACCATCTATATCATCGGTATTTACTAATGGAAGGGTATCTGGTTAATCAGTAGAGACGCCCCGCCGGGGCGTCTCTACAATAAATTCTTATTCTTGCTAACGGCTAACAGCTAGTAGCTAACCAACTGTCTTTTTACCTTCTGCGTCTTCTTCTCTTCTGTGATTTACTCAGCTGTGACTGATTCCCTTGCATCCCCACCCGCTCGGTCTCATCTCTTTCGGCTTCCGACTCATCAGCCAGTTGTTCCTCAGTCTCTCCACCATTGTCACTCTCTTGCACCATTTCTGCTTCAGCTTGCAGCTCTTCGGCTTTGGTTTCATGACGCATCTCGCTCTGTACCGCACTCATATCGCGTGGGCGATAGATGAACATACGTGAGATCACGCCCGAGCGCATGTCCTTGAACAAAGTCTGGAATAATGCAAAGGCTTTACTCTTGTACTGCACCAGCGGGTCGCGTTGCCCGTAAGCTTCCAGCCCGATGGAAACGCGCAAGGCTTCCATCTGGGTCAGGTAATCCACCCACAGTTCGGTGATCACACCCAGCAGCAGTTGGCGGTAGATTTCGGTTAGTGAACGCCGTCCTAGCTCGTCTAATATCTTGATGATCTGCTCACGCTCCAGGTTTTGCAGGGGTTGAGTCTGCAGGCTGGTGAGAGCCTCTTCATCCAGTAAGCCGGATAGTGTATCGCGTAAGGCAGGCTCGAGCTCTGGTAAGCGTGCATTCGCCAGGCGGGAAAACTCAGCTGCTCCCCAGGCCCTCCGTATGGTCTCCTGGGCAGAGTTTAAGTGCTGTAGCACTTCCTCAGTGATGTCTTCCGGGGTACGGTTTTCAAGCAGGCGGGCTGCCAGGTATATATAGGTCAGGCGTGTAGTTCGTTGCAGCACCCGCCGGTGGGTCTTCTTATCAAACGAAGCTTTGGTGCCCTGAGGCATCATTAACAATAAGCCCAGCATGTGGTTGGTAGTCACCGCACCGTTAATCTTCGCTAATGCCGATTCAAGGTCATGTGCCAGCTGACCGGAAGCCGCACCTGCACCATCACCCATCAAGCGCTCACGCCGTTTCTTTAACACTTGTTGGGTTGCCTGGTAGACCTGGTCAGCCATCGTATCCCAATCAGCGGTGTCTAGCTGGGAGACTTCCAGCTCGAGCGAGTCTTCCAGGCGGCGCTCGATAGCGCTCACCAGGCGCAACATGGATTGCCCGGCAACTCCGTTCTCCACCTGCGTGCGTAAGGTGCCTTTCACCTGATCGGGGTCATCTCGCAGCAGGCGCTGTTCTTCAGGCGATAGTCGCACACTGACGTGCACCATCCCCACCAGCTCATCTTGCAGCTCGCGTGGGCTGCGAGGCGCCGATTCTTCCCCTTCACCCAGAGATAATCCCTCGAAGAAGGTGTCTAAAGCTTCCAAACGTTCCTTCACCTGGCTTTCCAGGCGCTCGTGACTGGAATCTAGCAATCCATTGATGGTATGGAGCAGGTGCTCTTCCTCGGCTTTGAGGGCTTCACTTGCCAGGCCCAGCAGGGCATCCCGTAAATCTTCAATGGAAGCGTAGCCCTTTTGCTGGCTGGCAAGGTGATCTACCAGCAGCTTCAACGAGTAAGAAGGGAAGAGCATGCCTCCCAAGTCGAGCGGAGGTTGGATTTGGTCGAGCCAGGCGAGCAGCTTCCACGGACCCTCCTCGTCTGCCAGTGATTCAGGCACGCGGCGGTTGACCTCGGTTCTAAGCAGCTCGGTCACATCCTCCGAGAGGTCCGCTTTGGTGAAAATGAGATCGCGTTGGGTATAGATGCGCTGGCGCTGGGCGTTAAGTACATCGTCGTATTCCAGCAGGTGTTTACGAACGTCAAAGTTGGCGCCTTCCACACGGGTCTGCGACTGTTCAACCAGGCGGCTGACCAGGCCTACTTCCATGGGCACGGCATCGTCGATCTTCATGCGCTGCATGACCGATTCGACCTGCCCGCCACCGAAACGGCGCATCAGTTCGTCTTCCAGAGATAGGTAGAAGCGTGACGAGCCAGGGTCTCCCTGCCGGGCAGCACGACCGCGCAGCTGGTTATCAATACGGCGGGCTTCATGGCGCTCTGAGCCGATCACATGCAATCCACCCAGCTCCTTGACACGCTGCATATCCTGCATGTACTGCAGGAACCTGGCGATATCGGCCTCATAGATGCCGGCCTGCTCGGAGGTGAGTGATTCCAGCGTCTGGCGGCGCTCCTCATGGCGCATATCATATGGATCGTCGATCCCAGCTCTTCGCAGCACGCGGTTTACCGAATCGATCACACCTTCGGGCAGCTCGCCACCCAGTTTGATATCGACACCACGCCCGGCCATGTTGGTGGCAATGGTAACGGCACCAAAAGCACCCGCCCCGGCAATGATCTGGGATTCTTCGGTATGCTTGCGGGCGTTCAATACCTGGTGCGGAATACCTGCTTCCAGATCGGCTTTCAAGCGTCCAGAATCCGACTCAGGCAGGTCGAGGATCTCTAACAAGCGGGTGATGTTTTCTGGTTCTTCGGGATTGAAGGAGATACCCAGGTCGCGTGCCATCTTGCGCATATCAGGCACCTGTAATTGGTCTAGCGGGGCATTGAGCGGCTGCAGCTCTTCGATCAGGCGACCATCTTCCTCGCGGTCATTCTTCTCCAGCCAGGCCTTGCGCAGCAATCCAACTTGTGCCAGCTTACGTAGCGGCTCTGCCCGCATGCGTGAAGATAGGTGATCTGAGAGTTCGACCGATGTGGTACCCACCAGCATCGGGCGACCCATGGCATGGTAGCGCAGGATCTCGGTGGTGATCGCGCGGAACTTAACCTCTTCGGTGCGGTAGATGATATCGGGGAAATCCTTGCGCTGGAAGAAGACCGGTTTCCTTTCGGTGTCGCTGCGTAAGGCATAATACTTGAACTTATAACCCTGTTCATCCTTGCCCTCAAGCAGAGAAAGTGGCGATCCATCGCGCGAAGCCTGGTATTCAAGGTTGGTTGGGATGGCAATCACATCCAGCTTGTAAATCTTATCGAACTCTTCGGCTTCGGTGAGAGCTGTACCAGTCATGCCCGACAGCTTCTCATACATACGGAAGTAGTTCTGGATGGTTATCGTGGCGTAGGTGACGTTATCCGCTTCGACCCGCACGCCTTCCTTAGCTTCGACTGCCTGGTGCAGCCCATCCGACCAGCGACGACCAGGCATCAGGCGCCCGGTGAATTCATCGACGATGACCACCTTGCCTGCCTGAACCAGGTAATCCTTGTTGCGTTTAAAGAGAAACTGGGCTCGTAAAGCCTGTTCGAGGAAGCCCAGCAAGCGAGCCTGTTCATTCGTGACGTCCTCGGGGCGGTCGGGGTCGCGCAGAGCCACACCCAGCAAGTCTTCGACGTGGATCTCACCGATCTCAGTAAGGGTGATGTTGCGGTCGCGCTCATTGAGCTCATAGTCTTCAGGGCGTAGTTGGCGCACCACCTGAGCCAGGCGCACGTACCATTCGGTATCATCTTGGGCGGGTCCTGAGATGATGAGAGGAGTGCGGGCTTCATCGATGAGGATGTTGTCAACCTCGTCAACGATGGCAAAATAGTGGCCACGCTGAACGCGTTCATCCAGGCGCATGGTCATGTTATCCCGCAGGTAGTCGAAGCCGAATTCCGAGTTGATGCCATAGGTGATATCGGCAGCGTAGGCCTCAGCACGATCCACCAGGCGCAGCTGGTGTTGGTCTTCATGTGGGGAAGACTTTTCCAGGTCCAAGAGGTAGGCTTTCTTGCCATTCTCGGTGCGGGCTGCCATCTGCAGCACGCCTACGCTCAACCCGAGGGCATGATAAATGGGTGCCATCCAGCGGGCGTCACGCCGGGCCAGATAATCGTTCACAGTCACCAGGTGAGTGCCCTTGCCGGTGAGGGCGTTCAGATACAGCGGCAGGGTGGCGACGAGAGTTTTGCCTTCACCGGTGCGCATTTCGGCAATCCTGCCCTGATGCAGGGCAATTCCACCGACGAGCTGGGTATCAAAGGGGCGCTGCCCATTGGTACGCTTGCTGGCTTCACGGACAGCCGCAAAAGCCTCAGGAAGCAGGTCATCCAACGTTTCCCCATCTGCCAGTCGCCTCTTGAATTCAGCAGTCTTGGCCAGCAGTTCTTCCGCACTCAACGCTTCAAACTGCGCTTCCAGGCTGTTGATCAGGTCGACTTTCTCGTTCGATTTGCCGAGGGCTTTTTTGTTCGGGTCACCCCCGATAATGGTGACGAATTTCTTGAGCATATATACCCTTTCTGCGCGGGGATTATAGCATAGTTAGTTTAAGGGAGTTTGAGAGCAGACAGCAGAATGGCACGGCAACGAAAGGAAGGACACAGCCCCTACCGGACTATCCATGGGTAAGCATCACCCTCAAAAGGACAATTGCTCTGCGTCTGACTTATCGGGCGATTTTAGGATGGATTTGGCATCGAGCAGGCTGCCATCCCCGCGAATATGCACGATTTTCACTTCTGGGCGGGCTGTCATCAGGTGACTGGCGATAAGATGATGCCGATGGCATTTTGCAGGGTCTTCTTCGCTGCACATGATGCAGGTGGTATGCAGATTGGCAGTTTCAAGCAGTTGATGGACACCATTGAGAAACCATGGGCGCTTCATCAGCTCAGGATAATCCACTTCATTCAGGGTATCACCCGGTTTAGAGGGAATGGCATGCTGTTTATAGCACGCAGGATCTTTTGGCCGGCCGCCCAGCTCATATCCAGCATAGTTATACACGATGTGCTGTTTTTCGAGAGATTGCTGCAGGGCATTCCTGTTGAATTGGGGATTGAAACGGCTGAAGGGCGTACTGCGTACATCCACCAGGACTTCGATGTGGTAACCGACGAGCAGCTGGATGAATTTATCGATGGGATGCCGGCTGTGACCAATTGTAAACAGGTCCATCCTGACGCCTATCCACTCGCCAATCCCACTGCAGCCTGAAAGGCTATATAGGCTGCCAGCATGTCATCTGAGGTAAAGGTCAGGCGACGTCCATCCACACGCTTCGATCCAGGCAGGTCGGCTGCCTGGTCTGCCATCTCGGTGCTGTTAAAGTCGATGGTGACGCGGACGGGTGTGGAGACCTTGAACGGTTTAGGCGCATCGCCAGCCTGCAGGCGCTTGACTGCCTGGGTGGCTGCTTTCTGGATGTGTTCTTCGGCGAGCTGGGGAGGGAGACATTCAGCTGCCATGCGGCTGAGAGCGATCTTCACCACCACCGTTTCGATATTTCCAAGCAGCTCACTGGCCTGGGCACAGGCGGTCTGGTCGCCGGTGAGCATGAGTACAGGGATGTTGAAATGCCCGGCTACGGCCCCATTCAGGCCATATTCGCCCACCAGGATATCATTCAGATATAAGTTGGCTATCCTTCGGCTGGACCAGGTATGGTCAAGGATGGCATTCTTACTGCCAGCCCGGGCATGGTAACCGACGAAGATGACTCCATCGATACCCTGGTCAATTCCCTGGATCATCGCCAGAAGGGTGTAGTCTCCACAGATCAAATGCGCGCTTGGGTCAAGCTCCTCGAGCAGGATGTTCGTGCCGCGTTCATGCCCGTCAACCACCAGGATTTCATCCACGCCGGCACCACAAATGCCTCGAACAGCGGCGTTGACGTCACCGGTCATGAGATGCCGGAAGCGTGCGTATTCTGCATGGTTCGGATCGACCTGGTTCCAGTTGGTCACTCCGGTAATGCCTTCCATATCAGCAGCGATGAGGATTTTCATGAGTTGTTGGCTCCTGTGTCATTTCTTGAGGTGATAAGGGACATCGATAATGATGCGCTGAAAACCTTTGGTCCGGCGGCGATAGAGCAAGGCAGTTTTGATCAATAAGGAGGTCTGGTTGTGGAGAAGTTGCTGCCACCACCTGGCAGGGATGAATTCTGGCAGCACCACCGCAGCCAGCGTGCCATCGTTGTGCTTCAGGTCATCTTCATCCAGATAGTCCAGCAGCGGGCGGATGATCGAACGGTAAGGTGAGGGGATGACTACCAGAGGTACATCCGGCCACCAGCATTTCCACTCTTTGAGCACACGCTCACCAGCACCCGGTTCCAATTCGATATAGATTCCAGTGACATCTTTGGAAATGGAAAGCGCGAAATCCATGGCTTCGATGATGCCACGGTGCACCCCTGAAACTGGAATCACCAGGCGCAATGGTGGCAAGGGTTTGAGATCTGGTGGAAGGCCGCGTAAGCTAAGCTGTTTACCCACATTCTGGTAGTGCAGCTGGATACGTCGGAAAGCTACGACGAAGATCGGAATAAGCAACACGATGATCCAGGCACCTTCCCGAAACTTGCTGATGCCTACGATGAGCAGGGTGGCGAAAGTGGCTAGAGCACCCAGAGCATTGATGAAGGCTTTCGGAAGCCAGCGCAAATTATTGGTTCGGTCACGCCACCAATGCCTGACCATGCCAGCCTGCGAGAGAGTGAATGCAAGGAACACCCCCACGGCGAAGAGCGGGATCAATAGGTGGCTGGTGCCACCAAAGATGATGATCAAGACTCCCGTGGCTACTGAAAGAGAAACGATACCATTGGCAAAAACCAGGCGGTCTCCCAAGCCGGTGAATTGGCGAGGAAGAAAACCATCCTTGGCCAGGATGGCAGCCAGGCGAGGAAAACCAGCGAAGCTGGTGTTGGCAGCCACTGCCAGGATTAACATAGTCGAAAATTGGATCAGGACATAAGCGAATCCGCTGCCGAGCAGCTTGCGTGCCAGAGCAGAGAGGATGGTCTCATGAGGCGCTGCGATTATCCCCAAGAATTGGGTTAAACCAATGCTTCCAGCAAACAAAATGCCCATCAGGACTGCCATGACGATCAGCGTGCGTCCAGCATTCTTTGATTCAGGAGACTTAAAAGCAGGCACTCCATTACTGATGGCTTCAACCCCGGTTAGGGCGGTACAACCAGTTGCAAAGGTGTGCATGATCAGAAAAAGAGTAAGAGGATGGGATGCGGGTGGTGCAACGGATGCAATGGGTACCCGCCCGTCGGTGAATAATACAACCAACCCATATACTAGCATTGGTAGGTATGTGAGCAGGAACAGGTAGACCGGGATGGCCATGATGGTGCCTGTTTCGCGCAAGCCGCGTAAGTTGGCTATCGTGATCAGGAAAAGCAATACCAGGGCGATTTCAACCCGTACTTTATAGAGTGAGGGGAAGGCTGATGCGATTGCTTCTACTCCGGCTGTCAGGCTGACTGCAGCAGTTAACAGGTAATCGATCAGCAAGGCTGCACCGGCGATCAACCCTGGCAAGTTGCCTAGATTCTCACGCGCGACGACGTAAGAGCCGCCACCCGACGGATATCCCTGGATGGTCTGGAAATAGGACATGGCGACGATGACCAACAACAGAGTGATAGCCAACCCAATCGGCCATGCCAGCCCCAAACCAGCGCTGCCTGCAACGAGCAAGCCGAGGTAGATTTCCTGGTTGGCATATGCGATTGAAGATAGGGCATCGGGAGAGAAGGCTGCCAGGGCACGGATTTTATTCAGCCGCTTCTCTGACAGCTGTTTTGTGGGTAGAGGCGACCCTATCAGGGAGTTTTTTAGTCTGGATAGCATAAAGATGGCAACATGCCTGACCTGTGTATAGTATATACCATCCCGCTGATTATGACAGCCAGAAACCACCTGGAAATAATCCATGCATGCTTCCCATGCTATAATCAAAATCATTCGAACCCTTTTTGTAGGAGGACACGATGGCTGGCAGTGGATTGTTTCCATTTACCGAAGAACACGAGAGCATCCGCCAGGCGGCGCGTAACTTTGCTCAAAAGGAGCTCGCACCAGTAGCAGCGGAGTTTGATGAGTCGGGAGAATTTCCATCCAAAACGATCAAGAAGATGGGGGAGATGGGCTTTATGGGGATTGAAGTGCCCGAGGAATATGGTGGCGCCGGGATGGACACGCTGGCATATGTGCTGGCGCTGGAGGAAATCTGCAAAGTGGATGCCGCACATGGCACAATCATGTCGGTGAACAACTCATTATTCTGCAATGGGATCATGAAATTCGGGACGGAAGCCCAGAAGCAGAAATATGTGACTGCGGTTGCTTCTGGAAAATCGGTGGGGGCTTATTCGCTCACCGAGCCTATGTCGGGTTCGGATGCGGGGACGATGCGCAGCCGGGCAGTGCGGGATGGGGATGGATATCTCATCAACGGGCGTAAGTCGTGGGTGACGAGTGGACCTGTAGCAGAATATATCGTCCTTTTTACCATGACTGACCCCGAGAAGAAACATCGCGGGATTAGCGCATTTTTGATCGACGCCAAATTACCAGGTTTTGTGCGCGGCAAGAAGGAACCCAAGCTGGGAATCCGGGCTTCAGCGACCAGCGAGATCCTGTTTGAGGATTATCACTGTGCCATGGAGGATCGGTTGGGGGAAGAAGGGGATGGGTTTAAAATTGCCATGGCCGTCCTGGATGCGGGGCGGATTGGGATTGCAGCCCAGGCTTTGGGGATTGCTGAAGCGGCATATGAAGCCAGTGTGGCCTATGCACAGGAGCGCGAAGCTTTCGGGTCCAAGATTGGTGAGTTCCAGGGAATTTCCTTCAAGATTGCGGATATGAAGACTCGGATTGAAGCCTCCCGCCTGCTGGTTTACAACGCAGCCATGGCAAAGGAGCGTGGCAAAACCACAGGCGAGCGCTTTACCAGGGAGGCAGCCATGGCGAAGCTGTTTGCCTCCGAGACTGCGATGTTTGTTGCTCATACGGCCGTCCAGATTCACGGGGGCATGGGCTACAGCAAGGAGCTACCTGTGGAACGCTACTTCAGAGATGCGAAGATCACCGAAATTTATGAAGGTACAAGTGAAATCCAGCGCTTGGTAATCTCCCGGATGGAGCTTGGGCTTCGCTAGATCTTGATTGGGCGCGCATATTGAGAACCAATCTCGTTATTCGGCACTTAGGTAATTTGTCAATCAGGAATTCATGCAATTCCTTAATAAAACCCCTGGTACGTAGTTGAAGGGAAATATGTTGATTTGGAGGCATGGATGAAAGTGGTGTTGTTCCAAACGCATGGCGGGCTTGAGGTGCTTAATTATACAGATTTCCCCACCCCTGAGCCTGAAGAAGGGCAGGTGTTGATCAAGCTCGAGGTCGCGGCGCTTAATCGGGTGGATATCTGGACGCGCAATGGCTGGCCAGGCATCAGGCTGGAGTACCCACACATCCCTGGTGCGGATGGGGCTGGGACAGTAGCAGGATTGGGCGCCTGTGTATCAGGATGGAAAATTGGTGACAGGGTGGTGATTAATGCTAACCTCGGATGCGGTCACTGCCCTGCCTGTATCGCCGGACAGGATAACCGCTGCCGTGAGTGGCACTTGTTGGGTGAGACGGTGCGCGGCACTTATGCGCAATATATTGCCATCTCTGCCACCAATATCTACCCCGTTCCGGCTGATTATGATCTGCGTAACGCAGCTGCTGCCGCGCTGGTATTCCATACTGCCTGGCACTCCCTGATTGTGCGCGGTGGGTTGCGGCCTGGCGAAAGCGTGCTGGTGGTAGGAGCATCCGGGGGTGTGAATAGTGCCAGTATTCAGATCGCCAAGCTGTCAGGGGCAACAGTATACGTGGTGGGATCTGGTGCTGAGAAGCTCAAGCTGGCAGAGTCGCTGGGGGCAGATTATCTCATCGACCGAATGAAGGAAGAAAATTGGTCAAAAACGATCTATGGACTGACGAACAAACGCGGTGTGGATGTGGTGGTAGATAATGTAGGCACCACCTTTCCGTTAAGTTTTCGTGCCGCTGCGAAAGGTGGGCGCATCTTGACGGTGGGCAATTCAGGAGGAGCTAAGTTTGAGATTGATAACCGGCAGATATTTGGTAAACATCTGTCCATCCTGGGTTCTTCAATGGGTACACGGGCAGATTTTGCTACCGTGATGGACCTGGTCTTCCATGGTAAGCTTCAGCCTGTGTTGGACCAAGATTTCCCACTCCATGAAGCGGGCGCGGCCCAGGACCGGCTTGAGAAGGGTGAGCAGTTGGGAAAGATCACCCTTTCCATTAAATAGTTCATCTGTATCTGGCTGATTATGACTGGCTCAACGACTCCTGACGGATCAACAGGCTCCCACGCTGTTGGGCCGCTTTCGGATAATAAACGACCAAGGAGCGTAACCCTGCTTGCACTGGGGGTGTTAATACTCACGGTCATCAATCTTATCCGGTTTGCCTTAAGCATCAGGTATTGGGATCTCCTGGCCGGCAGGATGGGGGTTCCAACCTTTTACCTCACCCTGACCGGTTTTGTTTGGGGCGTGGCAGGCCTATTCGTTTTGTGGGGGTTATGGAAGGCAAAAAACTGGGCACCCAGGCTGATGCAAGCGGCTGCACTTACGTATGCATTGTATTTCTGGCTTGACCATATCTTTCTCATGGAGCACACGGTGGTTGGGGCAAGCGGTGTCGTCCGGGTGCTGCTGCCGTCCAACTGGCAGTTTTCAGCAGGTGTGACGGTGGTGAGCCTGGCATACATGGCCTGGACTCTCAACCGCACGAAAGTAAAAGCCTATTTTGGTCTGGTCGATGTCAAAACTGAGGAGAACCAGGTAAACCAGGACGTTTAGAGTTTATTACCATTTTTGGAATGATCAAATTTCACAGAACACATCTCGACTGATGCGATGTGTTAGGAGATGATTATGAGTGATGATCCAAAAATCATTCGATTGCGAGAGACGAAAACCCAGGGGCGCTATGGGGGTGGGGAAGAACGGATCAAAGCGCAACATGAGCGCGGCCGGTTAACCGCCCGCGAGCGGATTGACCTGCTCCTGGATAAAGGCTCGTTTCGCGAGGTCGACCCATTTGTAACCCATCGGACGAGTGATTTTAATCTCGATCAGCAGAAGTACCTGGGAGATAGCGTCGTCACGGGATGGGGGACGATCGAAGACAGGTTGGTGTATATCTTCTCGCAGGATTTCACCGTGTTCGGCGGCAGCCTTGGGGAGGTGCATGCGGAGAAGGTGTGTAAGATCATGGATATGGCGCTAAAAAATGGAGCACCCGTGATCGGATTGAATGATTCGGGCGGGGCACGCATCCAGGAAGGCGTTGTATCACTGGGAGGGTATGCGAATATCTTCCTGCGCAACACCCTGGTCTCTGGAGTGATCCCGCAAATCAGCGTGATCATGGGCCCGTGTGCGGGTGGGGCGGTTTACTCACCCGCGTTGACAGATTTCATCATCATGGTACGTAAATCTTCCTACATGTTCATCACCGGTCCGGATGTGGTCAAAGCGGTGACCCATGAAGAGGTCACATTTGAAGAGTTGGGCGGCGCGGACGTGCACTCTGAAATATCAGGTGTATGCCATCTTGCGTGTGATTCAGAAGCGGATGCGCTGTACCTGATCCGAAAGTTGCTTTCGTACATCCCACAGAACAATATGGAAGATCCTCCCTTTGTAAATATTGATGATGATCCCTTGCGTATGGATGAGGGCCTGAATACACTCATCCCAGAAGATCCAAGCAAGCCTTATGATATCAAGGATGTCATCCGCATGATCGTGGACGGAAACATCTTCTTTGAGATCCAGGAAGCCTACGCCCAGAACATTGTCATCGGTTTCGCGCGACTTGGAGGACACAGTGTAGGTATTGTGGCCAACCAACCAGCGGTACTGGCGGGAGTATTGGATATCAACTCATCCGAGAAAGCAGCTCGCTTCGTACGTTTTTGTGACGCATTCAATATACCGATCATTACTTATGTGGATGTACCGGGCTTCCTACCCGGGACTACACAGGAGCATGGTGGCATCATCCGCTCCGGCTCAAAACTGCTGTATGCCTATTGTGAGGCCACTGTGCCTAAAATCACGGTAATAACGCGCAAAGCCTATGGTGGCGCGTATGATGTGATGAGCAGTAAACACATCCGCGGCGACGTGAACCTCGCTTGGCCATCAGCTGAGATTGCGGTGATGGGGCCAGATGGCGCGGTGAATATCATCTTCCGCAAAGAGCTCTCTCAGGCAGAAGATGTAGACAAGAAGCGGGAAGAGCTGGTGGAAGATTATCGCAAGAAATTTGCCAATCCGTATATTGCAGCTTCAAGGGGATATATCGATGATGTGATTGAGCCGTGGGAGACCCGTCCACGCCTGATCAATTCCCTGGAAATGCTCTCCAATAAGCGCGATTCCAATCCACCCAAGAAGCATGGATGCATCCCTTTGTGAACATTACGTATGCTTCATCTACCAAAATGATGCTGAAGTCTGCCACTGCACCCTTCAAGAAACGCGACCTGTTCACATGACAACAGTAAGGATTTATTATTTAGGGATGAGTAGCTCATGTTAGTCAACGGACATAACCTCCATGTCGAACAATCTGGTCCGGAGAAAGGACCGGTTGTGGTGCTGCTACACCATGGGTTGGGTTCGGTGAGAGCCTGGCGGGGGCAAATTCCGATGCTGGTGGAGAAGGGCTTCCATGTAATTGCATATGACCGCTGGGGTTATGGCGGTTCGGATACTCGGCTTAGCCTTGATCTGCCAACTTTTCAGTCTGATATCAGTGATCTTCAAACGATATTGGAACAGCTGGAGATCAAACGTGCCGCATTTGTTGGTCACAGCGATGGCGGGACCATTGCACTGTATTTTGCGGCTCAATGTCCAGAACTTGTGAGCTGCCTGGTGACGGTGGCAGCCCATATTTATGTCGAGCACAAGATGGAACCAGCCATCCTGGGTATCGGGCGGGATTTTGAAACGGATGAACGCTTCCGCAAAGGCCTTCAAATTGCCCATGGCGAAAAGTACGAAACGGTGTTCCATAATTGGTACGATGGATGGCAACACGACGAATTTCGAATTTGGGATATGCGCCCGATATTGGAACAGATCAGATGCCCAAGTTTGATTGTTCAGGGTGAAGCAGATGAGCACGCCACCCCAAAGCACGCTAAAGATATTGCTGAGGCAATTCCCGGGGCAGAACTATGGCTTGTCAAGCGAGCCGGACATATGCTGCCTCAGGAAAATACCCTTGAATTCAACCCAAGATTGCTGGAATTTCTTAATCAGTATAGATATGTTACCTAATGAAAGCTTCACTCAGGATGCAAATGGAGCAAGCCTATGTTTGATAAAGTATTAATTGCCAACCGTGGTGAGATCGCGGTGCGCATCATCCGGGCATGTCGTGAGCTCGGACTGGAAAGCGTGGCAGTATATTCCGATGCCGACCGCCAGGCGTTGCACGTGCGCTACGCGGATGAGGCTTACCGCCTGGGACCAGCTCCCTCACGCGATTCGTACCTGCGCGGTGACAAGATCATCGATATCGCCCGCAAGAGTGGAGCGAAAGCTATCCACCCCGGCTATGGTTTCCTGGCAGAACGGGCAGATTTTGCCGAAGCCTGCCGGCAAGCCGGGTTGGCTTTCATTGGTCCCAACCCGTCATCCATAGCAGCCATGGGCGATAAAGCCGTCGCACGCGCCACAGTATCCAAGGCAGGTGTGAAAGTGGTACCCGGGACGGAAGGGGAAGGTTCGCTGAGTGATGAGCAATTGCTGGCAGTGGCACCTTCGATAGGTTTCCCATTATTGGTGAAAGCTACCGCTGGTGGGGGCGGCAAGGGGATGCGTGAAGTGAGCAGCCTGGAGGAAATGCCCACCCTGCTTAATGCAGCCCGGCGGGAGGCAGAAGCTTCCTTTGGGGATGGCAACGTTTACCTGGAGAGGTTGGTTGAAGGCGCACGCCATATTGAAATTCAGATCCTGGCGGATGGACAGGATAATGTGATTCACCTGGGGGAACGTGAGTGTTCAATTCAGCGCCGGCACCAAAAATTACTGGAGGAAAGCCCATCGCCTTTTGTGGGTGAGGATGAGGAGTTCCGCCAAAAACTCGGGGCAGTGGCAGTGCGGGCAGCTCAGGCGGTCAATTACGTCAATGCCGGCACGATTGAATTCCTGGTGGATAAGAATAAAAACTTTTACTTCCTGGAGATGAATACCCGCTTACAGGTGGAGCATCCGGTCACGGAGATGGTCACCGGCATCGACATCGTCAAAGAGCAAATCCGGATTGCGCGTGGGCGCTGCCTGCGCCACAAGCAGGAAGATATCCACTCCAATGGTTGGGCGATTGAGTGCCGCATCAACGCTGAAGACCCATACAATAATTTCATTCCTTCCACCGGGCGCATCACACATACATTGCTGCCGACCGGTCCCGGAATCAGGGTCGATACGGGGGTGTATATCGGATTTGACGTCTCCCCATATTACGATTCGCTGATCTCAAAATTGATTGTGTGGGGTGATACCCGCGGGGAGGCCATCCTGCGTATGCGCAGGGCATTGGAGGAATATAAAATCCTGGGTGTGCGCAGCAACATCCCCTTCCACCAGCATTTGATGGATTCACACCGCTTCATGGGTGGGCAATACGACACACGCTTTGTGGAAGAGCGGTTTTCCATCGAAGAAGCAGAGGAAAGAAAAGAATCCCACCCGGAACTTGCAGCCATCCTGGCAACGCTTGTGGCACACCGCCAGACGGAGAGAGCGGCACATGTGATCCAGCGCAATGAGCGCGATACCAGCAACTGGAAATGGCTGAGCCGGTGGGAGAGATTGAGGAGATAACCATGAAATATGTGACCATGGTCGAAGGGCGCGAGTATATTGTGGATATCATCGATGACCACCGGGTGAGCGTGGATGGGGAAATTTACCAGGTGGATTTCATGCAAGTGGGTGATCAACAGGTATATTCGCTGGTGGTTAATGGGAAGTCGGTCGATGCAGACGTCTACCCGAATGAGGATGAATGGCAGGTGATATTCAAGGGCAACCTGTTCTCTGCAACCGTGGAAGATGAGCGTGAGAAGCGATTACGTGCAGCTATGGGTGGCCGGGTGGCGGAGAATGAGGACTTTCACCTTAAGGCACCCATGCCTGGTATGGTCATATCCATCCCGGTACAGGAAGGGCAGATCATACAGAAGGGCGATGTGTTAGCGGTATTGGAATCGATGAAGATGCAGAATGAGCTGCGATCACCCAGGAATGGGAAAGTGATCCGCTTACGGGTAAAACCCGGTGATCGAGTGGAATTCAGGGAAACCATGCTCAGCGTGGTATAAACCATTCGAGGCTAACTTATGAGCAGTGCAGGCAGTGAATTGGAAGTCAAGTTTTATCTCTCCAATCGTAAAGCGATAGAGGCTAAGCTTAACGCGCTGGGGCGGGTGATTGCACCCAGAGTCCATGAAGTCAACCTGCGCTTTGACACCCCCGACCTGTCATTAAGTGCGACAGGTCGGTTACTACGCTTGCGAAAAGATTCAAGGGCTCGGGTAACCTACAAGGGAGAGGGTAGCGTGGAAGGTGGTGCCCGCCTGCGCAAGGAGCTTGAATTCACTGTATCGGATTTTGACACCGCCAGGGCGCTGTTTGAAGCCCTGGGTTACCAGGTGTATACCATGTATGAGAAGTATCGCACCACCTACCAGCTGGGAAATGTGGAGGTGGTTTTGGATGAGATGCCGACCGGTGATTTCCTGGAGATTGAGGGACCGGATAGTGGAAGCATTCGCGCTGTAGCCGATCAGCTGGAGCTTAATTGGGAGGTGCGCATCCTGGAAAGCTATACAGTCTTGTTCGAATATCTGCGTACGCAATTGGGTTTCACCTTCCGCGACCTGATTTTCGAGAATTTCGAGGGGATGGAGATCAGCCCGGAAGTCATGGGGATAAAGATCGCTGATCAAGGTTAATCAGGAGTATCACACTATTATCGTAAATACCATCTCGTTGACGTGACTTACCCGAAGTGATATATTCGCCCCATTCGTAGTTATATATGGTTAAAACTTACCGGTTGTCCCCCTGAGGAGTAAAGCATGCACAACAACATCAACCGGACCACAGGCACCACGGGTCCTTGGCGTCATTTATCCATCATTCTTGCCACCCTATTCCTCATCGCATGGTTTGTGGCCGGTCCAGCCCAAGGGCCAGCCGTGCGAGCCCAAGAAGATGGTGGATCTGCCATCTCCACGGTAACGGATGCCAACCCGGCGGATCCACGCATCGATGAAGAGATTGAGCACGCCTGGAAACCGGACTACCTGAAGCTGGCGACCGGTGACCCGAACCTGCTCGATCACGGTATCTATATCTGGCCTTTTGAGCTCAATTCCATCGGCTGGAGCATGCAATCGTATCAGGATTACGGCGGCACACCGTACTTCCACCATGGGATGGACATGATGAAGATGTGGGGCACGAGCGTGTTCAACCGCTCGGGGGGGCAGGTGATCAACATCGAAAATTATGGTGGCAGTTATTTGTATTGGGAAGTGGCGGTCCTGGATCCATATGGGTACATCTGGCAGTACCACCACATCGACGAGCCCACAATTCCAGATTTTATCTATGAAAAGTATGCCGAATATCTGGCCGATCCAATTAATGGTGGATTCATTCCCCCGGATAGCTACATTGGAAATATAGTCGAATGGCCGGTGTGGTCGTATTATGATTACTTCAACCATATCCACCTGAACATCCTGGCCGCGGGTGGGGTGTACGTCAACGGGTTCGAGTTCCATAACCCTCTGTCCGACACGGTGGGTCCGGAGATCCAGGGTGTAGGGTTGCTGCAGAACCATCAAATCTTTCCAGGCAATACAGTCGAGGGCGATTACAGCCTGTACGTGCACGCCCGCGACCTGATCCTGGACCTGTATTACTATCTGCCGCCCTGGGAAATCACCTTCTCTGTGGATGGTGGTCCGGTGCAAACCACCTGGCGATTCGATACCTTGCCGGGCGGAGCGGATGACACCGCTTACTTGGATGATTTTTACGTGGTTCCACCGACGTGTGGGGATTATTACTGCCGCGATTATTACATCGACCTTGGTTTTATCCCCGATTCACAGTTTGTGTTTCCAATAACGGGTGGGCAGCATACAGTTCTGGTCACCGTGCGTGACTACGCCGGCAACTCGGTCAGCCTGCCGTACAGTTACACGGTCATTGGACCTCCTCCGGGAATCCCGGTGTGGCAGGATGATTTTGAGACCTATAAGGGTTGGATTCCGAACCCCGACGGCTCGGACACAGCCACCTCAGGGCAGTGGGAATGGGGAGTGCCCCAGGGCACGTATTCCAACGGACCTAAACAGCTTGGCACTACTCCGAGTGGGTTTAAAGACCTGGTGACCGGGCGACTGGCGGGCAGCAATGCCAATACTTATGATATCGACAGTGGAGTGACGTCCATCCGGTCTCCAGATATTATCCTACCCTCAGCCGAAAGCCTGACCCTTTCATTCCGCTATTACCTGGCGCATGGGAGCAATTCGAGCAGTGCAGATTACCTGCGAGTGACGGTGGTGGGTACGAGCAGCTCGATGGTATTTGAGGAGCTCGGTGCTGCCAACAACGATGATGGGGCATGGGCGATCAACAACGTTGGGATCGACTCATTCGCAGGGCAGACGGTGTACCTGCTGTTCACTGCCGCAGATGGATTAACCGATTCCCTGGCGGAGGCAGCCATAGACAATGTGCTGATTGTAGGCACAGGTATTAATCAAGCCCCGATTGCCAATCCACTGTCCATTTTCACTTCCGAAGATAACCCTGTGGATATCCTCTTAACGGGATCTGATCCGGATGACGATCCAATCACTTACACCGTGGTCTCCAGCCCGACCCATGGTATCCTCAGCGGTGCTGGGCTCAATCTCGTTTACCTGCCGGAGAGCAATTACAACGGCGCAGACAGCTTTGCTTTTGTGGTGAACGACGGACTGGCTAATTCGGACCCCGCAGTGGTAAATATTGAGATATCTTCGATCAATGATGAACCGATAGCTCACTCACAGTCAATCACCACAAGGCAGTCAACCCCCGTGACGATCACACTAAGTGGTTCAGATATTGAGGGTGATGTTCTCACCTACAGCGTGGTCATCCCCCCGGAGCACGGCACCCTGACTGGTACAGCACCGAACCTGATCTACATACCCACGAATGGATACGCCGGTGCAGATTCATTCAATTTTATTGTGAATGACGGCGAGCTGGATTCAGTGCCGGCAAAGGTGAGCATCACGATTAACTACGTTGTCTTTATGACCGTCTTGTTGAGGTGACGCGCGCATCCAACGTTGTTGTATCGCAGATAGGCACGTAAATGGAGATCAGGGACATTGGGAGCGATCCTCAGTCGATATAAATTTTCATGCACAAAACATATTCGCGGTTTGGGATATGCTGATTTTGCTTAGCAGGCAAGATACTATGATCAAATTATCCGGAATGAAAAATCTCTGGAGAATATTGGCGCTTACATTTTAGGAAATCCAATTAAATGGGCGGAAGAAGAATATTATGTGAAACCCCGATTTGACATAAAGACGACAGGAAAAATTAAAATGCGATCAGCTTACCGGCTTTCCAGGTCAGCTTTTCGACAAATGCCCTTTCTCCAAGCAGGCCCGGTAGCATACCTTCCAGTCGGGAAACATCACCCGTGGTGGCGAAGCGCAGAAGATGACTGGGTTCCCCAGGTTGCTCAGTCTCATCATTCAAGTTATAGTCCAGGAGATGCGAGGCAACCAGCAAACGCTGCACCTGCCGGGCGACTGCTGGGGCGGGATCGATAACACGTACTGTGGGACCCGTGATTTGCTGGATGAGTGGGATGACGAATGGATAATGGGTGCAGCCCAAGACGACCGTGTCAATCCCCTGTTCCAGCATGGGGTGGAGGGCTTCTTCCAGGATACGCCGGGTTTCAATGGTTTCGAGGTACCCGCTTTCAATCTGCGTCACCAACCCCGGGCAGGTGTGCTGGAGTAGCTTCACTCCTTGACCAAAACGTTCGACGACTGAGGCATAAAGCTCACCCTGGAAGGTGGCCGGGGTTGCCAATACACCTACCACACCGCTGTGGGTGTGCTCCGCGGCAGGTTTTACAGCCGGCTCCATACCAACGAAGGGTATCTCCGGAAAGATCGTGCGCAGGTATTTCAGCGCTGCGGCTGAGGCTGTGTTACATGCTACCACGATCAGGTTTGCCCCCTCATGCAGCAAGTAACGGGTGATGGTTTCTGAAAAATGGCGTACTTCTTCCAGCCGGCGTGGACCATATGGGACATGTGCCTGATCTGCCAGATACAGCAACGGCTCATCGGGCATCAGCTGGTGGATGGCGCGCAACACCGTCAATCCACCAATTCCTGAATCAAAGATCCCAATCGGATGCAATGCCTTAATGTTCAAGTTTACCTTTGAGCAGCATTTCGACCGTGAGCAGGATGCGAGCCTGGCGTGTCTCTTGCCGTTTAGCCTCTTCAATCCATTGGACATATTCCTTCTGATGGGTGAAGGATAACCGGTTGAAAAAATCCTGTGCTGCCGGTTCGGCTGCCAGAGCACCCTGGAGGTCGGCAGGTACCTTCACCTGGCGCAGCTCGAGGTCCTCTTCTATCTCGACGGTCACTTCATCGCCGATGGACTTTCCGATCTTTTCACGGATTTCCTTGAGAACAATCAGCATATGATGAGGCGTGCCCATGCGGACGAGTGTTCCGCGATAGGGCTCGCCACCGATAATGGCCTTGACCTTGACGCGCTTCTGACCAAAGGTCTTCTCGACATCAAAAGGAACAATAACAAAAGCACCGCCCCCATCACCAGCTTCGATCAGTGCGTTGAAATGATATTTTTCGCTCATAGGATCCCTCGATTTTATCTGTTCTGCCTGCTCAGGAGGCAGGCTTGAATAAATTCCTCGAACAGCATATGCATGGGCTTATATTCCTGAAGTTCTTCGGGGTGCCATTGGACTGCCAACCCAAATGGGTAGCCGGGTAACTCAAATGCTTCAATCAAACCATCTGGTGCGGTTGCCGTAGAATGCAGCGAGCTGGCAAGCTGCTGGACTCCTTGATGGTGTAGGCTGTTGACATGCACATCATCGCTTCCATGAATTTTCACCAATTGGCTTTGCGGGTTTATTTTTACCAGATGAGCCAGGTAACTCCTGGGCTGGTCATGACGATCGTGCTGGATACTACCTGGAAATTGCTCGGGAAGATGCTCGTACAGGCTGCCACCCAGGGCAACATTGATCACCTGGCAGCCGCGGCAAATACCCAGGAATGGCTTCTCAACCCGGATTATCGACTGTGCCAGGTGCAGCTCCATGCGGTCGCGATCAGGGTCAATCCCTTCAACTTTTGGGTGTGGCTGGTTGCCATATTGACGTGGGTCGATATCATAGCCCCCAGTGAAGAGAATGCCATCCAGCCTGGATAGGAGTACATCCAGATCATCATCTGATAGGCTCGAAGGAATAAGAACAGGTAATCCACCGCCATTCACTATTGATTTAGTATATGCAACATTCGCGCTAAATGCAGGTAGCTCCGATGCATTGCGTATGCGGGAGGTAGTCAGACCGATGAGTGGTTTTTCCATAATTGATCCGTTAAGTACTGCTCAGTGATTATCACCATGGTCGGAAAAGAGCAGTGTTTAGCTCTCATTGATGCGAAGCTTGAGATGGCGGTGAGATGAAAGTTTGGACTGGTCCATGCCAGTTTTCGTTATTGAGGCTATGTTCGTGGAAGTTGTCATCTGTGTAGCGAGAGATAACCTTACGCCAGAATGAGATCGCGGCAGCGTTTTCAATAATTTGGCCCACCTGCCAGGCACCCGGGAACCGCTCGAAGATGTCACGCGCGACACGCTCACCCACACCTTGATGGCGGTATTTTCGCATGATAAAAAATTCGGCCATCACCCAGCAATCTTTTAGCCCACTCAGATAATTGTAACGTGCCACGAGCACAAAACCCGCCAGATACCCGTTCACGCGCACAAGGAAGGGAGAGCGTTCTGTCTCGACCCAATAGTGGTCCAGATAGGGATAATCATAGAGACCCAGGTTGCCAATATCAGCCCCATCTACCTCGCTGAAATCGTACAGGTATAATTCCATCAGGTGACGCAGGATGGGGCGTTCAGCCACCGCAGCCGGGCTGACATTTATACTCAGGTCGATATTTTGAGGCGACCCCTTGGCTTCTTCCAATGAGTTATTTTACTCCAGGCTTTATCATCTAGGCGCTATAGGATTTCATAGGCTTCATCCTGATGGATGCGGCGCCTGAGCTCACTGGCATAATGCCTACCCAAAGTGGATGCATTCTCCTTTGACCATTCGGTCAGTGAGGTCTCTCCGGTGGGAGGGGAGCTGGTAACGAGCAGGTTTTGCATCAAGCCAATAATTTCATGGCGGGTGATCAAGACATCTCCCATCAGCTTGCCGATGAGCCAGCCAAACCAATATCCAATCTCCGGTGAGACCAAAATCACCGGCCTATTTTTGCCGATGATCGCGCCAATTGTCTGTACCAGGGCGCGGTAGGTGAAAGTCTCAGGTCCGATGGCGTCGATGATGCGGTTAACCTGGTCCTGCCCATGTTCAACCGCCAGCTTTGCTAAATCATCTACGTAGATGGGCTGAACGCGGTAGCTGCCATCTCCAAAAACACCGAAAACAGGCAAGTGACGCAACGTCCAGGCGATATTATTGATCAGGATATCTTCCTTGCCAAAGAGGATAGCCGGGCGCAGGATGGTGTAGGACAACCCCGACTCGATCAAACCACGTTCCAGGTGGGCTTTGCCACTGAAGTAAGGTAGGGATGATGTCATTGATGGATTGGTGATGCTGATGTGGACGACCCGCCTGACACCGGCTTGTTTAGCCGCAGAAAACATACGCAGGCTGTTCTGAATTGCAGCTGCATGGGTGAAATTTGTGTGATCGAAGCGCACCCAGTAGGTGTTATAAAGCACAGCCGCCCCACGCAGTGTATCGGTCAGCTGGTCGAAATTATCGAAGTTGTAAGGGAATGCCTCCACCTGACTCCCGAAAGGATTGAGGCGATGGATGGCATTGGTGAGTGTGCGCACAGATTGACCCTGATCCAGCAGCCTACGGGTGATATATTTACCGGAATAACCAAACGCCCCGGTGACTACGTTAAATTCTTGTGAAGACATGTCTGTTACCGTTTCTTTTCAGCCAGTAATCGCAATTGGGTCAGGGTCTCACGTCCCAGCGCGTAGAGGCGCGATAAGGGATTTTTCCCGGATGCAAGCATATCTTCAGGTGCTTCCATGGTAGAGATACCTGTATAAGTTAGAAAAACAAACCTGACTTGACCCACCTCCGGTAAAGGAAATATATTGTTGGGCGACGACCGCTCCAGGTGATTTTCTGCTTGGGCTACGAGGGCTTTGGAAGCATTAGCAACTGGACTGTAATCAGCACTACCCAGCATGCCTCCCCCGGTACTGTAATATAAACTGGTGGTGCCGTCAGCTAGTGAGACCAGGGTTGCAAAACCGACCGTGTAACCGGTTTCCATCATCACTCCCCACACATGTGGAGCAGCATCGGTTGGAGCAAGTCCCGCATTTGCAGGATCGAGGCTAAAAATACTTTCGCGCAGCTGTAAATAAATGGGACTGGGCTCAGTCGGAACGTTGCTCATATATTTCTATGGAATAGTAAAGAATTCCACCAGGTGTTTATTCACCGCTTCTGAGGCATCGTGCTGCACCCAGTGACTTGAGCTCTCGAAAAACACGAGCTCACCCTCATCACATAGGTCCAGGCTGGGTTGAGCCATCTCCCGACCCAATGCCGCATCCTGGGCACCCCAAAGTATGAGGGTTGGCACTCGGATACGCAGGTCGGTATCCATTTTGGGAGGCATTTGTAGGGCAGCTCGATACCAATTGAGCATGCTCTTGATTGCATCCTTGCGCCACCAAGCCTGGCGGTACTTATCAAGATCTTCCTGGGTGAATGATCCGGGTTTGCTGCCCGTTATAAGCGCTCGCACCAGGGGTTCACAGTCGTTGTTACGCAGGATGCCTTCGGTGAGGAATGGGATTTGAAAGAAGAACATATACCAGCTTCGACGCAGCTGAGCCGGACTGCTCAGTAGATAGCGCATCATCACAGCCGGGTGAGGTACGTTGAGGATGGCAAGCTTGTGCAGGCGATCAGGGTATCTTAATGCCACCCACCAGGCTACTGCAGCCCCCCAATCATGACCTGCAAGGTAGCATTGCTCAACACCGGCGGCATCTATTAAACCGATCACATCCCTGGCAAGTTCATCCAACCGATAGGCTGGAGTGCCGCGGGGTTTGTCACTCAGGTTATATCCACGTTGGTCAGGAGCCCAAACGCGAAAGCCTGCCTCAGCCAAAGGTTGAATCTGTCTTCGCCAGCCATACCAAAATTCAGGGAAGCCGTGTAATAAAATCACCAGGGAACCATAGCGAGATCCGCTTTGCACCACATGCAGACGAATGCCATTGGTTGGGAGTAAGACATGTTCTAAGTTCGGTATATCCATAGCAGCCTCTGGTACAACCCCAATATTCGTAGATATTATTGGGGAATTATACTCCGTAGGCGCGGAATAGCCTTATAATGTAAATGAATAAAGATTCATCGGACAGGCTATTAATCCAGTGGGGTGGTCAAATGCAAAAGGTTTTATCGATCACTGTGCCTGCATATAACGAGCAAGATTTAATTGCAAGCTGCCTCGATTCTCTCCTGAATCAAACCCTGGATATCGATAAATACGAAATTATTGTCATCGATAATAATTCGACCGACTTAACTGCCAGGATTGCCCAGGCAAAAGGGGTGAGGGTGGAAAAAGAGCCAAGAAAAGGGTATGTCCACGCCATCCGTAAGGGGATTGAAGTTTCACAAGCAGACATTATTGCTTTTACTGATGCTGATTGCCGCGTACCGTCAGATTGGGCAGCCAGGATCCTGGAAAATTTCTCAAATTCTGCCCAGGCCATCGCAGTGGGGGGAAAGCTGGCATTTTATGATCTCAACCCCATCCTGAACCGTATCATCAGGATAATCCTCTACTATAACAAAACCCTGCCTGGTAACAATATGGCAATCAGACGGGATGGATTAATTCAAATTGGCGGCATCGACCCTCATGTTAATTTGAGCTTGGATTTTTGGCTGACGATGAAATTACGCAGGATTGGTAAAATCTATATTGACCAGAAGCTGGTGGTACTGACCTCCGGGAGAAGGTTTCGAGGCTCATTTTCTTCAGATATCCAATACTTTATCAATGTAATTACTTTACTGGTTGTATCAAAACCTTTGTTTTATGACTTTCCCGATATTCGTGAAGGTTCATAAAAGGTGCACCCATGCTAAACGATATGGCCTATCATCTCATTGTCAGCGTCCTGGAAGTCTTCATGTGGGATGGGGAGATGATCGGAAAAGAGAATTTGCAAGATGGTCCTGGCGTGATCGTAGCCAACCACATGGGGGCGGTCGGACCCGTAGGGATATGCTCATCCTTGCCGATGCGCCTGTACCCTTGGGTTTTGGGGTCAACGGTGGATAAAGTGGAGGGACCTGAAAATGTGCGTAAGGATTTTGTGGAGAAGATCTTACACATCCAGCCTCCATTGAGCGAGACCATCGCGGAGGGTATCTGCAGAATTTCCACTCCATTGTTGCTTTCGATAGGCTGCATCCCCGTGCCTGATACACATGAGGAGCAGGCGCAGACTTTTAAGACCAGTCTTGACCTCCTGAAGCAGGGGAAATTTTTGCTGGTTGTGCCAGAAGACCCCAAGGCTGAACCCGACCCGCTTACCGGGATACGTACATTCAAACGGGGGTTTCTCAGATTAGGAGAGCTGTATTACCAGGAGACGGGTGGACGCCTGCCATTTTTCCCTGTGGTCATCCATGAAACCGGGCTGGTGATCGTGGGGAAACCAATTGCATATGACCCGCTCAGAGCTGCCAGTATGGAGCGCCTCAGGATGGTCAGCCTATTGGAGGAGACTATCAAGGTGATGCACCTCGAAGCGACTGAGAACGAATCGATAGAGCCGATCTTTTTCCATAGAAAAATCTCTTGACCTTTATCGTCTAGTATGATTAAGGGCTATAAGTTCGCATATAGAGCCTAGCCTAGCTCGAAACCCACTTGCCTCTGAAAATCGACTAGCTCATCTGGAAGCATCGGTCGTATGATTTCCGCCCGCTGGATCATCCGCCTGATCCACTGTGTGCTTGGGTCTGAGGCAGATAATAAATCGAATGCTTGCCCCACAGAGAGCCAATGGTACTCTGAGTGTTCCGAGCTGATGTGGATGGAGGCTGGATCCGTGATGGTACACAGATAGACGACGCCCACCAGTTCGTTTTCAGGGCTGGAAGTACCGCGGTAGAAGTGAGTGGTACCCAGGATATACTCAATCTCTACGTCTACACACAATTCTTCACGCACTTCACGCCGCAAGGCATCTTCGAACCCCTCTGCCTGATCAACCCTCCCGGTGACGCATTCCCAGACCTGTGCAGCATAATCCTTGTGCTCGGAACGATGTAGGAGCAGATATTGACCGGTCTCAGGCGACCAGATTAACGCAGCAATGCTGGCATAGAAACGACCAATCGGCATTTTACACTCTCCCTGTTGATCAAGATCGGAAAAGCAGTGATTACGCCCGGGGTGGTCCCTGGCGGATGCGCTGGCGCATGCCATCAATTGTGTTACGCCAGCGGTACAGGCTTTCCAGCCACCAGGTGAGCCCGGTGCCCTCATAGCCAGCCAACCGCTTACGACCTGCCTTAAGGTCGTTCCCGGGTGTGGTTCCCATGATGACCAAGTCAAAAGGCGCCTCACTTTGACGATGCTGCTGGATGTAGGCCTGGATCTCGCCTAACCTGTCTGGAGGAGGGGTGTATGGACCGCCAGTGTTGAGGGGGAAAGCACCATCCCAGCGGGCAGCCCTCCGGAAGGGGCGCTTGTGAGGCCAGAACCCACCCACCCAAATGGGAATACGGGGCGTTTGTACAGGAGTGGGCAGGAAGGTGACCTTCTTGACCTGGTAATGCTCCCCGTTAAACTCGTACGGCTTGCCGCTCCACAGACCATTTAGAATCTCCAGCCCTTCGTCCAACATGGCAGCGCGCACCTTACGGTCGGTGGGCTCACCGAAGGTGCCGTAATCATCTTCATCCGGATCACCTACGCCCACGCTGAGGATCAGCCTGCCACCGGAAAGATGGTCAAGCGTGACTGTCTCACGGGCTAGCTTCCACGGGCGGCGGCGAGCGATGGGGGTGACCGTGGTGCCGATGCGCAATCGTTCGGTACGCATGGCGATGCCTGCCAGGGTTACCCAGGGGTCGTAAAGGGGAAGCTTCTGCTTGCGGCTGTAGACGATGTGGTCCCACAAGAAGAAACCATCCCAGCCGGCCTCTTCAGCTTCGGCTGCCAGCTCGGCCAGGAGTGTGGGGGTGGTCTCAGCTCCGAAATTGGCAGTATAGATGCCGTAGTACATTTTCCCTCCTTAGATAATAATTGAATGTAGATCAGTTCACGCGAGTGGAATTAATGAAATCTACCAGCAGCCCGTAGGCGGTGGTTTCGGGCCCGGGGTTGCCCTCCACGATGGAGAGCTGAGGCAGCACATCAGTTTCGAAGGTAACAATGCTTGAGGTGCCGTGAACTCCATAGAATGGTGAATCACTCCCGACTAGCTCAGGACAGACGCGGGCTTCCACCGAGTCAGCGTTGCGATGAGCAGAACAGACCAGTTTCCAGCGTTTGCCTTTTTTGTGTGCCTGGATGACCTCGTCTGCGGTAAGGTGACGGATGCCGGTGCGGGCTACCTCTGCGGGCTTGAGGGGTATTCCCATCAGCACAGTGACCAGAGCCGCGACCTTAACCGAGGCATCCCAACCATCAATATCGCCGGATGGGTCGGTTTCAGCCAGTCCGATGGATTGCGCATAGGTGACAGCATCTTCAAAGCTTTCGCCAGCCTCCATGCGGGTAAGCACCAGGTTGGTGGTGGAGTTCAGGATACCGCTAAAACCGTGCAGGCAGGCAGCAGGCAGGCTCTCGCGAAACAGGGAAAAGATGGGGGCGCCGTCCATGACGGCTGACTCGAAGTAAAACTTGCGACCGTGTTGCTCAGCGAGGGCGGTCAGCTCTTGGTAGGCATGCACTACCGGGCCTTTATTGGCTGTGATTGCATGCATACCAGCTTGGATGGCAGCTCGCAAATAGCTCACCGCAGGCTGACCATCCATGTAGCTGACCGGGGTGTTTTCGAAGAGCACGTCGGCGCCACAGGTGCGGATGAACTCGAATGGGTCTGTTATTTGGGGAAGCGTGGAAAGAGAATCCAGCTTGCCGCCCGCGGAGATGAGCTGCAAAGCTTGTTCAATATCGATACCCGCAGGGTCGATTGCCATGCCGTGCCTACCGGTGGCAATCCCGGTGATGGTAAAGCTCAGGTCGTGATTCTTCAAAAGCAGATCTTTCTTGCGTAGCAGCAAGCGCTCGAATGCCTGTCCGACATTACCAAAACCGAGTAGTGAGATACGTTGGTGGGTCATATTTTTATAAGGGCGGCCATGGAAATGAGCGTTCGTCTGGATTGGGCTGGGGGAATCGACGGTTGGTTATGAGGGTTGCGGCCCGCCGGGCCAGAGCTTTGATCTCCTTTTGATTGAGCAGATCCTGCAATGCTTTGTTCAGGGGGGTATCGGGTGCCAGGGCTGGGTAAAATTTTTCCAGGTCATCCAATAGCTTGTCGGGTATTGGCTCACCAGCGAAATCCCAGATTACAGTGCGCAGCTTATTTTCAGCGTGGAAGCATATACCGTGGTCGATCAACCACAGGTGGTGGTGATTATCGTAAAGCAGGTGGCTGCCCTTGCGATCGGCGTTGTTGATCAACAGGTCAAATAAAACCACCGGGCGCAGGCGCTGCTTGTCAGATTCATTCAGGTTGAAGTAGTGTAATTCTGGGTCATGTTCAATGAAGAGCTGCAATGAGCCGGGCCCAATGGGGGCTTTCTTTCGGTACACTGTAGGAGGCACTAGCTTCCAGCCGAGAGCTTCACTCACAACATATGCCGCAGCTTCACGGCGTGCTAGGCTGGCGGCAGGGAAATCCCATAAGGGACGTTCCCCGCGGCTGGGTTTATACACTCCCTGGACCACCTGTGCTTCCTGGCATACCTCCGCCAGGAAAGTGTAGTTGGAACCCCACCCGAATTCCCCCTTTATTGTAATTTCTCCATTTTGGAGCACGCTCAGGACGGTTGAGGTTTCTAACTCTGGCATGGGAACTTCCAGATGACCAGATTAATACTCGTTAAGGCAGGTTTAGGAATGGAGTAAGTTCCGAAGTTAATGTTTGTGCCCATTTTTCTTGGGGCAAAAATGACCTTCCGGATCCATAGGCTCGCCGCATTGAGGGCAGATAGGCCGGCCGCGCGAAGCCACCTCGATGCCCCAGCGCGCCAAAGCACGCAGCTGGTCGCGCGTACACCAGAAGCGCACCACACCCCCTTCTTCTGCAGGGGTACCTTCCGGCATTAGCTCTCGCGCCACCAAAACAACCAGATCGCTTTCTGCATCATAACCCAGCCCAAATTCACCCACGCGGAAAAGTGGATCAACCGGGGGATGGATATGCATCTGTTCTTCCTCATACTCGGCTGAGGCTTCGCGCAGGGTGGATACCTTTTCCTGCACCTCAGCCAGGAATTGCTCGATCCCAACCGACAGGGTTTGAAGCTGCAGTTTTTCGATAATCAGGGTAATGGTGCGTTCATCCTGCCAGCCCTGGATGTAAAACACACGTTTTCCTGGCTGCCCCAGGGCGTCTATGGAAATATGGTCAACGGGGTGGAGATCAATATCAATGTCTGTCATGCCAATAGTATACCAATGATTTATATCGTCCTAAAACCGGATCAGCCGTCATGTCTTCGAGGATAGTCCTGGCTTATTTTGTTGGGGAGGTTGGAATGCGTCCCAGGTAAAAGATGGATTGAAATTCATCATGATCAGCCGGCTGCCACCATCCGACACCTGAAATGCGGTAATGGAACCCGTGTCTATCGCCAAGCGCTGGAAGTTATCCAGGGGCAGACCCAAGTAATACGCCAACACCTGCTTGATCGGGTCAGCATGGCTAAAGATGGCCAACAGGTCCTGTGAGGCATGTTTCAGGCGCAACGATTCGATTACTTCCACCATACGGTGCTGGCACTCACCGATCCACTCCCCCCCCGGGAAGTGAAACAAGGCCGGGCGCTGCTGGACGGATTGCCAGATTTTCATCCGGCTCAGTTTCCGGGTGGATTGGCCCGCCCATTCGCCGCAGTCCGTCTCCAATAAACCCGGCATGGGAATAATTTCTAATTTGAGGGCATTTGCAAGCGGCTCAGCCGTTTCCATGGTGCGTTCCAATGGGCTGGAATAGATGGCTTTGATCGGCAGGCTGGTGAGCCTTTCAACCAGTACCTGGGCTTGCTGGCGGCCTTTTTTGTTGAGGTGCACACCGGGCAGGCGCCCGGCGATACGCATCTTCTTGTTGTAGTCCGTCTCACCATGGCGGATGAGCAGAAAAGTGGGCATATGTTTCCCTCTAGGTCGGTTTGTGCTTGCGCTTGATCTCGAGGACGGTTTCCTGGGTTAGCTCAGGGATCTCCTCGGTCTTGGTGATCCCCAGGGCTTTGCGTTGAGCAATACGCCAGCGTTCCAGGCGCTCTGCAACTTCTGCCTCATACCCCTGGCTCGAAGGGGTGTAGAAATAGGTGCCCAACAGCGGACGAGGCAGGTATTGTTGGGGCAGGAAATGGTCGGGTGATTCGTGCGGGTATTGATAGCCTTTGCCATGCCCCAAAGCGACTGCATCGCGATTTGTATCCTGCAGGTGTTGGGGTACATCCCCGGTGCCCTCTGCCTCAATCAGCTGGAAGGCTTTGAAGTAGGATGTGGCGGTATTGGACTTGGGGGCGGTCGCCAGATACAGGGTGGCTTCCACAATCGGGTAGACTCCTTCGGGCATACCGATATAGTCAAACGCCTGGGCAGCGGCACTGGCAACAAGCAGACCCATTGGGTCGCCCAGACCGATATCTTCACCCGAGAGGATGATCAGGCGGCGCAGGATGAAGCGCGGGTCTTCACCGGCGTAGAGCATCTTCGCCAGCCAGTAGAGGGCGGCATCGGGGTCGGAGCCGCGCACCGACTTGATAAAGGCGGATATCGTGTCGTAGTGGGAGTCACCATCCTTGTCGTACAAGACCGCCCGGCGCTGGATGGAATCCTGGGCGATGCTGAGGGTGATGTGGACGACGCCCTCGTTATTGGGCGGCGTGGATTCAACTGCCAGTTCAAGCGCATTGAGGGCATTGCGAGCATCACCACCGGCGACGTTGATGATATGCTCGAGGGCATCTTCGTCAGCCTCGATCTGGCGGCTGCCGAAGCCGCGCTCGGGATCGTGGATGGCACGCTCCAGCAACGAGTGCACATCCTGGCTGGCAAGCGGGCGGAGCTGGAACACGCGCGAGCGAGAGACCAGGGCACCAATCACCTCGAAGTAGGGGTTCTCGGTGGTGGCGCCGATCAAGGTGATCGTGCCGTTTTCGACATGAGGCAGGAGGGCATCCTGCTGGGCTTTATTCCAGCGGTGGACTTCATCTACGAACAGGATGGTTTTCTGTTGGTACAGCTTGCGGCGCTCGGTGGCAGCTTCAAGCACTTCCTTGAGCTCGGCCTTACCCGCCAGGACGGCAGAGAGGATGTCGAAGTGCGACTTGGTGAGGTTGGCGATGACCATCGCCAGGGTGGTCTTACCGGAGCCGGGAGGGCCCCACAGGATGATGGAGGAGAACAAACGGTCGGCTTCGATGGCGCGGCGCAGGAGCTTGCCGGGGCCGAGGATATCCTCCTGCCCGACGAATTCCTCCAGGGTGCGTGGGCGCATGCGGGCTGCCAGGGGGGCTTCGGTGCGCATGCGCTCTTCATGGGCGTGGGTGAAGAGATCCATTCAGGAATCCCTGATTGAAAGATCGCTGATTATTTTATCTATCTGATTTTGGAGTCTGAGTAAATCATGTTCTACAATTTGCCAGACTATTTCCTGGTTGATTCCAAAATAATGGTGGGTCCAGCGATCTCGTGTTCCCATCATATCTCGCCAGGGTACTTCAGGATGTTGCGATCGAATATCCTCGGATAAACTCTTTGTGGCTTCGCCGATGATTTCCAGATTGTGGACAACCGCATCCTGTGTTTTGATGTCACTCAGATATTTGACCCAGGTTAATCCAGATGTGTATTCTAGGATACGGCCAATTGCTTCATCAATATCGCGCAGATAATCAAGGTCGCGCCTGATTTTAGACATAGATCAACGATTCTTGAATATCCCTGGCGATATGCGCCCGCTTGGGATCCAAAATTCCCAGTTCGAGGGTTGATTTTGTGATCAAATCTACCTTACACCCGAGTTTTTCTTCAAGATAATCTGCTAATTCGATAAACGCAAACCCGAGCGGTTTCGAAAGCGAAATAACAATATCGATATCACTATTCTCAGTCGATTCCTGGCGGGCATAAGAACCAAATAATGCTACTTGCTCTACACCATATTTCTTACGTAGGTATGGCATTTCCTTTTTTATAATTCGCAGAATAGCTGCCCGACTTTGAGTTTTCATGGTTGCATGCCTATATATCCGTCATTCGAAAGATTATAACGCCAGATATAAGCCGGAGCAAGAAGTATATTGTCTGCCCGTCTAAAGATTATGAATAATCCAGAGATTGACCAAAAATTATTTATATATCCCCAGCAAATGGAGGTGTCAATAGGAATATATATTTCAAGATCTCGTATAGGTTATTCATCTGTGCGAAGCATCAGCCCACGTTACTTAGGAATAGATTGAGCAGGATAGGCTGATGCGTCGCCCCTACAACTTGGTCACTTTATCATTTTGTGAGTTAATTCTTCTTTGGTTGATTTGCCCACAACTTCATGCCAGCTTAAGGCAAATTGTAATTCTCTCACCCAACTATCATATCCGGCTCAGGAGAACCCAGGCAGAAGAAATATAATAAAAGCGCAAAGTTATGATACAGACAGGTGTGAAATAAAGGGAGGAATAGCCATGCAATACCATGAATTAGGACGAACTGGATTAAAGGTATCTGCCCTTGGATTTGGTACCTGGGCAATTGGGGGCACGTGGGGAACGGTTAATGACAGCGAGTCATTGGCGGCGCTAAACCGGGCGATTGAGCTGGGGGTTAACTTCTTTGACACCGCCGATGTGTATGGGGGTGGGCGGAGTGAGCGCCTGCTGGCCAGGTTACGCCAGGCACACCCAGAAAAGATCTACATTGCCACCAAAATTGGGCGGGGAATATACCCGCATGTGGCGGAGGGCTACAATCGCGCCAACCTGAGCAAGTCTGTGGAACGCTGCCTGAAGAACCTATCCACTGAAAGCATCGATCTGCTGCAGCTGCACTGCCCACCGACCAAGGTCTTCTACATGCCGGAGGTGTTTGGCATTCTGGATGACCTGGTGAGGGCCGGAAAGGTCCGTTATTACGGTGTGAGCGTGGAAAAGATCGAGGAGGCACTCAAGGCAATCGAATATCCCAATGTGCAGAGTGTGCAGATCATTTTTAACATGTTCCGCCAGCGCCCAGCTGAGGATTTCTTTAAGCAAGCCAAAGCACGCAAGGTTGGTATTTTGGCTCGGGTGCCACTGGCTTCCGGGATGTTGACCGGCAAGATGACAGCCGATACCCACTTCGAGCAGGATGACCACCGGGCATTTAACCGTCATGGAGAAGCTTTCGATCGCGGTGAGACTTTCTCGGGGGTGGATTACCAGGTGGGGTTACAGGCAGTTGAGGAGCTAAAGGCGATCTGCCCAGCTGGGATGAGCCTGAGCCAGTTCGCCTTGCGCTGGATCCTGATGTTTGAGGCCGTAACCTGTGCCATCCCGGGCGCGAAACGACCGACTCAAGCGGAGGAGAATTTCAGCGCGGCAGACCTGCCACCCATCTCCGATGAGACCATGTCGAAGGTGAGGTCCATTTATGACCAGCACATTCGTAAACTGGTGCATAATTACTGGTAGGCTATCACCAATTTGGTTTGGAGGTGGGTTGAGCACTTCGTCTTGATCTGGTGTGATGAAACTATCCAGACAACTTATCGGTGCGACAATACATAAATAGTGATCTAGATGCTTTCCGGATGATCCGGTAGAAATGATCCCTAATCCACCCGCTGGCGTGGGATCATGCTGCCTGGCATTAGAACCTGCAGGTTGTTAGCTTGAGAATTTCATTTGGATATGGATAAAAAAAGCTGGATTTTATTGCGCTTGATGCACGGGAGGGCTAAATTCTGAGCATGAAAATTAAGAGATACCTGCTCAACGCAGGCAAATTACAAGAGCAATTAAACCTTGAAGGCAATCTGCCGATAACTAACGGCGAATCGGGGGAGTGCTGGCTTGACATTCGAGCTGCCGAACCCGAGGAAATACGTGCATTTTTAACCCCGCTAGACCTCCATCCAGTTCAGCTGGCACGTTGCTTGGATTCGGTAAACGACCCCGGGGTGGTCTCTTTCGGAAAATCCCTGCTCATGGAATTTCCAGCAACATTTCAGCCAGGGTCAATAAACCCGGCTTACATCACTATCCTTTTGCAGAATGCCATGTTAGTGACAATCCGCCATGGTGATATAGGAGCGCTCGATGATCTCATCTCCAGCCTTACAGGGGATACTAAGGTTCCAATCCTTCACCTGCCACAAATTATTTATCTGATTCTTGATCAATTTGCGGATCTAAATGTCGAAGCACAGGTTACCATCCGTGACCAGATTCTGCTTATGTCGGACCGTCTCTCCGAGAATCCAAATAAAGTGAGCACGAACGATCTCTCGCGTCTTCGCTCCCAAGTGGAGAACTTTGTCTCCCTGGTCGAAAACCAGCTATATTGCATTTCAGGGTTGAATGCTAGCGACAATGAGCTATTGAAGGATCCGCACCGCAAAGCATACATACAAGACTTGTTATCAGAAACGGAGATTATGCAAAATGGGGTCTACCGCCTTGAGTCTCGAGTCAAAGATCTATATAATGACTATCAATCGTTAGGAAATGAGCGTGTGGAGAAACGCCTTCGCCTGTTAACAATAATTTCAGCGATAACTTTGCCTCTTGGTCTGCTCGCGGGGCTGCTTGGCATGAATGTCGGTGGAATCCCAGGAACTATGCTCTCTTCGAGTTTCATCATGGTTGTTATTTTGATGGTCTTGATTATCCTGGCAGAGTACTTATATTTCAAGCGCAAAGGCTGGTTTGATTGATACGACATGATGAATAGGAAGAAAATTTGAATAAGTAATAAAAGCCAGCAACAACTATCAACGGTTCTGGCTGTTTTTTTTTGTAAAAGCACACCCGGTATTCTTTTCCGGTAATTCAAAGAAACGGTGATTCATGCAAATCTGGCTATAATAAGGGCGGAGGAAGAAAAGATCATGTCAACCAATCCAATCATTGAAAGCATGATGAATCGCAAATCGATCCGCAAGTACACGGATGAAATGCCCTCAGAAGACGTTCTGCAGGCCGTGGTACGTGCCGGGCAGCAGGCTCCCTTTGCTGCCCAGCTTTGCAGTGTATTACTCACTCGCAAGAAGGGTGTTCCATGGGGAGCGCCACTACTTTTCACCATCTGCGTTGACCTGCACCGCATGGAGCTGGTCATGGAAAAGCGCGGCTGGAAGATCAGGACCAATGACTTATCTTTGTTATTCTTTGGCCTGCAGGATGCCTCCCTGATGGCTGAAAACATGGTCATCGCGGCTGAGAGTGTTGGCATGGGGAGCTGTTTTTTAGGAATGGCTCCCTATATGGCCGATAAAATTGCTAAAAAATACAAGTTGCCTGCGCGTGTGTTCCCGCTGGTTCAGCTGGTGATGGGCTACCCGGCGGAAAACCCGCCTCCACGCCCACGCTACCCCCTTAGCTTTACGCTGTTTGAGGATGTATACCCTGAGATGACCGATGATGCGATCACTGCGGCGATGAAGGAGATGGACGATGGCTACTTGTCTCAGGATTACTACCGGAAACTAAAAGCCAAGATCCGCCTGGAGGTTGAGCGAGATGAAACCTTCACCTACGATACCTACAGCTGGACGGAACATATTTCCCGCAAGTGGGGACAGTGGTATGAATCGCCTGAAGAGCTCCTGACGCAATTATCACAGCGAGGGTTCAAGATTGAACAAACAAAGGGAGGCAGTGAAGAAGTAACCCGTTAATCATACTTCACCAGATTCTCGAGCCAAAACAAGTTAATCATGATTATTTAAATGAGCTGGGCGTGGAAAATCCCTCCACGCTCAGTGTTTCCCCCACTAATGGCATTTAGACTTCACCACTAAAATGCCAGTAAGATGCTTTGAGTATTACCGCCTGGCAGTCCGTACATTCCATTGACCCACAAATCCCATATTTTTCCCGGACTTTGAATGTGTGGATATTCGCCTGTCTATTGATCGTTCCTCATATCAATCAATATGGAATATGTCTGATGATATTTTAGACATTTTTATGCCGAATAGCATTTGGAATAATTGGTAAAGATTGGTGTTTTTCCTATAATAAATCAAAAGGGCTGTTTGGAGGGTGTTTTGGAATACTATAACATTATACAGGCGATAATTCAGGAAACAGATATAGTCCCGATCAACCTGTTTATAGTGAAACGATCCAATTCAAGGGTAAAATAACAACTCAAGCTGACTTCACCATCTTTGAGTGAAAGGACTCCATAATGGCTGCGACCCGTAAAAATCCATACACGTGGTTATTCGTTGGTGGAGGTGTATTGCTGGTCTTGGCGGCGGTTACCTGGGCGCTGCTCAATAAGCCGGGGACACCTGGCTCGACGGCAATACCCGCGACCACAGCAACGGTAACACCGGCGTCCGTGTCTCAGGTGCAGCGTGTTTCTCTGGAGGATGCCAGGGCAGCCCTGGACGCTAAAACGGCGGTTTTCCTGGACGTGCGAGACAGCAGCTCTTATGCCACCAGTCACATCCCAGGGGCAGTGCTCATCCCAATTGCAGATTTATCTGCCCGCATGGGGGAGCTGGATCCAAATGCGTGGATCATTCCTTACTGCACCTGATTTGCCGAAGAATCCAGCGCCCGTGCGGCCCTCCTATTGATCGATAATGATTTTACCAACGTCACCCCCATCCTGGGAGGATTTACTGCCTGGATCCAGGCGGGTTATCCGGTGGAGAGTGATAAATAATCACGCTGTATCGAACAGTGTTGCCTTATACATGAGCATTGTGCCAATTGGTGGCTTATGCTATGATTTCAGTGGTGAGGATTGAATGAGGCAGGTCAAGCGTTTTTTTTATTTTGTGCTGCTCAATATTGTCATTTCTGCTGTAACTGTGATTGTGGTACTTCGCTTATGGGAGCGGGACCATCCATCCATATCAGCTGGTAACACCCCGGTGGTGATCGTTGTCACTCCCACGCAATCCGTAAGCCTGCCACTCCTATCCAATAATTCCAGCCCAGGTGAGATTAATATTGTCGATTCTGGTGTGCCCATATCAGGAACGTACCAGGTTCTGCCAACGGTAGAAATGCTCTCCTATCAAGTAAAGGAGGGGGATAGCCTGGGAGCGCTAGCAGTCCAGTTTAATGTAAGTGTGGCAGATATTATGACAGTGAACGGCTTGACCGACCCGGATAGCCTGTATATTGGCCAGATCATCCAGATACCCACCGCGCCGCTACCGACCATAACTCCCACCTCAATTCCACCAACCGTGTCGCCAACGGTACGCCCGTCAGCCACTAGCACCCGTGGTCCTACTCCGACAGCTACATCTACTCCTATCCTGCAAGCGCCGGGGCTGGTGATCGAATCGGTGCTTGGGATGGGCATCCTTGAAACCGAACACGTGGAGCTGCTGCGTAGCGGTGATGGAGAACTCAATCTATACGGATGGAGCCTGGGTGACGGGACGGGGTATGTATATTATTTTCCGGACCTCACGCTGTATAAAGGCGCGGAGATCAATCTAAACACGCGCACAGGGCAGGATACGGTTGAGGACTTGTTCTGGGGATTACCCGCCTCGATCTGGAGATCAGGTAAAACAGTTTCACTCTACGATTCCGAGAAAGAATTACGTTCGTCCTATAACGTACCATAATATTTGATTATGGTTCCTAAGGCCAATCATCTAAGGGAGTGAAGCATGGCTGGACATAAAACGATGTTTCTGGTTAACCCAAGCGCAGATTCGGGCCGGGCATGGCGCACCGTGAGCGATTTACGCCCCCTGGTAGAAGAATTTGGTGGAGCCGATTGGGCAGGGTCGGTATACCCAACCCATGCGACTGTCTTGGCTCATGAGGCAGCCAAAGCAGGATATCAGCTGGTCATTGCGGCAGGAGGGGATGGAACGGTACACGAAGTCATCAATGGACTGATGAAAGTTACATCGGAAAATAGACCGCGCCTGGGGATTATCCCTTTAGGCTCTGGAAACGATTTTGCGCATTCGGAGGGTATTCGCACTAATCCAGCGGAAGCGCTCAAGCAAATTTTCACCGGTCAACCAAAACGGATCGACCTGGGGGTTTTTGAGCTTGACCATCGGCAGCGTGAATACTTCAATAATACGTTTGGCATGGGATTTGATGCGACGGTGACGATTCGCACCCACCGTCTCAACCATATTCACGGTTTTATGATGTACCTGGTGGCAGTGCTGCAGACAATTGCCCTCAACCACGAAGCACCCCAGATGCATATTGTGACGGATGGTGAGGCATGGGACGAAGAGACGATCATGATGGTGGCCTGCAATGGACCGCGTGAGGGGGGCGGTTTCGCGGTTGCCCCGAGTGCGATCACTTCGGATGGGAAATTGGATTACGCATCCATCTGCCACGTCTCGCGATTAATGATGCTGCGTTTGGTCCCGGAGGTGATGAAAGGCACTCATGGGCGATTTAAACAAGTCAGGCTGGGTCAATTCAGGAGATTAGAACTTCGGTCAGAAAAACCCTTAAACATCCACGCGGATGGAGAAGTCATTGCGGGTTTTGGAACCGATGTGAGAAATGTGAGCGTTGAAGTGGTACCAGGGGCATTGGAAATCATCGTTTAATCCCGTTATATTTTGATTATGCCGAATCTATCTGAAAGTTTGCAAGGCAGAGACCTTGGGCATTTACGGATCATCGCCGAGTTATGGGGGGGTAAGCTGGAAGAACAGGAAACCTCTGCCGCGATCATCCATCTGAACAGGGCTTTGCTTGACACTTCGGTTGTGAATACGATGGTCCTCAACCTGGCTGGAGAAGTCAGAATTGCCCTGGATGACCTCATCCAGCACTCAGGCAGGCTCCCGTGGGCTCAATTTGTACGCAGTTACGGGGATGTGCGTGAGATGGGGGTGGCAAAACGTGATCGCGAGCGACCGCAAGAGCACCCCAGCTCAGTGGTGGAAGTGTTGTGGTACCGTGCAATCATTGCCAGGGCGTTTTTTGATTCACCAACGGGACCAGAAGAATTTGCGTATATCCCAGATGATTTGATGTCTCTGATGCCGAATGCAGGAGGAACTGGTTCACCGATGATCGGCAGGCATGCCTCAGCCCAGGAATATGCCTGCATCGCTCTGGCAAATGACCGGATCCTTGACCACGCCTGCACATATCTGGCTGCTTTACGATTAGGCACCAACCTGCCAGAGGCGTTTACTTCTCAAAGTGGAGAGATCCTAACCGGTCAATTCATGCAATCCATATTATCAGCCAGTGAGCTGCTTGATGAGGCGGGTGTGCTCAACCCCGAACCAGTGCGAATATTCCTGGAGGCGAAACGCGGGGAAGCTTTAGCCCAGCTTTTTCGATCCTGGAAAGATAGCAGACTGATTAATGAGTTACGCCTGCTACCTGATCTGATCCTAGAGGGCAATTGGAATAATGACCCGTTGCTCGCCCGCCAGACTCTTTTGGACTTCCTCGCCAACATACCTACAGATACATGGTGGAACCTGGATTCGTTCGTCTCGGCGATCAAACAACGCAATCCAGACTACCAGCGCCCGGCGGGTGATTATGATTCGTGGTTCATCCGCAATAGAATCAGTGGAGATTATTTGCGAGGCTTTGAAGCCTGGGATGAGGTGGACGGCCAGTTGATTCGCTATGTGCTTGGCGGACCACTGCATTGGCTGGGTGTGCTCGACCTGGCTCGCCAGGAAGATGACCAGGAGGTGATGGCCTTCCGCCTTTCGGGCTGGTCGAAGGCGTTGCTGAAAGGTGGACTGCCCAAGGGGCTGCCCCTGGAAGCGGAAACCCTGGTGGCTCGTTCGGATGCACGCGTGAGTGCCAGGCGTCTGGTGCCACGCAGGGCGCGCTACCAGGTCTCACGTTTTTGCGAGTGGGAGAAGGAAACACAAGAGGAATATATTTATCGGATCAGCACCGTCTCACTTGCCCGTGCCCGCCAGCAGGGATTGACGGTGACCCAGCTTATCACGTTACTCAGCCGGTATGCGAAAACGGTCCCACCCAGCCTGATCAGAGCATTGGAGCGTTGGGAGAAGCAGGGTGTGGAGGTGCGCATGGAAACGATGGTGGTTTTGAGAGTTGTATCGGAGGACATCCTGCAAGCTTTACGGAAATCGCGGGCCTGCCGCTTTTTGGGAGAATCATTGGGACCTACCACAGTGGCGGTGAAAGCCGGGGCTGTGGATAAAGTGCTGGGCGTGCTGGCTGAATTGGGCTACCTGGGGGAGATACGCGGGGAGGTAGATTAGTTCTACTTTGTCGTTAACTCATTACGTATAGTTTGCTCAATTAATTCAGCCACTTCAGGCAAGGCGGATTCCACCTCCGGGCTGAGCGTTTCCCCCAGGCTGATCTGACCAGCTTCAATCCCAATCAGGATCAATTTATGAGGCAGGGAGGATGGCATAAGCTTACGTCCAAGTGACAGGGTTTCTGCCACTCCCCAACCATGGGCAGACCCAGATCCAGGAGTAAAGGAGGCGAGCTGATTCTCGGATATTACGTGCACCGTTCCAGGTTTAGCACCGCTCCGCACAGCATCTACCAGGATGGCAAAGCTGGCACCTTCCATCAGGCTGAGCAGGCCTATGCCGGGTAGCTCCGCCAGCTCGATAACAACACCAGGCCGGTCAACCTTCGACTGATATGTCTCATTCCATAAATTTACCGCGGCCAATCCGGCCGCATCATCCCCACGCAGGCTTTGACCAATAGCAATAATTTTGAAGGTGCCAGGGTTATTAACCCTGGCACCATTGTTCAGGCCGTTCATTCGCGTTCGATGTTCAATTTAAGGAAGTGTGTGGCGCACGAGATGCATGGGTCATAAGCGCGCAGCAGGTGCTCGAAGGACAGTGAAGCCTCTTCCTGGGGTTGTTTGACTATCGTGGGAGCTAGCGCCCACAGATCAGCTTCCATCTGGGCGAAGTTTTGCGCCGTAGGTGGCGTGATCCTGGCAAAACGAATCAGACCTTGCTCATCTACAACATAGCGATGATAAAGCAGGCCGCGGGGTGCCTCCGAGACGCCGTACCCTTCACCCGGGCGTACCTTAAATTCCTTATAGCTCGATCCTTTGGGCTGGTAGGTGTTGGCAAGCTCAATTGCCAGGTCACAGCAATGCACCAGCTCGATCGCGCGGGCAATTAACCCCTTGTATGGATTACGCAGGGGGAGCTTCAAGCCGATATCCTTGGCTGCCTGCCGGGCAATGGGGCGTAATAATTTATAGTTAAGATTCAAACGTGCCAGTGGACCGACGAAATATGTGCTATTGTTCACTGTATGGCTGTGAAGGGCGTTGGAGCGTTCAATATGGGTCTCAAGATAGTTCTTTTCAAACTCTTCCGGAGGCGTCCGTTTTCCAGTGGATGAGACGACATATCCATCATAGATAGCGTATTCTTCAACGCGGCTGAGGGCGACAAATTCATACTCCTGCTCGAAGTCGGGGTAATTTAACGTGGCAGCCCATTTCACAGTGTCTATGGATGCCTGCAAAGCCCATTCTAAATCGGGGACGAGAGCATGGATGGCATCCACCGTTGGCCAGCGATAGAACCCGCCCACACACGTATTAACAGGATGGACGGAACGCCCGCCGATGGTTTTGAGCAGCTCATTGCCGATCTTTTTCAGCCGCAGAGCCTGCTTTACCAGATCTGGAGCATCAGCTGCCAGGCTGATGGCACTTTCATAACCAACCAGATCGGGTGCCTGCAGCAGGTAGATGTGCAGAGCATGGCTCTCGATATATTCAGCGCAATAAAGCAGCTGGCGAAGCTGGCGGGCTTCGGGTGCTATGGTCACTCCTAAGGCAGCTTCTAAAGCCTGCACGGAGCTCATCTGATATGCCACCGGGCAAATCCCACAGATACGGGCGGTAATATCAGGCACATCCTGGAAATACCGGCCAAGCAGGAAACCTTCAAAGAAACGGGGTGGCTCATAGATATTTAAAAGTATTTCATTGACCGCACCATCTTTTAATTTGATGGTCAATGCCCCTTCGCCTTCCACACGTGCCAGCGCGGGAATATGGATATCCTGGTTCATTTTTGTCCTCCTGTCGTCTGGGTGGGTGTGGCTGGTAGCGTTAGAGCCGCCTGGCGGAAAGCGGGTGCATTATTACTGATGTTGGTCAGCAGACCTCTGACTTCACCTGGATAACGCTCGAATTGCTCCAGGGCTGCCAAAACAGATTTCATATCCTGATTTGGGGCAGGACCGAAACAGCCATAGCAGCCGCGCCCGTTTGAAGGGCAGAGCACACCACACCCAGTGCGTGTAGCCGGACCTAGGCAGGCAAAACCCTGGGCGACAGTCACACACACAACACCATGTCGTTTACAGTCTAAACACAGGCTGTTATTAGGTAAGCTTGGTTTACGTTTCTGCAAAAGAGCTTGAAGCACCTCAATCAGCTGGTATTTATTCACTGGGCAACCCCACAGCTCATAGTCGACCTTGACATGTTCAGAGATGGGAGTTGAGGTGGGCAAAACATGCAGGTATTCTGGGTGCTCATACACAGCCAATGCCAGATCATCCAGTTTCATGTTGTTGCGTAGCGCCTGAATGCCACCTGAAGTGGCACAGGCTCCAATAGTCACCAATGCTTTAGCTTGCTTGCGAATCTCCTGAATCCGCTCTGCTTCGTGGGGTGTGGTCACCGAGCCCTCGACCAGGGCAATATCATAGGGGCCGGGCAAAGTACGGCGGCGAGCTTCTAAGAAGTAGGCGATCTCGACTACACCCACCAGGTCGAGTAACTCATCCTCCAGGTTCAATATGGAGAGCTGGCAGCCATCACAAGAAGAGAATTTGTAAACAGCAACGGTTGGTTTAGCCATTAGAACTCCTCCACATTGACGTAAGGCTGAAGCTTGTCGAAGCTAAAAACGGGACCGTCTTTACAAACGAAGTAAGGTCCCAACTGGCAGTGACCGCAAGAACCCAACCCGCACTTCATGTTTTTCTCAAGGGAAACCAGGATGCGTTCTGGCGGCACCCGCCGCGCCAGGGCTTCAAAGATCACAAAACGGATCATCACCTCAGGGCCGCAGGTCATAATCACAGTATTGTGCGGATCGATGCGGGTATTGTAGAATAAGATGGGCACCACACCCACTCGACCCTGCCAATTTTCGTCACCTCGATCCACCGTCACCTGGAGCTCGATCTGTGCATCCTGCCAGGCTTTATACTCGCTGGAGAACTGCAGGTCGTTGGGCGTACGGGCGCCGTAAAGGACGATCACCTTACCAAAATCACGCCGGTGATTGATGATGTAATAGAGCACAGGGCGAAAGGGCGGTAAACCGATCCCACCGGCTGCGATCACAATATCCTTGCCAAGACATTCATCCAATGGCCACCAGCTGCCGAAAGGTCCGCGAATCCCCAAGACATCACCCACATTCATACGGCTGATGGTGTTGGTCACATTGCCAACTGCCCGGATGGTATGACCGATGCGGTGAGTATCTTCCAAATCAGAGCTGATCGAGATGGCAGCTTCTCCCAAACCGGGTACGGATACCATATTAAACTGACCAGCTTTGAAGTGAAACCCATCGCGGAGAGCGAGGTCGAGGAATTGCAGCCAATAAGTAGATACGCCAGGTGCTTCACGTACGATATCTATAATCTCTGCCCAATAGGGCTGCATGGGTGCAGTTGGAGTTATTGCGTGGGGTTTTCCAGTTGTTTGGATCATGCCTTCACCTCCTCGCGGATCGCACTCAGCTCAGCGGTCACATCAATTTTAGCCGGGCACCAGGTGATGCAGCGCCCACAGCCGATGCAGCCTGAGGTGCCAAATTGTCCGTACCAGGACCCAAACTTGTGAGTGAGCCATTGGCGGTAGCGTGAACGGGTGGATGGGCGTGTGCTTCCACCGACGATATAGGAATAATCGGGGTTGAAGCACGAGTCCCACAGCCTATCGCGACGCGCAGTCTGATCAGTCAGGTTGGCAGTATCACGCGTGTCCCAGCAGAAACAGGTAGGACATACCTGCGTGCAGCTGGCGCAGCTCATACAGCGGTGGGCTACATCGTCCCATTGGCGGGCATCCAGATTGTTGAGTAATAACTCGGGTAGCTCTTCGGGATGAGGCAGGATCCGCCCCATCTTTGAGCTGGCATCCTCCAGGCTTTTATTTGCAGCTTGCAACCAAAAAGCACTGGTGGGCAGGAGGGGCATTCCCTCCATGACCAGACGACCGGCTTCAGAACCGACCTCCACCAGGAAAACATCCTCCAGCTCGGTCAGGCTTAAGTCATACCCAGGATTGGCTTTCGGACCTGTACCCATCGAGGCACAGAAACCGGTCCCGCATGGGTGCAGACAGTTCACTGCCAGGATAAAAGCACTCTGGCGACGTGACCAGTAAATAGGATCTTTCCATTCTTCACGCAAAAAGATGCGGTCTTGCACCTGGATGGCTGCCAGATCACATGGGAAGACTCCGAAAAGTGCCAGGGGTGTCAGGTCGGGGATGTGCTCATTGATCTGCCAGTGCCCATTCTCATCGCGTGCATAACTCGCCAGCTCGGTTTGTGAAGGAAAGAAGAACTGCTTCCAGGATTGGGCTCCGGGAGTGGCATCAAAATAGCGCCCATGTCCGGTATAAACCAGGCGATAACTGGCGTTATCCTGTTGACTGATAAATCCCTTTGGCAAATCTCGTACGCTTTTAAGGGGCTTATAAACAATGGCATCATCCTGGATTTGTGGTCCGAGGATGTGGTACCCCATCCGGTCTAGATTGGCAAATAGTTTTTCCAACCCAGCCTTCGGCAAGGCTACAGTTGAGCCCACTGCTAATTGAATTTCTGCCATACTACTCCTCTTTATGTTCGACTGGGTTGGCGAACATATCCAGTAATTGCAGGCGACCGGTCAACAGACGGCCTGCCACCACGTTCACCAGGCGGCGCATCACAAAATAGCCAAAGTCATGGTCTTCGTCGCACATTCTTCGTAGTTCCTGGGCGTTAAAGGCCACCAGGCGGCTGGGCATGACAGCCCTGGCTCCAGCAGTCCGTTGTCGAACCACTGGGGTTACACTCGACCAGCCGACCTCTTCCATTGGCTCTGCAGTTAGGATGCGGATCCGACCGTGACCGGGGACGCTCATTTCAATAGCGACACGCCCTTCCAGCACGACATAGAGATAATCTTCCTTATCGCCTTCATGGAAGATCACCTGGCCAGCTTCAAATTTGAAGATTTTTGCTATACTGAGTATTTTTTCAAAGTGTTCGGGAGCCATCATCTGGAACCATGGGATGGCTTCCAGATCCCTGATCAATTCCTGTTTAGTTGTCATTTTTAGCATTCTCCTTATTACGTAGACGCATTAAACCAGGAGAGTGGGTTTCTCTCCCAATATAAAATCAGCTAAATATTGAGCCTATTTTCACAATAAATCACGATTTTGTCAGGTGTATATGGTCATCAAGTGGTTGGGCAGAATGTCACAGGATGAAAATGATTTACTGCTCTGATATGCTTTCTCTTATCAGGCTAAGTAGATGGATAGCCGATAAAATAGCAGCTTAGTTCGCTAAACTTACATATGGCGAATAATCGCATCGCCAAACTCAGAACACTTAAGCAGAGTGGCTCCTTCCATCTGACGGTGGAAGTCATAGGTAACTGTCTTGGAAGCGATAGCGCCTTCCATTCCTTTGATGATACAATCAGCGGCTTCATTCCAGCCCAGGTAACGGAACATCATTTCACCGGATAAAATGAGGGAGCCCGGGTTGACAACATCTTTGTCAGCATATTTCGGGGCAGTGCCGTGGGTGGCTTCAAAGACTGCATGGCCGGTCTCATAATTGATATTTCCTCCAGGAGCAATGCCAATCCCTCCTACCTGGGCTGCCAGGGCATCGGAGAGGTAATCACCATTCAGGTTTGTCGTTGCCAAGACGTCAAATTCGCGTGGCCGGGTGATGGTCTGCTGAAAGACGATATCGGCAATCACGTCCTTTATCAGCAGCTTGCCTGTCCGTAAGGCGGAATCCTGCTCAAGATTGGCAGCCTCTTCCCCCTTCTCGTTTTTGGTCCGTTCCCATTCTGCCCAGGTATAAACCTTTTCATTGAATTCAGCTAAGGCGAGCTCGTAGCCCCAATTTCGAAAGGCACCCTCCGTGTACTTCATGATATTGCCTTTATGAACCAGGGTGACCGAGCGGCGATTGTTTTCCAGCGCCCATTGGATCGCAGACCTGACAAGTCGGAATGTGCCCTCTTTAGAAACAGGTTTAATGCCAATGCCTGCTGTTTCGGGGAAGCGTATTTTTTTATATTCAGCTGGAAATGTACCTTTTAGCATGAGAATGAACTGCTTTAAAGCCTCGGTGCCATATTCAAATTCAATCCCGGAATAAATATCCTCGGTGTTTTCGCGGAAAATGACCATGTCGACATATTCCGGGTGTTTGACGGGTGAAGGCACACCATTAAAATAGCGTATCGGGCGTTGGCAGACGAACAAGTCTAGCGCGATACGCAGAGCCACATTCAGCGAGCGGAAACCTCCACCGATCGGTGTGGTCAGGGGACCTTTGATCCCAACCAGGCAATCCTTGAAGGTTTGAACAGTGTCATCTGGAAGCCAGGAACCAACTTTGTTGAAGGCTTTCTCACCAGCAAAAACCTCCATCCATTTTACTTTGCGCTTATCACCATATGCCTGGCTGACGGCAGAATCAAAAACCCGCTGGGAAGCCCGCCAGATGTCACGACCCGTGCCATCACCTTCCACATAGGGCAGGATGGGACGATCGGGTACCGAAAGTTTGCCTCCGGCAATGCTGATCTTTTCGCCCGTGTCAGGGGTCAGGGTATTTTGATAAGTCATAATTGGTCTCCTTTAGCGTACATCACAGACAGGCATAAAAGACCTTAGATTATCTCAGGTTTTCCTGCCCCCGTGTGGTTTATAAATTTTATCACCCTTCATATACTCTGCTATAATTCGTGTGCTCTCCGGCAAGTTTCTGAGGGCAACCCTATTTTGGAGAATCAGATGAGTCTTGAAAAACAAATACCGTCATCCGTAATTCAATCGGAGACAAACTGGCATGCCCTACCGCCTGATCAGATTATCAAACAACTAGCAACCCCACCTGAAAGTGGTCTCACTTCGGAAGAGGCAGCTCGGCGGTTGCAGTCATATGGACCGAACCAGCTGACTGAAGCCCAAGGCGTGACTTTCTGGCAAATGCTGCTCGACCAGTTCAGGTCCTTCGTGGTGATCATGTTGATCGTGGCATCAGTCGTTTCTGCGATTTTGGGAGATTGGGAGGAGGCGGCTGCCATCCTGGCGATCGTGGTATTGAATGCCACCCTGGGAGTCGTCCAGGAACGGCGGGCGGAGCAGGCGTTAGCAGCCCTGAAGAAACTTGCCGCACCCGAGGCACAGGTTTTACGGGATGGGCAACGGCAGTTTGTGCCTTCCCCACAGCTGGTGCCAGGTGATATCGTCTTGATGGAAGCGGGTAACTATGTGCCAGCAGATATCCGCTTATTGGAAGCCGCTAACCTGCGCATCGAGGAGGCTGCCCTGACGGGAGAATCTGTCCCTGTACAAAAGGACGCCAATATCAGCCTCCAGGCTGATATCCCCCTGGGGGATCGGAAGAACACCACATTTATGGGCACATTGGTATCGTACGGGCGTGGACGGGGAGTGGTGGTGAGTACTGGCATGCGTACCCAGATCGGGTTGATCGCTGAGATGCTGCAAGCCGTTGAAAATGAGCCCACTCCGCTGCAAAAGCGATTGGACAACCTGGGCAAGCTCCTGGGATATGCTACCCTGGGCATCTGTGCAGTGGTATTTGTGGTGGCGATCTTACGCTTCACCAACCTTGGAATAATCACCGCTAGTGGAGGCGGAATCATCGACTATTTACAGGCGGCCAAGGGCACGATCATCACCATGTTTATGCTGGCGGTGGGTTTAGCCATTGCCGCTGTGCCTGAAGGCTTGCCCGCCGTGGTAACGATCAGCCTGGCGCTGGGGATGCGCGAAATGGTCCACCGGCACGCCCTCATTCGGCGCTTATCATCGGTTGAAACACTGGGTTCCACTACCGTGATCTGCTCTGATAAAACCGGCACTCTGACCCAAAATGAGATGACCCTGACGCGCATCTGGGTGGATGGCAAGTCACTTGCGATCACCGGGAAAGGACATAGCTTGACGGGTGAATTCCAGATGGATGATAAACCTGTTGACTTACAAGCTTACCCGGCGGTACGAACTGCTTTATGGGTGGGAACGCTCAATAATGACTCAGAGCTGACCATATCGGGCTCAAGTGGTGAGGAGCAAACCTACCGCATGACGGGTGACCCGACGGAAGGGGCACTGGTTGTGGCAGCAGCCAAAGCCGGGGCTCTACCAAGACCACTGAACCATGCTTACCCCCGCGTCCAGGAAGTGCCGTTCGACTCAGAACGAAAACGAATGATCACAATCCATCAAATCCGGCAGTCTGCACCGGACGACTTCTCGCCCTTTTACCAGCATGAAACCAGTGGGTACGTTGTGGCAGTTAAGGGCGGCCCGGATGTAGTATTGGATCTATGTACGCATTACCAGCGCATGGATGATACACAGGCACTACTGACCGAAGAAGCGCGCATGGGTATCCTGAAGGCGAATGACCAGATGACCCAGGATGCCCTGCGTGTGCTGGGGGTGGCATTCAAGGTGAGTCAGACCTTACCTGATGTAGAAAACCTTGAAAAACTGGAAGATGGCTTGATCTTCGTTGGGCTGGTGGGGATGATCGACCCACCCCGCCCGGAAGTGAAATCCGCCCTGGTAAAAGCGAGCAAAGCGGGCATCCGCACCATCATGATCACGGGAGATTTTCCGAATACGGCGCGTGCCATTGCGCAAGCGATTGGATTATTAAAACCCAACCACCAGGTTTTAAGCGGTGGCGAGCTGGATAAGTTGACCGATGAACAGCTCAGGCAGCAAGTGGAATATACGGATGTGTTCGCCCGGGTATCACCGGAACACAAAATGCGTATCGTGGATGCGCTGCGTGATGATGGTGAAGTGGTGGCAATGACCGGAGATGGTGTCAATGATGCCCCATCAATCAAGCGGGCTAATATCGGTGTGGCGATGGGCATTACCGGTACGGATGTGGCTAAAGAAAGTGCCGATATGGTGCTGACGGATGATAATTATGCCAGCATTGTGTCTGCAGTGGAGCAGGGGCGAATCATCTATGACAACATCCGCAAGTTTGTGTTTTTCCTGCTCTCGTCGAACGTGGCGGAGATCATGATCATATTTCTGGCAACAGTGGCAGGTTTGCCATCACCGTTGACAGTGATTCAGCTGCTATGGTTGAATCTGCTCACCGATGGTGCGCCTGCCCTGGCATTGGCGATGGAAAAGGGCGATCCGGCAATCATGGACCGGCCTCCACGACCACCTTCCGAGCCTATTATCAACCGGACTATGCGGCTGGGAATCCTTATCCAGACTATCGCTCAAACCGGGGTGGTATTGGGGGCTTTTGTGGTGGGGCTGCTCTGGCACTTGGAAGCGGGTGCGCTGGTGCCGGCGGGGATGAACCCGCTGGTGTACCTGCTGCAGCATAACTGGAGTGGGGTGGACGTCCAGTCGGCAGAGACGATGGCATTTGCGACCCTCAGCCTGTGTGAGCTGATCCGAGCCTACACGGTGCGCTCGGAACGCGTGTCGATTTTCCGATTGGGTGTGTTCTCTAATAAATACATGCAATACGCGGTCGGATTGTCGGTTCTATTGCTGATTTTGGTCGTCAGCCTGCCATTCCTGCAGCCGATATTCAACACCCATTTCCCGTCCTTGCGCGAGTGGGGTGTGATTTTATCCTTAGCGCTGGTGCCTGCAATTGCGGAGGAGTTCACCAAGCTATATCTGAGGAGAAAACGTTAACCGGTTGGAACGGAAAAATTATTGGAACGTTGGCAGGTTAGAACGTTTACACGTTACAATGAAGAAGCTCGGTAGGAGGTTGGCAAAATATAATGGGCCGATAAAGTGGATTTCTTAGCGCCTGTCTTTGGGGGTATTGAAACTTTATCGCTCTACAGAGCGTCGCGACTGCGGGCAAGCCACTTGCTTTGCGGTGCTTGCCAGGAAACCGTGCACGAAATTTGGACCACGAAAAAACGCGAAAAAGAGCACGAAAAACTCGAAAAAAGAGACAAGGGGAGGAATCTGAGTTAGGAAGACTGTGATGCCTGAATGGCGCAAGACGATACAGGCCGGGATCAACGATCCCGGCTACATAACCATGGAGAAAAGGTGCTGATATAAATTAAGAATATCATACTTCCATCTTGTATAATATAGCTGCGAGGCGCGTGGCAAAACTACCCATGGTTTATCGGCGGTAGATCACCCGGACAGGGATGAGATATGTCGCTTGATTTCCTTCAAGTAAGCCAACAAGTGAAACAACTGGGTGAGAAAGCCCTATCCCATCAACGCGACCTGAAAACCAAGCTGGCGGAGACATGTGCACTGCTGGATGACTGCGCCACACAAATTGAGCAGCTGCAGCATAAAGTGCATGAGGTGGTGCGAAATTACGACCAGACCTTGAGATGCGCGGTTCCTGTTAATGAAGCATTGAATTCCCACCACCCCCTGCCACCCTTACCAGAACAGGTTACGCTAATTGCAGCTGACGGCTCGCAGATCTTTGCCGACCGGCATGCTGAGGTCGAATATTGCCTGGTCAATACAGGTGCGATCTGCATGCGCTACGGCTCATCCGATGCCCCGGTCACGAGCATCCAAAGCCACCTGATCTATGCCGAAGAGCTCGAAGGGATGTCGGATGACCGGCTTTCGCTGCAACGTGACCTGGCTGAGCGGGCGAGGCTGTGGGAGCTGGCTTCATCAGCCTCCGCTCCGGTGATCACATTCACGGATGGACCCCTGGAATTATGGACCACCACGCTTGAAGCGGGGAAAGTGGCAGGTGAATTTAAGCGTTCGTTAGATCTATATTTGGATGTGCTGCACAAGTTATATGAACTGAATACAACCACAGCCGGATATGTGGATAAACCTGGCGCAGACCTGGTGGTAAGGTTGCTGGAAGTGGTCAAAGCAGAGGCTGCTGACCTGCCTAACATGCGGAAATTTCGCCCATTTAAAGGCGTAACGGATCGGGAACTCTACCGGGAAATGCTGCAGCCCGGAGAACGCTCGGCAATCTTCGCCATACAGTCACGCTCAGCGACGCCATACCAGGGCGAGCTCGGGCTGCACTTCTTTTACCTGAACGTCGGAAAAGCAGAACACCCCTACCTGGCACGGGTTGAAATCCCCGCCTGGGTGGTGGAAGATAAATCCAAGCTGGATATTCTGCATGCGGTGTTAGTGAGCCAGTGCCGGATGATTGGCGCATGTGCGTATCCCTACTTGTTACACCGTGCCCATGAAACGGCTGTGGTCAGCCTAGAGGATAAAGAGCAGGTGACCCAGATGATCATCCACGAGCTTCAGATGCGCGGGTTGGAAGGGTCGGGGTTATCTTCCAAGCAATATAATAAGGACGTAAGCGGAACAAGGACGAGGTACGGAGCATGAAACAATTCGAGATTGGCAGATTATTACGGGCAGGAACCACCGGGTTTGTGGTGGGCTGCCGGGTGGCTCAAATAGATGCCCCATCCTTTGGAGCACTGGTGCGCGTTGCACTGGACGGAGATTATCAGGTATATGGCCTGATCCATGATATTCACATCGATGATGATGGCCTGGTGCGGCAGCTAGTGACTGCGGATGGGGTTGACGAAGCCGTCATCGCAGATAACCGGGTCAACCGCAACGTACCTCTTGAGCTAACCGTATTAACAGTAGGATATAAGCTGGATGGGAAAATATCTCACCTGTTACCACCACGCCCGGCGCTCAGTCTGGATGTGATCTACCTGTGTACATCAGAGGAAGTGAGGCAGTTTACCAGCAGTGGCAGGTTTGGTTACTTCAGGCACCTGCTGAGGGCAGCCGACTTACCGGTGGGTGAGCTTTTGGCGGCGCATATCCAGCAGGCGGGGGCAGCTCATGCCGAAACCGGTAATGCGGCCTGGAGGAATGCCGCTACGCAGGAGCTGATCACGCTGCTGAGAGACGACTATGCCACGCTGATGAGTGTGCTGGGTGCGCTAGGAGACGCGGGTTAAAAAAAATAACACTAAGGACACAATGGACACAAAGGACACAAAGGAAAAACTAATTTAATATAAAAGATATAAACAAAATATCAATACAAGTGAGTGAAAAAAAGAGTTCCGTAAGTTACAAAGGAAGCAATGGACACGAAGGAAGTAAAGGCTTTAAAGAATAGTGATAACAAAATAAAATATATTCCAATCCCGAGCGCTACAGAAAGTATTGCTAAGGAGATTCTTGATGCAGCCTTTCAGGTTCATACGACTCTAGGACCCGGGCTGCTAGAATCAGTGTATGAAGCCTGTCTGTTGCATGAGCTTGGTTTACGAAACATCAACGTTAAGTCACAAATTGTCCTTCCAGTAATATACAAGGGGATAAAGGTCGATTCAGGTTATCGCCTAGATATGCTTGTAGATGATTGTGTTATTGTTGAAATAAAATCAGCCGAGAATATTGGCCCTGTATATTGTGCTCAATTACTCACATATCTACGAATGACAGATATTCGGTTAGGTCTTTTAATTAATTTCAACGTGGTCCATCTCCGCGAAGGTATAAAACGTATTATTAATTAATAAATCCTTTGTGTCCTTAGTGCCCTTAGTGACTTTTTTTGGTGATCTAAAATGGAAAATACAAATAAAAATATCGGATATGTGGTGGGTGGGGGGCTGAAGGAGAACCTGCGGGTCAGGTTGACCCTTCCATCTCAAGAAGTACAGGAAGGGGCGTTCGTGGTGGTGGAGAGCGGCAGCTGGCAGTTCTACGGGTTGGTAACCGACCTGCAGCTCGGTTCCACCGACCCGCGTTTTGCCGATGAACAATCGGAGATGCGGCTGCCAGCGGATATGGCGCGCCTGCTGCACGGGCAAACGCTTTACACCACCCTGGAAGTGCTGCCCGCACTGATGCTGGAGCGTGGACCCGATCCCGGCAGCACAGAATACCAGGCATGGCGGGAGAACCTGGTCGAAGAGCCACACCCGTTGCCGGTGAAGACCATCCCGCCTCACCACGCTGAAGTACGGTTGGCTGAGGAAGGGGATATTGGCGAAATCTTCGGGAAGGTCGAAGAAGAGGGTAATTTTGTCATCGGCTATACGCGTGAGCAGAAACATCCGGTGTGCATCAACCTGGATAAATTTATCCAGCGCTCGGCAGGGGTATTCGGCGCTACAGGTACGGGGAAGTCCTTCCTCACCCGCCTGATGCTGGCGGGCTTGATCCATCACAACACTGCCTCGGTGCTTGTATTTGACATGCACAACGAGTATGGCTTCGATGACACTGCCTCCGATACCCACAAGGCAGTGGTAGGGCTGAAGACCAAGTTTGGCACCCAGGTGCGGTTGGTAGCCTTGGGCAGAGGCTCATTGATCCGCGGACTGGCACCCGATTTCACCCTCGAGATCGACGAGCGTGACATCCAACCCGCAGATATTGAGATGCTGATGCGTGAGCTGAACTTGAAAGAAACCACACCCACCACGCTGGATGCACTGTTGACTGAATTTGGTCGGGAGGGTTGGTTCAGGGCATTTAGAGAGATGAAAGTGGGTGACGTCATCACCAACGAGGACGGGAAGAAGGTACCTGCCCCCGGGAGTGTGGCTGCTTGGGCAAATTCAGCCGGTGTGAACGTGCTGGCGGCGGAAGGATTACGCTCCAAGATGCAGCGCGTGTTCAATTTAGACTATGTGGTTGAAAACCCGGCTGGAAATGGAATCGAGGAGATCATCAAGACGCTCGAAGCAGGGCAGCATGTGGTCCTGTCATTTTATGAACACGAGACTGACCTGGACTACCTTTTGGTGAGTAATTTGCTCACCCGGCGCATCCGAGAAGCCTGGGAAAAGAGCACCAATGATTTCCGCAGCAAGGGTGCAAAAGAACCCCACCCACTGGTGATCGTGGTGGAGGAAGCCCACAAGCTGCTCAACCGCGAAATGGCGGGTCAGACGGCGTTCAGCATGATCGCACGCGAGATGCGTAAATACTATGTCACATTGCTGATCATCGACCAGCGCCCATCGCAAATCTATGACGAGGTGATGTCGCAGCTGGGGACGCGCATCTCAGGCTGGCTGGGTGATGAAGACGACATCCACAGCGTGCTTTCAGGCCTGGCGGGGCGGGATGCGCTGAGAGGTATGCTGGCGCGCCTGCAGCCCAAGGAAGAAGTGCTGTTGCTGGGTTGGGGAGTGCCAATGCCGCTGCCTGTTCAATCACGCAGGTATGATGAACTATTCTGGGAGGAGCTGCTGGGTAAGAATAAAAGCAAGATGACAAGGGAGAGCGCCATCAAGGATTTGGGGTTTTAAGTAGAGGTTTCAGTACGTATTGGTGATGCTCAATGAAGTGTTTTGGTCATCAAAGAACTTGAAGTTGATAGTAAATGACATTCCTTGTTAAGAATAGGATGGCAGATGAAGATCACCACGGCGGGAAAACACCGCCTTCCCACCAAAACCAGGTGGGATTCCGCGATGACAGGACTACAGGAGGAAACATGGAGATACTAGAAGCTGGAATCGGTGAGATGATCCAGCCGCCCGATATTGAGGGCTTCCGCGAGTGGAACCGCACCCATAAAACACGCAAACTGGTGGACAAGCTGATGAGCGAGCAGGAAGCCATCAGCACGTTCGTCTATGATGGCTGTTATATTGGTACGGAATTATATGGCTCCGTCCGCTGCCCCATGTCTATTGTTCGTGAGCTTATCCGGCAGGGCAAGAAGGATTTGCGAGTATGCGGGCAAGGGGTGTTTGAGCTGGATCTTTGGATGGCTGCCGGGTTGGTGAAGAAACTGGATATCACCTATATCGGCCTGGAAGTATACGGCACTTCCAATGCCCTGCGCCGGGCGGTTGAGTCAGGGCAGATCGTGACCTGCGTGGAATGGTCGAATGCTTCCATATCATGGAGGATGAAAGCGACTGCCATGGGCGTCCCATTCCTTCCAGCACGATCCATGCTCGGCACCGATATGGTCAAATACAGCTCCGCCAAGGTAGTCGAAGACCCATTTACCGGGCTTAAAGTTTGCCTGCTGCCAGCACTGATCCTGGATGTGGCGATCATCCACGTCCACCGCGCAGACCGCTACGGGAATGCTCAAATCGAAGGCATCACCGGTTTTGGCGCTGAGATGGCACGCGCAACCAGGCGGCTGATCATCAGTGCGGAGGAAATCGTGCCTACCGATGAAATCCGCAAATACCCTGACCGGACGATCATCCCATATTTCCTGGTGGATGCAGTGGTACACGCTCCTTTTGGCTCACACCCGGGTGAAATGGCGTATGTATATGGGCGCGATGAACCCGTACTCCGCGAATGGATTGAATCCAGTAAGACCGCTGAAGGTGCCCAAGCCTATCTGGATAAATATGTTTTCGGGGTCGCAAACCACCAGGAATATATGCTGCTGATCGGCAATGAGCGCTTATCACAGCTGGTGGATGAGCGGGAAAAGCGCGTTTAATCGGAGGCAGTATGGAGACTATCCAACCTTATTCTAAAACCGAGCTGATGATCTGTGTAGCTGCCCGGCTATTTCAGGATGGCACGACGGCATTCATTGGAACAGGTATCCCTATGCTGGCAGCCATGTTGGCTACCAAAACCATTGCCCCCAACCTGGTGCCAGTGTTTGAATTCGGCGGCTTGGGAGCGATTATGGAGCAGCTACCGCGGGCTGTGGGTGAGGCACGTACATTTCATAAAGGAATTCTGGCCGCAGGAATCTGTGAACTGATGGAAACTGCCCAACGCGGCTTTATTGACTATGGCTTTTTGGGTGGAGCACAGATCGACCCGTATGGCAACCTTAATACGGTAACCATCGGTGACCATGACCATCCGAAGGCACGCCTGCCGGGCAGCGGTGGGGGAAATGACGTGGGCAGCCAATGCTGGATGACGGTGGCGATTATGCAGCACGATAAACGGCGTTTCGTTCCCAAGCTGGATTTCCTCACCACGCCGGGCTACCTGACGGGACCCTCAGCAAGGGAAAAAGCCGGGCTGCCAGCTGGCACCCGACCGATTAACGTAGTTTCAACCCTGGCTTTGATGGATTATGATGATGGCCCGGGCGGTACGTTCCGTATGCGCCTGGCGGCTACCCACCCCGGTGTGACGGTGCAGGAAGTGATCGATAATACCGGCTTTGAGCTGATCATTCCTGAGCATGTACCAGTGAATGACCCGCCCAGCGCGGAAGATCTGCGCCTTTTGCGCGAAGAGATTGACCCAGAAAGGTACTATATCTGAGATCAGGATGCGTGAATTCATTTACCTGATCCGCCCGAAGCGGCAGGAATTCTTTACAAATCCGACTGCACAGGAAGAGGCAGCCATGCAGGCGCATTTTGACTATCTTAAACAAGCAACCAAGGACGGAGCGGTATTATTAGCTGGTCCGTGCCTGGATGAGACTTTCGGGATTGTGATTTTGAGGCTAGAAAGTGCAGCCGATGCGCGCGCGTTCATGCTTAAAGATCCATCGGTAACAGGGAATGTGATGATTGCAGAGCTGCACCCGATGAAGGTGTCTTTGATGAGCTCTGGAACAAGGAAATAAACCTGTTATGTTAGTCGCGATCAGTGATATACATCTGAATGATGGTACCTGTGGGAAATCGCTATCTCCCGGCGCATTTCACATCTTTCGCGAGCGCCTGGAGCACCTGGCATATCTGGCATCATTTCGGATGGATGGATCGTACCGCCCATTAGAAAGTATCGACCTGCTGTTACTGGGTGATATCTTTGAGATGTTGCATTCTACCCGCTGGCTGAAAGAACAGCAGGGTGAAACAGGTTACGTACGCCCATGGTCAAATCCAGAAAGCCCAGAACTAGCACAGAAAATTCTGGATATCACCCAGGCAATCCTTGCGCACAACGTTGAGTCAATGTCAGTGCTGAGACAGATGGCAGACGGAAATGCCATCTCTCTGCCACCGGTAAATTCGCTGGGGAAACCTGCAATGGGGGCAAGCGAACGAGTGCAGGTGCCGTTGCACATTTATTACATGGTAGGTAACCACGATTGGTTCTTTCATCTGCCTGGCGAGGCATATCATCAGCCCCGCCAACTTATCATCGAGTCTATGGGCTTAGAAAATCACCCTGCACCCATTCCACACGCACCAGATGAATGGGATGTGCTCATCAGGTTGTTTGAGAAATATCGTGTATTTGCCAGGCATGGTGATATTTACGACGATTGGAACTATAATCCCAGGCTTGGGCGGGATGCATCCACCTTGGGAGATGCTTTGTGTGTTGAATTAATCAGCCGTTTTCCTGAAGAAGTGGAAAAAAGGATGGGTGAAAGCTTGCCCGATAATTTCTATCATGGTCTGCACGAAATGATCAACGTCCGACCTAATGTTGCGGTGCCACTGTGGATTAGTAGTCAGCTCCGGCACTATGGCATCGTGGATAAAGTGGAAGCCAGCCTCAAGGGGATCTGGAATGAGCTGGTGACAGAATTCCTTAACCTAGACTTTGTGCGCCAGCAGGATAGTCGATGGAATCCCTTTGAAAGTGTGGATAAGCTCGAGCTGATGCTGAAGTTTACGCGTTGGACATCCATAGAAAACTTTAATAAGATAATCCTGTTAATAAAAAAGAAGCTGTTCAACAACGATTGGTCATTGGTCCAAAATGCGCTCAGGGAATATGCATTTACTTCCCGTCAGGCAGATTTTATTATCTATGGGCACACCCACCACCATGAAATTATTCCGCTGGATGTCTACCATAACAATGGAAAAGACGTCTACCAATTCCTGGTCAATACGGGCACCTGGCGTTCATATTATGATCTGACCCGCTATCATCCCGAGCAGCAGAAATTTCTGCCCTTCCAGCTGATGAGCTATCTGGCTTTCTTCACCGGGGATGAACGCAAAGGCCGACGGCATGAGGCCTGGCTGGGCAAGCTGGTATAACATTTAAAAGCTATATTTCCTTACTGACCCCTGCTATCTCCGCAAATTCGTTCAATGCTTTGATATGAGTTGATACCGTCGCATATCCGCAGCCCATTGTGTTAATTGACAGATGGGTTGCCCCCAATTCCTCCCAGGCACGCATATAGTTAAGCCAGCCATCTGGTCCGATCAGGTTCATGTTCAAGCGTGGCTCGATGCCGAAACTACCTTTATCGCGCCTGGCTTCTTCCAAATACCCTTTCAGGTTATCTACTAGCGGCCTGGCTTGTTCGACGGTACGAACATTCACCATCCAGCCGTCACCGATGCGCGCCATGCGGCGTAGAGCCCGGTCATCCGTTCCCCCGAGCCAGATGGGTATCGGGCGCTGCACGGGCAAGGGGTTGATCCCGGCATCGGGGATGTTATGCCAGCGACCCTCGAATTTCACCAGTGGCTGTGTCCACAATAAGCGCAGTAAGGCCACCTGTTCCTCCATGCGTTTACCGCGATTGTGGAAGTTCTCTCCCAGGGCGATATATTCGACCTCGTTCCAGCCATTTCCCACTCCCAGGCGCAGACGGCCGTTGCTGAGCACATCCAGGGTGGCAGCTTGCTTAGCCACCAGGGCGGTCTGACGCTGGGGCAGGATGAGGATGCCGGTGTCGAATTCAATTTTTTGGGTCAGACCTGCCAGGTAGCTGAACAAGATAAAGGGTTCAAAGAATGGATTCATATAGGTGTATGGACCCGTCCATCCACCCGGACGCTCGGGATTGGCACCCAGGATGTGGTCATAGGCATGCATGTGGCTGAATCCCATACCTTCCACAGCCTGGGCATAATCGCGCACTGCAATCGGATCAGGCTTGAATTCAATCTGAGGAAAGACAACACCAATCTTCATGGCAGACCTCCTATTAACAGGATATGATTAAGCCAATTTTACACTTTAACTATACCGGAGTATTTTGTTACCCTACGATTTTTTGAATATTTTGGCACAATAATCGCGGATATGGCAGTCAAGCATGAGGACCTGGCAGGGAATTAACCATGAAAGAACGCTACTTTACCACCCAATCACTGAAACACAAATCACGGGAACTTTACCAGCAGGTAGCTGAACTATCACGACCAAAAGAATTTTCCTTTCAGCCGCAACACTCTGCCTTGTTGGTTCTGGATATGCAGGCTTATTTTCTCGCTGCAAGCTCGCATGCGTATATTCCCAGTGCCGAAGCAATCGTGAAGGGAATCGTTAAGCTTGTAAAGGCGTATTCAACCTATGAAAGGCCGATCGTCTTCACCCAGCATATCAACTCAACTGCCAATGCTGGAATGATGTCAAAATGGTGGAAGGATTTATTGACAGCTCAAAACCCTCTGCATCAGATCATCCCGGAAATCGATCCATCCTTAGGGCTGAGCATCAAAAAGAGCCAATATGATGCGTTCTACCAAACGCAGCTGGACAAGATATTACACGCCAGAGGTGTTACCCAGGTGGTATTATGTGGGGTGATGACCCACCTGTGCTGCGAAACTACCGCCCGCTCAGCTTTCATGTACGGCTATGAGGTATTTTTCCCGGTGGATGGAACCGCAACATATAATTTGCAACATCATCGGGCAAGCCTGGTAAACCTTGCCCACGGATTTTCGAATTTAGTCTTTATGGAGGATATTCTGGCAGCTATCCGAGGTACTAATGAAGACTGAGCAAGTGATCATCATCGGAGCAGGACCGGCAGGGCTAGCAACCGCCATTCAGCTCAAGCGGTTTGGGGTTCACCCCATAGTATTTGAGCGTAAGCAGATTGGAGGCTTACTGCGCAATGCCAATTGGGTAGAAAACTACCCCGGCTTCCCGCAAGGAATTTCGGGATTGAAGTTGGTGAATTTAATCGCACGCCAGGCACAGCGTTTATCCATCATGGTGACTTGTGAAGAGGTGCTTGAGCTGAGGCATGACCATGGATTGTTCCTGGTAAGGACCAGGCAACAGAACTATGTCTCACAGCAGGCGGTGATTGCTACAGGGACCAAACCGCTCCACTTCAAGAACCTGCTAATTCCGGATGATCTATCAGAGAGAGTGTTTTATGAGGTAGATGAACTTTTACAAGTCGAAGGTAAACATATCGTTATTGCGGGAAGCGGAGATGCTGCGTTTGATTATGCACTCAATCTCAGCCGGAAGAACAGGATCACTATCTTGAATCGGTCTGAACAAGCCAAGTGTCTGCCGCTGCTGTGGGAGCGGGTGCAGAAGGTCGCAGACATCGCATATAAAAATAATACGGAAATCAACCAGGTAAGCGAAGATATAGCAGGTGGGCTATGCCTGGATTGCCATAGTTTTGCAAGCGCATTACAATTGCATGCTGATTATCTCGTCGGAGCAATTGGCCGGGAGGCGTGCCTGGATTTTCTCTCAGATGAGTTTTTACAACAGGCGCAGGAATTGCAAGAGCGAGGCGTTCTTCACATAATTGGTGATGTGAAGAATGGGATTTACCGGCAGACCGCAATCGCGGTTGGTGATGGTGTGATGACTGCCATGAAAATCTGTCGCCAAATGGAGGAGACAATCTGATGAAAGTGGTTGCAAGTGCAGGGAATGAAGAATTTGCGATGGTATACATCGTTGAGACAGATAGTGGTCATCTGGTGGAATGCGTAGAATCCGTCCAACCACCTTTACCGCGCGATAAGAAATGGGTGTTGCTCGTGTCGACCATGTTCGGCTGCCCAATTGGTTGTTTGATGTGTGATGCAGGAGGCTATTACCATGGGAAACCGACAAAAGATGAGATCTTCTCTCAAATCGATTTTTTAGTAGACAGGCGCTTCCCGGAGAGAATGATCCCCTGTGAACAGTTCAAAATCCAATTTGCCCGCATGGGTGAACCTTCACTTAATCTACAGGTGCTGGATGTACTTCAAGAGCTCCCAGGGCGTTATCGAGCTCCAGGGTTGATGCCTTCGATATCCACAGTTGCTCCTGCAGGTACCGAGAAATTTTTTGACAAGCTACTTGCGATTAAAAAGGAAAATTATTCGGGTGGACACTTTCAGTTCCAGGTCTCGTTACATACCACAGACTTAGAATTGCGAAACCATTTCATCCCGGTGAAAAAATGGAGTTTTGCTGAGATTGGAGAATATGGCGAGCGATTTTATGAAGCAGGTGACCGTAAGATCACCTTAAATTTTGCCCTTGCACAAGGGATGCCGGTTGACCCGGCGGTGTTATTAAATTTCTTTGACACCGATAAATATCTGATCAAGATTACCCCGCTAAATCCCACCTACCGTGCCCGGGAGAACAGCTTAGTTTCATATATAGATCCTCTCAGCGCGGAACAGAAATATGAAATCGTCCAAAGGCTGCAAGATTCTGGCTACCAGGTGATCCTTAGCATCGGTGAAAGGGAGGAAAATTTAATCGGGAGTAATTGCGGGCAGTATCTCCGGCGCCATCTAACAGCTGAACACCCAATTGATGATGGCTATACTTATCAAGTAAAAGAGAGCTTAAAATAAACCCCCGCTAGATCCGCTGAGGTTTTAATTACAAATATTTTCCCATAGGTGATCCAGGATGTCGTCAAGTACTCCGATCGCACTCGGCTTTACGGCTGAGATCTACGCCTGGCATGCCGGGCAGGTGCTTAAATTGTTTAAATCGGGAATTTCACGCGACACCGTTCAATATGAGGCTCATTTAACCCAGATCGTTCATGCCACCGGATTACCATCGCCGGCTGTGGGTGAGATCATAGAAATCGATGGTCGTTTTGGGTTGGAGTTGGAACGACTGGAAGGAATCTCCATGCTGCAAGCGCTCACCCGGCAGCCATGGAGATTCCGGTATTTCGCGCGCCAGCTGGCGGAACTGCAGGCAGATATGCACCAATGCCAGGTGCCTGAGCTGCCTTTGCTAAGTGAACGGTTGGCCCACAAGATTGCACGGGCTGAAAAGCTTCCGGAAACTGTACGCCAGGCAGCTCTTAAAGCCGTGGAAACTTTACCAGACGATGATAAGCTATGCCACGGTGATTTTCACCCCGGCAATATTCTGCTCACTTCACACGGTCCGGTGATCATTGACTGGATCGATGCCTCACGTGGTTGCCCGGTACTGGACGTGGCACGCTCGTCATTGCTATTCGGACGCGGCCGCATTCCTTCAAGTACTCCCGGGGCATGGTTATTACGGATTTTGCAATACAGACTATATCTCATCTATCGGAGTCGATATTTCCAACTTAATCCCCAGGACCAAAGGCAACTCGAAAGATGGATTCCGGTGGCTGCGGCAGCGCGGCTGGATGAGCACATCTACTTTGATGAAGACAGGTTGCTATCCATCGCTCAAACCATAACCAGCAGAGATTGAAGGTATTCGATTGATGATAAAAGAAATTAGAAGGAGGTAAGCCAATGAAATTCCTTGATCTGAAAGATATATCAGAGCAGTTTATGGAGCTGGTCAACCCCACCACGCCTGAGAAGATCATCAAGGCGGGAGAGATGGCGGGGATGAAACTTGGCTACACTGTAATCGACTTCGGCTGTGGGTTTGCCGAACCGCTGATCTTATGGGCGAAGAAATACGGGATTTCTGGCGTGGGGATTGATATTCGCCCCAAAGCTTGTGACCGGGCGAAGCTTAAAGTGGCTCGGAATGAGCTGTCGCACCGTATTGAGATCGTTTGCGGTGATGCAGCCAAATATGCTTTCACGCCACACAGTTTTGACCTGGCAACTTGCATTGGAGCAACGTTCATCTGGGGCACATTTGGCGATGCGGTCCATGCCATGAAGGAGGCGATCAAGCCGCGTGGAAAACTGGTGATCGGGGAAGTCTACTGGCAGACGGATAACGTACCGTTAGAATTTCGCACCCAGCAAAAGGACATTAAAACCGAGACTGAGCTGCTCCAGGCTGCCCGCCAGGAAGGATTTGACTTTGAGTATGTGCTGCATTCCAGCACGGACGATTGGGATCGCTATGAAGCCGACAACTGGTATGGGCTGCTGAGGTGGATCGAAGAACACCCCAAGCACCCTGAACGCCAGCAGGTGATCGATCACCTGCACGAAAGTCAGGATGAATACGTGCGATATGGGCGTATGTATTTCGGATGGGCGCTTTACGTTCTCAACCCGATTAAGTATTAGGTGGATATGAAGCTGGCTACATTATGCTACGTTAGGCGGGAGGGGCGGACCTTGATGCTCCACCGGGTGAAAAAAGCGAATGACATCCACAAGGGCAAGTGGAATGGACTGGGTGGCAAGCTCAACCCGGGCGAATCGCCGGAAGAATGCGCCGTCCGAGAAATCTATGAAGAGTCGGGACTGCAAGTTCGCGACCCACAGCTCAAGGGCTTTCTAACTTTCCCAGCCTTCGCGAATGATGAGGATTGGTATGTGTTCGTGTTTGTGGTGGAAGATTTCGAGGGCGAACTGATTGATTCACCAGAAGGCGAGATCAAATGGATTAATAATTCCGATCTATCACTCTTGAAATTATGGGAGGGAGATGCGATCTTTTTACCCTGGCTGGATCGGGGAGGAACCTTCTCCGGCAAATTCATTTACCAGGATGGGAAGCTCAAATCTTATGTTGTTGCATTCTATGGAGATGATTAACCTTGACGACTTACCCACTATCTGCTGTACGCACCCTGGCGCTGCACGCCCAGGGATTGGTTAATCCGAACCAGACTGACTCGATCCCTGGTCTGGTTGCCCTCAATAAAACGGTCGAGCAGGTGAATTACGTCCAGATCGATACTCTGAACTTGATCCATCGCGCCCAATATATCACCCTGTGGAGCCGTTTGGGTAATTTCAAGCCGATAGATTTTGACCGGTTGATCTACGCTCCGGAAAACCGTCTGCTGTTTGAGGGCGTTCAGAGTGTTGCTGCCATCATTCCCCTCAAGGATTATCGCTACCAACTACCAGGAATCGATAAGCGGCGTATATCGCTGAGCAATTGGTATCAAAAGATGATCGACGGGCAGGAGAATAGTGAATTGGTATCGATGGTGCGCCAGCGTATCCGCCAAGAAGGAGGTCTACGGTCATCTGATTTTGAGTATCATGGTCCAAAACGCGGCAGCTGGTGGAATTGGAAACCCGCCAAGTTCGCCCTGGAGTATTTATTCGCCACCGGAGAGCTGATGATTGCCAATCGGATAAATTTTCAACGCGTGTATGACCTGACAGAACGTGTTTTACCGCAGTGGGTTGATACCCGTCCACCAACACTTGAGCAGCGGGATCGTTATTGGATCGAGCAGGGAGTGCTTGCTTTGGGTATCTGCGAGCTCAATCAAATTGCGGAATATGCATATCATATGCGCCGGGCCCTTCCGAAACCGTTGAAAAACGAGATTCTGGATCAGGGATTAGTCATCCCGGTCACAGCTGTGCTGGCGGATGGAGAGACCCACGAGCTGGTGGTGCATCGAGATTGGTTCGAAACCCTGGAGCGTGTGGTTAACGGTGAGATTCATGCTGCGCGGACTACCTTCCTCAGCTTTTTCGATAACCTGTTTTGGTGCCGCGGCAGGGATATGCAGATATGGGGCTACCGGAACATCATAGAATCATATAATAAAGCCGCCGACAGGAAGTACGGTTACTTCTGCCAGTCTATCCTGCACCACGAACGGCTGGTGGGGCGCTTTGACCCCAAGCTGGAACGCAAGACAGGCGTTTTACGTATCAAGGCAATTTACTTGGAGCCGGGCGTGAATCCAGACGAGGAGCTGGTGAACGGTGTGGCTATCGCCATGCGCGATTTTATGGCTTTCCATAAAGCCAAGGAGCTGGTGATTGAAAAAAGCGAGCCGGTGGAGTTTGGGGAGAAACTGCTGAAAGTTTTGTAACTGCTAGATACTTGTTATTTTCTCTATCTCGCGCTCGAAATTCAACGCCGGGCGTTGGAAGCGCACATTGGGTACTTGCAGGTTGTAATCGCGGATGCGCTTGTTGAGGGCGGTGAGCTTGTCTTTGAAGGCTTTTTGGGAGCGCTCCCACTCCTCGGAGGCTTTTTCTTCCGGTACCTCAGCGGATAAATAAATGATTCGCCATTTCCAAGCGCGCTGCAGCTCCTTGAGCGCAACATCGATATCCTTTTCAATCTCACGGATGGTCTCAATCCACGGAAGCGAGTAACCGCTCTCCTTGAGCATGCGGTATGCCAGCTCCCACTCAGGGTCGGCGTGCGGGTTGGATTCATCCAGGTGCAGGGGTTTCCCTTTACCCGGCAGGTTATCGAACTTGCCATCCGCCATGGCTTTGCGCATGAGGTCTTCAATGTTTGGCATGATTTTTTATTTAATAACAGCGTTTTAACTCTGCCACTGGTAGGACCACAACCCCCTCGGAGGCATCACCCAGCGAGGTGACCTGGTTGGGGTGTGTGGCTGCCTGCCAGGAAGTATAGGCTGCTACGAGGGCATCCAGCTCGCCCTGAGTGTAAAGAGAATTCTGCGGTAGGCTACCCTTCAGCAGGTTCTGCGAGGTGAGCCCTTTGACAAACTCCATCGGGTCGGGAATGCCGATTTTTTGTTGATGCAGCACCAGCTGGCGCTGCAGGCGGCCTTCGAGGGTATTTTTGGGCGAGGGCACGTGCCCCAGCAGGGTGCAGTAACTGGCATGTGGGTAGACTTCCAGCCACTGTAAGCCTGGCTTATTCGAAGGGTAAGGTTGGTAACCCATTTGTTCCAGGCGCTTGTACAGATGGAAGCCCATCTGCATCCAATTGGGGCAGGCTTTCTCATCCGGAGGGGTTTTATAGCAGCTGATCCCATGCTGCCTGAGCAAATATTCTGCCAGGCGGAAGTTCATCCAGCGCCCCGGGTGTGGAGGAGGGTTGAGGCTGTCACGCAGCTCAGCGCGTTCCATCAGGCGCTGGCTGGGGCGGCGTGGGGCACACACGGCCACGATCGAATGGTGCTGTCCAGCCGTGAAAGCCAGCACCTCTTCCAGGCTGCCGCGACCGAGGGCATTCAGGCGCAGGTCAGCATCCAGGGCGGCGTAGGAGAAGGGTTTACGCCCGGCTGTTGGGTCGATGCCGATGAAGGAGGAACCACTGCTGAACATACGATTATTATACGCTAAACTAAAACACGCCGGTTAAATTTGAGCTGGACCTTTCGATATCTACAAAAAACAGTCTCCTGCTCTAAACGACTGATTATTTGGGAATGGCTGAACTACGACCTCTCGAATACAGTAATATTAAATAATGAGTTCGATCACTCGATAATTGATCTGTATAGTCTCGGGTGACGATGATCCAATTATGGTGCCAATAGTTCTGACAGGCCGTCCAATTGATCTTGGAAGGGAAAACATGGGATCACCGATGAAAAAACCTCCAATCTCCCGCCATGACTTTCTAAAACTTGCCCTCACCTCCGGCGAAACGCTATTGCTCTTGCCAATTTTGGAAGCTTGTGAGCGCGCACGCCTGGCAACCCCAACCTTGACGCCGCCTGGACCGTCAACGATGACTCCGACCATGACCCCCATCGAGCCAACCTTGACATCCTCTGCTGCGGCAACGTTAACCCTGACCGAGACCCCTGTTCCTGTTACTGCAGGCCTGGAAGGTCTTGATATTGACAGTTTCCTGGACGAGTCGGTCAAACACCTGTTCCTGCGCGATCCGGAAACGGTAACTATAAATGGCATGGCGACTCTATTGGGGGTGAGAAATGATCAACTGACGAACGTCTCCGATGAGTATATTCGAAAGACACAACGCCTCCAGGCAGGCATCTTGGACCTGCTTAAGAAATACGATCAGACGTCTTTCACACTGAACCAGGCATTGAATGCCGCCCTCTACGAGTGGTTCCTGGATGATTTGGTGCGCGGATTTCCTCTTATGTACAATGATTACCTGGTGAGCCCTTTCCTCAACAGCCTGAACTGGAACCTGCAGTATTTGTTCACTGAGGCACAACCACTCACAGATGCACAGGAAGCCCAAGATTATATTGCTCGTTTGCTTCAGGTGAATTTAAAGTTTGACCAGGTGATTGATGATGTAAACCGGCGTAAGGATTTCGGGGTGATCCTTCCCAGCATCATCATCCCCGATCTCCTATCCGATTTAAAGCAATATACCAGCATCGTAGAATCACATCCTTATTACAAAACATTTTCCACGAAAATCGGTAATATCAGCGGCTTGAACCTGGCAGACCGCCAGAGCCTATTAACCCGGGCAAGAACGGCGATCAAGAAAAATGTTATCCCGGCTTATATATCACTGAGCGATTATTATAAAAAACTTGAGCCGTCAGCACCCAATGATGTGGGCGTTTGGCGCTATGCGAACGGTGAAGATTATTTCGCTTATCTCTTGCGCCACTATACAACAACAGATCTTAGCGCAGAGGAAATCCACCAGCTGGGTCTGACGAATGTCGAACGTATCCATGCTGAGATGCGTGATGCTTTCGGTAAGTTAGGGTACCCGTCTGGTGATAGCCTGGGATGGATAATGGAACGATTAGGGAAAGATTCCGGATATGTTGCGGGTGATCAAGCGGTGGCGGCATACCAGGCCGCCATTGACCAGGCTACCAGGATGCTCGACCAGGCATTTGATGTGCAGCTAAGTGAAAAAATTGCCGTAATCGGTGGAAAAGAAGGCAATTACTTCACCCCTGCGCCGCGCGATGGATCACGACCACCTACCTTCAAAGCATTAACTGACTCCTACCAGCCGAAATACCAGATTAAGGATATCGCCTTCCACGAAGCGGTGCCTGGGCACGGCTACCAGTTTGATGTAGCCCGCCAGCTGAACCTGCCCCTTTTTCGCGACGCGATGCAATATGATGGTTATGTCGAAGGTTGGGCTTTATACGCCGAACGATTGATGTGGGAGTTGGGTGTATACGAGAATGACCCGGCTGGAAACCTGGGTCGTTTAAGTTTGGAGTTGTTACGTGCAGTACGGTGCGTCTTGGATACCGGCATTCATACGAAACGATGGAGCTTTGCCAGGGCGGTTAAGTATATGGAGGATGCCACCGGATACCCTGGGGAAGGCGAGACCAGGCGCTACATCATGCTGCCGGCACAGGCAACGTCTTACTACGTGGGCTTCTTAAAAATCTTCGAGCTGCGCCAAAAGGCAAAAGACAAATTAGGCAGCCGGTTCGACCTCAAAAAGTTTCACAGCATCGTCCTGGGCAGTGGTCAGCTGCCTCTGGAGATGCTGGAGCAACAGGTGGATGCTTATCTCGCCGGCTGATCCACCTGGTCCGGTAAAATACCGGGACAGTGGTCTGGTTGGTGATAAAACAACTTTCTGTAGATATAGATAACTCTACTTATAAAATTCCAGGCTGACTTCGATCTCACCTGGGGTAATTGTTCCTGGGGGTGAGTCTCTGATGATAAGCTCACAGCGGGCAGGATTTAATACCACCTGTATGGTAGTGGACTGATCGATCTTATAGTCAAAGTTTTGTGCCCCTTCGCAGGTAATATACAGGTTGAATGCCCCTTTGATCAAATTAGCCGACAGATTATATATTCCGGCAGTATTTATCTGAAACATATAGTCGGAGCTTTCGTATTTATTCCGAATGGTAAATGGGGTGGTTCCTATCGTCCAGAATTCATATTTATCGTTGGCATTTTCAGAATACAGGTAATGATCACCGACGGTTATATCTTGCTTCCAGGGGGACCACGATTCGCTATTGGCGTTACAGCCAGCTGTGTAGTTTTTGTTATCAATCCAAATTTTTCCATCAACAGTATTATTTGGATCGCAAAGTAAATGAAGATTGGCAGCTCCAAAAAGGATGATGGGATAACTGGTTTTATTCGACCATGGGGTAATGGTGCCTGATCCGGAAAAGATCAGGGTTGGAGCAATCCCAGATGGCTGCACTGCGGGTATGGTGCCCGGAGAAACTGGTGGGATTTGAGTTGGGGCAACGATCGCAGTACTTACGCTCACAGGTTCCTGAGCCGGCTGGGTGGGCAGGCTGGCTTGTTGGGTTAGCTGGGTGATGAGTGAATTGAGCTGGCTGCTCAAGGCATCGTTGGTGGCTTGCAAACTTGTTGTATCCGAACTCTGGCAACTGGCAAGGGAGAGAGATAAAAGAATGAATAGTGGTAGATAAAGGTACTTTTTCATTTCTTTCCTCCAGGCATTTAGTTATATAGAATGAGATGCAGGCGTCTTTGTATCAAAGGTAATTCTTGGTGGTAGATGGTGATGCGCTAAAAATCATGATAAGCAACTTTGCTGCAATTTTTGTTGTAATTGTAATTTAATTCTGCACATATAATTTACACCCATTTACAACTTATTGCAATAGGAAAATAACAATCTTAATAAATATGAATTGAGATAAGTATTTCTATTTACTTAGGGGGGATGTGGGCGAAAAGCCTTTTGACGAGAGTGGACCACAATGCTATACTAGACCCACTTTTATTGTTAGGAGGAAAAACCAATGAATGAGAGATTCAAACTTACGTATGCCACCATGTACAACCCCCCTGAGGAATTGCACACGCATTTCGAAGAAGCCCTGGCGCAATTAAAAGCCGGGCTGGGGAAAGACTATGGCATGTTTATCGGTGGAAAAGACCGTTTTGTCGCTGAAAAGTTCGAAGACCGCTCACCCGCCAACACTGATGTGGTGCTGGGTTTGTTCCAGAAGGGCGGAGAACAGGATGCCGTCGATGCCCTGGCAGCGGCGTGTAAAGCCTTCCCAACCTGGAGCCGGATGAAGTGGCAGGAACGGGTGGCGCTAATGCGTAAAGCCGCCGATCTGATCAACCAGCGAATTTTCACCATCTCAGCTGCGCTTTCGATGGAAGTGGGCAAGAACCGCATGGAATCGCTTGGGGATGTGGCTGAGACGGCTGACCTGATGCGCTACTACTGCGACGAGATGGAGCGCAATAATGGCTACGTGGTCGAGATGGGGCGTGACCCTCTGGTGGGTTACAGCGCCAGCAATACCTCGGTCATGCGCCCGTATGGGACGTGGCTGGTGATCAGCCCGTTCAACTTCCCGGCTTCGCTCACCGGTGGACCTGCCGGAGCTGCCCTGGTGGCAGGCAATACCGTGGTGATGAAACCCGCCAGCGATACCCCCTGGGTGGTACGCTTGATCACTGAGTGTTTGCGCGATGCAGGCTTGCCCGATGGGGTCGTCAATTACGTCACCGGTCCCGGCAGCACACTTGGGCAGGCGCTGATCACCTGCTCGGATGTGGATGGTGCCACCTTCACGGGTTCGTTTGGGGTCGGGATGAATATCTTCCGCGACTTCTCCAACTGTTCGTACGTGAGGCCGATCATCCTGGAGCTGGGTGGCAAAAATCCGGTGATTGTCTCACGGCACGCCGACCTGGAGCGCGCCACAGCCGGTATCCTGCGCTCGGCTTACGGGCTGCAAGGGCAGAAATGCTCGGCGGCCTCCCGCATATACGTGGAAGCCCCGGTTTATGATGAACTGACCTCCCGGCTGGCGGATTCGATCAACAAGCTGGTGATTGGCGACCCAACGGAGAGGAATGTGTTCCTGGGGCCAGTGGTCAACCGGAATTCTTACCGTGATTTCATGAATTTCACCGAAGAGTTATCCCAGGCAGGCACTTTCCTGACTGGTGGGAAGGTGCTCAGCGAGGGTAAGTATTCCAAGGGTTATTTCTGCCAACCAACGCTGGTGGCGGATGTGCCCTTTGAGCACCATTTGTGGAAGGACGAGATGTTCGTTCCCATTACCACCATCGCGCGAGTGAAGGACCTGGATGAAGCCATGCAGCAGGCAAATAGTGTGAACTATGGACTCACTTCCGGGTTCTACGGCTCTGAGGATGATGCGGATTGGTATTTCGATCAGATCGAGGCGGGCGTGAACTACGTCAACCGCCCGCAGGGAGCGACCACAGGTGCCTGGCCGGGATTCCAACCCTTCGGCGGCTGGAAGGGCTCAGGTTCCACGGGCAAGAACGGAGGCGGGCGTTATTACCTGCCTCAATACATGCATGAGCAGATCCACACCGTGATCCGGTGAGGTTTTACAATTTATGAGGTTTAAAGTAGGGCACAGGGGAGTGATCAGAAAGTAAGGTACGGAGTTTTTTCCTGCTGGTGGGCGTAGGGGAAGGTGTGGAGAGTCAGATACGGAATTCCTCCCCTACGCCCCTACGAAAATAAATCGGGTAGGTGTGCCTCTACGAAAAGTTGAATGGACAGGTACGTCCCAGTTATAAGTAGGAATTATATTCAACCCTATTGTTAGGGCACTCCTGGTGAGGATGGCATGCGGGTCGGGAAGAGTAAAATCGGCAGGTTTTTGTTTTTCATTGGCATGATCTCATTGGTGATATTTTTTGCCGTGGATCAGTCATTACACCCATCCTATGGCTACTTCTGTGTTGGGGTAGTGGTGGTATTGCTTGGGGGCATGTTAATGCTGCGCGGCCAGAAGCCTCCACCCGATGAAAGCATGCGTTTTCGAACCCTGCGCCGATGGCGCGAGCAACAGAAAGAAAGAAAAGCTGAAAGAAATAAGAAACCTTTTTAGTATTGAGATTTCATGACAGGAGGCACCAAAAGCATATGTCGAAAGTATTTTCCCTCGCAGAGGCAGTGCGCCAGAACGTCAGAGATGGTGACCTGGTGTATGCAGCCGGCTTTACCCACTTGATTCCCTTCGCGGCTGGGCATGAGATCATCCGGCAGCGTAAACGCGAGCTGACTCTGGCACGCGCCACCCCCGACCTGATCTACGACCAGATGGTGGCGGGAGGCTGCGCTCGTAAAGTGATCTTTTCATACATGGGCAACCCTGGGGTTGGTTCACTGCGCATCGTGCGTTCTGAGATCGAGGCCGGCAGGTTGGAGTGGGAGGAGTATTCCCATTTTGGGATGATTTCAAGCCTGCAGGCAGGTGCGACAGGCTTGCCCTTCATGCCCATGAACCCCACGGCAGCTGGTGACCTGGAGCGGGCAAACAAGATGTACCGTACTGTCAAAGACCCCTATAGTGGGGGAGAGGTGGTAGTTGTGCCGGCTCTAAAGCCGGATGCCGCCATCGTGCACGTCCAGCGGGCGGACAAAGATGGCAATGCCCATATCTGGGGCATCATCGGCGAGCAGAAGGAAGCTGCTTTTGCAGCGGAGCGCGTGATCCTGACGGCGGAAGAGATCGTGGATGAAGATATCATCCGCTCAGACCCCAACCGCACACTTATTCCCGGATTCATCGTAGATGCGGTCTGCCTGGAGCCGTATTGTGCGCACCCATCCTATACCCAGGGGTATTATGACCGCGATAACAGCTTCTACCTTAAGTGGGATGAGATCAGCAGCGACCGCGATGCAACCATGAGCTACCTGGACGAATGGGTGTACGGGGTTAAAAATCGAGCAGAATATTGGGATAAGCTGGGCAGCGAGGTGCATACGCGCCTGAAAATTGGCAGCCGACCGAGCGCCACTGTGGATTATGGGAAATACTAGACATGGCCGACTATACATCATCTGAGCTATTAACCATCAATGCTGCCCGCTTGCTGCGGGACGGGGATAGGGTTTTCGTGGGGGTGGGTTTACCCAACCTGGCATGCAACCTGGCAAGGCGCACGCATGCCCCGAATTTACTCATGATCTACGAGGCGGGTGTGATTGGCGCCCAACCTGCCAGGCTGCCGCTTTCGATCGGGGATCCGACACTGGTCAGCGGGGCACTGGCGGTGTGCAGCATGTACGATATCTTTGCTTTCTATCTGCAACGAGGCAATGTGGACGTGGGCTTCATGGGCGGGGCACAGATCGACCGTTTTGGGAACATCAACGCCACCGTGATCGGCGATTATACCCATCCCAAGGTGCGCTTGCCCGGCTCGGGCGGCTCGATGGAAATCGCAGCCTGGGCAAATCGCTGCTACCTGCTGACGCCGCATTCAAAACGGCGTTTCCCGGCCAAACTCGACTTCCGTACTTCGGCAGGATTTTTAAGCGGCAGGGCCGAGCGCCAGGCAGCCAACTTGCGCGGGGGCGGAATGCTGGCTGTAGTCACAGACCTGGGGATCATGGAACCGGATGAAACAGGTGAGCTGGTGCTGACTGCTTTACACCCGGGTGTAACTGCTGATCAGGTGCGCGAAAATACCGGTTGGGAGCTAAAGGTGGCAGACAGCCTGCGCAGCACGCCCCCCCCAGACCCAGAGGAATTGCGCATCCTGCGTGAAGACCTGGACCCACAGGGAATCTACCTGAAGGGCAGCGTATAAACCTTATCGTTTGGGTTGGTCTAAATATGGATATTTGCATTCCGATCACCAGGTAAGGAGCATGCTAGACTTTTTCCTGGCATTAATCCCCATTTTATTGATCCTGGTATTGATGCTGGGCTTGCGTTGGGGTGCAGTCAAAGCCAGCCTGGCCGGTTATCTGGCTGCCCTCCTGCTGTCTGTACTCTATTTCGGCAGTGGGGTGCAGCTGCTGGCATACGCCCATCTCAAAGCCCTGCTCTCCAGCCTGGACGTGTTGTTGATCATCTGGGCAGCTTTCCTGTTCTACCGTGTGACCGATGAAGCCAGAGCGGTCACTCAGCTTGGCGAAGCTCTGCCCCACCTGACCGCTGACCGGGGCATGCAAGCTCTGGTGATCGGCTGGGGATTTGCTTCATTCCTGCAGGGGGTGGGAGGCTTTGGGGTGCCTGTGGCTGTTGTGGCACCCATCCTTGTGGGGCTGGGTTTTCCACCCATATCCGCGATTGTCATACCGTCCGTTGGTAGCGGATGGGCTGTGACCTTTGGATCGCTCGGTTCTGCATTTCAAGCTTTACTGGCTACCACTGGCTTCACAAGCACCGAATTGGCATTTCCAACTGCGCTTTTCCTGGGGATCGCGGCTCTGATCACCGGGTTTTTGGTCTTGCACCTCACGGTCGGCTGGCGTGGAATGGTACGCCTGGCACCTGCAGCCCTCATGTTGGGGCTAATCATGGGCACCTTCCAGCTGATCGTGGCGGTAAAAGGACCATGGAACACGGCCGCTTTCCTGGGCAGCCTGGCAGGCTTGCTGGCCAGTTTTGGATTGGCACGATTTTACCGTGGCGAACAAAGTCGAAATGAGCACCTGGATGGCAAGAAATTAATCGTGGCACTTTCAGGGTATGCGATTCTAATTGTCGTTACATTATTGGTCCAGATGATTCCTGCGGTCAAGCAGCAGCTCGGGGGAGTGGAGATCCAGATGCAAATCCCACAGCTCAGCACCAACATGGGTCATATCACACCCGCAGCTGTCCCCAAGCCCATCGTGTTGCTTAACCATGCCGGTGCAGTGCTATTGTATGCCTCCATCCTGGCTTATCTGGCCTACCGGCTGGCAGGCAGGTATCAAGCAGGTGCCGTGCGGAGCATCCTGGCAGGCACGGTTAAAAGGGTACAGGCACCGAGTGTCAGCATCATCATGATGGTTTGTATGGCGGTGGTGATGGAGAATTCGGGCATGACCGAAGCCCTGGCGCGCGGATTGGCAGATATTGTAGGGGTGTTTTTCCCGCTGGTGGCTCCCTGGATCGGTGCTATAGGAGCTTTTATGACCGGGAGCAATACCAACTCTAATGTGGTGTTCGCGTTGTTGCAGCTGCATACCGCCGAGCTGCTGAGCTACCCGGCTGCGATTATCCTGGCGGGTCAGACGGCGGGGGCAGGCCTGGCAAGCGTGGTGGCACCGGCAAAAATTGTGGTTGGAACGAGCACCGCCGACCTGGCAGGCAGGGAGGGCGAGGTGATGCAGAAGATGCTGCCCTACATCATCGTACTGGTCTTGCTCACCAGCCTGCTTACCATGGCAGCGATATGGCTCAAGCTCTAATCGTCGAATGAATTTCATGATAATATTTGCCAAGCGGGAGGAAATGACATCAACCTTATGAATAATCTACCTGTCCCCATCAACCAGCCCAAACGGAAAGATCGGGCGAAAGACGATGCCTGGATCAGGGCTTACTTACAGCGAGTGCCATTCGGGATGCTAGCGACAGAATATGAAGGCCAGCCTTTCATCAAGCCGACTCTATTTGTTTATGATGAAGACGAAAATGCCATTTATATCCACGGGGCATTGGATGGGCGCATGCGCACTAACCTCGAGGCCAACCCACGCGTCAGCTTTTGCGTTGCCGAGATGGGACGCCTGCTGCCGGCGGATACCGCCATGGAAGTAGGGGTTGAATATTCCAGCGTGGTGATTTTCGGTAAGGTGGAGCTATTAACCGATGCTGACCAGGCCCGGCATGGGCTGCAGCTACTGCTGGACCGCTACTTCCCGAACCTGAAACCAGGCGTCGATTACCGCGCGATTCTCCCGCAGGAATTGGACATCACGGCGGTCTACCGGATACAGATTTCTTCCTGGAGCGGCAAGGAAGATAAAGCCCGGGAGGATTTTCCTGGAGCATTCATCTACCAGGCTCCATAATGGAGGGATCTTTGGTTGGTAATACATTTCGCAGATGGGATTGAGATCAGGCATGAATTTAGCTTCCAGATTTGAGCAGATATTTACCCTTCCACCCCGGGTTGAAACACGTGCCCCAGGGCGGGTGAACCTGTTGGGCGAGCATGTGGATTACAACCAGGGGGTCGTTCTTCCCATTGCAATCGACCGGGCGGTGACCCTGGCATCTGCTCCAACCTCAGACGAAACGGTGACGTTGAATGCTCTCGACCTTGAGGAACAGGTTTCTTTCAAATTGAGCAACATCGATAAGAAATGTGACCTGAACGGAAATCCCTTGCCAGGGTGGGCACTTTACCCGGCCGGAGTGGCGTGGTCTCTACAGCAAGCCGGATTGCCCCTTATTGGAATGCAGGCTGCATATACCTCTGATATCCCAATCGGGGCGGGATTGAGCAGCTCTGCGGCCGTGGAGGTGGCATTTGCTGCCACATGGCAGGCATTAGGTGGTTGGAAGCTCGATAAAATGAACCTGGCGAAATATTGCCAGCGTGCTGAGAATGACTACGTGGGAGTTTCATCAGGGTTGATGGACCAGTTCGCCAGTGCCTGTGGGGTGGAGGGAAAGGTATTGTGTTTCGATACCCGCAGCCTAGAATGGAAACCACTTGATTTACCTCCTAACACAACCGTCATCATTGCTGATTCTGGCATCCGCCACCGCCTGGCGACATCGGCATATAACGAACGCCGGTCTGCCTGTGAACAGGCAGTTCTGCTTTTACGTAAATATTTACCCACTGTCAAATCCTTGCGGGACGTATCAACCGTCGAATTTGCGGCTTACAGCATGTACCTGCCTGCTGAAATCGCCAGGCGCGCTGAGCATGTGGTCAAGGAAATCCACCGCGTAGACCAGGCGATGATTGCCCTGCAGCGCAGAGATGCCGCCATGTTTGGCGGATTCATGTTCGCCAGCCATAAAAGCCTACGCGATTTATATGAGGTCAGCATTCCCGAGCTGGACAGGCTGGTACAAATTGCGCGTGGATTACCTGGCATTTACGGGGCACGCCTCACCGGGGCGGGCTTTGGCGGATGCACAGTCAACCTGGTGGAGGAAAAGAATGCCGCCACGTTCATGGACAGGTTGCGTGAAGGTTACCGCGTGGAGACCGGGAATGTAACGAAAGTCTATCTATGCAAGCCAAGCTTGGGCGTACAGACCAGGATGCTTACCGGCCAGTTATGAATTATTCTAGAATCACGGATACTTTATATATCGGCACAACGCCGAAAGCGCAGGACTATGATACTCTGCATGAGTTGGGGGTAAAGCTCGTGATCAACATGCGTATCGGCACCCCACCCAGACCTGACTCACATGTACCGCCGATGAACAGTCTGTGGTTACCGGTAATCGATTCACCCATCCTTCCCATTCCCATCCGTTTCCTGAAGGTTGGAGTGCGAGAAGCGCTCAAGGTGATTGAGGCTGGAGGCGCGGTGTACACGCATTGCTCGAAGGGTAGGCATCGGGGCGTGGCTATGGGGGCTTGCATCCTGATTGCCCAGGGGATGCCTGCGGAGCAAGCAATTACGCTGATCAAGCAGCAACGACCGATCTCAGACCCGCAAGCCTGGTATATCCAGCGGCGAATCATGAAATTCGAGCGCGCCTGGGAGAAGCATAAATAACAGGATTTTACCCTGCTTGGTGACCCAATTGATTATTAAGCAGTGTCAGGATCACTCATGACCCTGGCACTTTTGTTTTTTTGTGGCTAGCGTTTGACGATTGGTAAAAATATAGGTAATCCCTTGAGCAGCCAAACTTCACCCCTACCTCATAGGCGGCAATTAACAGCCTATGAAGACATCACTTCGTCAACCTGCACTTTCAGCTTCTCCAGTTCGTTTTTCGTTTCTCCTAATTTGGATTGCACTTCCGATAGCTTGCCTTGCTCGGCGCGCACGAATCGCGAGTAGGGAGCGGTTGCATTGTTAACGTTTAAAATCCCACGATCCATCTCACTCTCGAACTGGGTACGCAAGGATTTGGTGAGCTGCTCACGCAGGTTGGAGATCTTCTGGCGCAGCTCAATCTTGGCTTGGCGTTTACGGGCCGGGATGATGAAAAGCCCAAGCAGCGCCACCACACTGGCCAGGATGATGCCGGTAGCATCGGCACTGGCGGTGGTGGCTAAGATGGTGATCAGCGTGCCCAAACCGACCGCGCCTACCTCAGTAGCAGCCAGGGCCGCGACTGCGGACTGGGCTCCATCTGCCATGGCTCGGGCTTCAGCCTCCCGGTCATAACCATCCACCACTCTCTGAGCTTCACGACCCACCCCTTCGATTAACTTCTCACGATCATAGTGGAAGGTTCCACCAGCAGCATCCCCGACGATACGTTCCTCATGTTGTCGGCGCCGGTCGGCAATATGGTCCATGACCGCCTGCCATTGGTGCAAGTTGGCTTCCACCAGCCAATCGATCATCTCGTTGACTTTGGTCTCAATACGATTGGGAACGTTTGCCACCACGCGCACCTCAAACTCTTTCTGGATGCGAGACTTGTTCAACAAGTCAAATACGCGCGGCAGGCGCAGGGTCTCATCGAAATAGTCCTGGCCGCGCTGCTCCATTTCCAGGAGCACATTTTCAATATCCGACATGCGGAAGTTGAAGTTGCGCTGCATATCCTCCTGGTAGACGGTGAGCTGCGTTTCAACATCTTCCAACATGGAAAAATCTGTCTTGAGCAGATCCAGGCGTGAATTCGTCACCTGGAGATATTTATTCAGCAGGTAAGTACCCACACCCAGGGGGTTCATGAACTTCAGGGTCAGGCGACCCTTATCATCCAGCGTGTTCTGGACGTATTTTTCCAGACTTTCGAATAAGGAGGCTTTCCAAAGACCCGACTCACCCAGCTTGGCGCGTAATGCCAGGCGGGCACTGATCGGGAAGATCTCGGGGGTGATGCCCAATAAGGCACGCGCATTTTCACCGATAAACGATACCACCTGCTCCAACTCTTCACGACTCTGGAACAGGTCGACTTTATTCAACACGATGACTACTTTTTTGCCCCAATCACGGATCTTTTCAAGGAACGCACGCTCGCTCTCAGTAAACGGGCGGTCTGCTGAGGTGACGAACAGCACCAGGTCGGAGCGGGGGACAAATTGCTGGGTGATGGCCTCATGCTGGCGGATGATGGCATTCGTACCGGGTGTATCGACAATGTTCAGCTCAGCTAACAACTCCGCAGGGGCAGTGAGAATATGCAGGTTTTCGTTTTCCACACGGCGTTCCTGGGTTTCACCAAACTTGAGCACATTGATCTGGGTTGTTGTGGGGGTGACGCCTTCTTTGAGCAGTTTCTGCCCGAGCAGGGCGTTGATAAAAGCACTTTTCCCCGAGTTGAACTCGCCCACCACCACGAGAAGGAACAGCTCATCCAGCTGGCGGATGGAATCTGCCAGGGTTTCGTGGTCTTCAGGTGCCGCCCCAAATTGGATCAACGAGGCGCGCAGGTTGTTCAATACGCTGCGAGATTCTTTAAGCAGATTTTCCTGTGCATCGGTCAAAATACGCATGAGTGGCTCTCCTCAGGGCTGATTATAGCCCAAACTAATCATCACACGCTGCTTGGGTACAATGGTTAATTTGCGGGTATGAACTATTCTTGCGTGTTTTGCGAAGAAGATACCTGATGACAATGGGAATCAAAACGGCGCACGGGTGGAGCACTTTCTCAGCCCAACCCATGCGCCGTACGAATTTTATCGACTCACGGTCGATATCGTCTTATGTCCCTCAAACATTTCCGGTATTGCAGCTTGAGCCGGAGCTACCACCGAATGAAAATGAGCCACCTCCCGATAGTTTGGAGGCAAAGGAGGAGATTTTCTCGGTGATTTTGGTGAAATTGAGGAAACTCTAATAAAACTAGAACATATGTTCTGGTCCCAGGTGATAGAAGTACGGCAGTATGCCGTGACCTGTCCGCAATGCGGTGCCACCCAGGTTGAAGAACCACCGGCTGGGATGGAGATGAGCCGCAGGTTCGGAAGCAGGCTGGAAGCGACGGTGGTGTACTACCGGCAAGAGCAGCATATGAGCTATGCCCGCACACAAAAGGCATTGTACGACTTGCATCAGGTGGAAATCAGCCAGGGCGGGATCGATGAGATCATGAAACGGGCCGGGAAGTGGGCTATTAGCCAGATCGAGCGGATCCAGTACAGCGTTCGCCAAAGCCAGGTAATCCATTGCGATGAGACTAGCAACCGGATTGACGGGGCGAATGCCTGGGAATGGGTTTTCTGTACTCTCAAAAGTGTCTTGCATGTCATCCGTCGTAACCGCAGTGCCGAAGTGATCCAAGATATCATGGGTGAAACTCAGGCAGAAGTGTGGGTGAGCGATTGTTATGGGGGTCAGCTGAAAGCCAATGCCAGGCAACGCCATAATGTGCATATGGAAAATTATTCACATCCCCCAGTGGACTACGACAGAAATATGGATCATTCACTTCAGCTATCTCCCCGCCAGCTGCACCTGGTGCTGGCGCCCCACCATGCCCAACGCCAGATGATGACCATCCTGACCGCCCGCCTGGCTCTCACCGGCAGGGTGCGCCTGGTGGATGCCGGCAACTGTTTCGATGGTTACGGGCTGGCGCGCCAGCTGCGCCAGCAGACGTCTCTCTGGCAGGCAGCCCTCGAGCGGGTGAGCGTGGCGCGTGCCTTCACTTGCTACCAGGTGGAGACACTGCTCACCGAGATGGTGGCAGACTCCTCGCCCGTGCTGGTGCTTAACCTGCTGGATACCTTCTATGACGAGAACGTGAAGCTACCTGAGCGGCTGCGTCTGCTAGACGTGAGCCTGGCTGAGCTGCGCCGGTTGTGCCGGACGGCATCCGTGGCAGTCAGCACCTGTTACCCCACCCGTAACCAGCCGGGTGAGCTGCTCGAGGTGCTGGCCGGTGCGTCTGGCCAGGTATGGAGCTTTGAAGAGCCGCAACCTGTCGAACCATTGCGCTTGTTTTAAGGAGGTTTTTTATGGGTCGTACACTACCATCTGCTACTCAAGTTTTTCTAAAGGAACAGGAATCATTCCTGCGCTTCCGGCGCGCACTGCGCCGCACTGACCAGAAAGCGCTGGACGACCTGTTCGCGGCTGCCCACAAGCACCTGGCAGCCGCGGCATATGCCTCACATGCGCTGCCTTTTGAGGTCTTCCTGCTCTCCATGCTGCTGGAAGAGCACAAGCAGGTGCTGCGCATGCGTTACCTGCTTTCTCCCAGCGATGCAGCTGCCTTGGAGCAGCTGGAGCGGGGTGATTCCACCGCCTACCTGGATGCACTCACCGCAGAGGTGGAAACGAGCAACTTTGCTCCACTCACCCCGCTGGGTGAAAGTGTGCCCACTGCTGCACCGCAAGACCCGCCGGAGCCTGAACCACCTACCTCATTACCGGACCCTCCTGAAACGGGGACGATGCCCCCTGATCCGGGGGGATTCCTGCTCAACTTCCATGGCTGAGCTGACGGGGTGGCTCTTGGACCTGTTCGCTGACACGCAGCCGGGGGTTGTGCTCTGGCTGGTGGGCGAGGACGGGCAGCGCCATCGCCTGACCCAGGATTTCCCCATCACCTTTTATGCGGCTGGTGCACCCGCTCGCTTGCGCCAGTTGTGGCGCTTCCTGCAGGCCCAGCCGGAAAAAGTGGAGCTGAAGCGCGCCGAGCGGAATGATATCTTTTCACCTCAGCCGGTGCAGGTGCTGGAAGCCAGGCTGGGCCAGACGGCAGCCCAACCTTACCTGTTCCAACGCGTGGCACGTGAATTCCCCGAGCTGCCCTATTACGATGCCGACCTGCCAATCACCACGCGTCATGCCGCCATCTACAATACCTTTCCCCTGGTGCACTGCCAGGTGGAAGTGGATGAGAAGGGGCGAGTGCAGTCCTTGAAGGCGTTGGATACACCCTGGGAGCTTGACCCACCCGCGCCACCCCTGCGATTGCTGGCGATCGAGCCAGACGTGGACCCTTCGCATGACACCCCCAAAAACCTGCTGGTGCGCTCCATGAGCGTTTCCTATCGATTAAGCCTGGAAAATCCCCGACCGCTGCTGATCAACCTGCGCGCCATCCTGCAGCGCCAGGACCCGGATATCCTCATGACAGCCTGGGGAGATACCTGGCTGCTGCCCTACCTGATCGAACTGGCGGAGAAGTGGCACATCCCGCTACCCTTGAACCGGGAGGAGAACAGGGAGGTCATCCGCAAAGATGAACGCAGCTACATGGCCTACGGGCAAGTGATCTACCGCGGCCGCCAGGTGCATCTGTTTGGACGCTGGCATATCGACGGCTGCAATGCGATGTTATTTCATGAATATGGGCTGGAGGGGGTGTACGAGCTGGCGCGCGTCACCGCCCTGGCGGGGCAGGTGGTGGCGCGTGTATCACCGGGCAGCGGCATCTCGGCCATGCAGATGGTGACGGCGCTGCGCCTGGGGATCATGGTGCCATGGCATAAACAACAAGCTGAGCGCCCCAAGAGTGCCCTCGAGATGATACAGGCTGACCAGGGCGGGATGGTTTACCAACCCCTGATCGGCTTGCACCGCGATGTAGCCGAGGTGGACTTCATTTCGATGTACCCCAGTATCATGCGCCACTTCAATATCTCACCCGAAACGGTGGCAGATCCAAATGCCAAGGGCCGCGACCAATACGCCCGCCTGGAGAGGGTTTCGGAGCTGGGCTTGTGGATCGACCAGGATACCTCCGGCCTGATCCCTCAAACACTGGCCCCGTTGCTGGATAAACGCCTGGAGCTCAAGCTGCGCCTGGCTGAGCTGCCTGCCTGGGACCCGCGCCGCCAGACCTACCAGGCACAGGCTACCGCGCATAAGTGGCTGCTGGTGACCTGTTTTGGCTACCTGGGCTACAAGAATGCCCGCTTTGGACGCATCGAGGCTCATGAGGCAGTCACTGCTTATGGGCGCGAGATGCTGTTGCGTGCCAAGGAAGCTGCCGAAGACCTGGGGTTCACCGTGCTGCACATGTACGTGGATGGCTTGTGGGTGAAGAAGAAAGGTCTGGCGGAGGTAGCCTCGTTCCAACCTCTGCTGGAGGAGATCACTAACCGCACCAGTTTGCCGATTGCTCTAGATGGCATCTACCGCTGGGTGGCGTTCCTGCCGTCGCGCATGGATGAGCGCGTGCCGGTACCCAACCGTTATTTTGGAGTTTTCCAGGATGGCAGCCTGAAGATGCGCGGCATCGAGGTTCGCCGCCACGACACGCCCACCTGGGTGTCGGATGTACAGATGGGGATCATAGACATCCTGGTGCATACCACTAATGTGGATGATCGTTCCACCTACCTGCCCAGGATACTAAAGCTGCTGCGCAAGGCGCTGACCAGGCTGCGCACGGGTGGGGTGCCGGTGGAGGACTTGCTGGTCTCGCTGACGTTGAGCCGCGAATTATCGGAATACCGTACTCCTTCACCCGCCGCACGGGCGGCGGCACAGCTGGCTGCGATTGGTAAAAACCTGCGTCCAGGGCAGCGCGTGCGCTTCGTCTATACGCTGGGTGAGCCAGGAGTACATGCCTGGGACCTTCCTGAGCCCGCAGATGTGCGCAGTATCGACCAGGAACGTTACCGTGTGCTGTTGCTGCGCGCTGCGTCCACCATCCTGCAGCCGTTTGGATTGCAAGAAGATGACTTGAAAACACGTGTATTTGCCGACGCCAGAGATGTAACCTTTTTTACACCTGTGTATCTAAATGTGTGAGTTTACAAGCAAACACCAAAATTGAATAAATTGAGTGTAAAAAGGAGAAAAGAAATGGGATTCGCACGCTTTATGTCTTCATTAGCTGGTCGTCTGCTCCGCATCGTGGCGGGGATTGCGCTCATTGCTGTTGGTCTGGTAGTGGTGCAAGGAACGTGGGGAATTATCCTGGCAATCGTTGGGTTGGTAGTTTTTGCGGCAGGTGCGTTTAAATTTTGTATTTTTGCGCCATTATTTGGAGGGCCTTTTTGGGCGAAGGATATTAAATAACATTAATGCTTTATTCATCCGTGGGCAATCTTGTGTGCCCACTTTTCGTTTAAATATCGGGTAAAATAGCACACCAGGAAGGAGGCAAATATGAAACTATACGTTGGACAGGCAGCACCAGACTTCACCCTGCCGTCCCATTTGGATAAGGACATCAAGTTAAGCGACTATCTCGGCAAGAATATTGTGCTGGTGTTCTTTCCCCAGGCCTGGACACCCGTCTGAACGGGCCAGATCCCGTCGTACGAGGCCGACACCGGCAAGTTCGCGGGATTGGATGCCCAAGTCTTGGGCGTAAGCATTGATCATACACCCTGCCTTAAAGCATGGGCAGAATCATTGGGCGGGATAAACTATCCACTAATGAGTGATTTTTGGCCGCACGGTAGAGTGGCGAAGCTCTATGGCGTGTTCCGTGATCCGGATGGATATAGTGAACGTGCCATTTTCGTTATCGATAAGCGCGGCTACATCCGCTATATCGATGTTCACGATATCGATCACCAGCCCGATAATGACGTCGTGCTGGAAGTTTTGCGTCGTATTGACCCTGAAGCTGCCTTACGCAGTCCGGCCCCACCTCCGATCAAACCGGAAGATATCCGATTACCTCATGGAGGCGTGGTGATGTACTGCACCCGCTGGTGCCCCGGCTGCCGCAGGGCACGCTCCTGGTTCCAGGCGAATAATATCGATTACACCGAGGTGGATATTGACGTCACGCCCGGTGCAGCCGACCAGGTGAAGAAGTGGGCGAACAATACCCGCACTACCCCCACCTTCGATATTGATGGAACCATTTTGGTGGGTTTCGACGAGAAGAAAGTCGACCAAGCCATCAAGGATAAGATAAGCAAGTAAGTTCACGGCCCGGAAGGAATGACCTTCCGGGTTTATTTTTATAAGGATCGATTCGTATGGCAATCGAATTTGTGGTATCTGCAAAATTTCATGTTACCCCGCAGGAGCTGTATGATGCCTGGATGAGCTCGAATGGTCACACTGGTATGACTGGCAGCTCTGCTACGATTTCTCCAGTAGTGGGAGCAGAATTTGAGGCCTGGGATGGTTATATTTATGGGAAAAACCTTGAGCTGATCCCAGACAAACGCATCGTGCAATCCTGGCGGACATCAGAATTCAGCGATGACGAGCCAGACTCGCGTATTGAAATAACCCTGGAACCTATCGGAGATAAGACAAAGCTGACCCTGAAACACACCAGTCTCCCACCGCATGGTGGACAATATGAGCAGGGTTGGGTTGAGTCTTACTTTGAACCGATGCAAGAATATTTTTCTGCTGCGTAATTAGGATAGAAAAACCGCTCTCAGTGGTTGATATGACTCAGCCAGCTTAATATCGAAGATAGCAGACTGGATCTCCTCTCAAATTAGCTAAAGAACTTTCCTCGCAGCTGCCTGGGCTGCCTCGATACCGGCTCCGAGGGTGAACTCGTACCCACAGCCTGCCAGGGCACTCTCAATCGCGCCGAGTGTGGCGGTCACATCGCCTTGGGTGACCGCACCCATATGACCAATGCGGAAGTACTCATTGCGGATGGCTGGCAATAACCCACCTGCCAGGGTTACGCCCGCCTGCAAAACCCTCCCCAGGAAATCCGCCCCATTCACCCCGATCGGATAGCGCGGTGCAGTGAGCGTGTGGGCGGCATATTCTGGGCGTAAAGGCACCTGGCTCAGCCCGAGCGCCTGTAAGCCGGCTTTGCATGCCTGGCTGATGGTGATATGACGCGCAACCCTGCGTGGCATACCCTCTGCCAGGATTTGCCTCAAGCTTACATCCAGTGCGAAGATCAAGTTCACCGGTGGGGTGCCGAAGTAGCTGGTCTTGCGCGCTTCGTAAGCCTGCATGATGGGCAGCCAGTTGGACCAATCGGCGTAATAATTGAGCACCGGAGTGGTCCGCTTTTGGAAAGCTTCCAATGCGTGTGGACCGATCATCAATAGTGCCAGCCCAGGTGGGACGCCAATCGCCTTTTGCGAAGCAGTGAGAGCCAGGTCTACTCCCCAGGCATCCATCTTAAATTCCTCACCCGCCACGGAACATACCCCATCCACAATGGTTAATACCCCATATCGTTTACCGAGGGCGGCAATCTCGCCCACCTTAGCAATCACGGCAGTGGAGGTATCCACGTGGGTGATGGTCAACAATTTAAAGGAATCAGCCTCCAGAGCCGACTTGATCTGCTCCAACCCAGGGCGGCTTCCGGGTGAGGAGGAGATGCGCGTCACTTGCGCACCATACCGCTGCAGGAGGACTGCGAAGCGTTCGGAGAAGTAGCCTGTATCCACCACCAGAACTTTATCACCCGGTTCGACCAGGTTTGCGCCCGCACAGTCCATCGCCAGGGTGCCTGAACCTGCCAGCACCAACGGCTGACCGGACGGGCTTTCAAATACCTGGCGCATATTCTGAAGGGCTTGACCAAATGCTTCAATGAACGCAGGTGCCAGGTGACTTGTGGTAGGCTCTCCCATCGCAGCCAGCACTTTGGGTTCAAATTCTATCGGTCCAGGAATCATGAGCAGGGTTCGATTTTTCATCGCGATTCTCCATTGATAGTATTTTTTACAGTAGCTCTATACTCGGGGAGCTCTATACTCAGGGAGCTCTACCCTGACCAGATTTCCATCGATCTTCACCAGACTACCAGGGGGGATCTCGTGGATGGGAATCTGGTCTACGCAAATGATCTCGGCAATGATGCAGCCGACTGCGGTGATGGTCTCACATTCACCATTCAGGATGGCAAGCGGCGCATGCCCGTTTTGCTTGAGCCGGTACAGGGTATACGACCCGACCGTGGAGCCTTTACCGGTTGGGAAAACCAGTACCTTACCCGCGATGGACTGTCCTTCCAGCTCATGCCCGCGCTCAACCACCACTCCCGTTTCTGGATCAACACCACCGAAAAATGAGATGGCCTGTGAAGTGACCAGGGCAATTCCGAGCACACTTCCGGGGTAAATCATGCGACCCTGAAGTTTCATTGCAATGCCAGCCTTACCACGTCGTCAAACGGCAGGAAAACGGTCTTGAGTTTGTTCTTGGCGTAAGCATAATAACACGCCTTGGCGCTGTCGGTTGCCAGCGTGGTGAAGCGCCCCTGAATGGGAGCGACCACGCAACAGGTATCCGCGGCGAACTTAGCCCCAGCTGCTTCGATGATACGGGTGTACCCTAAACGGTCGGCAAGCTGCTTGATCGGGCGGGCAGTGGTGATCCAGAATTCCTTGCGTACCTGCCTGCCTTCCACCAGCTGTGCAATGCGGGCAATTTCCTGGATGGACAGGTGCGGGCAACCCAGGCTGACGAAATCCACAGTTGTACTGGTCGCATCATTAAGCGAATCGACCGCAGCCAGCAGATCAGCCTGGGTTAGTTTGATCTGCTCCTGGGGAGGTATGGTCGTATCTGTTTCCGGGGTGACCCCGGGCATGTGGAAGAGCGCAGCCCCACCATAAGTAGCCAGGCTGGCACAAAAGGATTTAAGGTTCTCAAGGGTTGCGGATTGCACTCCCAGGATGTAGGGGATAGCCTTCGAAGCTTCGATTTTTTCACCGATCAGCTTGCCCAATGCCCCAAAATCACTGTTCTCGGTTAAATTTGCATTGATAATGAAGGTGAGGGTTGGCTGACGATTTTCTTTCAGGTGAAAACCATACTCGGGCGTACGCCCGGTGAGGGCGGCTGCCAGCGCAGATGGGCCTCCTTCACGGTTGGTGCGGGCACCCAAGATCGAATTGGCATAGCATACTGCCGAGCTTTCAGACCAGGCCAGGTGCTCGCCGAATTTGGGTATGTTGCCAGTGAGATAGGGCGTACAGGTGCAGATGGCAGTCACCCCCATGCGCGTGAATGCCTCCAGGACCTGCCTCTGCTTCTCAGCAAATTCAGGCGGGATGCCTAATTCTTGCCAGTTCTCTATATCCATGCCAGCCGGGTTGAGCATAGCCGGCACTCGCACTTTTCCGCCACCATCTGCCATCTCGGAGAGAAACTGCAGTCCGGCATCCCCCAGGTTATCGTAGCTCACCCCAGCAATTTGCACCGATGAAACCGGGATCATACGTTCTGCCCCGTAGATCCTGCCCAGTGCGACCAGGATTTGCATGCATTTCTGGGTAGCCCGTCCTTCGGCACCCGAGAGCATCGCAATTTCTTCGCTTGTCAGGTGCAGCGTGCCTGGATCAAAAGCTGGTGATTCTTTCATTGAACAAATAAATGGTCTCGCCGGTTATTTTTTAATATACTGATCAATGTTTACCACCGGGAAGAGCGCTTTCTCGAAATCCTTGCCGTGGGTGGTGAGCGGCTTGGTTAGATCAAAACCCAGCTTGGTGGTGAGGTGGATACCAGATTCACTCCGCTCACTGGATGGGTCAAGGCTTGAGCCTGGTTCATTGGGCATGATCACCAGGTCTGACTGCCCCTGGAAGCGGGTTGCCAGCGCCCATTCAACCGCCTGTGGGTCATAAATATCAATATCCTTATCCACCACGAAGACGTGCTTGCAAGAGCGGTGCCCGGCAAAGGCCGCCTGGATGGCTTTCTTTCCATCATCTTCGGATTGCTTGTCGATCTGTACGATGGCATGCAGCCAGGAACATCCGCCCGGGTTGAGGTTGACATCCAGGCACTTCACAACTTCGTTGACTTTTTTGAAGATGGTCGGCTCGCGCGGCATGCCCATCAGCAGCTTGTGCTCGAGCGCACCTGGTAGCAATGCGTGCCAGATAGCTTCCTTGCGATGGGTGATGGTTTTAACTTCAAATATCGGTTCATTGCGCACGATGTCATAGGTCTCAGTCAAGTCGATGAAGGGTCCTTCGGAGTGGTGCCGGTCACGATAAACCGTGCCTTCGAGGACAAACTCAGCCTCCGCGGGGACGAGCAGGTCAACTGTCTTGGCATGCACCAGGTTGAGTGGCTCATTGAGATAGCCTATCGATAGAGCATTGGCGATTTCGAGCTCATCGACGCCCAAATCAACCGAGGTGGCAGCTGCCGCCAGGACGTGAGGTGGTACCCCGAGACACACCGCCACATCCAGGCCTCCCAAGTCTTCCAGGAACCTATCAAAGTGACGCCCGCGTACTACCCGGATGGCCATCTCGGTCTTTGAAAACTGCATGGCGCGGTGAAAATCCAGATTCTGGCCAAATTTTGGGTGGCGGGCGATGAACACCCCCGCGCTGATATAGTTACCCCCATCCAGGGCTGAGTGGCGTAAGATGGGCAAATCATCCAGGTTTGGGTTTTCAATGATCACTTCCTGGCAGGTGGCAGCAGTGACCACCGGGCAGGGAGAACGTTTTTCGATGGCTTGCGCCATGCTGGGGATGATATCCTTCACTTCAAGTAAGAAGTAGCTGGCAAAGGCGGCCTTGGAGCACTGCAGGTTACCCATCACCCTGAAGCGGCTTTCCTTCACGTTTTCAAACAGCACCGGGTGCGGTTCCAGCTTTTTCAGGATGCCCGCCATCTCGTATGTCTTGGATACAGATTCTTTGATGGTGAGCATCTCACCCGAGCTGGTCAATTGTTGCAAGTAGGAGCGCAAGGTCATATGGCACCTTTCGATTGGACTGATGATTAGTGCTTATACCACTAAATTGACCAGTTTGGTTGAAGAATTAAGGCTCGACAGGCTCCAAAACAGGCAGCGGAACCGGTTCCCAATGCTGACCGCCATCCAGCGTCTGCCATAGGGCAGTATTTACCTGGCAGGTGGAGCCGGTGTTGAAATTATTTGTACTGCAGGAGCCCTGGGAGCTCACCGACCAGCCTAGATCTCCTGCCTGCCATCCGGAGATGGTTGTGCCTTCAGGCATCTGTGGCTGAGAAAATGGATCTTTGGCGGTCGGAGCTGCCTGCCAGGATATACCGCCGTCAACGGTGTGATATAACTCGCCTGATAAGCTATTTTGGAGCCAACCATCGGTCGAGGAGGTAAACTCTATTTTTGATGCTGCCGGCAGGTCATAGGTCTGCCAGGTTTGTCCCCTATCGCTGGTTTTCATCAATATGGCGGTGCTGAAGGCCTGGCTGGTTTCTTTTTGCATCACCATCCAGCCAGTGCTGGCCGAAGAGAATTGCAGCTGTAAAGGCCACCAGCTGCCTGTGGGTAAAGTTAGTTCAAGGCTCTCCCATAACCCACCCAGGTTGGAGGAATGATAGAGTGTGACCTGTTCCGCGTAGGATGTAGAGAGAGCCCAGGCCTGCCCACCCGGCAGCAGGTAGGCTAATTGGACCGCAGCAGGTGAAATATTATCCCAACTTTCACCTTGATCATCGGTCCAATACAGCCTGTTCCCTGAGATCAGCCAGCCTTGCTGTGCCGATAGCCAGCCAACATCTTCAACGGAGGCTGATTTGGTGACAATTGGATTTGAAAGCGATCTGGCTGGCGGCATGGCAACCATGCCATCCGCCACATCGGTATCGATATTGAAGGTTATTCCCCCCCAGGTTTCATTATGCCCGCCAGCATACTGGCGGATGCGTTGGTGGTTGGTCCATAGACCCTCCAGCCAGGTGATATCAAAAACCGTCGCGGACGGGTCATAGTTATTGGTATACCAGGAGGCCGGCCAGGCGTCATCGGGGGCGTTTGTGATCGTGGCCCAGTCGGCCAGGTAAGAGTTGCGTGAGCCATAACCTCCGGAGAGATTACCCAGCTCACCCAGGCGCTCCGACCAGCCATTTATGAACGCCGCTACCGGCTGGCGACATTCGGGCGAGGATACCCCGTAGGGTTCCAGGTCGTAATAGATGATGGTGCCACCCAATCCGTAATTGGTGAGATCGATGGATGCCGCAGCAGCCGAAGCTGCATCCGCCTCCTGCCTGCCCTCGATATACGAAACAGCTGGGTCAGAGCTCATTCGGTATTTGTAGTCTGTGCACGGAGCTTGTAGGCCCACCCAGGTGGGCATGAAGCTCCAACCCTGCTGGTGGACGGCTTTTACCCAGGCTGCATCTGCACGCGCACAAAATGAAGGTAAATGAATCCCGCCGATATACAACGCATAAAAGGAATACGGGCTGGCGTTCCGCCAGGTCTGCATCTCGTTTATGGTGGGTAGGTGGCAGGCATCAAAACCCTGTGCCTGGATCACCCCTACGTCTGCGGGGGGGCTGTCAGACGGATCGGTGTAGTGGACCAGGGGCAGGTATGTTTGAGGGCGGGTAAGGCGGGTGAATGTAAAGCGCATGGCACTGAACGAGATGGTGGTGGTGTATGCGGCCTCCCCATTTAAATCGGACAAGCTCACATAACCGCTGCTGCCCGCGGAGAAATAATATTCACCCAGGTTGATCCAGGCATTGCTGTGTGAGTACTGGCTTCGAACCTGGTTGGATACGCCATAAGCGTGGTGGATGGCATAATGCGCCTCCGTCGTGTCGTGGTTGATGATCCAACCACTGCCAGTACACCAGGTGATGGGGCTGTGTCCGGCAACATAGGCTTCAACCTGGTAGTACCCGGCTTGCGGGATAACGGGGTGCCATTCGCCAGAATTCGTGGAATTGGACGGGTCAGAGACGTTCAGGGTCAGGTAGGCTGTGTGCCCGCGGTTATTCGCAAACGGATACCAGTATGAATCCTTGCAGGTTGTGAATGCAGGATTCAGCTGTGGGTCTTCGACCACCACTGCAACCGACAGTGCTGCTTGTAGCATGGTCGAAGGTGCGAGGACCGCAATGACGAGCAACAGCAACGGGAGTCGTTGGATAATAACCGTATGGATAAATCGTCTCAAAATCATAAATCCTGGAATCTGGTTAATTAATGTACCATCAAAATATCAGCAATATATGATGATCACATTTTCTGGATGCAATAATGTTGCCTGTTTTGAAAGCAAATCATATTTGGCCAAAATGTAGAATGGCTGCATTGGAGAACAATCCTACCATAGAAAATATATTCTCCTTCCAAGAATAAAACAATTCTATGAGTGCTTGTTCACTCACAATGAAACCTGGGGTCAAGCAGCTTATCCATTAATTCAAAAAATCGTCATAGTAATTATAGATTGGACTGAAAATTGCAACAGATGGGTTAATCGCTGTGAGTGGAATACTCTCAGTCATTCCCGCAGTGGGTCGGTTTAACTCGATCAAAGACCTTATTGTGGAAGGCATTTTACATGGAGGTAGAGATGAGAACGAAACTAAAAAAGGCGATCCAATTAATTACCATCATTGTGATTGGGATTCTCATGGTGGCAACGGTTGTCGTATTCGCCCGAAAATCGTCAGAGCTGGTATTTGCTGCTGCTGGTCCGATTGACCCACCGGTGGGATATCCCAAGCTGACGCTTTCCACCAAAGTGGTCACTCCCACCCTGGCCGCGCCTGGTGGAGCGGTTTTGGAATACAACCTCGAAATTCTCAATACAGGTGCTTATACAGCCTCCGATGTGACCCTGATGGATACAATCCCTACCAGCACCACCCTGTATGGAGAGATCAGGTCGAGTGCACCAACCACCCCGGTGTTTACGGATGGCATGCTGCTTTGGGAACATGGTGTGGTCGGATTTGATACAGCTGTGGCGATTACATTCAGTGTTGTCGTCACGGATGAATATTTTGGGGTCATCTCCAACACTGCTGTGATCAGTGACCCGATGATCGCAGAACCAGTCATTGTGGTGGCTGAGACCCGCGTCACGGATCACCCCATTTTTGAGATCGCTAAGAAGGCTTCACCCGCTCTTCCAGGTAAGAATAAACCGCTTACCTATGAGCTGGTGCTCACCAATCAGGGGCAGGCAGCAGTGGATGTACCCATCACTGTGACTGATTTCATTCCCACAGATACCACCTTCCTCGATGCAAGTCCGGGCTATGCCTTTAATCCGGAGGACAACGTAGTAACCTGGTACCGCCCGGTGAGCCTGGAATTTGGGGAAACGACTGAGTTCACGTTCAGCGTTGAGATCGGTGACGTTACAAGTGGAACCGTGATCAACAATGATGTTTACCTGGTTGTGGGCCCGGAGGACATCAGCGCTGGTGAGCCATATACCACCACCGTGATTGATCCAATTTTTATCCTTTCCAAAAGTATCTTCCCCGACCCGCCTGGCTCAAACAACGAAATGACTTACACCTTGACATTGTTGAATCTTGGTTCAAAAGCTACGGATCTGGTGATTACAGATACTTTGCCAGAGGGTGTAGATTATCGCAGGGGTGGCACGTACTCAGATGGCATGGTGACCTGGGAATTGCCCAGCCTGGATACTCGCGAATCAGCTCAGGTGACATTTACCGTTTTTATCAGTGATGTTGCCGCAGTTACGATCCTTAATGGTGAATATTGGGTTTGCAGTGCTGAAGATGTTTGCACCCCGGGTATCCCGGTTCAAAGCTTGGTCGTTGGACCGACCTTTGAAGTGACTGCCACCTTGGACCCAATCGCCAAGAAACCCGGCGGTGGTACCGGGCCAGTGACACCCACTCTGACCGTCGAAAATTTGGGTCCGGGCAATGCAATTGACGCAACTGCATTGCTTACCTTCGGGCGCATCAGTATCAATATGAATGACATGTTGGTCATACCCCCCGTCGGAGACCTGGTGGAAGGTCCAGACTGCGGGACGGGATTCCCGTGTAGGAGTTTCGTCTGGAATGGTGATTTGGCGGTTGGTGAAGTGATCACCTTTACCACTATTGAGGGGCAAAGCACGATTGGTGGTGCCGAAGGCACGCATTATACCGCCACCCTGGTCATCACCGATGAGCTCAGCGAGTACGTCACCGAGCCCATCACCGGCACGGCAATTGGACATATCACACACCACGCCAATTTGATCCCGACCAAATCCGCTCCGGATGAAATCAGTCCCGGGCAGACCATGACTTATTCCATCCAGGTGTTTGATAGCGGCTTGAGCACGGAGGAGACACCCCCACCAGTTTTGACGGAAACCGTCCCTGCCAGTGTGACTTTGCTGAGCATCAGCGATGGTGGCACATCAGATACCATCGCCGGTCGCACAGTCATTTTCTGGACGTTACCCGCCATGGGTCCAGGGGATTATCTTAATCGTTCCTTTATCGTCAAGGCGAATGATGATCTGGTGAGTGGTACGCTGATTGTTAATGATGATTATCGCACCACCTGGTATGAGAGTGAGCTACCCGGTACACTTTCAAACCTGGGCGAGCCGGTCACTACTACAGTTCGTGAAGTAGGATTGATTGACTCCTATAAGACCGTCACCCCCTCCCTGGCGCTGCCTGGCACCGGCACGGTGCTCACTTACGTAGTGCATGTGGTGAACTCAGGACCGTATGACTTGAGTGGTGTAGAGGTGACTGATATATTCCCTTGGGAGCATACTACCTACCAGCGGGATGCTGCGGCAAGCGCAGGTAGTCTGTCTGATGATATCGTCAGTTTCGAGTGGATCGGTGACGTCGCCTCTAATGACGAGGAACTGATTACCTTCACCGTTATGGTGGATGATTTCTTCGAGGGGGTAGTGACGAACACTGCTACCAACACCCATACCAGCTTGATGCGGGATATCGTAAGAACTGCCGTTGCCTATATCACCGATAAACCGGTATTACGTATCTCCAAGATAGCCACACCCGACCCGGTATTTGCGGGGAATCCACTTTTGTATAAAATCCAGGTGGTTAATCTCGGGCAGCAGGCTACTTTACTGACGATCACCGATACCATCCCTGCCAATACATCCTACATCCTTGGGAGCGCCAGTTCAGGTGGGCAGCTAGTAGGTGATACCCTCCAGTGGATCTTGCCCGTGCTTAACCCCGGCGAGAAGCTAACCTTAGCCTTCCAGGTGAAGGTTTTAGGTGGCAACGAGATCGTCAATGCCAGCTACGTCGTGCGCTGCGATGAAGGTGTGGTCGCATATGGCGAGCCGGTTGTCACCCGGGTGAAATATCAAATGCGCAGGGTAATGCTGCCACTGGCATTAAGAGAACAGGTAGTGAGATGAAATTAAATTTCGTTCGTTGAATCTAATGCAGTTGATTAATGCTTGAAACAAAATAGCTCCAAGCGGGGCTATTTTGTTTGATGGGCCCAGTAGGGATCGAACCTACGGCCAAACGGTTATGAGCCGTCCGCTCTGCCGCTGAGCTATGGGCCCATTTTAATGTACAGGTTCCGCAAACCGCGGAACTTCAAGAGCGGGCGACGGGAGTCGAACCCGTCTAAATAGCTTGGAAGGCTACCGCACTACCGATGTGCTACGCCCGCATTTCGTATATTAGCATGGAAGGCTGATGCCTTACCATTTTTCCATGCCCACAATTTTGCGCCATTATTTTATCATAAATAATATGTTCATTGCCCCAATAACCTGGTATCGGGGAAGCCGGCAATTTCGACCAGCAAAGAATACAATTTTTTGATTTGAACACATAACCCATCGAATAAGAGGTCAAGCATCAATATAGCGCTTTGACTGCCTCTCCGATCTGGTGGATTGCCTTATGGATATTCTCGATTGAGTTTGAGTATATCAGCCGCAGGTAACCCTCGCCATATTCACCAAAATCTGACCCTGGCAGCACGGCTACATTGGCTTTTTCCAGCAATAAGCCCGCCATTTCCGTAGAAGAAAGTCCAAACGATTTGATATTCGGGAAGACATAAAATGCACCTTGAGGGCGCTGGCAAGTGATTCCTGGGATAGCATTCAAACCGTCTACAATAATATCCCGGCGCTGCTGATACTCCCTGACCATGCCTTCCACCTGCTCTTGCGGGCCAGTCAGAGCTTCGACCCCCGCAATTTGGACGAATTGTGCCGTGCAGCCTACCGAGTGGGTGAGCAGCAGCTGCACCACCTGCGCCAGGCTTTCCGGCATGATACCGTATCCCAAGCGCCAGCCTGTCATGGCATAGGTCTTGGAAAAGCCATCCACGATGATCGTCCGATCCGCCATACCTGGCAGAGAAGCAATCGATGGCACCTTGATCTGATCGTAAGCCAGGCGGGAGTAGATTTCATCCGACAGCACCCAAAAATCGAATTCCAGGGCAGTGCTTGCAACCTCTTCCAAATCTGAAAGCGGCATGACACCCCCCGTGGGATTGCTGGGAGAGTTCAGAATGACCAGCCGCGTGCGTGAATTGATCAGATGACGAAATGCATCCAGGTCGAAGGAAAAGTTATTCGCCTCCAGCAGCGGAACCGGCACAGGTTTCCCGCCTGCCACGCGGATCATGGCTTCGTAGGTTGGGAAACCTGGGTTGGGGTAGATCACTTCGTCGCCAGGCTCGATCAATGCCAGTACCGGGAAGAACAGGTTTGGTTTGGCACCTGGGCTGACGACCACCTGGCTGGGATTGAACTTTACACCGCGCCGTTGGCTAGCATCTTCTGCAATCACCCGGCGCAGTGATTCGATCCCAATGGGAGCTGTGTAGCGCGTTTTCCCTTCGGCGATGGCACGCATGCCAGCCAGCCGGATATTATCAAAGGTCTCAAAATCCGGCTGGCCGATTTCAAGATGAATGACTTCCCGCCCGCTGGCCTCCAGCTCTTGTGCCCGAGCCAACATCTGGTAAGCGCCTTCTGGCTTTAGGTGGCTGGTCCTGGAGGCGTAGCTCACAGCATGCCCATCAGCTCATCGTACTCTTCATCCTTCATGGTGAACCAGTGCTCAGGCTGTGGGAAAGACTTATCGGAGACTTCCTGGACATATTGCTTGAGACCATTCAAGATGACTTCACCTGCATTACCGAAAACCTTGGCCATACGCGGTTTGAAGCGTGGGTATAAGCCAAACATATCATGGTAGATCAACAATTGCCCGTGTGCATCGGGGCCAGAACCCAGGCTCAGGATGATGCAGTTATCAGCCCGTTCGGTGATGATTTTGCAGATGCGGTCTGGTACCATTTCCAGCAAAATAGCAAACGCCCCAGCCTGTTCGAGGGCTTTGGCAGAATCTATGATTTTTTTGGCTGATTTGGCTGCCCGCCCCTGCACTTTATGGCCGCCTAATGCGGATGCACTTTGGGGGGTCAAACCTAAATGACCAATCGCCGGGATTCCGGCATTGACGATCCCCCGGATGCGGTCTGCCATCTCGCTGCCGCCCTCGAGCTTGATTGCATCACAGGCTGCCTCGGCCATAAAGCGCCCGGCATTACGAATGGCTGTCTCTACACTGGGTTGGTAGCTCATATACGGCATATCCCCCACGATGAAGACGGTGGGTGCCCCACGCCGCACTGCCGCTGAATGGCGGATCATATCCTCCATCGTTGCAGGGAGGGTCGTCTCATAGCCGAGCATGGTCATCGCCAGGCTGTCACCCACCAGGATCATATCCATGCCGGCTTGTTCCATCAGATACGCGGTTGGGTAATCATAGCAGGTGAGCCAGGTGATGGGCTCGTGATTGGCAACTTTATTAAAAAGATAAGGTAAAGTAACTTTTTTACGGTCTGACATTGAATGCCTCCGGTGTCCTTTATTCTGTATACAGGTGATTGGTATGTCTATTATATGCTCTAGAGGTGAAGCTGTGCAGTCCAAATTTGATGAAAAATCGGTAATCGATATTTCTGGTGTTTTCGTAGATCAAGGAATATAATTTTCACCTCACCTTCCCGAAATACTATTCTGCAGATAAAATTCTTCCCTATAACCATAGTCACGCAGGCACATGTTGCCTGGGTAAGAGCGTAAGAAGTTGAGGCAGCAGGTGAATTGGTGATCATTTAGTGGTTCAGCCTCAATTCACACATCGATAATGGATTGGTAATGATTCTTGTTCCAACCAAATAGGTAGAAAAAATGCACACAGAGTCAATTGCACAATGGCAGCATACCCATATTTTTGGTCAAGATAAGATTCGCTCGGGAGAGCGACGCACCCTGGTTGTCATCATCATCACCGCCCTGATGATGGTGGCTGAAATCGCAGCCGGCCTGGCATTTGGCTCGATGGCTTTGTTTGCCGATGGTATCCATATGGGTTCGCATATGGTCGGGCTTGGCATCAGTTTCCTGGCATATATCTATGCCCGGAAATATGCGCATAGCCAACGGTTTAGCTTTGGGACGGGTAAGGTGAACGCGCTGGCGGGTTATTCGAGTGCCATATTTCTGGTCATCATTGCGTTATTTATGGGTTATGAAAGCATCCACCGGATGATTAACCCGGTCAGCATCGAGTATAACGAAGCGATTTTTGTGACTGTGATCGGCCTGGTGGTAAATGGTGCCAGCATGTTCGTTTTGGGAGAGAGAGGCCATTCCCACCAGAATTCGGAAGAACATGCTCGTAGTCATGAACAGGCAGAATTCAAGCATGAACACGAAGATGAACACCAAAATGATCATGGTGAATATACCCATGCCAAAGGTACGGATCATAATTTAAAATCTGCCTATCTGCATGTGCTTACCGATGCACTGACCTCCATACTGGCAATCATCGCCTTATTGGGAGCAAAATATTTTAAATTGAATTGGATGGACCCACTTATGGGCATCGTGGGTGCTATTTTGGTGATCCGCTGGTCCATTGGTCTGATCCAAGGAACGGTCAATGTCTTGCTCGATCACCAAATCCCTCTTACCATCCAGAATCGCATAGTCACCATCCTGGAGAGCCACAAGGATACTAAGGTGAGTGATCTGCATATCTGGTCGATTGGTCCTGGGATTTACTCCTCGGAGATAGGGGTTGTGACCAAATATCCTGATTCACCCGACGTATACAAAGCGCTGATACCCGAGGATACCGGGGTGGTGCATTCCACGATCGAAGTGCACCTGTGTCAGGATTAGATCGGGATGAGCTTGACTATTCCTGGCTTGCTAAAAACAGTCACTGAGATAAATATCAGTGGATGGGTTTGACCTGGTATCCCCTTTCCACGGTCTGAAGGTTGGTCCGCAATTACGTAAATGGGAATGAAAATATCGTTGAGAAAAACGTTTCCCTTATCAGGGGAGTTTTTTACAGATTATTCGAGTAATAACCTTAGCAATCGTCCTGGTAGATGAAGGTTTCTCAATTCGGTAGGGGTGAACAGATGATACTCTGCGAATAATATAAAGATAAATAAGATATAATATATCCATATTTGAGGTGAATCATGATGGATAATGGAAAAAATCAATCATTGGATGTTGCCACCCTGGCGGGTGGTTGTTTTTGGTGTCTTGAAGCGGTCTATGATGAGCTAAAAGGGGTTGTTGACGTGATATCTGGCTATTCAGGGGGGCGAGTTACAAACCCATCCTATGAAGCTGTTTGCACAGGCGAAACCGGGCATGCTGAAACCGTCCAGGTGACTTTTGACCCACAGCAGATCAGCTTCCGCCAATTGCTGGAAGTGTTCTTCACCATCCACGATCCTACTACCTTGAACCGTCAGGGGGCAGATGTGGGTACCCAATACCGCTCTGCTATCTTTTATCACGATCCAGCCCAGAAAGCCACAGCTGAACAGGTCATCCATGATTTGGAGCTTCAGCAAATCTGGGGGAAACCCATTGTTACAGAACTTAGTAAATATACAGCCTTCTATCCAGCCGAGTCATATCACCAGGAGTATTTTAAACGCAATCCCTATCAGGGATATTGCGTGGCTATCATCGCTCCTAAAGTAGCGAAATTCCGGCATAAATATTTAGAAATGCTGAAGAAGTAATGGCGTGGTTGCCATACGTGGCGGCTTGGTGATAGACTTGGCATACCGGTAAGGTTATCACAAGGAGATCACCATGAGTACACCACACAGCACGCCCGAGCAATTACCCATACATTTAGACAATGGATTAGTCCTGCGCCGTTCGACGGTGCAGGATGCAGAGGCATTGGCAGATTTCAACGCCAGGATCCAATCGGACGAGGGACCAGACAAGCCGGATGAAAAGGTTGGAGTATGGGCATATGACTTATGTGCAAGACCTCATCCGACGTTTCGACCTTCTGACTTCACCATCGTAGAAGAAATTGCTACACACAAAATTGTCTCTACGATGAACTTGATTCCTCAGACATGGACCTACGATGGAATTCCATTCAAGGTAGGCCGACCTGAGCTGGTGGGCACTCTACCCGAGTATCGCAACCGGGGTTTGGTGAGGCGCCAATTTGAGGTCATTCACCAATGGAGCGCCGAGAATGGGGACAAGCTTCAAGTGATCACCGGAATCCCCTACTACTATCGGCTTTTTGGTTATGAGATGGCATTGAACCTGAGTGGTGGGCGAGCTGGTTTTCCCACCCATATCCCAAAGTTAAAAGAGGGTGATGCGGAACCATACCACATCCGACCGGCAACCGAGGCTGACATCCCATTCATCTCCCAATTATATGTTGGAGGTTGCAAGCGGTCGTTGGTAGCATGCAAATGGGATGACGCCTTGTGGCAATATGAGCTGACCGGCATGAGTAAAAAGAACGTTCATCGGCTGGAATTAAGGGTGATCGAAGATCACAGTGGAAAATGTTGTGGTTTCTTCGCTCACCCAGAATTTTCCTGGGGAGATATGATGCCGATTCAGTGGTACGAAATTCTTCCTGGGCTTTCCTGGCTGGAAGTAACACCCTCGGTGATTCGGTATGCTGAATCCATCTATGAACAATATCAGCCTGAGCATGGTGAAAAGAAGCCTTTTGGTGCATTTGGATTCTGGCTCGGAGAAGATCACCCTCTCTATCACGTCATGCCCGACCGATTACCTCGCGTAAGGAAACCGTATGCGTTCTACTTACGCCTGCCCAATCTGCCGGATTTTCTTAAGCTAATCGCGCCGGTGTTGGAACAGCGATTAGCTCAATCACCTTTGGCTGGGTATGGCGGTGAGGTAAAACTCACATTTTATCGAAATGGAGCCCGCCTGGTGTTTAATCAAGGCAGACTGGAGACCGTTGAGGGCTATATACCTTCCCCGTACGGTCATGCGGGTAATGCGGGCTTCCCGCCGCACACCTTCCTGCAGCTCCTGTTTGGGTACCGCAATTTGCAGATGTTGAAAGATAGTTTTGCCGACTGCTGGACCGATCGGGATGAAATTCATATCCTGCTGGATACATTGTTCCCAAGAATCCAGTCGGATGTGTGGCCGGTCTCTTGACCACGCTGGGTGTGCTCGCAGATACGCATATCCCCGACCGGGTGACTGAGCTAAATCCAAAGATCACCCAGGTATTTCATCAGGCGGGAGTATCAGCCATCCTGCACGCTGGAGATGTCACCACGCCACGTGTGCTGGCAGAGCTGGAGCAGATAGCACCTATCTATGCGGTGCGTGGAAATCGGGATATTTTTTACCTTCGCAAGCTGCCTGTCGAGGTTGAGTTAACCATTGAAGGGGTTTCGATTGGCATGGCCCATGGTCATGGCACCTTCACCCACTATATGGTCGACATGATCCACCATTCTATCCAGGGTATTGTATACAAAAAGTATCTCAAACGTATGCTGCAGACCTTTCCAGATAAGAATGTGATCATTTTTGGTCATGTACATGTACCGTACAATCTTCTCATTGATGGCAAATTGCTGTTCAACCCTGGCTCAACCAGTTCTCCTGCACTCCCCGGATCACCAGGTACATTCGGATTGCTCCACTTAGAGCTGGGGAAACAGCCTCGGGGTGAAATCGTTGAGCTTGATTAAAAAAACCGGCAGGTTTCCTTATGAAAACCTGCCGGTTTACCGGTCAAGGTTACTTATTTTTCGTACACAGGGGTAAGCCAGCGCATATATTTAGCGACCTTCCCTCGCAAGATGTCTTGATACAGCTGATACAACCGACCTGTGATCGGTCCCATTTTACCGTTGCCTACCTGACGATAGTCTACCCGCGTGACTGCGGTAATTTGAGCAGCCGTTCCAGTCAGGAATAGCTCTTCGCATAAATATACTTCGGTGCGATCAACCGGGCGTTCAACCACATTCAGGTTTAGTTCCTCCCGCGCCAGCTCGATCACACTGCGTCGGCTGATCCCCTCCAGGATATTTTCAGTAACAGGTGGGGTAATTAACAAACCATCGCGCACCATGAAGAAGTTCATCGCGCTGCCTTCGGAAATGTGTCCCTCCTGAGTGAGGACCAGGGCTTCATCGAAACCTGCCCTGACAGCATCAGTCTTGATAAATGCAGAGTTGGCATAAGCGCCGGCGATCTTGCCGCGTGCTGGGATAATATTATCGTCCACCCGCCGCCAAGAAGAAATAGTTACGTGGGCATTGGTATCATCTTTGAGATATTTGTCGAACGGAATGGCACAGATTGATAGCTCCTCATGTAACCCATGTAGTTTTACACCAATGATCTCATCTGATTTATACGCCAGGGGCCGGATGTACACATCCTGGTGATAATCATCAACGCGCAGCAAGTCGACGGTCAATTGGGTCAGGCTTTCTGGAGTTTGATCCAGTTGCATGCAAAGGAGCTTGGCAGAATTGAGAAACCGCCGGTAGTGATCAAGCGGGCGGAAGATAAACAGTTGCTTATCATGATCATTCCAGTAAGCGCGCACACCGCCGAAAGCTGCTGTGCCGTAATTCAATGCATGAGTAAGCACGCCAACTTTGGCTTTAGAATAGGGGACGATTTTGCCTTTAAAATATGCATGCTTGGGAAGTGCCACAGATTTTGCCTCCGTGAAGGATTTTTGGAGCTGCCTCTGGTTAATAAATATTAGTTTGGCAGTTATAACGATTATATCCTTTTCAATCGGAATGCTAAAGGATTAAGCATATCCACATAAGAAAAAATTAACCATTTAATCTGTTGCGGATCATAGGTAATGACTTGCTTTGGTATCCATTATTGATCAGCGGGGTTCTATTTATAGGGCTGACAGTAGTATACTTCCGGCGGGTTATTAAAACTCAAATATTCTCCTGGGAAGGCGTAGTATGAAGCGTGCAGTCAGTATCAGCATAGGATCTTCAAAACGGAATAAGGTTGTAGAAGTGGAATTATTGGGTGAATTGGTGCGTATTGAACGTATCGGCACGGATGGCTCAATGGAAAAAGCTGCCCAACTGTATCGCGAGCTAGATGGCAAAGTGGATGCATTTGGCGTAGGTGGGACCGATCTCGGGTTGAGAGTGGGCAGCAAATATTATCCACTCTATTCCATGCAGTCCATGGTTCGTTATGTCAAACAAACTCCTCTCGTGGATGGCTCTGAATTACGAAAAACGATTGAAATTCAGATTGCGCCATTTTTAGAAGCGAATATCGGTGGATAAATCAAAGAAAAGAAGGTGCTGATCACCGCTGGGGTTGATCGGTGGGATATGACCATGTCATTTACCAAAGCTGGGTATGATTGTATATTTGGTGATCTGATGTTCGCCCTGGGTATTCCGATCCCAATACGCAGCCTTACTGCGCTAAAGCTGCTGGCAGCAATTATGTTGCCCATTTTCGGCAGACTGCCTTTTAACTGGATCTATCCGACGGGTGAAAAACAGGAAGTACGAATACCGAAATTTGAAAAATATTACCAGTGGGCAACGGTCATTGCCGGCGATTGCCATTATGTCAAGTGCCATATGTGCGATGTCTTGAGCGGAAAAATCATTGCCACCAATACTACCACCCCAGAGGATGTGGAGTTATTCCGCCAGGTGGGTATCATATATCTGGTCACTTCCACACCGGTGCTGGATGGTCGATCATTCGGTACAAATATGATGGAAGCCGCCATGATCGCAGTTGCGGGTAAAGGCCGTAAGCTTACTCATGAAGAGCTAAGCCAGATGCTGAACCGCTTGGGCTTTCAGCCCCAGCTGCAGGAATTGAATTGATCCTATTAATGATGGATGCGATAGTACCAGGAGGTGATGGATGGACGCGGTGATTACTGCGGGTGGAATTCCTCAACCTGATGAGTTGCTCTATCCTTTCACCCATGGTAAACCTAAAGCATTGCTGGATATTTGCGGTAAACCGATGGTGCAGTGGGTGTTGGATGCCCTGGGCGGAGCAAAGCGGGTTGAAAATGTGGTGTTAATTGGTTTATCTGAAGAAAATGGCGTGACTTGTTCGAAACCACTGACCTTTATCCCCAATAAGAATAGTATGATCGAGAACCTGCTGGCAGGGATCAATAAGGTTTTGGAGATCAACCCGTCTGCAACCAGGGCATTACTGGTATCCTCGGATATTCCTGGAATCAATTCTGGAATGGTGGATTGGGAGGTGGAGACGACCCTGCTTACGGATGTGGACCTATGTTATAACGTGGTGATGCGGGAAGTGATGGAAGCTCGTTATCCCGGTTCAAAGCGGACGTACACCAGACTAAAAGGGATGCAGATATGTGGTGGGGATATGAACGTGGTCCGTACCTCGGTAGCCTCAATGAACACGGATATCTGGGAGAAATTAATTGCCTCACGCAAGAATCCATTTAAACAAGCCTCCATCATAGGTTTTGACACCCTTCTTTTAGCGTTACTGGGTGTGATTTCATTGGATCAAACCGTAAAAAAGGCCACAGCCCGCTTGCACATGTCTGGCAAGGCAGTCATCTGCCCATATGCTGAAGTTGGCATGGATGTGGATAAGCCACTCCAGCTTGAGCTGATGCGGGCGGACCTGGCCAGCCGGGAAACATATTGATCGAGCTGGACGGTCGCCTCTCTGAAAGGATCCGGATTGCAGAGCAACCTGGTCGCTTGCGCAGTCTGGCTGCCATCCTGGCACACTCAGGTGATTCATGGTTTTGGCTGGCCGGATTGGCTTTGCTTTGGGGGTTGGATAACGATTACTGGAAGCAAATTGCACTAATTTTGATCGTCGCTATCCTGCTGACCGCCTTGGTGGTATTTATCGTTAAGTTCACCGTACGGCGTAATAGACCGGAAGGAGAATGGGGCAAATTCTATCGCAGGACTGATCCACATTCATTCCCATCCGGACATGCCGTCAGGGCGGTGATGCTGGCTGTGGTAATGTTGGGGTTAGGCCCATTATGGCTTGGTGTGTTGCTTCTCGTATGGTCACCGCTTGTAGGACTGGCGCGTGTCGCCATGGGGGTGCATTATTTATCCGATGTGCTGGCCGGGATGTTGTTGGGGGGTTTAATAGGGGCGTTGGTACTACTGGTGGTTAATACAAGTATCTTACCCGTATAATTTACGGTGTACAATGCTCAGCTTGCGTACCTGCTCGGCCGCATGGTATGAGGATCTAATCAACGGTCCGCTTTCCACCCATTGAAAGCCGATGCTGAATCCAAATTCCTTGATCTCAGCAAATTCTTCCAGGGTATAGTACCGTTCAATCGGAAGGTGTTTTTTACTGGGCTGAAGATACTGCCCGACGGTCAGGATATCCACACCCCAATTGCGTTGGTGCTGCATCACCTCTTTGATCTCATCTATCGTTTCACCAAGACCTACCATGATGCCCGATTTGGTCAACACTTCTGAGTCAAGCTGCTTGGCATTGCTTAGTGTGGCAGCTGCCCATTCGAAGTGATCTTGGGGTTGGACGGCTTTGAAAAGGCGAGGAACCGTCTCAACATTGTGGTTGAGGATCTCTGGCCGAGCTGCCATGACGATTTGGAGCGCTTCCAACGAACCTTTAAAGTCGGGGATCAGTACTTCGATTGAGCAGCCGGGGTGAAGCTCACGGATGCGTTTAATGACCATGGCAAAGATGGGGGCACCGCCATCGTGCCGGTCGTCCCGGTTGACGCTGGTGATAACGGCATGCTTGAGCTGCATAGCCTTCACTGATTGGGCAACGCGTTCCGGTTCCAGCCAATCCAAAGGGGTAGGTTGGCCGTGTTTAATATCACAGAAGCCGCAAGTACGCGTGCATACATCCCCCAGCATCAGAAAAGTGGCTGTGCCAGAACCCCAGCATTCACCCATGTTGGGGCACATGGCTTCCTCACACACGGTGTTAAGGGCTTTACTGCGCATCAAGCCTTGCAGCCTCTGGTAGGCTTCACCAGATGGGGCGCGCACCTTGATCCAATCTGGACGGCGCATGGGAGTGGTGCTGGTTTTTTCGGGGTCAACCCGGTCGCGAGTAGGTTTGAATGTCATAAGAGGGAGTGATTAGCGATTCGTAATTAGTACATAGATTATCAGTTAGGGTTTCGCATACCGCATATAAGTTAAAAAACCATACCTCGACTATGTATACGGAGACACAGGCCTAAATTTTACTCTAAAATTGCTATCGTCCAGCTTAGAGAGTGTTAATCGGGCATCAGTTTATCTTTAGTATGCTAAGAATAAGATAGGTTTAATTGCTCAAGGTAAGGGTGTAAAATGAGGACGAAATTACGCATTCAAACCGATGAACCATTCATTATGATTATGGGATAACCCAACCTTTCTAAAGATTTATTGCCCTGACCAGAGGATATTGATGGACTTTACTCAATCGATCACATTCATCGAAACGAAAGGTACCAGCCTGGAAAAAGCTAGGCTCAATTGCATTCTCCACGGCATCAGCCCTCAACGAAAAGTCATCCAGGGTTTCATGGAACTTCAAAATGAAGATGGGGGTTTCCCCTTCGGCATGCGTAAGGGGAATCTCAGTACAATTAACGAGACGACGGTTGCCCTTTGGTGGATGGAGGAGCTGGATCTGCTGACTTCACAAACCGCCGGGCAGGCATTTGATTATCTCCTGGCAAATCAGCAACCGGATGGGAGCTGGGATGAAGACCCACGTGTGGCGTATTATGAATTACCACCCTGGATTCGGCTCGATGACCCCAATACCAAGCTGTACCTGTCTGCATATGCTACCTATTGGCTGGCGGTTGGAGGTTATGTTAGTTTATCTGCCTTTCGCAAGGCCATTCATTATCTGATCCGGAACCAGGATGCAAACGGTAAGTTTTTAGGGTACCTGCATACCACCTGGATCGCAACCGGTGTTTTTCTGATGGTGGGTGAGCGTTATGCACCTATTGCTCATCAGGGAATCCAGGCCCTTTCGGAAAGGGCACTGAGCGAATGGGATGACAACCAGATCGCCTGGGCTCTGGATTGTTTGAGCAGGGGAGGGCTGGCTAAAACTCATCCCTTCGTGGAAGCCTGCCTGGGTGAGCTATTCTGCCGGCAGAAGGCGGACGGCAGCTGGGCTTCAGAAGATGGTGAAGCGTTTGCATTAGGTGCCACAATTCAGGTGCTGAAGGTGTTGAAGCGGTATGGCATGATCACTGGCAACTAGGATGGATTACCCGTATGCTTTCAGAGGGATTCATGAAGATCTTGCGCCTCATACTATTTTTCATCGCCACACTACTGATCTACCTTGGAGTACCCCTGCTCGGATGGGGATTCGGTGATTTGGCAGGTTACTTCTCCTCCATCCCACGCCTTGGATATGCTCTGGTGGTGGGGTTATTCGGACTGGCTTTAGGTATCCAGGCTTACACTTCCACCCAAGGCATCCGCGGTGGAAAGGGTGAGGAAACAAAATTTGTTTTCCGTCAGCGGGTCGTTCGGATTGTGCTGGTGCTTTCTCTGTATCTTGCCCTTTTTTTCATTCCTTTTTTTGACCGGCGAATTATTCTCGTGTTATCTGAGGCCGTCGGCCTGCGTTGGTTGGGGATGGCGTTATGCGCCATGGGTTTTGCCCTGGTTTTTGGGTCGGGAGTAGCGCTTGGCAGACAGTACAGTGCCGATGTGACCATCCAGACGGATCACCAGCTGATCACTAAAGGTGTATATCGGTTTATTCGCCATCCGCGTTACCTGGGGGTGATCGCCCTGTCAATTGGGGTATCCTGCTTGTTTCGGTCCTGGATCGGATTGATTGCGACGATAATCTTCCTGGTGATCCTTTTATATCGGATCAGAGATGAGGAAGCAGTCATGCATCAGGAGTTCAGCGGTGCTTGGGAAGAATACTGCCAGCATTCATGGCGTTTGTTGCCCTATATATATTGATTTATTGGCAGTTGGATCAGGTAAATGAGGAGGCATGGTGGAAAATAAAACCATTTTGGTCCTAGGAGGCTATGGCAATACCGGCAAACCTCTCGCCCGCCTGCTTTTACAGGAATCAGACGCGCAGCTTGTATTGGCAGGTCGAAATCTTGAGAAGGCGCAGTGGTTTGCAAATGAGCTGAACCTGGCATTTCAAGGAAACCGGGTACGAGGCGCTAGTGTGGATGCTTCTGATGTAGCCAGCTTGCGTCAAGCGTTCAGCGCGGTAAATATCGTGGTTGTGGCTTCCTCCACCACGCAATTTACCCGTCAGGTGGTCACCGCAGCAATGGAAGCCAGGATTGGTTATCTGGATATTCAATATTCACCCCAAAAAAACGCCTTGCTCAAGTCGATCACCCCTGCCATACAGCAAGCCGGTTGTTGCTTTATCACCGATGGCGGCTTCCATCCTGGTCTACCCGCTTTACTGGTACGCTACGTGGCTCAATACTATGATCAGCTAACTTCCGCCAGGGTGGGCAGTGTGATCAAGGAAGACTGGAACAGGTTCCAGGTTGAGCAGTCCACCGTTTCCGAATTGGTTGAGATGATCAATGATTTTGATATGTCAACCTATAAATCTGGCCGCTGGAAAAAAGCTGGACTGTTCAGCACATCTGACTATCTGCGGATGGATTTCGGTGAAGAATTTGGAAGGCAGTTCTGCGCTCCCATGATGTTGGAGGAGATGCGCCCTCTCCCGGGGATGTTCCCCGGCTTGCAGGAGACGGGTTTTTATGTGGGTAGCTTCAATTGGTTTGTGGATTGGCTGATTATGCCCCTGGCGATGATAAGTATGAAACTATCGCCAAAAGCAGCCCTAAAACCAATGACCAGGTTGACATATTGGGGTCTACGTACATTTTCAAAGCCGCCCTATGGCACTTTATTGAAAGTGGAGGCCAGGGGTGAGAAGGACGGACAACCCAAAACGGTGCAAGTGATCATCTCGCATGTGGATGGATATCTATTCACCGCCATACCGGTTGCAGCTTGCTTGCTGCAATACCTGGATGGCTCGATCAACAAACCGGGTCTGTGGATGCAGGCGCTCGTGGTTGAGCCGAATCGCTTTATGACCGATATGCAGCGCATGGGGATCAAGGTACGCAAGGTTGGAGAGGGCTTATGAAATGGAACCGCAGTGAGATTGACCGGTTATCACCCATCCTCGAACAGATGTCGTTCGATCTCTCCCCCGTGGATGGTAAGCGTATCCTGGTTTTGTGCAGCGCGGCGGGTGAAGTGGCTTTGCGCCTGGCAGAGATGATGGAGACTGGCAAAGTGACCGGGATGGAGCTGGACCTGGAATCGCTTGAGTTAGCCCGGCGTTCTGCCCACGAGATGGGATTGGAAAACATCGTCGAGTTTTTACCCGCCGAGTTGGATCACATCCCCATGCCTGACGCAAGCTTTGACGCTTTGGTGAGCGACTTCATCGTTTACCCCACCTCTAAACCCACCCAGATTGGGCAACCTGAGATGGCGCGTGTGTTGGCACCGGGTGGGAGGATGATCCTCACCGATGTGATTTTGACCACACCTCTCCCAACGCAGATTCGCCAGGAGCTTACCGACATTGGACTTGAATATATGTGTGATGCCACCCAGGTAGATTTTCGGAATTGGATGACCGCGGCCGGTTTACTCAAGGTTGAGCTACTCGACATGACGCCTATTGTTCGGGCAGAGTGGGAGGATCGGAGTTCGCTTGATCCTGTTGCTTCCCACTCGCCAGCTTATGCATATCTCCTTGATCATCAAAAATACAGCCTGGGCAGTGGGCTGTTTTATATTTATGTCCGTGGTGATAAACCTAATACCAACCCTTAGGGTAAAATGACTTGTATGAATACTCGCCGACTTGGGCAGTTTTGTGAGGGATAACTAGCCATGCCAAATATCTTAGTCGTTGAAGATGACACCTCACTGCGTGAGACGCTGGTTTACAACCTTTCTCGCCAGGATTATAGCGTGCAGGCAGTCGGTGATGGTCTGACTGCTTTGAAAGCAGCCCGCACAAATCATCCCGATTTGGTACTGCTGGACTTAATGCTGCCCGGGTTGGATGGGATTGAGGTCTGCCGGATCCTGCGCCAGGAAATGAGCATGCCCATCTTGATCCTGACTGCCCGTGATGACGAGATTGACCGGGTGATCGGGTTGGAAATCGGCGCGGATGATTACATCACTAAACCTTTCAGCATGCGCGAGCTGCTGGCGCGCGTAAAAGCTCACCTGCGCCGTGATCGTCTGATCCGCCAGGAGGTCAGCCCACAGCTGGAGATAATTTCCCAGGATGTGCTTACCTACGGAAACCTGACCCTTGATCTTGGTCGGCGCGAAGTATTGTTGGATAATGCACCCATTGCATTGAAACCCAAGGAATTCGACCTGTTATTATTCCTGGCCCAACATCGCCGGCAGGCGCTATCACGCCAGTTCCTGTTGGAGCGGGTGTGGGGATGGGAATTTGCAGGCGGCACTCGCACAGTGGATGTGCATGTGCACTGGCTGAGGGAGAAGATTGAACCTGATCCCTCCAATCCCAGCCGGATCGTCACCGTGCGTGGCACCGGATATCGCTTCGAAGGGTAAATAACGATGTTCCGTTCTATCCGTTGGCGTATCCTTCTACCCTATATCGGTCTAATTTTGGTCACCATGCTGTCCTTGGGGATCTATCTAACCAGCTTTGTGCGTCAGATCTATCTTAAAGATTTGCAATCCAAGCTTGCCACTGAAGCGCATATGATTGGTAATGTGATTACCCCGGATTTGGAATCGGTCGGCATAAATCCGAACCTTGACCCACAAGCTAGGTATTGGGCGGCGATCGTGGACGCACGGGTGACCATCATTGCCACCGACGGTACCGTCTGGGGTGAATCGCAGGAAGATCGGACATTGATGACCAATCACAGCGATCGACCCGAGGTAATTCAAGCCCTAAAGAATAGTGAAGGCAGCAGCACCCGTTTCAGCCAAACCCTGGGGCTTTCGATGATGTATACCGCGGTGACTGTGACGAATAATAATAAAACTCTGGCTCTCGTGCGGGTGGCTTTACCGTTGCAGGCAGTGTCGGCCAACGTGGCTAATCTACAGCGCATCCTCGTTGCCGTCACGCTGCTGGTAACCGGATTGGCTTTGATGCTTGCGATCTTCATTGCCGGCCGCATCACTCGCCCTGTCAGGGAGCTCACCCAATCAGCCTGGCGCATGGATCCGATCAGGCCATCTGATCAGCCCATCCCACCCGGCAAGGATGAAATCAGCCAGCTGGCTCAGGTGTTCAATGGCATGTCATTTCGCCTGAATGGACAGATCAACGATTTGGAGGGCGAGCGTGCCAAGCTGGATGCAGTATTGCAAAAAATGACTGACGGCGTTTTGATTGTGGATAGCCAGGGAGTGGTTCAGCTGCTCAATTCTGCCGCGATAAAAATATTTTCAATCACCCTTCCTTCCCCGATTGGCAAGCCATTGATTGAAGTGGTCCGCCACCATCAGCCAGTGGAAATGTGGCAACGTTGCCAGGCTACTGGCGAAGACCAACGAGAAGATTTTGACATAGGCCATCGCCTATCCCTGCAGGGTATTGCCAGTTCTCTCAGTCCAGCTATCTCCGGCAGCACCCTGCTTCTATTCCAAGACCTTACTCGCCAGCGTCAGATAGAAGCCATGCGACGTGATTTTATCAGCAATGTATCGCACGAGCTGCGTACCCCCCTTGCCGCTTTGAAGGCTCTAGCTGAGACCCTGCAGACAGGTGCAATGGAGGACCCACCAGCCGCGCATCGCTTTTTGGAGCAAATGGAAACCGAGGTCGATTCCCTCAGCCTGATGGTCAATGAGCTCCTGGAACTCTCGCGCATCGAATCTGGTCGAGTACCGCTTAACCTCGCTCCTACCCACCCGATCGATATCGTCAATCCTGCCTATGAAAGGCTGCGGCTACAAGCAGAGCGTGCCGGACTGACCCTTACCCTGGAGTGTTCCCCGGATCTACCTACTGTTTTGGCAGATGCAAGCCGCATGCAGCAGGTGGTGGTTAACCTGCTGCACAATGCCATCAAATTCACCCCCTCCGGTGGCCAGGTGACCGTAAATTCCGCCCTGCAGGATCGGGAGGTGCAATTTGCAGTTAGCGATACCGGTATTGGCATCTCATCAGAGGACCTGCCGCGCATCTTCGAGCGTTTTTATAAAGTAGATCGTTCGCGCGCCACCACGGGAACCGGTCTTGGTCTGGCAATTGCCCGGCATCTGGTTGAAGCGCATGCAGGTAGGATTTGGGCTGAAAGCCAGGTGGGCAAAGGCAGCACGTTTTATTTCACCCTGCCTTTAGCTTAGCTTTTACTTGGACATTTTCGCCCGCAGCTTGCCCTGCGGGCTTTTTTTATCTCCCAGCCAGACTTGATAGCCCGGGATTTCCGCATTAGAGAAGGTTTTATTAGAGCGTTGATGTTAATCAAATGATAACAATTCGATAACCATCTCTTTACCAACCCTTGTTGGTCCGTTAAACAGATCAGAGTATCCTTGAGTATATGAAAACACTAAAAATAAGGAAAAATATAATGAATACCAAGAAAAATCGAATATTTATGATCACTATGATCATCGGGCTGCTGCTGAGTGCCTGTGGCGCTGCAAAAGCCAATCCAGGTTCTACGTCGCAACCAACCGGCTCGGTACAAATCAACGGTGCCGGAGCCACTTTCCCCCTACCAGTCTACACTGAATGGATCTACGCATACCAATATGTTGATGCCTCCGTTACGCTTAATTATCAGGGCATCGGCTCTGGTGGTGGTAAAAAAGCCATCATCGATAATACGGTGGATTTTGCAGGATCTGACTCGGTTGTTTCCGCCCAGGAATACACCGACGGAAAGGATTTACAGATGTATCCCACGATCGCCGGGGCAGTCGTGCCTATCTACAATATTGAGGGTGTCACTCAGACACTTACCCTGGATGGTAAGGCATTGGTTGGTATTTACAATGCCACCATCACCAAATGGAACGACCCGGCTATCGCCGCGCTAAATCCTGGTATAAGCCTGCCAGATACATCTATTACAGCCGTGCATCGCTCGGATGGATCCGGCACTACAGAGATCTTTACCAACGCCCTTGCCTCCTTTAGCGCAGATTGGAAAGCTAAAGTAGGCGCAGGGACTTCGGTGGAATGGCCTGTGGACAAGGCGGGCAATGGAATCGGTGGGAAAGGTAACCAGGGTGTGGCTGCCGCGGTGCAAAATACCTCCGACTCCATCGGGTACGTAGAGCTGTCGTATGCCATTGCCAATAAAATGACATTTGTTAATCTGATCAATAAAGCTGGCAATAAGGTGACTGCCAATGCCGACAGCCTGGCATCAGCCATGAATGATTTTTCCAATACCTTTACCGATAAACTAACCAATATCATCGTGGACGGTCCTGGAACCAATAGCTGGCCCATCGCTGGCTACACGTATATCGTCCTGCATACCACCAGCATGACCGATTGCACCAAAGCCCAAAAGCTGCTCGAGTTTATAAAATGGGCACTTACCGATACAGGTGCGGCTAAACGTGCGGCTGACCTGGGTTATTCGGTATTGCCGGATTCCGTGCGCACCCAGGTGCTGGCTAAATTGGGTGCAGTTACCTGCGTTGGTGCTCCAGTTCTCTCGAATCCGTAGCACCTTTCTCCTCCCAAGGAGTTGGGCGGCTTGTTAGCCGCCCAACTCCTGTGTTAACTAATTATGGAAAATATAAAGTATATGGAAGAACAAACTCGCCGCCTGGGTAATCGTTGTCCCCCTTCTCCATGGGTTGTGCGCCTTCGTCTGGCACTTCATTATGGAGACCGTCCGTGGAATGCGTTAACGATTGGCATGGCATTACTGATTATCTTGGTGGTGCTTTCCATTGGCATTTTACTTTGGGTTGACTCTGCCCAGGCGCGCTCAGCTTTTGGATTAAGCTTCTTGACGCCTACGAGCAGTGCCTCCTGGAACCCGGTGAGTGGACATTTCCAAGCCTGGCCATTCATCTATGGTACCCTGGCTACTTCAATGATGTCACTGGTGCTTGCAATACCGATCAGCCTGGGTGTAGCGGTCTTCCTGGCTGAATTATCCCCCTCCTGGTTACGCTTACCCCTGGGCTGGTTATTTGAGCTGTTGGCTGCCATCCCTTCGGTGGTTTATGGTTTATGGGGTATTTTTGTTTTTTTACCAGCGGTGGTTGAACCGGTTGGTAATTTTTTGGCATCCTCTCTGGGCGAAATTCCTCTAATCAAAGAATTCTTTCATGGTCCCATTCCTGCCAGCGGTTCCAGTTTATTCGCTGCGGCTCTTCTTCTCAGCATTATGATCACACCCACCATCGCTTCGATCGCACGGGATGTATTGCTTGCCATTCCGCTTGCCCAGCGTGAAGCCTCCCTGGCGTTAGGTGCCACTCGTTGGGAGACGATTAGGAAAGTGCTTATCCCCTATAGCCGGTCAGGGATTATGGGCGCTGTGATCCTGGGCTTGGGCCGTGCCCTAGGAGAGACCATGGCGGTGACCATGGTGGTGGGTAATAGCGTTGGAGGGTCATTATCTTTGATGCGACCAGGTTATACCATGTCCAGTATCATTGCCAACGAGTTTGCTGAAGCAGTATCGGCATTACATTCTCAGGCATTGGTCGAAATCGGTCTGGTTTTATTCATCATGACATTAATCCTCAATATCCTGGCACGCTTGTTGGTGTGGCGGGTTGGACATGGAATTCCACAAGAGGCACGTGTATGAGCGCGGGGACCAAAACGTGGCTGGGTGTTCCCACCCGGCAGCTGATCCAATCAAAAACTGGATACAGGCGCCGAAAGTTTACCAATTCTGTAATGTTGGCTATCACCGGGCTGGTCATGCTGTTGGCGCTCATCCCATTGTTTTGGATCATCGGTTATGTGATCTACAAGGGTGGGCAATATATCAAACTGGATTTCTTCATCCATTTACCTCGCCCGCTAGGAATTACAGGGGGTGGAGTTCTGAATGCCATTGAAGGTACCATCGTATTAACCATATTAGCCAGCTTGTTCGCCGTCCCACCCGGGATCCTGGCAGCTTATTATGTAGCTTACAAACCGAACTCGCTTCTCGGGATAGTCGTTCGCTTCGGGACCGATGTGCTCTCAGGTATTCCATCCATCGTAATTGGATTGTTCTGTTATGCCCTGATCGTCAAGAATCAAGGTCATTATTCCGCCCTGGCGGGGGGTATCGCCCTGGCAATCTTGATGCTGCCTACCATCATTCGCACGACCGAAGTGATGATCAAGCTGGTGCCTACCTCCTTGCGCGAGGGCTCATTAGCTTTGGGTTCTCCCGAATGGAAGACAGCCATCAGCGTCACTTTGCCAGCCGCCAGCCAGGGCATCATCACCGGTATCCTGCTGGGCATTGCCCGTGCCTCTGGTGAAACTGCGCCTTTGCTTTTCACCGCTTTGGGTAACGATAATTATGACATTGGCAGGATTATCCAGACAGGGGTTGCCAATCACCAGAACATCATTTCAATCTTGGGTAATCTCGTTAACCAGCCGGTTGACTCCTTGCCCCTGACATTGTGGAAATATGCCCAACAACCCAATCCGGAACGGATCAGTCAATCTTGGGCAGCTGCTTTCGTATTAATGATCCTGGTGCTCTCGATAAATATCCTGACCCGGGTGTGGGTACAAATTCGTACCAACCGGATGCAAGGCAAATAATTGCATGAACACTAATTTGGAATTTACTATGATTGAAGAAAAAAAGCTAACACCTCTTACACTGCAGCTCGATATCCCTCAGAAAGCTGGAGAAACCAAACATTCTGATCAAAACAGGATCGAATTGAACAATTATTCTTTCTTTTATGGCAAGTTTAAAGCTCTGGGAAATATCAGTATGCATATCCCCGCCAACCAGATCACTGCCATCATTGGGCCATCTGGCTGTGGCAAGTCCACCCTGTTACGGTCAATTAACCGCATGAATGATCTGGTTCCCAATACTCATCCAGAAGGACAAATCCTCCTGAACGGGGAGGATATCACTGCTTCAGGAGTGGATGTTGTGGATATTCGCCGCCGGGTTGGGATGGTCTTCCAGCGGCCTAATCCTTTTCCCAAGAGCATTTATGAGAATGTTGCTTACGGACCGCGCTTGTATGGCATAAATCATCGTTATGGATTGGATGAAATTGTCCACAATGCATTAAAACAAGCGGCTTTGTGGGATGAGGTTAAAGACAAACTAAACCAGTCCGCGCTGGCGCTTTCTGGCGGGCAACAGCAACGCTTGTGCATTGCCCGCGCCCTGGCAGTGGAGCCTGAAGTGATCTTGATGGACGAGCCTGCCTCAGCCCTTGACCCGGTGGCCACATTAAAAATTGAAGAGCTAATGCAATCATTAAAAGAGACGTATACGATTATAATTGTCACGCATAATATGCAGCAAGCCGCCCGCGTTTCTGGTTTAACTGCTTTTATGATGATCGATAACCCTCAAACGCGTACTGGCATCTTGGTGGAATATGGTCCAACCTCCCAAATTTTCACCAATCCCAAAAACAAGCAGACCGAAGATTACGTCACCGGTCGATTTGGTTAAGTGTGGAGAGAACAATGGCGCGTGAAACATTTGAACGACAATTGCAAATGGTCCTCGATCAGGTGCTTGTTCTTGGGAGTATGGTCGAACAGGCAGTTCTTGATGCGCTTGACTCACTAAAACGCCGAGACCAGGCTGCCGCACGTCGAATTTATGATGCCGACCTACAGATCAACGAGAAGCGTTATGCCATTGAAAGTGCTTGTGTCACCCTGATTGCCACCCAACAACCCATGGCGCGCGATGTACGGTTTTTAGCCGCCATCATCGAAATCATCACCGAGCTGGAACGCATTGGTGATTATGCCAAGGGTATCTGCAAGATCACCCTGATCGTCAGTGAAGAAGCGATCGATCCGGTGTTGATCGATAACCTGCAACAAATGGCTACACTTGGGTTGGGTATGTTGCGCCGCGCTCTGGATGCATTTGTAATCGGAGATGCCACAGTTGCCCGTGAAATCCCCATGGAAGATACCAAAGTGGACCAGCTCTACAACCGGATGTATCATAAGCTGATGGAACAGATGATGGTGGATAACTCAACCATCGATCGCGCCAACCACATCATGTGGGCGGCGCATAACCTGGAACGCATGGCTGACCGGGTGACCAATATCTGCGAGCGCATCGTTTACGTAGCCACAGGAGAGATGAAAGAGCTGGATACAACCTAGGGGGTTGAAAGGTTTTTGAGATGGCTAAATCGAGAGTATTATTCCTTTGTACGGGCAACTCGTGCCGCTCACAGATGGCGGAAGCGATTGTTAACGCACAGTATGCCGATCGCTGGGAAGCTTTCAGCGCTGGTTCGCAACCGAACGGGTATGTTCATCCATTGGCAATCAAAGCTTTAGCTGAGTTAGGGATCGATCATCATGGACGTTCGAAAAACCTAAACGAGTTTAACGGCCAGTCGTTTGATGTTGTGATCACGTTATGTGACCAGGAAGATGATGCGTGCCCGGTTTGGCTGGGGAAAGGGAAAAAGCTGCACAAGCCGTTTCCCGATCCGGCAAAAGTTAACGGAAGCGATGCCGCGAAAATGGCTGCTTTCCGTGAGGTCCGTGATGGGATCGCGACTGAGCTAGCCAGGCTATTAGCTTAATGATATTTGATGGGGGGAGTGTAATTACTCTGTTTTCCGCACGATCACGCGCAAGCCTTCCACTCTAATCACTTCCACGCGTGTTCCAACCTTCAGCTTGGGGCTGCCCTCTTCCAGCTCAGCTGACCAGAGCTCGCCTCCCACTTGCACACTGCCTTTCGGATTTAGCTCAGTCCGGGCAACGCCTGCCCGTCCGACCATGCTTTCTTCTCCGGTTCTGATCGGTGTTCGTTGTGCCCGCACTGCGATCATCATGACGACGAAGAAGAGCCCACCACTAACTAAAGAAACACCCACTACCAGGGGTACCGAGACGTGTTGGAAGCTTGGGGTGACCGGGGTGTTGAATAACACCAATGCACCCACGATCAGGCTACCCACTCCGGCCGCGGTGAGACCCCCATGGGTGGGCGCCTTGATATCCAGGATGAATAATACAAACGAAGTAACGATGAACAGTAATCCAAACCAGTTGACTGGCAGGATGCCAAGCCCGTATGTTGCCAGTCCCAGGCAGATCACACCGATGAAGCCAGCCACCCACCCTCCCGGGCTGGAAATCTCGATGAGGATGGCTTGCACACCGATCGTGATCAACAGGAACACGATGTTGGGGTCGGTGACGATCAACAGTGTCTCTTCGATGAGTGAGATGTTGATCCGTTCAAAGACGGCGTTGGCGGTTTGTAATATGACCGGTTGACCTTTGACGATCACAGTGAAGCCATCTAATTTACTGCGCAGATCGTTCAAATCTGTGGCGATGAAATCGATCAGGCCTGCTTGTAATGCTTCATCGGAGGAGACTGCCACTGCTTTATTGATGGTATCTTCTGCCAGGGCCATCGCGGTAGGTCCACGGCGTTGAGTAAGAGACCGGGCAGTTGCAGTCATTTCATTTTTGACTTTAAGCTCTTCGGTGGTGGCCAGGTTTTCCCCCTGGCCTCCCACTGGGCTTGCCGCTCCAATCGTTGTGCTGGGTGCCATGGCAGAGGCATGCCCTGACAGGGTAATGATGGTGCCGGCACTGGCAGCCATGGCTCCAGATGGAGCTACATAAACGATCACCGGGATGGTGGAGTTGAGGATGGCCGTTTCCATCGCATTCATCGTGTCGAGTGAGCCCCCAGGCGTGTTAAGCTGGAAGATCAATGCAGCTGCCCCCTGGCGTTCAGCGATCTTGATTCCGCGTGACAGGTATTGAGCCATCGCAGGTGTTATAGGTCCATCGGCAGTCAACACAACGATCTGAGGAGAGCTGGTTTGAGCGTGTGCCGGCAGACTAAGCACCAGGCTGAATGTAATCAGACATAGCCATATTAGGAGCACAATTTTCTTCATCTTGATACCCTCAAAACTATTGTACCTTACAACAAGGCCTTTGTAACACCATTGATGCGTGGTTGGAATTTGCTACAACTTGTCAGGGAGTATCCGAACCTCATTTCATCGTCCATATAATAAGTGATGCCATTTACATTGAGAGCAATTTTGGTTTTTTTAGAGCAGATTGCTACGGAATCGGAGATACCCCGAGCCCACGCAATGACCCGAGTCTAGAGTGTTATAATCCCGCCATGCACCACCGATTTCCAAGCAAATACCTTCTGGCTATCCCAGTCCTGATTATCCTGGCCATCATCACGTATAACATTCCCTTCGTCCATAGTCGGCTGGCATGGCGAATTGATAATCTGCGCATTCGCATCCAGTATGCGCTCAACCCTCCTGAGCAGGTCGTTTTCCAACCCCAGGAACAGGCCGTGCTCGAAAACCAGGTGAATACCATTGTCAATGCCACGCTGACTGCCCTGGCACCCACCGTCACTCAAACCCCTTTTATCCCCACCGCCACGCAGCCTGGTCCTACAAATACACCTCTTCCCTCGGCCACTCCCACCCTCACTCCTACCCCGCTTCCGACAGCATTTCGACTGGCGGGTGTCCACTATGAAGACCAGCACAACCGCTATAATTTTTGCGGTCCAGCGAACCTCTCCATGTCGCTCACCTTCTGGGGTTGGAAGGGCAACCGCGACACGGTGGGGGAATACGTCAAAACCAATGTGGATGACAAGAATGTCATGCCCTATGAGCTGCAGGATTTTGTCCTGACGCAGACCACCGGTTACGGCGCCCTTATCCGCTACGGGGGTGACATCAGTTTGTTGAAGAAACTGGTGGCAGCAGGTTTCCCGGTGGTGGCTGAGAAGGGCTACTATACCTACGATATGACGGGTCGTTTTGGCTGGCTGGGGCATTACCAATTCGTCACCGGGTATGACGAGGCAAAAGGTGTTCTGGTGGTGCAGGATACCTATATTGCAAAAGGTGAGAACCATGAATTCCCCTATGCCGACTTCATTGAAGGCTGGCGGTCGTTTGATTATCTCTTCATGGTGGTTTATCCACTTGATAAAGAGTCACAGCTGCTTGCCTTGCTGGGTGACTATGCCGACGTGGATTGGTCCATCCGGCGTGCATTGGAAATTGCTACCACTGAAACATCGACTCTGAGCGGCGCAGACCAATACTTTACTGCCTTCAACGTTGGCACCAGCCACGTCAACCTGAAGGAATATGTGGATGCAGCATATGCGTATGATTATGCTTTTCAGCTTTACGCCGCCTTGCCGGATGATGACCAGCGACCCTTTCGTATGCTCTGGTACCAAACCGGCCCTTATTTCGCCTATTACTACAGCGGACGCTACCAGGATGTGATCGATTTAGCCAATGCCACCTTTAATACTGTCGGTGATGATGTGCTGGAAGAATCCTGGTATTGGCGGGGTATGGGCAAGCTGGCACTGGGGGACACGACTGGCGCGATCAGCGATTTTCGGGAGAGTGTTCGACTGCATCCTGATTTTGCAGCCGGGCTGTACCAGTTATCATTGTCGGGCGTTACACCATAATTTGAGTTCGGAGGACCCAGGATGCTGACCATCCTTCACTTTGCAGACGCGCACATTGATATGGCCAATTATGGCCAGCATGACCCCGTCAGTGGCTTGCCTATGCGGGTGCGCGATTTCCTGAAATCGCTGGATACGATCGTCGATACTGCCATCGAAAAAAAGGTTGACCTGGTCTTGTTTGCGGGGGACGCCTATAAGGACCGCAATCCTGCCCCCACCTTTCAACGCGAGTGGAGCCAGCGGATAATGCGCCTTTCGCGTGCAGGGATCCCTACCCTGTTGCTGGTGGGCAACCATGATTCTTCCCCCACCCTGGGTCGTGCCCATACCCTCGATCCATTTAATACGCTAGAAGTGCCCAACGTGCTTGTCCTTGACCGTCCTGCTTTTTTACACCCGGCTGATCTATGGGGTCTGCCGTTGCAGGTGATTGCCTTACCGTGGGTCTTCAGGTCTGGTCTGCTTGCCAGCCAGGTATCAACCTCCGCCGAGCCCGAGAATATTGATCAGGCAATCGAAGAAAGGCTCACCAAAATTGTTCAACAGAGCTTGGACGAAGCTGATCCGAACCTGCCTACCGTACTCACTGCCCATGCCTCAGTCCAGGGAGCAGTCTATGGTGGAGAACGCACGGTCATGCTGGGCGGAGACATTGTATTGCCGGGTTCCGTCGTGCGCGATCCGCGCCTGGATTACGTTGCCCTCGGTCATATCCATAAATCGCAGAACCTGAATGAGGCTGCTCATCCGCCTGTAATCTACCCCGGTTCGATTGAACGTGTGGATTTTGGTGAAGCTGCGGATGATAAATTCTTCGTCATCGCTCATATTGAAAAAGGGCATACCGAAGTGGAATGGCATAAGCTCAACGGCATCCGTCCATTTATTGATCGCCACTTGCGCTTGAAAAACCAGGAAGACGTCACAGCACAATTGCTAAAAGCGTTACCCCCTGCCAATAAACTGGAGGGTGCCATCGTGCGCCTGGTTCTGGAATACCCGCTAGAGTGGGAAGCCCTCATCGATGAAGCAGCTTTGCATGAATATACCGCCAGGACGTTCCAATTTAAACTCATTAAACGATCCATCGTGGAGGCTCGTGCCCGCCTGGCACCCAATGAAGCAGTGAGCAGCCTCACCTCACTCGAGCTATTGGACCGTTATTGGCGCTCAGGCCATGTCACTCCGTCTGAGGAAGCCAGTCTACAAAAGCTGGCTCAGGAGATCATGGAACAACCCGAGGATTCAGGCTAATCCCATCGATTGAAGGGTGGAAAATAATGCAGGCTGTCATTTTTATTGGGGTTCAAGCATCCGGGAAGAGCACTTTCTATAAAGAGCGCTTCTTTAGCACTCACGTTCGTATCAACCTGGATATGCTAGAAACACGCAACCGCGAGAAGATTTTTTTAGATACATGTCTGCAGAGCAAGCAGAGTTTTGTGATTGATAACACCAATCCCACAATCGAAGACAGGAAACGATATATCATACCGGCAAAAGCGGCTAATTTTGAGGTAATAGGATATTATTTTGAGTCGAAAATACCTGCGTCGCTTCAACGCAACCAAGAAAGGCTGGGGAAACAGCGCATTCCAGATGTTGGTATTTGGAGCACTTACTCTAAACTTCAAATCCCTGCTTTGAACGAAGGCTTTGATAAACTCTATTATGTAAAGATCGATCCGCAAAGATTATTTGTGGTTGAGGAGCGTGTGGATGATTCCGATTAAGCTTACGATTACCGGGTTCCTTTCATACCGCGATACGGTCGAGCTCGACTTTACTTCGTTTGAGCTGGCTTGCATCTCTGGTCCCAATGGTGCTGGCAAATCCTCCCTCTTGGATGCCTTCACCTGGGCACTATTCGGGCAGGCACGCAAACGCGATGAATCGGTGATCAACCTTCAATCAACCGTCGCTGAAGTCGCGCTGGTCTTCGAATATGAAAGCAATACCTACCGGGTTCAGCGTACGCTTCCCAAAGGTAAAACCACCTTACTTGAATTTCAGATCCTGGAACCCAACGATGGAAAGTGGAAGGTGCTCACCGGGCATACCCTGCGTGATACCCAGGCGTACATTGAAAAAACCCTGCGCCTGGATTACGAAACTTTCGTTAACGCCTCATTCTTCCTGCAAGGTAAAGCCGACCAATTCACCCAGCAAAAAGCGAGTGATCGCAAGCGTATCCTGGGCAGTATCCTGGGTCTGGAAGTCTGGGAGACGTACCGCCAGCGAGTGATTGAGCGTCGTAGAGCGGTCGAGTCTGAAATCCTGGGGTTGGACGGCCGTATGCAAGAGATCAACGCAGAGCTGGGCGAGGAGAATGACCGCAGAGAACACCTGGCAACCTTGCAAGTCGAGCTCAAGCGGCTGGCAAAGGCACGTAAAACTCAGGAACAGCTGCTCGAGCAGGCGCGCAAGGTGGATGCTACCCTGGCAGAACAGCGCAAGCTGGTGGAAATGCTTGGTCGCCAAATGCAATCAGCCCAGCACAGGCAAAGTGAGCTCGAGGATCGCCTGGCCAACCGGGTTCAGGAGCGTGAGGCGTTTAACCAACGGGTGGTAAAAGCCAAAGAAATTGAGGCCGCCTATGCAGAATGGCAAGCTCAGCGGGCAGAGCTGGAGCGTTGGAATGAAATTGCCAACCGCTTTCGTGAACATGAGACCAGACGCCAGGCTCCGCGTATGGAAATCGAGGCGGAGCGGGCTCGCTTGACCCAGGAGCGTGAGTCTCTCCGCACCCAGGGGAATGCGATACAGTCTCAGGTGGCAATCCAGTCAGCGCTCGAAGCTCAGGTCAAGATTGCCCAGGCCAATCTCAAAAAGGCTGAAACTGCCTTGAAAAAGCGTTCTGATTTGGACGAACAGCTGCAAACTGCCCGAACGAGACAGGCTGAAGCCAAAGCCGAGAACCCCCGACTGAAAGCTGAGATGGAACAGCTGAGAACCCGAATTGACCAGCTCTCGCAAACCGAGGGAGCAGCCTGCCCGCTGTGCGGTCGACCCCTCGAAACACACGATCGCCTGCAGCTGATTGAGGAGATAACCGCTCAAGGGACCGAGCTGGGTGACCGCTACCGAATGAACCAGGCTTACCTGAAGGAGGCTGACCAGAAAGTACGGGAGATCGAAGCCCAGATTGCTGACCTTGCCAAAGCCGAGAGCGAGCGCCTGGACCATTCTCAGGCCATAGCCCGCCTGAATGCACAGATTGATTCCATTCAGCAAAAAGCTGCTGAGTGGGAACAGCAGGGGACTCCGCGCATAGCTCAGCTTGACAAGATATTAGGCTCCGAATCATTCTCCATCGAAGCGCGCCAGCTGCTGGCGCAAATTGATGTTGAGCTGAAAGCAATTGGCTACGATGGCGCCGCCCATGATGTCTGCCGCCACCAGGAAGCTCAACTGCGTTCAGCTGAAGGAGAGTTCCGCCTGCTCGAAAACGCACGCGCTGCCCTGCAGCCCCTCCAGCGTGAGATTGATGAAGCCCAGGTGCAATCGGCATCTTTACAGGCTGAAGTCAGGCGCCAGCAGCAAGAATATGACGAGGCTGCAGCCCGAATGGCAGCTGCCCAGGCTGAAGCACCAGACCTGGATGTAACTGAACGATTGATGCATGAGCTGCTCGAGCAGGAAAACAGCCAACGTATGGAAGTGGGGGCTGCTCAACAGAAGGTATCGGTGTTGAAGGACTTGAAAGTACGCTTGAAGGACCTGACTGCCCAACATGAGGAGCTTGCCAGCCTGGTCGGGCAGCATAAGCTGCTGGAGCGGGCTTTTGGGAAGGATGGGGTGCCTGCCCTGCTCATCGAACAAGCCCTGCCGGAGATTGAGATGCGTGCCAATGACCTGCTTGATCGGCTGAGCGAGGGTAATATGTCGGTGCGCTTTGCCACCCAGGCGGCCTTTAAAGATAAGAAACGTGAAGATTTGAAGGAAACCCTTGATATCCTCATTTCGGACGGCGCTGGTACCCGTGATTATGAACTTTATTCAGGCGGAGAGGCCTTCAGGGTGAACTTTGCCATCCGCCTGGCGCTGTCTGAGCTGTTGGCCAGGCGCGCCGGGGCTCGCTTGCAGACATTGGTCGTGGATGAGGGTTTTGGCAGCCAGGATGCGCTCGGCAGGCAGCACCTGATTGAAGCCATCAACCAGATCAAGCAGGATTTTGCCAAAGTGCTGATTATCAGTCACATCGATGAGCTTAAAGAGGCCTTCCCCAATCGGATCGAAGTTGAGAAAACCGAACGCGGGAGCACATTGAGGGTGGTGTAAGCTTGCCTTTGGTCATCATTTTATCCACCCTGGCGCTGGGGATGGGGTTGTATATCACCTGGCTGGTGCACTCCCAGGGTGGACTGCGGATTGTGGTTGACCCATTATCGGATCCAGCCAGGTTGGCGTTTTCGGAACAGCTTCCCAAGATCTCGGTGATTGTCCCCGCCCGTAATGAAGCCCGCAATATCCACCGGTGCATTCAGGCTCTTCTCCAACAGACCTATCCCAATTACGAACTCATCGCGGTTGATGACCGTTCGACAGATGAAACCGCTCAAATCCTGGCTGAGCTGGCTAAGATGAATCCTCGTTTGCAGGTCATCCAGGGCTCTGAGCTTGCTCATGGCTGGGCGGGTAAACCTCATACGCTGGTCCAGGGAGCGATGGTCGCAACGGGTGAGTGGTTGTGCTTCATGGATGCGGATACCTTTGCCACCCCCGATTTGCTTTGGTCTACTTATCGTCAGGCAATACAGTATCACGCCGATATGTTCTCAATTCTGACTGACCAGGAGCTGCTGAGTTTTTGGGAACGGACGATATTGCCGCTGGTATTTCTGGGTCTATCCTTTGGTTTCCCAGCTGAGCGCGTGAACGACGCTACCAAACCAGATGCTATCTCCAATGGACAGTTCATCCTGATCAAGCGCACTGTTTATGACAAAATCGGCGGGCATGCCTCGGTAAAAGATCGCGTTGACGAGGATAAAGCCATCGCTATCATTGTCAAGCGGGCAGGTTTCCGCCTTGTACTGGCAGACGGTCGTAAAGTCGCCCGCACACGGATGTACACAACCCTGCCTGAGATGTGGGAGGGTTGGACGAAGAATATTTACCTGGGTTTGCTCGACAGGCTGTGGCTGTTATTGTTTGGCGCCGCACTGGGGTTAATCGTCTCGCTTGTGCTTCCCCTTTGGTTGGTTGGCGGATCGATCTGGTTGGCTTCTGGAGGAGGCTGGATTGCTGGTGTTGTGGTAATTGAGGCGGTAATGCTGTGGTTGTTCTTATTATGGAAACGCCTGCAGGCTTGCCGGGTATTTGGGATCCCGGGTGGGTATGCCTTCACCTTTCCAATTGGAGCCGCTATATTTACCGCCATGATGGTCGCTTCTGCCTACAATGTCATCTCAGGCCGAGGTGTGATCTGGAAGGGTCGCCGGTACCATTGATCGTTCGAAGCATCATAATCAGGTGACGTAATTTTGTGTCATTTTCGTTGGGTATTAATATTTGATATTTGCGCCTGCTTTCTGACCATGATAAGATAAGGTTGTGAAAAATACTACTTACGTTTTGCGGATAGCATAAGAATATGCCTGACCATTGGAGGGGTGGTACCAATGTAGAGCAAGGCCGTAGTCGGATTATATGATAAAGGGCACGCCAGGCAGTAAGTACCCTTTTTGGATGGATATACACCAATATTCCTTGTAAGCGATAGCGCGTAAATAATCATCTATTCCTTGAGGAGGGCACAGATGGACCGATTTACCAAACCGTTGAGCACGCTCCGTATCCTGATCATCGGTCTGGTGGCAGTGATGGCGGTGCTGGGGGTGGCACTCATCATTCTTGTAATAGGGCATGCCGGAACACAGGTGGATTTGGAATCCGTGGACGTCCTCGCGAACAGCTCGGATGATTGCGTCACTTGCCACAGGGAGGAATCTCCGGGAATTGTTAACCAGTTCAGTCATAGCGCCATGGCTGCCGCCGAAGTAACCTGCCGGGATTGCCATGAGGTGAAAGCTGATAATCCTGGAGCAGTTGAGCATGAGGGGTCATATGTTCTGGCAGCGCCAACCACTTCCATGTGTCAGAAATGCCATGAAGATGAAGTCGCCCAATTTATGCAAAGTCGCCACAGCCTGCCAGCGTATGTGGCTGTTGCTGGGTCCAAGGATTTATCCTCCAATTTGATGGCGATGTACCAGGCCGTCCCGGAGGGTTCATTTGCTCCGGATAAAGCCCGCAATGCCATTGCCGCCCTTGAGGGACCCGCAATCACACCATTCGCCTGTGATAATTGCCACAGCATTGGCATTCCGGCAGCTGACGGATCTGTTGGGCGCTGCCAAAAGTGCCATATTCGCCACGAATTCAGCCTGGAGCAGGCCCGTAAGCCGGAGACGTGCAACAACTGTCATATCGGCCCCGATCACCCACAATGGGAGATCTACCAGGAATCTCCGCACGGAATCCTGTATGCCACCAATGGCTCAAGCTGGAACTGGGACGCTGAAGCAGGAAACCTGAGCGTGACCGATTTCCCAGCTCCGACTTGTGCCTTGTGTCATATGAGTGGTTTTGGTACCTCCAGCACCACCCATGATGTCGGAGATCGCCTTTCATGGTTCCTGTTTGCTTCCATCAGCCAGCCGCGCCCCGATTGGCAGGAAAACCGCACCCGCATGCAAAATGTGTGCTTTGAGTGCCATAACCAGACCTTCATCGATAATATGTATAGCGGCGCGGATGCAGCCACCCAACAAGTGATTTCCTGGGTGCAGGAGAGCAACGATCTGGTTGCCCCATTGCAGAAACAGGGCCTGATCAACACTGCCAATTTCGATGAGCCGATCGACTTCACTTTCTTCAACCTGTGGCATTATTGGGGGCGTACTACCAAGTTCGGCGTATGGATGCAAGGTCCCGATTACTCACAGTGGCATGGTGCTTATCCGCTCATGGAGACCATGGCTGATTTACGTGAGATGGTGAATGAAAAGTTGCAGGCGGCGGGAGCCACGCCATAGCATGTATCACCTGGCGACAGTTTTCCCAATCATTAAGCGAGTGCGTATCCCAATCTCGCGCGATCAGGCAATGCTGTTAATGCTGGCATTGAACGAGCTCCTGCTAGGTGTTGAAACTTACCTGGCGCATACCATCAGTGGTACGATCGTGCCCAGAGAATGGATCCCGATCATCTTTGGTCCGGTGGCAGGCATATTATTGGTCCTGGCAGGTTTGCTTGCCATCCGTAAACGCACCCTGGCCACGATAATCGCCTCATGCATTTACCTCGCCAGTATCGTGGTTGGGCTTTTGGGTATATCCTTTCACCTGGTGCGAGCGGTCCTGCCGTTTGCCCCGCTTGGTCAGCAAGTCTCCATCCCACTTTTCGTGTGGGCACCGCCAATTTTGGGGCCACTCACCTTTGCCCTGGTGGGTGTGATGGGCTTGAGCGCGGTCTGGATCGAGCAGCCCGCGGATAGCGGCATTTTGACCCTTTTGGGCGGTAGGAAGCTCAGGCTGCCATATAGCAAAACCAATGCCTTCTTCTTCATGGTGGGGTTGGGCTGCCTGGCAACGGTGATCTCCAGTGTGCTTGACCATGCGCGCACTAATTTTGAGAACCCCTGGCTCTGGCTGCCCACGGGGATTGGCATATTCGGCACAGTAGTAGCGCTTGTACTCGGAGCGATTAATTCTCCCCGCCGGAGTGACCTGGCGACTTTTGTGATCGCGATGCTTCTATTAGTACTGGTGGGCATGCTTGGGGTGATCCTGCACATCTTGCGCAACCTGGCATTTGAAAATACCATCGTGGTGGAACGGTTTGTACGCGGTGCGCCTTTCCTGGCCCCTATGTTGTTTTCCGATATGGGTGCATTGGGGTTGGTGATCCTGTTGGATCCGTGGGAGAAGCGGGCTGAGCCAGTGGATCTTCCACAATAAGACCTTACGGCAAGTAAATGAACTGGTAATCAACCATCATTTCAAATTTATAGAATGGGTACGGCATGCTGTACCCCGCTATCTATGATCAAAAAAATCCACTTTATCCCAGGCGCACCTTGTCGCGGTCGTGACCAGTCTCCCACGGGTATATGATATGAGCATCCGTTATGGCGGCATAATAATCGGGGCACAGGCTGCCAAACAGGGTGCGGTGGGGGTTGAAGTGCAGCACGCACGTGAAGGGACTTCCACCTGCAGCCTCAATCCGGTTTTTCACCGCCGTGATGGTACGCCCAGAGCCCCACACATCGTCCACCACCAGGCAGCGTTTTCCGCGCAGCAGCTCGTCATTGGGGAATTCGATAAAGCGCGGCCAGGCGAACAGGCCGGCTTTCTGGCGCTCGACCTCGGCTGGGAAATCCACTGCGGCGGTGAGGATCGTAGGGATGCCGGTGGCTTCGGCCAGCATCCCACCCGGGATGATCCCGCCCCGGGTGATGATGACCATGGTCTCAAATTCCCCCTCGAACTGAGGCAGCAGATGGTCGATCAGCTTGTCGACATCATTCCAGGTGAGAGTTTCATAGCGCATTGGCTTCATTGGCAGCTCCGCGATATCTGAAATAATGAAACAACATTAAGGGAGCACGGCTGCCAGCGGTGAAGGCGCATTCACCGTTCCTGCCAGGCCCGTCTGGCCTGATTGCCGGGCACGTTCGACGTCTCTCGCCCACAGATACAGGCAGGTGTGATACGCGGTTGCAGTATAGCTGCCTACGATGGTAGCGAATAAAATGAATGGCGTGGCAACCAGGATACCCAGGGTGACCCCGGTGACCACCCAACCGACGGTTCCCTGGCTTGCCGAAACGATTCCCAATCCAACCCCGAAACCCAAGGCTATCCCCAGTATACTCAGCAGGAAACCAACCAGCCCGGTGATGGTTTTAACTCCCACCGTGCTTATTCCAACTAGAAGCAGGTTATCCTTGATGATTTGGGCTGCGCGCTTGACCCCAGCTTTCAGGTTGATGTCTTCAATCACCATGGCTGGCAAGATCAGGAAGGCGGCTTCAGTCCACACGGTATCAATGAGGCCTGCTAAAAAGTTGCGCCCTCCGCTTCTGCCTTTGCCTTGCACAGCACCCTTGATTAAATTTACCAGTGTCGAGGCCGCCGCCAGGCTGGTGATATCCCAAAAGTCACGCCGGATGATTGCCCAGGCCTTATCCATCCTGCCATCCCCTTCTGCCAGGTAGCCGTAGATGAGATAGACCGTCATGCCGGAGAATATATACCCTACCATATATTGAACGAAGATCAGGATCGCGCCAAGCACGTAGATCACATACTGGCCACCCTTGAAGTTTTGCAGCAGGAAGGAAACCACCCCGATAGGTATGGCAAGGATGATCGTCACGATGAACCCGGCTAATAAGGCAAATAATGACGGTTTGAGCAGGTCCTTATCTTTCATCGCCATCTGCCAGGATTGTTTTAGAAATCCCCAACCGCGTCGTAAGCTTTCCATGCTGACCTCCATTTGAGTGAATTGTGATTAACCCAGGTTAACTACCAAGAGATATCCGCATCTATCGCTCAAGATCCTGGAAAAACCAGGATTAATTAATTATAGCAAAGAAGGCGGATTCACCTCAATCCGCCACTCCCCCAAATGCCGTCCACGCAGGAGGGAAGCCGGATCTGGCCCGCGCAAGACGAGCTGCCAGCGATATTGACCTGCCAAGCGGGAGAAGAAGCACGGAGTTGGTCCCACCAGCTGTGTCTCACGCCGGTCCTCTTCCACCAGCCAGGTGTGAATTTGCGCCGCAAGCACTTCCGCGGATGCTTCGGCGCGTTGCGGGTCGCGGTGGCGGTATTCCAGGCGTACCAGGCGTGAGAAGGGCGGGTAGTGCAGCTGGCGGCGGTATTCAAGCTCTTGCTGGTAGAAAGCCTGGTAATCATGGCGTGAGGCTGCCTGGATAACGTAATGCTCCGGCAGGAAAGTCTGCAGGATCACCTGGCCTCCAAGCGGGCTGCGCCCGGCACGCCCTGCTACCTGAGTGAGCACCTGGAAAGTCCGTTCAGCTGAGCGCAGGTCTGGCAGGCTGAGACCTACATCTGCCAGCACCACCCCCACCAACGTCACCAGTGGCAGGTCAAGCCCCTTGGCAATCATCTGTGTCCCAATTAGAACGTCGGCATGGTGGTTGACGAAGTGGCTGAGGATGATATCGTGGGCACCTTTTTGGCGTGTGGTCTCCCAGTCCCAGCGCAAGGTGCGCGCCTTCGGGAAGAGCATCTGCACCTCAGCTTCCACTTTCTCGGTACCCGTGCCGTATTGGCGGATGCGCTCGCTCTTACACTGTGGGCAGGTGGATGGAAGCTGGCGCTTGTAGAAACAATAATGGCAGGTGAGGGAGCCTTCTGAAGTGTGAGAATTGAAACCTGGCTTGCCGCTTACAATATGGTAAGTGAGAGGCAGGTCACAGCGGGGGCATTTAAGGATGTAGCCGCAATCGCGGCAAAAAATATATGTGGCACTGCCGCGCCGGTTGAGAAACAGGATGGCCTGCTGTTCGTACTCCAGGGTATGCGTCAGTGAATCCTGTAGAGCCCGGCTGAAGATTGAGCGGTTGCCGGCTTGCAGCTCGGTACGCATATCCACCACCTCCACCGGGGGCAGGTCGATGGTTTCAGTCTGCTCACCGATCGGGCGGTATTGCGAGCTGATGCCCAGCTTCTGCACCTGGATCTCCACTGCCTTGCGATGGGCCAGGATGCGTAAGGGCAGGCTCAAGTAATGCCATTCCCGTTCAGCTGCACGGTAACGGCTGACAATATCGGGTGTGGCGGAACCCAACACGCAGACTGATTTGGTGATATCAGCGTAGCGTACTGCCACATCTCGAGCGTGGTAATGCGGTTGGGTCTCTGATTGGTAATAGGTGTCATCGTGAAATTCGTCCACCACGATGAGACCGAGCTTATCAAAGGGTGTGAACAAGGCGCTGCGGGGTCCAACAACGACCGAAATCTGTCCCAGGCGTGCCCTGCGCCAGGTATCGAACCGTTCTCCTGGCGAGAGGCGCGAATGCATGCTCCCCACCAGTCCGGGGAATCGGCTGACAAAGCGCCGGATGGTCTGTGGGGTGAGAGCGATCTCGGGCACAAGCACGATTGCCTGGCGACCACGCTTGAGGGTCTCCTCGACCGCCCTCAGATATACTTCGGTCTTTCCTGAACCAGTCACGCCATGCAGTAAATATGGCTGAATAAGATTCCCGTGGATTGCCTCCCTGATCCCTGCCTGGATTTCACTCCACACCCGTGATTGGTCAGCGGTTAGCTCCGGTGGGTCACTGGCGACAAATTCCATCTGGTCAAGCGGGTCGCGCCAGACCTCGGCTTCACCCAGGGTTACCAGGCCGCGCTTCGCCAGGGCTTGCAGGTCCGCCGGGTTAGCTCCGCTCTCTGCATATAACCAGGCAACTTGCACCTCTTCTGGCTCGCGCATTAGCAGGCGTAACAAGGCTTGCCTGCGTTGGAGGGCAGGACTGCCTGTGCGTGACAGGTTGGGCAATTCTATCTCAGCTTGCTCTTCAGAGACCCCAAGGCGCGCAGTGTGAACGGTTTTAGGTTGAACGGATGGGGAAGGCAGCACAGTTTGGGTGCTCAGCAATCCCTGGTTGATCAGCGAGCGAGCGGAAGGACGCCAATCCACATGCCGAAAGGCACTTTCCAGCTGGCGCCCGCGTAAAGGTCCACGCTCGGTCAGCAGTTTCAGGATCCGGTTTTGCAGGCTGGTGAGAGGGTGTGAGATGGGCAGGGTGGGGGTGGACTTCTGGTAAAGCGTATCTGACTGCTGGGCCAGCCCGGGTGGAATCATCGCATCAATGCAGGCGGCCAGAGGCGCCAGGGTAAATTCAGCCAGCTCACCTGCCAGGCGCACCTGTTCAGGGGTCAGAACAGGCTGTGGGTCGAGCAGCGCGACCACCGCCTTGGTTTCAGGCACTTCCGGTTGGTCTACGAAGCGGAATACGACCCCCTGCACCTGCTGGCGGCCAAATGGAACCTCCACCAGATGCCCCGGCTGCACCACAGAATCCAGCTCGGGGGGCAGGTGGTAGTGAAAAGTGCCGCTGACCTGCGGGACATTGACCGCTACTTCAACATATTTAGTCATTTAGTCAGGAGGAATGTCGTTCAGTCGCACCAGGCTTAATTGGGAGATACGCAGTCCATCCATCGACTCAACCTTAAGGCGCACGCCACCCGCTTCAACTACATCCCCAATTTTCGGGATGTGACCCAGTTTACCCAGGAAGTAGCCTGCGATGGTATCGTAGTGCGGGTCTGACAGGTTGAGCTCGAGCTGTTGGTTGACTGCTTCCATTAAAGTGAGCCCATCGATCAGCACACTGCCGTCCAGCTGAGTTTGAATTTCCGGGTTGTCCTCATCGAACTGGTCGCCCACTTCCCCTACGATCTCTTCCAACAAGTCTTCCAGGGTTACCAGTCCGGCAGTTCCACCAAATTCATCCAGCACGATGGCGATGTGCTGGCGGTTGTGCCTGAACTGGTGCAGGAGCTGGTTGACGGGTAAGGTTTCAGGGATGTAGAGCGTCTCGCGCGCCAGCTCGCGGGCAGAAGTTTTCTGGCAATCCGGCTGGTTCATCACCCGCAGCACGTCTTTGACATGTAAGATTCCAATGATCTGGTCCAGGTCAGCCTCATAGACCGGTAGCTTGGTGTAGCTGTACTGGGTCACCGTGGCAATGATCTCCTCCAGCCCAGTATCTGCCTCGATGGCGACGATTTCTGTGCGCGGGATCATCACCTGCCTCACCAGCAGCTCACCAAAGTCAAATACCGATTCGAGCATCTCACGTTCAGGTGTCTCGAGTACCCCACCTTCTTCAGATTCGGTGATCATCTGCTTAAGCTCATCCACTGTGTAAATGAGCGAGTGTTCCCCGACAACTTTTAAACCAAATATACGCAGCACCAGCCTGGTGGCCCAGTCCAATATGTCTATAAACCACTTAAAGACCTTGGTGAAGATATTCATCGTCTGAGCGCCAAGCATGGCTACCCGTTCCGGTTGGTGTAAGGTGGCTACTTTGGGTACCTGCTCACCCAAGACAACATGGATACTGGTGATGATGATCAGCGACAGGATCAGTGGCAAAGCTGCCAGCAGTGCGGTCAGGCTTTGCAGATTGGGTGCCAGGATAATACGGCTAAACGAGGGGGTGAGCAATGCCTGGAAGGTGTTTTCACCCACCGCGCCTAGTGCCAGGCTGACGATGGTAATTCCCAGCTGGCAAGCCGCAATCAGGCGGGAGCGTGAGGATGGATTCTCGAGCCAGCCTTTGACGACCTTGGCGGCTGGGTTGCCTTCATTCGCCAACAATTCGATACGCGTCCGGCGGGCGGCAACCGAAGCGAACTCTACGCTGGTGAAAAAAGCGTTCAGCGCTACCAGCAGCAGGATTAGCAGAAAATTCCACACAAACATGTTTATATCCATCCGAGCAAGATCTTAATCATTTGTTATTGCGTAAATTCCAAGGACTAGGTCTTATAATGCTTTCGTTTGCCGTAACACCACTGCAGCTCCGTAGCCCACCACCTGGGATGTATCCCCGGTGACGTCAGCCGATGTGGCATGCTTGAGAATCTTGACTGTATCCGCACCCAGGTCTTTGGCTGCCCAAAGAACTGCTGCCAGGGCACCTCGCCCACAAGCAAACCCCCTGCCTTGCTCTTCCGCCAGGATCACCGCTTCGGGGTCGAAGCTCTCGATGCAGCGCAGCATTTCAGCGTCCAGCGATTCGGCAATCCTCTGCGGATAGAAGTGTGAGAGGTCGGTGCTGGCGACGAGCAGCGCCTTGCGTCCACTCAGGACATTCGCGAGGCATTTTCCAAGACCACGCGTGACTCTCCGGCTCTGGTCGCGCACCATCACCGGCAGCAGCTTGTATTCATGCTCGATTGCCCGCTGCAGGAAGGGCAGCTCAATCTCCAGTGAATGCTCCTGGTCGCGACACACACGGCTCAACCCGAATCCAAGCTCTTTTTCCAGTGCATCACTGAGTTCCTGCACTGCATCCGCATCCACGGGGATTATGCCCAGTGGAGTTTCGTAGGCATCATGGGCGGTGGTGATCAGGGGTTGGTCGTAGGGATAATGCATGGGTGAGATTACCGCCACCAGATCAGGTTTAACCCCGAGCACACTCGCAAATGCATAGCCCGCCACCGGACCTGAATATAGATGACCGGCATGGGGTGTGATGATCGCGACCACTTCTCCTTCGAGCTCCGGAAGCATGGCTGCCTGGATGTAGCGATCGACAGTGCTGGAAAGCTTGATCGGGTCTCCAGGGTACCATTGCCCGGCGATGGGAGATGGGCGGATATCGAGGTTAACGCTCATAATTTCCTCCTGATTACGAGGTAAATTGTAGCATATTCACGGGAGCTTGATTGAAGAATATTGCCCATTCTTGAGTAGTGTTTTTGATTGTGGTATATTGGTGGCGAAGTCAATGTTGGAGCAGCGTTATGATTGGATTGGAAAAAGGCACGGTCAGGTTGGTGGCATATGACCCGCAATGGAAGCGGTTGTTTGAGCTGGAAAAAGCCTGCCTGCAGGAAGTGCTTGGGCTTACTATCCTGGATATCCAGCACATGGGCAGCACCTCCATCCCGGGTATGCTAGCAAAACCGATCATTGATATTGCCATCGCCATTGCCGATTTCGAAGAAGGCAGAGCTTGCATCCCACTGATCGAAGGGCTGGGATACGAATATAAAGGCGAATTCGGAATTCCCCTACGGCATTACTTTGTCAAAGGTGATCCACGTACATTCCATGTTCACATGAGCGAGATTACCAGCCTGGAATGGCAGAATACACTGCTCTTCCGAGATTATCTAATCCAGCATGCGGAGATAGCCAGAGGGTATGCCGAGCTGAAGACCCGGCTAGCCGCGAAATATCCGCAGGATCGCACTGCCTACCTGGATGGGAAGACCGAATTCGTTCAGCGGGTAATCCAGCTGGCAAGGACATGATTTTGTCTTTTTATATGCCGTTTTTGGTAAAAATATTATATAAAAGGATGTTCGAAATAGCGCAAAGGATGAATTTGAACAAGGAGTTTTCTGGATTTCTCCCTTGCGCCTCTGCAATGATATGTAACCATGGAGCTTAGAAAAATAATTCAGTTTTCTGGTTATATATCATGCTAATTATTCCTGATTTATCAAATGGAGGCGAATTCTTATGGTGACCAAAGCGATGATCGATGATTTTCTTGCGCAGCGAACCCTGGCTATCGTAGGGGTGTCGCGCAAGGCGGAGAAGTTTGGCAACAGCGCTTTCAAAGAGCTAAAGACCAAGGGATATAAGCTTTTCCTGGTCCATCCCAGCGGGGAAGTCATTTTGGGCGAGAAGAGCTACCCCAGCTTGAAGGATCTACCCCAGAAGGTGGATGGAGTCTTGATATCCGTGCCACCAGAGAAGGCGGAGGTGGTAGTGCGTGTGGCGCATGAGCTTGGTATCAAGCATATCTGGCTACAGCAGGGTGCAGAATCTCAGGCAGCCATCGATTATGGCGAGCAGAATGGGATGAACGTGGTATTTGGCAGGTGCATCTTGATGTTTGCCCAACCCCAGGCGTTCTTCCATAAGCCGCACCGCTGGGTGATGCAATTATTGGGGCAGATGCCGAAATAATTAAGAACATTAGAACACCCGGACCCCTCCCAGTAACGTGGGGGCCAAGAAATCAGCGGATGCAGGCGTTTAAAAGTTGGAATGTTTACATGTTGGAAAGTTTTAACGTTCATCCATAAAACCAATGTAATAATATTATTCTGGTGTGGTAATGGATTTCAAACACACAACCTTTTACCGTCGTGGCGGGCCGTCTCTACAAACCATCAGGAGGATTCGATTCTTCAATATCGCTCACTGAAATCGTTCGTGATACTCCGTCGCAAAACCGGCTCCTTGATAACGAAGAGAAACGAAAGCCATTTGGCTGGGGATTGGGAGAACAGCGGAAAAATGGTACAGTCTGATGTTTTGTCCGATGGTCAACTATGAACAACTCACTTATAACTATTTTCTTCATATGATATACTATTCGCCAATATCAGTAAAAGCTGTGATGAGGACGAGTAAATGCGGAAGCGGCGGCTCAGAGAGCGGTACCCGATGTGAATCCCGCCCGCGCGCCTGCGTTGAATGGACCTCGGAGCTGCAGGGTGAAATCCAATGGAGAGTAGCCTGTGCCGGCGCTGCCACCGTTAGCAGGGTAAAAGGTATTGGGTGTCTATCCTGTACCTGAAGCGTGAAGTTGGCTTTTTCACCCCCGTCGCATCACCGGCGGGGGTATTTATTAAAAATGACTATCGGAGGTGTGTTGTGTTGAAAATCGACCTGGTCTATTGTGCAGTTTGAAACTACACCGATCGGGCTGTCGGTCTGGCAGCCGAATTGCTGAAGGAGTTCGAACCGGAGATCGAATCGATCACCCTGGTGCCATCAGATGGTGGGCGCTTCGAGTTTTCGATTGACGGGAAGTTGTGGTATTCCAAGCTGGAAACCCATCGGCATGCTGAGCCGGGAGAGATTGCGGAGCTGGTGAGGAAACATTTGGCAAAATAAAGTAATTAGTCAACCTGGGATTAGGCACTTAGGAGCATCGCTGCTTAGCCCGGCAGAATGAGCTTGAATTGTCTAAAAAAAAGAAGATTGCTCTGGCGAACAGCGAAAACATGAAGGTGTTACTAGAAACCGCCTTCCCCCCCAGAACCAGGGGGGATTCCTTAATGACCTCGGAAAAGGAGTATTTATGAATCCACAAAAGAAAGGTCGCGTATTTTCGGGAGCCCGCCCAACAGGCAGGCAGCACCTGGGGAACTACCTGGGTGCGATCAAGAACTACGTGGCATTACAAGATGAATATGACTGCATCTACTGCATCGTCGACCTGCATGCCCTGACGACGGTGGAAGACACGCTCAATTTGCGCCAGAACACGCTGGATATGGCACTCGACTTTCTTGCGGCGGGGATTCGCCCTGAAGAAACCATCATATTTATCCAATCGCATGTGCCCCAGGTGGCAGAACTGCACCTGATCCTTTCCATGGTCTCACCCTTAGGTAAGCTGACCGACCTGCCTACTTTCAAGGATAAGGTGCGCGACCAGCCTGATAATGTTAATTATGGATTGGTGGGTTACCCGGTGCTGATGACGGCAGATATCGTGCTGTATAAAGCCAACGTGGTGCCAGTGGGGATTGATCAGGCACCCCACCTTGAATACGCACGTGAAACGGTGCGCAGCTTCAACTTCCGCTATAACACCAAGGTGCTGATCGAGCCGCAGATGAAAAATACTGAAATCCCTCTGGTGCTGGGCATCGATGGGGTAAGGAAGATGAGTAAGAGCCTCAACAACCACATCGAAATCTCTGCCACCCCGGAGGAGACTACCAAACGAGTGAAGCAGATGATGACCGATCCACACCGCATCCTGCGTTCGGATCCAGGCAACCCGGATATCTGCAACGTGTTCTCCATGCACAAGATCTTTTCATCCCCCGACGAGATTGCCATGGTTGATCGTGAATGCCGGCGGGCTGGGATCGGCTGCGTGGACTGCAAAATGTTGTACGCCAAGAACCTGAACGCTCACCTGGCACCCTTCCGTGAGCGGCGCAGTACGCTGGCGAAAGATCCGAGCTATATACAGGGTGTGCTGGATGAAGGTGCCAAGAGAGCACGCGCGATTGCCGAGCAGACCATGCGCGAAGTACGTGACGCAGTTGGATTACCCTGAGGCATCCATGCAGGCCTGGCAAACCCATTCCCGCCGGGTGGTATTTGATCAACCACCCTGGCTGCAGGTTGAATACCACGAAGTAGAGCTGCCAGATGGGCGCATTATCCACGATTGGACCTGGATCAAAACACCTGACTACATCAATGTGGTGGTCGAGACTGAGACCGGCGACTTCTTGTGCTTCAGGCAGCTTAAGTACGCAGTCGCCGAGCCCATGCTGGCAATCGTGGGCGGATATATCAAGCCGGGTGAAGCACCCCTGGCTGCCGCGCAGCGTGAGGTGGGTGAAGAGACTGGGTACATCTCTGATGATTGGATTGACCTGGGAACTTACCAGGTGGATCCCAACCGGGGTGTCGCAGTTGGTCACCTGTACCTGGCACGGCATGCGCAGCGGGTTTACCCAATTGACAGTGATGACCTGGAAGAGCAAGAGATCGTATTGTTGAGCCGTGAAGAGCTGGAAACGGCCCTATCGCAGGGCAAATTCAAAATTTTGGCCTGGGCGGCAGCAGTGGCATTCGCCCTACGCCATATTTCACAAAAGTGAGTTATTATGCGCTTGCTATTGCAACGTGTGAAATCGGGCAGGGTATTCGTGGCAGGAAAGCCAATTGCCAAGATTGGCAAAGGGTTGGTGATCCTGCTGGGAATTGGGCCGGGGGATGGAGAAGAACAAGCTAAGCTTCTTTCCGAAAAGGTTGTCAATCTGCGTATCTTCGAGGATGAGCAGGGTAAGATGAATCGCTCACTATTGGAGGTAGGTGGCGAGGCGATCGTTGTATCCCAGTTCACCCTGTATGCTGATGCGCGCAAAGGCCGGCGGCCATCGTTCACCGATGCCGCCCTGCCTGATATTGCTGCGCCACTGGTGGAGCGTTTTGCTGAATTATTGCGTATTCAGGGGGTGCCCACCCAAACAGGTGAGTTCGGCGCCCATATGTTGGTCGAAATTAACAATGATGGTCCGGTGACCATCTGGCTGGAAGCTTGAGTTTAGTTTTCGATTGATCTCAACCATTCAGTCTGAGGTCAATCAAAGTACTTCCGCAGCAAGATCAGGATGTGGGTGGAGTAATCCTGCTTGCGTTTTATCGCCTGGCGCCAGGTTTGCGAGAGTGGAAATTCGATGCTGCGAGCAATCTTCGAGCCAAAATCCCAAAGCCCATCATTATTTCGCAGTGTCCACAATTGGTTCAGGGCAGCCACCGATATCTCTCGCCAGGAGGCAAAGCGGGAGAGAATGTTCATCGAGCGTAGCCAATATGCGATCCGGTGGGCAGAGAGCTGGTGTAATGGGGCGCGGATATAGCGAATGCCGTCCGGTTTATCCCATATCCAGTGGGTATATGCATATTCAAGCTGGGCTGGAAAATGGCGTGAGGAAAGGAGCCACAGCGAATGCTGGCTTTCCAGAAAACCACCCGGGACATGAACACCTGAGAGGCGGAGGAAAGCTTTTTCTTCATCCCTCAGGCTGTAGGATCCAGATGAAAAAGCCTGATCAGTGATATCCAATAAAAATTTCCAATACGAGACGAGTGTCTCATTGGCAGGCTCAATTTGCGCTAGTCGACCAGCCACGATATATTTGATCAATAATGGAAAGGCCGGATTCTTATCGGACCGGTCGGTGAGGTGTGCAGCTCCATCCAGGACTTTCATGCAATAAAGGCTTGTTTGCTTGAGCACACCTTCACCTGATTCGAGGCCTAGTGCAAATGCCCGGTCGATGGCTTCTTCGGTGGTGCGAAAAACGGTCTTCCTTTTGGTATCTTGAGAGTGGAAACGACCCCAGCTTCCATCTGGCAGCTGGGATGCTTCCAGCTGATGCACCCATTTGCCGGTTAAAGCCAAATTTTTCTGATGTGTCAGCTCAGGATGGCCTGGTGGCACCCGCACCACCTCCCGCAGCAGGCGATAAGCGACGACCGGCTCTGGGTGCGTGGTCAAAAGATCTCGCGCAGTCTGGAGAACGTCTGCGAGCGTGAATCTGGCCCAATTGGGGGTGGGTGCAGCCATCAAATCAAGCGCAAGTTATAAACAGTATCTACGATTTCCCAAGCAGAGCGTCGAAGAATAATTTCCGGCTGAACGGCTGGCCCGATAGAATGGTCTGGGCGTGGAACATGCGGGCGACAGCCCGCACAACAAACATCGCAGTAAGTGCCAGGAGGGCAGCCGCCAGCAAGGTCTGCCAAAAAGGCACGACCCCGGCGGAGAGGCGGGTCATCATTGCCACGGGTGCGGTCAGCGGGAATATGCTCAGAATGGTGGCAAGCACGCTGTTAGGTTCTTCGATCAATACGCTGAGCAGGAAGATCGGAACGATCAATGGAAAGATGACTACAATGGTGGCCTGAGAAGCTTCACGCAGGTTGGGCACCAGTGCACCCAGGCCTGCCATCAGACTGGCATACACCGCATATCCCAACAGGAAGAATATGATTCCCCAGATTAAAAAGGAGGCAGGCAGCTGAAAGGCGATGGGCAGGTTAAATGTGGTTCCACTCCTGGCTAACAAAATCCGCCCTGTGCCCACCCAGGCAATCGTTTGCAGCAAGCCAAGCAAACCCAACCCAACGATCTTGCCAGTGAGCAGCTGCCGCGGGGTCACTGAGACCATCAGGATCTCCATCACCCGGTTCTCCTTTTCCTTGGCAACACTGCTGAGCAGCAGGCTGGCGGCACTAAGGATGATGATATAAAACAACATGGTGACGGCATACGGCAGGAAAAACGTCAGCATGTTGCTTTCTTCACGCTGAGGGGCGGTTGACAAGGAGCTCGATTTCAGGTCTGTAGGTCCATTGATCAGGTCGGCTAATTGGAGGTCGCCTCCCAACAGGTTGACCTGCAGGATCTTTTGCAAATCGGACGAACCCCCGGAGGTGTTGAGTGGGTTGAAATCCGAACGGATATTGGTGATCTTACCTGATTGAATGTAATCGGCGGAAATGACGTAATAACCGGAAATTTGACTATCTGCCACAGCCTGACTGGCACTGGCCTCATCACGGAAAGGCAGCAATGACCGCGATTGAAGTGAGGGGGGGATTTCCTTGATAATGCCACTTTCGTCCACATACCCCTCCGGCAGGATAGTTGCGGGGCTGCTGATCAGTTGGGTAAGCACGCTTTGAGCTGGATTACCCTTACTCAGCTGGGCGGCAACCATAAAGACGGCCACACCGATGATGGGAATGCCGAACATGGCAAACAGGAATGAGGGCCGAGAAAGGATGGTGATGATCTCGTGTTTTAATACAAGCAAGGTCTTGTTCATGGTTACACTCTTTGGCGGCTGAATATTTCTGACCAGCGCAGGCGCTGACCGTAGCGCAGCATACCCAGACGGAAGGCCCGCCCAGCCAGCCAGACAGAGCCTATGGCTGAACACACCAGGATGGCAATGCTGGCGATCACCTGCCAGGTTGGAATGGTGGTAAAACCGATGCGCAAGGCGATCGACATTGGAGCGGTCAGCGGGAAGAAGCTTAATGCAATCGCCAGGGGGCTGTTCGGGTTTTCGATGAAGAGGGTAATAAAAATATACGGCAGCCAGATGGGGATGGTGAACAAGCCCATAATTTGTTGTCCTTCACTGCCTTCAGCTACAGTGGCTCCAACCGCAGCCATCAGCCCGCTGATCATGATGAAAGCGGGCACCATCACGGCGATGATCACCCCGACCATTTCACCTGAAAACTTGAGGCCTCCCAAAAAGGGAATAAAATTTTTCCCAATGATTAATGCCAGGAGGATGAAGATTGCCCAAACCAGGAGCTGGGTGGCGCCGATGGCGATATCTGCAATCACCTTCCCGCTCATCAATTGTCCCGGAGATACGGAGGTTACCATGATCTCCATGGTACGGTTTTCTTTTTCCTCCACCACGGTCTGCATCAGATAACCCGAGCTGGTGCTCATTCCAACGATGAAGAGGACTCCGGCAAGAATTGGCAGGAGGACATTGATAAAGCTATCCTTGGAGGCTTCCCGGGTCTTATCGGTGGATTGCACAATGATATTGCTCCCATTGACGATGCGGTTGGCGATATCGGCAGGTTGATTGGATAAAAGGTTGGTGGTCAGGAAGGAGTCAAACTGCTGTACGGCCATGCCGTTGATCTCTTTGAGAAAGAATTGCTCTGCCTTACCTGATTGCTGGTAATCTGCGGAGATGATGTAATAGCCCTGCAGCTTTCCCGCTTCCAGGTCAGTTTTGGCGCTGGCTTCATCGGGATAAGCCTTCATCGGAACAAACCGCTCGGGCCACTTTGGAGCGGGTTGCGCGATGGGATTTGCCAGCAACCCGGAATGATCGATATAGCCGATAGGCGTGCTGCTCGAGTTCAACCGGATGATCACAATGATCAATACCACCATGAAGACCATCAGGAGCGGCACGCTGAACAATGCCAGCAGGAATCGCCGGCGGAAGACATGCCGGGTGTATTCATGAAGGGCAACTCGCCAAAATTTGTTCATCAGCTTGCTCCTGTCTCCTGATCATATTTCTGGACGACATTAATGAATATCTCGTCCAAAGTAGGAGCGGCGATCTCGAATTGGTCTACCTGGATGCCTCGCTCGACCAGCATACGCAGTATATCCTGTGTATTGGTGGAGGGCGCCAGGTTCAAGCGGTGAGCTGACGAATTGTGCTGCTCAACATGCTCCACACCAGGCAGGGTGGGCAAGACATTCGGGGTGCGGACGATGACTGCATGACCCGAAAACTGGCGGCGGATGTCATCAAGGCCACCATACAGCAAAGTGCGCCCATGGTCGATCAGCACAATACGGTCGCAAAGCTCCTCCACCTGGTGCATCTGGTGAGTGGACATGAGAATGGTCACACCACGATCGCGCTGCTCGCGCAACAAATCCTTGACCATCTGGGTGTTGATGGGGTCCAGGCCGCTGAATGGCTCGTCGATAATGACCAGCTCTGGCTCATGCAGTAAAGTGGTGATCAGTTGGGCTTTCTGTTGCATGCCTTTGCTGAGCTCTTTTACTTTCTTGTGGCGCGATGATTCCAGGTCGAAGCGCTGCAGATAATCTGTGATCCTGTTATTCGCTTCAGCTGGGGAAAGACCTTTAAGGGTGGCTAAATACACCAAGCAGCGATCGAGGGGGATATCCTGGTACATGCCGCGTTCTTCGGGCATATAGCCGATATGATCCTTCTTGGCCTCCGTCATTGGTCCACCCAGTATGCTGACGGTACCATCATCGGGCTTGAAAATGTCTAACAAAACGCGGATGGCAGTGGTTTTCCCGGCGCCATTCGGACCGAGCAGCCCGAAAATCTCACCTTTTTCTACGTCAAAGCTTACGTCATCCACAGCTTTGAGAGAGCCAAAGGATTTGGTGATGTGTGAAAGCTCAACAGTTGGCATAATAAAATCATCCTTCCTGTGGTGGATAAAACCAAAAAACAATCATCAATATTTTACGGCATGTGGATCATGTCGGGCACAGATTTTCTGAGGTTGTGGCCGCCAGAAAACGAGTATCTTTTATTATAGTATATACCGCGAGGCTAAATCTCACCAATGCTATAATTGCCCAATTCGATGCAACCAAAGGGAATGCTATGAAAACAGTCTGTGTCTATTGTGGCTCCTCAGATAAGATGAGTGATGAGTACCTTCAAGCAGCCCGCGAGATGGGTGCTGTCATCGCCGGGCTTGGGTTAACCATGACTTATGGAGCAGGGTGTACGGGAATGATGGGTTCCGTAGCAGACGGCGCCCTCGAAGCAGGTGGTGAGGTGATTGGAGTGATCCCAGGGATGTTCGCCACCCCAGCCTTGATGCACATGGGTTTATCGCGGCTTGAAATTGTGGACAGCATGCATGCTCGAAAACAGCGTCTGGTAGATATCTCGGATGCTTTCATCGCGCTGCCGGGCGGTTACGGGACATTTGAGGAGCTGTTTGAAATCCTTACATGGGCACAAATTGGCTTGCACCATAAACCTATCGGGATATTAAATACCCACCACTATTTTGACTCATTGTTATCTGCCATCGAACATGCCCGTACGGAGGGCTTTATGTATACCGAGCACAGCTCATTGTTTGTATGTAGCGAGCAGCCGCAAGCATTGCTTGACATGTTAACGCACTACAAGTACCCACAGGGCATGGAAAAGTGGCTGACACGTGAGGAATGAGCTAACCCGATGGAATATTTTTTGGTTTTATAAAGACGAATAATGCAGTCAAGATGTAAATGCTGTACCCCAAAGCCTCAGTCAAAGAAGGAGCGCCATGATAACCGAACAAGGTGCTGACGATTATGCCCAGGATGGAGTGGTCATCTAGTAGGGAGTTAAGATTCCAGATCGGGCTGATCACTGCGGGAATGATGCCGGCTTCATTGAATTCAGCCACACTATGGGCAATTAGACCCGCAGCAAACAAAATCAGAAATACTGACGTCACCTGAAAAAAGCGCTGCAAGTTCAGGTGAAGGGTGGAGGTATAGATCAGATATCCCAGTAAACCTGCCGATAATAAGCCGATTGCTGTTCCCAGTAAGGTTTGGATACCGCTGGAGGACAGTGAGGAAGCAGTGAGATAGAGTGCAAGCTCGACGCCTTCCCTTAAGACTGAGATAAAAGCCAGGAAATAGAGTGCTCCTGCGCCAGTATGTGCAGCAGCGAGATTTACCTTCGTTTCAAGCTCGGATTTCATCTTGCCCGACTGGCGACTCATCCAAAAGATCATCCAGGTGAGAATTCCTGCAGCCAACAGTAGGGTCACGCCTTCGAATATCTGCTCGGATGTACCTTCCAGGTCCTGGTCTACGAGGCGTAATACGAGCGCTGTTCCGATGCTGATGATAAAAGCAGTGATAACGCCAGCCCAGAGAGGTCGATTCAGGTCGGTTCGACCTGTTTTATGTAGCGCGCCCAGGACGATGCTAATGATCAATGCAGCTTCAAGCCCTTCGCGCAAGGAGAGTACCAGGCTGGTGATCATGCGTGACCCTCGGATGGGATAAGATGCTGAATATCGGTGAGTTTACCAGCCCGCTGATCGGGTTTATGGATCAGGATGGGTAGATGCGTGGCACAAATCCAATTCTGTTCACCCTGATATTGAAAGGGTAATAAGCGGACTCCTCGATCGTTTTGTGCATAAAAAATACAGGCTTGTCTTTGATTGGTCATAAAAATTCCTTTAATATTTATATCCGACAAAGTGGATATTTTAACGCCAGATATTACGGGAGTCAATGAGCAATACTATTTCTGAAAACCCCAAAATGATCGAAATATTGGAAGATTACCTCTAGGCAACATTCCTATTGACAAGTCCTTTCTTCCGGTCTATAATGTCCATTAATAAACCGACCGTCGGTTTATTAAAGAGAACAAAAATGGCACGAATTGTCAACAAAGAAGAATATGAACTGCGGCGCACAGAGATCCTCAACGCAGCCCAAATGCTGGTGTACTCCAAAGGCTATGATCAGGTATCGATCCAAGACATCCTGGCAGCGGTTCATATTTCCAAGGGCGCCTTCTACCATTACTTTGACTCAAAACAAGCCCTGCTGGAGGCTTTGATCGAACGGCTTGCAATGCAGGTCATCAACATCATTACCCCAATCGTGCAGGATGACCGCCTGCCTGCTACAGAAAAACTGCGCCGAGTGTTTGATATGGCCTCTCGCTGGAAAACTGACCGCAAGGAATATCTCATCAAAATGGTGAACGTGTGGTATGCCGATGAAAACGCGGTCCTTCGGCAAAAAGCACAGTCAGCCGTGCTACCTCTTATTGCACCCCTACTCACGACAATTTTCTGCCAAGGCGTCAGGGAGGGGGTGTTTCACACTGAATATCCCGACAAGATCAGTGGTATCATTTTCTCCCTATTGCAGGACTTCGGAGATACCCTCGTCGCGTTGATCATTCAACCGGATATTAGTCTGGAGGACTTCCAGCAAATGGAATCATTGTCCGCCTCCCACCAGGATGCGGTGGAACGAATCCTTGGTGCGCAGCCGGGCTCATTACCTCTTTTCGATACAGAAATTCTACGAGAGTGGTTCCCACTCTCCAACCTTTCAAAGGAGTAAATTATGGGCATTATCGAAGTCAATAAACTGACAAAGTACTATGGAAAAGCCAGGGGGATCGTTGATGTGTCGTTTAGCGTAGAGGATGGAGAAATTTTTGGTTTCATCGGTCCAAATGGGGCTGGAAAATCTACCACGATCAGGTTGTTCTTATCTTTAATCTATCCGACCAGTGGACAGGCAAAAATCTTTGGAAAGGACTGTATTAAGTACGGTCCTGAAATCAGGCAAGACATTGGATATCTGCCCTCGGAAGTTTTTTATTACGAGGGGATGAAGGTGCAGGATTTGCTGAAATATAGTGCAAGTTTTTATCCCAAGGACTGTACCCAAAGGATAAAAGAGCTAGCCGACCTGATGGAGCTGGATTTAAAGAGAAAGATAGAAGATCTCTCGTACGGGAATAAAAAGAAAGTAGGGATTGTACAGGGGCTCCTGCACCAGCCAAAATTAATTGTGCTGGATGAACCCACCGCCGGCCTTGACCCCTTGATGCAGCAGAAGTTTTTCAATTTGATCAGGGAAGAGAATAAACGCGGCGCGACCGTTTTCTTCTCATCCCATATTCTGGGCGAAGTGCAAAAAATGTGCAGCCGGGTGGCGATTATCAAGGAAGGCAGCATCATCAATATCCAGGATATTAAAACCCTGCAAAGAGATAACTACAAAAAAATACGAGTTCAGGCAGAAGATTTAAATGAAAAGCGATTTGAAATCGATGGTGTGACCAAGCTGGCGAAAGAGGACGGCGGGTTAAGCTTCTTCTTTAAGGGTGATATCAATATGCTCATGCGGTTGATCGGTGAAAAAGAAGTCAGCGATCTGACAATCGAAGAACCCACCCTGGAAGAGATTTTCATGCATTACTACGAATAGGCAAAGAAATGAATATTTATACGCATGAATTCAAAATGAACCTCAGGTCGGTGATCACCTGGTCAGTATCCATTGCTATCCTCATTTTGGTCTTTATGTCACTGTTTTCCAGCTTTGCTGCCGATACGGCAGTGCTGAATCAGGCGCTATCAAAATTTCCAAAGGAACTGCTCATTGCCTTTGGGATGGAGAATATGGATTTTTCAACCGTGCTTGGATATTATGGGCTCATTTTCTTGTTTTGCCAGATCTGCCTGGCGATCCAGGCGGCTAATTACGGCTTTGGATTAGCATCGATCGAAGAGAGGGAGATGACCGCTGATTTTCTGCTGGCGAAACCGGTCAGGCGCACAACGATCTTAACCAGTAAATTACTCTCTGCCATTACAGGACTCACCCTTACGAATATCGTTATTTGGATCAGCAGCTTCGTATTCATCAAAGCATTTGTTGGTGGAAGAGAATATGACGCTAAGCCCCTGGTGCTACTACTCCTCACCATCGTGGTGTTTCAATTATTTTTCCTCTCGGTTGGTCTGGTTATCTCACTGCTGGTGAAAAGGATCAGAAGCGTGACGCCGTTCTCAATGGCGCTGGCATTTGGGATGTACTTTCTGAATGCATTTGGCAATATGATTGGCAAAGACAGCCTGGAGATCATCTCGCCATTCAAGCATTTCGAGCCAAACGCGATCCTAAAAAATGCGGCCTATGACTTGCCCCTGGTATCGATCAGCATTGTGGTGATTATCGTTTCCATTGCTGCCAGTTATGTGCTGTATACAAAAAGAAACATTCATACCGCCGTGTAAGGAGGTGAAAAGATGAACATCCTTTTCCGAGAATTGAAGGCGAATTTAAAATCGCTGATCATTTGGTGCGTGATCGTAGTCTTATTCACTGTCGTGGGGTTTTCAAAATTCTCCGCATACTATAACAACCCAGAGATGCTGGCGATATTAAAGGATTTACCACCCGCGGTAGTATCGGCAATGAGCCTGAATGCGTTTAATCTCACGACAATCACCGGCTTTTTAGGCGTGATGTACACCTATGTTGCGCTAATGCTGGCGATTGCAGCGGTCATGTGGGGAAGCGATACTATCTCCAAAGAGGAGCGCGATAAAACCGTGGAATTTTCACTTACCTTGCCGGTGACGAGGGGTAAAGTGGTCATTGCGAAAACAATTGCCGCGTTTATTAATTGCATCGTTTTGCTTTTGATTACGACAGTATTTTTGGTTGTCACTGCACAACAATATAAACCAGATGCGGAATTTTACAGGTTCCTGTTATTGATCATGATTAGTGTTTTTATCATCCAGATGGTCTTCCTGGCGGTGGGAGTTTTCCTGGGGTGTGCGATGAAGCAGTACCGGCGGGCAGGCTCGTTAGCCGTATCCATATTGTTGCTGACTTATTTCCTCTCTGTCATAGCCGGCTTAAATAAAAATCTGGATTTCTTGAAGTACTTTTCCCCATTCAAATATTTCGATCCAACCGCCATGCTTAATGAATCTAGAATTGGAATTGGCTATGTAGGGTTGTCGATTGGGATTATTGCCTTCTGCCTGGTCGGGGGGTACCTTTTATACTCAAAGAGAGACCTGTACATCTGATAGCAGGCTGATACGCTATGAAGCTTCGCTAACATAGCGATTCTAAATGCATGGGAATTAAAACGGCGGATGGTCAACATCCGCCGTTTTTTTCTGCACTATTTTGATCGCTTGCGATGGCTGGTGGTTTTCACGGGCTTGCCGCCACGGTACCCGGGTGCCTTAATCACGCAAATCGTACATAAGCGATTATCCTGGATGCGGCTGAGTATACGGGGATCAAGCTCCTCCAGGTATTTTGCAGTGGTCATCACAGTTGGCAGCTTATTCAGATGGCGATAATCAATCAGCTGGAAGAGCTTCTCATTTGCCCATGGGGTAGGAGATTGCTCACCCAATGCATCCAGGATGAGCAGGGGTGCGCTGCGAATCTCTTCAAAGCGGCGGTCGAGGCTGATCTGGCTGTTGGTGCCAAATGTTGCCCGCAAGTGATCCAACAGGTTGGAAACACTGATCAGCATGGGGGGTTGCCCGAGATCGGCGCGCGAATTGGCGATGGCAGCTGCCAGGTGAGTCTTGCCGCAGGCATACGGACCGGTGAACACCAGCCAACCCTGGGGTGAACGGGCATAGTCGATGGCTGTTTTCAGGGCTTTATCCAGGCTGCGGCGATCTTCTAACGTCAGGCTTTCAGCCTGCCGGTCATCCCAGTTGCTGAAGGTTTGCTCGTGATGCATTGCCAGGGAGGATAGGTCAGAATGAATGGAATCATCCATTGGTCGACGATAATCGGGAGCCTGAATGAAGACACGGGTGACCAGCTCGGGGTCCTCCAGACGGGAGCGGATACGACCTTCAATTTGCTCCAGCAGCAAATTGGTGGTCACCACGAGGGGTAAGCGGTTGATATAACGGTAGTTCAGGATTTGAAAGAGCTTTTCCTGCGCCCAGGCTGTGGCATTCTGAGTACCAAAATCGTCCATGATCAGGATGGGTGCATTGCGGATCTCTTCAAAGCGCTGCTCGAAGGTGGATTCAGGATTGTCATAGGAGAAACGCAGGGCGTCCAGCAGATCGGGAACGGTGATGAACAGGGTGGGTGCTCCAATCCCAACGGTGAAGTTAGCGATGGCAGCTGCCAGATGGGTTTTACCACAACCAAAACCACCCTGGAGCAACAACCAGCCTTCTGCTTTTTGTGCGAATTGCTGCGCCTGGTTGAGGGCACGCTCGAGTGAATCGGCCTGCCATGGACCCAAACCCACGCGACCACGCGGCTGGAAATTCTCAAAAGTCAGGTGTTGGAGATTTTCCAGATTGCTGATCGAAAACAAGCGCTTGTGGATTTGTTGAGAGACCTGACCATGGCGGCAGGAGCAAATTTGGAGCTTGCCAAAATCAGGATGACCAAGGGGCAGGTCACGCCGCAGGTAACCCAAACCATGGCAATACGGGCAATTTACATCACCCGCCAGGTCAGACGAGGGGATATACTCCTCCCCGCTTACCTCGTCGGTGGATGGCTCACTTCTCCCAATCGCCGTATCTTCGGCGAGCTTCTTCAGTGTCGCGTCGAGCTTGTTGATCTTTTCGGTCATCCCGTCCTCCTTCCTGCCAACGGTGCAGGATCGCCTCAATATATTTCCAGTTGCGTTTGTTACGTTCAACCGCAATTTGGAAGGCGTCCGCAATCCAATTGGCCTGATAGGTCTTTTCAGCATCACGCAGTGCGTCTGCAACCAAGGGTGTGAGAGGTCCAATATTGGCTTCATAAAGCTGAAATATATTCGGGTGCTCCGAATATATTTCAACCGGCGGGCATAAATTGCCAGGCGCCCGCCATTCACCGCGCTGGATAGCGGCCATGACTGCCCGACCTTTGGGTGAATTTAGACAAATAAGTTTATCCTTACCCGAATCTGTGGAAATATCAGATTGAAGCAGTGTGCCGTGTTTAATTGCCCGTTTCAGGGCAGACTTAATGGCAGACCGGGCTTTGTCTGGGTCTGATTTAAACGATTGGACCCATTGCGGGTCTTCTAGCAACTCTGTCAAGCAGAGATAGTGAAAGGCACCTTCCATGCGTTCAAAGCGCCAGAATATGTACAAGGTCAGCTTCAGCTCATCCAGGTTATCAATAGCAGGTAAAACCTGACGGAAAAACTGCTCTGGGATTTGGATGAGGTGCGTGGATTCTTCGGGGAAACCAGGAAAGGTCATGTTTAGATTTTCCGCAGATCAATTACTTGAGTAGCTGCGTTTTCAAACTTGGTGAGATTTTCACGGAAAACCAGCTCAATGTTGCCGGTTGGGCCATTGCGGTGCTTGGCAATCTTTACCTGTACAAGGTGACGTTTTAGCGTATCTTTGTCATATAATTCGGGCCGGTGGATGAACATAACGACATCCGAATCCTGCTCCAGGCTGCCAGACTCGCGTAAATCGGAGAGCTGTGGTTCTTTATCTGTGCGCAGCTCAATCGCCCGCGAAAGCTGTGCTGCAGCCAGGACGGGTACATTCAGCTCACGGGCTAGGATCTTCATATTCCGTGAAATGAAAGATACTTCCTGCACCCGATTCTCAGAACGTATGCCACCGCTCATTAACTGCAGATAATCTACCAGGATCAGGTCCAGGTTAAATTCCATGTGTAAACGGCGGCTCTTGGTGCGTAACTGAATGGGGGTTAAGCCGGGGGTGTCATCCAGGAAGATGGTCGTATCGTTGAGTACCTCAATCGCCTGGGCAAATAGAGACCATTCATCATCGGTCAGCTTGCCTGTTCGCAGGTGATGAGAATCGATCCCGGTTTCCTGGGCAATCAACCGCTGCGCCAGCTGATCGTTCGACATTTCCATCGAGAAGATGGCGATGTGCTTTTTATGGATCAGGGCGGCATTCTTGGCAACAGAGAGCATAAATGAAGTTTTACCCGTGCCCGGTCTCCCAGCGATAATCAAGAAGTCGGAAGATTGCAGCCCACCCAGTAAGCGATCGAGGTCGATAAAACCGGTAGGGACTCCGAGGGTTTCTTCGTCTCTCCTGGAGAGCTGGTCGATACGGCTGTAGTAGTCACTCAGGACGGCCCGAATGGGTTGGAGATCGCGCGTCATCCGGCGCTCACTCACACCAAAGATAGCCTTTTCAGCCTCATCCATGACGGATTCCAAGCGGTCTTCTTCCTGATAAGCCAGCTTGGCAATCTGATTGGCTGCCTCCAACATTTTGCGGCGTATGGCAGTTTGTTCAATAATCCGCCCATAAGCTTCAGCGTGTAAGGAGGATGGAACATTATTGATCAAGGTGGTGATATAAGCTGGACCACCCACTTCGTTCAGCTGCCCGGCTTGGTCTAAATCTTCAACCACAGTCAGAAAGTCAATCGGTGCACGGCGTTCCTGCAAGCGGATGAACGCTTCCCAAAGCCAACGATGGCGTAGGATGTAGAAATCTTCTGGGCGTAGGAATTGGGAGACTTCATAATACGCTTCGGGATTGATCAAGACAGCACCCAAGACAGCCTCTTCAGCTTCTCGGCTATGAGGCACCACCTGTGGGGAAGGTGCGGGAGTCTCATCAAATGATCGTAGGTCGCTCATTATCTGCTTTCACGGATCAGAACGAATGGACTTTATTTTAAGAATCATGTTTTATCCACTTGCGCGATCAGGCTGATTTATTGCTCAGGAAGGCTTCTTTTTCTCTCCGTCATCTTCTTGATCACTTTGATCTTCATTATCAATATCCAGGTTCTCGAGGAAGTCTTTGAATACCGATAAGTTCTCTTCGTTCACCTCTGATGGTGGGGATTCTGGCTTTTGACCTATTTCCTGCTCAGCTTCCTGCATATCTTCTTCTGGGATCACTCCTACTGATTCCAGGATTGGTCGTGAAACCAATATGGGCACATGCGCACGGACTGCTAATGCAATGGCATCCGATGGTCGGGAGTCAATATCGATATTGTGCCCATCGACTTCTGCTACGATATTGCCATAATAGGTGTCGTCATGCAATGAAGTGACTTCTACACGGATAATGCGCGCATCCAGGACGGAGAAAATATTTTTCAGTAGATCCCAGGTGAGGGGACGGGCAACTTCCACATCTTGCAGTGCCAGGGCAATAGCTTCGGCTTCGTATATGCCGATCCATATCGGCAGATAGCGATCTGCATCTACCTCGCGCAAAATGACAATCCGCTGCTGTGATATCAGGCTGACTCGGATACTGTCAATGACGACTTCAACCATATCTGACATAAGAGGCCTCCGGCACCAATCATCCTCAGTGGGGTGATTCTAACATGAATACGTATGTTGAAACATTCTTAAAAAATCAGCCGATGAAAAAGGTTAAAATCAAATCTGAAATGTTAAAATTATCCTTTAACATCTTGCCTGTTTTTACGATTACGGTATAATACACGCACTTTTCAATTGCGGGGAATATTATTAGCATGACAAATTTGGGTTATGGAATAATGGTTTAATGAAAGCAAGAATATTATGGGTGGAGGGGAAGCGGACGGATAACACGTCTTTCATACCCTCCTTGCGGAAAAAAGAATTCTTGGTGGAAATCGTGCCAACGGGTAATGATGCCGTGAGGCGCTTGGTGGAGGTTGATCCAGACCTGGTGGTGGTTAACGCCGCCTCTTTACGCAGCAGTGGGAAAAGAATTTGCAACCAGATCCGAGAAAAGTCAAGTGACCTTCCTATCGTATTGATCGTAGCATCTGAACATGCGAACTCTGGTGTTAGCACGGCTAATGTGCTTCTCGAGCTTCCTTTCACATCTCGAAAGCTGCTTAATCGAATTACACCCTTGTTACCCGGCGACGGCAAGAATATCTTGCACGTCGGATTTATCCGCTTGGACCTGGAGCTGAAGCGTGTGCGCTGCAAGGGGCACGAGGCGCGCCTGACTCCCAGGCTGACTCATCTGTTACAGGTATTGCTGCTGCACGCAGGTGAAGCGGTTGAACGGCAAAGGTTATTCTCTGAGGTCTGGGAAACCCAATATACAGGGGATACACGCACCCTGGATGTGCACGTCAGCTGGCTGCGTGAAGCCATCGAAGAAAACCCACGCAAACCGCAATTCCTGAAGACTATTCGCGGGGTGGGTTACCGGTTGGACACTTGAGTACCACTCTTCAGAATAGATGGACCCGTTTTAGTAAAAGACGGGTTTTTTGTTTTAATAAAAGGACTAAGATCAAATTGGAGTTCTTACGACGTTAAGGTAAAGCCATTCCCATGAATATCCACGATGCGAACATGAATGGGGAGATTACGATCAGTGGGTGGAAGGTCCAGATAATCTGGGATAGCTTCTTTCCCACGCGGCCTAACCGCCTGGACTGCACTTCGAAATAGTTTCCCATCCCAGGCAGGATCGATTTCCCAATAGTCGATTTCGTCCGGTCGGTTAGATTCCAGTTTGACCGTATTATGCTCCACCTTCAGAGTAAGTGCATCCAGTAATTGCGGGTTATCCAGGGTAGTTTTGTATCCCTTTGATTGATATAAGCTAAAAATTGGAGAACCTGACTTAATCAGCCTGGTGCGCGTGGTGTGGATTGCCCGGAAGCTTGAATCGGTAGCCATATAATGCCGTCTATGCCTGGATGCCACGAGGGAGGTGGTTCCAGAACCGCAGAAAAAATCACCGACCAGATCACCAGGGTTAGAAGATGCCAGGATGATCCGTTGCAGCAAGGCTTCAGGTTTTTGGGTGGGATATCCACTACGCTCGGAGTGTAGGCGGGCTACCACCGGGAAATACCACCAATCTTCGGGGACTTTACCCCGGGCGAGGTTTGGTACTTTACCGAACCCAGCTTTGGGCGAGGAGGCAAAGGTCTTTACTGTACTAGGGTCGTACGGCTGGCGCACATCATCGACATTAAAAACGTACTGATCACTTTTGGTATATACCAGAATGGTGTCATGTTTACGGTTGAATGCTGAACGGATTGGTGAGGGACCATGGTAAACCCAAACGATCTCGTTCAACAGCCGCTCAGCGCCAAATATCTCATCCAGCAGAAGGCGGGCATAAGCACTGGCGTGCCAATCCAGGTGCAGGTAAAGCGTTCCCGTTGGGGCGAGCAACTCGTGCATCAATTTCAGGCGTGGGTAGAGCATATCGAGATAAGAATCGATACTTTCCCAATGATCAGGATAGCCGACATCAAGCTTCCAATCCTGCGGGCGGCGCGAATCCTCCCCGCGACCGACGCGCATGGGATAATGCCGGTTGGTAAAGAACGGCGGATCAGCGTAAATTAAATTGAGTTTGCAGCGGAATTCTGGCAAAAGAGCTGACATTACCTGTAGATTATCCCCCAGGATCAGCTGATTTGAAGATGGAACATCTGGATAGCCAACGCCCTGGGGATAGATAATCGAATCCATCTCCAGGGCGGCGGGTGATTGTTCGGGTAGAGATTTTGTAGCCCAGGTTAGTGAGGGCATCAGGTTAAAGTCAAAGTGATCAAATAGTCAGTTACTTACCGAATTTTGCTTTTAAAATGTCTTCCAGGGTCGGCTGACCGATCTCCTGCAGCTCGTAACGCACGCGCTGGGCGGGTTTATTGATCTTGATGACGCGATTAAGATCGATGGGGGTCCCTATGATCACCAGGTCAACATCGGATTTGTTGATCGTGGCTTCCAGGTCTCTCGTCTGTGCCTCACCGTATCCCATGGCGGGCAGGATCGGTCCAGTCTTGGGATATTTTTCGTAGGTGGCTTTGATCGATTTGACTGCAAAGGGACGCGGGTCGACAATCTCTGCGGCTCCAAAACGGCGGGCGGCAACATAACCGGCTCCGTAAGCCATCTCACCATGAGTAAGGGTGGGGCCATCTTCGATTACCAGAACACGCTTCCCACGGATCGCATCCGGGTCATCCACAAACAGCGGAGAGGCAGCTTCGATGACAATCGCTTTGGGATTGAGTATGCGCAGGTTCTGGCGGACCTTGATCACGTTCTCCGGATCGGCTGTATCCACTTTATTGATCACGAAGACATCTGCGGTGCGGCAATTAGTTTCACCAGGGTGATAGCTCATCTCATGACCGGGGCGATGGGGGTCTGCCACTACAATTTGTAAATCGGAGACATAGAAGGGGAAGTCGTTATTTCCGCCGTCCCAGAGGACGATATCGACTTCCTTTTCGGCCTGGCGCAGGATCTTTTCATAATCTACACCAGCGTAAACGATGATGCCATTATCCAGGTGAGGCTCATACTCCTCGCGTTCCTCGATGGTGCACTCATGTTTATCCAAATCAGAATAATCGGCAAAACGTTGAACCGCCTGTTTCACCAGGTCGCCGTATGGCATGGGGTGGCGAATGGCAGCCACTCTATAACCCATGTTTCGCAAGATCAAGGAGACCCGGCGGGTGGTCTGACTTTTCCCTGAGCCAGTGCGGACTGCACAGATGGATACTACCGGTTTGGTGGATTTAACCTGGGTGGTCTTGGTGCCCATCAAGCGGAAGTCGGCCCCGGCAGCCAGGACCATGGAGGCTTTATGCATCAGTACTTCATGGGGCACATCGCTATAGGCAAAAATCACCTGATCTACTTTTTTCTCACTAATCAGTTTTAGAAGGTCAGTTTCGGCGTAGATGGGAATCCCTTTTGGGTAGAGCTTGCCGGCCAGCTCAGTGGGATAGGTGCGCCCTTCGATATCTGGGATCTGAGTGGCGGTGAATGCAACCACCTGGTAATCTGAATTGTCGCGGAAGAATACGTTGAAGTTGTGAAAATCGCGCCCAGCGGCGCCCATGATAAGTGTTCGAATGGGGGTCATGCGAAAATTATCTCCTTATAAAGATATTTTTTCAATGGATGGGTCAGAGGCCACAAACCTGGCTATTATACCCTTCCCTTACATCACATCTGGTGCCTCAATCGCCAGCAGATTGAGGGCATTGACCATTGCCTGCCGTGCGGCCGCGACCAGGCGTAAGCGGGCGAGGCGCACTGGTGGCTCAGCCTTGAGCACCGGGCAGGCATTGTAAAAATCGGAAAAGGCACGCGCCAACTCATAGGCGATATTGGTGATCAGCAGAGTCTTGAATTCAGCGGCACCTCGCTGAACTTCACCCGGGAAGCGCGAGATGATGTCGACCAGCTGTATCTCGGTTGGGTCGAGTGCATAAGAAAATTCGACAGGCTGCCCGGTTTCGGCTGATTCTCCCAGCTTGCGGAAGATGCTATTGGCGCGTACCTGGGCATATTGGATGTACGGTGCAGCCTGACCGTTGAAATCTAGCGCGGATTCCCAGTCGAAGGTGACCATCTTAGCAATATCGCGGGCCAACATCGGGTATTTCAAGGCCCCATGCCCAACCGCGCGCGCCACCGCATCTTTTTGATTTTCGGGAAGGTCCGGGTTCTTCTCTTCCACTACCTTGCGGGCTCGGCTGACAGCCTCACGCAGCAAATTCTCCAACAGCACCACTGTGCCCTCGCGTGAGGCCATGGTGACATTACCGGGCAGGTTGACGATCTCATAACCCAGGTGCAAACAACGATCAGCCCAGGGTCGGCCAGCAATCTCCAGGGTCTTGAAGACCTGTTGGAAATGCAGCGCCTGGCGCACGTCTACGACGTAGATCGATCGCAATAAGTTTGGGTACTCGCTGAACTTACGTTCTGCCAGGGCCAGATCTTCCGTTGAATAGAGGGCTGTCCCATCTGAGCGAAGCACCACCAGGACGCGGTATTTTTCCTTGGTCAATCCCAACAGGTCATCGATCCGCACGATCACCGGTCCATCTGGCCGCTCATCTTTGGCAATGCCGCGCTGGATCAATTCGTCCACCACGCGCTTGCCCGGCTGTTCTTCAGCGCTGGGGAAGTAATAGCGGTCAAAATGAATACCGAGCGTCTGGTACATCTCAGCGAAACCATCCAGTGACCATTGGCGGGTGCGTTCCCAGGTTTCGACCACCTCGGGATCGCGGCGGTCCCAGCGACCGTAAAGGACGCGCACTTCAACTTCCAGATCGGGATTCTCTTCGAGGCGTCGGATAGCTTCGGCGTAAAGATCACCCATCCAACGGGTTGTGTCTGCAGGGGGTGTTTCTCCAGCATGGAACTTCATATAATTCCACAACCAGCGGATGACGTGCAGGCCGATATCACCAATATAATTTGAACGTACCACGTCATACCCGGCGAATTCAAGCATACGCGCCAGTACCTCGCCCAAAATGGCGCTGCGTAGGTGACCTACATGGAATGCTTTGTGGGTGTTGGGCTGAGAGAATTCCACCATCATCTGCTCACCCCGCGAGGCACCACGACCAAAGTCAGCTCCCTGGGCAAGCACAGTCTCTACGACTTGCTTTACATATTCAGAAGAGGAGAAGTAGAGGTTGAGATAGCCTTTTACTGCTTCGATGCGCGAAAAACCAGCCAGAGTACCAAGATCTGCTGCAATCTCATGGGCAAGTTCCTGGGCACGCTGAGGAACGGGGAAAGCCTGCGCGTTGGGCTCTTTAACCAGGCGGGCTTCGGTGGCGGCTAAAGCAAAGAATGAAGTAGAAATACCCCATTCGCCTGAGAACGGGATGGGGTTCCAGCTGATCTCACCGGGCTGAGGTAGATCGTGTTTTGTACAATATGAGCGGATTTTATCCGCGATGACCTGCTGCTGAGACTCAAACATAGGCCTAATTGTAGCAAAAAAGCGGGAGCACCTGAAACTCCCGCTGGATGATTGTCCTTGAAACATGGCTGGATCTTACATTTTGAGCAAGATCAGCTTCAGGAATGTCAGGCGACTGGTTTTTCCATTTTGGCAAGATGACGCATCAGGCGACCCTTGCGGCGAGCAGCGTTGTTCTTATGAATAATTCCCTTTTCAGCGGCTTTATCCAAGGCGCTGATGGCAGCCAAAGTGGCTGTGCGGGCTTCTTCAGGGGTGCCACTCTCTACGGTGGTGCGAGCGTTTTTAATAAAGGTGCGTGCAGTACCGGTGAATAAGCGGTTGCGTAAGCGACGCTTATGGTTCTGTTTGATGCGTTTGATTGCAGATTTGGTATTAGCCAACTTGATCCTCCAAAAAATTCCTACTTGGTTACGGCAGGCTATTTTACTTGACAGCAGCGAATTTGTCCAGTTTTCCTTGACCCCAATCATGAGGGATGGTAAAATCCGACCGCTTGGAACCCGCCCCCATCGTCTAGGGGACCAGGACGCAGCCCTTTCAAGGCTAAAACCCCAGTTCGAATCTGGGTGGGGGCATAGGCAAACGACCGGTGGTTTTACGGTCGTTTTTAGTTATCATTTCTTATTAAGTCATATAATTTTAAGAAAGCGGAGGAAACCATGCTTAAATTCATCCTTCCCTTGATCGTAGTGGAAAACGTTCCTGCTTCTCGGCGTTTTTACGAGGATTACCTGGGGCAAAAGGTGTTGAATGATTTTGGTGAGGACGTGCAGTTCGAGGGCGGATTTACGATCCACCAGAGAGCTCACTTCCAAACCCTTCTAGGTGACGAACGGCAGTACGCCATCACCCTGAAGACCAACTCGGGCGAGTTGTACTTCGAAACAGATGATATCGAAGAAGCGCAGGCGCGGCTGAAGCAGTCAGGCACAGAATTCATCCACGAGATCATGGGACAACCTTGGGGGCAGCGGGTAATGCGTTTGTACGATCTCGATGGTCATATCCTTGAAATTGGCGAACCCATGGAGTCGGCGATCCTGTGGATGCACGAGCAGGGTTTGTCAGTGGAAGCAATAATGAACAAGACAGGGATGCAAAAAGAATTTGTGGAGAAGGCGCTGCATTGACAGTACATGAGGATCTCCGACAATGATAAACAACCCTGTATAAGTCATGTTGAGATACTTTCCCAGTATGGGTAATGAATAAAAAGAGGCTGTCCCAAATGTAAGCGGCAGCCTCAAATGATTTTATAAAATCAGCGATATGTTAGCGATTTTCTCTTTCAGAAGGGTTGGTGAAGGGGAAAGGATTACACATTAAATTCCATTTCCCATTTATGGATCATGGAATGAAGCTCTTCATGCACGCCGTGCCCAATAACCGCCTCTTCATGTTTTTCAAATTGTACAAACAGCTCGTTCTGGGTTGCATCATCCAATAATTTGTCCGCCATCACGAATAAGACGTTGTTTTCTTTTGCTATATGGAGTATCAAAAGATCACGATATTTTGTTGCAATGTTCTTAAAATTTATCAGGTCGTTGCTTTCAAGTGATTTACTCATCATGGAGATATACTCTCTCCCTTGTCTATGTTCTTGAAGCATTACCCCAATCGGACCGCCTTCACCTTGAACTCCTTTAGCGATTAATTCCTTGAATAAATAGTCTTCTTCTTTCCCATGATGGCATTTATCGGCAAATATTTTTAGGAAGTAAATCAGCTCTTCTCCAAACTTGTAAATTTCCTCCTGCTCGATTGTGTTTGTTAATAACATTTTATCTAAAATTTCAAACACGTTCATAAGCGAACCATGTTCTTTTCGTAAATCTTCAGTTGCTTTTCCCATTAATATCCTTCTTCCTTTTTGTTGGCTCGAATTAAGTATTTATCCTTGAACTGGACAGTTTAAATCGAGGGCTACTAATAAACGCGTCTAATTTACGTGACGAGTAAGTCAGGGTTTAAAATATCATTCTATCGTCAATTATATCCCATTGAAAATTACCAAAAAAACGTAGCTAAAACCCCAATTAGTCAGGGTGGGGGCAACGGAAATAAGTTATGAGGCTGTTTAAAAAGGCACAATTGTGGAATATATCCTAAAACGTAGCAGCATAGGGGTGGGATTTGAACAAAATACACCAGAAAAGTTTCCCCTACGCCCACATGGTGCGCTTTCGGTCAGAGCGCGACCAGTCCGGTCAGCTTCTGACCGGACTGGTCGCGCATCTACTTCTGGGACAGCCCCATGCTGTTTAAAAAGATCCAACGCTCTTCGGTAATCTGGCAGTCATGGCTCCCATTTTTTATGATTGGAGCTTTAGACCCATAACTTTGCGTCGCCGGTTTTCACCGGTTTTGCCTGTTCGGTGGTCTGGCGATCATGACCAGCAAGCTGGTTTTAGACCCATGACTTTGCGTCCCAAGCTTTCGCTTGGTTTGCTATTATCGTTGGTCTGGAATCATGTCCACCAGGGGAAATGGATTTAGACCCATGACTCTGCGCGCTAAGTTTTCACAAAGCGAGCCTTTTCGGAGCGTTGCAGGTTAATTATAGAGGGATACCAGAATTAGTCAAGCAAATAGATCGTGAATTTTTCTACAAGGATGGAAAATCCTCAAATATGGGGATTTTCAGCCGGTCAATTAAGTGCGAACACCTGGGTGAGGGGGGCACCCAGATGTTCGCAATATTATTATGACATAGTTCGAAAGAAAAGGCAAGTTAAAGGCTGGTGAAAGGTTGTCCAAATTGGGTGGCGCTTGACAATGTGCATGCATCTGGTAAAATTAGCCCGCATTCTTGATAAGCTGATGAATGAGCCGAGATAGCTCAGTTGGTAGAGCACGCGACTGAAAATTGCGGTGTCGTCAGTTCGATCCTGACTCTCGGCACTCCTGACCTGGTCCAGGTCAGACCTGCGGGCGTAGTTCAGCTGGTAGAACGTCTCCTTGCCAAGGAGAAGGTCATGGGTTCGAATCCCACCGCCCGCTCTCACTGAAGATTGCTGACTGTTGATTTTACAGGTAGGGGACCAATCAAAATCATCAATCAGCAATTTTCAATATAAACAATCATGGCGTCGTGGCCAAGTGGCAAGGCAAGGGTCTGCAAAACCCTGATCACGGGTTCAAATCCCGTCGACGCCTCTCTGAGCTGCTCTTTTGAGCAGCTTTTTGTTTTATCAGATTAGAAACCAACCCCAAGGACCGAGGTAATTATCCAGGCAATGGCGAGAGTGGGTAAAAGCTATCGCCCGCGAGACCTACATCCAGACCCTATTTACTATGTAGATCTTTTATCGATCCAAAGGTGTTAATACTCAACACCCATTGGGAACCGATTTCAAACTGGCTGAAGTCTGCCGAATCAACCGGCGTGTAGCCATACGTCTGGCCGCCAGCATCAAAGGACACCCGGTAAGACTCGCTTCGGTCGCCTTCTTGCTGACCAGCTTGCAGGTTGAGCAAAGGCCATTGCGGATTATTGTCGCTGCCCTGGGCCATTGCTGTAGTAACCACGGTCCAATCCAACACGCTAAAATCGCAATAACTGGCATAAACGCGATATTCGCAATCCTGGACCACCTTACCAGCGCCGCTGCCTGTGTCTATGGTGTAGGGAGTGCCGCATACTTCAGTGGCATTTGGAACCGGAAAGCTGCTGGTTTCTTTGTATCGATCTTGGCAGGCAACATTCTTTGCATCCGAAGGAACATTCTCCTCCCAGGCGCTTTTTTGAACCGGCGCCTTCGCCAGGATATCAACGGAGAGCCGCCATTGCACGTCTGAAACGCTGGCTGTGACATCCTTTGTGCGATTGCCCATAACTATAAAAGCAATCACAGAGCCCAAACACAGCATGCCCAAGAGAACCGCCCCCGCGATCATCCAGATGGGTGTTTTTTTGCTGATGGCGGCAGGGGCAACCAGGGGTGCGGCAGCTTCCACCAGGCTGCCACCGCAATTCGGGCAGCGCTGAGCGTTAGCTTTTACCAGCTGGCCACAGGATGGACAGGGTTTATCGGGAACGGCAGCTGTCTCATAGGCGCCAAGCACCTCCCCTGCCTGCCGGGCAAGACCTGCCTGAATATCGCCTCCGCATTGGATGCAGAGCTTCGTGCCAGCGGGATTGAGCACATTGCAATAGGGGCATTGGATGGCAGGCCCCGCTTTAGCTTCTTCCAGTTTGGCTTCATCTTTGATCAGCTCTTGCTGGTCGGGTAATTGGTACTTGTCCTCCTCCGATATAGGCGCACCGCAATTTGTGCACACCCGCTTCATCCCGGGGTTGATCGTGCCGCAGTGTTTGCAAGTCCATTCCAATTCAACATAACCGAGTTCTTTTTGGGTCATCAGAGCTACTCCTAGATAATCACGTCACCAATAATTCTACACCTGGTCGATTATTCATGCCCGTGTTCCCGCTCCACGATACCCACACCCTTATCCTCACCCTGGTAGAGCAGGACAATTCCAAAAGTTTTGAGCAACGCTTCGGGGGTGAGGATTTCTTCACCAGGTCCCACCGCTACCACTTCATGAGCAAGCAGCATAGCCTGGTTGCATTCGGATGCCAGCTGAATGTCATGCGTGGCTACCACGATCATTGCCCCACGATTGCGTTCCTCGTTCATGATCTGGGTAAACAGCTCACGACCAGAAGCGTCCAGGCTTGAAGTGGGCTCATCCAGCACAATCAGATCAGCCTGGCGGGCGAGCACCTGTGCCATGTAGACGCGTTGCTGCTGCCCACCAGACAGCATGCGCAGTGGGGAATCACGTAGATCTTCAATGCCCATGCGCTGTAAGGAAGCGGTGATAATACGCTCATCCTCGGGTGTCATGCGACCAAACAGGCCTTTTTCGGTAAATCGGCCCATCTGCACAACATCTTTTACGCGCAGAGGTAGGATGAAGCCGGATTCATGGAACTGGCTGAGGTATGCAAGCTGGTGAGGGTTTTTCCCAGGAGGATTACCAAGCACACGAATTTCCCCTTTTATGGGCGGCAATAATCCGACGATGGTCTTTAGCAGAGTGGTTTTCCCGGAGCCGTTGATGCCTACCAGCGCCAGTGATTCACCACAGGTGAGCTCAAAATTTACGGTTGGCACCACAATTTCACCCTGATAACCAATATCCAGGTCATGAGCGATCACGCAGGAGGTCGATTGGTAATTATCAATTACAGATTCAGGATGCATGGCTCAACCTATATGATGGGATCCGAATTTCGCCTGGGGGCGGCTGCGCAGGAAAAAGACCAGGAAAAAGATCAGGGTGGCGACTAAAACAATCGATGCGCCCGCTGCCAGGTTGAAATGATAGCTGACCAGTAGACCGAAATAAACAGCTAACGACCCAAACCCAGCCGCCCAAATCATCATAGTTTGTACACGCCGGGCAACCAGTGCACCAGCACCGGCCGGAGCCAGCAGCATCCCAAATACCAGCAATGTGCCAACCGTTTGGAAGGAGGTGATAACGGTAAGGGCGATGAGCGCCAGCATGATGTTGTGATAAAGGCTGGCATTAAAACCTGCAACCTGGGCTTGTTCGGGGCTGAAGCACAGCATGAGGAAGGGGCGGGCGCAGATGATCACTGTGATCAGGATGACCAGTGTCGCAACCAGCTGGATCAGCAATGCGCCTGGGTTGATGCCGAGGATCTCCCCGAATAGGACGCGCACCAAATCTCCACTGAACGAACTGCTGCGAGAAACGATCACCACCCCCAAAGCCAACATACCCACGAATAGCAGCCCGATGGCAGTGTCGGAGCTCAGGCGCGTGCGGCGGGTGATCAGGCTGATGCCCCCAATCATCACCAGCGCTCCAACCGTGGCTCCGAGAATTCCGGGAATCCCCAATAATATCGCCAGGGCAATACCCGGCAAGACCCCATGTGCCAGGGCGTCACCAATAAACGCCAGACCACGCAAGACAATGAATGTGCCGATGATCCCGCAGGCAATAGACACCAAGACCCCGGCCAACAAAGCGTTGAGCATGAAGGTATTGGATGAAAATGGCGTGATGAATATATCCATGGCTACTAAAGATTATCCACGATGGTTTGAGCCAGATTTCGCATAAATGTGAAGTAGGATCCATCTGAAGGAAGGAGGTGAGTGGAAAGCTGGACAACCTTCGCACCCGTCTCCCTAGCTATGGCAGCGGTGATGGCAACTGGTGTGCCTAACTCGGAGAAGATCGCTTTGACCTGGTTCTCCTGGATCAAAGTCTTCAAGGCAGCCAGGTCGGCGGCTGAAACATGCGCCTGGGAATTTAGACTGGGAATGATGGCCCCCACAAGCTTAAAGCCATAACGATCGGCAAAATACCCCAGAGATTCGTGCCCGGTGACCAGCTTGCGATTCGCTTCGGGCAAGCCGGCAACCATGGCGACGATTTCACTATTTAAGCTGTTAAGCTGTGTTGCCAGGTCTTGAGCCGGAACGGAGGGGTCGATGCCGAGAGTAGTCTTGATTTTGTCAGACATGGCGAGAACAACTTGTTTCATCATCAATGGATCCATCCATAAGTGCGGGTCAGATGCGCCTACATTTTGATCGGACCCAGCGTTAGGAATTGCCTGTCCCTGACCCACCTTGCGAACGGTGATATGGTCTGAGGCGGTGAAGGAATGTATTCCCGCCGAGGCAGCCTGGGTCAAGGTCTTTTCCAACCCACCTTCCAGGGTCAAGCCATTCTGGACGATCAAGTCTGCCTTCATCAAGCTCTCGATATCCTTGGCAGAAGGCTCCCATTCATGCGGATCCTGCCCGTTCGGGATCAACACGACTACATTCGCCTGGTCACCAACCAATGCCTTGACCAAAGCTCCCAGGATTGAGTAGGTGACGACAATCGATTTTTTCCCAATTCGACCAGATGGTGGCGTGGGTTGGCAGGCAGCTATCAAGAGTGCAATGATGATCGGGATATAGATAGCTTTTCTCATTTTCCTTGCCCTGTTCCTTCGTACATCCGTCTATCATTTTCATTATAGCATGGGTTATCCTGTTAACTCTTGAGGGTGGAATAAAGCACTGATGAGTATTTGTAAGATCGAAATTCACTACGAATGATCCTCATCTGGCGGAGAACCTTTACATTGTCTAAATAACATCTAAATATGTTTGAAATATCTCTTTGCTATTATTTTCACAGATGCGGTATATCCGAAAATACATTCTGGACAGCATATGGGCACTTGTATCGGAGCCATAAAATGAAGACGAATCTTAGCACTTTGATTACCCTGATCACCTTATTGGCAATCCTACTTGTGGGATGCAGCAGTGCGAGTACTACCACGGTTTCTGCCAGCAGCAGCCTGTCTAGTGCTACCATACTTGCTACTGCCACACTCAAGCTGGAAGATACCAGCCAGGCAGTTTCTTCCTCCCAAGCTGCTGAGCTGCTCACCCTGTGGGAAGGCTACCAGTCTCTTAGCAACAGCGATACGACCTCACAGGTGGAGCTGGAAGCATTGGTCAAGCAAATTCAGGCTGCAATGACAAGCGAACAGATTAAAGCGATCGACGCGATGGACCTGACCGACCAATCCGTGAGCGAGGTCATGAGCACACTGGGCGGGAGCGATACCATAACTGCACCAGCCAACACTCCCAGTACATCAGGATTGAGTCGGGCCAGGCCTGGTAGTGGGCCAGTTGGGATGCCAGGAGGTGGTGACAGCGTGATGAGCGCGATTAACCTAGGAATGGGTGCCCAAGGAACGCCTGCCGTAACAATAACTGCCACCAGCACAGATAAGATGCTGGTCAATCCGGTGTTGATCCAGGGGCTGATCCGACTGTTGGAGATGAGAAGCCAGTCAGCTGGATAAATGGGATTTGGTAAACTGATACCGGACTAACTTCGCGGCGGTCATGGATAGGCATGGCCGCCGTGATGATTTAACATGGAAGGAGATTTATGGAATTTTCTAACCAGATTTAAATCGCTATTCTGATTATCTGCCAGATCTTTCCCTACCTGAAGCGGTCTCGTTCCGGGTGCTTCAGCCTCCCATAGATTGTTATCCGATAAATCATCATCAGAGAATTCATCCAAGTCTTCCTGGAAAGATAGATAACCCAGGATTTGGCGTGGAAAATAGGAAGAAGGACCAGGCGATGCATGCTGTTCAGAACTTGGTAATGTTGAATCTACGTGATTTCGGTCTTCCGCATGACTTTCGGGTATGGCGATTGGATCTTCGGGAAAAGAGATAATGATTTTTCCAGTCACACCGGTACGACATGAAAGTGAGGAAATTTCTTCTAGCTGGGATAAATGCCGGTTAAGCCTGGCCGGGTGAATGCCGGTGAGAGAGGCCAGCTCGGGTATGCTCAAAGGAGGCGTAGCCCATCCAGACCATGCCAGGCAGCGCAGCTGGATCCAGGTGACAAGCACCGCAGCAGGCAGCTGCTGGTTGAAGATCATGCGGGTGGGGACGAAAATCCCACGCGGCGGGAGGAGCGGGGCTGGCATTGGAAGATTAACCGAGTCGTTTCATAGGAAAACGAATAGAAACGAATAGTCTATCTGGGGGAGAATGGTGGTAGATGGAGAGAAGTATCACAATACTATTATAGCACTTATGTTCTAATTTACAAGAGGAGCATGACAAAAATTGAAAAATTTAAGATTTCTAATAGTGGTGTAATTAGTTATCAGTAATCAGGTTCAAATCCTGAAGATGAGGATGATGGAATCCCATCCAGGGGAGATGGATTTTGTATTACAATCCAATAAATGTGTTATCAAGAGGAGATGTGAAATGAGCAATCAACCGGAAGTTGATGTAGAACGCCGCCGGAAGGCGGATAAACCCACCCAACGAGCGGAGGCTCCGATCAGACGCCAGACAGGGGGGACAGGCGGCACAGGCGGAGGGGGAGGCTCTTACCAGCCCAGCGGAGGCGGATTTAATATCCCCACGAAAGGAAAAGTAGGTGGTTGTGGCGGAATATTCCTGGTCATAATAATCATCGTGATCATGCTTCTATCCAAAGGTGGGGGATTAGACTTACAAGGTGATACCACCAACCTGGAACAACCCACTGAAAGCAACCCCATCGTACAAAACCTACCCACCAGCACACCTCGACCGACTAAGGTACCTGTAGCTGGGCAGACTGGTCAGAAGTGGCTGGTGATGCTGTACCAGGATGCGGATGACCAGATCCTGGAGCAGGATATCTTCGTCGACCTGAACGAGGCTGAACGGGTTGGCTCAACCGACCGTGTGGCAATTGTGGCACAGCTGGACCGATACCGTGGGGCATATCAGGGGGATGGTGACTGGACCTCAGCCCGGCGCTACCTGGTGACCCAGGATAATGACCTGAACAGGATCGGCTCACAAATGGTGGACGACCTGGGTGAAGTGAATATGGCAGATGGGAATACGCTGGTTGACTTTGTCACCTGGGCAATGGCGGCGTACCCTGCTGATCGCTATGTGCTGGTGTTGTCGGACCATGGCATGGGATGGCCAGGGGGATGGAGCGACCCGGCACCCGCCAGCAGTGATAGCGGCCGCGCCCCACTCATTTCAGCACTGGATGGGGATTTCCTGTATCTATCTGAGATTGACCAGGCTCTATCGGATATCAGCCGCCAGACTGGTGTGGATAAACTGGATATTATCGGTATGGACGCCTGTTTGATGAGCCAGATGGAGATTTTTGCCGCACTGCAACCACATGCCCATATTGCGCTGGCCTCCGAGGAAGTTGAACCGTCGTTAGGCTGGGCCTACGCGAGCTTCCTTCAATCGTTGGTGGATAACCCGGATATGAGCAGCCAACAGCTCGGCGCAGATATCGTCAGCTCGTACGTGAACCAGGACTTGCGCATCGTGGATGACCAGGCCAGGCAGGATTTCCTGCGCCAGGGCTCACCCATGGGAGGCTTCTTTGGGGTGAACAGCGTGACCGCTGACCAGTTGGCCAGGCAGATCGGTAGAGATGGAACCCTGACTGCTGTCGACCTGGATACCTTACCAGACTTGATGACCCAATTCAATAACTTCGCCTACATCCTACAAAATGAAGATCAAAGGGTGGTTGCCACGGCAAGGAACTATGCCCAATCCTATACCAGCGTTTTTGGGAAACAATCGGTCCCGTCGTACATCGATATGGGTCACTTTATACAGCTGGTTAACCGTGAAGCGAACAGCAGCCAGGTGACCCAGGCAGCCAATGCTGTTATCGCAGCCATGAATACCAGCATCGTGGCTGAAAAACACGGCTCAGGCAAACCGGGTTCCACCGGGATTGCGATCTACTTCCCCAACTCCACCATGTATAACTCGCCTTATACAGGACCGCAATCCTATAACCTCATCGCAGAGCGATTTGTAAAAGGATCCTTGTGGGACGATTTCCTGGCATTTCACTACAACGACCGGTCTTTCCAAGCGGATGCAGTCGAGGCGGTTGCTCCGACTACAGAGATGGTCAGCCGTGCTCCGGGTGCCGGGACGATCACTTTGTCTGAAATCACCACATCAGCCGACTCGCTCGCCCCTGGTGACACGGTGAAGCTAAGCACCAGTATCAGCGGGAAGAATATCGGCTATGTTTACCTCTTCATTGGGCTATTCGATGCAAGCTCCAACTCGATTTTTGTGGCCGATACAGATTACCTGGAGAGCGCGGACACGCGGGAATTAAATGGCGTTTATTACCCGGTGTGGCCGGATAGTGATTTGTTTAAGCTGAATTTCACCTGGGATGGGACCATATTCTCTGTATCTGACGGGACCACTACAGTGCTGGCGCTTTTAACACCGGTAGCTTATGGAGCCACTGCAGAAGAGGCGGTCTATTCGCTGAACGGTACCTATACCTTCGTAGATTCAGGCGAGCAGAAATTTGCCCAGCTGTTATTCATGGATGGTAAATTAATCAAGGTATATGGGTATCAAGGATCTAATGACACGGGTGCTCCGGCAGAGATCACGCCATCCGATGGGGATACATTTACCATTACTCAGAAGTGGATGGACCTGGATGCAAGCGGCAACGTCACCCAGGTAGTCGAACAGGCAGGAGATACACTCACCTTCAACAGCGGCAGCTTATTCACCTGGTCGGCGGAGTATGCGCCGGTGGGCGATTACCTGGTGGGCTTCATGGTAGCAGACCTGGACGGGAACAAGAGCCAGGCATTCACCCAGCTCTCGATGCGGTGAAGATAAAATAACACTCATCAATGAAAACATCCCCCTGAACCACACAGGGGGATGTTTTTTTGCAAAGCCGAGCAATAGATTATTCGATGACGAGAATGTGAACCTATTCAGCTGTCTTTTCAACCAGATCAGCCAGGGAGAGTTTTGTCCAGGGGATAAAACGCTTAATGTCGATGCCGAGTTTGGCAGCTACACCACGCCCATAATCAGGGTCGGCTTTATAAAAGTGGACCAGCTGGCGGGCAATGATGCGTTCAGGTACACCCTGCATAGCTTCAGCAATGTTGCTGAAAAGTTGTTCTTTTTGGCTGGCATTCATCAGGCGGAACAGGTTGCCGGGTTGTGTGTAATCATCATTGCCTTTACGATGATCATATCGATCAGCGTCGCCTGAAATCTTGAGCGGAGGCTCCAGAAATTGTGAGTCTTGAACAGGACCGCCCTGGCTATTCGGTTCATAGTTAACCGCGCCAGCATAATTCCCATCGAAACGCATGTTACCATCACGGTGATAGTTTTGGACTTCTGTGTGGGGATGGTTGACTGGCAAAGCAGCATAGTTTACGCCAATGCGATAACGATGCGCATCAGCATAGGACATGATGCGTCCTTGAAGCATTTTATCGGGCGAGAAACCAATCCCAGGGACAATATTCGAAGGCTCAAAAGCCGCCTGTTCAATCTCGGCAAAATAGTTTTCAGGATTACGGTTGAGCTCCAAGATACCAACATCAATCAATGGGTAATCTGCATGAGGCCAGACTTTGGTTAGGTCAAATGGATTGAGGTGATAGGTCTCAGCCTCGACTTCGGGCATGATTTGCACCTGGAATTTCCACTTTGGGAAGTCACCCCGTTCAATTGCCTCGAACAGGTCACGTTGAGAGCTTTCACGATCTTTGCCGATAATCTCGGCTGCTTCGGCATTGGTCCATGTTTTGATACCTTGCATGACCTTAAAATGGAATTTGACCCAAAAGCGCTCATTCTTTGCATTGATGAAGCTGTAGGTATGACTTCCAAAGCCGTTGACAAAGCGATACCCCTGTGGCAATCCGCGATCGCTGAAGAGGATGGTAACCTGGTGCAAGCTTTCTGGGGAGAGCGACCAAAAATCCCACATGGCCGTTGTTGAACGCATATTGGTTTGGGGGTCGCGCTTTTGGGTATGAATAAAGTCGGGGAATTTATATGGGTCACGGATGAAAAAGACGGGAGTATTGTTACCGACCATATCCCAATTGCCTTCTTCGGTGTAGAACTTGATTGCAAAACCCCGCACATCACGTTCAGCATCCGCGGCGCCACGTTCACCGGCGACCGTGGAGAAACGCAGCAGACAAGGCGTCTGTTTCCCGACTTTTGAAAAAACTATAGCCTTGGAATAACGGGTAATATCATTGGTGATGGTCAATGTTCCATAGGCTCCTGAACCTTTGGCATGGACGATGCGTTCGGGAACGCGTTCACGGTTAAAGGTGGCCAGTTTCTCCATCAGTTGATAATCCTGCATCAGCAGGGGGCCGCGTGGGCCGGCAGTGAGTGAGTTTTGATTATCTGCGATGGGTTGTCCATGATTGGTAGTCAGTTGTTTTTTCTTGCTCATGTGGTTTTCCTTTCGTTGGGTGGAAGTGTCGGGTGGTTATTATTTACATGGATATTTTGAATTAATAAATCCAAATCCTAGTGTATATTTTTTTGACAATCTGGGCACAATCCGTAAAAGACGATTTGTTGAGGTTGTATTTGAAACCTAGAAAAATGCTCCACTTTGTCTAACAAAGCAAGTATAGGCGGTTCCAGATCCCCATCCAATATTTTTTTACAGCTTGTACAGATCAGATGGAGGTGAGGGTTGGGCTGATATGCATCGAAATGATTATCGGAATGTAAATTTATCTCGACTACCTCACCTAATTCCTTTAATAAGTCGAGGGTCTTATAAACCGTGGCAAGACTCATCGTGGGGAATTTACCTTTAATCTGTTCATAAAGCTGCGCCGCGTTAGGGTGATCCCCGCTACTTATAATCAACCGCAACAACTCCATCCGTTGAGGTGTGAGGCGATACCTCCGTCGACGTAACTCATTAAGCAGATGCTCGAATCGTGTCTGTAAAACAATCATTAAATTTAGTTGATAATCGATTCCTATAGAGAATAATTATCCATAATAATAACATATCTTGCCGATAATCGAATGGGCAATTCATGCATTGGTGAGTACCTGGTGTGCCATTTCATGATTAGTTAACTTTGATGTTTTCCAAGCCGCTTTCATGCTGGTGGTAAGAATATCCCGTTCTTTGAGCACTGCGAAAAACCAGCCAGAGTTTGATAAATATAATTCATCTGATTGTCATCTTTGCCTGATATATTGTGCCTAATTGGATGCACAACATCTTATATCAGGAGGATACTCGAATGAAACACATCTCCGCAATCATCACTGCTCTGGTCATCACCGTCGTCGTCGGTTTGGGGATTACGGTGGTCGGGGTCAACGCTCTGACCAATACCAATACCGTCGCGCTGCAGAATTCACCCAATGCCAGTTTAGCCAGCAATAACCTTGCGAGCACCAGCGGTAGCTCCGCTTCACAATCTACATCCACATCAACGGATGTGCAACAGTTACAGCAGGAAGTGAGCAACCTGCAATCTCAACTGGGCCAGGCGAGCCAGGAAATTCAACAGTACCAGTCACTGCTTGTGGTTCTGCAACAGCGGGGGATGATAAGAATTGATCAGAACGGCAATATTTACCTTCCCCAGGGAGAATCTGAGTTTCACTAAATATAGTTATATCCATGTAACCAGGGTGGAGTTTACCCATCGATCCACCAGAAAGGTAGCGAATATGAAAATCGTCAAAAAAAGTATGCGTCTGTGGATTACGTTTGCGTCAGTCTTTAGCTTTCTTACCGGCTGGGTACTTTTCTCACACGCAAATAAACCCGCCCCATTGATCTCCAGCCAACCTGCGGTGAGTTCTCCAGCTTCCAACCAGACCGTGCGAACATTCAACAGCAATACAACGACTGGAGGGTTCCAGTTCCCTCAACAAAGCCAGACCAATTTTTTTAGCCCACGGCTAAGAACAGGTGGCTCTTAAAATGCAGTACGATGAGTTCCGGGCGATGAACTCTGATATCCTGCTGGCCGCCAGTGGAAGCGACCCAACAGCAATCCAACGGGGATTCCTGATGACACGCCAGTTCATCAACCAGAGCGAACAGCGCTTCACTCGCTTTACCGAAACGAGTGAGCTGGCCGAACTCAACCGCTCAGCAGGCTCGTGGTTCCAGGCATCAGCTGAGATGTTCCAGGTGATCCAGGAAGCCCATCGCCTGGCGATCGAAACCGGTGGGTTATTCAACCCGGCAATCCTGCCAGCCTTGAAACAAGCAGGCTACGACCGCAGCATAGATGAGATCAGGGACAATCGACACCGGAATGAGGCAGTTATTCCATTAGAAAAGCATGACTTCCGCAAGATTACACTCGATCCGATGACGAACTCTATCCTCATACCGCCTGGGATGCAAATTGACTTGGGAGGGATCGCCAAGGGCTGGATTGCCGAACAGGCGGCAAAGAAGCTGGCGCAAAATAGCGAAGCGTGTGCAGTCAACGCGGGGGGTGATATGGTGCTGGTCAACCTGCCCAAGGGCGAAACTGATTGGGAAATTGGCCTGGAGAACCCACTCGAGCCTGAGAAGGACCTGGCGGTCTTACACGTCAAGCCCGGTGCCGTAGCAACATCATCGACTGCCAAACGTCGATGGCAGCAGAACGGAAAATTACAACATCATCTGATCGACCCGCGCACCGGCGAACCGGCGCAGACCGAATGGCTGAGCACCACCGTCTGGGCAAAAACTGCCGCGGAGGCTGAAGTGTATGCCAAGGTGCTGCTGATCGCAGGCCCGCAAAACGCGGACGAGATATTTAGCAATCATACCAATCAAGCTTACCTGGCGGTGGACAAGACCGGCTGGGTTCATGGTTCCAAGAATTATCATGAGGTGTTCCATGTCTGATCTCAAAGCAATTTCCAGTCAATCCAACCCAAAACGGCTGGCTATTTGGATCATCGGAGGGGTTTTCATCTTCAGCGCATTGATCCTGGGGGCAGTGGGATTTTTCGTTTTCCGCAATCTGCCTGTGGGAAATGCGATTTCCAACTTTTTTACATGGCTATTCGCCACCAACAGTACACATACAACCTGGTATGTCACCCGGGCGGCTGGATGGGTGGCATACTTCCTGCTCTGGTTTTCCATGCTGTGGGGGCTGGCGATACCGACCAAGTTCTTTGAACGCTTGCTCTCACCCACCTTTGCGGTCGATTTTCATGAATATATTTCCCTGCTCTCAATCGGTTTTGTCATTTTACACGTCTCAGTGTTGATGATCGACCAATATCTGCCATTCTCATTAGCCCAGATTTTGATTCCATTCATTTCACCCTACCGCCCGGTGTGGGTGGGGCTGGGCGTAATCGGTGCGTATCTTAGCTTGCTGGTAACCATCACCTTTTACCTGCGCAAGAAGATCGGTCAGAAAAGATTTAGATCGATTCATACACTGAGCATGTTCGGCTATCTGGGGGTGGTGCTGCATGCCTTCTTTGCAGGCAGTGACTCTTCGCTCAGGGGGGTGCAATTCATTTATATTGGTACATTCATGGTGATCGTGTTCCTGACTTCCTATTGGCTGATCAACGCCAGGCAGCTAAAGAAGGAAAAAGATGCCCGCCTCTTGCCTTCATCACAGCCACGACCGCTACGGCAGCAAAACAGGAAAGTTGTATAATTTTGATATGCGCCTGCTTGTCGTCGAAGATAACCAACGCCTGCGGAATTCCATCAAATTAAGCCTGGAGGAATCGGGATATGTAGTCGATGCCGCAGTGGATGGGGTGGAAGGCCAGGATCTGGCTGAGCTGACCCCTTATGACGCCATTATCCTGGATATTATGCTCCCCAGGCGCGACGGACTGGAAGTATGCCGAAATCTGAGACGCCAGCACCAGCGCACACCCATCCTGCTGCTCACTGCACGGGATGCAGTGGAGGACCGGGTGAAAGGCCTGGATAGCGGAGCGGATGATTACCTGGTAAAGCCTTTTTCCCTGGATGAGCTGCAAGCCCGGTTGAGGGCACTCCTGCGGAGAGATGCACCGGATAAGACCGGTGTGTTGATGGCAGCTGATCTGGAGCTCGACCCAGCAACCCATAATACACAGCGGGCGGGAATCCCCATCGAGCTGACCAGTAAGGAATTCGCCTTGCTGGAGTATATGTTGCGCAACCCCAATTGGCTGATCACGCGTGAAATGGCTGAGAGACATGTGTGGGATTATGGTGGAGCCAGCGGTTCGAACCTTGTGGATGTATACATCCGGCGCTTGCGCCGCAAGTTAGATGATCCTTTTGAAGTGAAGCTGATTGAGACCGTGCGTGGTTTTGGGTATCGTTTGAATAAGCCAGAAGCGTAATCAATTGTTCACCAATTAGGCTCTGACCTTGGAGAAAGTGAATTGGAATAATAAAATGAACTCTCGGGGAAAAATCTCCAAACAAAGCCTGGATTTATTTACCCACAGCATCCGATTCCGACTGGTGCTGTGGTTCGTTTTGATCCTGGGGGTAGTGATGGCGCTGTTCAGTGGATTCGTTTATTGGCGCCAGGCACAGGATATCCGCTCGATCGCTTTGGGACGCTTGAACTACTCGTTGGAGCACCTGTTAGGTTCATCGAACGAAGGAGAACATGCAGTAGAGCATCTGGTGCCTGCTAATCCGGGGATGTTTGACAATACCGTAAACACAGATGCAAATTTGGAACAAAGCGACGTGGTGGCACTTCAAGCGACCGATGGGACAATTATGGAAAGCAAGGGTGCCCTAACAGCAGATCAAATTGAACAGCTGAACCTCCCAACCATAGGCTGGACCGGGATCAAACAGATAGCGATCCCCAAAACCAGTTCCATCCAGGACGGTCGTTATCTATTCATCAAGCCAGCCGTCCAACAAAATGGGCAGGTTGCCGGCTATCTCTTATTAGGCGTGCCATTGGATGCCAACAACCAGATGGGACGTTTACTGGTATCGCTCGTCTTGGGCAACCTGCTTACCTTAGCAATTGCATTATCGGGGGGCTTCTGGTTGGCAGACCGGGCAATGCGACCGGTGCGTACGATCACCCAAACGGCAAAGCAGATCAGTGAGACTGATCTTCACCAGCGTTTGCACTTACCGGGCAGGGATGAGCTTTCCGAGCTTGGCAACACGTTCGATGAGATGCTTAACCGTCTGCAAGCTGCATTTGAACGCCAGAGACAATTCACCGCAGATGCAAGCCACGAGCTACGCACACCATTGACCATTGTCGACCTGGAAGCCAGCCGTGCACTCTCCATGCGCAGGTCGGTGGAAGAATACGAAAGCATCTTGCGAACGATAAAATCGGAAAACCAGTTCATGGTGCGGCTGGTGAATAATTTACTGGCACTGGCACGCATGGATGAAGGACAGGTGAAGTTAAAAAGCGAGCCGCTGGATCTGAGTGAGCTGGCTGCTGAGGTGATTGAACGAATGTCACCCCTGGCAGCAACGCAAGGCGTCTCCATGACTGTGGGTGATCTGCCAAAGCTTGCAATTTTAGGAGATCGATCAACCCTGACGCAGATGCTTACCAATCTGGTGGAAAATGCGATCAAGTATTCAGCGGGAGTACCTGATCCCACTGTCCATATATCGGCTGGCACGCGGCTGGATGGTGAGCAAACGAATGGTTGGGTGCGGGTGAGTGATAACGGTATAGGCATCCCCAATGAACACCTGGGGCGGATATTTGACCGCTTTTACCAGGTGGATGCCGCCCGCAGTCGGATAGAGGGGTCAGATGGAGTTGGGCTTGAGCCGGATTCGTCGGGAACTGGCCTGGGATTGGCAATTGCCCGGTGGATTGCGTGTGCACATCAGGGTGAAATTCGCGTCGAAAGTGCAGTTGGGAAAGGGTCCACATTTGAAGTGAGCCTCCCAGCAAACATTCCGACTGAATAAATTAGACGTAGTACATAATTTATGGAACACTCCGCATTACAGGGAGGAAATTAGCTATTCTTTACAAGGTTGTGAGGAAATATGGGTGTTAATTAATAAAATCTATATTAGAATAAAAGACGCACTGATTCTGAGTGAATAATCGACGATTATAGGATGTGACCCATGAAAGAGAAAATCCTGGTTACTGGCGGAGCAGGGTTCATTGGAAGTCACCTGTGTGAGCTGTTGATTCAAAAGGGGCATTACGTTATTGCCATAGACAACCTGACGACAGGCAGGCTTGAAAATATCCAACACCTGCTGCCGATGCCAAGCTTCCAGTTCGTGCGAGAGACCATTACCAACATCCAGGTGCTGGATCGGCTGACCAGCGAAGTGGACATCCTCGTCCACCTGGCAGCTGTCGTGGGGGTTCAGCTAATTGTGGAAGACCCGGTGAATACGATCGCCACCAACATCATGGGGACGGAAGCAGTGCTGACGACTGCCAATCGCTACCACTGTAAGGTGATGATTGCCTCTACGTCCGAGGTGTATGGGAAGGGGTTTAAAGTTCCCTTTAATGAGGATGATGATTGTGTGATGGGTCCAACCAGCCACAGCCGCTGGGCATATGCCACTTCCAAGGCGATCGACGAATTCCTTGGATTAGCCTACTATCACCAATTCGGCTTACCGGTGGTAGTTATGCGCTTCTTCAATACGGTGGGACCCCGCCAAACCGGACGTTACGGGATGGTGCTACCGCGCTTTGTTCGCCAGGCGCTGGCAGGTGAGCCGATGACCATTTATGGAGATGGGGAGCAAAGCCGCTGTTTTGGAGATGTGGCAGACGTCATTGATGCAACCGTAAAACTGGCTTCACACCCAGGAGCGATCGGCCAGGTATTCAATATTGGATCAACCGAGGAAGTGACTATCCGTGAGCTGGCTGAGAGGGTGCTTGCCGTCACGGGTAGTCAATCAAAAATTATCTACATTCCTTATGATCAAGCTTATGCGCCGGGATTCGAGGATATGCGTCGCAGGGTACCTGACCTGGGGAAAATACACGGAATCATTGGTTACGAGCCTCGGTATACCCTGGATGATACAATTAAACGTGTGGTCGCGTTTGAGCGCGATCTCATGCAAAAGCAAAGTAAGGAACCTACTTTACCCAGAGCATCCAGGTAAGCTGGGCTACCACCAGACCGAGCAGGATGCCTCCAAAAGCCTCCATCGGAGTGTGACCTAAAACTTCTCGCAGCTGCTCTTCCTTCAATGGATTTCCAGCTGCAAGGTCGTTGATCATGGCGTTGATCAGCTCAGCGTGTTTACCTGCCTGTCGGCGAATGCCGGTGGCATCGTAAATGACGACCATACTCATGGCAAACGCCAGGGCGAACAATGCCGTGTCAAAACCAACAGAAAGCCCGATTCCATGGGTGATTCCAACCACCAGGGCAGTGTGGGAGCTTGGCATTCCTCCTGCAGAAACAAGTAATGACCAATTCCACTTATGGGTCTGAAGATATTCAAGTGGAAGCTTGATCGTCTGGGCGATTCCCCAGGCGATTAATGCGGCAATTAGAACGTAGTTGTGGAAGATGGCTGACAAGATGGTCACGCTCCCATTTCCATGTCCACCAGGGTATCGCCAGAGAGCTGTTTGAGGCACAGCTCTGCCTTGTCCAGCAATTCCACACAATGTTTGGTTAGTGACTGCCCGCGCTCATAAAGAGCCATGGTTTCATCCAGCGGGAGCTTGTTTGACTCGAGTGAGGTGACGATGGTCTCCAGCTCGGTCAGCGCCTGCTCGTAGGATAGCTCGTTCACAGGGGGAAGGGTTGTTTTTGCTTTTGGTTTAGTTGGAGACATACACTGCTCCTTATTATTTTGTCATCGCGCCTGCCCCCGCTGATTTTCGGGGGAGACCAACGTTCTTTGCTGATTGAAGCAATCTGCTCTCAACAATTTGACCTTCATTATTCATCCTCTTGCCTTCCTAAATCTACGGTCAAGAGCGGATTGCTTCGCCTGAAGACCTCTGGCTCGCACTGACAAATCATCCATCCACATGGACATCGAAATCTCCATCGCTGACTTGAACATTTAATCCATCCCCACGGCTAACCTGACCCACTTTTGAAATGGTATCACCTGCCTCATTGGTGACGATGGCATAACCGCGTGCCAAAACTGCCACAGGGTTAAGTGCAGCCGTATGCTGCATAAGCCCGGCCAGGTGGATACGTGCCAGCTGAAGCAGGTGGCTGGTGGAGGCAGCCAGGCGGTGGTCGAGCTCGTCCACTCTCTGGTTGTTCGATTGGATCTGGTTGAGGGGCGAATTCTTTTCTAGCTGGTTTTGGAGCTCCCGAAAGGTCCAACGCAGCTCACTGGTGAAGCTAAGAAGTAGGCGGTTCAAGCGATCATTCAGCTCAGAGATGTCCAGGCGCAGGTCAGCCTGGTTGGGAGTGGCAAGCTCAGCCGCGGCCGTGGGGGTGGGGGCACGCAGGTCGGCTACGAAATCGGCGATGGTGAAATCGGTCTCGTGACCGACCCCGGTGATGATCGGAATGGGAGAAGCAGCAATCGCGCGTGCCACGCGCTCATCGTTGAACGCCCATAGGTCTTCGATCGAGCCGCCGCCGCGCGCCAGGATGATCACATCAGGCTGGGCAATTTTTGCCACATTCTGAATGGCTGTGATAATCCCCGCAGGTGCCTCATCCCCCTGAACGGGTGTTGGTGCGAGTACCACTTCCGCCAGCGGGTAGCGACGCAGGAGGGTGTTGAGCATATCCTGCAAGGCCGCACCGGTAGGTGAAGTGACGATTCCAATCCGTTTCGGTTTTGGCGGAATGGGACGCTTACGTTCTGGTGCGAATAAGCCCTCCGCCTCCAACTTAGCTTTCAAGCGCAGGAATTCCTGGTACAGGGCACCTTCTCCAGCCGGGCGGAAGATGTCTGCATACAGCTGGTATTGCCCGCCCACCTCATATATACTGATAGCTCCATGGACTTCAATCGCATCTCCATCACGGGGTGTGAAATTCTGGCGGATGACGGCATTGCGCCACATCACACAACGCAGGGAGGCAGAGCTATCCTTAAGCGTGAAATAAATATGACCCGAGGCAGGGCGTGAGAAATTGGAAACCTCGCCTTTAACCCACACATCCTGGAGCAGCTCGTCTGATTCAAGCAGCTCACGCAAATAGCGCGTCAGGTCGGTGACCGACCATGAGACTGGAATATGGGGGGTAAAAAGCGGCATCTGCAACATGCGTATTAGGATACACGGATTGGGGTGGGATGTCAATCCAAAGTCATAAAAAACCGACTATGGATTGACCCTATTCCGTAAAGACTGATTCTTTGCTACAATAATGATGAAAAATGAATTACATTTGGTCTCCCTGGCGTATGGAATACATATTATCCCCCAAATCTGGCGTAGGTTGCATATTTTGCGAAGGGTTGAAGCAGGTTGATGGTCCCGAAAACCTGATCGTTCACCGTGGTCCTAAAGCTTTTGTGATCCTTAACCGCTTCCCCTATACCAGCGGGCACTTGATGATTGTACCGTACGAGCATAAGCCTTCGTTGGAGCTGCTTGAAACCAGCTCACGAGCGGATATTATGGATCTCTCAGCCCAGGCAATCGAGGTGCTGAACGCCCTGTATTCACCCCAAGGATATAATTTGGGAATGAATATCGGCAACGCCGCTGGAGCGGGGATTTCAGAGCATGTGCATTTACACGTGGTGCCACGTTGGGTTGGGGATACCAACTTTATGTCGGCTGTATCACAAACCCGCGTGCTACCAGAGCTATTAGAGGAGACCTATCATCGAGTGTGGGAAGCCTGGGAAACCAAATAAAATCAGGATTTATATAATAAATTGAGATAACTTGGGGCTCCAACCATAACAGAGACAAACACGATGAACGAAGGTTCCAGGAGGAAAAATGATGGGCAACAAGGAAACTGAAGCTGTTATTTTAAGTGCAGTACGCACACCTTCGGGAAGTTTTCAAGGGGGATTCAACAGCTTCTCGGCGGTAGATCTGGGGGCGTGGGTGGTGAAGGCGGCAGTGGAACGGGCTTCCATTCCAAATCCTGCAGATATCAAAGAAGTCATTATGGGGAATGTGGTTTCAGCCGGGTTGGGGCAAAACCCTGCCCGCCAGGCAGCGATCCATGCCGGATTACCAGCATCGGTGGGGGCGTTCACGATTAATAAAGTATGCGGTTCGGCATTAAAAGCTGCCATGCTCGCTGCGCAAGCCATCCGGGCAGGGGATGGGGACCTGTTCGTGGCAGGTGGCATGGAAAGCATGAGCCGGGCTCCTTTCCTGGTGGATGGGCGTACTGGAAGCCTGCGCTTCGGGCACGCCCAGCTGACGGATGCTCTGCTGAAGGACGGCCTTTGGTGTGCGCTGGAAAATTGGTCCATGGGGGATGCGGCGGAATTTATCGCCAATGAGTACCACGTTACGCGTGAAGCCATGGATGAATATTCCTATAAGAGCCATATCAAAGCCATTGCAGCCATCGATGGGGGAAAATTCAAGCAGGAGATCGTTCCGGTGGAAGTGAAGGGGCGCAAGGGACTGGTGACATTGGTGGATACGGATGAAACCCCACGCCGCGACACCACCCTGGAGGGGCTGGCGAAACTGCGCCCGGCATTCCAAAAGGACGGCAAAGTGACCGCTGGAAATGCCCCCGGCTTGAACGATGGCGCGGCAGCCGTGGTGGTTGCCAGCCGGGCAAAAGCTGAGCAAATGGGAGTAAAACCAATCGCCCGCATCCTGGGTTATGGGAATGTTGCCGTGGAGCCGAAATATCTATTTGCAGCCCCGGCAAAAACCATCCCGGTAGTCTTGAAGCAGGTGGGTTGGAAGCTGTCGGAGGTGGACCTGATCGAGCTCAATGAAGCCTTTGCAGCCCAGGTGCTGGCGAATGGTTACGAGCTGGCAGACCAGGGTTGGGACTGGAATAAAGTCAATGTGAATGGTGGTGGCATCGCCCTGGGTCACCCGATCGGTGCCAGTGGTGCACGCCTGCTGGCTACACTGATCTATGGGTTGAAAGATCGCGGGCTGAAGAAAGGTATCGCCTCGCTATGCCTGGGAGGGTCTGAGGCGGTGGCGATGGCAATCGAGGTGGAGTAAACGAATATAGTAGGGGCGAAGCATCTATAGTAATTTATAGATGGTTACCCCTACAGGAGGAATCAATGGACATTCGCTCGATTTTCGTGGTGGGGGCGGGGACGATGGGAAATGGCATTGCCCAGGTAGCGGCTACTTCGGGCTATCAGGTGACGATGATGGATGTGGTTCCGGGGCAAGTGGAACGGGCACAGGCAATTATTGCCAGGTCGGTTGAAAAGCTATTGGGTAAGGCTGCTATCACTGAGCAGCAAAAGGACGCTGCGCTTGCCATCCAGACCAGCATGGTATTAGATGGTATCGCGAGTGCTGACTTGGTGATTGAAGCAGCCACGGAAAATCCTGAGCTGAAGCTTAAGCTGTTCCATGAGCTGGACCAACTTGCCAAACCTGGGGCACTTCTGGCGAGCAATACCTCGTCGATCAGCATCACAAAAATCGCCGCAGTTACCAAACGCCCTGAAAGCGTGATCGGGATGCACTTCATGAACCCGGTGCCCCTGATGAAGCTGGTGGAGGTGATCCGTGGACTGGCGACCAATGCTGAAACCACCGCGACCACCATGGAGGTGTGTCGTAATATGGGGAAGGAACCCGTGGAAGCTAACGATTCCCCCGGATTCATCTCCAACCGCATCCTGTGCCCAATGATCAATGAGGCAATTTTTGCGCTCCAGGAAGGTATTGGCACACCCGAAGCGATCGACATGGTGATGAAATTGGGAATGAACCACCCCATGGGACCCCTGGCGCTGGCAGATTTGGTGGGATTGGATGTGGTGTTGTTCGTGATGGAGGTGTTGCAACGTGACCTGGGTGATGATAAATATCGCCCCTGCCCGCTGCTGCGCAAGATGGTGGATGCCGGTTACCTGGGCAGAAAATCTGGGCGGGGCTTCTACCAGTATTGAGTTTCCATTCGATGAGTAAAAAGTAGATATTTCATAGACCGGTTATTGGGGAGGGTGTAGAAAATGGATAACCCTGTATATGATTACGTGATCATTGGCTCGGGCTTTGGGGGCAGCGTTTCGGCCATGCGGCTGGCTGAAAAAGGCTATTCGGTGCTGGTGCTGGAGCGTGGCAAGCGCTATGAGGACAAGGATTTTCCCAAGACCAATTGGAATATCTGGAAATTCCTGTGGCTGCCCCCACTGCGTTGCTTTGGGATCATGCAGTTTTCATTCTTCCGCAATATCCTGGCACTGCATGGGGATGGTGTGGGGGGAGGCAGCCTGGTTTATGCGAACGTGCTCGTCCGTCCCGACGACGAGATCTTCAAGAATCCCACCTGGATGCATTTGCAGGATTGGAAGAGTATCCTCGCAGCGCATTATGACACCGCGGAGCGTATGCTGGGGGTGACAGAGAACCCACGCCAATGGCCAGCAGATGCCGTCTTGAAGGAAGTTGCCACCGAGATGGGGGTTCAATCCACCTTTCAACCTACCCGGGTGGGCGTATTCTTTGGGGGAGCACAAGACACAGATGGCCAGGAGATCAGTGATCCTTATTTTGGGGGCGATGGACCGGCACGGAACACGTGTATTCACTGTGGGGGCTGCATGGTAGGTTGTCGCTACAATGCCAAGAATACCCTTCCAAAGAACTACCTGTATTTTGCCGAAAAATGGGGAGCCAAGATACTCCCGGAAGCATATGCCCATAACGTCACACCTCTGGCTGAGGGTCAAATGGATGGGGTGCGTTATGAAGTGGCTTATCACCGCACGACAGCCTGGTTTTACGGAAGAGAGCAGCGAGTTCGGGCACGGAACGTCATATTTTCAGGCGGCACAATCGGCACTTTGAGCCTGTTGTTCAAATGCCGTGATGTGACCCACACGCTGCCGCAAGTCTCCAACCGGCTTGGAGAGCTGGTGCGCTCGAACAGCGAAGCGCTGCTTGGCATGATGAGCCCGGATAAAAAGACAGATTACTCGAAAGGTATCGCCATCACTTCGATCTTCCGGGCAGATGAGAAAACTGCTGTCGAGCCAGTGCGTTATTCAGCCGGTTCTTCGTTAATTCGATTAATCTCAGCGCCTTTAATTGAGCCGCAAAAAAAATTCATTAACCGCTTGTTTTCACTGATGTGGAAGATGATCAGCCACCCCATGGTTTTCCTGCGCACATACATCCTGCCTGGTTGGGCAGAATACTGTACCATCTTGTTGGCGATGCAAACGGAGGACAACCGGCTGCGTATGCATCTGGGACGCAGCTGGCTGACGTTATTCAGGCGTTGCCTGGTTTCACAATCGGCAGAGGAGAACCCCGTCCCCACTCGCATAGAGATGGGGCACTATGTGACCCGCGAATTTACCCGGCGGATTCACGGAGATGCAGCTGGCTCCATCGTGGAAGTACTGTTCGATACCCCCATCACAGCGCATATCTTGGGTGGGGTTTCCTTTGGGCGGGATGACCAGGAGGGTGTGATCGGGTTGGACTGCCAGGTGCACAATTACCCAGGCTTATATGTGGTGGATGGCTCCATTGTGCCGGCAAATCCGGGGGTCAATCCCTCTCTGACGATCACCGCCCTGGCAGAATATGCCATGAGCCAGATTCAGCCCAAGGCTGGTTAATCCCAACCTATCTGCGCGCAAGTCTAATTTCTGCGCATCACCAACAGGTGATCTGGTTGGTGAAAGAGTTTATTGAACAGGGCTACAAGACGGCTCAAGCGCTTGAAATATGGAGGCATATCTTCGAATTGAAGCGCCTGGAAATCGAATTTTTGATACATAGGACCCAGCCTTGAACGGCAGGTGAGATAGAGCCTGCCTGGGTACTGCTCCAACAGATGATTGATAATTGCCCGGGCGATGCCTTTCCCGCGCCACTCTGGCAATACAGCAATCGAAGCCAGCTCGAGTGAGCCATCGGAATGGGGCTTGACCTGACCGCACCCGATGACTTTTCCGTCCCGGTCGATAGCCAAAATAAAACGCTGCCAGTTAAGACTCATCGGATTGATCTGCACCAGGGATATGATCTGGCGGATGGTGGCAGCATCGGCGATCGTAGCGGGGCGTAAGGAATACTCCTGGGATGAAGAAGTCGCCGGCATAATCGCTAATTTTCACCTGTGCGATTGACTACGTCAAGGGCTTTTCCGAGTTGTTTCACCGCCTAATTTTTGGATCAAACTAGTGTATAATGAATGTTTACATTTCAATTTTAACCGGAGTATACATATGGATCAGACGAATGCCCAGGTTGGGCAGGAGGAAGCACCAGAAGGACAGATAAGCGCAAATAACACAGAAGAACGCCCAGTAACCTCCACGGGTTCGATGGAAACACTTTTGCAAGAAGAAGGTTTGAATATTGATTTTCCGAAGCAGGGAGAGATCCGCACAGGCGTTATCGCTAGCATCGGAGAAACTGAAATCCTGGTGAGTGTGGGAACCAAATCAGAGGGGGTAATCTCAGGGAAAGAGAAAGAGCAAATCCCTCCAGAGATCCTTGAAACATTAAAAACAGGCCAGGAAATACCTGTATATGTGCTCAACCCAGAGGATCCAAGTGGAAATTTGGTCCTTTCGTATATGCGGGCGCGGGAAGAGACAGATTGGCTCGATGCTGAGAAAATGAAAGCTTCCGGCACAGCCGTGGATGCAAAAGTGATCGGTTATAACAAGGGTGGGGTGATCGTCCCAATTGGCATGCTACGCGGGTTCGTCCCGGCATCCCAGGTGAGCGTTATGCGCCGCGCAGAGGGAGATGAAAGCCCGGATACACGCTGGAGCAAGATGGTGGGCGAGCCGATCAAGGTAGTGGTGATCGAAGTAGACCGGGTGCGTCACCGTTTGATCCTCTCTGAACGTTCAGCCTTGCAGGAAACACGTGAAACCATCAAGGATCGCCTCCTGGATGAACTGCAGGAAGGGGCCATCAAGACAGGGCGTGTGACCAGCCTGGCAGATTTTGGCGCATTCGTCAATATCGATGGCGCCGACGGTCTGGTTCATCTTTCTGAGATCAGCTGGGAGCGGATTGATCACCCGAATGAAGTCTTGAAAGTTGGGCAGGAAGTCAAAGTTAAAGTGATCGCGGTTGACCAGGAACGCAAGCGAATAGGGTTATCCATTCGCCAGCTTTTACCCGATCCATGGGTAGTAAAAGTGTCGAATTTGAAGGAAGGCCAGCTTGTGGAAGGCACCATCACTCATCTGACCAAGTTTGGGGCGTTTGCACGCTTGGATGAAGATTTGGAAGGTCTGATCCATATCTCTGAGCTTAGCGACCAGCGCATCAATCATCCCAAGGAAGTGGTCAAAGAGGGCGATGTGGTCACCTTACGGGTGATCAAAGTGGATGTCGATCGTCGCCGCATCGGGTTATCACTGCGCAAGGTTGATTCGATGGCCTACGCTAACATGGATTACGAGATGATGCTTTCAGGTGAAGGTAAAGCCGAAAGCGCCTCACCAGAGGATGAACCAACCGCGGAAGCAGAGCCATCGGCAGAAGCAGAGCCATCGGCAGAAGTAGAGCCATCGGCAGAAGTAGAGCCATCGGTAGAAGCAGAGCTACCTGCAACAGAAGCACCTGCTGAAGAACCTGCTGAAGCCCTTGCTGAAGAACCTGCTGAAGAACTTGAAGCAACCGCTGAAGAAAAATCTACCAGCGAAGAGGCTGAAGAAGCTGGATCATAGTGATCTGAGGTTCGGCAGCTTGAGCTGAGTTAGCAGAATACCTGATAAAATACTTGAGCGGAGCCCAGAAGCTCCGCTCAATTTCATGAGTTACTTAGAGTACTCTAACACAATATATACATTCAGGGGGAGTAAATTCTGGTAGAATACCCAATCGGACAATCTATATCCTGTTAAGTAAGACAGTGAGGCAATTGTGATGGCTGGAATGGAACGTTTTACTCAGCGAGCCAGACGGGTTCTGAGCCTGGCACACCAGGAAGCAGAGCGGATGCGTCAGAATTATATTGGTACTGAGCATCTGCTCCTTGGCTTGATGAAGGAAGAAGGGGGCGTAGCTGGCAGGGTTCTGCGTGAACTAGGCCTGGATGCTGTACGGATGGAAGAAGTGATCATCCGCATTACTGGCACAGGGCAGGTCACGACTGCCAAGCTCGACCTTTCACCAGGCGTGCAACGCGCCCTAGAAAATTCAGTAGAAGAAGCCCGCAAGATGGGACATCATTATATTGGAACAGAGCATCTGCTCTTGGGGCTGGTACAACTGGGCGAAGGTGTTGCCCTGGATGTACTGCGTAAGATGGGGGTGTCGGCGGAGCAAATCCGTCGTCAGACGCGCAGGGTTCTGGATGAGAGCAGCCACACTTCTCCGGCCGAATCCACCCCACGCCGCTCGGCAGTGGGTGCTGGTGAGCAGGTGTCTAAAGAGGCCGGCAAAGCTAAAACACCAATGGTGGACCAGCTTGCTACCGACCTGACGAGCCTGGCAGAAGAGAACAAGCTCGATCCGGTGATTGGCCGGCAAATGGAGATCGAACGTGTGATCCAGATCCTGGCGCGCCGCAATAAGAACAACCCGGCCTTGATCGGTGAACCAGGTGTGGGCAAGACCGCCATTGTAGAAGGACTGGCACAGCGTATTGTCGAGAATGACGTACCTGCACCTCTGATGAACAAGCGCGTGATGCAGCTGGATGTGGGTTCGCTGGTAGCCGGGACGATGTACCGGGGGCAATTCGAAGAGCGGCTGAAGCGCGTGATCGACGAATTAAAATCATCGGGTGCAATCCTGTTCATTGACGAGGTGCATATGCTGGTTGGGGCTGGTGCAGCCGGCTCGTCTGTGGATGCGGCCAATATCTTGAAGCCCGCCCTGTCGCGTGGTGAATTGCAGGTGATCGGTGCCACCACCCTGGATGAATATCGAAAATATATTGAGAGTGACGCGGCCCTTGAGCGCCGCTTCCAACCCATCATGGTGGATGAGCCCACCATCGATGAGACGATCGCCATCCTGCGAGGCGTGCGCACTGCTTACGAAGAGCACCACCGACTGACTATTTCCGATGAGGCGTTGAATGCCGCTGCTCATTTGTCGGCGCGCTATGTGACCGAGCGTTTCTTGCCGGATAAAGCTATCGACCTGATCGACGAATCCTCCTCCCGGGTGCGCATGTATAAAAGCCCGGCTGCCAAGACAGCCAAAGATTTGATGACCCAGTTAAAGGGCTTGAGACAAGACCATGCCCTGGCGCTCGAAGATGGACGCGCTGATGATGCCCAGGAGCTGCAAGAGCGCATGGACGAGCTGGAACGCCAGCTTGAGTACCTGCGTACAGGTTGGGACCGTTCTACCGCCCCTACGGTAACCTCGGAGGACATTGCCGAGGTGGTGGCGATGTGGACGGGTGTGCCTGTAATGCAGATTGCTCAGGCAGAGTCGGAACGCCTGTTACAGATGGAAGATGACCTGCAGAAGCACATTATTGGGCAGGATGAAGCCATCCAGGCAATTTCGAAGGCCGTCCGGCGTGCCCGGGCTGGTCTCAAAGACCCGCGCCGCCCGATTGGCTCATTTATGTTCCTGGGACCCACCGGGGTGGGCAAAACTGAGCTGACCAAAGCCCTGGCACGCTTCATGTTCGGCAGCGAGGATGCCTTGATCCAGCTGGATATGTCGGAATTCATGGAACGCCACTCCGTGAGCCGCCTGGTGGGAGCCCCTCCTGGTTATGTAGGCTACGAGGAAGCTGGGCAGCTCACTGAGGCCCTGCGCCGCCGCCCGTATTCGATTGTGGTCTTCGATGAGGTGGAGAAAGCCCACCCTGAAGCCCATAACATGCTGCTGCAGATCATGGAAGAGGGGCACCTCTCGGACGCACGCGGGCGCAAGGTGGACTTCCGCAACGCGATCGTGGTGATGACCTCCAACATTGGTGCCGAAATGATCAAGCGCCAGACTTCACTCGGCTTTTCCTTGAAAACGGACGAGGTTACCGAAGAAAAGCTGGCTTACGACGAAATGCGCAAGAAGCTGATGGACTCGCTCAAACGGGTTTTCCGCCCAGAATTCATCAACCGTCTGGATTCAGTGATCGTGTTCCGCGCCCTGAGCAAAGAAGATATCCAGGAAATTGTCAAGCTGGAGCTGGATAAAGTGGCTGAACGCTTGAAGGACCATGACATTTCGCTGGTGGCGACCCCCTTAGCGCTGGAAAAGCTGGCAGAATTAGGCTATGACCCCGAGATGGGTGCCAGGCCGCTGAAGCGTGTTATCCAGCAGAAGGTGGAGGACGTGCTTTCGGATGCGCTGCTCTCCGGCTTATTCACCGATGGTGACTCCATCATCGTGGATTACCGCGAAGACGAGGTGGTGCTGCGCCGCGAGACGGAAAAAGAACCTACTCCGGAAGGAGCATAAAACCGCAATTTCTTATAGGGGCGAAGCATCCAAGGTTTGACGCTTCGCCCTTTTTTTGTAGGCGTGTTGCCCTGCCCTCGCGGGATCTTTTCTTCGTAGGGGTGAGTCTCGATAACATCAGCTTTTTCTCTCCGGATAACCTCAATCATCCTACCCACGTCTCATCACTCGAACGCGACTCGCCCATGGGATCGTTTTTTCGTAGGGGCGAGTCTCATTAACATCAGCATTTTTCCTCATTATCTTATCAATTAACTTCCCCTTCCCATCTATCGATCGCAACTCGCCCAGCCTGTTTGTTGGGGCGACCCATCACGGTTATTTTTCAACCCTTTATCCACAGGTTTATGGTAATCCAGGATCTCGTCTACCCATTGGCGGGTCGCCCCTACGAACGATGAATGTAGGTATATCATTGCGCCTGTCCCCGCTGGTTTTCGGGGGAAGGTCGGGTGCTCTCCCCGATTTCTAGTCCCGAGTGATGGGAGGAAGTGGCAATCTGCTCTTTGCTGATGGTCAGCATGCCATCGGAAGCAGAGTATAAGTCTCCAAAAATTCCATAAATGAATTCGCTGTATAATTAATCCAGCTACTCAATACTTGAGTAATTTATGAACAATAGCAGGTGCCTGTAAGGGGTCACCACTAAGTGACCATCCTGCTGGTACCAGGTGCGGTATTGCATTGTAGAAAAAGAAAGTGGATGGGGTGCACTTGTCTTTTCTATATATCGCTACATTTGCAGTCAACTTGTTGGCGTTGGTCCTGTCTATATGGCTTGGGCTGTATTTAATTTCGCGTAATCCCAGGCACACAGTTGCCTGGCTGACCGCACTGATGTTATGGTTCATGGCAGGAGTGTTTCTAAACGTGCTGCTGGCGATCAACCCGCCGCCTGTTATCACTCTCAAGCTAACCTGGCTCCGATACATTTTCCCCTTCTGGCCGCGCGAAACTTTGGCCGGCACCAATCACAACTGGTTACAAGGCTGGTCATTAGCACCAGCCCTGGCCTTATGGCACCATGTGACGGTCTTATTATTGCCCGGCAGAATCAACCCATGGCGATGGACACGCATCTTACTGGGGTATCTATTGGCAGCCTTGGCGATCATCGTGCAGACCAACGCTCAAATATTATTTACTGCTGAGAGTAGCAGTCCGCTTTACCTGAACAGTCTGAAAGCAGGTCCATGGTATTCCCTCTTTGCCATAGCTTTGTTAATCTTAACCTGGACTTGTGTATTCAATCTAATAATTGCAGCCCGCAATGCTCCATCCACCATTACCCGGAAACAACTTTTGGTGCTGGCCTGGGCTGCATTGGTCGCCGGCCTGGCTGGACCGGTCTCTATCGCCGGCTCATATTTCATGGTACCCATCCCCATGCTGGTGATCTCTGTATTGGAAGGCTTACCGGTGGGTCTGATCGGGTGGGGCGTGGCGCGCTATAGTGCATTAATGGAAGGGCGCACGATCCAGAAAGACTTCATCTATAACCTGGTCTTGCTTGGGTTCGTGCTGTTGCTCTATATCCCTATCAGCTGGCTGCTGCTTTTAATCTACCATGCTCCGGTAGTGATCCTGGCGGTTTTCCCTGTTTTGGCAGTCATTACCCATTCCTCGATGACGGTTCTTTACCGGTTGATGGATCGGTTATTCTATCAGAAGGAAACGCGGCAGATGCGTCTTCAGCTGAGGCAGCTTACACGCCTGGTGGGAATGGTTGGGACGCTTGAAGGGCAGCTCAGCCCATCCCTTGAATTGCTGTGCGATTCCGTTTCAGCCTCATATGGTTCGATCCTCCTTTTCGAAGCTGGCACTGCCAAAAAAGTGGTTTCCTGGCACCTGGAAGGAGAAATTTACCACCAGGAACCTAAGATGTTGATCGCGGACGATGTGGTACACCTGGCACCCCAACAATTCTCGCCTCCACTGTCAGAAGCTTCGCTGTTGGTGCCACTTTATGGTGAGGACAACCAGCTGGGTGCGCTGGTGTTGGGCAGACCGGAGAATGGACTCAACTATGCACCAGAAGATGTCGACCAGATCCTTGAATTTGCAGACCGTATCAGCGAGACAATCCTGATTTCTCAGCGCAACACGCAGTACCTTAATCAGGTCACCCAGTTGGTGCAGGCACAGAATCCACAAATTTCGACGGATAATAAGACGATATCCACCGAAACCCTGGAGCTGGCTTTACGCAACCTGTATGATTACACCAACCTGGCAGATAATCCACTGGCTGAATTAAAGCTGGTGAAAAATCGCCTTACCCAGGGGCAGATTACCCACTTGGATCGTGGCAAAATAGTCCATGCCGTCTTGCTTGAAGCTCTCGAGAAGCTGCGACCCACTGCAGAAGCGCCCTCGAACCCACCGTCGCGCGAATGGTATCCTTACTTGATCTTGCAGAAGGCATACCTGGAAGAAACCTCTAACAGGGATATTATGATGAAGTTATACATCTCTGAAGGGACATTCAACCGGACACGCCGTACAGCCATTCGTTCGCTGGTGCGTGCACTGAGGGAATTGGAAGCGTCGATAACCTGAAGGGTTAATTCTACCTGTCTGGGGGAGGTAAATGAGCATTTTACAAGTTTTCAATTCTACAAATACCTGGTTTCTGGCGTCTTCTGGCAGTTAATCTACTGGGATTGGCAGTTTTTTTGTGCAATACTAAGCTGGCGTTAAAAGGTGTGCTTGCGTTCATTTTGTAAAAAGTAATAGATTCGAAAGGGGAACGTAGTATATCAACCCATGAAAAATAAAACTAAACCATAGCGGCGAGTAAGCGATTGTAAGTTTGATTCGCATATAGAATATCGAATCAAATGAGAAGATGAGGAGGCTGTCTGATGAACCACAAATTGATTATTCTTAAGCTCATAGCAGTAGGAATTATTGTTGCAGTTGCCCTGGGTGTTATGTTGTACGTTAACCAGGCTCGTGCAGATACTATTATAAATTGGTATTACACCGGCAGCCTTAATGATGCTCGGGGATTAGGAACGGCTACGCTGTTACAAAACGGTAAGGTGCTTATCGCAGGGGGTCAGGGTACCTCAGGTACTCTAGTAAGCGCTGAGTTGTACGACCCTGCCACAGGCATCTGGAGCAGGACCGGCGATATGAACACGGCGCGTAATCGCCATACAGCGACATTGTTACCGGATGGCAAGGTACTGGTCGCTGGAGGCGATAATTATTATGAACCTTTTTCTACAGCCGAGTTGTATGATCCCGACACAGGGACCTGGAGTTATACTGGTAGCCTGAATGTAGCCCGTACTGTTCATACAGCATTGCTGCTTCCCAACGGAAAAGTATTAATTGCCGGGGGTGGTTGGGGGAATAGTTCATTTACTAGTGCTGAGTTGTATGACCCCGACACTGGCACGTGGAGCACCACCGGGGATATGAACATTTCTCGAAACAACCACACAGCGACTCTGCTGCCGAACGGTAAAGTTCTAGTCGCGGCTGGGTATCACGAAGGAGGGCCTGGTATTGCCAGTGCCGAGTTGTATAACCCAGATACTGGCATATGGAGCACCACTGGGAGTATGAACGAGGCTCGTGCTTGGGCCACAGCTACACTGTTACCTAACGGTAAAGTGTTAGTAGCTGGGAGTGAAATCGTCGGAAATACTCTCGCCGGTGCTGAGTTGTATGACCCAGATATTGGCACGTGGAGTACAACTGCGAGTATGGGCAACTCCCGTGGTAGGCACATTGCCATACTTCTACCTAGTGGAAAAGTTTTGGTTGCAGGAGGTGCAGGTGATAATCCAGCCAGTGCCGAGTTGTATAACCCTGATACAGGTATGTGGAGTAATACCGGTAACATGAACGACGGACGCAATTGGTTTATGGCAACTTTACTGCCAAATGGGAAGGTGTTAGTGGCTGGAGGTGAAGGACCTCTCGCCACCGCTGAACTTTTCATCGGTGATATTTACGCCCTCAAGAGCGTTGATAGTCCTATTTCTCATCCGGGTGGGTTGGTTCACTATACAATAACAGCGAGTAACATTATTACCAATACCATTGAGAATGTTGTGATCACTGATACGCTACCCATCTCACTGACTTACAAAGAAGACTCCCTCATTGCTAGTAGTGGGACAGCCGGCTATCAGGATGGGATGATCACCTGGACGGGTCCAATTACCGCCAGTACTACGGTGACGGTCAGTTTTGGGGCGACTGTATCTTCAGCTGCCCCATTCGGCAGCTCGATCACCAACCAAGCCTTGATCAGCGCTAAAGGTAATGTTTACAGTCAGCAAGCCACCATCGATATCGTCCCGTATAAGATTTATATGCCCTGCACTTCCAGGGCCTGCCTGCCTTCCTATACAGATGACTTTTCCAACCCAGCCAGCGGCTGGTCAAGCGAGAGCGGGGAAGGCTACTGGATGGGGTATCAAAATGGCCAATATTACGTTGCCGTCAACGAGAATTGGATGGCCTGGTCATTGCAGGATTTTGGGGTGAGTGATTTCAAGATGGCGGTAGATACCTGGCCTGGAGCCACCCTGGATGGGAGTGCCGGTTTAATGTTCAGCGCCACCGACTACGGGTTCTACATGTTTGAGGTCAACGATGGATGGTACTCATTGTGGCGTAACGATGCCTATTATTGGAACTGGGTACCTCTCATCGATTGGACTTATTCTCCTGCTGTCCACCCTGGGTATCAGGTTAACCGGTTGGAGGTGGTACGGATTGGATCGAATATCAAGGTATATGCCAACGGGCAGTATCTGGGCTCAGTCGATGATGGCATCTACCGGGGAACCTGGTCGGGGTTCGCATCTGAGGCATATTCGGGATACTTTGATGGGCGGTTTGACAACTTCTCTATGTATACGGGAAGTTGTATTGGAACGAAATCTATAACCTTACCACTAACCCGTAGCGCATCTTTCGATGGCATCTTGATCAAGCCAGGGATGGCGCACACTTGGCCCATGCCCATCAGGTGACATGGATAGAGTATATGACATACTTACAAGCCAAGGTGGATCCCGAAAGAAGATCGATAGACAAGTCGAAGGGTCTACCTCGGTTTGATTTTTGGCGTCTTTTGGCGGTAAATCTACTAGTATTGGCAGTTCCTATATGAAATACTGATCATAGAGAGGAAATCAGATCATGAACACGCGAATAAGAATAATCTTTGTATCATTGTTGATCAGTGCCATCCTTACCGCCTGCGGTCCATCCAAGGCAAACCTGGATGGAACTGCCACACAAGATGCAGTTAATTTGGGAAGCACCCAGACCGCTCAAGTACCTACTGCCACCTCAACCCCCAAGCTGACCGCGACTGCCACATCGACCCCCACGGCCACACTTGTGCCAACGGCCACACCCAACCTGACCGCGACCATGGTGGCTGCCACCCAGGAGGCAAGAGTCGCCACACAACGCGCCGGGCAGACTGCTACAGCGGTATCGGCTCAGGCGACTCAACAAGCGGAAGATCAATTGTGGGCACAATTGGAACAAGATGGATCCATTACCTATAGTAAGGGTGGGCTTTACGAAATTGATGATTTTGAGGAAAGCTGGGCCCAACGCAGCTGGTATCGATGGTGGTGGTTCGGATACAGGTTTTCAGATTTTGTGATCATGACCCATATCGATTGGGAAATCCCAGAAGATTCGGCTTTCGGTGCTGGCGGTTGTGGTTTTGCCATCCGGATCAAGGATGATGATAATCATCTGATTATATTTCTTACCCCCAAGGGCAGCGCCTCACTGGGTGGCATGACTATCAATGGTTTTCAATACCAAAGTTTCCATTGGCAGAATCCTGATAATCCAAACTATGCAACATTACCTCAAGCGACCACTGGCAGCGCAGATTTGATTGTCATAGCAGAAAAAGAGTTCGTCACCGCCTATATCAACGGTGTAAAAGTATATCAATGGTATGTAGCGCTGACCAGCCAGGGGGATATAGGATATACCATCGTCTCTGGGACAAATAAAGATTTTGGGATTTCCTGCAAGTTTACCAATACCCGTATTTGGGAGCTTGAGAAATAAGGAAATTGCCAGTACTCCAGCAAGCATAGATTGGGTGGCAAGGGATGAATAACGGAATTTTCAGATAATGATATTAGATGTTAGGAATAAACATCCAAAGATTGGAGGGGATTCTCCATGAGTAATAATCAGCCTTTACCTGAATCAAAACGTTCAAGACGGAGTCGAATCTTGGGCATCAGCGTAATTGTTGTAATTATCCTCCTTATTGCAGGTTACCTGACCGTCGGAGCCATCGCGGCTGACAAACTGACCCTTGCCCAGCGTATGTTTACCGATGACAACCCGAGCAATTATGGCATGAGTTACGAGGATGTGAAATTTCAAGCCCGTGAGGATGGTCTCACGATTGCCGGATGGTACATTCCTGCAAATGAAAGCCAGGCTGCAGAGAAATCGCCAGCCATCGTCATGGTGCATGGGTGGAACGCCAGCCGGACGAATGCATTCAACCAACACTTCCTAGACCTGGCCCAGGCGCTGCACCAGGCAGGTTTCAGCATCTTAATGATTGATCTGCGCGGGCATGGTCAGAGTGCTGACTCGCACTTTACCTTTGGCCGGTTGGAGCGTCGGGACGTTTTGGCAGCCATAGATTTTCTGCTGGAACGCGGTCACCAGCCTGGGAAAATCGGCTTGATCGGCACTTCCATGGGGGCAGCCTCGGTGATCGGGGCAGCCGCTGAGGATCAGGCGGTGGGGGCGGTAGCTACGGATAGTTTGTTTGCTGAAATCTATCCCGTTATAAAGGGTCTGTGGGTCAAACAGAGCGGGCTGCCGATAATCTTTCTTTACCCTACTCGGTGGATGTTCTACGTGGAAAATGGATATGACCTGGCCAGTGCCCGGCCCATTGATGAAATTGGCAAGATTGCACCACGTCCTTTGTTTCTGATCAGCTGCCGGAAGGACACATATATCCCGCAGGAGCAATTCCGACGTCTGGAACAGGCAGCCCCTTGGGCGCAAACCTGGTCGGTGCAGGAATGTCGGCATGCGGAAATCTATGAATTCGTGACACAAGAATATAACCAGAAGATGGTTACCTTCTTTACCGAAGGCCTGCAGTAGTTTGTAGAGACGCCCCGCCCTTCCCTGTTGCAATTGTAGGGGAAACTTCTTTGTAGAGACGCCCCGCCGAGGCGTCTCTGTATTACCTTGTCTTCAAGGAATTGTTTTCCGTAGGGACAGGTCTGCAGAGCATCAGTATTTTTCCTCGTTATCTTACCAATTAACTTACCCCCATCTCATCACTCAAACTCGACTCGCTGTTCTTTCTTTGCGCCAAATATGAGAAACCTTAAATAATCGCGATTCTTGCACCAATTTCGATAAACCCCTTGTGAATTAGAACATATGTGCTATAATGGTACTGTAACTACTCACCCCTCCTCAAAATTCGCGAAATCTGGTAAGATGCGCGTGTGAGTAAAACAGATCTTGAGTCATTTTCGAAAGAAGAATTAATCCAACTGATTTTGGTGCTTCAAGATGAAATTGAGGCGTTGAAATTAAAGTTTGAGAAAAACCAAAAACCACCCACTTCATCGAAGAACTCCTCTCAACCACCATCGCGTGATCAAAAAGGCAACTTACCAGCCAATCGACGAAGACATCGACATGGACCGCCTGTTGGACACGAGAAGCATGTGCGCAAGTTTGTGGTTCAACCTGATCAGACCATTGAGCTACATGCGAAGTCATGTTGTAAATGTGAGGCTAACTTGAGCAACGAAGGTGGTCGCCTGGTGGAGGTGAACCAGATCACTGAGCTGCCTCCTGCGCCTGCCCAGGTGATAGAAGTACGGCAGTATGCCGTGACCTGTCCGGAATGCGGTGCCACCCAGGTTGAAGAACCACCGGCTGGGATGGAGATGAGCCGCAGGTTCGGAAGCAGGCTGGAAGCGACGGTGGTGTACTACCGGCAAGAACAGCACATGAGCTATGCCCGCACACAGAAAGCATTGTACGACTTGCATCAGGTGGAAATCAGCCAGGGCGGGATCGATGAGATCATGAAACGGGCCGGGAAGAGGGCTATTGGTCAGATCGAGCGGATCCAGTACAGCATTCGCCAAAGCCAGGTAATCCATTGCGATGAGACTAGCAACCGGATTGACGGGGCGAATGCCTGGGAATGGGTTTTCTGTACTCTCAAAAGTGTCTTGCATGTCATCCGTCGTAACCGCAGTGCTGAAGTGATTCAAGATATCATGGGTGAAACTCAGGCAGAAGTGTGGGTGAGCGATTGTTATGGGGGTCAGCTAAAAGCCCCTGCCGGGCAACGCCAGCTGTGTATGGCCCATCAAATGCGTGCCTTGCAACATGTTGTGGATGCCCTTCCTCGTTTCACTTGGGCAAAAGCCATGCAAGCGCTTTTTCGATATGCCATCAATCTACATCACCAACGCAGCCAGATTTCTTCAGAACAATTCTTGACACGTGTAGCTCGAGTTGAGCGCACTTGTGACAGATTGCTACATCAGGACTTGGCACCACCCGATGCGCAAAAATTGCAGCGCCGTTATCGCAAATACCGCTCATGCCTGTTTGTATTCTTGTATCGGACCGATGTTGAGCCAACCAATAACGTAGCTGAACGGGCTTTACGTCACTCAGTCGTCCATCGTAAGGTTACCGGAGGATTTCGCTCCCAGTGGGGCACAAAGACCTATGCAGCATTGGCATCGGTCATTGACACGGCTGAATTGAATGGAATGCGATCATTTGATACGATCCTGTCCCTTTTTGGACCGTCTTCCATCCCAATTCCTGTCTCTGGTGAGTAGTTACATGGTACTGTGAATTAATGCATCATTCCACCTCATATTCTCCCTCTCAAAACGGAATTGAATGCTTTTGAATTCAAGGGCGCTTTCTTGGCAAGCGCCGCGAAGCAAGCGGCTTGCCCGTAGTACCCGAGCGGTTTATGCGAGAGGTATAAAGGTTCAATTAATAAAACCAGGTAATCTTCAATCGATATTGTATTTCCTGATCACTAATTGCCTAATTGACTGAATGCTTGATTAACTTGTTAACTTACAACGTGCTAACGCCTGCACCCGCTGATTTCCTGGCCCTCACTGTTCTTGGAGGGGCGCGGGTGTTCCAACCTTCCAACGTGCTAACGCCTGCACCCGCTGAATTTCGGGTGTTCCAACGTTTAATCGTTCTCCAGGTATAATTTCCTTATGCCTAAAACACATACCCAATACGTTTGCCAACAATGCGGGCGGACAGCTGCCCGGCCGATGGGGCGCTGCCCACAATGCGGTGCCTGGAACAGCATGGTGGAAGAGATCGTGGCTGCCCCTGCCAAGGCAGTGCACGCTGCCGGGCGTGGGCTGACAGGTGCATCTACCCCCCGCCGGCTCACCGAAATTGAGGGCGACGCAGACGAACGCTGGGCGCTCTCGATCGGAGAATTTGCGCGTGTGCTGGGTGGCGGTATCGTGCCAGGTTCCATCGTCCTGGTAGGTGGAGATCCTGGCATTGGCAAGAGCACGCTTTTGCTGCAGGTGGCGCTTGAGATGGCTCGCCAGGGTCTCGTGCTGTACGTCTCTGGGGAGGAGTCGGAACGGCAGATCAAGATGCGTGCCATCCGGCTGCTGAAGGAGGACCGAGGCGAGATGCCCGAAGGATTGCTGCTCGTCACCGAGACCAATCTTGGCGTAATCCTTGAGCATATCTCTGAAGTGAAGCCTTCGGTGGTCATCGTGGATTCGATCCAGACCACCTATATGCCTGAGCTTGAGTCGGGTGCTGGCAGCGTAACCCAGGTACGTGAGTGCGCCTCCCGCCTGCGCGAGCTGGCGAAGAGTTCCGGTGTGGCGATCTTTCTGATTGGGCACGTCACCAAAGAAGGCGCCATCGCCGGACCGCGTGTGCTCGAGCACATCGTAGATACTGTGCTGTACCTGGAAGGTGACCGGTTCCAATCTTACCGATTGCTGCGCTCGGTGAAGAACCGCTTCGGTGCTACATCGGAGGTGGGGGTATTCGAGATGCGCGAGGGCGGCATGGTGGAGATCACCAACCCCTCCGAGGCATTCCTGGCGGAACGCATGGTCAATGCGCCCGGGAGTGCTATCGCAGTTACGATGGAGGGCACTCGCCCGATCCTGGTGGAGGTGCAGGGTCTCTCAAGCCCAACTGCTTTTGGCAACCCACGCCGCACCCCCAACGGGGTGGACTTTAACCGCCTGCTATTGGTGACAGCCGTGCTGGCGCGCCGGCTGGGCTTGCGCCTGGGTGACCAGGATGTGTTCGTTAACGTAGTTGGGGGCATCCAGGTGGAGGAGCCCGCGGCTGATCTGGCAGTAGCAGCTGCAATCACATCGTCGATGCGCGACCAGCCGGTGAAGGCAGACACGGTGCTGATCGGTGAGGTGGGGCTTTCGGGAGAGCTGCGCATGGTGGGGCAGCTGCCAGCCCGGTTGCGCGAAGCTGCCAAGCTGGGTTTCAAGACGGCGATAGTGCCGAAAAGCATCCGCAAAGGTGAGCCCTGGCCGAAAGGAATCGAAGTGGTGGAGGCGCGTTCACTTCGTGAGGCGCTCGATAAGGCCTTGGTGAAAGGGGAGTAGCGATCAGCACTTAGCAGTTAGCCTTTAGCTACTCTAGTCAAATCAGTCTATTCCGGTCAGTAATTTCCGCCGATATATATTCTATACATTACCGAATGGTTTATTTTGCTTGTTGAAAAATGCTGAATAATTGACTGCCGTACGATATTGTAATATAATGTACGGCAGGAGAAAATCATGGAAGAGACTAAATTTACCGTGCGGATCCCCCGCGATTTGGTGGAAAAAGCCAAGTTATATGCTGCGCAGAACCACACCACGCTTACAAACCTGATCGAAGCTTATTTACAGAATATACCCGCCCAGGGTTTGTTGGCTGATGCACCTATTGTTCGACGGTTATCTGGCGCCTTATCACAAGATGTATCGATTGAAGATTATCGTCGTCACCTGGAAGAGAAATATGGCGGATAGACTCATCTTGATCGACCTTAATATCTTATTGGATGTTCTGCAAAAAAGAGAGCCGTTCTATGATGCCTCAGCTAATCTGCTGGCAGTGGTGGAAACGGGGAAGGTGGTAGGATATGTTGCCGCCCATAGTATCACTACCTTGTTCTACCTTATCCGGAAGGATCGAGGGATGGCGGATGCAAAAGCGGTGATCACCAATCTGCTGCAATTTCTTAAGATCGCGCCTGTAGATCATACAACGATCGAACAAGCCCTGAACCTGGAATATCCTGATTTTGAAGATGCTGTCCAAATGATGAATGCTGTACAGTGTAAAGTGAATTGCCTGGTCACGCGCAATGTTAAAGATTACCAACCTGCCTTACTACCGGTCATTCAGCCATTGGATTACCTGGCGTCATTGTGAGTTGGATTCGTTATTAGAAGGAAGATTAACAAAAATCATAGATCATGATATCCCCTCGAATAGATCTTTTTCTTTAAGGCCGTTCTCCGGTATGGGGTAGGCGCGCATGAAGCTATCGGTGGAGCCAAAGTAACGTCGTAATAGAGTCAGCGGTCCTTTGCGCCTAATCGCCCCGCCCAGCTGGCTGGAATGACAGGCGGTGGCTTCGTCTCTGATTTCACTCACACTGCGGCAGTTAATATGAGCGTGGGTTGGAAAACTACCTTCCTTAACAATCGTTGCCAGGTCGATATCATGGTTGCGCCCGAAACGATGCGGATCGATACCGAAGATGGGTGCTAGCTTCACTGCCCAGCGCAACAAATCCTTGGGCATGGTCTGGTAATACATTTTTTGTGGCTGATAGGGAGGTAAATCGGATGAATAATTCGGATCGGAAGCCAGCGCGAAGGCACGTACGGTGGCATTGTGCATGGCAATATGATCGGGGTGCTTGTATCCACCAATGGGGTCATGCGTGACCACTACCTGGGGATGCACCAGCCGGATGTAGTACGCCACTTTGGCAGCTACAACATCGACCGGTTGGGCAGCCAGGGCATTGGGGTGTTGGTTATCGGCCATGCCGGGCATGCCTGAATCGCGGTAGCCTAAAAAGTAAATGCCTGTGAGTCCAAGGATCCCGGCAGCACAGCGAAGCTCTGATTCGCGCCGCTCGGCGATGGTGCTAAACCCCTGCATGAGCTCATGATCCACGTCACCGACATCCCCGCGCGTGGCGCACACCAGATGCACCTGCACCTTACGCCGGGCGTATAGTGCCAGCGTGCCGCCCATACCGAAGGTTTCATCATCAGGATGAGCCAGGCAGACCAACATCGTAAGTGATTTGGGATCAGTCGTGGACATTTAGTAAATTGGCTGGCTGGGATCGATTTCCTTCACCCAGGCATTCAGCCCGCCTTTAAGGTTATGAAGCCTCTGAAAGCCTTCCCCAAGCAGGATGTGCAGGGCACGCGTTGAGCGCACACCGGCTTTGCAGATCAGCACGATATCATCCTGTGGGTTCAACTCAGCACTGCGGGCAGCCAGCTGTTCCAACGGGATGTTAAGGCTGCCATCGAGGTGCGAAATCTCTAGTTCGTGCGGGGCACGCACATCCACCAGGCGCAGGGAGGCTCCTGTTCTCAGCTGAGACTCAAGCTGCGTGGGCGTGATGTCCCACTCATCACCCGCCGAGCCCGTTTCCACTTCGCGCCCGGGAACACCGCAGAATTTATCATAATCAATCAGCTGGGTGACGGTTGGATGGGTGCCGCACACCTTGCAAGTGGGGTTTTTACGCAGCTTAACAAAATCGAAGCTCATATCGTAGGCGTTATATAGCAGCAGCCTGCCGATGAGCGGCTCACCGATGCCAAGGATCAGCTTGAGAGCTTCAGTCGCCTGGAAAGTACCGATGGTGCCAGGCAAGACGCCGAAAACACCGCTCTCCGCACAGGAGGGTACAAGACCCGGGGGAGGTGGCTCGGGGAACAGGCAGCGATAACATGGACCAACCCTGGCGTCGAACACACTCACCTGCCCTTCGAAACGGTAAACCGACCCGTAAACATTGGGTTTACCAGTCAGAACACACAGGTCATTAGTCAGGTAGCGGGTGGGGAAATTGTCAGATCCATCGACGATCAGAATGTATCCTTCGGCGATCCCCATGGCGTTCTCGGAGGTGAACGGTTGATTGTAGATATCCACCTGGATATCTGGGTTCAGGTCGAGCATACGGCTGCGTGCTGATTCAACCTTCAGCTTGCCGACTGTAGCCGTGCCATGGATAACCTGGCGCTGTAAGTTAGAGAGATCGACCACATCATAATCCACCAGCCCGATGTGCCCAATTCCGGCAGCTGCCAGATAAAGGGCAGCAGGTGAACCTAAACCCCCTGTGCCGATGATCAATACCGAGGCAGCTTTTAGCTTGCGCTGACCCTCCAGCCCAACATCTGGGATGAGCAGGTGGCGGGAATAGCGTAGGATTTCTTCGTGGGATAAGTTGGGTAGCATAGGGTAATACTGAGGCACAGATGGTTTTGGGAATGTTTTGATGAATTAGTATAATCTATTTTAGATGGTTTAATCGCAATGGTAAGTAATAGCGAATTCATAATTACCTGCATCATCCCTACGCCATAAAAAGCTGATTGCAGGCGGGCAAAGTTCGCCCCAGCAATGACGCCCAAAAACTAGATAGCAAAGTCTTCGCCCTGCCAGGTGCCATCCGCTTGGGGAACGTGGATGTGAGGTTTATCAGCTTCTTTGCCATCCAGCTGCTGCTCGAGAGATTCGACTCTGTTTATCAGATCGACCAGGGAAACACCTACCAGATCTGGTAGGGAGGTGTGATTAAGGTCAGGAGTATCGCTTTGTCGGTGAGGTTTGCTGCGGGCGATGTTCTGCCCGGGCACACCCACCACTACCGAGTTGGCGGGCACGGATCTCACCACCACGGCGTTGGCACCGATTCGGGTATCGGCACCGATGGTGATAGCTCCCAAGATCTTAGCGCCTGCGCCTACCACCACCCGGTCTTCCAGGGTGGGATGGCGTTTACCCTTTTGCAGGCTGGTGCCGCCCAGGGTGACGCCATGGTAAAGGGTAACCTCATCGCCTAGCTCGGCGGTCTCGCCTATCACCACACCCATCCCGTGGTCGATGAACAACCCCTGGCCGATAAGAGCGCCTGGATGAATCTCGATGCCCGTCAGAGAGCGTACCCATTGTGAGAGCAATCGCCCAAGCAATTTCAGTTTATGCTGCCACATCCAATGCGCTATTCGATAACCCCACAAAGCGTGTAAACCGGGGTAACTCAGCACGACTTCAAAGGCTGAACGCGCGGCTGGATCACGCTCTAGGGCTGCGTCGATATCACGCCGTAAAGTAACGAGTAGACCTTCCTGTTTGAGCCTGCGGTTGGTTGATGTGCTAACTGTGTTGATTTCCATAATAACTCCGATAATTCAGACCAGAAGCCTAAAAGCTTAAGGTCGATAATACCTACAAGGATTAGCCAGACCAGTCTACGCAGCCAGGTCGGCAAATAAGGCTGTGCTCAGGTAACGTTCACCGAAATCGGGGGCGATGACCACCACCAACTTGCCGGCGTTCTCAGCCCGCCTGGCAACCTGCAGGGCAGCCCAAACGGCGGCACCGGATGAGATGCCTACCAGCAAGCCCTCTTCCTTGGCCATGCGGCGGGCAGTCTCCAGGGCTTCGTCATTCTTCACGCGGATGATTTCGTCGTAGATGCGGGTGTTCAACACCTGTGGGATGAACCCCGGGCCCAAACCCTGCAGCAAGTGCGGACCTTTCTCGCCCCCCGAAATCACCGGGGAGCCGTCTGGTTCGACCGCCACTACTTTGAATTCAGGCTTACGGGCTTTAATCACCTCGCCAATGCCGGTGATGGTGCCACCGGTGCCCACGCCACCCACTAACATGTCGGCTCTGCCATCGGTATCCTGCCAGATTTCTTCGGCGGTGGTGCGGCGATGGATCTCAGGGTTAGCGGGGTTGTTAAACTGCTGCGGGATGAAGTAGTGCATATCAGCTGCGGCCATCTCTTCGGCCTTGCGGATGGCACCCGCCATGCCGTCAGCGCCTGGGGTGAGGATAAGATCAGCGCCATAGGCACGCAGGAGCATGCGGCGCTCCTTGCTCATCGTATCCGGCATGGTGAGGGCACAAGCGTACCCACGCGCCGCACACACCATCGCCAGGGCTATACCTGTATTACCGCTGGTGGGCTCGAGGATAATGGTATCGGGCTTGATCTGACCAGCCTTCTCAGCGGCATCGATCATGGCGACGCCGATGCGGTCCTTGACACTGCCGGCCGGGTTGAAGGACTCAAGTTTGACCACCACTTCAGCCTGTGAGCCATTCGTCAAGCGGTGCAGGCGTACCAAAGGGGTGTTACCGATGAGCTGGGTGATGTTATTTGCAATTTTCATAAAGAAAGTTCCTGTGATTTCCAATGATGGTGCCCAATAAATACGCAAAAAGGTGGCATGCCTGTCACGCGATAGGGTATCGCATGCGGGGTTTACCACCTTTTCGTCAGGGTGCTGGTCGGTAGATTACATAAATCGTGACGGAGAGGCGGTTATAAACCCCGCCTCATACAGATGCAATAGAACAAGGATTAATCTCCAATATACCGATTATATCGACTATATCGATATAGTCGATAAACTATGTATTAATTATATCTTTTAACCGCTGAGTGTCAAGTGAATGGATATTACTTCTCGCTCACATGGTTAAGCCCGGTTGGCTGTGATGAATTAACCGCTGGGACGGGCTTTCAATGCCCGCTGGATGTCGTTGATGCGGTGATCGGCAGAATGGCCAATGAGGTCGTAAGGCCATTGATCATTACGCTCCTTGCCGCTGAAATACTCATCAGGGGCATGTCGCAAGGCATCCAGCACATCCGCGTGGACCTGCCTGTGCCATTCCAGGACCTCGACCGGGGATCGGTCGCGCCAGCGAAGGTAATTGAGATGGTTAATGGCGTTGGTGTCTAGGCCTTGCTCTTCAGGAGGGCGGCGCTGCTTCCTGATAGACCGGGCGACATCAGACTTCCAATGGGCAATATGGGCCAGAGCATCTTTCACCGTCCAGGGGTCTTTCGATTCAGGACGGAGCAATAAAGCCCGCCATTCCTCATCTTGTAAGTGTGTCATCAATCCATCCAGGAGCTCAAACTCCTGATTTTCTCGTCCAATTACATCCTCACGCTTGTGTCGCATGGCTGATCAACCTCCTGGTATCTCATCCCTTGGCAGGTATAGCTGTTCTGCCTATGACTCCCCGTGGCGCTTGAAGGGCAGGTTGGGGATGAGCCAGGAGAGAAAAGCGTGCGGGCTGCGTGTCTGCATCAGCAGGCGACCCGGACCGGTGAGTTCGACCACCAGCCCTTCGCCGGAGAGAAAGGTGGATTTGAGCCCGCCGACTGCCTTGGGCTCGACAGGCATGCTGGCAGGGAATGCCACCATGTGGGTGGTATCAACGATGTATTTCTCGCCAGCTGCCAGCACTTTTTCATGGATGGCGCCATACGACGATAGCAGCAGCTTACCGGTGCCGGAAGCTTCCAGCATGGAGAAGCCCTCCGCGGAAACAAAGGCTTTCATGCTGACCTTGGTATTCAGTTCAATGGTGGTCTCGCAAGCCATGAATGAACCGGACTGGACCATTAACTTTTCACCACTCATGTCGTAGGTGAACACGTCACCGGGCAGCTCGGGGGCGACGGTGATCTCACCACCCAGCGCGGGAGCTTTGAAGAAGTTCTGGAAGAAACTCTCGCCGCCCAGCACACTGCGGCCGAGCGATTTTAGGAAACCACCGGCTGCTTTCGTCTCGATGGTGACGCCCTGCGACATACTGACCATGGCTCCGGCTTCGATGCGGATCTCTTCGTTGGGGGAGAGCTTGATGACTGCCAGGGAATAAGACGGACGATAGAGGACTTCGATGTTCATATTAGCATCCTTTCTCGATAAAAGTTTGAAGAGTGGGTTAACTATATTAAGTACTGGTCATATCATTCACGATGGATCCAATCAGCAATATCAGAAGAAAGACGCTCCAGTACATTACCAAAGGAATGATCGGTATGATACACGATGAAGGTCACATTCTGTGCATCTGCACCTTTTAACGCCCGATACAGAGGCAGCTGATATTGATCAATTGTTGGCCCCTGATCCTCCCATCCACCCAACAGAAGTATTGACCGATCAGCGAGCCTGTCTGCGTTCTCCCTCAACCCGAAGATTTCTGGGTGATTCTTCAGTTCCTGGAGGTCTGCATCCAGATTAAACCGAGCTGGCCCTTTTGGCGCTTGGGTGCTTAATAACCAAGTGCGCATGCCTTCAGCAAAGGCTGTATCTCGCTGAATTTGTCTGGAGAACTCGCCGAAATCGTTGCCAGCGATCGAGATAATCCGACTTATGCTCGGATCATGGGCAGCATAAGACATTGCCAATCCGCCACCATTACTATAGCCGGCAAGTACAATTTTCGCTGCAATAACCTTTAGTTTTGCTTGTGCCTGTTTGAGCCATTGCAGGGCAGCTGCGATGTCTTTCAAAGCCTTGGTATGGGAGTAAACTCCTTCGCTGGGGGGCAGGCCTCTGGGATAAATCTCCAGCACATTGATGCCTTGGCGAGAAAGACTAGGCCCTAACCTCAGAAAGTCCTCCGGAAAAGCAGGCCAACCGGGGACAAACAGCAATGTAGCCGGTAGATCCCCTCCGATGGCTTGGAAGAACCTGCCACGCACTATTTCGCCCTCACTGGTAAACTCAATCGATATTGGTTCCATCTGTCACATCCCCAATGGTTTTGCTGAATTGAGGGTCACTGCCCGAGGTTTTGCGCAGCTGTGCACACGTCGGGTATTTAGCGGGTAGTAAAGGTGAGAAAGCAAGAACCACCGACGAATTACATACCGTGGTTGCTTCTTCTCAATTTATTTATTTAATATTTCTGGCTCATCCGGTTTCTCGGGTTGCTCAGCAGGCTCGCCAGAGCCGATGCCGAGCGGCTTCCATTTATTCGGGTCTCTTAGACGATGCTGGAGACCGCCCCGGGAGCGCAGTTTGTCGAACCCCTCAGGTTTGATGAACATCTGCTCACCATCCAAGAGGGCGGTGAGACCTTCCTGACCAGGTTCAGGGCGCTTCTCGCCATGGAACTTGGCAGCTTTCTCGGGGAGGTAATCAGTCGGCTCCTCGTAGGTGGTGATGAAGCCCTCGAAGTTGCGCAGGATGATCTTGTGGTCAGACATGCTGATGAGGTAATTGGGCGTGACGGGGATCTTGCCGCCCCCGCCGGGTGCGTCGATCATGTAGGTAGGCACGGCATAACCGGAAGTGTGGCCGCGCAGACCCTCCATAATCTCGATGCCCTTGGCAACCGGGGTGCGGAAGTGACCGGCACCGTGCACCAGGTCACACTGGTAGATGTAGTAGGGGCGAACGCGGATGCGCACCAGATCTTGCACCAGCTGGCGCATGATGTGGACGTTATCGTTAACGCCTGCCAGCAGGACGGATTGGTTGCCCAGGGGGATGCCGGCGCGGGTGAGCTTATCAGTTGCAGCTGCGAGCTCGGAGGAGATTTCGTTGGAATGATTGACGTGGATATTGAGCCACAGGGGGTGGAAGCGCTGGAGCACGTCACACAGCTCGTCGGTGACGCGCATGGGCAGGAAGACCGGGACGCGCGAGCCGATGCGGATGATCTCGATGTGGGGGATCTCACGCAGGCGGGTGAGGATCTCTTCGAGGATCTTGGGGGCTAAGACGAGCGGATCGCCTCCGGAGAGCAGCACGTCGCGCACCTGGGGGGTACGGCGCAGGTATTCGAGCTGCAGCTCGAATTCGGCGCGTGAGAAGGTGGCGGAGGGGTCACCCACGATGCGCGAGCGGGTGCAGTAGCGGCAATAGGAGGCGCACTGGGTGGTGACGAGCATCAGCACCCGGTCGGGGTAGCGGTGGACGAGACCGGGCACGGGGGAATGGGCATCTTCGGAGAGGGAATCGGCCATCTCGGCGGTGAAGGGCTCCTGCTCGCAGTCGTTGGGGATGACCTGCTTGCGGATGGGGTCCTCGGGGTCATCAGGGTCGATGAGCGAGATGAAGTAAGGGGTGATCTCGACGCGGAAGAGATGGATGGCTTTGAGGGCGTTCTTCTCATCTTCGGTGAGGGTGAGCACCTGGCCGATCTCTTCGGCGGTATTGAGACGGTGACTAAGCTGCCAGCGCCAGTTGTTCCATTGTTCGTCGGGAATGTCTTTGTAGATGGGGGCGCGCTTGGATAGGAAGGGGTGGTTGGACATGGGGGTTTACTCCTTTGTAAGTGATGTCCTCCAAAAGTGAGGGGAGTATATCCTGTTTGATGAGGTTTGAAAAGCTTTACCAGCAAAGGTGAAAAAGAATTAACCACGAAGGGACGAAGGTCACGAAGGAAATTAATGGGGAAGCGTTTTTGTAGGTTGGGCTGAGCGTTCTTTGCGAAACCCAACAAATATTTTTCGTGTAGGGGCTGGTCGTGACCAGCCCGTCTTCTGTAGCCGGGATCGTCGATCCCGGCAAATCTGTAATTGCAGCATCCCACCCGGTCCGGTGGAAAAAGAGCGTCCTGGACAATTGTGGCAATCTGCATTTTATTACAATAAAAACACAACGGACACAAAGTACACATAGGTTTTTAAAATTTTTGTAGGAGTGAAGCAATCATTTCTGCTTCGCCCGTATTTTAATTGAATGAAAAAAATTCAAATGCATTCAATTTATTTCCTTTTGACATTTATAACCCGGCGATTAATGTCGCGACTGCGGTCAAGCGCATACACGAAGACGCTGCTAGCGAACACCCTTGGTAGGGGCGATCGGTGATCGCCCTGTGGATGCCTGGGTATGAAATCCATGCAGTATTATTTGAACCATTATCACCCCTAACAGCGTGAGCATGAAGACGCTGCAGGAGAGCACTGAGTGCAGTCGTGACTTCGGTCTTCTCAGATCGAAATACGCCCTTGAATTCAATACCACTCGCATACGCTTGGGTACTTCGGGTTTCACAAGCCGAAAATAGCTCTGTTATTTCCTTCGGAAATGTAAACCCGGCGACCAAGGTCGCGCCTGCGGAAACCACCAAGCCCACCTGCGTGGGCTGATTTTGATGGGATTGAAGATATTCGTTCCTCGATATCGCTCCTAAAACCTGGTCGCGATACTTCGTAAAAAAACTTGAAAACAATGATGAACGAATACTGTTGGATGACGATCCAGGTGAAGGAATGAAGGGCTAGAGGGTAGTTGGGAACAGATGACCATGGCGATACTTTCGATAAAGACCATACCGGTATGGGAGAGCACCAATCAACCGGTATGAAGATGATCTGATTGATAGTAGCATAGGAAAGCATTCATACCGATTAGAAAAGCACTGCTCGGTACAGGGGTGTATTTTTCAAAAGTTATCATAAGAATACACTTATACCGAGATCACTCGTACCGGTAAAAACCAACCGGTATGAAGATGATCTGATTGAAAGTAATATTGGAAATCATCTTTAATTATAGCACAAAAGTTCTAATTCACAAGGGGTTTATCAAAACTCGTTCAAAAAACGTGAATTTTTAAGGTTTCTCATCTAGCATGAGGAGGAATCGAATGTGACCTGCTGTGTGTAAGGGATGAGCAAGGGATGTCCAGCATGTCCAGCACCTATATTGGGTGGTAAAACGTACAATTTAGCGGCTAATTTTGTTAATTGATTGTACAGCAAGTCCACTATTACCATACTGTTGCAAGATATTTGCACCCAAACTGCACCCAATCTGCAACGGTTTGAAGCAAGGAAAGGTGACCTGCAGCCCTAACCAGTACTGGATTTACACTAGTACGCAGACGATGAATTTTCAGGACACACCACACTGGGTTAGTCCAATTATTTACCCCAAAAGAGATAAAACAGGATTGCCTGTGGACCATAATTCATAATGCCATGCAATATAGAAGGGGCAATTATGCTTTCACTTTTTTCGCGCACAAACCCAAAAATCAGCCCAGCAAACATGGTCCAGAGAACGTGCGACCATTCTAGCGTACCAGACTTCCAGCCCAAATGCCAAAGACCAAAAAGCACAGATGAGATAATCAATCCCAATCCCCATCTAACCCCAAAAAAGCGTTTGGGGCGATCAAATACTATATTCAGTCGAGACTGGATATATCCACGAAATAGAATCTCTTCACTTAAGGCGACGAACAAGTAGAAAAACATTATTGCTACAATGACACTTGCAATCTTAGTCGAGATTTGAGATGCAACTGGAAAGAGCAAGAAGCCGTTAATGACACCAATATTCAGCCATGATGGTTTGTCCCTGACAATTCTTGCAAACCAGAATAGTAATCCGATTTCGACGATGGAGATCAGAGTCGCCCCAATCCAGTGAGTCCAGTCAATCCTACTAAGAAGAACACCAAGAACGAAAATCGGGAAGAAGCCATAGGCCGTTATATCTAATTGATATTTGAGTTTCTGGGAAAAAGGACCTTGTTGCTTCCCCTGAGCTCTGAAAATATAAAGACATAAGGAAGCAATTAGAAGAGCAGCATAACCTGGAAAAAGATGACCGTCAAAAGAGTTGGTTATCTCCATTGCCAGCGGAATTGAATTGACAAACCTGAAAAGGCAAATCATCAGGATAAAGACAACGCTGACTTCAATTATGCTTAGTATTTTTACTTTCATCTCGGCAACCTTTTCACCGTAAAGAAGTTTGGTTATAAAACATCAGGCGCCTATCTACTGATTCTATGGATTCTTGCTATACTGCAATCTCACCGTATTTTATACCTGAAATGAAAAAATATCCTGCTTTCACCTGCACATCCAAAAAGGCTTCGAGAATCACCAATAAAACGTTTTGTTAAACTCTTGTACTTGTCGTCTTTGAACCGGTTCATGAGAAAAGGTTATCAACTATTTCCCCTTGCTTGTTTGAGAGCTAGTTATATAGAGGGGGTAAGAAGAGGATTAAGTGAACATAGGGGGTATCAACAATTTAACTTCGCATCGCTCGCTTCGCTCGCTACGCTCGGTGTCGATGACCGTAAAGGGCATCACTCAGGCACCCAAGGAGTGGGTTTTGTGGCTGATAGACCCGGGGTTTCAACCCCCGGTTGAGAAAAGTCTGAACCATGATTTATTTGATTAGATGATGGGCATGATCAGATGGAGGAGAATAATCATAGAATTCATAAAATCAGTCTAATCATGGTTTAAGACAAAATAAACCAAGTGGGCGGACGCCGTCCGGTCAAAAGCAGACCGGACTCGTTCCGCCCCTACACGAAAAATATTTGTTGGGTTTTCCCCCAAGACCGGGGGGGATTCCCCCCCAACAAACCAGGAGGCAGTGGGGGCAGGCTCAATGACATATAAATTAAAACTTTGTGGACCTTCGCGTCCTTTGTTCCTTTGTGGTGATCTTTACTTTTCACCTACGGGCTCAGGAGCACCAGGAGGCTGGTGAGGTGCTGCATGCCGGGGATGCGGGTGGAGCTTTCACTGATGCGCAGACGCACCCAGGTGGCAGTCGTGACCGTATATGGCACCTCGACGGCATAAGGCACGTACGAGCCATCGGCGGCGGGTGTGACGAACACCTGGCGATAACCAACGATGGAACCATCAACAGCAACAAGTTCCACCAGCAGGAAATCTTCGCTGGGCCTCACCAAACCGCTGACAATGACCTTGCCACCCTGGATGAGCTGGTTGGGGGTGGGCTGGCGGATCACGATGGGCTCGGTCTTCGAGCTAACTGGGGTGATGGAACTGGCTCCCAACGAGAGCAGGAGCAGGTCAGTCGAATTGATCGACACGGGACGACCGTAGGTGTCAAAGGTGCTCAAACTCAGCTGGCCAAACTCAGATACCCGGTTCAGCTCGAATTGGATCTCCTGGTCGAGGTAAACCCAATTGGTGGGGTTGCTGATAATCCGCTGCGTTTCACGGTAGAGCAGGCGCGCCTCACCGCCCGGCTGGAGCGGCTCGATCCACAGCTCCACGTGGAAACTGCCGGAGGGCACGCTGCGCAGGTTGGCAATCATGTGCAGGGGAGAAGCCACCCTGGACATCGGGCCAGGCATGACAAATTGGACCCCAGCTACGGGAAGGGTGGGAGTGGGAGTGATGGTGGGAGTGCGGGTTGGCCGGTACAGCGGAGAAGCGCTCAGGTCAGCGGTGCTGGTAACGCTGGGTGTAGCTGCGCTAGTGAAAGCTGGGTCGAGGGCTGGAGGAGTGGAGATATCCCCATCCGTAGGGGAAATCGACGTCTGGGTGAAGGTGGGAGACCTGGGGGGAAAATCGGCGGGGGTGTTGCCGCGGGTGGGGCTGGGGGTAGCCGTAGCAGTCAGCCCGGCCTGGAGGGTTTGATCGAAAACACCGGTGAGGTAGCCGGGTGGGAGGGCAGTGGGAGTAGGGGCGGTCTGTAAAACTGAACAGCCCACCCCCAGGATAACGAGGATCATGATGGAGAGGACGAGACGAAATCTGCTCATACGCGCGGCGCTATTGACTGGATGGGTCTGTCCTCTCTCAGCATGTTAATCACAAACCGTAAATTTCAGTGTATTTCTTGCCTAGATAGCGCATGTACGGAGCTGAATCGATCTTGGAACCGGTCACACGCTGGATGAGCTCCTGTGGTTCGAACATGGTGCCGTGTTTATGGATTTTTTCACGCAGCCAGGCGAGCCAGGGGGCAAACTCACCCCGGCGGATCTGCTCCGACAGGTCGGGGATATCTGCGTTGATCACCTCCCAGAGCTGGGCGGAGATCAGATTGCCCAAGGCATAGGTGGAGAAGTATCCCATCAAGCCCCCAGACCAATGTACATCCTGGAGTACTCCCTGCGAGTCATCCGGCGGCGTAATCCCCAGGTATTCCTTGAAGCGCGCATTCCAGGCTTCGGGCAGATCCTTGATCGCCAAGTTGCCTTCCATCATGGCGATCTCCAGCTCCATGCGCAGCATTATATGCAGGTTGTAGGTGGCTTCATCGGCTTCTACACGGATGAGAGAAGGCTGGACCTTGTTGATGCCCTTATAGAAGGCCTCCAGTGAAACATTGGCAAGCTGGGAGGGGAAGACTTCCCGCAGGCGCGGGTAGAAGTGCTGCCAGAAGGGCAGGGAGCGCCCGACCAGGTTCTCCCACATGCGGGATTGGGATTCGTGGACACCTAATGAAGCTCCTCCGTACAGTGGCGTGCGGTCGAGGGAAGGATCGGACCCGAGCTGGTACATGGCATGGCCGCTCTCATGCAGGGTGCCGAACAAGGCAGGCGCAAGGAAATTAGGATAGACGCGGGTAGTGATGCGTACATCTCCCAGGCCGAAGCTGGTGGTGAATGGGTGAATGGTCTTATCCTGGCGGCTGTGGTTCCAGTCAAAGCCCATCTTGGTGATAATTTCCACCCCGAAGTCCCATTGCTTCTGCTCGTCGTAGGCAAGGTGCATGAAGGAGTCGTCCACCTGCGGGCGGCTGGCGATCTTGCGGATCAGCTCCACCTGTTGCGGGCGCAAGGCATTAAAGATGGCCTTCACATCGGCTGTTTTCATACCAGGCTCGAAAGCACCCAGAAGAGGGTCATAGACATGATCGTACGGTGCAAAGAATTCTGCATAACGGCGACCTAAATCCAGGATGTGCTCCATATGAGGCTGGAAGTGGGGAAAATTATTCTCCGCCCGCGCCTTACCCCAGGCTTCATAGGCTGCAGTGGTGACCATAGCAAACTCAGTCACCCAATCGAGGGGTACTTTGGTTTCTCTATCATAATCTCGCCGGGTGACCTTGACGAGGCGGGCATCAAACGAATCGGGGTCGAGCTGGGAAACGTAAGGCTGCAGGTCGTCAAGCAGCCTACCGATCTCATCGGAGACGAACTTGGTGTGGGCGATCTGCTGCAGAGTGGCGATCTGCTGACCACGGTTCACCGCACCGCCGGGGGGCATATAGACCTGCTGGTCCCAACCTAAAAGTGAAGTAGCTGCGTTCAGGTCGAAGATTTCGGCAAGGCGGGTTTTCAAATCTTGGAGTTGTTGTTCAGGTGGCATGATAGTCCTTATAGTCAAGAAGAATTTATGAATATTTTTAACAAGTAGGGATATCCGGCGGAAGGGAGTCGAATATAAATCGTGCAGCTGACTGCCCTACTCGGGAAGCCGGAATCAACCCCCTTCAGGTGCAGCGGGGGCAGGCTGATCCCGGCTATAAATGCCCCTACGAAAGTTGAATTAGACGATCTTCCAGCGCAGGGGTTCACCCCGCAGGACGTTGAGCACTTCAGAGGCAATATCCTCGGCGGCGCGATCCTGGGCTTCGGCAGTTTGGGCACCGATGTGAGGTGTGGCGACTACATTGGGATGGGCGACCAGAGCAGTGAGACCGGGCGGCTCAGTGGCGTATACATCCAAGGCAGCGGCTGCCACCTGACCTGATTCGAGGGCTGAGAGCAGGGCAGTTTCGTCAATGATGCCACCCCGTGCAGCATCCACGATGCGTACACCGCGCTTCATCTGGGCGAAGACCTGACCATTCACCATGCCCTTTGATTCAGGGGTAAGCGGCAGGTGGTAGGAAATGAAATCAGCCTGCGCGTAAAGATCAGCCAATGGAACCGGTGCTGCTCCACGCTTCTTGATATCATCCGCTGAGACCAGGTTGTCGTAGCCGATGACCTTCATCCCCAGCCCAGCGGCGCGCTGGGCAAGTGCGCTGCCAATATTCCCCATACCGACGATGCCGAGGGTTTTGCCATTCAGCTCAATCCCTTCCAGCTGTTTTTTGATCCACTGACCCTGCTTCATGGTCGTATCAGCTTTGGGCAGCATGCGCGCGAGAGCGAACATCATTCCCACGGCTAATTCTGCCACGGCCAGGGAGGTAGATATGGGTGCATTGACGACGGTCACCCCATGACTGCGGGCGGCGGTCAGATCGATATTATCCACTCCCACACCGGCGCGTCCTACCACTTTGAGCTTGCTGGCGGCATCGAACACGGCTGGAGTGACTTTGGTGCGACCACGAACGACCAAGGCGTCATATTCACCGACCACTTTCAGCAGCTCGTCAGCTGGAATGTCGGGTTTGTTATCCACCTGTGCGGCAGAACTTAAAATTGCGATGCCCTTATCAGATAGGCCATCTGTGATAAGGACTTTCCAGGTTGTCATAAATACCTCCTTAGAATGTGAGCTGATTGGAATACTGCTAAGCCAATTTTACACCAAAAGGGAGGTAGGGCAAACGCAGGGTGATTTTTTTCGGCGCGATTGGTGAAGATGGACATGCACTGATGAGGGTAAAATAAGGGTATAGCCATGAAGAGGTTGTGGAAAGAAACCCCCTCCATCCCCCCAGAACCAGGGGGGACTAGACCTCCCCTCTCCCGAACCAAATCATTCGGGATACAAACCCTCAAAAAATGGGGTTTAGTGATGAGATAATCGAGTTTACCAGGACTAACGGCTAAGGTTGCCGGGGATACTGTTTAGGAAACTAAGATGAGATACGACTTTAATCACGTTCCAAACCGCCGTCCTACCGATAGTGTTAAGTGGAATCAATATGATGCCGATGTGCTGCCTCTGTGGGTGGCGGATATGGATTTCCCGGTGGCAGAACCAATCCAGCGAGCGCTGCGGGATCGCATCGAGCATGGGATTTACGGCTATCCCGACGTATTCTCTAAGCGCAAGACAATTACAGAACTACAAGACCTCATCGTAGAGCGACTGCAGAGGCTATACTGCTGGAAAGTGTTAGCGGAAGAAATTCTCTTTATGCCGGGTGTGATCGTGGGTTTGAACCTGACCTGCCAAGCCTTGGCAGCGGCAGGTGGAAATATACTGGTACAGACGCCTGTTTACCCGCATATATTGCATGCGGCGCAAAACGCGGGGATGGAAAGCCATAACACCATACTGGAGCAGTCTACCGACGGACACTATGAGATCAATTGGGAGACGTTTGAGGCCGGGCTGAATAAGAAGACCAAGGTATTCATCTTGTGCAACCCACATAACCCGGTGGGGAGGGTGTTCCGCAAGGATGAGCTGGAGCATGTGGCAGAGCTGTGTTTAAAGCGCAAAGTGGTGATCTGCTCAGATGAAATCCACTGTGACCTGCTGTTCAAGGGTAAAAGGCACACCCCCATTGCCTCCCTGGACAAGGAGATCGCCCAAAATACCATCACACTGATGGCACCCACCAAGACGTTCAACATTGCCGGGCTGCAATGCTCATTTGCCATTGTGCAGAACCAGGAGCTGCGCAAAAACCTGGAGCAGTCGATTAAGAAGCTAGGTCTGTGGGTTAACTTGCTCGGGTTAACTGCCACACTGGCAGCTTACCGGGATGGACAGGAATGGCTGCAGCAGGTCCTACATTACCTGGAGAGCAACCGGGATTATCTATACGATTTCGTGCACGACCAACTCCCCAACCTGAGGATGGTGAAGCCGGAAGGCACCTACCTGGGGTGGCTGGACTGCCGTAATGCGCACATTCAGGGTGAACTGTGTGAGTTCTTCATTAAGGAAGCGCGGGTCGCACTCAATGACGGGACATCCTTCGGCATCGGCGGGGAGGGTTTCGTTAGGCTTAACTTCGCCTGTACATGGGTGATGCTCAGCCAGGCGTTAGAGAGGATGAAAGCAGCTCTGGAAAGAGTGGCAGGTTAGCTCATCTTATTCGTAACGCAAGGCTTCGACCGGCTCGAGGTTGGCTGCCCGGTTGGCGGGGTATAGACCAAAGAACAACCCTACCGCGGTAGAGAACAGGGTGGCGATGAGAATAATGTCGATGCCTATGGAGGGGGTGATAGCAGCGTTATTGGCCTTGGCGATTTGACCCACTGCAAGGGCGATGGCATAACCCAGAATAATGCCAATCACTCCGCCGATCAGACTAAGCACGGATGATTCAGCCAGGAATTGGATCAGGATATCCGACTTATGCGCACCGACTGCCTTGCGCAGCCCAATCTCACGCGTGCGCTCGGTGACCGATACGAGCATGATGTTCATGATGCCAATCCCTCCCACCAGAAGGGAGATGGCAGCCACTCCACCCAGGAATATGGTAAGCACATTGGTGATAGTACTGGCGGTGGAGAGGAAATCCTGCTGGGTGAGGATGGTGAAATCATCCGCTCCGATGGCAGTGCGGTGGCGGGCACGCAAAATTTGAGCAACTTCATCACTGGCGTCTGGAACGGCTTGCGGGCTGACAGCTTCGACCAGCAATAGATCCACCTGGTCGTTGGTGCTGTGATGGATCAAACGAGCTTGAGCGGTGGAGAAGGGAACCAAAACCTGGTTGTCAGCATTGGAGAAGCCCGATCCGCCCTTGGATTCCAGCACTCCAATTACCCGGAAGGGCTGACCTTCGAGACGCACCGTTTCACCTACCAACCCATCCCGGCGTCCAAAGAGCTTGTCGGCTACTTCCGAACCGAGCAGGACCACGGATGCTTGCCCCAACATCTCTTCCTGGTTAATGAATTCGCCTTCAGTCAGGTTGTATTTACGCACACTGGCATAGTCGGGTGTCACACCGGTGATGGTGGTGGTGGTGCTTTCACGCCCAAAGGTAACTTTACCATTATCCTGGATGACAGGGGCGACGGCATTCACCGAAGGCGCCTGGAAATGATCGGCTATAGCAGCAGCATCTTCGAGGGTGATGGGCTTGGGATTGCGCACATCCTCCGAGCCACCCCGGAACACAAATACCAGGTTGGTGCCGATGCCGTTGATTGAATCGGTGATGGTGGCTTGAGCACCGCGCCCAACAGATACCATGGCAATGACCGCCGCTACACCAATCACAATCCCCAGGATAGTCAGACCCGCACGCAGCTTGTTGGCTGAGAGGCTTTCAAAGGCTTCGAGGACAGCTTGCCCCACGTTCATGAGGCACGCTCCACCACACCATCGCGGATGCGAATGATGCGCTGTGATTTGGAGGCAATATCGGGTGCATGCGTGACGATGATGAGGGTAGTGCCATGTTCGCGATTAAGCTTAAGCAGGAGTTCCATGATCTCCTGGCCAGATTTCGTGTCAAGGTTACCGGTGGGCTCATCCGCCAGGATGATGGCAGGGTCATTGACCAGGGCACGGGCGATAGCGACCCGTTGCTGCTGACCACCAGAAAGTTCATTGGGGCGATGGTGCATCCGGTCTGACAAACCAACAGCTTCAAGGGCGGCGCGGGCTTTCTCACGCCGACCACCCACCTCACCGGAATAACGGACAGGCAGCTCGACGTTCGCCAGGGCAGTGGCCCGGTTGAGCAGGTTGAAACTCTGAAAGACGAACCCGACTTTACGGTTGCGGATCGTGGCAAGCTGGTCATCGTTCAGTCTGGCAACCTGCTCTCCATCCAGGAGATACTCTCCTGAGCTGGGGCGATCCAGGCAGCCGATGATGTTCATCAGGGTGGATTTTCCCGAGCCGGATGGTCCCATGATGGCGACGATCTCGCCGCGGGCAATGTTTAATGAAAGACCATTGAGGGCATGCACCTCGACTGCCCCCATTTTATAGACCTTGGTCAGGTTCTCTGCCTGGATGACCCAACCGTTGGCAGGCCTGGCCTCCTGACCGGTCTTGTGGTTTCGATCTCTCATAACTACCTCCCGAAGAAACTGCCCGAACTGAATAAATCCTGAGGAGGGTTGAGCACAATCTGGTCACCGACCTGTAAATTGCCATCTGTTACCTGGCTCTGACTGTCAGAAGAAGCACCCAGGGTCACATCGACCGACTGGAGCTGGTTATTGCTCAAGACATAAACCACACGCTTACCATCTACAACCCTTACAGAGCGGTTGGGAACGAGCAGAGTGTCGGTGATCTGGTCGATGACGATGTTCACTGCGGCGGTCATGCCGGGTTTTATATCAGTATCGGCATCGGTGAGCTCAACCGTCACATCGAATTGGACCACTCCCTGGAGAACCGTACCCACGGGTGCGACTTGACTGACCACGCCCTTGTACTGCTTATCAGAGATTGCGTCGAAGCTGAGCGTGACTGTTTGACCAGGCTGGATGGTATTAATATCTACTTCCGAAACTTGGACGTCCACTAATAAGCGGTCCAGGTTGTCCAATCGAAATGCAATACTGGCAGGCGACACCTGATCACCAGGTATGATGTCCACTTCGGTGATCGTGCCTACAAATGGGGCAGTTAATTTCGCCATGTCGAGGGTAGCCTGGGAAGCTGCGAGACGGGTCTGTAAAACTTTAATGTCATCAGGATTGGGTCCAGCTTTAACCCGATCATAAGCACGTTGGGCGTCTTTAAGAACGGCGCTGGCTGCATCCAGGTTTGCCTGTGCGGTTTGGTGCTGAAGATCGAGCACATTTACTTTGCGAACAGCTGCGTCATACGCAATCTGGGCATCGATGAGGCGCTGCTCATAAGTTTTGCGGGTGGAGTTGCTCATATCCCAGTCTTTATAAGGATCAAAATCCTTTTGAGCCTGGTCCAGATCATCTTTTTTGGCCACCACATCATTTTGAGCACGATCCAGGTCGCGTTTATAAGCCTGCTGGTCAAACCTGACAAGGGCACTTTCGGCATCATAGACTGCCTGCTGACTTTTATTCACGGTCTGTAAAGCTTGTTGGGCGGCAGTGGGTGAATTTTGCAGGTCATCCAACTGGCGTTGGGTGGTAATCAGGTCAGATTGAGCCAGGATGATCGTTTGAGGCAGTGAAGATTGGGTCAGGCTGGCAAGCGTCTGACCGGAGGTGACCAGCTGCCCAACCTGGACATTCACCTGGTCAACCGTCCCCGAGGTTTGCCAGATGAGCCTGGCGGTTTGCTGTGGGCGTACGGTGCCAGTTGCCCCCACCGTGGCAGTCAGACTGCCGCGAGTGGCAGTGACAGTCTGCAGGCTGCTGATGGTATTTCGCTGCTGCCTGGCCTGAATAATGCGGGTTCCAAAAAAACCAATGGCAAAAAGCGCCAGGATGATCAGGACAATGATAATTATTTTTTTCATACTAAATCCTTTCCCTACCGATGATTAACCGGTGGAGAAAATTTGAAAATAACCGATGGAACTGAAATCGTGACGACAATCATACTGTATTTTACGGATACAATCGATAATAGTCTTGCAAGAATCTTACCAGTTTACATGTGACAACCGTCACAAAATTATATGACAGAAGGGACTAAAATTTTACCTTTATCCCCGATAATATGAAAACAGGATTGAGTGGAGGAGGTTGCGGATGGAGAAAATCTCAAGTGATTCGTTGGCGATAGACCGAAAGGCGCGGGCACGTCTACCGAGCCTGGATATCAGCCACCGCCCAGTATCTCAAAGGGTGTGTGATTTCGATGATATATGCATCCCAATGACACCTGAGGAGGCGATGTTTGAAGCTTCTCGCTGTGTGCATTGCCCTGACCCTGCTCCATGTGTTGAAGCCTGCCCAGCCCATAATGACATTCCATCCGCGATGTGGCTGATTGAGCAAGGAGAATTCCTTGAAGCAGCCAAGATGTACCGCCAGACGAGCAGTATGCCTGAAGTATGCGGGAGGGTTTGCCCGCAGGAGCAGCTCTGCCAGGGTTCCTGCTCGCACATTAAGACACATGCATCTGTGCTGACAGGACCGCTTGAGGCTTACGTGACCTGCTACGAGAGGCGGACGGTGGGCGTGAAGGTGCCGGTAGGTAAGCCAAGCGGGAAGAAGGTGGCAATCATCGGTGCCGGTCCGGCTGGACTGGCCTGCACCGAGCAGCTACTTCAAAAGGGACATGATGTAACCGTGATCGAGTCAAAGCCAGCTCCGGGTGGGTTACTGGTTTACGGCATCCCGCCATTTAAGATCCCAAAAGAAATTGTCTTTTGCCGGGTTAATGATATGCAAGAAGCGGGTGCTAAATTCTCGTTCAATACCTACGTAGGTCAAGACATTACCATTGATGACCTGTTCGCCAAGGGCTTCGATGCAGTTTTCCTCGGGGTTGGGTCCAATGTGGACGCACCCATGGAAGTGCCGGGTGAAGATTTAGCAGGTGTTTATAAAGCCTCTGAGTTCCTGGCACGCTGTAATGTGGATATGGAGATATTACCCAAAGATTGGCGCATACGCCCCGAGATTGGAAAGAAAGTCGTCGTCATCGGCGGTGGTGATACAGCCTCTGACTGCCTGCGGACTGCATTGCGCCTGGGTGCCGAAGAAGTAACCTGCCTCTACCGGCGGACTATCAAGGAAATGCCCGGTGGTGTGAAGGACCGCGAGCTGGCATTGGAAGAAGGGGCGCATTACCAGTTCCTGACCCAGCCAGTTAAATTCATTGCCGATGAACAAGGGCATCTGGCTAAGATTGAATGCATCCGGATGGAGCTGGGTGAACCGGATGCGAAAGGTCGGCGCAAACCCGTTCCAATCGAGGGTTCTAACTTTATCGTTGAGGCGGATACTGCTGTGCTTGCGCTAGGCTATTGGCCGAATCCAATTATTGGAGACACAACCCCAGACCTAAAAACTCAAAAGTATGGTTTGATCGTCGCTGACCATGAGACCGGGTCGACTTCCAGACCGGGTGTGTTTGCAGGTGGTGATGATGTGACCGGACCAGACCTGGTGGTAACAGCGATGGTCGCCGGGCGCAAAGCAGCTGCTGCGATTGATAAATACTTAAAAAGCGAGTGAGTATCAAGACGGATCGCACCCTTGATTTCTCTCTGATTGATCGAAAAGCACGTGTACATCTGCCAAGCCGAGGACTACCAACCCGACCTGCAGATGAACGCGTGAATGACTTTCTAGAGGCCCGGGCACCCCTGGACGAGGAGTGGGCGAAGTATGAGGCTTCGCGCTGCATCCATTGTAATGAAATGGCTCCCTGCAGGCGAGCATGCCCGGCGGGAAGTGATATCTCGCAAGCGCTGTATTTAATCGAGCAGGGTGATTTCTTTGAAGCTGCCAGCATCTTTCGTAAGACGAACATTCTCCCCGAAATATGTGGGCGGGTATGCCCACAGGAAAAATTATGTGAGGGAGCATGCGTTTTAAAGCGGGTAAGTGACCCAGTTCTCGTGGGCGTCTTAGAATCATTCGCCTGTGAGTATGAGCGCAGAGAAAAAGGTGTACCCATTACTCCGGGTGCGTTGACCGGGCGAAAAGTGGCCATTGTTGGAGCAGGACCGTCGGGGCTGGCATGTGCCGACATCCTGGTGCGCATGGGACACTGGGTAACGATATATGACACTCGCTCATACCCGGGTGGCGCTCTAACTTACGGGTTCCCAAATTTTAAACTCCCCCACAACCTGATCACAGATATCTGGGATCATTTAATAAAAGCTGGGGTAACCTTTGTCGGGAATACCCTGGTCGGCAAGAAGAAGAAAACAGTCAACGACCTGTTTGCTGAAGGATTTGAGGCAGTGTTCCTGGGGGTGGGAAGTGGGATCGATGCACCCCTGGAAATCCATGGGGAGAACCTGCCGAGTGTATATAAAGCCACCGAATTTTTGATTAGAGCCAATGCTGATAAAAGCCACCTGCCCCCAAGGCTACGGATGAATCCTGAAGTGGGGCGGAGAGTGGTGGTGATCGGCGGAGGTGACCCGGCAACCGACTGTGCCCGCACGGCCTTACGCCTGGGTGCTGAAGAAGTGACCTGCCTGTACCGCTACACTGAACACGAAATCCCAGGCAGGGCCAGGGATCGCCTCCTGGCGATTGAAGAGGGAGCCAAATTTGAATACCTGACGCAGCCCATCAGGCTCATCGCCGGACCAGACGGTGATCTGGCGTGGGTAGATTGCGTGAAGATCGCAGTTGGTGACCCGGATGAGGCAGGAATGCGTCATCCGGGTATTGTACAGGGATCAAATTTCATCATTGATGCCGATACTGCGGTTATTGCCATGGGCTATTATCCCGACCCAATCATTACTGCCACGACGCCGGGTTTGAAAACCGAAAAATGGGGCATGATCATCGCAGACCGCGAAACTGGAGCGACCAGCCGGTTTGGCGTGTTTACGGGTGGTGACGTGGTGACTGGACCGGATATGGTTGTGACCGCGATGGTCGCCGGGCGTAAAGCTGCATATACGATCGACGCGTACCTAGGTTAAGTGCCTGTCAGATTGCACTCCTGAGCGTTCTCCTGTGGTGAGGAGTGGGTTGGTGTTATTCTTCAAGGAGCGGATCGAATGAATATTACAAGGGATTTTTCAAGTGTAGACCGCAAGAACCGCATGGCCATCCCATCACGCGGACTACCTTTACGCCCGGCCACCGAACGGGTGAAGGATTGGGATGAAGCCGTCATCCGCATCGATGAAGAATGGGCCATGTGTGAAGCTTCACGCTGCATCCACTGCCCCGACCCTGCTCCGTGCCAGAAGGCCTGCCCCGCAAAAAATGATATCTCATATGCCATGTGGCTGATCGAACAGGGCGAATTCCTGCAAGCGGCCAGCGTTTACCGTCAAACATCCTCTTTACCTGAGGTATGTGGGCGGATCTGCCCACAAGAAAAATTATGCGAAGGTTCCTGTGTGCGCGGCAAGCATGGCGACGTACCAGTGCCAACGGGCGTGCTGGAAGCGTTTGCAACCCATTATGAGCGTCGCAAAGTGGGGGTGAGCTTATCAGTGGGTAAATTCACCGGAAAAAAAGTTGCCATCATCGGAGCAGGACCAGCTGGATTAGCATGTGCCAAACAGCTGGTGGGTTGTGGTCATTGGGTGACGATATTCGATGCCCGACCAGCACCGGGAGGATTGCTGATTTATGGCATCCCCAATTTCAAGCTCCCCAAGAAGGTGGTTTTCGATATCTGGGATGACTTGCTGAAAGCTGGGGTAACTTTTGTGTGCAACACCTACATCGGACCCAAAATAACCGTTGACAAACTTTTTTCCGGGGGTTATAACGCGGTCTTCCTGGGTGTAGGCACCACGGTGGATGCCAGCATGAACGTGCCAGGGGAACAGCTACCGGGAATCTACAAGGCGACGGATTTCTTGATCAGGGCCAATGTGGATATGGACCTGCTGCCGCATGAGATGTGTTCGCGACCGGAGGTGGGTAAGAAAGTGGTGGTGATTGGCGGCGGTGACACCTCATCAGATTGCCTGCGGACCGCCTTACGCATGGATGCCGATGAAGTGACCTGCCTGTACCGGCGGAGTGAAGCGGAGATGCCAGGAGGATACAAGGACCGCAAGATGGCGCTCGAAGAGGGAGCGGAATTCCACTTCCTGACCCAGCCGGTGCGATTCATCGCCGGTGCGAACGGGCGCCTGGCGCAGATCGAGTGCGTGCGCACTCAGCTGGGAGAGCCGGATGCAAATGGACGGCGCAACTTCTCAGTGGTAGAGGGTTCAGACTTTATTATCGAGGCCGATACCGCCGTCATGGCAATCGGCTATAAGCCGGACCCGATGATCGGCGATACCACGCCCGGGATACAGACGCACAGCTCAGGTTTATTGATGACTGATGAGAATACCGGTGCCACACACCGCAGGGGAATCTTCGGAGGTGGAGATATGGTCACTGGACCGCACCTGGTGGTGACAGCCATGGTAGCAGGGCGCAAAGCAGCCGCATCCATCGATCGTTACCTGGGGTGGTGAGGATTAGCGTTGGGTTTTCCCCCCCAAGACCAGGGGGGATTCCGCGCAAGCCGCTCAACCCAACCTACGGCTGTTCTTGGTTTATAATTCAGATGTGTGCGCACCATGGCACACATCTTTTTTGTTTTTGACTCACAGGGCGATTAACCCAAAACCGGCAGCAAGACCATGGCTCAAGAGATTGGACAGACACACTTGAGCTGATGGTCCGGTGGTTTGTGAAAGACTGAGGTTGTCATGGATATTGGAAATATTGAACAAGTGGATATCGACCAACAGATGCGGGCAGCATACCTGGATTACGCCATGAGCGTAATCGTAGCCCGGGCGTTACCGGATGCACGCGATGGACTAAAACCGGTGCACCGGCGCATCCTGTATGCCATGCACGATATGGGAATCGGTGCCAGCTCAACATATAAGAAATCGGCACGCATCGTGGGGGAGGTGCTGGGGAAGTACCACCCGCATGGGGATGCCGCGGTATATGAATCGATGGCACGTATGGCACAAGATTTCTCCATGCGCTATTTATTAGTTGATGGCCAGGGGAACTTCGGCTCGGTGGATGGGGATGCCCCGGCAGCCATGCGATACACCGAGGCACGGCTGTCGCACATGGCAGAAGAGATGCTGGCGGATATTGAGCAGGATACGGTGGCGTTTGTGGATAACTTTGATGGAACGCTCAAAGAACCCAATGTTCTTCCTTCGCGACTACCGAACCTGCTGCTGAACGGTTCTTCCGGGATTGCTGTGGGAATGGCAACCAACATTCCCCCGCATAACCTGAGCGAGCTGGTGGATGCCATCTCATATTTGATTGACCATATTGAACGGATTGAAGAGATCGAGCCCGATGAGCTGCTCAAGTTCGTACCAGGGCCAGATTTTCCCACCGGAGGAACGATCGTGGGGAGCGAAGGCATCCGGCAGGCATACAGCACCGGGCGGGGAAGGATCGTGCTGCGCGGTGTAGCCCACATCGATGATATGACCACAGGCAGGCAGCGCATCGTGATCACCGAAATCCCTTACCTGCTCAACAAATCCAGCCTGCTTGAGCGGATTGCAGAGCTGGTACGTGAGGGAAAATTGAGTGACATCTCCGACCTGCGGGATGAATTTGATCGACGCGGGATGAGCATCATCATTGAGCTGCGGAAAGGCGCTCAACCGATGAAGGTTCTGAACCAGTTGTACAAGTACACCCCACTGCAATCCACTTTTGGCGTACAGATGCTGGCGCTGGTGGAGAGTGAACCCAAGCTGCTCTCCTTCAAACGCATGTTGCAGGTCTATATCGATCACCGCCAGGATGTGATCATCCGGCGATCAAAGTATGAGCTGAACAAAGCCCGGGCGAGAGCGCACATCCTGGAAGGGCTGCTGATCGCCCTGGCGAACCTGGATGACATCATCTTAACCATCCGCCAGTCGCCAGATGCGGATACCGCCAAGGAACGCCTGATGACACGCTTCAAGTTAAGCGAGCTGCAGGCTCAAGCCATCCTGGACCTGCAACTACGCCGCCTGGCAGCCCTGGAGAGGCAGAAGATTGAAGATGAGCAGGGTCAGACCCTGGAACGGATCGCTTACCTGGAAGACTTACTAGCCAGCCAACAAAAAGTGCTCGAGTTGATCAAGACCGACCTGCTAGAGCTGACCAAGAAATATTCAGACCCACGACGGACCAAAATTGAACATGAAGCCAAGGAAGATTTCAGAGAAGAGGACCTGGTGGTGGATGAAGCCGTACTGGTCAGTACTACCCAGCGCGGCTATGTGAAGCGGGTGGCAGCTAAAAGTTTCAAGCTTCAATCCAGGGGTGGACGAGGTGTCACCGGGCATACTACCAAACAGGAAGACGAGGTGATGTTCCTTTTCCCGGCGCGCAGCCTAGATACGATCTTGTTTTTCTCAGATAAAGGCAAAGTGTACTCGGAAAAGGCATACCAGATCCCGGATGCCGACCGGGCAGCCCGCGGCATACCCATTGTTAACGTGCTATCGATGAGTACCGGCGAAACGATCACAGCAGCGGTGGCTGTGCCAGATTTTGTAGCTGCTGAATACTGCACCATGGTGACCCGCAATGGCAAGGTGAAACGGGTGGAACTATCTGAGTTCAGTGCCGTGCGACCATCGGGATTAATCGCCATTGGGATCGAAGAGGGTGATGAGCTGGGCTGGGCACGCCTGACGGATGGAGAAGATGAGATCATCCTGGTAACCGAGCAGGGGCAGGCGTTACGTTTTGCGGAAGCCGCGGTGCGCGCCATGGGTAGGGCTGCCAGCGGGGTTAATGCGATTAAATTAGATCAAGGCGACCACGTAGCTAGCATGGAAGTGCTGGAAGAGGGGGGTGAGCTGCTGATAGTCACCACGAGGGGCTATGGAAAACGTACACCCCTTGCCGAGTACCCCCCCAAGGGACGCGCAACCGGGGGTGTGCGGACGATTGACCCGAAGAGTCTGAAGACTATCGGCCCGATTGCAGCAGCCAGAGTGGTGCTGCCTTTGGATGAACTGACCATCATCTCAGCAGGTGGAGTGGTGTTGCGGACGCGAGTGAAGGATGTAAAATTGGGTGGCAGGGTTGCCAAATGCGATCTTCTTATGGCAGTTGAGGAGGAAGATTATGTAGCCTCGCTGGCGAGGATATCCACTGTTGAGCTGCTGCGCGCAGGCGTGAGTGGAGGGGTGTGAATGTTCAGCCAGCCAGATCAGGGGAGAGACCTTTGCTGGATGTTGTAAAGGCGGATCATCCAACGAATGGGAGGGCGATTTTAGACGTTACCAATAGAGCGAGTACTCCTACGACGGTGATCATCAATAGCAGCATGAATGCGGCGAGGAAACGCTGCACAGGCGTAAGCCCTAGAATTAAACGAGGCTCTTCAAATAGCTCAGCGTCGGGTGAGGCTTCTTCTTGATTGTCATCTGAGAATGCCGAATCATCAATTTGCTTGCGGAAGTCTTCAAACATTGCGGATTGCCTCCGAATCAATCGGGCGATGGTGCCGGCTGATGCATGCTGCTGTGTCTCAGGCGGATTTCTCCAACCTGTGCTGTCACCAAACTGCCCGTTGGGGTAAGTAATTTTAAAGAGCCATCCGGCGTAAGACCAATCACTTTTCCTGCCTGGGTGGAAGGTAAGCCAGGCTCTGCTTGGGAAGTCTGATCTGCATATTCAACCGAAAGCTCGACCCATTGGTCAAGATATGCCAGGCAAGCTTCCCAGTGGTGGATAAAGCCGGGAGTGGAGAGCTGAGGCAGCCAGTTAAAAAACTCAACCAGCACAGCATGTAACAATTCCAGGCGCTCCACCGGGTGACCCAACGCACCTTCCACGCAGGTAGCCGGGAAATTCAATTCCGCGGCTGGAAGGCTCACCGGACTGATAGATTCAGGTGCAATGTTGATGCCAATCCCAATCACCGCAGCGATCAGATTCTCTCCATCCCAGCGCGCTTCAACTAAAATACCCGCTGCCTTACGCCCATCCAGAAGGATATCATTCGGCCACTTGATCTGCGCAGGGAACTCATATTTCATTCGAAGAGCATTACAAGTCGCCAATGATCCCAGGCCGGTCAGGAGAGGAACATGCTGTGAGGTGAGGGGAGGTGAGTTCAGGACCAGACTGAACGCCAACGCACTGCCCCTTGCTGTGACCCAACTACGTTGGAGACGGCCGCGACCGGCAGTCTGTTCATCCGCGATGACCAAGGCGCAATGAGGGGCGCCGGCATCTACCCAACGCCAGGCTGCATCATTGGTTGAGTCGAGGCTCGGAAAAAATCGAATGGCAGGCAGGTTGATATCTGCCAGGGTGGATTCCAGGGTTGGCTGATCCATGATCTCGATTTTACCTCAGCGGAAATAATCGATTCTAAACGCTCGGGGGTGGTTCGGGTTTCTTGCGGGCTCCCTGACGACTGCGGATCACTTCGATGATGGCTGGCATGACTGAAATGAAGATAATTGCCAGGATGACAAAAGTGAAATTATCCTGGACTATGGGCAGGTTGCCAAAGAAATAGCCTAAAAAAGTAAACAAAGCCACCCATGCCAGACCACCGATCACGTTGTAGGCGATAAATTTTGGATACGTCATGGCGCCCACACCAGCAACAAAGGGAGCAAAGGTGCGGATGATGGGTATGAAGCGGGCGATGATGATCGTCTTTCCACCATATTTTTCAAAAAATGTATGCGTACGGTCGATATATTCTTTTTTCAGGAAGCGAATATTGCCGCTAAAGGCACGCGGTCCGATGTAATGACCGATCCAGTAATTGGCTGTATCTCCGGCGATGGCAGCCAAAGCAAGTACGACGAACAAAATACCGACGTGCAGTGATCCCAGGCCTGCAAAGGCACCCGCAGCAAAGATCAGCGAATCACCTGGCAGGAAAGGCGTGACCACAAAGCCGGTTTCCATGAAGATCACAAAGAACAAGATCAGGTAGGTCCATGTGTGGTAGGTGAGGATAATATCTTTAAGAACCTTATCCAAATGGAGAATCGTATTGAGCAGATTTAAGATACTATCGATTATATTCATGAATTCTTTTCCGAATTGGCAGGAGGATTTTCACCAGGTACATGGTGATTTGGTTCGTTATCAGGCGTTGGCAATCCTTCGCCTGATGGTAATGGCAGTGATCGATCAATATCAGCGGACGAGCGAGATGATTCGCCTGGTAAGTTTGATTGGAGAACAACGATTGGATTAGTGTCCGGTAAGTCATTGCCTGAGAGCTGCAGGGAGGCTGCCAGCGTACTACGCCGGAGCATGGCATTGAAGCTAATAAAAAGAACCAGAACGAGGACGCCCAAGACGACAACCCCTACGGTCGCAATTACCGAGAGACGCTGAAGGATGAAGGGAATGGAGAAATTTACCACACCCTGCAAGGATGAAACGGCACTGATAATTGACATCCCATTCCACAGACCATGGATGAGAATTGCGGCAATGAACGCGACAGCGAGGCGCAGAAAACGACGCTGGCTCCAGGCGGACGCCAGTGCCCAACCAACCAGACCTGCGGTGAAGCTGTGCAGCAACAACGTGGTGATGCGAGCCGCAGCAATAAGAGCCCAGGTGTCACCCCCACCACTGGTGTTACCCAGGTTTTCAAAGAGACCAAAGCCAGCGCCACTGATCACGCCGTACCCAAACCCCATGGCAGGTGTAATCTTTTGACCAGCCAAGAACCAGACTCCGATGGGTTTCAGGGTTTCCTCGATCAATGGAACGAGCGCGGATACGAAAACAAAGCTGAGGAAAAGAACACCCGGGTTCAGAAAGAAAGGCAGGAGGGTGTTCAGGATCGCATCGATATTGGGAGAGACGAGCTGCAAGCGATGTACGAGGCCATTCAGCTGATCGGAAAGTTTTGGATCGAGCATGATAGACAGAATGGCCAGGATTCCCAGCGCAACGAAGGCCAGGATCTCCAGTATCAAAATGATAAAAGGACCCAAAACCAGCCCACTGGCAAGGACGCCCCATTTCCGTTTTGGAGCGGTCGGAAGGAGGCCATGCGTTCCAATATAGACTAACCACAAGGCAGGTAAGCCGGTGGCAAGGATATTGAGGAATGGTAAGAAGATCCATGAAACACGATTATCTTTGGAAGCCCAATCCCCCAGGAATAATGACCCGGCTACGAGCACCAGAACAACAATGGTCAGGATGAGGCCAAAACTTTTGCGCTCAGGTCTGGAAGCCGGCTCAAAATCTGGATGTCTGATGTGCCTCCAGGAATACCAGGCAGAAGGAAGAACCAATACACCAGTAAAAGCAAGACTGGCAGCGACCATAAACGATTGGGTGGGGTCAACATTCCCCGATCCAGAGGCGCTGCCTGAAGGAGTGAAAAACTGGACTGCGCTGATCAGGGCGATTAACCCAGCAGCGCCTAACAGCAACAAGGCTGCCAATGTGCTGGCGATGAGCTGGAAAAGGGCTGAGTAATTTTGCCCGGTTTTCGCAGGCTGATTTATACCCGGTGAAATGGACATCACAACACCCCTTTTCCCACAAGCCGAGTGGAAACTTGGGTCTCTGGGAAGGAAAAGATCATTTCTCCTCGATGGACACGCTGAGGATCTTATCCCCTGGCGGAAGGTCGGCGCTTTGCGAAGAGTCGCGAGGGGTGAGACTGGTCGCCACGTCCATCCCCTGGATGACTTTGCCAAAAATGGTATATTCACCGTCCAAGTTAGGCGCAGCTGCGTAGGTGATGAAGAACTGGCTGCCATTTGAATCAGCACCGGCATTGGCCATGCCGACCACACCAGGACCATCAAACTTTAAGTCTGACGAAATTTCATTTTTAAAGGCGTAACCGGGCGAGGCATAGCCGGTTCCGGTTGGGTCACCTGCCTGGGCAACGAAACCCGGGATGACACGATGGAAGGTAACCCGGTCAAACCAACCGTTGCGAGACAGGAAGATGAAACTATTCACCGCAAGCGGGGCTTTATCAGCAAAAAGCTCGATGACAATATCACCTTTCTCGGTGTGCAATGTGGCGAGGTATTGTTTGGTCACGTCAATCGCCATCGTGGGGCACTGGGTGAATTGGCGATCTTCGATCAGAGTGAGCTTGATTACGATCGAAATATTGGCCGCATTCATGGCAACACCGCTGGGCCAGGGTTCGTCATTCGTTATCAGGGTTGGAGTACCTGATAGATTCATTTTATTCCCAGCCTCCCAGGCTTGTTGGGCAAAATCCACCAGCTTGGTGCTGGTCAGGTCGGTGGTGAATTGATCCACATCCAGATTGATTTCGCCTGCCTGTGTGATCAACCATTGCTGGAAATCTGCCACAGGAAGTGCGGACCAAGCGGATTGCTGGTTGAATAAAACATCGTGCATTTCCCAGAACTTACCCTGCATGCCGGCTGCTTCAGCTGCCTGGGTGGCTAACGCGGCTTTATCATGAAAGGGCGACTCAGGGGTACCTATGAGGGGATAGTGCCGATAAACAAAACGTAAGTCGTTGGGGAATTCTTTTAGGAGTTGCTCCATCACGGGAGCAAGCTGGGCACAGTAGGGTCACTGAAAATCTGAATATTCAATAATGGTCACCTTGGCAGAGGCCGGACCTTTAACCCAATCCGAGTCAGTTACCGGAGGGTAGACTGGAACCGGTGTGGGACCCTGGGTAGGCTTTTGGGTAATGACCGTGCAGCCCGAGTCAGGCAGCAATTCTACCTGGACGGGACTCGACTGCACCGCAGTTGATTTCGGGCGGGCGGTGGCTGTAATAGTGCTGGTGGGGGTAACCTGCACCTGAGGCAGGCAGCCTGAAAGCACCACGGCTACCAGCATCAGAGTTAATAAAAGGTACTTACGCATTCGTTTCTCCATTTGCAGAACTATCGAGCAATTTTACCAGTGAAAGAGTGAATCGGGATGAGCGCGGAGCCACACTCACGTGGGCTTAATACAAGAAGTGAGTACAGTATCTTGTGGTAAACTGCAAGCGTGCGGAGAAGACTGGCAATCCCTCTGGTTGTGTTGATGCTCGTGCAGGCTTGCGGGCAGATAACGCTCCCACAACCTGAATCAACCCCTACCGGCGCAAGCCTGCAAGATCCGATAGCTCAAGTAATGAGCGTAACTGCTCCAATTGAGCCATCAGTCACATTCCTGCCCACATACACGGCGATCTCCATGACCACCCGAACTCCTACCAATCCAACCGCGACTGTTACTCCATATCCCAATACACCTACGCCGACCTTGACAGCTTGCATGCGGGCTGGTGGCAGGGTGGAGGTGTATGAGTTCACCACCACCCTGCTGCCCGCTCCGCTGGTATACCGGATATACCTGCCGCCTTGTTATGATGAAGAACCTGATCGATCCTACCCGGTCTTATACTTGATCCACGGGCAAACCTATACGGATAACCAATGGGATCGTATAGGGGTTTCGGAGACGGCTGACCGGTTGATCAGTGCTGGTGAAGTCGAGCCGTTTATCGTGGTGATGCCGCGCGACCGCATATGGCTGGAGCCGACCGAGGACAACTTCGGACTGGCGGTGGAACAATCGCTGGTCCCTTGGGTGGATGAGAATTACCGGACCATCCCTGATCGGGCTCACCGGGCTATCGGCGGTTTATCCAGGGGTGCTGCCTGGGCCGTGCATATCGGGATTTCTCATTGGGAAATGTTCTCAGCCGTTGGGGTGCACAGCGGCTTTGTGTTTCAAACGGATATACAACCAATCTACCTGTGGCTCTTTAATACCCCGCCTGGGATGTTCCCACGGATTTACATCGATATCGGTGATGACGACCGCCCGGAGATGATCAAAGGAGCTACCTGGCTGGAAAATTTATTGGTGAAGTTCGACGTCCCTCACGAATGGCATATGTTTGTTGGAGAGCATGAAGAAGCTTACTGGCAAGCTCACGTGGAGGACTACTTGCGCTGGTATGCCCTGGATTGGAAGAACTAAGCTGGATCATTAATTATTGATCGGGGAAACACACCTGATCACCATGACTGGTCAGAATTTGAAAGGACAGAATATGGGAACAAAGCTACCAAAAGACCCGCAGGAATTCGTGCAATGGAATTGGAGCCATTTCGAGCCGTATTTTGAAGAACTGGCAAAACAAGCGTTATCCTCCACCAACCTGGATGATTGGGTGATGGAATGGTCCGATCTGAGCCGGATCATCTCGGAGATGTATGCCCGTTTAACCGTGGCAACCACGGTCGATACCGCCGACCAGAACGCCAAGCAGCGTTTCAATGCTTTCCTGGACGAGGTATATACCCCTGCACAGGCAGCTGGCCAGGTGCTCAAACAAAAGCTTCTTGAGAGTGGATTGCATCCTGAAGGTTTTGAAATCCCATTACGCAACATGCGGGTGGAAGCGGAAATTTACCGTGAAGAGAATTTGCCATTGCTGACCGAGGAAAAGAAACTGGTCAACGAATATGACGAGATCATCGGAACACAGACTGTGGAGTGGGAAGGCAAGGAAGTAACCCCCACGCAACTGCAGACGGTCTACCTGAGCCTTGACAGGTCGAAACGTGAACAAGCCTGGCGCCTGGGCATGGGACGCAAGCTCGCTGATCGCCAAAAGCTAAATGGGTTATGGAGAACGATGCTGGAGCTGCGCGGTCAGATAGCCAGGAATGCGGGATTTTCAGATTACCGTGCCTACCGGTGGAAGGAACTGCTGCGTTTCGATTACACAGTGGAGAATTGCTTAGAATTTCACCAGGCAATCGAACAGGTGGCAGTCCCGGCAGCCCGGCGCATCTACGAAAAACGCCGCAAGCAAATGGGGCTGGCTACATTACGCCCGTGGGACCTGAATGCTGACCCGCTGGGGCGGGAAGCACTCAAACCATACGAAACCATCGGCGAGCTGGTGGAAAAAGTTTCAGCAATCTATCACCGGGTTGACCCGCAGCTTGGGGAATATTTCGAGATCATGCGCAGCAAAGGCTTACTTGACCTTGAAAACAGGAAGGGAAAAGCGCCGGGGGCGTATTGTAATAGTTATGATATGGTCAGGCTGCCTTTTATCTTTGAGAACGCGGTGGGATTGCATGGTGACGTAGCGACGTTGTTGCACGAAGGTGGACATGGCTTTCATGTATTTGAAATAGCCCACCTGCCCTATTATCACCAGATGCAGGTTGGAATGGAGATTGCGGAAGTGGCTTCGATGGCAATGGAGCTACTGGCATCACCTTACCTGCTGGCGAGTGAGGGTGGCTTTTATTCAGAAAAGGAGGCGGCAAGGGCGCGCATCGAACACCTGGAGGAGGCGGTGCTCTTCTGGCCGTACATGGCCGTGGTGGATGCCTTCCAACACTGGGCGTATACACACGCGGACGAGGCGGAAAACCCGGATCGCTGTGACAATCAGTGGGCTGTACTGTGGCAAAGATTTACGGTAGGAGTGGACTGGAGTGGCTTGGATGATCTGATGGTCACCGGATGGCAGCGTAAACAGCACATATTCGAGGTGCCCTTCTACTACGTGGAATATGGGATGGCCTCGCTGGGGGCGTTCCAGGTATGGAACAATGCGCTAAAGGACCAGAAAGGGGCGGTGGCTGCTTATCGCCGGGCACTGGCACTCGGAGGGACGGCTTCATTACCAAAGTTGTATGAGGCCGCAGGTGCCAGATTCGCCTTTGATGCCCGGACATTACAGGACGCAGTCGGACTGGCAGAAAGAAAAATAGCTGAATTGGAGCAAGTATAGCAAGCAGGGGTACGATCATGCCTGCTATACAGGACAGCGTGCCCCAACAACTTATGTAGAATTGGCGACTTCGTCGGCGGAAAAGACCACTTCTTCTTTGCCGGTCAGCTTTTCTTCGACTTTCTGGGCAACCAGGTCGAGATGACCAGGATGAGCGACATAATCCAGTTCATCGGCAGGGACGGTGAGCACGGGGCACAGGCTGAAGTTGGTGATCCAATCTTCATACAATAAATTCAGCTGTGCCAGATACTCGGGGGTGATTGTGCGCTCATAGTCGCGCCCACGATGGGATATGCGCTGCTGGAGGGTTTTCACCGAAGAACGCAGGTATACCACCAGGTCGGGAGGGGGCAGGAATTCACTCAGCACACGGTACAGTTCGCGATAGCTGAGGTAATCGCGCTCATCCATTAAACCCTGCAGGTAAAGGTTCTGGGCGAAGACCTCCGCGTCTTCATAGACACAGCGGTCCTGGATAGCTGAGGTAGGATGGTCGAGCAGCTCGCGGTGGGAACGCAAACGGCGAGTAAGGAAGAAAATCTGCGAGTGAAAGGACCACAGGTGCATATTATGGTAAAAGTCAGCCAGATAGGGATTATCACCCACCGGTTCGAAGAAAGGCTGCCAACCCAGCCGATTGCACAGCATACTGACCAGGGTGGATTTACCCACCCCGATGTTCCCCGCCACTGCTACAAATTTTTTCATTGCTCCTCCTCAAGAGAAAACATCTAACAGGATTGACAGGATCTTCAGGATATTAATAAACACTATTCTTGGTTTTGGATATCATTATTCTCTTCTATCCATCTGACACCAGGTAGGCCGAAGCCCGGCTTTTTTCGTCATCCATGACCAGCTCCAGGTGGGAGCCGCGGCGGAAAGAGGCTACTTCAATCAGGCGGATGGTCTCGGAGCATTCCTGGGCTTCAGGGAGAACCTTCTTCAGCTGGTTAGGCGTGTCATAGAAGAATGGACGATTAAACTCGGCCTGCGGGTCATCCAGATAGATAGCAAGCGGGTAAATGTTAGCTTCAACCAGATCCTGGAAGAAGTGTGTGCCGAAGGAAGGCTCGGGGGCACCGCCAGTACCATGCCCCGACACTTCAACAAGGGCGCGGGTATTGTAAATATCACCATAATTGATTGGTACACCCAGGTCGGAGTTAATGGTACCCCAACGACCAGGGCCAATGGTGATGAAGCACTTTCCCACCAGCTTGGCGTTCAATTTACTGATCAAATGCCCGATATGCGTTCTTTCAGGCTGGGTGCCAAGCGCGAAATAGCCTTCAGGGGTGACGTAGATGACGTGGGTGATCTCGGGCACATGACCGTCAGGTACCAGGCGCGTGGTGGTGAAGATCACGTCAGCAGGATTCAGGCTACTGGGCAAGTGGACCTTGCTCTCCTTAAACTGGGATTGAGGACGGCACTGCAGAAGACAAATATCCACCTGAGGTTGGGCTGAATTGGGATTCAGGATCTGCAGGGTGAATTCGGTATCCACCGGGGAATGATAATATTCTTCCAACCTGGTGAGCAGCTCACGAAAACGGCTGGCAAACGGGGTGCGGCGGAGCAGTTCGTCAAAGGTGATGACCAGCTGGCTGGTCACCCCATCCACTAAATTGCTGCGGATGGGGAGCATATAATCATCCGTATATAGTTGGGCAATATAACGCAGTCCCGGGTAGCGCATCGAAAGTACTTCGTCTATCGGGACAGTATTGAACTGGTTGGCTTCCAGATCGATTAAATCCACATAGTGCTGCGAGTATTGATTTATGAGGGTGGGAGTTGCTTCAGGGTGGAGCAGTGGGTGGCTGAGAGCAACCAGGCGGGGGTAATCATTCCCTACACGGTCCACCGCACGCGTACCCAACCCAAAAACAAGGCGGATGAAACCATCCTCACGGCGGATCTGGGGGTTCCAGCGGAACTGGTTGCGGCTGAATGCTACGCCTGCGCCATTGGGCAGGAAATAACGTCCCACCTTTTCCCCCTGAACGAGCTGGATAAGGATCGCCATGCGCTCATCGTAATCTTGCAAGCCTTTACTGCGCCGGTATAACAATGCATCGGGGTTGAGGATGCTGGCATAGATACGCTGGATGGCCTGTGTGAGCTGGTGCAAGTTCTCCTCAACCTGGCCCTGGTTTGGGCAAAACAAGCTTTCGTATTTTCCAGCGAAGGAGGTGCCAAAGTTGTCCTCCAGCAGGCTGGAGGAGCGCACGATCAGGGGCTGCTGGCCGATCCGCCCAAGCAGGCTGCGCAGCTCACCCAACGTGTCGGGGGGGAATTTGCCGGCCAGAAAATCCTTGATAATCTGGGGATGCTCAGCCCGGATGCGGTCCTCGGCTTTGTATTTCTGGTCGTTCCAATGCATCAGGTTGTTCATCGCCATGAACATATAAGTAACGTCAGCACCCAGGAAGTAGGATTCGGGGATACTCAAGTGAGCATTCAGCTCGGGGGAGGCAACGGTATCCAGGATGCGCCGGGCGAGCAGCATACCGGCAGATTTACCCCCAATCTTGCCGCTGCCAATCTTATGCTGGTAAATCTCACGCAAGTCGCGGATGGTGAACCAGTCACGGGCGATGTTGACATACGCCAGCTGGTCGCTGATCAGGGTGCGGATGAGCACAACCTTGATCTCACGCAGGTGGGGTTCAGCCAGGATGCGTTCTTCAGGGGGCAGAGCTTCTATGGCCGCAGCCTGCTCGAACAGCATGGACTGAGGCGCCAGCTCGGGATTGAACGAAACCAGCAGGTCACGGGCACGCGCACCCCGTTCTGCCAGGGTGTCGCGCACAATTTGCTCGAACAGATCGTAGGGCAGGTTGTAGGCAAAGTAGAAGTCCGTCAGGTGGTCACGTAAGCGTGAAAGGCGCATCTCCCAGACGTCAGCAGGCTCTTCCACATAAGGATCATGCAGGGCTTCCCGCGCCTGTGAGTTAATCGCCTGCTGGCGCACCTCGGCTTCAAAATCTGATTGGCCGATCACGCCGTGCTCGAAGATTGCCCGGCGCATACGAGTGCGGATCTGAGTGCTCAGGATGGGATATTGCGCCAGAGCTAGGTAGATGCGGAGGGTCTTTTCTGTGCTGACGGAAGGCAAGGTCATAATTTATATTTCTCCCCCAAATAAAAACCAATTTGGGGGAGGTGGGAGGGGGTTGATTTTTGCAGGATAATCACACTCTTAGATATACTCGCTATCTTTCATCAAGGCGCAGGTTATGTTGGTAAGGGCGTAGGGGAGGAATCCCATGTGCCTGATGTTCAAATCCCTCCCCCAGGACCCTCCATTTTGGAGATGTATCTATTTCGTTTCGACCCACCCATGTGCGTTTTACCCACCCAGGTGCATGGGCATGATGACGTGCAGGAAGTTATCTTCACCTACCGGGCGGAAGACGCCGGGTGTGGTTTCGATATTCGTCTCAAGGATCACGTTAGGAGTCTTGACTACGTCCAAGACCTCACGCAAGAAGCGGACATTAAAGGCGATGAGCAATTGCTTGCCCTCGATGTTAGCGTCGATCACCGTCTGGTTGAAGCCTGTCTCTTCGGATTGCCCGGAAATTTCCACCGTGCCGGGCTGATTATCATCCCCGGGAGTGATCTGGATGCGGGCGATGTGCGAGCCCTCGCGGGCGAAAATCTCAGCCTGCTTGCAGGCTTTGAGAATGGCGGGGGTGGAGATGACGGTGCGCGTCTGATGGGAGCGTGGGATGACCTGTTCCAGGTCGGGGTAGGAGCCTTCGATGAGCTGGGAAACCAGTTCAACATCCTTCATATGGAAGATAACCTGGCCCCGGTTGGCGGGCATCACCATGGTGACGGTGGCTTCGCTGTCGCTGGCGATGCGTCCCAGCTCTGCCAGGGCACGTGCCGGGATAATGGCTTTGATCGGGCGGGGTAGAGAGGAGGAGAGCTCGGCTTTGCGGATTGAGAGGCGGAAACCATCGGCAGCCTGCAGTGTGATCTGGTTGCCCTGGACATTCATCAGCACCCCAGTGAGCACCGGGCGGGCTTCATCGGTTGAGGCGGCAAAAGCCACCTGCTGGATCATCTCTTTGAGCGCAGTGACGTTGATGGGAATGCCTTCTGCAAGGTCAGGTACCGGCATGGGAGGGAATTCCTGCGCATCGATACAGTTGATATCCGTGTTAGATGACCCACAGCGCACATTGAGCTTCTGGTTGCGTACGTTCAAGCTCATCTCCACCTGGTCTGAGGGCAGGGTGGCAATGAGATCGGTGAAAGTACGCGCCGGGACGGTGGTCGAGCCTTCCTCGGCAATCTTGGCACCGATCCAACAGGTAATGCCAAGCTCCAGGTTGGTGGCGGAGAGGCGTAATCGACCTTCGTCGGTGGCCACCAAGACGTTGCCCAGCACGGGCAGGGTGCTGCGTGGGGATACCGCACGGGAAACGATGCTGAGACCGTGCGCCAGATTCTCTTGTAAGACTGTAACTCTCATGGTGATACTTCTCCTCGGTAGGGTATATTGAGTATACAACGAGAAGCGTAAATTATCCAGTAAGCAGGATAATTCGTGATTATTTATTAGCGATTAGTAATTGGTTTGTTGTAGGGGCGACCCGCCCTATGGTCGATAAGATTGTGGACAACCATGATTCAATAGGTAATGAGTTGAAAGATAGTCACGAAGGGTCGCCCCTACGGTATTTTAGTCCCACTGGGACAGCCCCTACAGGAAGAAATAAAAACAGGATATAAGGAGCGATCCTTATATCCTGTTTATCCTGTAAATCCTGTTAAAAAATTAAATCCAGCCGCGTAATTCCATGGCTTTGACCACACGGGCGATGGCGACCATATAGGCCGCATCGCGCATGTAGACCTTTTCCTTCTCGGACATATCAAGCACGGAATGGAACGCCTGGGTCATCTTGGTGTCAAGCTTTTCCAACACTTCCTGCTTGGTCCAGTAGAAGTTCATGTCGTTCTGAACGCCTTCGAAGTAGGAGCAGGTAACGCCACCAGCGTTGCACAGGAAGTCGGGGATGTCGAAGATATTATTGGCTTTGATAACATCATCTGCTTCGGGAGTAGTAGGACCATTGGCGCCTTCAGCGATGATACGCACCCGGCTGCTGATCTTCTTGATCGTCTCACCGGTCACCTGGCCTTCTATAGCAGCAGGGATGAGCACGTCAGCTTCCTTGCCGATCCAGGCGTCGCCATCGTCGAGTACATACCCGGCGGCATGAGCCTTGTTTTTATCGATGGTGCCGTACTGGTCGGTGATGGACTGCAGGAACTTGGGATTGATGCCCTGAGGATGGCTGAAGGTATAGGAGCATTTATCACCCCGATCCCAGCAGGAGACGCAGGTGACTTTACCACCCAGCAGCTCGATGAAACCGATGGCAGCATATTGGGAGACATTGCCAAAGCCCTGAATGGCAGCCACGGATTTGGCGGGATCGATCTTGAGATGCTTCATGGCTTCACGCACGGTGTAAATGACGCCGAAACCAGTGGCTTCGGTGCGACCGAGTGAGCCGCCTCCACCGAGGGGCTTGCCAGTGATCACGCCCGGTGTATATTGACCGACCAGCTTGGAGTACTCATCCATCATCCAACCCATCATCTGAGGGGTTGTGCCTACATCGGGTGCCGGGACGTCTTGCCGGGGACCGATATTGCGCCACATCTGGTCCACCCAACCGCGCACCAGCTTTTCCTTCTCGTAGACTGAGAGAGTGGCCGGGTCTAACGGCACGCCGCCTTTACCACCGCCCAGGGGGATATCAGCGACGGAGCATTTCCAGGTCATCCACATGGCCAGGGCGCGCACGGTATCGAGCGTCTCAGCGGGGTGAAAGCGAATGCCACCTTTGTTGGGGCCGCGCACATCGTTGTGCTGGACGCGAAAGCCGGTGAAGACCCGCAGAGTGCCATCATCCATATGCACAGGGATGGTGAATTTAAACTCGCGGGCTGGCCAGCGGAGAAGTTCGCATACCTGCGGGTCAAGGTTGAGCTGCTTGGCGACGCCATCGAACTGGCGCTGGGCCATTTGAAACGCATTAATCTGTTCGGTCATGATTTGCTCCTGTTATCTAAGTGTTTTTTATTATTTCAGCAGGCGCTTTGGTCCAGCACCCGCAAATTTACCTGGCTGATAGCTTGTTTTACCTAAAAATTTTCAAAAATGCTAGTTTGGTGTGATTTAAGATTAATCAATGGATGACAAATCGTCAAGTGACGAATGCCACACCTTTCGTGTGCCGGATGGTGATGTTTGCATTGCAAGAGGATGGATGATCGCTCATCCATGCCGCTGCATGAAGTGGTTCATGCGTTCCAGAGCCTGCTCGATCTTCTCATATGCAGTGGCATAAGAACAGCGCACGAAACCCTCTCCACCGGCGCCGAAGGAAGTGCCTGGAACAACCGCAACATGCTCTTCATCCAGCAACTTTTGAGAGAAGGTCTCATCATCCATGCCGGTGACTGCCACATTGGGGAAGGCATAGAAAGCGCCGTGAGGCTCAAAGGTAGGCAAACCGAGCTGATTCAAGCCACCCACGATCAGTTTACGCCGGCGGTCATACTCCGTGCGCATCTGTTCAACATACTCAGCCCCACACTGGATAGCTTCGAGAGATGCCAATTGCGACACGGTGGGGGCAGACATGATGGTGTATTGATGGATTAGCACAAGACCCCTGATAATGCTGGCAGGACCGCAGGCATACCCAGCGCGCCAGCCGGTCATGGCATAGTCCTTGGAGAAACCACCTAAAAGAATAGTGCGAGCATGCATCCCTGGCAGGGAGGGGAAGCAGGTGTGCTTAATGCCATAGACCAGCTGGTCGTACACCTCATCCGTGATAATTACCAGGTTATGTTTTTCTGCAATACGGGCGATTTCCAGCAAGACTTCCCGCGTACAGACTGCGCCGGTGGGGTTGTTGGGGTAACCTAGCAGGATGGCTTTTGTACGCGGGGTGATGGCAGCCTCTACCCGTTCTGGTTTCACCTGGAAACCGTCTTCAACAAAGGTGGGGATCTCTACGGGAACACCACCAGCGAGGATTACTTCAGCCTGGTAGGAAACAAAACAGGGTGTGGGGATGATGATCTCTTCACCCGGGTTGAGCAAGGCGGTCATGGCCAGGTAAAGAGCTTCCGAAACCCCCACCGTGATGATGACTTCCGTCTTGGGGTCATACTGAACCCCGTACAGTTTGTGCAAATGCTCAGCAATCGCCTGACGGAGCTCAATCAAGCCTGCATTTGAGGTGTAATGGGTTTCACCCGCGTGGAGGGCTTTAATTCCAGCCTGGATGATGGGTTCAGGAGTGGTGAAATCGGGTTCGCCGATCCCCAGTGAAATAACATCTTTCATCGTTGCGACGATATCGAAGAATTTCCGGATGCCCGAGGGTTTCAGCCCGGCAACATGGCGGGCCAGGTAACTATCACTCATGCTTGCTCCTTAGTTTAGAGTTGTAAAACAGACCATTCGTCTGTATTGGTAGCATAATTAAGTGCAAAAACGCCATCGTCTTCCGTACGCACCTGGAATGAGTAACCTTGGGGTGTTCGACTTTGGGTGAGTATCTCTACAACCCGTAAGCGTTTATCTTGCCAAACCAATGCAAGCGGGTGCCCGATATAGTCATGGTCAGACCGGCACTCCACGCGCGTAATGCTCATTACAGGACCAGCTCGGTCTGATCACCAACGTTCAACACACCAGCCTGCCGGTGGATATGAACGTCTCTTCCAATCAAAGAGCGCTCCATGATCACATTCGACACATCGGAAAAGTCATCAATGATGCTATCGCGGATGATGCAACTTTGGATGATGCAATTGGCGCCGATAGCGGTATGAGGACCGATAACGCAATTCTCGACGGTGGCGCTGGGATGAATGAAAACCGGGCGAAGGATCACCGATTTTTTATGCGCATAGGCTTCAACGGTATTGTCATGCCCATGGTCCAGTAAATAAGCATTGGTGTTTAAGACATCCTCGGTAGTACCAGCATCGAGCCATATGTCCACAGGTTCTGCGCGCAGCTTCAGTCCATGTTCGAGCATGATGTTAATCGCATCGACCAGGAAGAACTCATTCTTGAGGATGATATTGCGCTGCATCTGTTCATCGATGGCAAGTAATAATTTCTCCGAGTCTTGGAAGTAATACCCCCCCACCAAGGCGAGGTTATTATCCAAATCCTGCGGTTTTTCAACCAGGTGAGTCACCCAGCCATCCTTACCGACACTGGCAACACCGAAACGGCGCGGGTCTGGCACCGCTTTCACCCAGGCGACTGCATCTGCGGCTTCCGTGGAAATGAAGGATAGATCAGTTTCAATCAGCGTATCGGCATATAGAACCAGGAGAGGCCCATTCAAGTACTCTGCTGCCAGTGAGATGGCATGCGATTGGCCGCGCATTTCTGACTGTTCAACAAAACGAACCTTGAGACCAGGATAAGTGAGATGCATATATTCTTCAATTTTTTCACCCAGGTATCCAACAATGAAAATGAATTCAGCGTTGGCAGGATCAGGCAGGGTGGAAAAAATGTCGAGGACATGGTCGATGACCATCTTATCAGCCATGCGGATAAGCTGCTTGGGGCGGCTCCAGGTATGCGGGCGTAAACGCGTGCCATAACCCGCCATGGGGATGACGATTTTCAAGGTTGGGCTTGCCAAGGATTTCCTCCGCTTATGATAAATGTGACGAATTTATGAACAATGATTATTATACCTTAGGAGACAATCTGACATTCGACCTCGAATACTGCCTCAAAAGCGTTGATAATTACCTGAATAACTTGCTGCATTCCGGGTGGGTCTGGCAGCAAGGCTGTCAGGCTGGTGACAGAGGTGCCGGCAAGACCACAACCGATAATTCCGTCCCAATATGACATATCGGGGTTAATATTCAGGGCGAAACCATGGCGTGTGATCCCGTGAGAATCCACTTTTACTCCGATGGCGGCTATCTTTGAACCTTTCACCCAAACACCCGTTAGATCCTGGATGGTCTCTGCTTCAACCCCAAATTGGTGCAGCGCCAGGATGAGCACCTGTTCCAACCTGCGGAGATAACCTACGTAATCAGCTCTTGGGATGGAAACAGAACCCGCCAGGTTGGAAGAGACCAGGTCTTGAATGTTCAGAGGAATGAGCGGGTAACAAACCAGCTGACCTGGTCCATGATAGGTGACGTCACCGCCGCGATCCACCCAAAATACTTCAACTCCGCGCTGTTTGAGCTCGGATTCATCCCATAGGAGGTTGGAAGCATGCCCCCGCCGGCCGAAGGTGAAGGTGTGAGGATGTTCAAGCAGCAACAAGGTGGGGGGAATCTCGCCAAGGGCGATCTTACCGGAAAGCTGGATCTGCATGTCCCACGCTCGCTGGTAAGGTACCATCCCCAAACAACGCACCTGATGTACCTGCATGTGGCAAGTATAACATTATGAGACTCAACGGATTTTTTCTGAAAACCTGACAGATAGAGATTACCATTATCGAGGCATGCGAATTAAACTAAAAACGGGTGCTCAGCACCCGTTTTTGGTTCACTGGTCAATGATTAACTTTTAACTTTGCCTTCGATCATCTTCCCATTGCTGACCTTGATGGGGATGCGCTTCGGTTTCACTTCCTCAGACTTCGGCAGGCGCAGGGTAATCACACCGTTTTGATAGGAAGCCTCGATAGAATCACCCTTGACCTTGGTGGGAAGGCTAATGCTGCGGGCAAATGAGCCGTAACGCCGCTCACGCAGATGGTACTGGTCTTCCTTGTAGTCTTTATCCGATTTGATCTCACCCTTGATGGTGAGAGTGTCATCGGAGTATGAGATATCGAGGTCATCGGGGTTGATGCCTGGGATGGAAGCTTTAACGACGAACTCATCCTTGTTTTCGACCACATCCAGCGCCAAACCCCACTGTGTAGGCTGCCATTCATGGTCTTGATTGGCATTATCAAACAGCCGATCGACAGTACGCCGAAGATTTAACATTTCCTGGAAAGGATCCCAACGAGTTAACATAGTTTTTGCCTCCTTATGATTATCTATATCTGATTTCCTAAAACTAACTCTACTATAGAGTAAAATTGTTAATATTTAATATATGGAAGATTTGAATTTTGTAAGAAACCAACCCCAGAACTAAAAAATAGGGGAATGGTAATATACATAACAGATAGCGTGATCCTTCGGCATGGACAACGTAATCACTGATAAAAGAGGACTGGTCATAATTCTGGTAGTGGCGACAGTGGTGGTCTTCGTCGGATTAGTATGGGGAATCACTAAATTCCTGCCGCTTAATATATTCAGCGGCTCCAGCGCAAGCGATACCCCAGACGCGCCAGTAATTGGAAAGAATTGCACCTACCCGGTCACTTACTGGCAGGAACATCCCGAGCGATACCCGTCCCAGATAGTTATCGGAGGGCAAGTCTACAAGGCAAAAGATGTCAGTGGAATTTTATCGGATGGTCCACAGGATATCTGGCTGCAATTGCAGGCTCAGCTGACCGGGGTATATTTGAACTTCTTAGCTGGAGCAGATCAAAATAAGATTGAGGCTGCCATTTTTGAGGCTTATGGATGGCTGGTCCGTAACCCGGCAAGCACTGAACTGTCGGACAGCGAGCGCGAGGCAGGGAATAAGCTGGTCAACATCTTGTTGGCATACAACCAGGGATTAACTGATGTCCCAGCATGCGAGCCCGGGTTAACCCTCACGGTAGCTGGAATTGGCACGATTACACAGACATCCGAATTGTTACTTACCGGCACTCCGAGTGAAACCCCGACATCCACACCGAGTGAGACCCCAACACCGACTAATTATCCAACCATCCCCATTTCCACGTTGGCAATACCCTCCCGAACGCCCATACCTGCGACTGTAGCTCCAACTTATGTAATATCGACGCCTACGCATTCAACATCGACCTCAACGACAAATCCACCGACCAATACCTCTGCACCGCCAACAGCAACGCATACACCCCGACCTCCTACCGCGACGATAGAACCAACCTTACCGCCCACGAATACGATAACACCTACATTTCCACCATCACCTTGATCAGCCTAGTATGAGGTGCCGAGGGGAGTGGTAAGTCTCTAAACCCAGCCAATAACGTGACTAGGTATATCTGCCAATCCTGAAAAGGATTGGACTTGAAAAACCAAAATCATTAGCCTCTAAGCGGAAATTTGATTTAGGAAGACAGCGCGTAATTATTCGAGCAAGGTATGCGTGATGGGTAAATACCCTGAACCGCAAAACGAAATAGCGTATAATCTGAACAGAGTGAGGTGAGCGGTATGAGGAAAATAATTAACCTGAGCATACCTTTTGGGTTGATGGCGGTCTTGTTCATCATCTTAATTGTTTCAGCGCGTGCATCAAATGCAGCCCCAACGAACCCGCTGATGATGGTTAACCAGATCGAAGCAGGGCAACCCGGACCTCCCTGGTATAACGAGGCGTGGCATTATCGCCGGCCGGTAATCATATCAAATAGCGGAGATTTTCTACCTTTTTACCAAGTCATGATCACGCTTAATAGTTCTAATTTTAATTTCAACCTGGCACAAGACGATGGCGCGGACATACGCTTTACTGATAGCAGCGGCAGGAACCCGTTGTTATTTTGGATTGAGTCTTGGGATAAGCAAAACCAACTAGCTTATATATGGGTTTTGGTTTCCTCAATCTCACCTGAGCCCTACGATACGAGCATATATTTATATTTTGATAATCCGGATGCTCAGCCGATAATTGGTGGCCAGTCGCCCTTTGATTTTTTTGACGACGAGTGGTGCCAATTTCCTGGTTCGGGGTGCAAATTAGCTGAAGGCGCCCAACAATCACCATCAGTGGGTGGAGTTGGTGTTCCTGCGACTAACCCACAGCTGGAAAATAATCTGGTCAATGTACTTGATATTGAAGATCATATGAATGGATATTCCATAGGCAGCAACTCATGGATCACCTTAACTGCCCAATCTCCATCAGTTTCTGCAGGTATCTTAACTTTACCCAATGGCGTAGGAATTAAAACTAACAATCCATTCCAAGCCAGTGCGGTTGGCTTTCGTGCGAACTTTGGGCTCGGTACTGGTCATGAATGGGCAGGGTTCATTAATGGATCCAGTGGACAGCGGACGCTGATTGGAGACCTGCCTTCTGATGTGGATGACCTATATCTCATTAATTTTGAAAATGATAATAGCACAATTTTGGAAGGACTCAATGATTGGCATAATTCTTACCATATTTATGAGGTGCGTTGGAAACCTGGTGAGAGCATCGGGGATATAGACCATGGCATTTCATCTGATTCGAATCTCTCACAGGTGCCGAATATAGCATTACCAGTGACATTATTCAATAATAATGCGATGGGAAATCCGACATTAAAGGTGGATTGGGTGTATGTACGCCAATACCGAGATCCAGAACCAACTTCTGTGGTGGAAGGACCACAGGGGTTGGTTGAGTTGAGCATTAATAACGCTGATTCACCTGACCCGGTACGTTCAGGGGCAGAATTGACTTATCTACTCACCATTTCCAACACCAGCAGTATCAGTGCACTGAATGTGGCGGTGACCGATACACTTCCAGTGAGTGTCGATCTTGTATCAGTCAGCTCATCTCGAGGCAGCTGCGAAGCAGGAAGTGTCATTATGTGCGACCTGTCCAGTATCCCTGCAAGTTCTACGGCAACAATTACGATCATCGTGAATCCAACTGTCGATGGCGAGATTGTCAACCGTGCGATAGTCAGCTCCCCGGGATATGAGCTAGATCTAAACGATAACACCAGTGAGCAAGAAACTTTAGTGGATTCACTCCCCCCGGTTGTGATCTGGGAAAGACCTGTCCATAACGGAGAGATGTATTTCGTTTTTGGCGGCCAGGTCGCCCTGGAAGCTTCAGCGACTGACAACAGCGGACAGTTGGCCTGGGTTGAGTTCAGATTGTGGGATCATCCTAATGGACGTTGGATAACAATAGGGACAGATGCAACCTATCCATATCAAGCAATATTTGACAGTACTATGCTTGCTGTTTACGATCCATACCAAATGTTTGTGGTGGGGGGGGATCAAGCCGGAAATGTATCCAATCCGTATAACCCGCTTCAGAGGATTTTTATTGAACGGAGATTACCGGTCTACCTACCGCTAATACGGAGATAAGCAGTAGATCGAATTTGTGATGGGTTGTTACAGGGGAATTGATTAATGGACGGTGCGGAGCGCAGGCTGGAGCGATTCCACACTGCCGGTGAGGAAATCTGCGGGTAGGGCAAGCGAAGCCAGCGATTCGCCTGATTGATCCAGCTTTGATTTGGGGGTGTAGAACAGGCTGACCTCACCACCTTCGCCAAGCTGGAAGGAATAGAATAGGAAGGATCCATCCGGGCTCCAGTAGGCGTCACGGTAACAGCAATCACCATTGGGAGTGAGCTGCTGAGCCAAATTTTGGTCCAGGTTATAAAGCTGAAGGTCACCGAAACCCTCATTATTAATATATCCATTGATCAAAAGCTGGTTATTGCCATCCCAGGAAAGGCTGGAAATCTGCGGATAATCAAAATAGCCACGCAGCGTGAACAGAAAATATGTGGGGAGGATTTCTTTTACCAGGGGAGGGGCGGCTGTGCATTGTTTGAAATCCAGGATTTTCACCTCATCACGGTAGGTGCCATCGATGAGGGTGGTGAGCAGCATTGCCAGACGGCTATTGGTGAGAGACCAGGAGACAGCTTTTAATTCTTGGCCAGTATCATAAGGAGCATAAGAGGAACATTGGGCGAGTGAGAGGATATCTTCAGGGGAGCTGGCTTGACGTAAACTGAACAGCTGGGCATATGGAAGCATATACAGGCTCGTCTCAGCTAATCCCAATGCAACCTGTTGTCCATCCGATGAGATATCAAAGGCAGTGATGGCGGGGACACCAGTAAAACAAGTAATGTTTAGCACCTGAAGGGTCTGTAAACCCACCAAATTAATACAATTTTGGTGGGTGTAAATGACGGATTGACCGTCGGGTGACCAATGCAAATTGGTTTTTTTATCCCCGTCGGAGGTCAGCCGGAATAGGTCACTTCCATCCAGGTTTGAGACCCAGATGTCGGAAGATTTGATAAAGGCAAGCTTATCAGCCTGGCCGAGGGTGCCAGGTGAAGAGGCAAAGCCTGTGGTTTGAGGCAAGGGGCTATTCTGAGTATTGGAATAATTGGGATTGCCGATCGACCCGGTAGATGCCGCGAATGGGAATAAACCTTTTGACCATAGGATAAGCACCAGAGTGATAACAAGGAGAACGGCAGCACTGATGATCCATCCCCACACGGGTAAAAATAGTTTTCGCTGTAGAAGTGGACCAGGGTGTGAAACCGAAGGAGGTTGCTGCTTCTCAGTTTGCATGGAGGCAGCAGCCGGCGTTTTGACTAACGGTACTTGAACCGCAGGAGTTGATCCAGGTGCGGGGCTGTTCGTATGAACCGGTTGAGGCTGCGTTAGAGGTGGTTGGCTGACCTGATTCGTAGATTCGACGGAACCAGGAGGCGCTGGAACCGGAGTGGAGCTGGACACTGGACGGTGATTGGTTAGATGAACTGTGCTCTGATAGGCAGGTTTTCGATGCACGCCGGTGGTTACAGCCTGGATGGCTTTGGCAAAATCTGAAGCAGACTGATAACGGTCATCTGGTTTCTTTGCCATGGCCGTCTCCAAGACAGCCTGGATGGCAATGGGAAGGGTATTGTTTTTCTCGTATATCTGGGGCACCGGATTTACCAGGTGCATCATCATGACCGAGGCAGCTGTAGTGCCAAAAAATGGCACAGACCCGGACAGCATTTGGTAGAGAACCACTCCGAGTGAATATATATCGGAACGCCCATCAATTTCATGGTCACCCTGGATTTGTTCGGGGCTCATATAAGCAGGCGTGCCCATAATGGAGCCGTCACTGATGTTGGCAAAGCCGATAGTCTCTCTCAGGCGGGCAAGACCGAAATCTGAGAGGAAGACATTATCATATTTATCGAACAGCAAGTTGTCGGGCTTGACGTCACGGTGGGTGACGCCCCTGGCATGGGCGGTATCCAAAGCGGGTGCCAGGCGCAGATACATGTCCATACAATCGCGCAAAGGAATGGGACCTTTTTTTAGCTTGTCTGAAAGAGAGCCCCCCGACATATAACGCATAACGATATACGGTTGCCCATCCTCTTCACCCATATCATACACCGGCACAATAGCAGGATGTTCAAGCAGGGCAATCATATAAGCTTCGCGCTCAAATCGCTCGCGAAATTTCGTTGAATGCAAATAATATGGAGGCAGTATCTTAATGGCGACTTCACGCTGGGAGCGCGGGTCATAGCCCAGGTAGACGGCTGACATACCACCCTGACCGATAAGCGATTTAATGTCGTAACGCCCGATATGTTGAAGTTCCATTAGTTTGGTCTACTATTGTAGTCAACTCGGATGTAATCAGCAAGGTTACAAAAACATAGCTTACAGCTTTGATAGGCGTTTGCGAATTAAATGGTCTACGCCTACCCAATTATCCGGGTAGCCATCTACCCACATGGATGATGCAGGCAAGAGGAAATTTCTATATACTCTTTGATAAATACAAAAATTACCCGCCCGGGTAATATTAGCTAATGGAGGTAACCTATGGCTATTGACACAAATACTTTGACTGCTTTCTCTGAATCACTGGTTAAGGTAATTGAGAAAGCAGGGGAATTTACTGTTTTGGTGAATGGACGGCGCAGAATGCCTGCAAGTGGAACTGTCTACGCACCTGACCTGATCCTGACAGCCGACCATGTGGTCGAACGTGACGAAGACGTCAGTGTTACTCTAGGTGATGGCACAACCATCAATGCAAGCATAGCAGGGCGCGACCCTGGGAATGATGTGGCATTGTTACGGCTAGGAAAATCGCTCAGTACCCCGGCTGAGCTAGCCTATCATGATGCGAAAGTAGGTCAGGTAGTGATTGCATTGGGTCGCCCGAGCCTGCAAGGGATTGAAGCCAGCTTTGGGATTGTAAGTGCCATCGGCGGACCCGTACATACAGGCCATGGAGGGATGTTGGAGCGATATCTGCGTACTGATGCAATCCCGTTCCCTGGCTTTTCAGGTGGGCCGCTGATTGACACAGAAGGGAAGGTGGTGGGGTTGAATACGTCAGGACTTGCACATGGAGCTGCAATCACCATTCCGGCAAATGTGGTATGGGCAGTAGCAGAAAACCTGGCGAAATTTGGTTATATCAAACGTGGATACCTGGGGATACGTTCTCAGGCAGTAGAATTATCGTCTGAAGTGCAGAAACCGCTTGGACGTGAGCAGGAAACAGGCTTACTGCTGGTCTCTGTGGAAAGCGGCAGCCCTGCGGAAGCGGGTGGTTTAATCGTGGGAGATATCCTGGTAGGGATCGAGAAGAAACCGGTCGTTGACCATGACGAGCTGATGGTGCACCTGGCTGGAGAAACAGTTGGAAGACCGCTCTCGGTTCAAATCCTGCGGGGCGGGCAACCCAGGGAGGTTGCGGTGACGGTTGGCGAACGGAAATAATGCGACGATCAACATAACACCTGGTATTTGCGAGAGAGCCTATACATAATGAATCGTTCGTTATAATTACCGGCACGAGGTTAAGTTGATCCGAGTTAGCATTATTGCACCCGCCATAGCTATCAGGACTGGGCTGAGAGCACTTTTAAGTGATGACCCACAAATCAACGTCATCGCCGAGGCTGCTACTATGGATGAGATAGCAGAAGAGCTGGATGAAACCGACATTATCGTGTGGGCGCCTGTAGCGACGATGGATTTGGAAAGTACGTTTTCTAAAGCAGGCCGGTTGATGAACGGGGAAATGCCGGCCTTACTTCTAGTACATAATGATCCGAAGACACTGGAATACCTGATCCGGCTACCAGTACGGGCGTGGGGCTTATTGGACCAGGAAGCTACCCAGACGGAGCTGATTACCAGCCTGCAAACCTTAAATGAAGGTTTGAGTGTGATCAATCCGACCTGGCTGAATCAGATGCTTAAAAGCGCTTCGACAAGCAAAGATGGAAATGATGACCTGGTTGAACCGCTCACCGGGCGGGAAGTAGAAATCCTGCAATTATTGGCGCTTGGCCTGACCAATAAGCAAATTGCAGGCAGGTTAGGGATCAGTGCGCACACAGTCAAGTTCCACGTTTCAACGATTTTCAGCAAGCTTGGTACAACCAACCGTGTTGAAACCGTCAATCTTGGCCTAAAAAAAGGTTTGATCGTTTTATAAAGACAGGAGGGCACTGGGAAAGACCCCCATGCCTCCTGTTTAGTATTAATGCGCTGCATCGTTAAGAGGGGAAATCAGTCTTGAACGGGGAGAGCGTGAGATGTGTATTTAAGATTCAACTCGCGAGACTCCCCCTGTTGTGGAACCCTGGGTGATGAATTGACATACTTAGAATGGCGCGGTATCTGGCGGTATAATGCAATAACTATTCAACCACCAGACAATTTATCATCACTCGAGGCGAAGTGGCAGGGTTACAAGACATCTCATCAGTTTGGAAGAATATCAAAGAGATCGATCTGAAGCCGATCAGGGACTCGGCTACGTACCCTTTAAGGATCGCGCTGGTAGGTGGGCAAGGTGCAGGTAAACATACACTAGCGGAACAAATGCGAACCGACCCGGCTCGTCCGGGGATCCGTTCTCAATCCCCCATAATCATCCTCAGCAGAGAGGCAGCCAATGAACCGCCTGACGCACATCTGATCATCATCCTGGTAGATGCGACAAGCACAGATTCCTCGGAAGACCAACAACTGGCAAAAAAATGGAATGAAAGCGGGAAAAATGTACTGGTGTTCATTAACAAACTCGATCTGGTGAGTAGTAATATCGTGGGGGATATCCGGCAGGGATGGCTCACCAATAGGGTGATTTATGGTTCGGTCAATGATATTGTGTTTTTGCAGCGGGAGTTTATCTCCACCGTACTTGAGCTTTTACCGCCCCTGCACATTGCGCTGGGCAGGCAGTTCCCGTTATTTCGCCTGTCGATTGCGCGACAGCTGATCAATGAGACCTGTTTATCTAATGCAGCTTATTCCTTCAGCACCGGATTAGCTGAAATTGTTCCGGTTTTGGATCTGCCATTAAATGTGACAGACCTGATTGTACTGACCAAATCGCAGGCATTCCTGGCGTATAAACTGGGATTGTTGTTGGGGTTCACCACCCGCTGGCAGGACTACGTGACAGAGTTCGGTAGTGTGATTGGCAGCGGGTTCGTTTGGAGACAGATCGCCCGCAGCCTGATTGGTCTCATACCAGCATGGGGAATTCTCCCCAAGGTGGCAGTGGCGTATTCAGGCACGTACGTGGTTGGGAATGCCATCCTGAGCTGGTACCTGACCGGACGCAAGCTATCTGCAAAACAGATGCAGGCGTTATCGGTCCAGGCTTTCACACGGGGTAAAGAATACGCGCGCAAGCTTGGTCAGAAGATTCCCAGACCCAGGTTGGGAATTCGTAAAAATGATAGACTTCCTGCGCCTCAAAAACGAGCTGCCTTACCGGAAGAGATCGTGATCAGCAAGAAGAGTAAGCTTCCACTTAGAGTGAGAATATCCGAAGAGGTTGAATCATTGGCGGTCATTGATCAAGAACAACCTGCAATCACAACAAAGGATACCCTGGCGACAAAAAAGGGATCAACCAGAAAACTACGCCCTAAAAAGAGCATCCATTTCATCCGGCGGAAGCAAAAAGAAATTTTAAATATATCTACCCCAAGAACCTGCACTCAGTGTGGAAAAAACTCATCAGCAGATGCACTTTTTTGCCAATATTGTGGAACTATATTTGAAACATAAACTTATGTTTTGATTATTTGACATTAACGACGAAGTTCATTAATATAGTTGGATTAGCGAACTGGATAAAATTAATCAGTGGTTTTAGTAAAGGAGGAGAATATGACTGGAGCACACTATCGCCTGGTGGTGCGGCAAGGACCCACTCCGGGTCAGATCTTTGAGCTGAATAACAACGAAGTGACCATTGGGCGAGATATTTCCAATGATATTGTGATCAATGATGCGGAAGTCTCCCGTAATCACGCCCGATTGATTCTGGAAAGAGACCGTTATAAAATCGAGGATCTCAACTCGACCAATGGAACGTACATTGATGGACAAAGATTGATTGGACCGCACTTGCTGGCGATTGGTGAGATCGTCATGTTTGGAGATAACGTTGGAATGGTCTTCGATGGTGAGCCAGCGATGGCGGATGTGACAGTGCAAAGTCCGGTTGATCTGGGTATGACACCCGTTTCAGCGATACCGGCGCCGGTCGAGAGCTACACTCCGCCAGTAATTCCACCTACGCCTTCGATGAGCGCAGTGCCGATAATGCAACAAGAACCCGCAGAGCTACAACCAGAGCCAATGCTGGAAACCGAGAAAAAACCGATCAATTCGTGGTTGTTGGCCGGGTTTGGATGCCTGCTGGTGATTGTGGTCCTGGCGATTGCAGTGTTGGTTTTTATTGACCAGCCATGGAAAGCAGGTGGCGGTTTATATTGTGTTTCACCCTTCGACATCATTTTCAAAACATTAGGATATTGCCATTAAATCATCCAACAGGATGTGCTTATTTTTAGATATGGATAACAGGACTTACCTGTGATGAGTGATCCTGTGGGGGAGAAGATAAATGGGTGAATGAAAATCGAATAAAGAACGAAGCCAGCCGTCGGATATCGTGGTTGGATTAGCTGGCGTTGGGTATTGCATTTTTTGCAGCGATTGAGGCTAGATTCGATACGCAACCTGGGGGGGGCTGTCGCTTCTGATCGCAATTGGCAACCCCATTTTACTTTGATAAATTCACAACTCTATTTTTTTAAGCTGAGAATCAGGGGACGATAGACCACTGTCCGCCAGTACGCATTAAATTGACACTGATCAAATCTGGTCCCGCGGGTGTATGATCGATGGTTAACGCAGTATCCCCGCTGAGATTGATGTTCTGCACTTCATACCCTTGCTGTAGGAGGGTGGAGGAGATGGTTAAATAATCGGCAGCCAGGGGAGAAACTGAAAACGGATCCGTTGTGCCGTGTTGTATGGCATCCAAGACTGATCCAATCACGCCCAGAGTATGGCTGGCAGATTTATAATCCTGGGTTGACATCTGCTGATGGGCGGTGATAAAGAGTGTTTCCAATGCCAGATTGACCGGGGTATGGGGATGACGTAAATAATCGCCAACGATGCCGCGTTCGCGCATGGTCTTGTTATCCAACAACCAGGCAGTTCGGAAATAGGCAGATGGGTCTAAAAGCTGCTGGTAGCGACGCATGGTATCGTAAAAATCCACGGTCAGGTGAACATCATTCACCCAGGCTTGGGCATCAGTCTCATTTATTAATGCAGCGAGAAAATCCTGGTCAAGTTTGGAGAATGAAATGGAGAAGTGGACCTGTAAAGCAGCGTCGATGGAATCAGATTGACTTTCACCCTGGCGGTTGTGCATATCGCGGTAAAAAGATAAGAAGGCATCCAATCCGTAAGTATTAACCATATACTCAATCAGAGCTGCGCCTTCAAGGTAACCAATCTCATGCTGGGAAGCGTAAAAGTCATCCGCAAGGGCTTTGAGAGGAATGTATAAGTTCAGGTAATCTGGCAGCAAGGCGGCTGCACGGGGCATGAGAGGTTCTGGCTTGTAGTGTCCGCCGGTCATATACACTGCAAGTCCTTCAACGAATATGGTAGGGCGGAAATCACCCCCCAGCGTACCATCGATGGCATGGATCATTTCGTGATGCACTACAAGCGCCCACGAATTCGAAGCGTAATTGCGATCTAGGTACGATACACTGATCTCCGTACTGGTGAACCCGCCATGACCCAATAAGCGCGGCAAAATAGTAACTGTGATTGGCTCGGTGAAGTTAGCTCCCATCTTATCGGTCGCATCTTGTGCCTGTTCATCAATCATGGAGGTTAATGTGGTCTGGTCGCGCTCGGAGGCCGTGTCGGTAATATAAAAAACCGTACAGCACTGGGTTTGAGTCGTGGCCCAATGCGCGGCAGCTTGCGCGGGCGGCATTGCGCTTTGAGGCAGAAGGGTGACCGATTCGGACCAGGAATATCCCAGAGGTTGGACATCAAAAGAGAGCATGTGGGGGCCAGGCTCTATATTGCTTGTGTCCCAAGCCCAAAGCATGGTGGCTTCAGATCGACCTTGAATACCCCATGTACCAAAAGTTACTGGACTGAGTGTAGGGCCACCCGGAGGATCCACCTGGACTTTCACATTGGCATCCTTTACATTCAAGCCAATCGGTGAAATCACCTCAAAACTAACCTGATCTCCGAGATACAGTTGATCGTCCGGATGGAAAAGCACAGTGAATGGCTCATTAATCGGAATTGGATTGACACCTGGAGTTGGTGTGGATGTGGCTGAAGCCAAACTGGGAGTAAGCGAGGGGCGTGATGTTGGGGTTAATGTGGGAGGAATAGTAGCTGTAAAAGCAGGCGAGGGGGTAAACGTTGGGGTAATTACGGATTGGATCACGAAAATTGGAATACTGCCACATAAGACAAAGACAAAAATGACGAATATCATTATAAAAATGCGACGCATGGACATATTATAAAATACATAGGGGTGGTAGAATAAAACTAATTCGATGAGAAATTCCACAGTATAAAATAGAGGAGGTTCCAATGTCACCGATGTTCGTTCCTGGTCCGGTAGATGTGTCTCCGGATGTGTTACAGCAACAGACAAAGCCGATGATCCCCCATCGCAGTAAAGATTTCGAAACCGTTTTCCAACGCTCCGCCGAAAAATTACGCCAGATATTCTTTACTCAATACCGGATATTCATCATGACTAATTCAGGCAGCGGCGCACAGGAATCAGCTGTACGAAACCTGGCAAAAGAACGCGTGCTGAACTGCGTCAACGGTGCGTTTGCCAAGCGCTGGTATGATGTGTCGATTGCCAACGGCAAGCAAGCGGATAAGGTTGAGGTGCCGATGGGGCAGGCGATCCTACCAGGCATGGTTGAGGAAGCGCTCAAGAAACAAAAGTACGAGCTGATCACACTCGTACATAATGAGACTTCCACCGGGGTGGAGAACCCTGTCAAGGAGATTGCTGAAGTTGTACACCGGGTGAGCCCGGATACATTGATCGCAGTGGATGCAGTTTCCTCCCTGGGCGGGACGAAAATTGAAATGGATGCCTGGGGTCTGGATGTGCTGTTCACATCATCGCAAAAATGCCTGGCGTTACCCCCTGGTATCGCCTTGGTTGGAGTCAATGATCGGGCGATGGCACGCGCGGCTGAAGTTCCTTTCAGGGGCTGGTACTTTGACTACCTGCTGCTGGAGAAACACCGCCTGAAAGATTCCACACCAATGACCCCGGCAATGTCTTTGATCTTTGCGCTGGATTATCAGATAGACCGCATGCTTGCGGAAGGGATTGAGAATCGTTTTGCACGTCACAGTGCGATGGCGAAGTTCTCCCAGCAGTGGGCGATCAAAAAAGGCTGGCCACTTTTTGCCCCAGAAGGATACCGCTCACAAACAATCACTGTCGTGGTTAATCCGCCAAACTTTGACTGCGGAGAATTCAACAAATTTGTTGGGCCGCGCAATCTGAGATTGGCAAATGGCTATGGGGATTTAAAGGGCAAGACATTCCGTATTGCACACATGGCGGAAATCCAGATGAGTGACCTCGAAAACCTGCTGTGCGGTATTGACGATTTTATGAAGGGTAGATAAATTATCGCGAGCTTTCAGAGACGTCCCAAGCAGGGACGTCTCTGTGGTTAATTTAACATTATAAAAATCATGACAGACACATTTGATATCAGGATGAACAACCTGGCATACGGTGGGGAAGCAATCGGCAGGCTGCCGGATGGCAGGGTGGTTTTTGTCCCCTTTGCCATCCCAGGCGAACTGGTGCGTGTAAAGATTGTTGAGGATAAAGCACGGCAAGCACGGGGTGGGCTGGTGGAAGTGCTAGAAGCCTCACCAGAGCGGGTGATTCCCCGCTGCCAGCATTTTGGTACCTGTGGAGGTTGCCTGTACCAACACATGAATTATCCAACCCAGCTGAACGCGAAAGCAGCCATTTTAAGGGAGCAGCTTGAGCGGATTGGGGGCTTAAAAGACTTTCCACCCGTTGAGACACTGGCGGCCTCCAAGCCATGGAACTACCGCAATAGTATGCAATTTCATCTCACACAGGAGGGGAAGCTGGGATTCCAGCGGGCGAATTCCAACCAGACTTTTGCGATCGGTGAATGCCACCTGCCGATCGAATCCATCAACCGGTTGTGGCCCCAGGTGGATATTGAGCCCATGCCAGGCCTGGAGCGCATCAACATGAGGGTGGGAGTGGATGATGAGCTAATGATCATCCTGGAAAGTTCCGATTCTCTTTTAGTCGATTTTAGCATTGAGGATTTAGCGGTTTCAGTGGTGCAGCTTGGTCCGGCAGGCAGCATGGTGTTGGCAGGCAGTGACCACCTCGAGATGGAAGTATCAGGGAAACGCTTGCGGGTATCGGCGGGATCTTTCTCCCAGGTGAACACACTCCAGGCACAGGTGATGGTCAGCTACTTGACCGATCACCTATTGGTTAATGAAAAGATGACGGTGCTGGATACCTACTGTGGGGTGGGATTGTTCAGTGCTTTCCTGGCTCCCAAGGTAAATCGATTAGTGGGGATCGAGCTATCAGCACAAGCGTGCGAGGATTTTGCTGCCAACCTGGATGAGTTTGAGAACGTTGAATTGTATGAAGATGCGGTGGAAAATGTGCTGAGTCAGGTTCAATTTGATGCGGATATGATCGTCATGGATCCACCTCGGGCCGGACTGGGAGCGAAAACGGTCGAAGGCGTATTGACTCAAAGTGCAGCCAAGCTGGCATATATTTCCTGTGACCCAGCGACGCTGGCGCGGGATGGCAAGCAATTGACAGCAGGTGGATATTCACTGAAGAGTGTGACGCTGGTGGATATGTTCCCTCAAACGTACCATATTGAGAGCATCAGCTTGTGGGAGAAAAACCGATAATATAGAAAGAAATCCTACAAAAAGGATGGGCGCTGGGGAAGCATTAAATGGATAAACTCGGAAATCCACCCCAGCGCCCCTACGATTTGCGCTGAATATCTGCCTGGAGTGACATAAGCGTGGGTCGGTGATTACTTAGCGCTGGTGGAGCCATCTCTAAAATTCCATAAAAAGCTAAAGGGGAAGAGATGCACTTTGGGTCTGGTTTATGGATGTGAAAAAGAGCAGAAAGCCCAATACAACCAGTAATCGTGAAGAACGGTGGGTAAAATGGGACATTAGGGGGCGCCTCCCGGGGGTAATATTTTTCGCAATTTGCTGTGAAATGAAAATTTGGATATTAATAGAACCTGGAACGTATCCTGCATAAAAGGAACAGGCAGCAACCGGCGATTCCTCTTGACATAGAACAAATGTTCTGGTATACTGTAAAGCAGAGTAAATAAGTTGGAGGTATGGTCATGAATATCGGAATGTTGTGGTTTGATAATGATAATAAGTCAGATCTGGCTACAAAGATCCAAAAAGCTGCCAATTATTACCACTTGAAATATGGGAAGGCACCTAATTTATGCCTGGTGCACCCACGCATGTTGGGAGATGATTCCTGGCATGGGGCAGGAATTGAAGTACGCACCACAAGGTCGGTGTTACCGAATCATTTTTGGCTGGGGGTCAATAATATTGGAAACCAGGTTAATTCGTAAGCTCAATAACCAGCAGCTCAAGGGCTAAATCTGCATCCATCTGACCGGTTTTACTCGCTTCGTCAAGTTCCAACAATCGATGATAGATCGTTTCAAGGAATTTTGTGGAATACCGTGTGGCACTTTCCAGGGCTAATTTTGATGGATAATAGCTGATTTTCAGAGACTTGGGAAAATCATTGATTGTGCCATGCTCATCCAATATCTCACGTGCAATGATCAAAACCCGAATTTGATAGACGATACTTTGTAGGATCCGAAGAGGATCATCTTCCTGCAGACTACGATGCAGCAGTGCCTGGGCTTTTTGCTGGTTTTTATCGCGCAAGGCGTTCACCAGCTCGAAATCACCAATTTTGGCGGTGAGAGGCGTCAGATGCTCAACATCGTCTATGTCCACCGGACGGGCGAAGTTAACGTACGTTAATAGTTTGGTGATCTCCTGCGAAGCCAGGCGGGTTTCGTCTCCAGTCTGGTTGGCGAGCAAAACAGCAGCCTGAGGTGTTATCTGACCACCCATCCCTTTGACATGGTCTTGAATCCACCTGACCATTAACCCACCGCTCGGTTGCGGGTGATGGCGGATGAAAACACGTTTGGCCTGCTCAGGCGAGGCTGCCCATTTTTCTAGCCAATTCAACCTGCCATCTTTTTTTTCCCTCTCGCTAGTCAGGAAATCATATTCCACCAGAACCAGTTTTGAGGTTGGTTTAATGGAGGACAGGTAATTTATGAATTCTTCCTGTTCCGGTTTGTCTTTCAAACGTGAGGTTGGATGGCTGAGGATAACCAGTCTTTTTGAAGCAAGAAAAGGAATGGTTGCCACCGCATCTTTGAGCTGAGGTAGGGAGAAGAACCTGCCATCCAATCGCGTGGTATTCATCTCGGCGATGCTGGCATCACCCAACCGGCTGATGATCTTCGTTATCGATTCGTTGATGGCAAATTCATCGTCGCCATCGAGGAGGTATATCTCTGGTCCTTCGTCGACCACACTTAGCCTCGGGTATGGATGCGGTGAATGGTCATACGACCCTGCAGCTGATGAGTAATGGAGATAACTTCGAGTGAGCCAGGGTCACCCGAGGTGGTCACGCGCGCCTGGAGAAGCAGACCCAAGGGTTGTGAGAAAATTAGGGCGATCGTAGCAAGGGAGGCGGCAAATGGCAGGCGGGCAAGCTTATCCCGCCAACGTCTACCCGTTCCCAGCATGGCAACCGCGCCTGCCAGGCCAGCCAAAGTGCCGGCGGTAACATAGTTAGTACCACAGTTTGGGTGAATTGCCAGCTGGTGCTCACCGGAGCGTAAGCGGGCGATTGCTTCCTGAACAGCCGCGTGCAGCATCTCAGAGGAAACCTCTCCATAAATCCAAAAACCACCGGTATCCGAATGACCCATCAGCATGGTCTGGGGGAGTTTGAGTGCCAGAGTGTGCAAAGTGGCGTGTTCCAACCCGTGATTACGGCGGATACGTGAGATCATGGGGAACTCTAGAATGCTGGCGAGATCCAATTTTGATGGCTGAGACATATGCGCCTCCTGTGCGAGATGATTATACCAGCCTGAATGTGAGCCTAACCCTCACAGAAATGGGCGCTTTGTGCAATTATGGGGATTTTGTAGCAGATTGGGGCAATACCTGACTAGAATAATTGGTACCAGCACAAAGGGCCTATTATTGGCTTTTAACGTCTCGATCAGCGGTTTCCAACATCATCCGGGCGGCTTTGCGACCAATCTCAACTGCGAAATTCGTCCCACGATCCCAAGGGTAAACCTGACTCATACTGGCGAAATAAAGACCGTTGATCGGTGTCTGGATGCTGGGGATATTGCGGGAATGATTAAGTAATGGCACCGGCTGAGCATAATTGGTACGATACAACCAGGTTTTGTTGACCCATCCTGATTCAAAATTGGGATTGATGCGTTTTAGGGATGGTAAGAAGCGAAGCAGCAGCTCGTCCTGGCTTAGCCTGAAATATTCATGATCGGCGTCGAGGTAATCACCACAATAAATGATATGGTTACCACCAAAATGTTCAGGAGAAACAAAGTTGGTATGTTCTACCAACGCCAGGAAAGGGAACCCTGCCGACTTGGGGAGGTTGTACCAATAATATCCCTGTTCTGAGAGCTGGTGCTTGAGCGAAAGCGTCATTACAACTGCTCCCATGGATTTGAGCTCGAGTAAACCTTTGAGATAACCGGATGGCAAGGCTGGAGCAAGGCGCGCCAGTAAATTGGGCGAGGTGGTGACCAGACACTGATCGTAATGCACCTGGCCATAGGGTGTATCCAGGTCAATCCCACCTTCTCGGGATGGAAGAATTTGTTTTACCGGGGTATTCAAGCGTATTGTGACCCCCAATTGATTTAAAGTAACAGCGAAGCGGTCTGCAAAGGCTTGGAAACCGCCTTGAAAGGTGCCCAGGCGGGTGGTGCGGGCTTTCAAGCGCGCCCACATCCAGGCCATATTCACCTGGGTGGCATAACGCTCGCCAAACTTACCAATCATCAAGGGTTCCCACATCAGCTCATAGACACGATTACCTGCCCACTTGCGCATCCAGGCATCCACAGTGTGCTTTTCGAGCGATTGCCAATCATTGGTCAGGCGCAAGTACAACCCGACCAGACCAAAACGGGCTTTATTGATCCCCCAACCTAAACCAGGGAAGAGAATTGCCTGGAGGATTGAATCGAAGGGATAGAATTGCCCGTCGTAATACATGACCGTATAGGGGCGAGGAAAAATCACCTGATCACTCCAACCCAGCTCATTGATCAACCCGAGCATGTGCTGGTCGGAAGCGAACCAATGATGATAATACTGTTCCACAGTCCAGTTCCAATGGGATTCCTTGAAACCGGCTGCCAGCCCACCGATATGGGAGGAGGCTTCATAAACCGTAACCTGATGACCCTGGCGGATGAGATCATAAGCTGCGGATAGACCGCCAAAGCCTGCCCCTAAAATCGCGATGTGCTTCATTTTTAACGAATCCCTTCCTGGGATTTTGGCTCATCCTTTGCCTGGATGGTTTCCGTCCATTTGATGCCTTCGCGAAACATGTAATAGAGACCCAAGGCAGTAACAGGGAACCAGAGGGCAAAATGAAGCACGAAGGTATAGCTGGCGGCCACCTCGCGGGGAATGTTATAAGCCTGGAGCACGGCAATCCCTGGTAGATCAAAGGTACCCAGGTAGCCTGGGGCAGACGGAATGGTGGTGGCAAGGTTAACCACCCCATTCATCAGCATCAAGGCAAAAAAGCTGACCGAGAAGCTGAATGCATGCATCACGAACCAATATTTAACTGTTTCCAGCAGCCAGATGAGGACAGATGTAAAAAAGACCATCAATACATCCAAAGGTGATCGGAGGGATTCAAGACCATCGAGGAAACGACGGGTGACACCAAGTGTTTTTTCGCGCAAGCGAACCGGGACGAGGCGCTCGATGAGCCAGGTTGCCAGCCGGTCGGTGGCGATGGGGAACATGGCTGCAACCAGGAAAATCGCCAGGGCTCCAAAAAAGGCGACGCTGCCCCAGATAGCAACTTCACGGATACCGAATTTCGCGCCCAATATATTGATAGATACACCGGTGAGACGGGTGAGCTCAGCCAGGTTGACAAATACAAATGCTAACATCACAATGCCATCGAAAACACGCTCAACGATGATGGTTGCCAGGGAGGCAGAGATGGGCACGCCTTCCTTGCGCTTGAGTATCACCGCCCGTACCACTTCACCCGCCCTGGCAGGAAAAATGTTATTCCCGGCATATCCGATGGTGACGATTGGGAACATGGTGCGGGTGGGAATGGCTTTCAATGGGCGCAAGAGATAATGCCAGCGCCATGAGCGAACCCACAGGGCAATAAAGTACACTGCAACACCCGGGATCAGCCACCAATAATTGGCTGCAATCAAAACCTGCCATAAGGCAGCGAAATCGATTTTTCGTAACGTCAGGTACAAAAATACTACGCTAATAATCAACCCAAGCCAGAATTGCCAGCGTTTCATGTTTCTCATTCTACCATAAGGATTAATTTCACAAATCTCGCGAAAATTCTATAACCAGCAATAGCGAACAATTCTAATAACGAAATATACTGGATCGTGTGACAAACTTCGATGACTACGTATAAAGCATTTAAAACGGATTAAGTGTCAGAAGGGTTATAATTTTGATTATGAAGACCCGGATTTTGATCGGTGCGATTTTTGTGATTTTGATTGCAGCTGCAGGAATTACAATATTTGTCTGGAAATCGAAGCCAACAATTAAAGAGATTTCGCCTCAACCAGGAGCAGTCGAAGTTCCGGCGACAGTACCCATCCGGTTGGTTTTCTCACGGGCGATGCAGGAAGCTACAGTTCGCGAGCGGATAAAAATTGAGCCATCCATTGAAGGCTCATTCAGCTGGGACAAGAATTCACTGACTTTCATACCCAACCAACCCTGGCCAGGTGGGCAGATGATCAACCTACAGCTGGAAGCTGGTGCGCGCGCAATCAGCTGGATTTCATTCCCAATGGGTAAACAAAGCTGGTCATTTACCACCAGCGGGGAAAATCTGGCTTACCTCTGGCCATCCTATGGCAAAGCTGATATCTATGCTCTGAACCCACTGACCGGTGAAATACACCAATTCACCTTTGGAATGAGTGTGTTGGATTATTTCGCCAGCCGCGATGGGATGATCATCTATTTCAGTGCCAGTAATTTACAGGGAGGGGCAGACCTGTACCGGATTGATCGCACCAGGCTGGAAGGCGGGTCTGATAAACCGTATGAAGCTGAGGAGCTGCTCAGTTGTGGCACTACACAATGCAGGAGCCCTGTAGTCTCCTTCGATAACCGGTACCTGGCGTATGAATATGTGCTCCCAGCGCCGAGTGGTGATATCGGCCAGGCACAAATTTGGCTGATGGATTTAGCTTCGGTGAAAGTATCACCCATCGGAGAGGCAGCACATGAAACCGTCCAACCCAGCTGGTCGGCAGCGGGTTTAGTAGCATATTACGACCGAACCAGCAGCTGGTATGAGGTGGTTAATCCAAGCACCCTGGAAAGGATTCAGCTACCAAACCAGACTGGGCAGCCTGGGGTATGGAACCCGGCAGGTGAATATTACGTGGCACCGGAAATGTCCTACCTTCAGGCAGCTGGAGGAACTGAAACAGGAATGAGCCATTTGATACGCTACGACGTCCAAGGTAATTCGACGGAGGATCTTACTGGAGAGAATAAAGTGGAGGATGTAGAAGCAGACTATTCACCGGACGGGAGCCTGATCAGCTTCACCCGCAAGTATCTCGATGCAGACAATTGGTCGTTTGGCAGGCAGATCTGGATCATGAATGCGGATGGGACCAACCCACACGCAATCACCGACGAGGCGGATTACAATCATTATGACCTTGCCTGGAGCCGGGATGGAGGCGTGATTGGTTATGTGCGTTTTAACCAGGCAAAATTATCTGAACCACCTGAGCTGTGGATGGTAAATGCAGATGGGAGTAACCCAATTCAACTGGTGATTGGAGGATACTCTCCGGTATGGATACCGTGATTAAGATCGGTGATCAAGCCCCCTTGTTCAAGCTGCCCGATTTACATGGAGATCTACTTGGTCTGGAGGAATTACGCGGCTGGATTGTGGTATTGAACTTTTGGTCGGCTGAATGTGAATGGTGCCAACGGGTGGATCAAGAGCTGCTTGCGTATCTCACGCCATGGAAAGAGCGAGTAAAAGTATTGTGGATTGTGTCAAGTGCCGGTGAATCGCGCCAGATGATTGATCGTGTGGCAACCGATAGGAGACTGCCAACTATTTTCCTGGATCGTGATCACAAGGTGGCTGATCTGTATGGGGCGCAAACAACCCCTCATTTTTTCGTGGTGGATCGCACAGGGAAACTTGCCTACCAGGGAGCCTGGAATGACATTACGTTCAGGCGACGGGTGGCTACCCAGGTTTATGTACCCAGGGTGATCGAAGCATTACAGCTAAACCGTATCCCGGAAGTCACTCAGACCCCACCGTACGGATGTGCACTGGTGCGATTCCAAGGACACGGGAATTAATTGGATGTACCCCGGACAAGATTTTCTTGTGGCAGCAGGCTGTAATAAATAAATGAATGCACGGGGGTGGGGACGTTGTGCATGCGTCCAAGATTAACCAGGGCGCCATTTTGAGCATCCAATTCAGAAAGCCGCCCATCCATGATATCACGCTGCATAGAGGCCATGGTGCCTGGGGGAAGCGAATCAATATAAGCCAGCATATTAGCAACATTATCGGCAGGCAGATGAACACCATGGGCAATTGCCACTGCGTAACATTCCTTCAGTGCGTCTTCTAACAGCTGGCGGGTACCTTGCGTCGACCGGAATGTACCCATTGGCACGCGGGTGACTGCCCCGATGCCACTGACGGCGGAAATGAACAGGAACTTTTGCCAGATGGCAGCATTGATATCCGCAGGGATGTCTGCCGATACCCCAGCGTTTTTAAAGCTCTGGAGGAGATTTTTAGTGCGTGAGCTTGGGCGATTATCAAGTTCTCCGAAGGCAACCGAAGGCTCGAGCCCAATATGCTGGATGTGACCCGGAGCAGCGATGCGACTGGAGATACGGCATAAACCGCCCAGGATATGCTCCCTGCCCACGATTTCAGCGAGCTGCGAGGGTGCCTCGACGCCGTTTTCCAATGGAAGGACGAATGTTTCAGGTTCAAGCAAAGGCAGGATGGCTTTTCCAGCCTTGGGTATTTGCCACATCTTAACACAAACCAGGACGCCATCAACAGGACCCACTTTGGTTGGATCATCGGTTGCATTTACGGGTTGAATTTTAAAATCTCCGTTGATACTTTCAACGCTGAGTCCATTGGCTAACATGGCCTGCAGATGCTCCCCACGGGCGATAAAAGTAACCTGCTCACCCGCCTGTGCCAGACGACCGCCGAAATAACCCCCGGTGGCACCAGCCCCAAATACTGCAATATGCATAATCGCCTCCAGACCTAAAGATACTTGATTCTACATTATTTATATGAAGGTTGGATGAATGATGTTAAAGGCCCCAACTCGAATAAAATCGAGTAGAATTGTTTGGAACTATCCTACGCGGATAGACGTCTATAATCTTTGAGCACCTCGGGTCGGGGAAACCCGAATTCATAATTTGTGAGGAGAATCTCATGAGTGAAAAAGAATCACCCCAAAAGGTAATCGAAGCACACCGCAAGCGGCAACAGATGCGGCAAGGCACTCCGATGGCCGTCATGGTTGGGGCAGCAATCCTTCTCATTGCGGGGGCAGCAGCACTGATATTTTGGTTGTTAGGAGATAATTCTCCATTCAAGGCAGCCACTCCAACACCGACTGCAACTTTTACACCCACCAATACTTCTACTGCCACACCATTACCACCCACTAATACACCCACCATCACTCCAACTACAAAGCCGACAGATACACCCACGGCGACTATCACCCCCACACCCTCTGGCCCATTTGAGTACACCGTACAGCAGGGCGATAACCTGAGCGATATCGCCACGCGTTTTGGCACCGATATCCCGACCTTGCTGGCTCTCAACCCATCCATCGACCCCAAAACACTAATCATCTACGTGGGGCAGAAGATCCTGGTGCCACCACCCAACATGCAGCTGCCCACAGCCACGGCTGTCTCTACGTTGGTACCACCCGGTACATTGATCAGCTACACTGTGCTGCCAGGAGATTCATTGGGTACAATCGCGATTCGCTTTAACAGCACGGTGGATGCGATTGTCAAGGAAAATAAACTGGCTAATGCGAATGATATCAATGCTGGGGATATCCTGAGGATCCCGGTCAATATCGCTACACCGATCCCAACGGCTACCGTAGGAACGGTTTACCCGACTGTGATCGTGGTGACGAACACGCCGCCCCCTCCCAGCGCCACTCCATAACTAATCGGGTATTAAAAAGATCATCAGCCACATCGAGCGATAAGCCTCGGTGTGGCTTGATTTTGTTTAAAGACAATGATCGATGAAATTAGTTCATACCCATTGATTGGGATAAGGTGATACATCTTTACTAGGTACCCCTGTCCCATAATCACCCAGGGACAAGTTGTGTTCCAGAACGTTTATTAATCCAGCCACTCGATAATAGTGGCTTCACCCTGACCGACGCCAACGCACAAGGTGGCAAGACCATAATAGGGGCGCTTTTCGGAAGGTGACCGGCGGCGCATTTCGTGTAGCAGGGTGGTGAGAATGCGCGCCCCCGAGCAGCCCAATGGATGACCCAGGGCAACAGCCCCACCATTAACGTTAACGATCTCTGGCGGTAAGCCCAATTCTTTGATCACCGCCAGCGATTGCACTGCGAAAGCCTCGTTGAGCTCAATCAGACGGACATCTCCGAGCGATATCTTCGCTCGCTCGAGAGCTTTGCGGACTGCGCCGACTGGTCCGAGCCCCATGATGCGGGGCGGGACGCCGGCAGCTGCGGAAGCCACGATGCGAGCTAGGGGTTTGAGCCCAAGCTCAGCTGCTTTTTCAGCGCTCATCATCAGGACAGCTGCGGCGCCATCATTCAAGCCAGAGGAATTGCCTGCCGTGACGGTGCCCTCCTTGCGGAAGGCTGGTCTCAAGCGGGAAAGGGACTCTAGGGTGGTATCGCGGCGCGGACGTTCATCAGTGCTCACGATGATGGGATCGCCTTTCTTTTGAGGGATACTTACAGGGACGATCTCTTTAGCGAATTTGCCTGAATCGATGGCCGCAATGGCATTTTTGTGGCTGAGGTAGGCAAACGCATCCTGCTGCTCACGGGTGATTTCCGGCATCATTTGGGCAATATTTTCAGCAGTTTCACCCATTGCTTCAGTCCCGTACAGCTCCTGCATTTTCGGGTTGGGGTATCGCCACCCAAGGGCACTATCCCAGGCGGTCAGATTACCGAAAGCGAAGGGCTGTTCAGCCTTAGGGATCGAATAGGGAGCGCGTGACATACTCTCAACACCCCCAGCAAGGAAGACATCGCCTTCGCCGGCGCGAATCGCGCGCGCAGCCTGGTTGATGGCATTCAAACCAGAAGCACACAGTCGATTAAAGGTGACGGCAGCAACTTCAACAGGGAAACCTGCCAGAAGAGTTGCCATGCGGGCGATGTTACGGTTATCTTCACCAGCCTGGTTGGCACAGCCGAGGTAAACTTCCTCGATTAGGGCAGGATCCAGATTATTGCGAGTGATGATAGCATTCAAGACATGAGCAGCCAAGTCATCTGGACGAACGTGCGCCAGTGCACCGCCCAAAGCGCCGATAGGCGTTCGAATAGCATCAATGATCACAGGGGTAGGCATGTGTATCTCCTAATATTTTGTAATTTTACGCAAGGAAAGCTAATCATCATTTTACCATTCCGGGTGACAATCGATTTACAAGAAGATGTTGCACTGGAGACGGATTTTGGAGATCTAGATTGTGGCTTGCATATTGCATCAATATCCGGTATCCTTATAACAATTCCGGTGTTTATCTTTGGTGAGGTGCAAATCATGCAGGAGAGAAGAAAATACCCACGTAAAGACTTACTCTTATTTGCCAACGTGTATGATTCAAAGAGTGGCAAAATCGTTGGGACATTATTGAATATCACCCTGGAAGGTGCCATGGTGCTGAGTGAAAACCGGATCGATGCAAATAACACCATGGAACTACATATCAAACTGCCTGAGAACTTCGTCGAAAAAAATGAGCTGGTGTTTGTTGCCAACACCCGCTGGTGTGGACCGGATATTAACCCGGAGTTTTTTGATGTGGGGTACCAATTTGCGAATGTAAGTGAAGAAGATGGTCAGATCATCCAGACAATTATAGAAAAATACGGCTTTAAAGATTAGCGATCAAAGCAATCACCTTCCTGCGAGCGTACGGCTCGCAGGTTTTATTTAAGCACAGCTCCTTCCAATTGTAACAACCAGGCTTTTAGCTTAATCCCGCCTGGCCCACCATACCCATGCAAAGAACCATCAGATCCAAGCACACGATGGCATGGAATGACCAGTGGAATAGGGTTGGTGGCTTCAACGCGACCTACGGCGCGGGATGCATTCGGTTTGCCCACCTGGATCGCTATATCTTTGTAGGTTGAGGTTTGGCCGTAGGGTATGTGGTAGGTGAGGTGCAAGACCTGCAGCTGAAAACTGGTCATGGCCGATAGATCGAGTAAAAGATCAAATTCACGACGGTTGCCTGCCAGGTATTCGGAGAGTTGGTTGAGGGCATCTTTTGTATGGCTCTCGTTATAAAGAATATCCATGGACGGGAAGCGTTTCTTTATCAAAGATTCAAAATCTGCCTGAGACATGCTCCATTCTACCGCAGCAAGGCCCTGGTCTGATACTGCCACCCACAAAGGACCGATCGGACTTTCAAGGAGCATGCCTATATACATCAGTGGCATGGTTTTGTCGGGAGAAGAGTTACGAAGAGACGTAGATTGTGTCATGATCAACCGTATGGGACAATAAGTCAGTGATTTTTCAGTAATTAGTTACCATATCGATCAAGCCTCTTTCGCGGGCAATATGCTCACAGAAACGGAAGAGGAAGAACGAGATCACCCCGAAGCCGAGGGTTAAACCAAGAAGGATGCCAATGATTTCCAGATTATTTATTCCCTGTAAGGTTGGGAAGGCTTCAGCAACGTGACCGACCAATGCACGCCGCAATAGCTCCAGCCAGTATGTAACTGGCATCACATAGCCAAGTGGGCGAATCCAGGCTGGCAGGACTTCGAGGGGGAAGATAGCTCCGCTGAACAGGAAGAGAGCACCTGCCACAGCATCCCCGATGAACCAGGAATGGTTCACAATCAGCAGGCTGATCCCTGCGAGGATCAAACCCATCATGGCGAGCATAACCACACCAATCAGTAAGGCGACGATAAAAAGAGGCCAATTGATGACTGCCGGGTCAATATTCACGTGCAAGAAGAGCACGCCGAAGACGATGGTGATGATGACCGAGATGGAAGCAACCAGGAATTTGGCAACCCCACGTCCCGTCAGGTAGGCAGGAATGTTAATCGGTGCTATATACATATACTTGAGAGTTTTATAATGCTCACGGTCATCCATCACTGCCCAGGAGACACCTGACATAACGGCACCTACGTAAATGTAAAATGCGTTACCCAGGTAAATGTAGGAGAAGATGGGTGATGTAAAGTTGGCATTGGTGATAACACTATACATGACTACCAAGATTGCAGCTCCGGCAAGAGGCTTGATGATGGAATAAATCGCAAAGAGGAAGGGATCCGTCCAATTGGATTCAATTTGCCAACCCAGCCAGGCAGCGATGCGGAAGGAGCGGGAGAAAATGGGCAGGCGGGTTTGTGTTGTTGGGAGTTCAGCTGGTTGCATAAATACCCTCAATGCTGGCTTAACGCCGGTTCTCGGTGAGACGCCCCTCGCGAATGGCCAGTTTCTCCATATAAGCGAGCATCAATCGGGCACCGAAAAGGAATACTATACTCAAGACGCATAATACAATGATCTCCGTGGGTACAGACACGAAACCTAATGCTGGACCGGTCTTGAAGACTAATTGACGCATCGCATCCAGGCCTAGGGTGAGGGGAATAACGGAGGCGATGGCAGAGATCCAAAAGCTGAAGTTCTTGATGGGAAAGTAAAATCCCGAGAACAAGTAAACCGGCTCCTGAGCCAGGTTGGAGATGTGCCAGGCTTCACGGCTGAGGAGCAAGTAAAGTGAAGCAGACATCATCCCAAGACCATATAAGGCTAGCATGGCGAGGAAGAAAACTGCGAACAGCTGGGCAAAGCTGGTAATGGCATATTGAACGTTGAATAACAGGCTACCCACGACGATGATCACTAGAGCGCGCAATGTGGTGGCGAGCAGACCGCCCAATGCCATGCCGAGTAAAATTGCCATCATCCTGGTGGGAGACATGATATACAATGCCAGGTTACCCTGCTCTTTCTCCCAATATAGCTGGCTGGACATGCTCCACAGTACGTTCATCCAAAACGCAGTCATGGCTCCACCGACGACGACGAAACCGATATAGTCTTCAGGGGCATGGATGGCACGGTAAACAAAGACGTAGGCAAAAACGGACAACAGGGGGAGAAAAATGTCGAAAAAAAGCCATGATTTTTCTCGCTGCTGACCGATGAGGCGTGGGTAGGCACGGGCGAACACAGTTTGTAAATACAGCTTCCAACCACTGTTCTTGTGCAGACGCTCATCCGCCAGCGGTCGTGATCCATCCGGCTGGGAAACAAGCAGGGGAGCTGAAGATGTGTGATCACTCATCGGTTTCCCCTTTCTGCTCCACCTCTTCCATACTTTGACCTACCAGCTTCACAAATACATCCTCCAAGGAAGGCTCTGTTTTTTGCAGGTTTAAAAGACGAATGTTAGCAGAATTCAAGGTGTTAACCACGCGTGCCAGGGCTTGTTCTTCTTCGAGGATAAAATCGAGTGCTTCCGAGCCTTCTTGTGGCCGGTGAACCACATTGCAAACCCCGGGCAGGTTTTCAAATGTAGACGCATTCAGGTTGCCGTTGAATGGGCTGACTTCCAGATGGAAGATTGAATCCTGCTGCAGGTTACGTTTCAGGTTTGATGGAGAATCACAGGCTAAAACCCGCCCCTGGTTAATAATGGCGACCCGGTCGCATAATTCATCGGCTTCCACCATGTAATGGGTGGTCAGCATCAGCGTGCGGGTGGGGTTATTGTCGACCCACGAACGGATGAACCGGCGGACCTCACGCGAGGCACCCACATCCAGACCCAGCGTGGGCTCATCCAGGAAGAGTACATCCGGGTCTGTCATAAATCCACGCACGATGTTCATCTTCTGGCGTAAGCCAGTGGACAAATCGGAAGACTTGGCATTGGCCCGGTCCGATAGACCGACCACATCGAGCAAGCGCTTTATGTTCTGGTTAGCGACGGCAGATGAGAGCCCGTAGAATTGTGAGAACATCCATAAGTTCTCGCGCACGGTGAGCAAACCGTAACCGGATGTTTCACCGCCGGAGACCATATTGATGCGTGGGCGAACTTTTTCTGGCTCTTCAGCGACGTCATAACCAGATACCCAGGCATGACCCGTGCTTGGAGCGAGCAAGGTGGTGAGGATCTTGATTAAGGTTGTTTTTCCGGCGCCGTTGGGGCCAAGCAGGCCAAACAGCTCTCCAGGATGGATTTCCAGGTTGACATCACTCAACGCAACCAGCGAACGAGGCTCAGACTTCTTCCCGCCGCGGATTTTGTATATACGACTTAATTTTTCGGTGCGAATTGCAAAATCCATAGTATTTTTATACTCATCCCTCAATATTGTTGGTAATTCGTAGGGTAATCGTAGGTTACCCGTCAAGCACAAGAGTCCAATGTTTGATATTATGTTAGCTGTAGGGCGATTTCTCTTCTTCTCCTCCTTTTAAAGAGAGCCGGTAGTGGCGTACCCGGCTCTCGTTTGTTGTGAAGAGAGCCTCACTTGTTTCAATCACCCGTGGCTAAATTCATTTGATAGCACACCTGCTGGCGTATATCTGTAAAGCCCAGCTCGCGATACATTTTTAAAACCTCCAGCTTGTCACCCCATGATTCCATCTCAATCAACGTGATGCCTTGATCATAAAGCCAACGGATACCCGTTAACACTAAAGCACGGAACAGGTCGAGGCGGCGATGCTGGGGGACGATGCCAGGAGCGTCGATATAACCCGTAGGCAACCCGTTCTTGCGGGTGCGTTCGGCAGAAGGTTCAACCCGGCTGATACCGATCACCCTGCCCTTTTCGGAAAATACCAGGAAGAGACCTTGCTGGTTGAAATTTGGCAACCAGGAAGCCATCTCATTATCACTGACCTGATGATGCCCCCAGAGAGGGATGTAACAGAGGTTCATCGCCTCAGTGAGGGTGGAAAGACTCTGAACTTCGGCATATGACCGCATGGTGTAACCGAAAGGCCAGATCACCGGGGGTAATCGGACGCCCTCAACGAGGCGCAATTCGGTGTAAGCTCCCTGAGGGATGAAACCATGTTTTTGTAAAAAGTGAGGACCAGCAGGAATCCCAGAATTGGTATAGATTTGAACTGCACCAGCCTCCAGCTCACGGGAGCGATCGAGAACCCTGTACAACAAGGCACTGCCAACGCCTAGTTGACGCCAGGCAGGATGCACCAGGATGTTCGCTTCAGCAAGATTTGAACCTGGGGCAATGCTAACCACACCAGAGGCAATTATCGCAGCCGTACCGTCAGGGGCATCGACTACCCAGCGATTCCTGGCAGGGTCATAACCAGGTAATTCCGACTGAGCGCGCAACGCGTTCTCACTGAGCTCCAACCCAGAATGGTCCTCCGCCTCGACTGCAGCGTACAGGTTTGAAAGCTGGAGGAAATCCTGGTCTGGTGAGAATGGGCGGATTAATATCTGATCAAAGTCCATATTCTTCTTCAATAATGCAATCCATGCTCGATATAAAACTTCAATAAAGTCAGCGCCTCGCCCCAACCAGCAGCACAATTTGCCAAGGCGGCAATTCCGGAAGGAGTATCAGCAAAGCCGGATTCATTAAGGCTTATTATTGTACCACCGTCGGTTGGGGTAAGGTTTATCTCGACGGTGGTAGCATATTCCGGAAGCTCAGGATGCCATTGAAAAACGAAGCGCACAGGTGGGATGGTTTCCAAGACCGTACCCGCATCTTCGGTTGAAATGTGATCGGGTCCCCAGTTATCCCAACGAAAATGGATCACTCCACCCGGAACGGCAATCACGCTTGAGCCCGTTGTGAACCAGGCATCCAGGCCATCTGAGGTGGTAAGAGCTTGATAGACTTGCAATGGATCGGAGCGGATGAACGTCCGATGATTTAACTGTAAATTTCGAGACAAATCCCGGGGGGAGTCCTGTTTGAGGTGAGTAACATCTGAAGGGTTCATGGGGTCACTTAGAGGCGTTAGCCTTTCATTGTCGATACAAGGATCACTTAGTCAGGTCGAGGATTTCCTGGTAGCGAAAGCAATCAGTGGTATGGTCGTTCACCATGCCGACAGCCTGCATATGAGCATAACAGATGGTGGGACCGACGAAGTGGAACCCGCGCTGGAGTAAATCTTTGCTCATCTGGCGTGAATTTTCGGTTTCAGCGGGGATCTCGTGACCAGAGGTCCAGGCATTGATAATGGGCTTTCCTCCCACGAGCTGCCACATATAGGCATCGAAACTACCGAATTCCTGCTGAATTTTCAAGAATGCCTGGGCGTTCTTGATGGCAGCATTGATTTTTAGCCTGTTGCGGACGATGCCCGGATTGGCCAGCAACTCAGAGACTTTTTGATCGTCATAGCGGGCAATTATTTGGGGATCAAAATTATCAAAAGCCAGGTGATAATTGGGGCGCTTTTTTAAAATTGTGTACCAGCTGAGACCTGCCTGGGCACCCTCGAGGATGAGGAATTCAAATAACAAACGGTCGTCATGTACAGGCACGCCCCATTCCTGATCGTGATAAGACTGGTAGAGGGGATCATCGGTGTTAGCCCAAAAGCAACGGGTAGGCATGGGATCAACTCCTTGAAAAGGCACGGGCAAGTATTGCCTGGCGGCGTAATGAGAATGGATCGGCTGAAGACATGGATTGCGATTGTTTGGGGGAGGCTGAAATTGCGTATTGAAGCTCGGGGGCAGCCAATGAATCATCCAGCTCACAAAGCATCAAAAGGGTATAGAAATATGGAAAACCATTCCATTTACCCTTGCCATCGCGGTGATCTGCCAATTGAGTCAGAAAGGAATTGGTGCGCTTTTCAGAATCATTATGACGGCATGAAACCAGATAGCGTGCATAAGCGATGGAGATGGATTTACATTCGCCCTTGGAGCAGAACTTGCTATAACACATGGTGTTCATTCGCTGGTCGGCAATCTGAACTGACTTAGCGACCATAGAAATGTCGTTGGTGAGTAGATTTAACAGCCTGGCAGCTTCAACAAGCTGAACATGTCGGCGGGCGAATTCCGTATTTAGTTGTTCACCGGAGAAAAGTCTGGATTCCGTGCTGGATTCAGCTGCAAAGGGGAGAAAGAACCCGAAATTTGATCCAGATTGAACCTGGCGACTGACGAGCAGTGTGGCGATATCCTTGCGGAGACTGGTTGGAATGGATTTTTGATAAAACAGTGCCTCAGCAGCTGAATCGAGCGTGGCAGCAAGGCTGGTTGGATGGACAATGTTCATTTTCCTCCCTTCGTAAAAACTATCTACAGAAAAAATCGCATGATCGGCCGGGTCTCGGACCGCCGAAGGACCTCAACAAAGCCCGCTTGCTTGAAAGCCGAAGATATCCCTGTGTATACGAATACATCCGGGGATTTGCCTGTCTTTGGCTCAACTGGATAACCTTCAATGACTTTGGCGCCTTTGGAGCGTGTATATTCGATGGCAGCTTTCAGGAGCTGAACCGTTAAACCTCGCCGGCGTTGTTTACGGGCGACAAAAAAGCACACCACCGACCAGACAGGCTGGTCATCGACAGGCTTCAGGATACGCGACCGCGACAGGGTGGGGAATTCATCCCGCGGAGCGATGGAGCACCATCCAACAGGTTCACCATCCTCATAGGCCAGGATACCTGGAATACTGCCTGACTCCACCAGGGCTTTGAGGCTGCGCCGATTATATATACCATGCTGGTCTTCATATTGTGAGCGGGTTAAACGCCAGTACATACACCAGCAGCCACCACACGCCCCACGTGGACCGAATAACTTCTCAAAGTCGGACCAATTTTCAGGGGTAAGGGGGTGCAAGGTGGTCATATTAAACCTTCTCTTTCAAGAAATCCAGGACAATCTCACTAAACATCCCGGGTTGTTCCAAGGGGATCATATGAGCAGTGGCTGGAAATACAATCTTACGGGCATCTACGATTTCTTTTTCGAGGTAATCTGCTACCTCGATGGTGGCGAGGCTATCATATTCGCCCACCAGGATCAGGGTAGGGACGTGGATCTCGCTTAGACGATTGGCGGCAGGTGGTGATAGAGGTGGGGGAGTGACCCGACCATCCTGGCGGGTGTAGTTCGCCCGGACGATTTTATGCAGGTATGCGCGAATCTGCGGGGACGTACGCCCGACTGGTTGAGATGGTCCGTCTGCCCACACATGTGCTTCGAGTTCTGCCAGCTCATCAAAAGCATTCTTCTCCCACAATTCATCCATATGGTTGAAAATTTCAACCTCGTGGATTACCGCTTCGTTGTCCCCAGCCTGATATTCATAACCGCTGACACCCGCAGCTACAGGGATTAATGCTGAGACGCGTTCAGGATGTTCCAAAGTGAAATCGATGGCGATCTGACCACCGCGTGATATGCCGATAACGCAGGCATTTTCGATTCCCAGGTGGGAGAACAAGTCAATGATATCCTGGCGGTTGGAGAACTCAGCGTTCTCGGTGCGGGATTTTCCATAACCACGCGTATCATAGCGGATAACCCGGTAACTCTGGCTGAAGAGGGCGAACTGAGCGTCCCACATGCAGCTATCCGCGACACCTGCATGGATCAACAATATGGACTGACCAGTACCGGAGATTTCGTAATATAGACTGCCTTTCTGGACCGGGGCAAAACCAGATGCATGTGATGGATTGTTCACAATTTTCGAACCTCGTTATGCTGATAAAAAAACATTCGCGACTACGGCACAAAAACAGCTCCTAGATACCCCTCGCAAAGACCGCTCGGGTACTGCGGGTAAACATCACCCTTGACGACCCGGATTCAGGGTATGTCAAGATCGATATATTCAGGAACCTGTGCTCCTTGGCTGCCAACCATCTTATTTTGCATCTTTGGTTTGGCTTCCACTGGATGTATGACAGAGTTTGAAGTAACACTTTTCTGAGTATCTGACCTCAGTGCAGAGAAACCTTCATCGTCGTCATCATCTTCATCCGCTTCAAAGTCATCATCGTCCTCATCGAAATCGAAATCGTCCTCATCATCTTCGTCTTGATCTTCACCGATCTCTTCTTCGCTTGCATCCTCACCTGCTTCGTCGCTTTCCAGATCACTTTCTTCGCTACCATTACCGTTCAGCCCGATGATCAGCTCATCATCATCTTCTTCCTCAGCGATTCCAGCTTCATCAGAATTAATTTTATCTTCGTCTTGTTCCATTTCATCGTCATCTTCTTCATCACCTTTTGGAATAACCGATGAAAGGCTCATGCTCGCGTCTGGGGAGGGTTCAGTTCTTACCATCCCCCACAGCTCAATGCAAAGGCCATGCGGGGTGCGAAAAGAGGCGATGGACAGCGTAGAGTCAGGATGGATGGGCTGAGGGGCTTGATCAAATTCTATGCCACGTTGCTGCAGCAGCTGGGCGGTGGCAAGAATATCCTGCACCATAAATTGCAGGCGAAAGGCATCGGGAGGTGTGGACTGCTCTGCTTGAGGGGAGGGTACGACTGAGATGAAGAAATCACCCTGGGGTGAGGTGAACATGGCGTAACCAGGGTCAAGGGCATTAACGGGTAACCCAAGAATATCTGTGTAGAATCCCACCTCAGCAGGGAAATCATCGACACGATACTCTATACATTGCTTCCAAGAATCACCCCATACGAACGGAAATGAATTCGCCGGAGGCTTCCATAATTTTTTCCATTGTGCCTGGCTGGTAGCACGACCAGCAATATCGAGGCGCGCTTTTCCATACGCGCGCACACGAGGATTGATTGGGTAATTTGTCGCCATTTAGTATCTCCAGTACTAATATCTCCATTACTATCAAACAGAATAATCGATTGCTTCGGTATGAATAAATATCGATTACGAAATCTCATTAATCTCGAGCTTAATCGAGCAAGCTGGCGTGATCAGTGATTTTCTGATGGACCTTCCCAGGCATAAAGCTTTAGATTGATGCGATCATGCTCATCGAAGATCACGCCTTCATCTTCCAACAGCTCACGTTGATGCAAGCCGCCTCCGCCTGGGCGCAGGCTGACTTTGCCTTGAGAATTGATCACACGTTGCCAGGGAACTCCTTCCGGGCAAGCCGCCATTGCACCACCAACCCAACGGGCACCGAAAGCCAGGTATGACTTAATGTCCATCCCGGGCGGGGGAGGCAGCAAGGCAGCAATTTGACCATAAGTGGAAACTTTACCGGGTGGAATCTGGCGCACAAGCTCCCAGACCCGATGATTGAATTCTTCTCTCTTGGGAGGTGAGACATAACGTTGTGCCTGGTGAATGGCTGAAGGGGTCATAATTCCCATCCTTTTTGCGTAGTATATACTATACCAGAACGCATGTTCTAGGTCAAGAGCAATTTAGACATCTTTACGCACCAAATGTAGCGAACATGGAAAAGACATATGGTTGTTAGTCAGGATTACCAATATTTACACATTGTGAAATGATGATAAGGAGGAGGGGCCTGCGACCTGAGTTTATTGACTATCGAAGCATGCATAAATTTCTCCCTTGGTATGCTTTGAAGGTACTACATAATAGATAAAAAAGACCAAAATAGTTATGAATAATTATAACATGGATGAGAAAATAGCCGAACCTGCTATCTGACCTATCGAATAGTGTTGGGTTTCGAGCAGAAAAGTACACTCTCAACCTAACCTACTATCTACACCAAGGAATACATGAAGAATGTACGCAGAAAATAGTATGAATTTCACTCCCGACCGAACGTCTGGCTTTGTGATATCGATTACAATAAGGTTGGTCCGACCATCCTGATCATAGAGAACAACATCATGGCGAGTGATACTCCCTCCAGCTATCGCAATCTGGTAATTTATGAAGTTTATGTGCGCAATCATGGCACAAATGGAACGTTTCGCGATGTGGAGAAGGATTTGCCGCGCCTGCATACGCTGGGCGTGGACGTGCTCTGGTTCATGCCAATCCACCCAATTGGGGTGCTGAATAAGAAAGGCAGCCTGGGATGCCCTTATTCGATTAGGGATTACCGGGACGTGAACCCGGAATATGGCACCAAGGAAAACTTCGCCCAGTTGATCGAGCAAGCTCATGGGCGGGGGATTAAGGTGATGATGGATGTGGTCTATAACCACACCGCACACGATTCGGTATTGGTGAAGGAACACCCGGAGTGCTTTCACCAGGATGAACAGGGTAAACCTGTCACCAGGGTACCGGAGTGGAGCGACGTGATCGACCTGAAATATCCCAGCCCCGGCTTGATAGATTACCAGATCGAAACGCTTCGAGGTTGGGCAGAGCTGGGGGTGGATGGGTTCCGTTGCGATGTGGCCTCCCTGATCCCCCAGGATTTTTGGCTAAAAGCCCGCAAGAAATTAGCCAAGATTAAACCGGGGATGATTTGGCTGGCTGAGTCAGTGCATGCCAGCTTTGTAGGAGAGCGGCGGGCAAAAGGGTTGACCGGACTATCCGACGGGGAGCTGTACACGGCCTTCGACCTGACTTATGATTATGACATCTGGCCAATCTGGCAGCTGGCAGTGCAGGGTAAAGTGCCCGTCAGGCGATATATCGAGATGCTGCGCTACCAGGATAGTATCTACCCTGAGAATTATATAAAAATGCGCTGTGTTGAGAACCATGACACAGCTCGCATCATGCGGTTGGCGCCCACCCGCGCACAGGCCATGGCATGGACCGCCTTCGAAGCTTTCAATAAAGGACCCTTCCTGATCTACGGGGGACAGGAATCGGGCACCAAACACACCCCTTCGCTATTTGATATTGATAAGGTGGATTGGGGGGATTATTCTCTTCAGCCATTCCTGACCAGGCTGGCGAAGCTTAAAAAGGACCCGGCCCAGTTGGAGGGCAAGTTTGTGGTGATCCAGGCGGATCCCGCCATCCAGGCAGTTTGGGAGAGCCCGGAAAAGAATTTATACGGGATCTTCAATACCAGCGGAAAAACCGGCTATATCATGGTCAGCCTGCCGGATGGCACCTACCGTGACCTGCTGAATGATGGCCAGGTGACAGTGAGAGCTGGGAAGATGCTGCTCCCCGAAGTCGCGGCGATTTTCAGGTACGTGGAACCGATCGTAGTACGACCGGCATATAGCGAGCTGTTAGACTACAAATTTTCCGGGCGATAACTGTTAATTATTCCACCCCACCGTGCGAGCGTAATATCTCGATCAGCTCGGCGCGGTTCTTATCCACCGCCATCGCCAACGGGGTTTTGCCTTCATATTTTGGATTTGGATCGGTGCCATGCTCCAGCAACCACTGTGCCATTGCAGGCTGGTTGAACATGACTGCCGCATGGAGGGGAGTAATCCCAGCAGGTGAGGCAGCATTTGGATCAGCCCCATGCTGAAGCAGATAATCCCCCACTTTCTTCCTGGTATGGAGCACCGGGAAGTACAGGAGGGGGATGCCGTGGGCGCCGCGGGCATGGATCAAATTGGGGTCCTCCTTTAAAAAATCATCTATACAACCCAGGTTACCAAGCATGGCCGCAGTACAGATGTCGTACTCTGCGCCATGATCAATCAGATAGTTGACGATTTCAACCTGACCGGTTTGGGCAGCAGCCTGGACTGCGGTTTCAGTCCAGCTGGCGTCGTCGCTGATCATGGATGGGTATTTTTCAAGCAGCTCCTTGACAACGGTGAGGTTGCCATGAGCATTTCCGACGAACTGGTCAATCATTTCCTGGGTAGGAGCAGTGATAGCAGACATGAATTACCTCCTTGTGTAAACTACTGATTATGTGAACCAAGAATTGCTAATAAATCTACTTGTTGTAGATCACATCGAGATCACCGGAAAAAAAAGAAAAAATATGTCCAATCATAAAATAAACCATATTCACCCGATGGTGAAAGTGAATGTATATGGGAACAGAACTTAACTAATAAGCCCATATTAGACCATAATAGTCTGGAATTGCAAGGGGGAAGGGAGGCTTTTTGGAGCAGAGCGTAAAAAACGCAAATCCTATGATTTTACCGAGTATGGTAGTCACTCAACGAAGATGCGTGTTAAAATTGGGGGGAAAAATTGAATAAAACCAGGTGTGATGGAGATAATTATGGCAGCACGGAAACTAAGAATGATCACGGCTGAAGACCTGTACCAGTTCAACACAGTGGCGGAAGTAAGGATTTCGCCAGATGGGCAAAATGTGGTCTTTACCGTTCAACGGGTGGACAGAAAGACTGAAAAGAAATACACCAACTTGTGGGTAGCACCCACTTTGAATGGAACAGCACGCCAGTACACCACAGGCGACCAGCATGATGGAAGCGCGCGCTGGTCACCAGACGGCAGTCAGATCGCGTTCCTCTCAGACCGGGGTAACAAGGACAAACCGGCTCAAATCTACCTGCTTCCGTTTACGGGTGGGGAAGCAAGCCGCCTGACCCAAATCGATGGAGAGATTGATAACCTCAGCTGGTCTCCGGACGGGAAACAGCTGTTATGTAGCGTGCGTAAAATAGATGCCGAAGTATTGGAGCGCGAGAAAGACGAACAAAAGAAGAAGCTGGGCGTCGTCTCCAGGCATTATGCGCGCTTGTTTTATAAGCTGGATGGGTATGGGTATCTACCGCATGAGCGCACGCATATCTGGGCGGTGGATGCCCGCACAGGAAAAGCCAGGCAGCTTACCGATGACCCTATCCATGATGAGCTTGCTCCTGTCTGGTCACCGGATGGTAAATGGATTGCTTTTATTTCCAATCGCAGCGAGAACCCTGATATTGAGGTTGATCGATCTGACTTGTTCATCATGCCAAAAGATGGGGGAAAATTCCTCAAAATTGAGACACCCATGGGGGATAAAATTCTCCCTTCCTTCTCGCCGGATGGAAAGTGGATCGCCTATATCGGTCAGGAGGGCGAGGGATTATGGTATCGAAATTTCGGACTGTGGGTGGTCGCAGCTGATGGATCGAAACCGCCGCGTAACCTGACTGAAAAATATGACCTGCACGTTGATTCAAGCACGATTAATGATATCGGCTCACCAGAGCTCATGCCTCCAACCTGGTCTTTGGATGGAAAAAGACTGTATTTCAATACCGTGTTTCACGGCAGCAGCAAGCTCGCCTCCATCGCAGCCAATGGAGCTGACCTGCGGGATGAGATTGGGGAAGGCGGGGTGGTGGGTTCGTTCACATTTGACCGGGCACAGAAACGACTGGCATATTCCTACGGACAGATGAATGACCCGGTGCAGATTTTCGTGCGTGAAATGGCTGGTAAAAAAGACCGGCAGCTCACCAGGCTCAATCGCAAGCTGCTGGATGGGATCAACCTGGGGCAGGTGGAGGAAGTGTGGTTTACAGGACCTGATAAAAACAAGCTGCAGGGATGGATCTTAAAGCCACCGGGTTTTGATCCAGCTAAAAAATACCCATCCATCATGGAAATCCATGGCGGACCACAAACCCAATATGGCAACCTGTTCATGCACGAGTTTTACTACCTGGCTGCCCATGGCTATGTAGTTTACTTCAGCAACCCGCGTGGTGGGCGAGGCTACGGGGAGCAACATACCCGGGCAATTTATGGTGATTGGGGTAATGCGGATTACGCTGACTTGATGGCATGGGCCGATTATATGGAAAAACAGCCCTACATCGACCCGAAGCGGATGGGAGTGACCGGTGGCAGCTACGGTGGCTACATGACGGTATGGATCATTGGGCACACCCAACGCTTCAAGGCAGCCGTCACCCAGCGCTGTGTGAGCAACTTCGTCTCCATGTGGGGATCCAGTGATTTCAACTGGACCTTCCAGATGGAATTGGGGAAAAAGCCACCTTTCGAAGACCTTGAAAATTTTTGGTCACACTCACCGATTGCATATATCGGAAACGCCCGCACACCCACCCTGGTGCTGCATAATGAATTTGACTTACGCTGCCCGATTGAACAGGGAGAGCAGGTGTTTGTAGCTTTGAAAAAGCTGGGCGTAGATAGCGAGATGGTGCGCTTCCCAGATGAATTCCACGGATTATCACGCACCGGGCGCACCGACCGAAGGATCGCCAGGTTGAATCATATCCTACGGTGGTTTGATAAATACCTGCAGGTATAATTATCCGAGACGCCTCGCTTGGTTGACATCGAGGCGTTTCGAAATTAAACTAATGGTGTTAACAGGATTAGTGTGAACAGGGTCATGAATTCTTGCCGGGAGAATAGCTAAGTGCATGATGTGATTGTCGTTGGGACAGGACCAGCAGGTGCAGTTCTGGCATACCTTTTGGCGAAGCGCGGGCTGGATGTGCTGATCCTGGAAAGGGCAACCTTACCCCGTTACAAAACTTGTGGGGGAGGGGTGACCTGGAAAGCGATGCAAAACCTGCCCTTCGACGTGAGTGCAGTATTCGAGAACAAGGCTGTTGGAGGGGTGGTGACTTTCGCCGGTCAGCAGCTGCTTAAAGTTGAGATAGGCTGGCCGGTGGCATGGCTGGTGATGCGCGATCGCTTTGACCATTATCTCGTCCAGCAGGCAATCCAGGCGGGGGCGAAATTGCTGGAAGGCATCAGCGTGGTAAGTGTGGAAGAGAAGAGCGACCGGGTGGTGGTGATCACCACCCAAGGCGAGCTGCAAGCCCAGCTTCTGGCTGGCGCGGATGGTGTGAACAGCATCGTGGCGCGCTCAACGGGATTAATGCCTGATCGGCAGGTGGGGGTTGCGGTGGAAGCAGAGCTGGCAGTATCACCCGCCTCGTTGGAAATCCAGGGAGGCTTCGCAACCTTCGATTTTGGTGCTTTACCAGGTGGTTATGGCTGGATTTTTCCGAAACGCGACCATCTCTCAGTCGGAGTGTTCAGGGCAGTTCCAGGAAAAGCGACCGGGCTCAAAAAAGCACTTGAAAAATTCATCGCCAGTGAAGCCGTGCTGCTCGACCCCAAGATCTTACACTTGCAAGGGCACCAGATCCCGCTTGGAGGGCAGGTGCGGACCTTGCATAAGGGCAGAGTGCTGTTGGTGGGAGATGCTGCCAACCTGGCAGACCCATGGATGGGGGAGGGCATTTCCTATGCGGTAGTGAGTGCACGCCTGGCAGCCGAGCAGATGTTTTATGCCCTGGAGAGCAAGGAAATTGACTTGAGCGGTTATACCCAGCTGATCAATGCGTCTATTACGCCGCAGTTAGTATCAGCCAGGCTGTTTGCCAAAGTTGTATATGCGCTGCCTGAAGTGTGCACCGACCTGATCAGTAAAAGCCCAACCATGCAGGAAATTGTTTTCGGAGTCATTCGGGGAGACCGGACATTCAAAGAACTTACCACGGCTCTCCTGGTGGGTATGCCACGCATCGTAGTTGAGACTTTATTTGGACACGAGCACCCAGTGACGCAAATGGCGGATGGGTGAGAAATATGTTTATTGGTCGGGAAGCGAGGACAAAAAATTCTTGGAGTCAGGTAAGAATATTTTTGACAGATAACAGCTAGAAAAATCTCACCTAAGTTCAGAGAAGATTGCTCAGACCAGATATGCTGCTTACAATACTTCAAGCATCTGGAACGCTGGTCTCGTATACCCTGACGTGCACCAGATGACAAACAATTCAATTGGGAGTATATCAATTGATGGAAAATGTAGATAAAGGCAAGGCTCCGTTCCGCTACATGCTGGTGGTAACGGTGATCTCAATTATATTGATCATCCTGAATGTACTGCTCGGGATGCGTATCCCATTTTCAGTGAGTTTTTTGGTGGGGTACGTGGGAGCATTGCTGATCTTCGTGATCTGGCACGCGTTGCTGACCAAAGGTTGGAAGCGCAGCCTGATCATGTTCGGGCTCTCATTTGTGGTTGCATTCAGCGCTGAAGCGTTGGGGGTAAACTTCGGGTTGGTATTCGGCCATTATTATTACACCGCTGCGCTTGGACCGTCGTTATTCGGCGTTCCGTTCCTGGCTGCTCTGGCCTGGGAACCCATCGTGTATGCCGCTTTTTGCATCAGTGATATGCTTTCGTTGCGCATGGCAAGTCTACCACCCGTGTTCAAACAGACGATTTCACCAATTTGGGCAGCTGCCATAGGGGCATTCGCAACCACAGCCTGGGATATGATGATCGATCCGATTGCCGTTAGCCAGGGGTGGTGGGTGTGGGTGGGTGGCGGACCTTATGTGCCGTATGTTGCCAATGGGGTGCCTATCCAAAACTTTGTGGGGTGGCTGGGGGTGGCATTTGTGATTAACCTGATCTACCGCAAGGTGGCAGATGGGATGGAACAGACCGGGTCTTCAGCGTTAATTTTCTACGGACCCATGACCCTGTACTGCTCATTATTCCTGACCGCATTTGGGGTAGCCATCACCATCCTGGAGCGACCCGAGGTGGCATTGATTGGGATGCTGGCGATGGGACCATTCATCGTGATCGCATTGACCAACCTACCTGTGTTTATTTTGAACCAGAAGCAGTTTCGTACCACAGTGAGCAAACCTTAATCCTGATTTTATTGGTGAGGAGCGTAAATGGCGATTGAAATCGAGAAATCACGTTGTAGTGGTTGCAGTTATTGTATGCTCAGCTGCCCAGCGAAAGCCATAAAGATGGAAATTGGGCAGGACGTCTGGCCAACGATCGATGAAAGCCTTTGTACCGAATGCGGCGAGTGCCTGTACCTGTGCCCGAACAATGTATTTTCAGCCCCATGGCTGGAAGCAAAACCGGCAGAGCTAAAAGATCGCTACGAAGCCGTGGTGATCGGAGCCGGGATTGGTGGGTTAATGACCGCTGCAGGGCTGGCACGCGCCGGAAAAAAGGTGCTGGTATTGGAACAGCTTGGATTTATCGGGGGTAAATATACGCAATTAAATTATGAAAATTATGCCATCACCACGGCAGCCTGGACTTGCCCGGGGCCCAAAAGCCGGATCGGAAAGTTATGTACCAAGCTGGAAGCCCCGATCCAATGGGTGACCATCCATGATGTGAAGAGGCGCGGCGAGCATTGGGTACTGACAAAGGATGGTAAGCGCTTCGGATCTACGGATGAGGCACAGGAGGCACTGGTCGGAGGGGCAAGTGGGATGGCGAGGGTGTACCGGTGGATCGCAGATATGTATGACCCGGCGGTAAGCTACCCAGATGACATGACCGCCCGGCAATACATCGAACGATATTTCCCTGGGAACGAAGAATACGTGAAGTATGTGGAAACGATCATCACCTATTGTTTCGCCTCACAAACGGTGGATACCTTCTCAGCCAATGAAACCAAGCGCGCCATCGTGGATGCGCTGGAGCAGATGGCGGTTTGGGGCACAGCCATTGGTGGTACTTCCGCAATCGTGAGTGGGCTGGAGAAAGTACTAAAGGACCACGGAGGAGAGATCGTCACCCGCACGAAGGTAGAGTCGATCGTGTTGGAAAATGGCAAAGCGGTGGGGGTAAAGCTTAAAGATGGACGGACTGTAAAAGCCGAGGTGGTGATCCACAATGCAGGCATGCAGCGGCTGATCCAGCTGGTTGGAGAAAGCAACCTACCCAAGGAATATGTGGCTCACCTCAGGCAGGCAGTGCCGGCGGTGGTGGCAGCTATTATTTTGGGGCTGAATGAGCCCTTACTCGGGACAGAGCACTCCCTGCTGCACACCATGGGCTGGGAGCGCACGTTGAACAGCTATGCACCCACCTTCTTCGACCCCAACCTGGCTCCAGCTGGGAAGCACATGCTGGATGTGTTTTGGGTGATGCAGCCGCCTTACAACCTGAAGCAGGAGCTGGAGATTGTCAGGGGTCAGCTGAGGGAGGTCTTCCCTAATTTCGACCAGGCGGTGGAGCTGCAGGTGCCGATGTTCTTCAAAGACGGCTGGACGGCCGAGATGGCGCATCGTTTGGGGCAGAGTGGAAAACAACGGTTGGACCCGGTCAGCCCGATCCCGGGGCTGTTCCTGGTGGGGTATGACTGCATCGGCTATGGCATGGCAGGCGATATCATCCCGCACGGGGTGGAAAAGGCGCTGTATACCATTCTAGGAGATGAGCAGTATAAAGCCGAGGACGAGAAGAGATCCGCCTGGATCACAAAAAAGGCTAAGTCGGTTCTTTTTAAGCTGATGGCAGCCGGGCAGAAGCTGAAGAGTTAATTTATTAGGGCGCTTCCGTTTTGCAGTTAATTTCCGGAGCTGTAGGTTGGGTTGAGGGCGCAGCCCGAAACCCAACATTATGCTATTCCAAAAACCTCCCGCCCGACCATACAGGCGCATTTTCACCCCAATTCGAAGGGGTACAACCCATTCTGCACATATCTCAAAAAACTAGAATTAGTCCATTCCCTCAGAGAATACACATATCCGTGCTTTATGGGATTGTAATGAATATACTCAATATGGTGCGATAAATCATCTTCATCCCGAATTAAATGCTCCCAAAACCATCGTTGCCAGACTTCTTGTTCCTTTTTCTTCTTTCTTGATGCAGATACTACGGCGTTATCATTCTTATTATAGCAACGCGTGAAGTAGCTCTTGATCAATCGCCATCTGGTTGAATAATCGCAAGAGGTTTCCGGTAAAGTCCAGATAAAATGGAGATGATCGGGTAAGATGACATAGGCTACTGATTCGAATGGCATTCGAGCCGAGGTGTACTTCAATGCTTCAAAAAATAAATCGATTGATTCTTGAGATGAAAATATTGGCAATCGTTGATAAGTCACGAATGTAAAGAAGTATGTTCCGCCATTAACATATACTCTATGATATTCCATGGGAGGATTTTAGCATCATTTAGAAGTTGGGTTTCGCAAAGAGCGCTCAACCCAACCTACAAAAAAAGGGGCAGGCTGAGGCAGCTCGACCCGCTCGCAAACGCAGCTCCCTTGGTTTCGCAGCAAAATACGCTGCTCAACTGATGGATGAAATTCTCACTCCGATCCCGATCGATATTAAATCTCTTAAATTAAAAGATAATTAATCAATGTCAGTTCGGGATAACCTGATAATCTATGATAAAGCGAGTTGTTGTTCTATTAAAACCCCATCGGTCATGCGCCAGACTTTGTCGGAACGCTCTGCAATGCTGGGATCATGCGTGACGATAATGACACAATAACCCTGTTCATGTGCCAATTGCCCAAGGATTTCGATCAATTTATCGCCATTGGCTTTATCCAAATTTCCGGTGGGTTCATCGGCTAATAGAACGTGGGCACCTGTGGCGAGTGTGCGGGCAATGGCCACGCGCTGCTGCTCGCCACCTGAGAGGTTGGCAGGGAAGCGCTTGAATTTATCCTCCGTGATACCAACTGAGGATAAATAAGTTTTTCCCTTTTCCGGGATTTCCTCCCTTGGAACGCCATTGAGCTGCATGGGGAAGCATACATTTTCCAATGCGGTCAGAAGGGGAAAAAGATGGAAAGCTTGAAAGATCATCGATACTCGCTCGCGCCGGTATTGGTCCAGGTCCAGGTCGGCAAGGGACTCACCATCTATATAGATGTGTCCCTGATTGGGTTGGTCAAGACCAGCCATGAGCGAGAGCAGAGTAGTCTTGCCGCTGCCTGAAGGTCCTACGACCGAGTTCAGCTTGCCGCCTTCGAACAGGCAGGTAACCTCGTTGACCACTTTCCTGTCACCGCCTTTGTACTGATAAGACACGTTTTCTAACCTGAGCTCAGGCATTATTTCCTCCTCATTCTTTGACTTGTAAGAGCTCAATCGGTTTTTTATTCGTGACCGATATGGCGCCGATCACCAACCCGACCAAAACACTTGCCAGGTACAAGCCGGCACTGATCAATAATGGGCTCGCTGTCACAAAGCCTGACGGTCTCCACCCAAGCCAGGCGATCCCCAAGCCGACGATCACCCCGATGATCGAAAGGATTAATGGCTCAATGATCAATGCCAGCCGGACGGCAGTTCTGGTGGTCCCCAGCACGCGCATAATGGCTGCCTCCCGGGTCGCTTGCAGCAGGAGCAGGAAACACAGCCCGGCACCGATCAAGACCGATACAGCCATCACCACCGGGTAGAGCACCGTGAGCAGGGTGATATTTTTATCCAGTTGGCTTACCACGATTTTTAATTCCTCATCCCAAATCATGAAGCGTAGGTCGCCAGTCCCTGCGCCGGACGCTTGCATGACTTTTTCCATATCGAGGCGGAATTGCGCCAGCTCTCTATTTTTCGTTGGATCGAGGCTGAAATGCGCCACTGTGTATATAATGTGGCTGCCTTCTATAGATTTCATGTCAGAGAGGGAGATTAGAATAGAATCACTTGCTGAATATATCCAAGGAATTTTGCCCCCATGAGCAGCCATAGCCCTCCCCCCTGAGTACTGCCCAACGATGACACAGGGGAAAATATTCGTGAATGGATCGGTAATCTGGACCCTCTCACCGACCTTAAGCTGCAACTGCTCGAGCAGGCTGACCGGGAAAAGCGCCGGTACACCAGCTTGCCGGATTTCTTCCAGCGTCCGTAGTTGAGCGAAGCGCTCCATATCCCAACCCGTCGCAAAGCTGAGTGAACCAGGATCTGCCAGGCCGGAATAAAACGCATCCGGACTGTCATAGGCATACACCGGGAAGAATACAGCCATTGTTTCGAGTGTATCCAATTTACTAATTTCCGGCCAGGTGATATCCGCCTCGAGGGCACTGCTTTTCACAAAACCACTATTCAAGACACTGTCGATGGTCTTCTGGTAGACAAAGCCACTTCCTTTGGTGGGTGTTTCTTCGGTTAATAATCGTGTTGGATCGGCCAGTATTATGTCGGCTTGCACCACGGTGGTATCGTAGAGCCGGTCAACTTCTATTCGACTGCGTTCCATGGTCTGCCTGATCCAGCCCGAGGCGAGCATAAAGCCGAATGCAATCGCCAGGGTCAGAAGGGATTTCACTTTGGAACGCAGCACATGATGGAGCACATACTGCCCCAAGGATGAAGGATTATATTTTCTCTGCGCAGCGAGGCTGGCTTTGTTCACCGGAGGTTGTTGCAGTATTCTTCCATCGGCATCAGCTGTACCAGCTAGGCTTGAATATAAGGGAGGAATGGGTTTGGTTAATACGCCAGCTCTCCTCAGCTTTTGCGCTGCTTTAGCCCGGAAAGTTTGGCCTTGAAGAATCTCAAAGACAGGTTTATGGGCCAGTATAAATACACCCAGCCAGGAAAACAATGCCAGGAGCAGGAAAATTGCCACGCACAAGCCAGCCAGGAAGAAGGGACTGAGGTTTGCTGAAGGAGTTACCCCGGCTGGCGTCGGAATGGTAGATATGGAGGCTTTGGCTTGATGTAATGCGTAATTCCAGGATGGAAGCCCACCCAGGATGATGCCGAGTCCGCCCAACAATAGCAGGGGTAAGATCAGCTGCCGGTTGGCTGGCTTTACTGGGACGCCCAAAGCCCTTAAAATCGCATAGTCGCGTCTGCGCTGCATCAGGTAGATAAAAACCGCCATGATGAGCGCCACGACCATCAATACGCCAAAGACCAGGATATCGGCGGAGGAGGAGCGCCGGATGGGATCCACCGCAGCCCAATAGGCTGGTCCGTTGTTTGCGAGAAAAGTCAGGTTGATACCAAGATCCTGGAGGGGAGTTTTATACTCTTGAATGAACTTGGTTTGGTTGCGAGGTGTGTCGAGAACAAAACTATAATCGCCTTCAACACGCTCTGGATAATTTGTTGAAGATGCAAAACCTGACCGCAAACTGGATGATGGAATATAGGCAAGAATTGCGGTATAAGTAGTTACTTCATATATCCCGACGATTTTGAATGTATCCTGGTAGGTCGGGTAACTTCTCCAGGAGGCGGAATCGATGCCATCCCGGATTAAACCAATATAGGTGTCGGTTAATGGCCGGAAGCTGAGCATAATCTCATCACCCAGCTTATAACCGCGCATGGCTGCGAAGTCATTTGGCACCACGATGACTTTGTTCCCAGCAAGTTCGTCCTGGTGGTTCAGCCATCGTCCTTCGACCAGGTAATACTCGCGAGAGGTTTCCTGCGTAATAGGCATAGCACTCATGTCCGCGGTGGTGATAATGCCGAGTACATGCAGGTTTTCATTCAAGACAGCTATCTCATTCTTGATGGCGCTCATGGCAGGGGTGCTGAAATCAATACTCGCCCCTCTGGCTAATGGGAGATACCAAAGCCCTTGATCATTCAGAGGTATGAGTAAAAGATCGGCGGCGTGTGTGTTCTCCCAAGAAAAATCCAGCTGAAAACCAATTTCTTTCCAACAACGTACAAAGTATCTTTGGCCTGCTTCCATTTCCTCGATGAGAGGTATGGCTGCTTCATTGCCTTCGAACATAAAAAGGACGCCTATCGATGAGCCTTGCCTGGCATCCTCGGGGTAAGCAGCTAAAAGGGTATCAATTCTAAATTCGAGATAATAACCAATCGTTATCTTGTCTTCCGGCTGTTTCCGTTTATCATCCTTTACTTCCTCTTTCGCAATAAGCTCACCAATAAACCACCGATCAGTATTGTGAACATTGGGCCAATACTCTTGAGTATATGCATTTTTAAATACAATACTGTTTGACCAGTAGAATCTTCCATACGAATTATAGGTTTGCTGCAAGACGCCTGAAACTAGCCGCCGCTGGTCGCCATACGCAAAATAGGGGCTGGTTTTTATCAATTCTATCCCTGCTGAAACATCACCTGATTCGGGATCATTAACGTTATTGAGGACTCCGATGGAGCGGTAGTAGCTGCCTAAAACCCCTGTCTCGCGCTGTACCAAAATAAACCCAATCGCTTTCGTAATGAAGCCGAATGAAATTAACCCAAGCAGGATCAATAAAAGTAAAGAGCTGAATGGTTTGCGGAGAGTAGATATTAAAGGAACGTTTGTCTTCATAGTGATATGTTGCCGATCAGTTATTGGAAATTTTAGACGAAAATGCAGCCCGGTGATTTATTATGAAACTATTGATGAATCAGTTTCTTTCTATTGGATTAGTATATATTACCACCGCACAAAAGAAAGTCAGTAGGTTGGGTTGAGGGCGCAGCCCGAAACCCAACCTTAACTATTCCATAAACTATTCCAAAAACCTCCCGCCCGACCATACAGGCGCATTTTCACCCCAATTCGAAGGGTACAACCCATTCTGCACATATCTCAAAAAACTGGAATTTTTCCATTCCCTCAGAGAATGCACATATCCGTGCTTAATGGGATTGTAGTGAATATACTCAATATGGTGCAATAAATCATTTTCGTCCCGAATCAAATGCTCCCAAAACCGACGTTGCCAGACTTCTTGTTCCTTTTTCTTCTTTCTTGATGCAGATACTACGGCGCTATCATTCTTATTGTAGTAACGCGTGAAATAACTCTTGATCAATCGCCATCTGGTTGAATAATCGCAAGAGGTTTCCGGTAAAGTCCAGATAAAATGGAGATGATCGGGTAAGATGACATAGGCTACTGATTCGAATGGCATTCGAGCCGAGGTGTACTTCAATGCTTCAAAAAATAAATCGATTGATTCTTGAGATGAAAATATTGGCAATCGTTGATAAGTCACGAGTGTAAAGAAGTATGTTCCGCCATTAACATTTACTCTATGATATTCCATGGGAGGATTTTAGCATTATTTAGAAGTTGGGTTTCGCCTGGAAGATCACCATGATCAACCCAACCTACAAGTATCGCTGGATTTTTGTGTCAATTAGAAGTTGGGTTTCGCATGGAAGATCACCATACTCAACCCAACCTACGAGTCCTGTTTAAAACTGGGTTTCGCAAAGGTCGCTCAACCCAGCCTACGTAATTATAGATTATTGGGAAATGGCAGGTATCCCGGCCACGGGTTTGGCTGCCCTCACCGCCCGCAGGATCGCCTGGGCGAAAACCTCCGCTGCAAAGGCACCCACGATATTCACATCCGCATTATGCTCGCCGGTAGCAATGGCGAAGATCGTATCACCATCGACCATGGTATGGGCAGGGCGAATCGCACGTGCCAGCCCGTCATGCGCCATCTGGGCAACCTTGTTAACTTGCTCTTTATCCAATTTGGCGTTGGTGGCAACCACACCGATAACAGTGTTGCCCCGGCTGCCGAAACCCAGGACTGTACGCCCGATCATGGTCTGCATCACCTGCATGGTATCGGCAAAGTAGCCGGGGGCACCGATATGCAGTGGACCGATGTCCATACAGCGGGCACCGGCGATGATCTGCCCGTTGGATGGGTCGATCACGTCGCCGAAAGCATTCACCGCCACGATTGCACCCACAATCACCCCCGCACCGATCTCCAGGCTGGCCGTGCCCACCCCGGATTTCATACACTGAGCAGGTCCGAAGATTTTGCCCACCGTGGCACCCGTACCGGCCCCGAAGTTACCTTCAGCAGGAGGTGCGGAGGAGGCATTCTGGCACGCCAGGTATCCCATGGCAGCATCGGGGCGCACGTCGGCTTTTCCAATCCCCAGGTCAAACAGGATGGCAGCCGGTACGATGGGCACTTTGGCGATACGGGTATCGAAGCCCACCCCTCTCTCTTCAAGATAGCGCATGACTCCTGTGGCAGCTTCAAGTCCGAAGGCTGAGCCGCCGGCTAAAACCACGCCATGCACTTTGGTGACCAGGTGCATGGGGTGCAAGGCGTCGATCTCGCGCGTGCCGGGGGCACCACCGCGCTGGTCTACACCGCCTACGGCACCCTTCTCACACAGGATGACGGTACAGCCGGTTAGGGCTTCATCGTTCTGAGCATGCCCGACCAGGATACCAGGAATGTCAGTGATGGCATTATTAAGCTTCATCATCAGCCTCCAGATTAATTGGTCGCGATTACACCGGGTATAGGGTGTGGGTTCAGGCTTTGAGTATTTTGACTACTTCAGCAATGACTTTCTCAGCGACCTCGGATTTGGTCATTAACGGCAGAGGGATGGATTGCCCATCCAGGTAAAGCAAGGTCACCTGGTTGGTATCCACACTGAATCCGGAGGTCCGGCGGCTGACGTCATTGGCGACGATGAGATCCAGGTGTTTGGATTTAAGTTTCGCTTCGGCATTGGCAAGCAAGTCTTGGGTTTCAGCGGCAAAACCGACCACGACCCTGGGGTTTTTCGATTGAAGGCGTTGTTTTGACAGGGCTGAAAGAATATCCGAGGTAGACTCCAGCTCGAGGACGGGTACGCCGGAAGCCTTTTTGATCTTCTGGCTGGCTGACCGGGCAGGTTTAAAATCTGCCACTGCAGCCGCCATGAGCAAGACATCAGCTTGCAAACAAGCCCTCAACACGGCCGATTCCATCTCCGAGGCGCTGGTCACCTTGATCAACTCTACTCCCTGGGGGGCAGTCAATGAGACGGGGGTTGAGATCAGTAAAACCTGCGCTCCTGCGTCCAAGGCAGCCTGGGAGAGAGCATACCCCTGCTTTCCAGACGAACGGTTAGTAAGCACACGCACGGGGTCGATGGCTTCTTGCGTCCCGCCGGCAGTGACTACCACCCGGCAACCCTGCAAGGGTCCAAGACGGGTGAGCAGGTAGCGGATGTGACCGAGAAGAACGTTCGGCTCAGTCATACGCCCAAGTGCTTCGAGCCCGGAAGCCAGATGCCCAACCTCCGGACCGATAATCACCGCACCGCGCTGGTGCAAGGTTTCCAGGTTCTCTTGCGTAGCGGGATGATCGAGCATGCCGGCATCCATGGCAGGGGCAATCAGGAGTGGACGGCTGGCAGTGCCAGGTCCGAAGGAAAGCGCAGCCAGAACGAGCAGGTTGTCTGCAATCCCATGTGCCAACTTGGCGACGGTATTGGCAGTGGCAGGTGCGACGGCGAATAAATCAGCGCCATGCCCCAACCCCACGTGCAAGACGTGCGCTTCCGCTCCCCACAGTGCTTTATCGGTGAAAGCTGGTCGCCCGGTGACAGATTGAAAGGTGAGTGGAGAGACGAATTCAGTCGCGGCAGGGGTGAGGATGACATCCACCAGTGCGCCAGCCTGGGTGAGCTTGCTGGCCAGGTCGGCTGCTTTATAGGCAGCGATGGAGCCGGTGACACCCAGGAGAATATTCTTTTGAGCCAGGTATTTTTCGGTCATAGGTTTTTATGAGCCACATCCCGAACAGGTCATCCGGGATGTGGCGGACAAGAACTTGCTTCCCCACTCCCTTTCGCTGAATATTGGGGGAATTGATAAGGAGCTATTTACCCAGGCGCTTGCGGAAGGCTTCAGTAAGCGCGGGGATGATTGCATACAGGTCACCGACAACCCCATAGCGTGCCAGCTTAAATATTGGGGCTTCAGCATCGCGGTTGATGGCGACAATGACCTTGCTGGTGCGCATGCCCGCTTGATGCTGGATGGCACCGGAAATGCCGCAGGCGATATACAGGTCAGGTGAAACCACTTTGCCGGTTTGCCCAACCTGATGCGGGTATGGGATGTACCCGGCATCCACAGCGGCACGGCTGGCACCCACTGCAGCATGCAATACCTGCGCCAGGTCATTAATAAGCTTGAAGCCTTGTTGGGCTTTCCAGACCTCAGCCTGCTTTTCATCCAAACCAGCCGGCGGGGTGAGGGTGGGATTATTGGAGACGCCGCGCCCGCCTGATACAATCACGTTAGCATCGGTGAGGCTAACCCCGGCCTCACCGACTGCATAGGACTCCACCTTGGTCAGGATATCCGCTTCACTCATCACGGGGCTTACTTTGGTCAATGTGCCGGTATGAGAGGCATCCAGGGGGAGCTTGGCGAAGGCACGCCCGCGCAGGGTGACCAGCTGCGGGCGGGTGAGGCAGGTAACTTTACACAGCAACTTGCCTGCATAAATGGGACGGGTAGCAAGCAGAGCGCCATCTTTTACTTCCAAGGCAATCACATCGGGCAGGACGCCAGTGTTCAGATCGATGGCAACCATGGCAGATAGCTCACGCCCACGCGTGGTGGTGGGGAAGAGAATCACCTCAGGAGAGGTTTCGGCTGCCAATTTGGATAACAAGGCCGCATATGGTTCGGAGCGATAGTCATCGAGTGAGGCATCATCAGCCAGCAGGACTTCATCTGCTCCAAATTGGAAGGCCTGGGAAGCAATGACTTCGACGCCCTTCCCAAAGACGAGGGCGGTGACACCCCCACCAAGCTGTTCAGCCAGCATTTTCCCAGCTCCGATGCCTTCCCAAGATGTGGGTAGAGCCTGTCCTTTAAATTGGTCGATATATACCCAGATCTTGTTCATAGGATCTTCTCCGCCATGATTTTATCCGCCAGCGACTCAGCAATCTCCTGTGGGCTGGATCCAGTGATCATCTCGGTGGTGACCTGGCGCTGTGGGGGGTTTAGGATCTCAGGCCAAGCGATATTGGCCTTGAGCCCGGTTATGCCCAAATCGGCAAGCGACCAAACCGGGATAACTGCCCGGGATGCTTTACGAATTCCCATAAAGGAAGGATAACGCGGCTCGCCGAAATCTTTGACAATACTGAGAACGGCGGGCAACTTTGAGCTCACGGTCAGCCTGCCCTCTTCTGCGCTACGCTCAACCCGAATAGTGCGTGCGGCGGGATCTACGCCTGAGATGACCGCCACAAGGGTGAGGGCAGGCCACCCAAGCAGGCGGGCGGTTTGAGCGGCAGTAAGGCCAGTATCAGTATCAATAGCTTGCCGACCGAGGAAAGCCAGATCAACATCACCTATCTTCTTAATGGCGGCTGCAAGGACGTGCGATGTCACCTGGCTGTCCGTCTGGGCTAAAGCTTCGTCAGATATCAGGATGGCTTCCGAACAGCCCATCGCCAGGGCATGTTTGAGGGCTTCCTTGGAATTCTCACCGCCAATGCTGACGGCGATGACACTGCCATTATGGGCTTCGGATTGCTGAAGGGCAGCTTCAACGGCATACTCATCCCATGGATTAATGATCAGTGGTGAATCCCCCCAATTCGCTTTGCCATCCACAGCAACGAGCCTGGCAGCAGAATCGGGCACTTGTTTGACACAAACTGCGATTTTCAAGTCTGACCTCCTTTCAAGATGTATATTATTGGATAGGTTTGGCAATTGCGTTGAAAAAATCTATATAAATCCGCCTTCATCAATATACTTGGTTGATTATACAGTGAAATGCTTGAAAACCATAACCAGCCCAGCAAGGTAAATCAGATTTGTGAGCTATATTATAATATGTGCAGATATCCCGTAAAATACCAGGAGGAGTCACAATGGGAAAAATACTCAATTTCTTTTTAGGTGTGATCATGGGTGCAGTGGTAGGAGCGACTGTCGCAATCCTGCTGGCACCCAGCTCAGGTGAGGAGATGCGAGGGCAGATTCAGGAACGATCAATCCGATTAAAGGAGGATATCAAGGCAGTTGCAGAACAGCGTAGGGTGGAGCTGGAACGCGAATTGGAAACTTTACGCGCGCCAGCCAAGAAGTCTTAGATCTGAGGTAGCGATTATTTTGCCTGAATAAGCACAAACCGAATCCAGTTCGGAATTAAAGCAGACTGGACTCAGTTGGAAATTAGCTCATTCTGAGACCAGTTGATTCTAGCTAAATTGATGGGGCTGCACCTTAATCGGGGGCAGTCCTTTGTTTACATCAGGGTTGGCTCACATTAAATCGATAGGGAGCTAACTGGCGGGTGAAGCGCGTGGTGCCGGAGACGACCAGGACAACATTATCCACACCATTGCCAATGGTGAACGGGATATCTGCGGTGATATCGGGGTTCAGGGTGATGTATTGGACATTGGTGGTATCACCGCTGGAGATCAGTGCCAGTCTATAGCTTTGGGGCAGGACGTTTTGAATGCGTACCCAACCATCACCCTGCCAGCCCGCAGCATCCGTCTCAAAATCGGTGGAATAACCGATTTGTGGAATGGAAATGTCATCCAGCATAAAACCTTCACCGGTCACATTGGAATCGGTGACGTATTCAAAACGCAGGGTCAATTTCGTACCGGCGAATCCTGATAGATCCACTGTCTCCTGGATCCATCTGGGAAAGGAGCCCTTGCTACTGGCACCCGTATATGCCCAGCCATAGTTGTTTCCCTGGGGATCGTAATTCGAACCGGAGGGCGTGGTAAGGATTTTCCAATTCTCGCCGTCCGTTGAGGCTTCAAGGTATACGTAATCCCAGCCATTTTCAATATCGAACCAGGTCCAGTAGGATAATGAAATTGGACCTTTATACGACGAGAGATCGAAAGTTTTCGTCAGAGTGGTGTCTGATTCATCATTCTTATTCGACCAAAAGGCATAACGTCCTGAGTGCGGATCCTGAGGCAGGAGAGGTGTTTGAATCGAACCCTCAAAGTGAAGGGTGAAATTCCCCGGGCAATTGAAGCGGATATAATCCACACCATACTGGTGAACGTCGCGGGTGAGGTCGTCAATCGGGCAGGAATTTACGTTTTCGGTAGCTTCTGCACGAGGTGTTCCAGGGTAGCTGGTGTAAGCGAAGCGACCATCACCCACCCGCCGGTCCAGCACATAATTGGTTATGGTCCAATCGAGGAAGAATTGATCGGCAGTGATCAGCTTACCCGTGAGGGGGTCAATGGCGTTTATCTGCCGCAAGGTGGAATCCACGCTATTAAGGTCATTATCCTGATTGGCGATCAATGCTTTTGTGGCGGTTTCACCGAATCGATCCAGGAAATAAGTGAAGAACAAGAAACTGGCTCCGTAATGAGGGGTGCTATCCTCTAATGAATCGTCCGGCCAGTTGTTCAGCTGTAAATCAGGCTGGTTGGTGTACAGGCCATCGAATCCGCCAGAATAATAATGGTTCAACAAGACCGCCATCTCGGAAAAACCTTCACTAACCCAATTAGCTTCATTGCGATCTTGATACCAGTGGATCATGTGCTGTAATTCATGCGCCAGAACACCAAAGGTGTATTGATCATCCAATGGAGAATTATCAGCGTTGATCAAGAACATCTCTTGTTCATTGGAAAACCGGTTGATGAGTTTTGGGTACTCGTCTGCAGAGGAATATGTACCTGCGATATGATCACCAATACCACGCACATAAAGGATAGAGATATGGAGATCACCATCTACCCCTGGGGTCCACTCGCTGCCAAAAAACGCCCGGTCGGTAGGATAGATTTGATCCTCGAAAGCAATCGCCAGGGCTTGTAGATCGCGATCTCGGTAATCGATACCATTCTGGATCCAAAAATAGGCATGGTCAGTGATGTATTGTAAGGTGGCAGTCACGCGAAAATTTGCCATGTCGCCATTGCCAACCCAAAACTCCTTGTGCGCACCAAGCGTATAAAACAAAGCTGGAGGGGCAACGGTAGGTGAAAGTGCATCCATGCCAAGTAAGCGATGGGCGAGGTCAAGCGGGTTATTGATCGGAAGAAGTGTATTCGCCAGGGATTGATAGGTATCCGTCAATACCCATACAGGTGCAGATGTGGCTTCTGGTGCGGGTGGGGTGAATTCGAACGGAGGCGTGGCTGAATTTAATGGTAAAGATGGAGTTGAGGCAATAATTTCAGGCAATGGACGGATGACGATGGGGGAGGAGGTGGGTGAACCAACTTCCAATGGAAATGAGGGTAAATTTATGCTAAGGGTTGGGGAGACATAGAAAAAGCCTGCCGCACCGACCAAGCTCAATATCAGGCAAAAGGCACAACCACACAGCACAACAAGCACAACAATAATACAAGCAATCCAACCAGTTTTAGGCATAAAGCATCCTATGGGAAATTACCGAGGATGCGCAAATTATAATTCAATATCAAGTATTCTCACAAGCCGGGTAAATATGAACCCAAATCAAGTTTCAGGGTGATGAGACAAGGTTAAATAAAAAGAGCAGGAACATAAGATTGTTACCTGCTCAAACATTTCCGAGATTCGTGAAAATTTCTAAGGGTTAAACACCAGGTCAAATTGCTGGGTGAAAATCATGACAATGTTACTCCCCAGAGATTTAGTGACAGCAACGCGCCACCAATAAGTACCCTGGGTAATGTGGGTACCGTCATCCAGGGTGCCATTCCACATATAGGAGCTTGTTGCCAGCTGACTGGTGGAAAATATAGGTGCATCACTGCCACTTGGACTGACCTGTACCTGGTAGGTGCCTCCAAGTGAATAAAGAGACCAGTTAAATTGGATCGGATTGGATGTGGAGATAGCCGCGGCTGAATACGCCGCTCCATCTACCGGTGTTTGTAGCTCAAATAAGGTCCCAATTAGATTGAGACTGACTTCAAAATCAGGAAAGTCGATAGTATCCACTCCGGTGGGCAGGGTGCCTTCAATCTTCGCAAGCGATGCTACTTCAGCGGTCGGGGTCAGGCGCAGGTTATCAGCCTGGTTGAATGTTAACGTAAAATTTGTGCCCGGAGCAAGGGTGATAAACCAATAATGACCGCCCCGATCTGTGCTCGCCTGGCGTGGGGCAACATCATCGGCGAACACCACCACAACGTTGGCTACCGGCGTGCCATTCTGGATTACTCGACCGGTAACACCATGCTCGCCAGGAGATAGGGTAGCGGTGGCAGATGCGGAAGTTGTGGAGGAAGCGGACGGGGTACGCGTATTGGTGGCAAGAGTATTGGTGGACTGAGGCGAAGCTGTAGTTCCTGGAGGGTTGGGGTTGGTGGTTGTCCCTGGCATCGGGGTGCCCGAAATAACAGGTGCTTCGCTCGGAGTTCCGCTGCCGGGAGTGATAAATGCTGCCTGGGGTGTGTAGGAAGTCCGGCGGGTGGGTGCGAGAGTGGTCGGTACCGAAATAATCGTCAGGGCAGGAGCCGGAGGTGTGGGGCTGCTGGTGAGGCGTGCAGGGAAAAACGGCAGCGGAGCCGAAGGATTCTGCAGCAGATAAAAGGAGAAGGCTGCCAGGAGAAGCAGAAGCGTGGCGATGACAATCAGCAAGAGTTGGTTAGAGGTCAGGTTTTTGAGCATAATAAACTCAGAATGATAATCACAAGCGGTGTGGACCTGCGAATTTATTTCTTCTCAAAGCGTTCGCGATCAGTGCAAGGACCAGTTTGATGCCCATCAGGAAATAATAGAACCAGTTAAATAAGAAAAAATAATCCCTGGCAAGGTTTTTCTGGAAATACAGATAATAAGATCGATGCCACTCATATATTGAACGGTAGGGTTGGACGCGCGACCCTCCATGTCCACCAAAATGGATGATCTGGGCAGCAGGATTATAAACAATCTTCCAGCCAGCTTTTTTTGCTTGAAAACAATAGTCCGCATCCTCCTGGTAGGCAAAATAACGTTCATCGAGATAACCAATTTGATCGATAACCTGCCGGCGGATCAACATGCATGAACCGGAAATACCATCCACTTCATGGACTTCGTCCTCGGGCAAATAATTCAATAGGTATCCACCAAAGATTTTACTATGCGGAAAAAGCTTTGATAAACCCAAGAAATAACTGAATGCCGCCCAGGGGCGTGATACTCCACGACGGCAAGCTTTTTGTAAGCTACCATCGCGATTCAAGACTTTCGGACCACAAATGCCAACCTCTGGATGGGATTCTTGATATTGAACCAGTTCATTAAGCGCACCCAGCAGCACGATCGTGTCGGGGTTAAGCACGAGCAAATATTGACCCTGGCTGGCATGTAATGCCTGGTTGATGGGATGGGTAAATCCTTTATTCGTTCTATTCTGGATCAGATGGGCAGCAGGGAATTCGCTTTTCAGCATCGCCAGGGTATCATCGGAGGAGCCGTTATCAACAATGATCAGCTCAATGGTCAGCATGGATTGCCCGTCGGTCGGATCAGCAGACGGTCTGATAGATACGGGATCAGCCTCCATCCAATTTAAGCGGGAGGATTGCTCGCAAATAGAACGTAAGCAATTGCGCAGGTAATCAGATGCGTTGAGGGTAGCAATACAGATGGAGAGATCCAGCATGACGATTGATTCAGTGATATCTGAGGTTAATCAAGTGCGATAGGTAATGGGTAAATCGCTTATGAATGCGGACTGCAGCTGAAGATCAGCTCGTTGCAGCAAGGATAGCATTGACAATCCGCATGGCAGCCTTGCCATCGCCGTAGGGGTTGATGGCTTGTGCCATTGCCGTGTAAGCCTGGGGGTCATCCAGTAAACGGCGGGCCTGGGTGACGATCACCTGTTGGTCTGTGCCTACCAACCGGACAGTGCCAGCCGAAACGCCTTCTGGTCGTTCGGTGACTGCCCGCATTACCAGCACCGGCACACCAAAGGCTGGCGCTTCCTCCTGCAAGCCACCTGAATCAGTCAAAACCAGGCTGGAATGCCTCATCAACTGTACCATGGGCAGGTAATCCAATGGGTCGAGCAGGATCACATTAGGTAAATTTGTTAAAATCTGATAGACCGGTTCCTGAACGTTCGGGTTCAAGTGTACCGGGTAAACGATTCGAATGTTGTCCTGATAAATATTGGCTAATTCTTTCAGCGCAGAACATATAGCTGCCAGGGGCTGGCCGAAGTTTTCGCGGCGGTGGGCGGTGACCAGGATCAAGCGGGGAAAACCGGGGGAAGGCCTGTGAGGCGGATCAGAAGGCTGATAAGGGATGCCGATGCGTTTGAACAGCTCCAGCACGGCTGGAGTGGGAGGTAGCTTAACCACCGCCTGCAGGGCATCAATGACCGGATTGCCGGTAACGATGATCTGCGATGAGGAAATATTCTCACGCAGCAGATTCTGGCGAGCCCAATCGGTGGGGGCAAAATGTAAATCCGTCACCACGGTAGCAAGGCGACGATTGATCTCCTCGGGGAAGGGTTGCCATTTATCGCCGGTACGTAAACCCGCCTCCACGTGCCCGACCCGTATGTGATGATAATAAGCCGCAATTGAAGAAGCCATAACCGTGGTGGTATCACCCTGAACCAGGATCCAGTCGGGTTTCACGCTGGTTAGCACTGGGTCAAGGTGAGTAAAAATCTCTGCAGTCAGTGATGAAAGCGTCTGGTTTGGCTGCATCAAGTTGAGATCAATATCGGGTTGAATATCGAACAATCCCAAGACTTGATCAAGCATCTGACGATGCTGGGCGGTGACACACACCAGGGCAGTAATACCAGGTGTGTGTGCCAGGGCCTGGACAACAGGCGCCATTTTTACCGCTTCTGGGCGGGTGCCAAATATGGAAAGGACTTGAATGGTCATGCGTTCTCCATGGCGAGCTTCAACGCCACTTTCCAATCTGGCAACCGTAAGTTAAATGTATTAATAAAGTGATCACAATTCAAAGCTGAAAATAGGGGTCTGCGCGCGGGGGTGGGAAATTCAACTGTGCTGGCTGGTAGAAGGTCACGGACAACTTGCTGTTCCTTATGGGGGTCCAGCTGGAGTATCTGCTGCCCCCATTCAAAACGGCTGCAATACCCAGAACCTGCCAGGTGGTACAAACCACGATGCTGCGAGAACCAGGCGAATGGATCCTCTTTACTGTGGGTGAGTAGCTGGCTGGTAACTTCGGCGAGCATGCGCGCCCAGGTGGGGGCGCTGATCTGATCGGTGACCAGCTTCAGCCTGGGTTGAGTACGCGCCCACCCCAACACCTTGCTGACAAAACTACTACGGCGCATGCTGTAGACCCAGCTGGTTCGCAGGATCAGGAATCCTCCACCGACTTGTTGGACAGCCTGTTCACCCTCGAGTTTTGACTGCCCATATACACACAACGGATTGGGCAGGTCTTCTTCAGTGTAGAGTGATCCTTTTAAGCCATTAAAGACATAATCGGTTGAATAGTGTATGAAGGCTGAGCCAGCCCGAAGGGCTTCTTTCGCCATGATGGCGGGTGCACGTGAATTGATGGAGTGCGCCAGCTTTGGCTCAGATTCAGCCCGATCCACGGCAGTATAGGCGGCGGCATTCACCAACACATCTGGATGGCAATCCCTGATCATCCGGCGCAGACTTTTGTGATCAGCCAGGTCAATGGCGGGAAAGTCACAGGCACTCATCTCACCCAAGGGGGCAAGGCTGCGCTCCAATTCCCACCCAAGCTGGCCAGTATTTCCGATTAGGAGGATACGTAAAGGAGGCTTCAAGAGATGATTCCCGATTGATCAGGCTTGTTGATGCGTTTAGTTATACAACGATGGTCAGCTTCCATGGAATGGAAGCTCATCATCCAGAAGATGGAGCAGGTATTGACCATACTGATTGCTGTCCATGCTGTGCGCGAGCTGGAGGAGCTGGGCGGCATTGATAAAACCCAGGCGGAAGGCAATCTCTTCAGGGCAGGATATCATCATCCCCTGCCGGTCTTGAACCGTCTGGACAAAATTGCTGGCTTGCAAGAGGGCTTCATGCGTGCCAGCATCCAGCCAGGCTACGCCCCGCCCGAGTACCTCCACCCGCATTTGCCCACGCGACAAGTAGATCATGTTGAGGTCGGTGATCTCAATCTCACCGCGGGCGGAAGGTTTGAGTGTGGCAGCGAGATCGGCTACTTGAGAATCATAGAAATACATACCTGGAACGGCATAATGTGAGCGCGGTTTGGCAGGCTTTTCTTCTATACTAAGGGCCAGACCGTTGGCATCAAACTCGACTACACCGTAACGTTCTGGATCACGCACCGGGTAGGCGTAAATCAACGCACCCTGGGTGAGCTGAGCGGATGTGCGCAGCTGGGCAGGCAAACCATGGCCAAAGAAGATATTATCCCCAAGGATCAGGCAGACCGGTTCACCGGAGAGGAACTGCTTGCCGACCAAAAATGCATCTGCCAACCCACGCGGTTCAGCCTGTTCAGCGTAGGAAATGCTCAATCCAAGATGAGATCCATCCCTTAGCAGGCTACGGAATGCAGGCAGGGCATCTGGAGAACTGATAATTAGAATATCGCGAATTCCAGCCAACATCAGCATGGAGAGCGGGTAATAAACCATGGGTTTGTCATACACAGGTAGGAGCTGCTTACTGACTCCAATCGTAAGGGGATAAAGGCGTGTGCCTTTACCACCGGCTAGGATGATTCCCTTCATGCTGACCTCCTGATTCGGCTCATTGTCGTTGGTCGTAGTTGCGTTCCAGCCATTGCTGGTAATCTTGCTGCTGGCGAATCGCGGATACCCAACCCGGATGAGACAGGTACCACTTAATCGTCTTTTGCAGACCGCTCCCAAGGGTTTCCCTGGGCTGCCATCCCAATTGGGTTTTGATTTTCGTAATATCAAGGGCATAGCGCCGGTCATGACCGGGTCGATCAGGGACGAAACGCATCAAAGATGAATGGGGGACGGATGGTGAATCTGGTAAAAGCTCGTCCAGGGCACCACACAGGTGGTGAACCACGTCCAGATTAGTGGGCTGGGAACCAGCGCCGACATTATATGTCTGACCCGAAGCACCTTTGCTCAGAACCAGCCAGATGGCTTCGCAGTGATCTTCCACGTACAGCCAGTCACGTATTTGAGCCCCATCTCCGTAAATTGGCAGCTGTTTCCCATCCAGAGCATTCAATATCATAAGGGGGATAAGCTTTTCTGGAAACTGGAAAGGACCATAGTTGTTGGTGCAGTGGGTGATTGAATAGGGTAAGCCATAGGTATGACCATAGGCACGCACGTAATGATCGCAGGCTGCCTTGGAGGCGGAATAGGGAGAGCTTGGAGCGTAGGGGGTATCCTCGATCCAGGCAGGTTCTGCAGATTTCAAGGTGCCAAAGACTTCATCCGTGGAGACATGATGGAAGCGAAGGCTGTCCAGAGGCAAGCTCTTATCATGCAGCCATACTTCGCGCGCGGCTTCTAGCAAGGTGAAGGTACCGATAACATTGGAACGCAGGAATTGCTCAGGATACAGGATCGAGCGATCCACATGCGTTTCGGCAGCAAAATTGACCACGGTATCAATCTGGTAGAAATGAAAGAGGTGGTCTACAAGCGGCCGGTCACAAATATCTCCTCTAATAAATATATGTCGCTCGGGGAATGGCAGATCCTTTAGATTTTCCTGACTGCCAGCGTATGAGATCAGGTCCAGGTTGATCACCCGGGCTTCTGGTTCAGCTTGCAGTATATAGCGGACAAAATTCGAGCCAATGAAACCCGCACCACCTGTGACGAGAATATTTTTCATTTTATCTCCTGCTCGTATACTTCCGCTTCTGATAAGGGTTTGCCCAGTTTGTCCTTGGGAGATAGAATGGGTGATTCGCCCTCAGGAATAGGCCAGATGATATTCAACGCGGGATCATTCCAGAGTAACGTGCGCTCCCACTCAGGGGCATAATAATCGGTGGTTTTATAGACTATCTCAGCCCAATCGCTGAGCACATAAAATCCATGAGCAAAACCTGCTGGAATCCAAAGCTGGGCCCGATTTTTAGCAGACAGCTTAAGGCCGACCGAATGCCCAAAGGTAGGCGACCAACGACGCAGATCAACCGCTACATCGAATATCTTACCAGCGATGACACGCATAATCTTACCCTGAGCCTGGCGGACCTGGTAATGCAATCCGCGCAGGGTGCCGTGCTGTGAGCCTGAATGATTATCTTGTACGTAAATGAAGGGCAGACCTGCGGCACCAAATCGCTGCGCCTGGTAGGTCTCCATAAAAAAGCCGCGTTCATCGCCAAACACCTGAGGAGTGATCAAGATTACTTCTGGGATCGAGGTTGGTTCAAATAACATGAATAATCGCCTCCGATATGGGTGTACCTAATTGTAATATTAATTTCCAGGAATTCATTTTGAATCAGTGATTGAAGAAAGAGCGTAATTTCACACGCAGATTGAGGGGAAGCCAGGCATACAATAGACGGCGCAAAAACCAGCGCACTGAGAGATAGGAGACACGACCACCTCCCTCACGCTGGTAAACCCGCAGCATCTCGGGGTAACAGCGATCGTCCATGATCAACGATTTCCCCGCTCCATGCAAACGAAAATTAGCCATCAGGTGCGGGCTGTAGATAAGAGGAGCCAGCTTCGCCAGGCGCACCCACAGGTCATAGTCCATGGCGAATTGGAAGGACGGATCGAGTGGCCCAACCTGCTGCCAAAGCCTGGCCCTGAAGAAGGCGGTCTGCTGGGGGATGTGAACCGAGCCGCGCAGCAGATGCTGTAAATCCGTCTGACGGGAGGGGAAGCGACCAATAATCTTGCCCTGTTCATCGGTCAAATTGGCATCGCCGTACACCAGCGCAGCTTCAGGATGCACTTTAAGGGATTCAACCGTGTGTGTAATTGCACCGGGGAGGTAGGTATCATCTGAGTTGATCCAGGCAAGTATTTCACCCCTGGCATGGGTAAAACCCTTGTTGATCGCGTCCGTCTGACCCAGGTCGGGTTCGGAAACCCACCAGGCAAACTGGCTTGCGTAGCGCTGGATGATATCTACTGAGCCATCGGTGGATCCACCATCGACGATGAGATATTCCAGATTAGGATAATCTTGAGATAGGACAGATTGGATGGTCTCTTCGAGAAAACGTCCCTGGTTGAAAGAGGGAGTCAGGACAGTAACGAGAGGCGTTAGGGGCATGGAGGTCTGTTGTTGAGCCATCAGGAGAAGGTTTATAGGTCCAGCAGATGGACACCGCGATCATCCAGGTGAAGTTTTTGACCGTGATGCTGCAAACGACGGCGGGTGTTGCGATACACCTGGAAGAGCGAGCCCAATCCGAGGCTGTTCCCAGCAGCCTGAACGACTTTGTACCAGGCGCGCAGGACAGCGATACGAGATAATTGCCAGGCTTGCCTGAAATGGCTTAGTGCCAGCTTGGGTTCGCCAGCATCAATCAGGCGTTTGGCAGCGAACACATGCAACCCAGCATAAAGGCTGGAGCGGTGCTGATTAATCACTGGCAGAAGGATGGGGTCAGTTTCTTGAGATTGGATGAATTGGAAGGCTTCATCCACGAAACGGGCAGCCTGGGCAATGGTCTTTGCATCGGCGTGCGTACGCTCAACTGCCCAATATTCGTTCACATGCAGGATGGGAAAACGTGCCGCAATCTGCACCCACAGGGTATGGTCAAGGATGAGGTGATATTGGGAGGGTAAAAAACCGGCCTGCTGGAGGGCATCTCTACCCATGAATACGGTCGGCTGCAGGAGGACGTTGAAAGCCAGTAAATCATCCAACGAGTATTGGCGGTAGGTGTGCCAGTCCAACACCTGCAGGTTTGAATCGACCATCACTCCATCAGCATAGACCATGCCAATTTCTGGGTGCACCTGTAAAGCGTTGACTGCCTGGCTGATGGTATCTGGACGGAAGTACAGGTCGTCTGAGTTTAGCCAGGCAACGAACTGTCCATGTGCGTGAGAGAAACCCTTGTTGATCGCATCCGCCTGACCCAGGTCGGGCTCAGAGACCCACCACGCAAAACGGTCTGCATAACGTTGGATAATTTCCAAGCTGCCGTCGGTCGAGCCACCATCCACTAATAAGTATTCAAAATTTGGGTAATCCTGGCATATCACGGATTGGATGGTTTGTTCCAGGTAAGCTGCCTGGTTATAGGAAGGTGTAATAATAGAGACCAGGGGAAGATTTTGAGCGGACATTATGGAGCGGAAGCCTTCGCCTGGGTTAAATCAAATATCAGGTAACCATCACCCTGGGAGTAGATTGGGAAATGAGAAGACAGGTAGGATGCGAGTATGGGCTGGGCGTCGAAATCACCAAACAAGGTGACAATAAAATAATCCTGTCCTCTGACCGCATTATTAAACATGGTGGTGAAATCACCAATTGGATCGGGCCTGAGAGCCAATGGAGCTTCATCTTCTGCAGTATAAGGCCAAGGGGTCACATGCCGCCAGCCATAATAGGCGATGCGGTAGCCCTGCTCATGGGTAATGCCGGTTATATCCCCCTCTTTGGGTAAAGCCTGACCCATTTGCTGCCAGCTGATCGCTTCACTGCGATAATTCTTTCCCAACAAAATGGATCGCCCCATCCAACCTGAGTAGGCAATCGAAAAAACCAACACCCCCGCCACCACCAGCCTGGCAAGACGATCAAGGCGAGTCAATCGACTAAAAAAAATCTCCGCAAGCGGGGCAAGTGAGAGGGCAATTGCTGGGATCAAGGGAATGGAATAATACTCATGGGTGATAATGTAATAAGGGAAGGCCAAGCCGTACAAGATATATCCAAGCCATAAACAGAAGGGGATGATACGAATTTTTTTTGGCAGCAACCAAACACCTACGAAGCTGATAAAAGCGATACCCAAATCCACCAGGCCGCCGGCAAAGATTACCCAGCGAATATAAAATGACGGTGAAAACCAATTTTTTATCAGTGGAAGGGTGGAACTTAACCACTCGCTGGAGCTGCCCGGGATGATGAACAGGTAATAAATAGCCGGGGGGATCAGTAATAAAGCCAGCATCAGCCAGACCTGGAGAATGGAAATGGCCTTCTTGATCCCCAGGGTGGTGAGCACAATCCCGACCAGCATCAAACCGATGGGGAAAATAGCAGGCAGCTTTATGTAAACTGCCAGACCTGAAAGTAAACCGGTGAGAATCGCCCACTTCCAGGAAGGCGCTTCGCTCCAACGATAGAGCGTATAGGCTACCCACAAGGTGAGCGTGACCATGATGACGTCTGGTTGGAAGATGCGGCTGAAGATCACACTCCAGGGCAGGAAAAAGTAGAAGATAAGGGGAAGGATGGCGGCTAAGGGCGAGGTTAGGCGGCTTGCCAAGGCGTAGAGGGCAACCCCACCGAGCAACCAAAACAAAATGGAGTAGATGCGTGCCACCCAGAGATGCTCACCTCCGGTGACGAGATAGGTCACTGCCACCAAGCCTTCGAAGACGGATGGCTCGCGCGGGTCCATCGTGTTCGCCAGGTAGACCGCCTGGTCGCGTTTGGCAGGGTCAGTGGAGGGCAGCAGCTGGTAATAGATGCCGCGGGCGATGATCGCGCCCCGCAGCTGGCGCTGGGGGAAGTAGTCCAGCGGAGGGTCAGTCAGGTCCAATAGTCGCAAGCCAGCCCCCAGGACAAAAATGGTGACAACGCAGATGGTTATCCAATTGGGGATGCGAATGCGCAACACGACTGCGGGGTGTACTTCAGACATTAATTGCTATCCTATTGAATAAAATCAGCGGTGTTTGTCAAAACAGCGAGAGGTAATCGACCTTGGGGAAGATGGTCAGCTTGCCGCCCACGGTGGCATCCAAAATGCGACGACCTGCCTTAGAATATGCATCGCGTGCCCGGGTGTAACCACGTTCTGAGCCGGCCAGGTCGGGCAGCTGCCATTTGAATCCTTTACCAAAATAATTGGATGTAAAATGGTTGGGATCATCACCCTGGGAAAGGATTGCCTGGTTAGCTGTACCTTGTGTAATATAGTTATGGTCTACCCCCACCAGGATGACCTCGGTAAATCCCATATAAAATGCCAGCTGGAGCGCTACATTCGTGACGGTGAAACCCTCGAAAACACGACCGGTGAGATTCGAGCTGAAATCCTCTTCACCGGTGAAATCGGTATCAAGATAAGTGAGGTTTGGGTCTTGGCGGAACCAGCGCCGGGCGCGCCAGGTGAGAAATTTTGGCAGGGTGAGGTCCTGTATCTCAGCAGCGCACTGCTCAATGACCAAATCGTTGACTGCGACCAGGCAGGAAGTGGAAAATCCAAGCTCAGGAAAAAGCAAGTAGATGCGGTTGAGTCCAAAGGTATACTCGCCCTGCAGCTTGTTCAGGTCGGTCTGGCACAAGCTGGGACCGTTACCGATGATGAAACAGCGCTGATTGGCATGTTTATTTTCAAGCTGTTTCAGCTTGCGGGTGCTCTCAGCCCAGCGCGGGTCAAATGCTCGTGCCATGACGTGCCGAACGCGGTTACGCCAGCCCCAATAGATATCTGAGCCGATTTGCCAAACGGGTGTAGGAATAATTTTCTTGGCGGTTTGACGAATAGTCATTTGGATATCCCTGGGGTCGACAGCAGGATCATTATTCTGTACTGAGGCGGGCAGTGGCACCGCCATCCACGATCATGGCCTGACCAGTCATGAATGACGATTGGGTATTATCAGCCAGGAAATAAATGGCATGGGCGATCTCTTCAGGAGTGCCAATGCGCCCATTGACCGTCTTGCGAGCCAGGTTATCAAGGCGGGTCTGGATATCACCGCCTTGGACGTGCCCACGGTTCAAGCCCGCCCGCAGCATGGGGGTATCCACCGCGCCGGGCAGGATAGCATTGACGCGGATATTTTCAGGTGCAAACTCGATCGCCATGGCACACGTTAGGGCAAGCAAGCCACCCTTGCTGGCGGCATAAGCAGCTATGTTGGCGGAGGTAGCAACTGCATGGACAGATGAAACTACGACGATCGCACCGCCCCTGGCTGCTTTGAAGAGTGGGAAGGCAAGCTTTGCACTCAGGAAAACTGAGCGCAGATTTGATGCCATCACGGCGTCCCATTCCTCTACGCTGGTTTGGATGATGGGCTTAGCAACCTGTACCCCGGCATTGTTGACCAGGGCATTCAGGTAACCCGTATGGGAATGGGCTTGATCGAAAATTGATTCAAGGTTGCTTCCAATGGAGATATCGGATTGGATAAAAAAACCATCCCGGGGGAATGTCTCGCCGAACGGAGACCGGTCCACGCCGATAACACGCCACCCTAACGAAGCAAAGTGATAGACGGTAGCACGACCAATGCCCCCGGCAGCCCCGGTGATCAAGACAGTGGGAGGTGAGGAAATTAGTGAGCGATCAGCGGCATTATTTGACATGGTCAGTCCTCCTTACGTGACGTAATACCCAGGCCATCCAGTAAATTATCAATTGTATTTTGATGCACCCTTTCCCAGGCCTTTGGGCTGGAGTTGGCATTGTGGGTTCCAAGTAAGACATTATCCATTTTCGTCAATGGACTTTCGATCGATAAGGGTTCAACTTCAAAGACGTCCAGAGCTGCACCGGCCAGCTTACCTTCTTGCAATGCCAATATCAACGCGGCTTCATCGATGACAGGACCACGGGCGGCATTGATCAGGATGGCTGTGGGATTGATGTGGGCAAGAGTTTTGGCGTTCATCAGGTGGTAGCTGGTTGGGTTCAGATCACAATTCAGGCTGACAAAATCGGAGCGCTTGAGCAAGTCTTCCAGGGAGGTCATTTCGACCTGATTTTTGGTGAGGAAAACCTGGTCGATGGGTATGATATCGTTGCCCAGCAGCTTCATCCCGAAAGCTCGTGCCCGCCGGATGACCGCTTTACCGATCTTACCCACCCCGACCACACCTAAAGTGCATTCACTGAGCGAGCGACCAGGGATTTTCTCCCAAACACCTGCTTTCACTGCCCTGTCCATCCACGGGAAGCGCCTGGCGAATGTAAGCATATAGCCGAGCACGGTATCAGCCACCGGAAGAGTGAAAGCATTGGGGGTGTTGCGTACCTGGATGCCCAGCTTTTCGGCTGCCTGGCGATCGATCGAATCGATCCCGGTGCCCCATTTTGAGATGACTTTCAACCGGGGTGTACAAGCTTGGAGGACGCGCGGAGTATAGTGATCATCACCACAGATGGTGCCGTCGAATTGCCCGGCGTAAGTCAGCAGTTCATTCTCGTCCAACCGTTCATGCACGTCGGGGACGATCAGGTTTAAGCCAAGCCCTTCCAGCAATGGGCGATAACGTGGCAGCAGGGGGATCATATACGGGGCAGAATATAGAATGGTTAACATGCGTTTATCCCTTTGATTGCAGCTGCTGCTGAATTAGATATTCTGTGATAGAGAAATCCAGCTCATCATCGATATCCCAGGCTTCGGCTGCATCCATCTCAAACATGAAGGGACGTTCGCCAAGGCGGTTAAGGCGTTGCAATAAAATCTGACGGGTGAAGATATACATACAGGAATTCTCTTCAAAAACAGGGGGTAGATCCTGGGTCTGAAGCAGGATGGCAGGGTTGTGGTTGATGGCGCGCCCCAGCTGGTCCCACAAACGTACCTGCCGCCGGGTGACAGAAAAAAGCGTATCATATTCGGGGGTGTTTTCCAGTAAAGAATGGATGGCGCGGGCGATGGTTGACGAACGCAAGAGTGGATTGGTGGAGTGCGTCTGCAGATAATAATCAGCTTCCACCTGTGACGTGTCATAGACCAGGATTTCATTCATCGAAATCGCATCGCCACGCAATTGCTCAGGACGCTCGAGAACGATCACGTTGGGGAAGCACTGCTGCAATCCCTCGATAATTGACTGGCTATCGGTATCAACCACCACCTGGGAGATTTCAGGGCAGGCGAGTAAAGAAGCGATGATATGGTGGAATAGCGGCTTGCCAGCCAGAGGCCGGAAATTTTTACCAGGCACGCGTTGTGAGTGGTGGCGCATGGGTACAAGGGCGGCAATTGTCGTCATATTACCTCGGTTGAGTATGGGTACTTTCGTCCGGTTGATATTGAATGGGGGAAACCCCCCTTCCATTGGGGGTGGGCTGCAAGCTTGTGCCGCGTGGATAATAAAAAGTCTGGCGCAACTGCCAGGTGAGCGGCCCAGATTGGCGATAGCCTTTGAAGGTGCCCCAAAACTGCATCCAACGGAACCAACAAATCTCTCCAAAATGCGGGGCTAATTTTCTTTGTTGCACTGCATGCCAGATATCGCTGACAATATTACTGGTGAGGTTGTGGAACAGGTTCCACAGGTGGTAATGTTCCTGGGGGAAGAGGTGTTTGAATGCCATGGCTTCACGGCGATAGCGATTATAGACTGCGGGTGGGGTTTCTTCATGGATATGAACTACTTCGGCCTCAGCGACATAACTGATGCCATACCCCTGTGCCATGATGCGATAGGCCCACTCCAGGTCTTCCAGACCAGGCAAAGTTTCATCGTAATGGAAGCTCTCCCAAAGCGAACGGCGGATGGCTGCATTGGCATTGTTACAGAACGGGTGCAGCTGGTGAGCTTGCGATTGGTCGGGATACCAGTGGTGAAATATCTGCTGCTCGGAGAATTTATTGACTGAATTTCCACGCTGCTTACCGTAGGTGATGGCTACCTTGGGATCATCGAAGGGGGCGAGAAGACACTCCAGCCAGTCGGGGTAGACGGGATAGACGTGCGCGCTGGCGATGACAATCAACTCACCTAGGGATTGCGCAATCCCCTGGTTGAGCGAATAACCGAAGGTGAAATCCTGAGGCTGGATGTGTACCACCTTGACCGGGTATCCTGCAGCGATTGCCAACGTTCGATCAGTCGAACCCGAATCGACCAGGATAATCTCGACATCTTTCAACGATTGGAGCGAGATACCCTCCAACAGTTGAGCGATGTACTTTTCTTCGTTGCAGGCACGGATCACGATGGATATGGTCATTGCAGGAAGGCTTGTGAAGATAAAAAGCTGCCCGGATCAAAGGTCTGACTCAAGCAGGAAATCACCATTCTCCAGCATACCCTTCAGGATGGTCTGGATGGTAGGGGAGGCTGAGGGTGTGAGCGCTTGTGGCTGAAGCTTCTTCAATCTCACGAAGCCTGGCCAGATCCCATCTTCCTGGAGGAAATCGGTGAACGGAAGGGAAGATCGATAGAGCTGATAATAAAGGAAACGGCGCGCATTGGGCTTGAATTCAGGCGGGATGGGTATTGCCTGGTCAGTCAGGAATTCTTCTGCTTGCTGGCGGAACAATTCGATGGTGGTTGGAAAAAAGACGGTCGGAAGCTGTGTGAACCGGGCGCGCCCCGCACATAAGACCGGCATGCCCATGATGGAGGCTTCAAGCCCAATGGTGGAGTTATATACCATGACAAACTTGGACTTCTGGATCAATTCATACGAGCTGAGTGGCTGGTCTGAGTCCACGAAGATAAGATTCAGTAGAGATTCAGCGTTATTCTGAGCGAACCACTGGCTGACGCTCTCCTGGCTGGCTTTCCCGGGGCGGGCTTCATCGGGATGGGCGCGGATGACAAATAATGTATCCGGGTGGTTATGGACGATATCCAGAACCTGGTCCAACCAGGCAAACATATGCGGGAAAACCACATTCGAGTGAGGCTGACTGGTGTCGAAGATGACGTTGGTAAAGACGGGCACAATTTGCTTATATCCAGCAGCTTTGTTTATAAAACTTTCATCCAACCCTTTCATCTCCGGCCAAAAGCGCACCCCTGCCATGGAGAATTGGCCTTGGAAACGCTGGCTGAGATAAGCATCCAGACGTTCGTTCTGCGAGGCGCTCAGCTCGAAATCATCCGGCACATGCAGCGGGTAGGCAGTGGCTTCACCAGGGGTGAAGTAGGCGCTGAAAGGCTGCAAACCGACTTCGTGGGTGATGGTGCGGATGCCATGCTGCAGCGCTACCCAGCGGGCTGTGGCTTCAGGAAAGAATTGTCCATTGAAGAGCACGACTGCTTGGGGTATGGCATGATTGAGTAAACTGGAAAACTCCTCTGCAACCCGATTGGCAGACAAGATGTACTTGCGGTAAAGCGAGCGGGTCAGCTCGTCATCCTGCAAAGTGTGCCGACGCAGCACCCAGCGGATGGCGGGCATGACCAGATGCCCGAGAGGAACAGGGGGTAAATTAACATTATTACCGATTTTAATTTCCCTTGCAGGCGGCTGGTATTCAAGCTCCATCAGGCGCTCGAGGGAGAGACCGCGCAGCAGGTTTATCAGCTTTTCATCGGACCTAAAGGTAAATGGAATGGCCATCGCGCTGGAATAAAGCCAGCGCGATTGTGCAATACAAGCCTGGCAAGGTGGTGCTTTCGAAAAGTCATCCCGATCAGTGCCTAAAACACAACGGCTCATGCCTGCCTGGCATACAAAGTGGATCACAGGTACTTTCTGCAAACGCAGGGCCAAGGAAGTGAGCAGAGCAAAAGCTGCGTTGAGGCTCACACCCACCAACCGGGTTGAAGCATTAAAAAAGACGATCGGCTTCGTACCAGGGTCGGGATGGGTATTAAGATAGACCTGGGAAATGAAGCGGTTAATTTGGAGATTGACGCTCGTCCGCTGATAGCGCTGGCGTAGTACTTCAACGAGCTGGCTCGCTTTTGGCATGGTTGATCAGGTTTGTTGGAAAACTAGCGGAAATGACTTAGCTGGGAATGATGATTACCGTTATTGAACCGATGGGAATCAATGAGACGGGTCGTTAGGAGGGGTATTGCATGTGCCAAGTGGGTATTAACTAGTCTTTCACCCGGCGAAGCTTGCGTAGAGATGGGACCTCGCTTTCATACACGCGCTTGACTCCGTCACCGAGTGCTTTTTCGGTGACGCGGATATACTTGACCAGCCTCTCCATGCCGCCTGGCTCAACCGATGCCGCCTGGTCACTGCCCCACATGGCGCGGTCTAAAGTGATGTGACGCTCAACCAGGCAGGCACCCATGGAGACAGCCACAACCGTGGGGATCAAACCCACCTCATGTCCGGAATAGCCAATCGGGCAGGGAAATGTTTCCACGAGGGTGCGAATCATCTTCAGGTTCAGCTCTTCCGGGTCACATGGGTAGGTGCTGGTGGCGTGCGTAATCAGCAGGTTATCCTCACCTAACACTTTCACGGCAGCCTTGATCTGGTGCATGGTGGACATACCGGTAGAAAGAATGATGGGTTTGCCTGTCTGACGTGCATGCAGCAGGAGATTTTTATCGGTTAGTGAAGCAGAGGGGATTTTAAAGCAAATAGGATTGAACTGCTGGAGAAACTCCACGGAAGGTTCGTCCCATACTGAGGCAAACCAGGGGATATTTTTCTGCTGGCAATAGCGATCGATCTCGCGATATTCATTCAAGCCAAATTCAATCTTGTAGCGATAATCGAGGTATGAGATATAACCCCAGGGAGTTTCGCGCATGTGTTTTTGCTGATCAGGAGGGACGCACAGCTCGGGGGTGCGTTTCTGCAGCTTGACTGCATCGACGCCAGTTTTCACCGCCACATCAATCAGGTTTTTGGCAATTTCCAAACTTCCATTGTGGTTTATCCCGATTTCAGCGACGATAAATGTAGAATGACCGTCACCAACTTTTCGATTTCCGATCGTAATTTCACGCGGCATAATATTTCACCTTTCAGATTTTTTATCGACGAATAATCAGTAATTTGGCTAAATAATTAAGGCAAGAATTCTAACCCTGGTTGCGAATGATCCGGTCGCAAAGCTCCCTGACTGCACCATGCCCACCGGGAAGGGAAAGTATCAAATCTGCCTGGTTAAGCACATCCGGGTGGGCATCGGCAACCACTACCGCACAGCCGACCAGTGGAAAGCAGGGCAGGTCGTTGACATCATTGCCCAGGTAAACAACGTGGGCCGGATCAAGCTGGCGTTCCTGCAGTAATTGGCGCAAGGCTGCCGATTTATCCGACAGACCCTGGATGACCGGCAGGTTCAGTTTACGGCAGCGGGCAGTGACCACTGGATTGGGTTCTGTGGATAGGACCACCATTGGGATGCCGGCTTTATGGAGCAGGGAAATACCCATTCCATCACGACGGTATACCGCAACGGATTCACGACCGTCCTGATCCACCCAGGCTCGATCATCGGTCATCACGCCGTCGAAATCCAGGACCAGCAGATCAACCTGTTTCGGCAGAATGCGCTTGCCATACCCGGGACGGACCATGGGTAGATCACCCTGCGAGATAAGCCATTCGGCACGCTGCCAGTCGCGCAGTGTATCAATGTCGATGGCATAACGTGGGTCCATCATCAGGGGATAGATAACTTTTCCGCTTAATGAGCCCTGCTCTAAGATGGTTCGAATGCGGATGGCGTCGACGTGACCCGTCTGCCAGTAGGTTTGAGGTAACGACTGGCGCGGTGCATTGAAGGATTCAGGGAGATCAGGCAGGCTAATCAAAGATGTCATCTGGCCCTGCTCGTTGACCTGCCACATTTTATAGGGATTCTGACCGGAAGGGATGATCCCCCGAACAGAATCGGCGTCGGGGTGATCAAGCAGGATTTGCACCGCCCGATCGATGCAATCAGGAGGGCGGATGGGTGAGGTGGGTCGCAGCTGTACCACGATATCCGGCTGATAATTCTCATTTTTTTTGAGCCAGCCCAGGGCATGGGTGAAGACAGGCAGATCGGTGGTATCGTCGCGGGCAAACTCGGCTGGACGCAAGAACGGAGCTTCAGCACCACTGCTTTGAGCAGTGCAAGCGATTTCATCATCGTCTGTAGAAACGATGGTTCGCGTCACCAGCCTGGATTGCAAAGCGGCTGCAATCGAATACTCTATCAGCGGGTAGCCGGCGAGTGGTTTGATATTCTTGCGGGGGATACATTTTGAGCCCCCACGGGCAGGGATTAGTGCCAGGATTTGCATCAGGGTTAATCCTATCTTGAGTTACCAGGCAGTCCAACCGCCATCCACAACCAGGTTGGAGCCAGTCATGTAAGAAGAGGCATCTGAGGCCAGGAAGAGCAGAGCACCGTTCATCTCGTCTTTGTTAGCCATACGCCCCAACACCGTTCGGGCTGTGTATGCCTTTAGGAAGACCTCATCGTGGTTATTAAATATGCCCCCGGGGGTGAGGGCGTTGACGCGGAGCTCCGAACCGGCGTAGTAAGTCGACAGATAATGGGTTAATCCCAGCACTCCAGCCTTGGTGACTGAATAATAAACCGGTTTGAATGAAGCCTGCTGGCCATCACGCTGGTAGATGCGCTGGTCGGGGCCAACCAACCCATAGGTGGAGCAGACATTGATGATTGAGCCCTTCTTCCCCTGGGCAAGCATGGGTTTGACGGCTGCCTGGCAGCACAGGAACATGCCAGTCAGGTTGACGTCCAGGGCATTCTTCCAGGCATCCAGGGGATAATCTTCGAAAGCACCTGAGACCACACCTTTCTTGGCCATTTCTGCCAGGGCTTGTGGATCGAATTTTGGGTCGAGGGCAGCCGAGTTGACCAGGATATCCAGCCTGCCGTAGGTGGCAAGTGTTTCATTTACCAGGTTCTGGACCGATTCGGGTTGAGTAACGTCGGTGGCAACGCCCAGGCAATGGAAACCTGATTGGATCAGCTCGGAAGCCAGGGCATTAACCCCTCCGGCATTGATATCGGCTATTACCACCGAAGCTCCGGCTTCTGCCAGGGTACGGCAGAATTCCTTGCCCAATAATCCCGGTCCACCGGTGACAACCGCCACCCGCCTGGTAAGGTCGAATTTGTGCATAACAGAATTCATTTAAATTCCTATTCTTGTTGACGCATAGTTATTGTTTTTGATCGGTCAAGCTAGCTAATAGAACCAGGAAATAATTAACATAAAATTTATGGATTAAGGCAGCTGTGCGAGTGGAAAAAAGTAGATTTCTCCATCTGATGTTCGAGCATAGAGTGATAAATCTCGGGTAAAATTTTCCAAACGAGGGATGTATTGATCTCCGTATAATTTTTGAAATTGTGGCAATATAGAACTAAATAAAACCAATGCAGCCCCATTTTCTCGGAATATTTTTTGGGGAAGATCATTTGGTTCATCACCATAACGAATAGTTATGTTTTGCGGCTCTTGGTCAACTATTTCCGAGATATCATACGCAGGGCGTCCGGTATAGAACAACAATAAAGCCGACTCGTTTGAAATAATTGGAATATCCCGCGGAAGCTGTTCTATCAAATTAAAAATAGTGGAATCTCGCCAGGCTTTACTGGTATATCCAGATCCGTATTGATGATACTGAGAGACAATATTAACACTATCATGCAGATAAGATATAGAGAGCCCCACTGCTAAAAAAATAGGGATTATATTGAGCCACTTCGCGGTCTGCCATGGGCGAATAAAGAAGTAGATCAATGAAAAGAAAGCGAGTAAAACTGCAATGTGCACAGGTAAGAGTGTGCGACTGATTAAGTCGGGTGGTGGATAAGAATAAATATAACTGTATCCAAGAACAAACAGGTAAGCAACAGCGAAGGCGATTAATGACGAGCCAAGAATTAATCCGTTAGTTGAATCTAATACCTTTTGGTGATTGATACGCATTTTCGAAACCGTCAGGCAAAATAAAACCAGAAACAGGAGAATAGATATAACGATTAAATTGCGAGCGAGATCATAAGTGTATTTCGGTATAAGCGATGTAAATGGAAGCCAGGACCAGAATATTTTAATGACAGCCAATCGGAAATTAATAAATTGATCCGACAAATTTACAATCAGGTAACTCCTTTCCTCAAGTGATTGTGTTCTTAACCAGATGAGCCAGCCTATGGTTGGTAAGCAGCCTAGAAGTCCTAAGGTCATCATGTCAGCGTTTCTTTTTTTCCTAGGTTGGTTGTTGAAAATTAGCAGAATACATTCACCTGTGATGATAAACGCCAGTCCGGAATAACGTGTAAACATTGACAGACTAGAGGCAAATCCAGCGAGGAGAAGCAGTAACAGGCGGTTATTTTTTAAGAATAATAATACCAAAAATAAACTGGCTAATCCGGTGAAGATGAAAAGCGGCTCAGACATTGCCCCGCTAAATACGTCAACCATGACTGGCATACTAAAAGGCAAGAAACTGCCGATAATGGACAGCCATGAAGATTTTGTCAAAGCGTATATAGAAAAACCCACTAACAGGATCGATAATCCGAACAAGATGATATCTATCCAGCGGGCTGTTGTTACCAGATCAGCACCGAATAATCCAAAAAAGCCGAGAACGAAGGAGTAAAAAGGGGGATGCAATGCCAGGGGATGAAAAGCGCCAGATGGCCCGTAAAGACCCAATCCATGTCCTTCGATGAGATTGCGAGCAGTAAAGATATATTCAGTGGAATCACTATATACCCATGGACCCCAGACAGTGCTATAGTAAATCACTAGTGAGCCCAAAAATCCGATAATAATGATCAACCCTATCGTCTGAGCTCGCTTGCTCAAAAATTTCATTCTATATTTTATACTTAGAAAGTGGTTTTAGATATTTTTGTCTAACCTGTTGTGAGGACGCAAGAATGTTCAATGATAGTTGCAATGATTGAATGCCATCCTGCAAGGTGCAGGTGGGTTCGGAGACACCGTGGACCACGTCTCTAAAGTGGCGCAGCTCATCCAGGAACATCGAATTGCGTTCGAAACCCACCGGCGGGTAGAATTCCTGTAATGATGCAGATTGATCTGCGGGATTGATCCCAGAAAGCCTGGTGGTACCATCTGAATTGTCCCAGCGCAGAGTGCCACGGGTGCCAATGATCTCCAACCAGTGGGATGGAGGACGTTGGACATAATCCAGGTGCAGGCTTCCCAAGACGCCATTGACAAAACGCAGGTTGATCTCAGCAGTATCTTCCACGGGCATGTTCAAACCCAGGTGACTGGTGAACGCCGATAGTGACTCAACCTCCCCCAGCAGCCAGCGCAGATAATCCAATGGATGAGATAAGGTGAGCACTACGCCTCCCCCCAGCTCAGGACGGGCGGCATAACCCTGTTTGTAGTCCTCCCAGGGGTGCCAGTCAGGAAGATATTCACCCCAGTGGGCGCGGGCAGATACTGGATCACCAACTGCACCTTCATCCAACAACTTCTTCAGCTGCTGCAAGCCAGGGTGAAAGCGAAATTGGAACCCAACCAGCACCCGGTTGTGATTCTCAGCGATGGCATGCTTTAACTCGTCCATTCTTGCCATGGAGTGGGAGAGGGGTTTCTCAATTAGCATCTGGCATCCACAATATGCCGCCGGGATTGCTACATCCAGGTGGAGGGCAGTCGGGTTGGAAATGATGGCTGCGTCTGGCATATATGCCAGGGCTACCCGCAGGTCGGTTTCAGTGGGGAATCCTGCCAGCTCATCCTCTGGAAGCGTGGAGTGATGGGTGTGGTAGATCAATATATCCCGCTCACCCAGGGAGAGCAGGTTGCGAAAGTGACGACGTCCGATAGATCCGAAACCGGCAATCAAGTATTTCATGAGTTGATCAGGATATGCAATCGATTGTAAAGCCCAAGGATCAGGCGTCTAATCAATGGCAGGTGAACAAAGTGACTGACAATGCCCGGATTTGGTCTGGTGCTCGCTCTCGTTTGAGCAGAAAGCCCCATTTGCTTTGCTTCGGCGGCATTTTCAGCACTGATCACATTACCCAAAAGGCGCGTGACGGGGATATGCGTGCTGAGGCGCAGATATCCAAGCTGGTCAACTGAGTTTTCCAGCTCAATCATTTTCCCCATCAGGTTTTTATCCCAACCGGGCAGCACTTCAAGCATCAGCTGGCGAGGCGCCACGAATTGGTGGTGACCGGCGGAGGCAAGCGAGCGCACACCATGATAGGTGAATTGGATATCCTCCAGTCCTGCCACTTCCTGCTTGTAAGAATTGGGGCTGCGGCCCATGTTATCGATGTAATGCTGTTCCATTTCATGGGGAATCAGCAGACCTCGCGTAACACTAACCTCAGGCTGTTTGGCAAATGCCTCAATACTTTTGATGGCGTAACGCAGATGAGAGCGGATGTAAAATCCGGTGATTAATCCGACCCTTGGGTATGTATTCATGATCTGCATATGGGCTTCCAGCCAACCTGGCAGGAAGAACACATCGTCATCTGTATATGCCACAACCTCACCGGGGGCAGCCCGGAAAATGACTTGCAAGGCGCTGATCTTGCCGATATTGCTTGCGGACAGGATCAGGTAGTTGATCAACCCCATGTCGCGTAACTCGCATAAATAATTCACCAGCTCGGGGCAGCTGCCATTATCGAAGACGATCAAATCATAAGGCTTGGGAGTATTGGCAATCAGGCTATCCAGACTGAGACGGGTGACCGCCATGCGTTCGGCGAAATAGCCCGCCTGGTTGGGTAGGTAGGTCAGCATAGCCAGAGTGAGGCGGGATGGCTGGTATACCGTCTGCTGACCACGATTTGGGTTGATTCCTATTCTTGGCATTTGTTTTTTAACTAGATTTCGTGCATGGGGATCCATGCTTGGCGTGGAAATAATCGCTCGGCAAGTCTACGGCGGAAGAAGCCAATCTGGCGTTGGAGATGGACCATTCGATCTGATTGGAGAGAGTAAGGTGTGCTGGTGTCAGGTTGAGCTAACAGGGTCAGATAGAGCGGGATCAGCCTGGAGCGTGGGAGTCCATGCTGGCGCAGCTGGATCAGGCGGAAACCTGCTTTTCGAACTACCTGATTCAGTGTGTGGGCACTGAAGGAAACGAGATGAGCAACTTCAAAGCAATCATGAGCATACAGGTTGGGTACTTCCAGTAACAGCCAGCTCCCAGGTTCAAAGAATTTTTCACGCAAATCCCGCAGGTATTCAACCGGATTGGGTAAATGCTCGAGCACATGCATCATGCTCACCAGGGTGAAACGTGAAAATTCAGTATGATGCAGTTCGTCCAAGGATGAAAACACCTCCAGACCCAAGGATTGGGCAAATTGGCGGTACAAATTACCTGGCTCAACCCCACAAGCGCGGCATTGATAGTGAGTTTGAAATTTCTGGAGCAGGATGCCGGTCGAGCAACCGATATCAAGGATGCGGGTGGATGATTTGACCTGCTGACGGGTGAATTCTAAAGCAACCTTGGCGCGAGCTGCCTGTACATGCAAATCTTTTGGGTTGGGTTCTTCCTGCCCCTGGTAAAGCAGGCGATACTCAGCTTCGTAAAATGCCTGGCTTTCAGCTTCGGTCATGCGGGGTGATTGGTAGACCAGCCCACATTCCCGACAAATGACATTGGTGACCGGGTGACCACGAAACGTACGCTGGTCGAAGGGAGCGCTGGCGCTTGAGCCACACAATGGGCAACCCCCGACAATTTCAGTCATCCGAGGTTCGCATTTGTCTGATCTTGTATGCCGCCCGGCCGCGCAATTCCCGCCAGGCTTTTAATGGATGGAAGATGGTAAAGAATAGATCTGCCAGGGTTTCCGAGTGCAGCCGAGTCAGCGGAAAAATTTCAATTTCCCTCAAGAGCTTGTGACCTCGAAGAGGAATGCGTTGAAGTTGACCAGCGTTGATCCAACGATCTGCATCCAGCAAGGTGAATATTGTTCGCCGGCCGCCAGCCAGGCGAAGATTCTCAGATGATTCGGGCAGTCGATAGTGCGGTTGACCATTGGGCAGGTGTGAATAGTCGTGGTCCTGGTGAATAACCGGGATGGCTGAGCTTGCGTCGATAACCGGCTGGTGCTGCCTGCGGGCATGGTAGATCATCCAGTTATCCCAACCAGCCCGGCCAATGGCGAAATCAGGCAAGTCGGTGAAACACGAGCGCGGGAAAATAAAATAGTCACTTCCAGCAGGTGGATGTAACCGCCCCATGGTTTGAATAGCTGACAGAAGCTGTGACTCCCAACTGGGATTGAAATCAAACTTTTGTTGTACATTCAGGTCATAGCGTTGACCAACGATGAGGAATTCTTTGAGCTGACAATATACCTGGGAAGCAACACTGACAAAAGGAGAGGTCAACAGGATATCTGCATTCACATAAGCCAGTAGCGGCGAGGTGCTGATCTGGCGCGCCAGGCTGAAGATTGAGCTGACCAGCGGAGTGCCGAGCGGGTTACACTCCACCTCAGGCAGGTGAACAATGCCCGCCTCGACCGCGAATTCTGTCATCCCAGGCTCATTCCCGATCATTACCACATTGACTTCATCCCCCAGGTGCAGCCAGGATTGGATGGCATTACGCTGGATCAGGGCGATGTGTGGGTTGGTGAAAGGCTTGGGGGCGGTGAAAATGGTGATGAGAGGATCTGAAGTTGACATATTTTTCAGGTTATGCGTGATGGGTGCGCTGGTCGACATCGAAAGCAGATTTATGCCTTACCTGTGCATTGATGGATGCCAGACCGGGTTCACGCTCCAATAGTGAAAGTATATCCAGCCAGCCAAAATCAACCTGGCCAGCGAAATGTTGGTACACCAGGCGTACGAACTCCAGGTCTGCCGGGTTATCCACCGTCCAGCGCAGTGAGCCGTAATCAGGAATGTGGTTTAACAACCCAATTTTGAACCCATGGGTTGAACTATTCCGCTCAACATACCATTCGGTCCCTGCAGGGAAATCTACCGGGGGGAAGGTCACTCCCTCATAAAGATAAGGCATCACGTGTTCACGCTGATACCCCTGGTCAGCTTCTTTCCAGGCACGCTCCAGGGCATCGAAGGTGCAGACTTCAACATCCAGGCCGATGGGGAGGCTGCGCTTCCAGGGCGGAGGCAGGCGGTTGGCGAGGAAGTCGTAAGGAAAGGCACTTAGTGAATTGTCAATTGGTAAATGGGAAGATTTATTCCGGTTTTGGACCGAAGGTTCATCAAGGAAGGCCGATATTGTCAGGTCGATCAGGGCTGGGTCGATGAGCGGGCAATCCGCGGTCAAACGGATGACCACATCGGCATGGTGATTCAATCCAGCCTGGTAGAAACGGTCGAGCACATCCGGGAGGCTGCCGCGGAAGCAGGCGACATCCTGCTGATGGCAGAATTGTTCGAGCACGTCATCGGTTGGGTCGGTGGTGGTGGCAATCATGAGGCCATTGATCATGCTTGATCGTTTCGTACGCTCAATTACATGCTGCAGCATAGGCTGCCCGGCAATATCCTTCAGCACCTTACCCGGCAGGCGGGAGGATGACATGCGAGCCTGGATGATGGCTAGTTTATTGAGTGACATGAAATTGATTCATCGATGAGAGAAATTTATCCCACTGCCAGCTGATAGGCTTTTTCGAGCTGCAGGAAATTGTGCTCCCAATTGGCACGCGCTTCGGCAATTTGGCGAGCTATCTTCCCCAGCTCGGGTAGATTCTGGCGTTGATCAATGGCATTCAGGATGGCAGCAGCCATGGCTTCGGCATCTCCATCGGGAAATAACCAGCCATTCACGCCCGGTGTGACCCATTCCCGGTTGCCGGGGATATCCGGGACGATGGCAGGCTTGCCACAAGCGAAGGCTTCCAGTAATGAAATCGAAGTACCGTCGCTGTGGGAGGCACCGATGTATAGATCAGCCGCGCGATAGTAATCCGGCAGGTCTGAAAAAGATACCTGGCCCGGGAAGAGCACCTTATCATATACCGCCCCGATAAGCAGAATCTGGCGAATAGGGGCATATTGAGAACCTCCACCCAACAGAGTGAGGCGAAGCTCGGGACGCCTATGGGCGGCGATAATAAAGGCACGTGCAATCACATCAATCCCGTAGATCGACTCCCAGCTGCGGGTGGATAGCAAGTTGAACGTTCGAACGTTTGAACGTTCTAACGTTGCAACGCTAAAGTGAGTAAGGTCTATGCCCCAGGGGAAAGTGACGATGCGCTGGTTGGGCATGCCATATGAGATGGCAAGCTTACGGATAGTGTCACAATCGCCAATGAAGGCATCACTGTGATGCAAGGTATACCTGGTGGACCAGCTCCAAAATGGATTGATCCGGGCATCGTGCAGCAAATCATACCCCCACGAGGCGCTGACCAGAGGATGAAACCCGGTCAGTGCCACCAGGAAAGCCGAGCGCTGAATGGGACCGGCATGGATCAGGTCGGGATTGACCTTGCGGATCACCCTGCCCAGGTCATCCAGCAGGCGCAGCCCATGCTTGAACTTTGCAGGCCCTTTGCCACCTGCCCATTCCACCTGTTCGATCGCAGACGGTTTGGGTCGGTCTTCGAGCACCTGCCCACCTCCTTCCAGGCACATATAAAATACTTTATGCTCGGTTTTCGCCAGGGCAGTCAGGAAACGATGGTCGTGCGTGGTGTAGTTGCGCGAAAAATATAAGATGCGCATGATCAGAGGTTATAAGCGCTAGGGTCGAAAATTATTCACCCAGCTCAGTCCAACGCAGCTCCTTACCCATTGGAAGATCTATTAATGCCCGCTTGCCAATCACTGCGCTGATCTCGTGGGGTTTGATAGCACCAGGCGTAGCCGGGCGCAGGACATCGATCATTTCGCGCCTGAATACTTCACCCGCATTGATGTCGCGGGCTGCACGCAAGCAGCGGCGCTGGATGATCGCAGTTTCGACCTCATTCCCAGCCACAAATTTGTCTGCGCTGCCCAGGCAGTGCTCTAAAAGCCGGGTCTCCTCCACCATGTTGGCCCAATTTTGAGGGTTCATGGCGAATTTATGATCTGGCCCCTGACGGTCATTACTATCGGTGAAGTGGCGCTCGATGACGCATGCGCCCAACGTCACCGCGCCCAGCACGGGAGCCAGGGCATGGGTATGGTCGGATAGCCCCAGGATGACCTCCGGGAACATGCTGGCATAAGTTTTTAGTACGTTCAGATGCAGGTGGTCGTAATTATTGGGGCTGGCAGTGTAATTGGTGTTGCACTGCATTAAAACCAGCTGGGGGTTGATCTTGAGGATGGCATGCACCGCCCGCTGGACCTCCCCAATATCGGAGGCACCCGTGGCGACGAAAAACGGTTTACCCTTGGAGGCCATGCGTTCGAGGGCTTCGATCCAATCGATCTCACCCGAGCCAGCCTTGTACATCTGCACGTAAGCGTCGAGCATGTCAATGGCTTCGAAATCATAAGGCGCGGAGAAGAAATCAATTCCCACCTCGTCACTGGCCTGCTTTAAGACCGGGGTCCACTCAAATGGGATCGAGGCTTCCGAATAGACCTGGAAAACAGACTTTTTCCAGCTGGCCTGGTGTGAGACCTGCCCATCCATGTGGGTGAATCCATAGTCAGAGACGATATTGGGAGCGCGGAAATTCTGGAACTTGGCTGCATCTGCCCCGGCTTGCCTGGCCAGGCGGATGAGCATTTTGGCGCGTTCCAGGTCGCCATCATGGTTGGCGGCGATATCGGCAATAAAATATGTGGGGTGATTAGCGCCGATGGTATGAGTGCCAATTTTAATTTCCATGGTTATCTCCGGGGAATGATAAATGAAAGTACAAGTTAAGGTAACTCCATGTTGCGCAGCATCTGTGGATAACCCTGTTGATAAAGAGTGTATAACTGCTCCAATCCTGTGGAAAGGTTGGGGAGAGACTTCCCAAGGGTTTGCGCTAGCTTATCCGAACGAAGTTTGAGGTTGGGGGAGCGGACGGCTTTCAGACCGGATTGCTTGACCGAAGTTGGATTGATCAGGTTGCCATCCAGGCCGAATTGCTCCGCCAGGCGCATGCCAAAATCATACTTGCTCAAAGATTCTGAGCTAACTACATGGTACAGCCCGCTGAGATTCTGCTCGAGCATATTAACAAAGATACCCGCCAGATGGTTGGCGAGCAGCGGGCAGAAAAATACATCCGTGAAACCCATTACCTGCTTCCCCAGGCTCAGGTTGTTGAAGAAGAACTCTGCCAGGCTGCGTTTGCCGGTGAGCGACCAGCCAAACAAGTTGACCCGGGCGATAATGGCGGTGGGGTCAGCTTCAAGGACCGCCAGCTCGCCATTCAGCTTGGTGCGAGAGTATACCCCGACTGGATTGGGAGGATCCTGCTCCGAGTAATCGCCGCGCAGACCATCGAAAACCGAATCCGTCGAGACGTGGATCAGCCGCGCTCCGCTCCTGGCGACATGACTTGCCAGTGTGCGGGGGAGATCAGTGTTCAGCTGTTGCGCCAGGAGGGGGTCAGCCTCGCAGGCATCTAAATTTGCCAGTGCGGCACAGTGGATGACCCACTCGGGATGGGTGCTTTCGAGCAGGCGCTCCGCTGCGCCAGGAGCCAGGAGGTCGGTTTGGATTACCTTAAAAGCATCGGTGCTCAGGGCATGGTGATTGACCGTGCCGAAGACCGTGTGCCGGCGGGTGGTTTCCAATGCCAGGTTGAGACCCAGCAAACCACTGGCTCCGGTGATGAGGATGCGCATGTCACCTATTCTTCAACATAACCGTTTACCTGACGATCTTCAAATGGAGCTACCATTTCACGGATTTGATTCACATCCAGCCAGTTGGGGTTGTTATCACTGCCGAAACGGAACCCGGCCGGCAAGACCTTGCCTTCAGATTGCCAATCATGCCCAAACCAGGCATTTGGACTGGGCTGGACGACGTACATATCGTCCATCTCAACTGCTGAGCGTGACTCATCTTCGGAGATCAATACCTCATGCAGCTTTTCTCCTGGCCGGATGCCTACAAAATTGATTTCAGTCCCGGGAGCGATGGCTTTAGCCAGGTCGACGATATTCATGCTGGGGATCTTCGGAACGAACACCTCACCGCCATGCATTTTTTCAATACAATGGGTTACAAAGCGCACGCCTTGATCCAGGGTTAGCCAAAAGCGGGTCATTCGCTCGTCGGTAATGGTCAGCTTGCCAGAAGCTCGCTGCTGCAGGAAAATAGGCACCACACTGCCGCGGGAGCCCACCACGTTGCCGTAGCGGACGCAGCTGAAGCGGGTAGCCATTCCACCTGCATAGGAATTGCTTTGGATGATCAGCTTTTCGGCGGCGAGTTTGGTGGCACCATATAAATTAATTGGATTAACCGCTTTATCAGTGCTGAGGGCGAGTACTTTCTTGACCCCTGCATCCAGAGCTGCCTCGACCACATTGCTGCTGCCGAGGATATTGGTCTTGATGGCTTCCATGGGGTTGTATTCACAGGCTGGAACCTGCTTCAAGGCTGCTGCGTGGACGACAATATCCACCCCATGCATGGCACGGCGCAGGCGTTCAAGATCGCGCACATCCCCGATGAAATAGCGCAGGGAAGCATGGTCGAGACCTGCCACGCGCATCTCATGTTGCTTGAGCTCGTCGCGGCTGAAGACGATCAGCTTGGCAGGATGGTACTCAGCCAGCATCAGCTCGACGAATTTTCGACCAAAAGACCCGGTTCCACCGGTGACGAGGATGACCTGTTCAGTCCAGTTCATAGTTTCTCCAGATTAGCTACTCTTGATAATTTCATCTGTTTTTTGCCAACACAATTAGTGGATATTGACCAACCTTGCCCAAAAAATGTGGGAAGCGTTCTTCAAGCCAATAAATCAGCCTTAGCCAGGTTCTGCCTGCGAACCGAGCATGGATAAAGGTGCGCAGGTAACGCACGGAGACGCTGCGCCAGCACCATATTTGGATGGGCATCCGACTGCTGAGTTCCTCGAGCAGGCGAGGGGCGTTTTCCTTGCGAACGAAAGTGCCGCGCGCATTCAGCTGTTTAGCTGAAGCAAGTGAAGGCCGATCCAAGCTACCTGTTTTAGAGTGAGGCTTGAATAATGCGTATAGCCGATCGAATAATGCGATCCAGAAGTTAAGAAAAATTGTCAGCGGCGGGTTGTCCCATCCATTGACGATGACCGCTTTGCCGGAATTCGTCAGGGTGCGGTGCAGCTCCAGGTAGGCCTGGGTATGCTCTTCGATTGGCAGGTGGTGGATGGTGTGCAGTGAGACCTCTCCATCGAAGCTGCTGGATCTAAATGGCAGGCAGGCAACATCGCACACGACGAACAACCCGTGATTCCCGATGCGCTTGCGGGCTTCCTGTAAGGCGACCATCGAGATATCCGCACACACCCGAAATTGGTAGCCCTTGGAATACTCCAGGTACTCTGGGTATTGGATTGGTCCACAACCGGCATCCAGAAGGAATCGACCGCTGCGGTTCAGATGCCGCAACACCCGCATGTGGCACTTGTGGATATAGTCATGCGAGACGTGCCGCAAGTCTTCATAAGACGCATTCTGGTAGAAGCCGTCACTCTCCGTCTGCCAGCCTACCTGGTCATAAAATTCTCGCACCTGATGCTTAATCTCTAGGTCTGAATCCATCACTCACCAGCCGATTGGCTCTCCAACCAGGAAGCTAAACGTTCGTCGATAAGCGGATAAATCCTCATCATTAAGCAGGCGTGAAAGAGGCCAGGTCTCAAGGTCCTTCCAAAAATGAACCAGGTGCCAGGGGAAGGGATGAGGGTATTCAAAGAAAAAGCGATAGGCATAATTCCAGGCCTGCTCCACCTGGGGCTGCGATAGGCGATGTGACCCGGGAGCTGCCAGCGTTTCATTCAACATCTCAAAATAAGATTCCCAACTTTGCGGGTCGGAGGTGAAACCTTTGGCCCGGTAGTGAGTATTGCCAACGACGATCACCGGTACACCGCTCATGGCCATTTCCATACCGACTGTGGTGGTGTAGACCAGGCCGAGATCGGCAATCTCAACAATGTCATAGGTGTTGACCTTAGCATCGGCGGGCACCAGGTGGATGTGTTCGGGGATGGCAGGCAGGGCTTTACGAACCACATCCGCCACCGATGGGCCTTTGGTGATCAGCTCACCCGGGTGGATGCGCGCCACCAGCTGCACATCCGGTCGGGTGGCGAAATACTTCACTGTACGCTCGAGCCATTCCGTCATCGAATCGCTGAAAACCTGCCGGCCCAGGGTGAGGCTATCACCGATCACATTCGTGGCGAGCAGCACGATGGGGCGCTGATCCAACCCCAATGTCTGGCGCACCTGTGCTCCCCCTTCGGAGGGCACTCCCTGCCAGCGGCGGGTGAAATTTTCCCACAGGCTGCCACGCTGGCGAGATGAGAAAAGCCTGCGCACCAGGCTCAGCTGGTCTTCACTAAGTGGCTGATTTTGACGCGCCTTCCACAGGTCAGATGTGTCTTGCCGCATCACCTCAGCATTCTGTGCCAGCCAGATACGGTCGCGCTGCTCGCCGAATTCGTAGGTGACGGTTGGGATGCCCAGGAAGCGCGCCACCTGGTAAATCACCCCAAATTCTAGGATCGTACCATTCGGGAGGATGATCACGTCGGGATTATGCCTTCTCAGGTATGAGAATGCGGCAATCGCGGCTGATTGGTTACGATGCAGGCGTAATTTATACAGCGCACTCTCCAGGCTGACTTCTTCCACCTGCAGGGTGTATTGAGTGTCGCGCAACGAAACCAGATCAATTGAATTAAGAAGCTCGGCGGGTAACCTGGTAGCTCTGGATTGGCTTAATAACGGCACGATCCGCAACAGAGGTGCGGCTTTCGATAAAATGTTTTCGGCATACACATTTTGTCGGCGCAGATTGAAGGCGTCGATGGGTGCCTGCCACCTGGCGTAAGGCAAATAGGATAATGAGACGGAATACCCCTGACCCGCCAGAGACATACCCAGCAGGGTGGCGTGTTCAAGCCAGTAGCGTAAAGTAGCGAAGATAAAGACGCGTTTATGCCCATCGGACGTTCTTGACCGACTGAGTGTGGAGTAAACCTTTGAGTTCAGCACTTGTGTGCGCCACTCGGGGATGGATTGCTCCAGGCGGTCGAGGGCAAATTCAGGCGTGACCGGCTTGCCTGGCTGGCGCAAGTACCAGTAGGCTTCAGCTGTTAGCGGGATCTGACCCAGGATATTTTTGAGGTCCTGCTTGCTTACCATTCTCATAAGTGCTCGATTACCCAATCTAGAGCCGGGCGCACTGGACCCATGCGTGGCTCCGGCCATTGTTTGCCGGGGGCACCGGTGGCGTCCACGCTGAATGCCAGGCTATGGTCATCCCAAAAATAGCGTTTGATTCGAAAGCTGCTGGCATTGACTGCCAGGACATACCGACCTTCGTTGAGGGTATTGGCTGGGACTGTGCAGCGGCTGATATAGTGACCTGCCAATCGCACCCCATTTTGCTCAAATTTATCGGGGTCATCCAAATCGAATGAGGTGAAGACGTATTCACCCCGCATGGTGAGGAGATAAATACCCACCCGCAAGCCGGTGAGGGGGCTATCCAGGCGGTACTCGATCTCGATCGTGAATGGCTCGGTGGAGCGCAACGTATCCACCACCCGGTTGGTCCGGTCACGCAGGCGTAACGCTAATGGTGTGAATGGAGCCGCCTCGCTGGGTACTTCCTCAGAGGTCCAAATACGCTCGCCTGAACCGGTGAAGCCGGCGGCCATGTAGTAATCCAATGCCTGAGCCGTAGGGGCGCGATAGACCAGGTGACCCTTATCCAGCACCATGGTTTCCTCAGTCAGGCGTAATACTGCCGACATGTTGTGGCTGACGAACAGCACCGTGCGCCCGGCCTGAGCAACATCGCTCATCTTACCCATACACTTACGCTGGAATTCGGCATCTCCAACTGCCAGCACTTCGTCCACCACCAGGATCTCGGGTTCCAGGTGGGCTGCCACCGCAAATGCCAACCGCAGGTACATCCCACTCGAATACCGTTTGACCGGTGTATCGATGAATTGCTCTACCTCGGAGAAGGCCACAATCTCATCGAATTTGTGGTCGATCTCCAAACGCTTCATTCCCAGGATGGCGCCGTTCAAGTAGATGTTTTCACGCCCGGTCAGCTCAGGATGAAAACCGGTCCCCACTTCCAACAACGAGCCCACCCGACCATGGATCTCGGCACTGCCCGTGGTAGGTTCGGTGACGCGGGATAAGATCTTAAGCAGGGTGCTTTTCCCGGCGCCGTTCCGGCCCACAATCCCCAAGACTTTGCCCTGGTGCACCTCGAAGGAAATATCGCGCAGAGCCCAGATTGTGCTGGCTGGGTTGGAGGATGCCGCGGATGTGCCGCGCCGCAGGCGTTGAATAGGCGCATTCAACCCGGCGACGATGGTATCGCGCAGGGTTTTATAACGCTCGGGTGCAGTCCCGATGCGGTAACGCTTACCCAGATTTTCAACGCGGATGGCAATATCAGTCATAAAATATCACATGATTTCAAAATAATCCAAGCAGCCCTAAATCTCATCTGCGAAGGTGCGTTCCATGTTGCGGAAATAAACCAGGCCGCTGATCAGGATGACGATTGCGACCCCGGCGGAGATTGCCAGCAGCGGCCACGGGAGAGTATGAATGCCTAATAGTGACCACCTGAAGCCTTCAACCACTCCAGTGAGCGGGTTCAAAGCATACAGGATTTGCCAATTTTTCGATACCACGGATGAGGAATAAACGATGGGGGTCACAAAAAACCAGATTTGGGTTAAAAAAGGCAGGATGTGCCCCACATCCCGATAGATCACATTCATGGCAGAGAACCACAAGCTTACACCCAAGGTGGCGACCAGTGCCAGCAGGATGAATAACGGTAAGGTGAGTAATGCAGGGGAGAGTGTAAATGTGTAGGTTGAATTTGGTAAGAAGGTGTAGAACAGGATGATTACGATGTATACAAGAAAGGCAATCGCAAAATCAACCATGCCCGCCAGGACGGATGCCACCGGGATCGTCAGGCGGGGGAAATAAATTTTTGTGATCATATTGCGATTGGTGACTAGCGAACGTCCGGCATCGTTCATCGCTTTAGAGAACAATCCCCAAGGTAGTAATGCCGTGAAATTGAAGATGGGATAAGGGACGCCTTCTGAGGAAAGACCGGCAGCATTGGAAAAGATGAAGGTAAAAACCACCATCTGCACGATGGGCTGGATCACTGCCCAGGCAGCGCCTAGCACGGTCTGCTTGTAGCGAACAAGGATGTCGCGCCAGGTGAGGAAGAGCACCAACTCTCGGTAGACCCACAGGTCACGCAAGTTCAACGCCGCCAGGCCGTGCGTCGGACGTAAAAATGTGACCTCTGAATGGGATTTCGAGAGCTGATTTGCAGCCATGGAAAATGGATTAGATCTTCCGGTTTTGACGATACCAGGCGATGGTCTGGCGCAGGCCGTCTTCGAAAGGCACCTTTGCTTTCCAGCCAAAATATTCAACTGCTCGGCTGGTATCCAACCCACGCCGCGGTTGACCGTTGGGTTTCGTGGTATCCCAGACTAACCTGCCTTCATAACCAGTCAGGCGGGCGATCAGCTCGGATAGATCCCGAATGCTGATCTCATTCCCAGAGCCAATATTGACTGGCTCGCTGCCGTTGTAAAACTCGGTGGCAGTCAATATTCCATCGGCAGCATCACCGGCGAACAAAAACTCACGGGTCGGCGAACCATCGCCCCACAGAGACACTTCTTTGTCCCCCCGCTCCTGAGCTTCGATGTATTTGCGGATCAGGGCTGGGATGACGTGGGAGGTTTCGAGGTTAAAGTTATCGCCTGGTCCATACAGGTTTACGGGAAGTAAATAGATGGCATTAAAACCATATTGTTGGCGATAGGCCTGTGCCTGCACCAGCAGCATCTTCTTAGCCAGCCCATAGGGAGCATTGGTTGCCTCTGGGTAGCCTCCCCAAAGATTTTCTTCCTTGAAAGGAACGGGAGTGACCTTGGGATATGCGCAAACCGTGCCTATGGCGACAAATTTACTCACCCCACGCTTCCAGGCTTCGTGCATCAGCTGCACACCCATCATCAGGTTGATGTAAAAGAAATCGGCAGGCCGCGCCTGATTGGCACCAATTCCACCCGCCAAGGCCGCCAGGTGGATGATGATTTCAGGCTGGCTGGCGTCAAGCATGCGCTGGATATCCAGTGGATTGACCAGGTCATATTCTTCGATGGTGGGAATAAAAATATCAGTTGCTCCACGCTGTTTCAAGCCATCGATAACAAAAGAACCAAGAAAACCTGCTCCACCGGTGACGCAGATACGTTTATTTTGCCAGAATTTTGGGTCGGATTGATAAGCCATGATTGCTCCTAATCGTAAGCACCACCACACTCTCGGTAGTGACCTTATTGAACAATAAATTGTGCGTTTCGATAACGCTGGTCGTGTGGGTCACTGATCAGCCCTGTGCGGATGGCCTGCAGGACTTCTCGGATACCGTCATCCGGGGTTAACCGGGTCTGGAAACCCAGCTCATGTTGAATTTTTTCATACGACACAGTGATATCGCGCATATCCCCACCAAAAGTCATATCTTTATAAGTGACAACGGTCTCGGGCAAGCGTTTGAGCACCATTGCCACGATTTGATCCTTAGTATAGTTACCATTTTCTGAGCCCAGGTTATATATTTGGCAGCGTACCTTCTCATCCGGAGCCTGCAGCCCAAGGATGATGCCACGAACCGCATCGTGGATGTGAACAAAGGAACGCGAGTAACCGCGCTGGTATATGAGCAGCTCGCGTTTGGTATAAGCTTCAAGCACGAACTGGTTGATGATCAGATCAAACCGAGTGCGAGGGGAGATACCATACAAAGTTGCCAGGCGGTAGATCAGGGGGATGCAGCTGGAATCGCTTTGGGCAATCAGGAAGCGTTCGGCAGCGATTTTTGTCTCCGCATATAGAGACTGAGGGGTGAGAGGCGAGGCTTCAGTGACCGGCTTGCCATCGGGAGAAAGACCATAATTGCTATATGAGGAGGCATATACCAGCCGGCTGACCCCTAGCAATACTGCCTGTTCAAAAACGCGCTCGGTAGCCTCGACGTTATAACGCCAGGCAACCTGCCTACCGACCGCCTGGCAGGCTGGGAAGCCAACAATGGCAGCTAAGTGAACCAGGGCAGCAGGCTTATCCCAATCGGAACGCAGGTTAGAGCGGACGGCGCGCGGCTCGATCACATTGGCTTTGGCAAAGTGAAAGTTGGGATGAGCAGAGAACCCCATCAGGGATTCGCCACCGAACAGCAGGTCATCGATGACGGTAACCTTCATTCCAAGCCGCAGCAGCTCACCTGTGAGCAGAGAGCCAATATAACCTGCTCCACCAGTGATAACAACGTGTTTCAATTGGGTTGCTTGCAAATAGACCTCCCTATCACTCATGGCAGCACTTCAATTCGCAAGGTTACATTTACCCCCTGGACGAACAATGTGGGAGCAGACGGATCCGGGCTGATTTTAATCCCCTGCTCCAGGCAGGTGAGACGGCATACATCGGCGATGTCATTAGTCTGACTTGACTGTTTTAGGTCTTCAGGATTGAATTCGGTCTCAATGTGCACCTGGTCAAAACCGGAGTGCTTGACATCCACCAGAAGTTCACGTACCCGCTTGCGGATATTGCGGTAAAGCAGGAAGGATTGTTCAATGTAGTCAACTGTCAGGCGTGCCCGGAAGGTGATGCCTTCAGGGGTGATGATATAACGGAGCTTGCGCCGTTCAGCACGCTTTACCTTGACATACCCTTTGGCGATCATACGCTTAAGGTGCCAATTTACCGTACCAACTGCAACCCCAAGCTGGGTTGCCAGGGAAGCCTGGGTGATATTGGGATCATTCTCGATTTGCTCGAGCAGGTTCATTTCACGGGTAGCTTCAGGATTTTCTGTCATTTGAGGTCAAGAGGATTTTCTGGTAGCCATCGCATGCGAACAATCAAAATTCAGTAATTGAAATTCAACGACTGAATTATAACTCAATAATACAAATTTTGTGAATCCTTTTTATTTTGTCAGGTCCGCTGGGTATGGCAGGACGCTAGCACACATTAAATTCCCCTACAATGCGCAGGATATCGAACCCTTCAGCATACTGGCGTTCGGCCAATGCTCCGTGGCGGATTAGCGTGGCGCGCAAGACCGACGCATCAAAGTAATATTTATCGTTGTAAGTGGAGTATTCACCCAGTGCCTGGATCTTGTGCTCGACATCTGCCTGGCTGACTTCGACCAGAAAATGGGGAAAGAATCCGTAGCTGCTGCGCAGGGCATCAAACCCTAATACGGTGGTGCCGCGAAATGCGCGTAATACTTCCTCCGTGGTCTGCTGGTGATCCTGATGGATATCTGCGCGCGTGTGGGTGATGACGATATCGGGCTGATATTCGTGATTGAGTTTGTATAGGTATTCGAGAATTTCCTGGCGCAGCTCAGGGAAGCGGCGGGTGACGAATGATCCCAGCCGGACCTGGTTACGGGGGACACCCAGGATCGCCATGCTCCGGTAGTGCTCTTCCACCAGGTGTGCCAGGGTTGGGTTCATTTGGTTATCGGATAAGGTGACACACAGGATGTCCGTTTTACCAATGATGTTGGAGATAAATGCGCCGCACCCCAGCTCAATATCGTCGGGATGGGCGCCGATGAAGCATACTTTTTTAGCGTGGAAAAGCATCATGACCTGTCCTTTATAGTGAATTCCGATAGGGGAAAATAGGTGCAACCATGCGGCGAAAATAGATCCACACCTGTTGCAGCAGAGTACGAATATTTCTGTATCTTAGTGTGTAAATCCCTCTTTGGATCAGGGTGGGCGATCGTTCAAGCTCTGGTTTGTTCCAAGATGATCCTAAAAGCCAGGTTTGGGAAGCACTCGCATCGAGAACATTGTTTTGCAACTCGAATAGTTGACCAAGCATCGAATTCAACGTCACTCCGAGCTCACGCGCCCGCACCGTGGGGTGGTAATGCAATTTCACATCCTGATAAGCCCGTTCACCTATGGTGGTGCGCAGAGTCGGTTGTTCGATCAGTGATTCAATGGTTTTTTGCCATTCCAGGAGATCGCCTGCCAGGAAGCCGTTATCAGCTGGTCGGATCGCAAATTTGAATGCCTCGCTCGGGCTGGCGATGGTAGGAATCCGTACCAGGGCGGCTTCCACATACTTGATCTCACTTTTCGATTGCCCAAAGGGATTATCGATGCGCAAAGGAGCCAGGTTGATATCAAACTGTGCCTCGATTTCAGGCAGCTTGCGCCAGGGCACCAGGTTTATCCTGCGGATTTGATGATCCAATCTGCCCCAATCCGCCCCAGGATCAAGCGGACCCACGAACCAAAGCTCTGCATTGGGATGATCACTCAGAATCTCCATTAAGGCGGGCTTGACCAGGGCAAAATCCTGGTTATGCGTGGAGGTGCCGCTGGCATAGCCAATCACAATTTTATCTGGCCTCAATTTGTGTGAGGCGTACGCATTTTCAGAGCATAGCAACATCTCAAGGCTGAAAGCATTGCGGTGGATATGCACAGGTTTCCCAAGCGGGCGAACGCAGTCGGCCAGGTAATCGGTGGAGGCCAGGGCAATGTCACAAAGATCCAGAGTCTTTCGATTAAGCCCCATTTCTTCTTGATATAAGGAGGCGCGAATGGGGTCGGCGAAATCAACGCTATTGATGTATTTAAATGCCGTCGGATCAAAGATCAGATCGTCAAAATCCTGGATTAATTTACCGTTTTTCTGGTGGATTTCCTTTTCCAACCAGGCAATCTGGCGATTATAAGCTGCCCGGTGGATAATCACGATATCAGATGATTTTACCTTTTCGCTTAATTTTCCATCCGTAAAATGAGAGAGCTGGCTGTGCAGACCGAGTAAGCGCGTCTGTTCATACAGGTGGAAGGTGCGATAACGGCGGGTATCACCCCGCGCACCGCTGATGATCAAAATGGAAGGGCCAGAGTCATTCATCAAATGTTTTTTTCCACAGGATCCAATTTCATTTTCTTCCATCCCATTATTAATAATGGGATCGTAAATACCATGGCGATTAGATAAACCGGATACTGGTACCTCAAGGCTTGTAGCTGGGCAGTGAACATCATCACGATGGATTGAGCTGCCAGGGGCACGGATAATAACCACCATTTCCTGCAACCAGTCCTAAATACAAAATAAGCCAGGCTGGCAAGAAACAGGTAGATATATATGGCGGGTCTCCACATGGGCTTAAAAATATCCCTGTTCCATTCCGCTTTCGTGATCCGCTCTATCCACTCACGAACCTGAGGCAGTATTGATTTCTGACTGACATCGTTTGTGTATTTCTGCCAGGATGGTCTTTGGTCCAGATTGTAATTATCGAACAATATCGTTTCCAGGTAGACATTTTTTGGTTGATTGGGCTGCCAGACAAATGAGCTTAAGCATAAATAATGATTAAGCATAATCTTCGGATCATGCATGGCTAACCGGGCAACTATTTTTGCCAACGTAAATGGATTATTAATCACCGGGTAGAGATTGGTGCCCTCGTAAATGAAAACTGTGGCATCATAGCAGCTATATAACCAGATATTATTAAGCGGATAAATTTTATTTAGATATTGCTTCTCAGAATCCGTAAGAATAACCAGATCGGTTTTTGAATTCACATATGCTACGACAGGGTGAATCAGGGTAATGCCGTAATTGGATTTAACCGCCCGGTCTACTTTGAACCAGGTATACAGTGGACCAAGAATGAACAGAATGAGGGCAGCTGTGATCAGGGTAGAATAGACAAAATACTTGAAATACTTTTTATATATAATGGCAATGGCAATCAAGCTCACCACTACGACAGGAAAACCATTGAAACGAACTAACCAGATGATCGCCAGGGTAAAACCCAATAAAATATAATGGCTTGGATGTAAGATCCATTCTCCATCACTGCTTAAACAATTAAATATGTATATAGTTAGTAAAAGGATGGCAAAGCTATATAAAACATCCTTCCAAAGAGTCACGTCCATTACCCCAACCAGAGGGTTGGCCGAGATCAATAATCCTAGTGCGATGAGGAGGGATGCGGGTAACCGGCTTACTTTATGGATTGATAGTAGACCATAGCCGACTACAAGGCTGGCTAATATTATCTGAAACAAAGAGATAATCGCAGGCGAGTACCAAATGCGGGTTAGCAGCCACTCCAGGATGGTGTGAAATGCAGGGTGCAGATTGGTGATCTTAAAAGTCGAAATCTGGTCCCATTGACTGACTGAATCATACGACATAACCCCAGGGAAAAAAGCCAACCAATAGACTATTCCGACGATTAATGAGATGATAAAGAATAGCAGCTTGTTTAAAATGTTGGATTGAGGCGCAACAGATGGGTTTTCGATGTCCATGTCATAGGCCTCAGCCCTGGTCAGCATAAAGACTTAACCGTCTCGACCCAATTGGTTGCACGCTGGGCCAGGATGCGTTGCGAGTAAAGAACACGCGTGGCATTCCTGGCGATTTGGTAGCGAAGAGCCGTTTCCTGGATGAGGGTATTCAATGCCTCCTCCCATGCATCCACGCTGTTCTCAGCCAGCCAACCCTCCTGCTGGTGGTTAACGGTTGACGAATATGCCGATGATTGGCTATAGATTCCTGCCGCACCAATAGCGGCATAATCCAAGAATTTGATATCCGACTTGCATTGATTAAACTGGTTATTTTGCAGGGGAGATATGGCGATGTCCCAATGGACGTGACCTGTGAACCACAGCATGAACAGGGGGTATTCATGCTCCTCAGGCTGGGGATAAACGTAGCGGATGGGTAGCGACTGGAGCTCCTTTTTGGTCTCCTCATGGTTCACTACCCCTACCAGCTGAACCTCGACCCGACCAGGATAGCGAGCAAGTATAGTTTTTAACGCCGGCAAGACCAGCATAAAATCTTCGTCATGCGTGAAGGTGCCCATATAACCAATCACAATTCGGTTTGGCGAAAAAAGAGACGGACTATCGACGGGATGACGCATAATGAGCAAGCGCTCGTCCAGCTGGTTGGGCAGGATGCGAATATTGGCGTTATATTCCAGCAGGCGCTGGCGTAAGGCAGGCGTGGTGACCAGCACGGCATCCGCCTGGTGCAATAAAAATGAGACGATGGATACGGTTTCGCCTGTTGGCCAGGAAGTTATATCCGTCACAAGGTCGAAGTAGTTATCATCCAGACTGTAGATGAACTTTGATCCTCTGAGGCGAATCCTGTTGACCAATTCCTGGACAAGCTGCAGGGAGACATCCCGCCTCCAAAGACGATCGAGGATGACTGCATCAACCGGCTCATTGTTATAGTCTTGGCCGAATGTAGTATCGATATGATCCTTAACAAGCGGGTGCGAAAACGGGCGGATCAAACGCAGAAATGAGCTGCTATAGGGGCGTAGATCCAAACCGTATTCATAGATCACATGAACACGTGGGCGCTTGATAGTTGTCTCGATTTCCATCATTTATTTATTTCTATTTCCTGCATTTGAGAACATTGACATTGTATTAATTAAGGATTTATTGAGCAAATAAAGCCCTAAGTATATTTAATGCAGACTGTTCTGGGAAAAAGGCACAAATATCCTTTATCGCATTATATTGCAATTTGTTACGCATTTTTTCATCTTCAATCAGGCGCTGCATTGCGCTCCACATATTCTCATAATCTGACGTATCTATGACCAGACTGTTTTTCTCATGCTGGGCATAGCTTGTTACCCCACCTTTTTGAGGAACGACCACCGCGCACCCGCATGCCATGGCTTCCATCGCAGTCAATCCCATTGCCTGGTGTGATGAATAGTCAATGAAGATATCTACCTGATTGAGCAGGTTTGCTACCTGCCCAGTAGAGAGGATTCCGTATGATTTCCATGGAAAATTGTGACGCAGGGTTAGAAAATTAGGATCGTCAGATCGAGCACCGAAGAGAAGTATGTCAACTTCTCCTTTATACTTGCGGTAGGTTTCATTGAGTAATCGCATTGTTTTGTCCGGCTCACGGTAGTGGGATTCAGGCCGTATCATCGCACCTACGCGTAGCGAACTATTTGGTAAACGGGGATTGGTTTGGGGCCGAGGGCGATAAAGATCAATATCAACGCTTGCATTTATTACTTTACACTCACGTCCTGCATATGTCTTAACTTGTTGACGTGTCCATTCTGTTTTTGTGAAGAGAGTCATACCATCGATCAGAGAATACGAATCAAGCGCGATTTTATAGCCCGGAGTACCTTCCGGGTACATCAGAGGTTCAAAACCTTGCACATAATACCCGAGAATGGGGTGGTTATCCTTGGTTTGAAGGGGTTCAACCCATGAGACGGATAAATTAAATGTGGCTACAACCGCATCAAAATTTGATGCTATGGTAATAAGGTCTTCAATCTTGCCAAAGATGGTCGGAAACGGAAAATCAGGATAAGACTTAACGAAACCTTCACGATTTGCTTCCAGATTAAAGAAGGTTACACTCACCCCCATCTTATTAAGGGCAATGCTTTCACTACGAATGACATTCGCCCCTCCGCCCGGGGTGTTGACTGGAAGAATAATCAGAATCTTTTTCCCTGCGAATTGTCTCCCACTATTCAAATAGTTATCACGGTCAATGGCGACCTGCGCTCTGGCACGGATCCCTTCCAGCACCAGGTCCTGCTGGCAAAAGCGCACACTTTGCGAGATGATACTTTCGCCGTGTTTTTCACGCAGGATTTTTCCGGCACGCTCTGAAAGAGCATGGCGTTTATCGGACGAATAACTTTTCGATTGAGCGTGATAGATATAGACGTCGTCGGCGAGCGCCATCTTCCAACCCAGTTTGCGTGCTCTGAGGACGAGGTCATCTTCTTCGCCATAGCCTTGCCCAAAATTTTCTTCGTCAAATAAACCGACTTCGTCCAATAGCTTTCGTCGGATCATCAGGCAGAAACCGTTCAACAATGGCATTTCCGGGTATAGTCTGGCCGAATGGGCAGCAATTAATTGAGCCATGCGGGCAGGTGAGATTCCATTTGGCAATAGATTTGACGCCCAATCACCGTTATCCTCGATTTTCGGGACGGATTGCCATGAAGCCGTATTCGAAAGTGGTCCAACCATCCCGTTTTTTTCATCACTCTGAATACAGGCCATGCACCTGTCCAGCCAATCCGGAGTCAGGATCGTGTCACTGTTTAATAGCAAGAGGAATTCAGCCGAAGATACCCGCATTCCCCGGTTGGCCGCGTAGGTGTACCCTGTGGCTTCATCGGACCGAAGAAGTGTAGCTTGATATGCATGCGCAAATTCACGCAAGTATTGGGCGGTTTGCTCATTGGAGCCATCATCAACCAGGATCAGGTGGTGTGGCTGGTTGGTAGTTTCCTGTAAGGATGAGAGACAGCGCTTAACATCGTCTAATGCATTATGTACGCAAATAATGATATCAGCTGCCGGATGGATATGTTCAACCGGAGGGCGATCGACCACACTGTCAATGTTACACACTTGATTTATTCCCGGGGATAAGGAGTACCTTCGCTGGAACTTCAGCCAAAGCATCTTGACTAAGAATTTGATGCTTTCTATAAACCTGCGGATAGCGAATACTGACCCACGAAAAATACCTTCGCGACGCAGAATCCCATATCCGCGCAGGATGGAGCGCATGTATTTCTCACGCCGGCTGCCAATTGGAATCGTGCGCTCGCGAAAGTGTTGCAGGCGCGTGGTGAACTTCCAGCTGGCGCTGTTCCGAATGGCATCCAATGCGGATTGTAGCTGTTTCGACGCATCCCTCCAATATCGGAGCTCCATTTCTTTGCTGGCAAGCTCATTTTTATACTCCAGGCTTAGATCCCGACGGAGGGCAACTTCCTGTGAAAGCTGCCAGAACTTCTTTTCATAAGTAGTAACACGGTCTTCCAACGCAGGCTGGGCTCTGATAAAGCGCATCGCCCAGGGAGCAACAAACGAAGCATCGAGCTCGAGGTCATGGATAAAGCCAAAACGATCCAGCAGGCGCGTCCAGTATTCGGGTGGTTGGACATTGATAGAGGCTGAATCAGGTTTCTCAATCGGAGTACATGACAGCAGAATATCATCTGTATGCTGGCACAGATTTTCGACTGCCTTGATTGCTTCCAATGGAGAATAGTGCTCCAGGATATCAATGCAGACGATTAGGTCGTAGTGCTCACGAGGCAATCGATCAAGGATCGACCCCATCAGGCAGAAGGGTAAGCTTCCTGGCAGTGCATTCTGGATGGATGATTCAGAGTTGTCAAGCCCCCATGCTTCCACGCCACGCTTCCGAAGTGAGCTGACCAGGTAACCTCTTCCACAACCTGCATCCAGGACGGAGCTGGGATGTAGATCCAGGATGATGCGGTCTGCGAGGCGGTCAAACAAGCCAATCCAGGTGTCGCTGGTCTGGTTGAGCTCACCTTCACGCATAATGTCATAGAGCCGATTGAAATTCACTGGCTGGTTAGATGCCATGCTGGTTATTCATAACGAATGGTTGAGGCTGACACGTATAATTCCTGGTGTGAATCAGAGTTGGCTCCATTCGCCACCTAACGTCATGAGACCATATTTTTCGTGAATATCCTGGTTGCGATTATTGATCCGGAAGGTATAAAAGTGATCGTGGTAATCCAGCATCCGGTTTCCATCGCGATTTACCAGCGCAACCGAAAGCTGGTACAAACCTTCCATCAATGGGATGGAAGGTACCTTGTAGGTAACCCCACCTACACCCGGATCCATTTTGATGTCAAGACCATCGAACGCAGTATTCGGACCGGTAATGTGGATTCCATCCTGGCGGTGGATAGCGATTCCTACTTCCAACGCATCGATAGGCTCATGGGCAACATACTCTATCTGAACGGCCATACTTTCACCGGTGTGAAATATCTGCTGTTCATGACCCTGGTCATTAACAATCCTAACCTGCCTGATCTCAATCGGTCGATACTCTTTTGAATCGCGCTGTTCTCCCCGGTGCGTTTCTTCAATAAGCTGCAGATTTTCTTCTTCGGAAACCCGTCCGAGGTATTGATCGATCACCACTTTCGCATTGCCAACTGATACAATCTGACCGCGATGGAGCCAGGCTGCCCTCTGGCAGATCGACTCAATCATGACCATGGAGTGTGAAACCAGCAGGATGGTTGCTCCCTGGGCTTTGATGGAAAGGATACGCTCGTAACTTTTATGCTGAAAAGCTTCATCACCTACCGATAGGATCTCATCCACGATGAGGATATCAGGCTGTGAATCGGTGGCCACCGCAAAACCCAGCCGGGCAGACATACCCGAAGAATAAGTTCGCAATGGGGCATCGATAAAATCGCCCAATTCTGAAAATTCAACGATGCGCGGGAACTTTTCCTGCATTTCTTCTCTGCTGAACCCGAGCATAGCGCCATTTAAGTAAACATTCTCGCGTCCGGTCAATTCAGGGTGAAAGCCAGCCCCAACTTCCAATAATGGCGCTACGTGCCCGCTCACCAGTACTCGCCCGCCGGTGGGACGGATCACGCGCGCCACCAGCTTGAGCAAGGTGCTTTTCCCAGCTCCATTGTGACCAATCAGACCAAATACTTCACCTCGATTAATGGTCAGGTCGACTTGCGAGAGGGCATTAAAACTGCGATGCTTGAGTTTACCCTGCAATAAACGGATGAAATATTCTTTAAATGTGCTGATTTGCTCTTGAGGGACGCGATATTTTACTGACACCTTCTCCATCTGGATAATGGTCTGATTACTCACCGAGGGGAATGGATTATCTGCCATGCTAAATCCGGTAGGCAAATTCATCTGATTTCTTGGTAAACAAATACCAACCAATGAACAAAACGAACAGAGAGATCAAGAAGGGTATCAGAAACTCCATCAGGTTGGGTAACCGCCCGTAATAGAGCGGGAGGCGGAACAGCTTTACCATGTGGTACATGGGATTAAGTGTGGTGATAATCGACCGGTATGCAGCGGGCAGGATAGTCTCTGGATACATCACAGGGGTGAGGAACATCCAGGCAGTCAGCACGATTTGATACATCTCGGCGATATCAGGGAAATAGACCGCCAGGGTAGAGAGCAACAAACCAACCCCCAGAGCAAATCCCGCCAGGATCAATACCGATATGGGTACAAATAACAGCGTCCAGTGAAGGGACAGCTCTGTCGCCAGCATGACAATGATCAGCGGTACCATGGATAGGCCGATGTTCACCAGGCCCGTCCCCATGGCTGCGATTGCGAAGGAGGTGCGCGGGATGTAGATGCGATTGAGCAAGCCTCCTCCCCACACCAGGCTGACCATGGAAGCGGTTGTTGTCTGGCTGAAAAAAGTCCAGGCAAGCAGGCCATTCAACACAAAAGCGGGATAGGAAGGTAGATCGGCAGACCTAAAAAACTGGGAGAAGGCAATCGTCCATACTAACATCATCCCAAGCGGATTCAGCATCGTCCAGGCAACGCCCAGGAAAGAACGCTTATAACGGGTGAGGATATCTCTGCGAACCAGCTGAAGGACCAGATAGCGATAATTAAATATTTCGCGCAGCTCTTCGAATACAACCGAGCCGCGGCGGGTACTATCATACACAACAGATAGAGTGGTTTGAGCCTTCATCAGTTGCCTTGTGTGGAAATATAAATATTATAGTACGGGTACATGTTTGCCGTGCAGTCAGTGCATAACAGTTGTGGAATCCCAGCTCATTCTACTTGGTAGCAATAAAACCGCCCACCACTTTGGTCATCACAAGCCTGCCTTCCTTTGCAAGGCGGCGTTCAGCTACGATTTTGATCTTCTGCATGACATGCTCAAACCCACCTGCTTCTTCAAACAAGCTCTTCCACAATTTTCGGTCCTCTGAAAGCGAGGCACGCGTATAGGCAAGGAAGGGATCTGCAGCTTCGAAAATCAGGGGATTTTCAAAAATTTGTAACTCGACATTGGAAAACAAGGCGCGGATGGCTTTATGGATCAGGCTGGAATAGCGTGAGCTACCCGGCATGGGTGGGATTGGCTTCTGCGTGGCTTCGAAAATAATATCGTAAAACAAACGTTTATTTTCAGGCATTGGACCGGTGGTGAACAGACGACCACCTGGTGCAATTACGCGATGCATTTGTGAGATGGTAAAGGGGATATCCTCGGAATAGTAAATGGCAAAGCAGGAGGTAACCAGATCATATTGATTGTCGTCGATGGGAAAACGCTGGTTGAAATCGAGGTCGATGAATTTAATCCGGTTACCAATCTTGTCATTTTCCTGGCGTGCTTTTTCAAGCAGCTCATGGTTCACATCCCCACCGGTGATATCTGCATCACCTTCCAGGGCTTTATAAAAAAGGAAACATTGCTTTCCCGACCCGCAGCCTACATCCAGGATTTTTGAGCCCTTTTGTGGATTTAGTACATGCAGCATCCACTCATCGATGTCACGGCTGCCATATTTCTTGTGGATATCGATGCGTGCGAGCAGGTCATTGGTGGTTTCTTGATAATCGATTTTCATGATTCACCTCACTTCGGATTCCGGGAAAATGCATGGAACAGCGACTCATTTACATGGATTGGAAAGTGGGGTGTATAGAACCACACCCACAGAATCTAAATATACGGATGGTTCATAATAGCATAATATGGGCTCGGAGACGCGCCTAACCCAGGCGTCGTTTTCCTCGCCAAAAGCATGGTTTTTGCCCTGATATTGGATCACCAGAGGCTCAGAAACGATCATGGCAAAACGATGACTGCTTATATCAGACTGGAAAGCATCCAGATAGGCTTTGTTATCCGACATAGCCATTTCCATCAAAAAAACCAGCTCACCTTCAGGTACAAGTGGGACTTTCTGCACATAATCGAAGGTCACTAATTGGCGCTGGCTGATGAACAAGACCTCACCACCCGATGCCACTGCCCGCTGTGTGGCAGTGTTAATTGTATTTACAGCAGCCTGAGCGGCTTGTAAATCTCGTTTTGGCAGCTGCCCGCCGGCACCCAATATGAAATATAAGGGTATAACAAATGCTCCGGCGATGAGAATCGCTTCCATCGACCTGGTATGGTTGCTAGCAGCAAGCGGTAACCTTTCTTGTGTTTTATCAATCACTTGGATTGGCAGGTCTGGCAGGCAGCGGTCGAAATAAATATAACTTCCAATCACCAGCAGGAGCATCAGGTAAGCATCCAGGTTGTGCAGGTTGCTGCCACCGCCAATCTTGACGCTGACGATCACTCCGCCCATGAACAGCACAAGCAGGATGGCGGTTAATCCGAACAAGCGTATAAAGTGAAATTCGCGCCAATGTTTGATCAGCCGCAATCCCATCAGGCTGACGAGGGGGATTGAAACGAGGATCGCGCTTGGCAGGATGCCCAATGGGTATGTAAGGTTGGGAAGCAGCCGGTACCAGAGTAAATCGGAAGTGAAGCTGGACCCAAACCAGGCGACCGGGTTGCCCGAGTAGACCTGATAGGCTTGCTGGGTGGCGAAAGCCAGTCCAGTTCCAGCAAGCACCCAAAACACAGGTGGAAATAGATAGCGCCAGAGCGGTTTATCTTGAAACTTCTCTTCCATGAGGTACAAGGCGGCTGCCAACAACCCTGGCACAGGCAGCCAGTTCACCCGGCTGATCCCAGCCCATACTGAAGCAACCAGCACCAGTACCAGGCTGCGCCAAAAGCGCCGACGGTTAAAACCCCATAAAATCAGGATCACCATCAATAGCAGGTGGTAATAGACCGGTCCCTGGAAAATGAATAAAAACCCCCAGAGAGCCATGCTCAGGGTAATGACCAGAGGCGTATTCCGCTTCGAAAGGTCTAGCCTGCGGATCAATAGCCAGCTGGTGAGGGACGAAGTGCTCACCCATAAGAATACCTGCCAGATGCGGCTCAGCCAAAGAGAAGAACCCGCAAACAGGAATGGAATTGCCTGGAGTAAATATCGGCTTGGATGTAAGACGGAGGGTGGAATAAATTGACCGTAAACCTGTTTTGATAACCACAGGGAAGCGTAATAATATCGACTGGCTTCAGACCAGCCGAGTGAAAATGGATAGGTTGAAATATCCGGGATGAAACTGGCCAGCTTGTAAGCTGCGCCATATCCCAGCATGGTGAATATTATGGAAGTGCCCCAGCTTTGTCGCGGCCATGTCAGGCGAAATAAGAATGCTCCGCCGAGTGATAGCAGACAAAATATACCCATCCGCAGGGGAATGTTGCCTGGCAGGTTGATAGCCGGTGACAGCACCAGCCAGGGGAAAATAATGAACGAAATTATGAAAATGATGCCGGTACATTTTTGCTGCATAATTCGCCTGTTATTTTCTACCCGCCAGGATGTCAGGAATGAATAATGCTCCTGGCAAACTGGCGACCATCTGCAGGATGCGCATCAACAATGCCAGGGTGAGACCTGAAGATTGAGAGATGCCTCCCATCGCTACGTAGAAAAAGGTCATGGCTAATTCTTGCACACCCATACCGTTGATTGATATGGGTAACAAGGTAACGAAATACGTGGCGCCCCACAAACCCATTACCGACCAGAAAGATATCTTTTCACCCATCCCGCCCAACAATAACCATACCATGGCGAAGGTGCACAGCATATGCACCCAGGTTAAGCCGAGCGCGCCTAATAGGGAACTGGGTTTATTCAGCCAAACTTTCAATGCCTGCTTTAGGTCCAACCAAAAACGGCGAATCTTCTCTGCAAGCGGATTTATCCACGGTATGGTCAGGGTGGCCGAGGCGACTGAGCGGGTGAGATATTGAATATAGGCGGGAATTCCAAATGAGAGTGCCATGGCCATGCCCGTCATGCCCACCAGACGATCCACGACCAAGGATGCCAGGCTAATCGCCTGGTCAAACCCCAGGCGGATCGCCCCGGCTAAGCGGACCACGTCTCCTCCGATGGTGGTGGGCAGGAAGTTGGATGAGAACAGCATGGCGAAGGTGAGGCGGATCGATTGGCGAAGTGTGATACCGGTTCCAGCCGAGTGCATGAGTACATGCCAGCGCCCGCCAACTGCAAAGCGCGAGATCATCACCAGGATGAAAGCCAGGGCAAAACGCCACCAGGCAATCTGCCCTGCCGCTGAAGCAATCTCCGACCAGCCTTGCCGGCTGAGCAAATAGATCAGCAGCCCTAGCGCCAGCAGCGTGCCTAGCCAGCGCAGCCAGGCGGTGCGAGTTTTTTGCGTCACGACGGCTTGGACAGGTGGTGTACCGGGTTGGGAACCTGGATCCGTCAGCTTTGCGCTCAGGTGACCTCCCCGCCAAGGCGTTTCAAGTCAGTGTCGACCATCATTTCTACCAATCCATTAAAATCCACCCTGGGTTCCCAGCCCAGCTTCTGCCTTATTATGGATGGATCTGCAACCAGCAGATCAACTTCTGCCGGGCGGATAAAACGAGGGTCTTGGACGACGTAATCATGATAATCAAGATCGAGGTAGGCAAATGCTTTTTCACAAAATTCACGCACTGAGTGGGTTACCCCAGTACCCACCACAAAATCCTCCGGGTGATCATTTTGGAGCATACGCCACATGGCATCGACATAATCTCCAGCGAAACCCCAATCGCGGCGCGACTCTAGATTGCCCAGGCGGAGCTCTTTTGCCAGACCGAGCTTGATTCGAACTGCCCCATATGTTATTTTACGGGTGACGAATTCTGTGCCCCGCCGAGGGCTCTCATGGTTGAATAGGATACCTGAGACCGCGAACAGGTCATAGGACTCGCGGTAGTTCACGGTGATCCAATGTCCGTACACCTTGGCGACGCCGTATGGGCTGCGCGGGTAAAACGGGGTTGATTCCCTTTGGGGTACTTCATGTACTTTTCCAAACATCTCACTGGACGAAGCCTGGTAATAGCGCGTTTTGGGGCTGAGCAAGCGGATGGCTTCCAACATGCGGGTGACCCCCAGGGCAGTCACTTCACCCGTGAGCACGGGTTGGTTCCAGGAAGTGGGTACAAAGGACTGGGCGGCAAGATTATAGACTTCATCCGGTTTGTACTGCTCGACGAGGTCCATCAGGGAACTCTGGTCATGCAGATCGCCCTGGATGATGTCCACCTGATCCTGGATATGCTGAATCCGCTCAAATGTGACCGTGCTGGAACGACGCACCATTCCAGCCACCTGATAGCCCTTTGAGAGCAACAGCTCAGCCAGATATGACCCATCCTGACCGGTTATCCCGGTGATGATTGCGGTTGGCAAGTTGATTCTCCTCAAATATCAATATTCAATGACTGAATTATAAACTAGAATCCCCTGAAGTTGGCTTGGTCTTATGGATCCGATCCCAGATAAAGCCGCCGATAAGGATCAACCCGCAGATCCCCAGGATAACTACAATCATCCATTGTATATCCAGGTGAAAGATGCCGGGATAATACCGCCCGACATACCATTCGGTGAACAAGCCGACGAAAACCACCTCGATTGCCAGCCAACGTCCAAGCCAGGCATCATGCCGGGAGCGCGCCCATTCCCATGCCCAGGCTGCCAGGATCACCTGCCAGATCAGGAAAATGGCCCTATATCTTGGATTATCCCATTGATCAGCGCCTGCATTTAATGCTGCTACCATGATCCACATCCAGCTGATGATGCTGATCCAGATCAGCTGATAGCGGCGGGGTTCAATTCGACTGCGCAAGACCCCGAATACCCCATAGACAAGAAAAAGCGCCAGGGCATACCATCCGGCCGCACGGAAAAAGCCGATGATACGCATAATCCAGGCTGCATCTGGGTCACCCACGATAGCAGGCAGTACCGGCTGGGCAATGCCATAAGTCAGGATGACAAGCCAATGCCAGCTTTCTCCGATGCTATTCAACAAACTTTGCAGTATCCCCGAGCTGCGCTCAAGGAGGTTGCTCTGGAAGAGAAAATTGTTTCGGAACCAGGTTAAATAAACACTCAATGGACCGCTGCCCTGTAAGGAGGGTAAATTCACCAGGATCGAGCTTACCACCAGCATGGCAACCAGAAGCAAGCCAATTAGAAGAGATATGGTCAATAAGGTCCGGCGCTGTTTGAGCACTTGCAGAGTAATCGCATCAAAGAACCAGATCCCCAGCAGGACGGCAAAAGAGATAAAACTCGCCAGGGGTTGGATGGGAAGCAGGAAGAATGCCGAGAGTACGATCCACAACCAGCCAGATTTCCGCCTAGCAAGGATTTCGGATAACCCATAGAAGGAAACGGCGATCATCGGGATCACTATTGCTTCACGCATCTGGCTGCTGCCCAATAAAACACTCTCAGGATACACAGCAAAAATCCAGGCTGCAATAAGGGCAGTTTTTTGTTCGAACCAGGCACGTGCGCCTTTCCAGAGACACATTACACCGATTGCTGAGATCGTTGCATTCAGGATGAGGATCAGGAAGGGGCGATGTACTTCAGGGCTGAGCGCGCGGTAGAGGAAAGCACTTAATGCCAACATGCCACCGTACTGGTCACCAGAATAGTCTCCCGCGAAAGTAGTGCTCAGTGAATCTCCTGAGATTGCCAGCTTCCAGGCTTGATTATCGCGGATGTACGCGTCTGTGTAGACGTATCCAGCCTGGTGCTCAGTATTATCCTGGTAACCGAAAACTGGCAACAGCAGGGTCAGTGCCACTCCGATCCCCAGGCGCAGGAAAAATGCCATAAGAGCAGCCATGGTGATGCCTCGGCTGGCTTTTACTGCTTTCCACACCCCAAAAATGCTGGCAGCACCCAGCCCGAGCAAAATCGAATAGGCAATCCAGCCCTGGAGAAACTGCCCGCGATTATCCAAAAAACCGAGCAAAGCTGCAATGAGCAGTACTGCCAGGAAAGTAAGCCAGAATTCTTTAGCAATCCGTATTTTCTGCATGTCTTATAAGGTGAATGGGATCGAAATGGCTAAGGTTGGGCTGAATTTCTAGATGGGGTTAGTTTCTGTATGCCTAATTGTAAGACGAAGGCGCCAACCCAAAGCAGCACCAGGGATTGGAGAGGCACGAGAAAACGGGGGTTATCTCCATGGTCGAGCAGGGTCTGCAGGATGGAGGTGATCCAGATAGTGCTGAGCAGCATCCATAAAAAGGCGTACACAGAAGGTCGCGAGCTGCGTATGCGTAATGGCGAAACATGGTGGCGAATACCAGAAATGATTTCAATGGACGCAAAATAGATCGAAGTGAAGATAAATATCAGATTGATAAAAAATACCCCAATCCGTTCAACCTGGATAACCAGTTTAACACCACCAGCCATCCAGGAATAGCGCAGGGCATCTGCTGACCAGTAAAAGGGGACGCGCCAGAACATCCACCAACCCGAGAGGGCATTTTTAATGTACAACAATGGATGCTTCAAGATCAGCTGGATCGAGATGCGCGTCAGCACCCTGGATAGCGCATAAAAACTATAACCCGAAACCTGGCTCATTTCGGGTATGGCATCCCAAATGGCGTTGGTTTGTGTGCCAAACTCAGCGATGTGAGTATTGCGATACTTGATATAGGTATCACGCAGGGAGGCATATTCGTCTGGAACATATTCAAAGAAACTACCCGTGTGTTGGACGAGGTGATATCCGGTCATGGTCGTCAATGACCACTGGTTAAAGTTTTTATGCATAAAGGTCAGCCAGGCTCCAAGCAGGAGTATGACCGGGACCAGGAATGCGACTCCGAAGCGCCAAGGGAACTCCCTTTTTTTCGCCGAACCATTTTCTGCAGCCGGTGTGCCCACACCTAAAGATTTTGCAGGTTGCCGGTTTATCCTGGGCTCGAGCCATAAAAACGCAAGCAGTAAAACTGGAAGGAAGATAAAAAGCGGGCGAACAAGAAGGGTTAATGCAGATAATAACCCTAATAAAAAAGCTAATCCGAGACTGCGCACTTTTGGATATAAAAACCAGGCAAGCATCCCAGCCATGATTGCGATCAGCAAAAAGGTAGTCAGAGACTCGGTGAGCAGGTTAGATTCAAAGAATAGCTGGCCCAGGTTGAGGCTATGTGCCAGGGCAATCAGCCCCCCGAACCAGGGTTTATCCGTCAGCTTCCAGCCAATATAAAATAAAAGCAAGGTGGTGATCAACCCCAGCAATAGCTGCGCTAACCATACCCGCTGGTCGTTACCCACCAGGGCTAAAAAGACGGGATAGCCTGGAGTGCGGGTGCCATCGTAGCTGGTGAATCCAGGCAACACCGTATCTGCCAGGCGCCGGTAGCTGGGAGTATCACTGTACGCAACCGGTTGGTAAAGCAGAATAACCAGCACACGTTCGACCAGGGCCACAACGGAAACAAGCACCAGCCAGAAAATTGGTGTTGCGGTTAATTTTGAAGATAGCTTTTGATTGGGATCAGACATTCAAGGTGGATTTCTCTGGCAGGTTGGGGAACCCTTCCAGCGCCTTGCGTGCCCGCTCAAGCCAGGAGTGTTGCTGGATATCCTGCCAGGCTTGATTGGCTAACACTTGCCGTTTATCCGCATCATAGATCAAGCTTCCCAATGCCTCTGACCAGACTTCTATGTCCTGCGCCGGGCATAACATGGCATTTAAAGGATTCAAGACCTCCCGAATGACGGGCAAGTCACTGGAGATAATTGGGCGTTTACTCGCCATATATTCAAACATTTTCATCGGACTGGCATAGCTGCTTGAGTTTCCACCGCTGCTGCCAGAAATTACACTTTCGTATGGCATCAACAAGATATCTGCAGCTGCCTGGTACATTGGAAGCTGGCAATTATCAACGAATCCGGTCAGGGTGATATTGCTGATATTTTCTTCAGCCATATGCTTTCGCCAGATACTTACCTCTTCCTGCCGACCGCCCACCCAAAGAAAATTGATGCCCGGGAAACAACGGGCAAGCTCCAGCAATAAGGCCATTCCCCGCCCCTGATACAAATGGCCTGTATACCCAACCGTTATTGTTGGGGGCAGGCCAAGGGTTTCACGGGCTACGGATGGCTCGGGTAAACCAGCATATCGATCCAGGTCTACCCCATTAGGAGATATTTGTAAGCTTTGGGGATCGGCCAGATTGAGATTGAAACGGTCATGCAGCTGAGAGGCAAGGGCATGAGTGATGGCTAGAAGACGCTTTTTACCGGGGATGCGCTGAAACAGGCGAAATAATGATGGTCCAAAATTGCCTTCCGGTGGTCCATGCAGCTCGATGATCACGGGCAGCTGTGCTAAAAGAGAAAAAATCCCCGCCTGGAAGAACCACACATAACAGAAATCTGATTTTTGTTGGCGCGCCTTGCGTACTGCCTGGAAGGCAAAATCGTAACGGTGAAGGCTAGTCCGTGAAGATAACCATTCGATTGGGAATTTGGTAGAAAGGCCGTAAAATGAAGTCAGATCGGTATTTTTTAACTGATGGCTCAGCCTGGGAAGGAACAGCTGTACTTCGTGACCCAGCTGGCTGAGCGCTTGGCAGGCTTTCATCACCTGCATGCTGTTAGCAGTGGTCGAAGGCACACGTGATGCGGAAATACAGGCAACTTTCATCGGTTAATTCCTGGATCTCGTCCTGGGAAATCCTTGGTGTCGGGTACTACAAGGAGCAGATCTCGAGCCTCATGCTCACGGATCTCACGCCAGCCTCTCCAGGCGATCACCCCGACCGAGATTGCCAGGTAACCTGTCAGGATCGCCGACATCGTGAGATAACCACCTTGGGGTACCAGCCATAAAATAACCGCAATCTCGATCACCCCCACCACGAATGCTACCCACAGAGGGTAAGCTGGCTTTCCAAGAGCAAGCAAGAGGGGTCTGTTCCAGTTAAGAATGTTTGCCACTCCATATCCAAACAGCAGGATGAGCACCACCGGGTATACCGGGGAGGCGGAGGAACCAAATACGAGCGGGATCAGCCACCAACCCAGGGCAGCAATCCCAATTGCGACAGCCAGGGTCCAGATCCCGGCAATGGAGCTAACGCGGACGAGCAAGCTGCGGGTTCTTTGCCACTGGCGGAGTGCAATCGTGCGGGTGATCTCAGCATAGGTTGGCCAGATGAACGGATCAATCGGCAGGGTGATGAAATTGATGATGGATAAACCCAGCTTAAAGTAACCGGAATAACTTTGCGCCAGGCTTGCCGGGCTTAGATATGGCAGGTAGAGGGCGATATTATCACGGGTGAGCAAATTGACCGTGCCGTTAAGGTTCGTATTGACTGCAAACCCCAGGATAGCCCGCCATTCTTTTACCTGTCGCAGAGATGAATGCCACCAACCCCTGCCTAGGGTCTGGTTCATTTGCCTGATAGACAGGATTGTGATCGTAATCCCTGTGAAGGTTTTCCCCAACAGGTAGGCTGCCAGGACGTCGATGACAGTCCGATGCAGCAGGAATACCAGCAGGATGAGAACGAAGGTGATGATGCTTTGGACGGTGTTGATGATCGCCAGCTGATCGAAACGTTTGTGAGACTGCAAGACACCCGTGGAAGTCTCGTATACCAGGTTGGCGAGCAGCATCAGCCCATAAAAAGGGAACAAGCTTTTGACTGAAATATCTTTAGCTAATTCGCTTGCTGCCCATGAAGCTAATAAGAGCAATACGAGGTAAGCTATGATAGATGTGACCAGCTCTACCAGGCCGATCCCTTTAACGATGGCAGCAGCCTGCTGGTTTCTGAGCGCTGGTTGGTCTGGAGATTCAGTGGTCAGGGAATGCTCCGGGTTAACCGCTGGCTCAATAGCCAATATCTGCCCGAGGTATTTAACTACAACTTCACTCATGCGGAAGGAAAGCAGCCGGTTGACATTTGATGCAAAGGTCTGGACGATGGCTACCAGCCCCAATCCATCAACCCCTAATAAACGGGTTGCCAGGATCGAGTTAACCATACCCAAGCCAGCAGAGATGGTATTGCTGCTGAAGAGATAACTCGTGTTTTTTAGCACCCCTCGGAGCAGTTTATCCTGCCACCAGGTGCGGAGAGTGTTCAGCATATGTGGAAGTGATTAATTATGTGCTAGATAGGCTACAAAACAAATAATCATGGGGTCAGGATTTCGCTTGCCCATGAACGCTCAAGGTTATACCACTCTACCAGATTAGCCACGCCTTGCTTCAAACCAATATCTGGTTTCCAATCCAACAGTTTTTGAGCTTTACTAACATCCGCCCAATTTGTAGACATATCCGCCGGGTGTGCGGGGTGATATTCAATGCTCGCTTTGAGACCCGCCAGAGATTCGAGCATACGGATCAGGTCATTGATCTTGATCACCTCGTGCCCACCCAGGTTGATAATCTCATATCCCAGGGATTTCAGCCCGAGGATAGTTCCACGCGCAATATCATCCACATAGGTGAAGCCGCGTGATTGCTCGCCATCACCATTCAATCTTAATTTTCGACCTTCAATTAGCCATTGGATGAAGCGGAACATGACCATATCCGGCCGGGGCGCTGGTCCATATACCGTAAAGTAGCGGAACACCGTGACGTCTAGCCCATATAAATAATGATAGACATGAGACAAGACTTCGGTACTTTTTTTGGTAGCCGCATAGGCTTGTAATGGGAGATCACTGGAGTAGGTTTCGGGTGTGGGAAGCGGAGCATCACTTCCATAAACACTGGAAGTAGATGCCAGGATGAATTTAGGAATCTTCTGCTCCCGGCAATATTCGAGCAAATTAAGTGTGCCGGTAACGTTGGTATCCACATATACCCACGGATTCTCAACGGATTGACGTACCCCGGCCCGTGCTGCCAGGTTGATTACTGCCTCGTAGAGTGTTTGCTGTAGGGGTGAATTACCGGCAAATGTTGCCCGATCGGTGATATCGAGGCGGTGAAAGCTGAAATTTGGCAACTGAATGAGTTTCCGTAACCGATACTCCTTCATGCGAACATCGTAGGCATCGTTCAAATTGTCCACGCCTACGACCGCATGACCTGCCTCAAGCAGCATGCTGATCACGCGAGAGGCAATGAATCCGGCTGCTCCAGTTACCAGATAATTAGCCATAATTTACAGGCGAACCACCTTTGGATTATCCCTGCCCAATTTTCCCAGGGCATTGCGCGAGTCGAAGATGAATTTTGCCTCTTGTAGGATAGCTGGGTAATCATACTCCGAGTGATTGGTGATGATGACCACACAATCAGAATTACGCACCGCCGCCATCACATCCGTTACGCTCTGCATCTCAAGGTCATCATGCGTGCGCAGACGGGGGATAAATGGATCATGATACTCAACCAGTGCCCCTTTCTTTTGGAGCAATCCAATCACGTCCAGGGCGGGTGACTCACGGATATCATCGATATTTGGTTTATATGCCGCTCCTAAAACCAGGCACCGGGAGCCTTTCAACACCTTTCCACGTTCGTTGAAAGCATCCATCACCCGGCTGACCACATAACGAGGCATGTTCGTATTGATATCAGCTGCCAGCTCGATAAAGCGCGCATTGTATTGAAATGCTTTCATCTTCCAGGATAGATACAACGGGTCGATCGGTATACAATGCCCGCCCAGGCCTGGTCCAGGGGTGAATTTCATAAATCCGAAGGGTTTACTGGCGGCAGCATCGATCACTTCCCATACGTCCACCCCTAAACGTTCACACATGATTGCGAGTTCATTCACCAGCGCAATATTGATCATGCGGAAAGTGTTCTCAAGTAATTTAGAGAGTTCTGCTGTTTCTGCTGAAGAGACTGGCACCACGGTTTTTAACGCCTGTGAATACCATACTTCAGCCACCTCACTGCACTCCTGTGTGATGCCACCAATTACTTTGGGTGTATTAAGCGTATTCCAGTCTTCACGTCCAGGGTCCACCCGTTCAGGTGAGAAAGCCAGGAAGAAGTCTTCGCCAACCACCAGTCCTCTTTCCTTACCGAGCTTGGGCAGCAGCACTTCACGGGTTGTGCCAGGATAGGTGGTTGATTCCAGGACGATGATCATGCCCGGGTGGATATATTTAGCCAGCTGCTCAGTAGCGCTCAGGATAAAGGACATATCCGGGTCTCCCGTTTTGCGCAGCGGGGTGGGGACGCAAATACTCACCGCATCACATTCACGCAGGGCAGAAAAATCTGAAGTGGCAGATAATTTGCCAAGTTTCAGCAGGTGATCAATTTGTGCGTCAGATACATCTTGGACGTAGCTCTTGCCTTTATTTAGAGTATCCACTTTTCGCGGATCAGGATCGATACCGATGATATGAAAACCTGCTGCTCCAAATGCAGCAGCAAGGGGTAAACCAACATACCCCAACCCTAGGATGCCAATCTTGGCAGAATGATCACGAAGTGAAGTTACCAAAGCATCTTTGACAGGATTCATATTTCCTCTTTTTTGAATGTTAGAACAAACTCAGCTGAGTGGGTTCTGATTTATTTTCTGGTGGTTTTTCTTCTTCGATCTTGATTGGCTCTTCGGTTTTAGCGATTAAATCTGGTAAGTGTGCAAAGTCACGTTCAATCGAGACCTTAAGAGAAGGTTGATGTAAAGCCGCGGCTGGATGGAACATTGGCACCACCAGGCGGCCTTTGATACGGTAAGATTGACCGTGGACCTCACTGATTTTCGCATTGGGCAGGAAGCGGGCCATTGAATACCGTCCAAGGGTAATAATCACCTTAGGGTTAATTACATGGATCTGGCGTTCCAGATAATCACTGCAAGCTGCCAGCTCATCTGGGAGTGGATCACGGTTATTCGGGGGCCGGCATTTAACTACATTGCAGATGAAAACTTGCTCCCGACGTAAGTTTATTTTAGCCAGTAATTCTTCCAGGTATTTTCCTGCCGCACCAACGAACGGACGACCTTGTTCATTTTCATGGAATCCGGGTCCTTCACCGATAAACATTAGCTCTGAATCCACGGGTCCTTCGCCTGGGACGGCTAACTTACGCGAATGGTGCAGCATGCAGCGCTGACAAACAGAAACCTCCCCGGCAATTTGAGCCAGGGTTGTTTCTGCTAGGCGCTTTTTTTCTTCATCCACGAATTACCTCCTTGAAAATGTGGCGTAAGTATAAAGTATAACCCTTCAATATCCAAGGATGATTATGAGGCTAGCTGCCAATTTTATCTAGCCAGGCCAGATAATTTGTGCCCATTTCCTGCAGGGTCATGATGATCGCATCCTCGTTATTGTCTTTATAATAATGCAACCGTCGTCCGACGGGGCTGAACCCAAATGTCAGGTACATCTGCTGGGCGATCATGTTTGTTGCGCGCACCTCTAATGTGGCCAAAATTGCGCCGCGCTGAATGGATTGGCGCAATGTTTCAGCCAGCAATTGTCTGCCGAAACCATTGCCACGGAAATCTGGGTGAATTGCGATGGTGGCAATATGCGCTTCATCCACTACGATCCAGTCGACCACCATCCCGATGACCACCGGCCTGGTATCCAGGGGTGTTATCTCAGCGACCATTGCCAGGGTGGAGGGATTCTCGGTCAGCTCAAATAGGAAGGAGTTTTCTGGCCAAGGTAATGGAAAAGAAAGCACATCTATCTCATGAACCCGAGGGATGTCGGTCAATTTCATCGACCGGCACTTCATGATTTGAGCCTGAATAGGGAGCGCGGATGGTTTCACAGACCCGGTTTATTATCCTGGTTTACTAAGAAGGGGATTGGTCGGGAAAAGCCGTTATTCCGGGATGGGTACGCCCATATGCAGGTAAGTAGGGGAAAGGGTTTGAGGATCGTCGACATCACCAGCCAGCCAGCGCTTCCAGGCCAGCTCTGCCAGGAGGGAAGGGCGTCGAACTGAGTGAGCAGGTGAGGTGAGGATCACATTTTTATATTTCCTCGCCAATGTATGTTGTTGCTCTTCTGAAAGCTCACCACAAACCATGGTAGGCTCGTGAATCTGGTGGGATAGCTGTAATGCGTCTGTGATCTCAATCGGAGGGTTAATCTGCCAGTGACCATCGGGGGCAGAGTACCACCCTACAGCTAACCTTCCGCGACCAGCTTGCAGAACAGCTGCCAATGGTATTCCCATGGAGACCGGTTGTGATTCGGCCAAAATATCCAGAGTCGGGATGCCAATGATAGGCAGGTGGCATGCCAGGGCAATTCCTTTTGCGACTGCCAGCCCAATCCGTAAACCCGTGAATGATCCCGGTCCTGTGGCAACAGCTAAAAGCTTAAGGTCCTGGACGGTAAGACCAGCCCGGGAAAGTGTATCTGCGATCGCTGGGGCAAGTTCGATGGTGTGATAGTCGCGGCTGGACCAGATGGTTTCGCATAACACCTGGATGCCATCATAAATGGCGATGGCAACATTGCGTGTGGAGGTATCGATTGCTAGCAGCACTCAGCCTCCATATACTAATTTGCGAAAACGGGAAAGCAGGTCTTCATAATAATCACCCCTGCCGGAGAAGACCAGGTCCCGCTGGACATCATCAATATAATTCAAATGCACCCATAAGCCGCAGTCCGGTAATACCGTTTGGACGCGCTCCGCCCACTCGACAATCATAGGACCCTGATCAAGCATTGCCTCTAAATCGAGATCGAGCGCTTCGGTTGGACCTTTCAGACGGTACGCATCCATATGGAAAAGACGCACACCATCCGTATGACGATAAACGTTTACGAGCACAAATGTTGGGCTGGAGACAGGATCAAGTGTTCCCCAGCCTGCTGCAATCCCTTGTACCAGTGTAGTTTTTCCTGACCCAAGATCACCCACCAGGGCGACAAGATCGCCAGGCTTAAGCAACGTACCCAACCGCATACCCACCCGCCGGGTTTGTTCAGTGCTTCTGCTAATGATCTCCAGGGAGTGGGAATCGAGAATGGGCATGGCAGGATTATACAGCGAATTTTTAAAAAAGTATAACAATCTCCACTAGACTTGGACATGCGCAAATACGCTAATGTGGCGATGGCTACCCTTTCGTTTTGAGATTGGCCAAAGAAGCAGCTACACGTTTCATGCCGATGTTCTCAAAGAAAATATCCACAATCTCATCGTCATCCTGCATCCGACTGCTCAACACCATCCCCTCCCCCCAGACTGGGTGCTGCACATGGGTGCCAGGACGAAATTTTTGGGTTGCTATTCGAGCAGTTCCAGTTCTTGTTGATTCCCATTGTATGGTTTTTGCTTCAAAGCTTGTTAGCCGGGCTGGTCGCAGGTTGCGCATTGAGCCGATCCCATCCAGCAGATTATCGGGGATATCATCCAGGAATCTAGAAGGCTCTACTGGCTCCGGGTATCCGAAGGCACTCCGGTTTTGGGCAAACACCAGGTAAAGCCTGTCTTTTGCACGGGTGATCCCTACATATAACAAGCGTCTTTCTTCTTGCATTGCTTCGGGATCAGCGAATGAACGCGAATGTGGAAGTGTGCCTTCATTCAAGCCGGCGATGAAAACCAGCGGATATTCAAGCCCTTTGGCAGCGTGCAGGGTGAGAAGAGTGGGCACATTGGCACTGGTTTCGATCGTGTCTTGGTCGGAAACCAGGGCGATGTTTTCAAGGAATTCACTCAAGGTTCGATCCTGGTATTCAGACGCCAGGCGGCGGAGCTCCATCACGTTTTCCCAACGATCATTGCCTTCATCTGTTCCATCATCGATAAACCCATGGTAATCGGTGTTATCAAGGATACGGTCCATGACATATAGTGGCGCAAGCTCACTTACCTCGCCTGTCCACCTGGACAATAATTCCCCGAAACCTGCCAGTAAAATTAACACCCGGTGGGTAAAAATGCCTGTATACGCTTCAGGGTTGCGTCCCATTTCGATCAGCATTCTGCCCGGTGTAAGATTGGCTTTTTGAGCCTGGGTGCGCAAGGCTTGCAGAGTTTTATCACCCACCCCGCGCGGTGGCACATTGATCACCCGGATCAGGCTCAGCTCATCATCCGGGTTATGCACCAGGCGTATGAAAGCGATGACATCCTTCACCTCACGCCGACCATAGAAGCGTTGGGCACCTACCAGTTTGTAAGGTAATCCTGCGTGGAGAAATGCTTCCTCCAATAAACGAGATTGCGCGTTCGTGCGATACATCACTGCCACATCCCCAGGTTTCACTTGTTGGCGACCCACCAGGCTGGCGATTGTATCCACAATGAATGAGGCTTCCTGGCGGTCATCATAAGTCTCATGGATTATGACCTTGAGTCCTTCACTGCGTTCAGTAAACAACTTCTTGGGTTTTCGGTTGGGGTTGGGGTTGATGATCGCCATGGCCACATCCAGGATCTGTTGTGTGGAACGGTAGTTTTGTTCCAACAGGATGATTTGCACCTCTGGATAGTCCTGCTCAAAGCGCAACACATTTCGGTAATCGGCTCCCCGCCAGCGATAAATCGATTGGTCGGCATCTCCAACCGCAAATATATTATTATGGAATGAGGACAGCCTCCTCAACAAGACGTATTGAGCCATATTGGTGTCTTGAAATTCATCCACCAAGACGTGTTCATAACGGCGGGCATAACGTTCGCGTACTGCTTGATTTTCATTCAACAAGAACGCGGTATAAAGAAGCAAGTCGTCAAAATCCACTGCGTTGTTCGTCAACAGCATTTGTTGGTAGCCAATATAAACCCGCTTGACCACTTCGTCGCGATAGGTTTGCAGTGGATATTCATCCGGAAGAATCAGCTCATTCTTTGCATTTGAGATGGAATTCAAAACCGCCAGAGGGCGGTATTGTTTGTCATCGATATTCATATCAGCGATGACGCGTTTAACCAGGCTCATTTGGTCATCTTCATCAAAGATAACGAAATTTGATGTAAATGGAAGGTGTTCGGCCTCCCGGCGCAGGATGCGCGCGCAGGTGGCGTGGAAAGTGCCCAGGGTCACACCACGCGCACTTTCCCCCAGCAAATTGACCACTCGGGTTTCCATCTCACGGGCAGCTTTATTGGTGAACGTAACTGCCAGAATATTATAAGGTCTTACACCCATCTTACCGATCAAATATGCGATGCGATGGGTGAGAACTCGCGTTTTACCAGAACCGGGACCCGCCATAACTAAAACGGGACCCAATCCTGCTATAACTGCTTGTTGTTGTTGTGCGTTTAGACCAGTAAGGAGGTCCATCCGGCAAATTCTACCATATTAACAAAACCGGCTGTTTTTCGAGAATTTTCAGGTTGCTGGTTGTCAAGATTCTGGCTCTAGGCTAAAATCACAGCATGGATTGGGGCATGATTGGGCACGAATGGGCGGTTGATTTACTTGCAGAGCATGTAGCTCAAAGGCGGGAAAGGCATGCCTATCTAATCACCGGCCCACAAGGGGTGGGAAAAAAGACACTTGCCCTTCGTTTTGCTGAGGCTTTGAATTGTACAAAACCACCCGCGCCTGGTCAGCAATGTCGGCAATGCTCCACCTGCAAGCGCATCGAAGGGATGCAGCATCCCGACCTATCGGTGGTTGAAGCAGAACATGAGGGTGAGGTCTTACGAATTGATCAAGTGCGCGAGTTACAGCACAAACTATCGTTGGCTCCTTATGAAGCCCGTTATCGGGTGGCTTTACTCCTGCGTTTCGAAGAAGCCCATACCAACGCTGCGAACGCCATGCTAAAGACATTGGAAGAACCTCCGCCCCAGGTGGTGGTGATCTTAACTGCCAGGAGTGCGGAGAGCCTCTTGCCCACCATCGTATCGCGTTGTGAGGTGCTCAAGTTACGACCATTATCGGTGGATGAAACAGCAAAAGGTATGCAGGTCATCAAGGGTGTGCCGGCTGAGATTGCTGAAGTACTGGCACATATTTCTGGTGGACGACCTGGTTATGCGATGCGCTTATTTGAGCAGCCCAGGCTGCTCGAACAGAGACACGCCTGGTTGCAAGATCTGGTCGAATTACTCGCCAGCTCGCGTGGTGATCGTTTTGCATTTGCAAAGCAGCGTGTAGATAATAAAGAAGAATTACGCAATGAACTGCAAGTCTGGCTCACATTTTGGCGGGATACGCTCATTTTTGCTGCCGGAGTGACTGATCCGATTACCAACCTGGATTATTCGGTGTGCATTCAAAAATTGGCTGATAAAATTGGATTACACAATGCGCGCTTTCATGTGAACAGTGTTGAGAGCACGTTGGATCGAATTGATCGTAATGTGAATCCGCGTTTGGCACTTGAAGTTCTGCTCATGGATTTCCCGAGGATAAACGTCATCTCTTGATATGCAACTATGCTATACTGAAATTGGACCGCAATTTGGATGAATAACAACCCTCCAAACATCAAAGAAGATAATTCCACCCGTGCTTCTTTGGAGCTGCTTTACAATATCAGCCGCGAGCTGAGCTCGGCCCTCGATCTACGCAAGTTGTTGGAACGAGTGCTGTTTTTATCCATGCAAAATGTTGGGGCGATCAATGGATCCATCATCGTTTTGGATGACAATGGCATCCCGGTTGATTCCGCCATCATCACCGGTGACACAATCCACAAACATACCACCAAACGCCTGGTAGATACCCTGGATAAAGGCCTGTCGGGTTGGGTGGTACGCGAACGGAAGGTGGCGCTGGTGGAAAATACCCACCGCGATCCGCGCTGGATGCCCCGTCGATACGAAGATGATAAAACGCAGGTTCCCAAATCAGCAGTTTGTGCACCCATCCTGACTCGTAACCAGCTGGTGGGTGTATTGACTCTGGTGCATCCAAAGCCTGGTTTCTTCCGCAGCGAGCATGTTGCCCTGGTACAAGCCATCGCCGATCAGGCAGGGATAGCCGTGCTTAATGCGCGCTTATATGATGAAAGCCAGCGGCAGGCAGGTGTCATGACTGCCTTGGCGAAAAGTGCCTCGGGGATATCCTCCAGCCTCAATCTGGAAGATGTTTTTATGGGCATCCTGGAACAGACTAATTCAGCGCTAAAAGTCCAGGTGGTCACGCTAACTTTGGTTGATCTCCCGAGTGGCAACCTGGAGCTGCGTGCTGCCAGGGGGCTGTCGAAAATTAAAACTGGAAAATTGCCTCAGCTGATCGAACATGGGATTTCATCCTGGGTGGTAGAACAGGATGCTGGTGTGATCATCCCCGATGTGAACAAAGATGAGCGTTTCGATCCCAAAGACGATCAGGTAAAAGGGATCATCTCGAAATCAATCCTGTGCGCCCCGATCCACTACCGGGGTAAAGTCATCGGGACGTTGGAAGCTATCAACCCGAAAGAAGCTGAGTTTGATCAGGATTCATTGCTCATCCTCTCTGGTATCGCCAACTTTGCGGGTACCGCCATCCGGCATGCCCAATTGTTTGAGCAGCTTCAGATTGCTCACCAGAGATATCAGGAGTTGTTTGAAGACAGTATTGATCCGATCATCATCACCAATTGGAGTGGTGAAATTTTAGAAACCAACCGCAAAGCTGTTTTGGCATCGGATTACAGTAAAGATATATTACGTTCAATGGAGATTAGCCAGCTCCATAAAATTGATCAGGATTTGCTCGGTGCAGAGTTTGCAGAGCTCCACTCTGGCAACACGCTGTCCTATGAATTGAGTTTATGTTCAGCCAGCGGGCATATGGTACCAGTTAAGGTCTATGTCCGTGAAATTCAAACTGAAGGAGTATCACGGCTGCAATGGATTTTACGTGATATCACCGAGCAGAAGAAACTGGATACATTACGAGATGATCTGACTTCGATGATCTATCATGATCTCCGATCACCCCTGGCTAATGTAGTCTCGAGCTTGCAATTGTTAGACACGCTGCTGCCATCCGATGATTCTGCCATGAAATCATTACTTGACATATCCATGCGATCGACCGAACGCATCCAGCGCATGACCGATTCATTGTTGGATTTAAGTAAATTGGAATCAGGCCAGCCAATTGGAAACCGTACACTCTCAAGTATCTCGGATCTGGTTTTTGAAGCTGTTGAAGCAGTTGAGTCTACGATAAATAATAAAAATCAAATCCTGCGGTATAAAGTGTCAGATAAGCTGCCCAAAGTTTTGGTCGATCTCGATATGATCCGCAGAGTGATAACAAATTTATTGGAAAATGCAAGTAAATACTCACCCACGGGAAACACGATTGAAGTAGGTGCTCGGCGTGATGGGAATCAAGTTCAAGTGTGGGTGCAGGATCATGGACCAGGCATTCCGGCCTCTGAACATGAGCGGATATTTGATAAATTTATTCGCTTACGGACAGAAAATGGTCCGAGAGGGCTTGGCTTGGGGCTGGCTTATTGCAAGTTGGCAGTACAAGAACATAGTGGCAAAATTTGGGTTGAAAGTAAGCTGGGTGTTGGCTCTCGCTTTATATTCAGCCTGCCCACATCGGAAAACTAAAGTAGTGTAAGTCAGGGAAACAGAGAAAACTATGCAGCAAATTGATCGCGGTATATATATCGAAAACACTTACCCAGGCGTCACGATTGGGGCTGTTCTTCTGCCAATGGGAACGGTCCTGATAGATGCTCCATTGCGCGCCGAAGATGCACGAGCCTGGCTGAACGTGCTTTATAACCTTGGAGCGAAACCTAACCGCATGCTGGTTAATCTGGATGCCCACCCCGATCGCACCCTTGGCGCCAGGTCAATGGAGTGCACCATCATCGCGCACCAAAAGACCGCCCAGGTATTCAGGGGTCGACCATCCGTTTTCAAAGGGCAAAATGCGGAAAGTGGTTCAGTGTGGGAGACCTACGACGACGTCGTCGGTACCCGTTGGGCATTACCGGATATTACCTTCACCCACAAAATATCACTTCACTGGAGCGAGCAGGAGCTTTTCGTCGAATACCATGCTGGTCCAGCACCCGGTGGTACCTGGGTGGTGATCCCCTCGTCTAAAATCGTTTTTATTGGGGATGTGGTCCTGCTCAACCAGCCTCCTTTTTTAACCAATGCAGATATTCCTGCCTGGATCGAAACTTTGGATTTGTTGATGAGCTCCTACCGTGATTACCGTGTTATCAGTGGTCGCGGGGGAGAGATTCCGCTGGATTCAGTGAAAGCCCAGCAGCGCCATCTAAAAAGCATCCTCAAAGGTTTGGACCGTATGGTCAAACGCAATGCTCCGACCTCTGATGTTGAACGTCTAATCCCCAATTTACTCTCAGATTTGACCTTTCCCACTGAACTGCACGACCAATACTATCAACGTTATCGTCATGGATTATTTCAATACTATGCCCGGCGATACCACCCCAGCGAATCAAGTGGTGAATAACAAGTATTTATGATCAATACTTCTTATCAGCCAATGTATCAGCTGACCCGAGGTGATATCCTAGAATCACTGCACTTTGGGGCTATCGCAGTCATGGAAGCTTCGGGCAGAATGGCTGCCTGGTACGCTGACCCTGAATTGGTCACATACACGCGTTCCTCGGCAAAACCTTTCCAGGCGCTTCCGTTTTTGGAAAACGGTGGCATGCCTTTTTATGGATTAACCCTGAAGGAAGTAGCACTCCTATGCGCCTCCCATTCCGGCACCGATGAACATGTGGGCGTGATCAAGTCTATACAGGCAAAGACGGGTATTCGCGAAGCCGAGTTAATGTGCGGGGTACACACAGTATATGATCGGAAGACTGCTGAAGCCATGCGTGCAAGGGGTGAGGTACCGACCCCTAACAGGCATAACTGCTCTGGGAAACACACCGGAATGCTGGCGTTTTCACACATGTTGGGGATTTCGACTGGCCCAGATATGTTGCCTTATTTGGATCCGGATCACCCGGTACAGCGAAAGATTTTGTCCACTTTTGCTGAAATTGCCGACCTCAGGCCTGAAGACATTCATGTTGGGATTGATGGATGTTCCGCTCCTAATTTTGCACTTCCATTACGAAATACTGCCCTGGCTTTTGCACGGTTGTGCCAGCCTGATGACTTAACGGAGAAACGGGCTGAAACCTGTCATTTGATCACCAAAGCCATGCTCACCTACCCCGATATGATCGGTGGTCCCGATAACTTTGACACGACTCTTATGCAGGCAGGTCAGGGAAGGGTGATCTGTAAGGGTGGAGCGGAAGGATTCCAAGCCTTTGGCATCATGCCAGGTGCGATCAAGGCCGGTTCACCCGCATTGGGGGTGGCTTTTAAAGTATCCGATGGCGATTTAAAAGGCCATAATTTCCCGGCAGGCGATCCTAGAGGACACGTACGGCCGGCGGTGGCCCTTGAAATATTACGCCAGTTGGATGTATTCGAGGCAAAGGATCTGGAAAGAGTATTGGAATTCGGGCCAGGATTTCCAGTAGAAAACTGGCGTAAGTTAAGGGTGGGTTGGGCTTCCCCGTGTTTTAAATTAGAATTGGATCGATGAATCTACACGACTGTGCGCTCGAGGTATATCGCCGGCTGCTTAAGGAGTATGGCGATCCTTCCTGGCATACCCAACTGCCAATCCTGGATGAATTGGTCTCGACAATATTATCGCAGAATACCAACGACATCAATCGGGATCGGGCTTTCACTCAGTTAAAACAGCAATTTAAAACCTGGGAAGCTGTACGTGATGCTGAAGGGGAAGCTGTGATTGAGGCGATTCGATCTGCAGGATTGGCAAATCAGAAAGGCCCTCGCATTCAAAAGATCTTGCGCCAGATCACTGCCGAGAGGGGCTCGCTGGACCTGGGTTTTCTACACAGCCTGCCAGATGAAGATGCATGGAATTGGTTAACTAAATATAATGGGGTAGGCCCTAAAACAGCCTCCATCGTGTTGTTGTTCGCACTGGGAAAGCCTGCTTTCCCAGTGGATACACACATTCAAAGGGTGACGGGACGAATAGGCCTTCGACCCGAGAAAATGGGTAATGAAAAAACACACCATCACCTGGCGGAATTATTCCCACCTGAAACGTACAAAGCTGCACATTTGAATCTTATCCGCCTGGGGCGTGAGGTTTGCCACCCACGCAAACCGGCTTGCGATGTATGCGTGCTGCAATCCCTATGTGATTACTACCAAAAGTCACAAATTAGATTGTGAGTGATGTCACTAATAAATAATGACAGTTGACCGTAAGAAAAATATGGCTCCTGTTGTATCATTATGGATGAGAATAAGCTTAGCTACGAAATAAAAGCTTAGCCTCGATGCTGTTTCCTCCTTTGGCGAAAGCCTCCGCTGGGTACCTCACCACCCCAGCGGAGGCAGTCATTTAAACACAAGAAAAAATTACTTTGTGAATATAACTAAACTGAAAATTACTAGAGCGGCAAGATCACCGTAAAGGTTGTACCTGATTCAGAAGACTCCAACCAGATACGTCCATGATGTTTGTCGACGATCGACTGGACGATCGATAATCCTAGCCCTGTGCCGCTCGTCAATTGAGACAAGTTACTTCCGCGGTAGAATTTTTCAAATATGTGCGGCTGGTCGGCCAATGGGATACCAGGCCCATTATCAGCCACCTCGAGGATCAATTGTTCCGCCTCAGCCCTGCAACGCACCTCTATTTTGCCCATCAACGGGGTGAACTTAATGGCATTTTCAACTAAATTACCAACCATACGCTGTAAGTGCAGTGGATTTCCGAGCACTACGGGGATATCATCCGGGACAGACAGGATGACATCCTGCATTTTTTCACTGATCTGATATTCCAGGCTGTTGATCGTTTGGGTGAGCAGATCCTTGAAGTGGACTTCCGTTCTCTGCAAGTCATATCCGGCTTCCACACGATTAAGATCCAGTAAATCATTGATCAGTGAGGTAATATGCTGCACGCTGGTCTGAATGTGATGGATAAATTCAGCCTGCTGCCGGTTGATTGAACCTACCCGGTCAATCAATCCGATAAAACCATAGATGGAAGTTAAGGGCGAGCGGATATCGTGCGAGATGGTGTTCACGAAATCTGTCTTAATCCGGTCGAGTTCTTTGAGGTGCGTGATATCTTGCATAACGATGGCAATTCCGATATTTGGAATCAGGCTTGATTGGGCACTATATACGCGTCCATCCTCCATGGATAGTTCGTTACGGTATGGGTACGTTCTGAACGGTTTAAAGATATCCAAAAAGTCTTGCTGATAAAAGATTTCGTTAGCTGACTTTCCCTCAATCTGGTTCTCTTTTATATTAAATATCTGGCGAGCGGATTGGTTGACAAGTAGGATATGTGAATTTAAGTCTGTCAGGACAAATCCATCCGTCAGGTGAGTCATCACCTGCTCGAAATCATGACCGGCTCGCCTTTCCTTCAGGTGTGCAAGACATCGATTAATCGCTTTTTGGATTTGGTCCGATGTGACAGGTACCGCCAGGTAGTCAGACAGTCCAATTTCCAAGGCTTGTTGTAAGAATGATTGATTAATTTGATTTGTGACTAGCAGAATCGGCACTAATGGATGAGCCTGCAAGATTTCTGATGAAGCCTGTAAACCATCCTTCGGCGATGGAAGGCAAATGATCACCATTGTCTCCCCTGGGCTGGATATCAACCATGCCTCAAGATCTTGTAGATGTGAAATGGGTATGACATCATATCCGGCAGAGACAAGTGATGAATGATCAAGGAAACCCACAGATTCGGGCGTTGAATAGATCAAAAGATGAGGAATATTGGTCATTTTTTATTTCTGCTCAATTGAGAAGATTCATACTCGAGGAAGTGAAAATGCAATGCTGAAACTGCTGTCTTGCTTACTATCAGTCCAAATCGTACCCTTATATGCTGAAACAATTTCTTTGATCATCGCCAGGCTAATCCCTAGCCCTCCATACCGTTTAGCAGTCATTCCGAGGACACCGGACTTTTTATCAAATATACTTTCCAATAATCTAGCATCGATCTGCTCTCCCTGGTCTTCCACACTTAGGATAGCGTTATCATCCTTTCGATCGATTCGAATGGTAATTTGACTATTAGGGAAGCTGTATTTAAGGGCATTCGATAGCAAACCTTCGATTACTTTGTTGACCTGTGACGAATACACCCTAACAATGCTTGGCTTGGGTGGCAAATCCAACTTAAGGTTAATTTGTGCCAGCTGGGCAATCGGCTGAAAATGATTAACCACATTGCGTGCCATCTCGTTCAGGTCTATATCTTCCAGCAAGCGTGAAGCCTCCCCCTGGCGAAACTGGAGCAGCGAATCGGTGATATCGATCAAGATTTCTGTTTCTTCTTTAATGTCTCGAAGTGCTACCGAGTGCTCTCGATTAAGCCTACGATCGCTATTCGTTAATATCATGTTTAAATTTTCAGATATTAAATTTAGCGGATTGCGAAGTTCCATGCTCGCCTGTAGCAGCAGGTTGTATTTGAGGTCGGACTCAATCGTTGCATAAATATTGGATTGTTTCAGGAAGAGCAGGCGTTGTTCCAACAGTTGAAATCGTTGTAAGTTTTCCGTTAATAGCGAGGTGAAATCTGCCGCTAATTCAAGCATAGCTCGTTGGTAAGCGTTGAATGGTTGTGGTTTTTTCCTGGCAACAGTGATTATCGCTGAGACTTTTCCTTCCAGCTTCACGGGCACGGCCAACACTGATTCTATTAGTTCTCCGTTTTTAAAACGTTCCAGCGGTTCCCCATGGATGGATATCAGCTGACCGGAAACTGCAACCAGAGCGCTTAAATCGTTCTCATAAGGAAGATGCAGACTGGCTTGCATTTCATCAGAAGTATTTTGGCAGGCCTGTAAGATGTACTCATTATGCTTTGTGCCCGTTGTCATTATCCAAGCGCTATCTGCTTCAGCCACCTGGATGGTTATGCTGGCGATTTTTTCATATATCGACTGGCGGCTGGCGGGTGAGCGTAACAGCTCGCAGATCGAAAAAATTTCAGAAAAATCGCGTACTTGCCGTTCCATGACAACTTTTATTTGCTCCATTTCGCGGCTGGGAACATTCAGCTCAACTCTCGAATCCTGCTTGCGCAGGGCATTTTCAACGACATTGATTACCTCAGTCTCGCGGATTGGACCAACCAAAAAGCCGGCCGCACCCAATCTCAAAGCCTGGAGGATATCTGCTTCCTGACCTTTGTTAGCGATGACAATCGTGGGGAGGTCTATCCCACGCGCATTAAGGGCAACCAACAGGTCTTTCCCGCTCAATCCAGAAAGGTTAAGATTGGTGATGATAAGATCGGGGGAAATTTTTTCTACTTCTTGAATAGCAGAGCCGGCTGACTCGAGGATATCAACTTGATATCCAAGCGGTTCTAATGCCTGCCTGGCAATCAGCTGACTGGTCTGCGGATCATTTTCTACCAGCAAAATGTGTCTGTCGCTTCGATCCATGCGTTTAATCATAGCATGTTTGTGAAATAAACGGGCTAATTCCAGGTCTGATCATGGCATGAGTTAGAGTTTTGTAAGAAAGGCGTCTACATGCTTGACTTTGTATACCAGGTGAGCATACAATGGTATTAGAATAGAAAATAACGCCATATAGTGGTGGTTAGAATATGGAATATAAGGATTATTACAAGGTACTTGGTGTTGAGCGTAATGCCAGTAAAGACGAGATTAAGAAGGCTTATCGGAAACTAGCATTAAAGACTCATCCAGACCGCAACCCTGGAAACGCTAAAGCTGAAGAACGCTTCAAGGAGATTAACGAAGCTTATCAGGTTTTAAGTGACCCGGAAAAACGCTCCCGTTATGAACAATTGGGCGAATCGTATTCGCAATGGCAACAGGGTGGAGCACCTGCCGGTGGTTTTAACTGGGATGATTGGTTTACTCAATCCCCTTCAGGCGGTAACGTTCGTGTGGGCGGGCTGGAAGATATCTTGGGTAGCGATTTTTCAGAATTCTTCCGAAGGATATTTGGAGGCGCGCCAGACATGGGTGATCCGAGAACTGGAAGAGTTTCCACCCAGCGTACCAGGCGTACCAGTGCACCATCCTACCAACAAGACGTGACCATCAGCCTCACTGAGGCCTACCAAGGTACCACCAGGCGATTAGAGCTGGATGGGCGAAGATTGGAAGTTAAGATCCCGCCAGGTGCTAAGACGGGTACCAAAGTACGGGTAGCCAATTCCATCCCCACCGGCACACCTGGGCAAAAGGGTGACCTGTATCTGGTGATTAATGTTGCAGAGGATCCGCGCTTCGATGTCAAGGGAAATGATTTACATACTGAAGTGGTAATCGATCTTTACACCGCAGTTTTAGGGGGCGAAGTCACTGTCCAGACACTTTCAGGCAATGTTGTCCTGACGATACCAGCGGGAATTCAGCCAGGACAGAGCATTCGCTTGACAGGTCGAGGGATCCCAAAATTAAATTCACCAGACACCAGAGGCGATTTGTTTGCTCACATTAAGGTAAAAATTCCACAGAATCTAACCCAAGGAGAAAAAGAGCTGTTTCAGGAACTTAAGCGCAGGGTAAGTTAGCCATCCCATATATTCCCAATATAGAGAGGAGTTACCATGTTAACTGAAAAGAACCTGCAGGAATTACTGGGTTATCAGTCGGATCATCAGGTGCTCAGTGTCTATTTGAATACAGATCCTACTGAGGGCAGTGCAGATGTATATAAATCAAATTTACGGAGTATGCTAAAGGAGATTAAATTAACCTCAGATGTTTTAGCGGTTGAAAACTATTTTAGCAGGGAGTTTGACTGGAGTGGGCGAAGTATGGTGGTGTTTTCCTGTTCTCCGGACAAATTCTTTAGAGCCTACTCACTAGCCATTCCTGTTCGCAACCAGGTGATCATAAGTAATCAACCGCATGTAAAGCCATTAGCGTCCCTATTAGATCATTATGGTGGCTATGGTGTGGCCTTGGTAGACAAGCAAGGCGCCAGATTGTTTTCTTTTCACCTTGGTGAGCTCAAAGAACAGGAGGGTATCCTGGGTGAGAGCGTCAGGCATACCAAACATGGAGGAGCATCAGCAAAACCGGGAATGCGGGGTGGAATGACTGGACAAACCCATTATGAAGATGAAGTCGCCGGGCGTAATTTCCGTGATATATCTGATTTCGCAGCTCACTTCTTTAGTGAAAATAATGTACGCCGTGTTTTAATTGGCGGAACGGAAGAAAATATTGCCCTTCTACGTAACCAATTACCAAAAAGCTGGCAGAGCCTGATCGTAGGCACTTTCCCCATGAGCATGACCGCCAGTAAATTGGATGTGCTGGAGCGGACAATGCAAATTGGAAAAGAAGCAGAATTCCGAAAGGAAGAACAATTACTGAAAAAACTTGTGACCGGCGCCTCCAAGGATCGGGGTGCGGTGCTCGACCTGGATGAAACCCTGAGCGCCGTCCATGATGGGCGTGTCCAAGCCCTGGTCATTCAGGATGGTTATCGTGCCTCAGGCTATCGTTGCCAGGGCTGTGGCTATATCACTTCGCAAGAGTTGCCCGTTTGCCAGTTTTGCGGCTCAAAATTTGAGCAAATCCCCGATGCTGTTGAAATGGCAGTGCATAAGGTGATGAAAGGTGGAGGGGATGTGGAAGTTCTCCAGCACGTGCATAAAATAGCCGGGTTTACAAGTATCGGGGCACTGCTTCGCTATTAATAGATGAATAGCGAACAACATTCCCTATTAGAAGGCGTGCATGTACTTGACCTGAGCCGGGTTCTGGCTGGTCCATACTGCACCATGATGTTAGGTGACCTGGGGGCGGATATCCTCAAGATTGAAGCCCCTGGGTTGGGCGATGACACCCGCCACTGGGGTCCACCATTTTCATCAGGGGGAGAGTCAGCTTATTTTTTATGTGTCAATCGTAATAAACGCAGTCTTACCCTGAATTTAAAATCAGACCAGGGTCTGAAAATCCTCAAAGAGCTGATCCGGCAGAGCGATATCCTAGTGGAAAACTTTAAGGTGGATACGCTGGATAAATGGGGATTGGATTATGCTGCCCTGCAGCAATTGAAACCTGGCTTGATCTACTGTACCATCACCGGGTATGGATATACCGGCCCTTACAGGCATCTGCCAGGTTATGATTTCATCATCCAGGCTCAAGGAGGGCTGATGAGCATCACCGGACCTGAGCAGGGTGAGCCTTATAAAGTGGGGGTAGCAATTGCAGATATTACCGCCGGGTTATTCGCCTGCAATGCAATCCTGGCAGCTTTGTTCGAGCATCAACGCAGTGGCAGGGGGCAGCGCATCGATATATCTTTGCTCGATTCGCAAGTTGCCTGGTTGGCAAATGTGGGCAGTAATTACTTGATCTCAGGCGAAACACCCAGCCGATATGGTAACGCACACCCCAACATCGTTCCCTACCAAACCTTCAAGACACAGGATGGCTATTTTGCCCTCGGGATTGGCAATGATTATCAGTGGAAGCAATTTTGCGAAAAGGCTGGTAGGATCGAATGGATGGATGATGTACGGTTTACAACGAATGCCGAGCGCGTGAACCACCGGGGTGAGCTGATCCCATTATTAACTGAATTATTTGCTCAAGCTGATACAGCTGATTGGCTGGCAATTCTGGGTGCGATTGGAGTGCCATGTGGGCCGATTAACAGCATAGACCAGGTGTTGAATGACCCTCAAGTGCAAGCCCGCGAAATGGTGATACAGGTCGAGCACCCGAGCGAAGGGGTAGTGAAAATGGTGGCATCACCATTGAAAATCCCCACTGCACCTCCGGTTATACGCATGCCACCGCCCAGGCTGGGAGAACACACAGATCAGATCCTGCACGAATTATTGGGTCTTGATCAAAAGACAATTCAAGACTTGCGGGATTCCCAGGTAATTTAGTTTTTCGCTCTCACTTCGTAACTTTATTGCCCAACGATACCACCGTAGGTGAGGCTCTGAAGATCTTTCAAGGCTTGGTCGATTTCTTCAGAAGTGACCAGGCGGTCTTGCTTGATGTGTTTCAATTCTCCTGCTGCAGCTTTTTCAAGTGCCACCTCGCGGATGGCAATATTACGCTTGAGGGCTTCTTTAACCAGAGAAGCGCTGGCGCTGTAACCAATCAGCGGGTTGAGCGCAGTCGCGATGATGGCATTTCGTGCCAACCAGCCTTCCGCCTTCGCCTGATTCGCTTGTAGCCCTAGCACACATTTCTGGGTGAATGCCGAGATAGATCCGATCATCACTTGCATCATCTCGAATAGATTGTGGGCGATGATGGGCATCATTACGTTCAGCTCGAGCTGGCCTGCCTGGGAGGCAAGGGACACGGTAAGATCACAACCCTGCACATGATACATGGCCATATTTAGCATCTCAGCCATCACCGGGTTGACCTTGCCAGGCATGATGCTGCTGCCAGGTTGTACCGGTGGCAGACGCAGCTCATCCAGCCCTGTGGATGGCCCTGATGCCAGTAAGCGAAAATCATTGGCAATCCGTGTGCAAGTGATTGCCAGTGTGCGTAAGGAAGCTGAGAAGCTAGCGGCATCTGCCATGGACTGCATTGACTCAAACAAGTCATCCGAACCAGTCAGGGTCAGACCGGTAAGCTCGGATAAACGGCTTACCATGCGGATGTGATATTCTGGATGGGCATTTAAGCCTGTCCCGGTGGCAGTTCCACCAATCCCCAGGCGGCGTAAGCCTTTCGCTGATTGGCGGATGCGCTCTGCATCTCTTTGGATGGCTCTAGAATACCCTCCAAACTCCTGCCCCATCCGTACTGGCACCGCATCCTGGAGGTGGGTGCGACCCGATTTTACAATGTTGTCAAATTCCTGCGCTTTTAGCTTTAGCGCAGAAGCTAGCGCGTCAACGGCTCCCAATAACTCATCCAGACGCCACAGGCAACCCAGGCGGATAGCAGTGGGGATCGTGTCATTGGTGGATTGTGACATGTTAACATGGTCATTGGGATTGACCAGGTATTGCCCAAGCTTGCCTCCCAGGAGCAAGGTGGCGCGGTTGGCGATGACTTCATTAACATTCATGTTGTGGCTCGTACCAGCACCTGCCTGAAAAGGATCGACAACGAACTGGTCATCCCATTTACCGTCGATGACTTCCTGAGCCGCGGTGATGATCGCACCTGCAATTTTATAATCCAGTAAACCCAATTCACGGTTAACCCCGGCAGCAGAATGCTTAATGACTGCCATCGACCATATGAATGCACGCCAGGGACATAATCCAGAGATATTAAAGTTATTTACCGCTCGCTGGGTTTGAGCCCCATACAGGGCTTCTATCGGGACGTTGACGTCCCCAAGGGTATCATGTTCAATCCGGTAGGAGCTATCCATGCGAGTAACCCTCCTGTTCATCGTCTTTGACCAGGATTATACGCCAGGGAAGGAAAGGATTAGATGAATATCTGTTTAATGAGCGGGTACGCGCTCGTTGATTTGGCTGGCCAGGGTAGTGAACTGCATCGCGATGATCCCATCCGGTTGGACATTGATTAGTGGCACCGCCCGGTCTGAAGCCCGGTAGGCTTGCTCCACCACGGGAGGGAACCCCATCACCGCTGGATAGCCCAGGATTTGTTCAACCTGGCTGATATTGAGGACGATATCCGAACGAGTGCGGTTAACAAGTACCGTGCTCATGGTTTTGATGCTACCAAATCCCTTGAGGTGCAGCTCACTCGCCAATAGCTTGGAACGCTTGATGGGTACCGGTTGGGGTTCGACCACCATGATCAGCTCATCACATTTTTCCAGGATGGCATTGTATCCTGGATGGAAGCTTGTACCGATATCCAGGACGACCAGATTAGCTAGATTAGATAGATAACCCAGCACCAGCTCAAGCTGTGGCGTAGCGGCAATATATTCTACATTTTCCGTCTTGTTGGAAGCAGATAATATCCTGATCCCAAAGTTCGTCTGGATCAGCTCCTTCGATACCGTATCCATAGTGATATCCTGCAGATCCATACTCAATAAATTGGGCAGACCTACTGGTTCAGTGAGGTTTAGATCCAGTGCCCAGGAACCTTGCCCGGGTTTCATCTCAGCTGCAATTACTTTGACATTATATTTCTTGGCATAGGTGATCGCCAGGTTAAGTGCCACCGTGGAAACACCTGCACCACCTGTAGCAGATATTACACCTACAACATACCCATGATCCCCGGTGGCTTCTACCCTGGTCATTTTCTGAGTCAGTAGGTTGCGGATATTGGCTTGCAGGTCGATTGGGTGGATCGGTTTGGTCAGATACAGGTTCACGCCGGCATCATATCCGGCTAATTTATCTTCAATGGTGGTTTTTGCGGTGAACATCAGGATGGGTGTGGTAGCCGTCTTTGGGTTCCTCCGCAGGTTGCGGCTGACCTCATACCCATCCATGCCAGGCATCATCACGTCCAGGATGATCAGGTCGGGATGCTCAACCTGCACGCGTTCGAGAGCTTCCATGCCGGATGTCGCGGATATCACCTGGTAGCCCAGGCGGCTCAACATGATATTGATAAACTTAACTGTATCGGGATCGTCATCGACGACCAGGATTTTATCAGCCATGGTTGCATCTCCTTATTCAATTGGTCTAACTATATTCAGTTTAGCACAAATTAAAATTTTGAGCAATTGTGTAGAGAGATATATCATAAAGAGCAAAAAATTTAGCTTGCAAATTTGTAAGTAATCAGCAAGAACCTATATAGATCCTATAGCTTAATAATAAAACCAAGAATGTTTGATTGAGAAAATCGACAGCGATTCGAAAAATACCTGGGGGAACTTAGCATATATTATATAGAGGCACGATGTGCTGAGTCTGTATCAATCGCCATTTTACGACGGATTTGTTGCGGTGGTGTTCCCCCGTCCAGACTATCATGTAATACCCGCTCAATCCAAATGAGTGCTTCATCGCATTGCGCTCGTAATCGTCCGCAATGGTATCGATTATGGGATTTCCTTTGATGCCTGGCTTGATTTATTTTACCGATTCGCCTGCAATTTCTGATCATATAGGCACCATAGGATATACGTAGTTCTAGCCAGCTGGACAGCTGATTGCAGGCTAACTTTTGCTGCTTATTTATGGAAGCTGACTTTTCCAAACCAGTTATAGGTTGGATTTGGTGTCTCACAAATATACTCGTTTTTTGTTTTGGCGTCCGTGGTGCTGATCTACCTTCTCTCCACTTGCACCCACATGTGCTTTCCATCCGTCGTAATCTCGATCCACCCATTCTGGTCGGTGCGCAAGAGATTGTACCCCTCCAGTGCTTCGATCGTTTCATGGGGTGGTTCTTTTCCTGTCGGAAATTATTGCCAAGCGAATATTCACGAGACACAAGTCACGGAACTATGCGCCTTTGTTATTCTTTCATTAGCCAGGGTATATATATGATGGATTTTGCTGTCAATACTTCAAAATCGTGGCTAATAGTATCGCTGCTCTCGCTATTGGTAGCGGTCAGGGTCACTGTAAAGTGACCAACAGTTGAATAGCTATGCGTGGGATTGCGAAGTGTGCTGGTGAATGTATCCCCAAAGTCCCATGCGAAACTCATCGGTTCGGGTCCAATGCTGCTGTTGGTAAAGATGCCTGCCTCCCCGAGGTGCACTGGTGAGTTGCTGGTGAATTCAGCCAAAGGTCGCGAATCCTTCTGGTAGACGCGTACATAATCCACCTCCAATGTTGCTGGCAGGAGTTCATCTGGAGGCAGCAAGTAATCAACAAATCCACCGCCTACCGCTAGATTAATGATGATATGCATTTCTCCAGAGTAATTAGGCAGGTTAATTGTTCCTGGCGGGGTATTATATATGCTGCGAAATTGCTCGATTCCGTCGATATACCAGATGATCAATCCAGGCTGCCATTCCACTGCGTAGGTATGGAAATCAGCAGTATAGTCCGGACCGCTATAAACACTACTCTCTAGCCCGCCGTATGACCAATTGTTCAATTTACTGCCCGGTTCTGGATAAACTCCTGAATAAAGGTGAGTCATGTATATCGAGTTTGGTTCCTGACCTTTATTCTCCATTATGTCAATCTCTGGTGGCCAGAAGGATTCTAAATCAGGGTTCGGAATCGGCGGTAGTTGTGGGATCAGCCAGAATGCAGGCCAAAAGCCTTGCCCATTTGCCAGCTTGATGCGCGCTTCAAAGTATCCATACAATTGAGAGAACCGATCGTGCGTGCTGACCATGCCAGAGAGATAGGGAAAGTTAGCGCAGGTATAGGGCGCGTAGCTACGATCGGGTAATCCGTCACCCGAACAGTCATTTATACTGGCTACAAGCTTCAAGACACCGTCTTCTACATACGGTGATTCATCCACGTACCACTCTTTCTCATCATTATTACTCCGATTGCAATAAGTTGGCGTACCTGGTAGTGGTGGATCGTCCACGATGCAATAAGTGTCAAACCCATATTCCGTTGCCCATTTATCAGGATTTAGAGATCCCCCGTCGAATTCATCTGAAAAGGTAAGTATCCAATCTGCCACATCCCCAGATGGCTCTAACAACGCTTTCGCATCCATCGGTAAGATTGTCGGTGAGTCAACCAGTAAAGGAGACTTGCTGTCATTCAAACTGAACTTGACCGTTTCTGGATAACGCGGATGACGTTTGGTGGTAACGTTACCTTCCCTGGTTGGGGAACTGGCTGATTCACTGGCTGAACCACTACTGTCGCGGATTACCACCAGGGCTGCCTTACCAGCCTGGTTGGTGATTAGTAAAGAGATGATTACCCCCGAGAATATCGCGTTTAAATACTTTGAAATCATTACCATTGAACAGTCTTTATCAATTTGAATTATACTAGGTTATATTGGTATATAAGGACAGTCTATTATCGTCCATACATCCTGACTCTCATGTGTATCGATATTGCCAACATCATTATCGCAAATTTCCTCCATTTTGTCATTCATATCTCGGTTGTAGAAGTACTTATTTCCTCTCCACTTGCACCCACATGTGCTTTCCATCCGTCGTAATCTCGATCCACCCATTCTGGTCGGTGCGCAAGAGATTGTACCCCTCCAGTGCCTCAATCGTTTCATGGGAAGGTAATCCGGTCTTATCCGCGGGTGCCACGCTGAGCACTGCCAATTGGGGATGCAAGTAGGATAGAAAATCGGGTGGATTGAGTGGTGCATACCCAGATTCTGCCAGCAGTAGAGCCGAGATATTGCGCATAGCCGGGTCTTTCAGAATCGAACTAAGCGCATCGAAATCTGCACCCATTGGCAAGAGTAGTCTGAAGTTATCCCATTCCAGCAGCAAGACACCTCCCCGGTCGTCGATAGAAAGTACCTGTAAAGTTGACCCTTCTCCCAGGTCTAGTACCTGTCCCACCTCCGCTTGCGTGACCGGGATGGATAGAGAAATCAGCTCAGTCCACAACTCAGCAGCAGAGCGTGTGCCATAGGTGTTGCCGGCCCAAAGCACGTTCGCTGGAGAGAAGCGCTCAATGTTGCCTGCCACCCCTGAAAGGTCCTCGTTGTCGATATCAGCCGCCACCAGCCAGTCCAATGAACGGATGAAGGGCGGAAGTCTTCTCCCCAGCGCATCCGATAGGCGCGTGACACTCGCTCCACCGTTGATGAGCAACGATCGCCCGGTAGGAGATTGGATGAACACCGCCTCGCCCGTACCAACATCCAGGAAGGTAATGTGTAAATTCCCGTCCGGGGCATAGAAAGCCGTTTTCCAGGTGAAGACAGTTACAATTGCCAGGAAGGTGAAGGGAACTATAGGAGTAAGGCGTCTTATCGGGTTCGAAATCCGGGAGCGAGTAAATGTGACGATAAAGAGTATCGTGTAGAACAGCAAAATGACTGGAAATGCAATTCGCCCAATCGAGATGGAGCTGTGAGGAACAGTTGCCATCCACTCCACCACCCGAATGGTGTACGCCGTGAAAGGCCACGCTGCCCAAGCCAGGAGCTGTCCGATGGGTCGAAAGATTAGCCCAGTGAGAATGGATAATCCTCCCAGCACCATCAAGGCAGGCTGAGCAGGTAAGATCAGTGGGTTGGCGATCAGCGCAGTCAGAGAAATACGCTTGAAGTAGTAAAGCATCAGCGGTAGTGTGGTCAGCTGGGCTGCAAGCGTGAGCAAGAAGTATTCGCTGATTGGTCCTGCCAATTTCTCCGCTTTGGCTGCAGAGATACAATGGGAAGCAACCCGCACGAACCATTCAGTCATGGGTTCAGCATACAGCATGATCCCCAGTGTGGCCGCAAACGAAAGCTGAAAGCTGACATCCCAAAGGATGCCGGGATTGAATATAGCCAGGAAGGCAGCTGCAAATGCCAGGGAGTTAATCCCTACCTGTCTCCGGCCCAGCTGGTGACCCAGGAGAGTGAGTATCCCCAGAAAAGCTGCCCGTAAGACCGCCGGGTTGGCTCCCACCAGCAGGGTATAAATAGTGATCCCCATTGCAGCCACCACAGCGCCTTTGCGCTTGCCCATCCAACGCCTGAATAGCTCGTAGAAGAACCAGGCGATGATCGTTATATTGAAGCCTAAGATAACGATGATATGACTGGTGCCGGTTGCCTTAAATGCCTCCTGCACTTCCTGTGGAATCCCTGATTGCACCCCGAGCAGAATCCCAGTAATTAAAGATGCTTCTGGGTCAGGATAGACGGAATAGACCATATCAAGGGCGTGCTGCCTGAATGCATATAGGGCTGTAAAGAGTGGATTTCCTTGCCCATGCTGGACCAGGCTGGTAGCTGGATATGCCATATAACTATATATCCCCTGGTAGGAGAGATAATCGCGATAAGAGAAATCCTCATTTTCAGTTGGGGTGACAAGGTGTCCTTGTAATCGGATGCGATCGCCATACAGAAACGTCTCGTTGGTCGATATCCTTGCCAAAATGAGGCCATCGACAGGGGTAAATTGGGTGTCATTTACTGAATGAAGTTGTTGGCTGTCTAATCGCAGGTTGGTATAGGTATCGCGCACATCCGGAGGTTCTGTGATGACCGCCTCGATGATATATTCTGGCGACTGTTCGTTGTAGTAAGCAATAAATCCCGCCTCAATTTTTGGCTGCGCCAACCGGTAGTCAATTGCACCCATCGAGAGAAACACAATCATCAGTGGGATTATCGTTGGTGAAGTTAACCTAAGCGACGCTGATATACGTGATAAGCGCGTATGAGACTTGGTGATTAACCGGCGGGTTATGGGTAGGATCAGAAATATCAACGCCACGAACGCCAGCACTGACCAGCCAAGAATGGAGGTGGTCAGATGCGCGGATAGCGCAATACCACACAGGAAAGCTAGCGAAATCCACAATAGTGGCATATGAGGGACTTAGCGTAAAAATTTGAACCAGTAAGATATTCCAATAAAGCAATCAGTTATTTCAATTCATCCACTTCCAGGTGGAAGCGGTGCAAAAAGCGATGGTAAAGTGGGGCCAGGATGATCCCAACTGAGATCAGGAAAATGATGCCCGAATAGAGGGCATAAAAGGAGGCAAAGAGCTTGCCACCGTTCGTTCGCAAGGCATTCACAGGACCCATACCGCCCAGGATCATGGAAGCATTGACTAGCGCATCGATCCAGGCGAGGTTTTCGAGGAAGTGGTAGCCAAGGACACCCATCACAAGCGAACCGATGATAATCACGATTGCAACCAGAAGGAAAACCAGCTGGCGGATGATGAACTCACGCGGGGTGAGTAGTGGCAGTTTATGGTGCTCAAACATGGGATGCACCTCCAGAGGGATTGATTTGGGTGGGTTAAATAAGTATAGCATAGCGAAAATAATCTGTAGTATTTGCCAAGTGCCAGACTCTGCATGGAATCTGGTCATAAAACATCTCTGTACAACGGATGAATTTTCAAATTGCTGTAAACAGAAACCTGGTAGACCGCGGCTGAATTCATTCGCCGGTATGGGAAGCCGATGTAAAACTTATCGTTCGGAAATGGATTAGGCGAGCCTGGTTTTCATGAAACGGAAGGTCAGATAACCTGTGCCAAAACTAAATAAGAGGGCAACGATGGTTCCAGGAATCAGACCCATCACCGGATAGAGATACCTCACTGCAATTTCATACAGGGGCACATTGATCAATCCGCTAATCAGCAGTGATTTCCCGACTGATCGCGAGAAATCAGCTCCACCAGAACGGTATGTAATGACCAGGGTTGAAAGGAACATCGCCGGGAAAGACCCAAAGATTCCTCCTGGTAGCGGTCCCCCAAGCTTACCCATTAAGACCGCTAACGCGATGATTGTCCCACCGAACAACGCCCTCCAGATGAGCTGGGAGGGTGGGTAGGTTACACTTAGCTTGGCATGGGAGGGTATTTTCATCCATTTTTCAAGCACCAGGTAGCAAAAACACAGCAATCCCAGCCAGCTAACCAGGGAGACCATAAAAGATTGGATATCCAGGAAGAATAGAAGGGTAGATTGAATCAGCCAAACCAGCAAAGCTCCTAACAGGCTGCGCCACAACCCATATTGGATGAGCACCATGAATGTAATGATAAACAACCCATTTAACCCCTGGGCAAGAGGCATGACCGTGGTCGCCTGGGAGGCAACCTGTGAAGATTGTGTGTATCCGATAAAAAACAGGGCTATAACCACTGTGGAAGGGAGCCCGCCGATTAGCCCACCCACCTTACTTCCGAATCTTTCAGCGCTGAGTGTGGTTAGGGTGACCCATAAGCTGCCGGCCAGAAAACTCAGGCTGAGTTTGAACCAGAAGGAGGCATCCATAACGGAAAAAGATCAGGATTTTATCTACTGTGTTTTATTCGCAGCTTCAATCCGGGGATCAGCATCGGGGTACGTTTACGGTATTCAGCATAGCTTTCACCGAATTCCAGCAGCAGCTTACGCTCTTCGAAATATGCTCCAGTGAATATATACGCAGTCAGGCCGATATTTAATGCCAACAGATTCCAGGTGAGGATTGGCAGCAGCCAGATGAAGATCAGACCAGCGGTATAGATTGGATGGCGGACGTACCGGTAAAACCCACTGGCGACCAGACGAGGCGGGGTGGTATCTTCGGGAAGAAACAGCTGGTGCAAACCTATGAAAGACCCCATCCCGGTTTGTCGCACACCAGCGACCACCACAGTAACTGCCACCACCTGGATAGCTAAAGTCAAGATTACCCACGGAAAGTGAATCATATAGATTACTTTATCAATCAATAGGATGGGAAGCAACAGGATGGGCAGCAGGGTGAGGACAGCAATCAGGTTATATGCGATACGAAACCAGCGGTCAGTTGCCATACCGAACAGCTTGCGTGTATGAGCTTTGGTGGTCAAGGAGGCTAACAGCGAATGTAACAATCCATAGGCCGCCACTGCCGACAGGATCAGCCAGAAGGAAATCGTCATGGATTGGTTGTGGGTGGCTGTAGCGGGCGGGTAGCATCCTTGCGGAAACGCAGATCACGCTCAAGGGTCAGTTTAAGCCCCTCGGTCAATGAGAAGTGTGGTTGGTAATTCAATTTGGTGTGGGCAAGTGCAACATTAGCGCACATGCGTGATACCCCTGCATCCGTTCGTGGGTTGTAGACAATCTCTGCTTTTCCCCCCGTCACCTGGATGATCAGGCTGGCCAGATCCCGAACGCACACTTCGGTTCCACTCCCCACATTGATCACCTGGTTGTCCAGATCCGGAGCCGTGGAAGCCGCCACCATGGCACTAACGACATCATCCACGTACACATAATCCCGCGTTTGCGTGCCATCGCCATGTACAATGATCGTTCCGCTGCGCATAGCTTGCTTCAGCATGAAGGGGATCACCGGGGGATGAGAGGCTGGTAAATGCTGTCCCTGTCCATAGGCATTAAAAACCCGTAAACTGACCGTTTCAATACCCCATAAATCGCCAATTGAGCGCAGGTAATATTCAGCTGCCAGCTTAGAGACGGCGTATGGGGATCGAGGATTGGGCACGGCAGTCTCCAACACTGGTTGCTGCTGCTGATCTCCATACACAGCCCCAGACGAGATCAACACCACCCGCCTGACACCTACATCCCGCATGGCCTCCATCAGGCTGACTGTGCCGCCTACATTAACAGCATTATATTCACGTGGGTAGAGCACAGATTCAGGTACCGATACCCGCGCTGCCAGGTGATAGACGCAATCCACATCTTGCAATAATGTCCATAGTTTTGGCCGGTCACTAACATCCCCGCGCGTGAAAAGCACTTCTGGATGGAGTGCATTGGGGTCCCCCGTCGATAGATCATCGAGCCCACGTACCTGGTGACCTTCCCATGCCAGTCGGTTGGCCAGGGCTGATCCTAAAAAACCTGCTGCTCCAGTGATGAGAAAATTCATCAAGGTTGATTATAGCATGGAGCTAGACGATAATTATTTATACTTAATTTGACATCCCGAACATGTGAGGTTATTATGACCGGCGTGTCATTTAAAACTTCCTTTTGGCTGACAATCATATTGATGATAATGGCGATGATTTTGGGGGAAAGCGTCGTTACAATGGCCGATCCGCTAGAGCAGTTAGGAGCACTCACGCGGCCGATCGAATTCGATTACGTTTCATGGACCCTGGATGCCTTAGGTCTCAAATTGGGACAGATTGCCCTGGATTCAGCAGATTACCTGCCGGCGAAAGACCAGTCTGGTACCGTCCTGGCAGAGCTAGACTTGATCGAGCAGATCAATCAGGCGGAAGGCAAACTCAATGATATTTATGCAGATCCAAATATCAGCGATCCAGGAAACACCTCCCGGGATATACGCAACCAAATCGATGCACTGCGTAAGCAGAGGGATCAGCTTGAGCCTCTGGCAGAGGCCATTCTTCAAGATCAGGTGAGTGAAATTGCTAACCTGGCAGGACTCACGCTTGGCGGTCAGGCAATCCCACCTGTCTTGTACCATACCACGCCACCTCCAGATGCATTGATCATTTCCCCTCGCAATGTTATCCAACAGGATCGGGAGATCTCGATATCTCCCGATATCACCGTTGATCAAATGGAACTTTTGGAAAATCAGGTGGACCAATCTCTCAATGTCTCTTCTCTGGTGGTTGGGATTGGTGGGATAGGTCTCTACCCCACCATGGTCATGGAGACAACGGACATTAATGGATTGGCTGAGGTGGTTGCTCATGAGTGGGTGCATAATTATCTGACTTTGCACCCGCTAGGGTTTAGTTATATGAATAGTCCCGAATTGCGTACGATGAACGAGACTGTGGCAACGATTGCAGGTAAAGAATTGAGCCGCATGCTGGTAAAGCACTATTACCCGCAATTTTTGCCACCTGAGGCTTCTCCGGTCGATCCGACAGCTGGACAAAATCAACCATCGTCACCGCCTCCTTTTGATTTCAGGGCGGAGATGCATCTGACGCGCGTAACGGTGGATCAATTATTGGCCGAAGGAAAAATCGAAGCTGCAGAATCCTATATGGAACAACGCAGGGTATTCCTATGGGATAACGGATATCATCTACGAAAATTGAACCAGGCGTATTTTGCTTTTTATGGTGCGTATGCAGATCAACCTGGCGGAGAGGCCGGGGAAGATCCAGTCGGGGCGGCAGTACGTTCACTACGCGAGAAAAGTAAATCCCTGGCAGATTTCATCAACCGGATAGCATGGATGTGGAAATTCGATCAACTTAAGAAAGCAGTTGGGGGAGGGTAGTACTCCTTAGCGTGGTTCTACGGTAAATTTTATCGCCGTACGCACTTTATCTTCAATTTGAACATCCACAAATTCAGGAATAAAGATAATATCGAACCCATCATTGGCAAGGTAACCACGGGCGAGAGCCATAGCCTTCACCGCTTGATTAATTGCACTAGCCCCGATTGCCTGCACTTCAGCCCGTTTATTTTCTCGAACGACTCCAGCAATTGCGCCGGCCACAGCCGAGGTACGAGAGGTGCCTGAAACCTTGATAATATCCATGTTGGCTTCCCTCCTTTATTCATTGGAAAAGCATTAAGGAATCGGCAATTTTCATATTAGATTGTACAAGATTTTTAAGTCAATAGCAAGCGGCAATGGTAGAATTCCACCAGCAGGTATATCGAACTTGTTTGAATGTGATTCGGTGAGGAGAATATGTCTCGTTGGTCAAAATTCCTGATTGTACTAATTCTGGGAGCTTTGGCGGGTCTATTCTATGGCTGGGTAGTTAACCCGGTAGAATATGTGGATATTGCCCCCCAAAGCTTACGAGTGGATTATAAGACTGACTATGTCTTGATGATTGCTGAATCTTACCAGGTGGATCATGATATGGGCATTGCCGTCAGGCGATTGGCCCGCTTGGGGAGCATTGCACCTAAGGATATTGTAGCGAATGCGTTGAATTATGCTCTCCAACATGAATACGCCCCTCAAGATTTGTCCCTATTTCAGCTATTGAGCGAGGATTTGACCACCTGGAATCCTAATCAGGAGGTGCCAACCCCTTGAAACAGGAAAGAAGAGGCTCATGGTACCTGCTGACCGCGCTAGTTATAGGCGTCGCTATGGGCCTGGTCTATTCATGGGTAGTCAACCCGGTAATATATGTGGATGCTCCTCCCTATGCCCTTCGGGCGGACTATAAAGATGATTACCGGGCATTGGTGGCCTCTGCTTTTTTATATAGTAATGACCTGGTACGAGCCCAGTTTCGTTTAGCTGAACTCAAGGATGACGAGACGTACCAAACCATTACTTTACTGGGCCAGCGTGCCCAGGCAGACGGACGTCCAGACCAGGAAAGACGCGCATTAAATGCTTTATCCCTTGCATTGGGGCGAGGGGTGACGCCGGTAGCAACCAGCCTCCATACCACTCCGGAAGCGTCCCCGATATCAACCGAAAGTCTTTTTACCTCCACTCCAGTGCTCATCGAGCAAACAGCCATTCCAACCAGCACCCTGGAAGTCACACTCATGCCTTTGAGTATGATCCGTACTCAGAGACCACCGGGTACGATCGGATCCACTCCAACGCCAGGCGATCCATTCGTGTTACAGGAATCCAGGCTTGTTTGTAATACCAACCTGCCCCAGCCTCTCATTCAGGTGGAGCTACTGGACGCAGCTGGGCAGCCTATCCCAAGTGTCGAGCTGGTGGTCACCTGGGAGGGCGGTGAGAACCACTTCTTTACCGGTCTGCAGCCTGAGCTGGGTTTGGGTTATGCTGATTTCATGATGCAGCCTGAGGTGGTCTATTCGCTTCACCCCGCTGCGGGTGGTCAATCGGTTGGTGGGCTGACTGCCGCAGAATGTACTTCCGAAGATAATAGCCGCTACTTGGGCTCGTGGTACCTGACTTTCGTTCAACCATGATGAAACTCATCAATTTAAACTAAATTAAGCGATTAGTGAGATTTCAAACGCGTCTGGAAAAAACTTGTTTATCACCAGATAACCTCTTGACGTGAATAGGCGACATGGCTTATGGGGGAACGAGACTTTATGGTATGATTAATTTCAGATTAGCAAAAGCTTGGTTTTCCATTAGACATCGTGACACGAGAGGAGGAAGCACCGCTGGAATTTGTAGTTTTGTTTCATTAATGGTAGCTTATTGTTGACCGCCCAAATAGCCTAAAATTTCATAAATATAAGGAGAACGCTCCATGAAAGTCTTTCATCGGATATTTACTATACTGTTAATTGCAGGTATGCTGCTTGGCTGGACTACTTCTGGGTTTATTCTGGCGAGTGCGAACCAGCCTGCAAAACCACTGGCTGATGCATCAACCAAATTGGAAGCTTTGGTTTTGCAGCAGCTTAACTCTGGCAACGCTGATTTCTTCGTGACCATGGCAGAGCAGGCCGATGTCAGCCATGCAGATCAACTGCAAACCAAGCAAGAAAAAGGGGCGTATGTCTTCCAGACTTTGGTTGCGACAGCCGACCGTACCCAGGCTGACCTGCGCGCTTTCCTGGGTATGCAGGGTGTTGAATACACAAGTTTTTACATTGTCAACACCATCCTGGTAAAGGCAGGCACGCTTGACCTGGCCATGGCGATTGCAGATCGCAAGGATGTGTCCCTGATCAGTGCCAATCATACCTATCAGCTGGATGATCCCATGATCGATCCCAAGGCTTCGAATAATCCATCAGGTATCGAGCCTAATATCAGTTTCGTCAATGCTCCAGCAGTATGGGCATTGGGCTACACCGGTCAAGGGACCATTGTAGCCGGGAATGATACCGGTTTATCCTGGAATCATCCAGCATTGATTCGCCATTATCGCGGCTGCCTTAATCCACCAGATTGTTCGGTAGTTAATCACAACTACAACTGGTGGGACTCCACCGGCACATATCCAACTGTACCCAATGATGGACATGGTCACGGCACCCATACCACTGGCACCATGGTGGGTGATGATGGGGGCGCTAACCAGATCGGTATGGCACCGGGTGCACAGACGATCCATTGTAAAAACATGACTAATAGTGGATCTGGTGATGACAATACCTTCCTGACCTGCTTTGAATGGGACCTGGCTCCTTGGGATTTGACGCATAGCAACCCACTCCCAGGGATGGCCCCGGATTCAATTAACAATTCCTGGGGGTATGGGGGTGGTGGAGAAAACCAGTTCCGAACCGTGATTAACAACCTGCAGTCTGCTGGTATTTTAGTCGAAGTCTCTTCAGGAAATGAAGGCTCAGGTTGCTCTTCCTTGCGTTCACCCGGTGATTATTGGGAAGTATTGACAACGGGTTCTATAAATCATGCCGCTCCATATCCAGGCACGATGACTGGCTTTTCGAGCCGCGGTCCTTCCTCACTTGATCCAGGACACTATTTCCCTGATATTACCGCCCCGGGTGAAAACATCCGCTCGTCTGTTCCAGGTGGAGCATACGAAGGTGGGTGGTCTGGGACGAGTATGGCCGGTCCACATGCCACAGCTCTGGTTGGTCTGATCTGGTCTGCTAATCCCTCATTGCGTGGGCAGGTAGCTCAGACGATCGAGATCATTCACGATACAGCAACTCCAGTGACCTCATATGTGGGCAGCTGCGGTGGAAATTACGTGACCGGCCCCAACAATGATTGGGGTTTTGGCACGATTGACGCCCTGGCAGCTGTTCAGGAAGCTATTGCGATGGGTGGGGCAGGTAGGTTGGATGGCACTGTTAGCGATTCAACCACGGGTGATCCAATCCAGGGTGTAAAAGTCAATGCTGTGCATGACGAAGGATTTGTGTGGACTGACCTTACGGACGCGACAGGTTACTACACCATGACCGTTGCAGCAGGCACATTCACGGTTACCGCCTCAACCTATGGTTATCTGACTGAAATCATTCATCCGGTGGAAGTCGTCACGGACACATTGACCACTTGGGATATCGATTTGGTTGCTGCGCCTACCCATACCGTCATTGGACACGTGTATGACTCTGTCAGTGGTGTACCCCTGGATGCTACGGTCGAGTTCACCGATGCTCCTGTCCCGCCGGTGACGACTAACCCATCCGGCTTTTACAGCCTGACGGTGGCTGAAGGTACATGGAATTTACAGGCTTCTGCAGCATCGCATGCCAGTCAAACCCAGCTGGTGGATGTTACTGCGGATACGACGGTCAATTTTTACCTTGACCCGTTGCCCTGCATCCTGCTGGTGGACGATGACAATAATACCCCGGACACAAGATCATTTTATACTGCTGCTCTCGCGAGCCTGGGCTATGAATACGACACCTTCGATGTGGGTGGCGCAGGAGGCAATGGGCCTGACCTGGCCGGATTGCAGGGTTACCGCATGGTGCTCTGGTTCTCGGGTGACAAGTATGGTGATTCAGCGGGCCCGAACGGTGCCGATGAAACAGCCCTGGCTGGTTACCTGGATGGGGGCGGCAAGCTGTTCCTGGACAGCCAGGATTACCTGTGGGATTTTGGACTGACGCCTTTTGGGCAGAATTATCTGGGTATTGCTTCTTTCAGTAGTGATGTTGGCGATGCAACATCGATCGTTGGTGTAACCGGTGACCCAATTGGTGATGGCTTGGGTCCATATACATTGACCTATCCATCTGGTTTTAGCGACTATGGTGATATCGTCAATGCTGGGACCGGATCCGTCTCCTTCCATGCCGGAAACAATGCCAACAACTTGGATGTAGACAAGGATGGTGGCGACTGGCAGACCGCCTTCTTTGGAACCTCCTGGGTGGCAGTGTACAACAATAATGCCAACAATGGATTAGCAATTCTGCAGAGTGCGGTGGACTTTTTCGGTGGTTGTGAGCCGCCGGTGGAAGTATCCATCAGCCCGCTGACCCAGGAGAAGGTTGGGGAACCTGGGATGCAGGTGAGCTATGTGTACACGGTGACGAATGATTCGAACGTGGAGCAGGAAGTGAGCCTGGCGCTGGATGCCCTCTGGCCGACGGAAGCCCCCAGCACGGTTGGTTTACTGGCTGCGGGAGCTTCTGTGACGGTGTCGGTGACGGTCACCATCCCGATGGTGCCGGACGTGATCATCGCTGACGACACCTTCACCCTGACAGCTTCTGGCTCGGTGGATGGCGTGGCGGTTGCCACGGGCACCACCCTGGCGAATGTGAACCCGGGTGGAGCGGTAGTAGCGCCGGAGGATGGAAGGGGGCAGCCATTGGATGTGATCAGCTATGAGTTCACGGTGACCAACACGGGTGATTACACGGATACATTTGCTCTCGGTGTGATCGGGGTGTGGACGGTGACGCTGCCGGGAGGCAGTGATACCGGTCCGCTGGCTGCGGGTGCGAGCATCACGGTGACCGTCCTGGTGACCGTACCGGAAGGTGCGGCGGATGGAGACTTCGATGTGACCACCCTGAAGATCACTTCCCAGCTGGATACGTCAATCTGGACAACGGCCGACGTGACCACCACGGCAGATTTGATGCACTTCATCCTTTTGCCGCTGGTTAACCGATAAGCTGTAACTGCACTAGTAAGCGATGGGGCACAGCCAAAGCTGTGCCCTTTTTCTATCATGTTAGACCGATCGGGGCGGGTCTGCACCGCATCATGCAGCCGAAGAATGGACATCGATTGCACCGATATAAGCCAGATTCGCCTGTCAGATACGATTCCATTTATACCGGTAAGGGCGGGTCTCCAGCTTACCTTGTAATTGAAGGATCTACATCGAATGTAATCGATGCACGCTTACTGTATATCGTCTAAGCCCGCCCGGCAGATACGATTCCAATTTTACCGGTAGGGGCGGGTCTCCAGCTTACCTTGTAATTGAAGGATCTGCATCGAATGTAATCGGTTCACGCTTCCTATATTTCGAACAGACCCGCCCTTACTCAATTCGCCAGTTATCGCAACGTTAGGGGTAGGAAGGTGCTGTTTGGAAAGCTGGTGGTAAAACTCCACACCGGTCCAATGATCTGCGACTGGCCGGCATGAACGATCACCTGCCAGTAATACAATGTGCCTGGAGTTAATACACCTGGATTGTAATCTGGCAAGATTAATCCAAAATCGATGAATGGGGGGGAAGATAATGTCCCGAAGGCCAGGTCATATGTAATCAGGTCACAATTCAGGTCTATGCTGGCAGCCCAGGCAAGGGTGGTGGTGATGGGTTGTTGGACGGCACCATCGAGCGGGAAGGGAGAAGTGGGCGGGGTTGGACTGGCATTTACAACATTTAGCGTCACCTTGCCGGTGATGATCCCGGTCGTTCCATCGCTGAACTCGGCGATATTCAGAATCTGCGTCCCGGTTGGCAGGCATGGATTGACGGTCACCCCATAAGTGATAGTGACCGGCTGACCGGGAGAAACTTCACCCTGCCAAAGGATTTGTCCCGCTTCGAAGACGGGAATGCCCTGGGTGGAGCTCAACTCACCCGTCCAGGTCAGGGAAATGGGCAGAGTGTCTGTGACGGAGGCCATGCTGGTAGCGCCGAAGTTTTCTACCCGCAGCTGGTACTGCACCTCGTCTTCGGGCAGCACCTGCATGGCAGACGCCTGCTTGGTAGAAGGGGAAAGGTTCGAAGTAGGGTCGAGTGCAAAATTCTGGGTCTGATCCTGGTCGATCGTCACCAGCCGGTCTTCGGCCTGATGCCAGGGTGCCCAAACGTGCATGGTGTAGGCGGAGGGGCAGACTTCAAGGGAATACTCACCTGTGACAGGGTTGGTGGAGGTGGCCTGTCGCGAGCCAGTGAACTCAACCGTCGCTTGCAGCGGTAAGCCGCTGACCGCATCCGTAATGGTCCCCGACACTACCCAGGTTGCAGCAGGGCACAGGTAGAAATTCTGCGAGGTAAGCGTGTTGGGATAAACGGTGACGGACGCAGTCTGGCTCTGGTAACCCTCGGCAGCAGCCTCGAGGGTATAGCTGCCACCTGAGATTACCCGGTGGTAATCACCAGCCTCTGGATCGGTGAGAATGGTGTTGGGAATATCCCTGCCCAGCAGGGTGAGGCTGGCGTCCAGCGGTGTGCTGTCACGGGCGTCCAGCACCTCGCCCCCGATGCCCGTCCAGACCCGCTGCAACCACCACAGCATGGCATCGCGGTTGCGATCCCAAAAGCCGTTCATTGAATTGAATTCCGGATTCTTATCCCATGAGATTTCCAATGTGACATGATGCTCCCCGTGGAAATAGTACGCCCAATCTTGCATACCCCCGTAAATTGAGTACCACTGCCAGCCTCGTGTGATCCCATGATCGAAATAAGGATTATTCCACAAATCAGAATTGCGGGAAGTATACCCGATGCCAAAATCGTAAAATAATTGGTCATCTGGTGCATAAATTGGACCAGTGTCAGCGGCATCCCAGGGATAATTGAGAACTTGTTCCCCACCGTGGTAATTGGCGCCCATCACGAAGCGGTGTTGGTATCCAAAATTCATGAAAGCCTGTGTTTCCGGCTCACGACCAGATGGGTTGTCGAAGGGGTCAGTAAACCGATCGGGAAAATCGCGGTTGAGATCAACTCCATGAGCGTTATAACGGCTACCGCTTATATATCCATCCGGGTTGTAGATTGGGCATAGCCAGATTTCCATCTTATCCACCATATCGGTGATCAAGGGATCGGTTCCATAACTATTGGCAAGCAGCTCGGCAAAACGCATGGTCATTTCGATGCCGGTGGTCTCATCGCCATGGTGGTTGGCGGTGTATTTAAATTCCGGCTCGTTCTCATCCAAACCCGGGTGGTCGCTGACCTCCATACAGTACAGGAAGCGCCCCTGGACGGATTGCCCAATCTGCACCAGGTCGACAATATCATTGTGTGCGATTTCAAGTGCTTGCATTCGGGTGACGTACTGATCGAAGGTCGGCCAGCCAGGGGGTTGATTCGTACCTGGGCCATATGCCAGGAAGCTGCGATAGCCTTCATTGGGGATGGGTACCAGGCTCATGCCTGCCTGAGCCAATCTTTCAGATTGATCGGGATTGATGTAAACCGTGGCAACGGATGGCTCGAAGGTCGAACCCGAGGGGTTGCGTACCCCATCTACGGGTTGTACCCCATCAATATCGATGTTCAGGTCATACAGAACCTGCAGATCATCTCTGGTAGGCAGGTAGACCTTGGCGGGGTAGATCTCAGAATTGGGGTAAGGCTCAGGGGCGACGGGTGGGGGCAGGGGTGAATCTGCCTGCCTGGTAGCAGAAACGAGTGTGGGAACAAACGCCAGCAGTGCAATCAGCACCAGCAATGCAAACAATAAGGGAAATATCATGCCATGTTTCCGCATATTCTCCTCCAAGGGAGCTGAATTAATTTGAATCTGCGAATGGTTCGATTATTACCGGGAGACGGAACTGGTTTAAATTTAGCTTACGGCATTGGGTTGTTGCCTGCCCAATCATCTCCCAGAATGACGAGCACATCCACCTGGCTGTTCGGATCGTATTGCAAGAAGATGCTGTACGGGGTGATATTCATCAAGTTAACCAGGTAACGATCAGTGTACGGCTTACCGGTATAATCGTATATTTTTGTGAAAGTGGTGTAATCACTGTTCTCGGTGCTGACCACATTGGCACCCTGCGATTGCAGGTAGCTCTGGGTTTGATTAGCCAGGCCTTCCACATAAGTACCATTGGCAACCACGATGGTCGCTCCTTCGGATTGCATATTTGCACGGGCATCTCCCGTGGTCAACCCAGGGCTGGCCATGCTGGAGGAAGCAAACACCTGGTCGCGGATTAAACGGATCTGGTCGGGCACCGGGACGAGGATATCCTGCGTGCCATCTGGAGATTTAGCGAACGAGACCGCATTGGGTGGGGCAATCGCCCCACGTTGAACGTTTTCCATGTTGATGTCCAATGCCAGCCAACCAAGGCGTAGGGCATTATCCAGCGATAAATTAGTGTGGATACCTGCAGACAATTCATTATAAATTGCTGGTACACGCGTGGCAATTTGGGCTGGTCCGAGCTCAACAATTCGGTCGCGGATGGCAAGGATGACCTGCTGCTGGCGAGCGGCACGGTCAAAATCACCCCCATCAGTATGCCGGGCGCGCGCATATGCCAGGGCATTGGGTCCAGAGAATAGATAATTTCCAGGTTTTAAGTCGACCGTGTTGGCTTGGCCAATAGGATCAATTGAGATCTCAGTGGTCACGGTCATGTTGATACCACCCAGCTCATCGATGAACTGCTCGAAAGCCGAAAAGTCGATGATGGCATAATAATCGATCGGTACCCCTAACAGTGATTCAACCGTTCGCATGGCTAATCCAGGACCACCGCCAGGCACCTCATAGGCAATCCCCAGCGGGTAAGCAGTATTGATGCGCCCGTATTCGAAGCCCGGGATGCTCACCCACAGGTCGCGCGGTACATTCAGCATCCCAGCGGTCTTGGTCAACGGGTCAATGGTCAACAAGATCATCGTATCGGTGCGAGGAGGGCCATCGCCGGCTTCCCAATCCCGGTAATCCAATCCCATCACCAGGAGTGTCACCCGGCTGGCACCATCCCAGGGTTCCACTGCGGTATCGCTGGATTGAGTGGGCAGGGGAGTGGAGGCAGGTGTTCCCTCATTTACAGGGTTAACCGTTGGGTCAGCCTGGATCGAGATGCCAGGAATTTGGGCAACATTGAAGGCCAGGAAGAAATCAAATGATTTGGTATAGGCAACATAAGCCGCGAAGATCGCGGCTATGAAGAACAAGCTAATAAAGCCCCATCTAAGCAGGGCAGGGGAAGTTCGATTCATCAATTCTTTTCTCAGGGCATGGAATTATTTTCAGCCCAATCCGTCCCCAAGAGGATGGCGATATCCGTCTGGCTGTTGGGGTCATAACGGCTGTAGATACTATTTGCCTGGATATTCAACAGTTCCACCAGGTATTGCACCGTGTAGGGTTTACCAGTGTAATCGATGATCACCGTGGTATCCGATTTTTCTTCAGCATTACCCGTCTCCGCCACGTTGATCCCTAGATTACGCAGGTATTCCGTGGTGTCGGAGGCCAGGCCAGCGGTGGTGGTGGCATTGAGCACTGAGACTGTGGCACCTTCAGCCTGTCGTAATTCTTCCGGGTCGCTCACATACACTGTAGCTACTGGGGCAACCCCGGAAGTAGTGGAGAAGACCTGGTCGCGCACCGCTCGTACCGCATCCATATCGGGCAGGAGAATATCCAATCCGTCAGGCGAGAAAGTTCGTGTGGTTTCATTCGGACCGATCACACCGCTTTTGATATTCTCGCGTGGGATTTGAGCTGCCGTCCACGCCAACGAAATGGTTTGCTTAAGGTTCAGGTTCGTATGGATACCATAACGCAAGTTGTTATAAATCGTCGGGGAATTGGCGATCAGCTTGGGCAGTGTTCCCAGAGAGGTGATCTGGTCGAAAATCCCCATTACCACCTGCTGCTGGCGGGCCGCACGGTCGAAATCTGCTCCGAAGGTGTCACGGTTGCGGGCATATGCCAGCGCAGTCGGTCCATCCAGGTGTTGTAGCCCCAGGGGTAATGTCACTGTGTTGCCCGGTCCGACGGGGTCTACACTTAACTCATACGGCACATCAACATCTACGCCGCCAATTTGGTCGATGAAATTTTCGAAGGCCGAGAAGTCGATCTGAGCGTAATAATTGATATCCACCCCAACTAGCTCTTCCACGGTTTGGATCGCCAGCCCTGGTCCACCACCCGGCAGGTTGTACAGCTCACCCAGGTAATAGGCTGTGTTGATCTTGCCATAATCAAAACCCGGCACGTTCACCCACAGGTCACGGGGAATGGAAAGCATTCCCGCGCTACGTGACACCGGATCCATCGTAATCAGCATCATCGTATCAGTGCGTGAAGGGCCTTCACCTTCCCAATCGCGGTAATCCAGCCCCATCACAAGCATGGTCACACGGTTAGCTCCATCCCATGGGATGGGTGTCGGACCAGTATCAGCCTGAAGCGGAGCATTGACATTGACCTCAGGTTGGTTGCCCTGGGCAGATTCGGTGATCGAGAGCTCAGGATGGGTGGTCTGGTTGATACGGGCGGCGGTTGCATTGCGAACAACGGTATAGGTTAAATATACCGTGGCGCATAAGGTGATCAAAAAGATACCCAGCAATCCCCACAGCACCGGATTCATTTTGATACCAGCTGAACCACGGGAGGCGCGGGTTTGTTTTCTGCCGTAATCTATGGGGTTATATTCATCCATCGAAATCGGATTATAACATGTAGAGGAGAATTGAGATTGTGATGAGTTGAATTGTTGTGGCATAATTATAAATCCAGAATGATGTCAGCATTGATTAGAAATATGGATGAACGATTAATACATAGTGATGTTGCATGAAAAATGCCACCTCCGGGATGATGATAGGACGATTTTTACTCCACTCTGGTTCCACAATATATCTATTCGATTGCATGATTAACCCATGTCACTGATCACCGCAGCCAACCTGGCTAAATCTTTCGGCGCCAATGATATCTTCGCTGGGATTTCACTCAGCATTCCTCATCATGCCCGGATTGCCATTATTGGTCCAAATGGCATTGGCAAGACCACCCTGCTGCGCATCCTGGCTCGGGAGGAGGAACCGTCTGCCGGGGAGGTCAACCAGGCGCGCAACCTGACCATTGGTCATCTTGCCCAGGAGGCTGGGATTGAGTCTCCGCGCAGCCTGTGGGAGGAGTGCTTGCTGCCCTTCCAGGAATTGCAGGAACAGGAAGCTGAGCTGCAGCGCCTTGAACACGCCATGTCGGATCCAGGCCAGGTGGATAAAATCCTTGATAAGTATGGGCGCCTGCAAGCTGATTTCGAACATCACGGTGGTTACACCTACATTCATCGCATCCAACAGGTACTGATGGGCCTGGGTTTCACCCCTGAAGAATACCAGGCTCCATTGGCACGCCTGTCTGGTGGGGAGCGCACACGCGCCTTGCTGGCCCGACTGCTCCTTTCTGAGCCAGACTTACTGATCCTGGATGAGCCGACCAATCATCTGGATATCACCGCCGTGGAATGGTTGGAAAGTTACCTCAGCCAGTGGAACGGAGCTACCCTGATCGTATCGCATGACCGTTATTTCCTCGACCAGGTGGTGGATACCATCTGGGAGATGACCCGCTCGGGGTTTGAGGTCTATCACGGCAACTACTCTGCTTATGCGCAACAGCGAACAGAGCGCTGGGAGCGCCGCCGGGAAGTGTTTGAAGCTGAGAAAGAGAAGCTCGATCGGTCCCTGGAATACATAAAGAAGAATATCTCAGGTGGTAACGTCCTCCAGGCGCGTGGGCGATTGCGGCGCCTTTCACGCCACTTGCAGGCAATCGAACAGGTTGGTCTGGATGCAGCCATCAGTAAGAAATGGAGTGAGCTGAGCCTGAGCGTGGATACCACCACCAGTATGCTCAGCCCTGAGGAGGCTGAACGCCGCATCAATGCACTGCGCAAGCCTTCCAACAAGCCGCCCCAGCTGCACTTACGTTTACACACCGACCAACGTAGCGGTGAGATCGTGCTGCGAACGCACGACTTACAAATTGGTTACCCCGGCAAAGCCTTGTTTTTCGCCGGTGATATCGAGCTGCGTCGCCTGCAATGTACCGCTCTGATTGGTCCGAACGGCGCTGGAAAAACGACCTTCCTCAAGACCATCCTGGATAAGATTGCTCCCCTGTCGGGTGAGGTAGAGCTGGGTGCCAGCCTCAATGTGGGTTACTTTGCGCAGGCGCATGAAGACTTGGTTTCCGAGCGCACCCTGGTGCAGGAGATCGATGCCGTAGCTCCAAAGATGCTGGTAGCTGATATCCGTGATTACCTGGCCAGGTTCCTCTTCACCGGCGAAGATGTATTTAAGAAGGTTGAGGTGCTCTCGGGTGGCGAGAGAGGCCGGCTGGCGCTTGCCAAACTGGCATTATCCGGTGCCAACCTGCTGCTCCTGGATGAGCCCACCAACCACCTGGACATCCCTTCCCAGGAAGTACTGCAAGAAGTGCTCGACTCCTTCCAGGGGACCATCCTGCTAGTCTCGCATGACCGCTATTTAATCGATGCACTGGCTACCCAAATTTGGGAGATCGACGAAGGCAAGGGTATCCTGCGTACGTTCAAGGGCAGCTACAGCCAATATCACCTGCAGCAGGAAGCTGAACGCCTGGCGGAAAAAGAGGCCAGTGAAGAGAATGATATTGTGCGTGAGCTGCCCAGGAAAGCAATAATTTCGGCAGAGGATAAGCGCAAACGAGCGCGTTTGCAAGAAGTAGAACTGTTGATCGACCAGCTGGAAGCTGACCTGGCAACCCTGGGACACCGGCTGGAGAACCCCCCCAAAGATACCGCCAAGGTGCAAAAACTTGGAACGGAATATGTGCGCGTGCAGAATGCGCTGGATGCGTTAATGGACGAATGGGGTCAATTACACGATTAATCGCCGGAGTATACAGAAATCGAGAGCAAGTTAGTAATAGCTAGCCTAATACCCTGATGGGAGCCGAATTTTCATCCTTGCACACATACGGGCGAAGGAACTTCGCCGTATAGGAAGCATCCACTTCACATATCTGCTCAGGAGAGCCTTCGGCGATCAGCTCACCACCTGCGTTCCCACCTTCGGGTCCCAGGTCGATGATGTGGTCAGCTACCTTGATGATATCCAGGTTGTGTTCGATGATGAGCACACTGTTGCCGGCATCCACCAGGCGCTGCAGCACTTCGATCAGCTTGTGCACGTCCGCGGCGTGCAACCCTACTGACGGTTCATCCAGCACGTACAATGTGCGACCGGTGGCACGCTTGGAAAGCTCGCGCGCCAGCTTCACGCGTTGAGCTTCCCCGCCAGATAAAGTCGTGGCGGGCTGGCCAATGCGGACGTATCCCAGCCCGACATCCTGAAGGGTTTGCAGGCGCGAAAGCATGTTGGGGAAGGCTTCAAACACCTCCAGGGCGCGATCGACAGTCAGGTCAAGCACATCTGCGATGTTCAGGTTCTTGAACTTCACCTGCAGCGTCTCGCGGTTGAAGCGTGCCCCATGGCACACATCACATGGGACGTACACATCCGGCAGGAACTGCATCTCGATACGCAGCTGGCCCTGCCCCTGGCAGGCTTCACAGCGCCCACCGTGCACGTTGAATGAGAATCGTCCGGGTTTATACCCGCGCATCTTGCTCTCGGGCAGCTCGGCGAACAGCGTGCGGATCTGATCAAACAGGCTGGTGTAAGTGCCGGGGTTGGAACGCGGAGAGCGCCCGATTGGACTCTGGTCGATGTTGATCACCTTGTCCACATATTCGATCCCATCGATACGATCAAAATCACCCGGTTGGGTGTGGGCACCTTGCAGCCGGGCTGCCAGGGCTTTATAAAGAATCTCGATCATCAGAGTGGATTTGCCCGACCCCGATACCCCGGTGATGCAGACAAACTTTCCCAATGGGATGTTTACTTTGATATTCTTCAGGTTGTTTTCACGCGCCCCGACGATGGTCAGTTTTTTACCATTCCCGGTACGGCGCTCACGCGGTACGTCCACCTGCAAACGCCCCGAGAGATAGGCACCGGTCAGTGAATCGGGGTTCTCCAGGATTTGGTCCACTGTGCCCTCGGCGACCACTTTGCCGCCGTGCTCCCCTGCCCCGGGACCTAAATCAAGCACCCAATCGGCGGAGAGAATGGTTTCAGAGTCGTGTTCGACCACGATGACTGAGTTGCCCAGGTCACGCAGTCCCTTCAGTGTACGCAGCAGGCGCGTGTTATCGCGCGGGTGCAGGCCGATGGAGGGTTCGTCCAGTACATACAGGACACCCATCAGACGAGAGCCAATCTGGGTCGCCAGGCGGATGCGTTGGGCTTCCCCCCCCGAAAGGGAGCCGGCCGAGCGCTTCAGGGTGAGGTAATCCAGGCCTACATCCACCAGGAATCCCAGGCGTTCGGAGATTTCCTTCAAAATACGCTCAGCGATGGTCTGCTGGCGGGAATTCAGCGGTGTGGAGGAACCACACAGGTTTTCGATCCACCTCAAGGTCTGCAGGATCGGCCATTCGGTGATTTCGACGATATTTTTACCATCCACGGTGACTGCGATGGCTTCACGGCGCAGGCGTTTGCCCCCACAAGTTGGGCAGGTGCGCATGCGCATGAAAACGCTGATCTTCTCGCGCATGTACTCCGAGTTGGTCTCATTGTAGCGCCGCATCAGGTTGCTGATCACGCCTTCGAACTCGCGGTCGAATACGTATTGATGTCCTTCATCCCGTTTGTAAGTGATGGGGATTTCTTTACCATGCGTGCCGAACAGCACGATATCCAACTTTTCCTTGGGCAGGTCGCGTACGGGAGCCTTTAGGTCGATATCATAATATTTGGCGGCTGCTTCCAGGCTTTGCCAGTAATATCCGCCTTCTTCCTTGGGACCGCTCCATTCGGTACTGATGATGGCACCGTCCGTGAGGGATAGGTCGGCGTCAGGGATGAGTAGTTCCGCATCAATTTCCAGCTTGCCGCCCAGCCCCTGGCAATCGGGGCAGGCACCGTGCGGAGTGTTGAATGAAAAGGTGCGCGGCTCGATCTCCGGCAACACGGAACCATGCTCAGGGCATGCCAGGTGCTCGGAAAAATGCATATCAAATGGAGCTTTGGAATCGGTGATGTCCTGGATGATGAGGTAGCCATCCCCAAATTTCAGGGCGGTCTCGATCGAATCGGTCAGGCGTGAGAGGATCAGCTTATCTTCTTCGGGGTCAGGGTCATGGTGCAGCAATACCCGGTCCACTACGGCTTCGATATTGTGGATCTTGTAGCGATCCATCTGGATATCTTCATCCAGCTCGTGCACCACGCCATCCACCCTGGTGCGCACGAAACCGGTCTTGCGAATCTCTTCCAGCACAGCCTGGTGAGTGCCTTTGCGCCCACGCACAAGGGGTGAGAGGATCAGCAGGCGGCTGGATTCGGGCAAGGCAGCCACCACATCCACGATCTCCTGGGCAGACTGCTTGGTGACCTCGCGCCCACATTCGGGGCAGTGAGGGATGCCTACGCGGGCATATAAAAGCCTCAGGTAGTCGTAGACCTCGGTCACCGTACCCACGGTTGACCTGGGATTATGCGAGACACCTTTTTGGTCGATGGAGACCGCTGGAGAGAGTCCCTCGATATAATCCACATCCGGTTTATCCATTTGCCCCAGGAACTGGCGGGCATAGGCGGAGAGAGATTCGACATAACGGCGCTGCCCCTCAGCGAATATGGTATCGAATGCCAGGGAGGATTTCCCCGAACCGGAAAGTCCGGTGATCACCACCAGCTTATCGCGCGGGATCTCTACAGTGATATTTTTTAAGTTATGGACGCGAGCGCCAACCACCCGAATGACATTAGGATTCATAATCCCTTGTGCGTTTCCGTTTCTATATTAGTCGGTTAAAACCCCTAAAGAGACTCTTTCCGAGAAGAGCACTCGCACCGGTAAAGAGCAACCGGCATAAAAGACCACTGGTATACGGGGGCTTTGGATAAATATATTAATACTCCAGATTTATACCGATCAGTTAATCACTGATCGGTACAGGGGTGTATTGATAAAAAGATATCATATGAATACACCCCTGATTATAGCACAAATGTTTTAGTTATAAAGAGCGAATTTATATAAACTCTCAAAATGCAGACAGCGATTATACCCCTAAAGATATTGGGGAATTAGGGAAAGATCTTGTAGCCGGGATCGGTGATCCTGGCAGCCGCCATCACCGATAGCGGCTACAATCTTTTTCTGCCGTCATGGTAAGCGTAAATTGGCGAAAATTAACTGCAAGATCAGTTCTATTTTACGGTCAGGTTTCGGGTAGAGACGTCCCACTGGGACGTCTCTACGAGATATATTGTGTCTAAAAGTCATGCAGAAGACACAAAACGAGATGATTCTTAATGGCAAGCAACCGTACCCTGATCCAGGATCGAGCCATCATTGGCGTCGTACAAAGTGTAATCTGCAGATGCGGTATGCAAGATAAACTGGATCACACCGATCGCATGACTAGTGCCTGGGGGGAAAGTGTCCAGGTAAACGGCTGAGGCTGCCTGGGCGATCGATTGTTGCGAGCCGGTACGATCATCCTGACCGCCGATACCGTCGATGAAGGTAGTGATCCCATGGGCATTATCCTGGATACCATTGGGATTGATCGGGTAGAAACGCTGGTAATCGTGGTCGTGACCGTTGATCTGGATATCCACGCCAGCGTTGTATTCAACCTGATTAATTGGTTTCAAACCGGTTGAATCTCCATGCACATCTCCGGATGAGTAAGTTGGTACATGCCAATAAACCAGCTGGCAGGTAGAGTTTGCATTGGCTGCCAGGTCAGTGGTGAGGAAATGGAGGCTGGGAGTATTGACCGATCCATTAATCTGGTCAAGGGCAACAATATGCCATGTTCCAAGGTCATAGCTATAATCGGTCAGCTTCTTGCCTTCGATGTTAGCCGGATGCGCGTTGGTTCCGAAGTAATCCCAATAGGCTCCACCGCTGCTGTGAACAGTACCATCGAAATCTGTGTATGAACCGGCTGATTGGTTGTCATGGTTGCCCCGCACTTGCTGATAGATTCCCATTGTTACAAATGTTCCATAGGTAGTACCAAAGTACGCCTGGTAGTTGCTGAGGGTAGGATTATTTTCCTGCTCATTATCCCCGGTTGAGGCCACCAGCATCTGAGTGCCGGGGTGCTGGCTCATCAAGTTCAAGATGAGGTTGACCACCAATTGAGCCCGGCTAACAGAGCTGCCTGAAACCAGATCGCCGGTAAAGAAAATGATTGGGTCTTTACCAGGACCAGGGGTTGTTGTTACGGTTGGAGTAGGCTGTTTCGTTGGAGTGGCGCTAGGGCTTAGATAATTTGATACGATGGGTAAATAGGATTTTTGGGAGGCATTTATCTGTGCCAATGTAATAAAAAGAGGAATGACAAGAGACACAATGATAATTCCCGTGATTGTAAACCTTCTCAATATCTTATGCATAGACTATATCCTTTATTCTGGCAGTAACAGTACGGTAATTCCATCAATCCCCACTTTTTTTCTCCGACGCTGGTTAGCTGATCCAACCCATCCAAGGTGAAGTACTGCGGATGTGGGTGCCGTTATTCCAGATCGATGCCAGAGCATACCTATTAAAAGTTGTGCCTCAGCCAGTAGGCTGGATAGTAGCGCACAGAAAGGAATCCAGGTGCCACCCAAGCAAAAAAAAGCTGATTTTGCATGGGTATTCCGTTTACACGGATGGGGGGAGCCTATTCATCAGATACGGATTCAGCAGCATCGGGGTGATGAATGGTTTAAATTGGTCGAATTCGAAATGGCTGCGGACAAATTCATGGTCCATAAAATTGATTTTTCCCCAATGCGCCTTGAATGGAATTTCATCCTGAATCAAATGATTCCAAAGCCCGTGTAAATGGGAGGAGATTTGTTCTTTCTCAGACTCGGTTTTGCTGACATCAACAAGGTACATGAAGTTAAATTTCACAATATACTCCAAGCCCTTCCAATTCCAAGGAGACATGTAAGCATGATCTGTTTTGGTAAGTTCAATTTCGATGGGTAGGTTTGGCCAACCATACTGTTGGTAATAGTTCCGGCAACTTCGGAGTAGCCTGTCAAGGTCGGCTGGGTTGAAAGCCCATTCTGCCATTGCCACGTGCAGCGGGGCACGGCGGTCCACTGGCAGCATGTTGCGCAATGGGCCAGAGACTTTTGTCTCACCGTATGTTAATGTCAGAGCGGAATAAACCAATCTCATTGAATTATCCAGCAGGGGACCAGCCGATTCGATGCGGTCCAAAAATTGGAAAATCCCAACCAGGATGTTTTCGGATTGGTCTGTGGGATAATCACCATCCGGATCTGCTTCCGGGATGCGCTTAGCCGCCCACAGCAGGCCCTGATCGGTATCAGGAATCCAATCGATGCGCCAGAAATCATATATCTGTGAAGTCTTGTCGACGTCCGATAATATTTTATCCAGCTTTACCATTTTTTGGATGGTTTCGAAATAAAGCTCGTCGATCAACCTGAACTGAACCTTCGTCAAGATGCCAATCACTCCCAGCGAAGCAATCGCGGCATGGAATGCGGGATCATTTTTTGACAACCGCTTTTCAATGATCTCCTTTCGATCTTCATCATAAGTTAGGTATTCAACCCATTCCAGCAGGTCATAAATTGCGTTTTTAGATGATGCGGGAGCGGTATCGGTCGAGATAATACCAGCCAGCGTTTGATGGTCGGTACCACCCGTGGCACTGATCGATTTACCGCGTTGGCTTAAAGCAAGTAAAAAGTCGTGGAAATGCCAGTTGGCGGTAACCGTGACCAGGGTATTGCTGGCATCGAATTCAATCGTTCTTGGTAAATCACTGACATCGATGACTGCATCGGATAGGCAGATGTCAGAACAGGAGTGCAATCCGCCGAGCACGCGAATGCTTTTTTGCTTGAAGATTCCCAATCTCACGCCCGCCATAAAGCTTTTTAGTTCGTCTACGTCTTGAGGCCTGAAATATAAATGCGGGCGGAATGAAACATAGCGCGACCAATCGCGAATTTCAGGCTCAAACTCATCGTTTTCTACAATCGATCCATTCTGTGTTGATATCTGCTGTGTAATCGTCATTTTGAATTCTCCTGATTATCCCCCGACTTGCTGCTAAAAAATGTTGATTATGGCTACATTACATCGTATGCATATACCAGGTGTCGTAACAACCTGAATATATGATAATTATGGTCTAATTATACCATATTGTTTTTTTTTCTACAGTTCCAATCGCACGGCTTGAATTGATTAGATCATCCGGCTAGACACCTTGGTTATCATATCCCAGCTTCTTATTCTGATCAAAGTCGGAAAATAATCCCAATGCCAATAACCCTGGTTGGATTATGCTAAAATACGTTCATGGACATATTCAAAAAGATTAATAAAATATTCACCTCTTCTCCTGCATCTCACACAGGTCGGGCGTTATATCTATACGTGCAATGCAATAAGTGTGGTGAGAAACTACGGGCGCGGGTGGACGTATGGAATGAGCTTACCCCGGATTATGATGGGAAAAGTGATGACCCGGCTTCTTATTATTGCCGCAAGGTGCTGGTAGGGGAAAAGCTGTGCTACCAACCGATCGAGTTAAACCTGAAATTCGACAAGAAACACAAGCTGGTTGAGAAGACCATCACCGGCGGGAAGTATATCGACGAGGCTGAATTCGAACGCGTAGCTTAGGGTAGCGCTACCATCTCAGGCATGGTGATGATATGGAATGCTAGGGTTTCCAGGTCGTGGGCTTTGATTGAGTTCTTACCTGACGCCCGAATCTTTTCAACATGCGAAATGATAAGCGGCTGGTCTCCAAAATAGGATTGCAGGGATTCTTCATCATTGAGGATATCCTTCACCCCCAGCTGCTCATAAATCTGGCTGACCAGTCCATACCCCCAATCTTCGACAATTCCTAATTCATCAGCCAGCTCACGCCGTTCCATGCTGAACAGGAACGCCAAGCGCGATACATCCGCCTGGTGTTTAGATAATGTGCTCTGCAGCGTCTTTCTGCCGTCCAGGACCACGCATGGGTGCGGCAAGGGGAAGCGTATGGCTGATGCCAGTGAACGCACCCCTTCAGTCATCACCCATTTCCCAGACAAGGCAATATCAATTGCCCAGGCAAGAGAATAATTGATCTCATTTTTCAGGATATACCCCGCAAAACAGGGATGGGATAGACGCCCCAGGACACCCGGATCAGCTTTGATGCCCGTGCAAAGGATTGCAGGGGGATGTTGAATTGTGGAGATAGCCCCCAGGATCTGGGGGATCCAGCTTTCTTCACCGGGTATGTCCGTATCCATAAGGATCAGGTCGATATATGAGGCTTTTTTATTAAGCAGGGGGATGATCTTGAGCGGTTCATCATACTCACCTGCCAGGCGGGTGCGCCAGTCACGCGCCGCTAATAATGCCATCCAGTTGCGGGCAAATGGATCATCCTCCACGATGGCGATCTGGAACTCCTGTTTTGGCATGGCTTCCTCCGTTGGAGATTATAGCCGATTATTGATCATCATCCGTAGGACGATGAATGCGCAACCAATTCTTGGTTGCGCGCGACCCGCCCACATTAAATAATTTGGTTTTCGCCTCTTGGAATATAATGCTCAGAAGGAAATACACCTATTTATTTTAGTAGGGGCGCGACCTGTCCGGTCTGCTTCTGACCGGACTAGTCGCGCCTTTACATATTTATTATGCTCAACGTCATCCCGTCACATGAGAGGCAGAGTTCATTCCCATCTCAGGCGTGTTTTCTAGCAAGGACGACCAAATTGGGGCTCTTCTCCGGGTTAAAATGTGCGCCAGTCATATTTCCAAAAAGTTTCAGGCTTTTAAAGCCGGCCTCAGTTAAACTTAATATTAGTTCAACCTTCATAATCGGGCGCAAGCGAGAAGTGACCACGTCTTGCGTCCATTTCCCTTGCAGGCCTCGCTTAAGTGTGACCATATTAAAGGTTAACAGGCCATCCGGTTCAAAATCGTAAAAACGTTGGAAGACCCACTCGACCTTCCCCTCGGTATGAGACTGGGGATCCATCCACCGCTCATGGTTTGCGATCACGGCGTCGAAGTTACGATTTTGGATCAAAAGTAAACCACCCGGTTTGAGGCACTTTGCAAAATCTACCAGTGCCTGGTCAAGCTCTGTACGAGATAACAAATGTGGAAGTGAATTTCCAAGGCACAGCACTGCATCGGAGTGACCGGCCCCGAATGTCTGAGCCAGGGTACCAAACCCTGCGATTTCAAAGCGGGCTTGAACCCCTACTTTGCTGGCATTGATGCGCGCTCGTTCAACCATCCCGCGGCTGATATCAGCTCCGGAGGCTTGATAACCGAGCTGTGCCAGGGCAATGGCATGCATCCCGGTTCCTGTGGCAGCATCCAAAATGATCCGGGCTATACTCTCCTGTAACTTTTGATGGATAAACGGAAGCTCAATTGCTAATCTGCCCTGCCAATCCACAAAACGGTCATAATCTGAGCTAAACGCATCGTACATGGGATTCTCCTCTGGTGATTGCTTGCAGGCAGGATGCACTAATTGTTGAATTATAGCCCAATCAAATGGATATGAGGTTTGAGTAATTGTGTATGACCCCGTAAAAAGAATTTAAACTAAACTTAAGCTATTATCGAGACGATCTTCATAAATTCTTCACAAGCGAGTGGTATGCTTAAGCCAATAATGAATAAATGGAGAATAGAAAATGAATAAAGTTTTAAAATGGATTCTATACGTCTTGCTTGGTTTGGTGGTTCTAGCGGTGATTGCATGCATCGTGTATGCAGCCTTCGGTGGATTTCATTATGCCATGGTGAGACCAGGTATTCGGATGATGGAGCCGTTCCGATATTCCTTTAGCCCGTTACGTGATAATTTTAGCCCGTTCCGCATGATTTTTGGTGGGATATTCGGTTTGGGTATGTTTGTGCTGGTCATCGTGGGTATTGTAGCGTTGGTAAATGCGATTATGCGCCGGAATCGACCAGCTCAGATGACCCCTCCGACTCAGATGGATACCCCAGCCCCGATGGCTGCACCCACCTGGACATGTTCCAATTGTGGTAAGCCTGCTCAAGACGATTGGAAAACCTGCCCTTATTGTGGCAACCCCTTAACTTAAGCTAGTTCGGGTGGATATTCGATCCACTGATAGACAACCTGTAACCCAACTCACTCACTAAGCTGCAGAGGGATCATTTTCATCAGTCCCTCTGCAGCTTGTGTTATCTGGGTAGCTTCCTTACTCGGTAGAGCTGGATGATTAATCTTCGAAATTTGCAGCCTGTCTATCGGCTACAATGTCAGCCATGTGCCAATTCCCATCTGTTTGGCACGCCGATAAATTTCAGGGGCAACTGCCATATCATCCATTGCCAGCCCAAGGTTCATTGCCAGGGTGCGCTCCTGCGGGCTTTGGCGACCAGGTTTTCGGCCGATGACTATTTCACCCAAGTCGGCGTAGGGATTGGGCGTTGTCTGGAAGTATCCCACCGATTTATAGTATTGGAACTGGGCATGGTCATCCGTGCTGATGCGGTCTATCTGGAATAAGGCATCGGTGGTCCAGTAACTATCAAAGTCAACTGCGCTGCCAAAAGAGCCTGGCTGCAGCCAATCCTTTTGGATGGTGGGAGTGGGGTGTTTAAGGATTGGTCCTGAGGTGACCACCAGGTCACTTTCAACCACGGCCTGTTGAGGCTCTTTCACACCGATCACCTCGACTTTCAATTTAGCAGACATCTCCTCCACATACTGTTGCTGTCTTGCGGGGTTAATATCATAGGCATATACGCGCTCAACAGGAAAGATAACTTTTAGCGCTTCCAGGTTGGTGCGTCCTTGAACCCCACACGCCAGGATACCGACAGTCTTGCTTTCCGGGCGGGCGAGATACCTGGCAGCCAGGGCGCTGGCAGCACCAGTGCGGTAGGCGGTGATCCAGCTGCAATCCATCACGGAGTAAGGGATGCCCGTTTGAACATCGTTCAAGATGAGCAGACCGGTTATGTATGGTAAATCACGCTTTTGGTTTTCAGGGTAACCGCTGACCCACTTAATACCTGCAGAATACAGGGCGGGAATAAATGCCGGCATGGCATGGATAAATGCATCCGGCATGGTGTGGATGCCCGGTTTGGGAGGCATCTCCACTTTCCCGGCACCTTTTTCGCGGAAAGCAGTATCGAGCAGGTTGATCACGGTCGCCATCTCAAGATTGACTTTGGCTACATCCGCCTGGGAGAGATATAGAAATTTTTGGTCGGTCATAATCCACCTCAACAAAAAGGATTGTGGTTAGAACTCTGCATATTATAAATGCCATTTATGCATGCGATTCACCAGATTCGGGGTAACAATCGTTGGGTTCTATGTGTATATTGGATGTACTCGTCACCGTACTGTGCGATTAATATTTGTTCTTCCACGTTTATTCTGTAAATCAACCCGGGGATCAATAATAACGGGATGGCTAATAGACCGATCAGGCTGGAATACCCAATAGAAATCCCCAGGCACATGAAGATAAACGATGCATATGCAGGGTGTCGAATAATGTTGTACGGTCCATGCTGAATCAGTTTATGTCCTGCCTTCACCCAAATCCGTCCGGAATACATACCTTTTAATGTTGACCGCGCCCAGACGAATAAGGACATGCTCGCCAGGACCAATGAAAGACCTGCTATCTGCGTCCAGGTGGTGTTCGTGCCGGGTAAAATACCAGGTAAGTACAGATATTCGATTGGAGAGGCATAAAAAATCACCAGAAATCCAGGAAGGACCAACCAAAAGGAGCGATCCTGTCTTTCTTGATGTACGACTGCTCCCTTTTTCAAATTAGTCACAAGCAAGTAGGGTCCACTTAATCCGTATGATATAGCAGTTAATAAGAGAAACCATCCAATGAAGTTGGATTTAAGGGTGACGAAACCCAGGTAACCCAAAGCGCTTACCAAAAGGTAAGCGCAGGAAATTAATAATATACGGACTCCTTGCATGACCATGATGGCTCCAGCATGGAAATTAACCAAGCTTGCAGATTATTTTCGGGCCTTTATTCGCTTTATGAAGATATTTCTAGCCCATTTACCGATTTCCACCGCCATTAGCAAACCGAATGCAATCGCTGCTATCCAGCTCCATTGTTGCAGGGAGAGGGGGACGATTCCCAAAAGAGTGCGCAGTGATGGGATGGCAAAGGCAATTACCACCATCAATAACCCGGCGATCACTGCCAGAACAAGCGGTTTATTATTCTTGAGCGGGCTGGCACGGAAGAGCGGAAGGCGCATGGAGCGGTAGGCAAAGATATAGATCATGGAGTTGACCGCGAAACTGGCGAATACCAGGCTGCGCCCCAGTTTCTCATTTTCATGGGTCATACCGAAATGACCAAACAGTACCAGTGCGGCAATTGCACTGCAGATGCTGATCACACCGATCAAAGTTAGACCGAGCGGTGCCAGCACCGGTTCTTTGGTTGACTTGGGCTTTTCATCCATGATGCCTTTCTCCTTCGGTTCGAAGCCCAGCACAATGTCGGAAGGTCCATCGCAGATCAGGTGGATCCACAGGATCTGAGCTACCGCCAACGGTGCCGGCCAGCGGAACATCATGGCAATGAAGATGGTTAATACCTCGGCAAAAGAGTTTGAAAGCGTGTAGGCTACTACCTTGCGGATATTTTCAAAGATCACGCGACCTTCTTCAATGGCAGCGACAACCGTGCGGAAGTTGCTATCCAACAGGATCAGGTCAGCCGTTTCCTTGGCGACATCCGATGCAGTCCCGACCACGACCCCGATATTGGCTCGCTGCAGGGCAGGGGCGTCATTCACTCCATCCCCGATCATGGCAGTTATTTCGCCGTTGGTTTGTAATGCGCGCACAATGCGTAATTTGTCTTGCGGTCTGATGCGTGAGAAGACCGCCACCTGCCTTACTTCTTCCTGGAGCTGCTGGTCAGTCATGGCTGCCAGCTCTGCACCTTCCAGGCTGCGATCTTCGTGTTTCATCAAGCCAATACTACGGGCGATATTTTCGGCAGTGCGGCGATAATCACCGGTGATCATTTTTACCTGGATGCCGGCTTTTTGGGCAATTTCTACCGCCTCTTGCACGCCATTGCGAATGGGGTCCTGCATACCTACCAGACCGACCCAGGTGTATCCTGAATAATCATCCAATTCTCCCATCGACCGGTAAGCCAGTCCAAGCAAGCGTAAGCCATCCCCAGCCCAATCATCCACATTTGCCAGGATATGCTTTTGTTCTTCCTCACCCACTTTGCACATGGCTAGAATGATCTCTGGTGCCCCTTTGAGGAAGTATAGGTGATCGCCCTTGAACATTACACCCGTTACTTCGGTGATCATATACTTGGTCTCGCTGGTGAACAGCTCTTCAGCAATACGTTCAGAGCTATCCACCAGGTCTTGCGGAGAAGTGCTCAGCTTGGTTTTGGCATATTCCCACAGCGCAATATCAACCGGTCCTTCGAGATTATTGCATAAAGCCATCGTTTGGAGGGCGCGTTCTTCATCAGTCAATTCCTCCCGAGCCACCCGCATCCGTCCCTCAGTCAGGGTGCCAGTTTTATCGGTGCAGATCACCGTCACCGAGCCAAGCGTCTCGACGGCGAGCAATTTCTTGACCAGACCCTGGCGCTTTAAGATTTTGCGCATCCCCAACACCAGGATGACTGTGACTGCGATCAAAAGGCCTTCCGGCACAGCAGCGATCGCCAGGACGATTGAAACCCGCAGCATATCCAAGAATTTATTCCCCAGTAGCATTCCGGTGATGAGGATTGCCGCGGTAAAGCCGATGACTATATAGGTGAGTGATTTACTGAAAGTTTTCAGTCGTATCTGGAGGGGGGTGTCTTCTTCGACATGTTCCTGCAGGCTGGTGGCAATCGCGCCAAGCTCGGTACCTGGACCAATTTTGGTTACCACCATAGTCCCCCGCCCGGTGAGGGTGGTGGTACCCATAAAGACCTGGTTGTGACCATCGATCTCGTTTTTATTTACCGGCTCACTCTCGCCCGTCAGGATGGCTTCATCAACAGCCAGCTTGGTCGATTCGGTGATCTGCCCATCGGCAGGGACGTGCTCACCTGAATTCAACAGGACTACATCACCGGGTACTAGCTCCCAGACTTCAACCTCCTGCCGTTCTCCATCCCGGATCACGGTGGTGGTAGGTTTTAGTAAACCTTTAAGCGCCGAATAAGTTTGCTGGGCTTGATATTCCTGGATGAACCCCAGGATGACATCGATCACGACGACTGCCATGATGATGGCGAAATCGTTATACTCCCTGACAATAAAGGAAACAGCTGCAGCAACCAAAATGATATACACGAGTGGACTTTTGATCTGGTTCAAAAGGATCGTCCAAACTGTGGTCCCCCTTTCAGCCGGCAGGCGATTTTCTCCATGCTGCTTTCGCAGCTCAAGCACCTGAGCCTTGCTTAATCCGGTATCAGCAGTACTGTTGATAGAAGAGGATTGTTTGTCTGAAAATTGATTTGAGATGGTCATTCTATTTCCTTTATGTCTGAACAATTCTAGGTATTTTTTGGTTGAATTGATGGAAATACCCATGTGATATTTGTCGGAGGATTGTGGGTTGCCTCCAAGCATACCAGGGAGATAGACATTCCTATGTATTCATATATATTGAGCACAATTCATGCCTTCGTAATTCTGGAATCAGGGTGTGGTTGGTACTTTGAGCAGGACTCCAACCGCATATCCGACCAGAGCACTCAATGTACCAATTATTGCCATTTCAAAACCACTTTTCCCCGGATGGCCTACCGTCATTCGAGCTTTATACCAACCGACTACAAATAGTACCAGGGCAGTGATGATCACGGAAACCCACATGCTCGTTGTTACTGGCAGGAAAATAAACGGAATAATGGGGATTATGGAACCCAATATAGCTGAAAAGCCAACTACCAGGGCTACTTTCCATGCTTTCTTGCGATCAATAGGTGTGAGTTTATGCTCTTCTGACATCATCACCGCTACCCAGACATCTGGATTGGCGGTTATGGTATCCACAATGTGCTCCAGCATGTCACCCTGGAATCCCTTTTCGGCATAGATTTTTCTCACTTCTTCACGCTCTAACTTCGGTGCCTGCTCAATATGTCGTATTTCACGTTCCAGTTCGCTATCATAATAATCAGCATCCGCGAGAGTGGAGGTGAAAGCGACCGCTCCCATCGAAACGGACTCAGCAAAGGTAGCCGCAAGACCAGCGACAAGCACTATACTGGGATCGTGGGTAGCCGCTGCTACACCAAGGATCACCCCAAGCACATTTACAAGTCCATCTTGTCCACCGAGAATAATATCGGACAATCCGGAAACGCTGCGTTGGTGCGGGTCCAAACGGTTATGTAGCTCGTGTTCTGTATGGTGCATCGCATGGGGTGTAGTTATTTCAGATTTCATGATTGATCGGCCTGTTGTGATGAATCTGGTAGAGATACCAGTATTGAGTGGACTTTATCATCTAATTAATCGATAACCTCCGTGATTTTTCTGTCGGTAGTGGACTTTGACCTAAAAAAGGCCAAAACTAAATTGTTGTTTAATTTATTATTTTCCAATGCAATAAACTAATATTGTTGTTTGGGTATTTATTTCTTGGTGATCTTCTTTAAAATTGAAGGAAATTCCTGCTCCACATTCGAAAACAGATCGTGGGCTTCTTTTAGACGCTCCTTAAGTGGTTCAGGTTTATCCGCCATCAGGAGCATACCGCGCTCGGTGATTTGATGCAGCCCCGCCATCAATCCCAGCCACTGGCGCATGTAAATAATCCAGCCGCCGGGTTTAAAACGGTAATAATCCCGGCGCGGGATGGGTGATGCCACCCGCTCGATCAGCCCGCGTTCCATCAGCAGGCGCGCCATAATGCTGATTGAGCTTTTACTGGCATGCAGCCTTTCTCCCAGGTCGGTGATGGACTGTGCGGGAGGGTCAGAGATAAGCAGCGCACCCAGGATACGCCCTGCCATGCGCGGCAATCCCATTTGCTCAAAATAGAGCCCGATGTCTTCGATGAAGTGAATATCTTCAATAGGTAAGTGATTTTCCATAAGATACTTATGCCTTAATTCGTTGAATAAGGTTTTCGAAACTCGAGACAGTACATAAATCTATTCCAGATATTTCCTAGCTTAATATCGAGCATGGTTTTTGGGACCAACTCGATGGGTGCAACGATTGATGTCCGCTGACCTTTAAAGGCAGCCTTGAAACCAGGCAGGAACTTTTCATACCAGCGCGCCCCGGTTTCGTTTTCGTCGCAGATGATGATGCGGGTACCGGGCTTGGCGACGCGGATCATCTCAGCGATTGCTTTCTGTGGATTACTGAAGAAGTTGATCCCACCAATGTGGAAAACAGAATTGAAGCTTTCATCCATAAACGGTAGATCCTCGGCGTTTCCAAGGAATAAATCCACTGGCCAAAGCTTACGCTGAACCAGTGAGTTGCATCGCTTCAGCTGACCAATAGAGATATCCAGCCCATACACTTCACCCACCTCAGGTGTGTTGAGCAGGTATGGCAGGTTATTCCCGGGACCGATCGAGACCTCCAAAACCTTTCCGCCATTTGGCTCAAGACGTGAAAGCACTTCCCGCCGAGCACGTGAGTCAGTGGTACCAAGGAGTAAAAAACCGACTTTTGAAAAAGCCACGTAGATCAGCGAGAACCAGTCATATAAATGGGCGAAGGTTTTATTGAGACCTATCAGCTCATCTTCCTTGACAAAGCGAGGCATCCCATTTTGGATTGGGTAAGTCACCTGGCAGGAAGGGCAGAGCAAGCTACCCGAATTAATAGCTCCATTAGTTTGGGTGTCTTGGAGGGATAATTTTCCATGGCAGATGGGGCAAGCAAGCAGATCGATGGATGCAGGTTTCATAGGGTTGTTCTAAGGCAATTAGCGCAATAGTATACAACGTTCCTAACGTTTTGTAAATACTAAACGATACGCTGTATATTGGTATTTATATAATAGATTTTATTGCTTGTCCCAATGGAACCAACTTTCACGGTCTGACGGGTTGCAAATATTTAATGAAGATCATTCGAAAACCATGGGAACTGGATCTTTTATATTATCCTTCGGCAGGGTGTACCTTAAATTGACGCAGTTTTTATTTCGTGATATTATGAACATTAACCCGGGATGAGCAGCAGGGTTCACCTAAAAAAACAACCCGTAATGTAGACGCATTTTAAAGTGTCCTGGTCTTAGCTCCAAAAGTACATAAAGAGGATATTGATTAAACAACTTGACTCCACAAGATCTTAATCATGCGAAGAATGTTGCGTATCCATTCTGGTAGTGATTAATCAACCTCGAATTTCGATGAAGGAGTAGAGTGATGAGGGTTTTGCTAATCGGGGTGGGGGGAGTGGGTGAAGCGATTGCCAAGCTGGCGCAGAATCGCCCCTGGCTGGAACACATGGTCTTAGCAGATTACAATTTGGAGCGTGCCAAATCTGTTCAAGCACGGTTGGATATAGAAAAATCATTCCCTGTTGAGCAGCTTGACGCACGAGATGTAGGTCAGATCATTCAGGTAGCGTGTAATCATGGCACCGACTTGATCATGAATGCAGTCAGCAATTTCTACAATGATACGATCTTTGATGCTGCCTACGAAGCTGGATGCAATTACCTGGATATGGCCATGTCGGACTACGGGGCAAACATGGGCAGTCATCAATGGAGTCAGGCCGCCAAATGGGAGGAAAAAGGTTTGCTGGCCATCCTGGGAAATGGCATGGACCCGGGGGTCAGCGATATCTTTGCCAAATATGCCTCTCTGGAGCTGTTCGACGAGATTGACGAGATTGGCATCCGCGATGGCGCTAACCTGGAAGTGAGTGGTTACGAGTTTGCCCCTGCATTTTCGATTTTGGATACCATCGAAGAATGCACTGACCCTCCACTGATATGGGAGAAAGGGCGAGGTTGGTACACCATCCAACCTTTTGAAAAAATCGAATTGTTTGATTTTCCTGAAGGAATTGGACCTTTGGAAGTAGTGGATATTGAGCATGAAGAAGTAACCCTCATTCCCCGCTACATCCCATGTAAGCGCGTGACATTTAAATATGGCCTGGGTGAGAAATTCATCAACGTGATCAAAGTGATCAAAATGTTGGGTTTGCATCAAAAAGGACCGGTGAATGTCAAAGGATTGATGGTTTCTCCGATCGAAGTTGTGGCAGCCTGCCTGCCAGACCCAGCCTCGTTGGGCGAAAAGATGAACGGTAAAACCTGTGTGGGGACATGGGTCACGGGGGTGAAGGATGGAAAGCACCGGGAGGTGTACATCTACCAGGTGACGGATAACCAGGAAAGCATGCAAAATTATGGCTGCCAGGCAGTCTCCTTGCAGACGGCTACGGGTCCGGTGATTACCATGGAATTACTGGCGGAAGGCACCTGGAATGGAAAGGGCGTTCAAGGACCTGAAGCTTTTGATCCATATCCGTTCATGCAAAAGATGATCGCATATCAATTCCCATACCAGATTCGAGAAGAGGAGAGTCAATTCAAGCAAAATAAAATTACGATTTAGTTTATTTAGCCAATAAATAGGAATTTGAAGGAGAAGAATGCAATGGATAAGAAATCACGCTGGTTTACGATCTTAGTAGTTACCGTATTGATCGCGATCATATCGTCGGGTTGTGCGAAAGCAACCGAGGTGCCTCAATCCACTGAGGAGGTTCAACCCAGTGAGCAGGTCCAACCCACTGCGGTGCCTGAAAAATCCCAGATTGTAGCCGTCATTGCAGAGGATCCACCGTCATTCAACCCAGCCGTGGGTCAGACTGGTTTTGATTCGCTGGTCATGGAACTGGTCATGTTAGCTCTGGCCGATGTGGATGAACAAGGAAATGCTTATCCACAAATAGCAGCAGAGCTGCCAAGTGTAGACAATGGCGGAGTGGTCATCGATGAAGAAAATGGCATCATGGATGTGACTTGGACGCTGCGCCAGGATATCAAGTGGGCAGATGGGGTGCCAGTAACTGCCAATGATGTAGTATTCACCTATGATGCGTTGGTTGATCCGAATTTTGGTTACTGGGTTCCTGGAATTGATTACGTGGATGGCGTTGAAAAAATCGATGACTACACGGTTGTGGTGCATTACAACACCATCTATCCAGGCTATCAAACTCAATTCGGTGGATATCTGATGTCAGTCTGGCCGGCACATTATTGCGTTATCAATGAGAACCAGGGGTTCACCAATTGGGATTGTGGCAAGCAGCCGCTGAGTGATGGTCCATACATTCTCAAGGAATGGGTCCAAAATGACCACCTGACCTTTGTACGCAACCCTGACTATTACGAAGCGGGCAAACCTGCTATCGATGAAATCGTCGTAAAAATTGTCCCAGACGAAGCTACACGCAAGCTCATGCTAGAACAAGGTGATGCCGACCTGGATATGTGGACTCCGGAAAATGTGATTGCTGAGCTGAAAGATGCGTCAAATGTCGAAGTCAGCTTAAGCACAGTCGATCGTTGGGTAATGAGGATTTTCTTCAATTTTGCCGCCAAAGGGACAACCGACCCCGTAGCTACACCTCATCCAATCCTCTCGGATGTGAGGGTACGCAAAGCTGTTCAGATGTCCATAGATACCCAGACGATCTCGGATGAATTTTGGTATGGTTTCGCCAAACCCGTCTGGACAGAGTTTTTCCGGCCTCCTTATGATAAATGCAATGTACCAAAGCCAGTATTCGATCCTGAGGGTGCTAAAGCATTGTTGGAGGAAGCAGGTTGGATCGATCAGGATGGCGATGGGGTGCGCGAGTGCCATGGCTGTACGACTGGCGCTGAAGAAGGCTATAAGATGGAGATGGAATTCATCACCTATTCAGAGTACGGTCAAACGCTGGATAATACCCAGGAATATCTGGCTGAAAAGCTTGGAGAGCTCGGCATGAAGTTGAACATTTCCAGGGTAGAAGGAGCTGTCCTCTGGGATACGGCTGCGAATGGGGGTATTGAACAATCGGGCAACTTTGATATGGATATTTGGGATGATGGGTATTCTGGCAGTGATCCCACTGATTTCCTGTGGGTTTACTATTATTCTGAAGCCGGGGTGCCTGATGTTGGTCAAAACTACGGCCGCTACTCCAACCCAACCGTGGATGAGCTGATTGATGCAACATATACCTTGGATGAAGCCGCACGACAAGAAGCCTTCTGCCAGCTAGCGTCAATCCTGGCGGAAGACTTACCTGAATTAATCCTGTTCACCACCGTCGATGCCAATGCCCATTCCACCCGGCTGCAGGGCGTTCAGTCAAACGCCAATGAAATCGTAACCTGGAATGTAGAGAATTGGACACTTCAGACACCATAAGAGTAACGTGAACATTGTTTAGGAGGACAAAAAGTGGGCCACTATGTTGTCAGGAGGATCCTGCAAGCAATTCCGTTGATGATAATCGTTAGCATTGTTCTGTTTGCATTGGTCAATCTGGCACCTGGTGGCCCACTGGCTGGGAGAGGGCAATCGCGTCGCTTGCGGCCGGAACAGATCGCCGCGTTGAAGCGGCAATTCGGTCTAGATCAGCCGCTTTATAAGCGCTATATTTTCTGGCTGGTGGGCAATGACTGGACGAAGATCGATATGGATGGGGATGGGATCAAGGAAAGTTATGGGCAGGGAAAGGGTATCCTGCGCGGTGATTTTGGAATGTCTTACCGCACCCGTACGCCCGTCATCAATTCGATCGGTGGAGCTTTTAAGAACACCGCCTATTTGATGTCAGTGACACTATTGATCGTCGCAATTATTGCCATCCCTGTAGGCGTCATCTCAGCGGTTAAACAATACTCGTTATTTGACATTGTGGTTACCACTATGTCATTTATGGGACAAGCCATCCCAGAGTTCTGGTTGGGATTAATCTTACTATTGGTTTTTTACGTCTGGTTGAGGAATCCATTGACCGGGGATTCGCTGCTACCCGTGGGTGGCATGTATACCTTGGGAACACAATTCTCAATCGTTGATTGGGCGAAACATTTGATACTGCCGGTGATGATGGGGGTGGTGGGCTGGGTGACCTGGTATTCACGCTTTTTACGCTCAAGCATGCTGGACGTCATCCACCAGGATTACGTTCGAACTGCGCGTGCAAAGGGGCTTACCATGAACAAGGTTTACTTTAAGCATGCGCTGCGTAATGCCCTCCTGCCGCTGGTGACTGTTTTTGCCCTGGATCTACCCTATATCTTTGCTGGATCGTTGTTTGTAGAGATCATCTTCTCCTGGCCTGGGATGGGTCGTTTGTATTACCAGGCTGCCATCGATCGCGATTACCCGGTGTTAATGGCTGTCCTGACCATCGGTACCTTGGTGGTGATTGCTTCTAACCTGCTGGCTGATATTGTGTATGCAAAACTCGATCCCCGCATCCATTATGATTAATCCCAATCAACCATCCCTGCGCGAAGAAAGCATGAGTTATTTAATCTGGAAGCGCTTTCGCCGGCATCCAGGCGCAATTATCGGTAGTATTGTATTGAGTTGCATTATCCTGGCAGTCGCATTTGCAGGTCTATCCCCTTACGATCCAATCAAGTCAGATATCACAGTTAAAAACCAGGCGCCCTCATTGGCTCATCCAATGGGGACGGATGCATTAGGCCGCGATTTATTAACGCGGGTACTTTATGGTGGCAGGATATCTCTTTTGGTTGGATTCTCAGTGATGGTTATTACCTTACTGATCGGTGTGCCAGTTGGGGCGATTGCGGGTTACTTTGGTGGCAACGTGGATAACATCCTGATGCGTATCACGGATGCTGCCCTTTCTTTACCCTCCTTACTGGTATTAATCTTATTGAGTGCCATCCTGCGTGAGGTGGAAGCACCTTTTTTGAAGAGCAACCCTGTGCTAACGATCGCATCCGTGATTGGGTTGCTTGCCTGGATGTTCACCGCCCGCCTGGTGCGTGCTTCTTACCTGGCGATCCGCGAGATGGACTATATCACTGCCACACGCGCTTTGGGAGCTTCGAACCTGCGCATCATCGCTGTGCACATCTTTCCCAATGCCATTGGTCCGGTGATCGTCGAAAGCACCCTCGAGGTAGCTTACGCCATATTGGAAGAATCGGGATTGAGCTACCTGGGGTTTGGCATCCAGCCCCCCACACCCTCCTGGGGCAACCTGCTCAGCAACGCCCAGGAATACCTGGTGAAATACCCCTGGCTGGCAATCTTCCCGGGTGCCATGATTTTCCTGGCTGTCATCTCAATCAACTATATTGGCGATGGTCTCCGCGATGCCTTCGATCCGCATAAGGTGCTGCAAAAAATCGGAGAAGTGTAATGGAAACATTACTGAAGGTGTTATCCGACGAAGAATGCAGCCGGATCCATCAGGAAACCCTCAAGATACTTTCCGAAACTGGTGTGCGCGTCGATACTGCCAGGGGGCGAGGATTTCTTCACCAGGCCGGTGCAGCTGTCGATGAAGGTACCCATATCGTCCGCTTTCCGCGCGCATTGGTAGAAGACTGTCTGAAACTGGCGCCCAAAGAATTTAGCCTGGGTGCCCGCCGACTAGGTCAAGAGCTCCCTATGAACCGGGGTCAATGTGGGGTGGTTATGGATGGGGGAGCAATCTATACCTATGATGCTGTAGCAGGAGTGCGTCGACCATCGACTATCGATGATTGGTACCTGGCGACGCGCTTGGGCGATTGCCTGGATGACATCGATGTGTACTGGAGCGCCATTGAAGGTTGTTGGGGGCACTCACCCGGTGATACGGTTGCCTATTGGTCCGCAATTTTCAAAAATTTCTCCAAACACGTGCAGGATGCAACCATGACCCCGGCAGAGAGCAAGTGGATGCTGGAAGTATTGGGGGTGGTGTTTGGCAGTAAAGAGGAGATTAGGAAGAACAAGCCGGTATCATTTGTCTTGTGCCCGGCATCTCCCTTGATGATTGAAGCAGATTACACCGATGCCTACCTGGAGACACTCGATTGGGGTATCCCTGCGGCTGTCATGACCATGCCGCTCCTGGGTATTTCAGGTCCGGCTTCGTTAGTCTCTGAGCTGGTGCTGACCAATTGCGAGACTCTCGCCATGTTGTGCCTCATTCAATCGGCAGCACCAGGCATTCCGTTTATCTACGCAGCCGTCCCAGTGATTGCAGATATGCGTACAGGCAGGTTTGGCAGCGGTGAAGTGGAACATTCTTTGCTCGGAGCAGCCGTCACTGAAATTGCTCGCATGTACCGGCTGCCGGTTGAAGCCAGCGTGGGCGGGTCTGATCAGCATGTGCCTTGCATCCAGGCTGGGTATGAGCGCGCCTTGAATTATGCGCTCCCCATTCTGGTCCGACCCGATTTATTAGTAGCACCCGGGTTGTTGGGTGGCTCGACCATATTCAGTCCCGAACAATTATTCATCGATGTGGAAGTGATCCGGCGTTGTAAACGCCTGTGCCAGGGCATCGGCAGCGGCTCAGAAAAATGGCTGGGAGATGTGATTGCCACACTTGGTTCGGGAGCAAACTACCTGAAACACGCTTCCACACGCAAGCTTATTCATTCAGGCGAAATCTATTTTAGCAAATTGGGGCTGCACGGACCCTATGAGCAATGGGAAAATGCCGGATCGCCTGACTTGCTTTTAGAGATCCGGCAGGATATCCAGGAAGTATTATCAGCCAGCCAGCCAATGCAATTATCGGAATCTGTTCAGCGAGAGCTGAAAATTTTAGAAAAACGAGCGCGATCCAGCCGGTAGAAGGTTCAAAAATTTGAACAATAGATCATGTTCTTTGGTTATGTCAACCTGGAACAACGACTGCAATCCAATTTACGGAGAATGATACTATGCCCACCCAATATCCACCTCTGGAGCCATTACGAACTTCACGCCATTTACAATTTCTGACGGATGAACAGCTGGACCGCCTGCAGGATGCGACCCTGCAAATCCTGGAAAAGACCGGCGTTCGTTTCCCATCCCCAAAAGCGCTGACCATTTTTGCAGAGCATGGTGCGCAGGTGGATTGGCAATCTCAAATTGTCAGGCTGAAGCCCGATTTTGTGCTGAAGGCCTTAGCGAGCGTACCGAGATTCTTCTTAATGGGGGCGCGCAACCCTGACTATGATCTGCAGCTTCAGGAAGGTGTGACTTACTTTACCACCGACGGCTGCGGTGTGGAGACGATCGACTTTGAGACCCGCCAACGCCGGCCTTCACGCAAGACTGATGTAGGCGAGATGGCGAAGATCTCCGACTATTTACCTTCGATTGGCTTCATCTGGCCGATGGTCAGTGCCCAAGATTTTGGTGAGACCGCACCCCTGCATGAAATTGAAGCAGCCTGGAATAATTCGGTCAAACACGTCCAGAGTGAGACCGTGATGGGCGAGATCCCCTGCCGTTATGCGGTCGAGATGTCTACGGTAATATCCGGGAATAAGGATAACATCCGCCGCAGACCACCATTCTCGCTGGTGGTGTGCACCATTGCCCCCCTGGTGCAGGATACGGCCGGGATCGAAGGCGCTCTGGTTCTGGCTGAAGCCGGGTTGCCGGTTGGGTTCCTGGCCATGCCCACCCTGGGTACTACGGCTCCGGCTACCCTGGCCGGAGCATTCGCCATGGGAGACGCGGAAATCATCAGCGCAGCCGTGCTCATGCAGCTGCATGCACCGGGCGCACCGGTTTTTCACTCGCTGATGCAAGCCTGGGCTGACCCGCGCACCGGCGGCTATATCAGCTATGCGCTGGACAGCCGCACGCGCTACGCACCGGTGGAAATGGCCCACCATTGGGGCATGGCTTCACTGGGGGCATGCTATGGCACGGATGCACATGAACCGGGCACCTGGCAGAGCGCAGGCGAAGTGGCCCTCGACCCATACCTGGCTGCGCTGGCTGGAGCGGATATTGTCACGGGTATGGGGCTTTCGGAGACCTACACCTTGCTCTACCCCGAGCAGATTATCATGGACGAAGACCTGTACCAGCGCGCCCGTTACCAGCTGATGAGCCTGGATGTGAACGATGATAGCCTGGCGCTGGACACTGTAAATGCGGTTGGTCCGGGAGGGCATTACCTGGGACAGAGGCATACCCGCAACCACATCCGTGAATCGCTGGTGCGCGGCATCACCCACCAGATTGGGGAAGATGGTAAATATCGCGACCCGCGCCAAGTGGCGATTGACAAGGTGGATTGGATCCGCAAGAATCACCAGCCTGAGCCGCTCGAGCCTGAAAAGCAAGCCGAGCTTAAGCGCATCCTGGCGGCAGCCGATAAAGAACTCCGTAAGGGATAAGAATTATGATAAGCGAAACTCCAACCCTGCAGCCGATTACCCCGGCGTATCACGTCAAAATACTGGAAGACGAGCAATTGGACCAGCTCCAATCGGCTACCCTGGAGATTCTGGAACAGGTGGGCATCCATTGCCCATCTGAAAATGCGCTCAAGATTTATGCTGAACATGGAGGGGTGGTTGATTTTTCCACTCAGATTGTGAAGCTGCCCAGGGAAATCGTCATGGATGCCTTGGCGCACGCTCCCAGGTTCTACACCATGGGGGCGCGCCAGCCTAGCTTTGATTTGAACCTGGATGGGAAGTCACTCTATTGTGCCACAGACGGGTGCGGGGTGGAGACGATCGATTTCCTCACCCGCCAGCGGCGGCGCTCGAAGAAAGAAGATATCGCCAGCATGGCCCGGGTGAGTGACTACCTGAGCGCGCTCAGCTTTTATTGGCCGATCGTGAGTGCCCAAGATTACCCCAAGACGGCTCCGTTACATGAATTGGATGCCTCCTTTAATAATACGGTCAAACACGTCCAATCCGAGACGATCATGGGCGCATGGAGCGCTCGCTATGCCATTGAGATGGCGGATGTTGTGGCAGGCAGCGAATCGGTCAGGCGACAGCGCCCTCCTCTCTCCCTGTTGGTATGTTCCATCGCGCCCCTGGCACAGGACCGCGACGGGCTGGAGTCGGCCTTGTTATTTGCGGAGGCCGGGCTGCCGGTGGGGTTCATGTCGATGGTCAACACTGGCTCGACCGCACCTGCCACGATCGCCGGTACATTGGTGACCGGGGATGCCGAGATCGTCTCCGCCTTGGTGTTGATCCAGATGGCTCACCCTGGTGCCAAGGTCTTTCACTCCTTGCTCCCGGGCATCATGCACCCTCACACGGGCGATTATCAAAGCAGCACGCTTGAGGGATCGCTGCTTTACCCCGTCGGGGCTGAGATGGCGCATCATTGGGGCGTGCCCACCCTGGCGGGAATTTTCGGCACAGATGCCCAGGTGCCGGGGTGGGAATCAGCTGCCGAGGCCGAATCATCCTTGCTGCTGTGTGCGCTGGTAGGTGCAGAAACCGGGAGCGGCCTGGGGCTGGTCGAGTCGTGCATGCTGTTGTATCCAGAGTCAATCCTGTTGGATGCTGATGTTTATCATCGCGTGCGCAATGAAGCTGCCGGTCTGGATACCAGCCCGGAAGCTATTGCCCTGGAGGTGATCAAGGAAGTCGGTCCACGCGGGCACTTTCTGGCTCACCGGCACACCCGTACACATCTGCGCCAGCGCCAATTCTCGCAGCTCACCGGGCAGCCACGCCTGGGAGGCGGGTATCGCGACCCAATAAAGATGGCGCGCGAAAAAGTGGATTGGATCCTGGCAAATCATCATCCGCAACCACTGGAAGAAGCCCAAAAAGCTGAATTGACTCGCATCTTAAAAGCGGCCGATCAGGAAAAAGGCAGCTGAATTTTTATTTTAGAATAATATAATGGTGATTACTTGCAGGGTAATCCACCAGGAGGAAAAATGCATTTTCAAGCCCAGGTATTGACGGAAGATGAGCAAAATCGAATTCATAAGATGAGCATGCGCATTCTGGAGCAGGTGGGTATTCGCTTCCATGGCAACCGGGCGCCAAAGATTTTACGAGAAAATGGGATCAAGATCAATCCGGAAGATAAAATTGCGAAAATCCCCCCCGAATTGATCGAAAGAGCGTTAAAGACTGCTCCAAAATCATTCGTTTTAGGGGCGCGCAACCCAGCTTATAACTTCGCGCTACCTTCTCCATCCACCCGTTATGGCCTGGATGGCACAGCAGCTTTCACCCTGGATTTTCACACTGGTGAAAGGCGCTATGGCACCAGCCTGGATATTGAGAACGCCCTACGTATCTTCCAACGTATGGATATGGGGGTAATGGCCTGGGCACCCACTTGTGCCGAGGATCAGCCGGCCAAAATCCGGGCTTTGTTTGAGTTTCTGTGCATGGCGCGCAACTGCTCCAAACATGGCGAGCATGAGCTGCACCGGGTGGAACAGGTGCCGTACCTCATCGAGGGTTTATCTGCCATCCTGGGCGGTGAAGATGCAGTACGTAAAAGCCTGGCATATTCGCTGATCTATTGCCCGGTGGCTCCACTTACCCATGATGGGCAAATGTTGGACGCTTACCTTGAGCTGGGCGAAGTTGGCTTGCCGGTGACGTGTATGCCCATGCCGGTGACCGGCACTACCGGCCCAGCCAGCCTGTACTCGAATATTGCCATGGCGAATGCCGAAATGTTGTCTTCGCTGGTCATTTTCCAGCTGGCGCACCCCGGCCGGCCAATCATCTTCTCAAGCTCCACAGCCACTACCGATTACAGAAGCGGGGCGTACATGGCTGGTGTGCCTGAGATGGCGCTCCAGACGGCTGCCCTGGCTGTGATGGGTAAATACTACGGTTTCCCTACCAGCGGAGCTGGTTTTACCTCCGATGCCAAGCAGGCTGGTCCTGAAGCCGTGATCGAGAAACTCATCACCACCCTGCCCTCGGTGCTGGTTGGGGCAGATTTCCTGGTGGGGTTTGGTGAGATCGAAAGTGACCAGCTCTTGATCCTGGAACAGATCGTGGTGGATAATGAGATTGCCCATCTCATCCAGCGCCTGGCTGAAGGAGTGGATAGCTCTGATGAGAAGGATCTATTCGATGATATTGCCCGCATTGGGCCAGGCGGTCACTTTTTAGGTGCCAGGAGCACAGCCAAAGCCGCCAGGAGCTCAGAGATTTACACCCCTCAGCTGGTGGATCGCCATGCCTATGAAACCTGGCTCAGTCTGGGGAAACCCTCCATGTATGCTAATGCCCGTGATGTGGTAGCGGGGATCCTGGAAGAGCCCATCCTAGACCCATTGCCGGGTGATGTGGGTGATAAACTGGATCACATCCTGCGTAAAGCTGAACGGGAAATCCCGGATTGATATCGGTATCATCCGCTAATTCTATTAAGGAGTGTCATCATGCAAACATTGGCGTGCGGTAAAACGAAGCAGGTTAAGATCGATACTGAAGGAGTTTTTACCATCATCGGGGAGAAAATCAACCCCACCGGGCGGAAGAAACTTGCCGCCGCCCTGATGGAAGGCAACCTGGATTACGTCAGGGAGCTGGCGACGAATCAAATTAATGCCGGAGCTGACCTGCTGGATGTGAATGTGGGTGTGCCTGGTGCAGATGAAGAGACACTGTTACCCCAGGTGGTCAAGATGCTGGCGGATGCCTTCGACGTGCCATTCTGCCTGGATTCTCCCAACCCCAAAGCCCTGGCAGCTGCTCTACCTCTCGCCCCAGGCAAACCGATGGTGAATTCGGTGAATGGGAAACAGGAATCGCTCGACGCAATCCTGCCTTTAGTGAGAGACCGGGGTGCTTCGGTGATTGGCCTGACCATGGATGAGCAGGGCATCCCCAAGGAAGCGGATGGGCGGGTGAAGATCGCCGGCAGGATCCTGGAAACCGCTGCCAGGTTGGGAATTCCCCCTGAAGACGTGGTCATCGATCCATTGGTGCTGACTGTGGGTGCTGAGAGCCAGGCTGGTGCGGTCACCCTGGAGACTATCCGGCGCGTGCGGCAGGAATTTAAGGTTAACATCAATGTAGGCGCCAGCAATGTGTCTTTTGGCTTACCCGAGCGCGAGACGGTCAACGCAGCCTTCCTGGCATTGACCATCGGTGCAGGTGCCACTTGCGCCATCACCGATCCGATCAAGTTCACGCGTGTGCTCAGGGCAGTGGATTTACTGCTCGGGAAAGATGCCTATGCGTCGCGCTACGTGAAATACTGTCGCGCTCACCCGTTGGAAGAAAAATAGTCATTTCCCCCAGATTATCTGCCTGCCAGGTTGCTTTTCCTGGCAGGTTTTTTATTAGATCACTCTCCAATATTTACGTTTCGTCCCATCCTGGGGTTCTTCGAAGGTAGCCCAGCTGAATCCCTGGGATAGCAGATATTCATGTGCCTTGGTTTCCTTCGGTGAGCTGCCCGGGCACAGGATAATCATGCCGCCCGTTTTGGTCACGCGTATCATCTCGGCATATTCCGCTTCCGGATGATCACCGAACACATGCCCACCCATGCAGATATCTGCAAAGCCATCCGGGAAGGGCAGGTCGGTGATCAGACCATCCACCGGGAATATGTTGGAGATATTTTGCGCCTTTGCTTTCTGTTTGATATACAGGCGCAGGTTGCCCACCGGCTCAGATGCGAACACAACCGCAGCCAGCCCAGCAACACAAAATGCCAGCCTGCCTGTGCCCGAACCGACATCGATAACCATCTTCCCACTGAAATCGGTCAATCTCAGCAGCTCGTTGGAATCCCATCCCAGGAAGGGCTGAGCATCGTAGAGCGTGGGGTCAACCGCGTACACCACCAGGTCGTTGATCGTGTTCAAGATCTTGATCTCTGCCTGTCGGATGGTCTCCTGTTTGGGTGGAGTTGCGGGATGGTGATCAGGTTGAAGATGGTCAAGCCAGGCGGATATTTCGGGGCACTTGTGGCGCAGGTACCATTCTACGGCTGGATTGGCTTGTAGCGCAATAGCCAGCTCATCTTCGGGCAGCCAGCCTGGGAACCAGCTCAGCTGCACTCGCTCGAGTAAAAACAACGTGTTGAATGAAAGGTTGTTCACATCGATCCAATTAACCGGCATCTCAAAACCTTAGGGACATGCAGGTAAGCCCCCCGTCCATTTTCTGTACCTCGCTCACGTCCAGCTGGATGATTTTCATCCCCAGCTTTATCAGTCTGGCAAGCGTCTTGGGGGAATCTTTGGGCATGATCAGTGTATCATTGACCCACAGGGTATTGGCAGCGTAGGCTTCGTCATCATCGATCAAGATTTTCTGATAGTTTGAAAATGCCGGGTGATCTAGCAGGGATTTTGTGATTAAGAGCGTGTCATTTCCGGCGGAATTCACGCTTGACTTCAAGTGCAGCCCCCCGGCTAGCCCCTGGACAGTCTCGCAAGTATGCCCGGCATCAGCCAGGAAAGTGGCGAGCTGAGTCGCCCCTTCCATATTCGTCCGCTCTGATAGGCCGATAAAAAAGTGATCCCCAACCATGAGCACATCCCCACCATCCAATGTGCCAGGAGGCTGGATGTGATAGAGCGGACGATAATATTCCAAGAAGGGCTCGAGCGTGGTTTCTTCCCCCCGGCGCGACAGCGCTCCAGGACGGGTGATGACGGCAATTTTTGGTGTGATGATGGCTGGGTCTTCGACGAAATAGGCATCCGGGTAGGCAGGCTCAGCGGGGAGCACAATTAGATCCAATCCGAGGCTGAGCAGTGCCTGGCGGTAGGCATGGTGCTGTTGCAGGATGAGAGGATAGCCTGGGCGTCCCAGGTTGGCCGTAGTCAAACCGTCTGCGAAGTTATCTCCCGGTAAACGTGTGATGGCATGGATAAACATGGCTTAATTGTAAGCCATTGCTCGAAATCCTGCATCAGGTGGTCCACTGGTCGTGGATGATCCCAACCAGGTACCAGGTGCCGTTATCCTGCATGAAGACCAGGCGCAGGCTGCGCCAATCCATGCCATCAAATTGGGGATCAAACCCCGGGAAATAAAATTCGGCGTACATCGCGCTCTGATAAAACTCGAAGATATTATCCAGGGTGGTGCTCACTCCCAGGCGGTGATTAAGTGCTACTTGGGGAGCATTGGCAAAATCCACATCATAGACGAACTGTGAATAATAATCCGCAAAGGATAGGTCAATAGGCGCTCCGGATCCATCATAGGATCCCCAGGTATAAAGTCTTTTTTCAGTCCACAGATTGGAAATATTAATTGCGGGAAAGACCTGGTCGGTATTTTTTACCGCCGCATAGGGAGAGAAGCGCAAGCCTAATTGAGGGTGAACGAATTCAGCAATCCTACTCATGTCCTTGGCTTTGAGGGCAGCCACGACCTGAGCTGCTCGGTCGAATACTATTTGTTGGACTGACACAGCTGTTGGAAGCACAATGATTGTTTGTGCGGGAGATATGGTTTGAAGCGGAGTGGGTTGGATGAATTCCAGGGTCGAACTAAAGGTAAATACTGGAGTGGATACAGGTCCCGGTGAGGTCAGGTTACACCCAGTTAGCGAGAATGCGAAGAATACGATGAGCAAAATGAATTTGGAAACCATTGACTCCTCCAGAGAGCTCTGCTTGGTTTGCTTTTATAACTTTTCAACACCTTCAGTGCATACGCTATAGACGCTCACCAGCGGTAAAAGGTTTCTATGCCTGTCAGCAAACATGATTGTTCAGTGGTACCATAGATTGGATATTCGCATACCCGATCCAGTCGAGCAGATATTTATTTGCTTGCATGCATGTATAATATTATCTGCAGTCGGGAAAATAATCGAAGATTTTACAGAACTTCTGGAATGACATAGATAGGTGCGTACTTTAAGCCGAATTTCAGGAGGGAATCATGCCAGCAGAAGCTCATCTTGAACGCCTTTTTCGCACCAATGATACGGTGAGTGATATCATCAAAGGCATCGCAGATAACTTAACCGTGCTTGTGGGAGGGTTGGCAGCTGGAGTTGCTTTTTTACTTGCCAGATTGACTGGTTCAAGGATATGATATATGGAACTGCATAGTGCAGATTGGATTGAGGAGGCATAAATGCCACAATCGGCATCAATAATAAAACGAATAGCCATCAGTACCGGTGGTGGTGATGCGCCTGGGTTAAATGCAGTCATTCGAGCTGCAGTCCTATCTGCGATTAACCGAGATTGGGATGTTTATGGCATCCGGGATGGCTTCAACGGGCTGCTTATGCCTGAGCAATTTATCGAAGGTGGTTTGATCCGCCTGACGAGGGACAAGGTGCGGGGGATCACTCACCTTGGAGGCACGATTATCGGCACAACCAACAAGGGCAACCCGCTGAGATACCCAATAAATGGTCCAGACGATACGATTATCGAAATCGACCGTTCGGATGAGCTGCTGCGTGCCTTCAAGCTGCACCAGATCGATGCCCTCATCTCGGTGGGTGGAGATGGGTCAATGGCGATCGCCAATGAGCTGGCTAAGAAAGGTCTGTGGGTGGTGGGCGTCCCCAAGACCATCGATAATGACCTGGATCAGACGGTGATTACTTTTGGTTTCGACACAGCCTGTGCTTTCACGGTGGAATGCCTTGATCGGCTGCATACCACAGCTGCATCACATAACCGCATCATCGTGATGGAGGTGATGGGGCGTTATGCAGGTTGGATTGCCCTGGAAAGTGGCCTGGCAGGTTCCGCAGATGTAGTCCTGATCCCAGAAATCCCTTACGACCTGAAAAAAGTTGCTGATAAAATCCGTGACCGGGAAGAACGCGGTAGCCTGTTTTCCATTGTTGTTGTTGCCGAGGGTGCCAAACCGCTGGGAGGTAGCACTTCGATCATCAGCCGGGAATCCGGCCGGGCTGAGCGCCTGGGAGGGTGCGGCGAAAAAATTGCACAGGAATTACAAGAGCTAACCGGTAAGGAAACCCGCCTGGTGGTATTGGGGCATTTGCTGCGGGGAGGCTCACCAACGCGATTCGACCGTTTGATTGCCCAGCGCTTTGGAGCGGCTGCAGTGCGGGCACTGGCGGAAGGTCAGCGCGGCGTGATGGTGGCACTGGACCCACCGATGGTAAAATACGTCCCGCTGGAGGATGCCACCCGGCGCATGAAGACTGTGCCGCTAGATTCGGATATCATGCTCACAGCTCGCGATATGGGCATCTGCTTTGGAGATTAATTTATTTTCACCCTCAGGTAAATAAAGCTTCTACCTGCTCGATCGACAATTGAGCCATTGAATCCACAATGATATCCGCCTGGGTAAGAGCCTCGGGCGGATTTGTGGTTGTTACGGCGATGGTGTGCATCCCACCGTGACAGGCAGCTTCAATCCCGGGGATCGAATCTTCGATGACGATGCATTGTTCCGGAGACACACCCAACCTGTTGGCTGCCAGGAGGAATACTGCCGGGTTGGGTTTGCCGGGCAGGTCGCCTGGGGTGACGAGGGCATTAAAGTATTGGCGGATGTTCAGCTCATCCACCAGAGCATCAATATTTTCAGGCGGGGCAGAAGAAGCCACTGCCTGTTTCCAACCCCAGGAATAGAAACGCTGCAGCCAATCAAGCACACCCGGCAACAAGGATAGATGGTTGGGGAGGGCTTGCCTGAACTTCAGCTCTTTTTGATCTGCAATCTGATCCATCCATCGAGGTTCATAGGGTTTACCTGCCAGGAATGGTAGCAGGTCGCGATTCTTTAATCCATAAATGAGGTGAAACTTTTGCTTGTCAAAAGGGATACCCTGTTCATTAAGCACACTCTCCCAGGTTTCGAAGTGCAGCTGGCTGGTATCTGCTAGCACACCATCCATATCCCATAGTATAGCTCTTGGAGAAAGCATGGGCATCATTCTACCACCAAGAGCCGGCATAGATATTTAGATTGCGAGCGCAACATATAGCAGTGTATAGCAGTGTATTTTGATACAGCATCCATTACATGGAAAGCAACCTGGACGATCTACTTGTGTTGCTGGTTTATGGATTATTCCCAAAATCCATGCTATAGTAATTACGGCTAGCGACTTATCTTTCGCAGGAGGAGCAGACATGTGGTTTAACCCCATCACGGAGTGGTTATTAAAATCCCCGTTGCAGGGTATGTTCAATGGGAATACGATGATAATATATTACACTGGGAGGAAAAGTGGCAAAGCGTACCATTTGCCTGTTGATTACCTACGAATAAAAAATGCTTTGATCACCGTCAGTTACAAGCGGCGCACCTGGTGGCGGAACCTGCGCGGAGGGGCTGATGTGAAAGTTCTTTTTAAAGATAAGCTAGCTCCTGCGCGTGCGCAAGTTGTCGAGGATGATCAGGGCGTGGCTGAAGGTTTGAAAGAACTTGCCGTGGAGAGACCGCGCAACGCTCGAATGATTGGCATACATTTTGGTGCCGATCATCTGCCTGAGTCAGCAAGCATACACAAAGCGGTGAGGGATCGCATAATCGTGCGAACATATTTGAGATGAATAATCCGCCCAGGTTTCCTCTTGTTTTTTGGCGGCTAATGCGGCTGTTAAACTGGAGGATGCTCTCCAATTACGGACCCAATAGCAAGGCTGCCGGCAGGGTGTTGGTTCTAACTACACTTGGACGAAAGTCTGGTAAGCCCCGCTCAACTCCATTGCAATATGAGGAAGTGGAGGGGGTATATTATGTGACTTCAGCGCGGGGAGTACAAGCCGATTGGTATCGCAATCTAGTGGCTTGCCCTCAAGCGGATGTGCAGATCGGCAGCAAGTATTTCTCCACACACGGTGAACCGATAACTGATCCTGCACAGATTGCTGATTTCCTGGAGCAGCGTATACAGAAACACCCGCGTTTCATGGCCGTCATGTTATACCTCGAAGGATTGCCGCGCAAGTATACTCGTACAGACCTGGAGAAATTTGTTAAACGTTTGGCGATTGTGGCATTGCGTCCGGACAGCTCTCAAGTAAACTGATTTAGATTAAATGAGCCAACGTACACGGTTTATCTGCTACCAACCGAAGACCATTCTTAATAAAGGCAAACGAGTCGACCATTGGTTCTGGACACGTTACAGCGCATACCCGTATATCGGATGCCAGCACGGCTGCGTCTTCTGTTATTGCCGGGAACGTAAATATATTCCCCATAAACCACAAAATGCTGAGGCGATCTATGATGCTGACGAGGATGAATTTTCGCATCTGATCAAGATCAAGGAGAATGCCCCGCAGCTGCTCCGCAAAGCCTTAATGCGACTACCCGTGGATATGATCTTCACGGGTGATTACCAGCCAGCAGAGCGGAAATACAAAATCTCACGCCAAATGCTGGAAGTATGCCTAGAGCTTGGATTTCCGGTCTTTATCCTCAGCCGCTCGCCCCTCGTCCTGCGTGACCTGGAACTTCTAAAAGCCATCAACCAGCGCTCAAGGGCGGTGGTTGCTTTCAGCATCATTTCGACCCGAGACTCACTTAATTATCAGGATGTTTCCAGGCTGGAAGGCCTGGCACCCAAAGCGGATAAACGCTTCCGTGCAATGGAGGAGCTAGGACTGGCAGGTGTTCTCACTGGAACCGTGGCGATGCCGTTGCTGCCTGGATTATGCGATGACGATCAAAATTTGCACGCATTAGCACAGTGGACTGCTGGTCATGGTGGAAAGTTCATCCTGGGCAGTAGTCTCACCCTGGCGGACCAACAGAAGGAATTCTTTATGCGGTTCGTTCAACAAAATCACCCAGGCTTGCTACCACTCTATACCCGCTTATATCCAACGGGGAGCTACTCGCAGGCACAACCCTGGCGCCAGGTAGGATTACGCATCCGTGAGTATTGCCAGCAGGAGGGCATCTCCGACCGTATACCGCGCCCGATCATCGCGGGAGAAAAACGTAGCTTGAACAAGCGCATCGTGGAGCAGCTGGCGGGCATGGTTTATACCTTGGAGCTGGAAAATGCAAGCCTGAGCCGTATTTGGGCGTATCGAAAAGCAGCCTGGGCGGTAGAAGATTTGGAGCAGGATGTTGGGTTGGTTTACCGGAGTATGAGTCTGAAGGGTCTGGAGAGAATTCCGAACCTCAACCCGCTGATTGCAAAGGAAATCGAAGGATTTCTTAGGTTGATGTGACCCTATCAGCTATTTTGGCAGCTGATACAGCTCCAGCAGCACCCCATGGGTGCTTTTGGGGTGAATGAATGCATACAGCCTGCCATCTTCGCCCACTTTTGGCTGCTCATTGATCAAAATAACCCCACCAGCCTTTAGCCTAACCAGCCAGGCATTCAGGTTATCCACCTCAAGGCACAGGTGATGCATCCCTGCACCATGGTTTTCGAGGAAACGGCTCAAGCCTGAGCCTGGTGTGGTTGGCTGCACCAGCTCGATTTCCGTCTCTCCTAAAGGAAGAAATGCAATCTGGGCAGATTCTTGTGTTATGTTGGTTACCTGGGATGGTTCTATTCCAAGGATATCGTGCCAGAAGTGCAAAGCAGCCTCGATATTTTCAACCGCGACTGCAATATGATGGATGCGCTTGATCTCAGGCATAGGTATTTCTCCAGCTAAAGTTCATTTCAATCATACCCAGGCAGGGGAGTGATATTCACCGAACACCTGGCGTAGAACCAAGCAAATTTCACCCAGGGTAACTTCGTTTTCCACGCATTCGATGAACACGGGCAGCAGGTTAAGATCGCTCCTGGCAGCTCCTTCCAGCTGGCTGAGCAGCTGGCTCACTCTGCCGGCATCCCGCTGGCTTCGAATATCCTTAAGACGGGCAAGTTGCGCTGCCTCTATGGAAGGGTCCACTTTCAACCGTTCGAGGGTAATTATTTCGTCGCTCTGGAATGCGTTGACCCCCACCACCAGCTGCTCTCCTCTTTCGATTGCCAGCTGGGCTTGATAGGCTGCATCCTGGACCTCTCCTTGAATATACCCTTTTTCGATCGCTTTGAGTGCCCCACCCATCGCATCGATCTTCTGGATGTATTCCAGGGCCCGCTGTTCGATTTCGTCCGTCAGGTATTCGATCAGGTAGGAGCCTGCCAGGGGGTCAATGCTATCTGCCACACCCGCCTCATGGGCGATAATCTGCTGAGTGCGTAAGGCAACCCGCACTGATTTTTCCGTCGGCAGCCATAAGGCTTCATCCATGCTGTTGGTGTGCAGCGATTGAGTACCTCCCAGCACCGCTGCCAGTGCCTGCATAGAAACCCGGACAATATTATTTTCGGGTTGTTGGGCGGTGAGCGTGGATCCGCCGGTTTGGGTATGAAAGCGCAGCATCATCGAGCTCTCCTGCCTGGCTTTGAAGCGCTCACGCATCAAGCGTGCCCACAAGCGGCGGGCAGCGCGGAATTTGGCCACCTCTTCCAAAAAGTCATTATGGGCGTTGAAAAAGAAAGACAACTGACCGGCAAATTCGTCCACATCTAAACCGGCCTGAATGGCAGCCTGAACATAAGCAATTGCATTTGCCAGGGTAAACGCCACTTCCTGGACAGCAGTCGAACCGGCTTCGCGGATGTGATACCCTGAGATGCTGATGGTATTCCAACGCGGGATCTCCTGCTGACAATAGCGGAAGACGTCCGTCACCAGGCGCATCGAATGTGCCGGTGGGAAGATATAGGTGCCGCGGGCAATGTATTCTTTAAGGATGTCATTCTGGATTGTGCCGCGCAGGGTTTTGATTTCCACCCCCTGCCGCCTGGCTACGGCAATATACATGGCAAGCAGGATGGCAGCGGGTGCATTGATGGTCATGCTGGTGGAGACTTTATCCAGGGGGATCTGGTGGAACAACATCTCCATGTCTTGCAGTGAAGAGATTGAAACCCCCACTTTGCCTACTTCACCCTGTGCCAGCGGGTCATCGGCATCGTAACCGATTTGCGTGGGCAGGTCGAAGGCAACCGAAAGGCCGGTTTGCCCCTGATCGAGCAGGTAGCGGTAACGGTAGTTGGATTCATCTGCGGAGGCATAACCGGCATACTGGCGCATGGTCCAAAGGCGCCCACGGTACATGGTGGGTTGGACGCCGCGTGTGAAGGGAAACTCGCCTGGGAAACCTAGCTGGTCGAGATAATCTGGATCGCCATCAGCAGGGGTCAGGATTGGGGGCAGCGGGATACCTGAAGAGGTTGTAAACTCAGGCTTACGTTCGCTCAGGCGGTGTGCTTGTGACCCTTCGGTCTTTTCCTGCCAGCGTTTTCTTTCATCTTTCAGGCTCATACAAGCCTCACTTTATGGAGCCAAATCATCCTTGACTGAATCTTTCTCTATCAAGAGTATACCTTATGATTCTAGTTCCGACCCCGGCTGCGCCTCTGCTGTTCTGCGTCACGGATGTGGTAAACTCTCACGCATGAAAATATTGGCGGTAGATGTTGGCACGGGGACACAGGATATCTTTTTATACAACTCCAACCTGGATATGGAGAACAATTACAAAATGGTGGTTCCCAGTCCAACGATGATCGTTCATCGGCAGATTGAAGAGGCAACCGCACGCGGCGATGCAATCCTATTGACGGGAGTGACTATGGGAGGCGGTCCAAGCACCTGGGCTGCCGAGGAGCACATGCGCAAGGGATATGCCGTCTATGCCACACCCCAAGCAGCCCGGACGATTAATGATGACCTGGATGCGGTGAGGGGAATGGGGGTTACGCTGGTGAGCGATGATGAAGCCATAAAATTACCAGCTGCCATTAAACGGATCGAGTTGCGCGATTTTGACTTCTCATCAATCGCCAATGCTTTCCTAACCTTTGGAATAACCCTGGATCAGCTGGCGGCAATCGTCTTGGGGGTGTTCGACCACGGAAATGCACCCGCTGACGTATCCGACCGAAAATTCCGTTTCGATTACCTCGACGAGCGCATCCGCAAGATAAATAAGCTCAGCGCATTTGCGTACCGGGCAGAAGCTGTGCCCGCCATCATGACGCGCTTACAGGCCGTGGTCGATTCAGCTCATGATATTAATATTCCTTTGGTAGTCATGGACACCGCCCCCGCAGCGGTGCTGGGGGCCACGCTGGATCTCAAGGTAGCTTCAAGAGAGCGGGTGATCATCGCCAACGTGGGGAATTTCCATACCCTGGCATTTCGAATGGGGAGCAGGGGGATTGAGGGATTATTCGAACACCATACCGGGTTGTTGGACCTGAAAAAGCTGGAATCTTTACTGTATGCCCTGGCAGACGGGACGCTCCGCCGGGAAGCTGTATTCGATGACCAGGGTCATGGTGCTTTGATGTATGCCTCTGCCCAGCTCAAATTTGGAGAGGCTGATTTTGATGTCGTCATCACCGGACCGAGAAGGGGAATTTTTCATTCGGGAAATTCTGGCGACCGGTTGCACACCTTGCGGCCTTATTTTCCGGCACCGTTCGGTGATATGATGATCACCGGGTGTTTCGGATTGCTGGCTGCCGCTGCAGACGTGATACCTGAGCTGGCTGATCCAATCCGGGCTTCATTGTACGGCTTCGACCGAAGTGGTGCTGCCCCCTGGGATACAGTTTGATCAGTTAGAGAATTATCGTGAGATCAGGTGCACAGCTGTGGCTTTAAAGGTTGCAGTTACAGCCTGACCTTCTTCAAGCTGCATGTCATTGGTTGAGCCGCGCGTGATCAACGCGACAACTGGCAAACCACAATCAACCACCACCCGCACGAGCGGGCCGCTGGGGGTCATGCGTGTGATATGACCATGCACATGATTGCGCGCACTGGAATGTGGTGTTTCACTGGATTTGGAAAGGGTGATATCCTCCGGACGCAGGCAATACAGCACCTCCGTCCCAATCGGGATATCTCCAACCGCTTCCAGGCTCAGGCCGTCGGCTTCGACAACCACCAGACCGTTTTGCGAGGCTGCCACCTTACCAGCAATCACCGTTTCCACGCCCACGAATGCAGCTACCTCGCCATCGCTAGGAGCTGTGAACACATCCTGTGGGCGCCCAACCTGGCGCAATACGCCGCCAAGTAAGACTGCCACCCGGTCACCGAGAAGCAGGGCTTCATCCAGGTCATGGGTAATGAAAACAGCGGTGATGTTGGTTTGTGATAACAAGGCATGCAGATCCTGAAGTAAACGCGCGCGGGTTGGAGCATCGAGAGCAGAAAATGGCTCGTCCAGCAGCAGCAGCTCTGGCTGTAAAGCGAATGCGCGTGCCAGGCTGGTACGTTGGGCTTCGCCACCGGATAAGCGATGCGCCGGGCGGTTGTGCAGGCGGCTAATATCGAGGCGTTCCAACCATTCATTCGTGCGAATTTTTACTTCAGCTCGAGGCAGACCCCGGAACCTGAGCCCTGCGGCAACGTTATCGTACACCGATTGGTGCAGGAGCAAGGGTTCCTGGAGTACCAGGGCAATCCGCCGGCGATAGGTGAGTGCGGCTTCCTCTTCGAAAAGTTTTCCCCTGAAATAGACCTGCCCAGCCTGCGGTTCGAGTAAACGCCCTAAAACGAGCAGCAGGGTGCTTTTTCCAGCCCCATTCGGCCCAATAATTGCCAGGACCTCACCCTTTTGGATATCCAGCGAGTGTACTTGCAGCACTGTCTGCTCACCTCGCTTTACCAGCAGGTCTTTTACACTGAGGATGGTTTCAGACATGAGAAATCAACGCGCTCCGCGTTGCTGGATCAGGGTTAAACCCAGGTTGACCATATAAGCCAGGATGAGCAAGAGCACACTGAGGCTGATGGCATTTTGGAATTCTCCCTTGCCTGTCTCAAGTACGATGGCAGTGGTAAGCACGCGCGTTTGGTGGCGGATGTTTCCGCCCACCATCATAGAGGCTCCTACTTCGCTGATAACACTGCCAAACCCAGCCATTAATGCCGCTAGGAGGGGCAAGCGGGCTTCCCGCCACAATGAGACTACCATCTGGATGGGAGAGGCACCCAATCCCATCAGTTGTAAGCGCAAGCGCGGGTCCAGTTGCTGCAAGGCGGAAGCCGTCAAACCGGTGACGACTGGCGCGGCGATGATCGTCTGGGCAATGATGATGGCGATGGGGGTATAGATCAGGCGCAGGTTGCCGAGAGGACCGCTACGCCAGAGCGTCATGGCAACAAACAGACCGACCACAACCGGCGGTAAGGCCATGCCGGTATTAATCAGGCTGAGGATGAACTTACGCCCACGTACCTGCCTTAGAGCCAGCCAGGTTCCCAGGGGTAATCCGATGAAGAGACTGATTCCGGTCGCCAGTAGCGAGACTTTGAGCGAAAGGACAGTGATTTCGAATATATCCGAGGTCATGGCGGTTATTTTATCATGCAGGATGAGATAAGTTTTGGATGCGCCCCCCAAACAGAGAAGGATCTCGGATTGAGATCCTTCTCTGTAATTTTCCACGGAAAGAGTCTACTTACCGAGCGTAGATTCGTCCTTGCCCGCATCCGGAGTGAATAGTGGCGCTCCGAATTTTTCGACACCGAAGTCACCGATCAATTTTTGAGCTCCAGACGATATGACATAATCGGCAAAGGCGATTGCCCCGGTATTATTCACCCCAGTGCAATTAGCCGGGTTCACGACGATTACATGATAAATATTCAACAGGGCTGCATCGCCCTCCATAAGGATCTCAAGCTGGAGCTTATCTTTATTCGCCAGGTAGGTAGCGCGATCAGTTAATGAATAGCCACCCTGCTCAGAGGCAATGGTTAATGTGGCTAACATACCCTGGCCTGTCTCGACATACCAGTCTCCCTCCGGCGTGATGCTGGCATTTTTCCAGATGCCCAGCTCTTTCGAGTTGGTACCTGAATCATCAGCGCGGCTGACAAAGATGGCTTTAGCATTAGCAATCTTGGTAAATGCTTCCACGGATGTGGCTGATCCCTTGATACCGGCAGGATCTGTTGACGGACCGACAACGACGAAATCATTGTGCATTACCAGGCGCCGGTCGGAACCATAGTTGTTGCTCATAAAGTCCTTTTCAGCAGCTGGGGAGTGGACGAGCAGCACATCGGCGTTACATTGCTGACCCATTTTCATGGCTTCACCCGACCCAACCGCTACAGTCTGGACGGTATATCCAGTTTGTTTTTCGAAATCTGGGATGAGCACATCCAATAACCCTGAATCCTGGGTGCTGGTGGTGGTTGCCAGAATTAAGGCTGGATTGGCAGGCTTATTAGAGCATCCCACCAGGACAAAAGTAAGCGCTAATAATATAACTAATATGATATTGAGCTGCTTCGACGTTTTCACATTCTTCTCCTATTTTTTTTTATAAATTAGTCTATCCCGATCATTACATTGGAAGCTTTGATGATGGCATAGGCTTCTTTTCCTTCGGTAAGGACGAGATTATCGACCGAGCTGTTGGTGATAATAGAAACGAGGCGCGTGCCACCAGGAAGCTCAATGGTCACTTCCGAATTAACCGCACCATGAATCACTTTCACGATCGTGCCTTTTAATATATTGCGTGCGCTGATTTTCATTTTTTCCTCCTAAGCTATTTTCAATGAGTTCTATCCCTATGGTCTAGGTAAGAGCCGATTCAATCCTTGTGGACTGCACTCAGAATAACTTCACCAGGTGTTATTCCCAGCCGTTAAATATTTCCTTAATGGCAAGGGATAGTTTACTGTCCTCGGATAAATCTGTCAATATAAATGGTGTATTTGACCATTTTTCTTACCCAAATGAAATCAGGCTTGGCGAATTGCTGATATATACTAGGTTTTGAGGTAATTCTGATGAATGTTTATGAAGATCGATTATCCTTTGAGTCCTGGCTGATTAACCAGCTACCTATAGAATCTCGCCGCGCCTAATGGGTTATTAAACAAAAACCAGAACTGAACTTCAGCTCTGGTTTTTGAAAAGTCCGATGGATTAGATTGAAGGTGGGATAGGTTCGTCAGGGGTGGCGGGATGGGCAGGTACAACCGGAATCGGGGCGGGAAAATCCGCTTTCCTGCGCAGCATGAAGAAACCGGCAAGGATTGTGATCAGGATCAGGAACAATCCGATGCATAATCCCAAAACCCCAATGATATTGGAAAAGCCTGCTGTAACTGAGAATGGATTATTAAATCCATAAAAAACGATAAAATCGGTCAGCCCAAGGCAAAGGAAAGCCAGCCCGGGGAAACCCAACAATATTACAACGGCAACTGTAAGAATGACGGCAAGTGTTCGGTCACGCATGATGTCCTCCATTTACGATCATAGATATAGATCAAGTTAAGTATACGGCATTCGAATGAACTATGCAAGAGAAAAATTATCTGATTTACGCATATTGAAACAAGTCCAGCTTATGCCCGTAATTTCGCACCCAGCTCCTGTTCCAGGCGGCGGATAATTCGCTCGCGAATCTGGTTGACGTCATTATCGGTAAGGGTTTTATCTGTCGATTGGTAGGTGAGGGAGTACGCCAGGCTCTTTTTGCCTGTTCCAATTTGGTCGCTGCGATAAACATCGAATAGAGTGATATCGGTTAAAATGCGCCCCACACCCAGCTTCATCACCTCAGCGACCCGGGCTGCGGGAATATCTTCATCGACCACCAGCGCCAGGTCTTGAAGAACCGGAGGAAATGCCGGAACCGGTTGCATTGAATAGCGTACTGGTATCAGGCTGATCAGCAAATCCAGGTTTATCTCAGCTGCTAACAAAGGGTTGGGTGAAAAGTCGTAATGTTCATGCACCAATGGGTGCAGTTCCCCAAAAACCCCAATTTGCTGTTCCCCTACCAGGATGCGTGAGCATTTACCAGGATGAAAGGTTGGGTGGTTGGTAGGCTCGACATGAAATTCGATATGCAGCTGTTCCATCAAGCTGGTGATCACTCCCTTGAGGTCATAAAAATCCATGGCTGTGCTGGAGGATTTTTGCCAGTCGGGGATCGTGCGTGGACCCGTCAGAACAATCGCCAGGCGGTGGAGCTCGTCGGGGCGCTCACCTGCCTCAGATGCCATAAAGATCGGCCCAATCTCAAAGAGTGCCATACGCGAACGAATGTGTGAATTGCGTTCCACAGTTTCAAGCACACTGTTAAGTACACTGTGGCGCATCACCACCCGGTCGGAGGCAATCGGATTGACAATCTTCAAGTAGGGCTGGTCGTCAGCACGGGTGCCGGGCGCCAGTCGACGCGCTTCGCGTTCAGGAGTGGTCTGGCGGTGACTGACGATCTCTTGTAATCCCAAATCAATCAAAAAGTTGATGATGAAATCTTCCCTTTCAATGGGAAAATTGCTGCGTTGAGGCGGCAATTCAGCTGCCAGGCGTGTCTCAGGGATGCGATCATATCCATAAATACGGGCGATTTCTTCCAGCAGATCGGCTTTACCAACCAGCCCTTCATCAATATCCAGGCGATGATCGGGTGTTTTCGCACGAATCTTTACTTGGGATGATTGATCGGTAATCAGCTCGCAATGGAAATCAAGGCTTTGAAGGATTCTGACGATCTCATGGATGCTTAATTTGATACCCAAAACACGCTCGACATCCTCGGGAGTAATCTCAACCAGCGGTTCTATTGGATGGAGCGGGTAGTTATCGACCACCCCCTGGCTGACGATCCCCCCACCAAGCTGGTGCATTAATTTTAAGCCACGCAATACTCCACGCTCTGCCATGGCAGGATGGACCCCGCGTGAAAAGCGGAAAGCAGCCTCTGACTGAAGCTTTTGAGCAGCGACGGTTTTACGGATATTAATATTATTCCAGGCCGCTCCTTCGAGAAGGATACTGGAGGTACTTTTTACTCGCCCAGGTTGTGGGTTGACCGGAGTTTCACTTTGAACAGCCTCAGAAACCTCAGATACTTCATATATTTCCGATTCAGCGCCGCCCATCACACCCGCGATGGAGAGAGACCCAGCAGTGTCACAAACCAGGACGGTAAATGGGTTGAGTGGTCGATCTACGCCATCCAAAGTCATTAGCCGTTCGCCTGGATGAGCAGTGCGGGTGATGATGGTAGGAGGATTACCTCCGGCGCGTTGCACCAGAATGTCGTAATCAAAGGCATGTAAAGGCTCTCCCACCTCGAGCATGGCGTAGTTGGTAACATCCACGATGTTGTTGATCGGGCGCATGCCAGCCAGCTTGAGCCGCAGTTGCATCCAATATGGGCTGGGTCGGATGGTCACATTTTGGATCAACCCGAGCACAAAGCGGGGGTTCAGCTCCGGGTCGGTAATTTCGATGGCAGCTTTTCCCCCAATGTTTGATCCTTCCGCCTTAACCTGGTAAAAATCTTCCGGGATATGCAAAGGTACGCCGGTAAGTGCCGCCACTTCACGGGCTATACCCAAAACATTCGCAGCACGGGCAATATTGGGAAGGATCTTAATATCAAAGATCGCATCGCCAAGGTAATCTGCCAGAGGTACACCCACCGGTGCATCCTCATCCAGGATGATCACCCCTTCATGGTCCTCAGAGATACCGAGCTCTTTTTCTGAGCAGATCATGGAGTAGGAATCTATCCCACGGATTTTTGCCGGCTTGAGCGTGGTCAGCACCTGACCAGGCTGGTGACCATCGTAAATTCTGGCACCTTGCCTGGCATAAGCCACCTTGAGCGGCTTGGATAATGGACCTAACTCTTTATAGGGATACAGGTTGGGTGCACCCGTTAGCACGATATGCTCACGCTCGCCATCATAAAGTTTGCACAATACCAGGCGGTCAGCATTGGGATGGGGCATGACTTCCGAAACGGAGGCCGTGACGATTTTATCGGGTTCCCACGCCAATCCTGTGATATTGCTGCCGATATTGTCATCTCCGCCAGCCTGCCCAATGGATTTGGCCTCTGGCAGAACAAGACCAATGTAGATGACCTGTTCCACTTCCAACCCTGCCATGGTCAGGCGTTGAGCCAGGTCAGGCAGCGGGATGGTAATATCAACGAAATCTTTTAGCCACGAAACGGGTACTTTCATTAAAGCCTCCGAAATTTGAGTATAAAGGCACTCAGGTACTTAGGTAATTAGTAATTGGGCACTTAGGCAATCAGGTAATTAGACAATCAGGTAATTAGGCAATTAGGTAATTAGGCAATTAGGTTATTAGGTGTTAGATTCATTGTGATCAGGGTCAATTGGATATGGAACTGGTTCTTCTTGGATACCAAGTATGCTACCTGGTTCGTTTTCTCCACGTTTGCTCTTCCTTAAAAAACTGATATATCCATTGAGTATGCGGCGTAATTCTTGTATTTCTTGGTTTAGTTTATCGAATGTGTCAGGTGACATATAACCAAGCTTGTGGGCTAAAGAGATATGTGAAAATGTCTCTTCCAGGGAACCGCGCGCAACATAACAGAAACGGACTCCTTCCTGGTAATAGTAACGCCCATATCCTTCGGCGATATTTGCCGGTATACTTTGTGCAGAACGACGCATTTGGGCTGCCAAAGCCCATTTTTCTTCGATTGGAAATAACGGCAGTATTTGTTGTTGGACATTAAGCGCGAATGACATTGCCCTTTGCCAGACCTTAAGTGTCTCCAATCCTTTTTCTTCAGCCATGATTTTCTCCAGACCATTATGCGAAACAATATACAAACAGAGTTCTGCTCACCTAATTACTCATTACCTTATCACTAAGTACCTGATCACTGATTGACTATAATTAGAACTGCTCCAAAAACCGCATATCATTCGCCCAGAAGTAACGAATATCTTCGATGCGATGTTTAAGCATCATGATGCGTTCAGTGCCCAGCCCGGCGGCAAAACCTGAGAATTTCTGCGGGTCATAACCACCATTTTGCAGCACGATTGGGTGCACCATGCCGCAGCCTCCAATTTCGAGCCAACCTGACCAGGCGCAAACCGAGCATCCTTTCCCATTGCATATCAGGCATTCAAAATCATACTCAGCACTGGGCTCGGTAAACGGGAAGTAAGATGCCCTGAAGCGCGTCCGGATGTTTTGCCCAAACAAACGGCGGGCAAAATCACTCACCGTACCCTTTAAATCGCCCAGGGTGATATTCCTACCCACCGCAAGAACCTCAATCTGGTTGAATTGGGTCTCTTTGCGGGCACTGATCTGCTCATAGCGATAGCACATCCCCGGCAGGATGGCGCGGATGGGTTCAGGAGCATACTGGCGCATCACATGGATCTGACCCGGTGATGTATGCGGCCGTAGAGACACATTGGGCATGCTGGTATAGAAAGTATCCCACATGTCTCGCGCCGGGTGATGCGGAGGCATGTTGAGCAGTCCAAAGTTATATTCATCCGTTTCCGCTTCCGGTGAGCGGTATACCTGAAAGCCCATATCAGCGAAAGCTCTAACAATCTCACGCATCGATATGGTTGCCGGGTGCAATCTTCCAACCAGCAATTTTCGCCCCGGCAGGGTCACATCCAGGCGCTCGGATTGCAGGGAGCGTTGCAGCGCAGATTGGCGTAATGCCTCAAAGCGGGTGGAGTAAGCCCCCTCCAGGTCTCGCTTTACTTCATTCGCACGCCTTCCAATGACCGGCCGCTCTTCTTTGGAGAGCTTTCCCAGCTGGTCGAAGACCTGCATCAGGGGTGCCGATCGGCCCAGGTGCGCAACTCGCCAATTCTCCAGGCTGGATTCATCCTGGATGGATCCTAAGGCCTGTAGGGCTTGCTTCTCAATTTGATCCAAATCTGTCAACATGGTCACCTCCGATAACACACAGTATTAACCTAAGATGGATTCATATCCTTTTTCGTCATGATTAAATCAAAACTCCCGCCCATCAAGGGACGGGAGGCGTTTCCCGCGGTACCACCCTTGTTGGTCGCTTGTGCGACCCTCTTCATCCGACGGCTTGATAGCGATCGGCTCCCTGGATAACGCTTGGGTTGCGTTCTGCCCTACTAGTGAGATCACATTCACGCAGACAGCTCCGGAGGGAACTTCGCTGGATTTCTGCCTGGGTTGGGTCTCAGTCTGTGCCCAACACCTCCCTGTGGGTTCCGATCCAGCTACTTTCCTCTTTCAAAGCCTTTGATCTTGTTCACCCTATTATCGACAAATGTCATTTTCTGTCAAGACTATAGCTGTGAGAATTATCCTTTGTGATGGCATCAGGAATCGATGAATAGGATTGTCGAGTGGAAGGGTTTCACGCGGATGATATGATTTACTTTACGGGTATAATCTATCCAATGAGCGTTCGCCGACTACAAACTATCCTTATTATTGCTTGCCTAACTCCCGTTCTGTTATCAGCCTGTAATAAAAACCCTCCAATTTCCACCGCAACACCATTGGTGATGGAAACTGCTGAAACGCCAGTTAATTCACCCCAGCCAACTTTTACGCCAATTCCCCCTACTGCCACCCCGGTTCCACTGGCAGCCGTGGTCAACGGCGAGGGGATTACCCTGGCAGAGTATCAGGCAGAGCAGGCACGTTTTGAAACCGCAGCCACAATAACTGGCACGAATATAGCAACCAATACACAAACGGTCGTCCTGAACGATCTAATCGATCAAACCTTGTTGGCTCAGGCTGCGACCGAGAACGGTTATATTGTGGATAATGCCTTATTACAATCGAGAATTGATGCACTCACCTCCCAGATTGGCGGCCTCCAGGCGCTGGAAAGCTGGCAGGCTGCACATGGTTACAGTGAAGGCGAATTCGAGACGGCGTTGAAACGATCCATCTCGGCGGCCTGGATGCGGGATCAGATCATTGCTGGCGTGCCCGAGACGGCTGATCAGGTGCATGTGATGCAAATCTTGGTGCCTGATAAAGCGGAAGCAGACCAGGTATATGCCGCATTACAATCTGGGAAGGATTTCCTGGATGTTGCTGCCACGTATGATCCCTTAACCAAGGGGGATTTGGGATGGTTCCCGCGTGGATATCTAAGCGACTCATTCATTGAACAAACTGCGTTTGGGCTTCAAGCCGGTCAATACAGTGGAATAGTCCAGACCAAGATTGGATTCCACATCCTGTACCTGGTGGAAAGGGATCCGCAGCATGAACTTTTACCTGACGCAAGAAGGGCATTACAAGTTAAAGCCCTTCAGAATTGGATCCGCGAGAGAAGGAATCAAAGCGCGATCCAAATCCTGGTGCCATAAGCACAGGTATAAGGTAGATACAGCATGGATTCTTATGAAATCTCTGAGGTAAAAAGACCTCAACAAAGAAAAAGGCGCAGTGCAAGGGTATGGAATATATTGACCGTGGTGGTATTGGTGATGTTGCTGTGCGTTATTTCATTCTTCATCCTGATATTCATTAACCCGAACAGCAGTCTTAATCCTTTTCCCCCACCGACGATTAACCCGGCGGATTATACCCCCACTATCACCGTGACACCCCGCTTTACCCTCATCCCTTCGTGGACGCCTACCAACGCCTTAATGCCGGTTATCGACACACCCAGTCCAACCAGCACACCCGTGCCCACCCAGAGTCTGGTTGAGTATCCACCTACGGCCGAGCCTGTTGTTGTCGGTATAAATACGACTTATGCCTTCCAGGTTCAGCAAGGGAGTCCGTCTGCAATCGCTGGGGTAGATTTTCATCCTGATACGGGGTGTAACTGGATGGGAGTCGCCGGGCAAGCCACCAGCTTGAATGGTGAAGCAGTGAGAGGATTATTCGTTCAGCTGGGTGGCTCGATGCCCGATGCAGCCAGCGTAGATAATTTGGTCATGACCGGATTAGCCCCTCAATATGGCCAGGGTGGATTCGAGATCACATTAACTGACAAGCTCGAAGCATCTCAAGGCACCCTATGGATCCAGCTTCTCGACCAGCAAAACTTACCCTTATCCGGGCGGGTATATTTCGACACCTATGATGATTGCCAGAAAAATCTGATCATCATATACTTCAATCAAGTTCCCTGATTATCCAGCATCATCTGTAGGGGCGCGCAAGTCCGGTCTGCTTTTGACCGGAGGTCTGCTTTTGACCGGAGGGGTGGGAGTTTATATCACACTTTATAGTTCAACCCCAGCGCCTTGTTTTTGGATTTATTTTTCATCCCACAGCTTCTTCATGTAGAGAGCATCATCTTCCATAACTGGGCTTTCGCACAGGATCCGTCCCTGGCAGTGGAAATCAGCCAGCCCCTTGAATATCCCTTTTAGATTAAGATCCGATTCCTGCAGCGGGAGATGTTCTTTCTCGCCCTTTTCTCCATATTGAATACCGGATAAGTGGATATGTAAACGTGTAAGGGCTTTTTCACCGAGTGTCTTTCCATACAGCTCGAGGATGGCTGAGAATTCGTCATAAGTATTAATGGAACCATCCCCAGGGCGGGCATGCAGGTGAGCAAAATCAATGCAAGGCTCAACGCCTGGCAAGGATTTCGCCATGCTGAGGGTATCCTCAAGCGAGCCTAACATGGCCGATTTCCCCATGGTTTCTGGGCGTAAGGTCACCGGATTTCCGGAGGAGCTCAGCTCTTCCAGGCATCCTTGCAGGCGTTGAATGGCAATTGGGAGCACTTCTGCAGGTGGATTACCAAAATAGGAACCAGGATGAAAGATAATGTCGGTGGCTCCCGCCAAATTTCCATACACCGCGGCATCCATCAAGCGCTTACGCGAGTTGATCCACTCTTCATCGGTTGCATTTAAAGTTAATGAAATAAGGTGCATGGACACTGATCGATACATTCTGCTCACTTGCAGTTGCACAGATTGCAGCGCAGGTTTCTTCACTTACTCGCACCGCCCGCACCCATCCGAGCTCCAATGCATCCAGACCTAACTCTCTTAGACGCAGGATGGAGCTTACACTACCACCCGGTTTCTTGGGCGTAGAGAGGGGAGAACCGACTGTTCCGAAGCGAAAGGAAGTGGACATAATGATCTCTTTTTTAGAATCGAATGGGGATTATACCTGCTTAAGGTAAGCCCCCGGTGAAAAGGCTCTCTTTATTAAAACAAGCTTTGAATGGCCGCCCATAAAGGTGGACCCAGGATCAAGAGTCCAATGACCACACTCGCAGTCGCAGCAATTAATACTGCAGCTGCTCCAACATCCTTGCCTAACCTGGCGAGCTCATGCTGCTGGTGATTACTGGCCAGGTCCACAACCGCTTCCAGGGCGGAGTTAAGAAATTCAGCGATCCATACCATGGCGATCGCCAGCAGGATTAATGCCCAATTGGAAGCAGAGATGTGCAAAATGAAGGACATCAGGATGACGGCAATACTGACCACCATGTGAATCCAGGCATTGCGTTGGGTTCGAATGACGTACCACCAGCCTGTAAAGGCGTATCCAAATGCCTTGATACGTGACCTAAAAAAACCTACCGGCTGATTCGACATGGTCATAGCCTGAGCGATAGTTTGAGCCCAAGCTGGCCCAGGATTTTGTCTTGAGCGACCTGCATCGACTTTTTTTCTTTAGCCTCCGCATGATCGTAACCCAGCAGGTGCAGGGTTCCATGAACGACTAATAACTGCAGCTCTTCCACTAATGGATGGCCCTCCGTGGCTGCTTGAGATTGTGCTTGAGGCAGTGAAATAACCACATCCCCCAGATACAGGACAGCTGTGTCTGGATCCACCTCTCCGGATGGAAATGATAGCACATCGGTGGGTATGTCCACCTGCCGGTACTTCAAATTGAGCCTGTGTAAGAGCGTCTGATTGCCAATCACAATACCCAGGTCTGATTTATCCGCATTTTTGGCGAATTCAAGCACCTGTTGAGCAGCCTGGATCAGGATGGATTTTTCGACGGAGAGCTTTATATTACGTTTTACCTGGATGGTAACCATATTTCCTAACTTACTGGTCTGGTCTCTTCGTTGGAAGTAGATGACTCAAGATTCGTAGGTATGGGAGGGGTGTCTGCATCGGGTATCCTGTATGACACGGGTCTGGTACGCACTTCTGCCTCCGATTTGGGGTATTGGATGCGGGGATGATAGACACCGCGTAAAGTGGATGTGAAGGAGTCAGTGGTTTCTTCAAGATTGTGCAGGGTCAGCTGAGTTTCATCCAGCTCTCCAAGCTCGAGCTTATCCTTGATCACACTCCTGATCAGGTCCTCCAGCTCGTCCTCATCTTTGGGCCTTTCAGCGCGCATGCGGGCTTCACTGGTATCAGCCAACATCAATAAGGCAACTTCACGCGAGGCAGGACGTGGTCCAGGATAACGAAATTTGTCCATGTCCACCAGGGTTTTATCCATCCCGGCCAGCTCCAGGGCGCGGCTGTATTGATAGCGGGTGATGGTGGTGCCATGATGTTGAGCGATGAAGTCAAGCAGCTGCTTTGGTAAGTGGTACTTGCGGGCTAAATCTAATCCGTCTGTGACGTGCCTGATAATGGTCGCTGCGCTGGTTTCCGGGTCAAGGTCATTATGGGGATTAATATCTCCGGCTGGCTGATTCTCGATGAAGAAAAATGGATTGAGCAACTTTCCGATATCATGGTACAGAGCTCCTACCCGTGCCAGTGTTGCGTCTGCACCGATAGTCTCGGCAGCTTGTTCGACCAGATTTGCCAGCTGCAAGCTGTGTTGATACGTACCCGGGGCATTCCTCAGCAACAGCTGCTGAAGTGGGTGATCTGGTCGGGAGAGCTCGATCAGCTGTAAATGAGCAATCTTCCCTAACAGTGGTGATAGGTAGTAATGGAAAATCAACCCGATGCTTGCGCTGGCAATGCCGTTGATCGTTGCTGCCAATGCCAGCGTTGCCATCCCAACCCAATCTGCAGTTGGTTGGATAATTCGGTATGCAATGGCAACTATGGAGCCAGCTATGGCAATGGCAGCCCCTGACCAAAAGAATGCAGTCAGCCGGTGCGCCTTGCGTAGAACGAAGACACCAAACAAGCTGCCCAATAAATAATATATCGTCAGTACCTGTGCATCCGCAAGACCATAAGGGATCAGATATGCCAGTGGAACCACGGAGATAAAGGCAAGCTCAGCCGAAAATAACGCCGAGATGGTCAGCGCGAAACCCATGACTGGATATACATAAGGGAGCACAGCATGACCCGGAATGGATAGACGCGCAATGATCAGGAATAGAAGGAAAAGTGAAACAAGCACGGTCAGCTTTCTGATCCCCATATTACCGGAGAAAAGCTCGGGATTACGGCGCAGATAAAAAATAAAAATGGCTGCAGTAATGAGAGTCAATCCCGCTGAGCTGAGGATGTCTTGCCAGCGATTATTGGGTTGTGCCAAACCGTACTGTTGAAGCGCTTCATAATCGGTTACAGTGATGACTTTACCAGCCTGGATGATGATTTCACCGGTCATAAATGAACGAGTGACTGGTGGAACATTGTTTCGAGCTTCCTGCCTGGCTACATCTGTCAACTGCCCATCGTATAGACTGTTTGGGATCACAAATGCCTGCACTAGGGAGGTTATGATAGCGGATTGGTCCTCTGGAAATGACAAGCTGACCAGGGTGGGTATGCGTTGATTCACAGAGATGAGCTGATCCTCACGGATTGGCTCGCGCATGATTTGATCCAAGATGGTGGTTGCTTCTTGGGAGACACCCAGCCAGCGTGATGAGCTCAAGGAAAGGATCGCGATAATCGTGTCCCGGCTGAGTTGGGCGTGTTCCAATGCCGCCAGGTCACTGATTTTTTGCTCCTGAGTGGCAAAGCTATCGGCGCGCACGCTATTAATGTACCCAAGGGTATTGCGTAGCTGCTCGAGCTGTTGCCTGGCGATGTTTGTGTCTGCCGGAGAATAAACTGACGGAACGGCTATCGCAGCTGCTTCTTGCTGGCGGGAGGTAAGGATCTGGCTCTCATAGCTACGGGGAGCCGGCGCATGGATGTCATACGGCGCAACGTCACCAATGCTGAGCGGTGTTTCAGATAAATCCCGCAGGATTGGAAGTAATAATGCCAGCAGGATAAATCCGCAGAACAGCAGGAATATCACTCCCAGGAAAAATACACGCCGGGTAAATTTAAATGCAGGCACTTTTTACTGTAACAGCTTTCGGACCATTTTACTGGCTTGATCACCGGTTGCCCGGGCTTGTAATCTTGGGATCAGGATTGCCATTACCTTGCGCATATCCTGCATCGTTGTGGCCCCAGCTTCTTTTATAACTTCCTTCACCAGCAGTTCTAGTTCTTCTTCTGAAAGTGAATCTGGCATATAGACTTGCAAGACCTTGATCTCCTGCTCAGCCTGTGTGATTAATTCAGGTCGGTTCGCTCGTTCTGCATCTGCAATGGATTCAAGGCGCGATTTGATCTCTTTTTGGATAATGGCGAGAGATTCTGCCTCGTCCAATGGTTTACCCTTATCGATCTCCGCTAGTTTAAATGCAGTTAACGCCATTCGGAGAGTGCTTTTTCGGGTTTCTTCCGCATGACGCATGGCGTCTTGTAGATCAGATTGAAGAGTAGATTTTAAGTCCATAAACAAATACTTCTTTCTATAGGGTGGCAAAGGTTGCTTACAGCTAGATTATAACGTATCTTATTTTATTGAGTCCTGGGTCTGTAAGGGAAGAAATTCACCCATCAATCCATCCGGCGTCAGACCGGTGATGCGTACATCCATGATCTGATTGTGGCAGGGAGAGGAGAAGATCGCTTCCACACGTAAATAGTTATCCGATAGACCGCTCAGCTGCCATGCGTGTTCATGGATGGACGTGGCTTTTTCCCATAGAACCTGTAAAACTGTGTTGATGTGCTTCGAGCGATATTGGTAAGCTGAATATCGAAAGGTCTGGCGCATCAAGGCATTGCGTTGCTTTGCTACGGAAGAATAAACCTTATTCGGTAGATTTACCGCCGCGGTTCCAGGCATTGGGGAGAATGTGAAAACATGTCCACCAGCAAAGTTCATTTCCACCACGAATTCGAGGCTTTCTGCAAATTCATTATCCGTTTCACCTGGGAAGCCGGCGATGATGTCGGTGGTAATAGCCACACCTGTAATTACACCGCGAGCCTGACGGATCAAATCAGCGTATGCCTGGGGAGTGATTTTCCGCCCCATACGTTTCAATGTGGCTTCACACCCCGATTGAAGGGGCAGGTGCAAGTGACGGCAAAGGCGCGCATTTTGCCATAACCCGAAGAAACCCGGGGAGATGTCCCACGGCTCAATCGATGAGAGCTGCAAGCGTGGGGTTGCAGTCTCATCCAGGATTGCTGATATTAGATTCTCCAAACGCGCAGGCGATGCGAAATCATATCCCCAGGAGCCAAGGTGTACACCCGTTAATACAATCTCCTGCGAGCCACCTTCCAATGCAGACCGGATATCCACCAGGATATCGTTCACCGTTCGACTTCTACCCGCACCTCGCGCCAGCCTGGTAATGCAATAAGTGCAATGATTATCGCAGCCATCCTGCACTTTGATAAATGCCCGTGTGCGCAGTCGCGAACCGGGGATTGGCTCACGGCGGATGGAAGTATGCTCCAATAATGCAGGGGGCAGATTAAGCACGCTGGGCACCAGGGAATCTTTTTCAAGGTTCCCAATCACCCGGGTTACTCCTGGCAGTGACATCACCTGGCGTGGATCGAGGCTGGCAAGGCAGCCGGTGACGATGATTTGATGCTCACCCGACCTGGCAGCCTGGCGGATTTTTTGGCGCGAGTCAGATGCGGCAGCCGCCGTAACCGTGCACGTGTTGATCACCACCAGGTCAGCCGATTCAGCTGAGGAGGTCAATGTATGGCCTGCGAGGCGAAATTGACTGGCATAGCTTTCGATCTCGCTTTGATTGAGGCGACAGCCCACCATATCCAAAAAGACCTTCATGACACCAGAGTATCTCCTTCGGTAGAATGCTCACTATACGTAATTACTCACTATCCACATTGCTAGCATCGCCTTCGAATATTTTCGGTAGTTCCTGTCGTTCATATCTGTTCTCCTGATCTATTTAGTCTACCCGATCAGGACATTTTTTGTGTCCACTTTTTCGCACAATTCCAAGGGGGGATGAAGGGGGGATGGGTGAGTAATAACCACTATACTACGAAATAGATGCAAGGAAGATGATACAGCTTTGAATGTTCACATCGAGGCGTTGGGCTACTACCCAGGAATATCCGTAAACAGAAGTGCTCAGGGTTTGTAAACGATAAGGTTATCAAATTGATCCCATTTATTATCACTGTTTGAGAAATCATCTGTGAATAAGATAGCACCCGGTGTGCTCAGTGCTTCAATAAGCGATTTACGGCTTATAGACATAGAAATTATCAAACAGGATATCGGAGCCGGCGGTTCCTAATGCGCCACTGATTAATCCAACATTGCCGGTTGTATATTCCGAATCGGTTTGTTGGTCGAGCTGGAAGCCATTCACAAACAAGGTGAGGCTGGAGCCTACGCAGTCGAATCGGATGTGGTTGGTAGCCGCTCCCAGGTTAATTCGATTACTTTCATGCATGCTATCACGGCCGATAAATTTACCTTTTTCACCGGTCATCTTCATGATTGAATAATAACCATCACTGCTGATAATTGCATAATAGAAGCTATCTGCACCAGTATAGCGGCAAATAATTCCAAAATCATTGTCATCCGGTCCGCCATTTTTGGTGGCATCCACTTCAATGCGTGTGTCGATGAAACTTTCCTTGCCAGGGCTGGCCCACACATCCGTTCGGGTATCGTTCACGATGATTCGAAAGGCTGCATTATAGTAATCTGTCGTGTATGAGCTACCGGTATATTGATCCCATTTCTTCCCCGCATTGGAGAAGTCGTCGGAAAACAAAACCCCATTCGTTGTTGATTGGAGATCTGTGGCGAAACACGCCAGACTGGCTACGGCTAAAATGATGAGGATGAAAAAGAAGCGCATGGATTTCATCTGAGCACATCCCAGGGGGTCGGAAGGGTGATGGATTGTACCATTATCTATAATGCAAGTAAATTTTCACTTGTTCCGTGATTGACTTTGTGATCTATACTTATGGGAAGTAAAAATCGAGCATCCTCGTCGCTTGAGACGTCACCCATGAATCTGGATCCACATTTTTGGCCTGATCCAACCATTGATAAGCCAGGTCGGGTTGATTAAGATAAAGGTAGGCAGTGCCCAGGTGCAGGTAGGCGGGAGCATACTCGGGGTCTGATCCAATCGCATCGGATGCATAGCGTTCGGCAGAATGATAGTCCTCCAGCATCAACATCACCTGTGCCATCACATCCAGCGAATTGGCATTGTGTGGGTCGAGTAAGAGCGCCCGGCGTGCAGCAGGCAGCGCCAATGCGTGGATTTGGATTTGATTATCCAGGGCGAATTGAGCTAGCAGACAATAAAACAATGGGTCTTGTGGTGAGAGCTGGATGGCCGATTCATAGGCGGCTTGTGCAGCAGGCAGGTCTCCTGCTTTGGAGAGGATATTACCCAACTCAGAGTAAAAATACGGATCATTTGGATTAAGTGCAATGGCTCGTGCGAGGGATAGCTGTGCCTGAGAGTAGTCCTTCTGCCGCTCCCAGTACAATCCCATAAAAAAATTGGCCAGGATTGAGTTTGGATCCACCTGCAAGGCTCGCTGCAGCTCGGATAAGCCTGTCTCAGAATATGAACCGGTCTCTTGCCCGCTGATCTGTTGCAGTGCCTCGCCCAGGAACGCCCAGGCATCTGCATATTCTGGGTCGAGGTCGGTCGCTCGTTTGAATGCCTCGCGCCCATATTCCCACTCGCCCATATTTGCCAGCTGACGGCCGGATGAAAGCAGGATATAAGCTGGCTGGTCGAACAGGTTGGCGGTGCGGATTTTATCATGCAGCTCCCTGGCATCTTCAGCATGTACAGGATCGATTTCAGCCGCTTGAGCCAGGTAAGGTAATGCTAGCAGCGGGTCAGTCGCTGCATACAGCAAGCCCACCTGGTAATATCGCTGGTTGTCCGATGGGTTAAGGGTCAGCAGCTCTTTCATGCTGCTCACTGTAGCTGCATAATCTTTTTGTTGCAGATACAGGCCGATCAGGCGCTGGTATGCCTGGTTTGACTCTCCCAGTGCGGCCACTTCTTTCCAGATCGCTTCAGCCTTGGAAGTGTCTCCAATTTGCTGATAGGCATCCCCCAATAAAAGCTTGTCATCCGCGCTAAGTGCTGCAGCCATTTCTGGGCTCTCGAGATATCGGATCCTGGTCTGTGCATCGCCCGCCTGGATGGCATAGCGGGCTGCTTTTATGGTAAGGTCGTTCCTCCATGGATAATAATGGTGCACTTCCACCAGGTCATTGGCTGCAATGCGATAATCCCCACTGGCCGCCGCCTGGTAGGCATTCGCCATCAATGTGCTGATGGTACGTGGCGCCGGACTCAGCCCTAAAATGGCGATTAAAATGGATATCACCAGGATGCGCAGGTAAAAGCCCACGGACGAATCTGTCTTCACCAGGGTTGATTATAGTGCAAAAGCCGATCTCCTGGCACCTCTTTACTCGTTGTCATTATGAAGGTCGGGTGATCTTCCCGACCTCTAGTCCCGAGCGAAGCGAGGGAGAGAAAATCTGCTTTTTACTTGGACTGCCTCCTAATATTAAATAACTAGGATCAAATTGGAGGTTTTGTCGATCTATTACCTTTACCTCAGATACTATTCTATCTTCAACCATGATTTATAATGGAGCATCACACTTGTTCAGGAGGATGTATATGGATTTCGCATTAACCAGTGAGCATCGCATGGTCCAGCAGATGGTGCGTGATTTTGCCCAAAAGGAAGTGGCTCCGATCATCAAGGAATTCGATCGGGCTCAGGAAATGGCCCCTTTCATTCTGCCGCGCATGGGTCAATTGGGAATTTTGGGAATATGCCTGCCGGTGCGTTATGGAGGTCAGGGCATGGATTACATTTCCCTCGGCCTGGCCTGTGAGGAGCTGGAAGTGGTGGATAGCACCTTGCGCGTGGTCCTCTCCGTGCACATCGGCCTGAACAGCCTGGGTTTATTGCAGTGGGGCAGCGAAGAGCAAAAGCAGCGTTTCCTGGTTCCTCAAGCAAAAGGTGAGAAATTCGCCTGTTTTGCCCTCACTGAGCCGGGAGCTGGCTCGGATGTCGCCGCCATCACCAGTACTGCCCGCAAGGAAGGCGATGAATATATCCTGAATGGCGAGAAGATGTGGATCTCCCTGGCCACCAAAGCTCATCATGCCTTATGGGTGGGTCGGACCGAATCCAAACCTGAGGATCCCCATGAGGGGCTGTCAGCCTTCCTGGTTGAGCTGGACTGCCCCGGGGTGACCACGGGCGACCTGCACGGGAAACTGGGCATGCGCGCCGGTTCCACCGGGTGGATCAACTGCCAGGATGTGCGCATCCCGGCTGACCATCTGTTAGGTCTGGAGGGTGAAGGCTTCAAGATCGCCATGTCTTGCCTGGATAATGGCCGCTATACGGTGGCTTCAGGCGCCACCGGCTTGATCCGTGCCAGCCTGGAGGCAAGTATAAAATATTCCAAGGAACGCCGGGCTTTTGGTAAGGAAATCGCCAAATACCAGCTCGTCCAGCAGAAAATTGCCCGCATGGTGCAGTCGTATGAGATGGCGCGCTTGCTCTACCTGCGTGCCGGTTGGATGAAGAATGAGGGTCTACGTAACACGCGCGAGACCTCGCTGGCGAAATGGTTCGCCACCGATAAGTCGTTCAATGCTGCCTCAGAAGCCATCCAGATCCACGGAGCCTACGGCTACAGCGACGAATACGACGTCGAGCGTTACCTGCGCAACTCACGCGGGGCGATCATTTATGAAGGCACCAGCGAGATCCACCAGCTGATGCAGGCCGGCTATGCACTGGGTCTGCGCGAGGATACTCCCTTACGCTGCGAGCTGCCCGCCTATAATGCCGATGATTGGCAGTAGAGATCAGGACAGCCCAAGAATCCCTGTGTGAGAAAAACACCGTTATTCGTAAGAACTGAAAGATGTTATTCCATTCCTTGCTTGTAGCCCAACCCCTCTGTTTCTGCATGAATTTAGAGTTCATTGTAAGGGCGGATGGGTGGAATTCCTTAAATGACTCATTAATTCTATCTTTCCGCCCATATTATGACATTTGTTTATTGTAGAACTGCAAGGGTGGAATTCCTAATTAAACAAAGATTTCTACTAAGTAGAATTCGTAAACATGTGAATATAACTGATACCTGACTGTAAGGGAAAACTGACCTTCGGACAAAACACCGGACAATTAGTAAAAATAACTGTCATTGCGAAGGTCGGATGCTCTTCCCGACCTGTGGCAATCTGCCTTTGCTTGTTATTGTGTCCGATATATCCTTTACATTCGTCATTTTTTCGGCAATGTCCTAACTTTCGTCCGAACCTCACTTTTGCCTCTTGACAGTAACTACTCACCGTATCATCTATCTTGATCCATTGAATTCGGAATTATCGAAATCATCTCACATTATTGTCATTGCGCCTGCTCCCGCTGGTTTTCGGGGAAAGACCAGTGCTCTTTTGGTCTTGAAGCAATCTTCCTTTTCCAAATAGCTCAATTAGGCAATGTCCAGAAAGCTTTGTAGGTTGTGGTTGAGCGGTTTGTGCGAAACCCAACAATCATGACTTTAGTCATAAAATTTGATATTTTGTGTCCGTATATCATTTTATGGACGAAGGAAAAAACTTGGTGAGTAATTACTCTGTTAGGAAAAGATGAAAAGTGAACTCCTTTAAAGTTGAAAAGTGAACCATTGATCCATACCAGCTGAATTAAAGTTCAAAAGTGAACTCGCAAATCCTGTAAAGGATAGACTACAGAATGGACCATTTTCTGTGCCCACCAGATACGACATTCGATGGTATGTCCAATCAGATCCGGTACCAGATGGAGCTCGACATCTTCTCGCAGGGGCACTTTAGGCACTTCAATACTTTTATTGAACACAGAAATTCGGCGATATCCATTGACGATGCGCGTGTCCCGCAAGCAAAAGACATCTTTGAGCGAGGTATATGGCTTAGGGAGCACAAAGGGGCGAAACAGGCTATTGCCAAGCTGTTTGGCCTTTGCAAAACGAATGGCGGGAATTTCACCCGTGGTCGAATGAACCTGGTGGTTATTATAGCGTTCGATTTCGTCCTTCAAGACGTTGCGGACCTCTTCCAAGCTGGCTAACTTCTCCAGAGCGCAGGTACGGACAATACGGTCCTGAAGCCAGCGGTAAGGTCTCTCAACCTTGCCTTTGGCTTGTGGAGACAGGGCATAAGTAACCTTAACGCCCATGATGTGCATCACCTGGCGCCATTGGGGATCGACTTCGTCGGTTTGAAGCACGTGTTTACGCCAAAAGCTGTCTCGATTCTGGACAAAGCGAAAGACGCGCAGGTTATCCACGTAGTAACTCAGGGGGATTCCATAGGTCTGCATCAGGTGCTGAGCTGCTTGAATATGGCTCCAGGAGGTCTCGTGCGGGAAGAAGTCGGCAAATAGCAGCTTGCGGCTGTAATCATCGATGGAAGTGATCAAGGTCCATTTCTCCTGAGCATAAGGCGACCACAGGTGCAAGGAGGCATCATGCTGAACCAGAGCCCCAATGGCCGTGGTCACCACTTCCCGGTCGTGGATCTTTGCCTTGTGTCGAGGCTTATAACAATCGAACCGTTTAGCTCGCTCGATGATGGTCGGTACCGATACCTGGATGTCCTTCTTGCGCAGCCGATCGCGTAATGCGGAGTAGTTATACTCGTCGATGGGCAGTCTGGGATCCTTTATCAGGTCTTTCTCGCGGAGCAATTCTTGCTTGACCTCCGCTTCAGCCTGCTCCGACAGCTTGGGAGAACTGCTGCGCAGGTAGGCAATAGAGAAAGTTTCTGGGCTCAGACGATATGCTTTGACTAAGGCAAAAAAACGGGTTTTGCTCACCCCTATAATTTCTTCGATCTCAATGCGTGGCATCAGGCCTTCACAATATCGTTTGAATAATAATCGGATCTGTTCATCGGTGAAACGCTTGTGTAATTGGGTCATGGTTTCCTCTTTTTGAGAAGGAATCTACCATGTACAGTTCACTTTTCAGCTTTAAAAACTCAAAGGAATTCCATTGCGATGAGTTCACTTTTCAGCCTTAAACAGTTCACTTTTAAACTTTAAATAACAGGTGAGTAATTACTCTTGACAATTAGAACATTAGTGCTACAATAAGGTTGTAACTACTCACCAGAGACAGGAATTGGGATGGAAGACGGTCCAAAAAGGGACAGGATCGTATCAAATGATCGCATTCCATTCAATTCAGCCGTGTCAATGACCGATGCCAATGCTGCATAGGTCTTTGTGCCCCACTGGGAGCGAAATCCTCCGGTAACCTTACGATGGACGACTGAGTGACGTAAAGCCCGTTCAGCTACGTTATTGGTTGGCTCAACATCGGTCCGATACAAGAATACAAACAGGCATGAGCGGTATTTGCGATAACGGCGCTGCAATTTTTGCGCATCGGGTGGTGCCAAGTCCTGATGTAGCAATCTGTCACAAGTGCGCTCAACTCGAGCTACACGTGTCAAGAATTGTTCTGAAGAAATCTGGCTGCGTTGGTGATGTAGATTGATGGCATATCGAAAAAGCGCTTGCATGGCTTTTGCCCAAGTGAAACGAGGAAGGGCATCCACAACATGTTGCAAGGCACGCATTTGATGGGCCATACACAGCTGGCGTTGCCCGGCAGGGGCTTTTAGCTGACCCCCATAACAATCGCTCACCCACACTTCTGCCTGAGTTTCACCCATGATATCTTGAATCACTTCAGCACTGCGGTTACGACGGATGACATGCAAGACACTTTTGAGAGTACAGAAAACCCATTCCCAGGCATTCGCCCCGTCAATCCGGTTGCTAGTCTCATCGCAATGGATTACCTGGCTTTGGCGAATGCTGTACTGGATCCGCTCGATCTGACCAATAGCCCTCTTCCCGGCCCGTTTCATGATCTCATCGATCCCGCCCTGGCTGATTTCCACCTGATGCAAGTCGTACAATGCTTTCTGTGTGCGGGCATAGCTCATGTGCTGTTCTTGCCGGTAGTACACCACCGTCGCTTCCAGCCTGCTTCCGAACCTGCGGCTCATCTCCATCCCAGCCGGTGGTTCTTCAACCTGGGTGGCACCGCATTGCGGACAGGTCACGGCATACTGCCGTACTTCTATCACCTGGGCAGGCGCAGGAGGCAGCTCAGTGATCTGGTTCACCTCCACCAGGCGACCACCTTCGTTGCTCAAGTTAGCCTCACATTTACAACATGACTTCGCATGTAGCTCAATGGTCTGATCAGGTTGAACCACAAACTTGCGCACATGCTTCTCGTGTCCAACAGGCGGTCCATGTCGATGTCTTCGTCGATTGGCTGGTAAGTTGCCTTTTTGATCACGCGATGGTGGTTGAGAGGAGTTCTTCGATGAAGTGGGTGGTTTTTGGTTTTTCTCAAACTTTAATTTCAACGCCTCAATTTCATCTTGAAGCACCAAAATCAGTTGGATTAATTCTTCTTTCGAAAATGACTCAAGATCTGTTTTACTCACACGCGCATCTTACCAGATTTCGCGAATTTTGAGGAGGGGTGAGTAGTTACATAAGGTTGTTCTCGTGGGCAATTCCTCGAGATTTTTAGCCATTTGCCTAACCGCTAATCCCTAATTGCCTAACCTGTCCGGTTTGTACTTTTACCGGATTGCCTAATTGCCCAAGTGCCTAAGTGCCTGATTACCCAAGTGCCTGATCCCCGCGAATTGAATGCATTTGAATTCAAGGGCGGTTCTTGCCCGCAGTCGCGACTGCACTTTGGAGCGAAAAGGTTCAATTCCAGCGTATTACCTTATTCCGTGTGCCTGCCATGGGAGTTTATGCCTTATCCGCTTACCTGTACCGAGTGCACTTCTCGGCATCCGTTATGTCATCCGCTTACCAGTCCATATCAATCCCCAGCTCAAATGGTATTCGTTCCTCTTTGATTTTTTTTATAAAACAAATGCTTGGAGTTATCCGAGAAATAATCTACCTGATTACCTTATACCTAATTTCCTAGCCTGTCGGTTTGTACTTTTATCGGATTGACTGATTGCCCGATTATCTGATTACCTGGTTGACTAATTACCTTATTGCCTGATTGCCTATGAAAAATAGTATAATTACTCTACTCACCCAGATCCTCACCGACTGGGATGCTTGCAACAAAAAAATCATATTTGGCCCCTACCATAATTACGAAAGGAGGGTACCATGTCAGAATTACAAACCCCAAATCTTGCCGAAGAACGTAAGAAAGTAACCACTCGCCTCGTCCAGGCGATGAAAACGCGCCATGAGCCTATCAGCATGCTGACGGCGTACGATTATCCCACTGCCCTGGTCATGGACCAGGCAGGAATAGACATGATCCTGGTGGGTGATTCGCTCGGGATGGTGATGCTGGGCTATGACAGCACCTTGCCCGTCACCATGGATGAAATGATCCACCATTGCAAAGCCGTTGCGCGAGGGGCGAAATATGCTTTGCTGGTGGGTGACATGCCGTTTATGTCCTACCAGGCCTCCACCAGCGAAGCGGTCAAGAATGCCGGGCGCTTCCTCCAGGAAGCCGGCATGAACGCTATCAAGCTGGAGGGCGGCAGCGAACGCGCCGACGCCATCCGCCTCATTGTGGGTGCCGGCATCCCCGTCATGGGTCATCTGGGATTAACCCCGCAAAGTGTGCATCAGCTGGGTGGTTTTCGTCCCCAGGGGCGGGATGCCGAGGCGGCCCATAAGCTCCTGGAGAATGCCCAGATCCTGCAGGAGGCAGGCTGCTTCAGCCTGGTGCTTGAATCCATCCCCGGGCGGCTGGCGGAGCTGGTTTCACAGCGCCTGGTGATCCCCACCATCGGGATTGGCGCTGGTTCTGGCTGTGATGGCCAGGTCTTGGTGACGCATGACTTGTTGGGTATTTTCGAGCGCTTTACCCCCAAGTTCGTCAAGCGCTACGCAAATTTTTCTGCCGAGATGAGGAAAGCGTTCAGTGATTACAAATCTGAGGTCAAGGGTAAAGCGTTTCCGGGTCCTGAGCACACTGTGGAAATGAGCGAGGACGAGTGGAAAGATCTTGAGGGCAGGCTTGCCCGGGATGCCCCCACGTTTGTCGTCCCTGACCCGAGTGTGAGGTGATCCGATGGGGGTGCTGATTGTGGGGACGGGTGCAATGGCCTGCCTGTTCGCCGCTAACCTGGCAGGCTCAGGGAATGCTGTCAGCATGTTGGGCAGCTGGCCGGAAGGGCTGGCTGCTTTGCGCCAGCAGGGCGTGCGCTTGCTTGAAATGGACGGCAGTACCCACCAATATCCGGTTGAGGTGATGGATTACTCAAACTGCCAGGGTAATTTCGCCCAGGCTTTGGTGCTGGTTAAATCCTGGCAAACACGTCAAGCTGCCATGCAGCTGGCGGGATGCCTTAAGAAAAATGGCATTGCCCTCACCTTACAAAATGGGTTTGGTAATGTAGAGACACTCCAGGCTGTTCTCGGATCTGTAAGGGTAGCATTGGGCGTTACCACCATTGGCGCCAGGATGCTTGAGCCTGGCTACGTTCAACATACGGGTGCAGGAAAAGTGAGCCTCGGATCGCATAAAAATGTAATTGGCTTTGGGGATCTATTCAAGAATGCTGGATTTCAGGTTGAGCTGATCGCCGATACCCAATCTCTACTGTGGGGAAAACTGGTGATCAATGCCGCTATTAACCCCCTCACTGCCTTACTGCGGGTTCCAAATGGTGAGCTGCTGGCACGCTCTTCAGCCCGTGAGCTCATGCAGGAGGCTGCCTCTGAAGCCGCCTTGGTGGCTGCCGCTAAAGGGATTAAGCTCCCTTATGAGGATCCGGAGGATGCGGTTGAAGCGGTCGCCAAGAACACAGCCTCAAATATCTCGTCCATGCTGCAGGATGTGTTGCGTGGCACTCCTACGGAGATTGATGCCATCAATGGTGCCATCATCCGTGAAAGTGAAAAAGTTGGCTTGCTTGCTCCGGTGAACCGTATTCTGTGGCGGCTGGTTCGGGGTTTGGATCGTAACTGAGAGGCACACTATGCAGGTAGTCGAGACTTTGAAAGAATTACGCCAGTCACGTAGTAGATTAAAAGGACCACTTGGATTGGTACCCACCATGGGGTACCTTCACGAAGGGCATTTGTCCCTGGTTCGCCGCGCACACCAGGAAAGTGCCAGTGTAGCCGTCAGCATTTACGTGAACCCGTCTCAATTTGGCCCGCAAGAGGATCTAACAAAATATCCCCGCGATTTATCCCGCGATCTTGAGCTTTTACGCAAGGAAAGCGTCGACCTGGTTTGGGTACCCACAGACGAGGTCATGTATCCACCCGATTACCAGACCTGGATTTTGGTGGAGGGTGTTACCCAACCCCTGGAGGGGGCAATTCGCCTCGGGCACTTTCGCGGCGTTGCCACTGTGGTGAGCAAGCTGTTCATCTCCGTTCAGCCAGATAAAGCTTATTTTGGGCAGAAAGATGCTCAGCAAGCAGCAGTCATCCGCCAGATGACCCGTGACCTGAATTTTCCGATTAACATCGTGGTCTGCCCAACGATTCGAGAACCTGATGGCTTGGCCATGTCTAGCCGGAACGTGTACCTGGATCCAGAAGAGCGCCGCGCCGCAGTGGTTCTGTCCAGAGCCTTGTTTAAGGCAAAAGCGTCTTTCGAGGCGGGCGAGCGCGATACCGCCCATTTACGCCAGGTGGTGCTGAGCACATTGGCAACTGAGCCATTGGTGAATGTTCAATACGTTTCCTGTGCCCATCCAGACACCTTGCAAGAGCTGGATGGTCCGGTGGAACATGCCCTGCTGTCGCTTGCAGTGACGATTGGTAGAACCCGCTTGATTGACAACGTGATCGTCTGAACCATAGATGATGTGAATGATCTGGAAAAGAGGCTGACTTGCTGAAGACTAAAGAAATAAGGAATACCGATCTCATATTTGTCATTACGCCTGCCCCCGCGGTTTTTCGGGGAAAGCCAGCGCTCTATGCTGGCTGTAGCAATCTGCTCTATTTTCGATCATCGTGAGAATACTTTGTGATGATATCTGGAAGTTTTACCCGAGCTGCGACTGAATCTTGGAATATGTGAGTGATCTAGAAAAGAGGCTGATATGCTGCTGACCATCGATATCGGGAACACCAACATCACCCTGGGTCTGTATGAAGGCAAAGAGCTCGGTCCGCGCTGGCGTTTGGCAACTGCCTATGACCATATGCCGGATGAGTATGGCCTGCAGCTGCTGGGGTTATTGGAACACGCCGGTCATTCCGCGGCTTCGGTAGACGGCATCTGTTTAGCCTCCGTTGTGCCGCCCCTCACCGGTAAAATCATTGAAGCCTGTCGGCGCTACCTCAATATCGATCCTTTGGTGGTGGATGCAGGCGTGAAAACAGGCATCCGCGTGCGCTATGAAGACCCGCGAGCAGTGGGGGCTGACCGGATTGTGGATGCAGTCGCAGTCTTGCGTCTATACGGCGTTCCAGCCTGCGTGGTCGATTTTGGCACCGCCACCACCTTCGACGCCATCTCGAAGAATGGAGATTACCTGGGTGGGGCGATTGCACCCGGTATCGGTATCGCTGCTGATGCCCTCTTTCAGCGCACAGCCAGGCTCACCCGGGTAGACTTGCAAAAACCTCCCTCGGTGATCGGCCGCAATACCGTTCATGCCATGCAATCGGGCTTGTTATATGGCTACGTCGGGTTGGTGGAGGGGATGGTGGCACGCTTTCGGCAGGAGTTGGGAGCTGATATGAAAGTGATCGCCACGGGCGGTCTGGCAGATATCGTTGCCCATGAGACAGGTGTGATCCAAATTGTCGCTCCCTGGCTCACCCTGGATGGTCTGCAGATGATTTGGGAAATGAACCAGCCAAGCGACTGAACCCATGAAAGGCAGAGACGCTGATTATTTTCAAGAGCTCCAGACTCGGACGGGCTGGGGTCGGACTTTATATGGGTTTGCCATCTGGTGCGCGCCTCAAGCAGGGTGGCTCACCCTGGATGTGGGCTGTGGACCGGGTTTATTACCGGCGATATTGGCAAAATTTGGCTGCACGGCTATCGGAGTCGACCTGGATGCGTCCATGTTCTATCCATCGCCGCTGCATTCGATGGTCGCCATTGCGAGTGTATTCGACTTACCATTTCAAGCCCATACTTTTGACCTGATCACTGCCTCCAACCTGTTGTTCCTGTTATTGGAGCCTGTCAAGGTATTGGCAAAAATGAAATATTGTATCCGCCCGGGAGGAAAGTTAGCTTTGCTCAATCCGTCCGAATATCTAGATGAAAAGGCAGCCCGGGCATTCATAAATGAAAAAGGTTTGGATGGAGTGGCGCGCGATACTCTGCTCCATTGGGCCAGACGCGCCGTCGAGAATCAGCATTGGACGGACGAAGAGACCAGAGCCCTCTTTGAAAATGCTGGGCTAAAATATATGGAAAGCGTTTTAAAAGTCGGGCCGGGTTTTGGACGATTCTCATGGGGACTGGCATAATACCCTAAAATTGCTTAGGGTATAATTCTAGCGGTACATTTAATGATCACAGAAATCCTTAGAGCGGGATATCCAGGTGCAATAAACCATGCTGTCGATGTACTCCAGCATGGTGGTTTGGTCGCTTTTCCAACCGATACTGTATATGGACTGGCCTCTCTGCCTTTCAAGGATGAATACGTGGAGGGGTTATTCTCAGCCAAAGGGCGCAATAATGCCCGGGCAATTGCGATCCTGGTCGGAGATTATGCGGATTTATCGCGTGTGGTCGATAATTTTGATGAGACTGCCTCCCGGCTTGCGCATCATTTTTGGCCCGGACCATTGACCCTGATCGTCAAAAAGCACATCGAACTGCCTCAGGCTTTATCTCCTGATGAGACGATCGGGGTGCGCATGCCTGATCACCCCATCGCCCTGGCACTTCTGCGGAAAATTGGACCATTGGCGGTGACCTCCGCTAATATATCCGGTCAGGAGAATGCCAACACTGCCGAAGAAGTGAACCAGCAGCTGAGCGGACGGGTGCACCTGATCCTCGATGGAGGTCATACATCGGGAGGCGTCCCTTCCACGGTGGTGAATTGCACCTCCGCGACATTGACCCTGCTGCGTGAAGGACCGATCAGCATGGAAGCAATCACAGCTGCTCTCTTGTAATACCGGTTCTATTCTCACGAAGTTATTAATCTTCTTTCATACCATTTTTAGGTGAATGCATATAATGATAGTTGCATTCTCCTCACTCAAACTCGCCCGATGAGATTGGAGCCATCTCAGAGGGCGATTTGAGTTTAAAAGGACAATTCTCTTTTCCCCCACAATCTTTGGTAAACAAAACGATCAGGGTCGATCTGGAGCAGGTACCTCGGAAAGAGGCCAGTTAGGCAGCACGTCCATATCCAGCGGGTCGCGCTGTCCGCGCATAAAGCGGTAATATGCAGCCCCAGCGATCATGGCAGCATTATCGGTACACAGCCAGATGGGGGGGATAAGCAACGGGCAGGTAGCGCGTGCCTGGACGGTATGGCGTAATGCCCGGTTTGCAGAGACACCTCCTGCCACGACAACGCTTTTGGCGTTAAATTCCTTGGTTGCTCTGATGGTTTTAGTGACCAGCACGTCCACGACTGCAGCTTGAAAGCTGGCTGCCAGGTCTGCTACCGGCATGGATTTATGTGGGTCTGCCTGGCGTACTTCACGCATTACGGCAGTTTTAAGACCACTGAAGGAAAAGTCCCAGCTATCTTCCAGCCATGCACGCGGGAAGTTATATGCCAGTGGGTTCCCATCAACTGAAGCGGCTTGGATCGATGGACCACCCGGATATTCCAAACCAAGCAAGCGGGCAACCTTGTCAAAAGCTTCTCCAGCGGCATCATCCAGGGTGGCACCCAGGTGCTGGTACTGCAGATGATCTTTCATCAAGACCAGTTCAGTGTGACCCCCCGATACGATCAGGGCAACCAGAGGAAACTTTGGTGCGTGTGTGGGTGTGCTATCTGGTTTAAACAACCAGGCAGAATACAGATGCCCTTCAAGGTGGCTGATACCGATCAAAGGTAGGCCGCTCCCAAGTACCAAGCCTTTGGCGGCATTCATACCCACAACCAATGAACCGGGTAAGCCTGGTCCACGCGTCACCGCGATGGCATCCAAATCGTTCAACGTCAGGTGTGCCTGGTGCAGGGCTTGATCGATGACCGGGTAAATGGTTTTGATATGTTGCCTGGAAGCCACTTCTGGAAAAACTCCACCAAATTGGGCGTGTAAATCTATTTGAGACGCAACTACGCTTGAAAGGATTACACGACCATCCTCCACGACAGCGGCAGCAGTTTCGTCACAGGATGTTTCGATGCCGAGTATGCGGGTGGGAGGGGTCTCCGCTTGAGAACCAGTTTTAGCCATTTTGGTTACCTAATTTTCCAAGAATAATACAAATGCTGTTCAACCAGTCTTTACAGGGAGGACGAGGTCCATGGGGTAATCTGCTAAAATTTCCATCTTTCCATCCTGGCGCACCCACAGGCTGTTTTCGAGGCGCACTCCGATACCTTGGTCTGGATAATAAAGTCCGGGCTCGAGGGTGAATACAGCCCCCGGCACCAGGCAATCTTTCTCGTCGCTGCTGATGCCGCTCCATGGCCGCTCATGGACATTCAGACCAATTCCATGACCCAGGCTGTGCACATATCCTTGTTGAGTTTGAGGATTTTCTTTAATTGTTGGGTGACCCTGGGCTGAAAACAGCTCACAGAGCATGTCCTGGTAATTGCTAAAGGGTGTACCAACTTTCAATTTGATGGCGATTTTATTATAGGCTGATAAAACTGTCTCATACAGCGCCTGGACCTCATCCGGAGCGTATCCAAGGCACCAGGTACGGGTAAAATCGTAAAAGTATCCACCGCCGGATTCACACGGGTAGATATCAAAAACAATGGTTTGCCCCAACCTGAGCGGATCACTTGGATTGCCCGATGAATGGGGTATGCCAGCATCACGACCGATGGCAAAAATAGTATCTTCAGGGTTCTCGGCTCCCCGTTCAGATAACCATAGATTAATGTGCTGTTTTACATCCCCAATGGTCAATGGATCTCCATTGGGTTTGACCATGATACCACCCCGAGATGCATGTGAGGTAATATAATCCGCCACCAGACCGACGACCTGGGTAGTGATTTTACCCATCCTGCGGATGCGTTCGATCTCAGTTTCATCCTTGGTCATGCGGGCGAGCATCAGTACCGAATTATTGATCTCACCAATCAGATTTATACCAGGCATCTCACGTTGAAGGGTGGAGAAAATCGCATAGTTTGTCCCAATCTCAGAGCGACCATACAAGGCCACCTTCCCCGAAGTAATTCCAAGCTCGCCAAGCATCAGCTGGTAGCGCCGGGCAATAGCTAGCTGGTAATCTCCAATAGCCTGTTTGAGCAGCTCGGAAAAGTTGTAATCCATCAGGTTTTTGGTTTTCAACCCTGATTTGGCAGCTTCTTCCCTTTCCATGGGGTTATAAAACAGCACTGGTGCTTCATTTCTCTTTTTGATTAAATCAGCATAGCTTACATGGCCGCCTCCGGTCATGTAGACCATGGCAGGGTTATGTTGGGCAGGTCCGGTGATCATAATTGCATCCAGATCATGCTCTTGCATCAGTGCATCCAGGTCGTTTTTCATGGGTAGAATATCCTTTTTAGCGATTTTCGATAGATATACGAATGGCAGACAATAGATCGTGTGATTGTTCAGGCAGGACGGTGCGTGGATCAAATACTACCTTATCAGCCTCCAAACGGGCGATCACAGCCGGATGGCATCTGCGAAGCCGTTCAATGAAGCGGTTAGGCGAGGGTACCGATAAAGCGAGTGCGAAAGTCGCCAGTGTTTCATCTGGCAGCGAGCCTCCCCCCACCGTGGATAGGCTGGAGACGACTTCACCCAGGCCTAATATTTTCATCCATTCCTCGGCACGCTGTTGAAGGCTTCCGACCGGGGCAGCGATCATTTGCCAGATGGGTATTTCACGCAAAGCCTCATCTTTTGTGTAATGCAGTAAAGTGGCGGACAAGGCTGCCAGGCAAAGCTTATCGGCGCGCACCGCTCTGGCGAGGGGATGGCGCTTGAGTTTTGCGATCAGGTCAGTCTTTCCAATAATGATGCCTGCCTGCGGGCCGCCCAATAATTTGTCTCCAGAGAAGCAGATCAGGTCTGCCCCTGCTTCAAGAGACTCGGATACCATGGGCTCATGCCCCAGACCAAATTGGGCGGTATCCAACAGGGCACCCGAACCCAAATCGTCCACAAGGGGAATACCAGCCTGATGGGATAGCTCAGCCAGCTCTATAAGAGATGGCTCGCTGGTGAAGCCGGACAGACGGAAATTAGAACGGTGGGCATGCAGGATAAGTGCATGAGACGCATCCTCGATGGCAGCCGCATAATCGGCTAAATGTACCCGGTTGGTAGTGCCCACTTCATACAGGTGAGCGCCTGATTGCTGCAAGACATCCGGGATGCGGAACCCTCCCCCTATCTCGACGAGCTGCGTGCGTGAAATGACCACTCGCCGCCTTCGGGCCAAGGCTGACAAGACCAGCAGAACGGCAGCAGCATTATTATTGACGACCAGTGCGGCTTCCGCATGGGTCAGACGCCTCAATAGTTCTTCCGCATGCACCAACCGGGAACCCCGCTGCCCCCGAATTAGGTCGAACTCAAGGTTTGAATAGCCCTGTGAGACGTCTTGAATCGCCTGGAGGGCAGCTCTGCTTAGGGGTGCTCGACCCAGGTTGGTATGGAGGATCACCCCGGTGGCGTTGATCACCGGGTGCAACGAAGGGATTGCCCAGGCTTGTAATGTACGCAATGCATGATCCATCAACACCCCGGTGGCTGGAATTTTGCTGGAACGGGAAAATTCTTGACGCGCATTCTCTAACGAGAGACGCAACGCTTCGAGTGTTTGTGAGCGACCATATTCCGCGATCCATGCAGGGATCACTGGCTGCTGAAGCAATTGATCTACAGAAGGCAGGTCGCGTAAGCTGCTCATAGGGTCCAATTCATCAAATAATGGGAGTACAAATGTACTGCACTTACCCCTTCCACTGGCTTTTCTCGCTCAATCTGAGCAGAAATTCTATTAAACCCAAACCAATGGCTAACAGGATTGCCAATGCAGGATTAAGCACCCGCCCAATCTGTAGCCAGGCCAGTGTGGAGACATACACCGCAAACCAGAGGGCTTGCCGAACCACAACGAAGTAAGTAGGTGGAGGAATACTGGGGAAACGGCGGTTGAGGAAGGCTGTGATTGGCAGTGCGGTTCCAGTGATTGCCAGGACGCATAGGAAGAAAAACAACCAGCGCGGTCCAACAGTGGGGAGGGAAGAGATGATGAGGGCGATCAAGCCACCCCAACCAATGATAAATAAAAAAATTGAGGCAGGGAGGAAATTGGCAACACGGGGAGAGGGGTTTGATTTCATACTGAGATAATTCTATCACAGGCGATAAAAATAAAAACAGGCGGGTGGATCTTCCACCCGCCTGTTGGGAAGCGATTACATCTCCCTGAATTCACCTTCCAAAACTTCACCTTCATCGTCTGGATTTCTTGGCTTTTTCCCATTTCCTCCCATTGAAGGACCACTAGAATTACCATTACCAGGTTGTCCAGATCCCTGTGCGGCGTATAGCTGTTGGCTGAGGGCGTAGAATGCGTTCTGGACCTCGTTTGTGAGGGTACTGATTCCGGCAACGTCGTTTCCCTTCATCGCTTCGCGCAATTGGCTTAGCTTAGATTCAATGTTCTGTCGATCGCTGGCAGGTACTTTATCCTGTAGATCGCGCAATGTTTTTTCGGTCTGGTAAACCAGGCTATCTGCGCTATTCCGCGCCTGGATCAGCTCGCGCTGGCGCTTATCTTCCGCTTCGTGGTCACGCCCTTCACGCACCTTGCGCTCAATTTCGTCTTTGCTCAGATTGGTGGATGCAGTGACGGTTACCTTTTGCTCCTTGCCGGTGGCTTTATCGTGAGCGGTCACATTCAAAATTCCATTGGCATCAATATCAAAGGTAACTTCGACCTGAGGCGTTCCGCGCGGAGCGGAGGGGATTCCCTCCAACCGGAAACGGCCCAGGCTCATGTTATCAGTCGACATCGGTCGTTCACCCTGAAGAATGTGAACATCCACAGCAGTCTGGCCATCTTCAGCGGTTGAGAATACCTCAGATTTCTTCACCGGGATGGTGGTGTTGCGTTCAATTAGAACCGTCATTACACCCCCCAGTGTTTCCAATCCCAGGGAAAGGGGAGTTACGTCGAGTAACAACACATCCTTCACCTCACCACTCAACACGCCGGCCTGGATGGCGGCTCCAACCGCGACCACCTCATCCGGATTCACCCCTTTATGCGGTTCTTTATTGGTTAGTGAGCGGACAAGGTCCTGGACCATTGGCATGCGGGTAGCACCACCAACCAGGACGACTTCATTAATTTCGGATGCGTTCAGGTTCGCATCTTTTAAAGCTGACAGGAAAGGCTGTCGACAACGGGCAACCAGGTCTTCAGTCAGTTGCTCGAAGCGGGAACGAGATAATTTGGTTTGCAGGTGTTTGGGCCCGTTGACATCCGCAGTGATGTAGGGCAGGTTGATTTCAGTCTCAAGGACACTGGAAAGCTCAATCTTGGCTTTTTCGGAAGCTTCGCGCAAGCGTTGCAAAGCCTGGCGATCCTTGCGTAAATCGATGCCTGATTCTGATTTGAATTGATCCGCCACCCAATTTACGATGCGCTCATCCCAGTCATCACCCCCCAGATGTGTATCACCATTGGTCGAACGAACCTCGATCAAGCCGCCGCCTACCTCGAGCACTGAGACATCAAAAGTGCCTCCGCCCAGGTCAAATACCAGGATGGTTTCATTCTCTTTTTTATCCAGGCCATAAGCGAGGGCAGCCGCGGTTGGCTCATTGATAATACGCATGACCTCCAACCCGGCAATCTTGCCAGCGTCCTTGGTTGCCTGCCTCTGGCTATCATTGAAGTATGCTGGCACAGTAATGACGGCCTGTTTTACTTGTTCTCCAAGGTAAGCTTCAGCATCCTGCTTGAGCTTTCCAAGGATCATGGCGGATATATCCTGGGGGGTATAATCGACTTTCAACATCGGGATGCGAACGCGCGCATCATTTGAAGGGCCTTCAATGACCTGATAGGACACCATTTTCCGTTCAGATTCCACTTCATCAAATCGCCTACCCATAAAACGCTTGATCGAGTAGACGGTATTCTCGGGATTGATGACTGCCTGACGTTTGGCAGTCTGACCGACCAGGCGCTCAGCATTTTTATTGAAGCCGACCACGGATGGTAACAAACGTGAACCTTCTGCCGTTGTGATAACGGAAGGGTCTCCACCTTCCATGACTGCCACCACACTATTGGTGGTTCCCAGGTCAATTCCTATGATTTTAGACATTTTTTTCTCCACTGCATATTTACGTAATACTTTAATTTTTAAATATAATATAGGCTTCCTATCTTGGATAGCATACAACTTATGTGCAAGAATCACATTAACAAGATGTAGGATAAATATATAAATCTGCCCGAGCAATATTTTTGGTTCATCCAAATGACCTGAGTCTCATGTGATCCAAATAATCTGTGCACGAAATGGTAATAGATTTAGCAATACTGCTTGGATGATTATGAGAATCGAGCCGAAAAACGTACCAAATTTGGCGAACAATCTGCGCTCAGCCAAAAATTCTGCATCTCAATCCATTAAAGAGCATATGCCATATATAGTCAAATACATCGTAATATTGCATTTCATGCCATATATAGGGGCAAGAACAGATGTTCCCCAATCTCCGGGGAAGAAATTTCCATTCATAATTAACATTAGGTTTGATACTGCGCAATCACCCAGGAGTTTGTTTTAACATTCGGAATCTTAAATAATTGGTATTTTTAAAGATAGCGTAGGGTAAAGGTATTGCCATTCAGCTCAATTTTCTGCTAGAATGGGATAGAAATCATAGCATCATAGAGGTTCGTTGGTATGGTTAGCCAGCCTAAAATACGAAATACCGCGGCTGGCTTTTCCGTAAAAAAAATATAGCAGGTGAATATTTTGTAAAATTCCTCGCCAAACACCTGGACGGGGCAATATATTCCGCTATTTTTGCATCCTTATCTTGAGGAGGAAGGGATCGCATGAAAGCCGAACAAGCATGGCAGGCTGTCTTGGGCCAGCTACAAATGGATATGCCCAAAGCTTCCTATGATACTTGGGTGCGGAATGCGGATATTGTCAGCTATGAAGACAACGTTTTTATTATTGGTGTCCCAAACGCATATGCGCGTGATTGGCTTGAGAGCCGGCTAACCAGTAAGGTTAAGCGCTTGCTGTGCGGAATAATGAACCGAACGGTAAGCGTGCGTTTTATTGTCTGGCAGGGTGGGGTTGAGCAAACGCCTCCAGAAATGCCCATCCCGGAAGCAGAACCCGATGAGGCTCCAGCACAAGGCCAGACAAGCGCCATAATCAACCGTTATACCTTTGAAAACTTTGTGGTTGGGTCTTCCAACCGGCTGGCGCACGCTGCGTCTCTAGCAGTTGCTGAGCGCCCAGCCCAGGCCTATAACCCGCTTTTTCTGTATGGCGGCGTTGGAATGGGGAAAACCCACCTGTTACATGCCATCGGCAACCACTGCTTAAAACATAAGCAAAATGTGCTTTACGTCACATCCGAAGAATTCACCAATGATCTGATCAACGCTATTCGCGCTCATACGACTCAGACATTTCGAGAAAAATATCGGCATATAGATGTCTTGCTCATCGACGACATCCAATTTATTGCAGGGAAAGAATCGACCCAGGAAGAGTTTTTTCACACATTTAATTCCCTGCATGGACAGGAAAAACAAATCGTCATCACCTCCGATCGACCACCCAAGGCGCTCGTGACATTGGAAGAACGCTTACGCTCCCGTTTTGAATCTGGGCTGGCAGCAGATATTCAGCCGCCAGATTTTGAGACGCGTGTAGCGATTCTCCGATCGAAATCAGAACGCATGGGTCGGGTCATCCCCGGTGAAATAATTGAGACTATCGCTCGACGTGTACAGTCCAATATTCGCGAGCTCGAAGGCAGCCTGACGCGAGTTTTGGCACTGAGTGATTTGAGCAATATGGCCCTCAATGCCAAACTGGTGGATGTGGCACTTGCAGATTTATTACCCAAACCCAGCACTGTCGAGCCAGGCGAAATTATGAGTCAGGTGGCAGGAGCCTTCGGTGTAACAATCCAAAACATGCTCGGATCCGACCGCAGGCAGGAAGTGGTTTTACCAAGACAAATTGCTATGTATTTGCTGCGTGAAGAAGCCAACTATTCACTGCCGAAGATTGGGGAGGCCATGGGTGGACGAGACCATACGACCGTTATGTATGCCTGCCAAAAAATTACCGATTTACTAGAGCGGGATGATAAGCTGCGCCGGCAGGTGATCAAAATTCGAGAGCAAATTTACGGACAATCGAAATTAGCTGTTTAGTTCAAACGGTTAGCCGGCCGATCTTTATCTAACAGCGTGGATGGATCACCTTCCCTGAACACGCTGTTTTTATTTTAGCGCGTTGTCCCTTTTTCTAGAATTCCACCAGACAGAGATATATTTAAAAAATCTACTAAACCAATGTATGCCCATTGGTTCATACACTTCCTGAAAATCAGCCCAAGGGTCTCGATCGAGCATCTTTCGAACCGCGTAACGCCCCAAAAGGCTAACGCTTGCCAGCACCGGTGCTGCTAAGACCAGACCGATAATCCCAATGAGATTCGCAGCAATGATGGCGACCACCAAAACAGCTGCTGGATGTACACCCAGGCTCTTTCCCATGATGCGTGGTGATACCAGGTTATCATAAATTTGGTCGAGTAATATAGACAAACCGATGGCAAGCAACAAATAAAACATCTGGTTCAGGTTGAAGTAATTCACTTTTTGGAAATAGATTACCAGACCCATTACTATGTAGGTGATTAATGGACCAACATAGGGGACAAAGCGGGCTAAGCCAGCCAAGATGGCGATTGCAAAAGCGTAATTGACGTTCAATATCGTTAATAAGATGGTATAGCTCAAGATGACCATACTCACAATTGTGAGCTGGCCTCGAAGGAACGAGTTCCAAATCCGTCCGAGAGCAGTACCCATCTTTTGAATATCATAGGAATAGCCTGGAATGTTAATATAATCGAGCGCACTGGGGACTTTTCCCGCATCTGCTAATACAAAGTACGAGATGATCATGACAAAGAAACCCCATCCGATGGTGCTGGCAGTCGCGGTCGCTAATGTTCCAACGACTGTTCCTGCTTTTCCTACAAGAGATTGTAATGTGCTGATAACCTGATTTCCAAGCTGCCCGAGATCGGTGAACTGGCTAAGATCAAATGGCCCGAAGGGACCGATTTTTATCGTCTGGCTCGATAATTGGGTAATCAAATTGGGTAAATCGTTTATAAAACCTTCAATGGTCTTAATAACACTTTGGCCCTGTTGTACAGCCGCGAGAATAATCAGGGTCGATGAGGAAATCAAGATAATCAGGAGGATGATGTAGATAATGTTGACTGAAGCACGCCATGAAAGCCGGGTGTGATTACTGAGAAAGGCAGCCAGAGGGTGGAGTAAATAGATAAGGATAAATGCTAAAATCAGCGGACCAACGATTGAGCGGAATCTATACAACATAATCAGAAGTAGTACCGCAATCGTGAGTCCAACGATGATCTTGAGGGATGAACTCCATTTTGGGGAGGTCGGCTTAGGTTTATCCACACTCATGATAATTCCTCTCTTCTCTGAGACCGCTTCCACCAATAGATTTTTGGTGGTGGAAGTGGCTGGACAGCACTAACAGGCGTCCATTCCATATCAAATAGATTAGCAAAGATATAACGCCCAATCACACGAAAAGATGCGATCGTTGGCGCTGCCAGAGGAATACCCAAAATTCCTGCCAGGATGGCTCCTGAGACAATCCCCAAAATAACCACCAATGGGGGCAGATGAACCCTGCGACCAACGACTCTGGGGATTAAATAATTTAAGTCAAATTGTTCAAAGATCAAGTGAAGCCCGATGATGATCAACATGAAGGCCCAATGGGGGATTGGAATCCAGGTAGAACCAAGGAAAAATGACAATAATGCAGCGATGACCAGCCAGATCCCATGCCCGATGCTGGGTAGGAATTCAAGGATACCTGCCAGGATACCCATTGCCAGTGCAAAGGGTAATCCCAGGATCAATCCAGCGATGATAAAAATGACGGCTACAATCGTGCTTAATAGGAGCTGACCGCGGAAAAAAGCGCCCCAAATCTGATTGATCTCATTCCGCATCCAAAGGTAATCTGCCTGGAAAGCAGCTGGTAAATGGGCGGTAAACCATTCTTCAAGCCTGGCTCCATCTTTGATCAGATAAAAGGAAACCAGGATAATGAAGATGATCCAAATCAGGGAGGTGATGATGTTTTTTACCAGGTTTACAGTCTGACCGACAACTGGTTGCAGTAATCCTTGTAATGCGCCAATCAATTGTGTTGCCAATGCACTGGGGTGAATTGTTATCCCTGCGAATGTATATTTTTGTGCCAGGGCGTTCTCAATGGAGCTGATAATTTGCTGAGGATTGATTTGAAAAGACTCTAAATTACCTTCCATGATTGTTATGAAGGCAAAGGGAATCCCAAAGATGACCGCCAGCACAATCAGATAGGTTAATAAGATCATCAACGTGCTATGAAGATGGATTCGGTTTTGGAAAAAATTTACAAGGGGATTGAGGATATAGGCGATGATTATAGCGATGATGATAGGGGGAACAATCTCATGGAAGCGCGATAAGAGGTAAATGAAAAAAGCCAGCAAAAGCAGGCTGATGGTTAATTTGGTTGCATAAGGCCAATGGGATCGTTCCACTCCCCACCTTTTGAGCATCATCCAAGTTAACAACAATGTTGCTGTTTAATTAATGTAAGAAAAATGCCAGGATCACCAGGATGATTATAAAAGAGCCAGCCAGCACACCAACTCGACGGATATCACGGATCACGATATGATAATCTGGATTGAATCCGGTTGGTCGATTCCCTAACAACGCATCAGGCACAGATTTTTCACTAATCGGGTTAATCTCCCGGCGGTATTGACGTTTCGATTTTTTTGCCATACAACACTCCATGAATTGATCAGGCATGATGGCTGTAAAAAATCACCCATCACCCTGTTTTCTTGTGACCCATATTATATATCTTATTTGTTGCCTGTCTGCATACTGGCCTGTACGATGATCCGTTTATTATCGATCATGTAAGGGTAGCAGGAAATTAACGTGACAGTGGGATTTAGCGTGGGCGCCATTACCTCTACATTGGTCGGTGAAACGATTTGAACAGCAGTGACAATGTAGGTGAAAGATTGAGTTGCAGTGTAGACGATTATTTCATCGCCGCGCTGCAATTTATCGAGGTGGCGAAAAATCTCTCCATACACATCATTATGAGCAGATAAAACCACGTTCCCCGTCCCGCCTGGATTGGCTGAGCCGGCATGCTGAGCTACACCTTTCTTCAATTGTTCCCAGCCATCCCCTTGAACGATGGGGGCATCGACATCGATAATTGGAATTTGGATCTGTGTGGCTTGTTCCGGTCCAGGCGTGGGAATGGGAATCTGTGCCATTGACTGGTAGAACGGCAGAAGGTGAGCAGGGATTTCAGCTTCGTTGGGTTGAGCACCATTGTCTGAGGTTGGAGGTATGTGCCCAGAAGGCAGAATAACAGCGACAATCAGGGGTGTGGGAGTGAGCGTGGGAGGGGTTAATGATTCGGTAAATTGTGTATTCAGACTGCGCAGGATCTGGACACCGCTGTAAATAATAAAAAATAATCCAATAACGGCCACGATTTCTATGGCGAGTAAAAACCGATCCAGTACGGGTTTCAGGCGTTTTGTCCAGGGGAGATGCTCCTCGGAGTCCGCATCTGCTTCAGTGTCTGAGTGCAGATAATCTCTGGGAGTACTTTGCGTAATAGAAGTCAATGTAACTACCCTACCCGTGTCACGGTACCGCTTAAGATGGTCCATGCGGGTTTTCCGGCGTTTTTCCACCATAAGTTGGCGGAGCTCATCGATGGATAACTCTTCGGGTGATTTTACTTTGCGCACGAGGCGATTATACCCTGATTACTTTTGCTGGCTTTCACTGGCAGTTTCGATAGCGGGAGCTGGTTCCAATCCCTTACCACGATGTCCCTGCCTGGCAAATAAGAGGAAACCCAACAGGCGAATTCCGGCACTGATCAGCAAGGCTGCACTGAGTCCGATATGCTCAGCAAGGGAGGTGCCTACAAGAGGAGCAAGGATCGATGACATATATTGGATACTCTGGGCAAGTGAGACGAAAGTAGGACTGTATCGAGGTGGTATGGTCTTCATCAATTCATCGAAGAAGACCAGGTCGATACCCGCCTGGAAAATTCCCGCGATGGTTGAATAGATAAAGATCACGGTCTGGTTATTGGATAATGCCACCAGCGCTGGATAGAGAGACATACTTAATGTGGTGATTAACAAAACAGAACGAGATCCCTTGCGACGGGAAAACCGGGACCAAAAGTAATACCCCACTACAAGCACCGCGGTTTGGGCGGTATAGAGCAAGCCTATCCAGGCATCGGTTGCATCCAGCTGGCGCACGAAATATAAAGGGAACAATGGTATGCCCAGGGTGAATCCGAAGAGGTAAACAAAGCGCTTAAGGGTGAAGGAGACAAAATCTGGTGAGGCCTTGATCAGCTGATAATACTCGATCAGGCTGGATTTAACCGTTCCTTTGGTAGCCCTCTGGACTGGTTCAGCATCCGGGATTTGAATGCGGCTGGAAAAATAGTAGCTGATCAAGCCGCCAAGTGACAGGGCAAGGAAAACTATCTGGTAATTGAGGTGAAAATCGATCACATCCAATATTTGCCCGGCGATGGCAACGGTTATGGCAGTAGTAATCCCCAAAATAGACCAGCGGCGGCTCATCAGCTCGTAGCGTCCTTCAGGTCCGGAGACGGCGTTCATAACGACTGAAAAGCCCACTGCAACCATGGTCTGGGGCAAAGTTGCAGCTGCCCAAATGATCAGTACAACCGGGATAATCAGGTTATCAGGAACAAAGAAAGGAGCTAAACCGGTGAGGGCGTAGGCTGAGATAACTAAGAGCCTGGATAAACTGAACCAGGGGACCACATTGCGCTGCCGCTGTAGGAAACGCCCAACCCATAACGCCAGGATTAATCCGGTGACGCCGGGCATAGAGGTAAGCAAACCCACCTGTACTGGGGTGGCACCTAATCGGGTGAGGAACACAGGTAAAAATGGTGCGGCGGAGCTGGCTGTTCCAACACCGATGGCGTCAATCTGAACATAACGCTTGTTGCGTTTCTGAATTTCTACCTGTTTTGTTTTCTCGCTGACAGGGAGCTGGAATGCAGTGGTCATGCTACCATGCCGAGCATAATATCCAGTAATCTTGATGCCAGGATGACCCGGTCGAAATGAGATTGGACATAATTTCGTGCCTGCATACCAAGGCGATGGGCTAATTGGGGGTCGTCTGCCAAGAGTAAGATCGCCTGTGAGAGGGCTTCCGCATCGCCGGGTTGGACAGGGATCCCTCCGCGAGCATTTTCGATCACCTGGCGAATTACCCCATCGATTGCCAGGACGACAGGTTTACCGGCAGCCATGTAATCAAAAACTTTATTAGGATAGGTCGTTGTGTACATCTCAATAGGCTTGAGAATAGCGATACAGGCATCTGCAGCGGCGACTGCTGCGGGCATATCCACTTTAGGGATGGGGGGCAGGAAAAGGATGTTCTCCAAACCTTCCCGAGTAGCTTGTGCCTGCAATGCTGCTTTGTCCTTCCCATCACCCAGCATCACAAAGATGATCTCTTTTCGGAATAGCAGCATTTTTGCTGCCCGGAGAACAGTTCCCAGATCATTGGATAACCCGTGGGCACCTGCATATAGAACCACGAATTTGGTATTCAGATCAAGGGAATGACGGAAGGCAGTGCCATCCACTCCTGGATTGAACATAACAGTATCGGTGCCATTGGGTACGAGGTTGACGCGAGCTGCTCCCCGGTCGGTCACATGTGAGATAAACCCGGGCGAATTAACGATCACCTGGTTTGCCCGACGATATAAGAAGCGTTCAAGCCATTCCGAAAGCTTGATCAAAAGGGGATTTTTCAGCACCCCAACTGCAACGGCGAAAGCTGGCCACAGGTCACGCACTTCAAAGAGGAAAGGAATGTTTTTAATCCTTGCCAGAGACCAGGCAGTCAAACCCTGTAAAATTGGGGGTGATGTTCCCCAGACCAAATCGACCTTTCTTACTCCCAGGCCAATAAGGAAGGAGGAAAGCATAAAGCTGATAAAACTGATCATACGGAACGCATAGCTGCGGTGCAGAGAGGGATAGGTGTATGCCCATAAGATGGTGATTAACTCACCGTCCGTCTGCTTTTCACACCAGGGTATGCGGGTGGAATGGGCTTGACCGGTCAGGTAGCTGATCGGGCTGGCAATGATGGTTACCTGGTGACCCTGGGAGGCAAGATAACGGGCGAGCTCGTGATGGCGAGTCCCGCCCGGTTCATCTAAAGCGACGAAGGCTTGGTGGATCAACAGGATATGCACAGTTCAATTCTTTCTGTCTAGAAGGTAGGCGCGGTTGTGGAATGCACGCTTAGACCGCTTCATCAGGTGGACGCTCTGTCACGACCAGAGGTTGCTCAGGCCAGCGGGAGTGATGGGATTTAAACACAAAATCTGCGACCAATTTCGGCAGGATTTGGTGTTTGTGCAGGTCGTCTACCCGCAGCCAGACGGGCTGATGGCTGCCTTTCTCTGAATCAGCCTGGCTGCCCATCTCAGCACCGTCGCCATGACCAAACTGGCCACCTGTACGATCAGCCAGGAAATAGTACTGGGGTGATCCCTGGTACCAGACTTCTGCCACAAGGCGACCGATTTTTACATGCAACCCAAGTTCTTCCATGATTTCACGTTGTGCGGCGGTTGCAGGAGTTTCACCGGATTCGATTTTGCCACCCGGAAAAACGAAATAGTGCTTGCCGGATCGGTGGCGTTCAATCAGGGCAATTTTATCATTCAGGATAAGGATGACTGCGGCTCTAGGTTTCATTAGGTAGGGTCCAAATACTTTTCAATTCTATGGGTAGGGATTGAGATGTCTCAAGAATGCACGCCAAAGCAGGGATTTTATCGCCATATGTCGGAGATGTCCAGCCGTAAATTGGGTAAACCTCGCCAGAACCATATTCAAGCTTACCTGCACGAACAACCTGGAGTTTCGCAATTTGAGATGCCTGAGATTTGTCAATAGGAGATGCTTCGCCAAGGTTTATTGAAACCCATCCATATGGGGATCGAATTCGTATTCGATACCAGGTGTAAACCGTGGTCTCCGTTGCTTCTCGTATTTCAAATTCCCAATCGGGTAGCAACCAATGCAGGCGGATGGTGCAAAGGCGATGAGGTGAACCTGTCACCCGGTCGATAATTTCCCAATTGCCAGCGTTATTAATTATCAATTTACGATTGTGTACGATACCCAGGTTTCGGTAGCCATTGTGGGTGGCGGTGATGCTTATGATTCTATCTGGATCGGTTTCAGATTTGATGACTTTTCCTTGAGCCCAATCCAGATATAAGAACCGACCTGCGCGCAGCATGAATTCCTGCCCATCAACCGTGACTGTGTTATGCACCAAAGCGCTGGTGAGCGAATTTTCCCAGGGTGGTGCGGAATTATATAGATAAGTACCAGGGTCTTGGGCCAGGTTTGTACCCCGCCACCATAGATCCACGTGCAGCTGGTCGACATGCGCCGGTCGAGAATGAAACCTTGCCGCACGTATCGTTGCCCATGAGCCATTTTGGTGATTCAGGAGGATATATGGGGGTTGGATGGTTAAGGTTTTTGAATTTGCACTGGCATGCCAAAAATCCAACCTGACATCCTTCTGGGTTGGATTTGGAGAGGCGCCTAACCATTGGCTCATGTCACTCCAGCCAGCCTTAGGAGTCAAGTTGATATTCAGGATCCTAAGTGCTGCAGCTTGGATCAACGGGCGATAGTCATGATACGGGTAAACGGTAAGTGGAAGGATATATGCGCCATCGTTATGGCCCAGGTTTGGCACCTGGCCCGTCTCAGGATCGGTTAATTTCCATAGCCAATTCGTGGCGGCTTCCAGGCGTGAAGCAATCTCAGGAAGGATTGGTTCGTTGTTGAAAGAATGATCATGCACAGCGAGTGCCCACATTACAGCCTGCAGCATCAGGCGGTGGTAATTGGTGCTGTGCTGAGTGTATGTTCCATCTGGATCGATTTGGGTTCGGATTGCAGATTGTAGCCAAGTCCAACCAAGACTGTGCCATTTGGGTGCCAACGGGTGCTGAGGCAGCAGGGCCGCAGCAGTATATAGTCCAAGTGCTTCGGTAATAAGGTGGTTATTATTTTGCGAGCGGGCATATATCAAGGTGGGAGGGATCCGTTCAGCATGCATGGCAATGGCTTTGGCGATGCTTTCCACCTGAACTGGGGTTGCCTGACCGGATTGAGTGAAGACCTGGAGCGAGAAAGCAAGCGCAATAATGCGGATGGCTGCCTCTTGCGCCGATGACCAGTGAGGTCCCAAATAGGGAGGGTTTGAAGATAAAAACCTATCCGTGTAGTCCCAGAATGCCTCAGCGTAGCGCGGGTCACTTGATAGATGGTAAGCCATGGCGAGCGTGCATGCCCAACCGAATCTACCTGGCTCCCAGGTGAGCTTGATGTCCCGGCGATCGATTCGGTCGTTTCTGCGTTCGTAATACGTCCAATCTAATAATTTTTCTGGCGGGGTCAGGATCAGTGGTACTGGTTGGCCACCAAATAGCCGTACTTTTCCATCTACAATCTCATCCGCCTGGGTATAGAGCTGTACCAACTGGTCACCCAGTAGATCGAGTATGGCATCACGATCCGGCAGGTTAGGGAGGCAAGGATGATAGGTCAGGTTTGGACCGCGGTTCAGATCCTTCAGCCTGGCCTGGGAGGCAGATAACTGACGGTGATAATGCCCGCTTTGGAGCCCGAATTGATACAGCGCAAATAACCCCACTGACTTGGGACCTAACTCACGCAAAGCTTTGAAGGCAATCGATAAACGTGGGGCAAGCTTCATTGGTGTTTTATCACCAGCTCAGATTAGCTCTGGGCTGAAACCAGTGAGATGGTCTGCCTGGTGCGGAGAGCCTGCAAGGCAGCAAAAGTGGCTTCACTCACACCGAACAATTGCTCGTAGGGAATAGGAGGTGCACTTCCAGTCATTATTGCCTGTGAAAAGGCTTCCCATTCCAGGCGATGACCTTTGTCCTGCCGCATGAGCGAGCGAATAACCTGGCGCTTACCATGAGTGACCAGCTCGAGAGTACGGAAGTCGTCCAATGCCGCCACCTTTCCACCCAAAAAGACTTCGATGCGTTCTTTTGGGAATGCTTTATCCCCATTCGCCATATAAATCACTGATCCCAGCGAGCCATCCGGAAAAGAAAAAGTAAGCACGACGTTATCTTCCCGGTAGCGATTATCATCCGGAAGCGATTGAGCTGCGACGGAAGTGGGAGCAGCACCCACCAGGAAAGTCAGGAAATCAACAAAATGACAACCCTCGCCAATGATCCGCCCGCCTCCCTGGACAGGGTCATGCACCCAATGGGTAAGGGGAATACTGCCTGCATTGATACGGTAGGTTGCCATAAGTGGTTCTTGGCGAGGTTGTAGAAATTCATAGAGCTTGCGAGCCAGAGGGGCAAATCTGCGGTTATATCCGACCATCAGGCGGGGTGAATTTTCACTTGCAAATAATTGCTGTTTTACCCTCTCTAATTGATCGGCATTGGTTGCCAGCGGTTTTTCGCAAAACACATGCTTGCCCGCCTGCAATGCCCGCACGACCTGTTCCGCATGCAAATGGTGGCGTGTGAGAATGCAGATGGTGTTAACCTGCGGGTCTTGAAGGATTTCATTCTCGCTGACAGCCGTATATTTAAAGGCATACTTCTTTGTGGCAAATTGGGCATGGAAACCGGAGCCTGAAGTGATTGATACCAGCTCGATGGAGGGTATTTTTTTGAGAACCGGCAGCATGACCGCGTTGGCAAAGTTCCCGGCACCAAGCACTCCCAGGCGAATCGAATTTACCCCTGATAATGGCAGGATGGACTTTTTCGGTGGCAGGCTTGATACCTGCCGTAAACCCTGGCTTGAGGCAGCTGCCGGATAGGTTAATAAGACCCCCAAGAAAGGCTGGCTGGTCTTTCCACTGATCAATTCATAGGCTGCGGGAGCAGTTTCGATCGGGAAGCGGTGAGAGATGAGAGGTTTTACATCTACCCGCCCTTCAGCTACCAGCTTCACAAAAGCTTCCAGGTTGCGTCCCTCGGTCCAGCGGACGTACCCGATAGGATAATCCTGCCCGGTTTCTTCATAGGCAGGGTCATATCGACCTGGTCCGTAGGAACGTGAATTGATGAAGGACAGCTCCTTGGTGTAATATATTTTACGTGGCAGGGTCAACCCGACTGCCCCGATAGCCACCACATGCCCACGGTCTCTGGCAAGCTCACCTGCCAGCTCGACCGGGTCATCAGAAGGTGTGTCTGCACAGATGAGGATATGATCAAAACCTAATCCATGGGTGAATGCCTGAGCAGCTTGCACTGCTTGCAGGCGCAATACAGCAGTTGCACCCAGCGCATTGGCTAACTTCACCCGGGAATCATCCAAATCCACACCGAAAACCTGGCAGCCGCCTGCTCGTGCCATCAGGACTGCTAATTGCCCGAGTAACCCCAGTCCGATTACACCCACAGTCTCTCCCAGCTGCGCCTTGGACAGGCGAAAGCCATGCAATGCAATCGCCCCCAGGGTGGTGAAGGCAGCTGATTCATAATCCACCTGATCTGGGAGTAAGGCCAACAGGTTGTGCGGAACGAGGGCATATTCTGCATGAACTGCATATCCTCCCCCTGCACAGGCTACTCGATCACCGACTTTGAAGCCTTGCACACCCTCACCGAGCATCTCGATAATGCCTGAAGAAGAGTAACCAAGTGGCATGGGTTGCTCCAGGCGATTTAAAGCCGCCTCAACCGTGGATAACATACCCTCGCGACGCGCTTTATCTACCACCTGTCGCACCAGGTCGGGTCGGGAGAGGGCTTTCCCCACCAGCGATTTACCCCCAAACTCAACCAGCATGCGTTCCGTGCCTGCTGAAACCAAAGACGCTTGTGTGCGCACCAGTGCCATCCCAGCTTGAACCTGCGGGGTGGGTACATCAACAATCACAGTTTCACCATTGCTTATATTCTGTAAAAGCTGTTTCATTCAATATCTTGCCTCGTGGACAGGTACTCAAGGATGGTTAAGAAGATTATAGCGCGGATTTTACCCGCATGTTATAATTTTCTGACGATTAAATGTCAGACAACTTTTCATCCAGGAATGAATATGACCCAACCTTCGTATGTTAAATTAGCCCAAATACTGGTAGACCATTCAGCTGGTGTGAAACCTGGTGATCGTGTGGCAATTGAGACGAGCACCAATGCCTCGGAACTTGTGAGCCAAATGTATGAGCTGGTACTTCAGCGTGGTGCTCACCCACACGTGCTGTTGAGCCTCCCAAACCAGGAGAAGATATTCTTCAAAAATGCGAATGAGGAGCAGCTTACTTATACACCTGCGTTTCAAAAGCTGGTGACCGAGCAGTTTGAAGTATACATTCGCGTGCGTGCAGATATCGATCCACGTGCCTTGCGCGATGTACCGGCGCAGAAGCAATCGTTACGCCAAAAAGGGATGGCGCTGGTGCGCAACTCAATGTTAAAGCGTGGTGCTGATAAATCATTGCGCTGGGTATTAACCCAATTTCCAACCGAAGGATATGCCAAAGAGGCTGGAATGAGCCTGACAGAATATACCGATTTTTTGTTGGCAGCCTGCCATGCGGATGATAACACCCCCGACCCTGTTGCTCATTGGGAAAATATCCGCATGCAACAAATCAAAATGATTGCCCGGATCGAAGGTCACGATGAGATCAAACTTTTAGGCCCCAATGTAGATCTCAGCTTATCGGTTAAAGGTCGCAAGTTCAATAATTCTTACGGGAAGCATAATCTACCGGATGGGGAAATTTATACCGGTCCGGTAGAAGATTCGGTGAATGGCTGGGTGAAATTTACGTATCCAGCGATATACCAGGCGCAGGCGGTGGAGGGCGTGGAATTAATGTTCGAAATGGGGCGGGTAATCTCTGCGAAGGCGCAGGTGGGTGAGGAGCTCTTACTCGCCATGATAGCCTCGGATGAGGGCTCGCACTATCTGGGTGAATTTGCGGTCGGCACCAATTTTGAGATTAACCGCTTCACACGCAATATCCTATTTGATGAAAAGCTGGGTGGGACATTCCACATTGCCCTGGGTGCAGGGTACCCAGAAACGGGCAGCAAAAACACCAGCACCATCCATTGGGACATGATCTGTGATATGCGTTCAGATTCGGAGATGCAGGCGGATGGCGAGGTAATTTACCGCAACGGAAAGTTCATCTAGCCTTGAATAAGCATGGATAGTAAGAGCTGTCTTGACCCATGTGCGCTGAAAAAGGTATATGGTTTACCACAATAATTTAACATCCCCCTCTTTCTTTAAAAAGAAACCGGTCGTAATTATTATATCGATCCTTGCGGTTAGTCTCACATCAGTTCTCGTGGTTTGGTTAAACTTAACCTGGCGACCCGATGTCGCCTCTTTGCCTCCCGATAGCGGCTTCTACGCTTATGTTGGCAAAGCTATCCTGAATAGACAGGTTCTCTACCGTGATGTGTGGGATGATAAACCTCCGCTGGGCTATTACCTGAATGCAATGGGACAGGCGGTTTTTGGTCAGACTCCCTGGGGCGTTTGGTGGTCGAGTATCGCCTGGATTTTAGGTTGCACAGTGCTATTATTTCTGGTCATCCGGAAATTGTTTGGGAAATTCACGGCCGGGATTGCCAGTGCAATATTTCTCATGGCATTGATGAGCCCGCAGATATTTCAAGGTGGGAACCTGATGGAGGTATATGGGCTGGCACCCCAGATAGGCGTAATCGGGATCAGCTATCTGTTTTTTACGAAGAACCGGAATATCTGGCTGCCTATATTGGCGGGTGTGTTAACCGCGTGCGCATTTTTGATCAAACAACCGAACATTATTCTTGGTTGTGCATCCATTTTTGTGATGACGATCAGCTCAATCAGCGAGAGCAAGTTCCGTGAGGCTGTCAGGACAATATTGGGGTTTATGGTGGGGGCTGTTGGTCTGATGGCCATTGTCAGCCTGTATTGGGTATGGATCGGTGCATGGGGTGAGCTTATAAGCGGAGCTATTTTTCAAGGCATATCATTTGTCGGGGATTCACAGAGCCACTTAAAGGAAAATTTCTTTTACACCTTGATCCACATCATCCCAAACCTGCGTATTGGTAGTATTTACTTGATTGCGATGCTTTCTGCTGGATTTTTCCTTCTGGAGAAGCTGAATCGAGTCTGGCTCAGACAAATCCTGAAAACAAGGCGATCGATTTTTGAGTGGTGTATGCTGGCAGCGGTTGCCGCGATCCCACTCGCAGGCAATCTCATTTGGCCGAGTTCATGGTTTGGTAAATTCTGGATAATTTCCATTTTCTCATTCGGGCTCTATATTTGGGTAAGGTTTGCTCGTATACGACCCAGGCCTGAATTTCAGCCGGTTTTTAGCTCATTAGAATGGGTTTGGTTAATCGCAGTCGTGTCACTCCCGCTTGAGCTCTTAATGGTTTCCCTGGTGGGGGGAAATGCAGGGCATTATTTCATCACGATGATCCCCTCGATTGTCCTGGCCATTGCCTATCCCATCTACCGCGTGGTCGCTGCCTTGACCCAAACAAAACGAGCTTTGATAAGTGTATTGCGGAATTCAGCCTATGCTGTTTTGACGGTTTTGGTCTTGATCTGGGGAGCTGCTTCTATCATTCAGGATTTACCCTCGGAAATGTATCGCAATGATCTTGCAGGGATATTTAGAGGGCAAAGTTATTTAAGCACGGTTGAGCAATACATCCTTCAGACAACTCAGCCGGATGATGAAGTGCTGGTCTGGCATATCCACCTTGGAATCAACTTTGTTACGGATAGAAAAGCGCCCGCGCGGTTTTTATTTCCGCTCAATCTTTTTATTCCCCCCAACAAGGAGAACGCCAAGCTCGAAGAATACGTCAATGCTTTGGAACTTCATCTTCCAGAGCTGATTTTGGTTCAAAAACCATCTTCGATGTCAGTGCCGTTTGTTGACGACCCGCTTGAAGCAATGTGTAACGTCTACTGCAACCCTGAATTTGAACAAGCCCTTGAGATTCCACAGATACGCCAGGAATGGCTCAGGCTGCAACAGTTTTTTTATAGCCATTATGGATTAGACCAAAGGATTTACGATTGGACGGTGTATCGTAAACTACCCTGACGCGACCACGGCTTGGTTTTAATGTAAATGAAGATAAGTCAATCAAGGATCTGGTGATATAGATCCCACATCCGCCGATACACCCCCCGGCTTTCGAGTAATTGATTATGCGTGCCACGTTCCACGATTTTACCCTTTTGAAGGATGAGGATTTCATCCATAGTTTCAAGCCCGGTCATGCGTTGGGTGATGGTGATGGTGCTGCGCCCCTGACTCAGTCTGTAAATTGAGCTCAATACAGCATTCTCTGTGACGGGATCCAGGTTGGCGGTGGGCTCATCCAGAATGAGTAGCGGAGCATTTTTCAAAAGTGCCCGGGCAATTGCCAGGCGCTGGCGTTCACCGGCACTCAATCGCAGCCCATGCTCACCTACCCAGGTATCGTATCCGGCGGGTGATGATTGGATAAAATCATGCAGCTGAGCCTGCCTGGCAGCCAGGATGATTTCATCTTCGGTTGCTTCAGGACAGGCAATACGCAGATTGTCACTGATACTGGCGCTGAACAAGTAGGTGTTTTGCGAGATGATTGCTATCCGTTTACGGAGTTCTTCCTGGCGATATTGATGCAACTCGTGATTGCCCAGGCGAATAGAACCTTGCTGGTATTCCCAAAAGCGCAATAATAGACGGGTAAGCGTGGTTTTACCCGCACCACTTGGGCCGATCAAGGCAATATGCTTGCCTTGGGGTAGGGAAAACGAGATGTCCATTAATCCAAATGTTGGAGTTCCAACTGGAATGTCACCTTCATTCCAGGGTGGATACTGGAAGGACAGACTTTTTACCTCAACATCGGATTGTGCTGGTAGATCCACTGGTGATGCAGGGTCAACCACTTCCGGTGAAGTATCGACAAGCGTATACAGTCGATTGGCAGCGGAGCGGTTAAGCTCAAAATTCTGGGCTACCTGGGGAAGCGGTTGCATGGCTTCAAAACAGGTGAGTGCAGTCAACGCCACCACTCCCATGAAAACACCCTCAAGCTGCCCATTCGATACTCTTTGGATCGCCAGTGTCAAGATTGCCAGCATCGCCAGGTTGGATAGCAGGCTTAGGCTGCCAGTTTGTAAAGCATTCAAGCCAGCCATGCGGGCTTGAAGGCGGGTTAAATGTTCGCCTGCCTGATTCACACGAGCTGCCTGTTTCTTATCCTTGTCATAAATCAAGAGGTCGGGCATTCCTTGAAATCCGTCGATGAGCATTGTGCTCAATTCAGCACGTTTTTGAATGATCTGAGGCCCAAGCTGGCGAGATAGAAGGAAAACCAACCAGGGCAGACCAACCCCTGCCAAAATTAGAAAACCCGCCAGCTTCCAGGATAATCCTGTCCCAAAGCCTCCCAAAAAAAAGATGGTACCGATGCTGACCAATAATGCCACCAAAGGGGGTGAAACCGTGCGCACGTAGAAATTTTCCAAGGTTCCGATATCCCGGATCACTCGGGTGAGCAGGTCACCTGTGTGGTAGCGCAAGAGGCGTGCTGGAGCGAGCGGTTCGAGCGCCTGATAGAACCAAACCCGCCAGCGTGCCAGCAAGCGGAAAGTCACATCATGCGCGACCAGGCGTTCAAGATAACGAAACACACCCCGGGAGAGACCAAAGAAACGCACTCCAACGATTGCCACCTGCAGCTCAGCAATGGATGGGTGCAAGGCAGCGGCTGATATGATGTACGCTGCAGTCGCCATTAATCCGACCCCACTGGCGATGGTCGCAAAACCCAAGAAGATGGATAGCAAGATACGAATCCAAAATGGGGATAACAGATTAACCAATCGACTTTCGACAGACTTATTTTGGGATTGTTTTGCCTCAGGGATGGATGGAGCAGTCTGGAAGGCTGTGGTCTGTGGATGAGTATCTATTCTCGTTTCAGGCAGATAGTCGGTCAGGAGGGTTTGACCCGGAAATGCTTTTGATATTACTACCGGGAAGGGATCAACCTTTCCATGGCTCAATCTAATCACCTGGTCAGCTTTAGTAAGGGTACTCAGGTGATGAGCAATCACCAGCACTGTTCGCCCTTTGGTCAGGCGGGACAATGATTCTTGTAAGAGTGCATCCGTCTCAGGATCAAGGTGAGATGTGGCTTCATCCAGGATGAGCAGTGGGGCTTCCTTGAAAAAGGCACGCGCTAATGCAATCCGCTGGGCTTGACCTGCGCTAAGCCTGACTCCGCCCTCGCCGACCAATGTTTCATATCCATTTTGTAATTCATTGATGAATTCATCTGCATGTGCCAGATGTGCAGCTCTTTGAACAGCCTCAAGGCTGGCATTTGGATTTGCCAGGCTGATATTGGCAGCAATTGTGTCGTTGAATAAATAAGGGTTTTGAGGCACCCAGGCCAGTTTCGCGCGCCACTGAACGAATGGTATCTTATCCAGAGGTATCCCATCCACGATGATCTGACCGCTTTGGGGTTGCAAAAAATCCAGCAGAAGCCATGTAAGTGTGGTCTTCCCAGCACCACTTTCACCTATTAAGGCGGTCATTTTCCCCGAGGGGATTTCAAGTGAAATTCCGTCCAGGGCAGGAAGCATATTCGAATAAGAATACCTTACCTTTCTGAAGGAGATCGTGGGAGGCTTTATATCCCTGGTCAGGGGAAAATCGACCGAATTAGAAATTGGCGCCTTGTTAGCGATGGGTAGATCAAGGATTTCAAAAATATGGTTGGCAGCCTCGACCCCTGCCATTCCGGCATGAAAACGAGTCCCCAACATTCGTAGCGGCAAGTAAAACTCGGGTGCCAGTAACAGGATGAAGAACGCCTGCTCAAAAGCCAACCTGCCATTTAGCAAACGAATACCAATTTCAACCGCAACCACAGCCGTGCTCAGCGTGGCAATCAATTCCAATACCAGCGCTGAGAGGAAGGTGATTTTTAACACACTCATTGTAGATTGGCGGTACTGCTCGCTTACTTTTTTGATCACCTCAATTTGATCACGACTGCGACCGAGGAATTTCAAGGTGGTTAATCCCTGCAAGACATCCAGGAAATACGCACTCATGCGGCTCAAACCCAGCCATTGTTTTCGGGTGAGAGTTTCAGCTGCACCACCAATCAATATCATAAATAAAGGCATCAAAGGTGCAGTCAGGAGCAGGACAATCCCTGAAAGGATGTCGGATGGAAATACAAATATCAGGACGGATAGGGGGACCAGCGCAGCCAGTGCAACTTGGGGAAGGTACTGGCTGAAATAAACCTCCAATGCGTCAATCCCCTCTGTGGCGAGATTCACCAGCTCGCCTGTCTGGGAGCTTGACTCTTCCTGGGCAATGCGCAAATAACCTGGTCCAAGCTGTTGAATATGGGTAAAGAGCTTACTAAGCAGCTCATGTTTGATCTTGCGTGCTGCTTTTCCTGCACATAATTCACCCACCCATAAGAAACCTGCCCGTAGAAAGATGATGGCTAAAATTACCATTAGTAAGGCGATTACTGATGTTAGCTTGTAACCAGCCAGGAAGACCTGGCTGATCACCAGGCTTAACTGACGCGCCTGCAGGATTCCCAGGATACCCCCAGTTAACCCAAGGCAGATGGAGAGGATGAGTAGTTTTTGGGCGTGCCTGGCTTCTTTGAGCAGGCGGAGGTTGAGTTTCATGTGTGCAGAATGGCAGCGGTCAGCATTCTGCTACCAAAAAACCATGGAGAGTAGAACGCTGACCGCTTTGTTAAATCTTCACGAGTTAATAGGTCAATTTTTCTACATCATTCGTTACGCGTTTACGGAACACCCAATACGTCCATGCCTGGTAAAGCAGGACAATCGGCAGGAATATCACTGTCACGATGGTCATCAGGCGGAGTGTGGCCTGGGAAGAGGCGGCATTTTGTATGGTCAGGCTGAAATCAGGGCTTAAGCTGGATACCATTACGCGTGGATAAAGTATGCTGAATATCGTCAGGACGATGAAAGCAACCGTCAGGCAATCCAGGATGAAAACGCGCCCGAATTGTGATTTACGCAGGAAATACCCGGCTGCCAGGATAGCAAGAAGCCCCAGGATAGGGAACAGGATGGACGGGACATTTATTCTATGGCGAACATCTGCGATGATAAAGCTGGTGATCAGAAATATGATCAGCAACAGGGTCACCAAAAGCCATAGCCAGCGGACGATTTCTTTTGCCTTTTGCTCGATTTCACCGCTCGTTTTTATGCTCAAGAAGTTTGCCCCATGCAGGATGAACAGCATGGTGACTGCCAGGGCAGCCAGTAAGGCAAAAGGATTCAACAGGTTGAAGAATCCCCCTACATATTGCATATTTGCATCGATGGGTATCCCACGCACCAGGTTGGAAAATGCGATGGGGAACAGGATGGTGGGCAGCAAACTGCCCGCAAAAATGCACCAGTCCCAGAGCTGGCGCCATTTTGGACTGTCAAACTTGCTACGGAATTCGAAAGCCACTCCGCGGATGATCAAGCCAATGAGCACCAGAAATAGTGGCAGGTATAAGCCGCTGAACAAGGTGGCATACCAGTTTGGAAAAGCCGCAAAGGTTGCACCGCCGGCAGTAATCAGCCAGACCTCATTCCCGTCCCAGTGAGGACCGATGGTGTTGATAATTGTCCGGCGCTGAACATCATTTTTTCCCAGGAAGGGCAGCAAGATTCCAACCCCAAAATCAAATCCTTCCAGCACAAAAAAACCGGTATACAGGATCGCAATAAAAATAAACCAGAGTGTATTGAGTGTCATATGAATCTCTCCTACTGCGATTCGGGAGGTGCAACCAGGGAAGGAGTAAAGTCAGCTGGGGGCTCAATATTGGCTGTCGGTCCCTGCTTCGCAAATTTCAACATCAGGGAGATCGTAGCAGCGATAATTAGCCCATAGACTAGGATAAAACCGATCAGACTGGTGAGGAGCATTCCGCCGGTCACGGCTTTCGAGACGCCATCCTCCATCTTCACCAAACCATAGACTACCCAGGGATATCTGCCAACTTCAGTTATGATCCACCCGGTGGTATTGGCAAGGTAGGGTAAGATGATCGCCCACGGCAACAATTTCAAGAACCAGGGGAATTTAGTGTAAAAATTCTTCAGCTCGATGGTGAGGGCGACCAGGCTGATCAGAATCATGAGCAGGCCGGCACCAACCATAGCTCGGAAACCCCAATAAAGGACTACCGGTGGTGGGACGTAGTCACCCGGACCATATTGCGCTTGATAAAATGCCTGGAGTTCATTAATACCCTTAACCTCGCCTGTGAAGCGGTTGTATTCCATGAAACTTAGCCCACCAGGTATGCGCCAGTCGAGGATCAGGGTGTCATTAAATGGATTTTTAATCGTTATAATTGATAATGAAGCAGGATTTTCAGTATTGAATAGGGCCTCTAGAGAAGCTAATTTCATGGGTTGGGTGGTGTTGATTTCCTGACCTTGTGTGTGTCCGATCACCCCCACCAGGAGGGTTCCAATCACTCCGATTATGGCGGCCATGCGGAAGGAAAATCTAAATAAATCTGTCTCATTATGGCGTATCAGGTGATAAGCGCTGATACCGAGCATGAAAAAGGCGACCGTTACCAATCCGGCACTGAATACGTGTGGATAGTGACTAAATATGGGGGGGTTAAAAACCACCTGCGCAAAATCGGCCAGTTCAGCCCGACCGTTGGAAATTGTGTATCCAACAGGATGCTGCATAAAGGCATTGGCGATTAAAATCCAGATAGCGGAGACATTCGATCCGATGGCAACCAGCCACATGGTGGTGAGATGCAAACCTTTGGAGAGTCTATCCCAGCCGAAAATCCACACTCCCAAAAAAGTGGACTCGAGGAAGAAGGCGACCAATGCTTCAATTGCCAATGGAGCCCCAAAAATATCTCCCACGAAGCGTGAGTACTCCGACCACGACATACCAAATTGAAATTCCTGGACGATGCCAGTGACGACACCAACGGCGAAATTGATTAGGAATAACTTTCCCCAAAATTTGGTCAGTCGCTTATAAACATCTTTACCGGTGATAACATAAAATGTCTCAAGGATGGCCACCACCAGCGAAAGACCCAATGTGAGCGGCACAAAGAAGAAATGGTAAACGATTGTGATTGCGAATTGAAGCCTGGCTAACAGCAACACATCCATGTTGTCACTCCTCACTTATTATTGTAACCCTTAGTTCAAAAGGTTTTTTTTGAGTTTTTTACTATGATTGGCATCTCATGGATGATGCCTTTACTTGATATTCCGCCTTCCCTATCATGCCCTCCAGAAACCATGCCGAATGGGGCGAACGTCCTCCGCAGTGATAAAAGCGTCTGGATCAATCTCATTCACCAGCTGGTGGACAGTTTCCACCTGCTTGCGTAAGACTGAGCAGTTGATTAACGAAACCATGCCGTCTTTTCCCCGTCCGGATAATTCGGTAACCGCATAACCATTTTGCCGCAGGTGGGTGACGATGGCAGACCCACGCCTTGGGCTGATAATATTAACCATGATGTGACCGATGGCGATGCGTTCCTCGATGATCATTCCGACCACATTGCCTGTGGCGAAACCGGCTGCATAACCGATAATATTCAAAGGATTACTCATTTGCGTAAGTACCCTGCCAATGGCAAGCACGAATATCACCGATTGAACAAAACCTAATACCCAGGCAATTTTCTTTATTCCTCGCATGACAAACAAGACACGCAAAGTGTCTAGAGACATGTCAGCCACGCGCAGGATGAAGATTAATCCAGCGCCTAACCAGGCCTGGCTGGTAAATGATAAATCCATAATCAACTTTCTACCGGTATGTACATCCGTTCAGTATATTCTTTAACCATGCGATGGATACTGAACCGAGGTGAAAGTGTACGGATAGACTCTTTCATCACCGCGATCCAATCACTGGGAAGACCATCGGCGGAACGTTCTCTATAGTATAGAGGGACGATTTTGTTTTCTAAGGTATCGTATAAACTATCAGCATCAGCCTCATCCTGCTGGTCATTATCTTCATAATCCTGTTCACTACCAATCGTCCAACCGTTTAACCCATTATAGCCTTCACGCCACCAGCCATCCAGCACCGAGAAATTGATCACGCCATTCATGGCAGCTTTCTGCCCGGAGGTGCCAGAGGCTTCATTCGGCCGGCGGGGTGTATTCATCCACACATCCACGCCCTGGATCAGGTAGCGCGCCAGGTTCAGGTCATAATCATCCAGAAATACCAACCGCCCACCATTGTCAGCTTTTTTCACGGCTCGATAAACTTCCTGTATAAGCAGCTTACCGGGTTCATCTGCCGGGTGGGCTTTACCTGCAAAAATAATTTGCACGGGCTGATCCGGACGGGTAATGATGTTTAGCAGGCGGTCGATATCATTCAATATCAGATTGGCACGCTTATACGTGGCAAAACGTCGGGCGAAACCGATCGTGAGAGCATAGGGGTCAAGCAGCACACCGGATGCGATTATCTGAACCGGATGAACTGTGGTGAGCATCCATTGCTCACGCGTTCGTTCTCGAATATAGTAGGATAGTTTGCGTTTGAGGTGGCGGCGGACAGTCCACAAATCGGCATCCGGAATATCCTCAATTTTTTTCCAGATCTCCGGATCGTCCACCCGATCCTTCCAGCCATTACCGAGATGCCGGTCGTATAGACTGCTGAGGCGGCGAGCCAGCCAGGTGCTGGTATGCACACCATTGGTGATGTGAGTAATTGGCACGTCATCTTCCTTAAGATCTGGCCAAAGGAAGTTCCACATCTTTCTGGCGACCTTACCATGTAGTTCTGAGACGCCATTGCGCTTGGAGGATAATGACAAGGCCAGGATTGGCATGCTGAATGACTCTCCCCAAGGCAGGATATGGTGCGCTAGGTTGATAAATTGATCACGTGATAAATTTAATTGTGGCCAGAGATTGGAGAAATATTTATCAACCAACCAAAGGGGAAATTCGTCACTCCCTGCCGGAACGGACGTATGGGTGGTAAATACTGTGGAGGGTTGAACAATCTTAACCGCCTGCTCATAGGAATTCCCGGCCGCGACCAATTCACGTAATCTCTCCAGGATCATGAATGCTGAATGCCCCTCATTCATATGCCATACTGCGGGGTTATAACCCAAAACACGTAATGCTCTTACGCCGCCGATACCGAGGATTATCTCTTGCGAAATGCGTGAATCAAGATCACTCAGGTATAACCTGGAAGTGAGCTCACGATCTGAGGATGAATTTCCTTCAACATCACTATCCAGCAAATACAGTGGCACTCGCCCGATACGGATCTCCCACAAGCGCGCTAAGATGCTCCGACCAGGGAGCTCCACCGAAATGGTCGTCGGCTGACCGTCTTCGTTGACAAAAGGGAGCACAGGCAGCTCTTCGAACTTTAACCTCTGGTAACGGGCTTCTTGCCAGCCATCTTCCGAAATGTGCTGTGAGAAATAGCCCTGGGTATACAGGAAACCGATTGACACCAGGGGCAGACCTAAGTCGGAAGCTCCTTTCAGATAATCTCCAGAAAGTACGCCTAACCCACCCGCGTAGATTGGAAGGGTTTCATGCAGTCCGAATTCGGTCGAAAAGTATGCGACGGGCTGGTTGGCAAGCTCAGGATGAGCGCGGGAGTACCAGGTATTCTTGGATTTCATGTATTCGTCGAATGCCCGGATAATACGATCGTAATACTCCAGTGAATAGCGGTCATTGATGAGATCTTTTAATCGCTTTTGTTCCACCAGGCGTAGAAATTGGATCGCATTATGGTTGGTTTTTTCCCACAGGACGTTATCAATGCGGGCGAAAAGACGTTGTGCATCCGGGGTCCAGGTCCACCAAAGGTTGTATGCCAGGTCACACAGACGATTAATTCTGCGCGGTAATGTGAATTGAATCGGTATGATGGTTCTAAAATCATCCATAGTATTTTTCCCTGTCAGCGTTTACGAAGTCAACTCAGCAAAGCGCCGTTAATCTTACCACGTCAGATTGGATTTGCGCTAATCTGTACGATCTACACTACCAAAGATGAAATGCCTGTGGTTTCATCTAATTTTGGACACAGTATGAATTAGCCGGGAAGAGAAGTATAGGCTACAATTAGCTTTGGAGAAATCCATGACCAAGACCGTCCAATTATTTGTTACTTGCATTATTGATACTCTATACCCGGAGACCGGGGAAGCCGTTGTGCGTGTCCTCGAAAAAGCGGGTGTTAGCGTATCTTTTCCACCCGGGCAGACGTGTTGTGGTCAACCTGCATTCAATGCCGGATTACGATCATCGGCACGCAAGATGGCAATCCAGACCATTCGAGCCTTTGAAGGATATCCTGGACCCGTCGTTGTTCCTTCAGGCTCGTGTGCGGCTATGATCCGGCATTCGTATGCTGAACTGTTTAGAGATGATCCGAAATGGTTGCTGAGAGCGCTGAGTTCTGGCTGAACGCACATATGAGTTCAGTGAATTCCTGGTAGATAGTTTAGGTGTCACTAAACTTGGTGCTCGATATAATGGGCAGTTGACATATCATTCCTCCTGCCATTTACTGAGGGGATTGGGTGTGGACCGGCAACCAAGAGCTTTACTGGCAGCGGTAAGTGGGGCAGAGTTGGTTGAGCTGCCTGAGACCGGAGACTGTTGTGGATTTGGGGGTGTGTTTTCCGTTGAGCACCCTGAGATTTCAAAGGCGATGTTGGATAGAAAAATCGCGAACCTGGAGTCCAGTGGAGCCTCCACGGTAGTGGCGTGCGATGCGGGATGCATTACCCATATCAATGGGGGGTTGCATCGGCAGCATAAAATCCAGCGCGCAGTGCATATCGCGGATATCTTGGATAAATCCTAAATGGCCGATGCATTTCGCAATCATATTCGTACATCACTGGCGAATTTAAATTTACAATCTGCCCTGGATGCAAACGCCTTACGGCGCATCCAGGTGCGAAAAATTGCCTTTGAGTCGCTACCTGATCCTCAGGCAGCTCGACAGCGCGCCCACGCGGTTCGGGCAGATGTGATCGAACATCTAGGCAGCTACCTGGATCAATTCACATCCCATGCCTCCGAGAACGGATTTCTGGTTCATCGTGCAGAGGATGCTGATCAGGCAATTAGACTGGTGCTTGAGATTGCCCGAGAACACAATGCCAGATTGATTGCCAAGTCTAAAACCATGGTGAGTGAAGAAATTGGATTGAACCATGCCCTTGAAAAACATGGTTTACAGATTATTGAAACCGACCTTGGTGAGTACATCGTCCAATTACGGGGTGAAGCCCCTTCGCATATCATCACCCCGGCAGTCCATTTACTGCGCCAGGATGTCGGAAGATTATTTCAGGAAAAGCTGGGTCTACCTTACACGGAAGATATCAGCATCATGACTGATGCAGCCCGTCAGACGCTTCGCCAGGTATTTCTGAATGCCGATATCGGCATCTCAGGGGTTAATTTTGGTGTGGCAGAAACAGGTACCCTCTGCCTGGTGACTAATGAGGGTAATGGTCGCATGGTGACCACCATCCCTCCTGTCCACATTGCCTTGATGGGCATTGAAAGGCTTGTGCCTACCTTGGATGACTTAGCCCTGATGTTATCCCTGCTGCCAAGATCAGCCACCGGGCAAAAACTCTCTGTTTACACGAGCCTGATCAATTCACCTCGCAAACCAGGAGATCCAGATGGACCTCGAGAACGGCATATCGTCCTGGTGGATAACAAACGGAGCACTGTGCAAGCCTCAGACTTGCGCGAAATCCTGTACTGTATCCGCTGTGGATCATGTTTGAATGCCTGCCCGGTTTTCCGTGAAATCGGTGGACATGCCTATGTTTCTCGGGAGGGGAGGGGCAGCCCTTACCCCGGACCGATAGGAAGTGTGTTATCACCAGCATTGTTTGGTCAGCTCGAATACGGTCACCTGGCACGTGCCTCCAGTTTGTGTGGAGCTTGTCGTGAAGCCTGCCCGGTGGATATTGACCTGCCCCGATTGTTATTACGGGTGCGAGCAGGGGTTCAAACTGAATCGACACAATTAAAGCCGAAACCGAATGCACCCGCAGCTTTAGCGGCAGGGTTGGAGATATTTAGCATGGCAGCGGGCTCGTCATGGCGATTTCGAGTTGCTCAGCGGCTGGCAGGATTGTTTGGTTCATTAGTCACCCTTTTCTCCAGGGGTGATCCCTGGATGCGCTTACCCAAATTCAGCGGCTGGGGGTATTCGAAGGATTTTCCCCGACCAGCGGGCAGGTCATTCCGGGTTCGATTCCGTAGACACATGCATACCTCCCGTGAAGCAGAGTCCCTGCCAAGAGTGATTGAAGAAACCAATATTGCCCACTCCCCAGCGGACACAAATGTTACAACCACTCCACTCAAAGGAATTGATAAATTTGCATTTGAGCTGGAAGCATTGGGTGGGAATTTTACCTCCTGTACCCTCGGGGAATGTATCGATAAAATCCTGGAGATATTAAGCTCTCGTAACATGAATCAGCTCCTCGTTTGGGAGCAGCCGCACTTGCCTGGGGGAATATTGGAAAAGCTTTCAGAAGCGGGTATCCAGATTATCCATCCTGCAAAGGAGACTCAAGCAGCCAGTAGATTGGTCATGGCAGGATTAACAGGTGCCTCAGCTGGAATAGCTGATACCGGTTCCTTGTTATTGTTAGGAGGAGACGGTCGACCATTAACAGCTTCGTTGCTGCCCGAGGTTCACATCGTCATTCTACATGAACAGGATATGTTCGAGGATCTTGTCCAAGCATTACATTATGTGGATGTCAGGCAGGTACCAGCTGCAATATTAATCACAGGTCCGTCGCGGACAGCCGATATCGAGATGACATTGACGATTGGGGTCCATGGGCCGGGCGAGCTGTATGTCTTGTGTATAAAAAGTGAGTGAGGCAGCTCATGATTTCAGCTGAGGCTTATCCGATGATGATGCCTTGAAATTTAGGCTCAAAATTCACTTGCCATCAAGCGTAAAATGATATAATTCTCCTGTGATACAGGCTTACTGCTGTTAGAAAACCGCGACGACCAAAGGTGTCGGTGCGGTAATTTTTTGGAGGAGAGATGGATAATAAACTGTACGTAGGAAATTTACCATTCAGCACCACCGAAGAAGATCTGCGAAGTATGTTTGCCCAAGCAGGAACCGTTGTCTCTGTCAGCCTGATTAAAGACCGAGATACCGGACGTTCACGTGGCTTCGCATTTGTTGAACTAAGCACTCAAGCTGAAGCTGAAAAAGCAGTTAGCCTGTTCAATAACACACCGCTTGAAAACCGGTCGCTTAAAGTAAATCTTGCCCGCCCCAAAGAGGACAATGGTAAGTTTCGAAGACCGGGCGGAAACAGGCGTTATTAATATTTAAATTCAACCAAATATTTGAATTATATTCCTGGCAGGGATCACCCTGCCAGGTTTGGATTAACCAGGTTGATGAACTGCGTGGTAATACCCATCTGATTCTGGTCGCAGGTCATTTACAGAGAGAACTGCCTCCAGGTTGATGGGTCCGTATATGTGGGGGAACAAGATGCCGTCAGCAGGCTCCCAGTGTATTTCTGAAGTCAATTTATCTGGATTGATGGATAATAAAACCAAGTCGGGGATGCCTCGATAGAACCGATTTGCCACGCCAAGGAGCTGTTCTGGTTGAGAGCAGTGGATGAATCCGTCTTGCAAGAGAGACTTATCCTGATACGAACCCACTTGAAGAGCCTGCTGCCACTCATCACGCGGGCAGATATGGATGAATAGATCGGGTCGCTCAATTTCCAGGCATCGATCCTTACCAGCCAGATCTTTCAAGATCTGCATCTTCGAGGTTGGATAATCAGCTTTTGTGAGTGCAGTGACCGCCCGTCCCTGGGAAGATTCAATTTCCAACAACATCAAGCCACCTGGAGCCAATCGGTTCGGGGCTTGTTTGAGTAACCTGTTGATGACAACGGTGCCATTTAAACCTCCATCCAAGGCCAGGCGAGGTTCACGCGTACCCACAGGCAACGTCTTTACTAGCGGGGTGGGAATATAAGGCAGGTTAGCGCAAATCAGATCAAAGGTTTCGCTGACTCTGTCTAGCAAATCTGCCTGTATGAATTCCAGTCTACCCAAAAGTCCATAATCATCGGCATTCAAGTGTGCGATATTCATGGCTTCTGAAGATATATCCGTCAGCAGTATATGTAAATCTGGAATGTTCATAGCCAGTGCTATCCCGATGCAACCAGAGCCTGTACCCACATCAATAGCTTTCCGCCGGGTTGGGTGAGCGTGCAGCCATTTTATGGCTCGTTCAACTAATAGCTCAGTCTCAGGGCGGGGGATGAGCACAGCTGGAGTCAGGTGAAAATCCAGCCCGTAAAATTCCCAGTGCCCGATGACATAAGGCAATGGCTCACCACGCATTATTCGAGCTGTTGCGTTGGTAATCCCATTTTGCTGATTTAGTGTGAGCGGGGCTTCTGGATGAGCCAGGACCCAGGAGCGGGTTTTTTCAAGGTGATGGGCGACTAATACCTGTGCATCCAATGAACCTGTCTCGCTTACCTGAAGTAGCTGTTGGCCAACTTGGAGTAAACATTCCTGAACGGATAGGATCATAATAAAAAACGCCTCATCCAGTTATATTGAAGAAGAGGCAAAACAGGTGGTCACCAGGCACAAGTTTGTAATTAAATCTTCAGGCAATGGAATCAGCTACTGCCCTCGGTAACCGCCTCTTCACCAAGGCTGGACAATCTTTCAGATTCATCCCGAGTGGCTAACTCATCAATAAAATCGTCCAACTGCCCTCCGGTCATGAAGCCGGTCAGGTTGTAGGTGGAAAGGTTGATGCGGTGATCGGTCACGCGGGATTGAGGATAATTATAAGTGCGGATTTTTTCTGAGCGCTCGCCTGTTCCAACCTGGGAACGGCGGTTGGCATCAATCTCCTCGCGGCGTTTCTCCTCTTCGATTTCGTACAAGCGGGCTCGCAATATGCTCATCGCGCGCAAGCGGTTCTGAAGCTGCGAGCGCTCATCCTGGCAGGCGATAACGATGCCCGTAGGGATGTGGGTGATTCGTACTGCAGTGGAGTTTTTCTGCACATTCTGACCACCTGCCCCCGCGGACTTGTAGACATCCACATGAATATCCGAATCGGGGATACTGATCTCTACTTCGTCCACTTCCGCTAGCACGGCTACGGTAGCTGTAGAGGTATGGATACGCCCCTGAGATTCAGTCACCGGCACGCGCTGAACACGATGCACACCTGATTCATACTTTAAGCGTGAGTAAGCACCCCGGCCTTTGACCAGGAGAATGATCTCTTTATATCCACCAATGCCAATATCGCTGGAGGAAAGGACTTCAATGCTCCATTTGCGAGCTTCAGCATAATGAGAATAGAGCCTGAACAGGTCGGCAGCGAAGATGGCAGCTTCATCTCCTCCTGTTCCAGCCCGGATTTCCATAATAACGTTTCGCTCATCGCGCGGGTCTTTGGGAAGCAGCATGGCCTTAATTTCACGCTCCATTTGTTCGATCTGCGGTTCCAGCTCCAGCACTTCAGCTTCCGCCATCATGCCCAACTCAACGTCTTCTCCATCCAGCAATGAATGAGCTTCTTCCATTTTTTCGAGCACTTGGTGGTATTCATGAGCCTTATTGTAGATTGGCTCCAGATCGATCCGTTCTTTGTTCAGCTCCGCAGCGCGTTGATAGTCGTCACCGACTTCCATCAGCAACCGATTGAGCTCTTCGTAGCGCTGCTCGATACCAACCAGCTTATACAGTAAATCCAATGCCATTTTTATCCTGTATCTCTCCCATTCAAGAAAATGATTATACCACCGGAACTTTTAACAATTTCCTGCCGTCTTATGGGCAAGCAATTAGCCAGCGCCAGAATAAGCATTAAATTGACCGTAAGGAGGAGACTATGAAATCCAGATCTGTTTTGTTCACCACCAGTATATTAATAGTCCTGATCTCAGCTTTGCTCATCCCTTCCGCAACTTTGGCTGACGGGATAATCATCCCTGATCCACCCGTATGTGATCCACAGCCGTGTCCACCAGTAATCCTCCCGATGGACCAGCTGGTCATCCGTTACCATCATGTGACGGTATCGATCCAGGATCAGCTGGCAGTCACACATGTAGATCAGGTTTTTTACAATCCCAACGATTGGACCATCGAAGGCACGTATATTTTTCCCATCCCGGATGATGCAGCTGTTTCCGGTTTTACCTTGTGGGTGGATGGGCAACCGGTGAAGGGGCAGGTGCTGGATGCTACTCAGGCTCGCCAAACCTATGAGCAGATTGTTTCAAGCATGCGTGACCCAGCTTTACTCGAATATATCGGGAGGGGGGCAGTCCAGGCACGAATATTTCCCATCGCCCCCCAAGGCGAGCGCAGGATTGAGCTGGAATATACACAAGCACTACCCGCAGAAGGTGGTTTGATAAGCTATATTTACCCTCTCAATACTGAGAAATTCTCAGCTTTGCCGATTGAATCTGTAACCATAAGCGTTGATATCCAATCCAATGTACCCATTCGGGCAGTATATTCCCCCAGTCACGACATAGGGATTAGCCGGGATAGCGATAATCATGTGGTGGTTGATTACGAGGCAGCTGATGTGCTGCCAAATATCGATTTTGCCCTGTACTATTCCTTGGGCGAATCAGAGGCGTTCCACTTATTGACTTATCGTGATCCGTCTGATAGCACTGACCAGGATGGTTTCTTCCTGGTTTTACTAGCTCCAAAGATCAATACGATAGATCAAATAATTCCCAAGGATTTACTGTTGGTGCTGGATCGGTCTGGCAGCATGGACGGAGAGAAGTTTCAGCAGGCGCAGCAGGCCACCGGGTATATATTAGATAATCTAAACCAGGAAGACAGGTTCAACATCATATCCTTCAGCACAGGGATTGAAATGTATGCCAGCAACTTACGTCCTGCTTCCGAAGCATCTGAAGCTCGTTCGTGGGTAGATGGCCTGCGCGCAGAAGGTTCTACAGATATCAATCGGGCCTTGCTCGAAGCCGCAGCAATGGTCAACCCGGAGCGCTCGACCTACCTGATCTTCCTGACGGATGGCTTGCCCACAGAAGGTGTGACAGACAGCCAATCCATTCTGGCTAATTTTGCCTCCAATGCACCAGAGAATTTGCGCTTGTTCGCCTTTGGTGTGGGTTACGATGTGGATACGATTCTAATCGATACACTTACCCAGGATCATCATGGGCGCAGTACCTACGTCCAACCTGGGATGAAGCTGGATAAGGTCTTATCATCCTTTTATAACAGCATCAGCATGCCGGTCATGACCAGCCTGGACCTGAGTTTCGGGGATATATCCACTTATGATCTATATCCGAGCCCATTACCCGATCTTTTTGCTGGCTCGCAGGTCATCTTGCTCGGGCGCTACCGTGATGGTGGTATATCCGACATTAGCCTGGCAGGTGATGTTAATGGGACAAGACGAACTTTTACCTACTCCGACCAGGTATTTGATAAGCTCTCCCCCGAAAATTCGCTGCAGGCATCCATTCCACGGTTATGGGCAACACGCAAGGTGGGCTATCTGCTGAATGAAATCCGGTTGAAAGGTGCCAACCAGGAGATCATTGACCAAATCGTACGGCTGAGTATTCGCTACGGTATCGTCACACCCTACACTTCATATTTGGTGACGGAACAAGCGCCGTTGGGAGAAGCTGAGCAACAACGCTTGGCTGATGATACCTATGAAAAATTATTAGCGATGCCTACAACCACACCTTCAGGACAGGCAGCAGTCCAATCGGCAGTAAATTCAGGCGCAATGCAGGATGCAGCTAGCGCCCCTGAGCTGATGGGAGAAGCTTCATCCACCGTGCGGATACTAGGCTCGCGTACTTTTGTGTTATCGGATGGAAAGTGGATTGATACAGCTTTTGATCCTGATACGATGATGCCCATACAGATAGAATTTCTCTCACCAGATTACTTTGCATTGGTCGCTGCTCATCCGGAACTGGCCGATGCGTTTGCCCTGGGTGAGCAGGTCATAGCCTTAACGAGCGATACAGCTTATGAAGTGGTGCAGGGTAAGGCATCAAATTTACCCGTGACTATAACGCCAACCCAATCCAGTCCAGTCAGTGCGACACCTACCGCAATCACCGAACCTATTGATACTCCAACCCAGGTTCCACCGAGTAAGCCTTCCAGCATTTGTCCTGCTGGACTGGCACCGCTCATTTTGCTGCCATTAATTCTGGTTGTAATCCGGAAACCGAAGCAAAATATCTAGTCATCAGTATTTTTGAAACCTATAGCTACCCCTCGCATGATGCCTGCGAGGGGTAGCTGGGTGAATCTATTGAAATCGCTTTGATAGATCAGCCTTAGAGTTTTTGTATTAGAACTAGTGCATTTTATGAAAGGATCAATCCTCTCCCGGTGTAAGAGGGATGGCGGAAGCTTTTCTCTGAGCCAGTGATTTCGCGGAGGTGATCAGGATCACACCTGCGATGATGATCAAGGCAGAGATGATCTCGATTCCCCCGAGGGGCTCATTGGCAATGACACTGCCCAGCAAGATCGCCACAATCGGGTTCACATACGCGTAGGTCGACACGAGTGGCGTGGGGGCATTTCGTAAAAGCCAGGTATAAGCCACAAACCCAATGCCAGATCCAAATATGATCAAGTATGCCAGTCCACCCATCGAGCGTGAGGATATGGTAAGGATGTGGAATTGGTTCCATTCACCAACCACGCCACTGAGAGCAAATAATCCTACGGAACCGACCAGCATTTCCATCCCGGTTCCCAGCAGGGGCGATTTTGGCAATGTAGCTTTTCGGCTGTAGAGCGAGCCGATTGACCAGGATAAAGCTGCGACGAGCAGTACGATGACCCCAATAGGATCCAATCCCGGGCTGGTGGCCTGAGATTGCCAGGGGTTAGCCAGAAGTGCTGTCCCGATAAGGCCGGCCAACACTCCCAGCCATGTGAGCGAATTCGGTTTTACGCCACCAGGTCGTAGCGCATCAATCAGGACCATCCACAGTGGAGTGGTGGCAATGAAAAGGGAGGCTATGCCGGAAGGAATACGCTGCTCGGCCCATACCAAAAATCCATTCCCGCTCAGTAACAGGAGCAGACCAATGATGGAGGCTGAACGCCATTCTACTTTACTGGGGGCAGTATCTCCGCTTAGACGACTCCAAATGTAAAGGATAGCACCCGAGACCAGGAAGCGGATGCCTGCAGACAGGAAAGGTGGAATGGTTTCAATCGTGAAACGAATGGCAAGATATGTCGATCCCCAAACGATATAGACTGCAAGCAGAGCAATCCAGATGCGAGATTTCATAGTAAATGGAACTCCAAAAATTAAGTGCCGGGGTAAGCAGCTTTTGCCATTTCCCAGCCGAGCAGGGCAACTTTACGGGCATCACCATAATGATAATGGCCAAATTCACCCAACGAGTTGATCACACGGTGGCAAGGGATCAATACTGCCACCGGGTTGTTTGCCAGTGCATTGCCCACGGCTCGCGATGCATTCGGTGCCCCTAAGTGGCTGGCGACGTCGCGGTATGATACCACATAGCCGGATGGGATACGCAGCAAGGCTTCCCAAACCTTAAGTTGGAAATTTGAACCACTCAGGTAAAGGTGTAATGAATCAGTTCCCTGACCTGACGAGCGAAAAATGCGACTCACCAGGGGTTGCGTGACAGAAGGATTCTCGACCAGGCTTGCCTTGGGCCAGTATTTTTGCAGACCTTGCAGTGCATCAGCTTGCTCATTGGGTGAGAGGAAGGAGAGATTGCAGATGCCTCGATCGGTGCTGCCCAAAAGGATTTCTCCAAAGGGTGTGGAATGGATTCCATATTGTATCGTTAGGCCAGAGCCACGCAATTTGTATTCACCGGGTGTAACCGCTTCCCAGGTGACGAATAAATCATGCAACCTGCCCGGACTGGATAGCCCGACCTGAAAAGCAACGTCCAAAACACTGCCAGACTTGGTAAGTAATTGTTTGGCATGCTCCTTGGTGATGAACTGCAAGAAGCGTTTTGGGCTGATACCAACCCAGCGAGTGAACAGGCGTTGGAAATGGTATTCACTCAGATGGATGTTATCGGCAATCTCGCTCAAGCTTGGTTGGCGATAAGCATTCTTTTCCAGAAAATATATAACTTGCTCAATGCGAGCATAATCATCGGAGAGTTGAGTATATGTAATCATGCCATGATTATAAGCAAACGAAGATATTAATCCACCCGATTCTTGCTATCTTATAGAAATTAATTTCCCGATGGATTTTTTTTCTTACAAGCCTGCCTTGAATAGTCAGATTAAGATTAATAGTGAGGTAAAATGATTGCAATAGACGATGAAAAGGAGAAATGGGCTGAAATTTACGTGGCTGGAGCAATAGATTGAAGAAATATATTCAAGATTATGTTTTCCTATTGGGGATCGCAGCGGTCATTGTTGTTTTTGACCAATGGACTAAAAACCTGGTACGCACCCAAATACCTTTTGGAGGTAGCTGGTCACCCTGGCCCTGGCTCGAGCCGTATGCACGGATTGTGCATTGGCAAAACACTGGGGCAGCATTTGGGATGTTGCAGGGATTTGGTTTGGTTTTTACTGTGTTGGCTTTCATTGTATCGATTGCGATCCTGTATTATTTCCCGCGCGTACCACGAAGCGAATGGGCTATTCGTTTTGCAATGACCTTGCAGCTCGCAGGAGCGGTTGGAAACTTGATTGATCGGCTGACACAGGGGACAGTTACCGATTTCGTCTCTTTGGGTACTTTTGCTGTATTTAATGTTGCTGATGCGAGTATATCTATCGGGACGGCTATTCTGGTACTGGCAGTATGGATCAGCGAACGCAAACAAAATAAATTGACCAAAGCCAGCCAGGATCAGGCTTTGCCTCCAGCTGAGCCATCTGAGTCGGAGAATCATCCGCTTGAATGAGCGATTTTTGAGTTTTCAGTTTGATGAACAGGATGCATCGCGCCTGGATAAATTCCTGGTGAAGTGCCTGCCGGAATTTTCACGATCACGTTTGCAAAATTTAATTGAAAATAGTTTCATTCTGGTGGATGGGATTATCGCGTCCAAAAGTGGTCAGACGATCACTCAGGGCAATGTGATCCAGATACATATCCCTGCATCTGCGCCAACACAGCTGATACCGGAGGACATCCCACTGGATATCATCTTCGAGAATGAAGACCTTCTGGTGGTGAACAAACCTGCTGGAATGGTAGTTCACCCTGCAGCAGGGCATCTCAACAGCACTCTGGTGCATGCCGTTCTGGCTCATGCCCCTGAAATGGAGGGGATAGGAGGCGAGAAACGACCTGGGGTGGTCCACAGGCTGGATAAAGACACTTCAGGTTTGACCTTGCTGGCAAAAAATGACTTGGCACATCGCTTCCTGCAGGAGCAATTTCGACTGCGCAAGACGATAAAAATATATCAAGCGCTCGTGGATGGCAAACCGCCGACACCATCTGGGAGGATCGAGGCACCCGTGGGAAGAGACACCGTGCACCGGAAAATGATGGCAGTCACGGGGATTAAAAGGGGTCGCGAGGCAGTTAGCGAATATCGAACTTTGGAAGCTTTCAGGGAGCATACTTTACTGGAAGTGCATCCATTGACCGGACGGACCCATCAAATCCGTGTGCATATGAAATTCATCGGCTGCCCGATCGAGGGTGACACCGTCTATGGTCATAAACATGCAACCATCCCTGTGGATCGGCATTTTTTACATGCAACCCGGTTGACCATCCTTTTGCCTGGTGAAGCAAAGCCACACACATTCGATTCCCCTTTACCAGATGAATTGGAACAGGTGTTGGCGAAGCTTCGGGCAGAGAGATAATTCGCGTCGATATAAGAATCGTGCTTTGTTTGGAGGTCCTATGGATTGGATAGATTTGAGATCAGATACGGTCACCCAACCGACTGAGGCAATGCGCCAGGCGATGGTGACTGCCGCTGTTGGAGATGACGTCTATGGAGAAGACCCAACCGTCAATAAGCTGCAAGAAATAGCTGCTGAGAAAGTGGGCAAGGAAGCTGGATTGTTTGTTCCTTCTGGAACGATGGGCAACCTGGCAGCAATTTTAGCTCACTGTGGTCGGGGGGATGAGGTGATATTGGGTAATAAAGCGCACACCTTTCTATATGAGGCAGGTGGAATATCGGCCTTAGGAGGTGTGCATTCCTGCCAGTTACCCAACCAGCCAGATGGTACGCTGGTCTTGCAGGATATTCAAGCTGCCATCCGCTCAAAGGACGCCCATCAACCCATATCGCGCCTGGTGTGCCTTGAAAACACGCACAACCGATGTGGTGGCGTAGCATTAACCGCTGACTATACTCAAGCCGTGGGTGAGCTAACCCACCAGAATGGACTGTTTCTGCACCTGGACGGGGCACGCATCTTTAATGCCGCAGTAGCGCAAGCTGTGACCGCCAAAGAATTAGCAGAACCAGCTGACTCAGTTACGTTTTGCCTCAGCAAGGGGCTGTGTGCTCCCGTAGGCTCCGTGTTGTGCGGGAATAAAGACTTTATCTCCAGGGCACATCGTATCCGCAAGCAATTGGGAGGCGGTATGCGTCAGGCAGGTATCCTGGCAGCTGCTGGGTTGGTTGCAGTAGAAACCATGGTGGACCGGCTGGCTGAAGATCATAAACGGGCGAATTATCTAGCGCGTGGCTTATCATTTTTGCCATGGCTAAGGCTGGATGAAGGATCACCTAAAACCAATATGCTGTTTATGTCATTAGCGGGATCATTCCCCGCGGATGCCAGGCAAGTAGCAGATGAGCTTGCTAAATTGGCGGTCAGAGTGGGCGTGACAGGTCAGCGGCGTTTTCGCCTGGTTACGCATTATTGGATCGATGATGCTGCAATTGATAAAACCATCCTGGCATTTCAAGAAGTGGGAACGAAGTTGAACCCAATATAAGATATGTATTATTATGAAGGAACATACTCCACATGTTATAATATTTTTGATTGTTTATCGGGGAGGGGTGGTTTCGTTTAACGTTGCTTTTGAGGAGAGGCAGTATTAACATGAGTGAATTCTATTCATTGGAGCAAATTGATCGGATTGCGGAATTCATACGTTCTAAATCCAGTTATCACCCACAGGTAGGAATCATTCTCGGATCAGGACTAGGTGCTTTGGCCGCCACTGTAGAATTAGCGACCATCATTCCATATACCGAAATCCCAGATTGGCCAGTCTCGACCGTCATCGGGCATCAAGCTCACCTTGTTCTCGGAAAATTGGAGGGCAAAGATGTTCTTGTCATGCAGGGACGTGTACATTACTATGAAGGTTATAGTATTGCCCAGGTTGCCCTCCCGGTACGGGTAATGCAGCGCCTGGGGGTTGAAATCCTGGTAGTTACCAACGCGGCTGGAGCCGTGAACCCTGGCTTTGCCCCGGGTGATTTGATGCTTATTACTGATCACATCAATATGCTTGGTATGGCAGGGCTAAATCCGTTGCGCGGAGCCAACCTGGACGAGATAGGCACGCGCTTCCCCGATATGAGCCGGGCTTATGACCCTGTGTTGAGCGAGCTGGCGCGAAAAGTGGCCCGGGAAGAAAATATCCCTCTGCAAGAAGGTGTATATATCGGCTTGGCTGGCCCATCATTCGAGAGCCCAGCAGACCTACGCTTCTTGCGCATTATTGGTGCTGATGCAGTCGGAATGTCAACCGTTCCAGAAGTTATCACAGCTCGTCATGGAGGTACCCGCGTTTTAGGTATTTCAGGTATTAGCAATAAAGCCAACCTCGATGGAGATACGACCACTTCACATGAAGAAGTATTGGCAGCGGGTGATAAGCTGGCGCCCTTATTAACGAAGCTCGTTCGGGGGGTGTTACGCCGCCTGTGATCTCATAAATGGATAACACGGATCCTATGTGTTAACGACGGAGACAACAGACGCTGCATGGAACAAGTACTCCAATTTTTCCGAGCTTATGAGATATGGATTTACATAATTCTGGGGATACTGGCTATATGGCAGGTACGAAAATTTGCCCTGGCCTGGGAAGAATTGCGGGGCGCGTTTTTTGGGATGGAGCGCGATGCTGCCCAATCAAGGGTCAATTCAGCAGCTACAATGGTGGTTATACTGATCATTATGGCTGTTGCTGAATTCACTGTGGTTACTTTTGTTGTTCCTACCATTCCAGGTGCCAATCCATTGCCGACTGCCACCCTGGATTTGCTGGCTACCCCGACGATTACTCTGCCTCCACCAACCCAGGATCCGAATGAAACTCCTGGAGCCACCCCAACTCCAGGTGAAGTAGCCGCCGCAGAGGGATGCGTTCCTGGTCAAGTGAACCTTACATCTCCGTTGAATGGAGACCGGATCAGTGGAAGCATCAGTGTAAAGGGTAGCGCAGATATCCTTAATTTCGGGTTTTTTACACTTCAAATTGCGCACCCAGGTGATCCCATCTGGTCACCCATCCAGGTGGGGCAAAAAGCGGTTAAAAATGAGGCTTTAGGCACGTGGGATACATCCAGCTTGGTTCCAGGAGCATATATGCTCCAGCTGGTAGTCACTGATAATGTTGGCAACCTTTTAACTCCATGCGCCATACAAGTGACCGTAGACCCAGTGCAATAGAACTTGTCAGGAGAAGTTATGCCAGAAATCGAAATTCGACCACCGACATCAGCAGATATCCCCAAAATGGTAGAGATTGACCACGATTATGTGAGTGATCACGTCTGGCAGATGGAAGTGCAGCATGAAAGTGGGCAGAAACCTTCCGATTTAAAGGTGGAGATCATCTTCAGGCAACTAAAATTACCCAGGTCAGTCAAGGTAGAATATCCGCGTTTTCCGAAAGAGTTGGTGAAGGATTGGAAGGATCGCTCTTGCCTGCTGGTGGCATTACTGAAGGGTGAAGTGGTGGGATATACGAGTATGATGCTATCTATTGCCCCTAATACCAGCTGGATGACTGACCTGGTGATTATGCGTAAAGTGCGACGGCAGGGTATTGGCAGCGCATTGATTTTGGCAGGACAAGATTGGGCAAGGCACAAGCGCTGTCTTCGGATGGTAATGGAAATGCAGCCGAAAAACTACCCTGCAATTTGTATGGCTCAAAAACTGGGGTATGATCTTTGCGGATATAACGATCATTATTTTCCCAATCATGATATTGCTCTGTTTTTTTCCAAGAGTTTGAGGTAAACACTAACGAGGTAAATAGAAACTGTAATTTCCGGTGTCGGTTGCAATCATTGTGCGGGTTCAGAATTATTTGATGGTTTATTATGATTGGTGCATTATTATCTAGCTTAAAATTTTTCAACCAGCTGCTCACGGCTGGGATAGCAATCACTGCATTTTCATTACTTTTATATGCCCTGACGTTCAACTTGCGCGATAGGGTGGCTCGCACGTTTGCGCTCATCCTGATTTGTATCGTGATTGTCTTTGTGGGGGATGCAATAGGCAGCATCGTCAATTCAGAAGGTTTGTTGCAATTATGGCTGCAATCGGAATGGCTGGGGATCACCATACTACCAGCCTGCTACTTCCATTTTTCATGCGCGCTGATGGCTACAACGGGTAGCCAATCAGATGGCAACCAAAAGTGGCTCATCCGAATGCTATATATGATCAGCATTGGGTTTCTTGCCACCCTGCCATTTATGCTGCTTGTTGGGCCTGTGGTTGCAAATGCCACCCCAGCACCGCATTTACAACGAACATGGTTCACATGGATATTTGCGCTTTATTTTGCTGGGGCCACGGTTTGGTCATGGTTTAACTTCAGGCAAGCTTACCGACGGACAGTTACACCCACTAGTCGCCGAAGAATGCGTTATTTAATTACTGGTGCCCTGGCGCCTGTGCTTGGTACCTATCCTTTCCTGTTATTTGGGTCAAGCATTGCCACCAATCATCCCCTGATCTTTTGGCTGCTGGCAGTTTTAAATAACATCTTTGTCCTCGGTCTCCTGGTCATCATGTCTTATGCAGTGGCTTTCTTTGGAGTATCCTGGCCTGACCGGGTGGTGAAACGTCGGTTATTCAAATGGTTGATGCGTGGTCCGGTGACGGCATCGACAGTCCTGGCGATTACCACACTTGTACGTCGAGCTGGTGAAAATTTCGGTTTTGAATATTCTGCTGCTGTTCCAATTGTCATGGTTGGATCGTTACTTTTATTTGAGTATGCAATTACTTTAGCCGCTCCACTTTGGGAACGCTGGTCGTTTTCTGGTGGGGATAAAACGAATATCCTCCTTGTTCAGACTCTGAATGAGCGATTACTTACCATCGGTGATTTACGTCAATTTCTAGAATCAGTACTGGCAGCCATATGCGACCGTATACAAGCACCCAGAGCATTTATCATGGCAATGGACGCGGGAGATTTGGAGTTAATGGTCAATATTGGTGATGCACCGGTGTTAGGGGAAATGTCAGATGGCCTGAATCAGGTTGTAGCCCAAAACGGAAATGGGAAGGGGTTCTATACCTGGGACAATTACTGGATGGTTCCACTTCATAGCCAACGTGTGAATGAAGGTGCATTGCTCGGAATTTTGGGGATTGCTCGAAAATCCGAGGTTGTGATTGGTGAAGATCAAAAGGAGGCGGTTTTATTCCTGGCTGAACGTGCGGCTACTGCATTAGAAGATCACGTTCAGCAGCAAGAGATATTCAGCTCGATTGAAAATTTAAGCCCACAAATTGATATGATCCAAAGATTACGCGCCGCTTCCAGGTATGGCGGTACGGAGTTGCTTACGGCGCCAGATATTCCATTGGAATCAATTAATCTAGCCAGGTGGGTGAAAGAGGCGCTGACACATTATTGGGGAGGCCCGAGATTGACGGACAGCCCATTGATGGGCTTAAAGGTAGTGCAAAAAAATCTTGAAGATCACAAGGATAATCCAGCAAACGCATTAAGGGCGATCTTACGCCAGGCAGTTGAACAGGTCAGGCCAGAAGGGGAACGTCGGTTTACAGGAGAGTGGATTCTATATAATATATTAGAGATGAAATTTATGGAGGGGAAAAAAGTTCGTGAAATAGCGGCCCGGTTATCCATGTCGGAAGCTGATTTATACCGCAAACAACGGGTGGCGGTTGAGGCGGTAGCGGATGCGATCCTGGATATGGAACAGAAAGCCAGATCAGATACAAAATCGGGATAGCGTGTAAAATTATCATACGGTTTGGAAGTAGGAGGGCTTAATGGTAATAAAACAACAGAATAATTCGAAAGCCCCTGAGATGGATGAGGCCTGGTGGACGGCTTTGTTGGCTGATGAGGATAAGTATAAAAATATCAGGATAAAGGACTCACCACAGCCAGAAGAATATTTCGAGCTGGAAAACCATAATATCAAGCGGGGACCAAAAACCAGTGAAATTGACTGGCAGATCGTGCGCGACTTATTTGCATCCGATCAGGTGACTACCCTTGAGATAACTGGTTTCAATCGGGGCGGATTGTTGGTGGGTGGGAGCGGGATTCACGGATTTGTACCGGTATCTCACTTGTTGGAGATCAATTGCCTGACGAACGAAAGTGAAAAGGAGGCCATCTTATCTGGTTACGTGGGGAGAAAGTTGGCTTTTAAAGTGATTGAATGTGACCCGGAACGAGGGCGAGTAGTATTCTCTGAGCGGGCGGCTTTGTCAGAATCGGGGAAGAGGAACTTATTGTTTCGTGAAATCTCTCCAGGAAATCGGGTTTGTGGGGTGGTAACCAATATCACCGAGTTCGGGGTCTTTGTCGATCTGGGTGGGGTAGAGGGATTGATCCACGTCTCAGAACTTTCATGGGGTAGAGTACGCCATCCAACCGAAGTCGCTATAGTAGGTGAAACAGTGCAGGCATATGTAATCCAGGTGGATCAAGACCGGTCGCGGATTGCGCTTTCATTGAAGAGATTGATTCCAAATCCGTGGGAAACAGCCGAAGAACGCTATCACCCGGGAGATGTGGTAAGTGCAATCATCACCAGCATTGTCCCTTTCGGGGCATTTGCCCGTCTCGAAGAGGGGTTAGATGGACTGATCCATTCATCTGAGTATGCGGGTGATGCCTCTCCAGATGGATCAGACGAAGGATTGTATGAAGGCCAGGCAGTACAAGTAAAGATACTCAATGTTAATGCCGCCCGTCAACGGCTGGGATTAAGCTTGAATTTGGGCAAGTAACACGTATTGTTATCTTTCTTAAGCAGATACGCAGAATATTATTAACGTGAATAAAAATTGGTATTGGTTGGCAGCATTTATTGTTATCGGTGTTTTATTAGGGGTGGGTGTGTTATTCTTAATCACGCGTCCACCCAGGGGGGTTCCGATAACTTTAATTCCTGCTCCCACTACTGCACCAATCACGATTTATATAAGTGGGAAAATATTGCAGCCAGGTTTGTATCAGCTGCCTTCAGGCAGCAGGGTGAATGATGCAATTCTTGCAGCGGGGGGTTTTTCGGAAGATGCCAATCAACAAGCACTCAACCTGGCAGAAATCCTTGAGGATGGGGAGAAGGTTGATGTGCCAGGCTTACAGAAACCTTTGAGCACTGAAAGTATCACAAGGTCGGTAAATCCACCAATTGTTTTGGTGAACATCAATTCTGCAATGCTGAATGAGCTCGACACTTTGCCAGGAATTGGCCCGGTTACTGCCCAGGCGATTATTGACTATCGCAATGCCAACGGTCCATTCAAAAAGATTGAAGACATTGTAGATGTCCCCCGGATTGGTCAAGTTACTTTTGACAAGATCAAGGATTTAATCACGGTTGGAACGTCCCCATAATTCGCTTGCGGGCGTTCTCAATGTGTTCAAGCATCACCGTCCGAGCTCCAACTTCATCGCGCTGGTGCAACTTTTCTAGAATCCTATAATGTTCATTTAAAGAAAACTCAACACCAAGATCGCGTTTCCAGGATGCCAGGTTAAAACGGGTTGCCACCTGATGGAGGTGTAGCAAATGGCGGTAGAGGTAGCGATTCCCTGTCGCTGCCGCCAGGATGCGGTGAAATTCATAATCCTGAGTGGCGATCGAAACAAAATCTAACCTGGAAGCAGCCTCTTTACCCTGGTCAATGGTTTGTTCCAGCTGGGTAAGCTGCTCATCGGTGAGATGTTTGCAGGCAAGCGAGGCTGCCGGGCCTATTACCATTGACATGGCGTCCATGACTTCAACAAATTCGAACACACTTAGCGGGGTTACCACCACCCCATGGTGGGGAATGATCTGCAGCAAGGATTGCTCTGCCAGTCTTTGAAAAGCTTCGCGTAACGGCGTTCTCCCCCAACCAAAGCGCTTGATTAGGCTGGATTCACTGATTGCCAATCCAGGTTCTATTCGGAGAGTCAGGATTTGCTGGCGCAACTCTTTTTCGACCCGATCGCTTTCGCGTGCTGGTGAATTATTGCTATTGTCCATGATGTGCCTCGGACTAATTAAACCATAAAAACGAATTAAAAAATAACAAGTATATTCTTTGTATACAACTTGGATATTTCTATTGACACCCTTTCGTGATGAGATTATATTAACCATAACCAACCATGAGCACTGGAATGATCTTCGATATCAAGCGTTATGCCATCAATGACGGCCCGGGTATTCGTACTGCGGTCTTTTTCAAAGGTTGTCCGCTTTCATGCTGGTGGTGCCACAATCCTGAAGGTCAATCCCTCCAGCCGCAGCTGATGTTCCGCGTTAACCGCTGTAAATCATCACAGGCGTGCCTGGAGATTTGCCCACAAGATGCAATCACCTGGAAAAATGGTTCAGTTACTGATTGGGAAAAATGTGATGATTGTGGAAAATGTGCCGATGTATGCTACGCAGGAGCACGCGAATTAGTAGGCAGGCAGGTATCTGTAAATGAGTTGGTAGAAGAGATTAAACGTGATATCCCATTTTATGATCAATCGGGTGGAGGGGTGACCTTTACCGGGGGCGAGCCTTTGTATCAAATGGAATTCCTGATGGACACATTATTAGTCTGCAAGGAGAACAATATCCACACCGCCGTAGATACCTGTGGTCATTGCTCCTGGGAAAACATGAAATCGATCCTTCCACTCGTGGATCTATTCTTATATGATTTGAAACTCATGGATGCGAATAAATATATCCAATATACCGGCATCTCTAACCGGTTGATTTTAGCTAATCTCCAAAAGCTCTCGGAGACAGAGGCGCATATTATTGTGCGGGTCCCCCTAATTCCGGGGATCAACGATGATGATGAAAATCTGGATCTAAGTGCGATATTCCTCAGCAAACTGACCTCCCTTGAAGGGATTGCGGTCATGCCTTATCACGATATCGGCGTAGGAAAATACCTGGCATTGGGGATGTCAAATAAGTTGGGCGATTTAGAATCTCCATCCAAAGGTCAAGTTGATCATGTGGAAGAGTTATTTTCAAAATACCATCTACCAGTAATCCAGTATTCAGGGAGGGCTGTATGAGCATGACAGAGCGGGTTAAAAAACTTCGTGAACAAAGCCTGCAGGCAGTTGAAACACTTTCTTCGGAACGGGCAGAATTATTAACAGATTTTTCAGCCCGGGATATTGATTTGGTGTCTGCACCAATGCGGAGAGCACTGACATTCAAGTACCTTTTGGACCATAAAGCGCTATCGATTAATAAGGGGGAGCTAATCGTGGGTGAAAAGGGTCCCGCTCCAAAACATGCCCCCACCTTTCCTGAGCTTTGCTGTCATAGTCTGGAGGACCTGGACATTCTCAATAGCCGTGAAAAAACCTCTTTCAAGGTCAGTCCTGAGACGAGACGGGTCTATCAAGAACGGCTCATTCCTTATTGGAAAGGGAAGACCATGCGTGAGCTGATCTTCGCAGAGATGACCGAAGAGTGGAAAGCTGCTTATCAAGCCGGTGTCTTCACAGAATTTATGGAGCAGCGCTCGCCTGGTCACACCGTTCTGGATGACAAGATCTATAAAAAGGGGATGATTGATTTCCAGGCTGAGATCAATACAAGCCTTGCCAGGCTGGACTTTCTAAACGACTCTCCGGCCTACGAAAAACAAGAAGAATTGCGCGCCATGCATATTACCGCCGCTGCGATGATCAGCTATGCAGAGCGATATGCAAAAAATGCTCTTGAACAGGCAGACCTCGAGCAAGATGAGCAACGCAAGAAAGAATTATTGAAAATTGCAGAAGTTTGTCAACATGTCCCCCGTTACGCACCTCAAAATTTCTGGGAAGCCCTACAGTACTATTGGTTTGTGCATATAGGTGTGACGAATGAACTAAATACCTGGGATGCTTTTTCACCGGGACGTCTGGACCAGCATATGTTGCCGTTCTACCAACGCGGGCTTGAAGACGGAAGCCTGACCCGAGATTTTGCCCAGGAGTTACTGCAATGTTTCTGGATTAAGTTCAATAACCAACCTGCACCACCCAAAGTGGGTATTACAGCTGAAGAAAGTGGTACATACACGGATTTTGCCCAAATCAACCTGGGTGGAGTACGACAGGATGGGTCGGATGGCGTGAACGAGGTGACCTACCTGCTGTTGGATGTGATCGAGGAGATGCGCTTGTTGCAACCATCCACCTCCATCCAGGTAAGCAAGAAGAACCCCGACCGATTCATCAAGCGTGCGACCGAAATCATACGGACGGGATTTGGACAACCCTCGGTGTTCAACGCTGACTTGATCGGGCAAGAATTGATGCGTATGGGTAAGACCCTCCTGGATGCACGCTGTGGTGGGTCGAGCGGATGCGTTGAAGTGGGAGCCTTTGGCAAGGAAAATTACAACCTTACTGGTTATTTTAACCTCCCCAAAGTGTTGGAAATCACCTTGCATAATGGGATCGACCCCCGTACGGGTAAGCAACTCGGGATCAAAACCGGTGATACAAATACTTTTCAGAAAATGGAACAGTTGTTTGACGCCTTCGATAAACAGGTGCAGTACTTTGTGGATGTCAAAGTGCGGGGGAACAACGTGATCGAACGCTTATATGCCCAATATATGCCGTGCCCGTTCTTATCCCTGTTAGTGGATGATTGCATCAGCAACGGGAAGGATTACCATAATGGAGGCGCCCGTTATAACACAAGCTACATTCAGGGTGTTGGATTGGGCACCATGACCGATGCAATGGCGGCAATTAACTATCATGTTTTTGAGCACCAGACATTGAACATGGGAGACTTTATCGATACACTGGATACGAACTTCTCAGGCAATGAGCAGTTACGGCAGAGGCTGCTCAACCGAACTCCAAAGTACGGGAATGATGATGACCTGGCAGATGGGGTGATGCAGCGGATATTTGAGATTTACTTCCATGCCGTAGATGGGCGCCGAAATACAAAAGGCGGTGAGTATCATATCAACCTTTTACCTACCACGGTACATATCTACTTTGGCTCGGTGACTGGAGCAACCCCGGATGGAAGGATGGCAGGAACACCGCTATCTGAGGGAGTCTCACCGGTCCAAGGTGCTGACCACAAGGGGCCAACGGCTGTGCTCCGTTCGGTGGCCAAAATGGACCACGTACGGACAGGTGGAACACTGCTGAACCAAAAATTTACCCCACAGGTGCTTAGCAGCGACGAAGGTTTGGATAAGCTGGTGCAGCTTATCCGGACTTATTTCCGCCTGGATGGGCACCATATTCAATTCAACGTCGTGGATGCGTCAACATTACGCCTTGCTCAACTGCATCCCGAACAGTATCGCAGCTTAATTGTGCGCGTCGCTGGGTACAGCGATTACTTCTGTGACCTGAGTAAAACCCTGCAGGATGAGATTATCGCTCGAACAGAGCATGCAGCGTTTTAAAGCTTGGGCAAGACAATCGTCTTCTGAGCCTGGTATTTGCCCTTTTTATCAGCGTATGATGTTTCGCATGGCTCATCCGCCACAAAAAATATAACCTGCGCAATTCCCTCGTTTGCATAAATCTTTGCAGGTAAGGGGGTGGTATTGGAGATCTCGAGGGTGACATATCCCTCCCACTCCGGCTCAAAAGGCGTCACATTGACAATGATGCCACACCGGGCATATGTAGATTTCCCCAGGCAGATGGTTAGCACATCCCGGGGGATGCGGAAGTATTCGATGGTACGCCCCAGAGCGAAAGAGTTAGGGGGAATAACGCACACCTCACCTTTATAGTCGACCATGGAGCGTGGGTCGAAGTTTTTCGGATCAACCAGGGTAGAATAGACATTGGTGAAGATTTTGAACTCATCTGCCACCCGGATGTCGTATCCATATGAGGAAACACCGTACGAAATCACGCCATTCCGGACCTGGCTATCTGCAAACGGATCAATCATACCCTTCTCCAGTGCCATTTTACGAATCCAATGATCTGGTTTTAAACCCATACCTTACTCCTATTCTTATTTGAAGGTCAAAGACTGTAGCTTATTTCCTGAATAATTATCGCAAAAATACCTTTGGCAGGATTTAATAATCGTTACCATCCGCTGGCGGTAAAGATTATGTCCAGGAACTTCATCCTTTCATCAGGGGTCATTAAGCGTGGACGGGCAAAATCCACAAAGCGGATTGTGAGGAGCTCTGTGCTTATATAGCGCCCGTCGTAAAAAACATGGCGGTCAATGAACGCATCATCACAGGCATTATCAACGCAGTAGTGATACTGGTCAAAAAACAAATTACCCAACCCATAATGGATGTAAGAACCATTATCGAATGAAAACCCATGCGGTTGATGAGCCTGGCTGCCACTGATAACCGTTGCGCCTGCAGCAGCCACCAGTCCAAAATCATCTACCAGGATTGGCTCGGTAGTATGTGTATAGTATTCGCGGTGTTGAAAGGTGAAAATCACCTGATAGCCTTCATCACGCAGGGCAGGAATTTCGCTTGCGATCCAATTGAAATCGCATTGGGCTGCTCCCGGGTGGCTATCTGTGGCGATAGCGTCACAGGGGATTTCGTTCTTTACCTGGCAGCCGACATTACATCCCATGAAGGCGATTTTATTTCCATTATTCTCGAGCTTCACGGGTTGGCGGGCCTCTTCGGCATTGGCACCTCCACCATAATACGGCCAGCCCAGGTCTTTATACATCTGGAGGGTATATAAAGTTGCATCTGCCCCATAATCCATGAAATGATCGCCCGTCAGCTCGACGATATCGGTACCAACCGCTTTGAGCAAGTCGATATACTTAGGGCTGGAACAGAAGACAAGTGCATCCATGGTTGGAGTTGGGTAAGGACAATCTGGTGAGAAAGGTATCTCATTGCTGATATGGGTGATATCAGCTTGAGTCAGGATTTGCCCGATATCCTGGGCAGGGTAGGTAATGCCTTTCTGCTCCATGGTGAAAGCAGTAGCGCGTACCATAGCTGTCACCCCGGTCAATACTACCGTGGTGAGTTTGGTGGGATCACGGTTGGTGGATGGAATGCCCAATAGCTCTGGTTGGACGTTAACCTCCCCCGAAAAGGCGAACGGGACACTGAGTGGATATGTGGCGGAGTCAAAATCCTTGCGTATAGGCGACTGATTATCGATAGTGAGAACTTTCCAGCGCGGATCAAGCCCATCGAATGGAACGATAGCCCAGGAGGGTCGATTTGACCAGGCATAATCAAGCAGCTCATTGGCAAGAACAATATGCACAGCCTGTGAACCTGGAATTCCCCACAATGTTGTCAGAACACCCAGTGTACTTTCATCCATCAAAAGGGGATCACCGTTGAATTGATCGGTGGTCTCACCTTTCCAGGCGTTTTGCAGTTCTGCTTCAGTAACACCATCCGCGATGGTCGGAAAGGGTGCAACTAAAGCATAAATCCACTGGACGGCTGATGGCATGCCTGTTTTATCCACGTCGAAAATGATTTTTGAGTCCAAGAGATTATTGGCTATCTGATATCCCTCTTGAACGGCAAGCAAGGCGTGCATTCCATCTGGGAGATAAGGAGGTAGCCATACTGGAATGGGTGGTTGAGTAGGTGAGAGGGATGATTCTGGTACCGATGTGTTCGTTGCAGAAGCTGTGGCACTCGTTGATGCTGAGGCTGATGGAACAATCGTTTGAGCTTGTACCAATATCGGGGTTGGAGGAAGGTTATCTTGAATACAGCCAACAAACAAAGAAACCATGACCAAGACGATAGCGATACATTGGATCGCTCTTGTGCACCGGCGAGGAATTCTCCGCCAGAACCCTGAATTCTGTTCGGTCATCAATTACAATCCGCGCTCGTGCAGTACGCTGCGAATTCGTGATTCGATTTCTACCGCACGCTGTTCAATTGCAACAAGCTCAGTTTGGTAGGGATTGGCCAGGTTTTGAGGTAAGTCCTTGGTATTGATGCGGATGTTATATCCTGCCCCCCTGATCGCTGCCTGTGCCAGTGCTGCACCTGTAGCACCATCGCTCAAAGCAGTGATGTTCCCAAATTGGATCACCTGTTCAGCTAGCTCAAACACCCGCAGTGACTTGTTGGCTACAGCCAGTGGAACCTGGGTGGCGAGCAGGGAAGCTTGTTCAATGGATTTCCGGCGAATATCCTGCTGCTCAGAGGTATCTTTAGGCAGCTTGTATGCTGCCATCACGCTTTCGAACGCACTTGCGTCCAGCTGGATCGATTGGGTGAGATCATTGCGTAAACCTTCAGCTTGGGTGAGTATCGCCTGCATCCTGGATTCAACTTCGGCATATTTTTTCTTACCGATGGTCAACTGAGCAACCATGGATACCAAACCAGCAGCCGCTGCGCCAGAATATGCAGAAGCAGAACCACCCCCAGGCGTGACCATCTTTGAGGCTAAAGCATCCAGAAATTCTGTCCCGTACTCGGGTTGTTCAAGAGATGCTTTTTGGAATGGTTGAGCCAGCGAATACAATTTTTGCTCTAAAATTTGCTCGGGTTTAAACTGGTCCAGCTGCAAGTACCAGACCGCGGTATCGACCAGGGCAGCTTGCGGGATTAATCCAACCAGCTCGGCATGCTGAATCATCACCCCGTAGCGTGCAGCTTCGCGGCGGATTGTCTCTACAACCAGAGCCAGTGGGGTCTTGTGATAATTGGTCAGATTCATCGAAATCTGCGCCCGTCCCTCCACCAGCATGCCCAACGCCTTTACAAAGCGCAACCCGCCAGATGAAAAACGAACAGTCTTGGCTATTCGCTCCGCAATGGATAGATCATCTGTCGTCAGGTATATGTTATACGCGATCAATGGTTGGCGGGCACCAATGACGGTCCCACCCATAGGTCCTATTTGTTCGGGACCAAAATCGGGGGTGCGTTCGGGTTTTACACCCATCTCAACCTTCAGGGTTTCGTATTGCCCACGACGGAGGTTTTCCAGATTTGTACGTTCTGGACGTGTGGCAGCTTCCTCGTATAGATAAACCGGAATACCCAATTCTTTTCCCACACGCTGTCCCAGATGGCGTGCGATTTGGACAGCATCTTGCATCGTCAGACCAGAAATTGGTACGAAAGGCACCACATCCGTTGCACCGATGCGTGGATGTTCACCTGTATGCTGGTTTAGATCGATCAATTCCGCCGCTTTGGCAATGGAGCGAAAGGCAGCCTCCTCCACGGCATTGGGCGGACCAACGAAAGTGAGCACAGTGCGGTTATGATCCAGGTCAGAATGACGGTCCAACAAGGTGACCCCTTCCACGGAAGTGATCGAACTCATGATCGCCTCCACCACATCAGGACGGCGCGCTTCAGAGTAATTGGGAATACATTCTAGTATGGATTTAGCCATGGATCACCTCGGTTGGTGGAATAGCGTAATTATACCCTCGGTGATTGGGGTAAGCAGTTTCTCACTGGCTATATAAAAAAGTATGTCTCAGAGCGAGTTGTTGACGTGAAAAGCTGTTCACGGTAGAATGAAAAAGGAAGATCCCATGCCTCGTTTACGGTTGATAAAATATACTCCCCTCTTATTGGTGTTCTTCATCACCCTGTCTTGCCGCCAACCTGTTAAACCTCTAAATTTGCCAACCTATGTAGTCGGTACATCTGTGCCCGCTCCAATTGCCTCCACAGAACCTGCTCCCACCATGGCTACGTTTCTACCCGTGATAAGGAATCCGGATGACTTTACGATCGTCTCTCCAACGCCAGATGTGCCGAAAGTGTTGCCCGCCATCCGCACCGAGGATGATCAATACATCGTACAGACAGGAGATTCCCTGGGGAATATCGCATCCCATTATGGTATCACTGTACAAATGCTGATCGATACAAATAAAATTACCAACCCTGACCTGCTTGAACCGGGGCAATTATTGGTCATTCCTGCTCCTATTCCTGGTGAAGAGGGGGGAGGTTTTAAGGTCATCCCTGATTCTGAGCTAATTTATGGTCCGTACGCAGCCAGCCTTGATATAAAAGAATTCGTAAGCCGTTATGATAGCTATCTCAGTCGATACACTGAAGAGGTAGAGGGGCAAACAATCACCGGTGCCGAAGTTGTGCAGTTTGTGGCTCAAGATTACTCAGTAAATCCCAGGTTACTATTAGCAGTTTTGGAGTACCAGAGTGGTTGGGTTACGAAGGCTAATCCAACCCAGGAAGCGCGGGATTTTCCAATCGGGAACAAAGATAGCTGGCGCAAGGGCTTGGATCTACAACTAGCCTGGGCAGCCGATATGCTTAATCGTGGATACTATCTCTGGCATGTGGATGGAATCGGAGGATGGCGGCTTAATGATGGCATGCTCATCCCCATCGATCCGTCCATTAATGCTGGAACGGCCGGTGTGCAGCAATTATTTGCTCTGTTATACGACCGTTCCGGATGGGATACTGCTGTATCAGTCAATGGGCTGTATTCCACCTTCAGCCGTTTTTTTGGGCATCCATTTGATTATGCATTCGAGCCAATCATCCCTGTCGGACTCGAACAACCATCTATGCAATTACCGCTTGAACCGAATGTGGATTGGGCATTCACTGGCGGCCCGCATGGAGGCTGGGGTTCCGGCTCAGCATGGGCTGCACTCGATTTTGCACCTGGAAGGCAAGGATTGGGTTGTGTTCAGAGCGACGATTGGGTTGTAGCAGTTGCTGATGGCTTGATCAGCCGCGCCGATTCGGGCAGGGTGATCCAGGATCTGGATAATGACGGAAATGAGGGCACTGGATGGACCGTTTTGTATTTGCACATCGAGGGTCGTGATCGGGTAGAGCCTGGGGCGTATTTAAAAGCTGGTGAAAGGATTGGACATCCCTCATGCACAGGGGGGATTTCCAACGGGACCCATTTCCATTTGGCGAGGCGGTATAATGGTGAATGGATTCCCGCCGATCAAACACAAACTGGAATACCCTTTAATCTAGACGGTTGGATTTCTAGTGGTGATGGCATAGAATATAACGGGTATTTGGAACGCGATGGAGCATCAGTCGAAGCCTGGGATGGTTTTTACCCTGAGAACACAATTCATAGGTAAACACGGACAATTATCGCCATCATATGTGGCGTTGATCTGTGGATTAATGGTGGCATTTGTCAGCCTGTCCTGTGCCATTGGAGTGTTAGATCAGAACGACCCACTCTTCAGCACATCCAACGGCAGTGGTCTGAAATCACCTACACCCTCATTGAATTTTCCTACCGATCGGGTAATGGTATCAAAAACAAATGGCCCAATAGCAGAAGAAACCCTACAGACATCTACTGACGTACCCACACCCCCATCGATACCTGTTGATACGGCACCCCTGCTTTATTACACCCAGGCTGGGGATACTTTGCCTGTAATTGCCACCCGATTTGGAGTTGACATTGAGGATATAAATTCTCCTGATGGCACAATTCCCACTACAGGATTATTAACTCCCAATACATTATTGATCATTCCACATATGCTGGTAAATACCACCAGCTCAATCAAAATCATACCAGACAGCGAGCTTGTCTATTCGCCTTCGGCGATCGATTTTGACGTAGATGCCTTCGTCAATGATGCAGGTGGTTATCTGAGCAGGTATAAAGCGTGGCTTGGATCTACTCAATGGACGACAGGTGCAGAGATTGTGCAAAAGATAGCGACAGAAAATTCGATCAATCCAAGATTGCTATTAGGCTTAATCGAGTATCAGAGCGGTTGGGTATTAGGGCAACCATCCAACGCAAAGCAGGAGGATTATCCGCTTGGGAAAGTGGATTTGTCATTAAAAGGATTGCATTCGCAACTTGCCTGGGCAGTGAACCAATTGTCGATTGGCTATTATGGCTGGCGCGAAGGCTGGGTGACTAATATCCAATTCTCTGACGGAGTCTCAGCACGTTTAGCCCCCGATTTGAATAGCGGCACTGTGGCAATCCAATATTATATTGCTCAGGTGAATGACACACCTGGATGGCTGGCAGCACTCGATACCAATGTGGGTATACCCTCGCTTTACAATAAAATGTTTGGCAACCCATGGATCAGAGCCATGGAGGTCGAGCCGCTTTATCCTCCTAATTTAAGCCAGCCTGTGATGATACTGCCTTTTTTACTTGATCAACTGTGGAGTTATACAGGTGGGCCTCACGGAGCATGGGAACGAGATGGTTCACGAGCAGCCGTCGACTTTGCTCCTGGGAGTACCGAGTCTGGCTGTGTTAAATCTACCGCCTGGGTTGTGGCTGCGGCGCCAGGATTAATCGTCAGAGCAGAGGGAGGCGCGGTAGTCGAAGACCTGGATGGTGACGGGAATGAGCAGACCGGCTGGGCCATTCTTTATATGCACATCAGTGATATGGCAATCGAAGCTGGAGATTGGGTTGAAACCAGTGATTATATTGGCCATCCTTCCTGTGAGGGTGGCATCGCCACAGGAACACATATGCATATCGCCCGCAAATATAACGGCGAGTGGATATCGGCAGATGGACCTTTACCGTTTGTATTAAGTGGATGGACCGTGCATGCCGGAAGTCTGCCGTACGATGGGACAATGACCAAAGGGGATAAGACGGTAATGTCAAGTGTTTATGGCTCATACGAATCATTGATCATGCGGACGCGTGAGAGCCCTTAGCAATGGGTTCCCTTCTTGACTGGGTTAGTGATAATATCTGCATACCTTATCAGAAAATGAACCAGCTATATAGAATCGCACTCTTACTAATTGTATTAGCAATTATCTTGGGCGGATGCGGAGAGGCATTCACTCAAGGCCAATCATCCCAGTCCAGCGAGATGCCTTTACAAACTCCGACCCAGATATTATTCATCAGCCAACCCAATATCACCACTACGCCATTGCCCACTCGCCCTCCATACTCGCCTGGTGAGCTGGTTGATTATATTGCCCAGACAGGAGATTCGCTACCGGCTATAGCCAGACATTTTAATACCACCAAAGAAGAAATCCTGGCTGCGAATAGCTTCATACCAACAGATGCATCGACAATGCCCCCTGGAATGCCAATGAAAATACCCATCTACTACCAGCCTTTCTGGGGTTCACAATATCAAATCATTCCGGATAGCCTGTTTATCAATGGCCCGGCACAGGTGGGCTTTGATACCTCTTCGTTTGTAACACAGCAGCCGGGCTGGTTGCGTGGATATACTGAATATGCCTTTGGTGGCAAGCGGACAGGTGCCGAGATCATCGATTATGTTGCCTTAAATTATAGCGTCAGTCCACGATTGCTCCTCACCTTGTTGGAATATCAAGATGGAGCATTAACTTTGCCCACCATGCCGGAAGGGTTAGGCGAATATCCGCTGGGATATCACGATTGGCAGCATAAAGGTTTATACATGCAACTGGTATGGGCAGCCAACTTATTAAATAATGCTTACTACAATTGGAGAAATGGAGTGTTGGTGGAGTTTGATCACCTGGATGGAACTCAGGAACGGCCTGATCCATGGCAGAATGCCGCAACGGTAGCCTTACAATATTATTTTTCCAGGTTGGTGGATGGCGATCAATATGCACGTGCAGTCGCACAGGATGGATTCGCACAATCGTATCTGGAATTGTTTGGTGATCCATGGCAGGCTGTTGTAGCTCACATCCCTGGCAGTCTGTCGCAACCGGCTTTTACGCTGCCTTTTTTACCTGGCTTAACCTGGGCTTTCACCGGTGGACCGCATACAGGTTTTGGTGACGGTGAGCCTCTCGCAGCGATCGATTTCGCTCCAGGCGCATTATCCAGCGGTTGTGTAACGACCGAAGAATTCACTACAGCAGTTGCTCCCGGCGTGGTGGTGCGATCAAGTGCTGCTGCGGTTGTGCTGGACCTGGACGGGGATGGTGATGAGCGGACGGGCTGGGTGGTGTTTTACTTCCATATTGAGGCAAAAGATCGCGCCCCCTTAGGTAAGGTCTTAAAAGTTGGTGATCCTATTGGTCACCCATCTTGCGAAGGTGGTGAGGCGACGGGCACCCATGTGCATATTGCCCGTAAATATAATGGGGAATGGATGCCCGCAGATAGCATAATTCCATTTAATCTTGGAGGCTGGGTGGTGCATAAAGGTTTGGTGGAGTACGATGGGACGCTAACCAAGGGAGGACGGACAATTGTTGCCTGTACATGTTCAGACGCAACCAGTCAAATTAATGCAGACAAGTGAGTACTCATCAGCCAGTGATTATGATCCATCAATAATCCATAATTTGACCCTTTTAGGGTGTTTGAATATATTTAAATGATGGCAGCTTCGTCCTTACGGTTTGTTATTGCCGGGCAATTAAAGAGGGATTTTGCACTCGTCCCCAGCGGGAGAGCTCTGGTTGATGTTCCAGGTGGGAATCTGATCTATGCAGCAGCTGGTTTCGGAGTATGGCAACCAATTAACCTGGTCGGATTGGTGGCAAGGGTCGGGGAGGATTACCCGCGTGAATGGCTGAATGAGATCCGTGATCGAGGATTTGATATTCGAGGGATACGAATATTACCTGAAGCCATCGATTTGAGGTCCTTTTATGTTTACACGGATGTGTATACACGTTTAACTGAAGATCCTGCAGCCCACTTCACCCGAATGAAGCAACCTTTCCCCAAGGCGCTACTCAATTATATGCAGCCTGGAAAAAGCTATGATAGCCGCTCACACTTGACCCCGACTTCATTGCGCCAATCGGATATCCCGGTGGATTATTTAGACGCGACGGCAGCCCATCTGTGCCCGATCGATTACCTGACCCACACATTGCTCCCAGCAGTCCTCCGGCAGAATGGTTTTTCAACAGTCACGCTCGATCCATCGGTGGGTACGATGTCACCCACATTTTGGGATGATATCCCGGCTCTGGTCACTGGTTTGACTGCTTTTCTACCTAATGAGGAAGAATTGACCAGGTTATTCCATGGTCGGAGCACAGATCTTTGGCAAATGATGGAAGCTATCGCTGATTATGGGTGTGAAATTGTAGTGGTCAAACGCGGGGAACGTGGCCAATTCTTGTATGATCGAGGTACCAGGACACACTGGGAAATCCCAGCCTACCCGGCACGGTTGGTAGATCCTACCGGTGCAGGTGATTCATTCTGCGGGGGTTTTTTAGCCGGATACAGGCAGACATATGATCCTGTCCAAGCTGCTTTGTATGGAAGTATATCGGCTTCGCTCACCATCGAAGGCAGTGGTATATTTTATGCGTTGGATGCCCTGCCTGGGTTAGCCCAGGCAAGATTAGACGCTTTAAAAGAGGGAATTCGAAAGGTGTAACTCTGATAATGAAACCGACGATCGTTGAGCGAGTAATCGATCTGGCAATACAGATCCAACAAATTCCTGCACCAACGTTTAAAGAAGAACGGCGCGCCAAATTCATTTATCAAACTTTAAATGATCAGGGGCTTAACGATATCAGCCTGGATGATCATGGCAATGTTTACGCCAGGCTCAAAGGGCTCGGGAATAAGCCTGCGATTGTTGTTTCTGCTCATTTGGATACTGTGTTTACTCAGGATGAAGATTTACCCTTGAGTCGATCAGCAGATAAAATTACAGGTCCTGGGATTGGTGATAATTCTTTAGGACTGGCAGGATTATTTGGATTGTATTGGGCGTTAGGTGAAAACCTCGGCAACATGCATGGTAAGCCAATTTTAGACGGAGATCTGTGGCTGGTGGCTGATGTGGGAGAAGAAGGTTTGGGTGATCTACAAGGGATGAGAGCGGTCGTAGACCGGATTGGGACGGATGCCTCTGCCTACTTAATCCTTGAAGGGATGTCATTCGGGCAAATTTATCACCGTGGGCTGGGTGTGCGTAGATATCGCATCAGCGTGTATACCAAGGGAGGGCATTCCTGGGTTGATTATGGGAACCCATCCGCAATTCATGAGCTGGCTGAAATGGTAGTCAAGATAAAGAATCTCGCCTTACCGGTAGAACCGAGAACTTCTTTGAATGTGGGTATGATCACAGGCGGTACATCCGTTAATACCATTGCAGCCGAGGCTAGCCTGGAACTCGACTTACGCTCGGTAAACACACAGGCACTCAATGTACTCATTGGTCAGGTGTTGGCAATTGTCGAAGAGTCAAATCGAAAATACGGTGATATGCTGATTTCCAAGGCTGAGGTAATTGGCGACCGTCCGGCAGGTGAGATCCCAGCTGACCATCCGTTGGTTAAGTTAGCTTCGAGGTGTCATGCCCGGGGAGGCACCAATGTGAAATTGAACATTGGCTCGACCGACGCCAATATACCACTCAGCCGAGGACTACCAGCTATTTGTGTTGGATTGACGACCGGCGGAGGTGCTCATACGATGGGGGAGTATATTGATATTAGACCTCTGGAACAAGGATTGGGGACGTTGGTTGATATTATTCATACGATTTTTCGACAGGGTATCGATAACACCTGATTTTTTTTCATTCTCAAGCCAACCGCATCCGAACATCAAGTGCTGCCGTTCCTTGTGAGTCAGCGAACACCCGCAGTGGATTGATCTCAATCTCCGCAAGCTGGGGGAAATCAGCTGATAGCTGACCGAGAAGAACGAGTGCTTTCAACACGGCTTGCCGGTCAGCCGGGGGCAGGTTGCGGAAGCCGCGCAACCTTCGCCCAGCCCAGGTATTTTCCAACATCCACTCCGCATCCTGCATCGTCAGGGGAGCCAAAGAAAACGCAACATCCTTTAACCTCTCCACTTCCACGCCACCGGAACCAAACATGACCATGGGTCCGAACTGTGCGTCCTGGATTGCCCCCAGGATCACTTCCTGCCCTGCAGGGAGCATACGCTGTATAGTAACACCCTGGATATCGGCATTTGGGCAGGCTGTTTGAGCATTGGAGATTATTTGGGTAAATCCGTTCGAAACAGCGTCTGCATCCACCAGGTTTAGCATTACGCCACCCACATCGGATTTATGAGTGACGTCGGGAGAAGCAATTTTCAGCACAACCGGGTAGCCTAGCTCCTGGGCTTTGATGACCGCTTCATCTGCCGTGGTTGCCAAATGCATGGGCAGTGCAGGGAGCTGATAAGCTTTTAAAATAGTGGTTGTTTCCGTAGCATTTAAATTCCCTGGTAATCCTGTGCGCAGATTCAAGACCTTCTGGACTGCTTCTTGATCAACAGGAAAATTCGCGGGTGAATTCTCCTGAGAATTTTTTAGATACTCTGCATGCTGAGCCAGGACGGCCAGGGCAGAAGCGGCACGTTCCGGGAAGCGGTATTCAGGTACGCGCGCAGCTCGAAAATGCTCCACTGCCTCCTGGATCAAGCGTTCTCCCATCAGTGCAATTGTGACGGGTTTATCTGAATTCTGTATCACGGGGATCATCGATTTGGCAACCGCACCCGCGGTATGCATGGGTGGAGGAGGTGTAACCACCATGACGCCATCCACACCTTGATCGGAGAGTAATACCTGCAAGCAAGCTGCAAATTGCTCGGGTGAGGCAGATGCAAGCATATCTACTGGATTGATTAAGCTGGCAGCAGGCGGCAGGATCTGGGCAAGTTTTGCCTGGGTCTCGGATGCCAATAAAGCCAGAGACATCCCGTTCATTTCCAACGCGTCTGCCGCAGTCACTCCCGGTCCACCTGCACTGGTTAGAATTGCTATCGCCCGACCTTTGGGAAGCGGGCACCAGGCTAATGCGCGTGCCCAATCGAAGAGCTCCTCACTCGTATCGGCACGAATCACACCCGCCCGGCGAAACGCGGCATTAAACGCATTTTCCTGACCTGCCAGGGCACCTGTATGAGAGGCAGCTGCGCGCTGCCCTGCTGGATAGCGACCCACCTTAAGTGCCACGATAGGTTTCCGACAGGTGATCTTGCGTGCCTCCTGGACGAATTTTCGCCCATCGCTAACACCTTCCAAGTACAAAGTAAGGACTCGTGTGAATCGATCGTCGGCAACAGGAGCTAACACATCCGTTTCATTCACATCCGCTTGATTTCCCAGGCTCACCAGGCGTGATAGTCCAAAGCCCTGCCCGCGTGCCCAATCGATCACCGCAGCGCAAATTGCCCCTGAGTGAGAGATAAAAGCTACGTCTCCGGGGGGTGGGCCGGGTGGGGGAAGAAATGTAGCGTCAAGGGGCAGGTGTGTATCCAGCAAGCCGATGCAATTAGGCCCGATCACGCGGATGTCTTTCTGCCTGGCGATATCCAGCAGCTCGTGCTCCAGTTTTGCTCCAGTTTCTCCCGTCTCACGAAAACCTCCCGAAGCCACAATTACTGCATGGATACCTCGCTCAGCACACTCCTTCAAAACCTTAGCTACCTCTTCTGCGGGGATCAAGATGATCGCCAAATCAACCGGTTCTGGCACTTCTGTAACTGAGGTGTAAATAGGACGACCGAAAAGGCTACCTCCTTTTGGATTCACAAAATGGATTACACCTTGATAATTGCACTGTACCAGGTTACGCGCCAGACCATAACCAAGCTTATATGGATCAGTAGATGCACCTACAACTGCGATGCCGCGCGGTGCAAAGTAAGGAGTGAGAGAAGTAGGTAAATTGCCCATGGATTTTTTTGATCTGACAGTCATCGAATAATCATGGATATAGAAATCCAATGAAAGACCCGGGGGCGAGGTAAGCTAAATCTGAACCATCAAATTTAACAATTAATATACTCGCATTTTCTATGCTGCTTCCCTGGACTTCCAGGGCTAAGGTCTGTGGATCCAGCCATCCGATAGGAACGAGCCAGCTTACTTCTGAGAACCCAGAGATGTTCAATAAGCTGATATCGGGTATGTCGGTAATAACTAATCCATCCACTGAGGCAATGCGGACCGTCTCATGGAACGTGGATGGTTGGGCCGCGATGCTCCCACTGGCTTCTTTCCATGCGACATATTGATTATCAGGTGAGAATACAGCTTCGCCAGCCCCACGGTTACTGTCAGGTCTCAATGGAAAAGTCACACTGGTCGAGAAATCGAAATTATGGGCAATACTTACTGGTCCGATACCCTTTGCTGATGTATAAGCGACCCAGGTTTGATCATCTGAGATACCAATAGGAGCTTTGGTCATATCCAGGCGGGTTTGAGTTTGATAATCAGAAAGGTTGAGATAGCTGAGTGATGTGCGCGGTTCAAAGACAATATCGCCACCAATTCCATAAGGGACAGAAGTATACCAGATACCCGCCGGCTGGCCATCAGTAATTGTAATAGCCAAAGGCATTACTGCAGAACTTTCAGTACTGATACTCTGCAGGATTGGATCAACTGTGGTGATCGTTGGTAGATCTCCCACAAATAAATATGAGCCCAGGCCGTAATCCAGATACTCGAGAAGGGTAAAAGCGAAGATTCCTTTACCTGGGGCGTTGATGATATTTAGCAGATTAGGTGCTGCTCTAAGCAGGGTGGCATTACTATTGTCATTCTGCCAAAGTTCACCTCCGTTTTCAAAAGAAAGATAGACCAATGGAGGCAAGATCGGACTTGGTGAATTAGATAATGGACCCGCGATGACGGCTTGTTGGAGTGAACCCATCCCCAGGCCGACCGGCTGCAGCTCACCCAGCAATTGACCTCCTAAATCGTAATAAGACACTTTACGATTACCAGATGAGAATGTGTTAATTCCGTTGGGAAGATATAGATTTATGCTGATTGGGGTAGCTGTCGGTGTGTCGGCTGGAAGCGGAGAAGGGGGAAGAGTTGGCTCAATCGTCGGGATCTCAGTCGGGGTCGATGAGGCGATGGGCATGCTAATCTGGGTGGGAGTTGCTTGAGTAGTCGAATTCGAGCTACATGATACTGCAAATAGGAGGAAAATCAATGCCAGTATATATCGAGTTTGCAGCTGGGTCACAATTACCTCCAATTCCAAAGTTGTTAGACTAATTTGAACAATTTTACCTGTAATTAATTAATCTGCGTATATCGATTGGCGTCGGTGTATGTGCCCGATCAAGATTTATTATTTCGTCCACTTATTAGACTGACCTAACATAAATTCATCTCCTTGTAATTATTTATCGGTTATACTTTATTGGCTCATTATTGAGAAGGTTTGATTGGGATAACCTACAGTAGAGGATTGTTGTAACGATACAGATCAAGGTGCATCTAAATAATGGATGAAAACAAGGTCGAAACCGAAGGCTTTTCGTTAAAAGCCTTACAAGCCGGCGATCCAGAAGAATTTTCTCGTCTTGTGGAGGCATATTCTAGCAAGATATATCGCCTGGCAACCAAAATGCTGAATCATCAGCAGGATGCTGAAGATGTCTTACAAGAGACATTTTTAAAAGCTTATCGAGGTCTAAAATTATTCGACGGACGATCAAAGATATCAACCTGGCTTTTCCGGATCGCGACTAATGAAGCTTTGATGGTAATACGGCGGAAGCACCCGGAGACGATATCGATTGATGAACCGGTGGAAACCGAAGCAGGTGAACAGGAACCAGTACAAATCATCGATTGGTGTTGTTTGCCTGAAGAAGAGCTTTTATCTGAAGAAACCAGGAACAAATTGGATGCAGCTGTACAGAAGCTGCCTGAGAGATTAAGAGTGGTTTTTTTGCTGAGGGATATTAATGACCTGTCAACCCATGAGACAGCTGAAGTTCTTGGTTTGACGGATACTGCGGTAAAGACTCGACTTTCACGTGCACGCCTACACTTAAGGGAAGAATTATCGATCTATTTTGGAGAACGGACGAGTGATTTACAAAAGGTTCAGGTCGATAAGTTATTACATACCTCCCATAAACAGTCTGGAGAACGGGCTTCTTCGCTCCAGAGAAGAAGATAGATGATTATGGACACTAAGAAACGACACGAACATAAAAATTGCCGACGGCTGCTTGGATCACTTTCAGAGTATGTTGATGGAGAGTTGGATGATGAGTTGTGCAGTGTCTTAGAACAGCATTTGGAAGATTGCGAAGATTGCCGTATTGTGGTGGATACACTGCGAAAAACGGTGTACCTGTATCACGAATCAGCTCAAACCGAAGATATCCCTGCAGATATTCGCCAGCGTCTGTATAAGTCATTGAATATCGAAGAATATTTAGAGAAATAATGCAGTAAAGTGGAAATTTTGCCTCAGATAGGTATCATTTGAGGCGGCGGTTATCACCTTCACGCACCGTAATCCCCTGGGTATCCAAATATTCAAGCAAAGCTAAAACATAGCGTCGACTGGTGTTGAAGTGATCGCGCACCTCAGCCGCAGTTATGGTCTGCTTCTTTTTCAATAGATTAGTGACCTCCGATAACATCAAATCGTAGTCTTGTTTTCGGAAGACCACATCGGGCGGGATGGGTATCAGTAACCCCACTTCGATCATGGCATTATAAAGCTCCTCACCCACCTCTGTCAGGCATTCTTTCACTGTTGGCGGAGAGAATGGTGAAGCTGCAAAACGGGCTAGCAAATTATTCACGGCTTGCTGTTGTTGGAAGCTGAAATGAATGCTGAATCCAGCTCGGCACAGGTAAGCACCGATTTCTTCGACCCCACCTTCAGTAACAATCCTTCGCAAGGCAGTATTAAATAAACGTGGAGATAGCTTCAGGCGGGATTTTAGCTCTTCGCGCGGGATGCCACGCCGTAGAGGAAAATTGCTATGATACTCATCCACCACTTGAAGGATCTGGCGATTTAGCTGGAACCAATAAGATTTTGAGGTGATCAATCCTTGGGGAGGAATTACGGACTGTTCTCCGTTTTCCAATACGAAAATATCCCCGTTAAGAACTAATTCTTGGATAGCTTGATTGGCAGCCGATGCATCAAGGTTTGAACGTGTGATGACACTTTGTAACGGAGCAATCCCCAGGACGAGCATGGATTGGAGCAAAACCTCAGCAGGGGTACCTTTAGCCAGAGTGTCGAGGCTGGCTAATTCCTGAGCAGAGAATCTCTTATGGCGTCCCTTTGGATGAGGATCAACAACTGTTCCTCCACCCAATGTTTCACCTGGAGAAGGACGTCTCAGGATATATCGATCACCCCGGATGGCGACGACTGGCTCGTCGAGCTCAAGCTGCAGCCAGCCTTCCTCTCCAGGTAATAATTCTTCACTTCCCAATAGGCGAATCCTTGATTGGATCTCAGCTGCCCCCAGAAAAAATTTAACCAGGGTATCATGTTTCAATGACTGGGAAATGTCCGGTAATAATCGGAAACGGACGTCAATACGCCGGGTAGGCTGGTATGTCCCTGGATGTGTGACCACATAACCCCTTTTTATCTGATCTACCGTCACCCCAGAGATATTCACTGCGGTACGGCCGCCCGGGATGGCTATTTCTTCTTTTCGCCTGTGGGTCTGGAGGCCGCGTATGCGCGTGTGCAACCCAGGAGGAAGAATTTCCACTTCGTCACCTGTTTGCAGGCTGCCCTCGCTAAGTGTACCGGTAACAACGGTGCCGAAGCCTGGCATCGTAAATACGCGATCGACGGGTAGGCGGGGGCGTCCGAGGTCAGCCCGAGCAGGCCGGTCGGCCAGGCATTCGCTTAAGCGTTCAAGTAATTCAGCTATACCCTGGCGTGTGCGTGACGAAACACGGACAATCGGTGCATTTTCAAGCACGGTGTTTTTTAATGCTGATTTGATATCATCTTCGACCAGGTCGAGCCAGTCGGGATCAGTAATGAGATCGATCTTGGTCAGTGCAACTACTCCACCATTCACCTGCAAAAGATTCAAGATTGCCAGGTGTTCAGTGGACTGCGGCATCATTCCTTCGTCGGCTGCGATGACAAAAAGTACTGCATCAATTCCACCGATGCCGGCGAGCATGTTTTCGATAAAGTCGCGATGCCCTGGTACATCTACGATGCCAATATCTTCACCAGAGGGTAGAGTGAGCCAGGCAAAACCCAGATCAATGGTCATTTCCCGCTCTTGCTCTTCTTTGAGGCGATCGGGGTGAGTACCTGTTAGTGCTTGTACAAGGGTAGATTTTCCGTGGTCAACGTGACCGGCAGTACCAATAACATGCATAATACTTAGCGCGAGTGTCCCATGGTATGTTCGTAAGTTGTGACCCATTCATGAGCAATCGCCAGGATAGATTGCAGCCGTTTTTCAACCAGCTCATTAGCTTGCTGCAGCAAATCCTTCACTTCCTGCAGCTCATCTTCAATGTGTGTAGTCTGTTCAGCGAGTTTACTGGATTGGCGGACGCCTTCTGTGCGTTGCTCTTCCTGCGTCAGGGTGTAATTTGTCCAGCGTTTCTGATCATCAGCTTTAAATGTGACCCATTCCTGACGAAATCGGTCTTCTGTCAGGCGTTGGATTTCGGTTATTTCAGTAATCCGCCGTTCTACGCGCTGGGTTAATTCTTCAAGATTCGCCTGGATGCGCTTCACTTCCCGGTGAGTGGTATCCAACGCGACTAATTGCGATTCTATATCCACCGCCTGGTTCTCAATAGTATCAAAGCGTGATTGCCATTCTTTCCATGTTCGTTCACGCTCGACCTGGGATACGGCTTGCTTGTTGAGAAAACTTGTCATCGCTTCACGGCGCTCGTCTTCAACTGTGATCAATTCATTGATTCGAGTATCCAATTTTCGCAAATTGCTATTGATCACTTCCGATTGACCCCTCTGATCATCCATGCGTTTCCTCAAGGCATTTACCTCGCCCTGCAGGTCTACAATACGTTTCGCATCCTGGCGGCGTCCATCTTCGAGCAGTCGGATCGTACGGGTATATTCCTCTTCTTCTATTCGAACCGCATCAATTTTTCCTCGCAACTCATCCAAAGTACGACGGATCGCAATTTCAATATCAATACGCGCCTGGATATTTTTATCTAATTTAGGGATGACTTCCAGCTGTTTCTGAAGGTCAGCGAATGTGCCATCGAAGGATTTTATTTGTACTCGAGAGACTTTTTCGGATTCATCAATGCGTAATTTTATCGCCTTATCCAATTCGTCAAGTGATTGCTTGCTTTCCATGCGAGTGCGAACCAGGGCTTGGTCAAACTGATCCATTCGGGTAATGATGGCTGAAAGACGGGTGATCTCGCTGTTTAAACCCTTGCTTTGTTCTAATGATGCTGCCAGGCTTCCTTCGAGAGAAATTAATTTGCTTTCTAGGAGGGCAATCGCGTCTTTTTCTTTACGCCGATCTTCCTCCACCCATTGAATACGCTTTTGTAGCTGGTCAATATCCATGTGGGCTCCTAATCCATTAATGGGCTAAACCAAATTTCCCGTCAGAGCGGGTGATGGTACATTCCGATTATAGCATGAGGTAGATTTATGGCACTTGCCAGGAAACTAGATGAGGGAATAACTGCGATATATTCGTCAAAGACGGTAAAAACCATTGAGGAAAAAGCCCTACCAGGAAGATAAAGATCACCCCAATGCTCAGGAAGAATATCAAACCCCTGCCTTCCTGAATGCTCCAACCTACATCATCTTTACCCATGACGAGTACAGCCATCGAACGAATCCCGCTGATTAAGAGGCCTACGCTGCCAAGTAAAGTAAATATTGCAGTGATGATTGATTGATTTGCCAATGCACTCCACAGTGATAAACGTACTGGAAAGCCTGCCAACAGGGGCATGCCTGCTACCGAAAAACAACCCAAAACAAGACCAATGGATGCTATGGGCATACGGCGAGCTATCCCTTGAACTGTGCGAAACTGCAGAGCCTCAGCACCATGAGCTATCTTTGCATTGTATACTGCGGATAGCGCCAGTGCCCAAACGCCGGTTGCCAGGGCATGGGGCAGTAGTAAAGTAAAGAATAATGACAATCCATTTTTTACCGTAATAGCCAACAATGAAATGCCAATCTCTGTCATACATGCATATCCGAGAATTCGCCCCATATGCCGTTGAAATCCTGACCATACTCCTCCAACGAATACCATCATCGCACCACAAAGCTGCAGCATATTGATAACAGTTTCTGAATTTCTCAGCCAGCTATATCGATCGAGAAAGCCAAGGCCAAGGAGAGAGACCATCCATGGAAGGATAAGCAGGATGAAACCAACGGTATATGGATGAGATTCTTCAGCCAGGATTGGTATCCAGGTGTGAAAGGGAAAGATCGCCAGTAAAAAGAGAAATCCAAAGGCCAGGGAAAAGGAGGCACGTGCGACCAGGGCTAATTCTTCCGGGCTGGCTTCCACACCAGCAAGGATCCAACCGGAAAATAAAATGAAAGGCATACCAAGGGTTTGGAAGGAAAGAAAGCGTAACACACCCCTGCCGGGGCGATTGCCGGGTAGTACCAGGATGGGTACACAGATCAAGGCAGCTAATTCAAGTAACAAGGCAGCATACAGAAAAGGCTCTACCGCTAATGCAGCGGTTAATAAGGCTACCAAGACCATTCCTAAAGGGACAAACATTCTCCCAGAATTGGTCACATAGACTACACCGAACCAAAACCCAGCTAGCAGATAGATTGTTACCAATAATGGTTGGTCAGATTTGTCAAGAATAAATTGTCGTCCCAGAACGTTTAAAGTATCGTTTATCTTGATAGACCATGGTCCGATCTTGATCAATTCATTGACGGGTAGCTTCCACGCAATTCCAGCTAACAATATCATGATTGCTGTGCCAATTGCCACTGTGAGGCGATACCACTGGCGAAAGAAAAATAAAACCGCTCCGATAACTACCGGGAGGATGATCCAAATCAGAGACGAACTCATGGATTGTTCTCCATGCTCGGGGCAATCAGTATATATGCCCCTACCAATGCCAGTCCCAGGTTTACGCCGGCGAGCAATCCGGTAACGAGGGTCGATTTCTCAATAGCCGCATAGATGATTTCGAACCCAGATAAAAATGTTAGCAGACCTATGATGACTCTTAATGGATGCGTTGTCAGGCTTATTTGTAAAAGCCCAAAGCCCATCATTACAAAACTTCCCCAGCGGATAGGAATGCTGATCATCGAAAGCCAGGATTCTGAGTGAAGAACTAATGATGAGATCGTCAGCAATAGAATTGTTGCTGCAAGTATGCGGAAAATTGAGCCGAATTTTATCGATTTTTCAGATTCCCGCCAGGTATCAGGTACACTGGTTATAGCGATTCCAAGAATCGCGCCTGCCATCCATCCAGTTACCATTTTAGCAACAGCCATTTCCAACGGCCAGGAGGCATATACCAATAAAAACACGCCCACGTACTGAACTGCAAGTGCCCCAACGATGTAACGCCAGTCTCGGCCGATCAAAATATAAATCGACGTCAGGCTGACCAAAATAACTGATCCCAGTACAATCCAATCAGAGCCCATAGATCATGATCATCTCTGTAAAAAGATAAAAATTAGAGCAAAAATGACTAATGCCCAAAGGATACCAGCATCGCCTTCCAATATCGTAGAAACCAAACCAAACAGCCTGGATATCACCCGGAATAATTTCCATAAAAAGCGATATAACCAGTGAAGAGAAAATAGATTATTCCACAATGAAGAGTTCGTGGAATAATGTATCAGGGGAGATCGATGAGGCTGACGCCAGGCAATATATAAAATAGCGCTAGTAATTAAGAGGGTGATGGGACCGATAATCCATCCATATAATGGTAATACACTTAGATTGGGGTATAACCTCCAACCAATGAATAGATGAGTAATGATAATTATGATCAGGGAGAATGCGTACAGGAACCAGACCCATCGTTCTATATGTTCGGACGGATTTTTCTCCAACGGGTAAAGCCCCCGCATTGAATGGCGGACAAATCCAGCCAAAAGGAATGCTTGGATGAGTAAAAATATCCACGAAATCACTGAAAAGAGGGTTATGTTCACACCAGAGTTTGTTGAGAACTGGTAGAGGGTCGTTCCTTGCCAGGTGGGACTGAAAGGCAGTGTCGATAAATTGACCAATCCCAGGATAACTAAGGTGAGAAGATTCCGGTGGCGGATGGACATGGAAAAGATAAATCCACCAGATAGTAAGCAAGCTAGACTCCAGGCCAGGCAGGCGGAGGGACGGTTTAATACTGCAGATGCGATAGCCAGTGAAGCTGTTCCAAGCAGCCAATAAGGTCTTCCATCCAACTCGTCTTTCGAATACATCCAATTGATGGCCGCAAACAGTCCTGCCATCGTTGTTATTCCCAAGAGAAATGGGGCAATAACTCCTGTTACACCAGTACTTGCAGTTCTCACCAATAGAATATAGCCTGAAGCTGCCGGAATCAAGCGTAAGGCCGTTCCCAGGCCTCGCCTGATTGGTAATCCCTGAGTAAATGGTAATTGGAGGGGTAGAACACCTAGCCGTAAACCAGCAGCCAAAATGAGATACAAGCTGGTAGCTTGCGATATTGAATCAAATGATAATAAATCACCATGTGACCAAAGGGATAACCCGGTGATTAATAAAATAACTACGCCGGCAATTTTTGCAGAAAAAACCGTGATAACCCGCTCGCGTGTTTTACTATCCAATACAATACCCAACAGGACAAAAAGTTCGATGATATCCAATGCAGTCCAGGCAAGTAACAAGGTTAGCAGATTACCAGCTGTTACAGCTAGTAAACCTACACAGGTTAAAATTAATATTACCGCCCAGAATGACCAATTGGATATCTCCCCGATTTCAATATTTGTTGTTCGTTCAGATGGGGTGGATCCTACACTTGCTGAATCTGGACCAATAATGTGAGCTCCATTTTTATCAGATTGCGAATCAGGTCTGGTGCTCTGACCGAGCTGGGTGATCGATCCAATTACTACAGAAAAAGAAAGAGACACCAGCGCCAAGGTAAAATACCAGGAGACATCGTCAATCAGCAGAGCTGGTGAAATAGGGAACAGGGTTGCGGGCTTCCATTGGAGCAGCGGAATTGTGCGTGGAATATCAGACCTGGCGAGGAATACCATCGGTAAGCCTGCCAGGACAGTCAGAACAGCCAACAATCCCTGGACACTTAACTTGGGACGAACCAAGCGTAGTATCAGTATGGTAAGCGGGGTTAATACAAAGAGGAAAATGGTCAGGAGAATTAACATATCAGTTGGAGCTGTTCTTTATAAGAATATCCCGGAACCTCGATTGAGGTAGTGACCCATTCCAGGCTTACCAAGCCATTGATTACCATCAACAATCAAAGTTCCACGAAGGAAGACTTTTTCTGGGAAACCAACCAGCTCCCAGTTCTCATACAGATTGTAATCTGTGCGGTGATGAGCGAAAGCCAACCCATACCGAACATGTTTTTCTGGATCCCAAATGACAATATCCGCATCAGAGCCTGGCATCAAGGCTCCTTTGCGTGGATAAAGTCCGAATATTTTGGCAGCATTGGTGCTTGTCTGAGCTACAAACTGGTTTGGCGATAGCTTGCCAGAACGGACAGCGTACGTCCACAAGATAGGCAGGCGATCACCCACTCCGGGTAAACCATTCGGAATTTTAGTGAAATCATCTTTTCCAAGCTCCTTGCCAGGGATCGCAATTGGATGACCTTCATAGGTGATAGCTTTAGTGCCATCAAAAAAGAATGCACAGTGGTCAGTGGCGATAGTCTGAATGGTACCATCAGCTAACCCTTGCCACAGGCGGTTATTATCGATGGGTGAGCGTAAAGGCGGCGAGCAGACCCACTTGGAGCCATCAGGGTGGCGCAGTTTATCAGAAGAAAAGAACAGATATTGAGGACAGGTTTCGCCCATTACTGATAATCCATGCTCGCGAGCGTAACGAAGCTGATCCACTTCACCGGCAACATTCATGTGCACAAGATATAGAGGCGCCTCTGCTTGACCTGCCAAGGCTGCACCGCGTAAAGCTGCTTCCACGGCTCCCCACGCAGGGCGGGTGAGGGCATGCCATTCAGGCGTTGTGTGACCTGCGGAGAGTGCTTCCGCGACCAGGATATCGATTACATCACCATTCTCTGCATGCAGCATGGTGAGCAAATTATGCTTTTTAGCCAGTCGTAATACTTGATATATCTCTCCATCGTTAAGACGTAATCGGTCATTGTAAGCAGTAAAAACTTTAAGCGTGGTGATTCCCAATCCAGGTAATTCAGGAATCTGATCTGCCACACGCTGGTTAAAGTGGGTGATGTTCATATGAAAGCTATAGTCAACCGCTGCCAGATGATCAGCTCGTTGATGCCAGGCCTCGACGCATACAGGCAGTGATTCATGATCCTGGGAGATAAAATCCAGGGCTGTGGTTGTACCTCCGAATGCCGCCGCTTTATGCCCTGTGTAGTGATCGTCAGAAGAAACAGTTCCAAACATTGGCAGGTTGAAATGGGTATGCGGGTCAACTCCACCTGGCATGACCAACTTATCCGTTGCATCAAGAATAGTTGCTTCGTCAGACATCAGGTTTTGACCAACTGAGATAATTTTTTCTCCGTCCACCAAAATATCAGCCTGGAGTGTATCGGAATCTGTAATGATGGTGCCGGATTTAATGAGTATAGACATACCTAAACTCCAGCTGAGGGTTTTGTTGATCGGTATAATTTAATCCGACCGGCATCCACTCCGAGTTTTAACCGTAGCATGGTTTTCCCAAGAATCGGATGACGCAGATCAGGTGCAATTTCCGCCAGGGGGACGAGAACGAAAGCGCGTTCAGCAATGCGTGGATGAGGGATCGTTAATGTTGGTGTTTCTAGTACAAGATCATCATAGAAAAGAATATCCAGGTCGATCAAGCGTGGGCCGAAGCGAAAGGTCTCTTTGCGCCCAAGGATGACCTCAATTTGCTTCAAGAATTTCAATACATTTGTTGGGTCAAGGGCTGTTTCAGCTCTGATGACCTGATTCAGGAAGGGGGGTTGATCCGAATATCCCCAGGGTTCCGTTTCATAAACAGATGAGTGAATGATAGGTTGGATCTTTGGTGGAAGGCAGGAGATCGCATTCTGGAGATTCGTGAGTCTATCTCCAAGATTGCTACCCAAGGAGAGATATATTACGTGGGTCATGATCTTACTTTTTCTGGGCTTTTTAATTATAGTCGCTCGATAATGGTTGCTGTCGCCATCCCGTGACCAATACACATCGTTTGCAGCCCAAAAGTCCCACGGGTGCGCTGCAGTTCGTGCACAAGCTTGGTCATCAGTACAGCCCCTGTGGCGCCTAATGGATGGCCCAAGGCAATTGCGCCTCCATTTGGGTTCACCTTGGATAAATCAGGCTTGATTTCCTTTACCCAAGCCAGGATAACTGAAGCAAAAGCCTCGTTTATCTCAATAACATCCAATTGGTCCAAGGATAGCCCAGACCGCTTAAGAGCCTGCCTGGTGGCGGAAATTGGACCATCCAGCATTAGAACCGGATCAGAACCAGTCACATAGCGGGTGCTTATGCGTGCCAGAGGATTGAGGTTATAAGCACCAACCGCTTTGGCTGAAGCCAATACCAATGCTGCCGAGCCATCGCTGATCTGGCTGGCATTCGCCGCAGTGACCACTCCATCAGGTTTGAAAGCTGGTTGGAGTGATGCCATCTTTTCTCGATTGGGAGGCATACGCACCCCCTCATCGATCTTGATTACTCTGCCATCAGATAGAGTGATGGGGAGGATCTGGCCCTCGAAATAACCATTTTGAATCGCCTGCATCGCTCGAATATGAGATTGATAGGCGTAGTCATCCAATTCTGCCCGTGTGAGGGAGTATTTTTCGGTCATCATTTCAGCGCTGATACCCTGGTGTACCAGTTTATATGGCATCTCCGCAGGCCATTCCTTTGGATAGTCTGCACCTAAAGGTTGGTGAGACATCATCTCTGTACCCCCGGCAATGACGATGTCCATATCACCCGCCAGGATAGCTTGGGCAGCGAAATGGATCGCCTGTTGGCTCGAGCCACACATCCTGCTGAGTGTGACCGCTGGCACCCGCATTGGGAAACCAGCTTTCAACACACCCAAACGTGCCAGGTTAGCCCCCTGGTCTCCGATCGGGGTCACACATCCCCATACAACATCTTCTACCAATCCAGGATCAATCCCTGCCCGTTTAACGGCTTCCTGCAGGATCAAAGCGGTCAGCTCAACCGGTGAAAATGAAACCAACGCCCCGGTAGGCCTACCGAGACCGATCGGGGTACGCACTGCGGAAATGATGAATGCTTCAGACATTTCAACACCTCCTTGGGTTATAACTATAGCATACCATAATTATTGTATGAGAATAAACTCAGACCCATAAATTTACCTTTGCCAAGAAGGCATCTAGAAGCTAAAATTATCAGACTGGGTCTCGTCGAATTAAGGAGAATTCATGGCACAAGCAACATTTCATTTTCCGCGCGGCTTCCTTTGGGGATCGGCAACTGCAGCTTATCAGGTTGAAGGTAATAATGTGAACAGTAATTGGTTCGCCTGGGAAAAAGAACCGGGGCGGATTATTCACGGGGATAAAGCGGGTCTGGCATGCGATTGGTGGAATGGTCGCTGGAGGGAAGATTTTCATCGTGCAGCAGAAGGTGCGCAGAACGCTCACCGCATGTCTGTTGAATGGAGCCGGATCCAACCGGCACCTGATCGTTGGGATGAGGATGCGCTCAATCGCTATATTGAGATGGTCCGGGGTCTCACAGAGCTGAACATGACTCCCCTCATCACATTGCATCATTACTCGGATCCACAATGGTTTGTCGAGCAGGGTGGTTGGGAAAACGAGTCAGCTGCGGAGTATTTCGTAAAGTATGTGCGCAAAGTGGTTCAGGCAGTAAAGGATTATGTCAACCTATGGCTTACTTTCAATGAGCCGAATGGTTATGCACTCCTTGGTTTCTCCCTAGGGACGTTTCCACCAGGGAAGAAAGATAACGGGCTTGCATTTAAAGTGATGGTCAATATAATCCGCGCCCACGCGGCCGCGTACCACGTTATCCACCAGATCCAGCCTGAAGCGCGGGTTGGAATAGTCAATTATTACCGCAGTTTGATGCCCTCCAGACCCTGGTTTCCTCTAGATAGATTAGTGACAAGCCTGTTGAAGGGTTTAAATGAGATTTTCCCCTCTGCAGCCAGGGATGGGGTGGTGAGGTTCATATCCAGGCGAACACGAATTCCAGAAGCAAAAGGGACACAGGATTTCCTGGGGCTCGATTACTATACGCGTGATTACGTCAGCTTCAATCTGTTCAAAGCGAGTGAATTATTTAGCGAGCGTTCCTTCCGTAAAGATGCTGAGTTGAGTTCCACCGGTTTTCTTGCCAATGAGCCTTTGGGGATGTTTGAAGCGTTAAAATGGGGGCTGAAATACAAACTTCCCATCATCATCACTGAAAATGGAATTGATGACACTGAAGACCGGGTGCGCCCTCGTTATATGGTGGAACATATTCATCAGGTGTGGCGAGCGGTCAATTTTAACTGGCCAATCAAAGGTTATTTTCACTGGACATTGGTGGATAACTTCGAATGGGAGCGAGGCTGGACACAACGGTTTGGCCTTTGGGAGCTCGATGTTGATACACAGAGGCGCCATAAACGACCAAGCGCTGATTTGTATGCTGAGATTTGCCGAGAAAATGGCATATCCGATGAAATGGTCAGACGGTATGCACCCGCTATCCTATCGCAGATGTTCCCCGATTAGCTTACGATAGTGAATAAATATGATCGATATAAATAATCTAGAAAGAGTTGTTTGTAGACCAGCACTTGCAAAGGACACTGAAGGTGTGCTGGAATTGTGCTCACACATCTGGGATGGTGGAGATTACATTCCTCAGGTGTGGGAAGAGTGGATGGCAGACCCGGATGGATTGTTGGGAGTGGCTGAGCTGGGTGGGCGGGTAGCGGGAGTATTTAAACTCACCAAATTCCAGGAAGGCGAATGGTACCTGGAAGGATTGCGCGTCCACCCTGAATTCCAGGGCAGGGGGATTGCGGCACATATCCATGAATATGTAGTCGAGACATGGCGGCGTATGGGAAGTGGTCTCGTGCGTCTGGTGACCCATTCAGAAAATGTTAAAGTGCACCGGATGTGCGAAGAGTCGGGATTTAAGCGCATCGCTGAGTTTATCCCCTACCGTGCACCGATTTTACAGGAAGAGACGGAAAACTTTACCCTGGTAAATATGGATGAAGCTCCTCAGGCATGGGAATTTGTCCTGCACAGTCAGACATACGCATTATCGAGTGGATTGATTAATTTGGGGTGGGTATACGGTAACCTACAGCTTAAGCATCTGGTTGAAGTGATTGGAAACAAGCACACCTGGTGGTGGCGCGACCGTTCTGGCTTCATTTCCATTTGGGAAGATGATGAAGATGACGTGCCCCAACCGGGGATTGAGTTGATCGCCTGCCAGATGAGTGATTTACCAGAGCTTTTGCTGGATTACCGCCGATTGATGAATAAAATTGGATATTCCTCGCCTGGTTGGATTGCGCCAAACCAGCCTGAGCTCTTACCAATACTGGAAAAAGTTGGCTTCACGCGCAGCTGGGATAAATCACTCTATATCTATGAGCTCCGGTCTTCTGATCGTTGAATGGGATTAGCGCTCGTAAAATTTCAAGGGAAGCAGGGCAAATACCCCTTTATGGTATAATGCGCCTCGCTGTGGAGAGAAAAACGCAGTCATTTAAACTCGGAGAGGTCGCGTAGTTTGGCCTAGCGCGCACGCCTGGAGAGCGTGTTTCCCGCAAGGGAACGAGGGTTCAAATCCCTCCCTCTCCGCCAGGGACTGGTGGGGGTATGGGAAATCACCAATACCCCCGCTAGCCATATATGGGGAAAAATATATTCCTATTATCAATCATTTATGGGTTGAGATAACTTTGTAGATGCGAATTTCTGTATTGCCGTCATCGAACATTTTTATTAATTCAAAATTTCGAAAGAACGTATTGTATTGTAAAACTTCTGAGCTATATTGATCCGGCTTGTCAAAATAGCGCCAATATATCCCCTCACTTAAAACCAAATATTCAAATCCATTTTTAATATACCAGTCTGGATCATGGTCGATGATACTAATAAAAGCCTGCACAGAGAAACGCGCTGGATCAACAAAAGGAGCATAAGCTTCGAGTGCAATTTTTGCTCCGGCAGGTAAGTTTTCATCTATCCAAGCTCTTGATAATTCGCGACTATTTTCAGAGGTTAATTCCAAGGTCCTATCAATCGTTAGAGATGCAGGTAACATGAATGCAGTAAGAAATAAACAACCCAAGAAGACTCTTGATCCAATACGCCATGGTCTCGACACTACCTGTGTTGATTTGCTGATAAGAAATTCCACAAAGGAAGCAGCTAATAAGAATAGAAAAGGCGTAAGCGGGAGAAACGTCCGGTCATTCCTCACGATGAAAAAATTAATGAAAACAAAGTATGCAACAGGGAAAACAGACAGCAGGATGATTTCCTTTGAGCGGTAGTAAATCCCTCGTAGGATACCTAAAATGCTAAATAGATAGATAATGCTCCCGGTGTTCCAGGCATAATTCAGATACCACTTCAAGGTATCTCCTTCCATACCTTCGTGACCGGATGAATAATGCAAGGTATCCCCTGTCATTTTTGCCCAAAAACTGGGGAAATCCAGTAGGGCATAGGGTGTTCCAACAAGAAATCCCACTCCACACATCAATAAGCCGATATATAAGTTCTTGTGCAGTATTGCACCCTTCCCGTAATGAAGGAAGTGTGCCAGGATCATTGGGAGCACAATCAATCCACCATTGTATTTTGTGGATGCAGCCAACCCCACAAAGATCCCGGCGATGATATACCACCTGGTTTTGCCTTGCTGGTATATAAATATCGAAGCCAGGAAGGCTACAGTCGTAAAGAATGTTACGAATGTATCAGGTGTGATATACCGACTTAAACTAACATTTGTGATATTAACTGCCAGCATTAATGAGGCGAGCAGTCCGATGATTCTCTTGCCGGTAAGACGCCAACCAATCAGATAAGTTATCCCGACAGTTCCAACCCCAAATATTAAAGTGATCATGCGACCCAACATAACGCTGGAGGGCAATTGTGCTTTGGCTACTCCCATGACAAAGACGATGGGAGCTAATATGTCGCTTCGCCAGGTAAAAATGCCAAGTAGTTTTCCGAAAAAATAATACGGAATATAAGCAAGAGCATTTATGTAGAAAAACAAGGATGGGTAGTCAAAGAAGTGGGGATTTAAATCGCCTGTCTTGAATATACTCTGAATGATATTAATAGAGACTGGTTCATCGGGATGGTAAATATAGGGTAAATCATAGCTAATCCCCCATAATCGTACGGATATGGCGACTAACAGGATAATCCAAATAATAAGAGAGGATCGATTTACTCGTGTAGTGAACAATCGCAGAACCTTGACGCGAGGTTACTGAGCTTAAGACCAGCGTTGAATTATACAAGTTATAAGCATGGTTGGAAAGAGAAGAAATTTTTCCAAATGGCTTTCATTCATGGTGCATAAGGTTAATCAACTCAGTCAATTAATTGAATTTCCAGTATCTATTCGTAAATGGAATTGTTTTGGATTAATACCCAATCGCATTGTACGGCAATCTTAATGATCATTCTTTGCCGATATATATTTATATCGCTTGGGCAATTTCCACCAACTTCAGCTAGTCAACAATCTCAATATTATCTTTCGGGGTGTGAGTGATCTCTTGGCGAGCGAAAAGTATGGTGATTGCCTTAGTTTCAATACATTCCAAGGCAGTAAACATTTGTGAGCTGGACATGCATTGTTCTCGTCCACAAGTTGTCGTACATTATGACATACGATAATAGGCAGCTTGAGGTCCTGCTCCCCACTCCCCAGTTGTCCAGGCGATGCCCTGCAGGGTCATCGACACTTGGGGAATGTATTCAATTGTTGATTCCCCCTCTATATAACCAGCTTTCAGACGAGCAGGAGGAAAGGAGTTGAAAACCTATTCGCCTGGTTTTCTTCCATACGAGGAATGAAGATGTTCATCCACCATATTCACTATAAGGGTGGGACATCCCTTTACATAATCCGATGGCTATCGGTGGGGAAAATATCACTTTACCAAACTTATTGAAATAGACTCTAATAAGTGCTATAGTATTTTAGATGAATGTATTGGGGGATTCCCAGATCAAAAGGAGGGATCGTGATTCATAAACCTTTTCGGCTGATGTTGTGTATCTTATTCTCAAGTACTATCGTTGTTGATAGGTTGCAAACTGATAAGAATCCGTAGACTAAATAGTAGATCACACTTCATTCATCCAATCACCAGTTCGCTTGGGAGAAACCAAAATGCCTCTATCTCCTGAACAAATGGGCGCCATAAGGAATATGCTTGACCAACAAGCCCAACAACAAGCTGCCCAACAACAAGAGCAACAGCAAGAGCAACAGCAAGCATACCCAATAATTTCTGAAGAAATAGATAGGTATATTCAGCAACGTATAGGCTCTCCCGAGCTACACCCTTATGAGAGTCCAGCGCCAGTTTACGAATCCAAAGACAGGACTTGGTGGGATAGTTTTCGTGATTTCTGGGGAAGTTTATGGGAGTCGATTGGTCTAATATTGCAGCTGCTGTTTTGGGTTTTCTTTGCATTGGGCATAGTGCTTGTAATCTGCCCCTTTAGATAATGCCATAAATTACCCGAACCAGAGAATGATGTGTAGATGATTCTATAACTTAATATTCATTCCATCCAATAGAATTGCCATTTTTGTGGCATTTTATGGATAAAACGATGGTTAATATTAGATAAGGTATTCTTATCGAAATGAATCGATTTTCACGGGGGTATAATCTATCTCACTATCCCCTTTCTTTGTGAAATCTTAGAGTTTGTTATTATCCACAGGGCTTCCTATCCTATGTGCATGGACAATATCCTCGGTAGTCTGTGCCAGATACCGACGCAACACTTGTAAGTCAGCATGTCTCATTAGCTTTTGTAAGCTGTATACATCTACCCCTGCACGTAGCATATTGATCGCAAATGCTCGTCTGAAGGAGTGAAGTGTAGGAGCATTGATACCAGCCTGATTTGCACGTCGCACAAGTATCCCCCGTAATCCACCATACTCCAAGCATTCACCTTCATCGTTTATCCACAATGATGGATTGTTATCTAAGCGATGTTTCAGATAATTCCGTAGAGACTTACGGCTGGCTCTCCCAAGAAGGACATTTCTTGGTTTATGTCCTTTCCCTCTTTGGATAAGGATTTTGCCTGTGTAAGGGGCTACATCATGAATATCAATCTGAAGCACTTCTCGTGCTCTTGCCCCAGTATCTAACAAAAACATCAACAATGCCTTATCTCGATAATCGAGAAACGAGTTGGAATTACATGTTTTCAATAATAAAGATACATCCCCCAACTCAACTGGTTGTAGTGGAAGAGTAGGGATTTTAGGTGCTTTTACTTTATGAATTGGATTTCTCCAATCCTCAGGTTCTGCCTCACTTTCATACCAGAGTAGGAAGGTGCGTAACACACGAAAAGCAGCATGTAAACCTCCTGGATTATGGCCAGTCTGTTCGTGGTAGAGTAAGAATTGTCGAACTACATTCGGTGTTATTTCACTAAAGCAAGTAATTACCTGGGCTTCGCAGTATTTCAAGAAATGACCTAATTGTTGCTTGTTGAACGTCAGTGTATAAGCTGAAACCCCCTCCACCTTCTTGGATTGATAAAACTGATTTGCCCAATCAAGGATAAAATCTACTTCACTTTTCCCGATAGTCGTGTGCGTTACGAGTGTATGACGAGCAGTTTCCATGGTTTTGCCTCCTGAGAATTAGTTCCACAGGTGGCATGTAACCATCAATATTCACCTTATCACACCATATATAGCGGTATACTTCGGAGAGGTCGCGTAGTTTGGCCTAGCGCGCACGCCTGGAGAGCGTGTTCTCTGCAAGGAGAACACGCAAGGGAACGAGGGTTCAAATCCCTCCCTCTCCGCCAGATAGAGTTTTCAGGTTTCAGGTCCTAGCCGTTAGAAATTGCCCTGGTGATCCAAGGGCGGTTCTCGTTTAAGCGCCTATAAAGATTGTGTTATATTAAGAAGCAATGAATCCGATTAGAAAAGTCGAATAGGAAACTGATATGGGTCTTAAATCCCATCGCAAGGCAATCAGAAGTGACTGGCTCGAATGGGACTCTCTCGAGCTCAATATTAGTCGTTTCAGTATGGATTTTTCGCGCCTACATACGGATTAGACGAATCCATGAATACGGTTAATGAGGAAAATAGGGATGCAAGCCTTGATTAGTAAAATCAACAACCTGCTAAATAATAAACGAATGAAATATCCCTGGTTGATTGGCGGCGCACTGTGGGGTGGTTGGATTGTCAGCTTGCTCTTTGGAAAAGGAAATATTGACCTGGCAGGACATCTCATTGGTACCGATTTTGTAGCATTCTATACCGCCGGGAAAATAATCTTAATGGGACGAAGCGCTGAGCTTTATAACCTTGATCTGGCCCATTTAATCCAACAAAATCTATATGGAGGGGCATCATTAAATTACAATCCTTACCTGAATCCACCCCACTTTGCTTTGTTCATGGCCCCTTTTGCACTAATTCCTTATCCCTGGGCACCTATTCTATGGATTGTTTTGGGTTTAATCTGCCTTTGGTTTAGCATGAAGTGGCTGGGAGCTAAACATCCGGCTCGTTATTTTTGTCTGGCACTTACCTGGCTACCGGTTTTTAGTGCGGTAAGCTTTGGCCAAAATTCCTTTATCAGCCTAGCTTTGTTAAGTTTGACTTATTTTCTGTGGATACGCAAAAAAAATATCGGGGCTGGTTTGATTTTTAGCCTGCTGCTCTTTAAACCACAATTTCTCATTGGTATTGGACTTCTGTGGCTTTTAGATTGGCGGAATAGTTGGAAAGCATTGATTGGATTAAGCTTTGGTCTGATTTCCCAGGTAGGGATAAATCTTTGGCTATTTCCGGAAGCAAGTTTATCCTTTCTGTCCTATGCTCAAAAAATCAATGCTAACCTGATGACGATTGATGGATTCCCATTCTGGAATGCCTACTCAGTCAAAGCATTCTGGTTGACTTTACTTCCCGGCATACCGTGGTTGTCACAAGGCCTTTACCTGATCTGCACTCTGTTTGGTCTATTCTTTTTCCTGAAATTCTGGCAGAAAAATTCGAATAACCAAATAATCATGTTCTGCGCCGCCATCATTTGGTTGGTGTGGTCTATTCCTTACCTGATGATTTATGATTGGACACTTTTGCTGTTGCCAGTGGTTCTATTGTGGATAAACGTCGTAACGCTAAAGCCGCTTTGGAAGGCTATTTTTGCATTTATTTGGGTTGTCACATTTTTAAGTAGCCCTTTGACCTTCTTGCAACTACAAGTGCTTCCTGCCGCAATACAAATCAGCATACCCGCGCTTCTCATTGGGATAATTCTTGCTTATAAGGCAATAAACAAGCCAACATTTATTGAGGCACAACCTGAGGTTTTATCACCGGTTGATTAATCCTGTGCGAATTGCGAACAAACGCTCGTATCGATAAAACTTGGGTTACTTTCAATTGGCTAACTAGTCAACTAAGGTGAATCCATACGGATGGCGTAGTTTGGCCTGGCGTCCACGCCTGGAGAGCGTGTGCTCTGCGAGGGGAACTCGCAAGGGAACGAGGGTTCATATCCCTCCCTCTCAGTCTTATTAGCCCACAGTGATCCGGTGTCAGTCATGAGAAACCAACCATCTGATCTCGGATTGGTTCTTGTTTACAGGCTGGGGTTGGTTGTGTTATATTACAATCCAATAAATCTAATCAAGCAGGTTTACACAGGAGTTAGCGATGGATTACAAATCTTCTCGCCAAATGATCAAAGCTGATTTATGGGACAAGTGGGACTCTCTCGAGCTCGATCAAAAACAGGGAGTCCCGACACCTCTATTGCAGAAGCCCTATTCCCCGGAATTCACCCTCATTGACCTGGTCGCTCCGGCTAAAATCACCGTCGGCAGTATGCCTTTAATCGAAGCAATTCGAATGAGGCAAAGCTGCCGTACTTACAAGCGGGAACCGCTCACCAATGAAGAGTTATCCTTTCTCTTGTGGGCTACGCAGGGTGTTAAAAAGATCATAATGGATGGCTACGCAACCTGGCGCACGGTGCCTTCTGGAGGTTCTCGCCATCCATTCGAGACCTACCTGGCTGTGCAGCGAGTTGATAGCCTGGCTCCAGGGTTGTACCGCTACCTGGCGATAGAGCATAAACTTCTGCTTTTAAATGAAGATCCGGAAATTGGAACAAAAATATCCGAAGGATGCGCGGATTTTGCCCTCGAAAGTGCCGTGACCTTTATCTGGACTGCGGTTCCATACCGGACGGAATGGCGCTATGGACCTCTCTCACCCAAACTGATCGCCCAGGATTCGGGGCATGTTTGCCAGAACCTTTACCTGGCCTGCACTGCCATCCAGGCTGGCACGTGTGCAGTGGGTGCCTATAATCAGACAAAAATGGATCACCTGCTGGGCGTTGATGGTATCGATGAGTTTACGGTTTACTGCGCCCCAGCAGGGAAATGCTAATTACAGCGAGCCTGGTAAGTATTTTCACCATTATGGGATCTGGATTTACACCCTCCATTTCCGCCGTTAGGGTGAAATCACCCGGCTTTGCCTTCCCATGCGGGATTGGAACGACTACCTATATCTTGTAAATCGTTTTAAACCGTGATTTATTCACTTACCAAGAACCAGGGAATTTAATGGAAGAGCAGATAAATGCTACAATTAGTTAGCGAGTAAATTTTCTAATACAATAATTAGGAGGAAATATGAAGATCTTGCGCCGCGTACTTGGAGTTTTTGTTATGATTGCTGGGATATTAGGCTTGCTGATCAGCATAGCAGGCCTAGTAGGGGTATGGGCAATTAAACCTACCTTGACTGATTATGCAAGTACCACAATTGACACACTCAACGAGAGCGTTACTTCAAGCCAGAATGTTATGAAGGTCACCGGGCAGGCATTGGGAGCTACTGTCGATAGCCTGGATGCCCTTTCAACCATGTTGGGTACAACGGCAGCTACTGTGGATGATACCGCCCCAGTTCTCACGGATATCAATGTGATTATGTCTGATACATTGCCTTCCACGCTTCAGGCAGCGACCGATTCGCTTTCAACTGCCCAGGATGCCGCAAAAGTCCTCGAAAGTACGATCAAGTCATTGGATACTTTTCGTTTTTTGCTGAGTGCCAATCCGTTGCTGAGTAGTTTTTTGGGTCCAGTTGGAGATTCATACAATCCAGACGTCCCTCTGGCGGATTCATTGGGTGAGTTAGCCAAAAGCCTGGAAGGCCTTCCCGATACATTTGTCGAAATGTCAGTTAAGCTCAGTTCTACCGACGATAATCTGGGATTAATCCAAGGAAACCTGACTACCATGTCAGATAGTGTCGGATTGATCTCGTCCAGCCTTGGTGAGTACGAAAAGATGGTCGTTCAATCTGAATCCTCAATGGATAACGTGATCACGATGCTCACCAATATCCAGTCCAACCTGCCAACCATCCTGAATGCGGTGGCGATTGGTTTGACTTTGCTCCTGTTATGGTTCCTGGCTACTCAAGTTGTCATTCTGAGTCAGGGTTGGGAGTTATATCAGGGTACAGCTGACCGAATGGAAAGCGACAATGATTAGGTTCAATATTAACTTTCTCATAGTAAAATTGCCATATTAGATAAAAAATAATCTCATCCCGCTAATAATAAAAGGAGACTTACAATGAAAGTAACGCTAGACACAACCTTGGGTGCGCTTTTAGATGACCCACAAGCTGTTAAAGTACTTGATCAGTACGTACCCGGTATTTCCAGCAACCCAATGATTGCCATGGTAAAGGGTATGTCACTGAAGAACTTGCTCGCTATCCCGCAAGCTGCACAATTCGGATTTACAAAAGAAAAGGTTGAACAGATTCTGGTTGAAGTTAACAAACAACTCGGAAATAAATAACTTAGAGGCTTTGTCCGTAAGTAGAATTCCGCTGATATAGTGACACCAGATGTTGTTTGGTGACGATTATTAATTGCTATCCTCTGGTTGATTCTAAATATTTTCGACCATCACCGCCCAGGTTATTATTAGCCTGAGCGGTTTACGTTTCGATGAACTCGTGCCAAATGGAACGTGTCTTACTCGCAAGAGAGAGGCACAAATTCTTCTCTCCGTAAGACCAGGATGCTACCACCCGCTCTTGATTGGAATGGGTTTTTGGAAAAACTTCACGGCAGGATGTGATAAACTACTAACGAGATGAGGCATCTCATATCAAAAGGGATTGGCTCCATGAAAATTCATCACTTATTATCAATTTTCTTTATCCTGGCAGTGCTTGTCAGCATTGTTTTGCGATCAGAAATTGCCAGTGCAAATTTCAACATGCAATTTCAAGGGATCAGCCTATCTAAGAGTGGTCAACAGGCTGCATCGACCCCCGTTCCCACTGATTCTCAATCAGCAACAGTGAGCGTGACGCCTGAATCACGGCTGCTCCCACCGATAGGGAGCAATGCCGGACTGGTCATCGGAGCAAGTGTGCTCGTGTTGATCATTATTGGAGGGGTACTTGGCGTACGAGCGAGGGCAAAACATTGACAGGACAAAAGTCATGGGTTATGCTTGCTGCGCTCCGGGTGGGTCCAGCGCGGCGGAACCCTTCGAACCCTGTCAGGTCTGAGAAGAAGCAGCAGTAAGGAGGATATTCCGGGTGCCGCTGGGTAGCTTGCCCGGAGTTTTGGTTTTTTAATTATACAGGATTGGCTTATTTGAATAGTTCTAGCGCCGTCGGATCGCCGGCATTTTCTAGACACTGGTAAGTAACATAAGTATCAGCAGTACCACCCCCAAGCACATTCCAGCCAATAATCTGGCAGTGATAAGCATCAGTCCGTTGGTGCCATTGGTTGTTATTTCGGAGCCAGGGGGTAAGACGGTGCTTCTGAAAAATGAGTCAGAGGTGACGTTTAATTGTACGATACTATAATTTGTTGCTGGCAGGAAGATAAGGATGTAGGGTATAGCGGGAGAGACTTCGTCTGGAGTACCGACCGGAGTGCTAATCTGAGTATTCACATTAATGTTGATGGTAAGTCCTCCAGTAGCAAGATAGATCGTTACTCCGGTGCCAGTGTAGGTTTCACCAATAAGCTTTAAATCACCAGAGACATTAAAGACCCGCTTCCATGTTGTTTGGTAGGCTGGAGACGTTATGGGCAGCAGGGTCACTGCAGTCTGTGAGTGGTATATCATAGGTAGAGAGTGGAATCTCAAAATCCACCAATGTAAGCGGTGGGGTCCAAGCTGCACCACCTAAATCTAACTCATAGCCAAACACACCGCCATTTGCAGTCACATTTGGATGACCATTACCTCGTAAACAGCCGTTGGACCAAATTGCGCCATCTGTTACTTTAACAAAACCGTTACCATCCATGATGCCACCATTTTGGTGTCCCACACAGCTATCCGGATTGAGGGCCACGATGGCATTACCCGGGGCGAGGGGATCGCTTCCCACATCCACAACTATGTCGTCGAGACCTGGAAGCGAATGGGGAGTGGGATTATCCGCCTTGTCACCCATTCGGCGAATGTTAAAGTGCACCGGATGTGCGAAGAGACCGGCTTCAGGTGGATTGTGGAATTCACTCCCCACCAGGCACCACTTTTGCAGGAAGAAACGAACAACTTTGAATTATTGAAGGTGGAAAATGCTGAGCAAGCGTTGGAATTCATTTCGAACAGCCAATCGCATGCATTATCGAGCGGATTTATCAATTTGGGTTGGGTGTATGCAAATCCTCAGATCAAATATCTAAATGAAGTGGTCGAATACAAGCATGCCTGGTGGTGGCGGGATCGCTCAGGATTTATCACCATCTGGGAAGATGATGAAGACGTACTGCGAACTGAGATCCAGCTGATTGCCTGCCAGTTGAATGATCTACCCGACCTACTGCTAGATTATCGGCGGTTGATGTATAAAATTGGCTATACATCCGCGGGTTGGATTGCGCCGAACCAGTCTGAGCTATTACCGGTGCTAGAAAAAACCGGCTTTCAACGAAGCTGGGACAAATCGCTCTACATATATGAGCTAAGAGCCTCCAATCGTTGAATGACAGACACTCGAGGATAAATCCCAGGGAACCAGGGTGAATTATCCTTTATGGTATAATGCGCCTCGCTGTGGAGAGAAAACCGCAGCAGTTTTATCTCGGAGAGGTCGTGTAGTTTGGCCTAGCGCGCACGCCTGGAGAGCGTGTTACCCGCAAGGGAACGAGGGTTCAAATCCCTCCCTCTCCGCCAGAAGGATACATCCCGTTCTAGTCTGTGAATGGGTTAATTCGTGAAAATGCAATTATTTTCTGGAAATTGAATTTGTAAAAACTGTGTTTGGTAGAAGGGTAATGGTTGGTTTTAAAATCACGCCTCGGTGATGAGTTCAATCCCGGTTGGAGAGATCATTTAGAAGATAGCTAAATATATCCGAGGATTATCAACCATGAGCAATATCAGGCGGTTATCAAATCACGGAGTTCACGGCGGATGAAAATGGCACATCTTGTGCAAGCACTCGGAAAGTTATTACGAGTGAATTATATGTGGTTGAAAGCTATTCCATAGAATGGGCATACGCAAAAAATTTTATTAATCATCGACCCAACGAATCCGATAGGGGAGCATGGCTAACATAAGTGAAATGTTAAAACTCAAAATATGGTGTATACTTTACCCGATCAGTTTTTTTTGATAATACTTTTTGAATTATTAATACAAATAAGTCATTTAGATTTTAAAATTGTTTTAGCTTCGGGCAGGGGATATGCAAAAAGAAGAAGAAACGGTTGAACCATTAAAGCTGCTGGTTGCGATAATGCAGCACATGGCAGGGATTTCGTGCATGGATGCCGGACAGATCTTGTTCGGGAATTAATGCGCCTATTTACGAGACTGTTCAGGTGAAATGAGCTGATGACTCGCCTTAAAAGCTTGAAAGGTCAATCTCTGGTTGAATTTGCCCTAAGTGTACCACTCCTTCTCCTGTTGATTTGTGGCGTGTTTGAATTCGCGCGCATGTTTCAGGTATGGCTGATCCTCCAAAATTGCGCCCAGGCTGCTGCCCGATTTGCTACGACAGGAGAAAAATTTGTCGATCCCTCTTTGGATCAATGGGATTCTATTCGTCTTGGTGCGATAAAATCTGAAGCCAAAGATAAAGCAGTTAGCCTGGACATAAACAGTAGCGCCAATGCTTCATCTGCCGGATATTTCCATGTATACATCTACGCTTCTGATCCGCCTATGGTGGGAACGGAATATCCAGGTGGTCCAAACGCAAGGGTTGCTGTAGATGTGATATTCAACCATCCATTGATCACGCCTCTCGGGCAATTGCTTTTTCCCTATATCACATTGACAGCCCACGCAGAAATGGTCAATGAAAGATTCAGGCATCCGGGCTATGGCACGCCTGCCGGGGTATTACCTGCCACTATTGTCCCCACGCCAATACCAACAAATACGCCCATACCCACAGCCACGGATATTCCAACCTCACTTCCTACCAATACAGCAACCAGATCGGCACAAACCGCAACTATAACGACTCTTCCAACTTACACGCCTATACCGACCTCAACCAATCCTGCCACCGCCACCAGCATCCCCACTTCCACATCCACTCCTTCACCAACACCAACATCCTGCCCAATATGGTGCAGATCTTCTTGGTGTTGCCACCCATAAATCCATTCCTAGAGCTATGTTTATCTGAATGAGCAGATGATATGGCCAACACATTCATTTATATCTGATTAAAAAGCAGGTCACTTGTGATAGAAATGAGGCATAATATTGGATGAATATTGAGATTGACCGTGGTCGCGAATTTATTTTTGAGGAAAACACAGGCCTTCACTGAAGCTGAACCGATTTTAAACCTCGAGTGAGAATACACATGATATTAGGAATGGTTAATCCAATATACAAAAAAACCTGCCAAATTATGGAAGAGATATTGCAATGCATAGATCGCTGGGAACCACTTAATAAAACTGCAAAGCAAGTAAAACTTGCAAGAATGATAGGTAAATTATCGGTAATTTAAAGTAACATCATATGTAGGAAATCGTTAATATAAGCAAATTGAAAAAAATATAATATCTTGGATTGGAGTGGTAAAAGATTCAATAGGGTTAAATCGGGCATTATTTGAGGCTAAGGGACATGAGCAGGAAAACGAAGACGGTCAAGCAATATGGACAGAGTCTAGTAGAACTAGCACTACTGTTACCGTTATTGATTATGCTTTTGTTAGGAATGGTAGAAGTGGTGAATATCGGCCGTACGTATCTTGCCCTGCTTGATACTTCTTATCAAGGCGCTCACCTTGGATCACAGGGAAGCATCCTCTACGACAATACAAAGATCGATACCTTAGTTGACCAGGATCTCACGAATAAAGGATTGAACACCACGAGTTTAATCGACGTGATCATCACTCACGCAGACTTGCCAGGGGGAGCAGCGATCGCAAATTTATCCACAGCTCATATGAGATCGCCTGGTCGGGCTTCGATTCTCACCTCGGCTATGCTTGTCGGCCGCCTACAGAGTGCCGACCCAAAAGGCAAACTGGTGGCGGTTGAGATTGTGTATGATTACAATTTACTATTTCCCTGGCCGAATTTTGCGGGCATCCTGCCAAACCCCTTCCCCATAGTCACTTACACGATCCAGTATGCCCCGCGTAAGTAGGGTCATCACTCTGGCTTAATTATCAGGCTGATATAATGTTGACCGATCGTTCTGATCGAAATCTTGTTTCTGATGCGAAAGAAAGTAAATGTGGAGGAAGAATGAACGGATCTGGACTGGTAATAAAAAATGATCAGAAGCATAAATCCGATAAAGGTCAGGCGTTTGTATTCATAGCCTTAGGTATGGTCGCCCTGATTGCAGTCATCGGGCTGGCTACCGATGCGACCATGATCTATAAGACCAAACAAGATCTGCAGCGGGCGGTTGATTCAGCTTCTCTGGCTTGCGCTTATAAACTCCCAAATCAGACGACGGCCGCCCAGGCTGCTAATGAGTTCGTGCGCCTGCATGGCTACAATATGACTATAACGACGCTGCAAATTACCTTTCCCAATATTGATATAAAAAAGGTTTGTCATGTGGAAGGCACGACGACTGCCAGTTATTACTTTCTACGTATCCTTGGTTTCAATTCTATGGTAGTTAACGCAATGGGGGAGAGCGAAGCCGCGCCCATGGATATCTATTTGATCCTCGACTTGTCAGAATCTATGACATACGGTACCGCTAACCGTCACGGATGTGCCGCGCAGTCCGATTGTCTGGCTAAAAGATGTAATCTAGATCGAGATTGTGATCCTCTAGATACAGACATTAAACCTGCTGCCAAATTCTTTGTCGATCAATTAGATGAACGCTATGATCGAGTGGGTTTGGTGACATTTAACCAGATGGGTGTCGAAGTCATAGGATTGACGAACGATTTCGACGGTCCTAATGGAGTGAAAGCGAAAATAGACACTCTGAACGCGTTTTCCAATCAGGAAGCCAACAATTGTGTAGGCACCAAAATTAAGCCGGGAGATCCGCTTAACAGCGCATCGAATAGATTTTGTGCGAAACAAACCAACCTTGGAGACGGTGTCTTGTTTGCTCGTAGTGGCATCGCTGATCACGGGCGCATCGATGCCGTCTGGTCCATGATTTTATTGACGGATGGAAAAGCGAATGCCTACCGCAATTGTGATGGCCCCGGCTGCATAACTAACACCAATGACCCACATTGCCGGGAGCAAAGCAGCTGCTGCCCACCCAATTGTGGTACAGATAAACCAGCATGCAGTACAGCCTGGTTATGTTCTGAGTGCACTGAGGCAGAAACCTGGGCAATGAATAATGCATTTGTTTCGTGGCACTTGAACGAAACGGTAATTTACACTATCGCCTATGGCCAGAACTGGTCGCAATATCAAGATCTCTTAATTCGCATCTCTGACTGGACGGATAATGGCCTTTTGGATGGTTCTCAACATGGCCAGGCGGATGGAAATTTCTTCGCTGCCCCCGATGGGGCTACGCTTCAAGCTGATTTTCAGGAAATCGCCAAGCGTATCTACTCTCGTCTTTTACGATAAGAGGGTAAAAGGTGATTTATGGTAATACAGCGTAACAGAAATAAGATTGGTCAGACCCTGGTTGAATTCGCCCTGCTGCTCACGCTCTTGCTCATGGTCGTCTTCGGCATCTTTGATTTTGGGCGTACATTTCAAGCCTGGATGACGGTACAACACAGCGCACAGGCAGCCGCGCGCTATGCTACTACTGGTCAAGACTATTCAGATCCTACTATAGATATTTGGGACACTGCTCGTCTGGCGGCCATCAAGGCGGAAGCATTAAAAAGTGCGGCTGGCTTGAGCATTGACACTGGCGCGAGTGCTTCCTCGCCAGGTTATTTCCGGGTGGATGTCTATGCGGTTAATCCGACCGGAGGCGCATTAGGGCCGGGAACTGAGTATCCAGGAGGTCCAAAGGCGCGTGTTGTGGTAGATGTAATATACAATCAGGCCTTGATCACACCTTTCCTGAGCCAGCTGTCTCCATACCTCAGGTTAACGGGTCATTCTGAAATGATCAACGAACGCTTCCGTTTCCCGGGCTATGGCACTCCGCCAGGTGCATTACCGCCTACCCTCGCCCCTACGCCAACGCCCACACCCACACCCACACCCACACCTACACCTCCGCCCACAGACACACCTTCTCCTTCACCGTAAAGCAGTTTTATGCAAACCTTACTCACTGATCCGAGAAAGGAAAAGCCAGATAATCAAGATCCGCATCGAGCTAAATAGGTCCATTCCTTTCTATCACAAATAGCAAGCTACAATCTGCACCTGGAAATCGCCCTGAAAAGATCGGGGCGATTCTCGTTTACTAACTCACAAGGATTATATTATTGTGCCAATAACAAACGATCAAATCCAAAAAAACCACCTTATAGGAGAGTGCAATGGATTACAAATCTCAACCGTACTGAGTGGCGCTACGGACCGCTCTCACCCAAACTGATCGCATAGGATTCGGGGCACTTATGCCAGAACCTCTACCTGGCCTGCACTGCCATCCAGGCTGGAACCTGTGCTGTGGGTGGTTATAACCAGACGAAAATGGATGCGCTGCTGGGTGTGGACGGAGTCGATGAGTTTACCATCTACTGCGTACCCGTAGGGAAATGCTAGGATTGCATATTCATCATTCACTTGAAGGCGTGTTTTTCACAAGGGAAGCTGGGATTTATTCCTTGCCTTCGATAGTCAGGATGGAATAATCCATCGTTGATCGTGGACGTGTTATTGATGATGTATCATGGTAGGATGTGATAAATTAATATGGAAGCTTTCGTCTCAACTTAAAAGGGATTGGCTCCATGAAAAGTCATCGCTTATTCTCACTGGTGGTTTTCCTGGCATTGGCAGGCATTTTTGGTTTACGGTCAGAAGATGCCAGTGCAAAAATCAATTTACAATCTCGAGGGATAAACCTATCTGTAAATAGTCAACAGGCTGCAATAACTCCAATTCCGACGGGTACTGGATCATTATCAGTTAGTGAAACACCTGTAGCATGAGTTTTCCCTCCTGTCGGTAGTAACGCAGGGCTGGTCATCGGAGCCAGCGTGCTGGTGTTGATCATTATTGGTGGAGTTAGCTCCCGCAGGAAACAAAATCATTGACAGGGTTAAACTCATAAGGTATGCGTTGCTACGCTCCGGGTGGGTCCAGCGCGGCGGAACCATTCGAACCCTGTCAGGTCTGAGAAGAAGCAGCAGTAAGGAGGATATTCCGGGTACCGCTGGGTAGCTTGCCCGGAGTTTTGGTTTAAACAAGCGAGCGGAAGATCGCTCGTTTTTGATTTGTTCTTAATGAAGCAGGTCTATCGAGGCTGGCGAAGTGTACAAGTAGTCCGAATCGTACCACATGCCGCCAGCGAAAGTACCTCGCACATTAAAATTCCAGACCATGAGCTGACCGCGGAACTCGCCGCCAAAAGTACCATTCCATTTACTGATATCCATTCCCGGCAGCAACCAGGTACCTTTGAAGTAACCCGTTGCGTTTCCGTTGAGAGAGATTCCGGAATTATTACTACTCGGCGCAAAAAATAGCAATCCTGGTATGGCACCATTCATAGGTGTCGCTCCCGTCTTAGGGGCAGACAATTTGACCACCGCGTTCCCATTAATTTTGAACCCCCCATCAACCAGGTAGAAGGTGACGCCATCACTTGGACCGATGCTGGCGGGATCAAGGTCGCCATACACACAATACAGACCAGAGTCCATTTTCCCATTCTTAATCGGCAAAGCGGGGTAACCGATGCTATAGGATCGTCCGGTGCAATCCGGTGCGGGAAGCATCTCGTAGTCGCCTTCGAGCACCAAATCTACGAATTCAGTTGTGCGTTCACGTGACAATTGGATGTAAAGATTGGTTTTTTCAACCGGGTTAAATGTAAACGCCAAATGAATATCTTCCAGCAAAAGTTTCGTGGTATATAAAGGATCACCAGGGAGTGACAATCGCGCTGTCAGGATCAGATTATTGATGATCAGTATCAGCAGTAGAACTAATATAACCGGCGAAGCAAAATTAAAAACCCAGCGCTGAGCTGTATGCTGCCTGAAAATGCGTTGTAATAAACCGTGCGTTTGGACTTTCACATATTGATCTTCGATGTACTTTCGGGAGGAGGCAATAATACCCGGTCGAGGCTCTAGATTCTTCTTGGTGTTCTCCAACTATTGAACTGCCTCCAGCCTGGGATGAAGCTGGCTGGCATACTGGGGATATTTCTCCAAAATCGGATCGATTGTGTCCTGACCGCATGAGATGGCAGATGCTGAGGTGTTTATAATTTAGTCAATACGACGTTCATTGTTCATTTTTGCTCGACTTGTCAATTTCCAGCCGTAATGCATTCAGTGCCCGGTGTTGTAGCACACGGATTGAACCTAATGAGCGTTTCATTACCTGAGCTGTTTCCTCGGGTGAAAACTCGCTAATAAAGCGCAGAGTAAGCACAGATTGATAATCTGCCTTCAATTTTGACAGAACCCGCAGGATCTGCTGATGTTCCAATTGACTGCCGACCATGTCAATGGGTTCTGTCACTCCTTCCGCCTTGTACCCATCCATATCATCCAAGGCTTTATGATCCAGACGATTATTCTGGCGATAATGGTCTACTAAAGCGTTGCGGGCAATTCGGAATAAGAATGCCAGGAAAGGGACTCCACGCTCGATATATTTTGGTAAGGATTGCCAGGCTATCAGGAACACTTCACAGGTTAGATCTTCGGCATCCATCGCATTATCTAAATGGGCGAGCAGGTAGCGATAAATAGCCGGTGCATGAATTTCATATAAATCACCGAATGCACGTCGATCACCTCGTTGCGCTCGCTTGATCAGCTCGTGTTCTTTGTCCAACCTGCCTGGCATACTTTCACCTTATTGAACGTTAAAAATATAGATTTGTTACATCAGTTGCAATAATTTAACCAGGTATAAGTGTCTCCTCTACGACGAGGGGTTAAGGCTCAGGGGAAGCAACCGCGATATTTTGGTGTAGAAAAGCCCAATGTTGGGGTGGCAGATAGATCAGCTCGGCTCGTCCTATTATATTTTCCAGTGGAACAAAGCCCCAAGACCGGGAATCTGAAGAGTTATTGCGATTATCCCCCATCACAAATAGCTGCCCTGCCGGCACACTCCAATCGCCACCGCGGTTCGTCGTGACCTTCAGATAGGGTTCAAGCATCAGCTCTCCATTAATGTAAACCTTTCCATCGGCAATATGGACCTGGTCTCCGGGTAAACCAATGACACGCTTGATATATGGGATAGCTTCAGGGTTTGGAGGAAATTTAAAGACAATCACATCTCCTCGGCTGGGTGTGTGAGTGAATCGAAATACCAATTTATTGACGATTACATAATCACCTGGAAAGAGGGTAGGCTGCATGCTGATGGATTCCACCCGGATCCGTTCCGAGACGGCATTGATTGCCAGAAACAAGACCAATGACAATAATATTGTCTCCAGGGTATCAAGAAGAGTTCGTCTCCAGCCTTCCTTCTGATCTTCAGGAAGAACATCGGGGACAGCTTCAGCATGCCAAAAATCCACTCAAATCTCCAAAGTCTAGGATACCGTTGAACGTGTGAAATTATACCCCAATCAAACCTTCCGATGCCCAGCCTCAGAGGAGGGTTCATCTCGAAGTAGCTGCACGGCATGGGGAAGGATCGGCAACAGCACCGTAAGATTTTCGATTGCACCCGAAGGGCTGCCTGGTAAATTAACAATGAGGGTACGGGAACGTATGCCTGCAATTGCCCGGGAAAGCATGGCATGTGGGGTGATGTGTAAACCAGCACTGCGCATTGCTTCAGCTAACCCAGGGGTGGGTCGCTGAATAACAGCCTGGGTGGCTTCGGGCGTGATATCACGTGGGCTGAAGCCAGTCCCTCCGGTTGTCAGGATGATATCCATTTCGCCATTATCTGCCCACGCTGATATAGTAGTTTTTACCTGTTCCATGTCATCCGGTAAAATATCAGTTCGGATAACCTGCCAACCTTGTTGGGTAACCGCATACCATAAGGCAGGCCCTGATTCATCCGGACGTTCTCCGCGTGAGGAGCGGTCGGAAATCGTGATGATTCCTATGCGTATAGACATAATTTTCTGGTTATCCAGTAATATACTTAAAGGTTTTTCCCATAGGTAAAAAGATCCATCAACTCCCATCCACTATTCTCATAGAAGCGGATTGCTTCTAGATTTTCCCGCGTCACCATTAGATAGGATCGGATGCAGCCTTTTTGTTTCATACGGAATTCGAGCTCTTTCATGAGAGCAGCCCCGATACCCATCTTGCGGTAGTTATGTTCAACCGCAAGATGGTATACCATCCCACGGCGGCCGTCAAAACCACCGAGCACCGTGCCAATGATTTGCTCGTCAATTTCAGCCACCAGGAAGAGATCAGGATCACGTTCGAGCTTCTTGGCTATTTCGTCCTTCTCATCAGAACGGCGAAGATGAATGCCTGGTCCAGCATTCTTCCAAAGGTCTATCACCTGGGGGAAATCATTATGAAATTGAAACTCACGCAAGATCAGATGAGCGGGTAGGGATGAGTCACTCCTCATCAGTACCCACCAAGGCTTTCCATCGACCGTGAATACCGTCCTCGGTTACACCAAAATAGAGGCGATAGCCTTTCTGGGTGCGTTCAACAAAGTTGTAACGGACATTTTTACCCTGTCGCTGAACTCCCAATAACCCAACCTTGCCCTGCCATTGAATTTTAACATTGGAAAGGTCGGTTGGCAGCTGATCGAACTCAGTGATTGCGTAATGCCACAGACGCCGGGCAGATACGCGGGTGACGTTCTTCACTTCATTCCCGTTGCGCAGATCACGCATGGTGTAATAAGCGATGCCATCACGTTCATCGACCTTTACCACTTCCACCCCAGTCCGTGGGGGCGACTCTCCATCGCGCTCTGAGGTGACCTGACTCTGCGGCGGTTCTTCAGCGACCATTTTTTCGACTTCCGCTTTTGCCGCGGGTGTTGGTTTACTACTTCCCTTTCGCAAGACAAGGCTAACGATTTCATCCCTGACTGCCAAACCGGTTTCTGCCTCATCACGTACATAGACTTTATTATCATCCACTGCATATGGAGGGTCATCTCCACGTGGGATGAGTACCCTGAGAATCTTTTTTCCATTTGTGTCATGTACATCAATGGAGCATTGCAGAGGGGGTGTGATGCGTGTGCTGATTTCCTTATCCAGCTGGGTGATTGCCTGTTCAGGGTTGGGAATCCCCGCTACGGGCTTTTTGGGATCATCTGGTAAACCAATGTAAAGAGTGCCTCCATTTGTATTGGCAAATGCGCACACATCTGCAATGATGTTGTACAATTTTCCGCCCCTGATGGTCATATTCTCATGAAAATCTTGAATAATGTTGGCACCTTCTTCACGTGCAGCCAGGATGAAATCAAATGCCGGCTGTTCTTTATGGAGACGTGGGCGGGTTCGGGCAAAATCATTACTTGAAAAAAGATCTCTGATCTCTTCAAATGAGGTTTCAGATAACAATACTTCGGTAACGCGATCACCGATGCCAGGATTCTTTTTGCGCTGTGGGTCAGTACTTAACCTGTGAGCATCAGAGCCTTGAATACAGTGCATCCTGCGCGGATATTCAGGTTTGGTGCCATTAAAAAAAGTCGCGGAATTTCGGCTTCCCCGTTGTTCCAAATCGGTAACTTCCAGGGCATGCAGGTGTGGATCCTGGGTGTAGGCAATTTTCGTTTGACCTCCGATTGGGAAACCACGCATGGCAACCCCATTATTCGAGTTGGCGTGTGCGGCGATGACAATGCCACCCGCTTCATCAATCATTCGATACGCAGTGAGCACATCCATTGTGGCACCGACGGTAGCTGAGCCGAGGTCAAGCTGCTCGGTGGGGATATTGAGATTGATCAATAAATGTTCGATCTCACGCACCGGTGTTTCCGGGGGAAACAAACCCATAATGTGAAATCCAAATGTTGCCGTGAATTCGAAAGCTGGCAGGATTAACAGTTTTTCGAATAATCGCCGGTATTCTCTGAGGCGATTCTGTTCTTCAGGCAAGATGCGATTCAACCGCTCCAATAATTCAAGCTGTTGAATTTCATCCTGTAATTTTCGATAACCGGCCACAGTATTATGGTCAGTAAATGCGATGATGTCCAAACCACGCGCTTCAGCACGTTGTAGGATCTCCAGGTATTTTACGTCCGGCTGCTGGTAATCACTCGAAGCCGGCGTGTGTAAGTGTAAGTCAATGGAATACCATTGCATTTGTGTGTGTATTTTTTTCTTAGTCACAATAATTTCTTTTACTCTTTTTCTATTATTTCTAGTTTTATTGATTGTTGAATTGTCTTATGGATCAGTTTAATCAATTCATCTGGCATGAAGGGCTTCATAATAAATCCATCGGCCCCAGCCTGGATACATTCCTTTTTTAAATTTAACCCTGAAGCCATCAAGATAAATGTATCTTTTATCTCGGGTTCATGCCGGATCTTGCGAACCAGGTCCAAACCACTTCCATGGGATAAGTTGACATCCACCAAGGCTATTTGAGGGTGTTTAACGCGGATCGCGTTCAGTAAGCCTTCCATATGATTGTTTTTTGGCGTCTCCACCTTAAAACCTTCCATCCTAAGCAAGGTTGTTAGCAAAGAAACCATCGATGGATCATTTTCAATGATCATTACTTTTCGACTTTGTTTCCCCAACTTTACCCTTCTTTCCATTTGCATCCTTCGATTTTGCCTGATTTTTATGGCGGGTTGCAGGCTCAAGTGCTGCTTTCAATACTTCGTCGACTGTTTCGACGAAGATAAATTTCATCGATTTGCGAACCTCTTCCGGTAGATCTTCAAGGTCACTTTCGTTACGCTTGGGTAGGATCACGATTTTTAGACCTGCTCGATGGGCAGCCAGGACCTTTTCCTTAATCCCTCCTACGGGTAAAACCTGGCCACGTAATGTGATTTCACCTGTCATGCCGACATCTGCCTTGACCGGTCTCCCTGAAATTAGCGACACAAGGGCGGTAGCCATTGTTACGCCAGCCGAAGGGCCATCCTTGGGTTGTGCCCCGGCTGGAATGTGCAGATGGATATCTGATTTCTCAAAGAATCCTTGATCGAGTTTGAGCGGTTCTGCCCTGGAACGAACAAATGAAAGCGCCGCGTGCGCAGATTCCTGCATCACATTCCCCAACGAACCGGTGATCTGGAAACCTTTACTCCCGGGCATGCGGGTGGCTTCAATGAACAAGACATCACCACCAACCGGTGTATAAGCCAGACCAGTAGCCACACCGGGGATGGAGGTTCGGATGGCGATCTCTTCATTTCCGAAGAAATGCGGGCGGCCGAGAAATTCTTCTACTTTTTCAGGTGTGACGGCAACTGATTTGGTTTTATTCTCCGCAATGATCGTTACTACTTTCCGACAAACTGAGCCAATCTCACGTTCGAGATTGCGGACCCCGGCTTCACGCGTATACGAGCGAATAACGCTCATTAAAGCTTCTTCAGAAAATTGAATTTCCTCAGGGCGCAAACCATTTTCTTTGATCTGGCGAGGGATCAGATACTGCTTGGCAATTGCACATTTCTCGTTTTCGGTATAACCTGAGAGATTAATGATCTCCATTCTATCCCGCAATGGGTCGGGGATTGGCTCGAGCAGGTTACCCGTGGTGATGAACATCACCTGCGAAAGGTCATAAGCTACCTCAAGATAGTGGTCACGAAATTCTGAGTTCTGCTCGGGGTCAAGCACCTCAAGCAGGGCGGAAGCTGGATCGCCATGGAAATCCATCCCCAGTTTATCGATCTCATCCAGCATAAATACCGGGTTACGTGATTCTATCCGTCGGATGGCTTGCAAGATACGGCCAGGCATGGCGCCGATATATGTCCGGCGGTGCCCACGGATTTCGGCTTCATCACGCATTCCACCAAGGGAAATTCGAATAAACTTGCGTCCCATTGCATGTGCAATCGAACGACCCAGGGACGTTTTACCTACCCCGGGTGGTCCGATAAAGCACAGGATGACGCCTTCACGAAGGCGACGGATTTCATCCTTGTTTTCAGGTCCGACTTCATCCTTGCGTTCAAAACGCAGCTTGCGGACAGCCAGGTACTCGAGGATGCGCTCCTTGATATCTTCCAAACCATAATGATCCTGGTCAAGTACTTCTCGAGCATGGGAGATATCCAGGTTATCCTCGGTTTTGATTGACCAGGGCAGAGATATCATCCAATCCAAATAAGTGCGGATCACGCCATATTCTGCTGCTGCAGTTGGCAAGTGAGAGAGACGGTCCAGCTCACGCCGGGCTTGTTTATCGGCTTCCTCAGACATTTTAGCTGCGTCGATTTTTTGACGGAGCTCATCCACCTCCGCGGCCTGCTCATCACTTTCACCAAGCTCACGCTGGATGGCTTTCAGCTGCTCGCGCAAGAAGTAATCACGTTGCATTTTTTCGATCTCTGAGCGAGCCTCGTTCTGAATTTTTTGGCCGATTTCCAATACTTCGATCTCACGCGTAAGGATGCCGACCAGTTTATGCAGCTTTTCCTTAACCGAATCCAGCTCCAATAGCGATTGAGCAGCAGACAAATCCATGCGTTGGAAATTTGCGATCGTATAAACCGTCTGCAGTGGATCTTCAATCGCCTGAACTGAGGCGACTAGCTCACGCGGGATGGATGTAATCAGCTCACCAATATGAGAGAATTGGTCACGTGCATTCCGGGCGAGGGCTTCAACCTCGACCCCCTCTTCCTCAGTTTCTGGTATCAGGTGGACCTGTGCTTTTAGATAAGGCTCGTGTTGATTAAACTCCCCCAATTTAAACCGGGCTGTGCCCTGGACGAGCAAGCGAATCGTCCCATCAGGTGCGCGGAACAACCGATGGATCATGGCAACTGTGCCAATTTCATACAGGTCTTTCGGTTCAGGGATCTCAAGCTCAGGGTCACGCGAAGTGACCAGGCCGATCATGCGGTCTTCTCCAGCTACTACATCGTCCACAAGTCTGATTGAACGTGGCTGCCCAATCGTCAACGGTACAGCTGTCTCCGGGTAGACAACCAACCCTCGGAGTGGCAGGATTGGCAGGATATCGGGGATCTTGACTTGCGGCTGATCACCATCTTTAACTGTCTCAGTACTGATAGATGGTTGTGTGGTGATAAGCGACTGGCCAGGATTTTCGCTATCCAGGATCATCTCTTTCAGCTCCAGATCTTCATCTGGCCAGCCATGTTCCTCAAGCCAGCGCATTAAATTCAACGTATTCCAACGGGTTGCAGACATTTTTAAGCTTAATCACCTTCGACTTTGATATGTTTTGGTTGAGCGATCGGGAGAGTGATGCGTAAGAATCCATCGCGATAGACTGCTTCTACTTTATCAGAAATAATCGTGTACGGTAGCTCAACTTCTGAATTAAATTCGCCAAAAGCGATCTCCAATTGATGATAGGCTCGCCGCTCTGATGTATCCTGACGGATACCGCGAATTGTCAGGTTACGTTCCACGAGAGAAATCGTAAAGTCTGATTCACGCATCCCGGCGACTTCCACCCGGATGATAATTGCAGAATCGGTTTCATAGACATCGGTAGGCGGGCGCCATGCATGCGGGCGCGAGATGATCCTCCAGCGCGAAGTTTCGGTGATTGGGTCTTGTAAATCTTCTGAAATATGCCAAATGCGGCGCATTGAATCTGATGAGACTGTAATTTCTTCCATAAGAATTGCTCCTAAGTTGAAAGTCTGGGTAAACCTAATGCTTCAATGCGAGCCTGGCAGTCTTCAATATTTCTGGATAATTGGGCTCATCGCCAATTGTGGGCATATACGCAGCATAGACAACCACGTCATTGCGGTCGATGATGAAAGCAGCTCTACGGAAAACCCGATATTCTTTTATCAGAACGCCATATTTCTGACCAAATTCGGCATTTTTATGATCAGAAAGGGTGATAACACTGTCAACTCCGGCAGCAGCACACCAGTTTCTTATCGTATAAGGCAAATCCATACTGACCGTGAGAATCACGATTTGATCATTCAATTCCGACGCTTCCTGGTTGAAACGGCGTGTTTCGCGGTCACAGACAGAAGTGCTGAGCGATGGCAATGAGCCAACAATGCGTACTTTTCCCTTGGTTTCCTGGAGAGCATTGAAAGGTAACCAGGCTTGAGTAACCGCAGTAAATCCTGGTGCTTTTTGCCCTACTGTAATATCCGGACCAATCACGGTGACGTCATTTCCTGAAAATTTTATTAATCCAACTCTTTCGAGTGCCATAAGAAACTCCAATTTATACTTAGATGCAAATACTAATCACTTGTTACTTATCATTTAATATGAATAAGATAGATTCGTTAGATTTGCGCCCCTGGCGGGATTCGAACCCACAACCAACAGCTTAGAAGGCTGCTGCTCTATCCTTTGAGCTACAGGGGCAACGATCCTACCCCTCCAATAGAGGACGTAGACCTCGATAAATAGTTTCACCAGTCAATACCCGCAAGATTAGATCTGGTGCCCGCCCTGATATTTGTGCCAATTCTGCTGGCGTCATAGGTGTATTCCCGTTAGCCAGGAAAATCCGGAAGATTGCATCCACAAGAGTAGTATGCGGTGATATAAAACCTTCCATTTTCGCACAATGGGTTATCAGAACATGTTGAAGCCCATCTACGCGTTGCACTTCAGCCGTTTCTGGATCGACAAAATCGACCAGGTGATCATCGGGTAATTCCGCGAACGCTTGCTGGTGTTCAAGGCAGAGCAGGCTTTGTAGAAAGACCCGCCAATTTCGGTCCCGATCCTGCCACCAATTAAAATCAATGTGGAAATGTGTTTGGATCGTAGGTCTTGCTCGGCTAACACGCTTCACATCGGGTAACGGAGCCATCTAAATTTTCTCCGAATCATCGAAGCGGTAGTGCAGGTCTCCGACATGGATAAACCACGGTCTAGAAGCCAGTAAGGCGAGAATTGGTCCTGGTGGGCAACGACGAAGGATGTTCACCGCGGCGTAAAGTTCACTTGCGTGGACGTGGCTCTGTGGGCTCAATTTCACCAAATCGCGTACTGTGTTCACTATAATTTTCTCAAACGGTATTCGTTCTTTTTGCATTTGTTTCCAGGCTACATCCAGCCCATCAGGATCAGGGATTGCAATTGCCATCCGATCATCATAAGCTGCAGAAACGATTTGTTTGAGCATTGCAAACACGATTCCACCATCCGAGCCGACCAGCACTGTGCGAACCCAATCGCGTGAACCGCGTTGAGAATCACACTGCACAATCGCCTCTCCCGGATTTTTCCCGCGTTTCACTCGGATCAAACTGCCTGGAATTAAAGCATGGGATTTATACCATTCCTGAAGACCATAGACATAGCGATTCTTTCGTACCACCCAGCCAGGAAATTTCTGCCCAGTTTCACCATCCACTAATTGAAAACGAATACGAGGCGCTTCATATGCTGTCGGGAAGAGGTGGTTGATCCTGGGGGTGAGAGGTAGAGTACCAGCCCTCCAGTGTGGGAAGGTCAACGTTATTTGCACTTCATTTGAGCTTGGGTATTTACCAACCAGCGGAGAGAGCTCATCGTCCAATCGTCGTTCAAGCTCAAGCATCTCCGCCGTCAGTAACGATGGGTCATAGTCCATTGGCTGATAGCGCAAATTAATGGGTACTTGTAAGACGCCTTCAGGCTCCAGGCGATTAAGAAACCATAGGACTTCTCCCGCGGGACCTACTTCATCAAAGCGGGGATCCTCCTGTAGAGCATGATCCAGAGAGAACTCCACCAGCTTTGAGTTCGTGTTTGTCGCCAGACCCACTTGCTCTAGCAGTGCTTTGGTCGGGAGCGGTCCACCCGCTGCCATATCCAGGATTGCTTCAGCAAGATTAAGATGACCAACATTGATTTCAACTAACAGCGCCCGCGAGAACCATTTCCCTGCAATGCGAACAAATTCATCATTTTTTGTCAGGTCAGAATCAATAATCTGCAGCAGTTTTTCACCATATTTCGATAAAGCCGCATCTGCATCCAGGGAGGTTTCTGATATTATTATCTCTTGGGGAAGGTTGAGGAGATGATCCTGAATATTGGATGCAAATTCCTTAACTTCTTGACTATCAAACTTCACCTGGATTACCTGGAAATCCCCCATATCGGGATTTTGCCCCTGTCGAACTCCAAGCACGCGTGCATGCTGCCAGCCAAGTGCTGGAAATACAAGATCCTGTTTTTCGTGAAAAGTTTGGGCGGGAATATAAATATCTCCCCCAGAAGTACGTTGCTTCTCAATCGTTATTTTTTCCTGGCGAATACGCTCATTCACCAGCGCGCTTAATAATTCAGGTGAGGTTAGTGGAGTCTCTATTTCCAGGAGATAATTGTAAATAAATTCCCGGTCTTCATCTTTAAGCTCAAAAGTCTCCCAATAATCCTCACGAAGTGATAATGTTGCCAGACTCGTCATTGCGGCTGTAACCTTACTGCGTTAACCCATAAATTGGATGCGGTGTAGTTCCATCGCCCCGAATTAACAAGGATTTCCACGTTTTTATACCAAAATATTACTAAATTGACACCCTTTACGAAGTATCAATAGCAAGAGTATTATACTCGATGTATTAATAATCCAGATATATATTGAACGTATATTCCATAAATGCGCTGTAACGACTCACCGAGTTCTCTCTACCAATTACAAGAGCCATAATTAGGAAAATGACGCATAAACCGTCATTGCGAGGAGGGCGTTCTGTAAATCCAATCTTACTCACATTCTCCGAAGCCCGACAAAGCAATCTGTTCCTATCGTTAGTTGTAAGCTTTCATTATTCTGGAATTTAGTGAGCAATTACAATATGCTTTTTGAAGAAAGGCTATAATAGCGGAGAATATTTAATCCAGATGGATATATACCTGCGTGTAGATAGAAGGCAAATGTGGAGCAGAATTATGGCTGATGAAGAATGGGTATTGGTGGATAAAGTGCCTGGTCAGTTGCAGGCTGAGATAATAAAAGGCCTGCTGGAAGCCCAGGGGGTCATGGTTTGGCTAAACCAGGAAGGTGCCGCACACGGATACGCCCTGACGGTAGGTACTTTAGGGATGGTGGAAGTACTTGTTCCAACCAGCGAGGTTGAAAAAGCACGCCAGGTTCTAGACGCCTACAATCGGGGGGATTTTGAAGATATGGAATTCAAAGCACCGGATTCTGACGAAACACCGGAAGAATAACCAGCATTCAATGCTTGTTATGTTACGGGAATACTCTATCTAACCATTCAAGTGGGTCCACTTGCACTCCACCGACCAGGATCTCAAAATGGAGATGCGGACCTTCTACACGGCCTGTGTTTCCAACCCTGCCAATCATCTGACCCTGTTCTACATGATCTCCCACATTGACTAAAATCTCAGATTGGTGCATATAAGCTGAATAAATCCCCCATCCATGGTCGATCATGGTAGCAATTCCACGCACGGTCAGAGGTCCGGCAAATACCACTTCACCTCTCGCAGTCGCATAAATTGGGTCACCAACTTGCCCACAGTAATCCAATCCAGTGTGGTAGTACTTATAATCACTGCCATTGTAAGAACGCCGGCTACCGAAACGGGAGGCATAGCACTCTGCAAAAACAGGCTCAACCGGGAGTGTGAAAATCCCTTGCCACAACTTATCCGGATTCACTTGGGATGCGTATCCATACCATTCACTATCCTCAGGACCTGTAACCTCTGGATCGAGTGTAGCTGGGTCAACACTCAGAGGTACATCGTATAAAAAATCACCAGCATACACTAAAATTTCTTGCGCAAACCCAAAACTGGATTGATCTGGTGAGTTTATTTGTAATTTTAGAGTATAAAGACCAGGCTCCGCCATAGCATGCATTCCCTGCAATGCGACGTAATTGCCATCCGGACTGATCGAGAAGTTTAGACTGCGCTCCATTAAAGTACCCTGCAGCGTCAACCCTTCGGCAGCCTCAATTTGGATTTCAGCAGTCTCGCCCTGGATGAGCGTGGAAATGCTCACAGAGTTGATGCTTGGAGATAATCCACCCGGTCCGGCATCCTCCTCACCTGGAATGCGCACCATATCCCCGGGCAATAATTCAGACGAGTTATTAAGTTGATTATTGGTAAGAATGGTCCATGGATCCGAATTGTTTAGAATGGAAACCTCAAGTAAAGATTGGCCTGCACCCAGAGTGCTCCTCTTACCCGAGGAAGAGGAGCCATTATTCTGAAGAATGACCAAAGAATAACCCGCGTACAATTCGGTGGGACTGGTGAGATGATTTAATCGTTCTAGTATGTCGATTGAGAGATGGTAACGTAAACTGAGGCTGCGTAGGGTTTCACCGAATGGAACTTGGTCGGTAGTCAATACGCCTTGAATGCCTTCCAAACCAGGGATAACGAGTGGCTGGCCTACGGAGATCAGGTTGGTGTTGGCGACTCCATTCGCATTTGCCAGATCCGTTTGAGATACGTGAAAGCGATAAGCGATGTCCGCGAAGTAATCACCTTCCTGGACGATATAAACCGGTCCAGAAGTCGATGGGGTTTGGGCAATCACCCTTCCGTTAGGCAACAAAACGGAAAATATCAAAGTTATCGCGATTACTTTTAGCCAAAATTTATTCATCAATTTTTTGTTATATTTCTTCGTATCTGACTTTATCACCGACTTTGAAATCGCTCAGGTTGGAAACACCGGTTTCAAGCACGTATTTTGCCGCCTTCTTGGGCAGATACATAAACTTCCAACGTCGGGCAAATACCAAATCTACTACTTCATAAGCACTATCTATCCAGATCACTGCCAGATCCATCTTCATGAACATCATATGAATCGATGAGTTTACCCGGCTATCTGAACCCTGAACCAATAACAACCCACTATTTTTTGGAAGGCTCGGTGTAAACATCAAGCCGCGCAGCTGGCAGAGAAATGACTGGCAATACTTTGCCACAATGGGTTCTGACCTGGGCTGTGTCTGGTTGATGATTTTGATCTGTTTCATTGGGATTACGGTTCTCGGGTATGGTGTGAAAATAGAATAATTGAAAACTGGGTGACATCCGTCACCCAGCAGGATCAGTTTTCGTGACTCGCTGTTTCTTGCCTTTTGGATAATACTTGCTCAATCCGGTCGATCAATTCTTGTGGGCTGAACGGTTTTGAGATGTAATCTTCAACTTTCGCAACTCGAAGACCAAGGATTTTATCAATATCCTGGGCTTTAGCTGTAATAACGATTACCGGGATATCACGCGTCAATGCTTCGGATTTGATTTGATGATACACATCCCAACCATCCATATCCGGCATCATCAGGTCTAGTAAGACTAAATCTGGCAGCTCCTTGCGGACGAGGTCAAGACCTTCGCGGCCTCCATTTGCACCTAAGACGGTATAACCCCGACGGTTCAGTATCAATCGGACCAGATCGATCATCTCTGCTTCGTCTTCTATATAAGCTAACCGTATGGATTGCTTATTCAATTTTGCCTCCTGCCGAGATACGGATCGAATAAAGTTTACCACAAAATGGATTGCCTCCATCCCATTTAGACATCCATACGAGTGCAATCCAGGCGTGCAACCTTGCCAGAGAGATAAGCCTAAACTATAATCGCCATGTTAAAAACAATTAAATAAAAGAGGCAATACTATGATCGACGTGAATGATCTGCGTAAAGGCGTAACCTTCGAATTTGACGATAGACTTTACAAAGTGTTGGATTATCATCACAATAAACCAGGACGCGGGAATGCAACCATACGGATCAAAGCGGTTGATCTGCGCAGTGGAACCACGCTCGAAAAAACTTTCCAGAGTGGAGAGCGTGTCCAGGAAGCCAGATTGGATTTCCACAACGTTCAATATTTATACAATGATGGCGAGTTATTCCATTTCATGGATCTAGACACTTATGATCAGCCAGCCCTTTCCAAGAACGTGCTTGGTGAAAGTGCTGCTTATCTGACAGAAAACATGGAAATCAAATTGACTTTTTATCAAGGAGAACCCATCGATGTAGAGCTTCCAATTACGGTGGACATGGATATCGTTGAAGCGGAGGTTGCAGTGCGCGGAGATACCGCCACTGGAGTCAATAAAAAGGTCAAGACAAATACAGGTCTTGAAGTGCAGGTACCGGCATTTGTAAATGTTGGCGACCGAATCCGGATTGATACGCGCACCGGTGCTTATGTAACCAGGGTTTAAGTAGATCTGATAAATAATCGTCATGCGCACACCGGCTGGGAAAGAATGTAGTTTTTTTTACGGGGACTATTACCGGGGCAGGTTTAATGAAGAATGTCGCTTATTAAATTCTGCTTCACCACCCATTCATTGGAAGCGTGAGTTTTGTAATACCTGCCCGGTTCCCGGGATCCAGCTGGCCAATACCTGCCCTTTTATGCAATTAATTCCCAAATTAGTCCGCAAATTACCATTTGGCAAGCAAGAAGTACGAGTACAAACCTATTGTAAGAAAACCGATCGATCGGGATTTGACCCGCATATTGGCTGCGGGGAATGCCATACCTTACCCCCTGAATTTGAAGAAGGTTCAAGTGGCACTCCTGCTATTTGATCTTGACGATACCCTGCTCGGCAATGAAATGAATAACTTTGTACCAGCCTATGTACAGGCATTGGCGAAGCGCATGCAAAAGGTGGCTAATCCGGGTGTTTTGATTAAAACGCTGATGTCTGCCACACGACAGATGGTCGAAGACGCTCGACCCGATAAGACGCTGGAAGAGAAATTTGACGCAGCGTTTTATCATCCGCTTGGATTGGTACGCCGGGAAGTCCAAGGGATTATCGATGCGTTTTATGCAGAAGATTTTCCAAAGTTACGCGGTCTTACCCAATTAAGACCCCAAGCTGTTGAAGTAGTTCTGAACTTACTCGAGCGTGGTGACCAGGCCGCAGTTGCCACCAACCCGCTTTTCCCGCGCTCTGCGATCCTTCAACGCCTTAATTGGGCAGGTTTACCGGCAGATAAGATACCATTTACATTGATCCCATCCTATGAAACCTTCCATTTTGCGAAACCCAACCCGGCATACTTTGCTGAATTCCTGGCACAGCTCGGTTGGCCGAAATTACCGATCATCATGGTTGGAAATGACGTTGATTCAGACATCAAAGCAGCTGGGGTGTTGGGACTGCCGGTTTTTTGGATAACGAACGATGGTGCTTCCACATGGAGTGAATACAGCGAAATTCCACCCCACGGCAGTATCACCGACTTGATTCCATGGATGGATACAGCTTCGATCAAGCCTTTACCAGCAAATTTCAGCACGCATGCTGCTTTAATGGCAGTATTACGCTCTACTCCAGCCGCATTATCAACACTGTGTGTTCGGGGTAGCGTGGTATTATCCCAACGACCAGCACCTGGAGAGTGGAGCCCAGCGGAAGTTCTTTGTCACCTACGCGATGTCGATGCGGAGGTAAATTTACCCCGTCTTCAAAAGATCATTAATGAACGCAATCCGTTTTTATCCGGACAGGATACTGACCCCTGGGCAGAAACCCGCCAATATCATCTGCAGGATGGTTTGCAAGCGTTAAATGATTTTACAAAAGTCCGAATGGAACTGCTGACTATACTTGAAAACCTTCCCCCGGAAGATTGGAATCGTCAGGCTAGGCATGCTATCTTTGGTCCGATGAATCTTCGTGAGCTGGTTAATATCATCGCCGGGCATGACATTTTACATGTGCAGCAAGTTCGTAGAGCGTTATAGTCCATTATAAATTCATTCTGGTATACTTTGTTTTTCGCCTCCAATATTCGGAGGCGGTGTTGTAATTACCAACGGTCAGCACTGGTGAGCTGGCCTCTTGCAATTCGCCATAGGAGGCTTTAATGCGTAAACGTGTCGTGATTACCGGCATGGGGTGTATAACTCCATTGGGAAATGATGTTTCCACCCTGTGGAGGAATATGCTGGCGGGTAAATCTGGGGTAGGTCTTATTACTCATTATGATACCAGCCGGTTCGAAGTAAAAATTGGAGCAGAAGTAACTGACTTTGATGCTGTGGTGCTCTTCGGTGCACGCGAAGCGCGCCGGATGGATCGCTTTGTTCAATTTGCCATGGCTGCTGCTATTCAGGCAGTGAAGCATTCCAGCCTGGAGATATCCGAGGCCAACCGCGATCGCATTGGGGTGATACTGGGAACTGGTATTGGGGGCATGGGCACCCTTTTTCAACAAATGGAAGTATATTTCTCGCGTGGTCCAGACCGTGTCAGCCCCTTTTTAGTGCCCATGATGCTGCCCGATACTGCGGCAGGTATGGTGGCGATACAACTTGGAGTGCGTGGTCCTAATATGGCTGTCGTTTCTGCCTGTGCCAGTGGCACCAATGCGATTGGTGAAGCAGCAGAAGTCATCCGTCGTGGTGATGCAGACGTCATTATTACTGGTGGAAGTGAAGCAGTTATTACGCCCATCGCAATGGCAGGGCTGGGGGTAATGAATGCATTATCCACCCGAAATAGTGAGCCCGAGCGCGCTTCTCGCCCCTTCGATAAGGGAAGGAATGGTTTTGTAATGGGAGAAGGTGGGGCGATTCTGATCATAGAATCTTTGGACCATGCCAAGGCGCGTAATGCCCAGATTTTGGGTGAAATACGCGGATATGGCACCTCAAATGATGCCTATCACATCTCGGCTCCATCAGAAAACGGAGCGGGGGCTGCCTTATGTATGCAAAGGGCTTTGGATAATGCTGGTCTATCCGTGAAGGATATTGGCTATATTAATGCTCATGGAACCAGCACCCAGCTTAATGATAAAAGCGAAACCGCAGCTATAAAAACTGTTTTTGGAAACCATGCCTATAGTGTCCCGGTCTCATCAACAAAATCCATGACCGGGCATCTCCTGGGAGCGGCAGGTGCATTGGAAGCGTTGATTTGCGTCAAAGTTTTATTGGAGGAGATTTTGCCCCCGACGATAAACTATGAAGTACCTGATCCGGATTGTGATCTTGATTACGTTCCCAATCGGCCAAGACCGGCAAGGGTACAAAATATTATGTCAAATTCATTCGGATTTGGCGGCCATAATGCCAGCATCGTACTGAGCCGGTATAGCGAGGCTTGATGATGAGTCCTTATGCCCACATCACTGGATGGGGGATGGCAGTTCCCTCCAAGGTGCTGACCAATGCTGACCTGGAGAAAATGATTGATACGGATGATGAATGGATCCAATCTCGAACTGGTATTCGTCAACGCCACATCGCAAATGATGAAGAATCGACCGCTTCATTGGCGAAAGATGCCGCATTGAATGCACTCAGGGTTGCGAACCTTAACCCTGCTGATATTGATCTGATCATAGTTTCGACCTCCTCCCCAGAGCACTTATTCCCGGCTACAGCCTGTCTGGTTCAAGATCGGATTGGAGCATCAAAAGCGGGTGCATTTGATTTATCAGCCGCTTGCTCAGGATTTATTTTTGCCTTAAATATGGCCACACAGGCAATCCGAAGTGGATCGATCCAAAATGCAGTCGTGATTGGGGCAGAGACGCTCTCCCGTTTTGTTGATTGGGAGGACCGTAATACGTGTATCCTTTTCGGAGACGGTGCAGGTGCATTTGTGCTACAGGCGGGTGAAGAACCAGGAGGATTGCTAACAGCAGTCATGCGCTCGGACGGCTCTGGCGGCGATTTGCTTTCTGTGCCCGCAGGAGGTAGCTATATGCCTGCCAGCGCAGACACAATACTAAATAAGCAGCATACAATCCATATGAACGGACGGGAAGTATTCCGTTTTGCCACTCGAGTTATCGTACAGGCTACCCGCGAAGCTATTTCAGCAGCCCAGCTTAAAATTGATGATATACAACTGGTGATTCCTCACCAGGCAAATCTTCGCATCATTGAAGCCGCAATGCGCGGGCTTGAAATTCCCCTAGAACATTGCTTTATCAATATTGAGCGTTATGGTAATACCTCGACTGCTTCCATACCTATCGCTACCTGTGAGGCAATCCAGCAGGGACGGTTGCAAAGTGGAGATAACACGGTCTTTGTTGGCTTTGGCGCGGGGCTCACATGGGGAGCATCCCTGGTTCGATGGACTGGTCCACTCCTACCGCACCGGCATATTTATCCCACATCTTATCGCCTATGGGTGGCTGTTCGTTCGCAGCTGCTAAAGATGGTGCGTCGCGTCGAAGGCTGGATCTGGGGACGGAAAATATAACCATCCAAGATGGTTTGCGAGCTGAATTACCCCACATCTGTCTCAAAAGCTGGCGGTAATTACTCACTATCCATATTGTCAGAATCACCTGCGAATATTTGAATATAATTTCCGACCTCTTTCACCCCTTGCCAATTTTTGTTTGGGAAGGGGTGAAAAGGGGGGTTGGATACGTAGTTACAGTTGGCGTGAAGTTGATGGTAAAATGATCCCTGATTGTTAGAGGGACGTTAGAAAATTAGATTTAGATTATCATAGTACTACCTGTCAAGACAAGAGATTGGTATAATCACTCTGAACCTTAAGTCGATATGGCTATTAGGTCAGTTGGCTTGTTGGTTTTTAGCATATTTTGGAGGTTTAAGTGAATCCGAATCGTAGTCGTTCGACGATTATTTATGTATTACTTTTCGCTGCTATCATCATCCTGCTGTTTTTTAGCTTTAATCAGAACTCCTCAGCTCAGGAAGCGCTATCAATAAACCAGGTGGCTGCAGATGTTCAAGCGGGTAAGATAACGCGCATCATCGAAGAGACAGACAAGCTGACCGTTATTTATGGAACAGGTACTCAGGCAATCGAGCGCTTGGCACATCAAGAACCTGGTAGAACCCTCGTGCAACAGCTCAAGGATTTTGGGGTAACTACTGAGCAGTTATCTCCCAGCAGTATAAATATCGAGTTTAAGCCGCCCAGTCCATGGATTGGGATTGCCTCATCATTAGGATACATCCTTCCGTTCATTATCCTTGGGGGTGTTTTCTGGTTCGTTTTCCGCCAGGCTCAGGGCAGTAATAACGCAGCCATGTCGTTTGGTAAATCACGTGCCCGGATGTTTACGGGAGACCAGCCATCGGTGACCTTTAATGATGTTGCAGGTGTTGAGGAAGCCAAAGAGGAGCTGCAGGAAGTGGTCGAGTTTTTACGCGAGCCCGAGAAATTCATCATCCTGGGCGCGCGCATCCCCAAAGGGGTCCTGTTGGTAGGCCCTCCTGGTACAGGCAAGACCTTACTGGCTAAAGCAGTTTCAGGCGAAGCGGGTGTACCATTCTTCTCAATTTCGGGTTCCGAGTTCGTGGAAATGTTCGTCGGTGTGGGTGCTAGTAGAGTGCGTGATCTTTTTGATCAGGCAAAACGACATTCACCGTGCATCGTCTTTGTTGATGAAATCGACGCTGTTGGCAGACAGCGCGGTGCCGGACTGGGTGGGAGTCATGATGAACGTGAACAGACTTTAAACCAGATGCTGGTTGAGATGGATGGGTTTGATACTGATACAAATGTTATTATTATGGCTGCAACCAACCGTCCGGATATTCTGGACCCGGCTTTGCTGCGTCCGGGACGATTTGACCGACGGGTTGTGCTCGACCGTCCAGACATGCGTGGTCGGGAAGCGATCTTAAAAGTTCATGTTAAAGGGAAACCCCTGGCTCCAAATGCAGATTTAGGTGTGTTAGCCCGCTCGACCCCTGGTTTCGTAGGTGCAGACCTTGAGAACCTTGTTAATGAAGGAGCCATATTGGCTGCCAGACGGAACAAGAAATCCATTGAACAAGAGGATTTAGAGGAAGCCATCGAGCGCGTTATTGCAGGTCCTGAGCGTAAGAGCCGTTTGATCAGTGAGGATGAAAAGCGAATTGTAGCTTATCACGAGGCAGGCCATGCTGTGGTAATGAATGCAGTTGCTGAAGCAGACCCGGTGCATAAGGTATCCATCACAGCCAGAGGTATGGCGGGTGGGTATACCCTGGCTCTACCAGAGGAAGACCGCACATTAATGGGCCGCAATAAACTCCTCGCTGAGATGGCAGGCTTAATGGGTGGCCGTGCAGCTGAAGAAATTGTTTTCAGTGACGTCACTTCAGGTGCCTCAAACGATTTAGAGCGTGTCACCAAGATGGCTCGCGCAATGGTCACCAGGCTGGGTATGAGCAGTGACCTTGGTCCAATGGTATACGGTCAAAAGGAAGAGCTCATCTTCCTGGGACGTGAAATTTCGGAGCAGCGGGATTATTCGGAAGCGGTTGCTGAGCAAATTGATAAGGAAGTACGATCCCTGGTCAATGATGCTTATGAAAAAGCCAAGAAGATCCTGGTAGAGTATCGTGAAAAGTTGGATACAATTGCCCATAAGTTGCTTGAGGTTGAAACGTTATCACGGGAGGAATTCGAAGCGCTATTTCCTCCACCGGTTCCAAAAAGCGGAGGAACGCCGTCACTACGACCGGCGTAATCAATTCTTCCTCTACGGATAAAGAATGTCACGGGGTTTCTAGCCTGATAATAAGCTAGAAACCTCGTTTATTGCATCAATATACATAGAGGGTGTTGAAATAGGTAGAAAATCTTGACAATCCCTGCTCATAGGCAGGCATTTTACCGAAGAACAGCCTCAGGTGATGGTTTCAACGCTCCGAAAATGATCTTTTGATTGGAACATTAGAGCTCCTTTCTGTCTGGAGAGACAATTCACCCTGGGCTAGGCGGCAGGTGCGTAGCGGGTCTTGAAGCCAACATGTGCCAAGACTCTGACCATCCGTTTGAGATTGAGTGCCATGGCGATGAAAAAGGCTTGCACGGCAAACTTCGCCCTGCCGATATACCGGCAGCGCCCCAGGCTATGCCCCTGTTTTCCTTCTCCAAATTTGCGCTCGATTTTGTAGCGTTCCTTCAACCCCTGCTGATAATGGGGCGTATTACGCAGGGCTATCCAGACTTCTTTGTTGTCATCTTTCTTTTCGATGCGGTTATCCTTCAGGCGAATGGCTGACTTCAGCTTACGATGTTCCAGATAGAAATGGTTACCGCCATCGTCATAGCCTTTATCGGCCGTATAAATCTTCACCGGCAACCGCTGTGTGAGGTCATGATCAACCAGTGAGCAGAAATAGTGCCCATCCCAGGCTTCCCCAGAAGTAACTTCCAGACTGGTGATGAAACCTGAGTGCGCATTCAAGCTGACATGAGCTTTGTAGCCGAAGAAGTATTCGGTTTGTTCGATTTCCTTACCTGCTTCGTTCTTGACCTTGCGTTTGTGTTTAACACCCCAACGGGCATCTGGGTCATGCGGCCCTTTGCCTTTGTTCTGCCGTTTCTTATCTTTGGCAGTGTTCACGTTCGCCACACTATGAACGCTATCCACGATCTGAATGGAACCAAATCGAACCCCCCCTTGCAGGGCGATTTGGACAATCTCTTCCAGCATGTCTTCGAAGACCTTCAACTTGCCGCGCTTGAGCAGTCGCTCGCGAAAGACCGTCAGTGTGGAATGGTCCGGTGCTTTCTGATCAACCGCCAGGCCGACAAAATACTTGGCGGGCAAGTTCTCATCGATATAGACTTCCACCTGGCGTTCCGAAAGGTTGTACAGATAGGCTACCAGTTCCATCTTGAGCACTAACGCCGGGTCAAAGGGTGGGCGACCAACCATCCCTTCTCCCTTGTACAAGCGGATCAGCTTGCGCGTGAAGCGCTCCCAGTCGATAAGTGCACGCAGCTTGCGTAGAAAATGATCCGTTGGTATGATCTGGTCATAGACATACTCACCATAGAAGGAATGGTCGCCGGTTTCGACAAAGCGTTGTTTTTCCATCGCTGCCTCTCAGTGTTGGGATTGAGATGCTCCGATTGAATCACATTTTCCTAAAAGGGTCAATATTGGAGTTGTTTTTCAACACTCTCTCACATATATTTTTGACTTTTTATCATGCGCTTGGTATAATTCAAGTTTGCGTGAAATTCGAAAAATTGGAGAGATGGCTATGGATACCAATACTTCTACTGATACAGGTGCTCCAGGCAATATTAAAGACATAAAAAATAAAATGTACTTCAGAGGCAAGGTAGTTAAAACCACTCTGGCAGGGGCATTGGTGGATATTGGTATAGACACACCAGGCATGGTGCATATTTCTCAGCTGCAGAAATTACCCGTAAAACGGGTTGAGGATGTGATCCACGAAGGCGATGAAGTAGACGTTTGGGTGCGCAGAGTATCCCCTAAAAAAGGTCGCATTGAGTTGACCATGCTCAAACCATTGGGATTGGAATGGGGAGAGATAAAAAAGGATATGGTCATTACTGGTAAAGTCGTCCGACTCGAGAAATTTGGTGTTTTTGTGGATATCGGTGCCGAGAGACCAGGATTGGTTCATGTTAGTGAAATGACGCATGACTTTATTCGCACCCCGGGCGACATGGTTAAGGAGGGGGATGACGTAGAAGTCAAAGTGTTGGACGTGATCAAGCAAAAGAAGCAAATTAAGCTAAGCATGAAAGCCCTCCAGGAAAGGCCCGAAGAGCCCGTTAAAGCTGTGATTGAAAAAATTGATAAACGGGAACAGCATGCACGTGAACAGGAGAAAGAGAAAGAACCCTCAGAAGAGGCGAAGGATGTGCCTGTTCCTACTGCTATGGAAGTCGCTTTGCGTGAAGCAATGGAACGCAAAGGAGTCGATAATGTGGCTGTACTTTCTGAGAAGAAAAAGAGACGTAAAAGCTCTGAGACTAATCAGGAACTTGAGACCATCTATTCACGGACTTTGAAAACCCGCTCCCCCAAATAAAACTCCATTGATGATTGTAAATCCCTACGAATGTACTGCGCGTAGGGATTTTCTGTTATGCATATTGCCAATCGGTCTACGACTCAATCATTTTTAGCGTATTTTTTCTCGCAGCTTACCTGTTGACCCTTTGTACTTGCTTGGCTCGATTTTTCTGCCGTAAGATGAGCGCTATCATGGCAGCACACAGGAGGGCTACGCCTGCAAGGACGCTAGTATTACGGAGCAATTTATGTCTAACGTCTATCGCCTGTAATTTCCGTTTAATTCTCACATCGGAGAGCATTGTTCTCCAATCTGGAATAGTATCAAGTGCTGGTAAGCTGTAGCAGCAGGCGATCAAAGCATGATAGTCACTCAATTCCTGTTGCCACCGGCTGTCATCCCAGTTTAATTCTACCGAACAGATTTGTTTGACCACTGGAAGAATGAATTCTCCACCATCGGGGAGAATGAGCCCGAGTCGCGTACGACGTAGCAGCAGGTCTTCCAGGTGACAGATCCCTTCAGCGCGTGCCGCCCAACGAAGTTCTACCCACAGGTAATCCGTCCCAGGGATGGTATCCATTTCACCCGCTTGAGTAGAATTGACTACCGCAAGGGCTTCTGAGCCATAACGCCCCAGCAATCTCTTACGACAGGCATCCCGCAGATCATTACAACCAGGTAATCGCTGGTCAATTTGATTAAGCACTGGCATGTCATGCTCTGGTTCCGGCATTTCAGGCAGGCGATGTCGGATGGTCTTAAGCACATCCAATGCGATCAGGCGGAAAGTTGTTAGTTTGCCACCTGTCACGGTATATAATCCGTTCTCTTCCCAGATGGCATGGCCTCGTGATTCGTCTGATGGGTCGTGCTTATTACTGCCAATCACCGGCCTGATACCCGCATAAGTGGAGACGATATCTTCAAGGGTAATCCCCAGGGATGGAAATTGATGCTCCACGGCTGCCATCAAATATGCCACCTCGTTTGGGCTGATCATTGGTTCTTTTTCTAGTGATTCGACATGATCAACGTCCGTAGTCCCCACCAGGGTCACTTTTTCCCAGGGGAAGATGAACACCGGGCGATGATCAAATGGATGTAAAAAACTTACGGCTTGAGCGACGGGTAAGCGCCAGTTTGGAAATATAAGATGGCTACCTCGCAATGGTCGTACACGCGCGATCTCGCCTGCCTGTCCTCTCAATCCATCCGCCCAAACGCCTGTAGCATTGATCAAGGCACGTGCATAAGCTTTCACTTCGGTCCCAAGTAGTGTATCGATTAAAACCACCCCTTTTACATCACCCTGTTCAATGATCAACTTTTCTGCTTTGACGTAATTGATCGCAGTTGCTCCATCAGCAACTGCTTCCCGAATGACTCGCAAAGTCAGCCGGGCATCATCGGTTTGGGCGTCACCAAATCGAAAACCACCTTGCAAGTCGTCTTGATTGATATGTGGTGCCAACATTCGGAAATCTTGGGGTGAATAATAGGAGTGATCCCAACGTAAAGCCAGCAGATCATATACGGTGAGACCCATTTCAAATGTCCACCTGCCAGGAAAGTCGCCTTTGTAAACAGTAAGGAGAAACCCTAGTGGGTCAATCAAACCAGGGCCTTCATGGAGCAGTAGTTCCCTTTCATGTACGGAATCGCGGGTGAGCATGATTTTACCCTGTTTGAGATACCGGAATCCGCCATGTACCAGCTTCGAAGAGCGGCTCGAGGTTCCCCAGGCGAAATCTCGTTGTTCAACCAGCAATGCATGTAACCCAAGGCGCGTGGCTTCACGGAGGATCCCAGCGCCTGTGATTCCGCCTCCAATAATGATGATATCCCAAGGGCTATCAATCGTTTGCCAGACTTTATCGCGCCATTCATTCTCCCACATGAGCAACACTCCAAAAACTCAATTTTGATACGATCCGCACTTCCTTCTATTCGATTAACTTACCAGGATTCATCATGCCCTTCGGATCCAGCTGACGGCACAGCGCGGATATGACACCCATTCCTAATTTCCCTTTTTCTGCTTCAAGATATGGCATAAGGTCCATGCCAATGCCGTGATGGTGGCTGATCGTTCCGCCAAGGGTGATGATCGCCTGGCAGGCAGCAGATTTCATTGCCCGCCAATGGTCAAGACTTTGTTCAGGTTCTGCAGCTAATCTGAAAATGAAAGTGGTGTAAACCGAAGAACCGTAAGGATAAACATGTGATAAATGCGTAAAAATGTGGACTTTTTCACCAAATTCCGCCATGGAATTATGAATGGCGACTTCAATCTGGTCAACCATTTGAGGAACATTCTGCCAATCGATTGCAGTCTCCAGAGTTTCAACTCCATACCCCATTTCCCAAAGTGTGTTTCGTAAATAAGGTGTGCGGAATCGGTTTTTATGCCATTGCTCGCCAAATGTCTTGCCGATATGCACACCGCCCAATTTGGATGTGATATCCAGGGTTTCATCTCGGGTGATGTGTACCATATTTGATTTACCATTAAATCCGATCAGGAGCATACACTTCTCTTCACCAAGGCCACGGATAGTGAGCAGTCTCTCCAATGCACCAATTAGTCTCTTGTGCCCGGCCATGGCGAGCGTGGTGGCAGTCTCATTGGCGGTGCTCAAGCGGAGCATACCCAAGGACAATCCAGCCGAAAGTATCTGTTTGATCGCTTCAATCCCGTGCTGAAAATCCGGAAAAAATACCGCGTGGAAATCCTCACGTTCCGGGATTGGGCTGATGCGGACGCAGGCTTCAGTGAGTACACCAAGCCGGCCTTCTGATCCTAATACCATTTCCCGTAGATCAGGTCCCGCCGCAGATGCAGGGAATGGGGGTAATATCAATTCACCCAGGGGTGTTTCCATTCTTCCGCCTGCAAACAATTTTTCTATTCGGCCGTAGCGCAAGGATTGCTGGCCGCTAGACCTGGTCGATATCCAACCGCCCAAGGTGGAATACTCAAATGATTGTGGAAAATGGCCGAGTGTAAAACCTTGGGCGCGTAATCGGGCTTCCAGGTCAGGCCCGCTTACACCAGCTTCAAAGGTAGCTAATCGGCTTTGGGAATCGAGCTCAATCAGGCGGTTCATCCGGCTCATGTCGATGGTTAGTACCGGGGTTTTACCTTTGATAGGATCGATATGACCGCCTACGCTTGTGCCGCCCCCGTAAGGAATCACGTGGATGTCAGAATGACGGGCATATTGGATTAAATTAACCACCTCATCATTTGACATTGGTGAAGCGACCCCATCGGGAAAAGTATTTAACAAACCACTTCGTAGATCGATCCAGTTCGGGAAGCTTTGACCACGCGCATGCCGCAGACGGGTAAGAGGATCGGTGGACACCAGGGGATGTTTTGGAAGGCGCGATTTAGGGATATGAGCAAGCATTTCCTTCTGGCTTATGTCATTCGGCTGCGAACCTTTACCCACTAGTTGCTCCAGGAAGGAGATTACGGAAGATGATACAAGATAGGTAATTGCCTCATCTCCCCATCCATTCCAACGTCTCATAATATTCCTCCTAAGCCGGATCGTACCTTTATCCAGTCTATGTTTTTATTGTGACCGAAAACAAGAAATTCATGGAACGTCTGTAAATTTGATATTTGCTACCAATTCTCAACCCGCAAGACGCAAAACAGGTGGCAATGATTGATTCACTTCGGGAATGGATCTGTGGATGCCTTCTCAAATGCGTTCTTGATTTCATCGTCAACCTCAGCCTCGATAGTGGTTTTATCGGCCAGATTCAACCGATGAGCATGGATTTGGATCGGATCATGCTCCAGGCGCATTTTATTCAAGAATTCTGGGCTGCGCGTATCATCGCCTTTTGAATGCGGGCCAAAACGATAGGTGTCCAGTATCAGAGCAAAAGGTAATTGTTCCAAGCGCACCCGGGAGAGCAGGTCATGCGCAACAGGTAAGATATCCTGCACGTCTGAGCTGCTGAGCTGTGTCGGTGGAATTCCGAAAGCATCAAACCGGGTGGCAATCTTTCCAGCTACGGCCAAATCTATAGCAGTCGTTTGGGCGATATGGTTATTTTCGAGTACATAAAGAATGGGCACCTTCCACAATGAAGCCATATTAAATGCCTCATAAATGACTCCTTCGCCTAAGGTGCCGTCTCCCAGGAAGGCAACTGTGGCACATCCAGATTTTTTTTGCTTTTCTGCCAAAGCCATTCCTGTGGCTATTGGGATAATCCCACCTTGTACTCCATTTGAATAAAAATTGCGCCAATGGAGGTGCTGCGAGCCGCCTCGGCCTCCACACACACCTGTGACACGTCCCATTAATTCTGCGAAAAGTGCATGCGCATCCCCACCATAGGCTAGGTAGTGCCCATGACAGCGATGGTTGCTAAATACGATATCATTCTCCTGGATGCTGGCAAGCACTCCGACCGCGTTTGCTTCCTGCCCCAGGTAGGTGTGAGTGGTGCCAAAGAATACACCTTTGGGGAAATTATCCAGGACGGTATCCTCAAATCTGCGAATTCGATAAAGCGAGCGGTACAAGGTGTGATTGGTTTCCATGCTTGGTTAATTATATGTCTATAACCTGAAAAGTAATCCGACTCCGGCTACTGCGATCAGTGTTCCCGCAATCGCTCTCCAGGATAGCCGTTCCTTAAAAATAAAATATCCAATTGGAAGTAAAAATATCGGGGGTAGAGCAATGAGTGTACTGGCGATACCGATATTGGTATTCTGGATCGCGAACAAGGATAGTGAGACTCCGATCAGCGGGCCAAATATTGCCCCTCCCAGGATATATAGAATTCCTGATCGGTGATGATTTGCTGATTTCACCGTTGATAACACTTGCCTTTGGAGGATCGTTACCAACCAAAGTGCCACGAAAGCCACGCTCATGCGGATTACGTTCGCGGACAGAACAGGAAAATTATCCTTTAATCCCAGTTTTGCCAAAACGACTCCAAACGCCTGGCCTGCAGCTGAGAGTAAACCCGCTGTGATGCCTTTCCAGCTTAATTTATAGTATGGCTCGTCCTTAGCCGGCAAATTCGATTTCACTGAAGTGTTACTTTCTAAAACAACCCAGGTAATACCAGCCAGGGTTAATCCAATACCCAAGATGTTTCCTACGCTGAGCGTTTCACCTAGGATCACCCATGCAAGGACAGATGCCAGGGCAGGAGCTAAACTCAGAAATAATAGACCAAGCCTTGGTCCTATTGTTACATACGCCTGGAAAAGAAATAAATCTCCGATAGCCAGGCCCACGATACCGGAAATTCCTAGCCAAAACCAACGCGTAATGTCTGCATTGATAGGCAAAGGTGAGCCAAAGACGATCCAATGGATGCTGCCAAGCAACAATACGGCAACGATTAACCTGAGACGATTGGATATCAGCGGACCAAATTTCCTGCCCGCGAAGGTGAAAAATATCGATGAGATCGAAAAGCATACAGCAGTCAGAAGTGCCGCGATCTCTCCGATGTTAGGAGTCATGATTCCCAATGAACTCCTCAGCTGTCACCTGACCGGGTTGATTAATTCCCTCTCGCCGGAGAACTTTACCACTGGTGAGTAAAATGATTTTTATATCCAGCCAAAATGACCAGTGATCTACATACCATACGTCCAGTATAAATTTATCTTTCCAGGTGAGTGCATTTCGGCCGTTTATTTGGGCCCAGCCCGTCATCCCTGGTAAGACGTCGTGCCTGCGTGCCTGCTCTGGGGAATAACGCTCCAGATACTGCATGAGTAATGGGCGGGGACCTACCAGGCTCATCTCACCCCGCAGGATGTTGAATAACTCTGGCAGTTCATCCAGGCTGTAGGAGCGTAAAAATTTACCCAGACGAGTAATTCGTTGACTATCAGGAAGCAAATTGTCTTGAGAGTCAAGAGTATTGGTCATTGTGCGGAATTTGTATACCCAAAATGGTTTGCCTTTGTACCCTGGGCGCTGTTGGCGAAAAATGATCGGAGTACCAAAGTTTATGGCAACAAGGGTGGCTACGATGAGGAATAATGGCGATGATATCAAGATTGCAAGTATCGTCAGGGATATATCCAGGATGCGTTTCGATATTGGAATCGATGAATTTTTCCATGTCTTGAGCATAAAGAGAATTCTACCAGATGTTGTGTGGTAACCCTAATCCGACGGCCGACTTATCGACGATAACGGGTGATAAAAATCAGCTTATCGAACCTGGGAATAAAAAAAATTGCTGAAACCCAGGTATGGGTTTCAGCAATATGCTTCAGATGTAATCGGACTTTATATCAGCGACATCTCACATGGTCGAATGATCATCACGATTTTCCCCTGGATATCAACCGTCGCGGGATCATCTATGATGATTGGTTTCATGGTTGGATTAGCTGGTTGCAATCGCACCTTGCCGTCTTCCAGGAAGAAATATTTGAGTGTGGTTTCATCCTTATCACGCAACCAGATCGCAACCAGGTCTCCATTGTGGACGTCCTTGGCTGGTTTCATAATGACGATATCCCCGTCATTGACCATGGCATCAATCATGGAGTCACCATTGACTTCCAATGCAAATAGTTCTTCGACTTTCTCACGCGCAGGCAGCATACTGCGGGCAACACTGACCACAGATTCTGCATCCAGGTAAGCAAAGTCGGAAGAGGGAACCGGGACGGGCTCGCTGGCGAAGATACGCCCCATCACCGGAATGCGTAATACCTGTTGTACCGATTCACGCACATTTTGCACCGTTCGATTGGCTGCCTGTGCAAGGTCAGAAAATGGGTGTACCAGTCGGATGCCTCGTGAAACCCGCCCTGAGCGTTTGAGATGCCCCATGGTTTCCAATTGATCCAAATAGTAATTAACCACGGATGTAGAGGAAAATTTCCCCATATCCTGGATATCACGAATGGATGGGGGGAATCCATTGGTATTTTGATATTCTTCAATGACCTTAAGTACTTTAATTTGCGGGTCGGTTAATGTTGAGCTTCTACGTCTGGGTGTCATTGTTCACCTCCAAAAATATTAATCAGTACAGTTGTTCTATGAATATATAATACCAGAACATTCGTTCGATGTCAAGTACCTTTCTGACCTGATTGATGTCGCCGGTCTGCAGGCCTGATTGACATGCGTTGAAGTATTGTGGGATAATTACCTACCTTTCGTCTATAAAATTGAGCATTATGCGATCAAAATGACTAAAATCCGCATCTGGAGCAACGATGGAATTTACTAAAGTTTGTGTGATTGGCCTGGGATACATAGGCTTACCGACCGCCAGCACATTTGCAACGCATGGTTTACAGGTGGTGGGCGTGGATATTAATCCCCAGGTGATTTCAACCCTCCGCAATAGCGCCGTACACATCAGTGAGCCAGGCCTGCGCGCGCTGTTTCATGAAGCTGTTGGGTCAGGTCGATTAACATTCCGTGCTACTCCCGAAGATGCAGATGCATTCATTATTGAAGTCCCTACACCCTTTTTTGATGATAAAAATGGAACATTTCAGGGTCAATCATATCGGTTAGCAGATATGCGGGCTGTTATCTCAGCTACTGAATCGATCCTGCCTCACCTGCATACGGGAAACCTGGTGGTACTCGAATCCACCTCCCCTCCCCGCACGACAATGGATTTAGTGCGACCCATCTTGGAACGGTCTGGTTTAAAGGCTGGATCAGATTTCCTTCTGGCATACTCTCCTGAAAGGGTCCTTCCGGGGAAAATCATCCAGGAGCTGATCGAGAATGCGCGCGTGATTGGAGGAATCAACCATATATCATCCGAAGCAGGCAGGGATTTATATGCCCATTTCGTCAAGGGTGAAATTGTACTCACCGATGCTACCACTGCCGAGATGGTCAAATTAATGGAAAATACCTACCGCGATATAAACATCGCCATTGCAATTGAATTCTCAAGGCTGGCAGAACGCTTCGGGGTGGATATTTGGGAGGCGATCAGCATTGCCAACCGCCATCCAAGGGTGAAAATCTTGAATCCGGGTCCTGGAGTTGGAGGGCACTGCATCAGTGTTGATCCATGGTTCCTGGTTGAAGCGGCACCAGATATAAGCAGTCTTATCAACGCTGCCAGACAGGTGAACAACCGTCAGCCACATTTTGTGGTCGATCTTATAAAGCGGGAACTTGGCAATGACCTGAATGGAAAACGCATAACTGCCCTCGGGTTGGCATTTAAGGCTGATGTGGATGATCTACGGGAAAGCCCGGCCATTGAAGTGGCTAAATTACTGGCTGATGCGGGTGCAATAGTTACTGGTTACGAACCTTATAAACCCGATGTAATTATTCCTGGTGTGAAATCAGCTGCCAGTGTCGAAGCAGCTGTTCGAGACGCAGATTTACTCGCCCTACTCGTAGGCCATAGTGAGCTAAAAGAGTTGGATCCACTTAGAATACACCAAATAACTCCTGCCCGGGTGGTAATAGATACTGTCAAAGGTTGGGAAGAACAATCCTGGAGCACGGCAGGCTTTAAATTCGTCCGGTTGGGAGTTGGAAAGAAGGATCAATAAAATTTGCTTCGTAAACCAATCCACAGGGTAGCGCTGGATCTCAAAAATTGATTTTTATGCGACGTGATATATATTCTCGATTAGTTTATGCGCGCAGAAACCCTCTTTTCGGTGGGATTGCTTATTTCACTTTAAAACTTTTAGGTGTCGAAATACCTCGCCCGGTCACAGTGGGAGAAAACCTCGAGCTGGCGCATGGTGGGTTTGGAGTGGTGATCCATCCCAATACAATCATTGGCAAGCGGGTGAAGATCTATCCTGGAGTGACCTTGGGCAGGGCAGATATTTACCGTTCGATTGAACAGTCGAAATTCGAAGGCATTGTCATCGAAGATGATGCCATCCTTTGCCCTGGCGCGAAGATCCTGTGCAAACGGGGTGTCTTGCGGGTTGGGCGGGGCAGTGTGGTGGGTGCCAACGCGGTATTGCTTGAGTCCACCGGGGATAACGAAATTTGGGCTGGAATGCCGGCCAAATGTGTGGGGATGCGGAATGGTGACGCCTAGCCGAAAAAGCAGACTTTGCTTGATTCCCAATGTCAGCGGCCTGGGGGGTATGGTCTCTTTTCGTGAGAAACTGGTCATTGGGTTGGCTGAACGGGGAATTGGCGTGGTATATGATTTGGACGATACGCCATACGCTGCTATTTTGGTTATCGGGGGCACACGCGATTTAGCCCGCTTATGGCGTGCCAAACGGCGTGGTATGCCAGTGGCACAACGCCTGGATGGAATGAACTGGATCCATCGTAAAAAGAAGACCGGATGGCGACATTACCTACGAGCTGAATATGGAAATTTTATCTTATCGGTAATCCGGTCACGGCTTGCAGACCAGATCATCTATCAAAGCGAGTTTTCTCAACAATGGTGGGAGCGTATTTATGGGAAAAGCCGTATTCCTTGGAAAGTAGTGCACAATGGAGTGGATTTGGAACGGTATACCCCAGATGGATCCAGCAGCATGCCCGTCGACCGGGTTCGTTTATTGTTGGTGGAAGGCACATTTGGCAGTGGCTATGAAATGGGATTGGAAATAGCCATCCATGTTGGTGAGCGATTGGCTGAAGTTAATCGACTTAAAGTCGAGCTCATGATCGTTGGGCGGGTTGCTGAACGATTGCAAAAGGAATTGAAAAGCAAAACCCGGATTGATATAACTTTCACCGGTGAGGTTCCAGGACATAAAATCCCCGAGATTGATCGTTCAGCCCATGTGCTATATGCGTCAGACTTGAATCCAGCCTGCCCCAACTCTGTTATTGAAGCATTGGCGTGTGGTCTCCCCGTGGCAGCTTTTTATACAGGTGCCTTGCCTGAGATCATCACCGGAGGGGCTGGGCAAGTGGTTCCATACGGGGGTGATCCTTGGAGATTGGATCCTCCTGATACTGAAAGTCTGGTAAAAGCGGTTAATATCATCTTGAATGACCAGGCAAGTTACCGGAAGGCTGCCAGGAAAAGAGCCGAGCAAGCCTTTGGATTGGACCAGATGGTCGAGGGCTATCTGAACGCAATGAGTTTATGATCAGAAATACCTATCCAGGACGCTTAGGATTGCAACAACGGGTGCTGCCCTCATACAGGGTGGTATTTGTAGACACCTTAGCCGGGGCGTGCGATGGGGGATTAAGCGTGTTTGCAGGAGAGCCCCTATCCGATGAAGGTATCGACCCGATCGAGAAGCTCCAGGTTGCCCAGTATGTCAAGGCAAAAAACCGCTATCTTAGCAATCCAAGTTCACCATTCTTTGTTTGCTGGCAGGGAGGTTTGATTCCCTGGCTGGAAGCATGGCAGCCCGATGTACTTATCGTGGAGGCCAATCCGCGCTACCCGATGACACGAAAAGCCATCCTTTGGATGCATGAGAAGGGACGCAAAGTGATTGGTTGGGGGCTTGGTGCTCCGCAGATCAATGAACCCCTGGCTGGCATTCGCCAAAGGGAGAGGCTTGGTTTGCTGAACAGCCTGGACGCCATCGTTGCTTATAGCCGGCAAGGTGCCGAGCAGTACCGTGGGCTTGGAATATCCCCAAATAAGATTTTTGTAGCTCCCAATGCGGTAGATTTAGCTCCGACAGCCCCTCCATTGATAAGGCAATCTCCGATAGAAGGAAAAGCGATCATCCTATTCGTCGGGCGGTTACAATACCGTAAACGGGTGGATTTGCTTCTGCAGGCTTGTGCCGCTTTGCCGATTGAACATCAACCTCAGCTCTTCATCGTTGGCGATGGTCCGGCGAAGGATGAGCTTGAAAATCTGGCGCAGCGGGTATATCCGGAGGCTGAATTTGTGGGGGCAAAACATGGGCCTGAGCTTGAGCCGTATTTCACGCGTGCTGACCTGTTCGTATTACCGGGCACAGGTGGGCTAGCCATTCAACAGGCGATGGCACACGGGCTTGCGGTAGTCGTAGCTCGTGGTGATGGTACCCAGGATGACCTGGTGAGAGAGGAAAATGGCTGGCAGGTTCCCCCAGATGACCTGCCCCAGTTGACTGCCATTCTTCATACTGCATTATCTGATCCTGATAGATTACGTAATATGGGAGAGGCTTCCTATCGCATAGTCTCTGACGAAATTAATGTTGATCTAATGGTGAAAGTATTTATTGATGTGGCGAATGTGCTCAGTAATAAATAAGTATTCCTTTGATTAAATTTTTGGGATTTACCGGCTAAATAATTACTTGATGAGCTTGCTGATCGATGAATTATGCAGGATATCTTAAAATAACATGGGTAGCCTCACCTGGAACACTCTTAATATCTAACGATCCACCCACTACTGCCATCAAGGCACTGTGTAATGCCAACCCTTGCCCGGATTCCTTTCCATTTTTTAAGCTCGACTCAAAACCTACGCCATCATCCTGGACCCTGATTACCAATCCATTTTTCCAGCTGATGTCGATGTGTAAATTTAGCAGCTGGTCAGTATCGCTGATCCGTCCATGTTGGGCAGCATTTCGCACTGCTTCCCTGGTGGCATGATAAAGGACATCCGCAGCATAAACCGGGATGGATTTTGTATTAACTATTGAGCTTTCATCGATCTGCCAGGTCAGTGAGTTAAAACTGGTTTGATACTCATTTTCTATCGTCACTTGCAAAGCCTCAACCAACCCGCGTCGCTTCAGCTCAGGCTCATGGAGCGTGGGCAGCTCCCGCATCACTGTCGTCAGCTGGTGGTGGATCCCGCCCATTTCTTGAATTGCAACCTCTTTATCCATTGCATCGGTGGATAATCTAATCATCGTTGACTGCAAGCGCGGCAGGATGTCATCATGCAGTATGCGCCGGGTTTGCTGATCGAGCACCTGGGTCTCAGATAGATGTTGTCGTTGCAGCTCCATTAATTTCTGCGCCAGTTCATTACTGGCTTGGCTGTCAATCAGGCGTTCCCCTACTGTTCGGGCAATTTCAATCTCTTCCTGCGTGAAGAGGCTGGTATTTTTCTTTTCGCCCAGGGCTATTGCACCAATCAAGCCACGCTCACTCCATAAGGGTATCGCGAGGGAGTGTTTTCCAAGCAGTCTCGATTCTGGGAGCAGCCGTGGAGAAAACCCGGGGTTCGTGCTTATGATTCGGCGGACTTCTGAGATGAGTTCATCGAATTCATCAGACTCAATCTTCTCTGGATAAGAAATGGGGTTCCCGACCAGTGGTCCAAAAATCCCCAGGGGGATCAGGAATGCCTGCCTGACTCCCAAAATATCCTTACATAAGGCATAAAATGGCCTGGATAAATCAAAATTGATCGAGTCGGAATTTGGTAAAAGCAATTGATCGTATAAATGCTGGTTGGTGATGAATGGATGCAGTGATTTAACAAAGTGTTCTTGTTCGGCGAACATTCGCCAACCCAGGATGGCATAAATACTCGTGATTAATAAGATACTCAATAAAAGCAAGTAAATAGGTTCAAGCTGATCAATTAAAATCCAGGAGACAATAAGCCCAAAAATCAGGGAAAGGAAGATGGCTAATTTCCAATAGCGTTTCAAACCCTGGCGGGGAAGTACTTTTCCAGTGAATATCTCATATGAAACAATCGCCTGACCGATGGATAAGATGGTTATGGCGATGAATAGATCGACTACGAGATCAAAAATAGATATGCTGCGGGTAAATTGAATTGGGTTAATGACATGATTTGCATAATAGATACCCCAGATGATGATCAATCCCACGAATACGCTCACCATTAACAGGGAAATCGTGGCAGCCAGTAGCCACGGACGTGCGCGCTGGCGGGCAAGCTGACCCATTAATCGGATGGGATTGCCTGGATGGAGCAAGACATCCAGCGAAAAGCCTATGCACATCAACAAATAGAGCGGATAAACGATCATAAGAACAGGAATCCCACCAATGGATAATACCCCGCCCAGGTCAAGCTGGATGAGTTGGTTGTAGGTGGGCAAAGCATTAAAAAGGAATACCAGGCCGATTGTGCTGACCGCTAAAAGGGTCGCCAGGATAATTGGGATCTGGTGGCGTTGGTGAATCGGGCTTTGTGGGTCATCCCAATAGCTGGAATACCACAACATAACGAGATACCAGGCAAAAGGCATGCTCGTGATGGGGATCCAGCCTGTCCTCCACCATAAATTCATCCTGGCTTCTGGCTGAAGCGATCCTAAACCCAGGATTGCGGTATGGCTGAGGAAAAACAAGCTGCCCATTAACAAGCCAGCACCTGCAATCCAAATCCCTGGTGACCGGCGCTCAGAATTCAATAAAACGGTTAACCCCAGCCATAATAGCAGGATCGCATTAATAATCGAAAGGGCGAGTGTCCCCCATCCGAGAAGAAAATCACTGGTCATGGTCAGGTCAACTCAGCAGGCAATAATGAAGCCAACAGAATTTGCTTGGTGCTGCCGACGATCATGCATTAGGTTTCCTGGATGATTTCACCATTTGCATCCCATGTAAGCAATCTTCCAGCATGTAAGATGAGGGCCGCACGCGTTCGGGCAATTTTTTCATCCGTAGTGGAGAGATTCAACCCCCAAACGCTATATATCTGCCCATTAATCCGGCTAATGGTGCGTTTATCTCTAAAGCCCATCTTGCTTGCTATCTGTACATTGGTCATCCCGTCAGCAAGCATCTTAGCTACCTCACGCTCATTGGGTTCAAGCAAATCCAAAGGATTGTGCGTATCTTTATCCAGCACTTCTCGAACCCGGGCATCTATCTCGGGATCGATAAATTGTCCGCCATTCATAACTAATTTCATCAAGGGGATAAGCATTTCTGGAAGCAGGTAATTTGATTTCCGTACATAGGCAAAGTGGCTCAAGATGCCAGAATTATTAAATTCCCGATAATAAGCGTCATCATCCTGGATGGAGTAGAAAATGACCGGGAAGCGTGGAAATTCGCGCCGGATTGCAACGGCTGCCTGGATGCCATTCATCATACCTGCCAGTTGTACGTCCATCAATATTATCGATTTGGCCTGATCCTGCTGTGCCTCGAGGCAAAATTCAAGCACCTCTTCTCCAGATGGGCAGCTAAAAACAACAGACACACCCTGGGTAGCCTCAAGCCCCGCCTTAAGGGCGGGGCGCAGGTGAGGATTATCTTCGACTAAAAGTACATATATCATACTATCTGAAAATCAGCGGCAATACCAGGACCAGGAAAATTGACCAAATCAGGTAAGCGGTGGTGGCTTTGCTGAAAACATTTTGCAATCGATCATGCCAACCGGCAATCCCATTCTTTAATTGAGTATAAATCATCACACCCAGGATGGCAATGTTGATGATATTCCAACCAATGATCGTAGTTCGATTGAGAGTAAGGTTGTCGATTGCTGTCCGATAGACAACGGCTGATAATGCATACAGGCTGATGATGATCGCCAGGACGGATACTGCGATAATCCCCCGGCGGAGCCAGGTCTGCATTTTCGGGGAGAGATCATCCAGTTTTATGGGTGTGGCCCCAATCAATAGCCCAATAATGGCAAACTGCATCACGTTGTAAACGATGAGAATGTCTCGATTTTTAAACGGGGCGGTAAAGTTAAACGGGATAACAAACAGGTAGATCACTAGGACTACCAGTGTTAATGGGAGCAATAAACGCATCATGGTAAACACGAATTTGCTTAAGCCCTGGCTAAAATCTTGAGCCTCAGGCAAAACCATTGGGTCATACATGGTTGTAATCGCCATGATTGGGATCAAGCCAAAGCCACCTGCCACGGCTAATCGAATGATGATCTCCGGGGGAGTTACATTCAAGGCAGCAAACATACCCATCGTGATCATGCCGAAGGCCACCCCAAAGATCAGGTATACCCCTGCGGTGATCATTACTTCGATGGATTTGGTCAAGAATGCGAAACGGCTGGTGGTGGCAGACTTGAATTTCATCACTGCGATCCCCAGGGCAATCCAACACAGCAATGGAAGCACGAAGACCATAAGAATAATATAATCGGGTCTATATGGATATTGACGATCTGGAGTTATCAGGAAGACGTATATCGAAGCAAGGATCAAGCCGATGGTTGATATTCCAGCGTACAAATAATTTCTTTTTGAAATCACTGTAAGATAGATAATCGCCGGGATGGCAACAATGGGCGCCCAAAACAGCACGAAAAATGGAGCCTGATGCCGAAAAAGGAAGTCGGGGCTCGAGACCGACCACAGGATCAGCCCGGTGATGATACCCACAATGAGGGCCAGACCCCAATTCGTCGTGCGTTTCGCTTTTGGTAATGGATGGAACTCAAAGCGTGAGTGCCAGGCAGATAGGAGCAAATTATCAGGGCTCTTTAGGTACATTTCCTGGAGATCGGTTCGAAATTCTGCTTCGTTATTTGCCTGTTTCGCAACCTGGTATAAATTCTCCAATTGATCGGGGGAATTGATGGATGCCTGGATTTCTGGAAGATATTTCATTGTTTTTCTCCTCTAGACAGGATTGATAAAGATGCGCAACAACTAATCAACAACCTGTAAATAGAATAAGGATTTATAGGGTTTATGTCAAGCACTCAAGTGCGTTAAGCAGTAAGCCTGTATCATTGCATTAGCTTCGCATAAGTATTGCATTTCTGGCAGAAGTGTTGTACCCTATAGCGCATGAAAATACTCTACGTCGCCGATGGTCGATCGCCAATTGCTCTGAACTGGATTAGCTATTTTATCCGGGAAGGTCATGAGGTACACCTTGCTTCCACCTTTCCGTGCCCGGCAAAAGAAGGTTTATCATCACTGGAGATCATCCCGGTGGCAATGAGCGCTATCTACAGCCGCGAAAATGGCAGGGATGCTGGAAGGGTGACCTGGATTCGCAGGATTCTACCCGTGCGGATTCGCACCATGTTCAGGCAATTTGTGGCTCCATTTTCCTTGCGCGGGTCATCTATAAAGTTGCAACAGATGATCGAACGGATCCGACCTGATATCGTGCATGCCATGCGCATACCGTTCGAGGGAATGATTGCCTCCACGGCTATGCAAGCCATCAATAAGAGAAATTCTTATACCTGGAGACCTCCATTACTGATCTCGGTGTGGGGGAATGATTTCACCCTGCATGCCAAGGCGACGCCGAGCATGGCGCGCTACACCAGGCTGGCTTTGCAGGCCGCGAACGGCCTACATACCGATTGCCAGCGTGATCAGCGCCTGGCAGTGGAGCTGGGGTTTAGTGCCAAAAAACCAGCCATCATTCTACCCGGTGGAGGGGGTATTCAGATGGATACATTTTATCCATCTAACATCCAGCCTGAGGAGAAAGCTGCCCGGGTAGGTGAGGGTGTAGATCCGATAGTGATCATAAACCCACGCGGAATTCGAGCGTATGTTAGGAATGACACTTTTTTTCATTCAATTCCTTCAGTGGTCGGAAAAATTTCGAACGTTCGGTTTATCTGTATTGGCATGCAGGGTGTGGCTCAAGTAGAGAAATGGTGTAATGAGCTGAAGATTGGTGAAAAGGTTGAGCTATTACCACCTCAATCGCGCCTACAGATGGCTGAGCTGTTCAGGCAGTCGCAGATTACAGTTTCCATCAGCATGCATGATGGCACTCCCAACACCTTGCTGGAGGCCATGGCCTGCGGCAGTTTTCCCATCGTAGGGGATATTGAGGCGTTGCATGAGTGGATCACACAGGGGGAAAATGGATTACTAGTTAACCCAGGTGATCCGAATGCGCTGGCTGAAGCAATATTGACGGTGATTTCACACCCTGAATTTAGAAGGCAAGCAAGAGAGCTTAATCTACAGCTGGTGAGGAAACGGGCGGAGTATGGGTGGGTCATGCAGCAAGGCGAAGAGTTTTATGGGAGGATGATTTCGAAGGTGCGGGAATTGAATTGAAAATAATTCAAAAGCATTCAATACCACTCGCACACAACGCTCGGGTACTTCGGGCTTTACAAACTGAAAATCGCCCTTGATGCATTCAGTTCATTGGAGCAAAGTGATTAGGTAATCATATCGAGAAGATTACTCGATATCCGGCAATCAGGAAAATCAAGAAAACAAGGCAGTATGGATCGATTCATTATGGAGAGGATGAGAGTGATGGGCATTAGTTAATCAAAAAAGGTAAAATCGAAGAGATACAAATCCTAGTGGTTGGTAAAGGTCGTTTGGGTATAGGAGGGGGATTAATAATCAAAGAAAATCGATTCCCAGTGGTATTGTAGCACATATGTTCTAATTGTCAAGGGGCAATTCTTAGGTTCGGATAAAAGTTCGGATATTGCCTCAAAAATGGTGATTGTCAAGGAATATTACGAACCAAAACAATCATAGAGCGTATTACCACGCGACTGGAAGCCGCTTGTTCCGCTGCGCTTGCCAGGGATTACCGGCCCTTCCCCCAAGACCAGCGGGGATTCTGTAATGAAAAATAAAACCAGTAAAGGCGCAGGGGAGGATTTCCGTGTCAGGCATTAAATTTCTCCCCTCCGGTCAAAAGCAGACCGGACTGGTCGCGCCCCTACAGTGTTCATGGATTGAATTGGGAACTTAAGATAGTTCGTTCCTATGAACCAGTGAGGGATAGGGGAGGAATAAATTCGATGAATTGATTACTTAAGATACTCGTCGGGGAGTGCCTGTACCTGGATATACACCCTGCGACCATCCTCAAATTGACCGTTAAACACCCACATCGGCTGGACGTAAAGCCAGGGTGCCAGATTGGGATCCTCGGCGGCAGAAGGTTGGCAGCGGTCCAGGTTGATGGCATCATAAGCCAGTTCGATCGTATCGATGGTGACCGTACCCTGCAGGACGGCTCCGGGGTTCGAGCCTGGGTCCTGGCTGTGATCCCAGATATTTACCTGGGCGCTGTCGGCAACACCGTCGGGTTGGGCAGACCCAGCGGTATCTTTTAGCAATAAATACGCGCCCAGCTGTTGGTCGGGGATGATGTAGCCTTCAATCTCGATCAGATCACCCAGGCGCCCGATGATATTGGCATCGGCAGGCTGGAAATCTATGGAGGATTTGAGGACATAACTATCACCGGCTGAGGTAGTGAACAGGACGACTTCCTTGCCATCCAGGGTAAGGATTTGCTCCGTACCCGACCAGACCTGGACCTGTTCCCCCGGATAGACTGGCTCGTAGCTGGCTACAGCGATGTAAACGCTATGATTCTCCACCCGGTCGACCTTGCCCGAGATGGTAATGGGCAGGTTATTGTACTGGGCAATCCCGGTTAGAGCGTCTCCAATCAACGCGTATCCCCAGTCCGGGTTCAATCCTGAGGAGGGATCCGGCGAGAAGATCACCTCTAAAGAGGTATTACCGCCAAGGTATATATGCTGGGTAACATATACATTGCCTGAAATTCCATTGATCGCCTCACCCGGCTGGTAGGGTTCGTCAACCTGGGGAGTGGTGGGTTCATTCTGACCGTCCAGGTTGAGCAGGGCGAAGGTACCACCACCAAAGTTGGCATCGGATAATGTATTACCACCGCCACCACTCCCGCCACACGAGCTCGATGCGCCGTAGGAGAAGGGAATTTCCCCGGTGTCGATGAACTTCCAGTTGAGGAATGGAGGATTCCCATCCACCACAACCCCCTGGATGCCCACCTGGATACCGTCAGAGATATCAGACGGAGGATTAATCAGGGTCAGCGTGCGGTCGATTGCTATCAGCTGGATTTCTCCAGATTGGGTGGTTAAGGTACCCGTGATGTATTCTTCATTGAGTGAAGAGACTTCCCAGCCATCCACGTGTAGGGCAATCCCATCTGTAGGGCTGCCCTGGATCTGCCCCCAGGCGTGCACATAGCGAAAATCATATTGATTGTCGGGGCTCATCCCGGTCGTATCCCCAATGATGGGCAGGTTGTTGAGCATTACCAGAGCTGGTTGGCTCTGATCTACAGGATGATAGGTATTGACCCAACCATAAACATCTGCTTGCTCACCCGGCTGATATTTTGGCACCCAGGATTGATACGTGTCGATCCCCTGGGGTGTCAAGATTGCATAACGTGAGTGCTGCTGGCTGGTATCAGTGGTAAAGCGATCCCAGGCTTCTTGGGCAGACAGGATGGGATAGCTTCCAGCAGGCTGGAAATCGTGGTGGCTGTATTCCACCATGGTCACCTGACCCGGTGCGTTCACTTTGACATCAATCCAGCCGATATTACCGCGATCTACACCTATCTCCTGCACAACCGGATAGCCATCCAGGAGGGGTATGAAAGCCAGCATGCCTCTTTCCGTTTCTAGCGGTTGGGTACGATAGGGTAGATCGAGAATACCCAACGGCATCAGGAATTTAGTGGCGATCGAAATCAGTTCATCGAAGGAAGGGAGCGGACCGATTTCCATCAAGGCGCTACCATAGTCAGGACTGACATACCCCACAGCGTAGATAAACTGGTCGGGGAAGTTCAGGAAGCGAATAGAGCGGGCACCATCCATGACGTCAAAGATGACGTCGTTCATACCCTCACTGGGTGAAGCGTACACTCCACCGGCAACGCCCCACTCCGTAGCAACCTGGCGGGCAGTCTCTGCGGTGACTGCCACTGAGAGCCGCTGGTGATACAGAGTCATCATCTGCGGGGAGGCAGGCAGCTCGGAGGTAAAGTTGAACTCAACTCCCGGGAACTGGCTGACTGGTCCGGAAGGGAGGACGAGCGCGGTTTGTGTCTGCCTGGAGGCATCCCACGTGCCTGAACAAATCGTGTCGGAAACACTTTCCTCCCAGGTGCCAGTGAGCTTCTGATTGGCTGAATCATAAGCTCCATATAGCAGCATGTGTACCAGCCCATCCTTGTCGAAAGTCGATGTGACTGAAAACTTGTTATCGGTCACCAACCAGCTGGAGGCATCCACAATTTCTGAAGATTGGGTCGTGAAACCGCAGGTCCAGTTAGAGAAGCGATAATCAATCTTCGTGATCCGGGTTCCAAGATCATCCACCGAGATGATCAATTTTCCAAAGTCGGTGGAAGCGATCCAATCACCGGCTTCGGGAACGGCGACTTCCTGGGGTATCACCTGGAGAGTGGAGGATGGCTCTTTGGTTAATTGGATGATTGGAGTAGATGCTACCGGAGAACTGAGCCCGGCTGGAGATTCGGCTGGCAGGGGAGCAAGATTTTTGATTGTCCACGCTAAACCGATAATCAGAAGAATAGCTAAGGTTCCCCAACCTAAACTGCGCAGGGCATTGGCATGGTTGATCTTCATCTGATTTTTCCTCACTTGAGGTAGGATATCCGCAAGTTTAGATGCCAATTCAACCTCTTTAGGATGAGACTCTGGCCAGCGTTCCTGTAAGGAGTGTTGTATATGACTTTCCAGCTGAGCCATTTGTTCAGCATAAGCACGGCATTCGACACAACTCTCGATATGCTGACCGAGCTGTATGCGCTGGTCATCATCCAATGAGCCATCCATATCCGAATGGATCAGCGTTCGAGCCTGACGATGGGTAGTCTTTTTATAAGGGTTCATCTGGCACCTTCTCGTGCGGATTAAGCTGCTCCAATAGGGCGTGCAATTCTTTGCGGGCATAATGCAAGCGCGAGTGCACTGTTCCCTGGCTGAGGTGGAGGAGTTGCGCTATCTCCGGCACGGTCAGCTCATGCACATAACGCAAGATGACTGGTAGGCGATGCTTTTCATCCAGCCTATCCACTGCCTTCCAAATCGTCCCATCGATCTCATTTTGGATTACAGTCTGTTCTGGTGTGAAAAGTGGGGTTTTTAACAGATGGAGGGAATGTAACATACTTGCCAATACCTGCTGAATTTTGCGCTTGCGAAGTCTGCTACGACTGGCATTAATGGCAATGGCCGCTAACCATGTTTTCGGACTGGCTTCGTTGCGGAAGCCGGCCAGTGAATGATGGGCTGAGATAAATGTTTCCTGAGCCACATCATCAGCATCATGCAAGTCGTCCAGGATTGAGAGAGCAAGCCGGTGGATATAAGGATAAAACTCCCTTACCAACTTGTCGACGATCTCCTCTATCCCGGCTGCTTCAGACGGTGATGTACGGTGTAAGCCTGTCATTTGGTAAACGTCATCATTGGGCATCTTGATAGATTAGATGCTCCCCAGAATAAAAACCTTCATTTTTCCAAATCTGAATTTTGTAGCGAAGGCTATTATAGCTGATTTGAATTTTTGCAAGCTAACACGAGTGGTTTCATCCCTTAATTCGAATGTATACAGGACCTTTACCGAAATAAAAATATATTCACCCCCAAAATCGAACTATGCATAGTTATCTATTGAGTTGTATGGTGGAGCCCCTGGTCGGTGCGTGTATTTAAAGTGGCAGATAATTCGTTGATCATCGCCGCGCCAGATCGATACTGATACGGCCACATACTGCGCAGGTGAAAGAATGCTACTCGATCGTTATTCATCAGGATATGGCCTAAATCTGGTTGTACATCCGGTAAAGCACTCAGGTCACCATTAATAAAAGTAATTCCACGCTTTTCAGTTGGCAAGCCTAATTTTGTTAACAAGTCGCAAATGGAGCTGCCTTCAGCAAGGGTTACTTTTAGATTCGCAAAACTGCCCTGATCAAATTCACCCCCGTAATGAGCCAGATCACCATATAACCAGGTATCAATAACAATATCCATAGATTTATCCTCCACCAATGGGTGGAAAGATACCCACCTCATCATCCTGCTGCAACACCCAATCCAGGTCTCGGATCAATCCATTGACAAATGAAACCTTGATCTCTTCGCCAGGCATATGCAAGCGCGCGATTAAATCCTGGATTGTAGTAAATTCGGGTAAATCTACACCGAAGGGTGTTCCCGGCAGCCCACCAGGTGAAAAGCGAGCCAGGGATGCAAAAAGTCTTACAGTAATATGCATGAGATTATCGTTAACGACCAGTCGAAACCCAGTGCCAAAAACTATTCTTTACAGGAATGATTCATTCTAAAAACCTGTTTTTATGAGCGTTGTCGTGAGTACAGGTACTGGTAAGAGATCAAATGTGATAAGAAATGTGACCGTCCCAAAAGTCACAATATCGTAAAAAATCTCCCAGAACGTAGCGGCACAGGGTTGGGATTTAAACAAAATCCACCAGAAAAAATACACCTATGGCCAAATGGTGCGCCTTTGGTAAGAGCGCAGGGGTAATTATTAATGATATTTTCGGAATTCCACCCCTGCGCATCTACTCTTTGACAGCCCCAAAGGTTAATGCAACGGAAAGTTATTTAAAGACTGAATCCAGGGCTTCGTCGGGTACATCGAAAACCTGGTTGTGTGGTGGGAGGGCTTCAGTCTTCATGAACTCGGGTACACGGTCGGCTTCCTTACCGATGCCTGCGGCTTCATTGAAGAGGCGTTCCTTTTTCAAGATAGCAGCACCATAAGCGCCAACATCAGCCGTGGTCCAATTTGTGCCAAGCACCCCATTACACTCTTCGACCATGCCTTCAAACCCAGCGACAATATCCAGGATTGGAAAGGCGATGAACAGGCAGTGACCGCTGGAGTCAATAAAAGCTGTTGCAGCCTGGAAATTAAAGCTCAAGACTGCCTTGCCCTCAGGTGTCAGAGGGTCGACCTTACCGGCGACTCCGAGAATTTCAGGTGCGATGGTGTAACCGGCAGTATGGTCAGCACCCATTGGGGTAGTGGCATACGTTACACCGATGCCTTTGACTGCGCGCGGTTCATAAGCAGGCATGGACTGACCCTTCACGGTGGGTACATGGGTTACCCCGTATACTTTGCCTGTGACTTCCGTTCCGCTGGCAAGGATGCGTCCCAGAGGGGTGCCCTTGCCGATTTCATGGATCAACTTGATGGCACCTTTACCATCTCCGAATGGGATCACACCCGCCTGCATGGCTACAGCGATGGTAGTACCGGTCTCAATGGTATCCACACCATAATCATTACACAGCCTAATCATTTCAGCGATTTCATCCAGGTTATCGATACCGCAATCAGCACCCAGTGCCCAATCTGACTCATACTCAAGGCATGAGACATGCTCGCTTCCATCTGCCTTATAGAAGGTGTTGGAACACTGGATGATGCAGCCAGGGCTGCAGGCATGGTTATAGAGCTCTTTTCCCAACCTGTGCTTGTTGCTCTCGAAAATTGCTTCGCCTGCGATTTTGGCAGCACCTTCAAAGCGACCAGTGGAGAAATTGCGAGTGGGCAACCCACCAGCTTCGTTGAGGACGTTTATCAGGACCGCGGTTCCATACGCGTTTAGAGCGCCTTTGGGTTTGGTCAGGGCATGAGCCATGATCGAATCGGTGACCTTCTTTTTACCCGTTTCGAAGAGGGATGGATTCGCAATCTTGACGCCAGGAGCGCCTTTAGAATCCAGGATGATAAATTTCACTCCCTTGCTGCCCAGAACAGCGCCCATCCCTCCTCGACCAGCATAGCGGGTAGCACGTCCAGCTAAATCGTTGAATACCACCCCAGAGTTTGCATATCCGCGCTCACCTGCAATACCACAACCACCAATGGCTACAGATTTTCCAAAGCGTGAATAAAGCTTTGGAAATACTTTCGCAAGAGGTTTATTGGTATAACGGGTAGCATCGAAGAATTTAACTTTAAGCCTGGCGGCCTTTTTATCATAGGAAATATGCATTCCCCAATATTTTCCATTATGGGCTGGCTGGCCTTCCAAAACTAACGCTCTGATATTTAAATCAGCAAGATCTGAACCCCAAGCTGAGCCAGCATTTGATTCTTTGATTCCTCCAGTGAGGGGAGATTTTGCTCCTACAGAGATACGCGCAGACGTGGGAGCAGACGTCCCGGTGACAATACCGGGTGAAAATACAATTTTATTGTTTAACCCCAGGGGATGGCACAAGGGCGGGACTTCTTCAGCGACGATAGTTGATGTGAGTGCTCGCCCGGCCAAGAATTTGTACGCTTCTGGTACTTCCTCCACCCTGTACGACTGGTCATTCATATTTACGCGGAGAATCCACATTTTATACTCCTTTGGTTAAATAACCGATATGCCAGTTTTTATTTTACGTAGGCTGGACAGTATTATCTATACATAAGTATATTTTTCTCGAGGCATCTCCCTTCTAAGTACTTAGTTTTGATTAAATAAAGGCTAGTTCTATTCTATGTCTTTATAAACAGATTGTCAACAAGGCATATGATCATGTTATTTAAAGTTTAAAAGTGAACTGTTTAAGGCTGAAAAGTGAACTCATCGCAATGGAATTCCTTTGAGTTTTTAAAGCTGAAAAGTGAACTGTACATGGTAGATTCCTTCTCAAAAAGAGGAAACCATGACCCAATTACACAAGCGTTTCACCGATGAACAGATCCGATTATTATTCAAACGATATTGTGAAGGCCTGATGCCACGCATTGAGATCGAAGAAATTATAGGGGTGAGCAAAACCCGTTTTTTTGCCTTAGTCAAAGCATATCGTCTGAGCCCAGAAACTTTCTCTATTGCCTACCTGCGCAGCAGTTCTCCCAAGCTGTCGGAGCAGGCTGAAGCGGAGGTCAAGCAAGAATTGCTCCGCGAGAAAGACCTGATAAAGGATCCCAGACTGCCCATCGACGAGTATAACTACTCCGCATTACGCGATCGGCTGCGCAAGAAGGACATCCAGGTATCGGTACCGACCATCATCGAGCGAGCTAAACGGTTCGATTGTTATAAGCCTCGACACAAGGCAAAGATCCACGACCGGGAAGTGGTGACCACGGCCATTGGGGCTCTGGTTCAGCATGATGCCTCCTTGCACCTGTGGTCGCCTTATGCTCAGGAGAAATGGACCTTGATCACTTCCATCGATGATTACAGCCGCAAGCTGCTATTTGCCGACTTCTTCCCGCACGAGACCTCCTGGAGCCATATTCAAGCAGCTCAGCACCTGATGCAGACCTATGGAATCCCCCTGAGTTACTACGTGGATAACCTGCGCGTCTTTCGCTTTGTCCAGAATCGAGACAGCTTTTGGCGTAAACACGTGCTTCAAACCGACGAAGTCGATCCCCAATGGCGCCAGGTGATGCACATCATGGGCGTTAAGGTTACTTATGCCCTGTCTCCACAAGCCAAAGGCAAGGTTGAGAGACCTTACCGCTGGCTTCAGGACCGTATTGTCCGTACCTGCGCTCTGGAGAAGTTAGCCAGCTTGGAAGAGGTCCGCAACGTCTTGAAGGACGAAATCGAACGCTATAATAACCACCAGGTTCATTCGACCACGGGTGAAATTCCCGCCATTCGTTTTGCAAAGGCCAAACAGCTTGGCAATAGCCTGTTTCGCCCCTTTGTGCTCCCTAAGCCATATACCTCGCTCAAAGATGTCTTTTGCTTGCGGGACACGCGCATCGTCAATGGATATCGCCGAATTTCTGTGTTCAATAAAAGTATTGAAGTGCCTAAAGTGCCCCTGCGAGAAGATGTCGAGCTCCATCTGGTACCGGATCTGATTGGACATACCATCGAATGTCGTATCTGGTGGGCACAGAAAATGGTCCATTCTGTAGTCTATCCTTTACAGGATTTGCGAGTTCACTTTTGAACTTTAATTCAGCTGGTATGGATCAATGGTTCACTTTTCAACTTTAAAGGAGTTCACTTTTCATCTTTTCCTAACACAAGGCATATGATCAATTACGGCATAAAAATGACACTATCCCTCTTCAAATTGAAATTATCTCTATTAAAAACCCTTCTACATCAGTGGTAGGGGCTCGTTGATTGACCTGCCGGGGACATATTCCCATTCTTGAGCAAGCTGCTGGCGGATATGAGCAAATATCGTTGAGATGGGGAGATGATTCGGGCAGGACTGTTCGCACATTCCGCAGCCTGCACAGGAAACCAGCCAACGCATAACACTTGAGCGTTCGTAGTGACCTTCGGAGTTGCGTTCTGGCCGGTCTACGGAACAGATGGGGCATACATCCATGCAATTCTCACAATCACCACAGCTTTCCAACTGGTGGATAACGGCATCCACATCCACAGGCAATAATCCACCCAAGCCTTCATTCATGCGATCCATGGTTCGCTGGTGGCGCTCGCACATCTTCGATAAGATGCGTTCGTGCTGGTCGATTAAGGTGTTATCTGCGGGTCCATCGGTGAGTTTATCCAGGTGGATGGTATCACCAATCTTGGCGTTGCCCGCCGATACAAGCATGTGCTGGCGAACAGGTAGCCCAAGGATGTGAAGATTAATATTGGCCTGTTTGGCAGCAGGCGAAAGGCAGACCTGGCAGGCAGAACGGTAACGATAAGGGATGATCCCACCTTGATGGGCAAATTTCAAGGCTTCATATGCAAGATCGCTGAATGATTCGGATGGATTTTCGTTCTGAGTTGGATGAGCTTTTTCTGCTCGCTCGAGGCGCCACTGATATTCATCTGCCGGAAGGGTTCCCAAACAATCCACACTTATCGTCAGCAAGTTATTAATTTTGAATGAAGAGTGCTTGGTCATCTCCGTAAGAGCTCGCATTTCGCAGGGTCGGAGCAATGCACCGAGCCTGGATTCTGGGTGTGCAGCAAGCAATTCGGGGATCATTCGGGCAATGTTGATCTCCATAAGAGGCTTAAAGGGATTGATCTCATCGATCGATTCAACATCGACGACATAGCGAGGCATTGCATTAGCCTCATCGCTCCCATTCATGGTTACCAACATACCCTCCAGATTGGAGTTCAACCAGATTTGCTTAATTAGGTCGTGTACCTTCCCCAGAGGGTCACCATGGGTTTCAATAGACCATTGATTATTCATCATATGCCACTCCCAACTCACCTAAAAGTAGCGTGATTCAACCTGATAATTGCTTTTCCATTAACTCTGCGATATCCATCACCTGCACCTGGTCACCAAGGCCTTTGGAACGGATGGCATCATCAAACATGAGCAAACAATAAGGGCAAGCAGTTGCAACAATATCCGCTTTGATTTGAATAGCCTGCGCTAATCTGCGGTGATTGATGCGTGTGTTCGGGTCGGTCTCCTGCCACATCTGACCACCGCCTCCACCACAACAAAAGCTGTTCTCTCGACGACGAGAAAACTCAAGCGGGTCTAGCTTTACATCTTTTAGCAATTGGCGAGGAGGCTGATAGATTTGATTGTAACGACCCAGGTAACAGGAGTCATGGAAGGCAAGGCGACCTTTTATCCCGTTACCATTGGGTGAGATATCCTTGGTGATGGATAACTCGGACAGGAATTCGGTATAATGTTGAACTATATAGGTGCTACCAAATTGAGGGTACTCGTTCTTCATAGTATTGAAACAGTGAGGGCATTGGGTGACAATTCGGTTGAACTTGATCTTGCCCATCGCTTCCAGATTCTGCTGTGCGAAGACCTGGAAGAGGTATTCGTTACCCATGCGGCGGGCGGTTTCACCGCAGCAGGTTTCATCAAAACCCAGGACTCCGAAATTCACGTTGGCTTTTTGTAGCAAATGGACGAATGAGCGGGCGACTTTCTTGTTGCGTTCATCGAAGGCCGAAGCACAGCCAACAAAATACAACACATCAGTCTCATCCCCAGGGGAAAGCGCGTGCAGATTCAAGCCTTCAGTCCAATTCAGGCGGTCTTGGGCAGGGATTCCCCAGGGATTGCCCTGGCGCTCAATGTTACGCGAGGCATCCGCAACCGACTTGGGGACTTTGCCGGTGGTAAGAGCCTGATAGCGACGCATATCGATGATCTCATCGACAGGATTGACAAAAGCCGGGCAGCGGGATGTACAGGCACCACAGGTAGTGCATTCCCAGGGGTAGGTCTCTGAAAACGTTTCAGCGAAAAGCTCCTGGTTGGTTTTCCCATTGGGCGATTGCAGGGCTTCAACCATAGTCTTGCGGAGGGTTTGGATCAATGTACGCGGAGAATAATCCGAACCGCTGATATTAGAGGGGCAAGCTTCTTCACAACGCCCACAATTCACGCAGGCATCAAAGGACAGCAACTGCTGGGAGGTAAATTCCGAAATTTTACCCACCCCCAAAACCTCGGCGGTATCGATATTCTCGATTTTCTCTAAAGCACCGGTCTTTCGGAGTGGACGGAAAATGATGTGCAGCGGGATATTTACAAGGTGACGCATCTTCGTAAACGGGATGCTGGCTACCAGGATCAGTGCCACGGCTGCATGGATCCAAAACAGGATATCATGCACCTGGATGGCAGCTTGAGGTGTGAGACCCAGGCTGGCGAATAAACGGGCAGTCAGGTTACCGATGGGAGACCAGGCAGCCCAGGGTGGGTTGGTAGCCAGTAAGCGTGTGGCTTCCATGGAGAAACCCAGGAGTGGGATCAAGCCGAGCAGGCTGAGGGCGAAATAGTCATCCCAGCGGTTCTCAAGTGTTTTTGGACGCAGCACGAGACGGCGGAATAAAGCCATGATGACCCCAACAAGAATCATCACGCCTGCGATATCCATCACCAGCTCGTAGATCAGATAGGCTGTGCCACGCGGGAAAGTGATCACCCAGGGAAAAAACAACAACATGTTCAAAATATTGATTATCGTGCCCACCACCTGAAGGGTGACACCAATATATATAAGCTTGTGCATGACCGCTGGATAAGCCTTCTTCAGGACGCGCACTTGAATCAAAGCATGTATGAAGAAGTCGCGGATGCGTGGGAGAGCCTTTGCAAATGTCACACGGGTGGTTTGCAACCAGGAGGGTTTTGTACCGGGTTGGGTGGTAGCTTGTGCGGTCATGAGGCTCCTCCGATGAAGATCTCGTTGTTGACAACGGTAACCGGTATGCTGGTCAGGGCTAATGGAGGTGGCCCGGAAACTACATGACCATCCAATGGGTCAAAGTAGCCATCGTGGCAGGGGCAGTAGATACTAGCCTTATCTTTTTCCCATTTGACGATGCATGCAAAATGAGTGCAAACCGCAGAAAAAGCGCGCAGACCGGAAGGTGTATTGATTACCAATGCGGGATAGCGCCCGTAACCGATAGTTTTGCTTTCTCCAACGGGCAGCTCATCGACAGTGCAGACACGGACGGGCTCGGAAGGGGTCTCCTGAAGGTTGCTGGGATAAAAATAGGCGACGATGGGTGCCACAATAGCGGCGGTACCAGTGACAGCTAACCCCTTATTGACCAGTTTTACAAATTCACGACGAGATATCTTTGACATAATTAACTCACTTCTCCCCATATGGTCAGGGCAATCAGTGCGATGACGCCAACAAATGCTACGGCCATACGAATCCAGTAAAGTCGTTTGGATTTATCCGGTTTACTATCCAAGAATGGCCAGAGAAGGAACAGACCCACCAGGACGATGGGGATGACCACACCAATGATTTTCCCCTCGATTCCCAGGAGCAAGGGAGGGATTTTCTTGAGGATCTGGTATAACGCCAGGAAATACCACTCGGGTTTGACATGCAATGGAGTGTTCAAGGGATCCGCAGGTTCGCCCAGGCCAATTGGGTTGATCAATCCAGCGATGGCAATGATCACGACAACTGCCAGAACCCCCAGAACGACATAAAACTCAGTTTTTACGTGGTCGGGGAAAAAGGGGATCGTATCTTCGTTTTGTTGTTCGATAGCAGACATGTTCATTCTCCTCTTTTACAAAGGCCTAGCAATGCCTTGCTTGCGGATCATGAGGAAATGAGCCCCCATGAAGGCGATCGTCGCCAGAGGAACGACGATCACGTGCAGACCGTAGAAACGGCTCAGGGTTTCACCGGTTACATTCCATCCCACACGCAGGAATACGATTGCAAGGTTCCCAATGGAGGGGATGGCGCCGGCAATCTCTGAGCCGACGGTGGTGGCCCAAAACGCTCGTTGATCCCATGGGAGCAGGTAGCCAGTGAAGCCAAAGACCAGGGTGAGGACCAGAAGCAGCACCCCGGAAATCCAGTTCAGCTCCCTGGGTTTTTTATAAGCCCCCATGATGAATACCCTGATCATATGAGCGGTACACATAAGAATCATGGCGTTGGCGCACCAGTGATGGATGGCGCGAATGGCAGAACCGAAATACACCTGGGTCTCGATGTACTGAATGCTGGCATAAGCCGCTTCGGCAGTGGGCTTGTAGTAGAAGGCCAATAATATACCGGTGATCCCTTGGACTACAAAAAGAAATGCGGTGATGCCACCCAGGCAATAAAACCAGGTGAGGGCATACTTGGGAACTGGTTTTTTTAGGATTTTTGTAAGTGGAGCGGATATCTGATAGCGGTCATCGACCCAACCAACTGCTCGTGCAGTGAAGGGCTTCAGGGGAGTACGCCTTACCCAAGTGTTGGCACTTCGGTAGACGCCGAACACGAACATCAGCCCCAGACTACCGAAGAGGATCCAACGGGCAAGAGGCGTCCATAAGCCCTTGTTCTGTCCCAAGATATGGCAGCTCAAACACGGCTCTTGCATGGGAGGTGGAGGCGTGATGACCAGCTCTGGTGAAGAAGAAGTGATATCAGCCAAAGCCCAATTGGGTGGTGCAGGAGCGCTGGACGAATCGGCAATCACTGGTGTGTTCGCCCGGGCATGTGTGGTGATGAATACGAACAGTCCAGCTGCAATGGCCAGCATCGCAAGCAAACCAAAACGCTTCAGGGAAACGAATCTCATAATGCCACCTCGTTTATTACTGGTTTGTTAACGGCTGCAGAAAACGGATCCTTAATCATTAAGATTAAGAATATATTAACAGGATATACGAAAAATCCCCCTATGTAAACAATTCAAGACCTTATTTGGGGAGCTTCCGCGCCTTAATTTCCCTCAGATATCGATGATTTTGCGTTGGATGGCGTATTTAATGAGGTCGGCACGGTCGTGTAAGTCCAACTTGGACATCAGGTTCATGCGATGTGCCTGGACAGTTTTAATGGAAATGCACAGGATTTCGGAAATTTGCTTGTTAGAATAACCCTCAGCAATCAACTGCAGAACTTCACGCTCACGCGGGCTCAAACCATTGGAAGAATTATCTTTTTGTAGGTCTCCCCAGCGCAGGTAATTTTCTATCACCAGGCGGGTGATGGCAGGCGATAGGACCGCCTCTCCACGGCGAACAGCGTGAATTGCATCCAGGAGCTCTCGTGCGGCAGCGTCTTTGAGGATGTAACCCATGGCTCCTGAAGCCAGAACCTGGCGGATATATTCCTCGTTCTCATGCATCGTCAGGATAAGAACCTTCACCTGTGGGCAATTATGCTTGATCTGGCGAGTAGCTTCCAAACCATTGAGCAATGGCATGGCGATGTCCATCAAGACTACATCAGGAATAAGTTGGCAGGCGAGTTTGACCGCAGTGCGACCATCTTCAGCTTCACCAACCACAACCATATCAGGCTCATCTTCAAGCAAGGCTCGAATACCAGCCCGCAAGATCGTGTGATCGTCGGCGAGCAAAATACGGACTTTATCCATCCTGCTTACCTGAAGACGCCTGCACTGGTAAATTGATGATCAAGGTTGTACCATGCTGTGGGTCAGATTGGATGCTCATCCTGCCCCCGACAAGCTCAATGCGTTCCTGAATACCAATAAGACCCCATCGCTGCATGTGAATTGCCTCAGTATTGATCTGCGTTGGATCAAAACCATGTCCATCGTCTGAGATTTTTAAGTATACTTCGTTTTCTGTCAAACTTACTTTTATGGACGCCTTCTTAGCCTGCGAATGGTGGATAATATTGTTCACACCTTCCTGGGTGATCCTGAAGAGGGTGGTGGTAAGGGTTTGAGGCAGGGAAGAAGGGAGCTCTTCGGGAAAGTCAAGATCGACCTGGATCCCAGCTCCTTCCAGGTTCGTGCGCGCAAACCAACGAATCGCAGGGAGCAGTCCCAGATCATCCAGGATAGCAGGACGCAGGTTATAGATGATACTGCGTAAATTATCCAGATTTTCAGCTGCCATTTTACGCAATGTGCTCAGCTGGGCGATCACTTCACTTTTATCTGAGGGGAGATGATTCTCCATTCTCTCCAGGTTAATAATCATGGAAGAGAGCGATTGACCGGTGTCGTCGTGCAAACTGCGAGCAATGCGCTTCCTTTCTTCTTCCTGGGCGTTAATCGCCCGTTCTGAGAGCAGGCGTAATTGTTGATTACTGGTATCAAGCTGGGTGAGTAGCGAGTTCAGTGCTTTCGTTAGCTGATAAATATCTGGGTCGGTATCATTGATCAGCAATTGATCTATGGCTGCTCGATCAGCGTGAATGCGATTTACTGTTTGACACAAATCACGCAATGGTTGTAAGGCTACCTTTAGAATATAACTATTTAATGCGAGACTGATCAGAATCCCAACGGAAGCAAAAAGGACGAAATGCCATAAGGTGGATGTAATGTTGGTGAGGTAGCGAGTGAGGAATGTGCCAATGATAGCGCCGAGGATAATAATGAGAGCATTCCCGATTGCGATGCGGTAGAAAATTGGAGTTCGTTTGAGACGCGTTTTAATACGCTGGAACATTAAAAAAGTATATCATAAACAGACAGGAGTGCCCCAAAAGATGATGCGCGACCAGTCCGGTCAGTTTTTGACTAGAGGGGTTGAATTCCGAATATATCATAATTGATCACCTCTATGCACTGACTGAAGGAGCACCATGTGGGCGTAGGGGTAACTTTTCTAGTGTATTTTGTTCAAATCACACCCCTCCGGTCAAGAGCTGACCGGACTCGTTACGCCCCTACGTTTTAGGATATTTTCCCTAATATTGTGACTTTTTAGACTACCCCGCCTGTTATTAGAATCCAATCATATATGAATGGCGTGCCCCTCTGCTGAGTGAGCAGCTTCCATCAACGTTTCGCTTAGAGTGGGGTGAGCGTGGACATTACGGGCAATTTCAGCAGTGGTAAGCTCCATCATCTGGGCGATGGTCAATTCGGGCAACAGCTCAGTCACTTCCGGACCGATCATATGTGCACCCAGAATCTCACCATATTTGGCATCGGTGAGGATCTTCACCCAACCGGTATAATCGCCCAACCCGAGGGCTTTTCCATTAGCCTGGAATGGGAATCTGCCCACTTTTATTTGCAACCCACGCTCTTTCGCCTGAGCCTCAGTCATGCCAAATGAAGCTACCTGAGGCTGGCAGTAGGTGGCGCGCGGCATCATCTCATAATTGAGCTGGATTGTTTCGACGCCGGCGATATTCTCGGCACAAATGATCCCCTGGGCTGAACCAACGTGGGCAAGCATCAGCTTGGCGGTAACATCACCGATAGCCCAAATCCCAGGAATATTGGTGGCCATGCGCTCGTCAATCTCAATGGCACCTCTTTCGCTTATCTTGACTCCAAGCTGTTCCACTCCGAGGTCACGTGAATTCGGCCGAAAACCAATTGCAACCAGGGCTTGTTCCGCTTCTAAGGTAACCGGAGTATCAGCTCCGGATGCTTTCAAGGAGACGCCAGTTTCGGTGGCTTCGAGTGACTCCACCCGGTGACCGACCAGGATATTGATCTTTCGCCTGGCAAGGGCTTTTGCCAGCTCAGAGCTGATTTCCTCGTCTTCCAAGGGCAACAAACGGGGCAGCATCTCGACGATGGTGACTGGAACGCCATATGAGCTCCAGATTGTGGCAAACTCGACCCCGATTGCGCCTGCCCCAATAATGATGGCAGATTTGGGCAGGGTGGGCTGAAGAATAGCCTCCAAATATGTGACAATCTTATTGCCATCTACTTTCCAGGCAGGTGGAACCATAGTATTGGCGCCAGTGGCGATAACGATATTTTTTGCTTGCAGCTGAGTGGCTTTGCCTTCAGCATCGGTAACTGTGACTGAATCACGGGTGGTAAGCTTCGCGGCACCCATGAACACAGCGACGTTATTTTTCTTCATCAGAAAGCCTACACCCTTGGTCAGGCGGTCAGACACCTGACGGCTGCGTTTGACAGCAACTCCGTAATCCAGGCTGAGTTTATCAAATGAGAAGCCAAACTCCTTGCTACGCTCGCGCAGGATGTGAGCCACCTCGGCATTCCTGAGTAAAGCTTTAGAGGGGATGCAACCGACATTCAAACAGACTCCTCCCAGCCACTGCTTATCAACGATCGCTGTTTTTAATCCCAATTGAGCAGAGCGGATGGCACATACATATCCGGCAGGTCCTGCACCGATTACAATGACATCGAAATTTTCCATAGATTCTCCAATTTCCCTTTCCTGTAATTTCCGAGGGTATTAAATTATCAGAAACCCTGAATTTATCTTATATACTCACTCAAGACCAATCCTGCAAAGTATTTACCAGCTTGGCGAGGAAGAAATCGGCGATGGCGCCATCGATGATGCGGTGATCGAAGGTAAGCGATAGGTACATCATCGAACGGATCGCCAGTAAGTCACCCTGGTTAGGATCAGTCATCACGACCGGGCGTTTTTGGATCGCACCCACCCCGAGGATAGCACACTGGGGCTGGTTGATAATGGGAGTGGCAAATAATGAGCCGGTGACACCGTGGTTGGTGATGGTGAACGTGCCGCCCTTCACTTCGTTTGGCTGTAGCTTATGGAGGCGCGCTCGACTGGATAGGTCATTGACAATACGGGCAATCCCGAGGAGGGAGAGATTATCAGCGCTTCTGATCACCGGGACGATTAAACCTTCTTCACCTAATGCAGTGGCCATGCCAATATTGATGTCGTTATATATCCTGACCCCTTCATCAGACCAGGATGAGTTGACCAGCGGGTACGCTTTTAATGCGGTCACGGAAGCAGAGACAAAATAAGCAGTAAAGGTTAAATTCACACCCTGGGCAGCAAAAGCCTCTTTGTTGGCAGTGCGGTGGTCGACAACGCAGGACATATCCACTTCCATAATTGTGGATACATGAGGAGCAATGTGTTCACTCATCACCATGTGCTCAGCGATTGCCTTACGGATGGGCGTTTGAGGAATTATGGTATAGGAGCCTGCCATTGATGGAGCTGAGGTTGGTACCGCGGCTGAGGTTGTGGTGGGTGGAGCAGCAGGTGAGGACGCAGGTTGATCAGGTGGAGGCGAAACAGCCGGAGCCTGTTTACCTGCTTCGAGGTATTTTTCAACATCTTTTTTGGTAATGCGCCCGCCCATGCCTGTTCCGGGAATATTATAGAGGTCAACATTTTGTTCAGCGGCGATTTTCGCAACCACGGGCGAGATAAAACCAAGCTCGCGAGGTGCAGATGGTTGGACTGCAGCCGCAACTACAGCGGAAGCCGGCTGGGGAGGAAGGGCAGTAGCAGTTTGAGAAGGAGCTGAAACTACCGCAGGCTGCTCAGGCTCACTCCCGGAAGGAATGGCTTCACCGGATTGACCGATCCAGGCTAACAGCGCTCCTACTTTGATCACATCGCCTTCTTTGGCATATTCAGCCAGGATTACACCGGAGCTGGGGCTGGGGATTTCGGTATCAACCTTGTCGGTATTCACTTCAAGGACCGGCTCATATTGCTCAACTTTATCACCAGTGGATTTTAACCACTTGGTCACAGTGGCATCTGTTACAGCTTCACCAAGTAAGGGCATTAGCAATTTAGTGGGCATGGCTCCTCCTTATTCATCGCCTATTTACCAGGGGATCAATAAAATAACGGATAATCTGCTGGTGATACCTCATGCATAAGCTCATATACTGCTTTGAAGACTGTATCTACATTGGGTTTTGACCAATAATCTCCATCCGATCCATAGGGTGGGCGATGATTAGCCCCAGGTAAGGTCCGGGGTGGAGAATCAAGCCAAGCGTACCCAGCTTGTTTTTCGATGACTTCCTGCAGCATATAAGCTGTGGTGCCTCCAGGGACATCCTCGTCTACGAAGATAATATGACCGGTCTTCTTGAGTGACTCGAGAATCACAGCATGCCGGTCGAATGGAAGCAAAGTCTGCACATCGATTACCTCGGTTTCAATACCTACTTTACTAAGCTTCTCCGCCGATTGTAAGGCGATGCGGCAACAAGCTCCATAGGTGACCAGGGTGATATCGGTCCCTGGGCGAATCACCTCTGGAACACCCAAAGGAACCGTGATTTCACCAATGTTATCCGGCAGCCGTTCCTTCAAGCGGTAGCCGTTGAGTACTTCCACCAACAAAGCGGGTTCATCCGAATGCAACATGGTGTTGTATAACCCGGCGGCTTGGACAAAATTACGCGGAACCAATACATACATACCCCTGAGGAAATTGATCAGACCAGCCATGAGCGAACCGGAATGCCAAACTCCTTCCAGGCGATGACCACGCGTGCGGATGATGACGGGGGCTTTTTGCCCACCGTGAGTACGCCATTGCAGAGTTGCCAGGTCATCTGACATTACCTCTAAGGCCATCAGGACATAATCCAAATACTGGATCTCAGCAATCGGGCGTAAGCCGCGCATTGCCATTCCAATCGCCTGACCTAGAATGGTTGCCTCACGGATACCTGTATCGGCAACCCGCAACTCAGTGTACTTTTCTTGTAAGCCACGCATACCCTGGTTTACGTCACCAATTCGTCCAACGTCTTCCCCAAAGGCGATCAAACGAGGCTCACGCGCTAAAGCCACATCGAAATATGCATTGATCACTTCAAAGCCATTCAGAGTAGGTGATTTATCCGAGTAGACAGGTTTTACTTCGGGTACCAGTAAAGCCGAATCACTCGATTGACTGTAAAGATGTGAACCGAAACGGTCTTGACTTAGCTTATCCTGTGAATTTTTCCAGTCGATTAGCTGCTGCTTTACAGTTGATTGCTCGTCGCGCACTTCGGTTAATACATCCATAATGGCAGACATGACATCGCGACGGAAAGGAACCGGGATATTGTTCAGATTTTCTTTGATTTGTTCCAATGCTGCCTGATGTTTTGAGCTGGAGGCAAGCTGGTCAATTACTGACGCCACATGCAAACGTTCGCTGAGGATGGGATTGATATATGCATCCCAGGCTTGTTTGCGTTCTTCTTCCACTGAGCGCTGATCTTCTTTTTCAAGCTGATCCAGCAAATCCGCAGTGATGTAGCCCTGGGTTAATATCCATTCTCTGAATTTCTTGATGCAGTCAAATTCGTGTTCCCACTCCAGTCGTTGCTTGGATTTATAGCGCTCCTGACTGCCCGAGGTGGAGTGTCCCTGCGGCTGAGTGAGCTCGCTAATATGCACGATGGATGGCATATGCTCTTCCCGGGCAACCTTGACAGCTATCTGATATGTCTCGATCAGAGCGGGGTAATCCCAGCCTTTTACCATGTATATATCAAAACCATCGCAGCATTCGCCAGGTGGGCGCCGGAAACCATTCAGGAGCTCAGAGATGTTTTCCTTGGCAATCTGGGATTCATTGGTAACTGAGATCCCATAACCATCGTCATAGATGGTCAGGATTGCCGGGCAGCGTAATACCCCGATTGCGTTCACGGTCTCCCAGAAAAGACCTTCGGCACAGGAGGCATTCCCAATGGTAGCGAAGACGACTTCGTTCCCATTATCTGAGAATTGGGTGAACTGGGCTAAACCTGGGATCTGACGATATAGCTTGGAAGCATAAGCCAGACCGACTACCCTAGGCATGTGAGCCCCGGTAGGTGAAATATCGCCGCTTGAGTTAGGCTGGGCAGTCAGATTTTTCCAGGTTCCATCGGGATTGAGGCTGCGAGAAGCAAAATGAGCATCCATCATGCGTCCACCACTGGATGGCTCAGCCTCAAGACTTGGGTTGGCATATAGCTCGGCAAAAAATTCCTGGATGGTGGCCATCCCAGTCGCAAACATAACGGTTTGATCCCGGTAATAACCGGAACGAAAATCACCATTTTTGAATACGTGTGCCATGGCAAGCTGGGGCAGCTCCTTGCCATCACCGAAAATACCGAATTTCGCTTTGCCGCTCAGTACCTCACGCCTGCCAATATAACTTACCTGCCGGCTACAAAATGCCTGGCGATAATCCTGAATAATCTCCTCAACGCTGGGTAAGTAATTCATTTCCTCCATGATTATTACTCCAATCGAGCTGCAATTAATTCGGCGATATCAAGCACCTGCATCTCGCTACTGATCGCTTTCTTTGCATCGGTAAGCATGATCATACAGAATGGGCAACCCACAGCTAAAACGTCAGCGCCAGTCGATTGAGCTTCCCTGAAGCGATTGGCATTAACGCGTTCCGACCCATTTTCCTCTTCTTTCCACATCTGAGCACCACCAGCTCCACAACAGAAGGATTTGAGTCCATGACGGGGCATTTCTGTCAATGTAAGACCCAATTTTTCAAAGTCAGAGCGCGGCGCGGTGGTTATGTGATTATGTCTACTCAGGTAGCAAGGATCATGGTAAGTGATTTTGTTATGATCACCATCGGTTGATTGTTGCGGAGCAAGCATCAGCTTGCCGCTAGTTAACAGTTCATTTATAAATTGGGTATGGTGAATAATATGGTAATTACCCCCGAAAGCCGGGTACTCGTTCTTCAATGTATGCAGGCAATGGGGGCAGGTGGTTACCATGCGCTTGGGTGTTACAGAATTAAGCAATTCCACATTGGCAGTTGCCAGCTCGTTGAACAAGTACTCATTTCCAGCCCGACGTGCAGAATCGCCGTTACACTGCTCGTGTTTACCTAATACTGCGTAATTCACACCGGCTTTGTTAAGTACGAGAGCGAATGCACGGGCGACTTTCTGAGCGCGTTCCTCTGTGGCGGGTGCACAACCCACCCACCAGAGGATGTCGGGGTTGGGATTTTCATCGATTGTGGGTACAGTTATCCCTTCAGCCCATTTCATACGATCCGAAGGTGAAATATTCCAGGGGTTGACATTCCGCTCCATGCCGCGGAAGGCAGCCTGAAGCTGTTGGGGGAAAGCATTCTCCGTAAGCACCAAGGAGCGGCGGATATCCAAGATATCGCGCATGGGCTCATTGTTGACCGGGCAGATATCAATGCAGGCACCACAGGCAGTGCACGCCCAGATTGCTTCGGGTGGGATGGCAAAATCAACCATGGGCTGCAGACTGGCTTCGCCTTTGGCAATTTTCACCCCATAATAATTCAAGAAATAACGTTTATTGATCTCAAGCGCAGCAGGTGAGAGCACCTTGCCTGTGTTGTAAGCCGGGCATACCTGCTGACAGCGGTTGCACATGATGCAGGCATATGCATCCATGAGCTGTTCCCAGCCAAGATCCTCCAGATGAGATACGCCAAAGGTTTCGAGACTTCTCATCGGTAAAGTCGAGGCGGCTCAATTCACCAATCGACTTACGAGCAGGTTTCAGCATGAAGTTCAGAGGGGCAAAAAACAGGTGGATGTGCTTGGAATATAAAAAATAGGGTAAAAAAGCCAGGATCAGTCCCAAGGATACCCAAAAGCTGGCATGCTCACCAATTGACAATGCAGTTGGGCTCCAATTTAACCACAAGCGAGATATCGATGAAGCAACAGGCTGCCATGGATCCAAGCTGGATCCCGCGAGCTTGAATGATTCACCAAGCAGGCGGGAACTGACATGCAAGCATACAAAAGCACCGACGATAGCAGAATCGCGTAAGATACCAGAACGGGCTTTAGGGTGAAGCAATATATCAGATCTGGCTGTGAGAGATTTTGATTTGAGAACGAAACGTCGAATGATCATGGCGATCATTCCTGTTATTACGGCAACACTAAAGATATCGGCACCCAAATGATATAGATTAGCAACGATCCCGGTGCCAAGGAATTCGAAACCACGGAAATAGGCTTGTAAAAAATCACCAAGGTTAACAATCACATAGTACAGAAATCCCCACCCTATCAGAGCGTGAAGCAGGCTGGGAAAAAATCGAAAACGGAAGAGGGACTGGAAACTGATGATGCGTGGAGGAATTGTAAGCAGGCGATGCAAGAGCACATTCCAATCAGGTCTACCATGACCACGTTGGATGATGCGGACGATACGGAAGGCACCCTGAGAGGTTAAATAGAGGGAGAGCAGTACAGCCAGTGCAAATATGATTCTCTCCGGCAAAGTGAGCATGAACCTTTACTCCTATTGGTCAGATAGATACTGAAGTGCGGCGATTACTGCTGGATCATTATTCAGTGAATACTCGTCAAAATCTCCGGGGATGGTTAAATCGGGTATGATACCCGTTTTTTCCCAATCCTGATCGGGGTGGTTCAACGGACGGAAGGATTCATTTGCCAACCATAGATGTGACCCATCTTCGAAATCGTATCCCCATAAGATTTCTACATTTCCGCTGGTGGTCGTTCCGACCACATAGGCACGCCCGGTGTCTTGAAGGACACCAGCGAAAATCTCACCAAAACTGGCTGTTCCTGATCCTACCAACACGACTAAAGGCAACTGAGCTGAGCCATTAATGTCATTTAGTTTTATGCGGAGTGAAGATTGCTCAGAATGAATAATATAATACCCCAGATTTCCACTGACAAAATATCCAAGCATTGGCTCAAAGACCAGACTTGACCCGCCATCATTCATCCGATTGTCTAATATCAACCCATCCAAGTGCGAATCAGCAGTCATTTCCTGTAACGCTTGTGCGACCTGGTCATCCACCGTGCCATCCATGAAGGTGACTAAAAATATATATCCCATACGTTTACCATCCGCGGTGGTGATCACGGAATGGAAGACAGGATAATCACCAGTGATGCGATGGCGAGTGATTTGGATTTCCCGCGCATCCTCGCCTGGCGTTTGCACATTAACTTTGATCGAGGTACCTTCAGGTCCACGCACGATATCTTGTAGGAACCCGTGCTCATCCAGTATCGATGTTCCATCGACTGAGATAAGGCTATCACGCGGCTGCAGCCCAGCAGCTTCAGCCGGGCTATTTGGGAAGACCGACAAAATTACTGCACGCTGCCTTTCAGGGACCGCAGCGACCAGGATACCAATGCCGACATAATCGTGCTCACCTTGATATTCTGCTTGCTGATCCGCTACCTGCTGGGGATCGAGATAAAAAGAATGATCGTCACCCAGCCTGGATATCACCTCTGCCATCGCACGATAAAAATCCTGGTTGCTCAGGCCTGCAGTAATTTTTTCCCGATACTCAAGGTCGATTGCACCCCAATCCAGACCATTAAAATCTGGATAGACATAAGTATCATTGACCACCGACCACAAACTTTGAAAGATGCTGAGCTGAGTTAATAAGGAGATGGGTGTTACTGTCGGAGTCGAAGTCGATACTGGGGTAGGAGTTGGAGTGGGAGGTATGGGAGTAGCTGTATCGGTTGGTATAAGTGTGAAAGTAGGAACCGGTGAAAGCGTGGGTAGTATTGTTGGACTGATGGGTACCAGTGAACTGGTAGGTGTTGGATTGATTGATGGGACCAGGCTCCGGCAGGCAAGCATGACAAAAGATATCAGGAGCAGAAGGAGAAAGCGGGGTTTTGCATGCATCATCATGGTTCGTGTTATAGGTTGGTTATCTACAATCCCGTTTGTGGGTAAAATTACCGAAAGCCAGAAAGACCCGATTAAGCTCCACCATCACCATAATAGGCTGGATCAGTTGGGGTATCCCCGGACGGATCCCAGACGTAGACCCAATCACCGACTTTAGCCCAATCATATAGCCAGTGAGAATCTGAAGGAGATAGATTTACGCAGCCATGCGACTGAGGATAGCCGAAAGCTGTGCGCCAGTAAGCCCCATGTAAGGCACGGGCATGGTCATAATACATAGTCCAGGGTACGTCTTCCAGATAATAGAAATCCGAGCGATCAGCTTCAAATGACCCTGACATGGCAGTAGAATTTAATTTCGTTTGAATTTGGAATAACCCCGGTTTGGTGAAAAATGGGTCAATACCAGTAGCAATAAGGGTGGCATAGATTATTTTTCCCTGGTCATACACTGCCAGAGTTTGCTCGAAAAGGTTAACTTCTATCCAGCGCCCATTTTCAACCCCTGGAGGTGGGGTGGAGTTGGGAGTTACTTTCCCGATATAGCGTCCATCGAGCCATTCATCGGGAGATACCAAAACCCATTCATCATTATTCACGATCCGGGTAGTATAAACCTGTACAATTTGATATTGTGCCAGGGAATGGCCGGTGTAATCATCCTGGCTGTAGCCTGGAGTACGTTTTGTCTCGATGCTGGGAGCAAATGGGAGAATCCATCCGAAAGAATTGGAGGGGGTGCGAGAGAACTCAATTCCACCGGGGAAGCTGTGTGGGACGGATACACGTGTGGACACCTGGAGCCACGAGGTATCGTGTAATTTGAAAAAACGTCCTGCTTCAGTATCTGCATAGTCAATATAGGATATATAGCGTAAACGACCTGGCTCGATGAATCGAATCTCATTTTTCCCGGAGACTGCATCCTGTAATGAAGCATACACCGGAATCCGTCCCTCCTCCAGCAATGCATATGAAAATGGCAGCACACCCAGCTGGTCATCGATCGGATGTGAAGGTAGTGAGACCAGGGGAAGGCTCATCCCCTCGGTTGCCAACTGGGTTAGATAACCAGAAGGTCCAAGGGGTAAACAATCCTGTGGGTCAGTCATGTAAATACCAGGCATACATAACAAGTCAGGGGATGTCTGCGTATCCGCCACCTGTTGAGAAATTGACAAAGGGCGGATTACTGCGGAAAATCCCTGTAGTAATATGAGTAAAGAAACCATTAATCGCATCATAGCTTTTCCGAAAAAGATTATACCAGCGTCGGCAGGATAGGCTAATTTTGAAGGATAAATAATTGATGAGCCTTTCCTGCCGTGGATTATAGACTTATACTATGGGTATGGAACATGATGCCGACCTTATTGTAGTTGGTAGCCAAGTGGAGATCGACCTAATCGATCGAACGGGCAAGCGTGAACGTCTAAAAGTCGTCATCGTAAAAGATGAATCGGCGGATTTCTCGCAGGGATATCTTAGTGAAATGACAACGCTGGCAAAAGCGTTATTAGGTGAGAGAAAAGGTATCACTATTCCATACTTAAAGGATGATATTCTGGGAATTGAAATCCTGGCGGTGACCAAACCCACGAATGAGCCTACGCGGGATGCGGCGGAAAAACGTAAGGCAATGATGAAGAAAACCCAGCAGGAAGTTGAAGACACGAATGCGATGATTTTTGCTTCATCCTTTAGCGGTAAATGGGGAGATTATGATCCGGATAGCATTCCCAAGGAAAAGAAACCGGAAGACACAGAGTAGGTGAGAAATATCATGGGTGGGAGGTAATTAAAAGATAAAACCCGATCATCTTAAATGGTATTATTGTTGCAACCTCATGTACATGGAGATGATTTAGGCTGAAAAAATCGAACGTAATTATTATGCAGTGACCTGCCCTATTCGAGCATATTGCAACCGTTGATGGTTGCTCAGGAGCTTACCTTGACAAAATCGCGTTCACAACTCATTATTGATCTTCTTCGGGACATGCAAGCTTCATCTCCAGATATTGAAGCCTCAGCGGTAGTCAGCGTTGATGGACTCACGATTGCTTCGGCCTTACCCCAAAGTGTGGAGGAAGACCGGGTAGCAGCCATGTCGGCAGCTATGCTATCTTTGGGCGACCGGATTGCATCTGAATTGGGGCGCGGCGCGCTTGAACAAGTTTATATCAAGGGAGCCAGTGGATATGTGGTGCTCATGTCGGTGGGTAATGAGGCTGTACTGACGGCGCTGGCTCGGGAAAATGCCAAACTAGGTTTGCTCCTGCTGGATATGCGACGGGTAGTGGACAGGTTATCCGGCTTACTATAGGGATGTTGTATAATAGCGTTCATAAATCCTGCCCTTTGCGGAGAGCCAGTCTGGCCTCCGCTTTTTTCTGCGAATGACTACCGAAATTCTGCATAGACCTGACCCGATACTGAAATGGAACTTACGCCAGCTGTATTGGGACGTATTATGGTACGGTATCCTGGCTGGAAGCACATTGGCTTTCCAGGCTGTTTATGCAGCCCGCCTGGGGGCATCGGGATTCCAGATAGGGCTAATCAGCGCCGGACCAGCTGTGGTTAATTTGATCCTAACGCTTCCATCCGGCAGCTGGATGGAAGGAAAATCCTTGATTAAGGTTTCCTTCCAATCGGCAATCTGGCAACGGCTGGGATACTTGTTCCTGGTAGCTTTGCCCTGGTTGTTCCCATCCCCTGGAGGGCAAATATGGGGATTGATCTGGACGACTCTGGTGATGTCGATTGCAGGCACGGTGCTGGCGATCTCGTTCAATGCCATGTTTGCCGAAGTGTTACCAGCCGAGTGGCGAGCCCATGCGGTTGGACGAAGGAATATCCTGTTAGCTATCACCATCACTGTAGCAACTTTGGTAAGCGGGCAAATCCTGGATGCAGTGATATTCCCGTACAATTACCAGATTGTGTTCGCGATCGGGGCTGCAGGCGCAATGTTGAGCAGCTACCATCTCGGAAGGGTCCGTAAGCAAGAAACCACTCTATCTAGCTCGAACGTCGAAGAAGCTGCAAGTGCTGAAGAGAATTCCACTGAAAAGCGGAGATCGTGGCTGAGGGTGGATTTACTTTCGGGATCTTTTGGCGTCTTCATGGTATCTTACCTGGTTTTTTACGCTTTCCAGTTTTTCCCAGTGCCGCTTTTCCCAATTGCCTATATAGACCTTGCGCACATGACAGACGGGATGATCGGTTTAGGGACGGCTATATTCTACGGAGCCATGATGTTGGCTTCATTGAGGCTGAGTTACTTCAGCACACGTTTCGGTCATCGCAAGGTATTAATGGTCAGTGCAGCCTTGTTCCCGTTATTCCCTTTGTTCCTGGGGATGGCAAAGGGGCCAGAATTATATTACCTGGCATGCCTGTTTGGGGGTGGGATCAATGCCATGTTGACGGGGGCGATCATCAATCGACTGATGGAACGGGTGCCATCGAGGGACCGACCGGCACATATGGCCTGGCACAATCTGGCACTCAACTTAGGTATCCTGATCGGATCATTCCTGGGGCCAGTTTCAGCCAATTTGATCGGACTGCAACCATCGTTATTTTTAGGCGCGGGTTTACGCCTGCTAGCGGCAGGTTTCTTCTGGTTGTGGGGGTAACTAAGGCAATAAAGAACTTAAGGAAATCCAGATTGAATCAAGCGTCTCCAGCGCGGTAAAGTTGCGCGCATCCCAGGCTTCTGGAGTTAGATAAATCTTGTCTTCTTCTAAACCATGGTTAGGCAAATATTGAACGGCCAGCCAGGAATTAAGTAATGGCATATCATAATCATACGCCACTGTAGCAATGCTCTGGTTGAGTAAAAAGTCTTGTTCTATATTGTCTGCTTTAGTGACCAAAATTGGAATGATCCCATGCTCGATACAAAAATCGACGATTTGACGCAGATAGCGTTCGAAGGTTGCCGAGCTATTCACCTGCCAATTGGTGCCCATTGCAATGAAAGCGATAATTGGTTTATGGAGACGATATTCACATTCCAGGGGTGTTTCGTCAAGCTGGCAAAGTTGAGGATCAGCCATCAGTGGCGTGAGGACTGATGCTACACCGAAACCATCTTTTACGGTGACATTTGAGCGAGAAAAAGAACCCATGAAGTGATCAATTGTCAATTGGAGATCCTCATGATTGGTATCCAACCAATAACGATCGGTGTCATAAATCCCCAGGAATATGGCGGGCACACTTTGACAATCACCAATCCGAGAAAACGCGTGGATATCATTACCGAATTCCTGGCCCTTTTGAAATACATCGAATGCACGGGCACTGAGGGCTGGTATGATAGGCCAGTTACGCCAATAACGCGGACCAAGGCGGGTATCTGGCGTGGGTGTAAAGTCAATCGTCGAGGTAGAGGTGGGGATTGTGACGGTTGGTAAGTGTGATAGGACAGATTGGGTCAGGATTGGATCTGGTGGAGGTGTGATCGTAGCAGATGGTGCTAGAGGTGAAGTAGGAAGCGGAGACGTGGATGTGATCGCAGGTAGTGTAGCTGGTTGTTCATTTGAGTTTTCGAAGGTGGATGAGACGGTAGGGGAACAAGCAGACAAAATTATCCCATACATGACAATCACGATTGGATACAACCATTGGGAATATCTTGGAGCGGGTATTAATTTCATCTGAGGTAACGTTCTACCAGTAATTTCCATTCAGGGAGGCTGAGGGTCTCCGCACGACGCATGGGGTCGATCTGGGCATCTTTTAGCATAACTACAACAGCTGAGGGTGAAAGCTGCAACCCAGCAGCAAGGGAATTGCGCAAGGTTTTCCGTTTTTGGCTGAAGCCGGCCTTTATCAGCAGGAAAAACGTATCTAGCTGGGCAAATGGCATGAGCGGGGATGGGAACAGATCAATGCGAATTATGGCGGATTCCACCTTGGGTGGAGGATAGAATGCGCCTGGAGGAATATGGGCAAGTATTTTGGGGTGCCCGTAAACCTGCACACTGAGGGCTAACAGGCTCATGTCACCAGGCATGGCGCAAATTCGCCTGGCAACCTCCTGCTGGACGGTAAGCACCAATCGACGGGGTGATAGACTGGATTCCAGTAAATGGCGAATGAGGGCAGAAGTAATATAGTAAGGGATATTGGCAACTACCAAATAGGGGGCGTGTGAAACCAGCTGAACAGGATCTAGAGCCAGGATATCCCCTTTAACCACCTGGACATTTGAGAATTGACCAACCACCTGTTCAAGAGCAGGGATCAAGGCAGCATCGATCTCAACAGCCACCACCTTATGAGCTATATTTGCTAAGTGACGAGTGAGGCTACCCAAACCAGGACCTATCTCGAGGACGACATCCTGGGGAGTTAATTGGGCAGCATCGATCACCTTCTGAAGGGCGGACTCATCCATCAGGAAGTATTGCCCCAACGATTTATGTGGATGCAACCCATACTGGCGAAGCAATCGAGGGACATCCAATTCCAATAGATTCAAGGAATGATCCATACGACATTAGCTGGAGGTGGCCAGATGAAGTAGATGGTTACATACTGATGCCAAGGAATATACTCATCATCAGAATAACCCAGGTCAATCCAGCGAGCGCCTATATTTCCGGTATCCAGGGCGGTACCATAACCGTAGCCAGGAATATACATTTGCGTGTAATACGGGATGTAGTTAGGGTTTACACCCACGACTCCCTTTTCGACCAGAGCACCCGTAGCCGTGCGATTACTGCCTGTTTCAGAGGGATGGTAAGAGGTGACCCAAACCGTCAGCTCACGCCAATATTGAATGGTTACACCATCGACCGTGGTGGTGTGCATGACGATATTGGTGCCATAGCCAATAATGCGCAATTGTGGCTGGCGGGCAACCCATTCACTATCCACCTGGCGAGAGACTTCCACCCCATCTTCATAACGCACCCGCACCCGTTGGGTAGTCAAACCTACTTCACCTGCCTGGACGATGGATTGGCTATCGAGGTCAAGGTCTGAAACGGGCTGAAATTCCGTCTTAAATGACAGAGGGGATTGCTCCACCAGGACCTGCTCGGTAACACGGACCAGTCGGATTTTTCCGCTGGATGGAATGGGGGCAGCAGGTTCAGGAAGCGAGTAATCCAGCCCTTGTGGAGTTAGATGAGCTGCTTCTAAAGCCGCGCCGACCGTGCTGGCTGCGGTGCGGATCATTACCGTACCAGTTTGGGTTTGAATGGTCACCCGGTGGGAACGGATGAGGCTGGCAGATAATCCAGGGGTGAGAGGGGTAGCGGGGGATGGGACCAGCTGATCCGATGCGTAGATCGAATATCCAGCAGCCCATAAGGCTGAACCGAGAGTTGCAGCGGTTGAATTCAGGTTATCTGTTTTGCCATCCACTTTTAGAGTGAAACTTACCGAGCGAAGTACCTGTAATGAGATGGATTGAGTATTGAGAGAAAAAGATTGGCTCGGATCTATCAGCAGACCATTGGAGAGGAGCTGGTCGCCAGATAGTAAATTCACTCCAGCCTGGTCAAGGAGACTGGAAGGGACGCGGTCGGGACTATTGAGAGAATAGATAACTCCATCTGCGAAGATCTGGACCGGGATGGCGCGGACCACGGATATGGTAACCCCATTTTTTAGCCAGGCAGACTGGGCAGGGGATAATTTATCAGCGGTAGATAAGGAAATAGACTGTGATTTGAGGAAATCTCCAACTTTGAGGGCATAGGTAGTGATGCGGCGTGACTGACCATCTACACTCAATGTGACAGTTTTGCGTAAACCCAGGATAAGGGCCAGGCTAACCAGGAGGACCAACCCCAACAGGAAGGCGAGGTAACGAAACCTACTGCGGTATTTATGCAAAAGAGACATTTGAAAGGTCAATTATTCCTAGTCAAATGGACTTGTCAGGCGAGAATTTTACGCGCGATGACCATGCGTTGGACTTCGCTGGTGCCCTCGCCGATGGTCATCAGGCGGGCGTCGCGGTAGGTGAGCTCGACAGGATACTCGCGGCTGTAGCCGTAACCGCCGTGGATCTGGATGGCATTACGACAGACACGCTCAGCCATTTCAGTGGCGAACAACTTACCCATGGAAGCTTCCTTGGAGAAGGGACGTTTCTGGTCCTTTCGGAAGGCTGCCAGGTAGATCATCAGGCGGGCAGCCTGGATCTCTGTGGATGCATCGGCAAGCATCCACTGAATAGCCTGGTGTTCCGCAATCGGTTTACCAAAGGTCTGGCGCTCTTTGGCATAACGAATGGCATCTTCCATGGCAGACTGGGCAAGGCCCACTGCCAGGGCACCGATACTAATACGGCCACCATCTAGCGTGATGAGAGCCTGCTTGAGACCATTACCTACAGGCCCTAGCAAGTTATTATCTGGAAGGTGAACATCCTCATAAGTGACAGCATGGGTGGGAGAACCTTTGAGCCCCATTTTCTTCTCCGCGGGCGCAATGTGAAGGCCCGGAGTATTGGTAGGGACAATGATCATACTTAATGAATGATGTCCACCAGACAGGTCGGTGCGGACCAGGGTGATGATGTACTCAGCGATACTGGCATTGGTGCACCAGGCCTTGGAGCCGTTGATGACCCACTCGTTTCCGAGGTGTTCGGCACGCGTGCGGACACCTCCTTGGATATCCGAACCGGCACCTGCTTCGGTAAGGGCGAGTGATCCCAGCTTTCCCTTGCCAGAGGCTACACCGGGCAGATACTGTTTTTTCTGTTCTTCAGTCCCAAAGAGCACAATCGGGGACGTTCCCAGGCCATTGTGGGCGGCAATGGCAAGGGCAGTGCTGCCACAACCCCAGCCAAGCTCTTCGATGGCGATCGCAGCACTGATGGCATCTACCCCGGAGCCACCGTATTCTTCGGGAATGTTGAGACCAAGCAAACCTAGCTGACCCATCTTACGCACCGCAGGCCAGTTGAATTCAGCGGTTTCATCCACTTCATGGGCTTTAGGCTTGACTTCACGGGCGACAAAATCATGCACAGCATCGCGCCACATACGCTGTTCATCGGTTAGATCAAAGTTCATGGATGGCATCTCCTTTGGGTTGGATAGGGTTCGGTCAGTTTCCAGATCATCAACCAGACGATACCAATAACGATGGCAATACACCATTTGCTTACATTTAGTATTATTGTACCCTGATATTTTTATGCGCGGCAGGAGATGACTATGATTGGTTTTGATCAGGGATGGGTGCCGAAATAATAGGCCGGCAGGATCAGCAGGATGTAGCTGGCGAGATTGGTCAGCACAACGAAGAGGCTGTTCTGGCGAATAGCCTGGCGTTTGAAATAGGTCATGATGAACACATCGATCAGCAGGGAGATAAGAAAGGAAGCAGGCAGCCAGTAGATCGGATTATGCTGGAGCAGGATCAGCAGGATGGCGTTGAAGATACCCGAGATAAGATTCATGATCATGGATACGGTCAAGGATTGGCGAAATGGATTCCATCTGAGCAGGGTGAGGACAACACCTTCGATGAGGGCGATGATAACGTCGACCACGAGCAAGGCGAGGAAACCAAGGACAAGCAAGAGCATGGCTGAGGTAGAAGGGGAAAGGCTGAGAGCGAGGGAAGCAAGCATGAGGAAGGCGGTTTAAGGATTGTTAGGTTAGAAGGTTAGCACGTTCGGAAGGAAACAGGAAGAGTATACCCTAATGTCGGGCAGAATCGAGGCGGCACGAGAGCGGATAATAGCGCAACTTGAGAGTATGATACTACCACGTTCGGTTAATTTATAACCGTTCAAATCTTACGGTAGGTCAGGTAGCACTGAGACGCCTCACTGAGGCGTCTCTACCCGAAAAAAGAATACCGGTTTTCACAGATATATTATAGAAACCGGGTAACACGAAGAGATAGTATGGGCAGGCTAACTGACCTGTCGCCGAAATCAAGCGGGGACAGGTCCCTCCAATACCAGGGGGGATTCTCCCCGAAAAACAGTGGGGACAGGTGCAATGACCGGTACTTATAATAATTGTCCGATGTTTTGTCCAAACGTCAGGCAATTTTCGCAAAACACCACAATGTTACGTCATCGGGTAATAGTGTGATTTACTTTCGATAATATTATTTGAGAACCTGGCGGAGGAGTTTCATGAGTACCTCCGCCAGGGATTGATGGGGATGAATTATTTCTGAGCCAATGGAAGAAAAGACCACGACATTTGGTAAGCAAACTTCAGGTCGTAATTTCTGGGGTAATCTATTTCCTGTTCTGAATAGACGACCATTGCAAGTCCGTTTGGTTTTATGCCCAGTGAGATAAACTTACCATCATCTACATATGCGTTGCCATTATCTAGATTACCACAATACCAGTCATACAGGATAGTACCTGAACAATTGGCATACGGCATTCCATAAGCCGGTTCGGCTACCTTGAGACCGAGCGGTGCCAGGTCTTGGTGGGCATCGGTATAGGCAATCATAGGTTTATTGTTGTCGTCCACCGCAAGAGAGATACTTGCCCAGGACAGGCCAACCCCCATATTATCGATTGCGTTACACTGCCAGCTGTGACTCATGCCGCAGTTTCCAAGATTGTCCTTCCGGGCATAGGCATACTTTAGCTTACCATGAGTACTATCGTAATAGGCTACGCGCAAAGTGTCACTACCATCTTGAGGGGCGTGCAATGAGGGGAATAAGCCTACATTATCCCCAGCGAGATAATCGATGTTCTGACAGATCCATGCATCATAGTCCCCGCAATAGCCTAAACCAGCGCCAGCAAAATAGGCGTATTGTAGGCTTCCAGACCCATGATAAGCGATGTAAACAGCGCCACTCCAATCTATATCCAGCGAGGGGTGTAGACCAAAGGAGGGGAGATTATAAAAAACAACAGTCTCGCAGTGCCAATCGTTATCATCCCCACAATTACCACCACTGCCTACAAAATAAGCAAGATTAACTTCATGGAAATCCGATATGGGTTCCCAGTTGACATAATAAGCAATATTGGGGATGCCGGTAGGACCGAACTTCAACGAGGTATAACGACCCACATCTCCGCCGGCGTTTGAATGATCCACAGTGTATATCGTCCAAGAGCAGGGATTGAATGGTGGGCATTGGTACTGCGCGTATTTGAGCGATTTATTGGTGGCATCATAGTAGCTGATGCCAACTTTCCAGGTACTGATCAGCGGGTTTGGATTGATATCGGGAAACACATCAATCGAGGTGGACCAGCCTTTTGTTTCGTTAGTTTCCTGATCTACCTGCACACAGTACCAGGTCGATGCGGGACCACAGTTGCCACCACTCACACCGACATAATGCGCTACCCAGAGGCTATTAAAGGTGGCGTTAAAATAGCTAACCCAGGCAGCCTGATCCTGATCTGGATCGAAAGCGATCGAGACATCGCTGCCGGCGTCAAGATAAGAAGATATGTAACCGGTCGACCAGCGATTGAGAGGGTATGCTGAAGAAATGCCAGAAACCTCTGATCCATCTGTTTGGATGGATTGAGATGCTTGCACGGTGCCCATGACGATGAATATAAATACCAACGTCAAGGCACTGAGCGTGAGGAAACGATTTTTCATTGCATCCTCTCCTTTAGATTGTGTGAGTTGAATTGGTTTTGATGAACGATTTCCTACGAGGTACACACCAATCAGAATCTCATCCCTAGATACATTCTCATCTATTTTAAATTATCGCGGGTAACACTTTGCTTGTCAATAGGACAATTGTAGCATTTATCACAAGGACAAATAGATGTGTGATGAGTGCTTGAGTGAGGGGCAATACATTTTTTGCGGGTGCAGCTCAAGGATTGGCGAAATGGATTCAATCGATTCGCGGGGCAGTATAGCGCGAATATTTGCTAGTTGAAATGTATTTATAAAGATTAGATTAACAGAGGTATGAAACCGTGAGAATCACTTCAGCCTAGACTGAGAGCGTAGAAGGAGAGGCCCCAGGCGATCAATAAGCCAACCGAACGAGTTTTCGATAAAGGGAGTGATCCTCAACCAGGAGGGGACGTATATCACCCGGCGAGGATGCTCGAGCAGACTCCAGATTCGATTGGCAATGGTTTCAGCGGTCACACCAATGCGTTCAGTGGGGATGTGCATACCAGCTTCAAAGGCGGCAGCCGTATCAGAAAAATCCGTCAGGACAGGCCCGGCGCGCACAACACTGACGTGCAGACGAGTACCCGTCAGCTCACGGTAAAGGGCAGTGGTGAAATTATCGAGAAAGGATTTAGTGGCCCCATAGATAGCAATACCCTGGCTGGGTAGGCTGCCAGAAATTGAGCCAACGTTAATAATATGACCGGAGCCTAAAGAACGCATCTTCTTCAAAAATAGCAAGGTAAAATGTACGGCTGCAGTGATATTTACCTGCAAGATCTCAGAAGCAATTCTCCAGGGCATTTCAGTACCGTAACCATACCAACCCAAACCTGCATTGTTAATTAATACATCCACCGAACCAAATTCTGTCTCCACCTGAGTGTAGACGCGTTCTCGTTCGGTTTCCTGAGATAAATCAGCCGAGATGATCTCAGCCTGCCCACCAGCGAGACGGATCTCAGCCGCGAGCTGCTCAAGGCGATCACGCCGGCGTGCAACCAGGATGACCCGGAGACCATGCTGAGCAAGATTACGCGCCGTGGCAGCACCGATTCCGCTTGAAGCGCCGGTGATGACGGCAATTTTATTGATCCATTTTGATATTGTTTTTTTGGGCAAAATAAATCCTTCTTGATGTATGAACTGGACTATCTGCTAGTATTTTTACTAAAACGCTTGTTTTTAATAAACCACTTGACGGTATCGGATAAAGACTCCCGCAAGGGTCTGGGAAGATACCCCAGCTCCAGGTGGGCTTTGCTATGGCTGATAAAGGAATTTGAGGTGATGGTGGCTAATGAATAGGTGGTGAAACGTGGTTTCACATGTGAAAGGCGATAATAGAGCGGGGTAAGTTTGGCGGTGAAGCGCGCCATTGAGAAGGGTATTTTTAATTTAAAGAGGCGCCGACCGAGAATTTCCTGGACAATCTTAATGATATCCAACACTGCAATCCGTTCACCAGACAGGATGTAACTTTCACCACACCGGCCTTTATCTCCCGCCAGGATGAGACCTTGGGCAACATCACGCACATCGACGAAATCGTAAGCACCATCCACATAGAACATGGGTTTCTGCTCGACGCAATCCAGAATAAGCTGACCCAGCTCAGAACGCCGAAAGTCATATGGCCCTATCACGCCGGTAGGGCAGACAATGACAGCATCCATACCCATTTGAACCGCATTCAGCACATCCAGTGAAGCACTGGCTTTGGAAGAATTGTAGCTGCTAAGCGCATGTTCGATATCAAATGGAACAGATTCATCGATCAAAACTCCATCCGGCACACGCTTAAGGGCGTGAATGGAGCTGGTGTAGACCAGGCGACGGACACCGCAGGTTCGAGCAGCTTGAATGACATTGCGAGTGCCGATGACATTCACAGCCTGGAGCATATGGTCTTTACCTGGCAGGATAGAGATGATCCCTGCGAGGTGATAGACTACATCGATATTATTGAAAGCCTTGAGCAGCGATTGATAGTCAAGGACATCCGCCTCGATGATCTCCACATCCTGACCCATCAAGGGGGTGGGATCCTCCCCAGGCATGATCATGGCACGCACATTTTCGCCCCGTTCTTTAAGAAGACGGACAAGTACATTTCCAATGTGCCCGGTGGCACCGGTGACTAAATTCATTCTTTTCTCCTGGCAATACCTTTCATCAATAACTCCATACTTTGTGTGGCTTCATTCTGCCAATCGGTAACCTGAGGGTCGAAGAGAGACTGCATAAGCATCCCCATTGCCAGAGACACAAGCACGCGGCCGGCTTGCCTGGCATCCACGGGCTGAAGGGAACCCTGGTCGATACCTTCCTGGATCATTTCTGCGAAAAAGGACTGATAACGACGATATGGAGCAATAGCGGCTTCCCAAATATGTGGGTCATGATTAGCCTGGGTCCAGAACTCCAAGAAGATGGGTAAATGGAGATCTGCAGATTGGAAGAGTGAGCCAGCCAGGGCGGCCATCTGGATAATGACCTGGGGAACATCCTGCTTCTCCTGACGCATCAGGTTGAACCCGGTATCGATTCCATTGAGGTAAGAGTTTAAGAGCTCCATGAAAACGGCCTGCTTGGAGGGAAAGTGGTGGTAGAAAGCACCCTTGCTCACCCCAGCAGCCTGGCAAATTTCAGCCACACCCGTGGCATCATAGCCAGTCTTGGAAAAGAGGTGGGTAGCGGCTTCGAGGATGTGGTTCCTGGTTTCTTTACTTCGATCCTGCACTGAGACTCCTTTGATATTCACTGAATACCGACCGGTCGGTATGATTCTAAAGCAGATTTGATCGTATGTCAATGGAAGGCATAAAATTGGTAGCTACCAAAAACGCAAGGCGTCCCTTATTAATTTAATGGGTTAAATGTTCAAAGCGGAGATTTTCGGTCAGGAGCTGATGGATGACATCCTGCAGGATTGCAGTTTGCCCCCACGCCTGGGCAGATTGGATAATCTCGGGTGTAAAAGTGGTTTCGAGCTCAACTCTGGTGACGTTGGCCCGATTTTGGGTTTCGGATTCGACCTGGGGATGGTTGGTAATGATAAAACACAGCCGCAACGCACGCTCGGTTTCATTTACATGGGCAAAAAGGTTGGCAAACCCATGCAAAGCGTGCAGAATCAGCGGCGTACTGTCTAGCGTCATAGCAGTATGTAAAGATTGCAAACAATACTTCCAGGTTTCATCAAATAACCCCACTTTGAGATAAGCCTTACTCACATCGTAAGATGAATAGGTAATCCCGCGCAAATCACCGATCTCTGAAAAGATCGCAAGGCACTCTTGATAGGTGTGGATAGCCTCTGCAGGTTGATCGAGATATTTTAATTGCTGGTAAGCGAGGTTATTTAAAATGACTGCGGTCAGACGGCGATCACCGGTTTCCTTACTAAGTTTAAGGGCTGTCACTACATGATGATGCAATTCGGGGATATCGGCTGTCTCTTCATAGACGGCGCTGAGGTTATTATGGATAAGCGCCATTTCACGATGATCGTATATATTGGTCGCGGTATCCAAGGCTTGCAAATATAGATCCCGAGCCTGGAGGTAATCTCCTTGGGTATAAGCTAATCTTGCCAGACCCATAAGTGGATGAATAGTGCCGTAAGACGTCCCGATTCTATTCTGAGTAGTCAGGCTGCTTTTCATGCATAAGCGTGCCTGATCAAGATTGCCCAATTCCAACCATATCAGACCCTGGAGAGATTCGCAGTATGCAATGATAGCGAAATGATAATCTGATTTTTGGATATTATCTCCTCGAATCAGAATAAGGCACTCATCAATGAGATCTTTCGCCAGAGAATATTTGCCCTGGGTACGATATACCTCTGCCAGGTAATACAAAGTTCTAGCGATATCCCAGGTGGCATTATAAGAGCGGAAAACCACAAGGCATTCGGTTAATTCTTGAATACCCTGGCTGATAAATCCATTCCGGAACGTCATCCAGGCGGAGAGCTGATGCAAAGATGCCCGAAGAAGATCAAATTCAGTCGGATAAGGTTTGTTTAGCTTCATTAGTGCATAGTGAAGTAACTCACTGCATTGGATATAATTACCAACGATAATGTGATAAGCATGCAATTGGTTTTTGCATTTATCGATCAAATCCCAACGGTCAATATCTACCATCCAACCCCAAGCAGTACGGATATTTTCCATTTCCGAATGCATATCGCTCAAATGCTCACGCTGGATCGGGCTATTAACATCAAGATTACTCTGAGCAATTAGAGTAGCATAGAATTCGCAAAAATTAACCTTTGTGGCTACCAGCTCCTCGTTATCTTCTCCTAATTTAGAAAAAGCATACTGATGGAAGGTAGCGGGCAATTCTAAGCGATCTTCCTGCAGATGGTTTAGCAATGATTTATCGGTAAAAATCGATAGTAATAGGGGAGTGGCACCACAAATATTCTGTGCAGCCCTGGGAGTGAATGGGGCTTGAAATATTGAAAGCTTACGCAGGATCAAACGTTCTTCCTGCGAGAGTAACTTCCATGAATTATCAAATATTGCTCTCAAACTTCGGTGACGAGGATCAATATCCGTGGCAGAGGTGGTGAGAAAATCTATGTTATTTTTGATCTCCGTTGCAATCTCAAAACAATTAAAAACCCTTACCCAAGAGGAGGCCAACAAGATACCCAATGGATTGCCATCAACGAGATGGCAGATACGAATAATCGATTCAATATTGTTTTGATATGAAAATCGCGGGAATGTCTTTTGAGCATTATTGACGAAGAGTTTTATTGAGCTGAAGTTTTCTGCATTTTCTTGGGTCGCTATACCAGGAACGGGCAATCCATGAACCTCCAGGATGGTCTCAGAGATCATGTTCAACCGTTCTCGGGAGGTGAGCAGTATTTTCATGTGATGAGTCCGGGCAAGTAAAAATGCGAGGATTTTTGCACCTTCAACCCGGAGATGCTCGAAGTTATCGATCACAAGCAGGGCCGACCTGCGATGGAGATATTTTGCCAACTGTTCCATATGATCGCTTGGTCCAAAAAAGGTAAACTTCAAGGCATCGGCGATAAGGATTGGAATGAAATCGGGGTCTTGTATTGAGGCCAAAGATATGAAATATACGCCATCAGGAAAGTACTTTGTATTTTGTGAAGCAGATTGAATAACAAGCCGGGTTTTACCAATCCCTCCCGGACCAATTATTGAAATCAGCCGATCCTCGTTTGATACCATCAAGTGGGAAAGCTGTTCTAATTCCTGCTCGCGCCCAACAAATGTTGGGGTCACAATTGGAAAATTCACAAATTGCTCAATACCGGATTGTAAGGGCGGGTGTTCAGCCGAAGGGAGATGAGGATGGAGTAATTCGAAAACGTGAATTGACCCTTCAGTATCATTTAGGAAATGGAACCCTAAATCTTTAAGATTTGATCCAGATGGTACGTCCAACAAACTTAAAGTTCGATCGGTGAAGACGATTTGACCTCCCCAACTGATCGAAAGCAATGAGGAAGCCGCGTATGTGAGCATGGCAAAATTACCAGGATTTCCTCCATCCAGGAAGGTTGAATATAAAACCATGCGTATATTGGGAGGTTCCAATTCATCCCAATCTGCTTTCTTTAATTTCAAATGAATTGTAACAGCGCAATGTAGCGGCTGACCGCTTTCAAAAAGTAGGGTGACATTATCCTCAAATTTTTGAAGGACTACGCCTCCAAACCGCCGAGCAGTTTCTTTCAAGATGTTGTTATACGTGGTGAGAATTTTATTCTTCTTCTCTCCAGCACGCGCCCAATAAATTGGTGCTTTGTCAATATCTGCGATGAGAAACACAGGGTTTTTAACCTTCTGCTTTGATACAGGCGTTGATTGGCCGGTGATTATCTGCCTATATAATGCAGCCATTTCTTCGCCAGGTTCAATTTCAAGCTCACGTGAAAGAATTTCCTTATAATGTTTAAATAACGATATCCCCGCTGTTCGCTGGCCGGTGATTAAATAAAGTTGCAGGAGCTGATGATGCGCATTTTCATTGAGGCGGTCATAACTAAGCCAAACCTTGGCATAATGGATGGCGAGGTTAAAATCTCCAAAGGTGCGGTGACAATTCACCAAACGCTCCAAGGCATTGAGATGCAAGGAGGCGAAGTTTTGACTCTGTTGCATCCGCCAATCATCAAAGGAAAGTGCTTTTGAGATATTAAAACCGGTCATGAATTCACCACGGTACAGCTCGACGGCACCAGTTAATGCGGGAGTGCAGTATAGGCAGATCTGGGAAGGAGGATGGCCGTGCATATTACATCTGTCGAGCAGAGCCTTGAACCTCAGCACATCAACGTCGATGTTTTTTTGTTGATTTAGGGAAATTTCATTTCGATCCAGAACAATCCAGTCACTCAGCCCGGCACTTTTCACTCTCCAGAGGGTGGTGCGTAGAGCTGCCAGGGCTTGCTTTTGATTGCTGTCTGTCCAGAGCAGATTTGCCAGGATTTCACGTGATTGAGACTGTGGATTAAGTGCCAGGTATGCGACTAGTGGTACCGCGCGTGTGGTGGGAATCCGTGTGGGTATACCGTCTACTGTGATCTGGGGCGATCCAAGGAGGAAAATTGTAAGTTGTGTCATAAGATTAACCTTGGATTAATTTTACTTAATAATTACGAAAATAGCAATATCTGTGACGCTATCGGTGACGTTCTTGTAACGATGGTCATCTATAATGATTATGGAAAATTCCCTGGACCAGTTTTGAGGGGACGAGCTGGTCAGGTACACATCTCTGCCTCTCCTATACAGGGTGGCTTGATGGGAGAGGCAGGGATGGGGGTTCAAACAGGTCCAATAAAACTAGTGAGTGGCTTGGTTTATGCCACTCACTAGCTGTTTAATCAACAATGTTGAAGGTTATCCTTCTTTTGGTTTTTCTTCTTGAAGGGTGCGGATGCCATTCCGAACTTGAGTGATGGCGCGTTCCATCTCCATTTCGAGATTGCGTAACGTCTCGAGAACGTATTGGTCGGCATCTCGACGGATGGCATCGCCATCGAGGTGAGCCTGGGTTTTGATCTGCTCAGCCTGGACGTAAGCTGCCTGGACAACCTGGTCTCTTTCAACAAGCTCACTGGCTCGATCACTCGCAAGATTGACCTTCCGATTAGCTTCCTCTTGAGCTTGAGCGATCAAGCGATCGCGTTGGGCTAACAATTGCTGTGCTTTTTTTACTTCTTCGGGAATTGAGACCCGCATCTGGTCGATCAAGTCTAGCATACGGTCTTCATCGACGATCACGTTGTGGGTAAAAGGGAGGGGGCGACTTTCGTTTAAAAGTTCCTCCAGACGATCAATCATTTGTAAGATATCCATAGGTTTGCTCCTGTTTACCCGACTAATCAGGCACTTCGTTTAAAATGCCGAAAACAAATAATAACTAATTGCTAATACTTTTGGTGCAAGTTTCATGCACAAGATTACAACGAAATCAAAAAAACGTCAACTCTTTCACGGATGCATTGCTTTTTAGCTTTAGTCGCGCATCGAAGTTGGTGGGACAATCTGCTGACTTTCGCCTAATTCTTGGAAGCGACGCTTAAGGGCCAGTTCGACATGTGGCGGTACCATGCTGCTGATATCGCCATTCAAAGCGGCAATCTCACGGACAGTTGATGACGATAAGAAGGTGTGCTCTTCATTAGTGATCAGTGAGATAACCTCAATATCTGGTGCCAGGCGATGATTTGCCAAAGCCATGCGGAATTCATATTCAAAATCTGAGAATACGCGCAAGCCACGTACAATAACCTTAGCGCCGATCTGATGGCAAAAATCAACCGTCAGGCCGCTATATCCAACTACGGAAATCTTTGGGTCATCAATAATGGCTTCGCGCGCCAGATTGATGCGGGCTTCTGGAGGAAAAATAAGCGATTTCATTGGCCGATCGTAAACAGCAATGACCAGTTCATCAAACAGACAGGCGGCACGACGGGCTATATCTAGATGGCCATAGTGGATCGGATCGAAAGTTCCAGGAAAACAAGCTTTAATTGTCATCTGGTTGTATCATTCTCCTTGATATGTTTTTTACCCGCCTGGATCAACTGATGTCACCCTGTCCGAGTCTCCAGAAGCGCCGGAGGGATTCAGCAAGCAACTGATGTTCGGGAGAGGTAAGATCAGGGTCGGATTCAAATAAAGATTGGGCGTGGTGCCTGGCTTTTTCAATCAGGTGGATATCAGTCAGGCTCGCCAAACGCAATTCAGAATAACCGGATTGGCGCGTACCCAGAAATTCTCCAGGACCGCGTTGCTCGAGGTCGCGCTGAGCGAGGACAAATCCATTGTTAGTCTCAACCATGGCAGCTAAACGCTCATTTTCAGCTGCATCGGGTGTATCAGGGATGAGGATGCAGTAGGATTGATATTGGCTGCGGCCTACACGGCCACGGAACTGGTGTAGTTGGGACAACCCGAAGCGATTGGCACCTTCAATCAACATTACCGTTGCATTGGGCACATCCACCCCGACTTCAACGACGGAGGTGGAAACCAGGATTTGGATCTCACCATTACAGAATTTTGCCATGGTGGCATCCTTTTCGTCTGGTTTGAGGCGACCATGAAGCAAGCCCACTGAATAATTGGAAAATACTTCTTTTTGCAAGCGCGACTGCTCTTCAACCGCGGCCAACGCTTCGATGGATTCACTCTCTTCAACTAAAGGATATATAATGAAGCATTGACGGCCTTGTTCGACCTGGCTGCGAATAAAGACGTATGCCCGTTCGCGTTCGCGGGGATAAAATACCTGTGTTTGAATTGGCTGGCGACCGGGTGGCATTTCATCCATTACGGAAAGGTCGAGGTCACCATAAACGGTGAGTGCAAGGGAGCGCGGAATGGGTGTAGCGGTCATGACCAGCAGGTGTGGATTTTCACCCTTGGACCGTAAAATGGAACGCTGATCAACCCCGAAGCGATGCTGCTCATCAATCACTGCCAGCTGCAGGTTGGCAAATACCACAGGATCTTCCAAGAGAGCATGAGTGCCAACCACAAGCTTGATCGATCCATTTGCCAGTGCCTGCCGAATTTCCTGTTTTTCAAATTCAGGAGTCGAGCCGACCAGCAAGCGTATCTGTTCGGGCTTGAGTGGGTAGGCATTATCAGTGCCATCATCAGGAACTGATCCATTGCCTGCCAGCAGAGCGAGCATGCTGCGATAATGCTGTTCAGCCAGGATACCAGTAGGTGCTAGCAAAGCTGATTGAGCCTCATGACGCGCCAGAATGGCGATTGCCAGGGCAGCGATGACTGTTTTACCCGAACCGACATCACCTTGCAACAATCGGTTCATCGGACGCCCGGAGGTGAGATCGGATTGAACATCCTTAAGTGCGTTTTGCTGGACAGCGGTCAGCTGGAACGGCAACCGGGCCACCTGGGATGCCAACCAATCATCGGGAGTGTCATAGATGTGGGCTGAACGATTCTGCCAATTGCGTTTCTGGCTCATAACGCCCAGCTGAAGCATGAGGATTTCGTCAAACGCCAGGCGATGGCGGGCTGCCCTGAGTTGATCGGCAGTGGTAGGAAAATGTGCCTGGAGCAGGGCAGTTGGGAGATCCATCACCTCTGCTGACTGGCGCAGGGATTCAGGTAGTGGATCTGTCACGCGGGGTGACCAGTAGGTGATCACCTCAAACATCAAACGGCGGAGCCAACGCTGAGTAATATTGGAAGTGAGCGGGTAGACTGGAACTATGCGATTCGTATGCAGATTCTGGGATTCCAAGGGTTCCCACTCAGGTCCGTTCATGATCAAACGACCCAAATACTGGTCAATTTTGCCGGACAGGACGATTTGGGTACCTTCGAGGAGGCGTTTACCGATCCAGGGTTGGTTGAACCAAGTGATGCGTAAAGAACCCGTCCCATCCGTCAGGATAGCTTCAGTGATCTGACGGTGCCCACCGCGAATCTGGCGCGTGTTGATCGATTCTACTGTGCCAATAACAGTTACTTCTTCGCCGTAAACCAGACGGCGGATTGGCTTTAGCTGGGTGTAGTCATCATACCGACGTGGGAAGTTGTAAAGCATATCTTCCAAGGTATTCAACCCCAAGCGGGATAACGTCTGTGCATGTTTGGGACCGACTCCCGGCAAGATGCTGGTCGGGGCAGCCAATGCCGCAGGCTGTGAGGCTGGCTTTGAAGGTGCAGCTTTATATTCTGAGGGTTGAGCGGCTGGAGATAATGGCTTTCTCTGATAAGTGGATGATGGCTGTGAAACAGTTTCGGGTTCAGCTGGTTTGGGAGCAGCTTCAACCGGAAGGGATAGGGGAGGAAAAGTCTGTTCTGTCTCACGCTGGATACGGTTCCAAAGGCCAGTTAATGTTTCATACCGTGATTTGGGAGAAAGACTGGCGTAATCATGTAAACGATTATGGACAGCCGAAATAAAGTCGGGAGGTAAAGCATCTGCCTGTGCCTCCGCCAACCAGGGTTCCACCATGCGCTCAAAACCCCCGATCACCGAGCGGTTATCGTAGTTATGCTGAGCTTCCAATTGAATGAATTTTTTTAATTTCTGCAGAGATGGTCTCATTGATGGTTATTTTACCATCAGCGAGAGCGGAAACACGACCAACGAGCGAGAAAAATTATTCAAAATTATTGAGTCACAGCGACAAATCCAAGCCCGTTCGGCCCTACATGGATTCCAATAATCGAAGTCACATTAATGATAAGTGGGTAATTCCTGACCACTGTCTTGAAATGTTCTGCGAGCTGGGAAGCATCTGCTTCAGCATTGGTATGTAAAACTGCCAGATGCTCGAGAGAACCAAACTCAGCCAGCATCTTATACAACCGTTCAATGCCCTTCTTGCGTGTGCGGGTCTCGCCCATACGGACCACTTTGCCAGCCTCGATCCCGAGAAACGGCTTGATCTGAAGAAATGCGCTGATGTTTGACTTCGCCCAAGAGATCCGTCCACTACGATGAGCATATTCAAGGGTGTCTAGCATGGCGACCAGGTGAGTTCGATTGTAAACGTCAGTGATAATCTTTTGAACTTCCGCCAGAGTCTTACTCGCCTGGGCAGCTTGAGCAGCCGCGATGACCTGAAAACCCAACCCAAGGGTCACGTGGTGGGAATCAATGACACGGACCTGTTTGCCAATCGCCTTCGCGGCAACCACCGCGCTGTTATACATACCGCTTAATATACTTGAGACATGGATGGAGATAATTTGATCTGCGCCTTTTTTTAGCAAGGCTTCATAAGCCCGCTGGAAGGTACCGCTGGAGGGTGCTGCCGTAGTGGGAGATGCTTTCATGGAAGGCAACTGACGATATAGCTCCTCCCTTGAAATTTGATTCCCATCTTCAAGGCTCTGACCGTTCACCACAAGGATGGCTGGGACGACATGGATACCATACTCACGAGCAATGTCGGGGGTGATATCAGATGTGCTATCGGTCACGATGGTTATGTTCAACTCAGCCCTCCCTGGGTAAATTCTCCATGGCAACCAGGCCAATACTGTGCGGACCCAGGATGGTAGCCAGAGCCAAACCCAGGCTATGTTCACACAAGGGAGTAGTACGCACATTTTGGCTGATACGGTCGCGTAGATTGCGGCTTTCCTGCTCATAGGTGGTAATCCCTTGAAGCAGGGCAAGGTACTTGAGATTTTCAAACTCAGCTACGAATTCGTACATGATATCCACTAGGTGGCGAGGGCTGCGGATTTTTTGAGTGTGAACAAGCCGGCCGTTTTCAAGGGTGAAGAAGGGGATAACACCGAGCATTTCTCCGACGATTGCCTGAGCGGGATCAATCTGACCCGAGCGATACAAGTGAGAAAGATCAGGCAGACAGAAGACCGAATAGATATGATTGATCATTCCGCGGATGAGGCGGTTGATTTCCACACCTGAATAACCGCGGTGAGAGAATTCGGCAGCTGCCTGGACCAGTAAACCTAAACCGATAGCGGTATTAAGTGAATCAATGACGAAGATGTTCGCTGGACACTTGCCTGCTTGGGTTGCAAGTTGGGCATTTGCGATCGCCTGACTGAGGTGAGAGGAGAGCAAGATGACAACGATATCTTTATACTTCATCCCGAGGGTTATGTAGGCTGAATGAAACGCGTCTATGGAAGGTGGTATGGTTAGTGGAGCATGTTTATTGTGGGCTGAGGAATAATAGATGGATAGATCTTTACTATCAGGGAGAAGCTTATCATCGACCTGGATGTGATGGGGGAGAATAGTGACGTTTTCTTGACCGGCAAAGGCAGGCTTGGTGAAATAAGCGGTGCTATCGGTGATGATGCATGTTCTCGGCATAAAATGATTGATGGCTGGATCTTATTCAATTGAGATAATAAATTGATAATGCGGTTGACCCCCGTCTTGAACTTCAATCTCTTGTTGGGGAAATTTCTTGCGAATACGATCTGCGATCGCATCTACTTCCATCCGGGAGACATCCGCGCCATAAAACAGGGTGATCAGCTCAAAATGATCAGCGTGAGCTTTCTTCAGCAATCCCATGACGGCATCCCTGAGGTTCTCGCAAGCCAGGACTAATTTCCCATTCAACAGACAGATAATCTGACCTTCCTCGACATTAACACCGTCTATTTCAACACTGCGCGTAGCGGTTGTGATTTCACCGGTTTCCACATCATTCATGGCAGAGTTCATATCAGCAACGACTTCATCCACCTCTCCAGTGGCGATCAGGCGCATCATGGCAGCCATCCCCTGAGGAATAGAACGGCTGGGAACAACGGTGACATGTTTAACGGTCAGCTGGGAGGCAGCCTGAGCAGTGAGAATGATATTCTTATTATTGGGCAGGATGACGATGTGGTCGGTGGGTAAATTTTCAAAGGCGTTAAGGATTTCCTGTGTGGATGGATTCATGGTCTGCCCACCTTCGACGATTGCGGAAACACCCAGGCTGGCAAAAACACGGGCGATACCCGAACCCGGGGCAACGGCGACTGTGGCAATCTGACCCGGTTCGACAGGTGTGAACTGGAGTGCACTGCTACGCTGATGCTGAATATTCTCCACTTGTTCTCTCAGGTTCTCGATGGCTGCCTTGGTGACCACGCCCAGGGATTTTGTATATTGAATTGGCTCGTAAACTTTTTCAGTGGGAACGTGAATGTGCATGCGGTAGATTCCATCACCCTCACCAATCTGGATCGAGGTACCCATCTGCTGGAGGTCTTCGAAAAACTGGGGAAGATTTAGCTCCTGGTAGGGGTGAAAATCTATGACAACTTCAAAATCCTGACCCGGCTCAATATTATCCAGGGAGTTCTCCATTTTCATGGCTGACAGCGGCTGGACCGTAGCTAAGGCGACATCCAATGGCAGTCCTTTGACATACCGGGACATACCTTCGAGGATGACGAACAACCCTTTGCCCCCGGCATCCACAACCCCAGCTTCCTTCAGGACTGCCAGGAGATCAGGAGTTCTCTGGACTGAAGCATCAGCAGCGAGGACTATACGCTCCAGGATATCATATGGGTCCTGCGTCTCAGCTAAGGACCTTTCACCTTCGGTAGTTATATCTTTAGCTACTGTAAGGATCGTCCCTTCAACCGGGCGAACAACCCCCTTGTAAGCTGTGTTGCGACCCTGATGAAGGGCATCCACCAGTAAATGGCCATCCATAGTTTCGAAATTATCCAGGGCACGCGCAAATCCACGCCAAAGCTGTGAAAGGATCACACCTGAATTACCGCGTGCTCCCATTAAGGCTCCATGCGCCACCATACGGGTGAGTTTGCCGATGTTGTGTTCAGCAGAATTGGCAATTTCATCCCAGGCAGCCTGCATCGTAAGAACCATATTCGTCCCAGTGTCACCATCTGGCACCGGGAAGACATTCAGGATATTGACGGCTTGCTGATTAGTTCGGAGCCAGGTCAAACTTGCTTCTATCAGTTTTTTAAAAACCTGACCATCGACAGGATATTTTTGATTGGGAAAAAGGGATTGCGGACTCTGAACGTCGTGTTCTGCTAAATCCATAAAAAGTACTCCTGGGAAAGGCACCAATAAAATGAGATACTATCTTAATCAGGGTTGCTGACGCGCAGTCCACGGACGTGGACATTTACATGCTCAACGGGCATCCCCAGGGCTTTTTCGACGTTGAATTTGATGGTGTTACTGACGCTGGAGGCGACGGATTTGATGCGTGTGCCGTATTCGATGATCACATAGATATCAATGGCGATTTTTTGTTCATCGTACTTAACTTCAATCCCGTGGGTGGGGTCTTTCACAATGACCTGCGTAATCCCTTCCATCAGGTTTTTGGAGGTCAAACCAACAACTCCATAGGATTGTCGGGCTGCCTGATAGGCAATCGTAGCAATGGCGCGGGGAGAAATTGTGACACGACCCAGCGGAGTGTTTTCATTATTACTCATGACGTCTCCACAATAATAATTAATGACCTACGAATGTACGATGGCTTGTAATCAAATCCATTCTGTGGTAATATTGGCGGGCTTAATCGAATAACAGCCCAACGTAATCGAGACGTAATTATAGCTTGAATTTCGTTATATATGAAAGCAGATTTTTAGCATAGTACTCTTGCAAATAACTAAAGCAGGAGTATCGAAAAAGGATGTGGATTATGGCTAAGTGTGCACATTGCGGTAAGACAACTAGTTTTGGACGTAACCGTCCATGGTCAAATAAGAGCACCCGGCGGACATTTCGACCAAACTTACAGGCTGTAACGGTCTATGAGAATGGCAAGAAAATTCGCAAGGTATTATGTGCAAAGTGCTTACGTACGATGGTAAAGACATCCTAGATAACGAATAACGCAATGATTTATATAGTCACGGTTCATTCCGTGACTTTTTATTTAACCGGGAATAGAGCGCGCAAGTGCTGGACTCCGGAAGTGATACCATCAGGGTAATCGAAGATTGCATGGGCAGCCACAAATGCTGTAGCACCAGCTTTAATTGCCAGGGGCATGGTACTCGAGTTCATTCCCCCATCAATTTCAAGGTGAACAGCAGGATTAACCCGGTCCAATTCTTTTCGCAGAGTGGATACTTTTGGCAGCACTTCGGGTAAAAACGTCTGCCCCGAATAGCCAGGGTTAACACTCATGACCAGAACCAAATCGACCATGTGCAATACTTGTCCCACCAGATCTACAGGAGTAGCGGGGTTGATCACGACGCCAGCTTTACATCCCAATTCATGGATGGTTTGCAGTGTGCGGTGCAGGTTGGGGCAGGTCTCTACATGTACACTGAGAATACCTGCGCCTGCCTGTGCAAATGCACTCAGCAGGTTCTCAGGTGATTCGACCATCAGATGCACATCCAAAGGTAAATGGGTTACCCGGCGAATTGTATCGACGATAAAAGGCCCCATGGTCAAATTAGGGACAAAATGACCATCCATCACATCCACATGGATCCAATCGACACCCGCCTGCTCAGCTACTTTGATTTGTTCTCCGAGATGCGTAAAATCTGCTGACAGGATCGATGCGGATAGTAAGTATGGAGCGGTCATAAGAATCACCTTCCTGGAGGATTATAAAGGAAGTAAATCCAAACCCAGAAGGGTATCAATCCACCCAGGGTGATCACCATTAAAAGGACCAGTGCCCAGGTACCCCAATCGATATCCAGGGGATTTTTATTGCTTGATGAGATGGATTTATTCTGGGTTGCCTGTTTGGATAAGATCGGGGAGGCAGGCTCCTGAATGGCAGGTTGAGCTTTCGGCGGAATACCCGGCTGGGTTCGGGGCGGAATGCCGATGGCTGGTGCCGGGTGGTTAGTCAGCTCACCGGGAGGGGTGATGGTGGAGACAACCGGTGCTGGAGAGACCTGGATTGAACGGCTCAACGATATCAGCACCCGGCCGAATTGATCAGCAGTGCGGTAGCGTGAGGATGGCTCCTTGGAAAGAACCTTCAGGCAGGCCTGTTCCAAAACGGGCGGAATTAGAGGATTTAGTTCGGATGGGGGTGTAGGTGCTACAGAACGATGCATGTGCGAAAGCTCAGCGGCTGTGCTGGCAATAAAAGGCAGCTTCCCGGTTAGCATTTCGTACAAGACCACGCCCAAGCTATAAACATCCGAAGCTGGCGAAGGGGGATGACCTGCGGCTTGTTCAGGTGAGAAGTATTGAGGCGATCCCCAGACTACATTATTTACTTCCTGGGCGGGAATGGATGCCAGCGCACGGGCGATCCCGAAATCGGTGACTTTTAGCCGCTGGTCGGGGGTAACAATCATATTGTGGGGTTTAACATCACAATGAACCAGACCGGCTCGATGGGCATACCCTACTCCGGCACAAGCCTGAATAATTAGTGGAAGAGCTTCATCCACATTCAGTCTGCCGCGACTCTCTAAAATTGTTTTCAGGTCGGTGCCAGGAACATACTCCATGACGATAAATATCTGCTGGTCATCAAATCCAAAATCATGGATGGTGACTATATTGGGATGGGAGAGATTAGCTGCGGCTTTGGCTTCCTGCCTGAAACGCTCGCGAAACGTTGGATCTCGAGAGAAGTTTTCACGGAGCAGCTTGATCGCCACTGTCCGTTCAAGCATCAGGTCGCGGGCTCGATATACATCTGCCATTCCTCCTGACCCAATGCGTCCTTCGATGCGATACCGATTAATTAATAGATCTGGGCTGCTCATACTATCGATAATTCTAGCACGAATATGGAAGGTTTTGAAAATTCGAGTAAAATGATTAAATGCGTGCTGCCGATATGATCTATAACCCAAATGCCGGAAGATTCCCATCTGGCATACTGGCTGAACGAGCTGCAGATGTATTGCGAGCTAACGGCTGGTCCATCCGTTTGATCAGGACGCATGATGCAGAACACGTCACCCAGCTGGCACGTCGATCAGCAGAGGCTGGCAAAGAAGCTCTATTTGTTGTCGGCGGGGATGGCACGATTAACTTTGCAGTACGTGGATTAGCCGGCAGCGCAACCGCCCTGGGCGTGCTACCAGGCGGGACGGCAAATGTGTTGGCTCAAGAGCTTGGTTTACCGGGGTTAACCTGGACTCGCTGGATGGCTTTGGAAGAAAGTGCACGCAGGCTGGCAGAATCAACCCCACGCGATGTCGATATCGGGAATTGTGGAGGCGTGCCTTTTTTAATGTGGGCTGGAGTGGGATTGGATGCGTTCGCAATTCATCACATTGAGCCGCGACCGAGGGGAGAGAAGCTGTTTGCGAATGTTGCTTATGCTGCATCAACCGCCTGGCAAGCCAGTTTATGGCACGGGATCAATTTAAAGCTCACCTCGGATAGTTTACAAATCAGCGGACATTATTTATTAGCCTTGATCAGCAATATTCACCTGTATGCCGGCGGTCTGGCGCAGATATCGCCATTTGCATTATTGGATGATGGGTCGATGGACCTGTGGTTGTTTGAAGGGGATACATTAGGCGATACCATCCAGATGGCATGGGATTTGTATGGTGGCAGGCACGTGGATTCAGATCGGGTGCGCTATGTACCTTTCAAACACCTGAGGCTGGAATCAGATTCGACCCTGTTTGTGCAGGTCGATGCAGAGCCACTACCTTGCGATACTCATTCGATTGAGATCAATGTGGTCTCCCGGGGTTTACGATTGCTGGTTCCCAGTCAAACCCCGAGGGAACTATTTAGCGAGAATGTCTCTCTATCATAGGTTGATGGCATGAAAAGAATAATATCCTTTGCTCGAAAAAATCCGATTGGGATCCTCCTGGTAGTGCTCCCATTTGCTATTCTGGGAGAGATACTGCATTGGTCACCTATCGCTGTATTTAGCCTATCAGCGATTGCGATCATTCCATTAGCTGGGTATATTGGCGCAGCTACTGAAGTATTAGCAGCCTATACTAATCCACGGATTGGCGGATTGCTGAATGCGACTTTGGGGAATGCAGCTGAGCTGATCATCACGATCACCGCTATTCGAGCTGGCCTTCTCGAGCTGGTAAAAGCTTCAATTACTGGATCGATTCTCGGTAATCTATTATTGGTGCTGGGGATGTCGTTTTTGCTGGGAGGACTCAAGCACGGCACGCAGACATTTAATCGCAGACAAGCCGGTAACAATTCCGTCATGCTTGTCTTGACGGTGGTGATCTTATTGATCCCTTCGCTCCTGAGCCATTATATCGGCAACATAGAGACACCTGAACCGAAGGTCGAATCACTCAGCATCGGCGTGGCAGCGGTGATGATCCTTTTATATATCCTGGGGCTTATCTATAGCTACAAGGTAATCGGCGGACCCGTGGTGGCAGAAGAAGAAAATGAAAAAACCACTTCCAAAAGCTGGTCTATGAAGATTGCTATCATCGTTCTGGTGCTATCGACAGTAGGTGTGGCATACCTTTCAGAAGTGCTCGTAGGAACGGTCGAGACCGTGGTTAGCACGCTAGGATTATCTGAATTTTTCATCGGGCTGATTTTCATTCCAATCATTGGAAATGTAGCTGAGCATATTGTAGCTGTCCAGGTGGCGATGAAAAATAAGATGACATTAAGCGTGGAGATTGCCATCGCTTCCAGCTTGCAGATTGCATTATTCGTTGCACCTCTGCTGGTTTTCATCAGCCTGGTGATGGGCCACCCATTAACGCTGGTTTTTAACCCCCTGGAGCTGATTGCTTTGATTGCGGGAGTGTTGATCGCAGCCCTGGTATCTGCGGATGGAGAGTCCAATTGGTTGGAAGGAGCTGAGTTACTGGCGATTTATATCATCCTGGGTTTAACATTCTTTTTAATGCCGGTATAGGACGATCATGTTTAAAATTATTCGGAATTTGCTTAACATCAAGGTTATTATTGGGGCAATCATCTTTGCCGTGGGAATATTTACAGTTTTATTGATTCTTCTATGGTCGGCAAAGGCGGAAAGTATAACCCAGGTGCCTGCTACTGCAATTCTGCATGTTATCGAGGCTCCCACGGAAACCCCACTTGCTCCTAGGGCAACCCAAACACCGGCGCTAACCCCAACATCAGCAGAGCAAGTTCCCTTACCAAGTGCCGATATTGTGATTGGTGATTATGTACAAGTCAGTGGGACGGGTGGGGATGGCTTGCGATTGCACCAGGAAGCTGGAGTATCGAGTGATGTACGCTATATTGCCATTGAAGCTGAGTTATTTTTAGTTATAGATGGACCTATCGTAGCCGACGGATATACCTGGTGGCGATTGCAGGATCCTTATACGGACAATGCGGTTGGCTGGGGAGTGGGGAATTACCTGGTAATTGTGAAAAACCCATAATGCTGATTAACAAAATCTAAGCTCTCAGGTTTGCGCGTTTAGAAATTTCAGTATATAGTAATCCTGATAAAAAATTAATATGATTAACTTACCTCCGGTTGAAATCACAGTTAATAAAAAGACCAAGGAGCTCACCGTCTTATGGAGTGACAGGCACATGAGCGCGTATCCGTTGGCGTTATTACGGAATGCCTGCCCATGTGAAAGCTGCCGAGGAGGGCATGACCAGATGAGTAATGGACCTGCCCCCGAAGTATTCTACATGCCCCTCGAAGATAAATCCGCCACACGCCTGCTTAGCGTAGAGATGGTAGGATCCTATGGAATAACTATCCAATGGGAGGATGGGCACCAGGATGGGATCTATAACTGGCATTACCTGAGGGCATTATGTCCATGCCCGATTTGCCAGGAGATGATGATCTATGGTCAATAAGCCAAATTCAGCGATCTACTCAATCGTAGAGAAGGCATATTACCACCTGCAAGCTGGAGATGTACTATCCCACTGCATGGAAGATGGGACGATTGATCCAATCCATCGAATGATCCAGGAGATGGTGGTGGCTGGTCCACAAAGCCTGGAAGCATTGCGGGAAATCCTGGGAGAAGCGATGAAGAGAAAGACGCAGGTCTATGATGATCTGAACCAGGTGAAAAACCAACTTTCCATCATCCTGGTTGGATATGGGATTAACCTGGATGAATACGGAGGTAATCAGGTTCTCCAATCCATGACTGAGGACCAATTGGTGGCTTTGATGGACGCGCAGAACATCAGTGAAGGAGAAACACGTTCGAGCAGCCTGCAGGTGATGAAAGACAGCCGAGAACTGATCAACACTTTAAGTGGAAAAATCCAGCTGTTAGAAAATATTGAGCGATATCTTCAAGATTGGTTGTGGGGGTTGACTTACCAGTTTATCAAAAAGGGTGATGATGATATCGATAACAGACTGAACAAGGCGGAACTTCAGTAAAGTTCCTTCTGCATATAAATGCATCAGTATTCAACAAAATTATATTTACCATCAATCTATATCTTATGGTGAGCTAGTCTCTGTAGCTAGGGGTGCCACGCCCACGTCCAAGGTCAGCACCCAGCCGTTGACAGCTCCGCCATCCGCGGTCAGGTACTCCACCAGCACACACTCACGGCTGAATTCATCGAAACGCCGTTCAGTTGGCAGAAAACGCACGCTCGCCCCAGAAGGAATCCTGCCTACGGCTGTAAATTTCTCGTAACAGCCATTGCGAGCAAACACGTCCCTTTGGATAAAGGCATAGATCGGGGTGGGGGACAGGGTGGGTGTCAAGGTGGGCAGTGGGGTAAAGGTTTGCGTGGGTGTATGGGTTGGTGAAGGGGTGAATGTGGCGGTTGCAGTGGCGGTCGAAGTTACGGTGGGGGTCTGGGCTAGCAAGTAAGCTTTATATTTATTATTACCAAATGCAATCAAACCAACCAGGATGAGAATCCCTGTCACAACAAGACCAGCTTTGATTCCCAGCACCTTTAAGCGAAAGTTGCTTAGTTTTCGCTTCAGCTCTTTCACGCCTGGATCGATTGGAAAACGTTTTACCACTTCGGCACTCAGGCGCGAAGCTTCAGCTGGCCAGGTTGGATTCTTTTCGTAAGCCTGGTTAGCAGCCTGTAAATCGTTATCAAATTTTTGATAAGCGCGTTGCTGGCGCTCGATCTCACTCTGCAAGCGATCGAGACTTTCGTCTACACCTTCCAGGTTATGAATTTGAGCCAGGCTTTGGCGAGCTTGCTTATTCAGGTATAACCCTTCCTCAAGTGTGGTAGCGTGTTCTGCCTGGTTCTTAAGTGTGCGGGTCTGCTCTTTTAGTGGTTCAACTACGCGCGGCGTGATGGCTTTAAAACGCTCAATCAGTCGCTCAAAAGCCGGGTTTTCTCCATATTCGACCAATAAAGCGTCCAGGTTGGCCTTCGCTTGTGAGGCGGCTTGTGGCTCAAGCTCAGCCTGGTTTAAATTATCATAAATCGAACGTAAGCTGTCTTTGACTTTTCGAAGACTCTGGACACGCTCTGAGTATTTCGGCATGCCCGTTGCACCCACTGCAGCTTGAATCCGTTCAATAGCATCGTCAATATTGCCTTGCTGAAATAGAGTGAGCCCTTCCTCAAAAGCTTTTTCGGCGTCGATGTTTTCCTGGAGCTTTTGGGCAAAGTCCTGGCCTTCCTGCCAACGTTGAATACCTAATTCATGCAAGGAATTCTGGGCACTCTCCAAAAGTGCTAATGCATCGGCGAAGCGTCCCACTCGAGCAGCAGATTGTGCTTTACCGTAAGCTGAAGCCGCGTCGGCTGGTAGTGCGACCACCGGGATATAACCAGTACGCAAGTAGTTTTCAGCTTCGGTGCGGTGCTGGCGGGCACGTTCCCAATTTGGTTCTACCTGTAAGATGCGGTCAAAGATCTGTACAGCTTCAGCATAACGACCGCTGTAAAAAAGCTTTTCGGCCATTTCCATTTGCGATTCAGCCGCCGGGTTGTGTTCTTGTTCGGGCTCCAGATGGGCTGTGGCTGCCCCGGAAATTGCTTCTAGCTGGGAGGGGGATTCCTGGCTTTGACCATTTGGTCTTTCAGCCTGCCCTGTGCCTCCATTTTCCTGCTCCTGGATACGGCCCATTAATTCTTTACGCGCCGCCTGGAGAGTACTGCGCTGATCGGGTGCCAGGGTCTGATAATCCGGCGAGCTGACCAGCTCTTCAATATCGAGCAGCAGGTGCCGTAGGTCTACCACACTGGCTGAGGGAGAATCTTGGAGTTCTTGATACTGCTGTAATAATAAATCAAATGAATTCATATAATTTTGAAGGTTATAAGCCTGAATATTATTCTAACTCTTATCTGTTCCAGGAAGCTGCTGATAGATGGTTAGCAAGTCTTGCCGGATATCACGGACCTGAGTATACCCTTGATTCAATGACTGTTCCAGAATAGTACGCAGCTGGTTGGGTAAACGTTCGTCATCGTACGTCCAATTCACTGGGTAATGGGTGGAAGCTTTCTCGATATCTTCTGGCCGGTTAGGCCCTAGCGGCAGGCTGCCCTGGGCGGGGCGCCCGGTGAAAATATGGTGCAGCCCTCGAGCACCCAACTGGACAAGGTCGAATTGTTTATCTGCATCTGACAACCCTTGTGGATGGCGCTTGGCGATATTCCAATCGATCAATACGACCCCGTGGGTGTCAGGGTCCCAGTAATAATGCAAGATCTTATGGTCGCGGTAGACAATATTTCGATCGTGAGCAAACTGCAAGACATCACATATCTGCAGTGAAAGGGTCAGGCTATCTCGCAGCGACAGAAACCAGCCATGGGTGTAGCTGGCGTCGCAATAACGGAGTAAATTGTACTCCGGGTCGCGTCTCACTAATACCAGGTAAGGCAGCCAGCCAACAGATAACTGCCTATCCATTGATGCCAGGAAATTTTGGACTTGTTCGACACCATAATGGATAACCTGGCCCGAAAGCTGCTTTGCGGAAGCATGGCTTTCGTCGCTTGGTAGTGCCTGCCCCTCATCGATCTTGATGAAGCCACATTCCACGAGGGGTGTAATGCCTGGGATGTCGCGCAGCAGAGTGAGGATTTGGATTTCTTCAATGAATAAAGGAAGGGCATATTCAATTTGATCCGGCCGCATGATCTTGAAGGCGAATGACTGTGGCTTTTTAGTCGAGATGCGCAGATTTCCGGCAAAGACACGGGCAGACGAGCCGCGTGCTTCCGGCATCCAGGTATCGAGCGGTTCCGCCAGGATCATGCTCTGGTTGGGGCCGAACTTACCCTCCAGGACTCCTTCTGTCGAAATGATAGGGGAATAGCTGATATTATCTCTTTCCAAAGTAAGAGGGCGTGTGTGTGGTAGTGACAAAATCTCACGGGTTTGGTATTCGTTCAACCAGGGAAGCTCTTGCATGATCTCAGGATACTCGATCATTAAATCGACCGAACGTGTGCCCTTGCGTAAGCGTTTGAATGCTTCTAAAGTTCCATCCAACCATTTTGATGGTCCGACCTGGTTACGCAGGGTGCGTCCGGCTAGTTCGACCGAAGTCAAATAATCATAGAACGGCTCATCCTTGCCAGCGCCTCTGCGGACACGTGCCAGCCACGGCGGTGCAGATCGGATTGCTTTCTCCGCAGTGAGCAGCCGGAGACGGTCAGGGTCCCACACTAAGATTGAGCGCAGCCCGCGGCGAGCCAGCTCGAAATCCTTCTGCTCCCAGGCATCCAGGACCAGATCGACCTGGGCTTTCGGTTGGGCCAATAATTTTTCAAGTTTCTCACGCGTACCTGGTAGCAGTTCTTCGATAGGATCAATCAGGCTGTCCACCGCGGTATAACCGATGCTGGAATTAGGTGGGCTGGGTTCGATCTCTTTCCACTTTTTTATGATCTCTTCGCGGAAATTCGCAATCAGATCTTCGCTGGCTTGCCAGTGAAAGCCTTCCGGTTCTTTAGCTTTGCTGCCCTTCCCTTCGGCAGTCATCCGCAAACGGTGGTCACCTTTTTTGGTGACCTCAGCCTGTAGTGTGTAATATAGGCGAGCGAACATGGTGTACGGAGAGATGGCGTCTGGCTCGAGCCCCAGGCATACTTTCCGTACCTCCTGGCTGATCTTTTCCCACCAATCTGGTCGAGGTAGGTCACCCAGGTGGGCGAATAATTCCCATAGTGCTGCAGGCCAATCGCCTGCTACGCCAGCCGCCAGGGCATTTGCGAACATGGATTGCGTCAGCTCATTCGTATCTGCAGTATGAATAACCACGGCTGCAAGCTCGTTCAAAAGCTTCCATTTATCGGATGAAGTGGCGGACAACCTGGCAGCATTTTCACAAACTTTTTGAAAATCAGCCAGTCTATTCTCAGCTGCCATTTGATAAGCGGCCTTAAACATAAAATTACTGGCACCAGAATGATCTGGCATTTCACCGTAAGCTGCCAGTAGCTGTTGTAGATCTTCATATTGAGTGATCTGCTCCAGCTCCGGCCTGGATAGACTGTACAATTCCTCTTCCTGCTGGCGCAAGGCTCGAAGGCGTTCAGAATCAATCTCGTAAAAGGCAGCTAATCTTTCCTTCAATGGCTGGATGGCAAGCTCAATGATGTCGTTGTTGGCCGAGTTTTCGGGCCAGTCAAGTCGAGTATACAAATCCGGATTGGCTTCTGAAATAAAACTACCCATTTCCTGGATAAACTGGCGGAAATCATCCAGGGGGGAGTACTGGCGATCCTTGGTAACATGATCGCTCCCCAGAAATTGGCTGTTACCCCAATCAATGACCGTCAGTCGGAGGCCGATGGGATCCCAGTAGAGATGTTCTGGTTTGACATCGTTCCAGATTACACCGGATTGTGTGCCTTTTTCATTACGGATTTCGGTGGTATGGATCGTCTCAAGGAGATTAAGTACACCCAGCAAGATGCGAACCAATAACTGCTCAGGAAATTCATGAAACCGGGTCCACTGTTGGATCAATAAAGAAGTTTCTAGGTTTTCAGGGAGAGTTTGGAGGCTAGCTGAACCGAAGTGAATCACCTGGCTGAGCTGCTTTAAGTCTAGCCCTCTGGCTTGCTCGATGATGATAAAAGTCTGCTCACCCAGGTCTTTTTCCGATTTATTCTGATCTATCAGGGTAGGGATGTTCAGGCGGAGATATTGGTTCGGGAATACTGCTCTGGTCAGCCCTCGCAGTATGCTGCCTTCGGTTTTTATCTGGCTAGCCTGGCGCAGGATATCACTGAAGAAGGAGCTTTTACGGGGGCGCTTTACAATTGCAGCCTGGTTATCCGAAAAAGACTCAACCAGGTAGACTTCACCGGCATCACCTTCGCCTAATTTCTTAATCAGGTTCCAGCTTTGCCGCTGCCCCTGGATGGCTTCGTTTGTTTCAGTTAGCATTTTCCTTCATTTCAACCGGGAATGGACATAAAACTAAATCCCGGTGTTCGTCGAAATCGATGTAATATTGCTGCTATTTTACGCTGTAAAAAGAAAATTAGTTCCGGAATTATAAACGAAAACTTTGGGTATTGTTCATGTGAAAGAATGATTTCTCTTTGGTTTTTGGCAGGTCTTGAGGAGATATTAATCAGCGCGAATCATGTTTTGGTAATAGATTCATTATTTTTCACAAAAGGATGAATTCGATGGAAGCCCATGTATACCATCTAGTTACCTGGGACGCTGATTCCCGCCACAGCACAACTTGTGATGAGACAAGTGAAAGAATAAACAGGGTTAGCGTTGGAAAAATTTATATCGAGGCAGCGAAATAAATATAGTAAACTAGGTTGGTCAGCATTATAAGAAGACAATTCCGTTTTGGTATGATTATAAAAGAAAGGTACATTTCATGCAGGCTTCAGCAAGTCTTCCACACAGCACACCCGAGCAGCAAGGTATCTCATCGGCAGCTATATCTGAATTTATTGAGGCAGCTGATAAAACCATCTTCAATTTGCACAGCGTCATGCTGATGCGGCATGGAAAAGTAGTAGCTGAGGGTTGGTGGTATCCGTGGCGAGCGGAAACACCGCACATGCTCTACTCGCTTAGTAAAAGCTTTACCTCCACAGCAATTGGATTGGCAATTAATGAGGGGCGACTGAGTGTTGACGACACGGTGCTTTCCTTTTTCCCGGATGACGCACCGAAAAGGGTTAGCGAAAACCTGGCAGCTATGAAAGTGCATCACCTGCTCTCGATGTCCACCGGGCATGACCTGGATACGACGGAGCGCGTTTTAAACAACGAAACCCATTCAAAGCATTTTTGGGACTGCCGGTGGAGCATGCTCCAGGCACGCACTTCGTCTACAATACCGCCGCCAGCTTCATGCTAGCAGCCGTCATGCAAAGACTCACCGGGCAGACACTGATCGAGTACCTGACCCCGCGACTATTTGCCCCATTGGGAATTGAAGGGGCGACATGGGAAAGCCATCCCAATGGAACCAATTTTGGCGGGTGGGGACTGAATATTAAAACTGAAGACATCGCCCGTTTTGGACAGCTTTACTTACAAAAAGGTGTCTGGGAAGGCCGGCGAATCTTGCCAGAAGCCTGGGTGCATGCGGCTACTCGGAAGCAAGTATCGAATGAAAATGACCCCAGTATCGACTGGGCTCAGGGCTATGGATACCAGTTTTGGCGCTGCCGCCACAATATCTACCGCGGCGATGGTGCCTTCGGACAATTTTGCATTGTCATGCCGGAACAAGATGCAGTACTGGCGATCACAGCAGGCGTGGGTGATATGCAAGCGGTTTTAAACCTGGTGTGGGAAAAGCTACTACCGGCGATGGGTAATGAGAAATTATCAAGCAACGAAACAGCATCGAAAAACCTGGCACATACCCTGAAGAGGCTGGCAATAAACCCGCCTCAAGGAGCTACATTATCCCCGAGGGTTGAACATTTTTCTGGTCGAACTTACACCTTTGAAACAAATTCCGAAACCCTAAAAAGCTTGCACTTCGATTTCGGCGAAGAAACTTGTACAATCACCTACCAATTGTTAGGGGGCGGCTTACGCCGGGGAAAGCACAGCCTGATTTGCGGTTATGAGACCTGGCGGGAAGGGACCACCGTACTGGGGGCCCTCACACCTCAGCATGTGGCAGCGAGTGGCGTTTGGATAAGCAAGGATACCTTTATGCTGACTTTGTGCCAGTACGAGACGCCATTCATCACCACGATTACCTGTAGGTTTGAGGGTGATAGGCTGTTCTACGAAAGCAAAGTAAATGTCTCATTTGGACCGTTGAAAAGTCCACAAATCATAGGTATCGATAAAAATCTATTACAGGTTTAGCCTGTCTGTAGTTGATCTATGGTTCGGGTGAACTGAGCAGTAGAGACAGGGACAAGGACGCTGCCAATAATGCAGCGACGTTTTGAGCCCGCCCATGACCAAACATGTTATCCTTATCAGCGCTCTTGCGTGACCACAATATAGCAATCAAAAGAAAGCCCGAGATGAATAAGTCACTCAAGGTGTGAAAAGACTCCGCCAGGAGTGCCATGACGTGGGATGAAAAATAGGCAATCAGCTTGATGATGATAATGATGGCATAAAAACCTACCGTCATACAGAGACTGCGGATTTCCTTATCAGGAGTGAGGTGAGGTTTGGTCATTATTTCCTCTTTGGAATAAGGATACATCTAGTAAGCAACAGGGCATCATATTTTTTAACGTAATAGGGAGAAAACCCCGATAATGGCGACAATTCCAAACCCAAGGATAATCACACCGGATATGCGATTTATCCAGGTAAGGCCGGAGAGGTTAATCCGATTGCGAAGAAAACCGGTGATCCCGCTCAGGATAACCCACCAGCAGGAAGAACCCAGGAAAACACCCAGGACAGTAAGCGCAGCGGTAGAATATCCACTACTCTTGTTTGCCAGGCCAAATCCGGCAAATATGGCGGTAAAAAATAGGATCGTTAGGGGATTGGTGAGGGTGAGGAAGAAGGTTGACCCGTATGCATTGAGTAAGCTACTTTGTTTGGTTGAAGAAAGTGCAGTTGGAGGGTGAGACAGGAATGTTTTCAAGCCCAGGAAACATAGAAATATTCCCCCAATCAGGCGCAGCCAGGTTTGCTCCTGGAGCAGGAAGTTGGAGATGAAAGTCAGCCCAAATGCTGCGATACAGCCATACAGTGAGTCTGCAGTAGCGGCCCCCAAGCCGGAGAACAAGCCGAATACTCTGCCGGAGTACAAGGTCCGCTTTATGCATAGGATTCCGATCGGACCGACGGGTGCAGCAATCGAGAAGCCAATGAGCAGACCTTTATATAAATAAATGATATCCATGGATGATTTTATTCGTAGCCAGGCTGTTTTGATGCTCCAAGATTTTAACAGAAGGGATGAATTATGTATATATCATAGTGTTGCTTGATTAATTACACCAGGGCTCTATTTTATTAATACATTCACACTATCTCGTGGTAAACTTTTTCCATGGCAATAATGACAAACCAACAACTGGCGAATATCTTCCGAACGATCGCCGATTTACTGGAGATCAAGGGAGAGAATATCTACAAAATCCTGGCATATCGCAAAGCTGCTGATAGCTTGAGCAATCTAGGACAGGATGTGAATGAGATATGGAAACAAGGAAAGTTGACCGAGGTGGATGGGGTGGGTAAGGCGATCGCAGAAAAAATCGATGAGCTGCTTACAACCGGACATCTGGGATTCCTTGAAAAACTGGAAGCGGAAGTACCACCCAGCCTGGCAGAGGAGCTAAAGGTGCCTGACCTGGGTCCCAAGAAAGTGGCACTATTCTGGAAGGAGCTGGGAATCATCAGCCTTAGTGACCTGGAAAGTGCTGCCAGATCAGGAAAATTACGCGCGCTCCCAGGAATGGGGGACAAATCGGAAGCCAAGATCATTGCCGGGATTGAAGCCCTTGGCAGGCGTTCAACCCGCATCCCTCTGGGTAGAGCCTGGCCTTTCGCACAGGAGCTGATGGCTTACCTGAAAAAAGCCAATGGGGTGGAGTCGGTGGAGCTAGGCGGCAGCTTACGCCGGATGAGGGCAACCGTGGGTGACATAGACATCCTGGCAGCGGCGAAGGATTCGCAGGCAGTGATGAACGCATTCGCCAACCGCAAAGACGTGGCGCGGGTTCTGGGGAAGGGCGAAACCAAGTCTAGCGTCGAATTCACCCATGGACTGCAAGCCCAGCTATGGGTGCACCCGCCCGAGCATTGGGGGACAGCGCTGGTATACGCAACCGGATCGAAAGACCATAATGTACGTTTACGTGAATATGCGCTGAAGAAAGGCTTCTCGTTATCTGAGCATTCATTGCAGCGTAAAGATGGGAGTGAAGTCTTTTGTAATAACGAAGAGGATGTGTATAAGACCCTCGGATTACCCTGGATCCCCCCGGAACTTCGGGAAGACCGTGGGGAAGTTCAGGCAGCCATTAAGGGTGAACTCCCCAACTTAATCGAGCTCAAGGATATCAAAGCGGAGCTGCATTCTCATTCCACGTGGAGTGATGGCAAGCTTTCGATCCGTGAGATGGCTGAGGCAGCCAAAAAGCGCGGATACAAGCTTCTGGCGATCACGGACCATACCAACAGCCTGGGTATCGTGCAGGGAATGAGCCCAGAGGATGTTAGAGAGCAACGCAAAGAGATCGACAAGGTCAACGAGGAGCTAGGAGAAAGCATTCACATCATCCAGGGGGCAGAAGTAGAGATAAAATCTGACGGAAGCCTGGATTATTCGGATGATGTGCTTGCTGAATTGGATATCGTGATCGCATCCCTGCATTCCAGCCTGCGGCAGCCGCGTGAGAAAGTAACCGCGCGCTTGATCAAAGCAATGCATAACCCCCACGTGGATATCATTGGGCACCCAACCGGCAGGTTGATGCCTGAGCGGGAGGGGGCTGACCTGGATATGGATGCAGTCCTGAAGGCAGCCGCTGAGACGGGCGTCGTTTTGGAAATCAATGCCCACCCGGCTCGGTTAGACCTGGATGACGTGCACGCCAGGCGGGCGATTGAGATGGGAATTAAACTAAGCATCGATACCGATGCCCATAGTGATAGCGATATGGACTTAATGCATTTTGGGGTTTCCACAGCCCGCCGGGCGTGGGTGGAAGCGGATGAAGTGATCAATTCTTGGAGCGTCGTAAAGTTGTTGAAATGGCTGAAAAGCCGGGGATGAATCCGAGCAAGGAAATCCTTTGTGAGCCATTCAGACCATGAACCGCTTTAGAGCAGACCTGATTTTGCTCCTGGTGGCGCTGATCTGGGGAAGCGCGTTTGCGGTTCAGCGTGTGGCTGCCCAATATTTCGACTTGTTCACATTTAATGGTTTACGATTTTTGCTCGGTGGATTGGTGTTGTTGCCGTTCACTAAACTGAATCTACTGGTTAAATCTAACCGTGCTCAGCTGGGGTTCGCACCCAGGGTTCAAAATCCAAATTCACCTCAAAGATTAGACCGCAAATCACTGATTTTTATGCTCCTGGCGGGAGGCATATTGTTTGGAGCCGCCGGGCTGCAACAGGCGGGATTGGAAACAACGACTGCGGGAAATGCCGGGTTCATCACCACGCTGTATGTTGTGCTGGTACCCGTCCTCCTGGTCATATTTTGGAGAGAAAAAATCCACTGGCTATCCTGGCTGGGGGCAGGGATCGCAATCATCGGTAGCCTGCTGCTGAGCACAGGCGGCAGCCTGCACCTTGCTGCGGGCGATACCCTGGAAATGGCAGGATCGGTATTATGGGCGCTGCATGTCATTTTAGTCAGCCGGGCGGTGAGATACATGGATGTGCTGACCTTTTCAGCAGGGCAATATATCGTGGCGGGAGTGCTTAATCTATTGGTCAGCCTTGGAGCGCAAATGCCGATAAGTGGATTGGCCTCAGGCTGGTGGACGATCCTTTATATCGGCCTGCTCTCGACTGCTGTGGGATACACCCTGCAGGTTTTGGGGCAAAAGTATGCCCCGCCCACCGATGCGACCATTTTGCTCAGTATGGAGGCGGTGTTTGCAGCATTGACGGGATACCTATTCCTGGGTGAAAGCATGCAGCTGGTACAGCTTATTGGTTGTAGCATGATCCTGGTGGCGGTTGTGGTGACCCAATTGAAATTGATTGGAGCAAAGACAGCTACATTATGAGCCTGGTGATGGGGCTGAAGAAAGGTATGCATGAACGGGAGGTAATCTCATGGCAGATCCTTTGAATTGGCAAGCTGAGACGCAAGAAACGGTGAGGCACCTGGCGAGGCTGATCCAGGCAGAGACGACCAATCCGCCTGGAAATGAGCAGCCTGCTATTTTGATCGTGAAAGATATCCTTGAAGCAGAAGGCTTCCCAGGGGTAGATTTCAAGATTTTTAAATCGGCACCCAAACGGGTCAATTTAGTTGCACGTATCAAAGGGGATGGTACAGAGCGACCATTTTTGATGAGCGGGCATGTGGATGTGGTATCTGTTGAGCGGGAACATTGGAGCCATGATCCATTTGGTGGGGAAGTGATCGATGGCAGCGTGTGGGGGCGAGGCGCCCTGGACATGAAGGGTTTCCTGGCGATGTATTTACACACCTTCCTGGGCTTATACCGGCAAAAAGTACCTCTCAAAAGAGATGTCATCCTGGCAGCCATTGCAGACGAGGAAGCGGGTTTTGTCCATGGCTCGCAATTCCTGGTTGAGCAGCACCGTGAGCTGATTGATGCGGAGTATGGGTTCACAGAAGCGGGTGCGACCACGATCTATTTTGGTAAGACGAGAGTTTATCCGATCCAGGTAGCGGAGAAAATAGTGTGCTGGCTGCATGCACGAGCAAAAGGGATGCCGGGTCACGGAGCGATCCCGCATTCAGACAATGCCGTGGCTTATCTCGCGCAGGCGATCGAAAAGTTACGTAAGGCCGGTCATCTGCCGGTGCACCTCTCTCCCACGTTCCTGAAGATGCTGGACAGCGCCGGTGCGCAAGCGGGGTTTCCGCTTAACTTCCTCACCAGGTTGTTGCATTCACCCATGATGATGAGTTTTATTCTTGATCGGTTAAAAGGGGAAACTCGTAATCTCCTCAGGGCGCTGGTTACAAACACCGTTACACCCACCATGCTGCAAGCTGGGAGTAAGGTAAATGTCATACCATCGGTAGCAGAGCTGGACATTGATTGCCGGCTGGTACCCGGGCAAACCCCGCAGGATGTGATCCGGGAAATCCATGAAATTGTTGGGGCAGGGATTGAGCTGGAACCCGTTTATACGACCTGCGGGGCAGAGTTCTCAACAGAGACCCCGTTATACAGGTTGATGGAACGCAGGACACATCAAATGGATCCTGGAGGGCTGGTCATCCCAATGCTGATGCCGGGCGCGACGGATGCCTGCCAGTATCAAAATGCCGGGATTAAAATGTATGGATTTACACCGGGTGTTCTGCCAGCTGAGCTTCCACTGCTGAAAATGATGCACGGGCATGATGAACGCATGCCGATATCATTTATCGAATCGGGATTACCGGTATTATGGGATGTGGTGAATGAGTTTTGTGGAAAAGGAAGGTGAGCGGGAAGAAATTATTTCAGCCACCACCAATGACCGCCAACAGCCTGACAATATCCCCATCCTGTAAAACATAGTCCTTGGATTGCTGTTCGCCGTTAACGAACACGCCTGCAACCAGGTCGGGGTTGATACCAATGAATAGGATTGCCTCGCGAACCGATCTGCCAGAATCAACCGTGGCTTCTTTGAACTCACCGAGGTAATCTTTCAGCATTCCAAGAGGTTGTATGGTGGCGCTCATAAGGATAAAAATGAGGTTCGAGATCCAGGATGAATCTCGAACCTCTTCGAAATCACCAATCTAGGCGACCAAGGCGGTCAGGTTGAGAGATTCCAGGGTATCCTGGGTAGGCAGGCCATTGTCATCCCAGCCACGCTGCTCATAATACATATCCAACAAGCGTTGCACATCTTCGAGCTTCGTGATCTGGCCCGCCGTTACGCCCGTCTTGGGTGGCTCGGTGTAGAAACGCTGGGCAGGCAGATCCCACACACGACCAAAACCATCATTCTCGCGCACCCAATACATGCGGGTGAGGTTCCAAATACGGTTGCCGACGGCTTCCAAGTCTTCCCAGGAACGCTTGATACCAGTAATTGCTTCCAGGACGGGGCAATATAAATCACGATCGATACTCAGCTCCACCCATTGGAGGCGGCAAGAGCCCATCACATCAAACATCGGGCGGAAGTTTTGCAGCCAGATAACCCGGGCAACTTTTTCAGGGACAACCTTCTCACGACCAACCTGCAGGTCATAGGTAATCGCCCAGGACCGGTTGTGATGAGCACCCACATCGCAGGTCATATATGCGAGCAACATGGCGGTGGCGTTGTGAGTGGCATAAGCAGACTGCTCCATGCCTTTAACCTGGATAGCGAATTTTTCACTGCCTTTGCCAACCTCTTGGGCTGCCTGTTTAACTCCCAAGGCCAGCAAATCACCAATTTTGCCCTCCCGATAGGCAATCTTTTTAATCATCGTAAAAACGGCATCGACATTTCCAAATTTCAGCTCAAGCCCATCGGTATCAGCTTTAGTGAAGATACCCTTCTCGTAGCATTCCATTGCCCAGGCGATGCAGCTGCCAGCACTGATCGTATCAATCCCAAGGTCGTCTGCCAGACGGTTAGCCTCTGCCACTGCCTGGATATCCGCAATGCCCAGGTTGGAGCCCATCAGACCGATGGTCTCATATTCCGGGCCCTCCACCTGGGTGTTATAGCGCTTCATATTTGAATACTTGCCACATGGAGAGGGGCAGCCGAAGCAGCCTTTGTCGGTGATAACGATTTCCTTGCGCATCGTCTGCCCGCTAATTTTGTCGATTCCTTCAAATGAGCCAGCACTAAAGTTACGCGTGGGGAGAGCACCGACTTCATTGCACCAGCTGGTCACCACCGTCGTGCCATACCTGGACCATTCTGCCAGTCCTTCGGCATCCTTGCAGGCTTTGTAGAGTGCCATACCAGCCTTGCGGTAGCCATCCATGTCTGCAACAGGAACTGACTTGGTTCCGTGAATGACGATGGCTTTGACTTTCTTACTGCCCATGACGGCTCCGACGCCACCCCGCCCAGCCTGGCGGCCAAAATCATGGTTGATGCTGGCATATAGAACCTGATTTTCTCCTCCAGGACCAATCGCAGCGATCTGATACTCCTCGCCATATTTGTGCTTAAGCTCAACTTCCAGATCGATGGCGCCTTTTCCCCATATTGAGGAGGCATCCAGGAGCTGGATCTTATCATCATCGATAAGCAAATAAACTGGTTTCGGACTAATCCCTTCGAGAATAATGGTATCCAAACCGGCATATTTCATCTCTGCTGTAAAGTGACCGCCCATGGAAGCATCTGCATATCCCCCGGTGAGGGGAGACTTGGTAGTCCAGTCGCATTTACCAGCTCCAGGGACCATCATGCCAGAAAGGGGACCTGTGGAAATGATCAACTTGTTTTCTGGTCCGAGCGGATCAGCGTGTTTGGGTACTTCCTTGAACAGGAAATAAATACCAAAACCACGACCACCGATAAAATCGCGTGCGAGCTGAGCCGGTGTGGGTTCTTTGGAGACTTTCCCTTCAGTAAGATTTACGCGTAGAATTGTTCCACCATAACCATTCATATGTACCTCCTAATCTGCAATCCACAGTGCACTGGTACCGCATACGCTGACGCAATCACCGCAGAGGTCACATTTCCAGGCGTTGTTAGCCAGTTCAGTGCGGACGAACATCACGTCTTCAGGGCACTCGGGCACACAGGCTTCGCACAAGTCACACTCGTCGAATTTGACATAGTAAGCGCCGCGGTCATTTAGTTTGATGGTCTCAGTCGGACAAACTGCAGCACAATCACCACATTGGGTGCACACTTTCATCTCATACACACCAGGAGCAGGAAAATGAGGAATGAGATTTAGCGCAGCTTTTTTAGGATTACTTTCTTGAAAGAGATTGAGTGAACAAGCTACCAGGCATGCTCGGCACCCAGAGCATTTGGCACTATCGACATATAGCCGCATTGCGGACCTCCTATTAAAACCTGTCAGAAATTAGGATAGAGTTGACAAAAAGTGTGATAATAAATTATCTGATCGATCAAGTTCCTATAGATTATATCAAGTTACGGATTGCTGGTAGAGACAGATGTCCTATGTGTAATAGGAAAGGTTTCCTATTCTTGATCTTTGTATATGCTGGCATCAGGCAGATTCTATTTGCTAGATTCTGACAAATATCACTTGTCCATATTTCCACAATCCGGTATAACAGGTTTGTTAACCAGAAATGCAGCAAAGGAGAAGTTTATGACGATCACCATCGATGGAACGGGTATAACCACAGAAAAATTGATGCAGATTGCCCGCTATGGGGAGAAAGTTGAGCTACAGGCGGAAGCGTTGGAAAGGATCAAAGCTTGCCGGGTAATGGTGGAAGAAAAGCTCAAAGCGCATGAGATCATGTATGGGGTGAATACCGGGATCGGTGAATTTTCTGAGCGTGTGTTGGATGATGAGCAGGTGCAGCAATTTCAGAAATACCTGATCTATAACCATGCAGCTGGGATTGGTGAACCCTGTCTGATAGAACACATCCGGGGTGCAATGGCTGGAAGAGTGAATGTACATGCCCATGGCAATTCTGGCTGCCGGCCTGAGATCACGATGACTCTGGTGGAGATGTTGAATAAAGGCGTGACCCCGGTAGTCTGCCAGAAAGGTTCAGTTGGAGCGTGTGGAGACCTGGCTCCCATGTCTCAGATTGCATTGTTGTTGATGGGAGAAGGAGAGGCTTTTTTTCAGGGAGAGCGATTGCCGGGGCGGATGGCCCTGGAAAGAGCTGGGATCCCCATCCCTGGTTTACAGGCACGTGATGGCTTGGCAGCCATTAATGGCTCGAACTTACTGACTGCGATGAGCGCATTGAACCTGTATGACATGAATCGCTGGCTTAAACAAGCGGTAATTGCCTGCGCGATGAGCCTGGAAGCACTGCTGGCGAACTTGAAACCGTATGATGTGCGCTTACACCAGGCGAGAGGATTTAATGGAGCCATCTGGACGGCAAAGGGGATCTTGAAGTGCGTTGAAGGAAGCGACCTCACGACAGGCAAGATGAAAACCAAAGTGCAGGATGCCTATTCAATGCGCTCATCTCCCCAGGTGATTGGAGCCGCCCTGGATGCGATCAACTATGCCCGGAGCCAGGTGGAGACTGAATTGAACGGTGTGGGGGATAACCCAATTTTCCTGACTGATTACCGCCTGACATTAACCGGAGCGAATTTCCAGGGTTCACCGGTCAGCCTGCCAATGGACATGGCAGGAGCAGCCATCACGATGGTATGCGTGCTATCCGAGCGCAGGTTGAACCGCCTGACCAACTCGGCGCTCAGCGTGGGATTGCCCGAGTTCCTGACTAAAGGGGCGGGGATGTTCTCAGGGATGATGCTCAGCCAATACACAGCGGATACATTGATCGTCGAGCAGCGCATCCTATCCATGCCAGCCAGCATTCAATCGATACCCGCCGCGGCTGACCAGGAGGATTTTGTTTCGATGGGCATGAATACGGCGATTAAGAATGGTCAAATCCTGGATAATGCCTTCGGTATCCTGGGGATTGAATTCATGGCAGCTGCCCAGGCATTGGACTTTCGCGACTTTACGCCTGGAAGAGGGGTACAGGCAGCCCATGATGTGATCAGAAAGTACGTTGCCCATTTAGATGAGGATAGACCGCTGCATACAGATCACAACCGGATGAAGGAATTGGTCAAATCAGGTGAAATTCTGGATGAGGTAGAGAAAGTTATCGGTAAATTTGAATAGATAATATCAGCGAATTCGCCATTAAAGACATGAAATATACAATTAAAGGTGTATTTTGTGTCTTTTTGGTTTAAAATAGATTATGCCAATTATGGGGTAGAGGGAAGGTAGTCGTGGAGAATCCTAAAGAACAATCCACTGTAGATCATTGGTACCTTTATATGCACATGTTTCGCTGTCGCGTGTTTGAAGAAGGGGTAAAACGTCTCTGGCAGGAAGGATCCATCCCAGGAGAAATGCATCTAAGCATGGGGGAGGAAGCCATCATGGCCGGCATCGTCAGCCAGCTTGTGGATGGGGATGCACTGGCTCTAGATCACCGAGCAACTGCCCCAATGCTCGTCCGAGGAGTAGACCCGACCTTATTATTGAAGGAATTTATGGGCAGACCTGATGGATTGGATGGGGGTATGGGCGGGCACATGCATTTGTTCTCACCTGAGCACATGGCAGCCTCTTCCGGGATCGTGGGAGCGTCGGGTCCGGCCGCGATAGGTTTTGCATTAGCCAACCAGAGGTTGCATCCCGGGAAAATCTCAGTGGCATTTTTGGGAGAGGGAGCAACCAACGAAGGAATGATGCTGGAATCATTCAACCTGGCAGCCACATGGAAACTACCAGTCATGTTCGTGTGTAAAAACAATGATCTGGCAATCGTGACCCAAAGCTCCAATGTGACCGGTGGAAATCTAATCGAGCGAGCCAATGGATTCGGATTGCGTGTGATCGAAGTGGATGGTTCAGATGTTGAGGCAGTCTGGAAGGTAGCGCAAGTAGAAATCAAGCACTTGCGCAATGGAGAAGGTCCAGTTTTTGTGAATGCGATTTGTGAGCACCTGGAAGGGCATTTCCTTGGTGACCAGTTATTGCGTTTTGCCCACCCATCTATGAGCGAGACGATAAAGCTGGCATTACCTTTAATAAAAGCCCACACACAATCCAGGGGAGCCCCATTGAGAGAACGAACTGCCGCATTGAAGGAAATGCTTGGGGTTATTCGGGAAACTGGCCGTAAACATCGAACTATGGAAGGAGATCCAATCCCTCTATTGCGTAGAAAGCTGGCCAGCCAGGACCCGGAAAGGCTGAACGAGCTTGAATCGCAGGTACAAATTGAAATCGAGCATGTAATCGAACAGGCAACACAGCCTCTCGGGCAGATAGGAGTCCAGGAAGCATGAGGACGATGAGTTTTGCGGATGCAATCGAAGATGCATTAATGCAAGCCATGGCTAAAGATGAACGCATTATCATCTTGGGAGAGGATATCCAGGGAATGCGCCTGAATTTGCGGGTTCGGTTTGGACGCGATCGGGTATTGCCTACTCCGATCAGCGAGTCGGCTTTCGTGGGGGCAGCAGTTGCAGCTGCCATGGGTGGCTTGCACCCGGTGGTCGAAGTGATGCTGGTAGATTTTATTGGCGTCACTATGGATGCCATCCTTAACCATGCCGCAAAAATTGAAAGGTTCTCTAATGGGAAATGGAAGGTACCCATCGTGATCCGGGCGGCATGTGGTGGGGGATATGGAGATGGTGGTCAACATGAGCAAAGCCTTTGGGGCTGGTTGGCCCACATCCCGGGATTGATTGTGCTTGTTCCATCCACTCCTTCTGATGCAGGTGGTCTGATGACATCAGCGTTGGCTAACGATGGGCCGGTCATTTATCTGGAGCATAAAATGCTGGCTGAATATTGGTTGGATATGATGGGAGGGGGCAGCCGGAAAAATGTGAAGTTCGATGTGCCTGCGGAAGGTGCGCGTGGAGAGGTACCGAAAATTTGGGAGCCAATCCCCATCGGGCAAGGGGTAATCCGCAGAGATGGGGAGGACTTGACGATCCTATCCGTAGGACTGTCGGTCCACCGGGCGAGCGAGGCTGCCCGGAAACTCGAGCAAAAGGGGATATCGGCTCAGGTGGTTGATCTACGTACGATTACGCCACTGGATAAACAACTTGTAGTTGGGTGTGTTTCGAAGACCGGAAGAATGCTGGTGGTGGATGAGGATTATGAGGGGTTTGGTCTATCAGGGGAGCTGGCAGCCGTTGCATTGGAGGCTGGTATTACGCTGAAATATGCAAGGGTATGTACCACAGATACCATCCCATTTTCACGCGCTCTGGAATACCAGACCCTGCCGAATGTTGAGCGGATAATGGATGCCGCGATCAGCCTGGTTAATAAGTAATTTCGACTTAAGAGGTGTTTTTATGAAGGTAATCGTCGATTTCTGTCTGGTACCCATCGGGGTGGGTGTTTCGGTTTCAAAATATATCGTGGAGTGCGAAAAAATATTAAGCGAAGCGGGACTCAAGACCAACCTGCATGCTTATGGGACCAATATCGAAGGGGAATGGGAGGACGTCTTCGCGGCCATTAAACGCTGCCATGAAAGAGTGCATGAAATGGGGGTACCGCGTATTTCGTCAACGTTAAGATTCGGCACACGCACGGATCGGGTGCAAAGCATGGAGGATAAAATTATAAGCGTGCAGGAAAAGCTGCAAGGTAATTAAACAACACTCCCCCTGCCCTTTGGCAAGGGGAGTGAATATATTTTCTAGAGTAGATAATGGTTTAGGGAGATGTTGGTGGAAAACCCTTCGCCTATTTTGGTCCCCTACGGGTTTGGACATCAAAGATGACTGCAAGGGCAAGTACCAGGGCTCTGACGATATACTGGATCTCGATACCCCAGCCCAGGAGGTTCATTCCGTTGGTCAGGGAGGCCATGACGAGAGCACCGAGGATTGAACCGGTGACTTTGCCCACGCCGCCCGCCACAGCCACACCACCCACAAAGGTTTCGATAGACCTTTTTGTAAATATCCGATCAAGTTGACTTTGACTTTCCCTAGGTAATAAACATTCATTCGGGTGATCATTTCGCCTGGGCTGATCTGTAGTTTTACCAGCTGACCTTCCTCATCAATGATCCGTACTCCCCTTCCTTCGTTGAGCCGGATCACAAATTGAATATGCTCGAGGCTAAGAATCTCCATCAATTCATGGTAACTGAACTCACGATCCAGAACCAAAGGCCGGTCTCCGAGCAATCCTTTGACCTGCTCAAAACAACGGAAATGCTCCTGGTTACGCGAAGTCACTTGTTCTCCGATGGTCCTGGACGAGTAGAGCACAAAAGAAAAGGGTATGGCACGCCCTCGATAGGGCATCGAAAGCATCAAGAGCCAATATCCGGGAGTCATTCCATCACTCAACGTACCCACATAAGAGGTCTCAGTGCACGAAAACGTTCCATTTCGGTTGGATCCCCAATCACAAAGCCGGCTTCTGGGTGGTAAAAACGCAGTAGCACCTGTTTCATATCTACCTTATGTAGAAAACACTGGATCCTTTTGTAACAGCTGGCACTATTCCCTGCCATCTTCTCGGCAATATTGCTTAGACGGGGTGATTGGGCTTCCAGAAGAGCTCGGATTTTTTTTGATCCCTGTTCCACCATTTTTGTATCATCGAAGAGGTATCGCATAAATGCTGAAAAGTTGATACACTTGTCCATGGAAACCTCCCCTTGAGTAGCTTGTCTGAGCTTGCCCACTCAAGTCAGAGGTTTCCATTGCATTTTTTACACCTTTGTCCGAACTTGTGTCCGAAGGTCAGTGATATTCGATATGTTCATCAATAATTAAGCTTGTGTACGATTTAGCCACAGAAATCCCGTTTAATATACCTTTTCCACCGCCTTACCTGGTTTCGAATGCACCCGAAGAAATTGCTGTTATTAGCAGTGTGCGGAAAGTATCGGAAAAAATTAGGAGATTAATTTGTCTAAATATCCTCGGGTCGACTTGATCAAATGCTCACGGAAATGGGATGGATTTACTCCAACCTGTTCCATCGCCAACAATACGCCACCAACAACGGGAGGAGAAGAGAGTTGTACCAGGCGGGCATAAGGTGCTTCAGACCTTATGACACGGCGCATGGGAGCGATGAGCATTTCACCCATCTCGTAGAGACTACCAACGAGCACAACCTCAAACTCCAGCTGCTCAATGCCGAGCTGACGGATAACCGCAAGCGCGGTGGAACCGAGCTCATTCCCCGCCCACTCGATGATGGAGATTGCCACAGGGTCTCCCTGAGAGGCGATTTTAAATACCACGGGAGCGTAATCGGAAGTAAGGTGGTATTCGCCCATCTCGAGGCCTTCAATCAGTGACGGAGTATCCTTTGCACCCGTCAGGTGGAGGAATTCTGGTGTGAGCAGCGTTTGAGGCCCGCGTTTGGTCCATTCATACGCAATGGAACACAATGCACGCTCAATCAAGGAACCTGCACCCCCATGTTCGCCATAACCCACCCCGGTCACCCGGCCGACATTATGGTCCATATCCCAGCCCCAACAATTCGTGCCAGTGCCTGCCACAACCGCGACACCCCAGTCCTGTGATGCTCCGGCTAATAATCCGATGATGGTGTCATTGACCACTTCCAGCGGTGCTTTTAACCCGATCGTTTCGATGGCATCCAGTGTGGGTTGGCGTTCGGAAGGCCAATCATAGCCAGCAACTCCAAAGCCACCGGCTGAAATTTGCTCGATTTTAAGTCCAGCCATCACCAGGGCTTTTTGGGTTACGGTTTGAAGAGCTATGCGCAATCCCTCATACCCTACCTCTTCGTGGTTACCCGGACCATGTGTGCCAAAACCGACCGCGTTCCCTTCACCATCAGCAATCAGTGCATGCGTTTTTGTGCCTCCGATATCAACGCCTAAATAAAATGATGACATATTTCACTCATCCCTGACGACCCAGCGATTTTCAGAACTTTTATAGGAGCTATGCATGATTTTCAGGTCAATCCGCTTTCTGGGTTATCCTTTGAACCCTCGAAACACCACACCCTGGGTGAACACTTTTTGCGCCATGAAGAACAGGAGGATGGGTGGAATGATCATCACAATGGATTAAGGAGGTATTTCATACCGATAAATCATGGCAATCGCTGCAATCAGACCCGCAATCACCCATAAATAAGGCATGGCAAAAGAATCGATACTTAACCCCTCCCCAATGAACACCAGCAATGCAAGCTGCCCGGCAAGCGAAACGGTCTTGATCATGCGACTCGGATTGCGCTGTGAAAACCTGGAGGATTGGAACAAGACATAAAGCCAGGTAATAAAAATGGAAAAACCGACCAAACCCGTTTCTGCCAGCAGACGAAACCAGAAGCTTTTTACGTTCGGTAGTTGGGTGAGGTAAAAAAGCACATTACGGATTTCGAAGGACGCCCAACCAATGGCGGGAGCCAGTTTGGGAAAGAAAAATCCGGCGTTGCCAAGACCGACGCCTAACCATGGGTATTGGTTGAAGACATTCCACCCGCTGAACCAATACACCGTGCGTTCCAAAAAAATAAAGCGATGACTGAGTGTCAGGATGGCACTTTGATCCAGGGTCAGCACCCCGACAATTTCCTTCAACGTAGGTGGATCGTTGACCAGGATGTTGAGCCGCCAGTCACGTTGAACGGCGAAGAAGAATACCCCTACCAACACAAGGGCATAAATTAATACAATGGAGAGGCTGGTAAATACTCGAATAGAGGTCTTCCGAGCTGGTGATGACCTGCGTAGGAGGATACCCTGCTTACTGGTCACAAGCTCCACGAATTTGCGGTGAATAGATAGGTTTAACCTGAAGAAAAGAAAAATGATCATCAAGAGCAAGGAGACCAATCCAATGCGAGGCGAGCTAAGGAAAAAAGCGGCTAAACCAAAAACAAGCAAGATATTTTCAATAGAGATATGGAAAATCCTAAACGCAAAAGCTGAAGTTTTATGATAGGAAGCTGCCAGCCATAAAGGCAGATAGAGCATGACCATTTGGTGGGCAAACCAGGAAGCTTCGTAAGTTAACCCGTTGACACGGCCATAGCGGGGAGAATATTGAGGCGAAAGGACAGCCAACCAGGATTGGATCAGGTTCATCCAGGAGGGGTATTGTTCCGCACCTCTGAGGATATAAAACGCCTGGAAGCCAGTCCAGAGGAGCGAAAGAATGCCACCAATGGTGATGTACTTCCAGGTGCTATGTAATTTCCCGGTTGTTTTTACCCAGGTGGTTGTGACGAGATAAAAGGAGAGCCCGACTGCGAGGGTGAACAGGGCTCTCAATTCCTGACCTGGGACTGTTTTGCTTTTAAAACCCGGGATGAAGAAGAAATACGCAGACGCACATGCAATGATGACTGCGAAGATAAAGATCACCAGAGGGATGGTTTCCTTCGGGAGCTCACCTTTGCGGATAACCAGCGGTATCGACCAGATTATGAGCAGAATGAAGATAGGTAGAATGGAGAAAGGCGCAACGATAGCCCCTGAAATTGATGAAAAGAGTGGAAAGGATGTTAATGGCAGGCAGATCATAGCAATTGCCCAAATGATCTCACCTGCCCGTTCCAGGCGGACGTTTAACTTACTTGTGGAATTACCCATTACACATCCATTCTAGAAAGCATTTCCGAGAGCGTGCTTACCATCCGAATGATTTCGGTGCTATTGAATTGGGCGATCTGCTGATCGATTTATCAAGCTGGAAAGGAAGATCCCGATGATAAAGCCAATCAAAGCTCCAGCAAGCATCAGATTGTTCTGCCTGTACAGTACTGGCTGCTGGGGGACGAGTGCCAGTGTGGGGGGTTGAAAGACCACGTAGTCAGGAGCCAGCCCTGCGGCTTGCCAGGAGAGCATCGCCTGGTAGCCAACCTGCGCCCAGGTGTTGACGATCGACTGGGCAATTGCTGGATCATGGTTGCGATAGCGAAGCTCCCAGATATCATGTTTGCGCTCGATCGTGCTGTCATCAAGCAAATCCTTGACGGTTAGAGTTTGCCCGATTTCCTTTACCTGGAGGATCACTTGATTAAGGACTTCATTCGAAACCAAGGCACCCTCGGTAGTATTCAAAGCCATATCTTCGTTGTATTGAATCAAATCTTCCCTGACACCCTGGATGGGAAACCGATCTAGGTCAAGCGTGACGAAATAAGTGGCGGTGGCTTCATATACCGGCGGGTGCAGGTGAAAGAAGATAAACCCGAAAAGACCGCCGAGGAAGGTGCTAAGCAGAACCAGCCACCAGATATTCATCACACGCGAGAGATATACGCCAGGAGAGAACTCATGTGAAGTCATTAGGGTAGATGCTCATTCGGGTTGATTTTGTTCCAATTTAATCCAATGAATTCTAACACATGTGTTTAATAAACAAAAAAGGCCGGATGCAGGAGGCATCCGGCCTTGTCTTGCTGTTATGTGAAGATATTAAGGCGTAACTGGGGGAATTACTGGACGAGTCAATCCAGTTACACTACCACCAACATCCTGGAGGCTATCATACAGCACCTGGAGGATGTACTTGCCGTTGTGTGTAAAGGCACCCGGATCCTTCTGGACCCATTGGTAATTGTAGGATGCGCGGAGCAAGCGAGGTGTCCAGGATGCATAACCATTAGCCCTAACTAATTCATCTGGATCGGCAACAGCATTCGCATTGGTATCGATGAAGAAATACGGGTAAGTTGCGGCATCATATACAACAGGAGAGCCTGCTTTATCAGCAGCATACTTCTGAATTGCGGCCAGGAGCAGCTCTTCCATAGTAGCAACTTCATCGTACATGCCTTCAGTAGTATTGGCATCACCGTCATAGTCGGTGGTTCCCATGCGGATTTTTTCCGGGTCGGTAGCACCACCATGGCAGCCTGTACAAAGCTGAGTGTTGATTGATAAATCATGTACATTATGGCAGGTGACGCATGATTGACCAGCATCTACGTGAGCATGGTGTCCCAGGTAGGTTTTCCCAGTATATTCATAGGCTCCTTGAGCTTCAGTTCCAAATAACGTGGCACCAGCACCAAAGTAGTGTGGGTTTCTGAAGCGTAGGTCAGCATCGACGGTGTCAGCAGGTTTATCACCAATCGCCTTATTGACGCTGACAGTCGATTCTCGACCTTGATGGCATTCAATACATATGTTAGCCGGAGCTTCATCTCCAAAGGTAAGGACGGATCCACTGGGGAACTTCACCGCTTCGACCGCGTAGGTGGCGGGGAAGTTGGAGGTATCATGGCAGGTTGTGCAGGCGAAACCCTGTGAAACGGGTTGGCTAATCGTCACACCGGTAACGCCGTCACTGGAAGCAGCTGCTTCATGAATGAACAGAGGTAGTCCGGTAGCTGAGTGGCATTTGGAGCAGGTGGCAGGTACAGCACCTTCACCATCCCAATCACGGAAAGCCATCTCTGTGGCTGCGAAGTGCCCTGCATCTGTACGATGAGCCTTGCTGAGATCGACCGGGGAAGCCAGTTTAGTGTTCAGGTCAGCGGTTGAGTCATACAGCAGCTCAATGACATACTTGGCATTGTGAGCAAAAGCGCCGGGGTCTTTGACTGAAAGCTGGTAGTTAAATGCAGCCTTCAACAGGCGACCGGTCCAGGAAGCATAGCGGTTATCCGAGTTGGCTTCGTCAGCATCAATGGTTCCATTGTCATTGGTATCGATGAAGAAGTACGGATTAGTGGCTGCATCATATCCAATAGGTGTACCGGCTACTTCTTTTCCATACGCTTGAATAGCCTGCAGAAGCATAACCTGGAGACCGGAAACTTCAGCTGAAATCCCTTCAGTGATATCTCCGTTGCCATTGTAGTCTTCAAGGGAGCCATTCATACGGATGTTTACCAAGTCTGCTTTAGAAGAGACGTTGGTATGGCATTCCTGGCAAGTTTCAACCCTGACTTCCAGTGTATGCTGATTGTGGCAGTTAATGCAGGAATCTAATCCACCAGCATGCTGGAACTTGCCATCATATTCGTTGTCTGCATATTGGTAACCACCACTCACCACACTACCATATAATGTTGATGCGGCTGCGAAATAGTGAATATTGGTGAATTTCAGCTCGGTGCTAACAGTATCGAGGGTGTCAGTCAGGACATTGGTGGCGATTTGTGCGTTAATATCGGCACCAGATGCACGACCCTGATGGCAGACCATGCAGCGTGCTGAAGGGCCCAGGTCTGAAACAACGGCTCCGGAGGGGAAGGTCACTTCAGAAAGGGCCGCGGCTGTATCATTATGGCAGGCAACACAGGTGATGCCATTGCTGACCGGTTGGGCCACATCCACAACACCAGCTGCAGAACCATCAGCGCCCAGGAAATCCATATAACCGGTGGGGGTGTGGCATTTGGCGCAACTGGTGGGGACTTCTTTCGGGCTATCCTCATCCCAGTGGCGGAATGCCTCGGCTGCCGCATCAGCGTGGGGAGAATTCACCCAGGCTTCTTGAAATGGCACATCTGCGACTACGGGCACAGGGCAAGGTTCTGCTGTCGGGCAAGCTGGAGCTGCAGGGCATGTCGGGCATGGCTTGGCGGTTGGAACAACAGCGGTGGTTGCTGGTGGACTCGAACAAGCCGCTATAGCCAGAGCCAGGCCAATCAACAGCAAACCGACAAAAAGATATTTCTTGTAATTCATAGATTTCTCCTCATGAGGGAATAAAAAACATTACAACGAACCAGATAGGTATTGGATATTGTATATTTTTTTGGATATTGTTCCTCCTTCGGCGAAGATCATAAAACGATAGAAAATGGGGTTCGTTTATTCAACCATTACAATAGTTGAACGCACCATTAAGCATAGGCTAAACACCCTATATAATTCTACCACATAATTAGGGCGAGATGAGTAGTTTGTATGAAAAAATACAAACGAATTCTGGACTGATTATCTTTTGATCGGCAGGATAGTTAAATAAAACTTGCGCCAGGGAAACCGAGACGCTCGACCTGACGCAAGCTAGAGAAGGTTATTTTAATAAGGATCGTTAATTTACTTTTTTATTTTCTTCGGTTTTATTAGCATTCTGGGCAAACAGGTAGATCGTGAGGATTACGATCATGCCGATCACCATGCCTGCAATCTCTGGCCAGCGGGCAGAAAACTCCAAAAGCAAGCCACGCCCACCCACAGAAATATTACGGCTGAATTTACTGATCGCATTAACAATCAGGGTAAGATTTTCCGTCAGAAGAGCCACACCAATCAAAGCCAGGGCGGTGAACGGGATGGCGATCAAAAACGTCCAAAAAGTGGCATGAAATTGTACTTTACGCATATCTGCCTCCCACGGATACAATACCGACATTTTTCTTATCTAGCTATATCATAAAGAATAGATAGGCTAACGTCAATAGGGGAGCCACCTATTTATGAATAGGGAAACTAACCTAAATCAGGCTGAGATTAAACCCTTCCGAATGGCGTATTTAACCAATTCGCTGCGTGAGTGAAGTTCCAGCTTACGCATCAGGTTTTCACGATGACGGGCAACCGTGTGTTTGCTGATTTGTAATGATTCTCCAATATCATCATTGCTTAACCCCTCAGCTAAAAGGCCCAACACTTCTTGTTCACGGGTCGTCAAACCATCGATGGATGACTTCTCGGTCCCTTGGGATGAACGGCCCAAGAAGTCAGCTACCAGGGCTTTTGCCAAGGAAGGATATATATAAATTTCCCCTGCATAGGCAGCCCGAATAGAGGTGATCAGATCTTCTGGTGCGGCCCGTTTTGGAACGTAACCTGAGGCACCCGCTTGCAACATCTCAAAGAAATATTGCTCATCCTCATGGATTGTCAGAGCAACCACCGCCGTATCTGGCAACTCTTCCTTGATCCGTTTTGTAGCCTCAATCCCGGAGATATCTGGCAGGGTAATATCCATCACGATTACATCGGGCGATAATTCTTTGGCTTTTTCGAGTGCTTGTAGACCGCTATCAGCTTCACCAACAATTTTCATATCTGGCTGACCTTCCAAAAGCATTCTTAATCCGGTACGTACCACTTGATGATCATCAACGAGTAATAAATTAATATCATGCATTTTGTGTCTCTCCGATAATGGGTACATTGACTTCTATAAGTGTGCCTTTCCCGAGATGAGAAAATATATTACAAGATCCACCAACCAGCGAGGCACGTTCTACCATTCCAAGCAATCCCCAGGCTGTTGGTCTGCCTGGCTTTTTTTTCAAGACCACTTCGGAATTAAAACCCTGACCGTTATCTTCAACCCGAAGATAGATATTATTGGGGGTGTAGACCAATTGAATATCAATACGACTGGCATTGGCATGCCGAACGACATTATTGATCGCTTCCTGTGCGATCCGGAATACCACAGCCCGTATGTCTGAAGTTAATTTTGGCTTACCACCTTGGTTGACTATATTAATGGTCAAACCGGTGCGCTGAGTAATATCAGATGTATACCAGCGTAATGCTGCCAACAAGCCCAAATCATCCAGCTGAGGAGGATGAAGACCTGAGACCATATGCTGCAGCTCTTCAACCCCTGCCATGGCTAATTTTTCGAGCTGATTAGCCTGCTCAATCGCCCGGTCGCGATTGGTGGAGATGGTCTCAGACATACCTCGTAAACCCATTCCGAGAGCGGTTAAAGTTTGACCGGTTTCATCATGCAGCTCACGGGCTATCCGCTGCCTTTCAGATTCCTGAGCGATCACGGTCCGATGGAGTAATTCTGCCCTCAAGTCATCCAGGCGCTGCTGTTCAGCCAACTGGGTGTCACGAAGCTCCTCAATCCGCCGATTACTTTCGACTTCAAAGGCACGTAGTGAACGGGTGATGAAGATAGCAGCCATGGTCGCAGTGCCAGCCCGGAAGACCTGAATTGGAAACCCAAACCAGCTTAGGAATTCGCCAGAGTTTAAATATTGAGAAGGAAAGATGATACTTTTACCAACAAATAATTGACCGATACCACCATACAAACCAAATGCAATGGCTGCCAATAAGACGTCAAGCCCAAAACTGGACATGCCAATCTGGATGAATTTTCGACGCTGAATGATCAATCCCCAGACGGTGAGAGCTGCGCCTGGAATTGCCAAAGCATAACGGGTATAAACATCGGCGGCGATGGCGCGGCTCTGGCTTGCAGATGGGTTGAAAAGTACCCCAAGAAGGCCAATCACCCAGATGGCAGTGATAACCGATAACATCCCAATATATAGGCGACGTTTTTCAACCCCGCTGATCAGGCGTGCTCCAAAGGCAATTAAAAATAGAAATGACGTTGCCAGTGCAATTAATCGAACCGGTAAAATCCATGGTGCATTGAATGGTCCAGAAATGCGCTCACGAATGAGCAGAAACATCTCGAACCATTCGTGGCAGCCATGGATTAAACCGAAGCCAATTAATGGGCGTAAGGCACGCGAAAAGTCCAACTTTGAGGAATGTCCAAATTCGAGCAGGACTGCCAGTCCCATCACAAAGAAGGACAATCCATAAAAGAAGTATACAAGGATAATGTTATTGGTAAAAAACTCAGCCATTACGCCTATTTCTCAGGTGCACCTGCCGCGATCCAGTCCAGGATAATTTTTATGATCGCATCGGGAAGCTTTCCGGCCGGAGGCATAATACCGCCGCTCGAGGCAGTTCCGTTCAGTTTTTGAGCCAAGAGACTATTGATTGTGTCTCCTGGGATCACGACAGGAGCATGGTCACCTGAAGTCATCACCGCTTGATATGAAGTACTGTCCCAGCCACCTAATGTTCCATGGCACACCTTACAGTCTTTTTCGAAAATAGGCAGGATATCCACTTCGAACGTAGGTGTGGATGAAACAGGCTGAACTGTGGGAGTTCCCAGTGGGGACGCCTCTGATGGAGGGAATTGACGAATGAGGGCTACCAATCCCTGGAGTTGACTATCCGATAGGATGGAACCGAATGAGAGCATGTTGGTATTCGATACGCCCTGGCTGATCACCGTGGAAATTTCCTCATCGGTGTCATCAGACAGGTCGTTCAATGTTGGTCCTAATGGGGTTCCTGCACCTTCCTGCCCGTGGCATTGGGAACATATGGTTTTATACACATCGCTGGCAGATAGTGACAGGATGGGGATGGTGTATTGCGGTGGTGCTGTCACAGGCGGGCTTGCCTGCCAGGAGCGAATGTACGCCACGATTGAATTGATCTGATCATCATCCAAATTTCCCCCATTAGCGGAGCCAAATGGCGACATACCCTGGTCGGGTTGCCCTTGAGAGATGATCTGGAACAGGGTGGTGTCATCGCGAGTATTCAGGAATTCTGCTGATCCTATGGGAGCAATGATCTGATTTTGATTGACCGGATTGGGACCGCCTTCTCCAAAATCACCGTGGCAAATAGCGCAATTCTGGGCAAACAAGGTTTGACCCCGTTCAATAGAGGTACCCTGAGTGGAGGAGGTAACGAAATTCACCAGGGCATCGATCTGAGCCTGGGTGAGTACCTTTCCCCAGTCTGGCATGGTTTGATGTGCGCCTCCAGTGGCGATAACCTGGCGAGCTTGATCAATATCTGTGGCAATGGGGATGAGTGTTCCATGGCAGGTAGAGCAATACTGTCGGAATAAAGTCGGTCCTTCGGGTTCCGATGAAGGGATCACAACGAAATTTGCCAGTGTCTCGATCTGCGCTGTGCTGAGTGTGTTTTGCCAGGCAGGCATGGTAATATGCTGCCCCCCCTGGATAATTGTCTGGCGGAGTTGAGCTTCTTCGCCTGAATATGCAACGGATTGCCCGTGGCAAGCGGAACAATAGATGGTAAATAAGCGTTGACCATCCGGCGCAATCAAGAAATTCAATAATGTGGTTTTCTCATCGGTGGTTAAACTAACCGACCAATCCGATGCCTGGAGTTGAGCATGCGGGGTAAAGTTAAGCCCCTCATCAATAGAGTTTTTCAGGTTGAGTGGATTTCCACCGATCAAATCTTCTACTTTGTGGCAGGATCCACAATTCTTATTGAACACCTGACTTCCCCCAGGAGAGAGTATGAAACCGGCAAGCTCATCGATCTGATCGGATGATAAATCTCCGTTCCAGGCGGGCATCCCTTCGTGTGACCCTTGGGCAATCAGGTTATGAAGGTTTGTCCCGGTTGGAACACTGATCGATGAGCCATGGCAGGGTGCGCAGTTTTGGGTATAGAGGAGGGCGACGGGATCTCCCTGGGTAGTCTGAACCGGGGGAGGAGCTTCACGGACTGCCAGGATGGTGAGCGTGACTATTCCTGCCACGGCTAACAGCGTGACACCTGAGACGATCGGCCGATCTAGAAAATGACGTTTAGTGGACCGGTCCAGGACCGGTAATAGAAATAGTGCAATGATCGCGAGCATGGGGATGAGCACTACACCCACGATCTCGAGCTTACCGGGGAAGTATTTTAATAGTTGGAACAGGAATAAGAAATACCATTCGGGCCGCGGTAAGTAAGCTGTATCTGCAGGATTCGCACGGGCTTCCAGGGGAGCTCCGAGACGGGATGCTAGGAAGATCAAGATCAAAAATATGACAAAGGATATTACTACGTCTTTGAAAATGATATCCGGGAAAAATGGGACACCGTGCTCTTTCTCCAGGTGATATTTATCGAGGTAGGCCTGCTTTTCTTTCTCGTTCATTGGTCGCCGCCTTTCTTTGGCACTGCGCTGATGCCGTTACGGATGACCAGGAAAAGGTGGATCCCGATGAGCAGGAGTAAAAGGGCAGGGAGTACCCACACATGCGTACCGAAGAAGCGTACCAATGTGATTGCAGAAATCTCGCTACCACCGCGGATAATCCGCAGCAGATAATCCCCTATCAACGGTGGAGTTCCCGCGATTTGTGTGCCGACGGTAGTCGCCCAGAATGCTTTTTGATCCCAAGGCAAGAGATAGCCAGTAAAGCCGAAACCAATCACAACTAAAAGCAAAATCACGCCGGTAAACCAGGTGACCTCACGGGGAAATTTATAGGCTCCAAACAGGATCACCCTGAGCATGTGCAAGACCACCAGAATGATCAAGGCGCTGGCACCCCAATGGTGCAGCCCACGGATCAGCCATCCTAAAGGAACCTGGGTGGTAATATATTGAACACTGTCGTAGGCGTGATCGGGTGTGGGGACGTAATAAATGGTCAATAAGATGCCGGTAATTGCCTGATTGAGGGCAACGAATAAGGAGGCACTCCCGAGGGTATAAAACCAATTGACCTTTGGTATTTTCCGCAGGAAGATAACTTCCCAAATCTTACTGATCGAAGAACGTTCATCCAGCCATTGGCTAATTTTCGATGCCATCTCAACCTCCCACCAACACAAACAATTCATCATTTTCGATTTTGACATCATAGCGTGCCAAAGGGCGAGGAGGTGGTCCGGAGACGACGTTACCGGAAACGTCAAATACTCCATTGTGGCAAGGGCAGAAGAATTGGTCCTGCTCACTAATCCAACGGATGTGACACCCCAGGTGGGTGCAGATATTCGACATAGCAATGTAGGTGCGACCGTCAGTCGAAAGCACGTAAACCGATACTTCTTGTGCATTTTCGATCCAACCTGTCTGGGTTTGGATGGATAAGGTAAACAATGTCGGAGTGCCTAGCTCCACCTTAGAAGTCGGACCCAGACGCATCCAGGTTTGTGTTTGCGAGCTTTTTAATGCAGGACCGACTACATATGCAACAGCCGGCACCCCAAACCCAATCCCAATTAACCCCCCGATACCCCAGATGGCGGCTTGCATAAAATTCCGCCGACCGAGCTCTTTCGTTTCACCCATATTTCACCTCCTTTTGCAATGGTGGTGATTAATTATTTCTCTGGTGCTCCTGCATCGATCCACTGGATGACCAGGTTCAGCTCACCAGGTGTAAGCTGGCCAAAATGAGGCAGGGTACCAGATTGTTTCTGGATAAGCGGACTTACTTGCGCGTCACCCGCGATGATCACAGACCCATTCGTTCCACCCTGGATTGCTGTCTGGTAGGTGGTTAGATTTAGCCCAAGTATGCCATTCTCACCATGGCATGTCCCGCAGCGGGATTGGAACAATGGTCCGATGGTCGCAGCATAAGTCAGGGCACCTGACAGATCCAACGGAGATGGAGTTGGGGTAGGTGGAAGTGAAGACAGGATCGTCTGGCGCAGCTCAGGAGCAGAAAGACCCGCATATTTCCAGGTTATTCCATGGCAGGCACTGTTCGAGCAAAAAGAGGAGTTATCGGTTCCACCGGGGTTCTCGGTGGTGTGGCAATCACTGCAGGTCTGGTTAAATACCTGGTTGTGGATCGCAATCCAGTTGGCATTCAGATGAGATTCTGGTTCAGGACCACGCGAGATTTCAATATCTGCGACAAATTTTGATGGTCCTGCAACTGTGGGAACCGTATGGCAAAGATTGCATTCCAACCTGACAGCCTGCTGCGCAGCATCCATGTGTTTGCCATCATGGCAGCGAAAACAACCCGGGAAATCCATGTGGCCGATGTTATTAGGATGTGTATTCCAATCTGATTTTTGATCCAGGTTGACTGAAGAGGTATACACACTCTGGATATAGGCGATGGCGGTTTGGATAGCAGTTGGGTTAGCAGCGTAATAATCAGGGTAATAAGCCTGGTAATAATTATTCAACCCAGCAATGCCATTAAGCCCTTCTTGTTGGGAGGTGTAAGTTACGCTGAGAACCTCGATCGCTTTCAAGCGGATATCTGGAATAGTTTTATCGATGAACCCGCGCGAAAGGGCGGTATCGACTTCATCTGCCGGCATTGGCACGAGGTGAGTAACGCGGTTATGACAGGTCACGCAATCCATTTCTTTCAAGTCAGATTCCTTGAGTTCTGCCGGGTTAAAACTGGAAGCAATATCGATATATTCGGTATAGGTGCCATCGGCATTATAAACACGGACATAAGGGATATTCTCCTGCAACTCATCGATGGCATAATACAACACTCGATTTTCCACATGCCAGTGGATACCCTTTCCAAGGCCTTGGCGGGAGGTACCGCCGCCAGTTTTAAGGCTGAGGAAAATGGAATAAGCGGTATTATCGAGATCATTCTGGTAACGCTTGTCTTCACGTAGACTGTCATCTGAAAATTTATCGGGGTTATGACATTTCTCGCAGGTGTCTCTAGCAGGGCGCATGTTGGTGGCGAAAATCGGGTAATCATAGTTTTTCAGCACAGTCGCAAAAACATGCCGAAGGTCTCCAGCTTTGCGGGTGATCTGCGTGGCGATAAAACCACGACCGATATGACATTCCACGCAATCCACCCGGGCATGAGGTGATGCCAGATAAGCAGAGTATTCAGGAGGCATGGTATGGCAGGAGGTCCCACAAAATTGTGGGCTATTGGTGTATTGCCATCCATAGGCCGCTCCAATCAAGACAATCAGGGTCAGTACTCCTAAAATGGCGTATGGAAGCACCCGAACCCACATTTTGGACTCAGCTGGTGGGAAAAAGAAAGTACGTAATGCTTTACCCAGGCGTTTGAAAAAATTTCTCATGTGTTGTACTCCATTATTTCTCTGGGGCACCTGACTTTATCCAGGCAATGACCTGTGCCAGCTCGTCAATTGTCAGCTGTCCGGGATGGTTGCCTGCAGATTGTTTTTGAACCAGAGAACTGTTATCGGGGTCGCCAGGTACGATGGCTGGACCAGAATTACCACCAGTTAGAGCATCCTGGTAGGTTGAAAGGCTCAGCCCACCAACATTAGTTATACCGTGACAAGAGCTACATCGATTGCGGAATAAGCCTGAGAAATAACCCTCCCAGGTGGTGGCACCTACTTCAGCACCGGGTTCGAGGGTGGGTGGAGGGGTAGGAGATGGTCTGGGGGTAGGCGTGACCGGTACATAGACCTGGGCAGTTTCACCTTGAGGGATTGTGGTTATTGCAGTTACCTCAAAATTAGCGAACTTATAGATGCCGAAACCGAACGCAAGCGTGAAAATCAGGGCAGCCGGGAAGAAAACCTGTTGCCTGCGCCTGAGAAATTTCACAGGGATCCGTTTATACCCATGACCTGATTCTAACTGTGCAAGCTCAGCGGGGTGTTCGTGCACCATCTCTGTGCGGGTGATCTTGCCGCTGAACATGCTCTTATTAAAGTGCCTGACATGGACATGATAGAAATGCCAGATGATGATTGCCAGAACAGCCAGGATGGCCTCGGCTCCATGGGCAGCTTTAGCTGCGGGGATGAAATCTCCGGGTAACAGGCGGGTGGTGGAGAGGGGGTTCCACATCATGAAGCCTGATAGACCCATTATTATCGTGCCCCAAACTACAGCCAGGTATTCGACTTTTTCAGCGTAGTTATAGCGACCGTAATAGCCGCGATGTTTTCGGAAACCGAGGAAAAAAAGAATATCCTGGAAGAGATGTTGAATGTCCTCGATAACTGGCAACATGGTCCATCTGACCCGCAGAACGAATATTTTATAAGCTAAGGCGAGCACATGATACCCACTCACGATCATCATGACGATGGCACTGTAATGGTGAATAATGCGCACCCGTTCAATTCCACCCAGGATAAAAATCAAGGTATCGCTGACCTGGACGGCCGAAAATTTTTGGATCAATCCAGTAAAGCCTAAAATCGTAAATGATAATAAAAAGACGATGTGCTCGATGCGCTGCGATATATCAAAACGCGTGTATGTGATCTGGTTATCGGAGGGGGTGACGTTTGGGTGAGTATCCACAGTGGTGTTACTCATGGGTCACCTGCTCATCAGGATTTTCATGTCGATTATCTGGTTGGGTATCCGCTTTTTGGTCAGCCTGGTCGCCTTGTTCAGGTGGCATGTTCAGCTCGCTCTGCTCACTACGTTTGCGATTAATCTCAACATTCTCAGATTGAGCTGGCTGGTCGGTTGATTCTGCACTCGAGGCAGGTAGAATGGATGATTCAGGTGCAGTATCTGTTTGAGCTTCCGTTGATGCAGGTTGTAGATGACGCTTTCCGCGCCGTGTTTTAATATAGGCGGTATGGCCTACATCCAGTCCAACCATGGCTACCATAAAACCCAGGACTGCCGGAATAAAGAATTTATAAAATAGATTAACGTAATAAACCAAGGAGTAGTGGTCTGGCGAGGGGATGTAATGAGACATCCAGGCGCTGGGGAAATTGCTGGTGGCATCGGGATGACAAACTTTGCAGCGAACCAGGAGATTCTGCTGCATATCAATCCCGGTTTTCGGATCGTCCACCCGGGAGATGTCGTGCACACCATGGCAGTCATAACAGACCGGCTTATTAGTTTGAGCGTCGGGGGTTTGCTTCTGGAATAATGTGACCGTTGTACCATGGAAATCGGCCACATAGGTATTCAGGACTTCGGTGGAGATCCCGTATTTGTCAATTAAATTGGGGTTTGTATGGCAACCGGCGCATAGTTCAGGCGATTTCAAGCGAAACTCTGCAGTCGTTGGGTTCCCGATATTATGAACCCCATGGCAGTCGATGCAGGTGGGGGCATCCGTGTTTGCTTCATCGGTCAGCGCAGCCCCGTGTACACTGGTACTATACTTTTGATAGATGGCATTATGGCACTTGGAACACGTGGCAGGAATACTTAGCCGGGCTTCGGGTAGTATTTCCTGGGTTTTGGGGTCAATCCACTGATGCACATCATGTGATCCATGGCAATCTGTGCAAACGGCTGCTTCTTTAATGCCGATCGCCAGCTTATCATAATGGACGCTGTCCATGGTCAGGTTATATTCGCCTGAATGACAGCGGTCACATAAGTTCGTCAAGCGAAGCGTAGCGTCGCGAAGACTGGTTGCGGTAAATAAGGGATGTGGATATTCTCCCAGGTTGGTATGGCATTGAACACAGGCATACCCATCTTTTCCATGGATAGAGGCCGAATAAACATCGGGATTAACGTAAAGATCCAGAACATCCCCATCCAGAAGGGTCATCGTTAGCCCTGGCTGGCCATGGCATCCCAAACAGGTTTCGTTACTCACAATGGGCTCAGCGGAGATCACCGCTGGCAGACCCGGCTGTAGAATGTTATTTTGGGAAGCGTGTGCGATTGGCGCAGCATATGCCTCCGTCGCGAAATGCAAAACAGTAATGCTACCGATGAGGATTACACCAATAAGGTATAAAAACAGGTGTCTTCTTGCAGACCTCATGACTTGATTTCTCCTGGATCCTGATCGGGATGAGACTTGTGGATTAGCCGGTCATATTCAAGGGAATGATAGCTACGCATATCCTCTTCATTTAGCCAGCCGGAAAAAATACTCAGGTTGAGACGCTCGAGATGCACATGGTAGAAATGCCATAGGATCACAAAAATGATCGTGACGATCGCTTCTGTGCTGTGAGCCATAATCGCACCTGGGATAACTCCACCAGGTAGGAGGCGGGTGACCACGTCTGGAAACCACATGATAAACCCGGAGACGATCATAATCCCGATAGAAAAGAACAGGAACCAATAGGTGACCTTTTGCTCAAAATTGAATTTCCCGAAAGCAGGCTTTTGCTTTTTAATGAAAATAAGGTAGAGCAGCATATTCCAGGCGTCTTTCACATCCTGAAATGTTGGTAGCATATCACCGGGTAGTTTCCGCCTGGCGATGAGGTAAATCGCCTTTCCCAGGTGGTATAACACCAGGGCAGATAGAACCAATGCAGTGATATGGTGGATTTGCTGGATCAAGTTCAATCTGTCAGGTGAAGAGATGATTGCCTGACTCCAGGTGGAAGAGTTGAATTTCTGGGGTAAACCGGTTAGCAGGAGGATTGCAATGCAAAGGAGAAAAACTGCATGTTCCGAACGCTGACTGACGTTGAAGCGCGGAAAAGTTCGTACCAACCTGACGGGATGATTCGGTGAGGTAGAGCTGGGTGGGTGTTGGTTGGTCATAAGCTCCTCCTTACTCGATCAACCATGAACCTTATGAATTGAAGGGCAACATATATCCCACAAATCCACAGGATAGCTGGTGTAAAAAACGAGTAAAAAGAATCTACGTAGAATAGAATTGGAGTTCGCTGTAAACTGACTTTGTAATGTCCTGTCCACGCACCAGTCCAATTCGCGCTGACACCCGGGTGGCACTTCTGGCAGGTGACCAGCAGATTTTTCGGGTTGACCGATGAGGTCGGATCGTCAGGTTTTAGGATGTCATGGATGCCATGGCAATCGGTACATACGGCAGAGGTGTGCTGGATTGTTGGCCAGCGTGCCTGATAAACGGATACATCCACACCATGCCAGGATAAGTTGTACAAGCTGTACACGTCGGCGGAAAGGCCGTATTTAGCCATCATTTCTTGATTTGCGTGACAGCTAGCGCATAAATCAGGTTCCTGCACCCTGAATTGCTGGGTGCGCGGGTCGTGAATATTGTGCACACCATGGCAGGTAGTGCAGACGGGAACATCGGGATTTGATTCCTGGATTAAGGCGTTCCCATGCACGCTGGCCTGGTAGACGGAAAATTCCTGGGTGTGACAGTTGCCACACGTCTCTGGGATCAAGGTGCGCGGTTCGCTGGGTGGGTGAATATAATGGGATCCATGGCAATCGGTGCACACGGGGGCGTTGAGGTTGCCTGCATCAGCTACCTGAGCGTGCATGCTATCCATAGTCCTTGAATAATTATCGGGGTGACATTTCTGGCAGGCGGTGTAATAAACTCTGGTTAATTCGCGCTTGTTCTGGTAATTAATCGCCGGATGAGGGTAGGTGGTAATGTTGGTATGGCAGGCTTCGCATTCAATCCCATTTGGACTGTGTACGGAGGTTTGTAATTCGTCAGAATTGACGTATAAAGAAAGGATTTCGCCGCTTGGGAGTGTGAGGGAAAGATCAGAATTGGAATGGCAACTTAAGCAATATTCTTCGGTTTGCTGTTTCGGCTGGCTGGCTTGGGAAGGCGAAACCCAAATCAAGCTTAGCAGGACAAGGAAACCCAATAGTAGAAATATACCGGGCATTTTTTTGATGATAGAAGACATTGACATTTCCCGATGCTCCTTAATTACCGTTCTCATCACTTTTTTGAAATTCGTCTGAGGGAGGAGCAGGTTTTGCGATTACTCCGAAACGACGTAGCAAATAAGAAATCCCGAATAAGATCAACAAAGGCACCAGGCAACGCGCAATACAAAGCATTGCAATATAAACTGGATTGGCTGTTGCGTCACCCATTATTTTGTCCTCCGCTTGCAATAAATAGTCTTGCAGACCCACCCACGCAAGCCTGGATGATAATTTGCGAGGAGAAGCGAGTTCTATAAAGGAAATTTTTCACTATTAAGTATAACCTATCCATAGGGTGAGGTTATGAATGATCTTCCTTCCTGAATAGCGGCAGATAGCGAATCCCCAAGGTGAGCAAGGTGAATGCGTAACCGATGATACCGATAGCGATGCCCCATTCTGGTAAACCGGGGAAATATTTACCGGGAGCGAGCTGATAGAGCGTTCCTGGAGAATAGCTTAATGGGACGAACAGACCTCCGACGGTCACATTCCAGCGATTGACGATGATACCGATGACTGCAAAAAAAGCACCAATGACAAGGTAAGCCGGATTGTGATTGAAGCGCGGAGTCAGGAAGAAGACCGCTGGCAATATCACCCCCAGAATGATCTCAAAGATCCAAAAAGAGAAATCGTAGGGGGTTTGCTGACTGAGCAGGTTGAATGCCTCACTGACCGAAGGAGTGCGACCGTAATATGTGACTGCCGCCAAATCCCAAAACCGGAGATAGCCATAAATCATGATCGCAAAACCACTGAAGCGGGCAATAGCGCGCAATACATCATGAGGCACGGTTAGCTTTCCCGTTATCCATTCGGTTACATGAGCAACTGCCATGGTTAATGCAGGTCCAACTGCGACAGCTGAGAGAATGAACATGATCGGCATGCTGGGTTTGAACCAGATCGGGCGGGACTTTACAATGCCATAGGTAGCTCCCAGAGAGGACTGGTGCAAAAGGGAGATACCCAAGCCGATTAGGGCAAGTACAGGTGCAGCGCGATGAAGATATTTTGCTGCCGTGTGGATCCATGGGTAGCGATTGAATAACTTTGATTCTGCAATGACCGGGGCAAACTCAACCAGCATCACAATTAAATAAATGGTGATGCACATGGTAATTTCCCACAAGACCGAATGGATATTCCAATATACCCACGGGTGCCAAAAACGATCCGGCCGACCAATATCCATAATTAAAGTTAGTAATGCGCAGGTGTAGCCGATAAATCCAACAAACACTGCCAGTCGAACGATAGGTTGGAAACGCTTTAATCCAAAAAGATAAACCACTGCTGATAGAGTGAATGCACCCGCGCCGAGGGCAATGGAAGATAGATCGATGGTGATCCATAAGCCCCATGGGACAGCATCAGACATGCTGGTGATATATAAGCCATTCCTAAAAACTTGATAGGCTGAAACGAGGCCGATTAAAATGCTTAGAGCGAGCAAGCCGAACCAGGCCAGTAAGGCCGGGCTAAATGAGAATAACTTTCTTTCACCTAAGACAGGGGTGGCCATTTTACAAGCCCTCCTTGGGGATGACGTAATAAACGCTTGGCTCTGTGCCTAATTCTTCACGCAAGCGGATAGTTGCTTCTGTAGCGATGGCGTGAGACACTGGGCTGGCAGGGTCGTTCAGATCGCCAAAGAGACGTGCGCCGACTGGGCAGATATTCACGCAGGCTGGGGTGGCTTCACGATCTTCACCTGGAATAAATCCGCCTTTTAACCCAGCATCGATACGGTGGATGCAAAAAGTACACTTTTCAACCACGCCCCGCGGACGGCGGTCGACTTCAGCAATCCCCCAGGTTGGAATAAATGGATTGACATCTGTGCGTGCCTGCCAGTTAAATTTACGGGCATCATATGGGCAGGCAATTTCACAATAACGGCAGCCGATGCAGCGGTCATAATTCATGATCACCAGCCCATCCTCACGATGATAGGTGGCGCGGACCGGGCAGACTTCAACACAAGGTGCATCCCCGCAATGCAAACAAGGACGGCTGAAAAAGAAGGGTGTTCCCGTGGAAGTTTTTTCATCCACCACGATATTCCAGGGTTTCTCGGGCTGTTTGGTGGTCGAGTCCACCCAGACGTCATTGGTGGCGGAACATGCCCGCAGACAGTATTCGCAGCCAATGCATTTATCCAGGTTGATCACCATCCCCCAGTGATGCCCCGAGACCTTGGTGCCCCCTTCTTCGATACCTTCAACCTGTTCCTGCTTAAAACTGGCGAAAGGAGAAAGTGGACCCGTCGTCAAAAGCTGTGCAGCAACTACAGAGCTGGCAGCTGTACCGCCAACGATAATAAAATCTCGCCGGGTAAGCTTAAGCTTGATCTTGGACTTTTTCTTACTCATCTTCTTTAACCTCGACGACACGAATGCCGCGACTTACCACCCAGGCAGCAGCACCACCGGTCATCAAACCGACGATTGCTCCCTGAACCAGGCCGATATAAAGACGATTTGTACTTTGGGTTTTAAGATCACTGATCTGCTGCTCTTGAGTCTGAACTTGTTGTTCAAGCGTGGCGGTATCCACCGTCTCGAGCTGGGCAACTTCACCCGATAACTTAACGATTTCATTGCGGGTGTGAACGGTGTCCTGGTGGCAAGCGATACATGCATCCGAACCCACCGAAAAGGTATGGCCCGTTGGAACCAGACCCTGGATTGGATCATTGGTGCGCGGGCTAGTGAACATGTGGCAGTTACTGCATTCCAAACCTGCATTGGCGTGCGTGCTGTGGGTGAAGGAACTGCCGCGATCCTGGTGGCAGGTTGTGCATAGCTCGGTGACAGAATCAGCTTTGGGGTTTTGGGAATGGGGATCATGGCAGGATTGGCACTGGATTCCTTGCTGACCATGGATGGAGGCTCGCCATTCATTGGTGGTGGTTTTATGGCAGGTACCACATAAGTCAGCGTTGGGTGTGATGGGCATGGGAGAATCGGGATGGGTGGGTTGGAAAGGTCCATGGCAGGCTTCGCATGTTACCCCGGTTTCGGCATATTTACCCGTTTGAGAATCAAAACCGGTAGTGTGGCACTCAAGACAGGAAACCTGACTTCCTAACTCGGTCCAATCCCGCTGGAAGATTGGGGCAGAGAAAGCCTGGGCATGGCGTGTATTCTGCCATTCGGTATGGATGTTTTCGTGGCATTGAGCGCATGATTGGGAACCGGCAAATCCTGGAACCTGGTTTGCTGGTTCTGCCGCAGGTGCAGCTGTCGCTGGTTGGGTCACTGCCAACAATGATCCAATGGCAGCACAAATGCTAAACACAAAGCCAAATACCAGCCAGCTACGGTGTTTCTGGATCGTCTTGAGATTTATCATCGCATTCTTCTCCGTATATATAGGCTATTCACCCTATTAATTTTCCATGAGAATATGGCTATTCTACCCTATATTTATGATATGTGATACTTAGTAATTGTTCAGTTAAGAAAGTCATTTTTAATAATTGACAAATGTAACTGAGATGCAAAGAAAAACAGCGCACAAACCTGCCTGCTGTTGTTATCGAAAAAAGCTGAAATTGTTATTTGGATATTAAGGAACCTGTGAGGTCACCTGGATATCATGATATCCAGCAGCCGCTGTCATCAGCTCTGCGTCTGATTTGGTCGATCCATGACAATGCCGGCAAGCATAATCCAGGCTGATCTGGCCGGAAGCCAGGCTACCATCCTCATTGAACTGGCTGATTTTCCTGGGGTCAATCGCAACCACGTGGGTGGGCATATCTCCAGTGTAGCCGCCTGCATTGGCTGAACCGATTTGAATTAGGTTGGGCATGTGGCAATCGGTGCACCGCAGGTTGAGTGAAACATGGGTGGGGTTGTTCTGAAACTGTGCTTCCTGCCAATGGCAATCCTGGCAAAGCAGTCGGGTGGTTTGCTTGCCTTCAAATTGAAGCTGTACCACACCGGAGTGGGGGTCATGGCAGGTCAGGCAATCTAGCACCTGGTGCTTACTTTGCGAAAGATCCCCAAATTGATCGCTGTGTTGGATGAACCCGTTCTTTATTTCAAGGGCAGCTGTGGGTACATATTCATGACATTCCCGGCAAAGACCAGAATTCAGCTCGACCAACATGCGTGTACCCTTTGGATTATTCGCATGCAGACTGCCCGGTCCATGGCATCTTTCACAACGCACACCGGATTGTGTCCAAGACCCAGTGATACCAGGCAGGTTATCTTGATTGCCGCCATCACTATACCCTGTGGTGTGGCATGCGCCACAGGTGAACGGCAGGTCAGCTTCGCCAGAATGGAAAGAGGCCCAGCTGGAGTTCAAACCTAAATCCACATGTCCAAAATTGTATTGGTTTAAATAAGCCGCGTTGCCCGTTGCGCTGGGTGCATCAGTGATGATATAACCTTGCGAATTTAAAAATATAGCTTTCCAGAAATACCCACCAAGGATATAGCTGATATTCTTTACTGAATAGCCCTGTGGAAAGGAGGAAATTTGAGTAAATGGATAGGTTGGTGTTTTAGCATCGGTGATTGCATTAAGGCTCCATGGATGACCTGATTTCATGTAGGTTTGCGCAATATCATAGTGGCATCCCGAGCATACCTGGTCGCCGATGTATTCCGCCCCTGTGGGTCCGGGATCACCTGCCGGTCCGGTTTCACCAATCGGACCAGCTGGACCTTCAGGACCAGCAACACCTGCTGGACCTACGGGTCCGATCTCACCTTGTGAACCTGCACAGGCAACCAGTAGGCCAGTCAGGGCCAGCATCAAACCAATAAGCAATATCCATTTCGGCGACATACTCCTACTCCTCACTAACGTTATATTAATCTTAAGTGGGTATTTTACACTACTTTTCCTTCCCTGCTAACCTTTTCTCGAGTATAATGCTGAAAATCTGGAGCTAAGCAGTGATACCATTGGACTGGGCTTTCTTCGCACTGAATGATAATGATAATCAAATCTTGCGTCGGGCGAGAGGCTTCAGGCTGCAAGAAAGCTAAGCCTTAACGATCATCATCAATCGCCCGACGCAATTGCGAAGGGCGATTTATTTTGCCAATTGGACCATGGGTTGAAATTTGGAGGCCGTGAATGTATAAGACACATACATGTGGGGAGCTGCGTGCCAGTCATGCGGGGCTGGAAGTTACCCTGGCAGGGTGGGTGAACCGCCGCCGGGTATTTGGTGGGATCAATTTTGTGGATTTAAGGGACCGTTTCGGCATGGTCCAGGTGGTCACAGACCCGGTCGCATATCCGGAGGTCCACCAGGCACTTGAAGATGTTCGGCCGGAGTGGGTCATCCAGGTGGAGGGCATCGTCAGGCTGCGTCCTGAAGGATTGGCAAATCCCACAATGCCGACAGGTGAAGTGGAGATCCTGGCAAAAAAAGTAGTCGTCCTGAACCAGGCAAAGACCACGCCTATCATGATCAGCAAAGAGGAAGACGAGAACGAAGAAATCCGATTGCGTTACCGCTACCTGGATTTACGACGCGAGCGGATGCGAAGCAACCTTATCTTGAGGCATAAGGTGACAAAATTTATCCGCGACTATCTTGACAGTAAGGGCTTTCTTGAAATTGAGACACCGATCTTATTCAAGACCACCCCTGAGGGTGCAAGGGACTACCTGGTGCCATCACGGATTTATCCGGGAGAGTTCTATGCCTTGCCCCAATCTCCCCAGCAGCTAAAGCAGCTGCTCATGGTGGCAGGCATGGAACGCTATTTCCAGATTGCGCGCTGCTTCCGCGACGAGGACCAGCGCGGTGACCGCCAACCGGAATTCACCCAATTGGACTTGGAAATGTCCTTTGTGGAACGCGAAGATATCATGCAGTTGATTGAAGAGATGTTCTCCAAGATGGTGGCGGAAGTGGTGCCCGATAAAAAGCTGTTCGCCAGCCCTTGGCCGAGGATTCCCTACCAGGAAGCGATGAAGCGCTTTGGCAAGGATAATCCCGACATCCGTTTTGGGATGGAATTGCAGGATATTACCGAATTGGCTGGAAAATCAGGTTTCCAGGTGTTTGAGAGCACAGTGACTGCTGGCGGGCATGTACGAGCGATCAATGCCTCCGGATTGGGTGATTACAGCCGTAAACAGCTGGATGAATTGACCGAGATCGCAAAGAAGGCGGGTGCGAAAGGCCTGGCCTACATCGCGATCCCTGCCAGTGGAGAGCAACGCTCTTCGTTCGCAAAATATGTACAGCCGGAAATCCTGGAATCCATGCTTAAGGTTATGGCTGCCAAACCTGGAGACCTGCTCCTATTCGTTGCCGATAAACCAGCCGTTGTTTTTGAGGTTTTGGGAAGGCTGCGCGTGCTTCTGGCCGAGAGATTGGGGATGGCGGATAAGAACATTCTGGCGTTCTGTTGGATTGTCGATTTCCCATTCGTGGTGTGGAATGAGCAGGAAAATCGCTGGGACCCGAGTCACCATTTATTCACTTCACCTATGGTTCAGGATATCCCACTATTGGAGAATGAGCCGGGTAAAGCTCGCGGTCAGCAATATGACCTGGTGCTGAACAATTATGAAGTTGGAGGTGGCTCAATCAGAATTCATGAGCGTGCCTTGCAGGAAAAAGTATTCAAGCTGATCGGTTTGGACCCTGAAGTGGCGCGCGAACGCTTCGGTCACATGTTGGAGGCATTCGAATACGGAACCCCACCCCATGGCGGGATTGCCCCGGGTATTGACCGAATATGTATGCTCCTGGCCGACGAGCCGAACATTCGAGAAGTGATCGCGTTTCCCAAGAGCCAGACGGCACGTGATCTCATGGCAGGTGCACCATCGCCTGCAGAGCCAAGTCAGCTGAAGGAATTACATTTAAAAATTGACTAATATTCAGGCAGGGAGGCAGGGAAATGGCACCCATCATTCGAGTGGATAAAATCGCAGATTACGTCAGCCAGGAAGTAACTATCCAGGGTTGGGTATATAACCGGACGGATAAAGGAAAATTAGTCTTCCTATTAGTCAGGGATGGATATGGGTTTGTGCAATGCGTGGCTTTTAAGGGAGATCTTGCACCAGAGGTGTTTGACCAGCTAACGCGTTTGCCTCAGGAATCATCAGTGACTGTCACCGGGATGGTGAGAGCAGATTCGCGCGCTCCTGGCATTCCAGGTGGATATGAGGTGGGCGTAAAAAGCATTGAAATTCTGCAAGCGGCGGACCTGGACTATCCCATGGCGCTTAAGGAGCAAGGACCGGATTTCGCCCTTGACAACCGCCATCTGTGGATCCGCATGCCAAGCCAGTGGGCGATCCTGCGCATACGGGCATCCGTCATCCGTGCGATTCGCGAATGGTTGGATACGAACGGATTTCTTGGGATGGATACTCCCATCCTGACACCCGCAGCCGTTGAAGGGACAACCACGCTATTTGAAACAACTTATTTCGATGAAGGTGTAGCTTATCTGGCACAGAGCGGTCAGCTGTATAACGAGGCCAACATTTTCGCCTTTAAGAAGGTTTATTGCTTTGGTCCGACGTTTAGAGCGGAAAAATCGAGAACCCGACGCCATTTAACTGAGTTTTGGATGGTGGAGCCCGAAGCTGCTTTCTGTGACCTGGACCAGCTGATGGAAATTGAAGAGCAATATACATCGCACATCGTCAAACGGGTGCTGGAGCAATGTGAACCCGAGCTAAAATCCCTGAAGCGTGATACATCCAGACTGGAAAAAATCACGCCTCCTTTCCCGCGGATTTCCTATGATGATGCGGTGAAGAAGATCGATCAACTACGTGCCGACACAGATGACTCTGAAAAGAAGGAGATGTTAAAAATCGATTGGGGCATGGATTTTGGCGCCCCCCATGAGACTGCCCTGACCAAGCTGTATGAAAAACCGCTCTTTGTTTATGGATATCCAACTGAGGTCAAGGCATTTTATATGGAACCCTGGCCAGGCAGACCGGAAGTGTGCAAAAGTGTAGATTTACTAGCGCCAGAAGGGTATGGAGAGATCATTGGTGGCAGCGAGCGGATTTCTGATCCTGACTTGCTTCTCGCCCGTCTAAAACAACACAAATTACCCGAGGCTGCTTATAAGTGGTACCTCGAGCTGAGGCGATTCGGAAGCGTACCGCATTCCGGGTTCGGAATGGGCGTGGAACGGACGGTGGCGTGGATCTGTGGGATCGAACACATCCGTGAAGCCATCCCATTCCCACGTATGATCAAAAGGGTTTATCCATAATCAGGCAACTTTTCGTTGATACCTTTCGTAATTGAAAAGTGGTCTAATCGAATCTCTCTATTCGCGCGACTTTTTTTGTGGTATAAGATAGTTACCCTACTGTGCACGCGTTGTTGCTTTTGCGTTCTGAGCCAACACTGATAAATGGGGGTCCAATCTCATGAAGGTGACGCGATAGGCCAGAGCCAAGGCGGATCCTTCGGGAAGGACCCCAACCTGCGAAAGCAGGTTCAGAACTATGCATCACACGACACGGTGGGGTTCGTTTTACGAGGTTTACACAATTCTGGCGGGCAATGCCCGCCAGAATTGTTTATTTCACCCAGGTGACTAATAGTACGCCAGCAAGAATGGAAAGGGAAGCACCAAAGACGAACGGTGCGGCAGGATTGATGTATTGCCATAGTATCCCGGCGATCAACGAGGCGGGCAAAGCAGAAATCCCGATGGCAGCATTAAACAATCCATAAGCAGTACCACGCTGATCCTGCGGTACGATATCGGCCACCAGGGCTTTTGCGATCCCTTCGGTGAGCGCATAATAGAGGCCATAAATACCGAAGAGTACCCAGATGGCTGCTCCAGTGTGAGAAAGGGCAAACCCCAAATACACCAGTCCATAGATCGTCCAGCCAGCTAGCATCAGCTTGCGCCTACCGATCCGGTCAGACAAGCTTCCTAACGGACCAGCCAGGATGGCATAGACCGCGTTGAAGGTCATCAACATACCCATAATTTGCAGTACACTCAAACCCCGATCCTGTCCTCGTAGAATAATGAATGAATCAGATGAGTTACCCAATGTAAATATGATTACCACAACCAAAAAGGCGCGGAAGCGTTTATCGAATGCCTTCCAACTTAATGAGGGTAATTTACTGTTTGCTTTCTTTGCTGACTGAACCTCTTTCACCCCCAAAGCCAGCACAGCTACCGCAAGCACGGCCGGGATTATACTTGCCAGGACAACGATCTGGAATGTATGCCTGGATAACTCTGCGGCACCTTTTTGCGTCAACCAAATGATCACTGCCGCAATACCCAACCCAACAAAAGCGCCAGCAGTATCTCCAGCACGATGCACCCCGAAAGCCAACCCGCGTTGATCCGGCTTAGTGCTATCCGCCAACAGGGCATCCCGTGGAGCGGTGCGGATCCCCTTCCCAACCCGATCGGAAAACCTGACCCCTAAAACCCATTCCCAGGTGACGGCAAAATACAAAAACGGCTTCGAAATGGTAGACAATGCATAACCAATCACTATCAGCCACTTGCGCTTTCCCAGCCAATCTGATAAGGCACCAGAATAAATCTTGACCAGGCTAGCGGTAGTCTCCGCGATGCCATCGATCAAGCCAATAATGCTCGTCTGAACTCCGAGCACGTTGTAGAGAAACAGTGGGACCAGATTGGTCAGCATTTCGGACGAAACATCGGTGAGAAATGAGCCAATCGTCAGGAACCATATATTGGGGTGGATGCGACGTAATAGTGGTGTAGATGATGATGACATATGGATCTGTTTATAAGATTTGGGATTGGAATGGGTCTTATGAGCTGGAATTCATCCGGCTGTACAAGTAATTCAATTCCTTGATCTTGGCCTGCAACTCAGGTTTTTGTGCATCGCCTGGCATTCTCCACATCCAATTACCGCTTGGGTTACCTGGGAAATTCATGCGGGCTTCATTCCCGAGCTTAAGAAAATCCTGCATGGGCGCCAAGCCGAAGACTGCCACTGATGACCAGACGCTGCGGATCATATCCCAGGAGACGTTGCTACCATCTCGATCCAAATAATTGCGATAAACGGCTCTATCTTTTTCTGGAACACGACTATACCAACCCAGAGCAGTATCATTATCATGCGTGCCAGTATAGACCACACAATTAACAGGGAAATTATGGGGGAGGAAAGGATCTTCCGGGTTGCTATCAAATCCAAACTGCAGGATTTTCATCCCAGGAAGCTCGAAAGTATCGCGTAATTCCACCACATCCGGCGTGATCACACCTAAATCCTCGGCGATGATGGGTAAGTCACCCAGGGAGTGGCGGATGCTGTGGAAGAAATCCTTTCCCGGTCCGGGTGTCCAACAGCCGATCTCAGCCGTCTTGGCTTTGCCGGGCACTTCCCAATATCCAGCAAAACCACGGAAGTGATCGATGCGGATAATATCCACCATTTCAAGAGTGGCTCTAATGCGCTCCAACCACCAGGTATATCCGGTCTTGGCATGGACCTCCCAGCGATACAGCGGATTACCCCACAGCTGACCAGTCGGTGCGAAATAATCGGGAGGAACCCCGGCGACTACGGTCGGCATCCCAGCGCCATCCATATGGAATAAGTGGGGGTTGACCCATACATCGGAGCTATCATGGGCGACAAAAATGGGGATATCGCCGATGATCTGGATGTTTTTTTCATGGGCATGCTGGCGTAAATTTGACCATTGGCGGTTAAAAAGAAACTGGCGGTAGATTTGGCGCTGGAATGCGATATCGTGCTGTTTGCGGGCTTTTACTATTGCTTCCGGTTGCCTTTGCCGTAACGGTTTTTCCCAGGTAGGCCAGGGGGCACCACCATGCGCCTCCTTAAGCGCCATAAAGAGAGCATAATCATCCAACCAGGCAGAATGTTTCTGACGGAATTCTTCCATCTCTGCGATCAATTGGGGTGAGGCAGCATGCTGAAAGCGGATAAAAGACCGGTCAAGAACCCCTGACTTCCATGGGATCACCTCGCCAAAATCTACATGATCCTCCGGAAAACAAGGATGATCAGATAGGTCATCCGGGTGGAGTAAATCATCTCTAAGTAAAGCCTCAGGGCTGATCAAGAGCGGATTACCAGCAAAAGAAGAAAAACATTGGTAGGGTGAATCGCCATAACCGGTGGGTCCAATCGGTAGCACCTGCCATAGTCCACACCCAGCGCCAGATAGAAAATCAATCCAACGATGAGCTCTTGCACCAATATCACCAATCCCGTATGGACCAGGAAAGCTGGTAGGATGCAGTAAAATGCCAGAAGAACGTTTAAACTTCATGCGCTAACCTCTTGGTAAGGATGTAATCATCTCCACGCACAATCTGGGCAGGGTAATCGCTTCCGATCACATCTGTGCCGATGACTGCCCCAGGCTCGACCGTGAACCCATCAGGTACTTCGCTATTCTTGCCAATCATCGTAAGCACAGGCTCAAGGGCATCCACCATCCCGCCAACCCTGGCATGCGAGTTAATTCGAACGCGTTTGTCGATGATCGCACGCTCGATCGTCGCATCCGATTCGATGACTGTATCGGTTAAGAGAATGGATTCACGCACCACCGCTCCAGAACGAACCATCACACCGGGTGATAATACACTGCGTATCACCTTAGCAGTACCAGCAATTTCGCATCCATCGCAGATTAAACTGTTTTCTATCGTGGCTCCACGCGCAATCCAAACCGGAGGTCGTTCTTCCGTGCGGGTATGGATGATCCAGGAGCGGTCATTCAAATCAAAGGGAGGTTTATCCTCCAGGTGGTCCATATGAGCTTTCCAATAGGAAGCAGCTGTTCCCACGTCCATCCAATATCCGGCATATGGATAAGCAAAGACCCTGGCCCCGTTTTCGACCATTTTTGGGAGGATGTCCTTACCAAAGTCATGCGATGAATTGGGGAGATTATGATCTTCCAATAAATATTCGTTCAGGGTATCGGTCCTGAATAAATAGACCCCCATATTAACCAAATTCGAGGGTGGTTTGGCGGGTTTCTCGACAAAGGAGATCACCCGGTTTTCAGCGTCCACGCCCACTACGCCGAAGCGTGAGGCCTCCTCAATTGGAACTGAGATCGTTGCCAGGGTGAGATCAGCATGTCTGGATTCATGAGCTTCGACCATCTTGTCATAATTCATCTCATAGATGTGGTCACCGGATAAAATTAGCACCAGCTCGGGATTGGAATTCTTAATAAAACGAAAATTCTGCTGGACGGCATCAGCAGTCCCCAAGAACCAATCTGAGGCGCCGCGCCCCTTATAGGGGGTATAAATACGCACACCGCCGGTAAAATCACGGTTCAAGTCCCAAGGACCACCAGCACCAATATGCTCGATCAACGAATGGGGGCGGTATTGAGCGATAATCATCACATCAAATATCCCGGAGTTAACGCAGTTGGATAAGGTGAAGTCGATGATGCGGTATTTGCCTGCGAAAGGCACTGCGGGTTTGGTCCGTTTGGCGGTGAGTGTGCCCAACCTGGAACCTTCTCCACCCGCAAGGATGACAGCCCTGGTTTTCATACTTACCTCCTATTCGATGTCGAGATAGTATATATAGGTTATTTCCCTGAAAGCAACTGGTAATGCTGAAGATATTCCTTGGCGGATCGATCCCAAGAAAAGTCTTGTTGCATCGCGTAAATTTGGATTTTTTGCCATTCATGAGGAAATCGAGTGTAAACGACGATTGCCCGATGGATTGCATCTAACAACCCACCTGATTGAGGGTTCATAAAGAGGAAACCTGATCCCAGGTTTGAAGTGGAGGCATCCTGAATTGTGTCGGATAGACCTCCAGTGGCATGGGCGATGGGCACACAGCCATAACGCATAGCAATCATTTGAGAAAGACCACATGGCTCATAACGCGAGGGCATTAATAAAGCATCCGCTCCTGCATAGATGAGGCGGCTTAACCGTTCATCGTAGAGGATGCGGGCACAGATTTGCCTGGGAAAATCTTGCTCAAGCTGCCTGACTGAATCTTCCAAGCGGGGATTCCCAGTGCCGAGGAAGACGGCTTGAAATTGGCGGTCATTCGTATCATTCGATATCAGTAATTGCCGGAGTGCAGTAACCGCAAGGTCAACACCCTTTTGTGGGTCCATTCGGGTGACCATGGCAAGGAGCGGGATTTGGGCATTTACTTCCAATCCCATCTTGTGTTGGAGAGTGGACTTGTTTGCTACGCGCGCCTCGAGATTATTATGCGTAAAATTAGACGGGATTTCAACATCACTACTCGGATCCCAATGCTCAATGTCGAGCCCATTAAGGATACCAATGATCTTATCTTGATGGGCTCTTAAGAATGTATGCAAACCTGCACCGAAATCTTCGGTGAGGATCTCTTTGGCATAACTCGGTGATACTGCCACAACCGAATCAGCGGATAACAAACCCAACGGTAAAGCCATGTTTTGTGCCCAGGGAGGTAGGTCAGACGAATCTGCAGGTGGAAGTTCAAAAGCCTCCAGGGCAGGAGCTGTCATCGATCCCAAATATGGCAGATTATGGATGGTCAACAGCGAGACAGTGTGGCTAAAGAATGCATCTGAGAGGCGCCGCAACTCCAACGAATATACCGCAGCCGCGGTATGCCAATCGTTGGCATGCAGGATATCAGGTTTCCAATCCAATTCTTTTGCCAGGGCGAGGCATGCCAGTGAAAAGAAGACATACTTATATCCATCCGCTTTCAAGTCTATTGAGTAGACTGCAGGCTCGTGGTCAATAGGTGCACCTCCGATCAGGTAAACCGGAAGTCCATCGATTTCCAGAGAGAATGCCTTTGCCAGAATATCTCCCTCCGTCGAGTGGACTGAGAACTCAGCCACCTGTTTAGACGAATAGAAGCCTTTACGGATTTTCGGGTGATTTGGAATCACCAGCCGAATGTCCACGGATATATTATCTGGTGAGGAGTTTAGTGCCCTGAGTGCACGCGGAAGCGAGCCTGCCACATCACCCAATCCGCCTACCTTAATGAGCGGATCAGCCTCGGAAGCCATAAAAAGCACATTTAGTCGGGTGAAATCGGGCATGCTGATACCTGATACCCTCTAATTTTACACGATTAACCTTCGCTCGATGAATAGAGCCAGGTGATATTTATTAATATTAATAAGATAATTTTCCCCTTGCTAAATTCAAAGATATGGGATAAAACTCAGGGTATGATAGGTCGTTTCATCGCAGCCGGCTGGGGGAATATTAAATAAGTGTCAGTACGTGCTTTATCAATCCACGGTCATTTCTACCAACCTCCGCGTGAGGATCCTATTTCAGGTTTAATTCCACCAGAGCATGGGGCATCCCCTTATCGTAATTGGAACGAGCGGATTCATGCGGAATGCTACCTGCCTAATGCAAAACTGGGTAATTTTGAGAAAATCAGTTTTAATATTGGCCCCACCCTGTTACAGTGGATGAACACCTATGATCCCAATGCCATCCGGTTGATTGTGGCACAAGATGGGGCAAACCTTAAGCTGCATGGTGTGGGGAATGCAATCGCTCAGGCATATAACCATACCATATTACCTTTAGCTTCTCACGAAGATAAAGTCACCCAGGTGGTGTGGGGGATAGCAGATTTTGAACACAAATTCGGGCGCAAACCAATCGGAATGTGGCTTCCCGAAACTGCCGCCGACATGGAGACGTTGAATATCCTGGCTGAATACGGGATTGAGTTTACCATCCTGGCACCATGGCAGGCTGAATCGTACCAGCTTGACGTGACCGAACCATACCGAGTTGCCTTATCCGCAGGAAAAAGTATCTCGGTATTTTTTTATCACCAGGGGCTGAGTACGGGTGTCAGTTTCAACCCAAGCCTGACTAGCAATGCGGATGAATTTGTTAAGAATGAAATCTTACCCACATTTTCATGGGAAAAAGAGCGGCGGGGTGAGCCCCAATTATTGTTGATTGCCTCGGATGGCGAGTTATATGGTCATCACCAACATTTCAGAGACCGATTTTTAGCTCACCTGGTTAATGGCGCCAGCTCAAACGTAGGGTTGGAAAAGAGCTACCCTGCCTTATGGCTAAAAAAGTATCCCCCCAGGTATTGGGTGAGTATTCGTGAAGGGACGTCATGGTCATGCCATCATGGGGTGGAAAGATGGAGAGGCGATTGCGGTTGTTCAACCGGGGATGGGCGTTGGAAAGGTTACTTGAGGCAGGCATTCAACCGAATGGCGCGTCAGCTTGATAAAGTTTATATGGATTCGATGTTAGCCTATCGTATTGATCCATTTAAACTACGAAATTCATATATCCATGTAATGTTAGGGCAGTTGCCAGTCGAAGAATTGATCAATCAATATGCTGGAAGGAAGCTGGAGGCTGGTAAAGTACACCAGATTCGGTTATTACTGGAAGCTCAACGGGAAAGACAACGAATATTCACCTCATGCGGCTGGTTTTTTGACGATTTCAGCCGGATCGAGCCGAGGAATAATGTAGCTTATGCTGCCCAGGCGGTGCGTTTGACACACCTGGCAACGGGGGTGAACTTGTCGGAACAGTTCAAGGCTGATTTACATTACGTCGTCAGCCAAAGAACTGGTATCAGAGGGGATAAAGTATTCCAAAGGGAAATACAGAAAACCATTCCCGCCAGTTTATTTCAATAAATCTAATAATTTCTCCAATTTGTACCCTGAACCCTGCGCGCTGGTAAGAATGTTGGAAATTACATTGTAGCAATCCAGAAGATATTTTCCAATCGCATCCGTTTGACTATCTGCGAAGGTAGTGCAAGATATCTCCACTGCACCAATGATGAATAACCACCACATCAGGTCTTCAAAGGCTTCCTTATTAAACCACAACACATCCTGGTAGCGGTTCACTCCCAGGTAGTTGAGAGTGTCACTGTCGGAGAGAATTTTCGCCAGGATTTGGTACGCCGTAGACTGACCTATTTTATCCTTTTTTAAACCGATGAGCTTCCACCAGGTATGATGAGAAGTGAGCAGCTTGACTAAAGTGACCACTCGCCAGTTGGATCGCTCATCAAGACCCAGGTCATTCAGCGTGCTGACGCCTATCTTGTTCAGCATCCATTCATCCATCCAGCTACGGCTGATTTCTTCATATTCCGCGTTTGAGATGATTCTCCCAAGTGGCGAGCTGAATAACCATCCCAGGATCATACTCCAGGCATACGCATCACCGTTACTCCATGGGGAGGTTCTGAGATTTCCGGCATGCAGATACTTCATTGCCTGTTGATATTTTCGAGAATGTGGAATGCCGAATTTTTCCTGAAAAGTTGGAAGATATAAGATGGAGATCAGCTGCTGACTGATTAATTCGACAATCGCTTGAATATCTGCGGCTGATTGCGTGCTGCGATTAACCTCGTCTAGCAGGTGACGCGTTTTATCCTCAGCTTCATGCAATACCTGGGCAAGGAGGCTTGTGGCAAGGGTCGGATCCTCTACAGCATGGATATTCAATATACGATTGGAGATGATCCATCTGAAATACCCCGCGTTGACCAGCTCTCGATAAGCCTGGTGGATGGGCTGCAGGAAAATCTCCTTCATGGCATCATCCATGCTGGGGACGCCCCGACCATTCAGGTAGGAAGCCAAGTTAGAGTACTGATGCCATTCGTTATCCTGAACTTCGCGGAAGGAGGTAAATACCTGGCATTTATAAGCTTCGAGCTCGATGTAAAGCCCTTTATCGTGAAGCTCCTTGGAATTACGAATATACTCGAGGTTATTTACCGGGTCACGGAAGATGCAGTATGTATTACCATCATTGGATAATCCAAGACCTTCCCCCAAGCGTTTTTGGATGAGCATATGCTCTCCACTTTCCGATTTGACTGAATAAGCTGCTGAGATGCGGATCCAGCCTTTGGCAGTGGCGAATTTGTTGTGGTAAACCACCAGACCGCGCTCACCACCAGAACGATTGGAGTACGCATAGACGTCCTCATTCACATATCCTTCCGGGCTATAAAAATCATACAGTAAGAAGTCTTGTACCTGTGAGAACAGGTAGCGTTTCTTGAGCAGCGGGAAGATCTGCCGTCTATGGCGTTCGATCAAATTCTCATCTGGTGTTTCATCCCAATACGCCCGCCGGTACTCCATTCCATATTTTTCAGTGAATCCTTCCACCTGACCATGACCAAACATGGGTAACCCGGGCAGGGTAACCATCATCGTACAGATGCCAATGTACTTGTCTTCCTTGCCAAATTGATCTACCGCAGTGCGTTCATCGGGGTTGTTCATGAAGTTTACATAACGCTTGAGAATTTCTGGATCAAACTCAAGCGTATTTTTCATCACCAGCCGGTATTCGGCGTTTTTCTCATCACGCAGCATATTCATAAATGCACTGTTATACACCCGGTGCATCCCTAAAGTGCGCACGAAATAGCCTTCCATCAACCAAAAAGCTTCCGCCAGTAGCAGGGTATCCGGCACTTCCTGTGCCACCCGGTCAACCACTTCGCGCCAAAACTCGACCGGCATGGCCGCATCAAACTGTTCCTTGGTGAGTCCGTGCTCAGCACGTGAGGGGATTGCCCCACCTGTCCCTGGTTCGGGGAACCACAGGCGTTGAAAATGCTTCTTTGCCAGGGTCATGGCTGCGTCAAAGCGGATCACCGGGAACTTGCGGGCTACATGCAAGATGGTTTGAATAACGGCTTCACGCACCTCGGGATTTAGATAGTTCAGCTGGGCGGTATCATTCCACGGCATAGAGGTGCCATCGTTGCCATGATAGATATATTTTTCCTGGCCACTCCAGTGGTCTACGCGCTTAAACACAACTGCCGCATCCGTATTATTAAAATAATGATCTTCTACATAAATACCAACCCGCTCATCCCATGATAAATTAGCGCCATTGAATGTGTAGGAAGGAAACGGACTGTAATCTTGTGCGATGAACCAATCCGGGTGCTCCATCACCCAGCGTGAGTCTATTCCCATATGATTGGGGACCATGTCTGATGCCAGTCTAATGCCCCTCTGCCAGGCACGCATGCGCAGGTTTTGATAAGCTTCTTCACCGCCCAGGTCTCCTGCAATTTGATAATCCAGCAAGGAGTATGCCGATGCGACTGCTTCTGGATTGCCGCGCAGCTGCTTTATCCGCTTGGAAGCTGTGCTGCGTTCCCATAAACCGATCAGCCACAGGCCGGTGAAGCCCCACTGAGCAAGCTTATCCAGCTCTTCGTCGGGGATTTGACTCAAATTGGTGATCGGAATCTGGTGGGTTTTGGATAGCTGGTCCAGCCAAACATAGGCGTTTTTTGCGATCAGCACCAGGCTGGGCATCCAATCTTTATCCGTACTATAGCGTTCAGGCTCGAACTCCATGCCCGTAAATTCATAGACGCGCGCAGGGCCAGGTCCCAAGAAAGAAGCTTTTTCTTCTTCCTTGATAAGGTCAAGGCTGCCCAAGAGGCGGAAAAGGTACTTGCCCAACAACGCACCCCAGCGCTGGCGGATGAATTCGAGCTGAGCGGTGAGTGATTGGGGGGCATTGATCGCCGGGCTGCGCAGCATATCGATAAGGTTCTGATTGTCTGGACCAAATGGAGGCTGGGTTTCGAAGAAGGCATGCATTAAGGGGATCAGTTTTTCGTAAGCAGTATCTTTGGCCAGGTGACTATCATCAAACAGCTCACGGAAGGGTGAAAATGCTGGATTTGCATTCGCCAGCCAGAGAAGCAGCAGTTCTTCCAGAGCGATCTGTCGATTAGATATGCCATTGGTAGCGGAATTTAAATACTCCCGGGCATTCAGAGATTTACGGTAGACGATGATCGGAGGAAATTCTTGTATGAATTGGAGCAAGGTCTGGTCGATTGCTTCTTCTCCCAGCATGCCACCGACCCAATCCAGGGCTTCTTCCATTACTATAGAATTGATTTGCTGCCGGTACAGCTGAACGACCATGTGCAGGATTTCATCAATCAATCCCATGGCATTGATCTGCCCTGCACGAACCACATTTTCAGGGAAATTGATTACATCCCGTTTCTGGTTCATCCTGGTGGCAAACAGGCGGGAAGCGTGAAAATCGGCAAAGATCACATTCCCTGCCTGCCCGAACAATAATTCATCAAATTGATAATGGTCGCGTGCCTGACGAGAAATGTGGAATTCAAAAATGGGTGAGGGGCTAGTTAACATGCGTCTCCTGATCAACTGAATTACGGATAGGTCTAGAAATGTATATCGAGCTAAATTTCACCCGGAACAGATAGCTCAGATACTTATGTGAAAAGCATAAATCAAAGCTACTATTTTCAAATGGAATTATCCCACCCAATGATGCGTTGAACAAGCTTTCCGGATAGATTGTCATTGACCAGTTAATTGTAATACGATATAAATAAACCGACATCTTCACTGATTTCAAAGAGGTATCCATGACGTTTAACACAACCATATCCACGGCAGAATTAGCTGAACACCTAAATGATCCGGACTGGGTCATTGTTGACAGCCGATTTATGTTAGCCAAGCCGGATCAGGGCAGAATGAACTATGAAATAGCACATATCCCTGGAGCTGTTTATGCACACCTGGATGAAGACCTTTCCGGACCGATCATCAAAGGTGTAACCGGCAGACATCCTCTACCCGGTATCCAAAATGTATCCAGGGTATTTTCCAGGTTCGGTATCAACTCTACCGTGCAGGTGGTTGCCTATGATGATGTGGGTGGTGCTTTGGCAGCTGGCAGGGTTTGGTGGCTGCTGCACTGGTTGGGTCATGAAACCGTGGCATTACTGGATGGTGGTTGGCAGGAGTGGGTAAAGATGGGATTACCGGTGAGAAGCGGGATTGAAACCCGAAAACCACGAAAATTTGTGCCGCAGCCTCGTAATGAGCTTATCGTTTCCGCTGATGAAATCGATGCGATGCGGCAAGATCCTGGGTATAAGGTATTGGATGCACGTTCAGCTGATCGCTTCAGAGGCGAAAACGAGACGATTGACCCGGCGCCAGGACATATCCCTGGGGCAATTTCAGCCCCATATGCGGAGAATTTAAACCCGGATGGCACCTTCCAACCCGAAAAAATACTCGCCTCCCGATATAAAAAGCTGATCAATGGTGTACCTGGCGATCATGTGGTCTGTTACTGTGGGTCGGGGGTTACCGCAACGCATGACATCCTGGCGATGGTGAAGGCCGGGTTGGGAGAAGCACGCCTGTATGCCGGTTCCTATAGCGAATGGATCACAGACCCGAAGCGACCAGTTGAAAAATAAAAAATCCCAGGCTAATCAGCCTGGGATCAGGTTCTTCTTGGGGATTTTTTCTCACGGATTTTGAAAGCGCGAATTATCCAATTCCTTTTTCATTTTTTCAGCTTCAGTTTCACCACCGATGGTTGGACCGGTTTGAGCTTGAGATAATTCAGCAGCTTCAGCCTGGCGTAATTCAGCCCCAGAACGTGGGCGTACGAATGACCATTTTCCACAATATGGACAACGATCGATCTTATTACGACCCAGATTTATAAACCATAAACGAAGCGGGAAGGGACGGTTGCATTTAGGGCAGATTGCCCCACCCCCAATCCCATATTTCCGAGGCGTGCCCAAAGGCATGGCGGATAATTTTCCCTTCGAGAGTATTAGCGGTAAGACAAAAGACACAATCACCATGATTACAACCAATCCTAGAATTGGTAATACGAATTTTAGAATTGATTGAGTGCCGGCGCCTGCGGCAACAAATTGAGACTGGATGGTATTGGAATCGATCGTACTCCCATCAGAAAGCGTCCCAACTGCACGCAATGTGCGAGCGCCGAGAGGATATGAATCGGTGTTGAATTGCACTGCGAAGGGTGATTCAGCGTCTGTTCCCACCAAGCTGGTATCGATGAAAAATTCCACACTCACCAGGTTTTGAGGTGGGTTTTTAATTTTCATTGAAAATAATCCCTGGATATCATTCCCAAATCCCCCATAACCAAAGTCGCGGCTTAATCCCAACTGCAGCTGGTTGGCTGATTGCGCCAGGGCCAGGCCCGTGCTAATGATGGTTATCAAACAGGCGATTACGAGAATTGAGAATATCTTTTTCATCGAGCTGTATCCTTATTGTCTGGGTGATTAAACTAGAATATTTGTTTATTTCCAACGGGTAAGAATGGTCTCTCTCTGAAAGAGGCGCACTGCCAGGTAGATTACCAGCACATCCAGGAAAGCCAGGACCACACACATCAGTAAGATCAACGTGCTGTTAAGGATGAATAAGCCGGCAATCTGACCAAAGAAGACTGCCAGTAATGGCAAGATGATGACCGAAGAAACCTGTTCTGCCACGCGTGGATCATTGACCCGTGAAGACACCATGATGCTGAAGTTGACTGACAGGACTGCCATCAGGGGACCTGCCAGGAAAATAGCAATCAACCACATAGGGTCAAGCAGAGCAGAAGCCAGTGCACCACCACCTGTGATGATAATGGATCCAATTGCAAATATGGCAAAACCAACCCAGGTGGCGATGATGGCTGGGATAACCGAGGCCAGGTTTTTACCCATCAACAGCTCACCCGTGGTAATGGGGGTAGCGAGTAAAGGCTCCAGGCTGCGGGTGGTTTTTTCGCCCACGATGGAATACGAAGCGATATTGACCGGCACGAATAGAGGAACCAGCATGAACATGATCAGGAACTCACTGACGATGTAATACTGCATGCACTCGCCGGCAGTTAGATTGGCTTTACATAACTGTTGAAATTGCGCTGGTAACTCAGTAGTAGCACTGTTGACACCTGAGCTACCCATGGAATATAAGATTACCAGAGGTAGGACGCTTAAAAACAAGGGTAAGAAGATCACGGTGAAAAGCACCATGCGTTTTTTAAATACTTCCGCCCACTCTTTTCGGACAATTGTCTTAATCTTATTCATAGGAATTTTTCCAATTGAGAAAGTAAATTTTCATCAAGCATTTTTAACCAGCTGCAGGTAAACATCTTCAAGCGAGTGGCGCAGCTCTCCAACGAATCGAACGTCTGCACCTGCACCCACCAGAACCCGGATGATTTCGGGATTGTGAGCCTCTGGATCATCGAGATTAACCAGCAGCTTGTTTTCCACAACTTTCGCTTCACGCACAAAAGGCAGTGCTCGTACCATCGAAGCGATGGTCTCATTACTGTTCGTCAGGTGAAAGACCACCCGGCGACCAAATAACTGCGAGCGGAGGTTGGCTGGAGTATCAACGACCAGTAAATGGGTCTTGAAAACGCCCACCCGGTCACACAGCCGGTCAGCTTCATCCAGGTTGTGGGTGCACAAGAAAATGGTACGACCTTCCTTCCGCAAATCCGAGATAAAATCATGCACCAGGTGAGAGGCTTCAGGGTCAAGGGCGGCGGTGGGTTCATCCAGGAAGAGGATGCGCGGCTCATGTAATAATGCCCGGGCAATGGCCAGTTTTTGCTTCATCCCTTTTGAAAATGTTCCGGCTTCATCCTGACGGCGTTCCCATAAGCCCAACATACGCAGATATTTTTCCACCTGACCCTTGGGATCTTTGACCTCGTAAAGATTGGCGTAAATCTCCAGGTTGAATTCGGCACTCAGGTTGTCATACATGCCTGGAGTTTCGGTCAGGATACCCACCGAGCGCCGGATTTCGGTATCCTGGGTTCCGATGTGATACCCGTTGACGGTAGCTGTACCCGTGGTAGGTCCGATCAGGCTGGTTAGCATGCGCACGGTGGTGGTTTTCCCGGCTCCGTTTGGCCCGAGAAACCCGAATACCTCACCTTCGTTTACTTCCAGATTCAGATTATCGACTGCTAGGGTGGTGTTAAATTTCTTGGATAGGTTTTCAGTTTTGATCATAGGTGATAATATAGCAGGTTTTTTTGTTTTGGGTAGTTAGGATTTAGTTATTTTAGCTCATTGAAAGCGTGATTGATCCAGATTCTCTGGGGTTTCTTCTACCAGAGAAGGTGTAAAAACTGGTGGTATATCGGGCGGCGGGATGGGGGAGAGTTCTATAAGTACAGGCTCGGGCTGGCGTAGAAAGAAAATGATTATGATTTCAACGATAGCCAGGGCCCCCAGCACAGCTTCAACAATATATACGCTCATTTGAGTGGACAAGAAAACACCAGTTGCATTCATAAAGGTATGAAACAGGATAGCCACCCCCAACCATCCAAGCTGTTGGTGACCAGGACGACGTGTAAACACCTGCAGGACAAGCACCGACGCCATGATGTGGAATGGGATGGTAAATATTCGCTCCACAGCACCCAGCAAGGCAGTGTACCAGGGCATACTCCAGTAGGCTTGTAGTTGTTGCTGAAGAATGGCAAGGTTCTGATGTGTGAAGTTGAGACTGCTCAGATCAGCGTCGCGATAAGCCATCATGCTAATGTAACCCCACATGACCAGACCACCCAAAAGGATGGCTTCAATGCCTCCATGCCCGGCTCCAGCCAGGACGGAACTTCGCCAGGTGTGGGCATCCTTGAGCCACCAGCGGAACATTCCATAACGCGCACATTCTTCAAAAATACCGGCACTTAATCCAGCGCTGACCGCGATAACCAGAATCCCTGGAGGGCCAGGGATGGTTCGTTGAATGGATTCAAGCAGGGGAGTTAATAGATAAGAATTGAATGGAAGGTGACCTACCTGGGAAAGGATGAAGGTGACGCCACCAATCAGCCACAATTTCCATCCCATTTGGAATTTATTGGTCAGGTATATGCCCAAGAGAATGGGCAAAGCAATCATTAAAAACCCATTTAGAAAATGGGTAATTGATAATAGATCCATCTATTAAAAATTATACTGCACAATCATTGGGAAAGGTCATCCCAAAAATATAAGCAATGGGCATAATTAATAGGATACTCACCCAAAGCTCTCTGAATAAACACGCTTATATTGGTATAATTTTTACGAGTGTAAATGTTCACAATGGTCCGTTTAGAAACAATTGCATCCCAAGTGGGAGGATATTGGTAATGGAAAAGAATGAGTACCTGGATTTATTTCACCAGATGATTTTGATCAGACTGGTAGAAGAAAATGCATCAGTACTATACCAGCAAGGGAAGATTGGTGGTTTTTTGCACCTATATATCGGTCAAGAAGCCGTCAGCACCGGTTTGATTTCAGCTCGGCAAACAAAAGACAGGGTCATCACCGCCTATCGCGATCACGGGGTGGCAATCAATTGTGGCATACCTGCCAAGACAGTATTGGCTGAGCTGCTTGGAAAGCAGACAGGCTGCTCGGAAGGTAGGGGAGGATCGATGCACATGGCGGATGTCAGTCAGAATTTTTGGGGTGGGCATGCCATTGTTGGAGCTCATCTACCCATTGCTGCGGGTCTGGCTCTCGGAGATCGATACCAGAGCAGCGACGCAGTAACCATCTGCATGTTTGGTGATGGTGCGACGAATATTGGTTACTTCCATGAAGCCTTAAATCTTTCCAAGGTCTGGAATTTATCAGTACTATGGGTGTGTGAGAACAACCACTATGGGATGGGCACGTCTGTTGAAAGGGCTTCAGCGGTCTCAGAGATCCGTCAAAAAGCCGAAGGTTATCAAATCCCGAACAACTGCGTGGATGGGATGGATGTGATCAAAGTCCGAGAGGCAGCTGAACATGCTATCGAAACAGTGCGGACGAATAAAACCCCGTACTTTCTAGAAGTAGAAACTTATCGGTTCAGAGGGCATTCCATGGGTGATCCGGAACGCTACCGCACGTCTGAAGAAGTGAAATGCTGGCAGAATGAAGAGGACCCGATCGGGATATACCATAAGTATCTGGTGGATAACCAGCTCGCCAGTTTGGAAGAATTGGATGGATTGGAAAAAGCGGCTGAGCTTGAGGTGCAGGCTGCGGTGCAATTTGCTGAAAGCAGCCCTGAGCCAATAGCTGAGGATTTATTTAAGCATTTATACGTCCAGATGGGATAGATTGAGGCAACCATGGCAAGAATCACAATCCGAGAAGCGATATCACAAGCACTTTGGGAAGAGATGGAACGTGACCCGAATGTCTTCATCCTGGGCGAAGAGGTTGGCGTGTGGGGGGGTAGTTACGCCGTCACCAAAGGTTTCTATGACCATTTTGGAGCAGAGCGGGTGAAGGATACGCCCATCTCTGAAGCGGCAATTGTCGGGGCAGCGATTGGGGCAGCTCTCACCGGGTTACGCCCTGTGGCGGAGCTCATGACGATCAACTTTGCGTTCTCGGCATTCGAGCACATCGTCAATCAGGCTGCCAAGATGCATTACATGTTTGCGGGTCAAATGATGGTTCCACTGGTGATACGCACGGTGAGCGGAGGCGGGCGGCAGCTGGCCGCCACACACTCTCAGACCCCAGATGTGATATTCGCCCACTTTCCCGGGTTGAAGGTGGTCGCCCCGGGTACCCCAGAAGATGCGAAAGGTTTGTTGAAATCGGCTATCCGCAGCGATGACCCGGTATTTTACATAGAATCTGCCACCCTTTACCAATCACGGGGGGAGGTGTCAGATGGAGAGAATCTGATCCCGATCGGAAAATCGAAAATACAACGCCCCGGGAAAGACGTCACCATTGTGACTTATAGCAAGATGCTGGAAACGTCGATGAAAGCTGCCGACCAGCTTGCGCAAGATGGAGTCGAAGCTGAAATTGTTGATCTGCGTACATTACGCCCCCTTGACATGGAACCTGTGTTGGAATCGTTCAAAAAGACGAACCGGGCTGTGATCGTGGAAGAAGGCTGGCGTTCATTCGGCGTTGGTGCTGAGGTGGCTTCAAGAATATATGAAGAAGCTTTTGACTATGTGGATGCACCGATCCAACGCGTGGCGCAAAAGGAAGTGCCTTTGCCTTACAACCGGACGTTGGAACAGCTGGCTCTACCGCAAGTGGACGATGTGATCAAGGCAGTCAAGGAGGTGCTCTAATGGCGCAAATCATCGGCATGCCAAAACTTGGGTTTGACATGGCAGAGGGAACTCTCGTGCGTTGGGTGATTAATGAGGGAGAGCAGGTGACCAAAGGCTCCGTGCTGGCTGAGATCGAAACCGATAAGGCTACCGTTGAGGTTGAATCTGAATTTACAGGAGTGTTACTTCGCCAACTGGTTCAACAGGGTGCGGTTATCCCAGTCAACGAACCCATTGCGGTGATCGGTGAAGCGGGCGAATCCGTGGACATCGAAGCATTGCTGGGGAAACCAGCGGACAGTAAAAAAACTACAGCTGAACAAGCGCCATCTGGTACGGCAACGGTACTAGGAAGCTCAATCTCACCGGTATCAACTCCCATGGTTGAAGCGCCCACGGGTATACCTGGCGGGGTAAATGCCTCACCCCTGGCTCGCTCGATGGCAGCAGAATTGGGGATAGAATTAAGCAGAGTACGTGGGACTGGACCAGGTGGACGGATCGCGAAAAAGGATATTGAAGCTTATCAAACAACAGCCCCTCAAGCAACGGCTGTAAAAACCCCTGCTGACGCTGCCATGCCTTTGAGGAAGCCGGTAAAAGAATTCACACGAGAAACGCGCAGCCTGCCCTTACCAAAACTGCGCGCTGCCATTGGTCGGCGGATGACCGAATCGATGCAGCAAGCTCCCCATTTTTATGTAACCCATGAGTACGATGTGGGAGCATTGTTGGAACGACGAAAAGAGATCAATTCTCTCTTGGCAGAGGACGATAAGCTTTCACTGAATGATTTTATCGTTCGAGCAGTCGCTCTGACATTATTGGAATTTCCCAATCTCAATGCCTCGCTTGACTTGAAGAATACCGCCCTTATCTATCATGGAGAGATTAATATTGGCGTAGCTGTGGCAGTGGAGAATGGCCTGCTCACCGTGGTAAATCGAAATACCGACCAGAAAACCGTCCACCAGATCTCATCGGAGCTTAAAACTTCGGTCAACCGGGCACGCGAAGGTAAGGTGCGTGCGGAGGATATAGAAGGCTCCACTTTCACCGTCAGCAACATGGGGATGTATGATGTGGACCAATTTACCGCGATCATCAACCCTCCTGAAGCAGCGATTTTAGCCGTTGGCTCGGCTGCGCAGGTGGCAGTCGTGGTGAATGGAGAGATCAAGATTGGCAGCCGCATGAAAGCAACCCTTTCCATCGATCATCGCGTCAGTGATGGTGTCGAAGGGGCACGCTTCCTGCAAGCCCTGGCGAAGTACATTGAGCAACCTTTGCGCTTATTGATTTGAGCCCGATTTCTCTATTAGATCATTGAGTAAAACATCCTTGGGTAGAACGAGTAGTGATCAGGAAATAATAATCAACCAGACACACGATGAAATCATTCGAATATGACCTCCGCTATGTCCGGGCAGGTTTGGATAGTATCGAGGAATACCTGCTCTCAGATGAAGTATTCTGGCCTTTGAGTGCACATCCACCAGAGGGTGCGCCAGCATACCCCCGCTTGACCTTGGATGGCGTGCTTCTAGCGACAGAAAGATTACTGGCCTACCCGAGCACACCTTCTCAAGAGGGGCTGAAGCTCCAGTTGAGTTCAGACCTGGCCAAAGTGCGATCAAAATGGAGAGTGGCGTGGGAGCAGAAAGCGGGGAGATGTTTCAGCATCCGCCTGCGAATGTGGGGGGATTTCCTAGAAGAATACCGAATGAATGCTCAAGATAATGTCGATCGATATACATATGAGGTACGATTAAGGGTTATGCTGCAGCTGTTGCTCCAAGAGGTGGGAGAAAAACCACAACCTGAGATGGCATTGTTAGCGGGATTGGATGGATATTTACAGAGTGTATTGAAGAAAGACGGATTTATCTGGGAAGCTGAGGTTCAGAAGGGATTTCCGGTAGATTCTTATTGGTATTTGTACGGAAATTTATCACCCCAAACAGTAAAATAGTCGCATTACATCGGCTGGGGCATGATTAAACCCTATAAAATAATGCGCATAGCCGTCCAGATCGATTAGTGTAGAGAATTATCCGTTTGTAACAATCCGAAAGGCAAGAACGGTTCAGGGGGATTTTGCTTCTAGGCAGACCAATAAACTACGCAATAAACCTTCAGGCTCACTTTGGGTAATCGCGATCACGGGTTGGAGCGGCAGATCTTCCAGGGAGGATTCACGCTGGATGACTTTCAATTTACTCGTAAAGGATGGTTCACCTTCAGTAAAAAATGATCCTGGCAGATAACCGATAGCATACCTGTTTTGTGAGATGGCTTCAAGCATGGCAGCAGGATCGGGGGCTAACATGGCTTCCATGCTGGTCAGCTGATTCTGCATCACCGCCAGGTCAAATATATGGCGGGTCGGATCTTCCTCTGGCAGCACCCATACCTGGAACGGTTGACCTGAGCTCACGTCGAAATTGATTGCCTGTCCAGAGAAGATCGATTTCAACTCAGCGTTTGTTAGCTGAGATAGGGGGTTTTCGATATTTACTACGACAACCACTTGTTCCCAACCGACCTGGGACAGGTAAATTCCATCACTGCTTATACCTGGGCTGCCTAATTGCAAGATAATATCGTTTGGTCCGACATGCGTGTCTAATATCTCGGATCGAAAAAAGTAGACCCCAACCTGCGGATCACCGGATGAACACCTGGCGATCGCGTCTGCCCAGGGTTGTAAAGCAGCAGGATAAATAACATTGATCGCTTGAGGGGTAGGGGCAGGAGTGGACACTCCTGCGCTTTCACACGCAGAAAAGATCATTATCAACCCAAGCAGCAGCAGTCGCTTCATGATCACCCACGAATAAAATTGATCAGCAAGACGATAATAGATACCACTGCGCAGTAGATGGCAAATAAATATAACGGACGCTTAACCAGAAAAGATAACAACCACCGGATGGATAGATAACCAACGATTGCCGCAATGACGACACCTGCCATCACTGCAGGAAGCTGCGTACCAAAATTCGGAGATTTAAACAAATCTAAGACTTCCAATGCCCCTGCACCGATCATCACCGGGACAGACATCAAAAAAGAGAAGCGTGCTGCTGCAGGGCGATCCAGGTTGCGGATCATGCCACCGGTGATGGTAGAGCCCGAGCGTGAAATGCCGGGCAAAAGCGAAATTGCCTGGAATAATCCAACGATTAATGCATCCAACCAGGTGACGGAATCTAGCTGTCGTGTGCGTTTCCCCAGCCATTCAGCAAGGACTAAGAATAACCCAGTACCAAGAAGGAATATAGCGGCTGCAGGTGGGCTTCCGAAGGCTTGCTTCACCAAATCTTTGAACAATACTCCAGCAATTACTGCTGGGATCGTGGCAAGGACCAGGAGCCAGCCTAAACGAGACATTGGGTCAGCAAACGGCGTACGGTGGATGAGCCCATTAATAACTGCAACAATGATCTTCCACAGATCTTTCCTGAAGTAGATAATCACGGCTAATAATGTTCCCAGCTGTACCAATACATCAAATATAAAACCATCCTCAGCCGGGATTTTCCAACCCAACAAGTATGGCGTGATCACCAGATGGGCCGAGCTGGAAATGGGTAGGAATTCGGTTATTCCCTGGATAATTCCCAACAGGATGGATTGTAGCAGGGTCATGATGCGCTCTCCCAATGCTTCAGAAAATCAGCAGCAAATTGATCAAAGTGACCTTCAATGATCGCCTGGCGAATATCGTGTATCAGAGATACTAAGATGTATAGGTTATGAATAGTCAATAAGGTGGCACCCAGGATCTCTTTCGCAAGTACCAGGTGCCGGAGGTAAGCGCTGGAAAAGTTCATGCAGGTATAACAGGCACAGCTTGCATCGATAGGTGCTTTCTCTGATGAATATTTGGCATTGGCGAGGTTCAAGCGACCAGTGCGGGTGATGGCAGCGTGATGGCGGGCAAGTCGGGTTGGCAAGACGCAGTCAAAAATGTCCACGCCACGCTGTACGCCGGTGATCAGGTCTTTAGGAGAGCCAACCCCCATCAAGTAGCGTGGTTTTTCTACGGGTAACCATGCATCCACCAGCTCCAGCGTTGAAAGGGTTTCAGTTTTCGTCTCACCCACGGATAACCCTCCAATCGCATATCCGGGTAGATCCAAGGAAGTCAAATATTCCGCGGATCGTTGGCGGAGCTGAGGATAGATGCCTCCCTGGATAATCCCAAATAAAGCCTGGTCTGAGCGGGTTTTTGCATTCACACAGCGAGTTGCCCAGGCATGGGTACGCTCCATCGCAGCTTCATTTTTTGCGAAATCATACGGAGAACCGCATTCATCGAATGCCATGATGATATCTGCCCCCAGGTTTTCTTGAATGGCGATGGATTTCTCAGGGGTAATGCGATGGATGGAGCCGTCGATGTGACTTTTGAAGGTTACCCCATCCAGATCTATTTTTCGGCTTTCTGCCAAAGAAAATACCTGAAACCCCCCTGAATCGGTTAATATGGGTCTATCCCAATGCATGAAGGTGTGCAATCCACCCAAGTTAGCTATTAATTCATCACCGGGCCTCAAATAGAGGTGGTATGTGTTAGCTAAGATCAAACCGACATTGAGCTCTTTCAATTGAGCTGGAGTGACCGACTTTACTGTGGCTTGAGTGCCAACTGGAGCGAAGAGAGGGGTTAGAAGATCACCATGAGGGGTATGAAAAATGCCCGCACGCGTGCGTCCATCATGGGCAGTTATTTCATATATAAAGGGGTTGTTCATAATGAAGCCTGATTATAACCCATCCGGTAGTGTTATAATTTTCATATCGGGCAAAACAGTATCCATTTATCAACCTGTAAACATTGAACCTCTGGCGGCTCACCAGTGGCAATATATTTCATTCGTTCAATCAGCGGTTTACAGGAACAAAACAGGAGAGAAAATATGCAAATCTATGATCTACCGGGTCCGAAGGCTAAAGCCATTATCGAACGTGATTCAGCTGTTATCTCACCGTCTTATGCGCGTGCCTATCCATTTGTGATGGATCACGGCAAGGGTTCAGACGTATGGGATGTGGATGGGAACCATTTTTTGGATTTTGCAGCAGGGATTGCTGTCACTGCCACAGGTCACAGCCATCCGAAAGTCGTCCAGGCGATCAAAGATCAATCCGAGAAGTTCTTGCACATCTCGGCTGATTTTTATCACGAAGCCTGGGTCAATTTGGGTGAGCGTTTGGATCAGATAGCACCTTTCAAAGAAGATGCTGTTTCATTTATGACCAATTCAGGCACAGAAAGCGTGGAAGCAGCCATCAAGCTGGCGCGTTATCATACCGGCGCGAGTCAATTCATTGGATTTCTGGGGGCATTTCATGGCCGGACCCTGGGATCATTAAGTTTCACTGCCAGTAAACCTTTATATCATGAGGGTTTTTACCCACTGATGAATGGAGTAGTACATGTTCCATATCCTGATCCATATCGGCCGATTTTTAATACGCGCCCTGGAGAGGATTATGGCGAGACGGTAGTGAGATATATTGAAGAGCAGGTGCTTGGAAAATTATTACCTGCTGAAGACGTGGCGGGTTTGATGGTTGAATCGATCCAAGGCGAAGGAGGGTATATTATCCCACCGCCTGGGTTTTACCCGGCTTTGCGTGACTTATGCGATCGTCATGATATTCTGCTTATCGCTGATGAAGTCCAATCTGGAATGGGGAGGACTGGAAAGTGGTGGGCAATTGAAAATTTTGGTATTGAGCCGGATATCGTCTGTGTGGGTAAAGGGATTGCATCAGGAATTCCATTGGGTGCAATCATAGCCCGCAAGAGTATTGTCTCGTGGCCTCTAGGCTCGCATGGCAATACTTATGGCGGCAATCCGATTGCATGCGCAGCTGCGATCGCCACCATGGACCTGATACGAGATGAATATTTGCAGAATGCAAAAGAGGTGGGAGATTATGCCATCGACGCCTTGAATGAGATCGCCGCACGTCACCCGAGTGTAGGTGAGGTGCGTGGCATCGGTTTGATGATTGGCGTCGAGTTCGTCAAGAACAAGCAGAGCAAAGAGCCTGCTCACGACCTTCGTGAGCGAATCGTCCAGCGAGCTTTCGAACGCGGTTTGATCAGCCTGGGTTGTGGTAAAAATACAATCCGGATCTCCCCCTCGCTGAATATCACCAAGGGCGAAATCACCGACGGCCTGGAAATCTTCGAAGAATCCATAACCCTGGCAGAAAAGGAATTCCAGATTACACATGTTGCCTGATTTTCGCGTTCGTCAACGCGATTATTTATTAGAAATCAGCCGTGCACTAACCCAGGAGCTTGATATTGACAAGCTCCTGGGGCGTATTCTATATATCTCTGCTGAAATGTTAGCAGGACAGGCGGGGTTGATCGTGTTAAGATCCGATAAAGGGGGCTGGAAGATTGCTACCAGCTTGGGTATTTCAGCCAGCCTGGCGCGTTATCTTGAGCCGTTGCTGGCTGAAGTACCTGATAACGAAGACCCTGCTCGATTCGAGCTGCCCGAAGTAAACCGTTTACTGCAGAATTTAGCCCGCACGGTAGGTCTTGGGCTGCTCACCGGTGTAGGTTTGCCGTTGATCACGCGTGAAAGAGTGATTGGGGTCATCTTTGTATTTCGAAATTATCCTGGAATTTTTTCATCCAATGACCGTGCCTTATTGCAAAGTTTTGCGAACCAGGCCGCCATTGCAGTGGATAACGCCCAACTTTATCAGCAGGTGAGTCAGGATAAGCAGCGTGTGGATGCCTTAATTGACTCTGCAGCTGATGGAATTTTAATCCTTTCACCAGGTCATACCATCACGCGTTGTAACCCTGCATTTGCCCGAATGCTTGAACAGCCGATCAATCAAATCGTTGGCAAAAGCCATGATGATGTGATCGAATTGACCTGCCATGAAGATATGCTAACCCTCGAACAGGCAGAAGCAGGTGGGTGGCCACTCACACCGAATGCCACATTATATGTGGAAGGTGATTTGCAAAGGTTGTCAGGTGTATCTCTTCCAGTTGGGATTACCTATGCCCCATTGATTTCTCAAGACGGGAACTTGCTTAATATTATTGCGACTGTGCGCGATATCACTCGATTCCGTGAGGCTGAGGAACTTAAAAGCACATTCATATCGGTAATCAGCCATGAGCTAAAAACACCGGTGGCACTCATTAAAGGTTATGTTGGAACATTACGCAGGGAGGATGCAAATTGGGATCGGGAAATTGTGAAGGATAGTTTGGCGGTGATTGAGGAAGAGGCAGATCGGTTGACTGGTTTAATTGAGAATTTATTGGATGCGTCGCGACTTCAAGCCGGAGGACTCTCCATCAGTCCTTCAGATGTTGCCTTGAATATGGTGGCTGAAAGGGTAGCCAAACGATTACAAACGCAATCTTCGCTTCATACCATCGTGGTGGATTTTCCTGAAAGTTTTCCAATCGTGACGGGTGATGAAACGCGACTGGAACAGGTGCTAGCCAACCTGATATCGAATGGGATTAAATATTCACCTGATGGAGGGGAAATTCGCATCAGTGGGCAGGTTCGTCCCACCCAGGTGATCATTTGTGTCAGTGATCAGGGGTCTGGCGTTGCACCGGAAGACATCCCCCATATTTTCGATCGATTTTACAGGTCTTCTATTGCCAAACGAACTACGAAAGGTGCCGGATTAGGTTTATACTTGGCACGCGCCGTCATTGAAGCACATGGTGGTCGGATATGGGTTGATCCACGCCCTGGTGCAACAGGTGCTCGCATCTGTTTTTCAATACCAAGGAGTTAACGACTACAAAATAGTATTATTGATATAAATCTTACCGCCCCGGTATGATTCATCAGGGCGTATATGATCAGGAGAAATTCATGCCAAAAACGCGCATCAATTGTCCAAATTGCCGCCAGCCACTCATGGCTGACATTGACCAATTGTTCGATGTCGGCCAGGATCCGGCCTCTAAACAAAAAATCCTATCGGGGACGTTTAATATTGCCTCATGCCCGAATTGTGGTTTTAAAGGGATGATTGCCACCCCCCTGGTATATCATGATCCAGGTAAGGAACTATTGCTTTCCTATTTTCCGCCTGAGCTTGCCCTACCCGTCAACGAACAGGAACGTGTTATTGGTCCATTAATTACGCGGGTAACAAACAGCCTGCCCCAAGAAAAGAGGAAAGCTTATCTATTTCAACCGCAGGCCATGTTAACCATGCAAACCATGGTGGAACGCATCCTTGCTGCAGATGGTATAACGAGAGAGATGCTCCAGGCTCAGCAGGAGCGAATGAATTTATTGCAGAGATTGATCACCGCATCGGACGAGATCATTGCGGAGATGACTTTAAAGGATGATGCATTATTCAATAGTGATTTCTTTAATCTGCTTAACCGGCTCATTGAAGCATCTTCGGTGAATGGGGATCAAGAATCTGCCAAACGATTGGGTGAGCTACAAAAGAAATTGTTATCTCAGACTACTTTCGGAAAGCAAATCCAGGAACAGTCAAAAGACGTACAGGCTGCCATCCAGGCTTTACAATCAGCTGGGAAATCGCTAACCCGTGAAAAACTGCTAGAAATGGTGATTAAGGCTCCCAATGAAACCCAATTAAGTGTTATGGCGAGCTTGGGTAGACCAGGAATGGACTATGAATTTTTTAGATTGTTAAGTGAACGGATCGATCGCGCCCGTGCGGATGGCAGGGATAGGTTGATAAAGCTGCGTGATCAGTTACTGGAAATGACACAAGCCATCGATAAACAAATGGAAGAGAGGATATTACAAACCAGGAAAAATTTAAATACCATCCTGCAATCTAAAGATATCAAAGAGATGATGGCTCAAAATTTGGCAATAGTGGACGAGGTTTTTGTCCAGGTTTTCAATGAAGAAATGGAAGCAGCCCAGAAAGTGGGCGACCTTGATAAGATAAGCAGGCTCAAGCAGGTTGAGGAAGTGGTGGATCAAGCCAGTACCCCTCCACCTGAGGTGGCATTGATCCAGGAGTTACTGGAAGTTTCCACCTCCGACCAAGAGCTGAGTAAAAAACTTGAAGCGCACAAAAATGAAATTACCCCCGAGTTTATGGATATATTATCCAATTTATTGGTCAGAACAGAGTCGGGTGATGATGTTGAGTTAAAATCCCGCTTAAATAAAGTGTTCAGTGCTGCTTTGCGTATCACGATGGCTCAAAATCTCAGTTAAAATAAGAAATCGGGGCTGGTCACCAGCCCCGATTGATTTATCCGGCTATTTATAGAGTGGGTTGTCCAATCTCAATCCATGTCCACGCACGGTAACCAAAAAATGATGGCTCGAGTTGATCGCCGACAGGCGATCGCGTAATCGTCGAACCAGTGCGTCCAAGGCTTGTTCAGATATCCCGACGGCATCCTCTTTTCCCCACACCGCCTGGATCAATTCTGTGCGCGTAACGACACGCCCAGGGTTGTCGTAGAGTAATTCCATGAGTTGGTACTGCGAAACCGAGAGGGGCGGTAACAGCTCATCATCCCCAATCCAAACCCGTCGCGAGCGTTTTTCCAACCTGAGCAACCTGTTGACTGGAGCAATCTCGGCAGGTCTTTCAGGCGGTATTTCTAAGGGCACCGTGGAATCGGAGCTCATATAGATAAACTGCTGGGCTAAAGCAATCTGGATGACATCCCCATCTTGGAGAATGACCGGTTCCATTACCTCCTGCCCATTGATATGGGTGCCATTCTTGCTACCAAGATCTTCCAATTGAACACCTTGAGGTAAGGTGATAAACCTTGCATGATAGCGCGAAACCTGACGATTTTGGATAACCACATTGCAAGCATCATCTCGTCCGACGATGACATCACCTTTAATAATCCAACGTTGGCCGTTTAATGGTCCGGTTTGTGCGATTAATAAGGGAAAATCTTCAGTCTCCAGTGCCATTTCTTAATCCTCGATATATTTCTCTGGAAACCAACGAACGAACAACAATGAAACAATATACCACCAATTATAACTAAGGAAAAATCGGTAATTCCCGATTGGTTAAGTTTACCACGATAGCTTTACTGGCAGTTATTAAATTATCTGGTGTAATGAGTATTTCGTTCCCCCAAACTCCAGCCCCAACAGCCAGGATGGGCTGATTCTCCATATCTGAATCCAGGAATGATCTGAACCCATCCGGTTGCCAGGAGAACGGAGGAATGGACCCGATTTTATAACCCGTGGTCTCGATTACTCGTTCTGGGCTGGCAAGCTGAATATTCCGGGAACCGATGACCTTTTTCAAATGACCGGAGATGACATTTTGGTCACCCCCCACCATCACGAGCACCTGTTCACCTTTGTCCGTCTCGAAGACCAGGGTTTTAATCGCCTGGTGTTCACTCAACCCTAAGGCAATCGCTACACTTGAGGCACCCTTAGGTGTAGAAGGTGGGAAGCTGGCGATCGAATAGGGGATATGAAGACGGTCAAGGAAATTATGAGCTGGAAGCATATAAATATTATAACGTTTAATGAATTTGCTACCACGGGTTTCTCAAGAACTCCATTCTTTCAACAACCAAAGGTATAATATCTCTATCCGAAACGCCATCGGATAAAAAAATATGCCGACGCCCTTAAAGACTGGAGAAGTCCTGAGAAGTCGCTATAAAATTCGGAGGACGATTGGGCACGGCGGAATGGGCAGTATCTATCTTGCGGATGATCTTCGCCTGGAAGGGCGACAATGTGCGCTTAAAGAGGTTGAGCATGACCGCACATTACCGCAGGAGGTGGTCCAACAAGCTCGTGAACAATTCTTCCGAGAAGCGACGGTATTAGCGCGCCTGGATCATCCGAACCTCCCCAAGGTATCTGATTACTTTTCAATTGGACCACGCGATTACCTGGCCATGGATTTTGTACCAGGGAAAGATTTACGCACATTGATGATGGAAGCGCGTCAACGGGGGAATTTCTTGTCTGAAGCGGAGGTGCTTTCATGGGCAAATCAAATTACAGATGCTTTAAGCTACCTGCACAATCAAACACCACCCATCTTACATCGAGATATTAAACCCAGTAATCTCAAGGTCACCCCCAGCGGATTGATTAAATTAGTTGATTTTGGTTTGGTGAAGATTCTGGCGTCAGAGGAAATGACGATCACGATATTGCAGGGGCGCGGTACTGCACTTTATACACCTTTGGAACAATATGGGGGAGATACCGGTCATACTGATAGGCGAAGTGATATTTATGCCTTTGGAGCTACGCTCTATCATTTACTCACCAACCAACCACCATTGGAAGCACGTGAACGGTTTCTACACCCAGAGAACCTGACCTCTCCACGGCAGATCAATTCAGAAATCAGTGTTCGAACTGAAAAGGCGATCTTGTGGGCAATGAACCTTCACCCAGATGAGCGACCACAGGAAATTGAGGCTTTACGTCAGGCATTAATCGGGAATTGGATTCCCCCCATTCGTCCATCCAAAAAGCCACAGGCTCCGTCATTAAGGATGATCCTCTCTGCCACGCGTGAACGAGTCTTGCTCTGGGTAGCGGCAGCGCTCATCGTATTCAGTTTAATTATTACTTTAGCTCGTTAGCCTGATGCCGGTTTGACTCTGCGCAGCTCCATCATCTGCCAGACCCACGCCGCCCCTGCACCAATCGCCGCTCCAATCAGAACAAATAACATTACACCCCAGATTCCCATTTGCTCTATCATTGATTTACTTCCAGGCAAATTGATAGCCAGGTAAACATAGGTAAACATACCCCCAATCAGCGGGAGCAATGCAGCTCTCACTGCCCAGCGCAATCCACTTTTTAGTTTGATCAGCCAATAGTTGGCTCCACTAATCAGGGAAGTCACGATCAATGCGACCAACCAATCCCCGAAATTAACGTTACCTTGATTCGGGACATTGACGGGTATCGTAGTGGATTGAGGTGTGGGCGATAAAGTAATGGTTGGTGTGGTGGTAGGAGTTGATGATGGTGTTGGTGATTGTGTAGCCGCTTGGGGTGTTGAGGTAATACTTTCAGGTGGGATCTCGAAAATAAGGACATCTGAATTGGTTGCTGATCCACTATCTGCACGAATGGTAATCTCTCCAGATTGGTCAATTAAGAGCGTTCCTCGGGCAATTCCCTGAGATGTTAGTGCCTCAACGATTTGTGCAGGTACATTTTCACCATCATGATACAAATTGAAGTGCACTATCGTCCCATCTGGTACCTGGTTTCCATTGTGATCGAGAATAATCCCTGATACAACCGCTATAGGATCTCCAATTTTCATGGTGACTGGAGCTGGTGAAGGTGTTTGGGTGCCTTCAACAGCGGGTGTAATTTGGATATCCTGATATATATGGATTACCTGATTGGGATCGGGTGAAGTCGCGTCAAGAATCTCATACCCTATCCCAGGAACGGATACAGGGAGGTAACCAGAAGGTTGGATTTCATGAAAAAGGATTCTGGCTGCGATTTCGATAAATGAGCTAGAACGACTATATAGGGCATAATAAGCAGACAGCTTCGAGATGTCTGTTGCATCAAGGGCGTAAGGCTCACTCAAAGCAAAAACGATCAAGCGTTTCCCTTGAATGAGATCAGGGCGTAAATCAAGGAATTGACGTAAGGCGAGAGATACCGGGACGTCACTGGTGACATTATCCATTGTAAATACGATCCAATCCGCTGAACGGAGGTCATTTTCAATCTGCAACAAACCCGTGCCGGAATTAAGCATATCGGATAGATCTTGAAAGGTATACGAAGTCAGGTTACCCGGTATGACTTGATTGCTGCCGCTGTACAAGCGTATTACTGCATTTTTATAAGCCTCAACATCTAAAGAAGATTGTTGGCGGCAAGTACTACATTGCTGGTACACTCTCGTATCACTGATAAAAACGATGGAATCATCCCTGGCAGGCGGGGAGGGGATGGCAATATTTAGCTCATCGGGGGATGGGCTGATCAGACTGGCAGCTTGCTGTGCAATATTGAAAGTCACCTTGGAAGAAAGGCCGATTGAATTCAATACTTCTGCATTCGGAAGCGTGGATGTAACTGCAAATGAGTTATTGTATATTTTTAATTTCAGTTTCAGAATGCGCAGTACGGATTGGTCTACGCGCTGGGCAAAGGCAGGATCTTCGCGATATTTCTGTGCAAAAAAAGCCAGAGTTCGCGTATACGACGAATAGACATCTTCATCGCCACTGGAGAGAAAATTATCCAGGTAAAGTAAATCATTTCCAGCGAGGAAAGCATCGCGCGCAACCAAAGGCCCGTTAAAGGTTTGACCACTGGGATCGTAAAAACGTCTTACTGCGCGGCTGCCGAGATTATCACTGATCATTACACCACCGCTTTGCCTCCATGTATCGAAGGCTGGCAAAGCCATCAATTGTGAAAATGCCTGCGGATCAAAACTGACCGGCCGGGTGGTTGCGCGAATGTTACCTTGAAATCCTTGATAACGAATATGGGAAACCAGCAGTGCATCCGTCGTAGAAATGACGTCGGGAGCATTACCGGTTACTGCGAAGAAAGGTGCTAAATCGATTTGCTTTAGCTGTTCAAGCGAGGAAAGGACTGTCGCAACCTCTTCCTCCGGCAATCGATCCGAGCCGCCAAACCCTGGAAAATGTTTGGCTGCCACCACCAACTTCCCATTGCTGCCTTCATGAACGCCGGCGATATAGGCCTGACCTAACGCTCCTACCCAAAATGGATCTCCTCCGAATGTCCTTATACCCAGATCACCTCCACTATCGGAGCTCGGGGCTTCAAGCACATCCAGTGAAGGTCCGAGTAGCAGGTTAAATCCCAATCCGGCGAGCTCTTTACCGAGCACATTGCCGACTTGCCGGCTTAAATCAATGCTCCAGGTGGCCCCCAAAGCCATCTGACTCGGCAAAGGGGTCACTCCACTGAGGATTTGATCGTAAGGATAGCCATCACCTTCCTGCGAAATGCCAATTAACAAGGGGACATAAATAGGGAAATACAGTTCATTCGTTTCAGGGTTGGTTTGCTCCGTTTGAGAAGCACTATATTCATCCCTTTGGAGCTGATCAGTCAGGCTTTGGGCAATTAATAGGGTTTGGTCTGCACCAACAAAATTATCATTATCGGATTTTAAGATAACACCACCCAGATGATAATTGACGATCAGGTTGTATATTTGAGCACCCGTGGTTGATGCCATCGCCGCCTCCGGGCCAGCGAATGTCACCAGGAAAAGCTGGCCTACCCGTTCCTCAGGGGTAAGCTGATCCAACAACGCCTGAGCATGTTCGTCACCCGAGCCAGCCTGTCTTGCGGGTGCGGCATACCCGATAGACAGGGGGATGAGCATGGACAAGATTATGGCGAAAAAGAATATCTTTCTGACAATAGAGCGCATTTTCTACCTGGTAAATAATACTCAATCTACTTTTACTCAATTTATAGCCAGATTACTTTCTCAGCTTCAATAATTCTATGCAGCTGCTCCCGGCGGGATGGGCCACTCAACGTCTCAAGCTGGCGAATGTTCAATGGGTCGATCTCAGTACGAAGCAGTTTCAGCTCATCATCTGAGGGTGCCAAAGTTTCCATTACTTCAGGAGATATCTCAAGTGGAAATCCTGTATGCGCCTGGATTTTTTCAATCGTCACACCACGATGGAATGAGGTTAGGCGCAAACGACCATTGGCAAAATCAAATTGACCAAGGTCGGTAATAAGATATCGAGGTCCATTTCCGTGCTTGCGCGCAGAATTATGCCCGAGTCCGGCACAAAAGTCAAGCTGGGGAACAAAGGTAACCCTGGAGTGCCGGGGAATATATAACATGACATCATTTAGGAAAGTCGTGACATCTGGTATCCCACCGGTCCCGGGTAATCGTAGTCTGGGATGATGAAAATCTTTTCCAAAGGCGATGTTATTAAAATTTCCGTTTGGATCGATTTGGGCAGGACGAAAAAACTCCAGCGGACGTAAAGTGGGCAAAACATCACAGACCGCCCTGGCAAAACCGATATTTACTAATGAACGATCTAGCCATAACCGCTCAACCTGACTGAGACTCAGCGGAGCGGGCTGCCGGCATATCCCCTGCCCAATTGCAGAAGAAAAATATATGTTTGGTGCATGCGTGCGGCGGGCAAGTAAATATGCAGCCGCGACTAAAGGGGTGGCAATTCCCTGTGCGACCAATTCTCCGTCTCGCACCTGGCGAGACATACAAACTACCATGTATTCGTCAGGAGAACTATCCATTTATTTGCTTCTTTTGGTGAAATTATAAATCAGGATCATTGATTATCTGGGTATGCTCCTCTATGGGTATATTACCACCAGATAATACCACTACTGCCGGTCTGGCTGTTATCCGCCCAAAAATTACAGCTGCCAGGGCTGCTGCCGCTGATCCTTCGATTCGTTCATGATATGTGAGCCAGGCATGCTTGATTGCTTTACGGATCTCAGTCTCTGTGACCAGGACAAAATCGGTCACGAAGTTCTTGACGATCGGAATGGTGACTGAACCTTCTTCCACAGGGCCGGCTAAGCCGTCTGCGAGGCTGGGCAGCTCTTGCACACCTTTTTGTGTGCCATGATGGTAAATTTGATACAGAAAAGGAGAAGCTTCTGATTGAACTGCGACCAAGCTCGGTGTGGGGTCCAATTCCTGTAATGCGCACCCAATCCCTGAAACAAGACCGCCTCCCCCAGCGGGAATGATCCAGCAGGTCGAGGTCGGATTGGGGATTTCTTTAATTACCTCAAGGGCAATAGTACCCTGACCAGCAATGACTATGCCGTCGTTATATGGCGATACCCATGTAGCACCCGTGGCATTAGCATAAGATATTCCTGCTTGCTCAGCTTCACCATAACCACCTGGAACGAGTTGAATTTCAGCGCCCAGATCACGCATAGCTTGAAGTTTATTTTGCAGGGCATGTTCCGACGCAAAAATAATGGCCCGCGCATGTTTCAAGTTGGCAGCTAATGCAACCCCCTGCCCATGGTTACCAGCCGAGGCAGTCACCAACCCGCGTTCAAGCTCCCAATCTTGCAAAGATAGAATTTTGTTCAATGCACCACGGACTTTGAACGAACCAGTCACCTGATGATTTTCCCACTTCAGGTATAGGTTGTTAATCGCGTCATAGGTTAATGGTGTCTTGTGAATATGTGGACCAATTCGTGTGGATGCTTTTTGTAACCAGGCATAAGGAATCATGGAATTATCGGGTTTTCTGCAGCCAACACTTTCTTTGCCAGGAGAGGGTCATTTGAGAAAATACCATCTACACCAGCAGTAAATAGCTTCTGCATCATATCGGGTTCATCAACAGTCCATGCATGAATTCGGCACTTTACCTGATGAGCAATCTGGACCAGATTGGGGCTGACATCCTTGTAAAATGGATGGATGGCGAAGAGTGGACCGAATTTGATCAGCCTTGATTGAAAAGTCAGTGCTGCACATCCAGGAAAGGTCAATAAACCCAGGGGAATCTTGGGGAGCAGATTACGCGCCTTGACAAGAGCAATGATATTGAATGAGGAGAATAATACACTCGACTCAAGGTTATATTTCTTCACCAATTCGACAACTTTATCCGGTAATTCATCCGTTGGAGAAGAGTAATTGGTTAACTCCACGTTGATAAATGTCCGTCGACCTACGACTTCAAACACCTCATCCAGTGTGGGGATTTTTTCTGGTTTGAATAAAGGAGGAAATTTCGAGCCTGCATCCAACCCCTTTAATTCTTTCAAGGTTAGTGATTTTATTTTACCTGTGCCATATGTGGTGCGATCGACAGTATCGTCATGGACCACTACCACCTGACCATCTGCGGTAAGTTTAGCATCCAGCTCAATTCCATCGGCACGTTGGGAAACTGCGGTCTTGAATGCCGCAATCGTATTCTCAGGTGCATAGGCACTGGAGCCTCGATGTGCAAATATGGTTGGTCGATTAAGATCAACATAAGAAAGAATATTATTCATTTCTGGCATGGGATTGATTTATAACTCTACAAAGTAAGCACTTGCTGCTCTATCGATCAGGTCGCGTGTCATGGATGGTTCAACCCCGAGGTAACGGGCGATATCGAGAATCTGATCACATAGATCGCGTGGGTGTGAACCACGTAATTTACGTGCACGTTTGATATACCATTCCTGGAGCAGATACGCCAGACCTTCATCGTTATACTGAACACCTTTTGCTGATGCAACCCGGGTAAAGATCTCGCGATATTCATCAAAACTAGGGTCGCCAACCTCGATCTTATGGCGAAGTCGTCTTAAGAACGCTTCATCCACCAGGTCGCGTGGGGGTAGGTTGGTCGAAAATACGACCAGAACATCAAACGGGACTTCGATCTTTCTTCCGGTATGCAGGGTCATGAAATCAATGCGATTTTCAAGGGGTACAATCCATCGGTTGAGTAAGTCTCGAGGACGAACAAGCTGCCGGCCAAAATCGTCAATTAGAAGAATGCCACCATTGGCTTTCATCTGAAAGGGTGCTTCATAAAATTTGTGTACGTCGTCAAAGACCAAATCAAGACCGGCTAAGGTCAACTCACCACCGGTGACAATGAAAGGTCGTCTGATGCGGATCCAGCGTAAATCACGCCTGCCGTTCGTACGATTGGCACCTGAACCTGCACTGGAAGGTTCCTCGGCTGATAATTGATGGTTTACTGAATCGTATATCTTTATTACTTGCCCGTCGATATAGATGGCATACGGAATATACATGCTTTCATGCAGGATCATATTCCCGATCGCTCTGGCAACACTGGTTTTACCATTCCCAGGAGGTCCATACATGAAAATTGAGGTACCCGAATTGACTGCCGGGCCGATGCGTTGAAAGGTTGATTCGGGGAGCACCAGGTGGGAAAGCCCTTGATGTATCATCCTACTGGAAACCGTTGGTCGACCCTGTGCCTGGCGCATGACTGATTCATTGTATTCCTGGATTTGAACTGGAGCAGGTCCGGCATATTGGCTGCGTTCTATGGCTTCGCGCGCACGGTCACTACCAGCACCAGTTATGGCGTATAAATATGCACCTTCTCCAAGACCCATCTGAGAGGCTTTTACTTCCACGAATTTATCACGTTTTAGATTTTCAAGGATCTGATCAACAATACCCGTGAATGGGAGAGCCATCTCCTCTGCAATTTTAAAACCTGTGAGGTAACCCTGGAAATAAAGGACTTTCAGAGCCAGGTCCTGCAACCAGAGAGTTGACAGACCAGTATCTTCAATATTCTCCAGAATGGGAGGTGTAAATATACCACTTCCGGTCCCCATCATCGGCTTCGCACGTGTAGATGCATCCATCACTCAACCTCCTTTGGAATCAGGCGTACAACAAGTAATCAAGATGATTATAGCATGCCAGGCGAAATTAATTGTTTATGTTGAGAAATTATAAGATAAAATTATCCAAAGGATTTACTTGAGTGATGAAATTTTCAATTATTATCCCAGTTTACAATGAAGTTAAAACCATCCTTGAGATCATCCGTCGAGTTCAAGCTACCGGTTTGGCGGATGAAATCCTCGCGATCGACGATGGTTCCACCGATGGCACCCGAGAATTATTGGAGAGCCTCAGCAAAGATGGGAGTATTAAGGTCTTTGTCCATGAGCATAACCAGGGGAAGGGAAGCGCGGTCAGGACGGGGATTCAAAATGCAAGCGGTGATCTAATCTTAATTCAGGATGCCGATTTGGAGTATGACCCGCGTGAATATCCCAACTTGCTCAAACCAATCCAGGAGGGAATCGCTGATGTAGTGTATGGATCCAGGTTCCTTGGAGCTGGTCGGAGACCAGTTTTATTTTGGAATATGGTAGCCAATAAGATATTAACCCTGGTCACTAATGTTCTATACAATAATATTCTAACCGATATGGAAACCGGCTATAAGCTGTTCCGCCGTCAGGTGGTTCAAGATATGCCTTTGAAGGCTCGAGGGTTTGATTTTGAGCCTGAATTTACCGCCAAAATCCTCAAAAGCAAGGCTCGGCTGTATGAAGTGCCGATAACGTTCAATCCACGCGATTATTCAGAGGGGAAAAAGATCAAAATGAAAGATGCCTTTATAGCCATGTGGACGATCGTTAAATATCGCTTTGTCGATTAGAGGGGGTAATAGTTAGTTTTTGGATGCTCTGATATCTTTGACATTTAATTGCAAATTAACTTGACCGTTAAATTCATTGAGCTCGAAAGTAAACATTAAATCAATCCGGGGAGGGAGTTGCGCGATCCAATACCCTTGCCGGAAAGCAATGGCATCATAAGTAATCTTCCCGTCAGTTACTGCAAGTTTTAAATGGGAGCTATCTGCCCCAATAGCTTTCTGACGTGTCACTTTTAGACCACTCGACATAAAGATGGGTGCAGGATTTCCCATGCCCGTAGGCTGCAACCAATTGAGATATTTCAATAAATCTGGTTTGAGATCGGATAGGAGAACATCCATCTCGGCGAAGATTTTTTGTCGCAGGTCCATATCCTTCAATAGCGTGGCAGCAATATCTCGTAGACGGTCAATTAAGATGGGGAGCAGGTCATTACGGACTGTAAATCCTGCCGCAGCAGCATGACCCCCATGGTGCTCTAGCAAATCCTGGCATTGATCTAGCGCATGTGTGATGTGAAATTCTGGAATGCTTCTGCAAGAAGCCCGGGTATAGACATCACCTATACTTGCAATGATCGATGGTCGATAATACTGTTCGGTCAGACGTGAAGCCGCCAACCCAACCACTCCGGGGTTGTATTCAGGATCTGCCGCATATAACAAAAGCGGCACTTGATCATCAATGATGATCTGGTTTTCAGCCTTGGCAAGAATTTCACGTGTGATCCTCTGGCGTTCGCGATTTTGAATTTCGAGCCATTGTGCCAGCTGCCCTGCCTTCATGGGATCTGGCGAAGTTAATAGGCTCAATGCGGCTAGAGCAGATTCCAATCTGCCTGAAGCATTTATTCTTGGTGCCAGAGTATAGCCGATATCTGTTGAATTGATCCTCGATGGATTCAACCCAGATACCCCTATCAGTGCCATCATACCCTGGCGAATGGGTTGGCGGATATATTCCAAACCTGAACGGACTAGAGAGCGATTTTCACCCGTTAATGGGACCATATCAGCAACTGTGCCGAGTGCGACCATATCCAAATAATCACGCGAATCAAGATTGGGGAATTCTCCTGATTGGGTTAATGCTTCAACCAATTTGTATGCCAGGCCGACCCCTGCCAGGTTCTTTTCGGGGTAAAGGTCACCAGGTTGTTTCGGGTTAATCACTGCGAAAGCGTTTGGAAGGGTATCAAGAGGTGTATGGTGGTCAGTTATGATCAAGTCTATCCCGACAGTATTTATATAATCTGCTTCTTCCCATGAGCGGATCCCGCAATCCACGGTTATGATCAGATTTGTCCCTTCCTCCGATAGCAAGCGCAAGGCTTCAAGATTCAAACCATACCCTTCATCAAACCGATTGGGAATATACTCTCTCACCTCTGCGCCAAGAGATTTCAAAGCCATCCCCAACAATGCGGTTGCAGTCACACCATCCGCATCATAGTCTCCATACACCACAATCTTTTCAAGCTTTGTAATAGCGTGGATGATACGATCCACAGCCTTGGGCAGATTGAGTATATTTACTGGATCGCAACCCGGTGGCGTTTGGGCTTCCAAATAAATGCGTGCTTGATCGTGGGTGTGGTAACCGCGGTTATAAAGTATCTGTTGTAGGATAGGGGGATAGCCACTCAGCTCTTGAATGGCTTCTGGTGGAGGTGGGGATGCCACCTCCCATCGCTTGGTCATTACGGGCATGGTGGCGGTTCGTCCAACTTTTGTGCCAGAGCTAATGCACCCATCAGTCCCACATCATCCCCCAATGCAGCAGTGGTTAACGTCAGGTTCTCCAGGTATTTTTTTGATATCACATGCTCATTCATTGCTATTCGGAGGGGACCGAATAATGCCTCTCCGCTTCGAGAGACACCGCCACCGATGATAACCATGGTAGGGTTAAAAATATGCAAGTAGTCAGCAATTGCGATCCCAAGGAAAGTGCCACCACGCGCAAGTGCAGCCTGAGCGAGCTTGTCACCTTGATTGGCTGCTAGTGAAATTTCTTTTGCGCTGATAGGTCGATTTGCTGGCAGTGATGACGGAATCCCCTGGCTCAGCTCTTGTTCAACCCAGCGTGCAATAGCAGGACCAGACGCAACAGCTTCCAAATGGCCACGTTGACCACAACTACACAATGGTCCATCGGGGATGACGGTGACGTGTCCTAGCTCTGCAGCAAGACCATGAGCCCCAAGCAACAATTGGTTATCAATAATTACCCCTCCACCAATCCCTGTGCTCACGGTAATATACATCAAATGTCGATGACCGATCCCTGCGCCAAACCGCCATTCACCCAGGGCAGCCAGGTTTGCATCATTTCCGATTGCCACAGGAACATTAAAGCAATCTTGTATCAGCTTTCTTAATGGTAGGTTCGTCCAGCTTGGGATGTTGGGTGCTTCATATACTATGCCTTCAAAAGGATCAAGCGGACCGGGTGCTGCGACTGTTATCGCTACCAGTTCTTCTCCCTTCGGAAGGATTTCAGCAATCAGGTTGATTAGCCGCTCGTGAGGTGAATCAGGTCCTTTCGTGTTGATGCGCTTTACCAATGTGGGTTTTTGACTTTCGGTAGGAAAACAAGCCGCGCGTATGTGTGTTCCCCCGACATCAGCGACAACGAAGTTCCTAACCATGCTGCAAAGTATAGCATAAATGAGGGTGTTGAAATAGGTAGAAAATCTTGACAATCCCTGCTCATAGGCAGGCATTTTACCGAAGAACAGCCTCAGGTGATGGTTTCAACGCTCCGAAAATGATCTTTTGATTGGAACATTAGAGCTCCTTTCTGTCTGGAGAGACAATTCACCCTGGGCTAGGCGGCAGGTGCGTAGCGGGTCTTGAAGCCAACATGTGCCAAGACTCTGACCATCCGTTTGAGATTGAGTGCCATGGCGATGAAAAAGGCTTGCACGGCAAACTTCGCCCTGCCGATATACCGGCAGCGCCCCAGGCTATGCCCCTGTTTTCCTTCTCCAAATTTGCGCTCGATTTTGTAGCGTTCCTTCAACCCCTGCTGATAATGGGGCGTATTACGCAGGGCTATCCAGACTTCTTTGTTGTCATCTTTCTTTTCGATGCGGTTATCCTTCAGGCGAATGGCTGACTTCAGCTTACGATGTTCCAGATAGAAATGGTTACCGCCATCGTCATAGCCTTTATCGGCCGTATAAATCTTCACCGGCAACCGCTGTGTGAGGTCATGATCAACCAGTGAGCAGAAATAGTGCCCATCCCAGGCTTCCCCAGAAGTAACTTCCAGACTGGTGATGAAACCTGAGTGCGCATTCAAGCTGACATGAGCTTTGTAGCCGAAGAAGTATTCGGTTTGTTCGATTTCCTTACCTGCTTCGTTCTTGACCTTGCGTTTGTGTTTAACACCCCAACGGGCATCTGGGTCATGCGGCCCTTTGCCTTTGTTCTGCCGTTTCTTATCTTTGGCAGTGTTCACGTTCGCCACACTATGAACGCTATCCACGATCTGAATGGAACCAAATCGAACCCCCCCTTGCAGGGCGATTTGGACAATCTCTTCCAGCATGTCTTCGAAGACCTTCAACTTGCCGCGCTTGAGCAGTCGCTCGCGAAAGACCGTCAGTGTGGAATGGTCCGGTGCTTTCTGATCAACCGCCAGGCCGACAAAATACTTGGCGGGCAAGTTCTCATCGATATAGACTTCCACCTGGCGTTCCGAAAGGTTGTACAGATAGGCTACCAGTTCCATCTTGAGCACTAACGCCGGGTCAAAGGGTGGGCGACCAACCATCCCTTCTCCCTTGTACAAGCGGATCAGCTTGCGCGTGAAGCGCTCCCAGTCGATAAGTGCACGCAGCTTGCGTAGAAAATGATCCGTTGGTATGATCTGGTCATAGACATACTCACCATAGAAGGAATGGTCGCCGGTTTCGACAAAGCGTTGTTTTTCCATCGCTGCCTCTCAGTGTTGGGATTGAGATGCTCCGATTGAATCACATTTTCCTAAAAGGGTCAATATTGGAGTTGTTTTTCAACACTCTCCATAAATTATTGTTGACTAGATACCTAAAGACTGCTATCATCAAGGATTGGAATGGGAATGAATCACTCGAACACCCCTAAAAAAGAATGGAAACGCCTGTTCAATCCACTCCGGTGGCTGGTTCCTGGCTTGGGAGTAAAACGTTGGATAGTGGTAATCCTTCTTGGAACTACGCTGCTCGGCGTTGGTCTGGCAGTTTTGGTCCTGGAGGTTTACCGTACTGCGCCTGAGACCTGGTGGTTGCCGATATTATCCATCGCATCCCTGCGAGTACTAAGCCGTCCACTACGGGCATTGATCTTTGGCGGATTGGGCGTTGGATTGGTGCTGCTTGGGATTTGGGGGATTAACCGTTCCTTATTGGCTCCTTACCGCCGAACTGGAAAGGGAGTGCTGGATGAGCTTACTGACCACCGCAGAAAAGAACATGGTCCACGCATCGTGACAATCGGAGGTGGGCACGGATTGGCCACACTTCTGAGAGGCTTGAAGAATTTTAGCTATAATATCACTGCGGTTGTAACGGTGGCTGATGATGGGGGATCTTCAGGTAGACTGAGACGAACACAAGGCATACCGCCTCCTGGCGATATTCGCAACTGTCTGGCTGCATTGTCCAACGACGAAGCGCTGATGACCCAGCTCTTCCAATACAGGTTCTCGGATGGGAATCCAGAGCTGGATGGTCATCCTTTTGGAAATTTATTCATCAGTGCATTATCAGAAATTACGGGCAGCTTCGAGGAAGCTGTAGTCGAGTCAGGCAAAGTCCTGGCAGTCCATGGGAGGGTGCTACCGGCGACCTTGCATGATGTGCGTTTGGTTGCCGACGTGCAGCTGCCTCACAGTATCGGTGAGGTTAGAATCGAAGGTGAAAGCACCATTCCAAATTTCCCGGGTGATGTCCAACGTGTGTGGCTCGAGCCGAACAATCCAGCCGCATACCCTCAAGTAATCCAGGCAATTCTGGCAGCAGAATTAATCGTGATTGGACCTGGCAGCTTATTCACCAGTATTTTACCGAACTTGCTTGTACCGGATATTGCTGCAGCCATTCAGGCCAGCCGGGGATTAAAGATCTATGTGTGCAATGTAGCAACACAGCCCGGGGAAACGGAGGGGTATAGCTGTGAGGACCATGTTAAGGTCCTGAATGATCATGTTGGTGGCTCAATTTTTGATATTATTGTTGTTAATAGCCGGTATGAGGGACGATTAGCCGAGGGAATCGAGTGGGTGAAAACAGTACCAGAAACCGAGCCAGAGTATCCCATCTACCGGGCAGATTTGGTGGATGAATTACAACCCTGGAGACACGATTCATCAAAATTAGCCCGTGTGCTCATCGATTTATTTCAAGAACGCACAGGACCTTTGATAGAATAGAATAAATATTTTTTCCCAATGTCAATCACAGTAGCGTAAATAAAAATTTCAGCTGCTGAATATAATTTTGTACGGAGGTACATATGACCACAAAAGTAGGAATTAACGGATTTGGACGGATTGGAAGACAAGTACTAAAAGCGATCAGAGATTATCATCCCGATACGCTGGAAGTCGTCGCATTCAATGATATTGGTGATTTAAAGACTATGGCGCATCTGTTGAAGTATGACAGCAACTATGGTCGTTTTGATGGCACGGTCGAAGTCAAAGATGATGGATTGTTCGTAGATGGCAAAGCTGTAAAAGTATTCAAGGAGACCGACCCTTCTAACATACCTTGGGGTTCACTAGGGGTTGATATCGTCATAGAAAGTACTGGTCTGTTCACGATTAAGAGTGATGGTGTCAATAAAAAAGGTAAAACGGTAAAAGGTGCGGAGAATCACATTACCAAAGGCGGCGCGAAGAAAGTGATTATTACTGCGCCTGCCGAAGGAGAAGATTTAACCATCGTTCTGGGTGTGAACGAGAAGATGTATGATCCCAAGATTCATCATGTCATCTCGAATGCCTCCTGTACGACCAATGGTCTTGCTCCGGCGGTCAAAGTAGTCCATGACAAGTACAAGATCGTGCGTGGATTTATGACCACAATCCATGCTTATACCAACGATCAGAAAATTTTGGATTTACCCCACAGTGATTTACGTCGTGCGCGTGCAGCTGCGCTCAACATCATTCCTACGACAACCGGCGCTGCAAAAGCCATCAGCCTGGTCATCCCTGATCTAAAGGGTAAGATGGATGGTTATGCATTACGCGTGCCGACCCCAACAGTGTCGATCATCGACCTAACTGTAGAGCTAGAAACGAGCACAACGACGGATGAATTACGCCAGGCGTTCCGAGATGCTGCTGCCGGTCCGTTGAAGGGCATCTTGCAGGCAGTGGATGAACCCCTGGTGAGCACTGATTTTAAGGGTGATCCGCATAGCTCCTCAGTCGATTTACCATTCACCATGGTCTTAGGTAAAGAAAAGAATAATTTTGCCAAGATTGTAGCCTGGTATGATAATGAATGGGGTTATTCCGTTCGCACTGCAGATTTAGCAGCCTTATTGGCTAAATACCTGTAAACAGATGACAAGATACGGATGGCTATGCTGCCATCCGTATCTTGTAAATATGGAGGAAATATGTTCAATAAGAAATCCATTACCGAAATTAATGTTAAGGGAAAACGGGTATTGGTGCGCGTGGATTACAACGTCCCGATAAAAGATAATAAAGTAGTCGATGATACGCGTATCGTGGCTGCTATGCCGACGCTAAACTACCTATTAGAACACGGTGCTTCGGTAATCTTATGCTCCCATCTTGGGCGACCCAAAGGCGGACCTGACCCAAAATTCTCCCTGCGTCCCGTAGCCGCTCATTTAAGCGGATTACTTGGAAAGCCGGTTGCATTTGCCGATGATTGTGTTGGACCGGTGGCAGAAGCGGCTGCGAAGGCACTTAAACCAGGCGATGTTCTAGTCCTGGAAAACACCCGCTTTCATCCAGAAGAAGAGAAAAATGACCCCGCGATGGCCAAAAAATTGGCTGCTTTGGCAGATATCTATGTCAATGATGCATTCGGATCTGCTCATCGAGCCCATGCTTCCACGGAGGGTGTGGCACACTACCTGCCGGCTGTGGCAGGTTTCCTCATGGAGAAGGAAATCCTATATCTTGGTCAGGCAATCGCAAACCCTAAACGCCCTTTCATTGCCATCTTGGGTGGTGCAAAGATCAGCGACAAGATCGGAGTCATTCGGAATTTGTTAGTCAAGGCGGATCTAATCTTGATCGGTGGGGGAATGGCAAACACCTTTTTCAAGGCACAAGGCTATCCGATTGGAGATTCGCTGTGCGAAGATGAAGCATTGGAGACTGCTAGCCAGCTACTAAAATCTGGTACCACTCACCTACGCCTACCGGTAGATGTGGTTATTAGCGATAAATTTGATGCTGAGGCAGAGAAAAAGGTCATTCCAATGGGCCCTGTTCCAGATGGCTGGCGTATCCTTGATATCGGTCCAGCGACGGTCGTGGCTTTTGGTAAGGTCATTTCTACCGCTGGGACGGTTGTTTGGAATGGTCCTATGGGTGTATTTGAGTTCCCGCGTTTCGCTGAAGGAACTGTTGGAATTGCTAAAGCTGTTGCAGACAGTAAAGCTGTCTCCATCATTGGTGGGGGTGATTCAGTCTCAGCCATCAATCAAGCTGGTCTGGCAGATAAGATCACACACATCTCAACTGGTGGAGGGGCCTCCCTTGAGATGTTGGAAGGTATCGATTTACCAGGTTTGGTTGCTTTGCAAGATAAATAATGAACTGATCAGCGTCTCCCCAGGACTAAATTGTCCTGGGGAGGCGTTGTTGCAGCTGATATAATCCCGTTCCATCCATAACAAAGGCTACAGCTTACGATGCTACACTATGCTGAGATTCAATGGATGATTCAGGTAAAGGGTTAGTGATAACGACCGGGATAACAATCGAAAGAGTTTTTTTGAGGTGAATATGCGTCGTCCTTTCGTTGCAGGAAATTGGAAAATGTATAAAACCGCGGCAGAAGCGCGGCTGTTGCTGGCTGAATTATTGCCAGGTTTAACAACCATCCAGGGGGTTGAGATTGTTTTATGCCCTCCATTTACATCAATCTTACCGATAGCAGCCTTATTGCAAGGAACTTCGATCGGAGTTGGGGCTCAAAATATGCATTGGGAAGCATCCGGTGCATACACCGGTGAAATCGCTCCTCCCATGCTGGCAGAGTTCTGTAAATATGTAATCATTGGGCATTCTGAACGGCGAGCCTACTTTGGCGAAATGGATAAAACGGTGAACCAGAAAGTCAATGCGGCTTTTGAAAATGATCTTGTACCCATCATGTGTGTCGGTGAAACCCTCGAAGAAAATGAAGCTGGAAGAACACCAGAAGTCGTGCGGAGGCAGGTAAAAGCTGGGTTGGAAGGGGTAGACGCAAGATCTATTGATTCACTGGTGATTGCCTATGAGCCAGTATGGGCGATTGGAACCGGGCGCGCAGCAACGGCCTCTGGTGCTAATAAAGTCATCGCAGAATTCATCCGCGATACGTTGAAACAATTGTATGGTGACGGATTAGCTCAATCTGTACGCATATTGTATGGCGGCTCGGTAAAAGCGAATAACGCGGTAGAATTTTTCCAACAAAAGGATATTGACGGTGCTCTTGTAGGGGGAGCTAGCTTGAAAGCTTCAGAATTCATCGCCATCGCTGAGGCTGCTGCCCATTAATGCAAATAGCAGACTGGGGTACTCTCCTTTATTTGTTGCTTTTACTGGTACCCATGATCTATCTTCAAAGATTCCTGCAGCGCGAGATTCAAGCCATCTTTTTATTGCTCACTCGCCAACCAGAAATATCTGTAGCATTATTTTCACTTCTTTTCTTTCCGGGGGTACTACTGCACGAAGTTAGCCATTTTCTCATGGCACGTCTATTAGGCGTCCGGACGGGAAGATTTTCCATCATCCCTAAAAAGCTAGAAGGTGGTCGGCTTCAGCTAGGTTTCGTGGAAACCGCTAAAACAGATTTCTTTCGAGATGCATTGATTGGCGTAGCGCCATTACTCACGGGTGGAATTTTTGTGGCTTATGCTGGAGTGTCACGCCTGGGATTGAACACACTATGGCTTAACCTAACCCAAGGGCAATTAAATGCAATCAATCAAGCGATTACGTCCATTGTAGTGCGACCTGATTTTTGGTTATGGTTCTACCTGATCTTTGCCGTCAGCAGCACCATGTTACCTTCTGCCTCCGACCGAAGAGCCTGGGTACCGCTTTTGGTAGTATTTTTGGGTTTAGTGGGATTGATCCTGTTGGTCGGCGCTGGACCCTGGTTATTGACCAGGTTAGGATCAACTTTGATGGCGGCAATTGATGCGGTATTCATGGTTTTCGGAATCACGGTAATCATCCACCTGATCCTTTCGCCACCGGTGTGGTTGATACGAAAAATAATCTCACGCGTGGTCGGTTTGAGGGTGGTTTAGGGTAGGATTGTTTTATAATATTATGAAAATAATTTTGTCGTCATGGTTTGTTTTCTATTGTCATGACTATGCTAGTTTATGATAAAGTAAGGAAATCCAGGAGTATCTTGTTATAGATGACAGATCATTGGTACGCTTTACGCAGTAAGCCACAAAAAGAGGATGTGGTCTGGAAACAAGTGCGCGATCGTGGATTCGAGGCGTTCTATCCTCGCTTGCGTGTCAATCCAATCAACCCGCGCTCGCGTAAATTCAAGCCGTATTTTCCAGGTTATCTATTTGTACGGGTGGATATCGAGACTGCGGGATTATCTACCTTTCAATGGTTACCCCATTCGACAGGTTTAGTGAGTTTCGGAGGTGAGCCTGCACCGGTACCAGATAACCTGGTCAATGCCATCATGCGCAGAGTCAAAGAAATTACCGAAGCAGGCGGGGAGGTATTCGACGACCTGCATAAGGGGGATGTCGTCCGGATTGGTTTTGGTCCCTTTGAAGGGTATGAAGCTATTTTTGACGCACGCCTACCAGGAACTGAACGGGTGCGCGTTTTGTTGGAGTTTTTAACCAACCGATATGTGCCTGTCGAATTGGATGCGAGCAATCTTGAACCGAAAAAGCATTCGTAAATCGTCATTGATAAAGTAATTGATCCGGTCAATGAGCACAAAGATGGGATACCCATTTCAACATACAATGGTAGAAAAACAATTGTAAATTTCGAATCATGATTGCGATATTATTTGTATGTACTGCGAATATCTGCCGTTCACCCATGGCAGAAGGATTATTAAAAAAAATTGTCTCAGAGCGCGCTGATGCCGATGAGTGGCATATTGAATCAGCTGGTGCCTGGGCATACGAGGGGAATCCTGCAGCAGTACTCTCAGGTGTAGTCATGAAAAAGGCGGGGATAGACATTAGTGCTCATCGCTCCAAGCCAACCAGTTTGGAATTATTAAATAATTTTGACCTTGTGCTTACCATGGAGGATGAGCATAAAAAGTACCTGACCTATAAATATAGGGAATGTGCTGATAAGATCTACAGGCTTAGTGAAATGGTTGGGGATCTGTTTGATATTCCCGATCCGATTGGAGGCGAACAGGCTGATTATGCGCAGATAGCTTATCTGCTTGAAAATATTTTAAGAGCCGGGGCTGATAAAATTTGCGAGCTGGCGCTCATGCATCAGCAAGAACAGTGATTATATTTTCTAGCCCTTCATCAATACATGGCTCAGGAACTAAAATCTCAATCCTGCAATACTTCATCCTAAAGTTGCTCTGAAAAATTTGTTTGAATGGTATTCACGGGTAGGATATATCGGAAATAGTGATGAATAAATTTCTTATCCCCCAATTTATCATTTCATATCAGGCATGATATACTCGGAGCAACTATTTTTTGGAATCGGGGTTCTCTTTTGTAGAACTCCTTCCGGTAAAGAGTGATTGGGTGCCAAACATCGCGAATGAGATAAACCTCGACCGGGCAATTCAGGGAGATCATGAAGCATTCGGCTCGCTTTACGAGCAATATGTCGAACGGATATTTAACTACGTCTATTACCGTACGGGCAATCAACACGATGCAGAAGATTTAACCGCCAAGGTATTCTTTCGAGCAATGCGAAGAATACCGCAATATGAGGAAAGGGGCTTACCCATATCAGCCTGGCTTTACCGGATTGCACATAACCTGGTAGCCAATTGGCATCGTGATCGCAATAGGCGACCAGAAATATCATTGGATGAAGGATTTGCTTCTATTCCTCATTCAGAACATCCTGAGGCAACCCTGCTGCAATTGGAGGAACAGAATAACTTATTAAAAATTATCCGTGACCTGCCACCTGAGCGCCAGCAATTGATCATTCTAAAGTTTGTTGAACATATGTCAAACTCTGAAATTGGGCAAATCATGGGCAGAACTGAGGGAGCAGTCAAAAGTCTCTATCATCGGACGCTTCTTTCCTTGCGGATAGATATGGAAACGATATCCAAAGACGAGACATTGGATAGTGAAGGAATGATCACATGTTGAAAATAGTAATGGATAGTGCGGGCGAAATTCCTGATGATTGGCGCTCGGAATATGAGGTCGAAGTAATTCCAGTCAACATTCAATTTGAAGATAAAACCTACCAGCAAGGAGTAGATCTCAGTAATGATGATTTTTACCGCCTGGCGGATTCAACTGGGGTCATCCCGAAGACGTCTCAACCCACTCCTCAACAATTTATGGATTTTTATAAACGGATCGCCCAGGCAGGTGACACGATATTATCCTTACATGTAACCGGGAAATTGTCAGGCACATTCAATTCCGCTGTACTGGCAGCCCAGGAATTAAAAAATAAACTGAACGTTATACCCTTCGATTCGGGATCAGGTTCTGCGGCGTTAGGTTTTATGTGCAAAGAAGTTCGCCAATTGGATAGGGCAGGGGCTTCAATACAAGCAATCCTGACTCGGCTTAATGCGATCCGTCAAAGTGTAAATGTCGTGTTGACGTTGGACACACTCGAGTATGCCCGGCGAAGTGGGCGGGTAAAGGCATTACCCGCTGCTCTCGCTGCACTGATAAAAATAAAGCCCATCATTATATTAAAGGATGGGGCATTGGATATGAAAGAGAAAGTGCGCACACGTCAGCGTGCACTTAACCGGGTGTTGGAGATTATCCATCAACGCGTGGATAATAAACTGGTCAATGTAGCTGTTGTCCATTCGCAATCCATAGACGCGGCCAGGCAGCTCGTGCAGAAAGTAAAAGATACATTGCATGTGAATGAATTAATCATCTCGGATTTATCGATCGGAGTTGCTGCAAATTTGGGTCCGGGAACCGTTGGTATTATCGCGTATGCAGTAGCATAAATACGAAGAGGGAAAATGCCAAATTTTTTCAGACTGAAACCAAAGCGGATCAAACGGGATATCATGGATATTGAGACAATTTTACAATCCAGTCTCAAGCCAGTTTCACCTCGACCTGAATTCATCCAGACCTTGCATAAAGGGCTGATGGAATATTCGTTCCCCCTGCCCGAATCGTCTGAATATGATCTAAAAAAGACGATCGTATTTGCGCTGGTGGGTTTCGCAAGTCTGGTATTCGTATTTTCTTTGTGGATCCGGTTGCTCCTGGTAATCCTGAGCGCATTGGGGATGATTCAATCATCCAAGCGAAGGAAAGACAACCGCGAATCCTCCTAAACTAGAGGCGGGTAGAAAGTTAGGTAAACACGATAGAGCCATAACCGAAAGGTTGTGGCTTTTATATTGCTTATTCTTCTGAGCGGAAACCTGGCGCAATATATTGAATATGCTTATAGGGTTTCACTTGCTCGGCGACATTATCTTTCATGATGTTGCCAGATACATGCAGCAAGGTGTCGCTAAAATCAACATCCACCCCCATACTTGCCAGACATGGGTAATGATGATGTGCCATTCCAGCTTCATACTCGGCTTCATCAGCTGTTAGTCCTACTAATTTTTGGGCGACATAGCGTGCACACCCACACACAGCATCCCGCCTGACATCCACCGAGATAATTTTTCGGCTGTCAGGATCCACCTTAATGGAGAATTCTGGTTTACCGAAATAGCGCGCAAACTCAGCAATGATAGAGCTGTGGTGCTCCAGTCGCTGACGCCGGGTTACCCAATAATCTGTTTCAGTTAATGAACAGAGCGGTTTAGGTGTGGCACAAGCTATATCCATCTTCTCCAACCAACCTCTTAGCTGCCGGGCCAGACCACGTGGCAAACAGTTTTCATTATCCACAGCCGCGATCACTGCATTCGCACCGGTCAGTTTAGCAATATCTGGAAGCAGCTCAGCGACAGACTTGTGCTCGGCAAATGAAAGTACGAGGTCAGCGGGTGGAAAGCTGGCAGGTAGAAATTCTTCGGGATAATCGATTACCACAGGGAAGAAAACCGGGGCTCTCCACTGATCAATGAACCAGTCAGAAGGAGCGTGCTGGGTGATATTAGAGACATGCCTAACGCCATAATCACTGTTGATGATTGCGAGTATGCGCATAGTCACTCGATGGTGTTACTAAGCAGGAATTCTTTAAGCCATATTACTTCACTGAGCAGGTCTGCTTCCACTGGTAATAAATGACCCTTATTCACCTTAAGCATGAGGTGACTGGCGATTTCCTTAGACTTCTGGTTGGCATTTGGAAGATTCATGAATATAGAAAGCCGAGCATAGGCACTGTGCGTCAGGTTGGAGTAACCGCAGCGTTTGAGATATTCACCAATCACAACCCCTGCAGCCCGGCGAACACATACTCTCGCCATGCCTTCATTGCCATTGGATCGCGCCTGGAGGGCATGCTCGATTTCCTTCTTATATTCATCCTTCCACTTTAGCTCTAAATTCACGGACAGATTTTACCATTCCTTGACCACTTTCCCTTCGCTGGATACAATGATATAGATGAATATTTCATTAGCTTTAAGTGGTGGTGGAGTTAAAGGGTTCGCCCACATTGGATCGCTGCGAGTACTGGAGGAAGCTGGGTTTCACATCCAGAGGACTGGCAGGGACGAGCGCGGGTGGCCTGGTAGGCGCACTCTACGCGGCTGGTTATTCACCCGACGAGATGGCAGAACGGCTGGGCGAAATTGACCAGGGGAATTTGTTTTCCCGCATGCATGGTGATGGTCCTGCGCTGCTTGGAATGGCAGGTGGTGGCTAAAAATTCGTGGTTTTTAAGGTACATTCTTTGTTCTATTTTAACCTATCTTCGAGACCGGACCACCTCCGAAACTAGAAACCTCCGAAAATAAAACCTACCAACAGAGCCAGATGCAACCCCCAAAACTTATTTATGCATTTAATTTTTTATATGATAATAAGGTATGTCCAAGTAGATCAAATTGATCTAGAGGCCAGCGCACGAAGAGCTAGCCCTGCTGACAATTGGCATTTATAGCTTGATATACATTTCTATAGAATATAGTTGGGGTATATCTACTCAGGCTTGACGCGCATCATCGTTGTAATATCACTAATAAAAGGAGGCACGTCTATAGCACACGTCCGGGCTTTTATGGGTCATACAACACCCACAATGATGCAGCGATGAGCAAATAGAGAATCATTCCATTTACCACGATAAACTCCGCTTCATCTAGGAACCCCAGGGGGCAGAATCACTGACCAGATGGTCACCAGTATCATGGGTGACATGCCAAAGAACTTGGGCAAACCTGTTTCATCCTTGCCGATGCTATCCTCAACGATGACATCAACAAGTTTACCAAGTTCATCCATCGGTTTCTCCGCTCTCTTTCTTTTCTAATACGACAAGACCAATATGTCGTTCTGTGCCTAGCACGCGCCTAAATTGTTCCATGCGTCTGCCACTCAAAAACTCACCCCATGCCTGGAATAAGAACTCTACTTGTTCATATCCAAAGACAATCCACTCCCACTGCGTTTTCCTTGGTGTACCATCTTGACAGGGATGATTCGGGCGTTCATATGGGCCATATTTCCTACCCATGCCTGTTCTCTCGATGAGATTGTCAATTATATCCTCATCCGTTGAAGTAATTGCGATATTAGTTGGCATATATCGACCACGAACAGAGCCCTTGCCATCGAACAAACCAGCACTCCAGGCTGCATCTATCTTGTTCATGAGATTTACCCTTTCGCAAATAGCCTTTTTAGTAGGTTAGCCTCTTCTACTGCCCCGCCTTTTAGACTTGCGGGATAGTCAATTTTACGACGTTTGCCGCCCTTCCATATCTCTTTCCCATATGAAATTTACATTCTGAATCCAGCCGTCTTTGGGCATATCTGTATCTTCAAGAATCGGTACGGTTGCCTAAAAGACGGAAGCGTGTAAAGAGTTATCGGGAGTGCGCTTAGGCCAACCCGCTTCTATCAAAAGTTCTTTCGCCTTTTCAGCCTGCGGCTCGTAAATCCTACCGTTTTTGACTATAGCAAGTTCAATAGGTTATTCATCGGGTTTATCTGCATGGTGCAGCAGGTTATAAACGATATAATACATTTTTCTCCTTATGGATTGACAAACCAACTATCCCAATTTGCTGTAATCTCATTCATCTTCGCTATTCTTCACCCCAAAATTTTTGTGATATTGTATCCACTCTTCTTCGGTGATTGTACCATCGGACTTTTCACGTCCCGTAAGGTGTTTTGTCATTTCTTGCATCCACGTTTTGAATGCTTCGTGCGACTTATCTTTTGGTCGTGATAGTAGAACTCCCTGATTTACTTTCATTTTTCATTCTCTCACTTTCTTTACAGGTCGCTTTCATGGCATCTTGCTGCGGTGCAGAACGGGTACGGTTTCGGTACAAACGCCCTGATACAGTATGGTAATAATAGACATGAAGAAAGTGGTTATCTAACCTCGGATCAGACGGTCCTAGGTTTGAATCCCACCGGGGGCGCCTACCTGTACGGTATAGTCGGCGTTGCGACCCCCTGTGTGTCTTTTTAGTATGTTAGTTTAATTTAGTACCATTTATATATAGACAACACTCGTAAAATTGTCGTAGACCGCCTAATATAGGTAGATATTTTTAGCCTCACGTGCACCTAGCATACCATTTAGACACGCATGGGTTGCGACCGCCATATGTGGGAAAGCGAGGACGACTATACCTTAATGTGTAGCGATTTTGTTCCGATTGAATTTAACTGGAATGTTTCTGATTCCTTAGTAGAATTGTTTTAAAATCACTGCCGTTTATGTTTCTTCTGAATAGAGAGGGATTGATGATAGATAAAATGGAAGCAAAGTATGGTCAGATTGCTGAAAGCCCTAAAATAAACGAATCCATTTATGATTGCTTCGATTTACTCAATGAGGAAGAACAGAAAAAGTTTATAAAAAGATTTAAAAAGATACCTCATACCAAAATACAAATAATGCACACTTTCCGTGAATTGCTTGTGGGGACTTACCTAATTGCCAACGGATTAAAAGTTGAATATGAACATAATTTTGATGGCGATACCCCCGATTGGGCGATACTAGACGACTCTTCTAATATTACCGCTATTGTGGAGATGGTTTACCACCATCTAGACAGAGATACAGAGAACGGTATCCTTGCACAAAGGAAGGCGGGAAAAGTAGCTCTCGGATATTTTCCTCATAGTAATGACCTGGATTTTATTCGTCTATATACACACGTTAAAGATAAAGCCAGCAGGTACAAAGACCTGGTATCGGGTTTACAAGTACCCTATGTGGTTGCGGTATTTATAGATTTTACAGCAGTAATCGATGTTCAAGAAACGAAAGACTGCCTGATGAGCGGGGACAAACCATTATTTAAACTTTATCCCGACTTAAGCGGTGTTTTGCATTTTGAAGAGTCGAACTGTGGGTCATACCATTTTTCCTTTATAGAAAATCCTTATGCTCTACGAAAGATAGATATTCCATCTGGGTATTTAATAAAGAGTTGAACGAGTTATTTTGATTTTTGCCCATATTTAATTAGACTGTAACTGTTAGTCTGTTCCCCCAGGAGGGGTAGGATCCGCTAAACCGTGTCCTTTTTTTATGGCAAGTGAAATCACTTCTACCGTCCAGGAGATATTGCAAACAGTCTCGGATTTGAGGGGAGAGTCCTAAGTCACCACCTCGGCTATATGGATCAGGACAGTATCCGATACTGAGGGAGCCTTTGTTGCCAGTTGTTTTTGGCGGACACATCTTTTAAGAGCTCAAACTGTTGTGGGTTAGAATCCCGCCGAGACTACTGAAGGAGTAGTAAGTATCACAAAATATCGCTAGGGGATTAAGTCACGCCATTGTTTCAATGGGAGTGGGCATCTCGAACAAACTAAATTTCTGTTAACCTGCAAAACTCTGAACTTACAAATAATGTAGACGTTCCATTATCTACTTTTTAATGTATTGGGTTTCCCACATACTGGCATATACTTATCTCTAACAGGATTTCCGCCTTTAGTAACTTGGGCATTACATATCTATCCTGCTGACCTGCCTATTTAGCTATATTGATCACATGGGGAATGTAAGTTGCCCCATTAGTACAGCAAAATGCGCCGGAAATAGCCAAAAACAAGTACACGGGGGCTATGTTTCTCTGCATCTCTCTATTTTCCCGAGGGAGGTCCATCCTCAAAGGGATATGCACTTCTCCATCCTGTGGCTCCCAGAAGCTCAATTCCCTTATCCCATTATTTATGACTAGCCTGACCACACATGATTCCAGTAAGGATGTGGCTAGGGCACCTTCATGCATACCCAATATAGTCTGGGTTACGCTTTATTGTTAGCTAGTCTTTGATATCGTTATGACAGAAGTTATATAACTCAATTTCAGCTAGTTGCCATTATTAATGCGCATAGATATTCCGGTGCCGGAATATAAATAATATCCAAATTATCTAATTATTCTAATGCAGTAACTACACCACATATCCTTCTTTACGCAAAGAACATGTTATTCTTTCTTTCCGTCACGGAATCAATGGACAAAACTAGTAGGGATTCGCCTGACGATGCAGGTTGTTATCGAGAGATTTTACTGATTCTTTTTTATGGTGGACATTATTTGGCTTAACGTCTCTTCGAGGGCTGGAATGATCTCCACTTTTCTTTATTCTCAGGTTTCTCGATCATGTTGATTATTGATAATGGTTTTAAGCTTTTTCCTTCTTCATGCTTATTCTGTGCAAATTTAAGTTTATCCTGGACATATTTGAGTTCATATTTATCCGGACTCCAGAGAGGTTCTCCATCCCACCCTACTGCATCAATTTCTCCAACATATATATTGGCTTCAATCAAATATAGGCGTTCAAGTTCTTCTTGGGTTAATGAAGATACATTGGATGCCTCCAATATATAACCTGGGAACTTAGACTCTTCTTTCCAAGCACTAAAATCATCTGGATCTATATGCTGAGTATATCCTTGTCCTTCTTCTTCACTACTTAAGGATTCTTTGCCAGAATCCAATAAAGATAAACTCTCAACAGAACTGGTCTCTGTTGTGTTCTGTGTTGTATTATCTGTTGTATTCTCTGTTATGGATTTGTCTATTTTAACCAAATCTGAATCTTTAGTTTCTGATATATCCATTTTCTGCTTTTCACAGAATTGTTTAATTGATTTTTCAAGAAACGGAATATCTAGCAGGTAATGCGTAGTAGGTGCACCATAGGCTCTTATTACCTTAGTATGGATAAAACCAAGTTGAAGGAGTTTCTTTTTGATCCTTTTTACTTCAGCAACGGATAATCCTAGCTCTTCTACCGATTCTTTGACCGACTTAAAAATATAACCATCGGCTCTTACACCTTTGTCACTCCAATATACGCACTGGTTCAGAAATATTGCGGCTTTAACGTCTCCAGTGAGGTCAACATAAATTCTGGGATAGCCTAAGAAATGTGCTTGACCTGTCGCTTCTATAAGTATTTGTTCTATATGTTCTTGATTATTCATTTGAAATTCTCTTACCACCGATTATTGAATTGATATTATTATACGATATAACCCCAAAAGAAGCTGGAAGCTGAGATAGATACAACGACTCACTCAACACATTGGTCAATACTGAAGACTTGCCTTATAGAGGTTTTTGTCTTCATGGTTATAGAACAGCATGCAATCAGAAGACAATCCAAGTAGGATAGCTTGATTGCCAACATGTAGAAATGGCAATTGGCATATATTTATAAGTCTTATTTCTTGGCTACGATCATCGGGAATATTTGCATTTGCGGATTAGCGAGCAGTTATTGATGTACTTTTTTAGGTAAGGGACTTGCAAGTTCAGTGTGTTCCCTGCGTATATTCTCTAATAAATCCCCTCTCAGCTTGATAAGTGAGTTATCCTGTAACAACACATACAATTGATTTAGTACTTTGTCCTCCAATTTCGTAGGTCGTGAGCCAAAATTTGCCACCAATCCATTACGTAGCATTTCCAATGACTTCCCTAATTGCAAAAGGAATGGCAGTATGTCTAGTAAACCTCCCTCCTGAGTTTGTGGTTGGAAACTGAGGAGGGGATCAGCCTTAAGTGTGAATCGTCGGCGTCTTTTATACGGGTGTTGATATGCCCATTGATAATGGTCATTATAAGCTTCAGGGGTATCCACAATCTTTTCGTGAGGATCAATATAGTTGCGATCCGTCCAGTACTTCTTTTCTTGAACAACAAAAACAAGGTCACAATACAATTGAGTGAATAGAGGGAATGAATCACTGCTCACCCAAAAATTGATTTGTCCTTCTTTTGAAGAAATCTGAGTGATATGACAATAAGTGTGAAGAAATCGGCGATTCCAAATATAGGGATCTTGATTGCCTCGTGTGTTGTCATGATAAATCACGAGATTATCAATCTCGGATCGTTGACGTTTTGGATGATAAATCAAATAACCTACCATGATAATAGATGGACTTAGTTCAAGCTATAAAGAAAAAATATGTTTTTGCACCAATGCTCGTGACCAAAAACTTTTAGTCATACGACATTACTACTTTTACTCCTATTACATTTTTCACATAGAAGTTCAATATTTCGAGCGGTATTACTCCCACCTTTGGAAATCGGTACAATGTGATCATACTCCAAATTTATGCGGCTTCCACACCTGGCGCATTTGCCACTATCTCGGCGCCATACTTCTATTCGGACATTTTCGGGGATACGTGGACGTAAAGATGATGCCTCACTCAGCGAATTAGTTCCGAATTTCAATCGCAGCTTTTCAAAGTATTGCCGTTCTTTATCAAACTCTTCGAGAATCAACAGCTTGGACTCCTCGTCATTGTAAAAACCTGTTACTTCATATATGAATCCTTTAAACTCCCATAAATTGTCGGCAACTTTCTTGGGCTCTATATCTGTTACTACTTCTTTTGTGTGTGCTGCTACTTTTGTTGCTACTCCTGTGAGCTGTTTATTAACGCATTTTGTATAGATTTTATAAATAGATTCTGGATTATTATTTTGATATGATATTCTCGTTTCCGGCCATTTCCATATATCATGGGCTGTTACCTTCCATGGATGTTTGAAACGGCTCAAAAAGTTATCCATTTTGTTTACGCAAGTTTGCCATATTGATGGCAATACGTCAGGGGTAAATGTTCCATCCAAGTAGAATGTTGGATCATAGTCCCTATTTCTTACAAGATTATATATTATGAAACTGATTTCAAGAGCAGCGATAGCTTCGTCCTGAGGAATTATATATGGATTAGACTGAGATATTGAATTGCTGGGTTCCGGTTTTTTGGGGATCGGTCGAAGTTTTTTTACAATAGACATAGTCGTTGGTCAATTCTTCCTGATAGTAATAATTGTAAATAGATAATTTCTAATTGTACACATTTAGATTTCACCAATTTTTTCTCTAAACTCTTTCTCCCTCGAAGCTAATGTATAGTACTTGTGATTTCTAAGAATCGCCAGAGCTTCCCGAGCTTCCTGAACTTTTTTTGATACATCCTTCCTAAAACTTAGATTAACATGAATCAAGGTCATGGTACCTACAAAGCCATAATCTGCAGCCATTATGTCAATTTCGTCTAGAAGTTCTTCCTTTGAATATTTATGGAATCTATTGTGAGTTTCTTTTATCGAATGAATAATAAATTGTATACTTCCATTTGCTGTTGACACTTCCATTGAATCAGTAAATAATCCTTCCTTTGGTCGAATAGGTTCAAGTCGATTAACATCGAATTTACAACGCTTCAGCCCCTCCAATAGAGATTGTTTTATTAGTTGATATTGGCTGGTCATATACTCTTCCTTTACAATAATCCTAGGTGTTTACGTAACTCATTGAGATGTTCTTGGGCAATTGAATATTCAGGTAATTTCAATTCTTTAAATAAAATTACTGCTATTCGCAAGTGTTTTATTGCATTGTTGAAATCCATTTTCAATTCGTAGGTAAAACCAAGAGACCAATGTGCTCTTGCTTCCACCTGCCTGGCTTGGATTTGTTCTGCTACTTGTAAAGCTTCCATCAAATGCTTAATCGCATCATCATACTTACCCACCATTGAATATGATATTCCTAGATCGCCTTGGGCTTGAGCAATCATTCCTAAGTTATTTATCCTTTTTGCTACATCCAGTGCATTTAAAAGCGTATCAACCGATTTCTGAACATTCCCTTGTTTAGTATACAAATGGCTCAAACCGAAGAATACGCTCATTATTGTTTGTTGATCACCGAGTTGATGGGCTAACACGAGCGCTTGTTCAAAGGCAGATTGCGACTTCTGCATCTCGTTAAGCCGATCATATGCAATTCCGATACTTGCCAGCATTTTGCTCTCATTGTAATGGTCATCATATTTACGAGCTACTTCAAGGGCATCTGAATAATATTCTAATGCTTTCCTGTCATTCCCTAGATTTGAGATGACATTAGCTAAATTCCCCGACCAAAAAGCAAACATCCTCTCATCACCAATATCTTTCGCATGTTCGAGTACCTTCTCGATGTTATCTTTAGCTCTGGTAAAATCTCCTAACTGAAAGTAGGCGTTGCCAATATTTCCATTATTCAAGATGGCGTATTCAATATTCCCACTTGCCATATGCTGAGCGATTGCACTTTGATAATGGGAAATTGCATTAATATATTGACCTAAATTAAAGCAAGCTATACCAATGTTCGCCTCTGCTGAAGCAGATAATTCAAGGTAATTTTGCGATTTTCCAATAGATTTAGCTTGCTCGAAGCATTTGATCGCCGCTTCAGTTTCGCTTATATCTAGATATGCTTCTCCTATTGCTAATACCGATTCACCTTTTTGCAACTGATTACGTAAGCTAACATCAACATTTATATTTTCTGGCTCGACTTTCTTGTGCAAGAGTACATCATAAAGTGTGGCAAGTTCTTTTTCAACAAGTTCCCAGGTTTGGAATCGGCGCAATGGATCAGGCTGCAGGCACATTGATAAGAATGTGGTCATGGCGCTGGGTAGATGTGACTCGCCAAGTCGTCTTATTGCATCTCCCTTTATGTGCATTTCAACAATAGATTGGGGATTTCTACCTAGAATCGTATAATTCCCCGTCAACATTTCAAGAGTGACGCATCCAAATGAATAAATATCTGAGCTCTGAGTAACCGACTTGTTTAACCATTGCTCGGGACTCATGTATAAAGGAGTTCCAACAGGCCCAAGAGTAATATGTGTAGCCTGTTGGAATATGGCAGCTTGATTATTATATTCATTCGGTAGAACAGCTATGATTCCAAAGTCGGTAATACGGGCACTTCCATCAGGGCCAATCAGAATGTTTTCTGGTTTTAAATCGCGATGTATTAATCCTGGAACCTTTGTTGTAGCATATTTCATCCCTCGCGTTGTATCAAGGGCTATCTTTAGTGTTTTCTCAACTTTTATGCCTACTCCTGGGATCATTAAGGTACGTAAAGATGGGTCATTTTTTCCAGGTAAGGGAGGCAGCATCTCAAGAAGTATATAGATTTCATGCGTAGAGGTTACATATTCAGTGCGATATGCCTGGACAATATTAGGATGCCAACCGATTTCAACCCATACTGAAGCCTCCCGTAAGAAACGCTCGCGAGTATTTTGATCAGGTAAATATTCAGGTTTGAAAGTTTTTAATGCAACTGGAAAATCATTTTGCTGTGTATCCAGGCAAAGGTAAATCAAGCCCATTCCACCTGATAAAGTTTTGATGACTTTGTAGCGGTCAGCGATGAATTTTTTTATTGGTTGAGATAAGATTGGATTTGTCATTATTATTAGTGTAGACAGCTATAAGGGTTCGTCCTTAATAGAAGACAAGAGCATAATGTGCGGAAAATCGAATCTCATCCCGCTATGTTTACTGCCCATCGCAAATAGCGGTCAAACAGCCAATCGAAGAATGTCTTAGCATACTGATTGTCACTGGGATCTACGCCATCCAAGCTCGCACTTATTATTCATAAACTCGCAATCCAATCGGGAACAGTGTTTGGTAGGCTTTCATAAGGGATGTTGACGGTATTGCAAACCTGCTGCCAGGTCAAACAACCAAGATAATGTTGCAACAAGGCTTGCCTTTCACCAGGCGAGAAGTGAGGCAGGCTGGTAATAATAACCTCTTGCGATAGCGATCCGATGATTTCCTCTGCAATCACAAGAACGGCGAACCGTTTCCGTTCAGTCAATTCCTGGGCTACTTCCAGATTGCGCACCAATTGATTGCGACCTGGATACCAGTTGACAGAAGTGGATAGGGGTTCGGTGCGTTTACCTTCTATCAGTAAGATAAAGTTCTCTGTTTCGAGAAAGCAATCGACACTAGTATCCCCCTCAAACGACCACCACTTCCCATGAGCACGCTCAGCCCCATTCCACTCTAAACCGGCTAATGCTTCACTTTGTGCAGCAGATTGTTTTTCAACTCCGTGCCAGCCAAGGAGTTCTTCTCGTTTAGTTTGTGTCTTACCACTGAAATGGGTTTTGCCGTTATTTGGCCAAGTCAGATACTTGGGATGTTCGATCAACCATTTGAGAAAGCGATAGGAGGGTGGGATGGATTTTTCAAAACAGCCAGGCAGATCGATGGTTTCGACGCCATGATATTTCAATGCATTACCGCTGATGGTACGTTTTTTGACTACCGCAGCCAGGAGTGAGCCGAGGTGTTCTGGAAGTGGAACCGCTTGTGGAATAGATTCGATAGTGAGTTGTAATATCCTCGGAAGCCAGGAAAGTCCGGATGGATCTTGTTCAATCAGGCGACCAAAGAATGGATAGACACGTGTCAGGGAACTATTATAGAGACTCTTTCTTTGGTACTTAGTTTGCGTTTCCACAGAAGTATTGTTTCAGGTTTAGGAGAGCGGGGTGGCGATGTCCATTTTTCTATCGAAATAACTACTTATCGTGTATGTTTATGTTTTGGATCGATGGTTGTAACGCCTTTTGTAACCTGATCATTGCATCTATCAATTGTTCCTGAAGTTGAGGCCAATTATCTCGTTCTGCTAAACCTATCCCTTCAATCAAGTAACGAATCCGACAGGCTTGCCGATTATCTAGTCGTTGCCATTCCAGGATGGAACCAAATTTTTCCTCAGCCTCAAGTTTTTGTAGGTGCAAAGCATCAAATATTTTCTTGTTCTCCTCAGGTTTCTCGCGAGATATATAGAGTTCAACATGAGCATCTTGCATACGGATCACAAAGGCGTAAGATAATCCGCTCTTGCCTGCTCCTGCACTAATCCAATTCTCTGTACCAGGTGAAATCCTCTCAAACAAACTAGTTTTACCTTTCGCACGATCAAGAAGCTGCGTCCAGAATTCCAACCGTAGAAGATGACGTTCAGCAAGCTCTTTCTTCTGACCACCGACCTGTTTGCTTTCAAAACTTGGTCCTGCAACGATAGTCAGAAGTGGAGCCGGATCAGAGTTACCAATCTTGAATGCTTCTACTTTCAACAGGTAAAAAGCTGTGTCAGCTGGTAACGTTTCGTTGAGCCAATGTACCGCTTTTTCGTGCTCCAGCCTTGGGCTTCTACTAATCCAGATAGCTATTTTTGCATCTAAGTTACTCATATAAGTGATCAACTTACCCAGATGATCGTGATCCGTTTGTTCCAGCTGATTTTCAATGATCACTGGATGCCCTTGATTATCCTCAGCAAGGATGTCGACTGAGAAAGGTCCAGCCGATGCTTCACGTTCCACTAGACTTAGGTCGACACCAATGGCATCGCTGATAAAATCAAGGTTCTCTGCCAACCATTTTGTGAACCCATGTGCTTCGTGTTTCCATAGTTCACGCAGATCAAGTTTCTCTAATCGGGCGATAGGCATAGATTCCTCACGAATACTTCTTAGTCATCAGGAAATGAAGCATAGTTCTTAGCTTTGATGAAAAACTCCTTCACTTCATTTTCCGATGATAACTTCAGTCTACAATAATGGTCAAAACTGAATTGATCTTTGTAACGGAAGAGACCCTGAACTATTTGATCAATAGAACGATCCTCAACACCAGTTAATAAGCGATAGCCACATAAAACGGATACATAGTTGGTACAAATCGCGTCAACGGAAATTAATGCCCTGTCTGATAATGTTTCAAGCCATTGTAAAATCTTTCTCTTTCGGGGTGGTGCGCCAAAGTATGAGATCGGATTATCTTCACTATTAGATTTTTCTGTTAACTCTGTAGAGGTGAAGCTAGACCGATATTTGTATGATTTAATTTTGGCAAGGGCAATATCAAATTTTGGTTGATAGCATAATTCCGCAGAATAAATAATTCCTGATCTTCCTGTCTTGCGAATAAAATCGCAATATCCAGCATGTAAACTTACGTAAGAGGGGGTCGTCCATACAGGGTCAGGTCCATAATGATTTATGTCGTCGCAGACGAGTTGAGCTAAATCTTGACTCTTTGTATCAAATGGATTCCCGTCAGGTGTCTTTACTTCTTCATCTCCATTGAAAATCCTATAAGTGTTATCAATTCTTCTAATAATATAAAAACCAGAATTGTTTGGGAGAATTTCACGCTTGATTTTATCAAGAAAATTTAGAAACTCATCTAATTTTGAATCTGGAACTGGTGCTGCTTCACGGTTCCAGCTACCAGGCGCTAGTTTGTGTTGTTCTATCAAAAATTGCACACGAAGATCATTGCATTTTTCATGTTTCCCAACCAATAGCTCACCAACTGTTCCAAACCACTCGAATCCTAAATGGAAATTGTTTCGTGTACATTTATCTATCTCGGTAACTAATAATTTTCTATCATTATGAAACTTTTTCCATATTTCAGCTAATTCCTCTGCGCTTGGGCCAAAGTATTCAGGTGCTTCTTTGATAAATTTACTTATATAGCAATCAAAGCTTTTGTTATCATTGAAATAGTTCCAATTTTCACTTCTATATTCGATTGTGTCAGCAATGCAGATAGCTAGGAAATCCTTTTTTTCCATATCTCAACCATCCATCATTTATAAGGATCTGGTAACTGGTTCGTGATACTGTCATAATATCGATTAGAACACATAATATCGAGGTAAATTAGTTATAAGTTTCGTGGCTATCCCTAAGAACCACAGCTGATATATCAAATTGCCCAATCAGTGGCAATCAGTTCAGCCTGCTCAAGTACAGTCTTTGTAGCCTTTTCCTGTTTATCAGGTGGATAACCATGTTTTCGGAGAATACGCTTCACCATTATTCGCAGTTTTGCCCTGACGGATTCTTTCACGGTCCAGTCGATGGTAACATTGTTACGTACCATCTCGGTAAGCTCACGCGGCAATTTCTTTTAGGGATTCGTCTCCAAGAACCTTGACAGCGCTGTCGTTGACTTCCAGTGCATCATAGAAAGCAATTTCATCATCGGTAAGTTGAAGCTTTTGACCACGTTTCTGCGCTTCTCGCATCTCTTGTGCTAACTTGATCAACTCAGCGATAACTTCCGCTGATTCCAGAGTTCGGTTCTGATACAACCGGATCGTATGTTCGAGCATCTCCGTAAAGGAGCGTGATTGAACGAGGTTCTTGCGCATGCGACTTTTTAGTTCATCATTGAGCAATTTACGTAGCAATTCAATCGCTAAATTCTTTTGTGGCATTCCCTTTACTTCTGCCAGGAATGCATCGGAAAGTATTGAGATTTCAGGCTTCTTCAAACCTGCGGCGGCAAATATGTCTATCACCTGATCGGTAATCACCGCCCGCGATAGGATTTGACGGATAGCATGATCAATATCCTCTACATAACGTTCACCTTCAACCGTTGACTTGACCAGTGCTGCTCGTACTGCTTGGAAGAAAGCTAAATCATCGCGTATTGCCAGGGCGCGCAAATCTGGTACTGCTAACGCAAAAGCCAGAGATAATTCATTGACCGCTTTCAACAGGCGATTCTTACCATCTTCCTGTGCCAGGATAAACTCTTGAGCAAGCGGTAAAACCCCAAGCTTTTCTTGCGGTGTGCCAGTTTTGAATTTAGACCAATCGAAGCCATGCATTAAGCCAAGGCAAATCTCGAACCGTTCCAGCATCTCAGCTACGGCCACATTCTGGTCAATTGCAGTGTCAGCGGGATGACCACTCTCGGTGTAGGCAGCCAGAGCTTTTTGTAGATGATAGGCAAGCCCTAGGTAATCTACAATCAGTCCGCCAGGTTTATCTTTGTAGACCCGGTTCACACGTGCGATAGCTTGCATCAGCCCATGCCCTTGCATGGGTTTATCAATATACATTGTGTGTAATGGTGGCACGTCAAATCCGGTCAGCCACATGTCACGCACGATGACAATTTTGAAAGGATTACTTGGATCTTTATAACGGTCAGCCAGATCATATCTGCGTTCCTTATTGCGAATATGGTTTTGCCAGCTTAGAGGGTCACTAGCTGAGCCTGTCATAACAATTTTGATCACACCTTTTTTATCATCCTCTGAATGCCATTCGGGGCGTAAGGTAATAATGGCGTTATAGAAATCAACACAGATACGACGGCTCATACAGACGATCATGGCCTTGCCATCCATGGCTTCAAGGCGTTGTTCGAAGTGATTTATGAAATCCTGGGCGATCAGATGAACACGCTTCTCTGAGCCAACAATGGCTTCAAGGGCAGACCATTTCGTCTTATATTTTTCCTTCTTCTCGATCTCTTCACCCTCTGTAACTTCGTCAAACTCACTGTCGATATGTGGACGCTCTTTTTCGTTCAGCTCAAGCTTGGCAAGCCGACCTTCGTAATATATCTTGACTGTAGCACCATCTTCCACTGCTTGTTGGATATCGTAGATGCTAATGTAATTACCAAACACAGCACGTGTATTTTTGTCGCTCAGCTCGATCGGAGTACCAGTAAACCCAATGAAAGAAGCATTAGGTAGAGCATCGTGCATATAGCGAGCATATCCATCTATAAAATCATACTGGCTGCGGTGGGCTTCATCGGCTATGACAACGATGTTATCCCTGTCGGATAGCGATCCGCCTGACTCAGTTGTAGGGAGGAATTTCTGTATTGTAGTGAAGATGACTCCACCTGATGCCCGACCGTGCAACTTATCTATCAGATCCTCACGACTTTCAGCTTGTTCCGGTATTTGGCGCAATATTTCAGCACAACGTGAGAATGTGCCAAACAATTGTCCGTCGAGATCGTTGCGGTCGGTGATCACCACAATAGTGGGGTTTTTCATTGCAGGATGGAGTACGATGCGGCTTGTATAAAATGCCATGGTCAGGCTCTTACCTGCGCCTTGGGTATGCCAGACTACCCCGATACGGTGATCGCCAGGTTCACCATCTAGCATTTTATTGGTGGTATAACGACCGTGTAAATCACCTAGTTGAAGCCTGGTTTGGGAAGCGCGTATGGTCTCCTCAACGGCAACATTCACGGCATGAAACTGATGGTAGCCAGCGATCTTTTTAGTCGTTGGGGTACCCCTGTCTTGTTCAAAGACGATAAAGTAACGGATCAAATCCAGAAAACGGCGCTTCTCAAACACACCGCGCAGGAGCACTTCAAGCTGTGTCACTGAAGTAAGCGCGATTGTCTCACCCTCGATGGTTTTCCAGGGAAGGAACCACTCTTTTCCGGCGGTCAGCGAGCCAATACGGGCGTTCAGACCATCGGAGATGATCAGAACTTCGTTTTAGATAAACAGGTTTGGAATCTGCTCTTTGTAGGTTTGCAGCTGATTGTAAGCGGACCAAATGGTAGCGTTTTCATCTACTGGATTCTTGAGCTCGATCACCACCAATGGGAGACCATTGATGAAAATGACCACATCCGGCCGACGGTTGACCGTGTTGTTGTGGTAGGAAGCTTCGATGGTGTACTGGTTGACCACCAACCAGTCGTTGTTATCCAGGTCTTCATAATCCAGCACCTGCACGTGAGCTACTGACCAGGCGACCATCTTTGGCATGGTAATCGACGGGGATACCCTCGACGAGCATACGGTGGAAAGAATGATTGTTACGCAGAAGGGAGGGTTGGGAGGGATGGGTGAGCTGGGTGAAAGCTTCTTGAAGGACTGGATCGGGGAGATTGGGGTTAATGTGGCGAAGGGATTCTTGAAGACGACCGGGAAGTATTACATCCTGGTAATTCTTACGTTCGGGTTTACGACCATCTATAGCCAGGTCTGGACCGAAGGCAAGTTGATAATCGAGACTATCAAACCAATCAATGGTTGCTTGTTCAATACTAGCTTCAATGAAGGGCATTATTATCACGATATCAGGACAATTCTTTTACAGCATTTGATGTTTTTTCAATAACAATCTCATATCGATCAGTAGGACTTTTGTTTAGATTCCGAATAAATGTTTGATTCATTGTTTCTGGCTTATAATTTACAATCTTTATGTGCCGATTCGAATCCGCATTGAACCAATTTATAATGAATTCGTTTACATGCTCATCACGAAAAGAATAACCGATCACCCATAATTTTTCAGATCTCGATAAACAATTGTCAAACGCTCGTAATAGACTTAAAAAGGGACCCTTAGCAGTCAACTTGTTTTTTCCCCCAAAAATAACAGCGGGATGATAGTTACGTTTTTCCTCAGTACCAGTAGCGATTTTTTGAATTATTTGATAAGGTAATGGTTTTTCCTTTGAAGTCTGCCCATCAGATAATGCCCAATCTATCGATCCATGTAACTTTAGTAATGGAATTTTATGTTCGGAAAATAAAAAATCACCCGACTTTGACCAAGAGAAAAAACCAGTATCTATTTCAATGCCTAAATTTGAACCAAGCAATTCAATAACATTATCATAATTAAGTGTTGCGAAAAATGAGCCATATTCATTAGCATGATTAATTAGTGGAGCTAGATAAGATACTTTATTTACATCATTTATCCAGACCATATCAACTAACTTTTGGATCATAGATTCAGCTGTAATAGTAAATAATTTTCCTTCACTTCCTGTCATTACTTGACGTACCGCATTCGTGAATTTATACTCAAAATCCGAACCTAGATAAAAAGTGTCAATTTTTGGGGCTCTCTTATTTGGTGGGGCGTTCGTAATATCTTGTACATATTTTACAATTGGTGCGAAGATACTACCTAAAAGCTCACGAGCATTTCTTCCAGTCAATTCTCCACTTTCTAATCCAACTATTTGTGGGTGCCAAGAACTAATAAATGGTCCGATTTCAGAGTTTTGTCTATCAGCGAGCATTATTACTGAGTTAAATAAATCCTCTATGCTTACACCCCCATAAGGGTTTTCACGATGAATTCCTCTTTGGAATAATAAACCTCCAACGACAAACTGTAGTACATTAAAAATCCGGCGATCACGGCGATTATCTTTAAATTTATCAAGCATTAATTCCGTCATTTTATATGTATCCGGGATTCCAGCTTCGACTGACGCTCCTGCTCCTAATAAAAATAATTCTTTCATATTTATTTCTCAACTTTCTGAACCGTTATCTCACCACGCATCATGCGCGGTAACAATGTATCACGTAGATTAGTCAATATACGATTTTCTGTATCATTATTTAATATTTTGTCGTCAAACGATAATGCAATTTCAGCAAACTTATCTTGGATTTCAATTGGTGGCACGACAAATTTAAATGATAATAAAATACTGGTATTTAGGGATGGACGAGTTGTTCCAAGAGCATAGCTTTCAACCATGCTAATAAAAGAGGATTTTAAATATACCTGAGCTAAATAGCGGGGATTTATTATATTTCTATCAGAGATCCTTACTCGTAGGGTTTGGCCAGATATCAACCATCCTTCGTACCGTGGATGAATATATACTGATCTGCCTACAGCTCCCACCCTTGTAAAGACAATATCACCCGTCTTCAATCGATATCGAAGTACTTCTGGCAATTTATGATTTCCAACAAGGGGTAAATCTTTTTCAATAATTTTCCCATACATGATATTCTTCACAAGTAGGATTGGAGTTCCTTCAGGACGATAATCATATGAATGCAAATTACTGCCAAATGGTCCTGTCAACACACACTCTTTATCGTTTGGGAATAATTCTGCTAATGAACTGATCTTCCAATCCTGTGCCTCTCGATAATCAACAAACCAATGCTGCAACATTGTCTGTGTAATATCGTCTAAGCCTAGTGTAATTTTCTTTTTTAATCTATCATCTTCAATAAATTGATCTTTTAAGATAAGTGTCACACGTTTTATTTTCTGCTCAAATGATTCTTCTTGTTTCTGTTCTTCTTCTGTACCTACATATCGGCCCGGGGTTATTATATATCCTTGTTGGCGAATATCCTTTAATGTGGAGGATTTGCAAAAACCAGGAATATCCTCATATTTTGATTCTTTAGTTGTATTAAATGATAACCCCGAAAGCATACCAGTATCTCTACGCCAGGTATGGTAAGTATTAGCAATAATTGAAATATCTTCTATTCTGAGGTCACGATGAACACGGTCTACCAGATTACCCAATTTGCGAGCATCGATGAACAATGTTTCACCATGATGGTCACGGCTTCCTCTATGACTTGCCTTATTACGGGTCAGAAACCATAAGCACACAGGAATCTGGGTGCTGTAAAACAACTGTCCAGGCAGGGCGACCATGCAGTCCACCAGATCAGCTTCGATGATGGCTTTGCGGATATCACCCTCGCCGGAAGTGTTACTGGACATACTACCGTTAGACAACACAAAGCCTGCCATTCCATTGGGAGAAAGGTGGTGAATGAAGTGTTGTACCCAGGCGAAGTTAGCATTACCAGTTGGAGGCGCACCATATTTCCAACGCTTATCCTCACGCAAGGTGTCACCAGCCCAGTCGCTCATGTTGAAGGGTGGATTAGCGAGGATGAAATCAGCTTTGAGATCTGGATGCAGAGTCACGAGTGAACGAATCGGAGGGTTCTTTGCCCAAGTCACCCTCGATGCCGCGGATACCAAGATTCATCTTGGCTAGTTTCCAGGTGTTTGGGTTGGATTCTTGCCCATACACGCTTAGGTCACCAATACGCCCCCCATGAGCCTCGACAAACTTCTCAGATTGCACAAACATACCGCCGGAGCCACAGCATGGGTCAAACACCCGCCCTTTGTATGGGGAAAGCATCTCGACTAGCACACGTACCACAGAGCGAGGCGTATAAAACTCGCCACCCTTTTTGCCCTCTAGACTAGCGAACTGCGATAGAAAATACTCATATACGCGCCCGAGAATATCTTGTTTGCGACTTTCCTCGTCCACAAAGTTTATCCCGCTAATGAGGTCCACTAGCCCACCCAAGCGTTGCTTATCTAAAGTGGCACGCCCATAATTGCCCGGCAGTACGCTCCTTAGCGACGGGTTATCTCGTTCGATTGCTAGCATGGCTTCGTCGATCAAGTTGCCAATCGTAGGTAGCTTGGCGTTGGAGCGTAAGAAAGACCAGCGGGCTTCCCTGGGCACCCAAAAGACGCGCTCAGCGATGTATTCGTCACGATCCTCGGGGTCTGCGCCTTGGCTAACCTGAGATTGTAGTTGGGCATGTAGTTTCTCAAAGGAATCCGAGATGTACTTCAGGAAAATTAGACCTAGGACAACATTCTTGTATTCGGCTGCGTCTAGGTGGCCGCGCATCTTATCAGCTGCGGCGAATAATTCGGCTTCAAAGCCCAGGTTGGCACCATTTGATTTGTTTCTTGGATGATTCTTTAGCCAAAATATTGCTCCTGTTTTTGTATTCCACACGAGAATACTCTATAAGCCAATATAAACAGCCCACCCTCTTGCGAGAACCGTGCGTTCTTTTTTAGATTATGTCGCTAACACATCCGATTACGCTTAGGCTATAATAGTGATAGAGCAAACGATGGGAAAACCTAATGTTATTATATGATATATCAAAAGATAATGCCAATTTAGAGGCGGAGAATTCTTCTCTCCCCCAAACATAATTTATATCTTTGTTTCAACCGCAACGATAATTTGTGCAGCTGTAGTGCGGATGCGTTCGAGATGATCCGTTATCATTTCAGCTGTAGCTCCATGTAGGGCGTTGTAATCGGACTGGATAACCCATTCATTCCAAAATGTTTGGCAACTACATAAGCTACACTTTCCGCCTCCAACTCCCTAATGATGCGTTAAGTTTGGTATAAATAAAACGACTCACTAATCCAATAATTAAATAAATGACTTGATAAAGCACCGTACGATAAATGTTGTTATTGATTTCTTATGAAGGATCTATAGACTAAGGAGCTCATACAGCGACTCACTCAATTATCATTTAGGTCAACAAACATACTAGCCTTATTCAATAGCGTTGATGATCTCTGCCGCCGTATTGCGGATGCGCTCCAGGTGCTGCATAATGAGGTCTGAAGTTGCTCCATGCAGGGCATTGTAGTTCGGGCTAGATAATCCATCCAACCCAAAGTGTTTGGCAACCACATAAGCCACGCTCTCGGCCTCAAGTTCACGGATTGTGCTGTTGCTGAGGACATTCTCCACATGGTGGAGCATCTCGTGAGCAATTTCATGAATGAGGGTCTTAGTGCCTGCCTGTGGGTCCAGGATGACCTTACCACCCAAGGAGACGCCCTGAATATCTCTCCCGATGCTCTTGATCTGAACCTGGATGCCCTTGCTTTGAGCGAAATGCATCAATCTCTCCTGGAGCTCAGCATTCTTTTCCGGACTCTTCCAGTCCGGTGGCTTGGGTAGGGGTTCACCCGCCGTCTGGCTGACATCGTAGACATAAACGATCTTGAAACCCACCAGGCGTTGTTCCTCTTCACCCGTTTTATTGATCATCGTTGTAATGATCGGTGCCAGTATCGGAATGCCATGCTCCCCTTTACATACATACCGTCCCATACTCTGCCATTTCTTGAAGCCTGCCACATAAGAAGCGTTGGGCTGCGACATCAGGATGAGCCAGACGTTGCAAGGGCTGTACTGGTGAAAGCTAGCGCACATATCCAGATAGTGCTGCATTTCCTGGCTGACACAAGCTGCATCGGTTGCTTGTGCCAATTCTTGGATGCGCTCGGTGATCCTGGCTTTCAGGTCTGAAGAAGTATTATTTGATTGTATTGGTGTGTCCATTTTTACATCCTTTAAAAAGTGAAGACGCAGATTCTGTCCTGCGTCTTTCCGTCACGGAAATTGCACATTTATAAATAGGGACCTAAGGGAAGATCGCCCTTCTCTAACATTTGGGCGACCTTCTTGGCGGTCTGGATGGCGGTCTCGTTACGAGGGTCGGTGTACTCCTGCTCAGAGAGACCTGCGATCAAGCCGAATGCAAAGCACACAGCCAGACGCTGCAGGGTGCGGTGGGTGAAACGTAGCTGTAAACCAATTTCCTTGCCTTCACGGAAACCCTTCCCGCCCAGGTTAAGAAAATCATCCAGCAGGGCAGCCAGGTTCTCAATGGTGAGGGATTTAGCCAGGTTATAAATATCGATGGTCTCGCCCGTCGGCTCGTTATGGCCTGTCTCAGAGCTCCAGGCGCGCAAAATGATGGTATTTGATTCGTTCATGACTACTTCCTTTCTTTTTTTGAATAGGTGGGTTAGGTGAATGAGCGGGAGACTAAAAGCCTAAACCGCGCTCTTTGAGAGAGACATATTTATCCAGGCAGATGACCAGGTGATCGAGCACCTCAATGTCGAGCAGCTTGCCTGCCTGGACGATGGAATGTGTCACGGACACATCATCCGGACTGGGAGCAGGGTCATTGGATGGATGGTTATGTGCTAGAAGAATGGCAGGAGAATTATCGGCGATTGCCAAGCGGAAGACCTCTGCCACGCGGATTTGGCTGCTATTGACCGAACCCTGGTAAAGTTTCACCAGGTTCATCACCCGGTGACGGATGTCCAGGTTGATTACCCATAGCTCTTCATGGTCCAGCACGCTCATGAAACAGCGCAGGATGTCGTATGCGTCCTGGGGTGAATGAATCACCGGACGCTCGGAGGGGACGCGAATAGAGTTGGGCGTTCAGCTCGTCGTGTAACTGATGTAACTTCGCCAGCGTCTCGGCAACTAAACGCTTGGGTCGTGTTCTTGAGTGCTTGACGGGTGGATCATCAAAACCAGATAGCACAAGCTGAGATAGTTCGGCTGGTACACTGGGGAATGGATTGGTGGATTCGTAATTGTTCATTGTTGGTCTCCTTAAAACAAAAAGGGCGGCCTGCCAGATGGCAAACCGCCTATTCGTGGTGTAGGGTCTACACATTACGGTAGATATTGACGTGAAACAGCTCCGCAGCCTGTACGAGCTGGGTGCAGTTCCCGCTGGGGAAGGGGAACTGCGGCTCGAGCTTGCCGACATCTGTGATGGCTGGTAAAGCCTGGATACGCACCAGGTCACCTTCAAGTCCCAGGACTTCGACCCCGATCGTCTTCCCATCCAGGTGCACACAAGCCCAGATGATCGCCTCGTTGGCGTTGATTTCTTCAACCGGGGGTGGAGTATGTTGGGCTATCTGAGATTGGATCGGTTTGACTTTTTCTGATTGAATGGATTGAGGGTCTTGAGGTTGGACTTTACCCAAAGCCAGCTCGAACACTTGGGCAGCTACCCGGTGCTTACAGAAATGGCCTTTAGAGTAATCCGGGCAGGTGCAGGTGCGAGCCACTAGATCGACTTGATAGGGAGGCCTGGTGGGGTCGGAACTGTTGACTTTATACCGGCGCATCCACCCAGATCGTTCAGGATACTCGTAGCGGGTCACTCCACCTGAAAGGGCGAGCTCGAGGCCACGCTCCAGACGACCATTCATGCGCTGCTTCAGTTCAGGTGACAGGGAATTATTGAATTTACCGAAGGCAGCATTGATAGCCTCCACGGATGGTGTAGTTTGGTTCATGATATATTCTCCTTTTTATTTGTGATTGATAGGTTGGGGTTTCAAAAATAAGATTACGGATACTGAAATGTTATAAACACACCTCCTCAAGTTGGATTTCCGATATGAACCTGGATGGGTGATTGCCAGTTCCAATAAATACTCCCTTGCGTGCCCTGGTGATGGCGACATAGAACAAGCGCCGTTCGCTCTCAAGCTTGTCACTCAAAGGATCTTCCAGAAAGCGCTTTTGAGTATCGTAGATGTCTATGGATGCACCTTTGAGATAAGGTAGGACGCCCTCATTAGTCTCAGGCAGGAACACATAATCAAACTCCAAGCCTTTCGTACGGAAGATGGTGGTGAAGACTACTTGCTTTTCAATCGGTGCACCTTGGGTAGTATCCAGGCGGGCTATATGATCGAGCAGACTTAGTGAGGTAAGGCGGGTATGTCCGACATATTCCAGGAAGTTCTGCACAACCATGATTTTGCCATCGGCATGCTCACCATCCCCATAGTAGTTCTGGAAAGAGTCCAGGTAGCTAGTCTGCTCAACCAGGTCTTGTAGTAAAACGTGTGCGCTTTCATCTGCAACTATCCCTGAGTGGATGAGTGTGAGTAACTGCCACACCTCCTCAAGTTTGTCCTGCTGCCACCTACTGAGGTTGTTTGTGTAAACATATAGGATGTTGTGAAGCAAGCGATCCAAGGACAGCTGTAAATATCGACTCTCATATACCAGGCGCTCCAACACTGCACGAGAAAGCATGCGATTCGGTTTATTGGCTAAGGTCAGGAAGAGTTTGGTGATCTGGTCATTCATCGTCTCGTGGAAATCTTTACCCAAGCGGATGTAATCCAGCAAGGTCTTGATCTCTGAGCGCTTGAAGAACGGTTCATGGCCCTCTACTCGATAGGGCATATGCCGATTGAGGAACTCAGCTTCAAGATGATCCATCTGCGCATAAAGTCTGGATAGAACTGCAATCTCTTGAGGCAAGATGTCATCTGCTTTGATCAGGGCTTCTACTTGCTCCATCAGGGCTTTGTTCGAGGCATATCCACCGTGATAGACCTGAATGAAGCCTGACTTGTCCTTCTGATAGGCGATTACATCCTTATTCACACGACTGGTGTTCTGGTGTATCAGCAAAGTTGCTGAATGAGCGATGGTTGGACCAAAGCGGAAGGAATGTGAAAGCTGGTACATCGAATGGGGTTTGTGATTGAAGACCTTCTCAAAGTCATGGACGATGTAGTTCGGTCTGGCACCACGCCATTCGTAGATGCACTGGTCGTCGTCACCGACAGCCATGACATCTGCCTTGCCATCTGTGAGAAGCTCAAGCAAGCGTTGCTGACCAAAGTTGACATCTTGATACTCGTCCACGATCAAATACTCGACTGGTCCACACCAGTGCTTTCTCGCATCTGCATTGGTTTCCAGGATATCAACAGCCATTGGAATGAAGTCATCAAAGGTCAGGGCAGACTTCTCCAATCGCATCCTCTCGAACTCGGCATACACGAGCTGCATGTTGGGGGACGACCAGGATCCTGCCCTTTCAGGTAGAAGCAATGCCCCTTTCCACAAACTAATAGCATTTAGAGCATCTTCTGCTTCGGTGGAATTTGGAGGAATCTGATGTTGACGCTCCAGGCTTTCTATTGCACGCTTCGCAGTCAACCAGACTAACTCTTCCTTCTCACCTGTCCAGAATTGGGTCAATCCTGGCAACACACCAATCCTCACCATTGTATTGATTACTTGAAAGCTGAAGCTGTGGAAAGTGTGTACTTCTGGCTGCATGGTGCCAGGCAAACCTGTCCGCTCCAGGTGGGAATGGAACTGCTGCCGTGCAAGGCGATTGAACATCAGTACCCGAATGGAATGTGGTGCGATATGGCACTCTTGAACAAGATGCTGGATGCGACACGCCATCGTGAAACTCTTACCTGATCCAGCTACAGCCAGGACACGGGCATGCTTGCCAATCGGGTGATGGATAACAGATAATTGTTCGTCAGTCAAAGTAAAATCATTCATATTAGTTGTCTCCTTGTGTGAAAACGAAAGGGGCAGCTCTATTTCTCGGGCTGCCCCTTTTAGACTGTTCGTTGTTGTGGGGTAAAGGATCTTCCGAGCTAGATGGCTACTTGCCGCTGCACCAATCGCCATCCGCTTTGTGGGAATACCACACACTCCCATTCTTATCCCAACGCTTCATCTCACATTGATGGATCGGGCACCAGGCAGGATTATCCTTTCCATCGCTCCTGACCTCTTCTTTCTTGCCATCCTCAGCCTTGTTTGCTGTCTTCTGTGAACCATTTCGATAGTACACATAGGGTGTGCAGCCATTCTTGAGAAGGTAGTTGATAGCGTTGGCAGCTTTCTCCAAAAGATCCGATCCAGTCTCGCCACGCAGGGTTATCTGGCACTCGAATCCGTTTGGATCAACATATTTTGTATTCCAGCTTGCGGGTGCTTCGGGAAAATCATTGACCTTCGTATTGTGATTATTATTGACGTCCATTGCATATCTCCTTTCTAGAGACAAAAAAAGAGCGCCTCCCTGCCAAAAGGGAAGCGCTCTTTTGAATAGGGCAGATTGGTTTAGTGTTTATCAAGGGATGCACCACAGTCATCGCAGACTTCCTGGATGTCATCCCACACATCGCCTGCGCTGAAGCGCATACTGCCTTGGTAGGATGAGTGCTCGTGTGGGCAAACTGCCTGTTGCATTAGTTTAGCGAAGTCTTCCAGACCGATCCACTTGGGCTCGTTACCGCTGCCTTCGCACATTGGGCAGGGGACATAACGTGTATATTTATGTCCCTGGAAGTCCTCGGCTTCACCCATAGGCAGGTAAGCCTCGCCGTTGCAGTGCTCGCATTGTTTTAGAACTTGTACTTTGATCATCAATAGCTCCTTTCTGGGGCTTTAAACAAAAAATCCCGCCTAAGACTCTAAGCGTAGAGTCCTAGGCGGGTTGATAGGCCATGCTTTAAGACACGAGGGTCAGACTGCATGGTGGTCTGACCCCCGCTCCCCAGGCATCCGGGTGATGCCCTGTAGGGTCATCGACACCAGGAAAAAATATTCAATTGTCTTATATCACCCCCTACGTTCACTTTTGGCATACCCCTTACTTCATATATTACCAATCGACAAATTATCGGTGAAATAAGTAAGTACAGTTCATATCTCAAAGACGATATATAACAGGGGACGTCATTGCCCATATTTTTGGTATTAGCGCTTTTCTGTAAGAGCGGGAGTGCGGGGAAAGACTGCACGGGGTTTGCGCTGGTTCCCCGGTGTCCAAGCGATGCCTTATATGGTCATCGACACTTGGGGAACTTATTCAATTGTTGATACCCCCTTATGTTCACTTATGGATTTCTTACCCTCTCTATATAACCAGCTTTCAAACGAGCAGGGGATAAATAGTTGAAATCCTTTTCATCACAAGTATCTCAAATGAGAGGATGATAGCAATTTGCCACTGTAATTGCATTTGGAGTGCTGATCTCTTGCATGAAAATATGAAAATTGGGGGGGAATATCACTTTACCTAACCTATTGAAGTCAACTCTAAAAAGTGCTATAGTATTGTATAGACAAATGATTTGGGGAACCCCCAAATCAAAAGGAGGGTATTATGAAATGTCTGATCAGATTTGTATTTCCATATAAATGTTAGGATCATTGGGTAACTAATTGTCAAACATTCACAGCAATTAAGAGGAGGAGAAGATGAATACGACGTACTTTAGACCATCCATCCATGGTTGGCCGTTTAGAAACTCGTGGAAATATTCGTTACAGTTTAGTGGTTGCTCCCTGCCCATGGGCTATTGCGGAGGAATGTGCTGGACCGCTCTCCAGCGATTCTATGAAGGAATCCTCATTGACAGGGGCACACAGGCACCTCCCCAAGGGCACCCACTGTATAACGAGATCAGTTCGGTACAATTTAGTTCTACTTCTCCAACCAAAGTTGAGAAAATCTATGAATGGCAACTATGTCCGGATCTCGGCAAGAATGGCCTCGGAGACCGAACCCAGAAAGAATGGCAAACAGTTAAGGGTTACCTCGACGCATTTAAGCCAGTCACGCTCACGCTCATCGTCCATTCCAACACCATCAGACCCTGGCTCGTTAAAGATCATCACCGGGTAGTCGCCTATGCCTATGCCGTCAGGCCGGTTAACCCAACAGAGGGAGCCCCCAGTGGCGCGGACTACCATGTAACCATCTATATCTATGATCCGAATCACGAAAACAATGATGATATAAGGATTACTTTCTTTACGGGTGGCAACAGGAATAAGATACGGATTCGACAGAACACACCGGGTGATGAAGTCCACGGTTTCTTTCTTGACGATGTTGACAGGAGCTATGCCTCCCTAGTCAGCACAAAGGTGTGGATAGACAAATGCGGACAAACCGCAATCAAGTCTGCAACCAAGGCCAATTATGATCTTCAGTTTTCCTGGAAATGCAGCTTCATTCCCTATTTCTGCATTCAAGTGAATGACGTTGACTTGCCATACGACTCGGTGTTCTACTCAAACTACGAGCCGAAAACCAAACCCAACAAACAATGCCAAGCGAGAACGGGTAGTATCACCATCAATCTTGAATTGTCCCGCGTTCGCTGCAAGGTTGCGGTCAGACTGCTTGATACCAATAACTATTATCAATCTGTGGAAGTGGATGCCGAGCCAGCCATTCTCTGCTACCCGTATGTCGATACAAGAGCCCTTAGCGATGGACCACAAGTGTGTGACACTGCCATCAAAGACGCAGATCATCTGTACATTAAAGATCCAGCACCCTCAGAGGCAGCACTTCAAAGCCTTGCTGACGATCCGTTCCGATGGATCATTATCGAGCAACTGCCATCTCGGGTCATTGATACTCGAGGTCCAAATGACGACCTGAGCATAGGAAACGTTAAGGTCTTCGATTCATACCGTCTTGGCAATCTTAAGGTCCCGGTGTACGCGAACATAGTGGAAAGGAATCTTGATGCCAATACCAAGACCTCGGGCGATGTCAGGACCATCAAGCCTGGAAATCTGGACCATACGACCCACCTTACCACGTTGGCCAACCAAGCTCAAAAGATATTCGATGGATTCGCAGCTAATAACGATTACAATGATGGCACAAGAGTGGAGTTCACCTACCAATCCAAGGAGGATTTGAACGGTTTAGTCGTATACGGAAAGACCACTTTCTACGGAATATCCATTATCCATAAAACCTGGACCGTTGAACTGCACACTTTTGATCTCAGCAAACTGTCGAATCTCGAGGCAGTTGCGCGGGAACTGGTCGAACGAGGCCTTATTGGTATCGCAATTGGACTTCGTAAGGTGCGGGATCCCAGGCTTGGGTCACTACCAGCGTCGACTGATCGTATTGATTTGATGGCAAAACTCCGTTCTCATCTAAAACTTCAGGACAAGATCGATCAGACACTCAATCTGCTGTGGGGCGATTCAGATGTTTGGAGAGCGTGTTGGAAGGCGCAGGAAAAGCTGATGAAGCAGGTAGGCAAAGGTAGACCGATTCTGATAGGCAAGCCAGCCAAGGCGGGTGATGTATTGAAAACAATACTAGAACTAAGGGAAACAGAGCAGCGGAAGTATGACGATGTAATTGTAAATCTATTCGTAGTGGAGACACTCAAGAGGTTGCGCGAAATGGCTGATCTCAACGGCTTACTGAAGTCACTGTAAGGGAGTTCTGTACAGTGTGAGGATGCATGGAAGGTGGAAGAGTCGGCAATCGGCACGAAACAGGCAATGAGAGACAATTGATTATCTAACAAGGCACTTCAACGGACGCACAAGACGTCGCGCCGCTGAGCTAAGTCGTTTTTACCTGGTATATATTCAAAATACTCTACTGCCATAAGTGATACAATGCCCTCATGAAGTCACTTACTAAAGCATCTAGAATAAACGCAGTGATCCAGGTCATCCAGCACAAGAATAGTGGTATGACGGTTGTTGATGCATGTAGAGAAGTGGGGATGGCACGTAGCTCGTTTTATTGCATTGTTGATACTAATCCAGAAGCCATCGCTGATATACAGGCGATCTCTCACTTCACAGAATATTTCCTTTCATGACGCGTCAAAAGCTCAATCTTTTCCATCCTGCTGAAATCCGCTACAACATACTCTTCCTCCTTTATACATACTTCTCGAATGTGCAGCTTCCACTGTTGAGGTATACATTGATGTATTTGGATAATAAGGTAAATTCCTATTCAGTGGGATGAAATATTTGATGCTCAGCGTATATTGATGAGCAAAAAGAGATAATGATCAGACGCAGAACGGCTTTGGAGGTAACAAACCATGAATGCTGAAAGCATCAACATAGAAGCACGAATCAAGATCTTGAACAGTTTCCTGGACAAATCTGCACACCGGAAAGCTGTAACACGAGAATTAAAGGCAGCCCAAGGCGACTGGGTGGCAGCCTCAGAGGTGCTGAAAGACAAACTGCCACCAGAGACACTGCAAAGACTTCACGTTGTCGATCTGGTCGCTACCGCGATTGGCAACAAGCCTGAAGTGATCAACTCTATTCTCAGCCAGTCCGACATAAAAACCGCACGAGATGTCGCAAATCTCAACGTGGACGAATTAACCGAGCGGCTTGCTCCTGAGGCTGAACCGAAGTCTAAAGTCTATGAACAGGCTTACGAACATGCAAAAGAAATCAACAGGCAATCGTTTTTTCGAGAGCCACTGATGGTGCTGCAACGGATGACCATGAAGGGGGAATTACCCATTGCCGACGAGAAAGTGCGTACAGGCTTGGTAACTTTCCTGCAACGCATTCCAGCCGACACAAATCTTCGTATCATACCCATTCACAAGGTCTTGACGGAGGATGCACTGAAGGATGTACCTGGTGAACAACGGCCAGCTGTTATAGACCAGGTAAAAGCGCTCTGGAGGATATTGGCCGTCACCCCACCTGATGCCCCCAACGTGCCCCAGTTTCTGATGAAGAACAAATTGACCTCAGCCTTCCTTATAGCCGTGAAAACAGAATCCATGTTCATGAGGATGTGCCATCAGGAGAAAATAGAAGATGAGACTGCACGCCAGGTGTACACTAACGCAATCAATACTCGCATTCGCAATGAGAACGCTCTGATGACCATGTGGGAGGCAATTCACGGAACTGGCCTAGCCGCTATAGATGGATCGAAAACGAGGGAAGAATATTTGTCGGATGTCAAACTCTATTTGAAAAAGAACGATATTCAACATATTCTCGATGCTATGGTCGGAGATATGGATTATTGCGAGTGCAAGGAATACTGATCTGTTTACACATCTATGGCGATGCCTTTACTTTTGATCGCAGGAATACCAGCTACTGGTAAAACATACTTTTCAGAATGGCTTGAATCCAAGAAAGGATTGATCTACCTTAGTGTGGATAAACAGTAGTAGAAAATGGAATTTCTAAAAGGCTTTCTTAGAAATCTAGGCTTGCTTCTTATCATTGGGTTGGTTCTTTTTGTCCTATTCCCAGATATGATGAAGCAGGTTTTCCAACTCTATGGAGCGCTGCTTGGTCCAGTAGCTATAATCGTTGTTATTGTCGCTGCGTTACCGCGCAAGAAGCAAGCGAAACACAAATGAACGAAGCTTGGTAAAGATTGATGTCTTGTTTGATATGCAGACAGTATTTGGTTAACCTGCCTCCTTAGGTTTGATAAAACGTGAATTTATATGATAGCAAGAGTCCGTAGAAATAGTAGATAGACACAGAAGGGTAAACCGTGAAGAGACCATACAGTACTGATACCGAACCATTGCGTCCTCGACTGATCGCCCTAAGACGCCTTCGTGGACATGTCAAAGATGCTAACAGGCGCCCGCGCCTACGTCGCCTGACTGCTGCTGAGCGGGCAGACATCCTAAGTAAGACAGGCGGTAAGTGTCATATCTGCGGTGGCGACATTCAAGGATCATGGAACGCAGATCATGTCATGGCTCACAGTGCTGGTGGAGAACATTCTATAGACAACTACTTGCCTGCACACATCACATGCAACAACTACCGATGGGATTATCTCCCCGAAGAGTTTGAACTGATCTTGAAGCTCGGTGTTTGGGCTCGGACGCAAGTCGAGAAGGGAACGATGGTGGGTCGAACCATCGAACAGCGCTTTTCCGCATACGAGGTTGGGCGAATTGGTCGGCGTAAGATCGCAACAAAAAGGGACGGTGTCTAACACGCGCATGCAGGTGGACTGCGCTATTTGCGGGCGCAAAAGCGTAAGACGTTATAGGGTAAAGCATCATCATGTTGTTCTTGTATACGAGAAGTACAGTCTTTCATCTCCGATGTTCGTATTATGGGTGTGATACCCTGTATCTAGTCGCATGACTACTGCATTGTAGATTAGTAAGATTACATAGATTATGTGCGTTGTGCTGTAAGGCGTTATTCTGTATACTGAAAACGATAACAGAAATACATGGAGATGATTATATGAGCACCCGAACAGAAAAAGGTGAATGGACAAAAGAATTAGGCGGGATTTGGTTTATTTGTTTATTTGTAGGATTTTTCACGGGTGGTATAGGTTTATTGATCACAATCCCTATAGCGATTGTCTGTACTATATACGCATTTTGGGCAGAGATTACGGGAAAGAAAGGTCAACCTACTGAGACAACCCATTATCCTTCGTATGGTGGGGGGATCCAAAATCTTGACACGGTGGATATTCCGCATTCAGGTTACTCTGCTGCAGAAAGAGCCGCTGAATACCGCCGTAGGGGCCAGTCACCTTCGGGAGTAATCGGCGGTATTTATAATGATACCTATCGCCCTAGTGGGGTATCTTACAACGATACTAACCGAGATTGGGATGCAGACGCTTAGATTAGTTAGGTGATAATGGTTCAGTGTGTTGCGTTGATAAGAACCCTTCTATTTACTGATTACAACATTAGAAGGAAATCGTAATTGAATGATGTAAAGAGAACAATTAAAAAATTATTAGCCTCTCATATTTACTTGGGCTATTGAGCACCAAACTACAGTTCCTTTGTTAGTTGGGCAATTTAAAACCATTATGTTAATACAAACCATAATATACTTTAATCATAGCAAATCTAAAATAGCGTCACATACTTTTTCCAATGGAGGAATCATGGACGAGGAACTTCTTCAAAAGGCTATAGATTTGGTACAGACGGGTGACAAAAATGGGGCAATGGCGATTTTGAAAGACCTTGTAACAAAGAACCCTAAAAACGAAACAGCATGGTTATGGTTGGCAGCTTGCTTTGATAACATTGAGAACAAGAAGCTTTGCTTGCAAAACGTACTTAAAATAAATCCAGTTAACCAAAAAGCGAAACAAGCTTTAGAGAGGCTCTCGCAAAGCGAGCCATCACTAGAAGAAATAATACCAAATACTTCCTCAAAACCAGCTATAACTCAAGAAGTAAATATTTCGCCAATTACACCCCCAAAACCAGCTATATCACAAGAAGTAAATATCCTTTCAAATAGGATGAATGAACAAGCAACAAAGCAGCGTATGTTGCTGCTTATTGTAAGCTCTGTACTGCTTTTATTATTATTGTTTGCACCTGTATGGAACTCTAATTCTACAGTTGAAAATGTAATAAGTATGAAAATAATAGGGAATTTAATGCAAACTAATAGTGACCAACCCGTATTGGATTTAATAAATTTATCAACATCAATGACCAATGCAGCAATAGAAAAATACCAAATAGAATTTCAGGCTCATAATATTTTAGTAGTGATTTCAGTAATTCTTGTCGGGGTTGAATTATTAGTTTCAAGAGTGATGAAAAAACATTTCCCAAAGGTTGTTTGGTTAGGTATTGGTATCATCCTTCTAGCATTTCCAGTTATAAATCTCTTTTTATCCTGGAACTTATTATTAGTACCAGGCATGGTTGGAACTATAATCGGTGCCACACTCTTCATTGTCGCGGGGATTAGATAACCGTAATCATAATCATTGTTCAGAGTAAAGCGATTGAGGCCTAGAGAAATTTAATCAAAGTTATCTTCAGAAATAATTGAGCGTTATAAGCAAATTGTAAGTTAATAGACGTGTAACTATTAGAGCTTATTATTATCCACAGGGCTTCCGATCCTGTGTGCCTGAGCAATATCTTCAGTAGTCTGAGCAAGATACCTACGTAACACCTGCAAGTCAGCGTGCCCCATCAGCTTCTGAAGGCTGAACACATCTACCCCTGCTCGTAACATGTTGATGGCAAATGCTCGTCTAAACGAGTGCAGAGTTGGGGGAGGTGAAATATGGGCTTTTTTAGCCATCCGAAGTAATATCTCTCTAAGACCAAAATATTGAAGCCTATCTCCGGTTTGCGTAATCCACAAGGCATCATTGGTATCTGTCCGTCCTTTCAAGTAACTCCGGACAGCTTTTCTTGTTCGACTACCAATATAAACAATGCGGGATTTTCCATTTTTTGATTTTCGTATCAGGATTTCTCCACTTAAAATATTTAGGTCCAGTATATTCATTTGGAGAAGCTCTTTTGAGCGGCAGCCACAGTCAAGGAGGACATAGAAAATCGCTGCATCCCTCCTTTTAGAGACTTCAATCAGCTTTGCAATATCATCTAGTTTGGCGGGTTCGAGAGGTGAAAAAGGTACTTTAGGAGGTCTGGTTTTAACAATGGGGTTTTTCCATCCCTCCGGCATTATCTCCTCCGATTCTATCCATCGGAAAAGTGACCGTACTCCTGCATAAATATTAAGTAAACCGCCGGGTGTGTGCTTATCTTGCAACGAAACAAAAAACACTCGTAAATCATTTGCAGTTATTTCTGAAACAGATTTTATTGAATGTGCTTTACAAAAATCTGTAAAATATTTAAGCTTATCCCGATAGAAAATGATTGTACTTTTCGAAAGACTTTGAGATTTACGGTCAATGATAAATGCTGTTATAACTTCGTGCATTCCTTGGGTTAAATCGGTCATAGTAGACTCCTATCGACTAGAATCCACTATTTTCAGCCGTCAGATTTTACCATTCCTTGACCACTTTCCCTTCGCTGGATACAATGATATAGATGAATATTTCATTAGCTTTAAGTGGCGGTGGAGTCAAAGGATTCGCCCACATTGGATCGTTGCGAGTACTTGAAAAAGCTGGGTTTCGCATCCAAGGGCTGGCAGGGACGAGCGCGGGTGGCCTGGTAGGCGCACTCTACGCGGCTGGTTATTCACCCGACGAGATGGCAGAACGCCTGGGCGATATTGACCAGGAAAATTTATTTTCCCGCATGCATGGTGATGGTCCGGCGCTGCTTGGAATGGCAGGTGTGACTGCCATATTAGAGGAATTGATTGGTCAACGGAATTTTGACGAGCTACGCATTCCCCTGGCACTTACGGCCACCGACCTTAGCACCGGGTTGCCGGTTGTGATCAAACAAGGACGGTTGCTCGATGCTGTCTTAGCCACCAGTGCAGTTCCAGGTGTATTTCCAGCCAGGGTGATAAACGGGCACAGGCTCGTGGATGGTGCGATCATGAATCCCATCCCAGTGGCTGAAGCACGGGCTCTTTACCCAAAAGGACCTGTTGTTGCAATTGTGCTCTCACCACCCTTAGGTTGGCAGTTGGATGAGAGTATCGATCAGGCTGAAAACATGCCGCTACTTATGACCAATCTACCGTTGGTATATCGTTTAGCCGGAAGATTACGCCTGGCACAGGCATTCAATCTTTTTATTCATTCCATGGACCTGAGTGGCTTGATGTTGATAGATCACCAACTGAAGCTGGAGAAACCAGACGTTATCATCCGACCCAAGCTCGGACTGATGGGTATTATTGATCGTGTAGATATCCCCGAAGTCATCAAATCTGGTGAGAAGGCGACGAGCGAAGCTTTAGATGAAATCCGTAGAGTTGTGAGCTGGCAATATCGGTTACAACAAAAGATATCCCACTTGATTGTTCCTTGATTGAAAATAGATTATGACCCGTGATTTACGCCACTATGCCAGGCAGACAAACGTCCGTTTACTAGCCGGTTTTATATTATTGTTATTTATCGTTGGGGATGGTCTGATCTACTTGTTCTTAGGGCGGGGGGCAGCACTCATGGGTCTGGTCTGTATCCTCGACGGTCTATTTCCCATCTTGCTGATCCTAGCTGCTTTGTGGATCATTGATTGGGTGGCGAAGAAAAATAGCCAGGATTAAAGACGTGGATATTCAAGACGATGGGAAGATAGTGATTGATCATTGGGTGATAAGACTGCATCGCCCAGATGGTGCTGGCCCTTTTCCAGTTTTGTTATTATTGCATGGCTGGACCGGCGACGAAAATTCGATGTGGGTTTTCACGCCCCGTTTGCCCAAGAATGCTCTGATTATTGCTCCCAGGGGCTTATATAAGACTCAGGAGATCGGCTACGGCTGGCACCCAGAATTATCAAAACCCTGGCCTTGGGTTGATGATTTCATGCCCTCGGTAGAGAAAATATTATTGATGATTTCCAATCGTAATTTCCCAGACGGCGATTTCTCAAATTTACACCTCCTGGGCTTTAGTCAGGGAGCAGCCCTGGCTTATTCGATGGCAATTATGTATCCGAAACGAATCGTATCACTGGCCGGTTTATCGGGGTTTTTACCCGATGGAGCTTCCGCCTGGATGGGATCCGAGCGGGTAAAAGGCTTACCCATATTTATTGCTCATGGGTCAGAAGATGAAAGAGTACCGATTGACAAGGCAAGGATGAGCGTTGAATTGCTCGAAAAGGCTGGTGCAAAGGTCACCTATTGTGAGGACAATGTTGGGCATAAATTAAGCGCAAAATGCTTCCGTGGATTGGAAGCATTTTATCAGCAAGTCAGTTGCTAGCAGAGTGACCCCGGTTTACAGTATCGATGCCATCATATCTGCCACTGCTTGATAGACAGGCGAATCATTTCCCAGCTCAACCAGTGGCTTTCCGCTGAATTCAAAATTAGCTAATTCCATATCCGCAGGTACGGTTCCTAATAATGGGATATCCAGCTTGTCTATTTCAGTTGTTAATGCGGCTGGCATTGGGCCAGATAGACGATTGATGATCAGGTAAGCATGCTCAATGCGAATGTCGAGCTCATTGCGGAAACTTGCGATGCGTTGGGCTGCCACAATCCCTCGTTGGGTGGGATCACTCACAATCAACAAGTGCTGCACATCACGCGTGGTACGCCGGCTTAAGTGTTCCATACCAGCTTCATTATCGATCACAAGATAACGATAATTTTTGCTGATGGAATCGATCACTTCACGCAAGTTGTGGTTGACCGCACAGTAACACCCAGTTCCCTCAGAACGTCCCATGGCAATCAAATCAAATGCCTCTCCTTCGGCTAAAGACGATCTGATCTTATGGTCCAAATAATCGTGTTTAGACACTCCACCTGGCAAAGCACCCATCGCAGCACCGCCTGCCACCAGTGAGGTTTTTACCTGGGCGAGCATATCCTCACGGATATCTCCGACTGTCCAATCCAGGTCAAGACCAAGGACCATGTTCAGATTGCTGCTTGGGTCTGCGTCGATAGCTAAGACAGGGCCAGGCTTGTTTTGGACCAGGTATTTGATCACCATCCCAGCAATCGTGGTTTTACCCACACCGCCTTTACCAGCCAGAGCAATTGTAATTGTCATTCTAACGGATCTTTCACCAGTTGGGTATCCAGCTCCTGTGCAATTGCTTCTACTGCCTGGCGTAAGGCGGGCACATGATCATAAACCGGGATTCCTAAACGGTCAGCTTCCTGAACACCGAGGTCTGCAGGCAAATAGCCCAGTACAGGCAAACCGGGAGTTTCATTCTCCAGAAAGAGCTTCTCATCCTCGTTCATGACCTTGTTACCCACCAGCCAGCAACGCGTCAACCCAATATCATTTGCCAGTTTTTTAATCTGGCTGGCCGTCCCAAGGCTGCGGCGGGTGGGTTCAGCTACAATCAACATGGCATCAACAAAATCAACGGTAGCCCTTCCAAGATGCTCCACCCCGGCGTACATATCAAGGATCAGTACTTCATCTTTACGAAAGAGAAGGTGGGTAAAGAGCGTTTTTAGCATCGCGGCTTCAGGGCAGATACACCCAGAGCCACCCATATCAACTGAACCCATTTCCAGCAGGCGAACTCCTTTGTGGATTACACTGAATCGCTCCGGGATATCATCCACACGCGGATTAAGCGTGAAAAACCCTCCGATTGTCCCAGGCTTAGCACCGGTACGCTCTTCGATCAATGCATCCATCTCTGCGATTGGATGCAGCTGCTCACGCAGCTCATTTGGAAAACCCAAGGCTCCAGCCAGGCAGGGAGATGGATCTGCATCTGCCACCAGTACCTGGCGACCTGCATCCGCATAAACTTGTGCCAGCAGGGCTGCCAGGGTTGTTTTGCCAACTCCCCCTTTACCACTAATTGCTAGTTTCATATCATCACCATTCTATAATTAAGTGCCCAGAATTATAACCCATCTATGGGTTAACCTCTGGCATTGATAACCCCCTTCTTTTCGCTTCTTCTCTCAAAACGAGGAGGATTTTTTCCAGGTCGAGCTCACGCACGCAGGCATCATGTGCGGAAAGGAGTACTTCGTCTGACCAAAGCGTACGTGAGGTTAGTACTTCCTCATCATTCATGATTACGAGCTGTATCAGGCTATCCAGGGGGATATCTTGATCGCGACCATATACACCGTTGCATAACTGACAGCCACGGCAGCGCATGACATCCAACCCTGTTTTCGATAAAATCAACCTGCGTAAAGACATTCAAAAATTTACCGATAAATCTTCACCAAGCGGGATTTTGATCCCGATTAATTTTTCGATGTCGAAGACGTCGAAGGCGGCGGAGGTGGCGGAGGTGGTGGAGGTGTGAAGTCGGAAGGTAAGATGCCTGCCTCGGTGATGATGCGTGGCACGATTTCTTCCCAACCTACAGCCATCAGGTGAATTCCATTGACGCCTCTCTTGTTCTTTACGGCATCAATCAGTTCGAGCGCAATTTGCACACCTTCTTCTTCAGCCTTATCACCCGCAGCTTCCATCCGTTTGACTAACTTCTCTGGAATTGTCACCCCAGGTACTTCCTCATTCATGTAGTTTGCCACTTTCAAACTTTTTAATGGTGTAATTCCAATGAGAATGTAGACTTTATCTAGGATGCCGCGCTTCTCAAGCGCTTCGAGCCAATCATCTAAACCATCCGGGTCATACACCAGATTGGTTTGGAAGAATTGCGCTCCAGCGTTTACTTTCTTATGTTCTCGGATAGCTTGAATGCGTGGATCTGAGGCAAAGGGAGAGCCAGCTGCACCTAGGAAGTACTTCGGTGGGAATTTGATCTGCCGGCCATCCATGTAGACAGCCTCGTCGCGCATACGGCGAAGTATCCAGAGCATATGGATTGAGTCCAGGTCGAGTATATCCATTTTTCCCTTGGGAACAGCAGACATTTCCATGCTGTCACCCGAGAGGCACAAGATATTCCGAACTCCCAACGCATTCGAGCCCAACACCTCAGCTTGCAAACCAATGCGCGTGCGGTCGCGGGCTGCGATCTGCATAACGGGTTCTGCCCCTGCTTGAACAGTGAGCGAACTGCATGCCCAGGATGACATACGTGGGGAAGCGGATGGGCAATCGGTAAAGTTGATTGCAGCGACATATGGCTTGACGATTTCGATGTTTTTAAGCAGCTTATTGGTAGCCACCGTCATTGGTGGAGCCACTTCGGCGGTTACAACAAACTCGCCAGCCTTAAGGCGCTTTTCAAGGTTGGAAACCGGTTCCGTGTACGCAGGTGCATGGTAATTGGCATCGCCATTCCACCATTCGGGCTGGCGAATCGGACGAAATACCGAGCTCCATGCTTCGGTACGCTTCTGACCACCCGCAAGCAAACCACCGAAGAAGTATTTCCCACCCACTTTTTTGATCTGGTGATAGACATCTGCCCAGGTTTCACCACCAGTTTTATCCCAATCCAGAGGTGGTAGCACTTCCAACAGCATCTCCTGCCGATCCATCCTGAATGCGCGGTCGTAGATTTTATACCATACGCATGGACGGGTTTTATCAACATAACAGTACTCAGTGGTTGAGCCTCCGCAAGGGCCGTTACGCTCACCCTTAGGACATTCCATTGGGCAAATAAAGGCGGTCTCCTGTAATAGGCAGTTGCCGCACATGCGGCATCCAAACATGGGTCCTTTGATAACACGTTCGACTGATTCCAACACACGTGTGCCAAATGGATCTCGTTTAAATGGATAATAGGGTGGTTGCCATCTTCTTACTGGGGTAAATCCAGGCATAGTTGACCTCCGATATGGCGAACGAATTTATCTTGGGGAGTGGAGAACAAACCACTCCCCTGCATCGCTTAAATTAGATCAATGGGAGCAAATACTCATATGCGCTCAAGGTTGCTTTGGCTCCCTCACCCACTGCAACCAGTACCTGCTCTGCATAAGTATTGGTTACATCACCGGCAGCAAAAATACCGGGCACACTGGTATGGTTACCGCAGTCAATGATGATGCGCTTTTGCTCATCAAGTGCAACAAAATCAGCCACGATCTGGGAATTCGGCACCAATGCCATTTCGACAAAGGTTCCATCTGCCAGAAGCTCACTCGTCTTACCTTTTTTATCTTTAATGATCACGCTTTTTGCGTAGTCATCACCTTTTACTTCCACAACCTGGTGACCTTCGAGGATGGTCACGTTCTTGGCATCTTTCAATTTTTCGTTAACGTTAGTGACCTTGAGTTTATCGGCTGGACACACCAGGGTGACATGCTTGGCCACCGTGGCGAGCTCGGCAGTCGATCGTTGTGCCAGGTCACCATCTCCAATGACGACGGTAGACTTATCAATAAATAATGGAGCATAGCTAAGCGCAGAATAGCACAATCCCCGCATGATAAACTCTTTTTCACCAGGCACGTTTAATAATTGCTGCCTGGTACCCGATGCGACGATGACTGCCTTCGTCTCCAGGTCACCACCGCCACGAGTCTTGACGATGAATCCCTTGTCCTTGCGGATGATCTTGTCCGCAGGTTCCATATGGCGGGCAAATTCCAGATACTCGAGCTCGCTCTTGAATTTATTTACAATTTCCAGGCCTTTGATCACCTGGTAATCTTCCACCCAGGGCAGTGCAAGGCGAAAATTCGTCTTACCACCCAGGTCTTTTGTAATGAGCAGGACGTTTAAACGCTTGCGGATGGCATAAATTGTTGCAGTCAATCCAGCAGGTCCACCGCCGACGACAATTAGATCATACATAATTCACCTCGTTGTTATCCTCTCTAAGTTATACTGGTGGTTTACCAATGAAGCCATCTTTCATCATCATTTGGGTCAGGTCGCGAGATCGCCCGATGATGGTGGTTGCGTTCTTGAATTCCTCATCATAGGTCATCGGTATGCGTGCGAGCCCTTGTTCCTGAGCTTTCACAGCCACAGCGGCGGCTTCACGGGGGAATACCTCCCAGTCATCCATGTTTGGCAGGATGTGGTCTTGGGTGAGATTCGTCCCTACATGATCTGCCAGGGCTTTTGCAGCGGCAAAGCACATCTCATCTGTGATGGTGCGAGCGCGCACATCCAGAGTCCCTCGGAAGATACCCGGGAAACCGAGTGAGTTATTGACCTGATTATCAAAGTCGGATCGACCTGTCGCAACAACAACTGCACCTGCTGCTTTAGCCTCCCACGGCCATATCTCGGGGACGGGGTTGGCGCAGGAAAACACAACTGCATCTTTTGCCATCGTTTCAATCCATTCCGGCAGGATCACACCTGGACCAGAGCGCGAGAGGGCAACGACGACATCGGCACCCTTAATTGCATCCGGTATATCCCCTGTGCGATTTTCTTGATTGGTTATCTGGCATAGCTTCCATTTGTCTACGTATTCAGCTTTGCGCATCTCAAGATCTTTGCGATGCTTACCGAGGATGCCTTTACTATCCACCATTAAGCAATTAGCCGGGACAACTCCCCAATTGAAGATCAAGCGCGAGATAGCCACATTGGAGGCACCCACACCAATGAATGTGACCTTCACTTTTTCCTTGTCTTTACCAACCACCTTGAGGGCATTGATTAATCCAGCCAGGGTAACTGTGGCAGTACCTTGCTGGTCATCATGCCAGATGGGGATCTCAGCTTTTTCACGCAGGGTATCCAAGATGTAGAAGCATTTTGGATTGGAGATATCTTCCAGGTTTACTCCACCGAAGCCAGGTTGGAGCATCAAGGTTGTATTAATGATGGCATCTGGATCTTTGGTATCCAGCATGATGGCTACACCATCGACACCCCCGAGGTATTTGTAAAGCAAGGCTTTGCCTTCCATAACTGGCAATCCAGCTTTCGGTCCGATATCCCCTAAGCCAAGCACGCGAGTGCCATCGCTGACCACGATCACAGTATTCCATTTGTTGGTATATTCGTACACCTTTTCTGGATCAGCCTCAATTGCCCGGCATGGTGCTGCTACTCCTGGCGTGTACCAGATGGCGAAATCATTAAAATCTCGCACACAGCATTTCAATGCAGTCTCAACTTTCCCTTTATAGAAGGGATGCAAGACCATTGCGTCTGCTGCTGGTTTTTTCGCTTTCGCCAGTAATTCTTCGATCGTCACTTGTTTCTGATTCGTCATAAGTATTCTCCTATTGTTGTAGATAGCCATCCGCATAGATGACTTTGTTGAGCAGGATTTGTATTGTCTTCCAGATCGCTGCCTGTTCCGGGTCAGACATATCTACGTCTTCCATTTGAGGTTCTTCCATGGCTGCAATGCGATCTGCAATCTTCAGATATAGTCTTCCGACCGGTGTGCTGGAATCTCTCTGTTCAATAATGCGGACGACTTCATTTTGCTCATTGTCGAGTGGATCAGCGATCATCATGTTCATGCCAACCCCCATCAGCATGGCACAATAAACCCGGTTAATCAATGGCCTTCCTTCACGTGGGACTGCATTAGAAACGTTGGATAGTCCTACTGATATTTGCGGTGGCGGATCCCAGGCGAATTGAAGCGTGCGAATAGCCTCAATGAGATGAGGGCAATATTGCTGGCAACCTGAGACGGTGAGAACCAATGGATCGATGATTAGATCTTTTATGGGGTAATCAATTTCCACCATGCGTGGGATGAGTTTCTCTAAGGCAATATTGACGCGTTCATCCGCTGTTACCGGAACTCCGCTGGTCGACATGGTCAGGGCAACCAGGCGCGCGTTATATTGCTTTGCCAGTAAAGGCACTTTCTCTAATCGTTCTGGCTCATCAGAAACGGAGTTGATAATTGGCTGTGCCTTCGTGACGGTCTTCAGTGCTGCTTCGACCCCCAGGATATTGATCGTATCTATGGAAAGTGGCACATCCACGACCGCTTCCACAGTCTTGACAATCCAGGGGAACATATCCATCCAGTCAACTTTACGCGGGCCTAGATTTAGATCCAGTGCCTGGGCTCCGGCTTCTACCTGCTTCACTGCCAACTCTTGAAAGAATTTTGCATCCTTTGTTTTGACAGCTTCTTTCACCTTATCTGAAAGAATATGGATATTTTCGCCGATGATGTACATATCTAACCTCCTTAGACTTTGGTTGTTTGGGTTGTGGTTTTAGTTTCGACAGCTGCTGCAACACTAGGAAAACTGGCTAAATTGGTGTGTGGTAAGAACATTGCTGACGTAAATGCGTCGTAAAAGGTATTGTCAGCCGATAACTCAATGTAAGTCATTTGTGAGGCAATATCTCTAACTCGATCGCGATTGCGCCAATCCAGTAGAGCCAGGTAGGCGCCTTGAACTGAGGTATTGCCCAGAAATTTGAACCGATCCCAGGGCATATCGGGCAATAGTCCGATCTGCACTGCTTTTTCCACGTTGATATATTTACCAAATGAGCCACCAATCAAGATTTGCTCAACCATTTCAAGGGGTACACCAACACTCTGTGCTAATACAGTAAAACCAGCATAAATTGCTGCTTTGGCGCGCTTCAGATTATCAATATCGACATTATTAATGGCGATATCTTTTTTATTCTCAGTTTCAGCTCCCCAGGCAACTACATATTCAGGACCATGCTCACCCTCCCGGATGCGAGGATTGGCATCTGCAAGGGCTAAATTGATCATCCCGCCTTTATCGACCACACCCGTCAGGAACATCTCAGCCAACAGTGAAATCAGCCCACTCCCGCAGATGCCGCGTGGCTTGCTGTTCCCAATCACCCGATAAGTAGGCTCAAAAGGACTGGGTGAACTCTCTCCAGATAACCAGCACTCCTCGATCGCGCCTTTCGTCGCCCGCATTCCATCCAGTACCCCTGCACCTTCAAAGGCTGGTCCAGCGGAACAGGCACAGGTCACCAGCCATTCACGGCTACCTAATACGGTCTCTCCATTTGTACCCACATCCAGGAATAAAGTTAGCTTATCAGTTTCATCCATCTTGCTGGCTAACACTCCCGAGCTGATGTCTGCGCCTACATAACTGGCAACACCAGGCAGGCAATCCACGGTTGCATCCGGGTTAATCGCCAGACCTATCGAGCCAGCAGTGACAATGGGGGGCTGATTTACTGCGGTAATAAATGGAGATAAACGGATACTGGAAGCCGGGATACCCAGAAACAGGTGCATCATTGTACTGTTTCCTGCTACGGTAGCTTTAACAATTTCCTGGGGATTTGACGTGACCCGTTTACACACCTGGGTGACAAGCTGGTTGATGGTTTCAAGCACGCGATTCTGTAACTCTTCACGCCCTCCATTTTTGCTGGAGAAGATAATGCGTGAGATTACATCTTCACCACGGCTGATCTGACCATTATATTCAGAAGCCTGGGCTTCCACTTTTCCAGTGATCAAATCTACCAGCCACACGGTCACCGTGGTAGTGCCAATATCAATCGCAATCCCGTAGAGCGGATCATCAATTGGCACGATATCTGGGATTAATGCCAGCAGGCGTTCATCTATCCGTTGCCCTTCCAAATCAAATCGTGAGTCGGAGATTACCGTGACCTGCCAGTCATTTTTTCGCAGGATATCGCCTAATTTTTGTAATAAACTGAGTGAGATATGGATATCTTCAATGCCAGCCTTTTGGCGTAAGGCAGTTTTTAAGCGGTTCCAATCATCCGTCTGGTCGTCCATGCGTGGAGGAGACAATCTGAGACTGATACGACGAATAGATTGCGCATAGATGGGGTCATAATCAGGTGGGACAGTGACTTCGATGGCGGTACGATCGGTTGTGAGCCGCCGCTCGATTTTTTCTTGCGGCGGAACAACTACGACTATATCACCCTCAACCACCGACTGGCATGCAAGAGCAAATCCTTGCGCTACATCTTCCGGGCTTAACGCAGAGAGCTCCGCCGGCGAACGTCACCTTGGGTGACCTGCACAGCGCAACGACCACACCGACCCTGCCCACCACATGGCTGCCCGATCTCCACGCCAGCCAGGCGCGCTGCCTCGCTCAGCAATGTGCCGGTAGGAACGCGCACTGGCTGTTTGGCGATATCAAAGGTTACCGTGTGCTCAGACATGAAGGGTACTTACGACCGTTCCTCCAAGATAATTGATTAGAAACCCGGCATCAAAAACACCTAATTTTGTGCTTATAATGCCTGTTTCATGAAAGCCGGCAGGTCAACCGCTTCGCGTGGACCGACACGGATTTCCCAATCGGGTAATTCACCTTCCAACTCACCGGATAAGACTGCTACATGACCTGGTAAGACGACACGTTTTCGTGAGACCTTATCGGCAACATTGAAGCCTTTGATGGCCTTTGCGATTCTTTCCGCATCGAATTTACCTGCCGCCCAGGCAGTTAGAACGCTCATGCCTTCCGCATCCGTTACCAATAGCCATGCAGGTAATCCTGATCCTTCCACCTCATTCGCCACGCTGAAGTACGTGATGCTGAAGTTGGTGGTCACCAGCACCGGATCTTCCGGCTTGGGCGCATTGATTTCATAGATACCAGGCTGGACCTGGATGGGTTTTTGCGGGTCGGTATAGATATTCTGGCGTAAAACGAGCAGCGGGTAAATCATGGCTGGATTGAAATGGTCCAGGACGATGAAACCAGCATACTTAGTGATAGCCTGGGCCGCATGCACAGCTTCCAAACCCGGGTCACTCACATCACCCGGGAAGACAATCACAGGAAAACCGAGGGCGCGGAAATTCTTCTTGATAGCCAGTCGCCGAATAGTGGTCCCAATTGCCAGACCTGCTCCCAGGTCGCGGCCACCTGGATCGATCACCAGGTCTTCGACACCCTTGGCTTTGATTTTTTCTGTCAGTTCAGCCGTTTCAGAAAGAGAGCCAGCAATGACCCCGAGGGAAGCCTTGCTCTCTTTTGCCAGGTCGGCAAATGCTTCCCAGTTTTTGGCGTCTGCGCCATAGATCAATGGGGTTTCACCTTGTAAGGCTCGCAACCCAGCTTTGGCGACGTTCACATCCCGAGTCAACAGCATGACCGGTCGCTTGCTAACCGACCGAACAGCCTGAACGGCAGTTGTAAATGTATCCGGATTGCCTGATGCAGATGCTACTGCAAAACCGTCCACTGTCAGGTCCATGCCTACATAGTTGACCGCATAAGCAGTCGCTTCGTTCACCATGCCCTTAATTGCATCAAGGGGCTGGTTATCATAAACCCGGATAAATATCCCCGGCTTGTTATAAAAAGTTTTCTCATGCCTGAAGAGGACCACCTCATTGCCAGCCTTGGCCTCATACCCATCGGATTTTAAGGCGACAAGCCGGATGGGCGGAGCGGCCGATTCTGCCAGTTGAACTTTGGCTGCGGCCGTGACGTATGGACAGGCAGATAATTCAACTTGCTTGGCAGCCAATTTCATTGCAAATGCCAGGCAGGTTGGATAACCACACTCCTTACAGTTAGTTTGGGGTAGTAATTTATAGATTTGAATGCCAGTCAGAGCCATATTCCATCTCCGTTTTAATCTTATTGTTCTGCTTCCATTGGATCAGGCGAGAGTATACGCAGCAGCCATCAAATCTGAGATCGCTGCCTTAACCCGCCGGACACTTTCGGCATGGCGCAGGACGACGATATCTGCACCTGCTTCGATCAATGTCATCGCAGTGAGTGTTTCCCAGTTGATAGAGCGCTCCAACCAGTCACCCCACGCAGCCGGAACACCCGTCTCAACCTTCGCTTCCTTGGTCTTCCAGGCTTCCAAACCGGGTGTGACCAGCATGGGGAGCTGGGTCATAGCGTCACCTTGTAAAGCTGCCTGGCGAAGCCTTTCCATGGCTGAGAAACCATACTCGATCCCATACCCAAGTGCACCTGTGGTCGGGTCCATCAGCACCCGGTCAAGGGGCATACCCATGTCGCTGATCAAAATATTCAACTGCTTGGCCAGGTTGACATCCATCGGTGAGCGTGCATTCACCAGGTGTCCATTTGCCATGGCTGTAGCGATGATAGTACGGTAATTTTTATCCTCAGCGATCCCCAAGACCAGGCGTTCTCCTTTGGTAGCTTCAGCGATGGCGACCAGCAGGTTGTTATCCACTTCAGCTTGCCCAGGACCAAATACCATAAGGGGTAAGCCAGTGGCAGATAGGACATCTTTAACTGTTTTTACGGAAGCTTCTGGCGTCGTGGGGTTGCCGTCTTTGTCTGTCAAAGATAGCGATAGCTGAATTAGATCTGCCCCAGCAGCTGAAGCTGCTTTAGCCCATTTTGCTGGATCATTAACATCCTCCCCCCAGGCCTTAATCAGCAAAGGTGACCAATCATCTGGGTAGCGGTCTTTAATTTCAATGGCTACTACCGGGTGGTAGGGTACTTTATTTTCGAAATGAAGGAAAGGTAGGTTTTTTTCACCTCCCACTGTCACAGTGGAGGTGCGCGTACCGCCATCCGATGCGGTTGCACCAATGGTTACAGTACGTACGGTTCCGGGCCAATTATCCTTAGGTATTTCTACAGGCATATGTTTCACTCCTTTTTAATATCTGATTTGACCTTAGAACATAGGCTCCATGGTCAAGGCAGGATGTTCATGTTCCGTTAGCCAGGTTAGGAGCTCATCAACTGTGGTAACATGGCGCTCATCAGCGATCTTATCAAGCAAATCTGGATCACCTTCGCGTGCCGTTACAACCTTGAATTCATCAGCCATCATTTCTTTCAAACAGCTGCTCATCCAAACAATGCGCTTGAAACCACCATCGGCAGAAATGAACTTAGGGCTGGTCAGATAAAATTTACCTACACCCATCACACCGGGGGTTTGAAGACCACCACCTGCGATGCCTGCCAAAGTGCTGAAAGTCATACCTGCCGGGGTCATACTGGGATCTTCACGGCTGATGACCATAATTCCATTTGCCTCTGGGATGAGCATGCAAATACATTCAAAACATCCACAGGCAGTCATTGGGTTTTCCATGATCGAATACATGGTGACCTCACTGACCACCCCATGTGAACCAATCATGGCGTAATCGTTCGTACCAGTCCAATAACCTTTCACTGGATCAACCAGCTTGCCTAGCTTGATGGGTTGGTTGGGACCGGTGGGGTTGATGCTGAACGATGCTTTGCAGTCGAGCCAGTTATAAGCCCCGCATAAGCCCAGGCGTTGTGGAGTGACAACACACACATGGTTGGGTGCAAATGACTGGCATAAGGTGCATGAATAAAACTCTTCGACTTTATCATCGGTTAAATCTGCCAGTCGTTTATTGCGGTAATCATAAGCTGCCCTGGCTTTCCCCAGCCATTCTTCAACCTTAGCAGGATCAGTGTAAATTGTCACCTGCACTTTATCTACAATGGCACCAAAATCGGCGTGGAAACGGGCATGCAGGATCTTGCCAAAATGCTCAAGGTCGAATCCTTTATCCGCAGCGTTGTTTGAGATACGGATCCAGGTGATATCACGCTGACCGATATGCTGGATACCCGACGCGCCATTAACGAAATAGTGGAATTGGCGCTCGAGCACAGGCTCAAAGTCTTTTTGCATCTGGCGCCCGGCAACCTGAGCGACGATACCCATATCCATGTACCCCTGGGGAGGTATATTCGAGAAATCAGGTCCGACGACCTCCACCTTCCCGTCGACTATATCCTCCAGGTCAGCCATTTCAAGGTATTCAAAGCAGTGGGCGTTCTTACCGCCAAATTCAACCCGCATATCGTTGCGGCGCACGACTTCGCCTTCAAATGCTGAGCCATAAGGAACCGGGATGGGTACTTCGGTCAATTTCAGCTTGACACCACGGACCTCAATGCACTTCTGTACGAGCCGTTCGGCTTTTTCCAGGTCATCCTTGCCATCGATTTCTTCAAATGGCATGCTTACCACATGTTCAAATGTAGTCACACCAGTTGGTAAGATTTCGGGGATGACCGTATCAGCGATGACGGGGAAACCATAGTTGATGGCACCCGCGGCGGCGGCATACTTTAAGTCATCTACTTCTCCCAATGCCAGCACGAAGGCAAATACACGCGCCCGGTTATAAAGCAGGATTTCACGTGCCTGTCCCATCTTCAAACCGCCAAAAGTCAGCGCCGAGCGGGTGGCGAAACCGAGAGCATAGATAGCGCTGATGGTGTCCGTTCCAAATGGCACCGTATACGTGTCGTACCCAAGCTCGACACCTTCTTCCATCAGCTGGTTGATAATACTTCGTCCATTGACGTTCCCGGATAAAAAGCACAGGATATTACGGCGTTGCAGCTCGCGCACGATCTTTACAGCGACTTCATTGGATTTAGCAGCTCCGACAATGGCAGCAAAGCCAGGCATACGCCCATCCACCAATTGAATGCCCCAAGCTCGCAGGCGAATATCATCGATTGGGCCATTGAGGTGCCCGGATCCATTTTGTTCTCCATATTGAGTTGCCCCTGCCAGGGTGATCCCGGGCATTGGCTCAGGTTGCAATCCATAAACAAACCGGACCACTTCGATCGTTTCCGCCGCTAGTAAAGTTGCCATCCCGCTATCCAGGGTTTCACCGAGATAAGGAGTCCATTTGTGTTCAGACGGAGAAGGATGGAGCAAGCCTCGAGCGTGTTTTAGTACACCTTCAAGCTGGCCTAATTTTTCAACTGTCGCACCGGTCATGCCACCGATGACCGGGATGTAATAGGCTGTATTTGGGAATGAGACCAGTGTTTCGGGTCCCTTTTCCTTTAAGGCTTGATTCAACATTAATTCTGCCTCAGTAACTAAGGCGTTGGCACCCCGCATAGCTCTTGTTGCGATATATCGTGACATAGGTCCTCCGGATTGTCTCCTCTTGCTTAGTCGGCAGCTGTGCCGTAGATTTTCTGCCGGCGCTCAGCAATTGGCAGTTTTTCGAACTCGAGCATACGCGTGTCACCACTACGGCCAAAGCGTGTAGGGTCGTACACCGGCAATCCAAGGGCGGCACGTTTCTTGTCGATATGCTCCAAAGATTTGCGGATCATCTCGTTGATATCGTTAATGAATTCCAGCTTGCCACCGTAAATCTTTTCCCATCCTTCGGTGCTGATGTACTTTAGGACGATGTCACTATCCGACACCCGATCGGGCATCCCGCTCACCGGGCTGGAACCTCCGAAGATAACGTACGCACCTGATGCCACGCAATACGTGGCAATCGCCAGTGCTTTTTCGCTCATCCACTCAGGTGCCAGACCAACGGCTGGAATCTGATCGATATCATCTCCCAGTCCGCCCTCAGCTACCATTTGCGTGAGTACGGTCAGGATTCGGGTATTATCGACACAGGAACCCATATGCAACACGGGTGGTATACCTATCGTCTCACAAATTTCACGCAGTCCTGGTCCTACTTTATCCAGACCAGCTTCACCCAGCAGCAATCCCAATTTAGCGGACGCGATGGCACCACAACCGGTCTCCACCACAAGCACATCCTGCTTGAGTAATTCCTGGGTGACATATGTGTGGAGGAAATCCTGTTTGCTGCGCGGGTTATTGCACCCTACAATAGCCGCCACTCCCCGGATGCGCCCTGCCATGATGGCATCATTCAGTGGTCGGAAGGAAGCCCGGTAGCTGCCACCCAGCATGTAGTTTATGTACTCATGTGAGAAACCTGGGATCAAATCTTCCTTCACCTGTGGGATGTGGATTTTGCCGCGGTTTTTATAATTGTCAATGCCGAGGCGTAAGATCTGCTTGGCGATCGTGAGCGCTTTATGCTCATCGAATTCGATGTGCGTGGCACCCTTGATTTGGACTTTGGGTGAGGTGGTGATAATCTTGGTGTGGAAGTTGCTTGCCAGGTCCACCAGCGCCTGCATGATGCATTGAACATCTACCACCATAGCTTCCACCGAACCGGTCAGGATGGCTAGCTCCTGATGTAAAAAGTTACCGGCAGCTGGGATGCCTTGGCGCATCAGGATTTCATTGGCGGTGCAGCAAATCCCAGATAGATTTACACCCTTGGCACCCGCCTGTTTGGCATACTCGATGATCTCCGGATCTTGGGAGGCTGCCACGATCATATTGCTCAATGTCGGCTCATGACCATGTACAACGATATTTACCATGTCATCTTTTAAAACTCCCAAGTTTGCCTGGCCAAGCAGAGGGGCAGGGGTACCAAACAGGATATCGGAGATATCGGTAGCCATCATGCTGCCACCCCATCCATCCGCCAAACCTGTACGAATAGCGTGGTTCAAAATGTGCACAGCATCTTGATCGTCACCAATGTGGGTGCGGTGTAATGCTTCGACGACTTCTCGATCGACTCCTCTTGGTATAACCCCCTGCTCACGCCATAATTTTTGGCGCTTGGCAGGTGCTCGTTTGATGCACACCAGCTCACCTTTTTGCTGTCCATATTGGGATATATAAAGGTCTGCCAGGTCATTGGCGATATCATTCGGAGAACGCCCTTCAATTTTGATGGCGTACAATGAGGCAATGTTTCGTAATTTTGCCACATCTCGGATGATATAACCTTCCGTTTCACCATTGGCGACCGCTTTCAGCGTAAATGCCAGGTCTCGTCCATGGTCTGAATGGGCGGCAGTTCCAGCTGCGATTGCACGGACCAGGTTTCGGGCCTGGATCGTGTCGATCGTGGCACCACATACCCCCACCTGACCTTCCTTGGTTAATCGGCATGGTCCCATACCGCATTGTTTGCAACACATTCCTGCCCCGCCGATATTACACGGCACCATTTCTTCAGCGCGGCTAAAAGCTGTGCTGAGGCCCAACTCATCCGCCCGGATGAGCATCTCCTGGGCGGCGGGATCGGATGATCTTTCCTCTTGAGTCCGTTTACCTTTAAGCACCATTGATTAATCCTCCTTTGGCTTGGAAATAATACCCATCCCTGGGCAGGGCCAAAGAGGACGCCCAAGGTACGCTACATTCTGTGCAAAGTTCACCGATAAACGCGTTTGTTCATATGCAGCAGTGTGGCGAAAATATGGTTTTGCTCCTGACTCAGCATGATAGGCGGTTTCACCTGTTTCAATCGGTACCGTCCACTCGCCCAAATAACCGGCTTCATCCAACTTCATTGCTATCTCTAAATCGTTAATCTTCTCAGGATCGTAAGTCACCTCGACGACCTGGAAGGCACTGCTCGCGTACACATCCGCTACTCCAGGTAGCGTCAACAAAATCCGTCTAACTTCGGTAACATGGTGATCCCCGTATAGAGAGGGGGTCTCGTAGGTCACTTTTTGCATGGTTTCCTCCATTGGCACTGATAAGGTGTATTGCTAAAGATCATGGCTGATAATGTAAAATCTTTGTTATGGCGTCCTTCAGGAATAATGTCGTCTCATCCAAACAGGCATACTAAAACTGGTCGTCCGAAGCTCGTAAGCGTAGTATTAGATGCGTTACATCTCGCAGATCACCGTCTGGAAGCATGAAGTAATCATCAAATGTCGTTTTTGGCTCAAAACCAAGGTTTTGAAATGACCGGATAATGGGGGTCTGGTCACTGGGGATTTGAGCTTCAATAAGATACAGATTATGGCGTTTTGCTAGCTCAATCAATCCCTGCAATAGCCGGCTGCCCACGCCTCGATGGCGGAAGTCCTTGGGAAGAAATATCCGCACTTCAGCTCGGTGGCGTGCAGGTCCTAGGTTGAGGTGTAGGCTTGCCAACCCAACAATCCGGCTTCCAAAAACTGCAACCAGGGGGAAAACTTTAGTGTAGTCTAATGAATCCACCCATTGGCAGATGACATTGCTGTCCTTAACATTATGGCGCATGTATTTTAAATCTTCCGATGAAACCGGTCCGAAAAGATCGATTAATGCCTGGCGGTCATCCTGAGTCAATGGACGAAGTAAGATCCTTGCTCCATCCTTAAGCGTGAATACCTGTCGGTAGATTAGATCTTCTTTGGTTACCATACCATGCGCTCCTTGTATAGCTGATAAACCTTATTTCGCCCAGGCGGCAGCCAGCTGAACCCGAGCATAAGCAAGCCGTTCCATGGCTACACTGGCGATTTTTCGCGTCAATGCACAGTTTAACCCTGGATCTTGCTCGATCAATTTGGTTAAGGCAGTGGAATCAAATTTTACCACCTGGCAATTTTTATCCGCCCGTACGGTCGTTGAATAGATATGCGGTTCCAGGATTGCACTAATCGCAAATACTTCCCCTGGATTGATCTCACCAACCAGAAAATCCTTCGGTTTTTTGGGCTGGTATTCTATATTTGTCTCAAAATATAAACTTACTCCACCATCTACAAGAAGGTAGAATGCTTTGGCAGGAGTACCTTCCTTGAAGATTACTGCCCCCTTTGCGAATGTCTTTTCCTCAGCAATCATTGCTAATGCTTTGATCTGCGCATCCGATAAGCTTCCAAAGAAAGGATAGCGCTTCAATATTTCAGGTGAAATCATTGAAATTTCTCCTCAGCTGGATATATTTTTATTATTTGCGGTGTAGATGAATAGGATTCTACCAGTAAACTATTCAGCAGATATCGATTGAAGCGAATAGATGGCATCTGTCCATCATGATTACCGTACCAATAAGAAGTGACACAACCTATAGCGGTATTCACAGGAAGCATGGTAGTAAATTGCCTACGCATCATTTTCACCACAGATGCGGGCATAATATCCAGTTACTACACAGTGGGTATTATGAATCCACGAGGCCAGATCAAGGGTATCCATTAAAATCAAGAGTGGTTCCTCTCCTCCTGCATCACTCGTTAAGGTAATTTTCAACATCGTAAACCCTTACACCTTCAACCAGTATTATTAAAACTGATAACGGTTCGTGCTTCAACCTTGCATCCATTGAACCGTTGCTCCTGGTACTTCACCGATAAGTTATTCTGATAATAAAATTATAGCTAATTACCTCATTACTCTAAAAGCATTGATCACTTAACTTCACATCCTGCGTTCATGTCTGCCAGATTTTTTACATCTGGCAGACATGAAATATTGAAGATACTAAGCCTTTGGCTTGCGGCTATACACGAACCAATACATCAGTCCAACCATAATGCCACCACCGATGATGTTACCGATGGTTACGGGCAACAGGTTTTTGATGAAGAAGTTACCCCAAGTGAGGTTGGGAAAATCTGCAGCAGTTTTACTGATCGCGGTAAAGAAAGATGCATCCCCCGAATACTTAATGAATAATGACACGGGGATGAAATACATATTAGCGATACTGTGTTCGAACCCAGCGGCTACAAAGCAAGCAATGGGGGGAATGATCGCCATGATTTTATCGGTTACAGTGCGCGCGCTGTAGCACATCCAAACAGCCATGCAGACCAGGGCATTACACATAATTCCTAAGGCGATTGCTTGAATAAATCCCAGGCCAGTCTTTGCGTTACCAATGCTCAGTGCAGCCGCACCGATCGAGCCACCACCGAATGCATACTGCTTGCCTAAAAAGACGATATAGGCCGTCAGGATCCCACCGACAAGGTTGCCAATATAGACGATCACCCAGTTACGCAATAATTGCATAATGGTAACTTTCCCACTTGCGAATGCCATGGTGATCAGGGTATTGCCGGTGAAGAGTTCTGCTCCACCGACCACAACGAGAATCAGGCCGACGGTAAATGTAAGGCCAATGAGCAAACGGGCAACACCATATGGTAATGTGCTGGTGGCGGCTGCGGTAGTCGTCGCAAAGATCGCTCCGATACCAATGAAAGCACCTGCCAGAATAGCCAGGAAGAACATATTGAGAGCTTTTAAATTAGCCTTTTTTACCCCAAGGTCTTCTGCCTTGGCAGCCATTCCTGGTGGTAAAAGGGCATCAAAAGAAATTTGGTCACTCATCGATAATCTCCTTAGATTTAGGGTTGTATTTATGCTGGACAATGTGGGTTAGACCTATGTTAGTATCTCTCAGTTTCGTTCCTCCTCAGGCGATATTGCTATGCAATAACCATAGTTTGCTGTATGATCCGTTCTGGGTGCGTGTAGATTACAAACTGGTCATGACGTGCATAACCAATTAAGGTAATACCCCATTGATCTGCCAGGGTGACGGAGAGTGAACTCGCGGAGGTACGGGAGATGACCACCGCAGCCCCAATGCGGGCAGCTTTCTGGATCATATCAGAGCTGATGCGACCCGTAGTGACCAGGATCTTGCGCTTCAACTCAATATTTTCTAATAAGCAGCGACCAGCAATTTTATCTAAGGAATTATGCCTGCCTATATCTTCCGTCGAGACTACCACGCGATCTCCATCACTTAATATAGAAGTGTGTACACCACCTACTTCTCGATACAATACCTGTTCTTCGGTGAGTGATTTGATCAAGCCTTGCACCATCTGGGGAGTTAATAATAATCCATCCTTAAGCTCGGGATGCACTTTATCCAGTGTGGCAGCAGTAATCCCCCCAGTGCAGCCGGATGTACGCCGCCAGTGTTCTGGCTGTTCGACCGCATTTTTTAACCAGATATCTACATTGTCGCCTGATGGGCAGACTTTTACCAGCTCAATCTCTTCTTTGTTCTTGATTATCCCCTCATTATAGATAAATCCCACTGCCAGTGCTTCCAGATCAATGGGAGTGCACATGAATGTTAACCAGACACGTCCATTGACTGCCAACGTGACAGGTGTTTCAACGATTACCCCACTACCCAGTGTTTCCCATTGCCCTGCATGGTAACGCACTGAGTTTGGTAAAGGGGTGCGGGGATTCATGCGCTACTTTTAACCTCCCCAGGGCATTTCGTTATAAATTGCATAAGCTTTATCATGCAAGCTCTTGAATAACGCTTCATGCTTGCGTTCCCAGTTGGCAAGCTTCTGCAGCAAAATCTTTGCTTCGCCTTCGGCTTGCTTCGAAGAATTCTCGTAGAAGTCAGCGAAATCCCTTTCGATGAGGTAGGCAGTCCTCAGTACCGGTAGGTCTGGAACCATAGCTTCCAAGACTGTCTGGTCGAGCAATTCAGCATGGGCGCGGGCTGTAAAGAAATCTCCTTTTGCCAGCTGCTCCGTAACTCCATCAGCCGAAAGCTTACCTTTATCAAAGGCATCTATCTGGCCCTGGATAAACAGGATGTGTTTCTGTTCTTCATCCGCTAACTCTCTGAAGGCACTGCCAGCTGCAGCATTATTAAGACGGGCAGAGTTTTCTTCAAAAAAGCGCTTGCCTTCATATTCTCGCTGTAAAGCATACTCTAAGATTTTTCGAACATCCATGTACTGTCTCCTTAATATCCTGATGAACGACTTATTAGCTCAGATATCTCATAAATTATGTTGGTATCTCAACCTTTACAGCACATACTTTGTATTCAGGGATCTTGGCAACGGGATCAATAGCTGAGTTGGTAAGCATATTAGCGGCTGCTTCAGCGAAGTGAAAAGGAATGAATATCACACCCCGCTTGATATCGTCAGTAATACGTACGCCAAGCTCAATTTCACCCCGGCGACTGGTAACCCTTACGGTCTTGTGACCGTTCAAACCGATTTTTTGAGCGTCGTAAACATTCATTTCGACGTATGCTTCAGGCACCTCGCTGTTCAGTTTGGGTGAACGGCGGGTCATCGAGCCAGTGTGGAAGTGGAACATGATACGGCCTGTGGTGAGAGTGAATGGATATTCCTCATCCGGCATTTCTGCAGGTTCCTTGAATGGGAGGGCAAAGAATTTACCCTGGCCACGGGCAAATTTGCCTTTATGAAGGAAAACTGTGCCGGGATGATCCACAGTGGGGCATGGCCACTGGATTGACCCCAATTCCTCCAGGCGCTCGTAGGTGATACCACCATACGAAGGGGTCAGGCGGTTGACTTCGGTCATAATTTCTGACGGAGAATTGAAATCAAAGCCCTGGGCACCCATTTTCTTACCCAGCTCGCAGAGGATCACCCAATCTGGTTTCGAATCGCCGATGGGCTCGATCGCCTTGCGCACCCGTTGAACGCGCCGTTCAGTGTTCGAGAAAGTGCCATCCTTTTCGGCAAAGGTGGTACCGGGAAGGACCACATGCGCCATTTGCGCAGTCTCAGTCAGGAAGATATCCTGAACCACCAGGAATTCAGTTTGCTCCAGGCAGTGGCGCACATGATTGAGATCCGGATCGGAGATCATCGGATTTTCAGCGATCACAAAGAGGGCGCGTATTTTGCCCTCGGATGCTGCGTGGACCATCTCAGTTACCGTCAATCCGACAGTTAATGGGCCAGTCGATCCCCAGGCTTCCTGGAATTTCTTCTGCACATCCGGGATGGTGACCGCTTGATAGCCTGAATATACATTGGGCAATCCACCCATATCGCAGGCGCCTTGAACATTGTTCTGCCCTCGCAGCGGATTGACGCCGCCACCTGCGATGCCCATATTCCCACACAGCATGGCCAGGTTGGCCGTGGATTTTACATTGTCCACACCAGTCGTGTGTTGGGTAATCCCCATGGCATAGATGATTGCCGCTGGTTTACCTTTGGCATATGTACGGGCGATTTCACGAATTCCGTCGGCGGGTACGTTGGTGATTTCAGACACTTTCTCGGGAGTGTACTCCGCAACCAGGGTCTTTAAGGCTTCATAGTCTTCCGTGCGCTCGGTGATGAAGGCCTCATCCGCCAATCCTTCGCTGATGATCACATTCATCAGCCCGTTGAAGAGGGCGACATCGCTGCCGGGACGGAAGGTATAGAAGATATCCGCCCAATGGCCAATTTGATTCTTACGTGGGTCCAAGACGATGACCTTGGCGCCGCGCTTTTGGCCTTTCAAGATTCGTGTTGCAATCAGCGGGTGACCTTCGGAGGTGTTCGAGCCGATAATCAGGAAGCAGTTGCTGTTTTCTTCGAATTCGGGGATCGAATTAGTCATTGCTCCACTACCAAATGATGCGGCCAGACCGGCCACAGTGGGAGCGTGTCAGAGACGGGCGCAGTGATCAATATTGTTCGTTCCGATCACCGCGCGGGAAAACTTCTGGGCTAAATAATTTTCTTCGTTGGTGCACTTGGCTGAGGTCAGGATGCCGATACTGTCTGGACCACTCTCAGCTTTAATCGCAGCAAATTTCTCAGCTACCAGGGTCAGGGCTTCATCCCAGGTGGCTTCAACCAATTCACCATTCTTGCGGATCAACGGAGTGCGCAGGCGGTCCTTGTGATTCACAAAGGCATGTGCGTTCCAACCTTTGATACACAGACTGCCCTGACTGATGGGATGCCCCTTTGCAGGCAGCACCCCGACTAATGCACCATCAAGTACCTGAAGGTGCAGGTTGCAGCCTGCTCCGCAGTAAGGACACGTGGTCAGAACATTTTTATATTCAATCATTGGTTTTACTCCTTAATGTGGCAACCCGGTCCGTTGGTACTCACCTTCTTCAAGTACCAATAGTTGAGGCGGTTTCTGGTCCAGCTTTGCACCAGTCTCATAATGGAACATTTCCTGGACATCCCTGGCGATCAAACGGAACTGCACTGCCATGGGGATATCAGCCGGGCATGTCTCTTCGCACTCACGGCAGGCGACACATTTAGCCGTCATGTGCATTGCTCTGATCATGTGATACATGGATGGATTCGACATGGGTAATCGACCAGTTTCAACCCATTTTTCGTCTTCCAGGGTGCATATATTGCAGAAACACTGTGGACAGATGTTGCGGCAGCCATAGCATTTAATGCAATGCTGGAATTCTTCCATCCAAAAAGCTCGTTTTTCTTCCAGGCTCATTCCGGCGATCTTTTCGGTTAATGGATCAGGTACACCTTCGATCCGGTCACCCACCGTGGTCGTTGCATGAACGGTGAATGGCTTGGCGCAACGGCAGAACTCAGCCTCTTCCTGGGTGCACTCCAAGCCGATCAGGGTGATGTTATCCCATTTGAGCTGGGAGTGTTTGGTCATTTCAACAATGCCACGTTCCTCGCAACCACGGCAAACAATGGCTATCTTTGAATCGGCATGGGCGTGCTGGATGATCATGAGGGTATCCGGCACGGGTTCTTTAGGCCAGATTACCAATCGGTCCAGCTCTTCCGGATGCTCAGGCGAGTACATATAAGGGGCAGCAATGTTTGCCGGACCTCGTTTCAGTCCGAGCACTCCCTCGACCTGAGGGAAAACTTGATTAATCGCTTCTTGTAGGGAGGAAATTCGATCGGTCATTTCATTGTCTCCACAAAGGGCGGTAAGGCTCTAATTTGCTCTGTGAATTCTTTGATCACGATTGAGAACTTCTCGCCTTCTGCCGCTGAAACCCAGTTAACCGCCAGTCGATCGGGTTCAATGCCGGTATATTCCAGTAATTTTTTCAAGACTGGCATGCGTTTGGCGGTGCGGTGATTGCCTGTGCTATAGTGGCAGTCACCGATGTGGCAACCCAGCACCATAACACCATCCGCGCCTTCACGAAAAGTACGCAGGACCAATTCGGGTGAAATCCGCCCACTGCATGGAACCCGAATGATCTTGACGTTTGGTGGATATTTCATGCGGGCCATGCCGGCAGTATCGGCACCACGGTAAGAACACCAGTTACATAGAAATCCGATGATACTTGGTTCGAACATCACGCCACCTCCACGGTTTGGAAGGATTTCATCACCTGCATCGCTCCGATCATTTCAGAGACAATCTGGTCGTCTGTAAAGTGTCTCAGGGAGATAGACTTGGGCAGGCAGGTACCTACACAGGTGCCACACCCCTTGCACAGAGCTTCGATCACATGCGCTTTACCCTTATCAGTTAAGAACTCAATTGCCTGGTATGGACAGGAGGATACACACTGGGTGCAACCCACACAGGTGATTTCGTCAACAATGGCAGTAGCAGCCTCAATCTCGATTTCACCTTGCCCGATAATGGATAGAACTCTTGCTGCCGCAGCAGCACCCTGGGCTACACTGGCAGGAATATCTTTTGGACCCTGACACGCTCCGGCGACAAACACACCATCCGTCATGGTGGCTACCGGGTCAAGCTTGGGATGACGCTCGATAAACCAATCATCTGCGCTGCACGAAATTCCAAACTTCTGTGCTACTTGTTTGGCATCGTGGCGGGATTGTAGTCCAGCTGAGAGGATTACCATATCAACCGGGATCCGACGCTGTTTACCGATCAGGGTATCTTCCACCTGAATGACCAATCTGCCTTCTTCATCAGGGCTATAGGTGGCATCGGTGATTTCAGCCACCTTGCCACGGATAAAGTTCACGCCTTCGTGGATGATACGCTGATAGAATTCATCGTATGTTTTTGCTGGGGTGCGCATGTCGATGTAAAACTCATACACCTCAGCTCCTGTCTTTTCTCTTACCAGGTGCGAAAACTTTAGGCTCTGCATGCAGCAAATTGCTGAGCAGTAATTATGGTAGTTCTTATCGCGACTGCCAACACAGTGGACGATCCCGACACTTTTGGGAACCGTCACGCCATCGCGCATAAAGATTTTGCCACCTGTTGGACCAGCTGCGTTAGAAAGGCGCTCGAATTCCAGGCTGGTATATACATTGGCTAAGCGTCCATAACCATAATTGGGTATCGTGCGGGCATCGAAGAGATCGAAGCCCGTGGCGAGAATAATATTGCCCACTTTGACCGTGATGATCTCATCCTGCTGGTCAAAGTTGATCGCTCCCGTAGGGCAGAATTTCTGGCAAGCTTTGCATGTGCCCTTCTGGAAGAAAGTACAATTTTCGTGGTCAATGACTGGGAATTTGGGCACAGCTTGTGGGAATGGCGTGTAAACTGCTTTGCGATATCCAAGCCCTGCCTCGAATACATTGTCGACCACTTTCTTGGGGCATTTTTCCCAACACACACCACAGCCCGTGCATATGCTCTGGTCGATGTAGCGGGCACGCTTGCGGATGGTGACCGTGAAGTTTCCGATATACCCCTCTACCTTCTCGACTTCACTCCAGGTGAGCAGGGTAATATTCTTATGGTTGCCTGCATCAAACATCTTGGGGGTTAGAATGCATGCTGAGCAATCAAGGGTAGGGAAGGTCTTGTCGAACTGCGCCATGTGCCCACCAATGGAAGGTTCACGCTCCACCAGGTAGACCTTATTTCCGCTGTTGGCGATTTCCAATGCTGCCTGGATACCGGTGATACCACCGCCAACTACCAGTACCGTTGGATCGATGGGGACGAACAGTGAGTTGAGGGGTTGTTGATGGACAACCCGACCGACCGCGGCAGCCACCAGCGCTTTCGCTTTTTTGGTGGCTTCTACCTTATCGGTTGTGACCCATGAGTCTTGCTCACGGATGTTGGACATCTCGAACAGGTATGGGTTGAGACCCGCCCGGGCACAGGCATTGCGGAAGGTTGGCTCGTGGAGATGGGGTGAGCAGGAAGCAACAACCACACGGGTCAGACCCATCTCTTTAATATCTTTTTCGATCAGTTCCTGCCCCAGGCTGGAGCACATGAATTTATAGTCACGGGCAACCACCACGCCATTTTGAGCCAGCTCTTTAGCAGCCCATGCGCTGACATCAGCGACGTCCACCACCCCGGCGATATTGCTGCCGCAGTGGCAAATATAGACACCGACGCGTTCTTGGGTTTTCTTGTCCGATTTCACTTGGTCGCCTCCTTATTTGCTGAGTCTCGAAGTGCCTTTACTAGTGGGGGCGGCATGGGTAATCCCGTAGGTTTTTTTGGTTTAGCTGCCGCTGCAGCCTCTGCAACCATTTCGGGAGTTTCAACCCCTATCTTGGCCATAGCTGGTCGTGCACTGACGAATTCAGAGCCGAATCCGAGCTTCTCAGGCTGTTCACCGAAGGCGATACCCATTAATTGGGTGAAGAACAGGATCGGGATCTTGTAATTGGTATGGCAGTAATCGTTCATCTGGCCCTGGAATGCGTCCAGATTCATCTGGCACATCGGGCACACAGTGACGATAACATCCGCTTTATATTGATCGGCGGCGGCAATCAATCTGCGGATCAGTTCAAAAGCAGTGCCAGGACCGATTTGGGTCATGTGACCGCCACAACAGGCAGTTTTGAGCGGAAAATCGATCACATTCGCTCCCAAGGCTGCCATCAGGCTATCCAGCTCATCTGGATGTTCGCTATCAGAGTAGCGCGCACCATAATCTGGACGGGGAACCATGCAGCCAAGATAAGGAGCAATTCGTAATCCCGCCAGCGGTTTGGAAACCTTTGTTTTAACTTGATCCAGCCCCACCTCGTTGAGGATTACATCTAATAAATGCCGAACGGCCAGTTTACCGGGTGTATAGTGCAGACCGCCTGCAGCCAGGGCTTCATTCACCTTGCTACCCAGGGCTTTATCTTCGGTCATGTAATGGTCAGCTTTAGCAAGGTTGAGGTAACATGCACTGCACGGGGCAATGACGGTCTTATTACCGTTAGCTTGCTTTTCTGCTAGCGCCAGGTTACGGGCAATCAGGGCGTATGCAGGCAACAAATCTAAAGAGAGGTATTCAGTCGCGCCGCAGCAGTTCCAGTCATCAATTTCTTTAAGACCGATACCGAGCTGCTTGCAGACCGCCAGCGTGGATGAATGATACGCTTTAGCACTGCTCTCCATCGAACAACCGGGGTAAAAGATATAATCGCTCATGCGGCCTCCAGCTCTTTGGCACGCTTAAGGATATCTTTCAATTGCTTCATACCCTTGATGCGTTTCGGTGGGGTGATCGACATGCCCTTTTTGGTGAAGAAACCGATTGCCATCGGGGCGATTTTAGGCAAACGCGTGGCAAAGTGCCTGACATTTTGTAATCCTGCCAACCCGACTTCAAAACTGCGTCCAAAGTTCTCCACCATTGCGATAAAAGTCTTGGAGAAATCTGCAGCCACCGGATTGAACAATTTTGCTTCGATAGACATATTCTTGAGGGTGTACATAATATCGGTAATGTGGATGTCTTGCGGACAGCGGACGGTGCAGTAATAACATGAAACACACATCCAGGGGGTATTGCTTTTTAAGACTTCTTCCCGCATATTTGCCCGTAGCATTGCAAATATATCGCGGGGGTGTGTTCCATCGCAGCTCCTGATGGACACGAGCCTCCGCAAGTGCCACATTGAATGCAAGCCTCAAGATGGGAATCACCCGGCGTGAAAGCTACAACTTCTTCAAGGAATGTTGGAGCTCGTGCCTGTGTTGCGGCAATTGCCATAACAGCCTCCTTCTATATTAAACTAACCGGGGAAACCCGGTGGTACCGAGAAATAGTCAAGATTAATAATATATTAATGTGCAACACCAAAGTATACAACGAAAGTCTTGTAACGTTGTGAAAAGAAGAACATCTAAAATCAGTCGATTATATTATTGTCGAAGCAGATTAACTATACCAGTGGATAAGTACATACATCGCTAGTGATAATTGTCACGGGTATTAGTATGATATAAAGCCGTGTGAATGCTTACGCGGTACAATAAGCGAAACATTTTTCAGGAGGACAGGATGAAAGTACCCATAGATTTAGAGAATCGCGCCATCAATGCCATTCGCTTCCTGGCAGCAGACGCCGTCCAAAAGGCGAATTCAGGCCATCCTGGTCTACCAATGGGTGCTGCTGCAATGGCATATGTTTTATGGACTCGTCACCTGCGATTTAATCCTCTAAATCCTAAATGGCCTGGGAGAGATCGTTTTATCCTTTCAGGTGGACATGGCTCTGCGCTACTTTATGCTTTATTGTTCCTGACCGGTTATGAACTACCTTTGGACCAATTGATGAATTTTCGCCAGTGGGGTAGCCAGACGCCCGGTCACCCTGAGTATGGATTAACCCCCGGGGTTGAAGTGACGACGGGTCCGCTTGGGCAAGGTTTCGCTAACGGTGTGGGCATGGCAATCGCGGAGGCCCATCTGGCAGCTGAATTTAATCGTCCTGGGTTTGAGGTGATCAATCACTTTATTTATAGCATTGTCACGGATGGAGATTTAATGGAGGGAGTTTCTTCCGAGGCAGCTTCCCTTGCAGGTCACCTCGGTTTAGGAAGGATCATCTACCTTTATGACGACAACCATATCACCATCGATGGTAGCACTGAGCTTGCTTTTACCGAAGATCGTGCCGCTCGCTTTGAAGCTTATGGTTGGCATATCCAGAAAGTTCCAGATGGGAACGATACTGTTGCGATCAATTTGGCCATTACCCGCGCAAAAAAGGATCCACGCCCCTCGTTGATTCTCTGCCGAACACATATTGGGTTTGGGCTGCCTACACGCCAGGATACTGCCAAAGCCCATGGCGAGGCTCCCGGACAGGAAGAATTGGATGGAGCCAAGCGGAATCTCGGTTGGCCTGTCGAGCCAAAGTTTTACGTCCCTGATGATGTGCTTTCATTTTATCGAAAATCAATCAAACGGGGAGAAAAAATTGAGAACCAGTGGCGAAAGCAGCTCAAGGCCTATCTGGCAGAGTATCCCCAAATGGATACCGAGCTGGAAAGACGCCTGGCAGGTGATTTGCCAGAGGGGTGGGAAACTGACCTTCCTGAATTTCCGCCAGATGTGAAGGGGATGGCAACTCGCGCTGCGAGCGGTAAAGTGATCAATGCCCTCTCGGCTCGCCTGCCAGAATTAATCGGCGGTTCCGCAGACCTGGCACCATCGAATAATACTTGGATCAATGATAGTCCAGATTTTCAAAAAGATACCCATGAGGGACGGAATTTCCACTTTGGGGTCCGCGAGCATGGAATGGGGTCAATCATTAATGGAATGTCCGTTCATGGGGGAGTGATTCCATACGGTGCTACTTTCCTGATTTTTTCGGATTATATGCGCCCAGCTATACGTCTCTCAGCCATGTCTCACTACCCGAGTATTTGGATATACACCCACGACAGCATCGGGTTAGGCGAGGATGGACCTACTCATCAGCCTATCGAGCACTTGGCAGCGTTAAGGGCAATCCCTAACCTGGTAGTCATCCGACCAGGAGATGCCAACGAATTGACTGAAGCATGGAAGGCTGCCATATCCCGCCGACTAGGACCAACTGCATTGATCCTGACCAGGCAAGCAATCCCTGTTTTGGACCGGACTATCTATGCCTCTGCAGATGGGTTGCAGCAAGGTGCATATGTACTGGCCGAGTTGGGCGATACCAAACCCGAGATTATCCTGATGGCTACAGGATCTGAGGTCAGCTTGATTATAGATGCCGGTGCACGCCTGGCGAGTGAAGGCGTGAATGTAAGATTGGTTTCTTTCCCAAGCTGGGAATTATTCGAGGCTCAGGATGAAGCCTATCGTACCCTGGTCTTGCCACCTGAGATAAAGACCCGCCTGTCCGTTGAAGCGGCAGTGTCACAGGGTTGGGAGAAATGGGTGGGTGACCAGGGAGATTGCATCTCGGTTGAACGTTATGGCGCTTCTGCTCCTTATAAAATTATCTTTGAAAATTATGGATTAACGGTTGAAAATGTCATCCAGCGAGCTCGCCAGCTGATTGCCAGAAATAATGGACAATTAGCGGAGAGATGAAAGTGCCAGATCGATGATGGAGATATTATGAAAATCGCCCTAGCTTGTGATCATGGTGGCTATCCATTAAAAAATATCATTAAAGATTGTGTAATCGCCGCAGGTCATTCTGTGATTGACCTTGGTACAGATAACACACAAAGCGTGGATTACCCTGATTATGCCGAGAAGATCGGTGTGTGTATAACAAAGGGTGATGCTGAACGAGGAATTTTGATTTGCGGCTCTGGTGTTGGAGCAAGTATTGCGGTCAATAAGATAAAAGGAATCTACGCAGCGGTTTGCCATGATACTTATTCAGCGCACCAGGGAGTTGAACACGATAATATGAATGTATTGTGCCTTGGAGCACGCATCATTGGACCTGAGCTGGCCAAGGAATTAGTGGATGCATTTCTGAACGCACAATTCTCCAATGTAGAACGTCATGTTCGCCGGGTAAATAAAGTTTATCAGATTGAAAAAGCGGGATTTTAATATTAAAGGTGAAAAAATGTCTTCAAAAATATCTAAATTAACTGCGCTCGGTCAGTCACTCTGGTACGATTATATGGAACGCCGTATCCTTGAAAACGGCGAGTTGGCTGCCTTGATTAATCAAGGCGATATCAGGGGGCTGACCTCCAATCCGAGCATATTTAATCATGCGATTGCCAAATCGAAGGATTATGACTCGGCATTGATCCCGATGGCATGGGCGGGATATTCCGATAAATATATCCTTGAGCAATTGATGATCAAAGATATCAAGCGGGTAGCAGATTTGCTGAGACCGTTATTTGATCAGACCCGCGGCGGTGATGGTTTCGTTAGCATTGAAGTCAGACCAGATATGGCATATGAAACCCCAAAAACAATCGCAGAAGCACAACGTTTATGGGATATCGTCAATCGACCCAATGTGATGATCAAAATTCCTGCCACACAACCCGGTCTACCTGCGATACGTGAATCCATCGCAGCTGGAATCAACATTAATATCACCCTGATATTCTCCATAGAACGATATAAGGAAGTCATGGAAGCCTATCTTTCTGGATTGGAAGAGAGGCTCAAAGCCGGCAAACCGATCGAAAATATCAACTCGGTTGCATCTTTCTTTGTCTCGCGCATTGATTCGAAAGTGGACAAGTATCTCGAACCGATCATCCAGGCAGGTGGATCGAATGCGCAAATCGCCAAATCACTGCTAGGGAAGATCGCCATCGCTAATGCCCGCCTGGCATATGTGGAATTTCGCAAGGTATTCGAAAGTGAGCGATTCAAGAGATTACAGGCAAAAGGAGCGAGATTGCAACGTCCACTCTGGGCTTCTACGAGCACAAAGAATCCAGCCTATCAAGATACGATGTATGTGGATGAGCTCATTGGTAATCACACCATCAATACCGTCCCACCCCAGACATTGGATGCATTTCGAAATCATGGGAAAGTGCAGCTGACGATCGAAAAAGACTTGAATTCAGCCAGGAAAGCCTTCTCTGACCTTGCAACGGTGGGTATTTCAATGCAGAAGGTAACCCAGGAGCTGGAAGAGGAAGGCGTTCAGACTTTTACTGAATCCTATAATTCATTAATTGCATCTGTGAAAAATCGTCGGGAAGCTGCTTTGGTTGAGCTTGGGTCATTGGCGGAACCTGTTTCCACCCGCATCGCACAGCTGGAATCAGAACATTTTCTAAGTCGATTTTATTCCGTCGATGCTTCTCTTTGGACTCATGATCCGAAAGGTCAAGAAGAGGTGCGCGTTCGGATGGGTTGGGTGAACCTGCCTGATACCAGCAAGGCTTTGCTTCCCGGCTTAGATAAATTTGTCGCTGAGATCAAAAAAGCTGGTTATATACGTGCATTGCTTTTTGGTATGGGGGGTTCTTCCTTGGCTCCAGAAGTAATGAGTCTCATATACGGTAATGATGCATCTGGATTGAAATTGACTATCCTGGACTCGACCGATCCCGCTCAGGTGTTGCGCGCTGCGCACAACAATCCCGTCGCCAAGACACTGTTCATTGTCTCAAGCAAGTCAGGTGGTACTGCAGAAATCAAGGCAATGTTCGAGTATTTTTGGAAGCGCGCCCGGCGTTCTGTAGGGAAGAAAGCCCCTGAGCATTTTATTGCTGTCACCGATCCTGGCACCTCCCTTGAAAAGCTTGCCAATGAGCGGAGATTCCGCAAGATATTTCTGGCGGAACCGAATGTGGGTGGGCGATATTCTGCTCTCACCGCTTTTGGACTCGTCCCTGCAGCTTTAATGGGTATTGATGTATCTCAATTACTCGATTGTGCCTCCTGGATGGCATCCGATAGTAATGTCAACCAGCCATTGGGTCGTATTCCGGGTTTTGTTTTGGGCACGATCATTGGAGAGGCAGCTTCACACGGACGAGATAAACTAACCATTATTGCCGATCCAGAAGTTTCTTATTTGGGCGCCTGGTTGGAACAGCTCATCGCTGAAAGCAGTGGCAAACAAGGTAAGGGGATTCTGCCAGTCAATGGAGAGATAGTAGCGAACCCCGATCTGTATGGACCTGACCGGCTTTTCATCTATATAAGACGCTCGGGTAAATATGATGCAAAAGTAAAATCACTGCGTAAGGCTGGGCATCCGGTAATAAAGCAGGATTTTACAGAGAATTATGCCCTGGGTGCTGAGTTCTACTTGTGGGAGCTTGCTGTTGCTATGGCATGTTCGATTTTGGGGGTAAATGCCTTTGATCAACCGGATGTTCAGGATAGTAAGAATCGCACCGTGGCGAAAATTTCTTATTACCTGGAGCATCATGGGTTTAAAGAAAACCAGCCCATTTATGAAGACCACGGGATATCATTGTATGGGAATCTCCTGGATGGTAAGGGATTAACTGGGCTTGTGGGAAAGTTCCTCGATTCTGGTAAGCCAGGCGACTACGTTGCCATCAATGCCTACCTCGACCGAGACAAGAAAAATAGCGCGAATTTGCAAGCCTTGCGCTCTTGGATCATGGCAAAAACCAAACTGGCAACAACGCTCGGGTTTGGTCCTCGCTTCCAACACTCGACAGGTCAGCTGCACAAAGGTGGGAAGAACAACGGTTTATTCCTTGTGGTAACTGCTGATCCGCTGAAAGATGCCCAAATCCCAGAGCAGGGATTAAGTTTTGGTGTGTTGGAACATGGTCAATTCTTGGGAGATATGGAAGCATTGCAGGCGCGTGGTCGGCGCGTCTTGCGTATCCACCTGTCCAATCCGGAATACCTTAAAACATTGGTAGAAAAATTGGTTCACTAAGTAAAAGTTAAACCAGAATCCGCCGGAGAGCGAAAATTTGTCTTCCGGCGGATTTTTGTTTTAGGAGTTTCTAATTAATGATTGACGGCCTGTTTTTCCAGCTTTTCCTTGTGCTCTCTCACTAATTCGCGGCGTAATACTTTCCCCACGGTCGTTTTAGGGAGCTCAGTTTTAAATTCAACCTGGGTGGGTACTTTAAAGGCTGCCATGTTCTGTTTACAAAAGTCGCGGATTTCTTCCTCCGTGGCGGTTTCACCAGGCTTCAACACCACCCAGGCTTTAACGGTTTCGCCGCGATAAGCGTCCATCACTCCGGCAACCCCGACTTCGAGCACCTTTGGATACTTGGAAATCACTTCCTCCACTTCACGCGGCCACACCTGGTAACCACCCGGCTTGATCAATTCCTTTTTGCGATCAACGATGTAAAAATAGCCGTCGTCATCCATCCTAGCAATATCACCGGTGTAAAGCCACCCGTCACGCAGAGTGTTGGCAGTTTCGGTGGGCATGTTGTGATAGCCCTTCATCACCTGCGGACCCTGGATGCATAATTCACCGACTTCACCTGGTTTAAGAATTGTTACCCCATCATCAAGGCTGATGATGCGGCAATCTACATCGGGCAGTGGTAAGCCGATTGATCCCGCGCGGATGTCTCCATATAGAGGGTTGCAATGGGTGGCAGTGGGTGCTTCAGATAATCCATACCCTTCCACCAACTTGCCACCGGTTAAAGCCTCGAATTTCTTCTTTGTCTCAATCATTAATGGAGCAGAACCGGAGATACAGCCTTTAATCGAGCTCAGGTTATATTTACCGGCAATGACATCCGGATTGTTATTAATGGCATTGTACTGCGTGGGCACGCCTGGGAAGATAGAGGTCTTATATTTTTGAATACTGGTTAGCACATCAACAATATCACGAGGATTCGGGATCAAAACCATTGAAGCCCCAGTCCGAATAGCAAATAACATTCCTGCAACCATCCCATACACATGGAAGAGGGGGATTGCCATTAATACTGCCTCTTTACCATCTACCGCAGTGGGCAGAAAAGCTCGAATTTGCAATGCATTGGCTACCAGGTTGCGATGCAGTGCGATTGCCCCTTTGGAAATACCCGTCGTGCCACCGCTGTACTGGAAAATAGCGGTATCCTCCGGACCAATAGCAACTTTTGGGCGTTCATCAGGTTTGTGGACGGAAATTAATTCCTTGAACCACATATCTCCCGAGGCTAACTCGATCCGAAATCCCATTTTCTTCTCTTTGGCGAGACCGAATAAGATTGCCAGGAGAGGTGGGAAATAGTCTTTGATATTGGTGACTACAATTTTCTTGATTTTTGTGCTTGGCTGGGCTTCTTTTATCTGTTTGTAAACGTTGCTCATCACAAACATGACTTCGATTCCCGCATCATTCACCTGGTGTATGATTTCCTGGGCTTTATAAAGAGGGTTGATCGCAACGACGACACCACCAGCCTTTAATACCGCGAAGAATGTAAGCACAAACTGGGGTGAATTCAGCATGTCAATGCCTACCCGGTCCCCTTTTTTTACTCCAAGGGATGCAATGCCAGCTGCCAATTGATCGGTAAGCTTATCTATCTCCCGATAGCTTAACACTGCTCCCTTAAATATCGTGCAGGGGCTATCAGGGTATTTCCTGGCAGCTTCTTCTAGCAATCCATGCAGTGGAATGGGTGGGTAATCGATGTGCTGGGGCACACCTTTATCTTGGAACTTAAACCACGGACGATCATCCATTTTTCTCCTCCTCCTTAGAGCGAACGGCTAATTAAATCGATAATATTAGTATAGAATTTTCTGGTAAGAAAGTCAATCGGAAATATGATGAAATATTTAATTTGGGGTAATTCGTTCAGATTTTTCTTATTTGCTGGGTATAAACCAGGCGCTGATCAATTTCCCCACCTCGTCCAAAGTGCCTGAATTAACTTGATACCAATGAATATCAGGATCATTTGCTTTAAACCAATTTGCCTGGCGGCGGACGAATTCCCTCGTTCGGCGTTTGATCAGTACGATAGCTTCATCAAGTGTAATCTTGGTTTGAATGGTAGCGACGATCTCAGCATACCCAATAGCCGACATGGTCGGTAAATCTAGTGAATAACCCATATCCAATAATCTTTGGACTTCATCTATAAAGCCATTTTCAATCATGAAATTAATACGGTCGTCAATTCGCTGATATAGCTCGACTCTCGGGCGAGTTAGTCCCACTAAAAGTGGTTCATAAAACCTGAAGCCGCTCATTTTTTGATCTGAGAAGCGTTTACCGGTGGTAAGGATAACTTCTAACGCCCGAATGGTGCGGCGTATATTCGTGGGGTCGATTGAGATTGCTGCCTGGGGGTCCAATATGGCAAGCTTTGAGTGCAGCTCGATCGGTCCCATTTTATATGACAGCTCGGTAAGCACTTCACGCATGCGTGAGTCAGGTTTGACCGAGGGAACCTTCCAGCCTTCGATCACCGAGCGCACAAATTGACCAGTCCCTCCGACCATGAAGGGTAGATTGTGATCCGCATATATTTTATGAATTGCTTTATTGGCTTCGTGTTGAAACACTGCCAGGCTCCAGGTTTCATCCGGGTTAGCCACATCGATTAAATAGTGTGGCACACGCATCCGCTCTTCGATGGTTGGTTTGGCAGTGCCAATATCCATCCCCCGATAGAACAGGCGAGAATCAGCAGAAACGATTTCACCATTAAATTGCTCGGCTAACTGGATGGCAAGCTCAGTTTTACCGGCTGCTGTTGGTCCAAGAATCACTACGAGAGGAATTTTGAATGGTTCAGGGGCCTTGGAAGGTGCTCCGACATGACTTTCAGGTGATGACATTTTCAAAATGGTCAATCAATGAGGGAGTGTTTTCTTTACGCAATTGGATCGTAAGCACATCGATACGCCAATCATTAATCAGCTCTGGGTGGTGCTGGATAAAATACTCTGCCGCGCAGCGCATGTGCTCAGCTTTTCGAGGGGTAATTGATATTTCAGGAGGCCCCAACGACTTACTCGCTTTAGTTTTAACTTCTATAAAAATGATCGACTCAGCATGACTGGCAATTAAATCAATTTCACCGTATGGAGTGTGTAAATTTCTATCCAGGATGGTATAGCCTTTATTTTCCAGGTAAGTGGCAGCTATCGATTCACCCAAACGACCTAATGATTGCCGGTGTGCAGGTTTCATTGAAACCTGTCAAGTAACCGCGTGATTATAGGTAGGTATGCCCGAGTCATCAGATCGCAACGGCTATGGGTGGTAAAAACCACAGGGATATTCCGGGAAGCATATTGATGCATCGCCAGCGAGCCGCTGACAAATAGATGACGGAGTTGGTCACCCCGCTTACCTGGGTCTTATATTTATCAGCCAACATGCCGATTCTCATTTCGCCCTCGATGTAGTAATCCTAAGCGATTGGTCAAAAAACGTCAAGCGAATTAACTTCTTGGTGATTTATCGTGGGGAGGGTAAAATGAAGGTATGGAAAGCCAGGCACGTGGAAAAAATCTTCCCGATATCAACCACTTAAGTGTGTTGGCTGCCATGATCGTATTAGCTTACACCCTTGGGAGATTTATCGATCTTCCGAGCTGGCAGATATCAAGGCAGCTGCCTGGGCTGTATATCGAGTTTACGATCGATGTTAATATGATCACATCTCTGCTGGTTGCGGCGATGACTGTGGCTGGTGCAAACTGGCTCATGCACAATCATCCAGAGGCAAGGGGAAAGCATAGCCTGGAGCACGCAATCCTTCCAGCACTAACAGCTTTGGTCATTGGGATCCCTTTAAACAGCGTACCGGTAGGCCTCGGATGGTGGATGGGCTTGATCAGTGGTGCAATCATCCTCGTGCTGGTATTGATCGCTGAATATATTGCCGTAGACCCTGATGATATTCGTTTACCCTTCGCAACCGCGGCTCTATCGGCGGTGTCTTTTGCGTTATTCCTCCTTCTGGCAGGAGCATTAAGGGCGAATGGTGTGCGTCTGCTATATAACACTCCGGCGCTGGTTATTGCTGCCTGGCTGGTCAGCCTGCGAGTTACGAACTTGAGATTACATGGTGAGTGGACAATCTATGAATCGGCGATCATTGCCTTTGTGATTGGGCAAATTACGGCAGCATTTAATTATTGGCCACTCACGCCGATTGCCTTTGGATTGGTACTGTTGGGACCTGCTTACGCTCTTATAAGCCTCTTTTGTAACCTGATTGATGAAAAACCTTTTCGCAAGCTGATCGTTGAACCCATGGTTAGCATTTTAATCGCCTGGGGGGCAGCATTGATCATCCGATGAGTATCTTGCCAGCCGGAATATATTTGACCTGCCAGCATTGGGCGCAGATGGAAGCCGATGTTGCTTCTAAGGCGCCCGAAGAAGCCTGCGGTTTTGTGGTGGGGGCCGGGCATATTTCCAGGTTGATCATCCCAGTCACTAATATATTGCATGACGCCTACCGGTTTCGTATGGATCCAGAGGAAGAGCTTAATGCATTTGTGCTGGCTGAAGAAAAGGGATGGGATATAATCGCCGTCTACCATTCTCATCCCAATGGGATAAGCGAACCATCCATAACTGATTATTACGAACTGACCTTTCCAGGTATAATATATCTAATTTGGTATCAAGATCCGAATCAATGGCGTTGTCGTGGATATGTAATGGAAGTTCATGCTGGCGCAGGTGAGGTGCCAGTGATAATTTTAACCGATAAGTAACTCTACTAAGTTTTAGGTGTTGTTACAGTTGCCGAGGGTGCTAAAGGAGGAATAACTCATGACGTTGGTGCTTTCCAGTATAGGTGTACTGTTATTAGCGTATTTAATTGGTTCAATTCCATTTGGATTGATCATTGTAAAGCTATCTACTGGGAAGGACATTCGCTCTGTGGAGAGTGGTCGCACCGGAGGCACCAATGCGATGCGAGCAGCAGGGGTCTGGGCAGGTATAGCAACTGCAGTTTTTGACGTGTTAAAAGGGGTGGGAGCAGTATTCTTTTGTCATCTGTTAATAGCTGGCACCCATGTATGGATTGACGTGCTTGCACCTTTCCTATCGATTATCGGTCATAATTATTCTGCCTTCATGATCGAGCGTAATGAGAAAGGGAAGTTACGCTTTCGGGGCGGAGCGGGTGGAGCTCCGTGTCTGGGAGGGGCGATTGGACTATGGTTGCCCAGTCTGTTTGTGATCGTTCCGCTGGGTGGCTTGATCTATTATTTTGGTGGGTATGCCTCGATCACTACCATGAGTGTAGCCCTGTTATCTACCATGGTATTTGCTTATCGAGCCTGGCTTGGACTCAATCCGTGGCAATATGCCATATATGGATTATTGGCATTTGTGGCGCTGGGCTGGTCACTTAAACCCAATATTAAGCGGTTACTTGAAGGAAAAGAACGGGTTGTAGGTTTGCGTGCAAAAAAGTTCAAAGTGATTAAATGAGGTCGGGTTAATCTTATTCACCGCCTGAATCCTCCGGCTCGTCATCATTTGGGCCGGATTTTGGTAATTCGCCATACATTTGGAAATACAAAGCGCGTAAATTCCGTCGATGCAACTCTTCCGCTAAGCCTCCAATAAGAACCCGGCTTTTGCCACAATCCTCGACCCCAATCTCCGACAGAATTTCCTGGGGATATTTACGGCGGGCTGCCTTGTGTACTGCTTTTCGCAGTGCAGAAAGGTAAGCCAGGTTTTCTTTTACCACCCCATCGATCTCACCTCGCAGGACAATATCCCCATGGCCTGGGACGACATTTTCCAGTCCCATCTTGCTAATTTTCTTCAAGGAAGCAACCGTATCATCAATATCTCCATCCACGATATACGGAAGGGGCATGAATGCATCGCCAGCAAACAGAACCCGGTCTTCCTCAACCAATACACCGATATTATCCGCGCATGGACCGGGCAGCGGGAACATCGACAGTGTTTTCTTGCCTACTCGCAAGATCAGGTAGCTTTCGTCAAAGGTAAGTTGGGGAAGGACTATTTTTGCCCTTCGAAAGGTTGGATTTTGCTTGCGTGCTTCCTGGAGAGACTGTTGCCCTTTCGTGGCCAGTTGTTTACGACTCAACGTGTGGGCGATGATTGTCGCGCCTGGGAAAAAGCAATTTCCCCACGCATGATCAGCATGATAATGCGTATCTACCACGTAGCGCACAGGCAAATTTAATGCTTGCTCGATGAAATCCCTGATCTGTAAGGTCTCCTCGGGGATGGCCAGTGTATCGATAACCACTGCCCAATTGGGTCCAATCACCGCCCCTGCAGTCACTTGAGCATACACATCACTCTGAAAATAATAAACGTTATCAGCAACTCGCTCACGTTGCATAGTTACCTATCCTGCGTACAAAGAATTTTCTACTATACCTGGATAGTGAAAGTTTGGGAACTCTCACTGTTCCATCCACAAGTGCTGTAGGATAGCACAAATTTAACCTAAAAGTCAAGTCCATTTGTCATGAGTCCTGACCCAAATTCGATCATGATTATTGACCACACATGGAAATCTGAGTATAATCGGGAAAATTAATCATCGAATGCATAACCATGAGGAGTAGGTGGTTGGTGTGCTGTCAGAGAAGGTGAGGTCAGTGGCTGGAAACCTCCCTCGGCGAATCCCACCGAATGTCGCCTGGTTGAAATGTCGAAGAAAATAGCCAGAAAGGCTCGAGTAGACCGACACGGGTGAGCCCGTTACAGCGAAACCCTGATGTTCGTCGGGGTTGAGTGCACCAGGATATCCTGGTGAAGTGAGGTGGTACCACGAAGGGTTTTCCTTTCGTCCTCATGTGGCGAAGGGATTTTTGTTTTAATATCTAGATTTGTAAGGAGGCATTTATGGCTGCCATTGATTTACCGAAAACGTTTGATTTTAAGTCTGCCGAGGATAGAATCTACCAATGGTGGGAAAAGAATGGCTATTTTCAGCCGGTCAATGATCCCAATAAACCTGGCTTTGACCCTGACCGAAAGCCCTATGTCATCTCGATCCCACCCCCTAATATTACCGGTGAGCTGCATTTGGGTTCAGCATTATTCGTTTCCCTCGAAGACCTGATGATCCGCTATCATCGCATGAAAGGCGATCCCACGCTTTGGGTGCCTGGATCTGATCATGCCTCCATTGCCACTCATTTACAAATAGAGAAAGCCCTGCGCAGTGAAGGCACCAGCCGGGAGATGATCGGACGGGAGGAGTTTCTAAAACGCGCCTGGGCCTGGAAAGAGAAGTATGGCGGAATCATCACCAGTCAGATTCGACGACTGGGAGCCTCCTGTGATTGGACACGTGAGCGCTTCACACTGGATGCCGGGCTTTCGCGGGCGGTGCGTGAGGCATTTGTTCGCATGTACGAAAAAGGCTTGATCTATCGCGGACCACGCCTGATCAATTGGTCACCCGGACTTAAAACTGCAGTCTCCGATTTGGAAGTGGAATACTCAGAAGAGCTGGGGAAGCTTTATTACTTCAAGTATTTGTTGGCTGATTCAGCTAATGAGTACATCCCAGTCGCCACCACGCGACCGGAAACCATCCTGGGTGATACCGCCGTGGCAGTCCACCCGGAAGATACGCGCTATCAAAAGTATATTGGTCATAAAGTGATCGTACCCATCCTTGGAAGGGTGATTCCGGTGATTGCGGACACTTATGTAGACCGTGAATTTGGCACGGGGGCTTTAAAAATCACACCCGGACACGACCCGAACGATTATCAGATCGGTCAAAAATATGGTCTGGAAATCATTTCCGTCCTGGACATAGATGCGCACGTGAATGAGCACGGCGGGCTATACCAGGGGCAGGATCGTTTCGAGTGCCGTAAGAATATATGGAACGATATGCAGTCTGCCGGATTGGTGATCAAAGAGGAAGACTATATGCTCAATGTCCCGCGCTCACAAAGGGGCGGTGAGATCATCGAACCGATGATCTCCGAGCAATGGTTCTTAAAGATGGAAACCCTGGCAGAACCAGCCCTTGAGGCCGTCAGATCAGGCAGGATCCGCATTGTGCCTGAATTCTTTACCAAGGTGTATTACAACTGGCTGGAAAATATACAGGACTGGTGTATCTCAAGACAGCTTTGGTGGGGTCACCGCATACCGGTATGGTACTGCACGCAGTGTAAGGAATACACAGTAGCCATGACGGATCCTACAGCGTGCGCACATTGCGGCAGCTCGAACATCGAGCAGGATCCTGACGTGTTGGATACCTGGTTCTCTTCAGCCTTATGGCCATTCTCAACCCTTGGTTGGCCTGACGAAACGCCAGATTTTAAATACTTCTATCCCACCACCATGATGGAGACGGGATACGATATCCTCTTCTTCTGGGTGGCAAGGATGATCATGTTCGGTTTGGAATTCACCGGTGAGATTCCATTCAGCCAGATCTACTTGCACGGTATCATCCGAGATGAGCATGGAAAGAAGATGGGTAAATCGAATAACAATGTCATCGATCCTCTCATCATCATGGATAAAGTAGGTACTGATGCACTGCGCTTTTCGTTGCTGGTTGGCAACACCCCTGGTAAAGATATGAACGTGAATACCAAACAGGTGGAACCTAGCCGTAATTTCATCAATAAGGTATGGAACGCCAGCCGCTTTATCATCACTGGCCTGGAAAAAATTGATCGCGCTCCTTCTTTTAAACCCGATTGGACCCTGGCAGATTCATGGATTTGGGCTCGCCTTCAGCAGCTGATTCGAGACGTGGAGCGATTATTCCAATCCTACCAATATGGTGAAGCCGGCCGGCAGATTTATGATTTCTTCTGGAGCGAGTTTGCAGATTGGTATATCGAAATCGCAAAGCTCCAATCGCTCGAAGGGGGTGAGCGGGCTTACTATACTGCCTACACCCTGGTACGCGTCCTGGATCAATGCTTACGCCTGCTCCACCCGTATACTCCCTTTATCACCGAAGAGATCTGGGGTAATTTACGCAAAGCAGTGATGGACACTGCACTTTCAGATTTGGCAGCCAATTGGGCAGATGGATTGATCGTTGCACCCTGGCCGGAAGAAAGTCAGCCAGAAGGTTGGGAAGATGGATGCATTGCCGATTTCAACCTGATTCAGGAAACCATTCGATCGATCCGGAATATGCGTGCAGAGAAGAACGTCAAGGCAGGCAAGCGTATCCCTGCGTTGCTAGCTGCGGGTGAGAAAACGGAAATGTTCCAACAACAGAAGATTATCATCGCAGCCCTGGCGCAGCTTGATAAAAACAGGTTTGAAATTAGCACTACTCTACCTCCCAGGGGAGAAAATCAAATTGCGATCGCCATCGGGTCAGTGGAAATAATATTGCCTATGGAAGGGTTGGTCGATACAAGCGTAGAGAGCGAGAGGCTCACAAAAGCCTTGAGTGAGGCTGAAAATCAGGCTGCGCGTCTGGAAAAGCTGTTATCGAGCTCATTTGCAGAACGCGCACCTGCGGAGATCGTCCAGAAAGAGAAGGAAAAACTAGCAAGTTACATGGAGACGGTGGAGAAATTAAAGAAACAGCTGGAAAACTTAGCATAACCATTTGAATTAAATAATTGGGCTGACTCTATTCAGGCAGCCCTTTTCTATTCTTCATAGGCGGAAATCTTCTTTTTTAATCGCCGCATGCGGTGCTGAAACTCCAGCTTCCATTGCGACATTTCAGCACCAGGGACGCCTTTGGTTTTTATGGTTTCCAACCCCTGATTTGTCCATTTCAATGCACTTTCAAGATCCAAGGCGTGATGCTCGTAATATTTGGCCAGTTCCTCATAGGCGAATAACTTCTTTCGGGAGGCTGCTTGTTCCCAAAGCGGAAGTGCAGAGGTGTAATTGTTATTACGCTTATGCACCAGGGATAGACGGATCAGGGTATCGTTATAAATATCTTCAGGGAGCTCAGCTTTCAGGCAAGTTTCATACAATTCCATTGCCCGATCTGTCTGACCTAAATCTTCCAACAACCTGGCGACAGCTGCCAGATCGATATATTCGGTGGTTTGTTTTGGATTCTCCAACAGCGAAGAAGTATGATTTAATAAAGCTGCCAGAGAAACTACATCTATTGCATTGTGATAAAACACGCGTTGCAATGGTCTGGCATCTCCACTGCGCAAATAATCAAAATAAATCTCGGGGATCATCCAGCCTGGAATTTCATCCTCTGTGCGGCTGGCATGCAGGATCTGAATCTCGATATTTGCCAGGGTACGGCTGGGAAGGCGATTGCGCCACAACCGACGGGCAAGGTGAAGCAAATCTACATGGGCAAAGCTTTTGAACGGTGATTTCCAACCCTGGAGGGTGTAACGGGTATCCAGTAAAGGTATATCGAATGCTTTCCCATTGAAGCTTACAATCGTCTGGCAGGGAGCAAGAAACTCCTCCAGAGCCAGTAATAAAGCAGGTTCTTCCAAGGGATCACGCATGAAATATTGGGCCAGGTGAAAGCCATCCGGAGTATAGCGACCGACACCCACCAGGAAGGCGAATGTCCCGGTCCCGCCCGCCAAACCGGAGGTCTCAGTGTCGAGAAATACGATGCTCTCGGCGTCTCGGTCCGCAATCTGCACATCACCAGCCCACTTCGCGACGGTATGGAGCGCGGTTGAAATGCGTAAACCTACCTGTCCATGAATATAATCGACCGGAAAATCTTCCTCGATGATATAAGTGCTGCCATTCTTCATCTCAAGAAACCGACCCCCGACGACTTCTTCGACAGGATACGATTTACTGGGTTGTGGCGCGGGTAAATCTTTTGCACCAACCTTTACTCCCAGTGATTTGAGACGATCAGATAATGTAGGCATGGTAAACCTTCGTAAATAAACTCTTCGTGAAACACATAATGATACCCCGAAATCCAAGATTATTCTCATAATACATTTTATATTTCACTACAAAACAGTTATAATCGCGTTTTCCCTGTCATGATAACGTGTTAATACCATTTCTATCTTATTACTGGTAATATCCTTTTGACTTTACATGGGTTAACTAGAATATGAAGATCAAAGCAAAGCTGGAACCTGGCAAGGTTGCCCTGGTGACGGGAGGGTCGAGCGGGATCGGTAAAGCGATTGCATGCAATTTAGCTGAACGCGGCATGCATGTGTGGCTGGTGGCGCAACGAAGTGAGCTGTTGGAATCGGCCTGTCTGGAGGTTGAACCTCACCGGATCAACCAAAGCCAGATTATTGCAAACGTACCTGCCGACGTCTCCGAACCGGATCAAGTCCGTAAAGCAGTTCACCATATTAGCGAGGTGTCTGGTCCTCCTGACCTGTTGGTAAATTCTGCAGGCGTGGTTCATCCAGGTTATGTTGAAAAACTTGATTTGAATATTTTTAGTTGGATGATGGAAGTGAATTACTTTGGCACGGTCAATATGACCAAGGAAATCATCCCAGCGATGATCAAACGCGGTTCAGGATACATCGTAAATATCTCCTCTGGTGCCGGGCTTATTTCCTATTTTGGCTATTCGGCATACGCAGCATCGAAGTTTGCAGTGCGCGGGTTTACCCAGGCACTCAGACAGGAAATGAAAGTCCGTGGGATTGGAGTGTCAATCGTTTACCCTCCTGATACGGATACTCCTCAGCTCGAGTATGAAAATCAATTCAAACCCCCAGAAACGAAGGCACTTTCAGGCACCGGTGGACTGATGAGCCCGAATGTGGTTGCAAGCACCGTCTTGAATGCAATTTCACTGGGTCAATATAGAATTATCCCTGGTCTTGAGCTTAAGTTATTTTTTCGCTTGAGTTGTTTATCGGAAAGCTTATTACATTTTATAATCGATCAAATTATCAGCAATGCACAAAAAAAGAAAAATTCAATTCTCACAAAAGAGGCGTAGAGCATGGATATTTTTGATAAATGCACAGACTTCACTTATGCAAGGGAATTCATCGCGTCAGGATATTACCCATATTTTATAGCCATGCAGGGGAATGATGGAAGTGAAGCCATCTGTCAAGGTCGACGTCTGATCATGTGTGGGTCGAATAATTACCTGGGGTTAACGATTCATCCGAAAGTACGGCAGGCTGCGATCGAAGCGATTGAGCGTTATGGAACCAGCTGCACCGGCTCACGTTTTTTGAACGGGACGCTTGAGCTGCACGAACAATTGGAACGTGAGCTGGCAGAGTGGGTGGGGAAGGAAGCTGCCCTGGTTTTTTCAACCGGGATGCAAGCTAATTTAGGCACGATCAGCTCAATCGTGTGTCGGACTGATGTCGTTATCCTCGACCGAGACGATCACGCCAGTATCGTGGATGGAGCACGATTGGGTTGGGGCAAGGTAAAGCGTTTCCAGCATAATAATGTTGAAGTCCTCGAACGCGTATTGGCAGGAATCGATGATAGTCTTGGGAAACTGGTTGTTGTCGATGGCTTATTCAGCATGGAAGGTGATATCGCACCGTTGCCGGAGATTGTAAAAGTTTGTAAGAAATATGGGGCACGTTTAATGGTCGATGATGCCCATGCCTTGGGAGTGCTGGGAGGTGGCAGGGGTACTGCAGCGCATTTTGGGTTGACGGATGAAGTCGACCTCATTATGGGGACCTTCAGCAAATCCCTGGCATCCGTGGGAGGATTTATTGCCGGGAGTGAGAATATCATCCACTATATCAAACACCATGCCCGTTCGTTGATATTTAGTGCAAGCATATCTCCCGCCAATGCAGCCACGGCATTGGCAGCATTAGAGGTGATGCGGGATGAACCTGAAAGGGTAAAACGGGTTAATGATATCGGTGACTATATGCGTAAAGGCTACCACCAGCTGGGCTTCAATACCGGGAATTCGGTCTCCCCGATCATCCCGATATTCATTGGGGATGATTACCGGGCCGCCATGATCTGGAAAGCCATGTTCGAGGCAGGAGTATATGTTAATATGGTTATCTCTCCGGCAGTGCCGGAAGGGAAGCAATTGCTACGCACCAGTTATATGGCGATTCACACTGACGAGCAGCTTAATCGCGTACTGGAAATCTTTGCGGAAGTGGGGAAAAAGGTCGGGATTATCTAGGATAATGGGAATTATCCGATAAGTTTCAGTATTGCCGGAGCAATATCAGTCAAATCGAATTTTCGCCTTGTGGTGCGAGTATTATTCATCTGCTGGATGAATGACGCTCTCAGCTCGCTTGATCCAATCAGCAGCAGGGGGACATCATTACGCGTATGATGGCGGGTGCTCAGATCTTCAAGGTTGCCATGATCTGAAGTAATCAGGATCAGTCCGGTTTTATTATCCCAGCTGTTCACCAGGCTGCCCAAAACGGCATCCAGTGTTTCCAACAATGCATTAGCAGACTGCATATCTTGATGATGACCCGCATAATCAGTTAACCAATACTCAAAAATTGTCAGTTCAGATTGATCTGCCAAATTACCCAAGCGTTCTCCTGCCTGGGAGGGACTGATTACGGGGATATCAGCATAACCCAAATGATCTCTCCAACCTTCAGCCGTGAAGTCAGCCGAAATTGCACTTCCGTTGTATAAATCTGCTGAGGTCTTTAACTGGATACCTGCTGACTGTGCGGTCAGCGAAATCACTCCAGGTATGCGATAACCTGCTTCGATGGAGTCAAAATAGTGCGGAGGAAATGCATTGATAAACGAAACCGCTCTACCTTGCTCCTGTAATTGGGTCAGCAGTGAGCCCTGGTTGATCAATTCCGCGATCGCAGGGGTTGGTTTTGGCCCTTCATGGTTGCCAATATGTGCGGCTGCGTTAATTCCTGTAAATAGCGACGCTTGCCCGGTTGCAGATTGAGGCAAACCATCGATACCCAGGCAGGCATCCAATGGCAGCAGTGAAGCGTGATTAGTATTTACCAGACGATAGTCTTGCTCTTCACCTGGAAAGTATCCATTGGCGGTCATTTTGTGACCACCCAATAATTCGTCCAGATTAGGCATTAACTTGCCAGCGAATGGGTTGATTTCAGGGTTGTTACTGCCCAAGCCTACCCCATCCAGGAAAATAAATAGTAGCTTCACTAGTCAGGATTCCAAAGATCAGGATTGATTGTTTTTTTGTAGAGTGAGCCAGAATGAAGGCCGTATTCCACGTTCAGAGCAGTCTTTTCGATCAACCAAACGGAGATTCTGGGTGATGAAACGGATATCTTCTACCGTGGCACCCGGTCCGAAGCTATCAGGGTTTGTTGGAATAAACATGTAAAGCAGGTAGGTGCCGTTATCAGCCAACATCTGGTCAACTTTGAGGATAATCGAGTTCCGCTTACTGGGAGGTAAGCTGTGAAAACAACCCATATCCAGGATCAAGTCAAATTTACCCTTGATAGAAACCATGTTCGTAACGTCTTCGAGATGCAAATCAACATTTACACTGTAGAACTTCGCCTTCCTTTTTGCCAGGCTGATAGCGCGTTTGGCAAAATCCACGCCAGTTACATCCCAACCATGCTTTGCCAGGGTGATCACATTCGTGCCAGTGCCACAGCCCAAATCCAGTGATCTGCCGTGTGTATGGGTGGCAATGAAATCCAATAACTCGGGCGGCGAGACGCCGGTATCCCAGACTGGTTTTTGGAAGTAGGCGAGATTAAAAAACAATTTCCGCAGCATGCGGACAATTTTACTCCAGATTGTAAACAGGTGCTTTTCAATAAATCTGAGGTTCAGACGATAGTTTGGACAACACTTCAAAAGTGATCTTTGTAAGGGATAATTACGAGGTAATACGATCATCGAGTAGATTGTTGCTGCCAGTATAGCAGCGATAACCTTAAGGCAACGCAGGATCTCTGATTTTCCCCGAAAACCAAGTGGGATTCTCCCCGGAGACCAGCGGGGATTCCGCAACGACAGAGGTTTTTGATAATGTCCGAAGTTTTGTCCGAAGGTCAGAGCAATGCTTGTTAGGAAAAGATGAAAAGTGAACTCCTTTAAAGTTGAAAAGTGAACCATTGATCCATACCAGCTGAATTAAAGTTCAAAAGTGAACTCGCAAATCCTGTAAAGGATAGACTACAGAATGGACCATTATCTGTGCCCACCAGATACGACATTCGATGGTATGTCCAATCAGATCCGGTACCAGATGGAGCTCGACATCTTCTCGCAGGGGCACTTTAGGCACTTCAATACTTTTATTGAACACAGAAATTCGGCGATATCCATTGACGATGCGCGTGTCCCGCAAGCAAAAGACATCTTTGAGCGAGGTATATGGCTTAGGGAGCACAAAGGGGCGAAACAGGCTATTGCCAAGCTGTTTGGCCTTTGCAAAACGAATGGCGGGAATTTCACCCGTGGTCGAATGAACCTGGTGGTTATTATAGCGTTCGATTTCGTCCTTCAAGACGTTGCGGACCTCTTCCAAGCTGGCTAACTTCTCCAGAGCGCAGGTACGGACAATACGGTCCTGAAGCCAGCGGTAAGGTCTCTCAACCTTGCCTTTGGCTTGTGGAGACAGGGCATAAGTAACCTTAACGCCCATGATGTGCATCACCTGGCGCCATTGGGGATCGACTTCGTCGGTTTGAAGCACGTGTTTACGCCAAAAGCTGTCTCGATTCTGGACAAAGCGAAAGACGCGCAGGTTATCCACGTAGTAACTCAGGGGGATTCCATAGGTCTGCATCAGGTGCTGAGCTGCTTGAATATGGCTCCAGGAGGTCTCGTGCGGGAAGAAGTCGGCAAATAGCAGCTTGCGGCTGTAATCATCGATGGAAGTGATCAAGGTCCATTTCTCCTGAGCATAAGGCGACCACAGGTGCAAGGAGGCATCATGCTGAACCAGAGCCCCAATGGCCGTGGTCACCACTTCCCGGTCGTGGATCTTTGCCTTGTGTCGAGGCTTATAACAATCGAACCGTTTAGCTCGCTCGATGATGGTCGGTACCGATACCTGGATGTCCTTCTTGCGCAGCCGATCGCGTAATGCGGAGTAGTTATACTCGTCGATGGGCAGTCTGGGATCCTTTATCAGGTCTTTCTCGCGGAGCAATTCTTGCTTGACCTCCGCTTCAGCCTGCTCCGACAGCTTGGGAGAACTGCTGCGCAGGTAGGCAATAGAGAAAGTTTCTGGGCTCAGACGATATGCTTTGACTAAGGCAAAAAAACGGGTTTTGCTCACCCCTATAATTTCTTCGATCTCAATGCGTGGCATCAGGCCTTCACAATATCGTTTGAATAATAATCGGATCTGTTCATCGGTGAAACGCTTGTGTAATTGGGTCATGGTTTCCTCTTTTTGAGAAGGAATCTACCATGTACAGTTCACTTTTCAGCTTTAAAAACTCAAAGGAATTCCATTGCGATGAGTTCACTTTTCAGCCTTAAACAGTTCACTTTTAAACTTTAAATAACAGGTCAGAGCAATGCTTTGACAACTTTCCAGCTTTCCTTTACAATCAAGGTTTGCATGAATCTAGCTAAAATATCATAAAGGAAGGTTTCATAATGAAAGAGTACTCGACTGAGTCTATACGGAACATTGCACTCGTCTCACATAGTAGCGCGGGTAAAACAATGCTGGCAGAAGCATTTTTACATTTTACAGGCGCAACCACGCGTCTGGGAAGAATTGAGGATGGGACCACCGTCTCCGATTTCGAGGAGGAGGAGATCCGGCGCGGGATATCTTTATCCACATCGGTTCTGCCGGTGGAATACAAAGGTTGCAAGCTCAACGTGTTGGATACGCCCGGTTACACTGACTTTGTCGGTGAAGTCATTTCGGCATTGAGAATCGCAGATAGTGCTGCCATCCTGGTTGATTCAGTCGCAGGTGCAGAAGTAGGTACGGAAATTGCTTTTTCCTATTGTGACACTTTCAAATTGCCACGCCTGGTCATTATCAATAAGATGAATCGGGACAATGCCAATTTTCAAAAGGCTCTCGAGTCTGTCCAGGTAATTTCAGACAAGCGTTTGATCCCGGTGGAGCTGCCCTGGGGGGAGAAAGCCGACTTTAAAGGCGTCCTGGACCTATTTACTTTGAAAGCCTATCCAGGAACTGGTGATACGGCTCAGGAAATCCCAGCAGAGTATAAGGACGAGGTTGATACGGCAAGAATGCAGTTGATCGAAGCGGCTGCAGAGGGTGAGGACGCGCTTCTGGAGAAATATCTGGAAGGTGAAGAGCTTAGCGCCGATGAGATCTTGCGGGGTTTTAAGAAAGCCGTCCTGACTGGTGAGTGGGTTCCAGTTTTTGTTACTGCTGGTTCGGCAGAGATTGGGCTAACGACATTGCTGGATGCAATCATTAACCTGATGCCATCCCCATTGGAAGCCTCACCAGCAATTGCACAGGGCAGAGAGGCTGAAGTGAAATTAAAACCGGTCGATTCCGAACCCCTGGCTGCATATGTTTGGAAAACTACGGCTGATCCATTTGTGGGGCGCATCACTTATTTCCGCATCTATTCAGGCACAGTCAGCTCTGACACACGTGTGTGGAACCAAACCAAATCTGTCGAAGAACGTTTTGGTACCGTTCATCTATTGCGCGGTAAGGAGCAAATCCCGATGAAGTTGATCCATGCCGGAGATATTGCCTCGGTGCCAAAGCTAAATGCGACCTCGACCGGTAATACCTTCTGCGAAAAAAGCCATTCTCTTACCCTTTCAATGCCGGTCTATCCGCATGCATTATTTAGTGTGGCAGTTTTCCCAAAAACACAGGCCGATTCTGCCAAGCTCAGCCCAACTTTAACCCGTTTATGTGAAGAAGATATGACGCTCAGCTGGAGGCAGGAACCGAGCACCAATCAAACTATCCTCCAAGGAATGGGAGACCAGCATATCGACGTAGCAGTTCGCAAAGCGGATAGTAAATTCCAAACTGGGTTATCGGTGGTAATACCCAAGGTGCCGTATCAGGAAACCATCACCAGGCTGGCCTCATCACAATACCGGCATAAGAAACAGACGGGTGGGGCAGGCCAATTTGCTGAAGTGTTCATGCGGGTAGAACCCTATCAGGAAGAGGAATTCTCGTTCACAAACGATGTCTTTGGTGGAGCCATATCCAATAGCTTCATGCCGGCGATTGAAAAAGGTGTGCGCAGTGTAATGAAAGAAGGTGTGGTTGCCGGATATCCGGTCTTGAATGTGCATGTATCGGTATATGATGGTAAGGAACACCCGGTAGACTCGAAACCGATCGCCTTTGAGACCGCTGGTCGGGAGGCGTTTAAATTAGCCTTTAAGGATGCTGGACCAGTTCTGCGTGAGCCGATTATGAATGTACGGATTGTCGTTCCTGAATCGAATATGGGCGACATTCTGGGAGATTTAAATACTCGCCGGGCACGTGTGCAAGGCATGGACACTGAAAAAGGCCATTCGGTAGTGACTGCCCAGGTGCCTTTGGCTGAAATGCAGCGCTACACGACTGATTTACGCTCCATGACGGGCGGTAGAGGCATCTTCACCTTGGAATTTGACCATTATGAGGTGGTCCCTTCACATATTGCAGCAGATGTAATCGCTGCCCGTTTGAAAGACCTACAAGAGAAGAAAGAAGAGTAAGCAGATTACCAATCAAACAGTCTGGCATCTAGATGGGATCAATCTAAGATACCAGACTGTTTTTTTATTCTATGTGGTCATTTCAGATGTGAAGCTAGTTTTGACTTAACAAACAACCAGGGTGCAAAGCCGGCGATCCAGAATCCGATTAAGGCATAGCGAATATACTGTAATATGTAGGCGATAAATGTTTCTGTTTTAGGGAAGATCTTTCCTAAACCAATGTAGAGAATTAATACCCCGATTACTCCGAGGATATAGCGGAGTACCAACTTCAACCAGGGGTCTTTGGTTGAAAATCCACCCAGCTTTGAGATCCAAATCCATCCTGCTGCCAGGCCAAAGAAAGCCCCGGTACTGGAAAGAAAGTTATGATAGGAGAGTGGATTGATTGGGGCTTCATTCGGAAATGCCAGGTGCGCATTATTTACCCATTCGATGGGTATGCTCCAACCACTCGAGGTCAATTGTGCGAGACTTACAATCAAAATCAAGAAAAGCGAAAACAGGAAAATCAAAAAGAGTTGTATTCCAATCTGATATTGCTTTAGCCAGCGTATCACTGGTTTCTCCAACCGCAGAAAAAGCCAGAGCATGATAGCTCCGAGCAACCAGCCCAGGAGGACGTCATGTGGGAAGTGAACCGCCAGATAAATGCGTGAAATACCGATCAAGAACATCACCAGGATTGCGATGATCCATGCTGTGCGATGTTTTATGCGTTCAGCCAGGGTTCCCCAAACGACTACTCCATTTTGAGCATGACCTGAAGGCACTCCAAACGAGTTCTCTGCATCACCAAATACAGTCACTTTATTTGAATACCAGTAGGGGCGTGGACCATGAAAGGCGACCTTTAACATCGTGTTGATCATGCCATTGATCATCAGGAATAATCCCATCCGCAGACCAAGCTGGGCATCAATACACCACAGGATTGCCGGTGCAACCAATAAATAGAACTCAGTGTTACCCAAAAAGGAAAAGAATTTCATGATGAGGGTAAGCCATGTACCCAGGTTTTGTATCCACTGGATGATCTGGAGTCCGGAATTCAATAAATTATCCATTTGTCCTCCGAAAAGTAATTATGAATCATGTAATCTCAAATATGTTTAGGATAATTATAGAATGAAAAATCCGATTACGCATTTTTTTCAGAACGCGGGATAAAGCGGGCACTGACTGCCATGGAAAAAATGATCAGGCAGAACCCTACGATATACATCAAAGATGGGCTCGACTCGTATAGGAACCCTGCCACGGGCGGAGCAAGGATGATCGCTGAAGCGCTTACAGTTTCAGTGATGCCGTAAGCTAGTCCCATGTGGGATTGATGGACGAGGTTTTTTGTAAGGGCAGTGGCAAAGGAGCGAAACAAGCGATAACCGCCAACCAGAAAATATCCCAGGTAGAACCAAGGTAAACTTGTGCCTCGCCACAGGATCAAGGCAAATAATGCTACGGAAAGTTGGCCTAAAATAAATCCGATTTGGGCTTTTAAATGCCCTAAACCCAGGTTTAGGGCAACAATCCCTAAACTTGATATCGAACCCAACAAGCCAATTACATTCAGATCGAGGTGTTTTTGATTTTGCAAATAATTTGATGATAGCGGTTGGGCGAGGTACATTGAGAAAACTGCCAGGAATAGAATCGACATATAGATAGCAAAACGCCTGTCGACGAATTTGTAATTTCCGCCATCACTTGGGTCCAGTTTTTCAATGGGTTGGGGCTTGATAAACAATAGGATAATCAACGAAATAATAAACGAGATTCCGGAAATCAGATAAATGCTCCGCAGGCCGAACCTTTCTCCAACCTGGCCTCCTAACCACGGTCCAAGGATCGCTCCAGTGTTGTATAGCGCTGAGATTAAGGTCAGGGCTCTTTCCACGCTTAGCTTGCCACGCGCGGCGGTGACGTAGCTACTTAACGGTGATGAAACAAATGCCGTCAGGTTATAAAACAACATACCCATGACGAATAGAGGTAGCGATGGTGCGAGCGCCATTACCCAGGTGGACACCAAAGCCAGGGTCCAAGAGACCAATAATAATGGCTTACGACCAATACGATCTGCCAGGTGACCGGCTGGGATATGAGCGATGGCCATGGCGATCCCTGCCACCCCATAAATAACCCCAATGGTGACTGGATTTGCTCCTAATTGTTGCAAATAGAGGGGTTGAAAGATAAAGAACATGGCTTCCCCGATCCCCCAGGTCATCAGGGAAAGGCCAAGCAAGAGTAGATCACTGCTCATATAATTTATACAGGCGATTGCAGTCTGCGGATAAACTCGTCCGCAGCTTGAAAAGCGATGTGCCGGTCAGGTTCACGGGGGATTACGTGCCCACAGTTCTCAACCCATAAGATTTGTTTATCTGTGCTTCCTAAGGCGGCAAGGATCTGTTCAGCGTTTTGGGGTGCAACACCACAATCTTGTTTTGAATGAATCAATAGGACTGGTACGCGTATATATGGGAGGAAAGTGCGCATTTCAGCTAATAAATCGCGTAGCTGGATGATAGCAGGGGTGGGAATGTATGGGTAGTCTACATGGTCGAGTGCTGCTTCCGGATTGTGCCAATCGGTGGGCGCTTTGCTCATTTTGGGCATGAAAACGGATATGATCCGGATGAAGGCTAAACGGGGGTCATTAGGTAGAGCGTAAGGGGTTGACATGGCTACCACACCAGAAACCGGGTACTGAGATGCAAACAGAAGTGAAAGTATACCTCCCATGGATAATCCCATCACAAAAACCTGGTCCACACAGCCTTTGAGCAGCTGGTAGCCATCCTCGACGGATGCAAACCAATCTTGCCAGCACATGCGCGCCATATGCTCCGGTTGGGTAGCGTGACCTGCCAACCTAACCCCAAGCACGCTGTAGCCTTGAGCTGATAAAAATTCACCCATCCAGCGCATTTCCTTGGGTGCTCCGGTGAATCCATGAACGAGCAGACATCCGATTCGATTTCCAGGGAAGAAGAAGGGTTCAGCGGTTGGAATGATCATTGGTTGCTTATCCTGTGTAGTTAGCCGATATGTTTAAATGGAAAATTAGACCAGCTGCCTTACTTCTCTTTGAAGGCTTGTTAGACACTCGGCACCATCTGCCGTGATGGCTACATCGTCTTCAATTCGGACGCCGTTCCTGGCGGGTAAGTAGATACCAGGTTCGATAGTAAACGTCATGCCAGGTTCGAGAGGCATGAGATTACCCGCTCTGATGTAGGGATCTTCATGACTTTCCATCCCCAGACCATGCCCGGTCCGGTGGGTGAAGTACTTTCCATACCCAGCTGATTCGATCACCGCTCGGGCAGCCTTATCGATTTCTTCGGCTGCGATCCCGGGTCGGGCAGCTTCTCGACCGGCGATATTTGCTTCCAGTACTACTTTGCATATTTTTACATACTCAGGTTCCTGGTCTCCGATGGCGAAAGTCCGGGTGATATCTGAGAAGTATCCCTCACTGCTCGCCCCCCAATCGATGACCAGTAGATCACCGGCAGTGAGTTTCCGGTCGCTTGGGGTGACATGTGGGTTGGCTGCGTTAAGCCCTGAAGATATGATAGGTGCGAATGGTATTTCGGGATCACATCCAGACCGAAATAGTTGTAGGGTCAGCTCAGCTGCGAGTTCACGCTCGGTGAGTCCGATTTTTACCTGTGGCAGGGTGTCATTCAGAGCATTTTGGGCGATATTAGCAGCCTTTCGCATGGCTGATAATTCATTTTCATCCTTGTACATGCGCATTTTGGAAATGATTTCCTCACCCGAGAGAAGCTCTGCATTTGGCGCAGCTTTTGATAATAAGCCGAATTCCAGAAATCGTAATTGCCTGGACTCAACGCCAATGCGCGTATTACCCAATCGCGCAGCCTGGGCAGCATTCTTGAATACCCGTCCCCATTGTGAGGGATCTTCTCCGTAGGGGAATTCCTGGATATCAAATGGAAGATGCTTGAGCTTTTCCCGTTCCAATTCCGGTAAAACGATGATCGGGACAGCATCGGGCATGAATATTACCAGCACTGGTCGTTCAGACAGGTGAAAATGTAGACCCGTCAGGTAGATTAAGCTGGGTCCTGGATTCAGGACCAGGCAGTCCAGTCGGGTTGATTTCAGGATATGGTTGAGCTTAGCCTGGCGTGTAATTAGTGGAATCGTTTCCGGTTGGTTTGGCATAGTCTGTTTTCTCCCAATTAACCAATCGGAATTATAGCCTGATTAGGCTAATGGATGTAGTAGATAGTATTTCGATAAGCTGTGAAAAGCTAAGCTCAAGCATAATCGTCTCTCGTCTGTTGGGAAAAGTTGAAAAGTGAACTCCTTTAAAGTTGAAAAGTGAACCATTGATCCTTACCAACTGAATTAAAGTTCAAAAGTGAACTCGCAAATCGTGTAAAGGATAGACGACAGAATGGACCATTTTCTGTGCCCACCAGATTCGACATTCGATGGTTTGTCCAATCAGATCCGGTACCAGATGGAGCTCGACATCTTCTCGCAGAGGCACTTTGGGTACTTCAATACTTTTGTTGAATATAGAAATTCGTCGATATCCATCGACAATACGCGTATCTCGCAAGCAAAAGACATCTTTGAGCGAGGTATATGGCTTAGGGAGCACAAAGGGGCGAAACAGGCTATTGCCAAGCTGTTTGGCCTTTGCAAAACGAATGGCGGGAATTTCACCCGTGGTCGAATGAACCTGGTGGTTGTTATAACGTTCGATTTCGTCCTTCAAGACGCTGCGGACATCCTCCAGGCTGGCTAGCTTCTCCAGGGCGCAGGTACGGACAATACGGTCCTGTAGCCAGCGGTAAGGTCTCTCAACCTTGCCTTTGGCCTGTGGAGACAGGGCATAAGTAACCTTAACGCCCATGATGTGCATCACTTGGCGCCATTGGGGATCGACCTCGTCGGTTTGAAGCACATGTTTACGCCAAAAGCTGTCTCGATTCTGGACAAAGCGAAAGAGGCGCAGGTTGTCCACGTAGTAACTCAGGGGAATTCCATAGGTCTGCATCAGGTGCTGAGCTGCTTGAATATGGCTCCAGGAGGTCTCGCGCGGGAAGAAGTCGGCAAATAGCAGCTTGCGGCTGTAATCATCCAGAGAGGTGATCAGTGTCCACTTTTCTGCTGCGAAAGGTGACCAGCGATGAGTGGAAGCATCATGTTGTACCAATGCTCCGATGGTGGTCGTAATCACTTCGCGGTCGTGGACTTTATGTTTGTGGTGGGGTAAATAACAGCCTAATTCCTTGGCGCGCTTGGTAATTGTGGTAGCAGAGACAGTGATGCCTTTCGTCTTTAGCCTATCCCGCATGGCCAGGTAGTTGTAATTGTCGATAGGTAGATCAGGATCATCTATCAATGCTTTCTCCGCTTGCAGCTCTGCAGTCATTGCTGCTTCTGTTTCTACAGATAGCCGTGCAGGTGTTATTCTTTTGTAAGCGATTGAGAAATTTGCAGGATCCTGGCGATATTCTTTAAGCATTGTAAAGAACCTGGTCTTATTGATCTGAAGAATCTTTTCTAATTCGGTTCGGGTGATTGAGCCCTTTGTGTAACACTGTAATAAGACCTTTACCTGTTCGACAGTGAAGCGCTTGTGGAGTTGATCCATGATGTCCTCTTTTTTGGATCAAATCTATCATGGACAAGCAGTTCACTTTTCAACTGATAATGGTTCACTTTTCAAGTTTGAATAACATAATCGTCTCTCGTCTTGACAGTGCATTCCCCCTAAGATACAATTTCGCTACTTAATGAGGGCCTGTAGCGCAGTTGGGAGCGCGCTTCAATCGCACTGAAGAGGCCGCGGGTTCGAATCCCGCCAGGTCCACTAAATTACCCCCACAGGTGGGGGTAATTATTATTTATTGCCTACATATGGGGGTATGGGTTTTGTTTTTGGAAAATCTGTTCTAATTATTTGCAACCGTTTGCAACCGTTTGCAATCGAGCTGATAGATTTACTTTACTAAAACTGGATCATCTATCATTACCGCGGTCGGTGTCACCAAGTCATCGATCAACTGAGCTGCCTCATCCTGCATGCTAGGTATAAGGTGACCATATACATCACTCGTTATAGATGCCCTCGCATGCCCAAGCCGGCCTGATACTACGATGAGAGGAATGTTGTAATTCAACAACAGGCTAGCTGCCGTATGCCGAAGAGCATGAAACCGGAAATGAGGTAACCCAGCTTCTTGGAGAAGTAACGTGAAGCTCCGCATAAGATCACGTTGGTGGATGGGTGTGCCGACACGAGTTGAAAAGATCAGGTCGTATTCTTTCCAGGCATCACCAGCAGTGATCCGCTCCATTTGTTGCCGGTCGTAATGATTTCGAAGCACTTCGATCGATTTACTGCCAAGTTTTATCGATCGTCTACCTTTTTTTGTCTTCGGCGGGGTAAAATGGATTCCATCTCCATGAGGTCGTTCAAGCTGCCGTTCAACCTTCACGATTTGTTTGATCCAATCGAGATCCTTCCATTGCAAGCCAAGTAATTCCGACTCACGCATCCCGGTGCTAATTGCCAAATGGAAGAGGGCTTCCAACCTGTGATTTTTCGCTGCTACCAAGAGCTGGCTTATCTGGGTTTCCGAAAGGATCACCATTTCTTTCTGAGGTTTTTCAGGAGGATCTACTTTCTTGACTGGATTCCCCATAATCACATCCTGCTTGACAGCCTTATTCAGAGCGGAATTCAACACAGCATGGATTTTACGAAGTGTCGGTATCCCGATGCCAGATTTCAGAAGGTTAGTATATAGTTCTTGGATATGGATTGCCCGTAGGTCCTTCAGCTTGATATTCCCGAGTACCGGAATGATGTATCCGCGAGCTAACCAATCGTAATGAACCCAGGTCGCATATCGATTCTTAGCTTTTTTAACTGTAAGCCAGCCATCCAGATATTCACCAAGAGTAACCTGGGTGCTGGCATAACTCATCCCATCTCCAATCTGGTTTCGGCTCTGCCTTACCCAATCGATGCACTCTCGCTGAGTGATGAATGATTTGCTCTGTCGGTGCCCTTCATGTGAGACTTGGCCACACCATCGACCGCTAGATAATCTAAAAACTGAGCCTTCGTTATTTCCTCGCTTTCTAGGCATTTTCCTTTGCTCCTAATTGAAAAAGAGTATAAGGAAATGCAGACCCATAAACCCTGTCCTGTAGGTTGTTAAGGTGCAATCGTACCAGCTGATTTTAACATGCACCGGAAACCTTGGACAGAGCGTACGAGGCGGATTTGAAACAAACATGTCAGACACCGAAAATACTTATTCGCCGTAATCGAAAGTGGAATATATATTGTGTTTTATGAAGGCTTCGAGATCCTCCGATCGGACGCGTCTGGATTTACCAATCCTAACTGTTGGAATCGCTCCCGATTGCATCAGGGCGTAGCTGCAGGACCGGCTGAGATGAAGTCGAAAAGAAATATCTGCAACCGTCAATAAAGGCGCAGCGTTGATTTTTACATTATTGGACTGTTGATTGTTTTCCATTCTATTCTCCTATATTCCTCATTTAGCATTATTTACAGTACACGTTAGCTCGTATTTTACATGCACCATATGACCGAAAAAAGTTCAAAAAACGAAAAAATTTCGTGCGAACCACCCCGCCCGCTGGTCGCTCCCCGATCGAAAACTTTATTGCAGCCCCCCCCTCTAAGTCATTTCGATATCTATGTTGCATCACTATCTAATCCTCCATAATACAAATATCTTCTAGTACAGCTAATGCTTGCTCGAGGTTGAAAATAATCGCAATCTGGCCCTTCCAATTCTTGATCCAGTCTGTCTCAGCTGGTGTGAGCCGGTCGCCTCTACCTTCCAAATTTTTGCACTCAAACAAAATATTCTTTTCATGAAATCCACAAAGCAAATCTGGACAACCACCACCAACGGATGATAGTACCGTCACGGATGCGCCTCTCGCACGCAACGCAGCCACGATTATTCCCTGGTTGTGATCAGTCCTCTTAACGACCATGATCATCTCCCTGTCTTTTTTGTCTAGGATAGTAGATCTTCATCAACTCACTACCAGGCATCATTGGATAGCTGGTAAATATATCGTTGTCCAATGCGGATCGCAGTTCGTCGATCTCCCTCCAGGTCCGATCCGCTATGATCACGATCCGATCACTCAAACTATATGCTGCATCCAACCGGACCGTGATCTCCACCAGGCGATCACGCATAGCCGTCAATTCAATCCCCAACCGACGGTGATCATCCAGTAATAGAGGTCTCGATTTTGATTTTGTTTTTCTCTGATTACTTACTATCTGTTTATTGTTGGTCTGAATCATGTTGACATTCTCCTCTTGCTTGGATGATCAAAACAATGCTGGTTGCTGTGTGATCACTAATGGAAATTCTTTTATCCATTGACCTTGTAATTGATCATCCATGCCAGGTAACCGCGCGGATCCCTGCTTATAAAAGAATGGGATTCCACGTTGCTTACACTGCGTCCATATCGAGCTCGCCCAATCCTGGGAAAAGGCCCGCCGGTGTGGACCGCTTTCAGCTCTGCATATTACCCAATCAACATTGACCAGCTGAGGTAGGTCCACAGGTCCCAGCATCGGCTCTACAGATATAAACCTAATGGCTGCATCCACTTGTTCAAGATAAGGTAAACGCTCATCAATAGTTATCTGATTCTCACAGGTCACACCGATCCAGATATTCACCGGTAATTTCACACCAGATAAGATCCAAGCTGCTCTCTCGATCCGCTTGGTCAATATCTGCCAGGTCACATCGGGCCGATCCCCCAGCATATTGATCGCTTGGAGAATAAAATCACCAGGCACTTTCTTATGGAAGAGTTCCGACATATCGCAAACAAACACCAAGGGATTAGGTCCCGTGCAAGGATGGTCAAGGTTGAAACTGGTATGCACCAGGCGATGTAGTTTTTCCATTGAAAACTCAATGATCGAATAATCCCGCCTATATTGTTTACCCAGCTCGAAATAATAACAATGTTTACAACCGTCGCTGATCTTGGTGCAGCCCAAAACATAATTAGCATCTCCCCCGCTGTAATCTGTCCAGCCGATCCTTGATCTGGTTATGGTCATAATGTACCGCCCTCCTGGACCATGTTCGAATCGTAGAAAAGTAGAAAAGTAGAGGTACCCTTTTTTCCGCATTTTCCTCTACGATTCAATTTTCTCTTTTGAATAGTAGAGAATAATATATATTTACTACTATCTATTATTCTATTTTTTCTACTATTCATAGAGTTTGTACCTCTTAGTGTGTTTGCGGGTAGTAGTGGTGATCAATAGGCCGGCTGCTACCAGTCCATCAAGATACCGGCTCGCTTCACTGGTGGATAATGAGTAAACATACCTGGTGCAATCGACTGCCGTTGCACCGCCCAACCTTTGCACAATGGTGAGTAACTTTTCCTCCATTTGCCGGTCCTGGCTTTCATCTGGCTGGTTAATCTGATAATAGAGCTCATGCAAGCCAGCTCGCCAACCCTCGACGATCTCAAGCGCCCTGGCCCAATGTCGCATTTCGATCTTTTCTGCCCCTGACATGCTGGCCAGTAATGCAGCCACCCGCAGCGCTTTTTCAGATAGCCTGGCATAATTCCCGTCCAGGTCATGATTAGAGCTACGCTGTATGAGGTCCAAAAGTCCCTCATCGTAGGCGTAAAATGCCTCATATACATCTTGCTCAAACGAAAGGACCTGGGTTTTATGCTGTGTTACGTCAACTCGTTTAGAACCGGTTGGCTGGCCCTTACTGTCGTTTATATCCTCCAGGTCAACGTCTGGTAAACCCAGGCGCTTATGCCATTCCACTAATGGAGTGAGAATATTGGCATCGATCATTCGCTCACCGGTTGGAAAGCGATCACGCCGGCGATCCTCTTCTGGTGGAGTGATCAATGCAAACCTGGCCAGGAAACCATCACCCCATAATGCAGCTCCACGTCTGGCAAATGGCCGGAGATCATCCGGAGTGAGGTTCGCAAGTAAAGCCAGGTATGGCCTCTCAACCACGTCGGATCCCCTTGCAATGGATCCGTACTCATACCGATCCGGGGTATCATCTAGGCGACGCAGCAACCCCCGAAAATCAGCCATAAACCCGTTATCTTTCATCATTGCAGCCACGTGTTGCCCAAATTCATCATAGAACCATCCACGCTGCCCAGCCATACCTACACGCAATCGGGCATATAATTTTTGCTCGTCGTTAAGGCTGTCATAATCGTTGACCAGGCGTGTGGTGAGATCCGAGATAAATTTCTGTGGGGTAGTGTTATCGGCTGCAAGCTGCCAGGATAGGCCGGCTTGCCTGTTAATCTGTAGAGGGATCTCCGCTGTGGTTGTCTTTGCATACAGACTGGTCCGGGCTGTCATGGCCAGGTAGAGATTTGTGTACCTGGTTTTTCCCATGTAGAATTGCACTCGCCTGGCTGCAGTACTGGATAGCAACCATAATCCACATGCAGTATGAAAACCATCAAAGGCCCTGGGAGACCATTTCCGGCTGAAAGCTATATAATCATCTAGCCACTTACAAGCACCTCGCCCCAACTGTGGATCGACTTTTGAGGTATCCGGGAGGGGTGGAATATCGATAAAAAATGCCTGGGGGATCTGCTCACTAGGTCGATCATCCTCGTCGATGATCAGCTCTCGATCCTCCTGATCTCCATTGATATATTGCATGGAGATCCGGGTTTCAATACCTCCCGCTCCATTGCCCCCATTTCGCCGTGCTGGTTGTCTTGGTGTCTGGTTGTATGCGGATCTTATACTCGCAATTGCTTCTCTCTCGGAATAATCGTTGCCAGGTACACTGATCGCATAATCGTGCGCTATAACCTCAGCCTGGTCCAGTGAAATACCTGAATCTCGCAGCTGACAGGCCAACCAGAAACCAGTTTGATTCCTGGTCCCTGGCACTGCCATACCCAGCGCCCGCTGCAACCAAAATTCCCCGCTTTCCAGGATGGATCGCCCATTATCACCAGCCTGAGATCGCCCAGCTGCAGCGGTTTCTTTTGGCTCACTGATCGCATCGAGCAACCAGGCCGGCGCATCGGTGAGCTGGGTATCCGGTCCGTGACCAAGCAACCAGGTATAACCGGATCCGGTGAGTATGTAGCCATTACTTCTCAGGTCTAGACCTGGACCAATGGCATTTGTTTTATTTGGGATTTTTACACCCTGGGGTAGTTTGAATATATAGTGCTGCCCTCCCCTGGGTGTGTTCTGGACCGGGCCAACCTGGGGTAATAGTGCCTGGCCGTTGCCTATGCTGTCGATCAGATGTGCCAGGCTGTAAAAACCATTGATACCTTTTGAATTGTCCAGGTCAATGTCCAGCCCAAATATCCCCGACTTTTCGCAATAGATCCCGACCAATGCGGCCGGCCACCTCTGCCACCATTCCCTGATCGTGTCTGGATCCCTGGTAGCATCGTCTTTGCCATTGATCGTATATGGTTTCTTATCCGGTTTACATGGAAATACAAACCAGCCACGAGCTGCATGACTTAATGAAAGATCTACGATTGACGATTCTAATATCTTATTGATTGCAGCCGGCTCGCCCTGGTCCATAAGTGAGCTCGCTAAAATCCTGTTTCAGCTGAATTTTCAGCGACTTTGGCCCTGGCTCGGAAAACATCCAGCTCTCTGCCAAAAATTAGCTTGCGCTCCGTGAAGAGGACGATTTCTTTATTTACCCAGCCATCAGTATTTTTGGATCCACAAATGTTGGCGATCTCATAGGAAAGTGACTTCCCTGCGATCACGGCCTTTTGCTTACCGACAAAATAGATAACGAGTTTCTCGACCTCCGCCCGGCTCTGTTGATCATAGAATTTCTCCAGTCCAACCCGCTCGATCCGGAGCGTCACAGAATGGCCTTGCAGATCCATTCCCTTCAAATATTTGCTTGGGTATAAATCATCAATTTCCATATAATTCTCCTCTTATCGTACAAACGTTGATTGCACATCCGCCGGTGATATGCTATATTGGAAATAGGTGAATGCGGACCGCCCGGCAGCGCTCTGACACCTGGCCCGCCCTGACAACGTGCGGGCTGTTTTTTTTAACCATGTCGATCACCATTTCGGTGATCACCGGAGTGATCACCATCTCCATCACCATTCTCAAATGCTAGAATATCGGACCGTAAAATTCTCACTGAGTTTCCGAAACGCCTGGCTGGTATTTCTCCGGTCTTGATCAACCTAAAGACTGACGATTTAGAAATATCCAGATAAACTGCCACTTCACCAGCTCGCAGCCAGGTCTTTTCAGCGGGTAAATTATGATTAATCGTCATTCTATGATCATCGGCCATTCTTCACCCCCTGGCTGACTTTTATATTCATTTTTTGGTTTTCATTCAATAAACCACGTGCTTCCAATGCCTCACGAATGAATAGTGCTGCTTGATCACGTGGATCTCTTCGTTGTTCGTCAGCCAAATCGATAAGTGCTTGCTTTTCTTCAATTTTTAATGTCAAGGTGATTTTTGACATAACAAAACCTCCTGATCACATTATCATAATAGATCAGGAGGTCAGGAAATTTAGCGAATTTCGCTAAATGTCGCTATCTAATTCATATTTTCCCAACCATTTCTCTTTACCCAACGCCCTAATTTTTTTAATCCATTCAGTTCGTTTGCGTTCATCAATAATCGCCAAAATATTCGGTATATATTTTTTCATTGTCTCATCATCAATACCGTTGGTTTCGCAAGAGGCATTTATAGACTTATTTCGATCAAGCCAATCTATCATTGCTAGTCGTGTATTTTCTAAAGTACCAGCATAAGGACCTTTAGTGATCGTTTCCCTTTGCGAATCTTCGTGGCCATTATTCTTCTTTGCTAGTTCTTCTTTGTTCAGCTTGTCGGCTAGTTCAGCGAGTTCTCCATTTATTGGCATTATTACGATACCTTTATATACATAAGAATCAACATTTTTAATCCATTCTTCGGCTGTTTCCAGCCCTTTACAAGCCTCAATAACATGCCAGGTTAATACCTTCATATACAGATAACAATCTTTCAACTCTTTTCTTGCCCAAACTTGTAATCGGATTTTTGATTGATTTATTGTCTCCAGTGCAAACCAGCCAGCCATTGCTCCACCAGGCATATAAACCGAAAATTGACTAGTACCATGATCAAAGTCGATAGTCCCTAACATTTTTGATTCACCCCTAACTTCTGCATTTCTTGATCTAAGTATATCTTTGAAGGCGTTTTTATCCATCTCAAGATAATCATTAAAGATAACCATTCGATCACTCCATGCAAAAAGCCGTCTGCACCAGCAAACGGCTTTATTAGGCAATGGTATAATCTACTTTGCTAGGCCGTCTGCTGGCCTGGTCACCGCTCCGAGTGGTCACACACTGCGGAGCGATTATATTCTTCCAACATCATAATCATATCACAAAATAGAACTGATATTCTAATTTTGATACCCATCTGATATATTCGTATTGCGAATTTCAGATTTTAGCTTGATTTACTATATGTTATCTCAGATGATATAACATATAATAATAGACAAGAAAAACCTATTGTAAGTCGGTAAATTTTAGTTTGGCTAAAGCGTATCAGGGACGCGTCAGCTAACTTACTAAAAAAGGGGTGCCCAGTTCTCTCAAGAGGCTGGGGTTAATTTTATAACATTAACTCCCAGTAAATAATTCGAACATAGTTTGCGTCGTATAGCAATATGGGGTATATTACATTTAGAATATTTTCCAATGGTCCTCAAAGAAGCACAAACCAGAAGAGAAATAATCAATACGCAGCTAGCCAAAGCAGGTTGGCGTGTAGGTGAACCAGGCTTAGTGGATGAATTGCGCTTGACCGATTCGGATCTGGCCGTAGGAGAAATGTCAGGTGATTATCAAGCCGGAGATGAATATGCTGATTATGCTCTGATGGGTGGAGATGGTAAACCACTTGCAATCCTGGAAGCCAAACGGAGTAGTCGTGACGCATTAGCAGGTCAACGTCAGGCCTCTGATTACGCTGAACGCATTCAGCAAATTTATGGTATGGAGCCTTTTATTTTCCTAGCCAATGGACGAGATATTTGGTTTTGGGATAAAGGTCGTTATCCTTTGCGGCAAATAAGCGGATTCTTTGAGCGAGCTGATCTAGAACGATTGGCGTTTCAGCGACAGTATCGCCTTTCACTAGAGCAAGTCAGCCATAATGCTGTGATTATTGACCGACCATACCAGTTAGAAGCCGTTCGCAGCATCACCGAAAAAATGACCGCTGGGCATCGCAAATTCTTGATGGTGATGGCAACCGGCACAGGGAAGACACGCACAACCATAGCTCTGGTAGATTTGCTAATGCGCTCTCGGTGGATACAGCGTGTGCTATTCCTTGCCGACAGGCGTGAACTGGTACAACAAGCTCTAGGGAATTTCAAAGAGTATATGCCTAACGAGACTCGCACTCGCATCGAAGAGGGTGACGTGGATGCTACTGCCCGCATTCATGTTGCAACTTATCCTAGTATGATGCAAGTTTATGAACAACTTTCACCTTGCTACTATGATTTGATCATCGCTGACGAGAGTCACCGATCAATCTACAATCGCTATCATGCGATCTTTGATCATTTCGATGCTTTGCAATTGGGTTTGACAGCCACGCCGACCGATTATATCGACCATAATACTTTCCAACTATTCCAGTGCGAAGATGGCTTGCCCACGTTTAACTATGGTTATGACGCTGCCATACATGAAGGTTACCTGGTCGATTATAAGGTACATTACGCCCGCACCACTTTCCAGATTGACGGCATTAAATCGGGTCAGTTGCCACCAGAATTAGAGCGACAACTTCAGGAGCAAGGCATCGAACCGAGTGAAATTAACTTCGAAGGCACCGATTTAGAACGCCGCGTGACCAACACGGGCACTACCGATGCAATCGTGCACGAATTTATGGATTACTGCCGTCGTGATAGCACCGAGACACTTCCGGCAAAAACGATTTTGTTTGCCATGAGTCATAAGCACGCTGTGGAAATTTGGAAGGGTTACAATCGCTTATACCCTAACCTGCAAACAAATGGATTTGCTCAAATTATTGACAGCCATATGGAACGGGCGGATAAACTGGTGGATGATTTCAAACGTAAGGACATGCCGCGCATTGCCATCTCTGTAGACATGCTCGACACCGGTATCGATGTGCCTGCCATCCAAAACCTTATCTTTGCCAAGCCTGTTTTTAGCCAGGTGAAATTCTGGCAGATGATCGGACGTGGTACGCGTTTATGGCAAGACCCCCAGACCAGCAAGCGGAAAGAAAGTTTCTTGATTTTCGACTTCTGGAACAATTTCACCTACTTCAACATGAATCCGGAAGGAGATGTTGCCGGCCCGACCGAAGCACTACCAGTACGCCTTTTTCGCCTGCGCCTGGATAAACTTATCCTTCAGCGTGGACTGGACAATGTAGTTGAAGCTGAGGCGACTTGCCGGCAATTGCAAGCGATGTTGAGGCAATTACCCATTGAAAACGTGAACATAAAACCGCACGCCGAAGAAATTACTTTCCTGTTGCAAGTGAATGCCTGGCAAGAAATGAACGAAAATAAGTTAACCCGCCTACGTCAGACAATTGCGCCACTGACGCGCTTCTTACCGGATGTGGTTTTCCCGGTGATGACTTTTGAAGTGCGTACCGAACGCTTGGCAACAGCGCATCTCAGCGGTGAAACCGATGAAGTCACGCACTTGCGTGAGCAAATTACTAGCGATCTGGTACGGCTGCCTGTAAACTTGCCAGCAATTGCGGCACAACGAGAAAAACTCGCCTGGGCGCAAAGTGATGGGTTCTGGGCACATCTTGATATCGCCCGGATTATGGAATTACAGGCTGCTTTTGCACCACTGATGCGCTACCGCCAGCGTGAAGAGCAGAAACTCATCCACCTACATCTACCAGATCAGATTGCAACACGCTGGATTATTTACGGCCCTAGTGGGGAAGGCGCTTTTGCTGAGAGTTATCGTCAACAGGTGGAAGCGTTTATTCATGATTTAGCTGAGCAGCTCCCGAGCCTACGCAAGATGCGCCAGGGTGAAGCGCTAACCGAAACGGATATTCAAGCGTTAGCGCATACTCTCAATCAGGCAGATTTGTTTATCACGGTGGAAACATTGCGCCAAACCTATCACCAGCCTGAGGTCGGCCTTGAAGATTTTCTACGCTATATCCTGGGCTTGAGTGACCTTCCCAGCCATGAAGAGCAAATTTCAGAGGCATTTAACGCATTTATTACTGAGCACTCGCATTTCAGTGCCCGACAAATTACTTTTCTACGGGTAGTGCGTTCGCAGGTGCTGCGCCGCGCCCAATTGAGCACCGAGGACTTTTCCCGCCCACCTTTCAATCGTGTTGGGCGAGTAGGCGCATTGTTCTCCCCCAATGAACTGGACGAAATTATCAAATTTGCCAACCAATTTGTTATAACCACTCAATAAACCTGTACATTTTAGGAGCCTTTCATGCTCTCAGCGCAACTTAAAAGAAAAATTCGTGAACTGTGGGATGCTTTCTGGTCAGGCGGGGTTGCCAATCCACTGACTGCGATCGAGCAAATCACCTACCTAGTGTTCCTTAAGCGCTTAGAAGAATTAGATATTGAGCGGGAGAAAAATGCCCGCACTGCCAAACAACCGTATCAATCCATTTTTGAGTTCCCGGCAGATGAGAAGATGAATTTGCTGGATGGCGGAAAATATCGCTGGAGTTACATTAAGGAGCTGCCATCTGAAGAGCGCTTCGACCACATGCGCAAGTACGTATTCGATTGGTTAAAATCCATAGAAGGCGCTGATCAGGAACGCATGCGCGATGCCGTTTTTCTAATCCCCAATCCTAACTTGCTTGAACGGGCTGTGGGCATTTTAGATACGCTCTTTGTACCCGAACGTAATCAGGATACGCTTGGTGACATTTATGAAGATCTGCTTCAAGAGATCGCAGTGGCGGGTAAAAATGGTCAGTTTCGCACACCGCGCCATATTATTCGCGCCATGTGTGACCTAGTTGACGTGCAATACGGGGATCACGTCTGCGATCCTGCGTGCGGAACCGGTGGTTTTTTGGTGAACGCCTACCTGCACATCTTGCAAACCAGCACCAGCCCCGACATTTTGCGTTTTGCCGCGGACGCAACACCTTTGCATACAATTGGTGATCAATTGACTTCCGATGAACACAATGAATTGTGTCGTAATCACCTGTATGGTTTTGATTTTGACCGCACGATGGTACGCCTGGGGTGGATGAATATGATCCAGCATGGGCTGGAGAATCCGAAAGTTCACTATGCTGATTCGTTGGGCAGCCGGTTCAACGAGCGTGTGGTCGAAGGAGGAGACTTGCATGAGCACTTTGATGTAGTGCTAGCCAATCCACCGTTTACAGGCAATATCGACAAAAGCGATATTGGCGATAGCTTACGCCCATTGGGAACTAACAAGACCGAACTTTTGTTTGTGGACCTTATTTTCCAATTACTCAAACCCGGCGGACGGGCGGCAGTGATTGTACCTGAAGGGGTATTATTCGGCGGCACCAATGCTCACCGGACCTTGCGGCGCAAGTTAATTGAACAGACCCAGATCCAGGCAGTTATTTCGCTTCCCGGCGGTGTTTTCCAACCGTATACAGGTGTAAAGACGTCAATCCTGGTGTTTGTTAAAGGTGGCCAGACTGAGAATATCTGGTTCTACGAGATAAGCAATGATGGGGAAACCCTCAATGCCAAGCGTGATGCTGATCCTGACCATAATGATTTGTGGGATATGCGCTTGAAGTTCAAATTGCGCTACGCTGAGAAGCCGCCAGCCTTCCTGGTTCCGCACGACAATGAATGGCAGGCCTGGTTGGCGCTTACTAGCGACGAGCGTAAGTTACGCTATTTACAACCTCAATTCACAGATGCGGATGAGACAGACGATGAAGGCAATCTACTGCCCATCCGCGAAGTTATTGCTTTTAGAACACAATCCCTCGATTTTGCCAAAGATTGGATCGCCACGCAGGCTGATCTTGTAGACAAAGACGATAACTTTTCTGCCGGGCGTTATAAACCTTTTACACTCGATACCACTGAGCACGCTGCCCCTGCTGAACTGATAGGCGAATTGAAGGAATTGGAAGCTAAGATTCAAGACGGCTTGGATACATTATTAGCCAAAGTGGAAAGCAAAGAATGAGTATTCAGGAACTTACCGCTTATCCTTCTATCAAGTTAGCCAGATTACTTACCACTTTGGAGAACGGGTCACGGCCTATAGGTGGTGTTGGATTAGTCAATGATGGCGTTCCGAGTTTAGGAGGCGAACATATAGCAGATGATGGAAAGTTCAATTTCGAGAATATCAAATACGTCCCGGAAGAATTCTTCGAGAGAATGTCTCGGGGAATTATCCAAAAGTACGATGTTCTTGTTGTAAAGGATGGTGCAACAACGGGTAAAACAGCTTTTATTGGGGATGATTTTCCTTTCAAACGCGCTGTAGTCAATGAACACGTTTTTATTGTTCGCCCTGGAACAAAGCTGTTACAGCCTGAATATTTGTTTTATTTCCTTTTCTCTGAGTGGGGGCAAGCACAAATGCAACGGGAGTTTCACGGTGGTGCCATTGGCGGCATTAATCAGACTTTTGCTGATTATTTAGAAATTCCTCTCCCACCTATCCCAGAACAACTCCGCATCGTTGCTATCCTGCACCAAGCAGATATGCTCCGTCATTGGCGGCGGGAGGTTATTCTTAAACTTAATGCACTACTGCCAGCACTTTATGATGAAATGTTCAATGAAATAGCCACTGACACATCTAAACAAACCACGGTAGGAGATGTGTTATTACCACCTAATGGGTTACTTACTGGACCATTTGGTACTCAATTAAAAGTTAGTGAATTTGTCAAATCGGGTAATCCAATTTATGGCATTGAAAATGTTCTGCCAAACCAATTTTCTGCGAAGGTTGATAAGTTCATTACAGACGAAAAATTTGAACAACTGAACCGTTATAGAGTTTATCCTAATGATGTTTTACTTACTCGTATGGGTACTATTGGTAGAGCATGCGTTGTTCCTCTTGATATTCCCCCAAAAGCGATCATTTCATACCATCTATTCAGATTGCGCCCCAATCAGGATATTTGTTTGCCAGAATTCTTGGCAGCTACCTTCAACTTTAGTCCTTATGTAGCCCATCAACTTAAAAATTTCGCTGCAGGAGCTGTTATGGCAGGTTTAAATGGGGATACTGTTCGGTCAGTAAAGATTTTCCTGCCAGGCAAAGAATTACAAAAAAAATTTGTGAATATTGTTGAACAGCAAATTTTACAAGTTGCAATGGCTGCTGAATTCCTAACTTCTCTAAACATGTTGTGGAATTCACTCCTTTCCCGCGTATTCACCGGCGGACTGACCGCCATCTGGCATGAAACACACCAGGATGAACTTCAGCGTGCCGCTATCGATCGTGACAAACAATTAAGACTAACGGGGGAAAAAGCACACCGTATTGATTTTGCAGTAGGGCGTGTCACTCCCGAAGAAGCCGAACAGTTCCGCCAGGCGCTCCAGCCATTGGCGATCGATGCAGTGCAAGCCGTGGCAAATTTTCTACAACCCAACCTTGATCAATTTCTCCAGAGTCTCTCACAGCAATACAACTTCAATGCATTTGCAGATTTAGCACTCAAAGGATTGCCAGACTATCAGAACATTGTACTGGAAACGATGTCTGGCGCTATGGAAGCACTTTCCCAGTCCATGCGCCAATCGCTGGCGGAGATGAACCGGTCACTAGCCGAATCCATTACAACTCCCTTTGCGGATGTCTTCAGCCAATCTCAGGAGGCTTACCACCTCGCCCTGGCCCGTGAATTCTCACAAATTGCCGCTGCCTGGTTCAAACAGATCGAAGCAAAGCCACCGCCCCAGTCAGATCGGGCAATTCATACCAGCTTGGGGATCGATCCGCTTGCCAAGCAAGTGCTGCACCGCGCCGGCATGGCACCTGCTTACTTTCGACCGGAAGATTTGGCTTATAGTGAGATCAGCCCGGTTCAAGCTGAGAACAGTCTGCGAATACTCGAAGCCCTAGGCTTTGTGCGACAGGTAGAATTGGAAGGCCAACAAGTATATCGGTTGGTAAAACCAGATACAGATCAAGCAATCAGGCCGAAAGGACCGCCGGTGTGAGAATCCTTGAATTTCAGCCCGGAGCTTACCGCGGCCTGCCAGAGCACCCTATCCATTTCGTCTGGAATCTTGACGAACAAAAAGAAAGCGCCTGTTCGATTCGTTTTCTGGTTGGGCGTAACGGCACCGGCAAAACCAACCTCCTGCGCTTCCTCACTAGCATCTTCCTAGCCCTAGATGAAAACTATGCTCGACCGCATGCTGACAGTCCAGCCTATCATGTACCATTCCGCCTCATATATCAGTTGCACGATGATATTATCACCATCATCAGTAAAGGTGAGGGTCGCTCAGGGGTTCAATTTTAAGTTCAACGAGGAACCACCGCGTGAACTCGGTGATATCCCCGACCGCGACCGTATCTTGCCTACAGAGCTTATGGTCTACAGTTCTGGTGATTTGTCCGATTGGCAAACTGTCTTTAGACGGCATAGAGAGCGAGAAGCAGTTGAAGAAGAATTACCAGACCTTGGCGAACTTCGTATTGAGGAAGAGCAACCTCCCAATCAGATTGAATTGTCAACTGGAGATGAACCAGTAGGCAGCGAGTCGGATGAGTCTTTAGATTTTGGCATTGGACGCATCTTCCTGGCACATTCAGACCATCTCAAATTGGCTTTGTTGGCAGCATTATTGGATCATCAATTTCGGAAATCACAGGGTAAACCAATAAATCAGGCTTATGAAGAAATGCTCGAAGAGGTCTCTGTTCGCTTGGTGAGCTTCTCCATACAGTTGAGATTGAATAACGTTGCCTTGTCGCCTGCTCGACAACGCATAATCAGCCGGTTGTATGATTTGGCAACACTCCCCTTGCAAACTTGGCAGGAGCAGCTTTGGGTATATGACCTGGAACAGATCAATGTAGATGGACTTTCCACTCTCGTCCGTCTGGTTGATAATCCGGCCAGCGATCCCTTTCCTTTTTTTCGCTTTCTGGTTGACATGTATGAGAATCAAATATTGAGTCAGGTTAATCTGGTCGTTGAATACCAACCACCTGGAAAATCTGAGCGTGACCGTAGAATTTTAATGACCGATCAATTGAGCGACGGGGAATTCGCCTTTTTGAGCCGCATGGCGTTGATCTACCTGCTTGATGAAGATGAGTGTTTATTCTTGCTGGACGAGCCAGAAGTGCATTTCAACGATGACTGGAAACGCAATCTAGTGGATAGCATTGAGCGGGCTTTAGGGGACAAACATAGCGAAGTCATCCTGGTTAGCCACACCGTCATTACCTTGACGGATGCCTTTCCCAATGAAGTAATTCTGTTGGGAACGACTGGTCAAAAGACAGTACCGCGCACTTTGGGAGCGGAACCGGGCGAGTTGTTACAATCCATTTTTAAAGCTGACCAAACAGTTGGAAAGCGTGCCCAACGCAAAATCGACGTAGCATTAGAGAAAGGCGACAAAGCTGAATTGGAAGAATTGCTCAAACAAGTGGGGCCAGGTTATTATCGATTCACAATTGTGGAGGAGATTCAGCGTGTATCATCGGATCAACAAGATTGAATGCCCTTCACTGGATAAGCTAAATAATCTGGCGCGCTTGACGATCGATTTTGGGCTGGAGCGAGAGTGCCGCGACCCGGAAGATGTCGTTAAGCCTTCTTTCATTCATCACTTCACCTCTCAAAATTATCTCAACGCAGGCGAATGGTTGTGGGGTAAGCCGGTAGCTATTCTCCAGCCGTTGTTGCAACTTCTGGCGCTTCCGCTGGCTGAGAAAGACGGTATATTAGCAGCCTATGATATAGACACAGACCCGGATAGATGTTTTGAGAATAACTATTTTGCTATCAAGTTGTTACCTCCTGGATGTCAGCCTGTTCTGGATTTGGTCAATACAATACTGGGAAATTTCTATACCCATATCCTATTTGATGGCGTACCCGCCGACAAAATTGGTGAAAAAGAACCTTTGACCCGTCAATCTATACTTCGATCATTTCGAGATACACAACAAAAAATTAACATGATGGTTTGCCCTGGGTGTGATGGCGCTCCCCCGGAAGAAGAAACTGATGGCGCAATTCGTGAAGATATAGATCACTTTTTCCCCAAATCCTTGTATCCATTTTTGTCTATTCACCCACTCAATCTCACGCCCTTTTGTAAACACTGCAACCAGGATTATAAGAAGGATAAAGATCCACTCCGCCCAGACAACGGTGAATTAGTCAGTTTTGCTGAAATTTATCATCCCTACTTCTGCCAGGCAAGAGATGACGGTGTAGAAGCCGTTATCGAACGTTTACCCGAAGATGGCAAACTTCACCTGCATTTGCGCGCCAACTTTGCCGATCCACGGCATGTCACCCGAATAAAAAGTTTAAACCACCTGCTAAGTCTTGAAACGAGATGGGATGGGGCATTACAAGCAGGTCATGTGACTAAAGAACTTAAATATGCCCTAACTTATGCAACTCGCGAAGAACGCAGTTCCGGTCTAATTCCAAACGACGCTTGGCTTCAAAGGAAATTAGAGAATATCGTAGAAACGATGAAGGATGGTGTGGGAGAACAAGAACGATATGTGTCTGTAGTCGCATACACGCAATGGGTACGCTCAGATCCCGAGACCCGCTTAGATTGGCTTAGGATAATTCGCACCTCCATGCAATAATTTAAACGGGTTGATTAGAGAGTAATAATGCTGCCCGAAGTTCAAAGAAAATTAGCTGGAAGGATTCAAGACGCGATCTCAACAATCATCCAAAATCGCGTAGACATCATCATGTTGGCTTGTAGCCAGCGTAGCAAATTTGAGAATTGGTTAAAATTCGAGTTGGCAGCGGCGCTGGCTCAGATGTTTGGAACCAAAAGCATCTTCATTGAGCCTCCGTATCCGTCAGGAGGTAAAGCTGACCTTTCAATTCAAGCCCAAAACCAAACTTGGTATCTTGAACTCAAAACCAGTAATACAAATTGGCGTGCTGGAGGGTTGGAGAATAAAATCCGTCCGATTACCAAGAACATTAATGAGATCATTGAAGATATTCATAAAACTCGAGAGAAAAGCCATCCAGCCATAGGTCTTATGGCGTTTGTTCTATTCCCTATTCCCGTACGCATTTGGCATGATGAACGCGTAAAGCTGCTTCTACACTTACATCGCATTGAAACACAAGGATTGTTAATCGCCGATAGCCTGGTTGATCAAGCCAATTTTGTAGAAATCACGCCAGCATATGGTGTATTGGTATTTGTAGTGGAAGCAAGATAATGTCAAGTCGTGGTCAACGAGCGTCTCGAAAAGACATTTTTGCCCACCTTGACAAACTTTTATGGCAAGAAATATCTCAGATAGCTATCGATGTGGTGAACTTATCGCAAATCTGCAAAAGCTTACCGGGAAATCACCAGAGCAATTAATACAGGAATAACAATGACAGAAAATTCGGAGGAACAATTTCGTCATGCCATGATCGGCGTCGCTGATTTCGCCAATCAACACAAGTTCGGAATTCGATTTCGCCAAATGGTAGATGAGCATGGCGCGTGTGGAAGCAGCCAAGCGATTGCTCGCTACTAGTGAAATCCAGACCGGGTTAATGCGACTGTGGGAAATGAAGTCATTGAGTAAGTCGATGGAGGCCCTGGTCATCCAGGATTGTTTCCAACCTCTGTTTACACCTGAAGAAATCGCAGAAGCACATCGTCGCCTCGATGAATTGGGTTTTTTCGACTGAGTGATTAATACTCAGAAGTTAATTTGGTGTTGAGTGAATAATCAGTCATTGTATCCGTGCAATACAATCACGCTATTTGAGCAACAAAGTATCCCCTACAAATTCTTAGGTTTACAAGGAGACGATCCATTATTCGGGATTTTAGAAAGACTTAATCAGAGCGCTGGGAATGAATTGATCCGGCTTGAGCGGAATGAGCTACGGACAACTCAATTTGTTGGGGTTATTCAGGCCGGTACTCACCTTATCCAAATTCTCCCAAAAATTGACTGTGATCCTGACGGTGATGTAAATGCTCCGATTGGCACTTCATTGCGTGATGCAGCAGTGAATTCAGCAGCTCGGAATTTCATGCATATGCTAATGTGTACTCGCCAATTGAAACTACACAACCAAACTTTAGCAACATTACATTCTTGCCACGGACCTTGGCTAGAAATCCTTACCCACCTTTTTGCTATTGAACTAATGACCCAACTTCAATTGGGTTTTAACCAAGATTACATTCGTCGGGAGGATTCGCTTCCCTATATCCGTGGGCGTTGGAATATCGCTCGCCAGTTCTCTCATCAGCCTAATTTAGCTCAAGGATTGGATCTTTCATACGATGATTATCTGCCGGATACTCTACTAAATCGCATTTTTCGCTTCACGGTGAACCGATTACAGCAAATTGCCCGTGATAAGCAAAACCGTCAGATGTTGACTGATTTAGACAGTTGGTTACAGCCAATTCAACTACTCGTTCAATTGGGTATGACTGATTTGGATCGTGTTGTTTTCACCCGATTAAATGAACGTTTCTACCCAGCATATCAATTGGCTCGTCTGCTACTCGAAGGACATACAGTTCAATTATTAGCAGGTGGGCAGCGCGCATTTGCTTTCGTCTTTGATATGGATCGTCTGTTCGAACAGTTTGTCGCCAACTTGATGCAGACACAATCCCAGCGGATTTTACCCGAAGCATGGCAGGGATTATTAGTCGATATCAAGAGCAAAAGGACAACTAAATATCTGATTCAATCACCAAACCCAACTGAGAAACCTATGTTTCATCTCGAGCCGGATATCTTACTTGGCCTACCTAATATGCCGTACCTGATAATTGACACAAAGAATAAGGTATTACCTTCTATACGGCCGTATCGTGAAATCGCAGAAGCTGATGCCTATCAAATGATTGCCTATGCCACCCAATTTCACTGTCCAAATATTTTAATGATTTATCCACGCATTCTGAATGCGATAGAAACGAGACCGCAAGTACTTTTCGTTGACAGGTCATCTGTCAAGATATTCGTAGCAACCATAAATTTGCATCAATCGTTGGATAGTTTAGATCATCTGATTCGAGAATTTCACAGTATATTGGACTTCATACAGTTACACACAATCATGTCTTCGGAGGTCGTATGGCTCGCATGACAGAATTTCAACCGCTTTATGATGCGATTAGTCTATTCAAGGAACGCTGTTTACTTCAAGATCAGTCCATACTTTGGCCCGACCAGGCAATCTGGACGATAGCGAATTTACAGCGTTGGAAATCGCAAGTAATTGATCATCCAATTATTAGCGGAGATTTAAACTTCAACGAAAAGCTTCAACAGCAACTTACTGGAGCACCCCCAATACTCTGGGGCCTCACGGCTGATCTCCACTATGTTTATTACCTCCCGTCGAGCAATATAAATCTATCCACGCGCTTTCGCAACATCACCTGGGCAGCACAACAAGCTGGACTTTCGATTCCGCCCGAACAAGATCCCATCTGGAAGGCATATCAAAATGGTTTTACTACTACAACGCAGAAATATCACTTTCGTTATGCTCAATTACATTTATTAGTGTTGTTTGCATTACGACTAAAAGAAGAGGGTAGTGCTGCACAAACCCTATCCGATCCTGTCCGCGTCCAACATATACTAGACGAAATATTGGAATCTATCCCGGCAAAAAGTGATCGTGCGAATGATATGCGTCACGCCATATTGTATTTACTTTTTCCTGATAACTATGAGCGAATAATTAGCACCCGGGATAAAGAAAAAATAGTTGAGCATTATAGTAATTATGTCTCTGATAATAATGCTGACCTAGATGCCAAATTATTTCAGATTCGGCGTGGATTAAGTGGATCACACCCAGAGGTCGATGAACTAGATTTTTATAGGCATTTAATGACCGAATGGAAAATTGAAGGACAAAAATCCCCCGAACGACCGGAGGGAGAGAAAATACCTGAAAAGTTAGCTGAAGATCCTGATGTTGTAAAAAATGCGCTTCGACTAATAAAGCATTTCAAGAACCTGATCATCTACGGGCCTCCCGGCACTGGCAAGACTTACTGGGCAGATAAGATTGCTAAGCGATTAATTTCTCCACAGCTTAAACAAGCTCAATCAAAGGCAGCTTTTTTACAAACTATCATACAGGACTTGCCATTTTACGATATTCTAGCTCTTGGGATGTATTCTGTTGATGGCGAAAAAAAATATACAGTTCCTCAGCTTGAAGGACTGGATTTAGTACAAGCACGATTTCGCCAGAATCCAGTAAAGCAACCCAACAGCCAGATTTGGGGTTATTTACAAACACACACTGGTCCTGAAAGCCAAACAGTCAAACTAGCTTCGAGAGCAGAACCTTTTCTATTCGATCGGACATCCGACAGTCGTTGGTTCTTGACTACAACTGGAAAAGATTACATACGTGAAACATTGGCAGACCGTCTTAATCTTATTAAACAAGGACCACCAACCACCAATAAGCCAGAAGATTTTATACGTTGGGTAACTTTCCATCAATCCTATGCATACGAGGATTTTATTGAAGGCTTACGTCCAAAAACGGAGCAAAGCGATGCTATAGTCCTGGCTTTTGAAATCAGACCTGGTATTTTCCGTAATTTGTGTGCCCTTGCTAAAGATGATCCAGGCAATCAATATGTACTAGTGATTGATGAAATTAATAGAGGCAATATTTCTAAAGTATTTGGTGAGCTGATGACATTAATTGAAGCTGATAAACGAGGTTCCTCGTCTGTAGACTTACCATATAGTAAAGAGCCATTTCAGGTACCTCCGAATCTAGCAATAATTGGAACGATGAACACTGCTGATCGAAGTATTGCCTTACTTGATGTTGCATTACGTCGACGATTTGCGTTTCTGGAATTGTTACCTGAACCAGAACTTCTTGATGGAATAACTGTAACCGTTGTTGATGAAGATGTGCTAAATATGGGTACCTGCTTGCGAAAAATAAATAAACGCATTTCGGAGTTACGAGGGCCAGATTACCAAATTGGGCATAGTTACTTCCTGCCATTAAATAAATATATCAAACGATACTGAGAAACTTGATCTATTTGGACGATATCTGGAATTACCAGGTAGTTCCTTTAGTAAAAGAATATTTTTACGGCCAGGCTGATTTGCTACGGCAGGTATTACCAAGCTTTTTCAACCAAGAAGATGAAGAAGAATCTCAATCTTCAATTATGGCAATTATGTTGCACGAGGGAGAACTTGTTGCAGCTTTGAATAAATTATGAGGATAGTATGGCATGATCCCAGAACAAATCCAATCCCAAAAAATATCGTCAGTACAACCATATGGAGATCTAAACACAGCAACTATATTGATCATCGGTCACGACCCGAGATTGCAACACAGTCAAGCCGAAGCAGAATATCCCTTTTTCTTTGAATACCTGAAAAAGTATCCTTCTCGTCCCACATACGGACCGCATTCCCGTAAGTACGCTCTTGCTCACGCAGTATGGGACTATGTATGCGATCTGGCTGGGCGTTCAATAACCCTGGACCAACTCTACGTAACTAACCTTTGTAATGAATTTTTACCTTCAGCTAAGGGAGGTGGCACAGTCCTAATACCAGACACACTCGCATTTCGTGGAGTTGTTGCAATTAATCAAATCATATCTGATGGAAACTTCAGCCTCATTTTACCCATGTCTGTTCAGGTTTTTTATCATCTTTGCCGGCTCGGTTTCGTAGATGAAAAGGAAGACGATATTTTAAAATTTACATGGAATGCATGCCCAAATCCTCGAAAATCTGATCAAGGCATCTATACGACTTCTGGCAAAGCACCATTTCTAGAAGTATGCGGAAACCTCTATCATCATAAAGGTATCCCATCTGATCCCCATATTACATGTCAAACAATGGCCTCTCCGAAAGAATACAGTACGGTATACAGAGCCAATGAACATGGCAAAGGAAAATGTCAAGGAGATCCTCTCATAGATATTGAAGCTCCAATGAAAAAAATAGTGCTAACCTTGGTCTGAATGAATGTCACCCGAAGTACCCGGCGATGGTGCCACCGTTCACACCGGTGGACCGGGAGGAGGATTACCGGGCGGCGTGGAAGTTTTTTGAGGAGAAGTTAAAGATTGAAGAATTCAAATAGCAGTAATCGGTACTTATCGTGCATATCTTTATTCGACATTATGGGATATCCTTAATAAGTAACTTGCCGGCAATTACACAACTAATTGGAGGGAAAAATGAAGGCAATAAACATCATCTTAGTATTAATTGTTGTGTCTGTTATTACTACACCTATATCTGTAAATGCGCACGAATTTAGAAATCTAGAAATTCCTCCTTCCCTATCTTTTCAAGCAGATATTTATGGTGACTCAAATCCAGAGACCATAGAATATCTCAGCGATCTTAATTTCTATGGCTGGGGAGGTTTTGGGACAAACGCTCATATTTTCCGGGCAAGACTAATGTCATCTGGCGAAGAAATTGCTTATGCGGTGAGTCCAAGCACCGAGAATGTATTTTCGTTTGATATTATCAATAGCCTCGGTGAAAGATATAGTATAGGAATGCATAGTTCAGCATATCCAAACGGTAGCGTAGAAGCGGTTTCTTCAACTGAGCTCCATTTTGTCTGGGAGATCAACGATCCAAATCTACATATAAACCTACATCGATATGCAAGTCTACAGCAGAACCCAGCCTTAGTCACTGGATACTGCATCGAAGAAAGGTTCGTTATTGAAAATTTAGGGTCGGCATTCACCCTAATGAAATTTTCGGAATACATGCACATGGATGATCGTGCCAGACTCAGGGATTTTGATGCAGATACTAGAGAAGAGACCGTTCTTGCGATAAACAACTTTACAACCAGCGGTTACCCAATATTTGGTAAAGTCTATCTGCGTAGTGAAGATATTGTGTCAGAATTTACCAGCGACGGTGTTTATGCGATCGTCAAAAATCCGCATTATAGATCGATCCAAACAAATACAGAGCGAGAGATCTCTAAAGCAGTCTATATCTCATCGACCGAGAAATCTGATCTTGGCGCGGAAAGCCAGATTGCCAAAGATTCATGTATTATTCTGCGCTGCGGATCGTCACCTACCCGTTGGTACATGCGCTCATACCAGACTGACGACGCTAGTGCGATGTTTGTTAACGGTTTAATGGTCGTTGCCTCTCGATACAGTTTCCCTGATACCGGCTGGCTTGATGAAAACCGCTATTGGAAGCAAGGGATTGATAACTATCTCTCAATGGCCAGTTTCGATCTTGGGGGATGCTGTAACTCTTCATGGGGTTTTCAACTTAGAAGAAATGAAAGCACTATGATGAACGAAGCCGGTAGCGGTAATACGCAGTTAGGTTTAGTGTTTACAAAGATCGTACAAGTCAGCTCTGATGGAACAGTGATGGAATATCAACAACCTACCCCTGGAATCCCGCTTGAAGGAGTATGGACCGTTGAGTTGAAGGTAAATAATGGGATGGGTTTTGCCTTGGTCGACAACATACCAGTTATAGGTTCGATCGATAATATATCCCAATCCGTAGATATTTCGGATAAGCTTGGGCAGCAGGATAACTATATAAACCTGAATGTTTGGGGCGAACAGTCTGGTACATTGGAATGGTTCTTTTCGATCAAGAATGGTGGAACCACAGTCTGGGAAAATCAGATGACAATTGAAAATGCTCCCAAGGAGCGCATTCATCATATTTTGCTTGTGATCGATGCCAATGGGAATGTGTATCCCAAGTATGACTATCCTGTCGATTATTTAGATAGAACTAGGGGTTCAATCACGAATTTAGAAAGTGCATTTAATATTAGAACTACAAGTCTATTCGATCATGAATACCCCAATTATGGCAATGATGATTACATGCGGCCGTATACAGGCATACGGGGATACAATCCTGATAGCTTTCATAATTGTACAAGACCTTATTGCTATGATGGTCATAATGGGTATGATGTTGATGATTCCTGTCCAAATGGAGCTGGTTGTTTAGACCGATCTGCGGTTTACCCAGCAGCAGATGGCACGATAATATCTAGTGAGACAGGATGGATCAATGATAGTCTCGGATGCCAGATCGCTATCGATCATGGAAATGGATGGAAAACCATCTATGCTCATCTCAGGGTACGTCAGCCTGAGTGGGATCCAGCGCACCCCGGATTCCATGTTTGCGACGGAATTATTCAAACATCTGGATATGTGACCCAATTCGATCAGATCGGAATCATCGGTTGTTCTGGGTCGGGTTGTGAACCAGAGTACCCAGGAGGACCCGATCCAACTCATCTGCATTTTGAGGCAAAACATTTGGTTTCGAATTTATATAGCGCGGTAGATCCGTCTGGTTATGATCTGGCCAATGACCCTTGGGAAACTCTGAGTGGGACAGTCTCTTATTTTCAATGGTTACATAGGGAACATATAGAGCAAGTTGTTGACCCAGCAGCAGGAGGACAATTGCTGTCATCCGATAATACAATCCAGGTTTCTTTTCCAATGGAGTTTTATGTAGAACCACTGACTTTAAATTTATCCAATGTACCGGTTTCAGATCCAGCAAACAGCTTAGTTAATACTGGGACTTCGTTTTCCCTTATTGCTTGGGATGCGGCAGATAATTATATTCAACAACTTAATCAAGAAATCGATATTCAAATTAAATTTACCTCACTAAATTCACAAGAGGTTAAACTAAATACTCTAGCGATTTATATTTGGGATGATCCTTCTTCTAGCTGGATTATGCTTCCGACCACGATAGATTGGGAAAATCAGATAGCGAGTACACATGTAGATCATATATCTATGTTTGCTTTAATGGGAGAAGAATTGATTAAGTTATATATACCGGTTGTCTCCCGTAGATAACGCTACTATTAATTTCGATGGACTAGGAGAAGGTTTTGCAGATAGCGAGAATTTTTTGAAGAGAATAAACTATTTTCAACATACAAGCCGGAGGACAGATGAGTATTATCAGCCTGTTAAACCAGATCAAGCAAGATGAAATCGTCTTACCAAATATCCAGCGCAAGTTTGTATGGAGAGAAGAAAAGATCTATAGCCTGATGGATTCAATCATGCGCGGATATCCAATCGGAATAATTCTTATGTGGGAATCCTATGAGGATATTCAGTATCGCAAGTTTTCCGAAGCAGATGTTGATGAAATCGATTTCAGATTCTCTTCAAATGAAGCCAACAAAAGGCTCATTCTGGTTCTGGATGGCCAACAGCGGTTGCAGTCGCTTTATGTCGCACTCTATGGGACCTATGGAGGTAAGAAATTGTGCCTGAATGTTCTTAGCGGGCAAGATAAGGACAATACTGCTGAGATCCGATATGAATTCCGTTTCTTGTCAAAGAATGAAAAAGAAACAGAAAATCAAAACAGCGAAAAGCGATTTAGTGATCCAAAAAATAATAGGCCTGATGATGATCACGAGAAAATGTATTTCGTCTCCGTCCAAGATCTGTACAATATGGGGTATGAAGATAAGGCAGAGTTGATCGATAAACTGGAAGAAGAGTTACATCTGGACATTGGTGAGAAGAAAGTTATCGATCGGAATCTTTCTTATTTGAAGGAAAATCTTCAATCGAACGAAAACATTCTTCGCCAATCTATATTAGATCAAAATAAACCACGCGATGCAAAAGACCGGAAATCCATACATGACATTCTCGAGGTTTTTGTCAGGGTAAATACACTGGGAACTCAGCTTACCCGATCAGACTTAATCTTTTCGATGATGAAATTGAATTGGGAAGAGGCTGCAATTAATCTTCCCCAATTTGTTGCTGAGATCAATCAAGGGAACAGATTGAATATCACTAATGACTTTGTGATTAAGTGTCTCTTCACAGTGTCTGGTTTTGGGCCATATTACGATATCAATATCCTAAGATCAAAATCAAATGTCGAGCTAATTGAGAAGAACTTTTCAGCATGTTGCAATTCAATACGCTCTTGCATTGATTTCGTACGCCAACAGTGTTGGATTAATTCATCTGGAATATTACCAGGAATTAACTCGCTGATCCCTTTCGTATATTATTTTTATCATATGCCACAGCATGTTGCTGCAACAGAAGATATTACCAACCTGCGTAAATTTTTCTACTTTGCTGCCTTCACAAAAGTATTTTCTAGATGGTCTGACCCAAGAATCAATGACTATACGAGAAATTATCTCCATCCCGCTTTAAAAGCAGAAACTAGACGTTTCCCCTATGAAAAGTCCATCGAATTTATCAAATCAAAAGAGTACGGATTTAATTATATTAATGATGGCCTTTTGAACAATAACCACCATTTGGTCTTAAATCTGCTCCAACAAAATTACGGCAGAGCAGCTATGTATAAAGAAAATGCCCCCGAGGTCGACCATATTTTCCCAAGAGACGGCTTGTCGAAAATAAATATACCTTCTCATGAAATTAGTTTTTACGCCAATTACTGGTATCTGCCATTGCACACCAACCGGAATAAATCTGCCAAACATCCAAAAGAATTCATGAAAGATCAGAAAATCTCTCAGGCGTACCTTAAAAAAGTGTTTATAGATATCGACTTGCTGGATTACCCTTTATATAAGCAATTTATTCAATCTCGGGCTTCCAAAATAAGAGAATACATTGAAACATTGCTCGAGCTGAAAGAACCCGCATCACATTTGCAGGAGAATAAATAAAAAGTGCTAATCTGAACTCACAAACAACCTCCCAAATCGACGTATTCTACACCTTATTTGAGTGAGGCGGCTTGTGGGGTTCGGTATGGGTCTTTCGATACCTGGAAAGTCTTGGATTGGTATGGCGCAATAATGTGCGAGATAAAGAGGTAGTAATTAATGTCAGGCAGCGATATGATGATTAGATTTATATGACCCCCTCATAGATATTGAAGAGGTCAAAGGATTAATCATTTTTGGGTTCAACCGTTAATTATAATAATCTAAATTATCCACTTAAAACACATGATTGTGATTTAAGCTCTGCCAACATATTGTACAGAGGATAAAACATATTCTTTTATCCTCTGAATAGACTATGGTTTAAATATTTATCTACTTATTGTGGGTAACAGACATGGCAAATATAGCTCAAACGGATTTTCATGGCATCCAAAACATTCCCTGGAATAAATGTCAGGATTAAACTTTTTAGTAAATCTCATTTGATAGAAATAACTATAAGAGTTCGATATAAATTAATTAACAGAGTTGTGCAGAATTAAGTCGTTAAGATCCAGTTCATCAATTGGATTTTAAATATTCCCGCACACCAAATACTTGTTCCAGAATGAGGATGAGATAAATCTCGATAAAAGGCTGCTTATTTCAAAGCATTATAAATAAATGTCTTAACTTAAGACTATCAAGTTATTTCAATTTTACTATCTCCTTACAAGTGGTAAGTATTGTATATACTCTGCAACCTGTATTGAATATATTGTAAGTACTATGTCTGAATGATTCCCAGCCTTATCGGTCGCAGTAATCGTTATTGCATTCGGTCCATTTTCCAAGAGTAGCCAAGTATTAAAATCTCCAGGAGAGGAATATATTTTTTCGATACCATTAACCGAGATGATTGAGCCTAGTTCTGAATATCCAATAACATCTACCGTTCTGCCTACTATGTGAGCACCATCTATAGGACTTGTAATCGTCAAGACTGGTGGAGTCGTATCGAGGATTATTTCCGTATTTGTTATTGTTACATTGTCAGCCTGATCTGTTGCTTTGGCCTCAATTAAGTTATTTCCTTCTACTAGATTAACTTCTGCTGTGAAATATCCACTACTATCAATCTCAATTGGCATATCATCAACAAGAAGATCAACACCAACTTCAGTTACACCATGAATATTAAGCTGAGTTGTATTCGCTGCTTCAGGCGCGACCAAGATAAGTGGTGGTGGAGTAGTATCAGGTAGCTGTTCAACACTAATCTCAGTTACCGCTCCGTCATATCCATCTTTTGAAACGGTCAATTGGTAATTTTCTAATAAGTCTGGCTTTACTGATAAAACTACCATTCCATTTTTATCTGTTAAGCTGACCGCCTTTTGGTTCGTTCCATATAATGCAACATTGGCACCATCGACAGGGAGTGCCTGATCGGTAACAACAGTGACTGTGATTGTACTTAAAGAATTTAATATTAATGAGCCGGAGTAGTTCGCTAGCAATGAAGTATGCTCATTCGCGTAAAAATATGATTTTTCGACAATCACACGTTTTTCAGGCGCGGTGATATATGCATTTATCCAATATGTACCTTGCAGGTTTGGGATATATGTACTTTGATAACGGCCTGTTTCAACTTGGGATAATGTCAATGGTTGGATATTACCGTCCGGCAATGAAACAGTCGCAGTTATTGGAACATTAACATATGCGTAGCTAGAATCAAGAACTTCAAAGTTTAGCTGTACATTATCATTAGTATTGTGTTTTGCTTGGTCAGGATATGTTATTCCATAGTATGTATCCACAGCTTCAACAATATACTCAAATCTACCAACTAAATCACCATTCAGGTAAATATCTGTAATATATCTTTCAGGTGTTGCGTTAGGTAGCCATGTTGCATTTACTATTTGTTCACTATCGGGTGCTACGCTAGTCGCATATTCCCGAGTATAAATCGGTTCACTAATATTTTCAGGATCATAGGTTGAAAGTGATATTGTCGCATCTGCAACTATTGTGCCTGCACTGATTACCTTAATTGGAACGATGATATCAGAGCCTGGCTGATAAATTTCTTCAGGCTTAAGGTTAGCAGCAAGGCTTATTCCTTCACCAACAATGAACGGCACGGTGATTGTGTTTGCAGTATGCCCGCCATCACTTACCGCGATATCAACTATTCCAGCTCCCGGGTTATTGGGCACACCCTCGAAAGTAAATTCCCGTTGCTCGCCATAGTCGAGAGAAAATTCCCAAGTTGATGGTTGCTGCCCCTCCTCTTGAATCCACGTAACCAAAACCAAATCTGTTGTTGTTCCTGTTGTTATATTTGTCACTGTGATGGTTGCTTGGATAGGTTGGCCTTCAACAAGTTGGTCTTTTTCTAATTTTGCTTGGATTTCGACCTGAGACGACTGGATCTCTATATAGCTGATATTACTGGCAGCTAATCCGACTTTATCTTTAGAGTGAGCAAGTGAGATTATCTTGTATTTTCCAGGCTGTAAATGGATTTCATCGGTAAAGGATAGATTTCCATTTGGAGAAATTGATTTTTCATGAGATAGGATATCAACTACATGACCATCGGCACTATAAATATATGTTTGCACTAATGGGTTTGCTAGAATACTCGAGGTATTATGAATGTTGGTTGAAATAGAAATTACATTTCCATTAACATGAGCTGAGGTTTCGAATTGGTCAAATGAGCTGCCTCTTGCTTGTGGCAATAAGGTTTCAAAAGTCGTAAATGCTTCTTCTTGCTCTCTTGCAACTGATGGAGCTGTTATAAATTCACCTGCAGCGAAAATGCATAAGGCTGCAAATATTCCAACAGCGGTTAGTAATGACTTTGCACTTTTTAGAAAAGATAATAGTCCCGGTATGGCTGCTAATATGATAGGGATTGAACCGCCTAATGTCACCCCTGCTGATGCGGCACATGATAGGACAATTGCTGCAACCAAAATAACAATAAGTAAAATTCCAATCACTTGAGCAACTATCATCAATATTCCATAGTTATTAACCCCCTCCTCTAATGTGCCAGTATAAAGGTATGGAAATCTAGTGCCAACAGATCCTACCGGTTCTGTTTCATAACGAGATGCAATAGAATCCCAATAATTATATTCAATTGCCCAATATTGCGGGTACCATGTAATTTGATGTGTATTAACGAAATCATCAAAGGCTAATTGATTGTTAATCAAGGAATCACGTGTTCTTTGTAGATCATTTCCAACTAAATAATTTATCGCTGGCCTTGTTGCGTCCTTTACTAACTCTTTCACATTTAAAAATATCCATGAAGCTGATAATCTTCCATCATAACCTTGTAGGCTATCGCCTACACTCTTTGAAAGGTCGGTTATTTTAGTATCAAGGTTTAATATTTTTTTGGCATTTTCAAGAATGCCTGAGGATACAGCATCAACAATCACGGATACAATATTTGTCTGAATTTGGTCTATTTCGCGGTTACCTGCTGCGGTTAAATTTGCCGAAGCAGTATATGCTGAGGATTTGTCATCTTCGCTCCGTGCCGTAGCGGCCGGGCTGTTGGATATTCCCGAAAGATTATTTGCATCATCAATTGTTCGTATTGCGAGATAAAACTGCTGGCCTGGTACAAAACCACCTGCTGACATATGTTCTATTGTTCCTGGATCTCCAGGGATTGGTTCACCATCTACATCAGTAGCATTGTTCCAATCCGTCTCGTTCAAAATGGGAATATTGTTATAGCGAACGATATACGCACTAGCTGTTCCTATATTCCCATCGTCACCAGGTGCTGTCCATGTTAAATCAATTTCTCCAATTTGCGAACCTGTATTTACTGATAGGTCGGTTATCGTTGCCGGGGGAATCGTATCAAAAACTGGTTCGGTTAACCAGGGAGTGAAAGTAACATTATCACTTACCCGGTCTCCAGTTCCATTTGGGTTAAGAATTGGATGATATGGTCCACTTGCGTCTCCCCACCAGTTATTTTCGGCATTTATTGAGGGTGTTGCATTCCTATAAATTCCATATGATGTATTATCGAATATATCGTTATTTGTTATTATTGGATCCCCATTATTAATATAAACCCCATAATTATTGTCGATAATTTGATTGGTATTTATCGTAGGGGTTCCCGAACTCACATAAATAGCATTATTTGCGTTATAGCGAATTATGTTATTAGTAATCATAGAGGAGCTATTAATTTCCACGGCACCATCGCTGGTGAAATGATACCCTCCATACTGAACTATGCTGTAATCAAAGACATTTGCATTATTAGCAATAATAATGCTTTGCCAATCTCCAGGTGCCGGGCTGGTGGCACCCCCATCTCCATTTGTATCTCCGCCATAGGCATCATCCTTATAGGATGTGAATACAACCTGGTTATCGGAAGTGCCCTGTACATCCAAAATTCCATTTACGGTTAAGGTGGTGCCTGTTGATTGAAACTTCAAAACCGTGCCAGCTGGAAGTCTCAATGTAGCTCCGTTGCTCACCGTAACGATGCCGGTCACAACATATGGCCAGTTAAGATTCTGCAGATTATTCCAGGTGATATCCCCACTGAATATACTGCCCTGGTCAACGAGAATGCCTCCCCCACCTGTACCAGAGAAGCTATTTCCAGAATATGATGGCGTAGCAGAGGGATAATGAACCAGGTGCCAAGAGGTAGAGTTAGAAAAACTATTATCTTGGACAACAGGTGAGCCACCGTACACATACAGGCCTTTGGTATTATCCGTAATTATGTTGTTGCTGATCGTAGGGGTTCCCGAACTCACATAAATAGCATTATTTGCGTTATAGCGAATTATGTTATTAGTAATCATAGAGGAGCTATTAATTTCCACGGCACCATCGCTGGTGAAATGATACCCTCCATACTGAACTATGCTGTAATCAAAGACATTTGCATTATTAGCAATAATAATGCTTTGCCAATCTCCAGGTGCCGGGCTGGTGGCACCCCCATCTCCATTTGTATCTCCGCCATAGGCATCATCCTTATAGGATGTGAATACAACCTGGTTATCGGAAGTGCCCTGTACATCCAAAATTCCATTTACGGTTAAGGTGGTGCCTGTTGATTGAAACTTCAAAACCGTGCCAGCTGGAAGTCTCAATGTAGCTCCGTTGCTCACCGTAACGATGCCGGTCACAACATATGGCCAGTTAAGATTCTGCAGATTATTCCAGGTGATATCCCCACTGAATATACTGCCCTGGTCAACGAGAATGCCTCCCCCACCTGTACCAGAGAAGCTATTTCCAGAATATGATGGCGTAGCAGAGGGATAATGAACCAGGTGCCAAGAGGTAGAGTTAGAAAAACTATTATCTTGGACAACAGGTGAGCCACCGTACACATACAGGCCTTTGGTATTATCCGTAATTATGTTGTTGCTGATCGTAGGGGTTCCCGAACTCACATAAATAGCATTATTTGCGTTATAGCGAATTATGTTATTAGTAATCATAGAGGAGCTATTAATTTCCACGGCACCATCGCTGGTGAAATGATACCCTCCATACTGAACTATGCTGTAATCAAAGACATTTGCATTATTAGCAATAATAATGCTTTGCCAATCTCCAGGTGCCGGGCTGGTGGCACCCCCATCTCCATTTGTATCTCCGCCATAGGCATCATCCTTATAGGATGTGAATACAACCTGGTTATCGGAAGTGCCCTGTACATCCAAAATTCCATTTACGGTTAAGGTGGTGCCTGTTGATTGAAACTTCACCACCGTGCCAGATTCAATAATGAGAGTTATTCCATTCAGAATGTTCACGTTACACGTTAATACATATACATTTGTGCTAATCCATGTTTCATTCGCCGAGATATTTCCACACTTTATGACTGTATCAGCTTTTACTGAGTTTGCAGGTGTGAGTACAAGAATTATTATAAGGAATAAAATAGCAGCTAGAATTCTGATCAATAAATTGCTCAATCTTCTATAAAAAAGATCTGGTTTATTCATACGCCCCTCCCTAAAACATGTGATCAGTACATTAGAATGAGCCAAGGTTTTTAGTTTATAAAAGGATCAATTGGCGAATTTTATGAGCGCGTTAATTATTGAACTATATTATTGATTTGGAAAAGATCGTAAATTGAATATTCCCTTGTGTGAAATATATTATACATTATTAAAATAATATGAGTAATAAATCGTCGGTGGATTTGAGGATATTTATTGTCGAATATATGGGATTGCTGAATTACCCTATACATTATCATAAAACTATTACGAAAGTAGTTCTTAGAGCCACAGCCCTCTCTATCTCTAATTTCGGTATCTTTATTCAAGGGCTGTCGACTATACTCCTTGCTATTCAAAATATGGATTTACAGTATATGTATTGCTCTCGATGTACTTGATAAAATCTTCCGGTCGGATACGCCGGCATTTTCCAATCTGAACAGTAGGGATTTCACCTAATTGCATAAGATGATATGTCTTTGAGCGGCTGATGTTTAATATTTCAGCAACGTCTTTTGGTTTTAATAGAGTGTTTATTTTTAATGTATTGTCTTGAAGCTCTTTATCCTTGTACATTTTGATCTCCTTTTCTATTTTTTGATTTGGTTGGTATGTAATTAACAAATTTAAATATTGGTATCTTCCTGCACCAGAACAGTGAGGAATACTTGTTGTTCGTTGATCCTAAGGATGGAGTTGTTTATGATGGTTAAGGACTTGTATCAAACTAATCCATCAACCGGATCGAGCAAGATTTTTTGCCTCAGGACAGGGAGGACCTGCATTTCCTTCTGCATGCCATTTGCAACCGTTTGCAACCATTTGCAACCAGAGCTGTCTGGCATGGTGAAAAATCACATTTTGGCGGTTTTCCCCCATTTTTACGGATTTCTAGGGGGTAAAACCACCTTACGTAGGCAGCGGAGGTGGCGGATTGCCCCTCCCTCATCAA
>CAVRYZ010000006.1:0-78415 GCA_963725685.1 uncultured Chloroflexia bacterium
GCAACACCCATTCCTGAAAGCACCCAGGGAATCTCCTGCTTGCCAGCATAAACCCGGCCTCCAGGGCGACTGATGCGTTCTAAACCGGAAATGACTGCACGACGTTCACGGCGTTCGCCGACGTATTTCAGGCGGAGGCGCAGTACCTTTTGTGCAGGTTTTTTCGTATCATCAACAATTTCATACCCACTGATGTAGCCTTCTTCTTTCAAAATCTGCGCAATGGCCGATTTCATTTTTGAATTAGGTAGAGCTACAGTGGTATGTTCAGCCATCACGGCATTGCGAATCCGTGTGAGCATATCAGAGATTGGATCTGAAACAGACATGTTTTTTCCTCCGCCCGTTACCAGGATGACTTCACAACGCCAGGGATTTTGCCCTCAAGGGCTTGCTCGCGAAAACAGATACGGCACATCCCAAATCGTCGAATATAACCGCGCGGACGTCCACAAAGTCTGCAGCGATTGCGCACACGAGTGGGATACTTGCGTCGCATTTCACGGTATTTCATGCATGTTTTCGCCATTAGATACCTTCCTTTTGAAACGGCATGCCGAGCATCTGAAGCAGTTGCCTGGATTCGTCGTCGTTGCGGGCTGTTGTAATGATGGATACTTCCAGACCGCGTACTTTATCTATCTTTTCATATTCGATCTCGGGGAATACAAGCTGCTCACGTAACCCCAGAGTGTAATTGCCACGCCCATCAAATGCGTTGGGTGAGATACCACGGAAATCACGTACACGCGGGAGAGCGACATTCATCAGCCGGTCGAGAAAGGACCACATCCTATCACCGCGCAAGGTGACTTTGACACCAATTTGCCTGCCTTCACGCAGCTTGAAGTTCGCGATGCTTTTCTTGGCTTTGGTGATGATCGGCTTTTGACCGGTGATCATCGTGAGGTCTGCAACGGCAGCTTCGAGCGCCTTGGCATTATCACTGACTACGTCTTTTCCCACGCCAATATTGACCACAACCTTGGTGATGCGTGGGATCTGCATGACATTGTCAGCACCAATCGCTGCTTTGAGGGCAGGTGCTATTTCTTTCTGATATCGTTCTTTTAAATAATGAGTCATCGTATTGCTCCAAAAGGGTGATTATTCAATCACCGCACCACAATTTTTACACACACGCTGGCTTTCATCATCTTCTCGCTGCACTCCCACACGGACTGCGTTATCACACTTTGGGCAAACCAACATCACATTGCCAATATAAATGGGGGCCTCGAATTCAATAATGCCTGGTTTCAGGGTGCGACCCTGGGATTGAACCTGTTTTTGATGCTTTTTACGGACATTAATACCAGAGATGACCACTTTACCTTCATCGGGTAGGACTTTGATCACCTTACCGCGTCTGCCTTTATCGGCTTCGCGCCCGCTGATCACCTCAACGGTATCGTCTTTACGAATTTTTACTCTCACAGCTTATACTCCTGCACCAAATTGCTAAAGAACCTCTGGTGCTAATGATACGATTCTCATGAATCCTTTTTCACGTAATTCACGTGCCACTGGGCCAAAGATACGCGTACCCTTGGGATTTTGCCCATCGGTATCCAGAATGACCGCAGCATTATCGTCAAAGCGAATATAAGAACCATCATCACGGCGCCACTCTTTGGCACAACGGACAATGACAGCCTTGACGACTTCGCTTTTCTTGACACTTCCCTGGGGAGATGCTTCCTGGATTGCTCCTACCACGATGTCTCCCACGCGACCATAACGACGCCTGGAACCACCCATGACATGGATGACCAGCAGAGAGCGCCCGCCAGTATTATCAGCTACTTTAACCACTGATTCTTGTTGGATCATGGTTATACCTCCGGGATTTCCTCTCCACCACCAACAGAGTGCCGAATAATTTGTTCAACAACCCAACACTTGTTTTTGGAGATAGGTCGACTTTCGACAATTTGTACCTGATCTCCAACCTGGCAACCAAGCTCGTCGTGTGCCATCACGCGCTTGCGGCTGTTGACCACTTTCTTATAGAGTGGATGGCGGTAAGTACGTGAAATTTCAACCACCACTGTCTTCTGCATGGCATTACTGGTGACAAAACCAGTGATTCGTCGGCGATTATTCATTGGTCTCCTCGCTTTCAGGATTTCGCTGGCGCTCATTCAGTACGGAGGTAAGGCGGGCGATAGTTTGGCGTGTCAGACGCAGGCGGGTAAAGTCACTTAATTCACCCGAGGATAGCTGGAAGCGTAATTTCATCAGCTCTTCCTTGGTATCATTGAGCTTGGCTTCAATTGCCTCTGTGGAAAGGGCGCGCACTTCATGAATTTTCATTGCTCACCTCCGGCAACCCGGTCAAGGCGGCCGACGACTTTAGTCTTAATCGCCAGCTTGAATTGTGCCAGGCGTAAAGCGCTGCGGGCTTCATCTTCAGGAAGACCACCACCGACCTCGAACATTACACGGCCAGGTTTGACTACAGCTACCCAGTATTCCACGTTACCCTTACCTTTACCCATACGGGTTTCGGCCGGCTTTTGGGTGTATGGCTTATCTGGGAAGATACGGATCCAAACCTTACCGCGCCGTTTCAGGGAATGCATAATCGCCCGTCGGGCAGCTTCGATCTGGCGCGCAGTGACCCATCCGGGTTCCAGAGCCTGCAGTCCGAAGTCACCAAAATGAACTTCGGCTCCGCGCAACTCGGTTCCTTTCATGCGTCCACGCATTTGTTTACGGAACTTAACTCTTTTAGGCATGAGCATGGTAAAAACCCTCGTTACTCACTAACATAAACACCCTCGGTCGATTCAACCTGTTCTTCGACCGCAGGTAGTAATTCACCTTTATAGATCCAAACTTTGACACCAATCCGACCATAGGTGGTCAGTGCCTGCGTTTGGTGGTAATCGATATCAGCTCGCAAGGTGGCCCGAGGAACCCGACCCTCACGCATATTGACTACACGAGCCATTTCAGCGCCGCTTAATCGTCCACCAACTTCGACGCGGATACCTTCAGCACCCTGGCGAATAGCCTGTTGGATGGCACGTTTCATGGCGCGCTGATAACTAATACGACGCTCCAGCTGCTCGGCGATATTATTGGCAACCAAAAAGGCATCCAGATCAGGGGTCTTGATCTCTTTGATCTCCAAATCTATCTTTTTGCCAACCATAGCTTCAAGATGCTGGCGCAGGTTTTTGACACTTTCACCTTTGCGACCGATGAGGACGCCCGGCTTGGCAGTGTTGACGACAATCTTGACTTTACCCGGAAAGCGCTCAATCTCGATGCGGGAAACACCCGCGCGGGCAGCTTCCTTGCGGACCAGGTTGCGTAAGGCAAAATCCTGGTGCAACTGTTCTACATATTCACGACCTTCTGCAAACCAGCGACCTTCCCAGGTTTTGTTGATCTTCAGGCGAAAACCGATCGGATTTACTTTTCGACCCATAATAGCTCCTACTTTCCTTCTCGCTCACGAAGGATGACAGTTATGTGAGATGAGCGTCGTAACCAGGGCAGAAACCTGCCGCGTGGTCCAAAACGTCGCCATTTGCGGGTTGTAGCTTCGTCAGCGTAAATGCGATAGACAAAGAGATCATCGCGACTGACACCGAAGTTTTCTTCAGCGTTCGCAACAGCTGAAGCCAGTAATTTTGAGACAGGCTTGGCAGCATAGTTGGGCATAAACTTCAACAGAGTCAGCGCCTGAACTACATCTTTACCACGAACGGTGTCTACCACCAGCCGTGCTTTTTGAGCAGAGACAGGTGTGTCAAGTGCCTGTGCGCGAATATCATGCGTAGCCATAGGTTACTCTTCCGCCTCCACTTTCTTTACTCTCTTTTCAGACAAAACATGACCGCGGAAGGTGCGGGTAGGTGCAAATTCACCCAGCCGGTGGCCGACCATGTTTTCAGTGATATAGATGGGCACATGCCTGCGACCATCATGCACTGCCACGGTATGCCCTACCATCTGAGGAAAGATCGTGCTGGCACGGCTCCAGGTGCGGATGACTTTTTTCTCACCACGCTCGTTCATGTCTTCTATTTTCTTGAGCAGCTTGGGCTCTACGTAGGGCCCTTTTTTCAGAGATCGTCCCATTTTCTCGACTCCTGATACCTAATGACTACCTGCGGCTCTTGCCGCGTCTGCGGATGATAAATTGATCCGATAACTTGTTTCGACGAGTCTTATAACCACGGGTAGGTTTACCCCACGGACTCTTCGGTCCGGGCATACCTATAGGCTGTCGACCTTCACCACCACCATGGGGGTGATCACGTGGACTCATGGCTGTACCGCGCACAGTTGGGCGAATGCCCATATTGCGTTTGCGTCCAGCTTTCCCGAGCTTGATATTGCTATGATCCAGATTACCAACCTGCCCAATGGTTGCATAGCAGGTTTGGCGGATCAGGCGTACTTCACCAGAAGGCATGCGGATTTGAGCAAAATCACCTTCCTTGGCTAATAATTGAGCTGCACCACCCGCTGAACGGACAAGCTGTCCGCCCCGACCCTCTTTGAGCTCCAGGTTGTGGATGAGCGTACCGACGGGTATATTCGAAATTGGCAGGCTGTTTCCCGTCCGCACTTCGGCTTTAGGACCAGACATGACAAGATCGCCTACTTTAAGGTCAATCGGTGCAACGATGTAACGTTTCTCACCATCGGTGTAGTATAAAAGTGCTAATCGAGCCGTGCGGTTCGGGTCGTATTCTATCGCGGCTACCTTAGCGGGGATGTTGTATTTCTCACGCTTGAAATCTACGATGCGGATATGCCTGCGGTTACCACCACCGTGATGGCGAACGGAAATCCGACCGGTTGTATCGCGTCCGGCATGATTGTGTTTGTCTATAATCAGCGAACGTTCCGGTTTGGTTTTCGTTATTTCGTCAAATGTATATCCGGTCATTCCACGCAGACTGGGAGTTACCGGCTTATATTTCTTTACGGCCATTATTTAACTCCTTCAAACAGATCAATCGTGTCACCCGTTTCCAGCGTGACGATGGCTTTTTTATACCCGCTGCGGCGAACCATCAGGCGGCGGCTCTTCCACCGGCGCGTGCGTTTGGGGGGAACATTGATTAAATTGACCCGAACAACATTGACATCGAAGAGAGTTTCAATTGCATCCTTCACCAAACCTTTAGTCGCACCCGAGGTGACCTCAAAGGTATATTGGTGCAGGTTTGAGTTTTGAAAGTTCGTTTTCTCCGTGACAATCGGGCGACGCAAGACATCATAAATATTGCTCATGCTAGCCTCCCGCTATCCTAAATGTGCAGAGATAACATCCAGCGATTGGAGCGGCAAGACGATCTTGTCAAAATTTAGCAGATCGCGGATGTTTAAGTAATTCGCCAGCATGGTCTTGGTTCCAGCCAGGTTACTGGCAGAACGAATGATGATCTCATAAGCTGGGTTCTTTGCTGGGATAAGGATTAAAGCACTCTCATCGCCGACAAGCTTTGCCATGACCTGAGCCATCATTTTGGTTTTCGCTTCCGCAAGAGTCAGATCATCTACAACAACGATAGCTTTTTCAGAAGCTCTGGCGGATAGGGCAGAGCGGAGTGCTGCCTGGCGCATCTTGTGAGGCATGGGTATGGTGTAATCGCGCGGATGGGGTGTATGTATCTTACCACCACCAACCCATTGGGCAGACCGGTTGGATCCCTGGCGAGCCCGTCCAGTACCCTTTTGCTTCCAGGGTTTTTTACCACCGCCAGATACTTCACCACGGGTTTTCGTGCTATGTGTTCCCAGGCGGGCATTCGCCATCTGGCGGACGTAAGCCTGGTGCATCAGATCAATGTTTATTGGGGCTTCAAAAATCTGCGCTGGAAGTTCCAGCGTGCGGATTTTCTCACCTTCCATGTTTACGACATCAACTTCCATAATCTTATTCTCCACAAATGTGAGAATCAGTGCCGCGTACCGGCTACTGTTTCCGGGTTTCCTTGATTTCCACTATGCTGCCCTTCGATCCAGGAACAGCACCATTCACTCCGAGCAGGTTGCGCTCTTTATCCACCAGAACAATCTTGAGGTTCTGGGTGGTTATCCGGCGGGAACCCATATGACCTGGACCACGTGCACCTTTGTAGACACGACCAGGCGTGGTGGTTGAGCCACGTGAACCTGGGGCGCGTTCACGATCCGATGTACCATGAGTTTTATGATGACCTTTGAAATGATAACGCTTGACACCGCCAGCGAAACCTTTACCTTTACTGGTTCCGATGATATCTACAGACTCGCCGGTTGAAAAGACCTGATCAACATTAATCTGGGTGCCTTCGGTGACGTCCGGATTTTTCACCCGAAACTCACGCAAAAAGCGCAACGGAGGAAGTGTGTTGCGCTTCAAATGCCCCAGCTCACCACCAGTCAGGATCTTTGGTCTTACCTCATCAAAACCCAGCTGGACGGCTGAGTAGCCATCTTTTCCAGGAAGGCGAACCTGAGTAACATAGCACGGCCCAGCTTCGATTAAAGTGACGGGGAGCGCCCGACCTTCAACGAAAATCTGGGTCATGCCAATTTTCTTTCCAATGAGCCCTTTTAACATCTCGGTTTTCTCCTATCCAAAATATGATTCGGGACTGTCAGTCTGGGCACGGCTGCATCATCCCTGACCGCAGTGCAGTCAGCGGGTGTACCGTGGAGCATCGGGTTTGTTCGCTCGCGTGTACGACCGCTCTTACACTGCCACCATTCTCTGACAGGTGAGCAGGCTGAGTGAAATATACGCACTCATACTGCACCCGTACTTGAAGGCGGTAATTCTATATTTTTATTTCAATGTCCACACCCGCAGGAAGGTTCAATCTCATGAGCATATCGATGGTCTTGGAATCAGGATCCAGAACATCGATCAAGCGGTTATGCGTGCGGATTTCAAAATGCTCGTGTGAATCTTTATCGATGAATGTCGAGCGCCGAATTGTAAACCTTTCTTTCTTAGTTGGCAAGGGTACAGGACCAACTACTCGGGCACCCGTGCGTTCTGCAGTCTCAACGATGCGTTTTGCAGATTGGTCCAGCACGCGGTGATCATAAGCCTTCAAACGAATACGGATTTTTTGTTTAGCCATGTTTTTTGTTCCAGTTATCTCCGGATCATGCAATAATCTTGGTGATCACACCAGCGCCAACGGTCAAACCGCCTTCACGGATGGCAAACTTGGAGCCTTGCTCCAAAGCCACCGGCACGATCAGCTCAACTTCCAGGTTCACATTATCTCCCGGCATGACCATCTCCACCCCTTCGGGCAGCTTGATGTTACCGGTCACATCCATCGTACGAATGTAGAATTGCGGGCGATACCCGGTGAAGAAAGCCTTGTGTCGTCCACCTTCTTCCTTACGCAGCACGTACACCTCGCTCATGAACTTGGTGTGCGGGGTGATCGAAGCAGGCTTGGCAACCACCTGGCCGCGCTCCACATCGGTGCGCTCGATCCCGCGCAGCAAAATGCCGGCGTTATCTCCAGCTTGCACCTGGTCCAGGTCTTTGTGGAACATCTCTGTGCCCGTGATCACCGAGCTCATGCTCTTCTCGCGCAAGCCCACAATCTCCACAGGATCACCCTTCTTGGCAATCCCACGCTCCACTCTGCCTGTCACTACCGTGCCGCGCCCCTTGATCGAGAACACATCCTCGATCGGCATCATGAATGGCTTCTCGGTATCTCGCACCGGCTCCGGGATGTACTCGTCCACCACCCGCAGCAACTCCTTGATGCAGGCATATTCGGGTGCATTCGGATCGGTACTGGTGCTCTCCAGGGCCAGCAAAGCACTCCCACGCACGATCGGGGTCGTGTCGCCTGGGAACTCGTACTCGTTCAACAGGTCACGCAGCTCCATCTCCACCAGCTCCAGGAGTTCCTCATCGTCCATCATGTCCACCTTGTTCAGGAAGATCACGATGGCCGGAACTTCCACCTGGCGCGCCAGCAACACATGCTCACGCGTCTGCGGCATCGGCCCATCCGGGGCTGCCACCACCAGGATCGCTCCATCCACCTGGGCTGCTCCCGTGATCATGTTCTTGATATAGTCACGGTGACCAGGCATGTCCACGTGCGCATAGTGCCGCTTGGCGGTCTCGTATTCCACGTGGGCAATGTTGATCGTGATGCCGCGCTCTTTCTCCTCGGGGGCGTTATCGATCGTGTAAAACGAGCGGTACTCCGCCTGCCCCAGGAATGAGCAATATTTGGTGATCGCAGCAGTCAGGGTCGTCTTGCCATGGTCGATGTGCCCCATCGTGCCTACGTTCATGTGCGGCTTGTTGCGTGAATATTTTTGCTTTGCCATAAACGTTCTCCTTTATCAATAAGTGCAATAATGTTTTATGCCAAAATTGTTTTAGCCACATTCTCAGAGACCTGAGAATAATGGTCGAATTCCATGGTAAAAACACCTCTTCCCTGGGTGGCAGAACGCAGATCGGTGGCGTAACCGAACATTTCAGCCAGTGGGATCATAGCGGTGACCATCTGTGTATTACCTGGGCGCATCTCTGTGCCGATAATATTGCCTCGACGCGCATTCAGCTGTCCCATGATCTCACCGAGAAATTCATCCGGTGCGATCACTTCGACTTTCATAATTGGCTCTTGCAGGACTGGCGCTCCTTTATGGATACCTTCCTTGAAAGCCATAGAGGCAGCCATCTTGAACGCCATATCGCTTGAGTCTACCTCATGGTACGAGCCATCATAAAGCCGAACCTTGATATCCACCACAGGATACCCTGCCAGTACACCTGCTTCAGCGGCTTCATACACGCCTTTCTCAACCGCTGGCAGAAATTCCCTGGGGATTACTCCGCCAACGACAGAATTCTCATACACAATCCCGCTACCGGATTCTCCGGGTTCAAGGGCCAGAACGACATGACCATACTGCCCGTGCCCGCCGGTCTGCTTGATGTAGCGGTACTCAGCTTTAGGCACCGGGCGGGTGATGGTTTCACGATAAGCCACTTGGGGTTTACCGACCCTGGCTTGAACGCGGAATTCACGCAGCATGCGGTCAATGAGTATTTCCAGGTGCAACTCACCCATGCCTGAGATAATGGTCTGACCGGTCTCTTCATCTACACGGACTCTGAAGGTTGGATCTTCGTCAGACAGCTTATGTAAGGCTTCCGACATTCGATCCTGATCGGCACTCGTACGAGGCTCAATTGCGACCGAGATCACAGGCTCGGGGAAAGTGATATTCTCGAGCACGATCTGGTTGGAAGCATCGCACAATGTATCACCCGTGAAAGAATCCTTGAGGCCAAGGACTGCACCGATATCACCGGCCAAAATCTCATCGATATCCTCACGCCGGTCAGCGTACATCCGCAGGAGGCGACCAATACGCTCGCGGCGATCCTTGGTGGGGTTGAAGACGGTGGTTCCTTGGGTGATCTTACCTGAATACACCCGGATATATGCCAGACGCCCAACATAGGGGTCTGAGACGATTTTAAAGACCAGAGCGCTCATTGCGGCATCATCTTCTGCAGGTCTCTCAACTGGGTGACCCGTGTGGGGATGAATGCCTTCGACGGGAGGAACATCTGCCGGTGAAGGCAGGTAATCGATCACTCCATCCAATAAGGGCTGTACTCCTTTATTTCTTAAAGAACTTCCACAATACACCGGTGTGACTTTCCCGGTAATGGTTGCTTTGCGCAGCGCGGCCTTCAGGTCTTCAACCGAAATTTCATCGCCTTCCAAATAGCGCAAGGTAAGCACATCTTCAGTTTCAGCGATTTGTTCCAGGAGATGTGCTCGCATCTCCTTTACATATCCAGCCATGTCAGTTGGGATTTCACTTTCGATGGCATCAGCACCTTGGGCATCATCCCAAATAAAGGCCTTCAAGGTGAGCAGATCGACCACACCCCTGAAGTCGGCTTCACTGCCAATGGGCACCTGCATTGCAGCAACGTTGGCACCCAGGCGATGCTTCATGCTTTCGATGGAGCGCTCGAAGGAAGCGCCAACACGATCCATCTTATTGACAAAGCAAACCCGCGGCACATGGTAACGATCAGCCTGCCGCCAAACGGTCTCGCTTTGTGGTTCAACACCCTGGACCGCATCAAAAACGACGATACCGCCATCCAGGACACGAAGCGAACGTTGCACCTCAGCGGTAAAGTCTATATGTCCGGGTGTATCGATGATATTGATTTGGTAACCCTTCCACTCAGCTGAAACCGCGGCAGAAACGATGGTAATGCCACGTTCGCGTTCCTGCTCCATCCAATCAGTGACAGTTGTGCCGTCGTCTACTGATCCGAGGCGATGGGTTTTACCTGTGTAGAAGAGGATGCGTTCAGTGGTAGTAGTTTTACCCGCATCAATATGGGCGATAATGCCAATATTGCGATACAGATCGAGAGGATAACGGCGGGTCATAAAAAGTTCCTACTGCCACTAGTGAATTCTCACAAATAGCGGATTGACTGCTGCCTATGCCCGAAAATGGGAGAAGGCACGGTTAGCTTCCGCCATCTTGTGAGTTTCCTCACGCTTTCGAATGGCAGAGCCGGTATTATTGGCTGCGTCAGTGAGCTCGCCAGCCAACTTTTCAGCGAATGACTTTCCTGAGCGTGCCAGGGCACCCTGTAAAATCCACCTGGATGCCAGTGCAAAACGACGGTAGGGAGGAACCTCCATTGGAATCTGATAAGTGGCACCACCCACACGGCGTGGTTTTACCTCAAGGATTGGAGATACATTTTTAATAGCCTGGTCAAAGATTTCAAGAGCACTACGCTTTGAACGTTCCTCGATCATGTCAAATGCATCATAAACGATGGTTGTGGCAACACTTTTCTTACCGGCGCGGATCACACGGTTGATAAAGTTCTGCACATGCTCGCTATTGAAGCGGACATCACCAGTAATTTCATGTTTTTCGGGTTTACTACGTCTGGACATTCTATAACTCCCAGGAGATTATTCTTTAGGACGCTTAGAGCCGTATTTTGAACGACCCTGTTTCCGGTTATTGACGCCGCCAGTATCCAATGAGCCACGCACGATGTGATAGCGCACACCAGGCAGGTCTTTCACACGACCGCCACGCACCAGCACGACAGAGTGTTCCTGTAAGGCGTGACCTTCACCCGGGATATAAGCAGTGACTTCGATGCCATTAGTCAACCGTACACGCGCGATCTTGCGTAACGCTGAGTTAGGCTTTTTAGGCGTCATGGTCTTGACGACAGTGCAAACGCCACGCTTTTGAGGTGCGCCTTTGCTCTGGCGAATCCGGTTTTGGTTGTAAAGATTGAGAGTGTATAACAGGGCAGGAGCCTTGCTCTTCTCTTTCTTTGATTTGCGTCCTCTACGGACTAGTTGATTAGTTGTTGGCACCTTCGCCTCCGAACCTTTATGAATAAATTAGATAATTCCATTAAGGGAGGCCATCAATAACCTCGATGGCCTCGCCTTACTTGCATTGGTATACGATTCTGGTAGGGAATCTACCTGCGTATGTTAAAGACGACGAGAAAGGATTTTACCATGCGCTCATAGGAGCGTCAAGGATTTTACAGATGTGGATCAAGGTCCAATAGACCGGTTTGTAACCTGGGCGGACGTGAACGTTCCTCGTCTTTACCAAATTTGATCACTTCACCAGTGTCAGTTACAGCCTCGACAGCCAACCCCAAACTTTGGAGCTCCTTCACCAAAACACGGAAGGAGGCAGGAATGCTGGGTTCTTCTATAGGCTCACCTTTGACGATGGCTTCATAAGTCTTCACACGACCTTGAACATCGTCTGATTTCACCGTCAGCATTTCCTGGAGGGTGTAAGCCGCCCCATAGGCTTCTAATGCCCAGACTTCCATTTCACCGAAGCGCTGACCACCAAACTGAGCTTTACCACCTAAAGGCTGCTGCGAAACCAGGCTGTATGGACCAGTCGAGCGGGCATGAACTTTATCTTCAACCAGGTGGTGCAGCTTGAGCATGGTCATCACACCTACGGTCACTGGTCGATCGTAAGGATCACCGGCTTTCCCATCGCGGACAATTTGCTTGCCAAGTGTTGGGACGGGTCTACCTGTATCCAGAGCATATTTTTCAGCCTGACCAGCTAAGGCCTCATCTTTGACCTTTGATACATTCACACCTTCTTGATCCAGCCACAGACGAAGGCAGGTATTCAAGGTATAACTATCCATTTTCTCCTGCTGAGAAACATCACCGACGATGCCTTCGGAGGGGATCACCAGATCGGGATCGTAACCATAGACGCGCAGCCATTCGCGCAACACGGAGCGTCGTGCATAGTAATAATCCGACTTGAACATGGATACATCATACCCAAGATCACCCAGCCAATCCTCCAGGTACAGGTTGCGAACTTCATTATCATCCTCATATTGGCCAGGATCATGTTCAGTCAGGTTGAGCTGTTCCCAGGCTTTGAGACCAACTTCTTTCCAGGCCTGGTCAATCAACCAGGCACGGGCAAGCTCAGCATCGATCTCGTATTCCGTGGCACCATCAAATACCGGCGTAATGGCGCGGAAACCCAGCCGACTTGATGCCCACCCAAGGTGGGTCTCCAGCACCTGACCGAGGTTCATACGACCTGGAACACCCGTTGGGTTCAGGATGATATCTACAGGAGTGCCATCCTCAAGGAAGGGCATATCTTCTTCGGCAACGACACTCGAAACCACACCCTTATTGCCGTGGCGTCCAGCCATCTTATCGCCTGCAGTGATCTTGCGGCGCTGGGCAACCGATACCCGCACCATCATGTCTACACCAGCAGCCAGGTCAGTATTATCCTCACGAGTAAATACTTTCACGTCGACTACTTTACCGCGCTCACCGTGGGGCATACGCAGGGAAGTATCTTTTACATCGCGGGATTTTTCACCGAAAATTGCGCGTAGTAAGCGCTCCTCGGGGGTCAGCTCTTTTTCACCCTTAGGTGAGATTTTGCCCACCAGGATGTCGTTAGGCCCAACTTCAGCACCGATGCGAATGATACCGGTCTCATCGAGGTCCTTGATTGCTTCCTCGCCTACATTGGGAATATCGCGTGTGATCTCTTCCGGACCCAGGCGGGTGTCGCGTGATTCAACTTCATACTTCTCGATGTGAACTGAAGTGAAGCGGTCTTCCTGAACCAGGCGTTCGGAGATGACGATGGCATCTTCGAAGTTAGCGCCTTCCCAGGATAAGAAAGCAACAATAACATTCTGACCCAAAGCCAGCTCACCATTTTCGGTGGAGGATGAGTCAGCAATCACTTCCCCTTTTTTGATGCGCTGCCCCTTGACTACAGCAGGGCGCTGGTCGATGCAGGTGGATTGGTTCGAGCGCTGGTACTTGCGCAGCTGGTAGATGTGGTCACTCTTGGGGGTGTGGATAACGATTTTATTCCCCGTCACAGAAGTGACTTCGCCATCCTCTTCCGCAATCACTACCTGGCCTGAGTCCATGGCGGCGTGATATTCCATCCCGGTAGAGACGGCAGGGACATCAGGGTTTAATAATGGGACTGCCTGGGTCTGCATGTTCGAACCCATCAAGGCACGGTTGGCATCATCATGCTCCAGGAAGGGGATTAAAGCGGCACTGATTCCCACGATCTGGTGCGGGGCAACATCCATGTAATCGATGTTGTCACTGGTGGCGAAGATGAAATCGGAATAGTGACGTGAGGAAATACTTGTGAGCACAAACTCATTGAATTCATTCAAGGGTGTGTTGGCCTGGGCGATGACGAAGCGGTCCTCAACATCGGCGGAGAGATATTCTGTTTCCTCAGTTACGAATGGTATAACAAGAACCTCTTTCAGCTTGAGCTTCTTGATTTTTTCTGCTAGGTCTAATGTAACCCGCTCGCCATTTTTGGCCACCACCTTACCCGAGTCAGGGTGTTTCACATCTTCGCGCAATAAGCGTCCCACCAAACGCTCATCGGTGGGTGATATTGATTTGCGCACCCGCCGGTAGGGAGTTTCAATGAAACCGTATTCATTTACACGGGCAAAAGAAGCCAAACGACCGATCAGACCGATGTTCGGGCCTTCAGGGGTTTCGATAGGGCAGATACGGCCATAGTGTGAGTGGTGGACATCCCGGACATCAAAGCCCGCCCGCTCTCGACGCAGACCTCCAGGACCAAGGGCGGAGAGGGTGCGTTTGTGGCGCAGCTCTGCCAATGGGTTGGTTTGATCCATGAATTGAGATAGCTGGCTCGAGCCGAAGAATTCACGCAAGGCAGCCACGACCGGGCGAATATTGATCAAAGTGATCGGGGTCAGCTGATCCTGGTCACGGATCGACATGCGTTCCTTGATCACCCGCTCCATACGGCGTAAACCGATCCGCAGCTTGTTTTGGATCAGCTCGCCGACTGTTTTTGCACGACGGTTACCCAGGTGGTCGATATCATCCGGTGCCTGGGTGCCATTATTGATCATGATCATACGGCGAACAAGCCTGACGATGTCCCATTTGGTGATCATGCGGTGCGTGATGGGCACGCGGTCATGTAAATCCAGTTTCTGATTGAGCTTGTAGCGACCTACGCGTTCCAGGTCGTAATGGCGCTGGTCGAACAATTGCTCCTGCAGGAAACCACGTGCATTATCCAGCGTGGCTGGGTCACCTGGTCGCATACGCTTAAAGAATTCCAACAGAGCTGCCTCGGAGATCGTTTGCTTGCTGGTTATATCCCATTGGGGCTCCTGGGCGAAGGAAGAAGGTATAAACATGCGATCGGGGTTATTATCCACATCCTGGAAAAGCGACAGTAATTCCTCATCGGTGCCAGTGTTGAGCGGTGAATCAGGCAGACCGTCATTTACAGCGGCCAAAGCCCGTAAAAAGATCGTAATGGGTACGGTGCGCTTGCGGTTAAACCGGAGGGTGAGATAGTCGCTTTTGCGGGTCTCGAATTCCATCCAGGCACCGCGATCGGGGATCAGCTTGGCGATTGCTAAAAGACGCCCGGTCGAACGGTCAATTGGAGCTTCGAAGTACACACCTGGAGAACGAATTAACTGTGAAACGACCACACGCTCGGTACCATTGATAATAAAGGTGCCTTTTTCCGTCATCTCGGGGAAATCACCCAGAAAGATATCCTGCTTGATAGGCTGCTGGACTTCGGGTCCGGCGAGCAGGACTGAGACGTATAGTGGACTGGCGTAAGTCAGGTCACGCTCAACGCATTCCTCAAGTGAGTGTTTAGGCTCACCGAATTTATAGGTTAACTCCCATTGATCTGATTCAGGAGTTCGGGAGGGGAAGTACAGCTTCATCCCCTTGTTATAGGATTCGATGGGTGATATTTCATGGAAGAGATCAGCCAGGCCTTCTTTTTTAAGCGCTCGAAGGATTCAAGCTGAACTTCGATCAAGTCCGGCAGCTTCAGGTCAATAGTAATCCGCGCATAGGACTTGGTAGGCAGTTTAGGTGCCATATATCTCTCCTAGTTCAACGATTTTTCGCTGAAGAAAATATGTTGTGAACAACAAATAAGGCGTGATGAAAACCGTTCCATCACGCTTTGAAATTTTTATATCCCTAATTTATTGTCCATTTCATCCAAAATTATCGCACAGGGCAAACACGCAAACGAATATTATATCATGTGCCTTGAAAAGGTCAAGATACCTGGATTAACAGTTGATGAAACTTTACGACGATTTACCCGTGTTTATCAGTTCACAAGGCTATCTTATCCTGTTAGAATTCGAGTATGGATAATAACGCAGCAAATTTTAAAGCTGGATTCGTAGCTGTGATGGGCCGTCCGAATGTTGGCAAATCGACTTTGATCAATGCCATGATTGGCCAGAAAGTGGCAGCCGTATCACCGCGACCTCAAACCACGCGTAGACGGCAAGAAGGCATCTTAACCACCAACGAATATCAGGTGATATTTATCGATACACCCGGGGTGCATAAACCGCATACTAAATTTGGTGAAAGTATGAATGCTGAAGCCCGCTCAGCTCTGGAGCATTGTGACCTGGTCTTATTCATGGTGGATGCCAGCCAGATGCCGACGGATGAAGATAGGCTACTGAGCGAGATGCTTGCCACGTTGCGTAGACCAGACAAAGTAGTGGTGGTGCTGAATAAAATTGACCTGATTCAGTCTGGAAAGCTGCCTGAAATACGCGAAGCCTATCAGAGCCTGATTCCAGGTGGGACTTTAATTACTATCTCTGCCACACGTGGGGATAACAGGAATACATTGCTTAAAAATGTCATTGCTCATATACCGGAGGGAGAGCCATTTTACCCTGAAGAGCAGGTGACAGATTTATTTGAACGGGACATTACGGCAGATCTGATCCGGGAGGCATGCCTGAATAACCTGCGATACGAGGTGCCCCATGGAATTGTGGTCAGGATTGACGAGTACACCGAACGAAATGAGCAGGGCGTATATATCGAAGCAACCATATTTGTGGAGCGTGAATCACATAAAGGCATCGTGATCGGTCAGAACGGCCAGATGCTGAAGAAAATCGGGATGGCAGCCCGTAAGGGAATCGAAGCCATGAACAGCAAGAAGGTGTACCTGCTCTTACGCGTGAAAGTGCGGAAAAACTGGCGGGATGACGAAAAAATGGTAAAGCAGATGTTCAATTCCTAGTTGAGGAGGGAGAGCATGTCGTATTACCCGATCATTGTCGTTTTGATATTGGCTATATTGGATTGGATTGCGGCAGAGAAGAAAATAAAACCGCTTGAGTATATTGCTAAACCGGCTACAATGCTGGCTTTACTTTGGTGGATGTGGCAAAGCGTGGGTCTGGGTAGCTCGATGCTCTGGTTTACGCTGGGGGCAATATTTTGCCTGGCTGGGGATGTGTTCCTGATGGTTCCACGTGATATGTTCATATTTGGGCTACTTGCCTTCCTGGCAGGACATGTATTTTATATAATCGGCCTGAATAATATTGCTCCGTATATTAACCTATGGGGAGGAGCCGTGATCATCCTGTTGGGGGTTTATCTCTTATGGTTATACCCGAAATTAGCCGCTGGGTTGAATGAAAAGGGGAAGACCGTATTAAAAATCCCGGTGCTTATTTATTCACTGGTGATCAGCCTGATGGTCTATTCTGCCCTTATGACGTGGACCCGACCTGGATGGCTTACGATCCCAGCTTTACTTGTCAGCCTGGGTGCATTATTATTTTTTGCTTCCGATTCGATGCTGGCATGGGACCGGTTTATCCATCCACTCTCGCATGCCCGCTTACGGGTGATGACGACCTATCATTTAGGTCAAATTGGGATACTCTTGGGGGCGATGCTTCATATCGTTCTAAAATAAAGGGCTGTCTCAAAAGTAGAAGCGCGACCAGTCCAGTCAAACTTTAACCGGAAGGGTGGAATTCCGAAAATGCCATGATTGATTACTGCAGCGCTTTGAATGAAGGTGCATTGTACGGGCGTAGGGTTATTTTTGGTGTATTTTGTTCAAATCCCACCCCTACGCCACTACATTGCAGAATATTATCCCCAATATTGTGACTTTTTAGACAGCCCCTTGATCTGGCATATATATAAAAGTACGATCGAAATTACATCTTCTAATTAAGAGGGAAGAAGCTCTCCAGTGGAGCTTGGGGGTATGCTCGTGCTACTAATATACGGCTTCATCCCAAATTGAGTCAACAAGACTGCGCCCAGACCCCACAAACCAACCAGGGCTTTAGGGATCCAGCCAATGCATGGGATGATTACTTCCAGACCACTCAGTGTGGTCATCAATACCAAAGTGCCCAAGCCGGCAGCAATCGCTGGGTGCCATTCCTTTTTGAATGCGGCGCTGATCCGCTTTCCGAGCTCAAGACTGATTGCGACCAATCCAAATACCCAGGCAAGCACCAGTAGAAATACACCGAGTAATGAAACTGGAATCAGGCAGATAGTTATCGCCAGGAGAACCAGGATGATGGGCAGGATAATGACGGTAAGGATACCCATGCCTCCAGAAATAAGCGGCTGCGAGAGGGCGGTTTGGGAGATACGGGACATATGTACGGGGATGAACATCGCTGCCAGCATGGCAGCCAAAGTCCACAGGAATAATCGCAAGAAGAAGCCGACAACTTTAAAGAATGGATCAACATTACTGTTCAAAGTGGGGAAATGGACCCCTCCGGGGAGGAGAACATAAGGAGTGTTATTGTTTGTGTTGACCTGTCCTTTGATCTGGGCAGCCGGATCTCGATTAACCACCGTACCAGCGCTGGTGAGGTTGCCACTCAGGGTAAATGTCGCTGTCAGATTTACAGTTCCACCGAGGACGGTGAAATCACCATTAACTGCACCGGCAGCCTGAACGCTCCCACCAATGATGAGCACGCTTCCATTGATATTCGAGCCACTCATCAAATTTACGGTTCCACCCAAGATAAACAAATCATCATTCAGGGTTTGCCCACTCTGCAGTGTATAGCTGTTCCCGATGACTACATAATTCTGAGAAGCTGCAAATGCTGTAACGGGAAATAATCCCAGGAGCATGATTGCGATGATAGTAGCGGATAACAATTTCTTATTAAGATATTTCATACAACCCTCCGAGCCAGGCTAAATTTTCGGTATGCTGTCAGCCAGAGCACGCTCATAAAACTGATGATACCGACTAAAAAGAACATCCCCAAAAATGTGTAGAGTGGAATCGGCCATGAATACGAGCTGGCTACATTGCGTATCATATAGTACAGAGATGCAAGGCCTACCAGGCGATTAAGCCACACCGCTAAATATGGTCCAGGTGCCTGAATCAACGACCAGAGTTGGGAAATCAATAAAACCAATAATCCGGTTGCAATCAGCGTGGTGGCAGCGATAGATACCCAGCCCCAACGTGATTGTTGATGCGATTGGTATTCGATCAGGTGTCTCTGCCAGCGGGCTGTGAAACCTGAAGCCGGCTCGACCTGGGGGACTTTTCGTATGGCAAATTCCACTTCCTGCAAGGCAGTTTCGACCTGTTTACAGGAATCACACACGCTCAGGTGATCCTGCAGAGCCTGGTTCTGCTCAGTAGAAAGCGGTTGATCAGCTCCCAGTAACTCTCTAAAAGGCTGATGATTCATGCGGTTTCCTTTCCGGCACAAAATTACTTCCTTTTTGATTTACCCAGGATTGTGCCATAGTCAGTCTGGCGCGATGAAGGCGGCTTTTAACTGCGCTTGAGGATAATGAAAGGCTTTTTGCGATCTCATCGTATGAAAAATCGTACCAATAATACATGATCACGGCTGCTCGATCATGTGGCGAAAGTGTTTTTAACAAAGTCTGCACTCGTTTTTGATCCTCATGATTATAAAAAGTAGTTTCAGGACCGGGTAATCCATCCGGCGGATCGAGATAGGGTGTAGTGTCCATCGAGATGACGATCATCCGCCGCTTACGCAACTGGTCGATGCAATGATGGGCTGCAATAGATAACAGCCAGGTGGTAAAAGGACGTTTCGCATCATAATGCATTATATTTTTATACACCCGCAGGAATGTCTCCTGAGATGCATCCTCGGCTTCATCTGGATCTCCCAGCATTCGATAACACAGGTTATATACTGGTTTCTGATAAGTTTCAACCAGCTGGGTGAAAGCGTCTTCATTACCTTGATGAACCCGGTCGAGAACTTCAGGCTCTAGGTTATTCACGTCGTACTCCTGTATGGTTATCTGATCCTATATACGCACGCCTTTTTCAAATGTTGCATAGATAGGTTAATCATAAAAAAACACTTTATCATTTAACCATAACCATCCAAATCAACACTAATATTATCTTAGGTCCGCATTGTCATTGCCGGAGAGGCCGAAAGCCTTCTCCCAAGACTTCATGTGCCTGACCAATCACAATGAACGCCCCTGGATCTATTTCCCGAACCAGGCTTTTTAGCACGCTGACTTCTGAACGATTGATGACACAATAAAGCATACAGCGTTCCGTTCCTGTATAAGCACCGGTGGCGTTTATGGAAGTTACCCCACGTTCCAAATCTGTCAGTATCGAATGGGATACCTGATCAGGTTGCGTGGTAATGATGAAGGCAGTACGCACGACGTTGGGACCTTCCGTAGTTACTTCCGCCGCAATCCCGCTGATAAACAACATAATGATAGCGTATAAAGCATTCCGCCAGCTGTATGCCAGTCCACCAAGCAGCATGATGAGCGAATCGGTGATCAGGTAACTTTGAGATATGGGGATGCTGCGCCAATTTGTAATGATACGGACGAGGATATCGGTGCCACCACTCGTGCCATGCCCCCGGTAGACCAATCCATAACCGATACCGCTGATCACGCCTCCATACAGGGTGGTGAGCACCAGGTCGGTAGATAAACCTTCCTTAGGTAAAAAGAAAACCAGACCATCGGTGAATAATGAAACCATAACCACGGCAAAGGCTGTACGGACGGCAAAACGCTTGCCTCCCAGGTGACGCCATCCCAGGATCAATAAGGGGATGTTACCGATTAGGATCATGACACCGATGGGAAATCCTGTGTAAAAGTTGATCAGTTGAGCCAACCCGCTGACGCCTCCGTTGACCAGATGACCGGGGACGAGGAAGAGGCGAATCGAAAGGGCTTGCAGTAAAGCGCCGAGTGTGATTAATAAATAATCGCTCCCGGATGCCCAGGAGAATCTACCGAAGGATGATTTTAGGCTTGTGCTCATTCGAGTAATTTCGTATTCGCCAGGGATTCGATAACCCCCAGCACTGCAGAATTATCCAGCTCACCCATATCCATTTCCAACATGGCGTTGAAGAGCTGGGCATTTACTGCAGTAGAAGGCAGTGGAATTCCGTACTGCCGGGCAGTATCCATAATAATGTTCAGGTCTTTGGCCTGCATGTGGGCTTTAAATCCAGGCGAGCGGTTACCGGAGAAAAGACGCGGGGGTTTGACATCCAAAGTCCAGCATTGAGCCGCCCCTGCTTTGATGGCTTCTACCACTTTTTGCGGGTCAGCGCCGGCTTTCTTGGAGAAGATCAGCAGTTCACCCATCGCCACCATCTGAGCCGCGACCATGATCTGATTGGCGGCTTTGGCGATCTGACCCGCCCCTGAAGCGCCCACATGGGTGATGGTTTTTCCCATGGCAGCGAGGACGGGGCGTACAATTTCTAAAGCAGCTGCAGGACCTCCAACCATGATTGCCAGAGTACCCTGGCGGGCACCGATATCACCTCCACTGACCGGTGCATCCAGGCATTGAACGCCCTTGGCAGCAAAAACAGATGCAATTTCACGTGCCGTTGCTGGTTTGATGGTCGAATTATCCACGTAAATGAGGCCAGGGTGTGCCCCAGAGATGATCCCACTTTCACCAAGGGCGACCAGTTCCACATCCGGAGTGTCTGGCAGGTTGGTAAATACCACATCCACCTGGGCAGCCACTTCAGCGGGTGAGGTTGCAGAAAGAGCACCTTCACCGACCAGCTCGGTAACTGCAAATTGACTGCGATTATGTACTACCAGGGGAAATCCGGCATGCAGGATATTACGGGCGATCGATTTTCCCATTAAACCAAGACCGATATAGCCTATTTTTAAAAGTTCAGTCATAGGGACTCCTGCTCTTAATTATATTGAAACGGCAATTTCTTGCTCACCGGGCCTTCATCAGTATCCATTATTTCCCATCCCAGCTTTGCAATCTGCTGGCGTAATTCATCTGCGACCGCCCAATTACTCATTTGACGGGCGTTTTGACGCGCCTGGATAAGCAGTAATACATCCTCTGAGGGTAGCTCGACCACGCCTGAATCAACCCGGTCGCGTGCCTGGATTGCTTTTTGCCAGATAGAAGCAGGCAGGTATGCTTCAGGATAATATGTATGGAAAGGTCCCAGCTCACTCATCGGAAAAACCTGCCCCTCCTGGTAGCGGTGTACATGCCCATTGTGTTGTTCGGCGATTATTACCAGGTCTTGATCAGTTCCAGCCGTATGGTCCATGACCGGTGGAGAGGTATGCAAGTGTTTATGCCCCGTGTGCAGCAGGGTGACCGCACCCAACCCCATCACATGACACTCACTTCTTGCCGGATCCATTATCATCGCTGTCTTTTCGTCCAATCCGACGATGGTAACCTCATCCGGGAGCATTTCCATTAAATGGGCAAATCGCTCCCGACCCATAAAACAACAGCTGGTATCAAGCTCCGTACCACCTTCGTGGTTATTCCAATGCGGAATAATGACAAGCCGTAATCCATAAAGTCTGAAAAAGTCCAAACCTTCGACCCAATGCAGGTCTTCGCCAACCTTATAGATTTCGTAAACCGGTAAGGCGCAGGTACTAAAGGCGATCGAGGCAGCACTGGCAAGAGCAAGCACAGCACCCAGGCGGTGACGCGCAACCAGGTAGTACCAGGCCAGAACTCTCTCGCAGCTGGTGAACTGCGTATGTAGGGCTGCCGGGACCCATGAAGATAAGATCGGAGGTTAATATGGGTGAAACCGTATCAGAATCATCCGGACTATATTTTGTTCCGCGCTTGCGAGCAGGGATGATATCTACCCGAGGAGTGTAATTTTGTAAGCGCTGGATAAAGAAATTTCCCACCCGGTTGATCACCTGGTGTGAATTCAGCTCAAACCCGGCGGGTGTTTCCAATAATGCCAGGCGGGGTGATGGGGGGAGTGATTTAAAGATATATTCGAAGATCTTTCGCCCGGTAGGGGATGTTTCACCTGAGCCAAACAGGATAATTAATCCAGGTTCCGGGAGGAATTGATCACCAGTCATCGCTATCTTGGAATGTCTACCAGCTGCACCAAAGAACTTAAGAAAATGAACACATCATTTCCCATTGTACATGTTGCGAATATTTGGCACCAGATACTCGGCAAATGAACGTTGAATGTCATAGTCGGGAAGCCAGCTCCAATTGCGTTTGGCGGCACTATCATCCAAATCAGCCGGCCATGTATCCACAATTGCCTGGCGTTTTAGATCCGGCTGGAAGGTGATCTGCGCATCGGGGAAGAATTTTATTACCCATTCCCTGAATTCAGCCGCGGAGAGGCTGAAACTGGTCACATTGTAGACCGAATGTTTTAGACTTGATTTCGGTGCACCTGTGAGCATTAGGATGGATTTAACCGCATCCGGCATGACCATGAAGGGAATGCGCACATCTTCACGCACAAAACATGCATAAGCTTTCTTTTGGGCGGCATAATGCAACATCTCAGGACCATAGTCGCTGGTGCCTCCGCTCGGTACGGTAAAAGCACTGATCAACCCAGGGAATCGTAAGCAGCGGAAATCCAACATGACGGGCAGGTCAGCTGCCAGCTGGCGGTAATATTTGCTGTAGTAGATCCCCAATTGTTCACAGTAGAGCTTGTTGCAGCCATACATGGTGCGCGGGTTATTCCACTCCCATTCACGCACCCGGGTGTAAGCCAACTTGGTCTCCATATCTGGCAATCCATAAGCTGCGATCGAGCTCGGAAAGAAGAATTTTACCGGCTCATCACGCCATTCAGACTGTTCAGCGGCAAGATTGAGCAATCCCAACGTCCCTTCCACATTGACTTTATGGGCAGCCTCGGGTGAAAACTCAGCCCGGGTTGAAAGCAAAGCTGCCAGATGAAAAATTGTATCGAACTCGTATTCGCTGACCAGGCGGGAAAGTAACGATTTATCCATAATATCACCCTGAAATGGGGTGACTAAGGCATGAACATCAGCGGGAAGGGGAGCGATATCAAGGGTGAGGATGGGCATTTCATTCTGCCTGGCCAGGCTTTTTACCAGTGCCTGACCAATTTCGCCGGATGCACCCGTGATGAGGATGGCTTTTTTGCGCATAACTTCTCCTTATTGAAGCAGATTGGGATTGGTTTGCAGTATTTTATTACATTGTGCTAGAATGACCACACCAATTGTACAACACCTTGATAATAATTCTCCATATTTTTGTTTACGATTTGGATTTCAAACCTGATTGACATAATTTTGATGTGTGCATGAAAAGTCTCTTTTACTATTGTATGCTGATCCTTTCGAGTAGTGCCTGCACTGTTGCACCGACGATCGCCGTTTTACCCACTGAGACACAACTACCCGCGACTGCAACAATTACCCCGACGATTGTATGGTTCCCATCGACGGCAACTCCGACTGCTTTCCCCACACCAGTCGTAACCTCAACCGCGGATATGCGCCCTAAAATTGGGAAAATCTTGTTTGAAGACGATTTTACCGATCCGAGTACCTGGACGTCAAGCCAATCAGAGGCAGGCAGTGTTGCCTTGGGAAAGAATGAGCTGGCGATTGCAATTGGTGAAACGAATGTGTATTTATTCAGTGTACGCGAAGAACCCATCTTTACGAATTTCTACCTGGAAATCACGGCACAAACCAGCCTGTGCCGAGATTTGGACGAATATGGGGTGCTGTTTCGCGTCTCTCCAACCATTGATTATTATCGTTTCTCACTTTCCTGTAATGGTCAGGTTCGATTGGACAGGATCTTCGCAGGTAATGCTTCGTCTCCACAGCCATGGACGCTGAGTGGTTCAGTACCTCCAGGTGCACCGGCCTCAGTCCGGATAGGGATTGCTGCGCTGGGGACTGAGCTGAGTTTCTTTGTCAACGGCCAATTCCAGTTTTCAATCCACGACCCCTCCCTGAGCTCGGGAGGGTTGGGAGTGTTTGCCCGGTCTGCTAACAAAAAGGCGGTGACAGTGAATTTTTCTGACCTGGTTGTCTATGAAGTGAATCCATAAGCCGAATTCATCGCTCCTGACTGAATCGAACACGATGCCTAAACGCACATTGATCAACAAGCTTAACGAATTATCACCGAAGGAATGGCTGAAATTCCAGAAATCCTGGTTTATCCATAACCCGCCCCCCCGGCAAAAAAGTGTCCTGCGCCACCCAGCCAAATTCCCTGAGACCCTGGTAATGGAATTTATCACCTTTTTTACCAAGCTCAACCAGGTGGTGTTTGACCCGATGGCTGGTACTGGCAGCACACTGGTAGCAGCATTACGCTGTGGCCGGAATGCGTACGGAATTGAGCTTAATCCCACTTACGCCGATATCGCCCGCCAGGTAGTTGCCGAAGAGATGCTTAATCTTGAATCAACGGGCACGGGGTTAAGCTGGGAGCTGATCACCGGCGATGCGTCTAATGTAATCGAGATCGCCGCAGAGCACCAAATCCCAGCGATTGATTATGTGATCACATCTCCACCATATTGGGACATGTTACATGCACATGGTGCTACCACGCAAAAGAATCGAAGGTCAGCCGAAGAGCTGGATGTATTCTATTCTAATGATTCCAATGACCTGGGAAATATCAGCGATTACGAGGAGTTTACCGGGCGCCTGACGCGAATTTATACCGGAATGCGAGCCATATTGCGTCCGGGTGCCTACCTGACCATCATCGTCAAAAATATCAAGAAGGGGGGAAAATTTACCCCCTGGCATGGGACCTGGCAAATCGACTTGGTGAGACTTATGTACTCAAAGATGAAAAAATTTGGTGCCAGGATAACCAGCGGCTGTCTCCCTATGGGCTTGGAAATGCCTGGGTGAGCAACACTTTCCATCATTATTGCTTGCAGTTCAGGAACGAGTGAACCCCCATTCGCCAGACCTTTTATTTTTTCCAATTAAGTGTACAATTGTTCTGTACAGCTCAGTGAGTGCCCCATAGGCTTTGGCCCGGATGGCGTTCATCCGGAACTTCTTCCAAACCGCTCACTGCAACGAAAGGAGCTCCACATGTCTTACCACACGATTATATTGGTTGGAAATCTTGGCAGAGATCCAGAGATGCGTTATACGCCCTCGGGTCAGGCAGTCACAAACTTCTCGGTGGCTGTTAATGATAACTTTACCAGCAGCAATGGTGAGAAAGTTGAGAGAACGATTTGGGTGCGTGTTTCCACCTGGGGGAAACAAGCAGAAATATGCAACCAGTATCTCAAGAAAGGGAGGAAAGTTCTCGTTGAAGGGCGCCTGGTAACAGATCCCAGCACTGGCGGCCCACGCATTTGGGAACGGCAAGACGGCACCAAGAGCGCCTCCTTCGAAGTCAGCGCACAAACCGTACGCTTCCTATCGCAGCGAGGTGAAGATGACGGCGGTGCCACTCCACCGGGTGAAGCAGCCGGGCAGTCAGATGATGGCGGTGATATCCCGTTCTAATCCACAATCCAAAAAGGTGCGGAGCTGTGCTCCGCACCTTAATTCTTTAAACACAGTCCCGCGATAATAGGAAAAATACTTATGTCAAACCCTGCTCAGAACCGTCCAATGGCTCCAGCACCTCCTGCGTTGGAGGTGCCTGCAGATTTAAGAACCGAGTATGCTAACGTGGTACGCATTGCCCATTCGCCGTCAGAATTGGTCCTGGATTTTGCCCACCTGCTGCCTGGCGTTACCCCAGCAAGGGTATGCACTCGGGTGGTCATGTCTCCATTAGGGGCAAAATTACTTCAACGTGCGCTGACAGAAAACCTGGCACGCTACGAATCTGCCTTTGGAGAGATTAAAATACCCGGCGAGAGCACACTGGCGGATTTCCTTTTCCACCCACCTACACCACCCACACCACCGAAAGAGTGAGACCGATGCCTGAAAAATTGGATGATATTGCAGAAAAGATCCACCGTTCATTCGAGGTCTGTACCGAGGAACGTGACCGAGCACTTGCCCAGGCGCGCACGCTCACCCGGCATTGTGCCAATGCTATCCGGGCAGTCCATCGCGAAGAAAATTCACTGGCACAACAACATCTTGGTGAAGCCCGTCTATTAGTTATATCCTTGCGTGATAATCTTAAGGATCTGCCAGACCTCTTTTATGCTGGTTATACCCAGGACGCGCTCAAAGAATATGCAGAAGCTGCCCTGGTGAATGCCTTGATCAACGAGAATGGATTTCCAGATCCAGAGGACTTATTACTCGAACCAGCCACTTACCTGCAAGGTCTGGCGGAAGCAGTGGGTGAATTACGCCGACGGATCCTGGATTTGCTGCTCAAAGATAATGCCATAGAGGCGGCCCGCCTGTTAGGCGAAATGGATGACATCTATGCAGTTTTAGTGACCATGGACTATCCGGATGCAATCACCGGTGGTCTGAGGCGCCTGACGGATGTGGCACGCGGGATCATCGAACGGACGCGGGGCGATTTTACTCTCAGCTTAAGGCAAGAACGACTGGAGAATAGCATTCGGGAATTGGAAACCAGATTGGATGGATACAGCCAAAAAGAATGAGAATCATCCGGGCTTCCGAGATAGGTACGTATCAATTTTGCAACCGTGCCTGGTGGTACCAGCTACAGGGATACGAACCTGAGAATCAAGTGGAATTAGCAGGGGGGAACGAAATTCACGAAAAACATGCACGCGTGGTGGTGGCAAGCAATTGCCTGCAAGTGATTGCTTATGCATGCCTGCTGCTGGCAATCCTGGCTGCTGTCATATGGATCATCCAGGCTAATTTGTAAACATTCATTGATGTGATGGTGGGTTAATGGTTGAGTTGTATCTGGCGATCCTGTTTGCGATCATGGCTGTAATCTTATTCGTGCTGGCTGCCCGTCAAAAGCGGCAAGCAGGAATCCCTGGGGGTAGGGTAATTTATATTGATACCAAGCAATGGGGCAAAGTCGAGAAACCGTTATATGATCCGAACCTTCGATTGACCGGTAAACCTGATTACCTGGTGAGCCAGGGAAAACAAGTCATCCCGATTGAGGTGAAATCGAGACAGGCGCCTGCGAATCCTTTTGATTCACACATCTTCCAGCTGGCTGCATATTGTATGTTAGTCGAGCATGAATATGGAACGCGCCCAACCCATGGGATCATCCATTATTCAAATAAGAATTTTGCGATCGATTATACAACCGAGCTGGAAGGATCCATCCAGGCGCTCATCCGCGAAATGCAGGGGCGGACCAATCGCTCTGAGGTAGACCGCTCTCACCAGGATGAGAAACGCTGCCAGCATTGCGGGTATCGTTCCATCTGTGATCAGTCACTCAGGATATAATTGAGCCATGATGACCGAAGAGAAGAAGCCAATCCACAAGATAGCCATTGTTGGCGCCCAAAACCTGCCGGATACGGAAAAGGAATCAATTGCCATTGCTGCTTTCTTAAATAAGAAAGGCATTGAAACCCAGCATGGCTTTTTATACGACGAAGCAATTTACAGGCGGGTGAAGCAGGGAGAGTTTGATGTCCTGATCGCTTTAGGGGGAGATGGAACCATGCTTCGGGCTGGTCACTTGGGAGGTCCTTCGGAGGTTCCCATCCTGGGGATCAATCTGGGCAGGTTTGGATTCCTGACTGAGATTGCACAAAATCAATGGGAAGAATTCCTATTGCGCATGATTGAGGGCGATTATTGGCTGGAAAAACGCATGATGTTGACCGCTGAACAATGGCGGGCAGATGCACTCCTGGGTAAATGGGATGTTTTAAATGAAGTAGTTGTCAGCCGAGGACAAATCATCCGACCCGTACATGTGACCGCCCATGTGGATGGACGTTTTCTGACCACCTACGTTGCAGATGCCTTAATCGCAGCGACTCCAACCGGATCGACTGCCTATGCACTGGCAGCTGGTGGTCCCATCCTGCCACCCGAGCTGCGCAATATATTGCTGGTACCCGTCGCCCCGCATCTATCACTCGATCGAGCAATTGTGCTGGCGGAAGGTTCTTCAGTGAGCATCACTGTAAATGTCGACCACCAGGCAGTATTCAGCATTGACGGGCAGGTACCGATCGGATTGACGAATGATGACAGGGTATATGTATATGCCTCACCGCATGTGGTCAAATTTATCCGTTTTCAGGATCCTGGGTATTTTTATCGTAATTTAACCCCCCATATGAGTCAAAACCCATCTGCAGGGAATCATCGCTAGAGGTTTAGTATGACCGTCGAAGCTCCGAAGATGTACTGTGCCAATCATCCGAATGTGGAAACATCCCTGCGGTGCAACAAATGTGAGAAGCCCATTTGTGCCAGGTGTGCCATCCTTACACCCACGGGATATCGCTGCAAGGAATGTGTTAAAGGCCAGCAGAAGGTTTTTGAGACCGCAAAATGGCTGGATTATCCATTGATTTTTATCGTTGTGGCAATTCTAGCGTATTTGGGCAGCATGATCGCATACCGGTTGGGTTTCTTTATCATCATCCTGGCTCCAATTGCCGGAGGAGCAATTGCTGAAATCGCACGCTTCATTACCCGGCACCGACGAGCGAGGAATTTATACATTCTGGCGGCAATTGCAGGCGTATTCGGCTGTATACCGCTTGGACTTCAAATCATCTTCAACTTTAGCTTGTTGGGTTTGATTTGGCATTTAGCCTATGCAATTTTAATGACATCAGCCTTATATACGCGCTTAGCGGGAATCAGAATCGGTTAGTATGCTCAACGAATTACATATTGAGAATTTTGCCATCATAAGCCAGCTGGATCTCAAATTTAACCGCGGCTTGAACATCTTCACCGGTGAAACGGGTGCCGGAAAGTCAATTATCATCGACGCGGTTGAAGCTATTCTGGGGAGCCGCTCTGACGCAACCATGGTGAGGGCAGGCGCTGACCGGGCGCTGGTTGAGGCCAGTTTTGAAATTGCGAATCAGGTCAGGCAGCCGGTGCAGCAAATTCTTGAGCGTGAGGAGCTGCTGGATGAATCAGACATACTTACGCTGGGACGAGAAATCAGAGATAATGGGCGCAGCATCGCCCGGGTGAACGGACGAAGTGTCAATGCGCACATCCTTAGCGAGCTAAGTGAATACCTGGTGGATGTGCATGGGCAATCGGAGCACCTATCCCTCCTGCATGTCCGTCAGCACCTGGGGCTACTAGACAGCTATGCACACGTAGAAAAGGAGTTGGAGGAGTACCAAAAAGCCTATTACCAGCTGATGCAGGTACGTAAACAGCTGGCTGAGCTGCGGAAAGCTGAAACCGATGCAGCCAGGCAGATCGATGTTCTCAGCTATCAAATAAATGAGATTGAAACAGCCCGGTTGCAAGATGGGGAGGAAGAGGACCTGCGTACCGAACGGACAAGGCTGGCAAATGCAGAAGGGATTTCATCAACCGTCCAGGAATCAATCCAATTATTGGACGAGGGCAGCGCTGAATCCCCCACGGTTACCGACTTGCTTGGGCAGGTAACCACATTGTTGAATAATCTCAACCGGCTCGACCCACAACAGGAAAAACTGGGTGTTCGTGCCCAGGCTGCATTAGACGAGCTGACCGATTTGACGGCTGATTTACGGGAATATATCGAATCGATCGAATTTAATCCCAAGCGGTTGGATCAGGTGGAAGAACGCCTAAACTTGATCCAAAATATGAAGCGGAAATATGGTGGCGATATTCCAACCATCCTCAAATTCGTTGAGCAAGCCAAGCAGCAGCTGGATTCGATTACGCATGCCTCTGAACGCATCCTGGAACTGGAAAATGACGAAAATGGGCTGTTGGGCATGCTGGGTAAAATGGGTGAGCAGCTGAGCTCGCAGCGGCATACCGCCGCAACAAAATTGGAAGCTGCCTTGGAAGCAGAGCTAATGGACCTGAGTATGGCTGGAGCGAAATTCAAGGTTGAGTTCACTGAGCGCCAATCCGACGAGGGCGTACCGATGGGTGATGGACGCAAGGTGGCATTTGATTCGTCCGGTTTGGAACATATCGAATTTTTAGTCGCTCCAAACCCTGGAGAAGGATTGAAACCACTCGTAAAAATCGCTTCAGGGGGTGAAACATCGCGTTTAATGCTGGCAATCAAGAACGTCCTGGCGAAAGCAGACCGGGTGCCCACATTGATCTTTGACGAAATCGACCAGGGCATTGGTGGCCGGGTCGGTTCAGTGGTTGGGAAAAAACTATGGGAATTAGCCCGACAGCATCAGGTTTTGTGCGTCACACACCTGCCCCAACTGGCGGTTTTTGGCGAACAGCATTTGAGGGTGAATAAACAAATCAAAGATAACCGCACAGAAACCCAAGTGGAAATCGTAAGTGGCGAGGAGCGTTTACTCGAGCTTGCCCAGATGATGGGTGAGGTGAGTGATGGAACCCGCCAATCGGCCAGGGAGCTGATGCAATCCGTTAGCAAGACCGTGAAAGAGATCCAGAATAGGCCAGAACCATAACCAATCGATTTTCAGATGAATGCGTTCCAGGTATACTGGAACCAAAACCATGCCCGATGTTTCGAAAATCATAAGAATCCGCCAGCAACAGCGAACCCGCCAACAACGCAGCCCATGGCTTAAACTTGGTCTGGCCAGTGGAGTGGTGGTCAGCCTGTTGATGGTGACTCTGTCGTTGATAGGGGGGCGTTGGTATATCGAGCTGACGCGCGATTTACCTTCGGTGGAAACGCTTGCGTCTTTATTGGAACCTCCCAAACGCCCATTGTTCCAGTCCACCCGTCTGTATGACCGCACCGCTGAACATATTATTCTGACCCTTGAAAATCCAGCCGCTGCTAATAAACAGTACCTTTACGTGGGTAAGAGCGGTCAGGCAGGTTTGGATCAGGTATCACAGGATCTGGTTGATGCGACGATTATCGAGCTCGATCCGCAATTTTGGCACAATCCTGGTTACTCCTTAGATGGTATCTATGAAGGAACTCATCCCACTCTAGCACAATGGTTGATCTCTGACCTGGTGCTTGGGGGTGAATCCCCGTCTGTGAAACGTAATATTCGTGAGCGATTGCTGGCTGCCCAGGTGACGGCAAAGTATGGCCGGGAAAAAGTGCTGGAATGGTATCTCAACATTGCCCAGTTCGGTGAGCTCATTTATGGGGTTGACGCAGCGGCGCGGGCCTATTACGGAAAATCCGCCGTGGATCTAACGCTCGCAGAAGCTGTCATGCTCACCGCAATTGCAGAATTCTCTGGGAGTAATCCTTCAAGTGATTTCCAAATGCTCAAGGAGAAGCAGGAACTTATCATTCAGAAAATGCTTGTAGAGGGGTATGTCAGCGGAGATGAAGCACGCCAGGCATTGAAGGAAGATGTGCAGCTGAGAGATCAAACTGGGGCTCAGTCACTCGCGCCGTTATTTACCCAGCTGGTATTGATGCAGCTAAGCACAAGGATGCCCCTGGAGCGCATTCTCAGGGGTGGTTTTGAAATCTTCACCACGCTCGATTATGGTTTGCAAATGCAGTCCGTCTGCACAGCCGAGATTCAGCTTGCGCGGGTGCACGGAGCAAAGAACCCAATAATCTCGATTGATGATACACCGTGTGACTCTGGCAATTTACTCCCGACCTTACAAACCGAGGTGGATAAAAACCTAAAAAACTTGATGACTGAAGTGGTGGTCATTGACCCACTTACCGGACATATTTTGGCTATGGTCGGTGGGGAAGGAGCGGGGATTTCACCTGCAAGCCAGGCGACCCATCCTGCTGGAAGCATATTGACCCCATTTTTATACGTTAGCGCATTTACGCGTGGGATGAGCCCCGCAACCCTACTGTGGGATTTGCCTGTTAGTCATGCCAAGGAGATGCTTAATCCTGATCAAATCGATGTAAACCTGGAATCATTGACTTCGTATCAAGGTCCGGTGAGCTTGCGAAAGGTATTCGCCAATGACTATCAGGGTGCAGGAGCTGAAATCTTGGCACAAGTGGGTGCAGATAATCTATGGCTGACCGAAAAGCAGTTTGGGATTAGCACGAGTGAGCTCACCTCAGGCACGGGAAGTGGTATGGATGATCTTTATTCCCAGCCGGTAAGTTTGTTGGAGAGCGTCCAGGCGTATTCGATCCTTGCGAACCAGGGAGTCATGTCGGGCCAGACTGCGGTTGGCAGCGCTGGGGGTGAAACCCAGAATGAAATGAGCTCGACTACCATCCTCAGGGTTGTGGATGGAGATGGCAAAGTGTGGATCGACTGGACCAATCCTGAGAAAATTCCTGTGGTCAGCCCACAGATAGCCTACCTGGCGACCCATATCATGAGCGATGAAAAGGCACGCTGGCCCAGCCTGGGTCACCCAAATGCACTGGAAATCGGGCGACCCGCGGCAGCCAAGGTCAACCTGACAGTCGAAACTTCCGATGCGTGGACGGTGGGTTACACCCCTCGATTGGCAATCGGTGTATGGATGGGGAGGTCGGCTGTCGAGGCTGGTGAAATTAGTGTTGATATGCCAGCTGGGATCTGGCACGCACTGATGCAATACGCATCGAAAGAAATGCCTGTCCAGGAATTCGCTACGCCATCCGGAATTAGCAAGCTGCAGGTATGTGACCCATCCGGGAAGCTGGTCACTCCCTTATGCCAGACAATTGCACAGGAGGTTTTCCTGGCTGGAAATGAACCAACGCAACCCGACGACATGTACCAGAAGTTTTATATCAACCGTGAGACTGGGTTGTTGGCAACGATATTTACAGATTCTAAATTGGTGGACGAGAAGATTTACCTGGTGGTACCACCAGAAGCGGTAGACTGGGCAAAAGCAGTGGGTTTGCCTGTACCTCCAGACAGCTATGATGATATCAACCCAGCTACGACCTCATCGGAAGATGTGCAAATCACCAACTTGAAGATGTTTGACCATGTGAGTGGGCAGCTATCTTTGAGAGGTAGTGCCACCGGGGATGGCTTTGAATACTATCGCATACAGGTTGGCAAAGGGTTATATCCGCAGGAGTGGATCCAGGTTGGAGAAGATGTTCATCGATCCGTGAAGGATGGATTCCTGGGTACATGGGACACGACGGAGTTGGATGGAACTTTCATACTAGAACTGTTGGTGGTAAAGGAAGATAAAAGGATTGAGCGGGCAACAGTCCAGCTGACGATTGATAACAGCTTTCCCCAGGTTCAAATCCTCTCGCCGAGAGCTGGTGAGCAATTTTCTGCCCAGCAAGACCCAATCATTATCATGAACGCTTCAGTAAGTGATAACCAGGCGATACAGCGGGTTGAGTATTATGTGGATGGTAAGCTGGAATCAATTTTGTACGAGCCGCCAAGAATCATATTATGGACTGCCCAGCCGGGTAGGCATGTGTTAGGGGTGAAGGCATATGACCTGGCGGGAAATGCGTATGAAACTACCGCAATTTTTTTGGTGCATGAATAATAGCATCTACCTTTTCCAAACCATATACAGATAATTGAATTTGGTGAGCTCATCCAGTCGATCACGTACGAATCTACATGTCGCCAAGCTCATTACTTGGCTGATTCATCTGGCTCATAGGTAGCAATCAACACCCCAGTGGAGGCGGTCTTCACATCAACCAGGTGGAGTGCTGAGAAGGCGTTCCCCTCGGGGAAGAGACGCTTACCTGTACCCATGATTAATGGATGGATAAGCAGCACATACTGGTCGATTAAATTCACCTGCATAAGCGTTTTCACCAGCTCTCCACTCCCAAGGATAACGAAATCAAGGCCAGATTCCTGCGTGAGTTTGGCCACCGTACTGGAAGCCTCGCCCCTGAGCAGAATTGAATTCATCCATGGGAGAGGTTCATTCAAGGTCCGTGAAACCACATATTTCTTAGTGTTATTGAGCACATCGGTGAAGGGGTTGGGTTGGGGCATGCCTGACCAGACCGAGGCAAAATCCTGGTATGTACGGCGACCGAACAATAAAGCGCCTTCTTTAGACATCCCCTCAGCAGCCACACTGCCGATCACCGGGTCGGCGTAAGGTGCTGCCCAACCACCGTGGGTAAAGCCTCCCCGTCGATCCTCATCTGGTCTACCTGGTGCTTGCATTACCCCGTCCAGGGTCAGGCTCTCGAAAATAGTGATTTTTCCCATACAGTACTCCTTGTGGTAATTGCCCGAATTGATTGGATCTGACAAAGCTATTTACTGACTGTGACTCACAGAAAATTATTCACAATCAAGACGGGTAATCCTGACTTGCTTAACTTAATAAATAGATATTTGGTTTTTCATACCATTAATCCCCAAATTGAGACATATAAGACCGATTATAGCATAATAGTTTTAATTGAAAGAATGATTGTTACTTGAAGGCTAGAAATTAGTAATTGATTTTTACCTACGTCCCTTGAATTGCCATGTGCTAGAAGTATACGTAGAAAGTTCCCCAAATTTGATCTTTGATATAAGTATCCCCGGATTTGATGGAAATTTCAACCAGGATAATCTTTGAGGTTGGATCGACAATGTCCACAGCACTTAATACGTAGGTAGTAAATCCATCAGTACCACCGCAATCAGTGTACTGGTCGTATTTTCCTCGATAAACACTATCATTATAAACATAGCGACCAACCCAGGTGCAGTCTTTCTGATATGCTTCAGCATAAATATCCAGAAATTGCACATAGCCACCTATTTGGGCGAATGTGTCTGAGGCTCCGAAGAATAACCCCTCAGAATCATATTTGTTCTCATAGTCTGACAGGTTCGGGGCGGCAGATATGGCTACACCGAATACCTCCCCGTTATATGCCCAGGTAGTACCGTTGACTTCCTTCCAAGTAGCGGGTATGTCTACTGTAATATTCCCAGTATCATCTGAGCAGGTGATAAATCCACTGACATCACTTGCAAGGCATAAGTCAGGGATCGTTGAACCTGAATCCGTTGGTGAGACATCTGCAATGCTTGTGGCAGTTGGTGCAGTAGGCTCGGTTGGCACCCTGGTTCGGGTGGGAACAGGCGTATAGGTTGGATAAGGCGTGTATGTGGGTGAAGCTGTTGATGTTGGAGGAGGGGGTGGAGAGGTGGGAGTCTCGATTTGCGTATTGGTTCCACATGCCGAACTAATCAGCATGAATACTGTGCAAAGAAATAATAAAGATTTGATCTTATTCCCACGCATAAATGGGTCCTCTATTCAATTGCAATGAAAAATGATGACAAATGGGCTTCTGTTCGATTAAAAATTAGTTTACCATACATCTAAAAAAAAGCATCCAAAATTTGATTGGTGGATGCAAATGCCAGAGGGGGAAGTTGGTGAATGGGGAAATAAGCCACTTGCCTGGCATCATCCCCGGGCTTTAATTCCCCCGATTGGATTTGGGCTTGATATACAATCAGTATATGCGCACCGCGCGGATGTTCCTGACCAAAGATTACATTCAGCAGATGGATCTCACTAATCACAAGGCCGGTCTCCTCCAGGCATTCACGCTGAACAGCAACTATTGGATCTTCACCCGCATCCACAAACCCGCTCGGCAAGGTCCAATAACCCTTTTGGGGATCATACCGGCGTTGAACGAAGAGCACTTGATCATTTTTCCGAATCAGAACCGCGACAGCAACCTTTGGATCGGGAAAATATACCCAACCACATTTCGAGCAGGCAGGCCTTACTTTCCCAGTATGCAATCGTTCAGTAAGCTCCGTACCACAACGGGGGCAAAACTTGATCGGACCTTCTAGCATCAACGTGCTCGAAGACGAAGAATGACGGCGGTTATTCCTGCGAGGATTGCAATTGCTGCCAGGCTGATCTCTACCGTCAAAACGATGTAGCTCAAGAAAGAGACATTCGGAGCAGATGGGGCTTCTGCAGACCCCCCGACTTCAGCGGGTGAACTACCAGCAGCTAGTGATGAATCGGCTGAGATGCCTTCTGGGGAAGAAACTTCAACGCCCGGTTCACCCAGTTTTGCAACGGGTGGAGGTGTTTCAGTGGCAACAGGCATTGGTGTATCTGTTGGTGTAGGGGTAGCAGTAGGTGTGGGTGTTAATGTGGGTGTGGGTGTCTCTGAGGGGGTGGGAGACGGGGTTAAGAGCATGCCCTCCAGAAATTGTGAGTGTGTGCTTGTTGGAGTAGGGCAATTATTGATACCCATTCCAGACGGCTGCGTGCCGCGGTTGTAATATTCTTCACAGGAAATGCGGGCAGCCTCGGTCTCCTGATCAAAAATCGATATTTCAATCTCAGGTGTACCGGTGGGTGGATATGCAAAGAGATATATCGTGGTGGGAGTGGCAACCTCTGTTTGCCCTATCTTTAATGAATTTATTTCTGGCGTAAGCGTGGGCAGAATAGGTGCTCCCATCATGATAACCGGTGCTGATTCTGTTGGAGAATCTGGTGAAGCGTTGCTACTCACTGCTTCCCGCGGTAAAGATTGTTGTGCAAGCGGGTTTAATTCCTGGGGTACACTTGCCACCTGGGTTGATGGAGAAAATATAGAGTTACCGAAGATCACCAACGCAAGCAATACACTCGAAACTGCAGAAACAATACCAAAAACCGGGGCTAACCGGAAGGTTGGTCGCGGTTGAAGGGCTTCAGCCTTGACGAAGTAGTTACGTGGAGCGCGTAACCTGGGCAGACTTCGAACTAAGAGACGCGTTTTACTGATCTCCTGGAGTTCCCTGCGTAGATCAGGATCCGCTTTGAGCTGTGCTTCAAAAATGGCGCGTTCCTTACCACCTAACTGGTTATCCAGGTATGCAGAGATCAGTTCGTAATCACGCGTTGTCATTTGGTTCTTCATCTTGCACCCTTATTCCAGACGAAATCCGGAGGGTAAAAGTTCCGCGAATCCATGCAAGCAATCTCGCAGGCGTAAACGGGCACGCGCCAGGCGACTTTTTATGGTGCCAATCGGCTTACCGATTGCTTCGGCGGCTTCAAAATAATCCATACCTTGAACGTCTACCATAATCACCGTCGATTTGAAATCATCAGGTAAATTGTCCAGACAATGCTGGATGGCATTCTGAAGCTCTGCCCGCTGGACTTGCTCCTCAGGTTGGTCCACCGGGTCTACCATCCACTTCGCTGATTCAACTTCTTCGCCCGTATCGTCTAACGGCTCCAGGGGAACAGTTGGGCGCCGTTTACGCCTGCGTAGTTCATCATAGCAGGCATTTGTCACGATTCGAAGCAACCAGGCTTTAAATGAACCGCCTCGGAAGGATCCTAAATGGTTGTATGCTGAGATGAATGTATTTTGAGCTGCATCATCGGCAGATTCTTCTTCGCCGATCATGCGGTACGCATGGCTGTAAACTAAATCTTGATATGCTAATACCAGGCGATTAAAGGAATCCACATCGCCGCCCCTTGCTGCCTGGATCAGTGCAATCTCGTCCACATCGTTATTTTAACGCATATCACGGATGTAAGCTATTGCTTCAGATGGATATGAGGTTTAAAATCGATGGAGAGGCGGCCTATGTCAGATTCATCTCATCCTATATTCTCTTCCTGTTTAACAATTACGATCGTGATCGTATTGTTTCTGTGTTTATTGTTTCTCATTTGGGCGGGGATCTCGATCTATCCTGTTATTATGCCCGGGTGAGGAGATTATGCCGATTGATTGGAGCCGGGTTAAAGCGATTTGCTTTGACGTGGATGGGACATTAAGTAACACCGACGACCAGTTTGTTCAAAAACTGGATACCTGGCTGTCACCGTTTCGATTCGCATTCCGAAACCGAGATGTACATAAATTCTCGCGTAAGTTAGTCATGTTAACTGAAGGGCCTGGGAATTGGGCTTACAACCTTGCAGATCGAATTGGGCTGGATGGTAAAATCGTTGCACTGGGTGATCGATTATACGAGATGGGGACCGGAAAATCTTCTCAGCCATTTCAGATAATCACCGGCGTAAGGGAGATGATAGTTAGCCTGCACGGCCATTATCCGCTTGGTATTATCAGTATCCGGGGGCATAAATCTACGTATAAATTCCTGTACCAGTTCAACCTGATACCATACTTCGCTGCGATTGCTACTGGTCAGACTTGTAAACACACCAAACCATATCCTGAACCCTTAGAATGGGCGGCAGCGAGATTAAACGTACCGGCAGCTTCCTGCCTCATGGTTGGAGATACGGTTGTTGATATCCTCACCGGGAAGAAGGCAGGAGCTCAAACTGTGGGTGTTTTATGCGGTTTCGGTGATAAAAAAGAACTCGAGCGAGCAGGAGCTGACCTCATCTTGGATAGTACAGCAGATTTAGCGAGTTATTTACTGGCGCGCAGCTAAACAAACTGGCGATTACTAAGTATCACCACACATTGCAATCCAATTAAATAATTTGCAAGAGCAAGTCAGAGTTCAGAGAGGGGAATGTGATGACGGAAAAACGCCTCATACTGGCATTCTGCGTATAAAAATATAATGGTTAACTGCTATTTTTATCCTCTTCCTGCAAGTCCACCAGCATTCTTTGGTACACCTTGACATTCGTTGGGTTGAGTGCCAGGATTGTCATCAATGAATCAATAGCTTCTTTGCGATTTCCAGCCTGAATGTACATATCCTTGGATATCTCCAGCTGGTTGATAGCTTCCTCCTTGCGTCCTAACAGGCGGTAAATTTCAGCTAATCGCCGATAGAGGGTGGGTATATTTTGATTCTCGGCTATTTTTGTATTTATATATTCCAATGCTTCGGAGGTTCGATGGATACTGATGAGGTGATTCAGGTAATTATCCAATTCAGACATGGCCTGGTTTTCCTGCCCCAGGCGGATATTTAGATCAAATAACATGTCGCGCGCTTTTCCATCTTCAGGTTCTAAGGTGCGGATTTGCTCGAACACGCGAATTGCATTACGCCAATCCAGGCTTTGAATGTCTATATCCGCCATTCTGTGCATCAGCTTCACTTTGGTATTCCGGTCAATGTTCGATTGTTGTGCGTATCGATACGCAGTCGTATATGTCTTACGAGCCATGGAAAGGTCAGCCAGATTGTAATACATCTCTGCCAGCTTACTATATTCCTGTATGGTATCCTGCGCATTTCCATGGGCTACCAGGAGATCAATCAGGTTATTGCGTGCTTCCATATCAACAGGGTTTAATTCACAAATGCGCTGATATAGACTGATTGCCCGTTTAGTCTCTCCACGGGTATCATAACTTCGGGCGACAATTGAATATTTCAGTACTGCTTCAGGGACCAGATTTTCCTGGACCAATAAATCTCCAATGCAAATGTGCAGGGGCAAGTAGGTGGGTGCATACTTTAGTGCATAAAAAGCTTCTTCCATTGCGGTTACCAGCTTATTGGAACGAGCCAGCTGGTTCACTTTTGCGAGAGATTCCACCAGCTGGCCACTGGTTGCCTCGGTCAGCATTTCTGCTAGAGGCACTGGTGAGGCGCCTTCCGGTTGAGGTGGCAGCTGCTGACGTGCATTTTGGATTTGTGTTCGCCAATCCGGGCGGATCAGCAATCTGCTAATGTTCTCGCAGATTCTTTTTTGTAATTTCATGTCTGATGAGTGGGTATATGATTCGATCAACGGTTCATATAATTGCCTCAATACCTCAGACTGATCTGCCGATACACTCTCAGCATCAGCAATGCGGAGGGCTTCCAGGTATTGTATTGAAGCATCTTTGATCGAATCCATTTTATATAACGTCAAAGCCAGCAGAAGGCGGGCACCGAGGTTGAATAATTCATGCTGCACTGACTTGGTAATATTGATCACTGCATAATCCAGCTGATCAGTCTTGGATTGCAGGAATCCCAATAAAAAATAAGCAGCCGAGCTATCCAGACCTGCCTCCATGGCGTTCTCAAGCTCTGGGATTGCATTTTTTTCCTGTCCATGGGATTGCATATCAATCGCCTGGCTCAGGTGAAGGATGATCTTGGCTTGATCATATTGAGGCTGATCATAACTGCTCGTGCCTTTTACAATGGGGGAAAATCCCTGACTGACTTGCTGAGTTCCCTGGGCTTCTTCCTGCTCGAAAAGTAGTTCGGCGAGCAATGTCAATGCTTTTTGTTTAGCATCTTGAATCGGGTCGAGACGCGGGCGATCTACGTCTCCGCTTTTGGGTGAATCCGCCTGGCGAACCTGCGACATCATCAGTGGTCCCGTGCCACCATGAGGGCGGCTTGGGCGGGGTAAAAGCTTCCCCGTCTCCAGGATTGCCAAAGCCAGGGTAGCTTCCTTGTTATTGGGGTCTACGTCCAAAGCGTGTTTAATGGTTTGGATCGCTTTTTGAATACTTCCCTGGCTTTGAAGCAGACTGGCGATGGAAATAAATTCAAGGATGGCGAGGGGAGTGCGACCGAGGCGTTCATATACCAGTGCAAGACGAGTGTGAGCGGTCATATTCTCAGGATTTATTGCTACCACATGTGACCAGCTGTGAATTGCTTTCTCTACATCTCTGTTACGGGCAAATAATTCGGCTACATCTATATAGGTTTTGGAAGCATTTCCCAAGTCACCCAATCGCTCCTGGATTTCCGCAACTTTTTGCAATGGAATAGGGTCAGTGGGAGATAGTTGAGCGGCACGTAGGTAAAAATTAAGTGCTTCAGGGTATTTCTGAAGCTCAAATAGTGCCAATGCCAGGCTGGTCAGCGCATTAAGATTCTCCGGGAATTCACTTATCGCCATCCGATAATACGTTGAAGCAGTCTGCCAATCCTGATCCCAGGCAGCAGAATGGCCCTGATTCATTGCATCCTGATACTTTTGCTGATCACCACTCATAATTGCATCCTATTCCTCTAGTACAGATAAATCTCCCCAATCGTGGCCTGAACGTGCTTCGGTTTTAAGGGGGATAACCAAATTATAGGCATTTTCCATCATTGTGCGCACTAATTGTGCCGTCTTTTTCAACTCTTTTTGCGGGCACTCAAGCACAAGCTCATCATGTACCTGTAATAGCATGTGAGCATCTAATCCACTTTCTTTTAATGCATGTGATACCCTAGTCATGGCGATCTTCATGATATCAGCAGCCGTTCCTTGAATGGGAGCATTAATCGCTTCGCGTTCTTCGCGGGCACGGGTAGCCTGATTGCCGCCTGATTTTAGTCCGGGGAAATAGCGTTTACGACCAAGAAGTGTCTCGACGTAACCCTGTTTGGCTGCCAGGCGACGCATATTATCCAGGTAACCTTTCACGCCGGGGAATTGCTGAAAATATGCTTCAACGAAATCTTCTGCCTCTGCCAGAGTAAGATCGCTGCTGCGTGTGAGTCCGAATGGGCTCATCCCATAAAGCAAGCCAAAATTGATGGCTTTGGCGTTGCGCCTTTCATCCTTGGTGACCTGATCGAGGGTCTTACCCAGGATGGCTGCCGCCGTGGCCGTGTGAATATCCTGATTGGCGCGGAACGCCGCTAGCATGGCTTGATCGTTGGACATATGGGCTGCAATCCGCAGCTCCACTTGCGAATAATCCACGGAGAGTAAGGTGAGCCCGGATCCAGCGATGAACGCCTGGCGGACCTGGCGCCCAAGCTCGCTGCGGATGGGGATGTTTTGAAGGTTTGGATCCGAGGACGCAATTCTGCCGGTAACGGCACCGGCTTGATTGTATGAAGTATGTACACGGCCTGTGAGAGGGTTTACTTGCTCAGGTAAAGCATCCAGGTAAGTGGATTTCAGCTTGGAAAGCTCACGATACTCGAGTAAGAGATCGACTACAGGATGTTTACCTTTCAATGTTTCCAGCACCTCGGCTGAAGTGGAGAAATTCCCTGCTTCTGTCCGCTTCGTACGATCTGGAGGCACCAATTTCAAGCGGTTAAAAATAGCGTGAGATAATTGTTGGGTTGAGTTAATATTAAAACGCTCGCCAACATATTCGTAAACCTTATTTTCCAAATCATCCATACGGGTTTGCAGTTCGCCTGACATACGCCGCAGGAAATTCGTATCCAATGCAATCCCAGCCATCTCCATATCTGCGAGCACAGGGACGAGCGGCATTTCGATCTCTTCAAACAATTTCAACTCAGCGTTAGCTGCCAACTCTGTTTGCAAACCTGGGAACAAGCGGATCACCGCGATAGCATCCATGGCAGCATAAGAAGCTGCTTTTTCAATGGGCACCTGGTCCATGGTGATCTGTTTCTTACCCGTTCCAATCAATTCCGCAATCTCGGTCATGCGAAAATCCAACCGCACCCAGGCAAGGTTTTTTAGCCCCAAATTGTGGGAGGTGGGATTTGTCAGCCACTCGGCGATCATGGTATCGAAGGTGAGGGGTGTTGGGCGCAAACCATTTCTGACCAACATGACGAAGTCATATTTAAGGTTATGGCCAATTTTATGAATCTTGGGATTGGTCAGGGGTTCTCTTAATGCATCGATGACTTGCTTGAGCGGAAGCTGTTGACCGGGTTCTGCCTGGTGACCCACTGGAATATACCATCCCTCACCAGCGTCCACTGCCAGTGAAATTCCGACTAGGTCAGCCCGCATCTGGTCTGTGGAAGTGGTTTCTGTGTCAAAAGAGATGATTTTGGCACTATTCAGGTGTATTAATAATTCTTGCAAACTGTGCTCGTCATTGACAACATGAACGGTGATCTGGCCTTCTTGCTTGGGAATAGGCTTAGATTCTGTTGAGGCAGTAGCGAATAATGATAGTTGCTCTTGTTTTTTCGAGCTGGATTTTCCAAATGCAGGGTACAGCGCGGCCAGGCGACCCATCAAAGATCGAAATTCAAGCTCGCGAAATAATGCTTCCACCCGGGCTGGATCGAATTTCTCAGTACGCGCCATGTCCAGGTCTAATTTAACTTCTAGGTCGGTGACAATGGTGGCTAATTTCTGGCTTAGATAAGCATTATCCTTATTTATTTCTAGTTTCTTGCGCGTACTTTCAGAAACCTCACTCAGGTGGGAGTATATGCCATCCAAAGTCTGGTAGGTGTTTAGCAATGCGGCTGCAGTCTTCTCACCAATGCCAGCCACTCCCGGGATATTATCTGATTTATCTCCCACCAGGGCTTTATAATCAACCACCTGGTCGGGTTTAACTCCAAAATAATCGATCACATCTTTGGTAAAAAAATCCCTAGCGTCGGCAATGGTTTTACCAGGCAAATTCACCAGGATGCGGTCATCGACCAGCTGAAGCAGATCGCGATCTCCGGTGATGATTTTTACTCCAAAACCTTCGGCTGCCAGGTGATGTGCAAGGCTACCCAATACGTCATCTGCTTCATAACCTTCCAGCTCAAGGCGGGGAATATTGAAAGCATCCACGATTTGCCGAATGCGCTCCATTTGAGGGCGCAGGTCTTCAGGCATCTTGGCACGCGTTCCTTTATATTCAGGGAAGAGCTTGTCGCGAAACGTTTTCCCGGTATCAAAAGTCACTGCCAGATAATCTGGATGATCCTGTTCAAGCAAACGCAACAAGATAGAGGTGAACCCGAATACACCAGCCGTGGGTTCGCCCCCATGCGTGGTGAAAGCGGTAGAAGAACCTCGCGTAAGAGCAAAATAAGCCCTGTAAGCCAGAGCATGTCCATCAAGTAAATAAATAATAGGAGGCATAGCTGTCTTTTATATTTGCTATTTGCAAGTTTTACGCCTGTTAAGCAGGTGTGGTTGATTGTTATCGTTGCCACCTGATTCAAGATGCCAGGTGAGATAAAATCTCCAAAGGAAATATTATATATCTGTTTACACCCTTCGGGGGATCAGTTTATCATGCGCTAATCTTTGCTGCAATGCCCTTTCGATTAAATCATCTTTTAACTTGACAGGGCAATATTGACACTGCCGAATTTACATGATAATGTATAACAGGATGGAAAAGCTGAGACGACTTTTCCGCTTGATTTTTGTGTACCTATTCCTGATTATTACTCTAATCGGAACAGGAGCTGTTCGCGCTGCGGGAGATACCAGTGGGGAAATTGCTCGCAAATCTACCATTGTAATCACGTATACAAGGTATGAATGGTGGCTGCTACAATGGTCCAATAATAACCTTTTATGCCATGTGTACATCGATCATGAAGGCTGGCCGACAGCAGAAGAAGTATTAACAGATTGCGGCGGCACAATATATAAGCAATGGATCAATACTCAAGCGTGTTCTGGCCTGGGCGAAGGCGATATCTCACCATCAGGCTGCGTCGGCTTGTATTTATATTTTATTGGCAGTGCACCTGCAGAGAAGACAATCGAGGTCGATTTACCCCCCTCACAAATATCTGTAGCTTTAGGTGGGTGTATACCGGTTCCGCCGGAAAATCTATGCCAGACCATACCCAGCCTCCACCTTGAGGGAATTGAACCTCTTCCAAATGAGCAAATCACAGCGATCCACGTAAAGTTTGATGGGGTCGAAACAACCTGCCTTGGAAATACATGTGATGTGCTTTTACATCCAACCCGCTTAATAGGCACGACGGTTGAATTCTGGGCTGATTCGAGTTTTGGGGATACTAGCGCCACGTTCACCGCCATGGTGAGGGTGATTGATAGTGGTGTGACTGCCTCCCCGACAACTGGGGGTTGGTATGTAGACGTGATATCCGCTCAATGGCAGGGGAACGAGCTCGCCACTTGCTCTCAGGTATGGCAGGCATTTCCACCGGTGGGGGGTGTGCCCGATTGGTTATCCACCCCTGAAGATACAGCTTTCCTGGCGACGGAACAGCCGTATTCTTACCTGGCTGGCCGGCTGATTGCCCAGGGTGCAGTGGATGCTTCATCCTGCTCAACAGGGGGTTTGCTCTCGAATGGTTACGCGGATAACTGTGGAATGGATGTGGCTATGCCGGAGGTCATTATCTGGCAAAACCAATTCGACGACCAGATCATGCAAGTTGCTAATGAGGTCAAAGTACCTGCACAGTTGTTGAAGAATATTTTCGCTCAGGAAAGCCAGTTTTGGCCGGGTGTATTCCGACAACCCAAGGAATTCGGATTGGGGCAGATCACTGATAACGGGGCGGATGCGCTCTTGCTTTGGAATCCATCATTTTTCAATCAATTCTGCCCCCTGGTGCTCGATCGAGAGACATGCTCAATCGGTTATCTCAAGCTGGATGCTGAGAATCAAGCCATCCTGCGCGGTGCATTGGCGACCAGTGCAGCTGCTGAATGTGAGAGCTGTGAATTTGGGATTGACTTAACCAGTATATCCAGCAGCATAAACCTGGTAGCGCACACCATGCTGGCAAATTGTGAGCAAGTGGCTCAAATTGTTTATAATGCCACCGGCAAAATTGCTGGCGAAGTTTCCAGTTATGAAGAGTTATGGAAATTTACGATTGCGGATTATCACGTTGGCTCAGGCTGCCTGTCCTACGCCATGTACACTACCTGGGCAGCAAAATCTACGATGGATTGGGAGCACGTCTCCACACATCTCACTCAGCCTTGTGAGACGGTGATCCCTTATGTGACCCAGGTGATTTCTATCCCCTGAACACCCGTCTGATTCGGATTATTTCTTCGCGAGACTTACTTTTTCCCCAACAATCGAATCAGCTGTAAGAACTCCTCCCATTCTTCGGTGAAGAAATGGACGGTAACATTATTTAATTCCAGGTGATACGTGGTTTCTCCATCCGGTTCATCGGCCTTCCAAACCTGATAATGTAGATTATCAGTCTCTGCAAGTACCTGTGTATTAAAATCCATATCATGTTCTGGCATTGCATTCCCTTTCATTATTTCTTTAAGCGCATTTGAATTGTTGTGTATTTTATAGGATATTTTTATGGTAAAACGTACCAGGGATTGATAAACCCACCCAGATAGCGCACCTCAAAATGGAGATGCGCCCCAGTTGAATTGCCTGTGCTACCTACCGCACCAATATAGGAACCTGTATATACACTTTGACCACAACCAGTACTGACCGTACTCAAGTGAGCGTATAAAGTCTGATATCCATTGCCATGGTCAATCATCACCATATAACCATAACCACCGTTAGCCCAACCCGCGAAAACGATCACACCGGCATCGGAGGCAAAAACTCCATCCCCGAGGGAGCCTGCGATATCTATTCCAAGGTGACCTGACCAATAATCATTACCCGAAAGGGAATGAGAAGCCGTTGGCCAGGCAAATGCACCAGACCCATACGCACCATCATAATTACCCTCACAGGCACCTGTACCGAGAACTGATTTAGAAACCCCCGAATTGGCTCGGGCAATGGTAGGTACCACCCACTGGCGATATTCACGATGACCTTTTGGGACCATGATCCATTGATCTGGTTCGACCTGGGGATTGGTCAGGTCAAAATTATTACCTTCCCAGCTGAGGATATCCTGCACTGTGGCATCGAATTTCGCAGCTACTGAATCCAGTGTGTCACCTTCCTGCCACTGGTAATATACTCCATCGACAGGCGGTACATTTAGCGTCATCCCAGGGTCGAGCATATCAGGCGAGTCATTCAGCTGATCATAGTTCGCCCACAGGACGGTTTCGGGGTGAAGGTTAAAGCTCTGGGCAATGCCAAATACCGAATCACCGGTAGTGACCGAGTATTCAATCACCTCGGTGCGCGAGCGGGAAGGGATATTTGTATGCAGTGTTGTCCGCCGGATAACCCCTTCTGCAGGTATCCCTCGAAAATAACTGGGCAGGTCCGCGGCTACAGGGATAGACGCTACAACCGCTCTAGCATTCTCAGAGGTTCCATTGGGGGTCACTTCGGGTGTTGCAGCCTGGCCTGATCGAGTGTGCCAGGCTAAATAACCGGCTAATAATACCAGGCTCATCGCCAGCATCCATATGCCAGCAAGCATTATGCCATTAGGTTCACGCTGTGCTTTTATTACAGCGGGTTTGGGAGCAGGTGTTAATCTCCTGGAGGCTTTACTTCGCTTATCATCCATGGGCAATACCAATTATAGGCGCGTTTATTATAACTGCATTGTATTCAAACGCGGTTGATGACAATAAACAGATTAATCCTGGTCTTCGTTAAGGGTTTCGAGGAAGGTAAGATTATGATCAGTTTTAGAAAGACGCTGGAGGATGGCTTCTGTAGCGGTAGCAGGATCCATGCCGGCTCCAAACGGAGGGGCAGCGATCATCTGGTCATACATGCGCCGCATGAGCCAGACCCGGGGGGTCAAATCGGGACCCAGCAAAAGCTCTTCACGCCGGGTGGAGGAGCGTTCGATGTCTATGGCAGGGAACACGCGCCGTTCTTGCAGTCGGCGGGAAAGCAGGAGCTCCATATTTCCGGTACCCTTGAACTCTTCGTAAACCACGTCATCCATGCGCGAGCCAGTGTCCACCAGGCAGGTGGCGATGATGGTAAGGGAGCCACCTTCTTCGATGTTACGGGCGGCGCCGAAGAATCGCTTGGGTGGATACAGTGCCGATGGATCTATACCACCGGACAGTGTTCGCCCAGAAGGTGTCACCACCAGGTTATAAGCACGTGCCAGACGGGTGATTGAGTCCATCAGGATAACTACATCCCGACCAGTTTCGACAATACGTTTTGCACGTTCCAGGGCCATTTCAGCCACCCGCACGTGAGAAGTAACTGGCTCATCGAACGTGGAGGAGATCACTTCTGCATCCACAGATCGGTCCATATCGGTGACTTCTTCAGGGCGCTCACCAATCAGGGCGACCATCAGGTAAACATCCGGATGATTGGTGGAGATCGCATTCGCCAGCTGTTTCAAAATTGTGGTTTTACCAGCCTTAGGAGGTGACACAATCAACCCTCGCTGCCCTCGTCCAATGGGTGTTACCATGTCAATCAAGCGTGTTGCCAGGGTATGGCGGTCGGTTTCCAGATTAAACCGTTTGTCCGGGAATATTGGGGTCAGGCTTTCAAAGGCTGGGCGATTACGTACCTCTTCGGGGTCAAAACCGTTGACGGTCTCAACTTTGAGCAACCCATAATGTTTTTCAGATTCACGCGGCGGGCGTACATGACCAATAATCAGGTCACCATCCCTGAGGTTGTACCTTCGGATTTGAGATTGGGAAACGTAGACATCGAAAGCCCCGGGCTGGTAATGACCTGAACGCAGAAATCCCATCCCATCGCTCATGATTTCCAGGATGCCTCCACGCAGTTCAAGACCGTCCCGCTCGGCTTCGGCTTGCTGTATTTTTAGAATTAAGTCGTCTTTTTTAAGCCGGTTGGCATTTTGAACATTCAGATCTCTGGCAATTTGACGCAGATGATCCAGGGGTGTAGTTTGTAATTCAATTACTTTCATATTTTATCTTCCCTGAGGTAAGATTTTTAGGATTAACAAGATTTTATTTATTTTCTTTAGCCCCGCCGGATACAGCATTAAAAATAATAAAATGGCGGAAAGCCTGGAAAATATTTTGACTAGTTACTGGTAAGGGGGGAGTTTATAACCTTCTTATTATAGCATGTATGTTAGATTTAGGCAATCAAACCGCAATGCTTTTTGCTAATATGCTTGTGTATTTTATCTCAAATAGCACCTTAGGCTGATTGCTAAAGTTAGGACGATCTACTACGATTGGTGATACCCCTTGAAATTCCAAGCTTTATTTATTTGGAGATTTGTTAATATTATGGTGATTTTTGTAAACAAATTAAATTGAATAGACTGGATTCACTGGTTTGATTTTATAAATTTGCCCCATGCATTTGATTGTTGAATTATACCTGACTTATATATCCATACTATATCACAAAGATGGTTCTTTTGTTATATTGGATATTGATCAGCACGGGCTATTTTCTAAATCGAAATTAATCAATGGTCCACTTTGGTTTATCATGCATCTTTTATTGTATATTTAAGCTCAATTTTACTGGCCTTACTGAGCATGGCTTGTACCGGGCAGTATTTTGTGGATGATAGTTCGATGCAACGTTCGACTGCTTTAGGCTCGACATGGTGCCCTTCAATGAGATACTCAATGATGATATTAGTATACACTTTAGGGAATTTTGTTGCTCGGTCTGCGTGCACCTGGACTTCGAAAGCAGTCACATCCTGACGTTTCTTTTGGAGCAGTGAGATCACGTCCATCCCTGTGCAGCCTGCCAGGGCGATGGCAATCAGCTCCATGGGTTCAAAGCTTTCATTGTCACCTCCAGCAGCAGTTTCGGTACTTAAAGGGATGGTGATACCATTTAACCCAGTACTGGTAAATGAGAGTCTGTTCTTCCAAATTACTTTCGCTTCCATATTTTATTTTACTCCAATAACGGAGTCAGATATTTTTCCAACATTTCCATGCTGATTGGACCCGTCCAGGCTAAGACCACATTTCCGTTATGATCGATCACGTATGAGCTGGGCAAGCTGTCATTATGAAAAGAAATCAATGACTTATTGTTGGGGTCCAGCAGGATCGGAAAGGTGAGTCTATATTCATCGACGAATTTAGCCACATCCCTGGCAGGATCACCTGCATCAATTCCGAACAACATAAAACCATGATCCGAATGGGCCTGGTAGTACTTCTGCAATGTAGGCATCTCCGCCTTGCAGGGTGGGCACCAGGTAGCCCAGTTGTTGATCAGGACGATGTCTTGGCGGTAATCAGATATGTTAATTACATTACCTTTCAGGTCGTTTAATTTTAACTCAGGTACCGGAAAATTCACCACGGACGGGACGACCGAAATCTCTTTGGTTAAGTTCCCGCTAGTGATCACCTTTGCCGAGACTAATCCAAGGATGATCAGTCCCAGACCGATTATGGCCAGCGGGATTAATTTATGCGCTTTTGCCTTTTGCTGATTGGTGGATTGATCCATCAGAGTTAGTTAGCTGTATGTATATGCATCGTACGCGCTAATTCTTTTACCATGTATTCCTCAAGAACAGCACCTAATATTACTCCTTCACCATCATTAATATTTGTTTGTGGGACGCTGCTGACATTATATCGCAAGGAAATTTCGTAAAACTCGTTGGCCTCGATCATTTCTGCCTGGATTAATGGATTCTCCATGGCCATCTGATGTGCAAGCACCACGGCTTGTGGACAATAGGGTCAAGTGGGGGTGACAAAAACTTTTAAAAGAACCGGGGTCCGTATATCCCTTAAGTTGAGACGGGTATCAGGTTTCAAACCCGAATCGCGTTTTGACACCAGCTCGATCGCGTGGATCAGCGAACCGAATTCGTATCCCGAAGGGAGTCCAGCAAAGCGTACACCGTAATCCAATAGTTCGTCCCGATCACGGCTGGCAATAACCAACCCGGGGATGAGACTCACGTTGAATTTTTGGGCGAGCTGCTGGTGATCGTGAATATTATAATGATGGAGACTTAACTTATCTGATAATGAGCACAGCTCTTCCAATAATTGCCTGGTCTCAGCGTATGATTCGTCTTCGTTTTGGTTTGTAAAGAATATAATTTCTACCGGATATAGTAAGCGGGTTTCAAATAAAAGCTTGATCTGTTTTATCAGCTCAGCATTGAGCAGTTTTTCAGGCATAGTTTCTCCTCAACTTAATGGTTATCTATAAATCATTCACTCATCCCATTGGATGCTGTCCTGATAAAACGGTTGCATTGTATTTTTAATCGAAGACTCATCTGTCATGTTATAATATTTAATAAGCGTGCATTCGATCTTTTTTTATCATTCTATTTAGATGAAGACGTCGCGGACAAGGCGTGGTAATTACTCTAAGCGTATCACCAGGGTGTGCATATTCACTCTGGGTATTTTGGTATTCCTGGGATTGTTACTGCTCCCATTCGCGGAATCAATTGCCCAGCTGAATCTAAATCGCTATCTACCGGTGATTTTAAATAATGCCAACCCCGGACCGACTGATACCTTCACTCCTACGGGTACATTGCCGTCACCGACTATAACGAACACGTTTGGACCATCCCCCACCCATACATTAACCCCTTCTCCAACGTTTACCGGCACAATCACCCCTGTACCTTCCATCACCATTTCGGTCTCTCCAGTTGCAGGAGCGAAGGTAGACGAGGTCTTAACCTTTACGATTACGGTAAAAAATAGTGGCACCAGTCCAACCCATAACAACATGGTCGTTGACAGTTTCGGAGTATCTTACATCGACGTGACTGACGTTACGACCACAAAAGGCACGGTGGTCAAACAGACGCGTCAATTCATCGTTACGATTGGGGACGTGTTTCCGGGTGAGATCGTGACAATCATTGCCAAAGTAAAGATTAATGCATCGCTTCCCACCACCACAACAACCAACACCAACACGGTAACTTTAACCTACGATACTGGAGCGTCAAAACAAGCCAGCGTTGCATACAAAGTTATCGCTTCAACCTTACCCGCCACAGGTGAGCTGCCATTGAATTGGCGTGAGGAAAAGGTAAAACCCCTTGCTTTACTACCGGGGATCATTATCATGGCATTAGGTGGAGTCTCTCTATTTTTGGTGCTATGGTGGGCGAAAGCACGCGACCCGAAAATAAAGCTGTGGTTGACCGTTGGGGGCGCCTTATTGATTTTGATTGGTTTCGCGGTTGGTTTAACAGGTTCCGGTCTGATAAGCCCAATCCAGCAGGCTCAACAATTCATGATGACTCCTACTGCAGATGAAATCATTGCACAGGGTCTACCTTCTGCGACCGTTTTACCTTATCGTCCAGCCTCAGCATTTTCAACACCGGATAACGTTTTGCCAATTGTGCCTTACGTGACCCTTCCGAATTATCCGATTCCAACACCTGAAATCACGGTCACACCACAACCTGGCGAACTCGGACCTGATACGAGTGCGATCATGCGGATTGTCATTCCAGTCATTCAGCTGGATACTGAAGTCAAATATGTGCCATATGATGGCTTTACCTGGTTGATCACTGGACTGAGACAGGAAGTTGCCTGGATGGGAAACACCTCCTGGCCAGGGTTGGGAAGTAATACCAGCCTGGCTGGTCACATAACCGTCGCGGGGATGGGCGATGGACCATTCCGCCATCTGGACGCTCTGCCAAACGGTGAGCTGGTGATGTTGTACACGGAGAAGAATATATACACCTATCAGGTGCGCGAGAGCAAGGTGACCGATGATGGTGATATGTCAGTCATACTTCCATCCGATAATCCCCAGATTTCGATGATCACATGTGTAGATTGGGACCAGGAAACACGAACCTATTTGAACCGGCTGGTGGTTTTTGCTGACCTGGTGCGGACAGATCCGATCAGCATCGGTTATGCACCATAACCAAATTTGCTCAGTAATCACAAGAGCGCTGGACGCAGCTTCCGGCGTTTTTTTTTATTCCAGCTCAGAATAAACCCATTCACCGCCAACCATCGTTGCCACTGGATGAACGTCCAATAGTGCCTCGGGAGCGCATGAAAATGGATCGGCGTTTAAGACAAGCAGATCGGCAAGATAGCCAGGGGCAAGCTTGCCAAGCCGATCTTCCATTCCAGCAGCATAGGCGGGGCCAGTTATATAAGCCTGGAGAGCTTCCTCAACACGCAAGCATTGCTCTGGGTACCAACCACTAATAGAAGGTGTACCATCCGCTCGTCTGCGGGTGACAGCGGCATGAATCCCCCAGAACGGGTTGGGAGACTCCACCGGTGCATCCGAGCCAAAAACCAGGCAGGTATGGTGCGCTAATTGACTGCGCCATGCATAGGCATAAGCAGACCTGTCACCCCAACAACGGTCAGACATTAGCATATCAGAGGTTGCATGAATGGGTTGCATGGAGGCAATGATATTCAGTTCCGAGAAGCGGTGGATATCATCCGGGTGGATGACCTGGACATGCTCAATGCGGTGGCGAAAGTAATTTTTGGAAAGGGTGGGTATTGAGCGTTCGAAATCCCTCACTTTCGCATAGGCATCAAGGACGGCGCGATTAGCCCGGTCACCAATCGCATGCACTGCCAGGCTAAGACCATTTAGAACGGCAAGTTTTCCATGTTCAAGGATCGTCTCGGTATCCATCATCAACATGCCCTGGTTCAGGGGTTCATCAGTATATGGCTGATGCATAGCCGCGGTATGTGGACCCAGGGCACCATCTGCAAACATTTTCACCGATCCGATTCGCAGCAGGTCATCACCGAAACCTGAGTGCAACCCAATTTCCACGGCATGGGGTAAATCTTCCAAATGGATGCTCTTTTGCACCCTGAATTTAAGCGCCTGCTGCTGATGAAGGACTTGTAAGGCAGAAAAACATTGGCGATGGTCGAAGTCATGTGCACCGGTGAGACCTATCTGCCAGAGCACGGGTATAGAAAGCTGTAAGGCATGTACCACTTGTTCCACATTTGGTGCAGGAATCACCGCTTCAATTAGCCCCATAGCTGCTTCGAACAAAACACCATCCGGATCACCGTTTGAGAGGCGTCCAATCCGCCCATCCTGGGGGTCAGCGTCATCATGGGTGATTCCAGCCATGTGGATGGCACTGGAATTCGCCCAACCGCAGTGGAGTGATTTGTGGGTCAGGTAGACAGGATTGTCGGGAGCAGTCCTGTCCAGGAGGGCTGCAGTTCCGTAACCTTCGACCCAATTATTTTGGTTCCAACCATGACCCAGGATCCATTCACCAGCAGGGGTGATCTGCGCACGTTTTGCGATGCGTTGCAGGCACTCCTGACGGGTTGATGTTTCACAATCAATCTTTTGCAGGCTTAAGGCATATTCTTCCAGATGGATATGGGCATCGGTGAGACCTGGAATGACCGTCCGGCCTCCGGCATTTACAATATTTGGCGTGGAAAATGAAGAAAGGATTTCATCATCTGAACCAAGCGCGATCACAATGCCATGATCAATGGCAAGTGCGGTTGCTAGAGGATGATTGGAATCGAAGGTATGGAGGTTGCCATTATGGATGAGACGCATACGCGGCCAGTCACTCACTCTGACCAAGGATGCGTAAGATCAATGCATCCAACTCCTCATCGGAATAATAATGGATGACGAGGGTGCCACCTTTATTTCGAGGGCGTAAATTGACCTTTGTCCCCAGGCGTTCGCGCAGTCGTTCCTCGAGGAACGTCACATCAGGCTTTGGAGTGGGTTTCTCGGGGGTTGGTGGTCGTTGACCGAGAAATTTACGCACCAGATCTTCTGTTTTCCGGACGTTCAGTTCGTGTTTGAGGATTGTCTGAAGCACAGCCGATTGCGCTTGTGGGTTTGGCAGGCTGAGCAAAACCCGGGCGTGCCCTTCGCTAATATTACCACTGGCAAGCGCCTGGCGTACATCATCAGGCAGCTTGAGCAGGCGTAATGTATTGGTGATAGCGACCCGACTCTTCCCCAGCTGTTGTGCGATTTGCTCATGCGAAAGGCTAAAATCATCCACCAGCTGGCGGTAGGCTTCAGCAGCCTCCAATGGGGTAAGGTCTGCTCGCTGAACGTTTTCGATGAGTGCCAGTTCAAGGCGTTGTTGGTCTGAGGCTTCACGCACGATAACTGGCACAGTTTCAAGCCCTGCCATACCAGCAGCTAAAAGACGCCGTTCACCTGCAATCAGTATATACATATTCGGCTCATCAGTTGGGCTGACGATGAGAGGTTGTAAAATGCCGTTCTCGCGGATAGAAGCTGCCAGCTCAGCCAATTCTTCCTGATCCATCTGAGAACGTGGTTGGCGTGGGTTGCGGCCGATATTAGCGATGGGCAATGTCTCGAAGCCGCTTGAGGCTGTAGTTGTGGGAGATTCTGGTGCGAATTCTCCTCCGGGAATGAGGGCATCGAGCCCTCTACCTAGACCAGTTTTTTTTGTCATTCTGTGCTCACCAGGGTTTGAATCGGTTCAGGAAGCAATACACCGTCACCCACCAGGATCTCACGGGCCAGGTTTGAATAAGCAATCGCACCATTTGAGCCAGGAGCGTATACTGAGATTGGCTGCCCATAAGAAGGCGCTTCTGCCAGGCGGACCGAGCGCGGTATGATCGTAGAAAAAACCTGGCTGGGAAAGTGACGATTGATTTCACGGACGACATCCGCACTCAGCTTGGTTCGGACATCGAACATGGTCAAGATGACACCGCGTATATGGAGTGTGGGGAAAAGTGCAGAGCGAATGCGTGATAAAGTCTGATTGAGCTGCCCGATACCTTCCAGCGCTAAATATTCGCATTGAACTGGGATTAATACGCCATCCTTGGCAGCTACGACACCATTCAAGGTGAGTAATCCAAGCGAAGGCGGACAATCGATAAGAATATAATCGTAGCGGTCGACAACCGGCTGTAGGGCTTCTTTTAATCTAGTTTCACGGGCGATCACCGGAACGAGCTCAACTTCAGCTCCTGCCAGGGCAGGGGATGATGGCAGGAGGGACAATTTCAGGCGTTGGTTAAATAGAATATTTTTAATCGCAGGTGTCGCACCGATAATAACATCGTAAACACTATTTTTTACCGTTCGTTTGTCAATTCCCAAACAAGAAGAAGCATTAGCTTGTGGATCCAAGTCAACCAAAAGGATGCGCTGACCCAGACTTGCCATGAAAGCGCCCAGATTGACCGCGGTGGTTGTTTTTCCTACGCCGCCTTTCTGGTTGGCAATCGTATAGATCCGCCCCATTAAAGTACCTCGATCAAGTATTCCTGGATTTCCTCAGGCGTTGGTATCCCTTCCAGGCCTCTGCGAGTGACTGATACGGCAGCGATTTGGTTGGCGAAGCGTGCCGATTCCCATGGGTCGCGGGTCAGGTAAAGGCGGGTGAAGAAAGCGGCTGCAAATATATCTCCTGCGCCGGTCGAATCTACCTCAACCTCCTGAGGTGGCCTGAACCGCCGGACATCACCATTCCAGTAAACCCTCGCACCGGCAGCACCCTCGGTAATTACCAAAATGCGGGAAGCAGCAGCCATTTCTTCGATGCGTGATTCATCATTCTGCACATCTTCAACGCTTAATATTGCTGCACCAGATTGCTGCAGGGTGAAGGCAGCCTCTGGCCATTCTGTTGGTCTGACATGGCCATTCTCATCCCAGGCACGCAACCACCCCTGTGGGGTGATCCCTACCAAAGCGTTGGGAAAATGCCTTACCAATCCTGGCTCAACCTCCTGGGCCACGGGACCCAGATGTACAATTGGGGCTTGCCTCCAGGGTTCGGGGATGAGGTGATAATCCAGGCTTGGTGCAATGGTATGGACGACTTGAATTCGTCCCTTATCAGTGTAAATGTTTTCAAACGTGGTCGAATGTTCAGCAGGGTAACTGATGATAGGAATATGTTTTAAATTACCCAGGGGTAATTCTCCTCCCCAGGAGGTTACAATCCCTACACGAAGGCCAAGTGCATGGGCAGTTAATCCAGCATACGCAGCAGTCCCGCCGATGCGCGGGCCTGATGGTGTCAGATCATAGGTCAGATGACCGATGATCAGGTAGTTAATGGGTTCGAGTGGGGCAAGGCTGAACATGGATAAATTATACCTGAAATAAAAAGGATGCTGTCTGGTCTATCAAAACAGCATCCTTTTTATAATATTTACTCTTTTGGTATGATCGTTATTTTTCGATGGGGTTCTTCCCCGAAGCTCTCGGTGGTCACATGAGAATCATCCCGCAGCTCCATGTGAATGATGCGACGTTCATTGGGAGGCATGGGTTCGAGAGTCTGTTTACGCCCTGTTTTAATGGCCTGTTCAGCGATGCGGTGGGCAAGCTGGCGCAGCTGGCGATCGCGCCGTGAACGATAGCCTTCCACATCAATCACCAGGGTGATATTTTCTCCTAGCTCTTTGCTGACGATCAGACGGGCAATATACTGCAATGCATTCAGGGTTTCGGATCGTTTACCAATCAGGACGCTTAAATCTTTGCCTGAAATATCGACTAATATTGCACGTGTTCCCCTCACCTCATCGACCTCACCGTAGGAAGCTTCTACCTGAGCGTCAATATGCATTTTTACCAGCAGCTCACTGACTGTCTCCTGGGCGACATGTAAAGGAATCTGCTCCTTCGCATTTGAGGCGGGGATCCGAATAGGTTTCACCGTCGACTCTTCCTCGGCTTCGTCCGCGTAAGTTGATTCGCTTGGAGTGGACGTTACTTCTGTCTCTGTGGAATCTGGCACGTTTTTCTTGACGATCAAGCGAACACGTGCCTGATGAGAGCCTAATCCGAACAATCCTCGGCCACCTTCATCAAGAATTTCTATATCAACAGCATCCCGGCTTAACTCCAACTCGGCTAAACCTTTCTCGATAGCCTCATTGATGGTAGGGGCAATGATTTCAAGGGTCGCATGTTGTGAATTCATAGGTTTATCTCTGTATTAATTAACGACTTATTTTGTAGATTTCGCAGCCGCGATTTTTTTCTTGGGTAACAAGTTGCTCCAATGGATTTTACCCATGGCGGCATACTGGGCAATACCCAAGACATTACTGACGATAAAGTAGAGCGCCAGCCCAGAGGAGAGGGTAAGAGAAATCCAACCCATGATGAGGGGCATATACAAATTCATCATCTTCGACATCTGTGCACCCTGATCTGAAGGATTGGCCGGTGGTGGGGTCATCAATTTGGATTGCAGGTAAGTAGTGACGACCACAATGATGGTCAGGATAGGTATTGCTGCTCCGATTAGCGGAAGTGAAAAGGGGAGTGGAATCAACGGCGTAGCTGTCTCTGGAAGACCCAGGTTCAGCCATAAGAACTTGCTGTTTAATGGGATGAGCTGGGCGGCAGGAATGAAGGAATATAGAGATCGGCTGAGGTTTAGCAATTGTATCGGTGCGGCCGCCATAGCTAACGAGATGGATTGGTAAAGACCGATCATGATGGGGAATTGGATGAGTAATGGTAAGCAAGAACCAAGCGGGTTGATCCCCATCTCCTTGTAAATGTTCATCTGTTCCTGAGACAGCTTCTGTTTATCATCCTTATACTTCTTTTGGATCTCCTGCCACTTCTTTGACCCTTGAAGTTCCTGCATTTTAGACTGGCTCTTCAGCTGTTGGGCTGTGAGAGGGTATGTGATCAGGCGGATGACGATGGTAAAGACAATGATCGCAAGTCCGAAATTATGGAAGAGTAAGTTATAAATCCATATCAGGACATTGACCATCGGTTCGAGAATGATTGAGTTCCAAATGAGTGTGAACGACATGTGGGATTTTCTCCGTATTTACTAACTAATACCATTATTTGGCAGGTCTGAAGGGCCACTTCTGTGTGCCATTCAGATCCATAGCAACCAGCAACGAATCAAATCCAGTGGGTGCTACCAGGATTGTATCGCCAACGATAAACGGTGATGAATATATCAATCCACCAATTATCGGGCTGCTTATAATATCTCCGGCTGTGCTTACAATGGCTAGGGCATCCGTCTCGGTTGTAAAATATAGATTATCTCCTGCCAGCGCGGGTGTATTAACAATTGCCTTCGGGCGTTGGATTCTCCATAAAGAGGTGCCGTTCGTTGCATCCAGGCTATAGAAATACCCGGATAAGTCTCCAAAAAATAAGGAATTATCGGCTAATATCGGTCCAGACCAGACCCAATCCTCGGTGGCGAAACGCCATTTAATGGATCCATCGTTCGTACTCATGGCGATCATCTCTTTACCAAACGTGCCAGCATAGAGAGTTCCATCCGTAGCTATTGCAGGTGTACCCACCAGCGCACCACCTAAATCAGTCTCCCATTTCTTTACCCCGGTCAGAGCGTCTAGAGAATACACTTTATGATCCATCGAGACAACATAAATACAACCACAAGTCGGATCCGTTGCTGGTTGAGCCCATATCGGTCCACCGGTTGTAAAATCCCAAACCAGCTGACCTGACATATTAATTGCGTAAACCTTCCAATCTGATGAAGGTTGGTAGATCATATTTTTTGTAGCCAGGGGACTAGCTACCAGGCGATTGGTTGACTCAGCGAAGAGCACCTTACCGGCACCCGTCGCAGGGTCGATGGAATAAAGTTTGTGATCATAACTTGGAACAAGTAACTGCCCATCCTCGGTAAGAACGGGATTGGCATAAAAAGCAATTTTTGCGTCGAGTTTAAGTGGAAAGCGCCACTTCTCAGTTCCAGTTTTCAAATCCACTGCATACACCTGGTTCCCCGCCGCAAGGTAGGCAACCTCAGAGCTGGCAGTCAGTCCATGCCAACCGGTGGAAGCATAGATTGTGCTGCTGCACGAGGAGATAAATATGCTTAATAATATCAATATGCTGATCAAGATTATTTTTTTTGATTTCATCGGTTATCTTTTCTACGGTACAGGATCAAATCCGCCTTGGTTGAATGGATTGCAGCGTAATACACGCCAGGCAGCCATCAGACTGCCTTTAATAGCCCCAAATTTATAGATTGCCTGGTAGCCATAGTGCGAACAGGATGGATAAAAACGGCAAGTTCCTTCAGGCAGGGTGCGTGAAATGGTCATTTGATAAAGACGTATCAGTGCCAATAATGATATACGTGGCAGGTTCCAAAAAGTTATAGGCAGATCGCGTAATCGAGGTTCGATCTGGCTTTCTGTTTCATGTGAAGTGTCGTTATTCATTGCTCTTATTAATCAAATTTGCTTTTAAAAAGAGCTGGTGCAGGGCATCATTGATTTCTGTCAGATTTGCGTTGTGGATGGGATTTCGTGATATCAGAATGACCTTCCAACCTGGATGTACCAGGGGTAGAATGGGTCGCAGACCTTCTCGAATCAATCGCTTGGCTCGATTCCTCTGAACTGCATTACCCACTGACCTGCCAGCCGTCACTCCAAAACGAGTGGGCATTCCATCCACGGGCAGAACAACCAACACAATTAGCGGGTGAGCATAAGACTTTCCAGAACGCCTCACCCGCTTGAAGTCTGTTGATTGCGTCAGACGGAAATTGCGGTTCACCCACGCCAGTTGATCTTCTTAACGTGATTATTCTTTATGACGGATAGACGATAGCGCCCTTTAAGACGACGGGCTTGTAAAACCTTCCTCCCATCAGCAGTTGACATTCGTTGCCGGAACCCATGCACGCGTAGTCGGCGACGAATTTTTGGTTGATAAGTTCGCTTTGGCATTCTATGTTACCTAAATCCTTTGAGTAAATTAACCGGTTGATTAAACGATTGTGGATTATACCCGATGGATGAGGTTTGGTCAAACATCAATTTCGAGAGTGTTGAAAAACAACTCCAATATTGACCCTTTTAGGAAAATGTGATTCAATCGGAGCATCTCAATCCCAACACTGAGAGGCAGCGATGGAAAAACAACGCTTTGTCGAAACCGGCGACCATTCCTTCTATGGTGAGTATGTCTATGACCAGATCATACCAACGGATCATTTTCTACGCAAGCTGCGTGCACTTATCGACTGGGAGCGCTTCACGCGCAAGCTGATCCGCTTGTACAAGGGAGAAGGGATGGTTGGTCGCCCACCCTTTGACCCGGCGTTAGTGCTCAAGATGGAACTGGTAGCCTATCTGTACAACCTTTCGGAACGCCAGGTGGAAGTCTATATCGATGAGAACTTGCCCGCCAAGTATTTTGTCGGCCTGGCGGTTGATCAGAAAGCACCGGACCATTCCACACTGACGGTCTTTCGCGAGCGACTGCTCAAGCGCGGCAAGTTGAAGGTCTTCGAAGACATGCTGGAAGAGATTGTCCAAATCGCCCTGCAAGGGGGGGTTCGATTTGGTTCCATTCAGATCGTGGATAGCGTTCATAGTGTGGCGAACGTGAACACTGCCAAAGATAAGAAACGGCAGAACAAAGGCAAAGGGCCGCATGACCCAGATGCCCGTTGGGGTGTTAAACACAAACGCAAGGTCAAGAACGAAGCAGGTAAGGAAATCGAACAAACCGAATACTTCTTCGGCTACAAAGCTCATGTCAGCTTGAATGCGCACTCAGGTTTCATCACCAGTCTGGAAGTTACTTCTGGGGAAGCCTGGGATGGGCACTATTTCTGCTCACTGGTTGATCATGACCTCACACAGCGGTTGCCGGTGAAGATTTATACGGCCGATAAAGGCTATGACGATGGCGGTAACCATTTCTATCTGGAACATCGTAAGCTGAAGTCAGCCATTCGCCTGAAGGATAACCGCATCGAAAAGAAAGATGACAACAAAGAAGTCTGGATAGCCCTGCGTAATACGCCCCATTATCAGCAGGGGTTGAAGGAACGCTACAAAATCGAGCGCAAATTTGGAGAAGGAAAACAGGGGCATAGCCTGGGGCGCTGCCGGTATATCGGCAGGGCGAAGTTTGCCGTGCAAGCCTTTTTCATCGCCATGGCACTCAATCTCAAACGGATGGTCAGAGTCTTGGCACATGTTGGCTTCAAGACCCGCTACGCACCTGCCGCCTAGCCCAGGGTGAATTGTCTCTCCAGACAGAAAGGAGCTCTAATGTTCCAATCAAAAGATCATTTTCGGAGCGTTGAAACCATCACCTGAGGCTGTTCTTCGGTAAAATGCCTGCCTATGAGCAGGGATTGTCAAGATTTTCTACCTATTTCAACACCCTCAATTTCGGTGTGGTTATTGTTTGAAGTGGGCTTAATACCCACTTTTTCTAGCACCCGTAATGAGATCATCCCAAATAACAAGGGGATCCAAAATGTGATCCCACGATAACTGAGCGTAATCACGGCTGCATCTTCAAGAGATATATACATTCGGGTGAGTGCCAGGGTAAGTGCGCCTTCCACTACTCCGATGCCTGCCGGGGTAGGTGAGATAATTACGAAAAGGTAGCCAATACTGAAACAGGCGATGATCGTCCCGATGGAGATCGGTACTTTAAATGCCAGGAAAACGAGGGTTAGGATAAGGAGCAAAGCGGTTTTATTGGTAAAAGCCAGGAATAATGGCATGAGCATACTTTTAGGCTCACTGCGCATTTTGATCAATCCTTCGGCTGCGTCATGTGCAAACTCATGTGCACGGGCTTCGGATAAGTAATCCCGGTGAATGAATGGACGCATCAGGCGATTGATAATACGGGATATTTTTGCCAGGGCATTTCCCAAGGCCAGCGCAGATTGAGATCCGAGGTTAAGCAAAAATCCGAACAACATTGCCAACCCCAACAGAGCGCATGAAGCAATGATCACGATAAGCGTTAGGTCATTTCTCCTGATCAAGACGATCAAACCGACCAGTAAAATCCCGATCAAGCCTAGATAATCGAAAAACAGGAAAAGCACGCCTCCAATCGCTGCCCGGGCAGGCGAGTAATTCCGGCGACGGGCTTCACTCATAAAAATTGCCAGACCGCTTACTCCACCGGAAGGTGCCACGATATTCATGAAATTGCCTGCTGAAACGATCAGGGATAATGTCCCTAGCTGTTCTTCAATCCCTAAGGCACGGTATATCGCCCTGAATGAAGCTCCGCAGTTCAAGAACCAAAGGAACTCAACGATGAGGGCGAGTCCAATGAACCACCAGATACCGGTTTGTAATGTCTCGGCGATGCTTTGCAGTTCTGCGAGTTTTGCGACAACAAAGATAAATCCCAGGAACAATGCGATAGCGATGACGAATTTCCGCATAAGGTGGATTATACCAACCTTCGCAGGCGATTTTCGTCAGGTTCTATGTCAAAGTTTGGTAAACAAGCACAGCTTAGCGCCTACGCCCACCTAGACCCCCAATCATGGAAACAAAATAAAGCAGCTGCATCACAGCAGTGACAAGGCCTGCTACATAAGTTAAGGCTGCAGCATTCAGGACGTGATTAACACCGCGCCTTTCATCTTCTCCGATGATCATGCCAGTATTGGTCAAGAGCGCTTTGGCGCGTGCTGAGGCATTGATTTCAACGGGGAGGGTTGCCAGGGCGAAAATAGCGCCACCGGAAAATACCAGCACACCTAACCAGGCAAGCTCTGTCAGTCGCAGCAGTAACCCGATGAAAATCAGGATCCAGCCCAGATAAGAACCGATGTTAACCGCTGGAACCATAGCAGCCCGCAAACGCAAAGGAAAGTAACCATCCCGATCTTGCATCGCATGACCGAGCTCATGGGCAGCAATGGCAAGTGAAGCCACCGATGAGCTATTGTATACACCTTCAGAGAGATGAAGCACTTTTTGACGGGGATCATAGTTATCGGTGAGATTGCCATGGATTGCATCGACATTCACATTCAATCCACCTGCTGAAATCAGGCGTTCGGCTGCCTGTGAGCCGGTATAACGGCTGGTTGCCATCACCTGACCCCATTTCTTATACGCACTATTAACATATCCCTGAGCAATCAACATTAATATAAATGCCGGGATCATAAACAGCATGTAAGTTGGATCATAGAATAACATAAACTACCTCCTACATTATTTATCCTCTCTATTTAACGAAAATTCACGACACAGGTTGCACCTTTCAGATTAAGGTTGGGAAAGAATTTCGATAGCTCGATTTAATTGGCTGTCTATCCCAGCTTGAGTATCTGCATCGGTAATTTCCACCTCGATATCAGGTGTCAAACCCGTATCGGTGACGTTACGAGCGTTGGGAGTAAGCCAGCGGGCAATCGTCACCCGAATTGCGCCTTCATTATCCAGTAAATCGATCCAATTTTGAACGGTACCCTTTCCATATGTCGTCACACCCACCAGCTGTGCACGTCCACGATCTTGAAGTGCTCCAGCTACCAGCTCTGAAGCCGAGGCTGACCATTCATTTACCAGGACCACCATCGGGATCTTGGTTGCAATCCCCTTACCGGAAGCATTAAATGTATCACGGGTGCCATCTGCATATTCTTCAAAAGCCACTACACCATTCGGCAGGAATTCTGATCCCACATCGATGGCAGCATCCAGGTATCCGCCAGAGTTAAACCGCAGGTCAAGGATCAGACCGGTCGGATTTTGAGCAAGCAGCTCGTCCAGGGCAGCATGCAGTTCTGCACCGGAGGTGTTACTGAACGCATTCAAGCGTACATACGCGATTTGATTATCCAGCATTTTGTATTCTGTGCTGGGGATGGATATCTGGGCTCGTGTAACGGTCACATCAAATGGTTGTTCCACTCCTTCCCGCAGGATCGTTAATACCACCTGGGTATCTACTGGACCTAGCACTTTTTGGCGGGCAAGCTCAGCCAGTGTTCCGGTCATATCCACACCATCGATGGAAATGATCTGGTCGCCAGCTTTTAATCCAGCTGTCTCAGCGGGTGAGTCTTTCATGGGTTCAGTGATCGTCAGATATTGACCCTCGGTATTAACCCAGGCACCGATGCCGGAATAACCTTCCAGAGGTGCGGTTGCATCACTATACTCGACAGGATTCATATATCCTGAGTGAGGGTCACCGAGGGAATCCATCATACCTCGGATGGCACCCTGCATCATTTTCTCATCGTCCACAGGTTGCACCAGGTATTCGTCATGAACGATCTGCCAGGCTTCCCAAAATGGCTTAAACAACTCATCGGTGCTTATCGTAGGCGTAATAACCTCCGATGTGTTCGTACTGGCAAAGAATGGCAGCTTTAAAGATAAGCTATGGGTCAAATAACCACCCACAAATCCAAGCGTTAAAAAGCATACGAGTAATATGGCAAACCCGCAGCCTATGAGGATTTTATTATTGTTTCGGTTCGATTCCATCGGATCTCCTGACGAAAAAACAGTATATTCTATTCGTGTCTAAAGATTATCATAATTGGGTGAGAAAGGGTTAATCCAGGTTGGCGAGGTAGCGGTTGAACGATTCCTGGTCGCTAACCCGTTCAGCATAGTCAAGGATGGCTTCGGTATCCAGGGGATATATGGGATGGCAAGAGCTGGGCAGTGCCCCTTGAGGGGCATGCACCACCGCGTGAACACAAGGTGCCACCAGATCGGCTTTTTCCAGCTCAGGCACCAGCTCTTCCGCAGTGACGATCACCAGCTTGGATGCCACGCATAATTCGGCATCGACCCCCTTGTTATCCCCGATCAGAGCATTTCCATCAAAATCGGCTGTTAAAGCGTGGATCACCGCAACATCGGGTCGTATGGCGGGGAAAGCCATCAGCTCCTCACCGGTATAAGGATCGACCACCGTGCGAACATCAGGCCGAAGACGGGGCAGGTCCGTTCCGATCCAACCGCGGCCTGGCATGAACCCGATGGATGCCATTTGGGCACGCAAGCCCATGGAAATGCTGGTTTCTGTCTCCTCGATAATATCAATCTGACCCAAGTTGGCCAGCGCAGTGAACATAGGAGCGAACCCGAAAATTTCCAGGCCGAAATAACACGTCCGGACGTGAGAAACCAGACCGGCTCCAAGAAGAAGGTCACTTTCATAGCCAGCTGTAAATGCCAGTAATGTAAGCTCGCTTGGTTGGTTGGAGATTTGATAATGTTTGATCAATGCGCGCACAAATGCGACTGGACGCCGGTAGAGCGTCATTCCACCCAAGGCGAGCATGTTGCCAGGATGGACGAGTTCAACCGCGGCTTCCATCGATATCTGTTTACTTTTCATATACTCACTGATTGTCGATCCTTCTCCCACAAATCTGGCATGCTGTCTTTCAGGTCGTGCAAACTGGAAATTGATCGATCCACCTTTGGATCGGAGCCATTTTTACCCACCAGAATGGTATAAAAACCAAGCTCGCGTGCAGGGGCCAGGTTCCGTACCGAGTCGTCAAAGATGGCACATTGGGTTGGATCATCATCACCCGCGATTTTCATCGCCCTTTGGTAAGCGGTAACATCAGGCTTACAAGCGAAATCGATTGCCCGGATGTCGATTATCCCCTCGAAACATCCATCCAGACCAATTATCTTAAGCACCCGGTTGGCATGGTTATGATCTGAGTTGGTGAAAATCCAACGTCGCTGGGGCAAGCTGAGAATCAGAGTGCGTAAATTTGGATCTGGATGGATATACTTTTCAAGCGGGAGATCGTGAACGAAAGCCAAATACTCGTCCACATCTACGACATAATGAGCCTGTAAACCCCGTAATGTGGTGCCATACTGTTCGAGATACCTCTGGCGGAGGCTTACGATATCTGCAAGGGGTAGGTCGATAAACTTTTGCATGTAGATATTCATGCGATCCCGGATTGCATCCCATAAGCCACTGCTGGCAGGGTAGAGCGTGTCATCGAGGTCAAAGTACAGGCTTTTAAACCGCATGGGGGTTATTATACGAGATATTGAAGGAAAAGCGTAATCCTTTGTTATATAATATCCGTGTGCCCATTCATCTGTTATCTCCCGAAGTAGCCTCACAAATCGCAGCCGGTGAAGTGGTTGAAAGACCTGCCTCAGTGGTCAAAGAGCTCTTAGAAAATGCCCTGGATGCGGGAGCTAAACAAATCACCATCCAGGTGCGTGAGGCGGGGACGCGGTTGGTGGAAGTCGCAGATGATGGATGTGGAATCCCCGCCGATGAGATTCTGCTCTCGGTCGAACGCCATGCCACCAGCAAGCTGAGCTCCGCCGATGATCTGTTCAAGATTGAAACACTGGGTTTCAGGGGTGAAGCCCTGGCATCGATCGGGTCGGTGGCTCACCTGACGATTACATCCCGCGTCGCAGGGTCATCCACTGGATGCTGCCTGCGGATAGAAGCTGGTAAGGTGGGCAGGCTTGAAACGGTAGGTACACCGGTGGGTACGGTGGTTTCGGTTGAGGATCTATTTTATAATGTTCCCGCCCGCCTGAAGTTCCTAAAACATCCCACTACTGAGCGCCGGCACATTGATGAGATGGTCACTCGATACGCACTCGCTTATCCGCATGTGCATTTTCGCCTGATTCAGGATGATCGACCTGCCTTGATGACCAGTGGAAATGGGAACCGGCGTGAAATCCTGGCGACTTTGTACGGGGTGGAAGTTGCCCGGCAGATGTTGGAAGTTCTAGCCGAGGAAGAAGATTTATCGGTTGCAGGTTATATCAGCCCAATCAGCCTCACTCGCTCGAACCGACGGGAGATCACCTTTTTTGTTAATGGGAGGCCCGTCCAAGACCCGGCGCTCGGGAGTGCATTAGTCCAGGCATATCACACATTGCTCATGGTTGGCAGATACCCTTTATCCATCCTTTTCTTGCAATTACCGCCCGAGATGGTGGATGTAAACGTCCATCCGACTAAGGCCGAGGTGCGTTTTAAAAATGCAGACCTCATCTTCCGAGGGGTTCAACGTGCTGTAAGAAGGGCGTTGCTGGCACACACCCCCGTCCCGTCGTTAGGTGGAAACCTCCATTGGATCGGTTCACAGGCTCATCAGGAATTTGGGCGCCAAATGGACCCCGCCTGGAAAATTTCTGCCGATCTGAAAGAACTTCCTGCCGGTGATAGCTTTCCTCAATCCGACTCTATCAGCTCAACACCAATGAAACAACCCGGGTTGGCAGGTGCAGGCGTTCCCCTTTTGCGCCTGATCGGCCAGATTGCCTCAGCCTACCTGGTGGCTGAAGGACCGGACGGGCTTTACTTGATTGATCAACATGCCGCACACGAAAGGGTGTTGTTCGAGAGTTTTATGGCCATGTGGATCGCGACGAACCAATCTCAAGATGGTTCAGTGAGAAGTAATATTCCCGCACAGGTTTTGCTGCAGCCGGTCACGGTCGACCTGCCATCCAGCAGTGCACGTTTGATCGAAGAACAGCTTCCCATTCTGAATCGACTGGGATTTCAAGTGGAGCTCTTTGGGAAGGGCAGTTTCCTGGTGCGTTCCATCCCAACCCTGTTAGTCGGGATGGACCCGAGTGCAGCCCTGGCTGTCATTGTAGAAGATTTCGAGGAAGATGAAACCCCACTGCAAGCCGAGACCGAAGCCAGGATCATCGCCCGGGTTTGTAAAAGGGCAGCTGTCAAAGCTGGCCAGGCACTCTCCGCGGAGGAACAGAAGGCATTATTGAATGATCTTGAAGCCTGCCAATCTCCTCGCACCTGTCCGCATGGCCGACCAACCATGATCCACCTCTCGGTAGACCTACTCGAGCGTCAATTCGGGCGTAGAGGAGCAAGGTGATCAGGGATTGAATTCAATGCGTGCTTTATGGCTTGAAAATCAAATACTTAAATATAAAGGCGATGTACCCATACCTCATCCGACTGACACAGAAGCCTTGATCCAGGTTAGATTGGCAGGCGTGTGCAGCACCGACCTTGAGCTGGTGAAAGGATATTATCCATTTTCAGGTATCCCCGGGCACGAGTTCGTCGGGGAGGTGGTTGAGGCACCCGGTGCTCCATCTTGGGTGGGAAAAAGGGTAGTCGGGGAGATCAATATTGCCTGTGGTGAGTGTGAAACCTGCAGGTCAGGCCTCATTCGCCACTGCGAAAGGCGAAAAACCCTTGGAATCCATGATTGGAATGGAGTTTTCGCTGAATTCCTGGTTTTACCCCTGGTTAATCTTCACCAAGTTCCTGACCAAGTTCCCGATCGATCGGCCGTTTTTACCGAGCCCCTGGCAGCATCTTGTGAAATTCTTGAGCAAATCCAACTGACTCCTGAAGATAGAGTGTTGGTCATTGGGGCAGGGCGGTTAGGGCAGCTGGTAGCGCAGGTCTTACAGTCAACAGGTTGCCAGCTTGAGGTGTTAGCACGCCATAGGAAGCCGCGTGAGCTGCTGGCAAAACGGAACATCCATGTAATTAACGACCAGGATCTGGGGAATATAAAGTATGCTGTGGTGGTCGAAGCGACTGGCTCACCAGATGGATTTTCATTAGCCAGGCAATCTATCCGCCCATGCGGGACGATCATCCTGAAAAGCACCTATACTGGGAACCTGGAGCTGAACTTTTCAGCGCTTGTGGTGGATGAAGTTACCCTGATCGGATCGCGCTGCGGACCCTTCGAGCCAGCCCTAAAACTACTGGCAGAAGGCAAGGTGAACCCTGAGCCGTTGATCGAGGCGGTCTATCCATTGGAACAAGGCCAGGTGGCTTTTGTAAAAGCTGCCATGCCAGGGGTTCTGAAAGTCCTTCTTCAGCCCTGATAATTTCTTCCCCAGCAATTACGGGCTACGATTGACTACGGCTTTAGTACTTCATCCGTAATCTGCGGCAATATCTCGGTCACATCAGCCTGGATGACTACATCTGCCCTTACGTCCATAAAAGTATCGGCATTGTTGAGGATGATCAGATGTGCCCCATGGTCCATTGCTTGGACGGGTAGTTTGGCCGATGGCATGACCTCCAGGGATGTTCCAATCACCAAAAATAATTCACAATCCCTACAAGCTTCTTCAGCTTTTATCCAGGTTTTTACAGGTAATTGTTCCTCGTAAAGAATGACATCTGGTTTCAGGATGCCCCCACACACCTGGCAGTGGGGTATGGCACAATGATTGATATATTCATCCATGATGATTGAGGCTGATATTTGGCGGTAACAATTGGTGCAGCTCAATGTATACATTGTGCCGTGCACTTCGAGCACATTGGCAGCGCCTGCCCGTGAATGCAATCCGTCGATATTTTGGGTAATGATGGTGGATAAATATCCCGCAGTTTGAAGTCTTACCAGAGCCAGGTGGGCAGGATTCGGCCTGGCATTGACCACCTTGACTGCCATTGGGTGGAACCAATTGTAGAATTGCTCAGGATCATGCCGAAATGCAGTTAATGAAGCCACCTGCATGGGTTCTACTTGCGTCCAGATACCTGTACCTGGGCTGCGAAAATCTGGGATCCCGGAATTCGTTGAGATACCCGCGCCAGTGAGCACGACTGTGTTATGCGATTGTTTGATTAAGTTTGAGGCAAGATTAATATTATGGATGATCTCGGCAGAATGACTGCTCATTCTTTCACCCGCACGCGTTTGACAATATTATCAGCCAGCTTGGCGAATTGTTGGGAGGTTAAATTATCGGGATGCTGCATAACAAGAGGAACATTCGCTTTTGAACACTGATAAGTCAGCTCAGGTGCGGCGGTAAAGACGATACTGATCGGGTGCCGGTAGTCCATTTGGACTTGTGCCAGGGTGTACTGCATTTCGGTACGTTGGCGATTATATAGGACTGTATTGACCCTGCCTTCTCCAAACCCCTTTTTTGCCAGTTCATCGACTAAGGCTAAAGTTCGCAGGATGGTATTTGGAATGGGCTCCAGGACGACAATGATTTCATCGCAATGAGCCAGGATTCGATCTGTTACCGGTGGAATTCCAGGTCCCAGATCAATCACAATGTGACCTGCCATGTAAGCCAGGTAGCGCGAAATCGCTTCAAAATGATCCACTGCGTTGAGAAATTTGGCATCCGCAGGATTATACGAGGCTACCAATAGCCTCACGCCTGATTTGTGAAGGTAAAGCTCACTATCGATGGAGGTTTGATTGATGTCTTCAGGTGAAGCTTCTAACAAGCGGCTTAAACCTTCAGGATTCAGAAATCCGAGATCTAACCCCATACTTCCAAAGCCGGGACGAAATTCTGCAATAATTACATTCTTTTTGCTGCGATCCTGCAGGCTAATCCCTAAATTCATTGCCAGTGTAGAGATACCCAGGCCGCCTTTTACCCCCAATACCCCAGTTACGTACCCGCGATTTCTTGAAGTCGGTGGAGGTGGAACAGGCATGCTGGGTTTTTTCCCGCGCGCAATCACGGCCTTGACATGGGCAAACAACTCTCGCGGCTGGGTGGGTTTGGTGAGGTAGTCGTCTGCCCCGGCTTCAAATCCTTCCACTTTATCGTCCACCTGGGTCTTGGCGGTGAACATGATGATGGGAATTGGATTGGTAGCTGGATCAGATCGCAACTTACGTGCTACCTCATAGCCATCCATATCGGGCATCATGATATCGAGCAGGATTAAATCTGGTTTATCGGTCTGAGCCATTGCGATGGCCTGGATCCCACTATTGGCTGCATTGATACGATACCCCTGGTGTTGTAACATCAACCCAACCAAACGTAAAGTATCCAGATCATCATCGACGACGAGGATTTTTTCCAGCATGAGGCTTACTCCCTACGATTGAAAAATTTCAACAAATATCCCAATAATATTATCATCCTGCAATATAAAACAGTGATAATTCATTATACGCTATAATTTATTTTAAGATGCTTGACAAAATTGATAGTATTCTACAACGCGATTGTTTGCTGACCAGGGATAATTTACTGCTGGTGGGTGTGTCAGGTGGACCCGATAGCCTGACCCTGCTTCACAGTGTGCACAAGTTGGGATACCCAATCACTGCTGCCCACGTCAATCACGCCTTGCGTCCCGAAGCAGATCAGGAAGAGCAAATCGTTAAGCAATATGCAGCCCAATTGGGGATTGATTTTATTGCGTGCCACATGGATGTGAAGTCTTTTGCCGGGAATCATTCGATTTCTATTGAAGAATCTGCCCGGATATTACGTTATCGCTATCTCTTTGAACAGGCTGAGAAGATCCAAGCGAGTGCTGTCCTGGTGGGTCATAATGCAGATGACCAGGTCGAAACCATTCTGATGCATCTATTACGTGGCTCTGGGCTGAGTGGTTTACGAGGCATGGATTACTTTTTGTTGCCAAATCCATGGAGCGAACATATCCCCCTTGTCCGTCCATTATTGTCTATCTCGCGGGAAGAAATCTTGATCTACCTGGCTGAAAATGAGCTGGATTTTGTATCGGATAACAGTAACCTGAATACTACATTTTTCCGCAACCGATTGCGACATGAATTACTGCCCATCCTCGAAAGGTTCAGCCCCAATATTCGTGAGAACTTGCTGCGGGCAGGAATAATCATGCGAGATGATTACTCGATTATCCAGCAGCTGGTTGGCGATGCATGGGACAGAACCCTCCGCAGGCAAGGACCGGGGTATCTGGAAATCGACCTGGCTGGTTACTTGGAATTATCCCCTTCCATCCAGCGCTATCTCTTGAGAAAAGCGATCGCTTGCTTTCTCCCCGGTTTAAGGGATGTGGAATTTGATTGTATTGAACGAGGTTTGGGTTTTCTATCGGAACCTAAACCGCGCGGTCAGGTTGATCTGATAGCAGGATTATGCATTATCAAAGAAGGGGATACATTTTGGTTGGCTAATGGGATAGATGCACTGCCATTATCTGATTATGCGATGGTCCAGTGCGGGGTTCAATATACTCTTGAAATTCCTTCGACGCTGTATTTAGCTAACGGTTGGGAGCTGCATGCCGAGGAAGCACCTGACCCGGTTCTGGCATTTCAATTAAGTAATACCAACGTGGATAATAACCAAGCATGGTTGGATGCCGGAGAAATCAGCATGCCGATGGTCGTTCGCTGCCGCAAATCCGGTGATCGATTCAAACCGCTAGGGATGAATGGCCATTCGATGAAAGTCTCTGATCTGATGATCAATCTCAAGCTGCCCAGAAGGGCACGCCGCTCGTGGCCGCTGGTCTGCTCTGGCGCAGATATTTTATGGATCCCCGGTTATCGCCAAAGCCACCTGGTACAGGTAAAGCCAGGCAGTCGGCTGGTGGTTCACTTATTCTTGAGCAAGATCACCAGCACCTAGTTTTTGCAACTTCAGTCTTACTTCACGCCACTGGATCTTGGATAGGCCCATTTTTTGGCGTACTTTATTGGATTCCATCCCCGATCGGAGATCATTCAGGGCACAGGTCCAGCGGCACATTTCAAATGAGAGATGTTTGGATAAGCCTGCTTCTTCACCGAGATCCTCCAGCAGGTATTCCAACCGGCGCTGTGACCATGGGAAAAGGCGATCTCCGGCCTGGTACTGACCTTTATACTCATCATATGCCTGGATCCAATCCTCGGAGATAGAAATCTTGCGTTCTTTATAACGGTGTTGTGGGCTGGCATAGCGCACGAACAGGAACGGACCTCCCGGCGCATCCAGATCGATGTGGTTGGCACTGAGCGCAAGGCATTCACTTTTCTTGATCCCGGTTTCCAACAGCAAGTCTAGCAATGTGAAGTAGCGTGCATCCGGCTGCTGGGCGTTGCGATGTTTACGCGCCACTTCGAGCACGGATTGGGTTTCATCTTCCGTGAGCACCTGGGGTAACGGGCTGATCACCGACTGCTGCAGCACTTTTTCGCCCGGGTCCAGCAGGATCACCCCATACTGGGTCAGCCACCTGAAAAATGCTTTTATTGAAGTGATGCGACGGGCGAGGGTTTTGGGGCTGCAAGGCACCCCGCGAGATTTCTGCATCCAGTCCAGGAAGTTATTCAGTTCATTGGTGGTAATGGCTCCCAGTGGGCGGTCGGGGGGTAGAAAACTGGCCAGCAGCAGCATATCCGCCACAAATGCCTTGACCGTGTGGGGCGACTTCCCCTGGTCATTCAAGTAAATCCGCCAGGAATTAATTGCCGGAATCAAGGATGTGCGGGCAGTGATATGGGAAGGGATTTTAGTATCTGGGCTCATGGGTTCCTCACATTCAAGTGCGCATAGTTTGTTCGTATAGTCAATTTCGCATAGTATAATATCCTGTTTGTAATTTGTCAATGGCTTGTCCCTTATTGTCAAGGCAAAGTAGAGATGTCCCCTTTTTCAAGGGTTGATAACGCTTTTTAGTCTGTGCCATGGGTAAGAATCTCTTGAATGGGTTCGCCATTGAGATGACTGCCATAATGGCGCCAGGTAGATTAGGAGCAGATGGTTTGGGGATTTTTGTTCGATTGAGCATACCGATTTTTCGTGCGCAACCCAGCGTATAGTAAACCTGCCAACCTGCCAACGTTCCTACGTGTCAACTTGTCAACGTGCTAACGTGCCAACGTGTCAACTTGTCAACCTGTGAACATGCCCATGTGTAAACCTGCCAGCGTTCCAACTTTCCAACGTTTGAACGTTTATCACCCCGCCAACCCGAGCTCAGGCGCTACCGTCCGCATGGCCAGGATGACGTTCCCCACATGCTCCCACAGCTCAAGACCGAATTCCTGGGTAGCCTTGGCAATCTCCTCCCGGTTGGCACCCGCAGCAAAGGTCTTGTCCTTCCACTTTTTCTTAACCGATGAGGCTTCGAGATCATATAAAGCGCGCGACGGGCGGACCAGAGCGACGGCAGTAATCAAGCCGGTGACTTCATCACACGCATAGAGTGCTTTTTCCATGGGGGTTAACCTGGCGATGCCGGTATGGTCGGCATGACTCAAGATTGCCCGCACAATTTCTTCGGGCACGCCGCGCTCACGCAGGATCGGAGCTCCTGCAAGGGGATGTTCTTCTAATGTGGGGTGGATCTCCCAATCGAAGTCATGCAGGATGCCAGTGATGCCCCAGATGTCTTGGTCTTCTCCCAATTTAGCCGCATAAAAACGCATGGCTGCTTCCACTGCCAGCATATGCCTAACCAGATTCTCATTTTTAACGTAGTCATGCACGATTTGTAAGGCTTCTATTCGGTCCATAATTTGTCCTTTTGTAAGCTTTGCCTTTTGTGTATTTTGGGCTTCTAAATTCACTGGCTGTCATCGGGAAAGATGGGTTCAGCCTGGCCTAAAATCGGTACCGGACGCAAAATATGTACATCCAAGAGGGCGGTTAAGGTTGCCGGAAGCTCCCTCAGGTTCCAATAAAGCAATGATCCCCGATTATATTCACGCAGGTCTGAGGCTATGCCAACTGCTTTCAAACCGAGCAGGTTGCAGGTGTACAGAGCGCGTGGCAGGTGAAAACTTTGCGTGACCAGGATCACCTCCTGTAAGCCGAAGATGGCACGCGCCCGGTAACATGTGTCATAAGTACGCCTACCGGCATAATCCAGAACGATGGCGGTCTCGGGTACTCCCAGGCTGAGGGCATATTCCCGCATAGCTCCCGGTTCGTTGTAATCCAGGTAGCTGTTATCGCCACTCATTAGTATTTTTTGCACCTTGCCCGAGAAGTATAGCTCAGCTGCAGTACTGATCCGGTCCCTTAACACCGTGGTGGGTGTCCCATCCCGCCACAGACCAGCCCCAAAAACAATCGCCGCTGGGGCAGCTGGGATGGTATTCGAAGTATACGTACGTTGGAATGCATACAAACCGGTTACCAGGCGCGGAAGAATCAATACCGCCAATCCCAATATAATGGCGATTTTTATAAACCTGAATATAACTTTGATGGCTTTAAATAACACGCGGCTATTCTACCATGAACAGATTTCTAGCAAATTTTACAGGTATGCATGATCCAGTCGTAATTTCCTCTTCCATATAGGCAACCTAAGGGTTACAATCCTTGAACTATGAAAAATGTTGAAGATGCTTATAAGGATGCGCTGGAATATCTATACAGCTATGTAGATTTCAGCTTACAAAAAGCAGTTACATACTCACCAGCCAGGTTCAAGCTGGAGCGCATGGAGGAATTAATGCTATCTTTGGGTAATCCAGCTGGTGAGTATCCGAGCATTCACGTCGCTGGTACCAAAGGTAAGGGATCGGTTTGTATATTATGTGCCTGCGCCTTACAGGAGGCTGGTTACAAAGTAGGCCTGTATACCTCCCCGCATCTGGATGACTATGCTGAACGCATCCAGATCAATGGGGAGTTCATCCCGCATGCCGATCTTACAAGAATGGTTGAAATAATCAAACCTCACGTAGCTGCCATCCCTGAACTGACAACTTTCGAGATCACCACAGCCCTTGCGTTTTTATATTTTGAGCATGAAAAAGTTGATGCAGCCGTTATTGAGGTGGGTTTGGGTGGGCGTCTGGATGCCACCAACGTGGTGAATCCAATCGTAAGCGCTATCACGTCAATTTCATATGACCATACATTGTTATTAGGCGATACGTTAACGCAAATCGCTGGAGAAAAAGCAGGGATTATAAAAGCAGGTAAAACGGTTGTAGTTTCCCCACAGGATGAAGAGGCTCGGAAAGTGATTGCACATACCGCCCATGAACGCGGTGCACCTTTGGTTCAGGTTGGTCGTGATATCTTATATGAGGAAATATCGCATTCTTTGGAAGGACAAACCCTCAGGATTTGGCTGCGTGACGAAAGTCCGAATGATGGATCGATCGTATCAATCCCATTTTTAGGCGCACATCAGGCGGCGAATGCAGCTACAGCCTATGCCATTCTCGAAATTTTTGACCGCACTGGTTTGAAGGTAGATCGAGGGGCGATTAAGCGTGGATTTGCCGAGGCTTTTTGGCCGGGGCGTTTTGAGATCGTCCAAAAGACACCTCCAGTAGTGTTGGATTGCGCCCATAACCGTGATTCAGCCCTTAAATTACGCCTTACGATAGAAGAATATTATCCAGGCAAACCAGTAATCCTGGTTTTTGGTGCTTCCGAGGACAAAGACATCCAGGGTATGTTTACTGAGCTGATGCCCATTGTAAAGGAGCTGATTGCAGTCAAGTCTTTTCACCCACGGGCGATTGAACCTGATAAATTAGTTGAAATGGCACAGAGCTTCGGGCATCAAATTGATTGTATTGAAGATATCCCCCAGGCAGTCGAAAAAGCATTACAGCTGGTGGGGAGGGATGGGTTAGTGCTGGTAACCGGCAGCATATTCGTCGTAGCAGAAGCACGAAAATACTGGGAAAAGAAAGCAGATATCAGGAGATATTGATGAAGGAAAGCGATTGGTATTATCACGACGAGGACGATGATTTCGGCGAAGCCGTCCATCGTCGAACAGAAGAGCTGTATAAAGTGCCAGATGCGGTCACGGATGCGGATGGGTTGATCGAATGCCCGGTGTTACCTTTACGGGATCTGGTGATTTATCCGCACATGGTTGCACCGGTTTTTGTCGGGCGTGAAGCCTCTTTGCTCGCGATTGAAGAAGCCCAAATGGATAACCACACGCTGATTGCGCTCACGCAGCGTGATTCAGCCGTTGATAATCCAAAAATTGGTGATTTTCTGACCACGGGCGTCGAGGTAGCAGTCGGTCGATTGGTGAGTATGCCGGATGGCTCGAGCTCAGCCCTTGCTCAGGGACGACGAAGGTTGGAGGTGGTCGAATTTACCCAACATGAGCCATTTTTAGTCGCAAAGGCACGCCCTTTGTATGAAACCAAGCATTTAGACCGTGAAATTGATGCCACCATGCGCACAGCCCTTGAGCTGTTCCAAAAGTGCGTGCAGCTGAATCGCAGCCTGCCGGATGAAGCCTATTTGTATGCGTTGAATATCGATGAACCCGGCTGGTTGGCAGACATGATCGTCACTACCATCTCCCCGCCCCTGGTGGAACGATTAAAAATCCTGCAAATGCTCAACCCCTCCGAGCGGTTGAAATATGTAGTAGGTGTATTGGCACAGGAAGCGGATGTGCTCGAGCTGGAAGACCAGATCCATACCAAGGCTCAAAGCGAGGTCGACCGGACCCAGCGTGAGTTTTACCTGCGTGAACAGCTGCGCATCATCCAATCTGAGCTGGGCGAATCGGACCCCTGGGTGCGTGAAATTTCCGATCTGCGCAAGCGCGTGGAAGGCATCAGTTTACCTGAAGAAGTTATGCTGCGGGCATTGAAAGAGATCGATCGCTTGAACCAGATGCCGCCCATGTCACCAGAAGTGGGCATTATCCGCACGTATGTCGATTGGATCCTGGACCTTCCTTGGACAAATATGACCGAAGACAACCTGGATGTCAACCATGCGGCAAAGACGCTTGAGACCTATCATTACGGATTACCAAAGGCTAAAGACCGCATCCTCGAATATATAGCAGTGAGGAGCCTGAAACCCAAGCGATCCAAGCAGCCCATCCTTTGTTTTGTCGG
>CAVRYZ010000007.1:0-173563 GCA_963725685.1 uncultured Chloroflexia bacterium
CCCCTGATGTTACAATTAAACTATGCGAGAACAATCTTTGCCAATTCCAATCTCACTAAGACCCTATTTTTAGGAATATGATCTGGAGGTTTTGCGATTACGCCGGGATGCTAATTTAATCATCCAGCGCACCTTGGAATTTGGTAACTGGAATGAGATACGCTGGTTGTTCCAGGTTTACAGGCGCGAACGCATCCGGTGCTTCCTGCGTGAGCATGGCGCACGTTGGCTGAGACCGGATACACTCAATTATTGGCGGAAATTACTGGGGGTGCGTAAATGGAACCCAGCTCCTTTTGAAAAGGTGATGCAATGGCCTCCGTGAGTAAACTGCACTCACGCCCAAGTCCATAGTTTCCCGGTCAGCGCCTTGCGGGCACTGGCATATTTCACCGATGCAGAAGCCTTACCCATGCCGCAAATGCTCGATCGGACACCATGGTCGAAAATGAAAAAAAATCTAGAAACTCAGGCAATCGAAGCTGGACGGAAGAGACTTACTGATTTGTGGAAACCGTAAAACTCAAATTGACGCTGACTTTCGCACTCTCACCACTGCGGTCGTGAGGGTGATCTGTTCGATATGCTGGGGCGATTAGGGCAGGAAATAGACACGTGGAATGTGATTCCCAAAGGTACCCATGAATCTGTTCATTAAAATTGACAGAAACCCATAGTTCGATTAAAATCGCTGGGACGGTAAGAAATCGCTCTTTGGATGGATGGTGGACAAAGACTATTATCGAAGACTGAACACAGGAGTGCATTCAATACCTGGCTCGGCTGAGAGCGTGAACGTCAGCCGGGTTTTTCTGTCCCAATACCCGGTGAACAGGATTTTTAAAGCGCAAGGAGGTGAGGAAATTGACCACGGTAAATCTACGCCCGAACGAGTCGCAAGACGCGTTGCTCAAACGATTTCGCAAGAAGGTTGCTAAAAGCGGTATTTTGAGCACTGTGCGCCGCAAGCGCTGGTTCGTTTCGAAAAGTGAGTTACGCCGCATTCAAAAAAAGAAGGCCATTCGCCGGATCAGGCGAAAGGAACGACCAGAGATGGAATAAGCTCGTTCGAGCTTAGAGGCTTTGTTGGCTTAATCTGGCCACAAGCCTAATTGTCAGGAGGTTTGCATGGCGAAAGAAGAAGATAAAATTGTCGTTGAAGGCGTGGTCATTGAAGCCTTGCCCGGGACGCAATTTAAGGTACGCCTGGAGACGGGACATGAAGTTTTGGCTTATCTCTCAGGGAAGATGCGCAAGTATTATATTCGCATCCTGTTGGGAGATAGAGTGCGGGTGGAAATGTCGCCCTATGACCTCACCCGCGGCCGTATCGTATACCGTCACAGGGTGATGCACGACCAGGAACCTGAATTCAAATAACCTGCAACCTTTGCCATTATCGTTAATACAAGTGCGGACGCTGTGCGCCCGCTCTTGTATTTTAATCAAACTACCGATAGTTTAGATTAATTGGGGGTTGAATGAGTTGAGTACCTTCATATAATTAGCACGTTCGAAGGCTGCTGGATCCATCACTGCACCCTGGCTCATACTGCCGCGCATTTGTTGAACTGATTCATACTCATGCGCTACCATCCACTCTTCCATCCCGGTCAGGATTTGCTGAATGGCCACAGTCCCGCGTTTAAGCAGTGCGGAGGTGGTCATGGCGACGTTGGCACCTGCCATCATGGCTTTGATGGCATCCTGGGGGGTATGAATCCCACTCGTCAGGGCAAGGTCAGCTTTTACCTTGCCATACAGGATGGCAATCCAGCGCAAGGGCAGGCGCAGCTCGTCTGAATTGCTCAGCACCAGGTTGGGCACTACTTCCAGGGTTTCCAGGTCGAAGTCGGGCTGGTAGAAACGGTTGAAGAGCACAAGGCCGTTTGCACCTGCATCCACCAGGCGGCTGGCAAAGTTGGGCAGGGCGGTAAAGTAGGGAGCCAGCTTGATCGCCAGGGGGATGTTCACTTTAGCCCGGATCTCACTCACCAGCTGGACGTAATTATCCTCCAGCTGGCTGCTGGTGAGGCTGGGATCGACTGGCAAATAATACAGGTTGAGTTCCAACCCATCCGCCCCCGCATCCTGGATCTTACGGGCATATTCGATCCACCCACCTGTGGAAACGCCGTTCAGGCTGCCCATCACGGGGATACTGACCGCAAGCTTGGTCTTCTCCAATGCGTGGATATATTTTTCGGGCGCCAGACTGTACCTGCCGATATCTGGGAAGTAAGTCAACGCTTCGGCGAAGGATTCGGTCCCCCGGTTCAGGAAATGATCCAGCTCCAGGCTCTCGTGGATGATCTGTTCTTCGAACAGTGAGTACATCACGATCGCCGAAATGCCGGCTGCCTCCATTTTGATAACGTTCTCGACTTTTTCTGCAAGTGGGGAGGGTGATGCCACCAGTGGATTTTTGAGCTTAAGCCCGAGGTACGTAGTTGTGAGGTCGACCATGGTTATTCTCCTTATTCTCCCTAGTTTATTCGTTCCCGTCATTATTCCCGTAATGCATGGCAGCCATCTGCTTATAAAGCTCCCAGCGGGCTTTAACATCCTTCGCAGCTTGTTTTAGCAGCATCTCGGCACGTTGCTCATCGCTTTTCACCAGCATGGTGTAGCGGGTTTCATTATACGCATACTGTTCTAAGGGGATGGATGGATCCTTAGAGTCGATGGTTAGCGGGTTTTTGCCCTCATCGACCAGCTTTGGGTTATAGCGATAAAGCGGCCAGTATCCAGATTGGACTGCCAGCTTTTGTTGTTCCAATCCCTTGCGCATATCAATGCCATGGTTGATGCAGTGACTATACGCGATGATCAGGGATGGTCCTTCATGGGCATCAGCTTCAAGGAAGGAATTCAGGGTCTGTTGATCACTGGCACCCATCGCCACGCGGGCTACGTACACATACCCGTAAGACATGGCAATCAATCCCAGGTCCTTCTTGGGCATTCCCTTGCCATTAGATGCAAACTTGGCTACTGCTGCACGCGGGGTAGCCTTGGAAGATTGTCCACCGGTGTTGGAATAAACTTCGGTGTCCAACACCAACACGTTCACGTTGCGTCCCATTGCCAGCACGTGGTCCAGTCCACCATAACCGATATCATATGCCCAACCATCGCCGCCCAGGATCCAGACGCTCTTACGTACCAATAAATCCGCCAGGCTGAGCATATCGCGTGCTCTGGGGTCTTTCACGCCTGCAAGGCGTGATTTGAGGATTGCCACCCGCTCGCGCTGCTCTTTTACACCCGTTTCGGTGCTTTGATCAGCCGCGAGCAGGCCAGTCACCAATGGCTCGCCAACCAGGTTTGCTAATTGAGGCAGCAGCTCGCAAGCATATTCATTCTGTTTATCAAGAGTCAGGCGGAAGCCAAGGCCAAACTCAGCGTTATCTTCGAAAAGTGAGTTTGACCAGGCTGGACCACGGCCATCTTGGTTGAGTGCCCAGGGGGTGGTGGGCAGGTTGCCGCCATAAATTGAGGAGCATCCAGTGGCGTTAGCCACCATCAAGCGGTCACCGAACAGTTGGGTGAGCAGCTTGACGTAAGGTGTTTCGCCGCACCCCGTGCATGCCAGTGAGAACTCAAATAAGGGTTCCAACAACTGGGTATTCTTGAGAGTGCGTAGATTGACCAGCGAGCGCTCAGTGATGGGTAGCGTCTGGAAGAATTCCCAATTATCACGCTCATTCTCAACGATCGGCAGCTGCTCAACCAGATTGAGAGCTTTTCGCCCAACCTGGGTCTTGTCCTTGGCCGGGCAGGTTTCCACACACAGTGCACAGCCGGTGCAATCTTCGGCTGAAATCTGAACGGAGTATTTCGTGTTGGGGAATTCTTTAAACTTGGCATCCATCGACTTGAAGGTGGCAGGAGCCTTATCCAGGTATTGCGGCTCATAGAGTTTCGCACGGATAACCGCATGTGGACAGACGAAAACGCATTTGCCGCACTGGATACACAGGTCGGGCACCCATTCGGGCACCTCGAGTGAGATGTTGCGTTTTTCCCATTGGGTTGTGCCAAGGGGGTAAGTACCATCCACGGGGAAAGCACTTACGGGTAAATCGTCGCCTTCCAATCCAATGATCTTACCCAATACATCCTTGACGAACGCGGGGGCTTTTTCTGGCACCTGCGGGCGACGTTTAATGGTGCTCGTGACTGTTCCTGGAACCTTCACTTCATGCAGGTTCGCCAGGGTCTGATCGACGGCTTCGTAGTTCTTGTTGATCACTGCTTCGCCGCGTTTCCAATAGGTCTTCTTGATGCTTTTCTTGATCTCAACAATGGCTTCATCCCGCGGCAGCACACCACTGATGGCGAAGAAACAAGTCTGCATGATGGTATTGATGCGTACACCCATGCCGGTATTTTTGGCTACTTCGTGTGCGTTGATGACAAAGAAGCGCAGTTTTTTCTTTAGAATGACTTCCTGTGCCTCCCGCGGCAGATAATCCCATACTTCTTCGGGTCCGTAGAGGCTGTTTAGCAGGAAGACACCTCCCTGCATGGCAAACCTGAGCACGTCGAAGCGCTCGAGGAAGTTAAACTGGTGGCAGCCGACAAACTGAGCGTGGGTGATCAAGTACGGAGCGCGAATTGGCTTGGGACCAAAGCGTAAATGCGAGATAGTATTGCCGCCCGATTTCTTCGAGTCATATACAAAGTAGCCCTGGGCGTAGTTGTCGGTCTCTTCACCGATGATCTTGATGGAGTTTTTATTGGCTCCCACTGTGCCATCCGCACCCAATCCCCAGAATACCGCGCGGGTTATTTCGGCTGTCTCAATATTGAAATTGGAGTCATATTCCAAACTGGTGTGGGAGACATCGTCGTTGATGCCTACCGTGAAGTGGTTTTTCGGCTGGGACTTGCTCATCTCGTCAAAGACACCCTTAGCCATCGCGGGGGTAAATTCTTTGGAGGATAGACCGTAACGCCCACCGATCACTTTAATCTGCCGGCCGCCTTCAAAAATGGCATTAACTACATCCATATAGAGCGGCTCGCCAGGTGCGCCGGGTTCCTTGGTTCGGTCAAGGACAGCCACAGTCTTTACCGTCTTGGGTAGCGCATTAAGCAGGTGCTCGCTCGAAAAAGGCCTATACAGGCGCACTTTGATCACTGCGACTTTTTCGCCATGCTCATTCAAGTACAGGGCAGTTTCACCAGCGGTCTCCGCGCCTGAGCACATCATGATGATCACCCGTTCAGCATCAGGTGCACCCTGATAATCAAACAGGTTGTATTTTCGTCCGACCGTGGAGGCAAATTTATCCATGGCTTTTTGGACAATCCCCGGACATGCTGCGTAGAAGGGGTTGACCGTCTCGCGGCCTTGGAAATATACATCGGGATTCTGCGCTGTGCCGCGTATAACGGGATGGTCAGGTGAAAGGGCACGTGCCCGGTGAGCCTGGACCAGCTCGTCTGAGATCATCCCGCGAATCTCATCATCACTTAGCAGCTCGATTTTGTTGACTTCGGCTGAGGTGCGGAAACCATCGAAGAAATGCAGGAAGGGTACACGAGCTTCCAAAGTAGCAGCTTCAGCAATCAGAGCAAAGTCGTGCGCTTCCTGTACAGAGCAGGATGCCAGCAGGGCAAAGCCGGTGGAACGGGTTGCCATGACGTCTGAATGGTCACCGAAGATCGAAAGAGCGTGTACTGCCAGTGAACGCGCCGAAACGTGGAACACCGTAGAAGTCAGCTCACCTGCAATCTTGTACATATTGGGGATCATGAGCAGCAATCCCTGCGAGGCGGTAAAAGTGGTGCTGAGCGCACCAGCCTGCAATGCGCCGTGCACAGCACCTGCCGCACCGCCCTCCGATTGCATCTCAATCACCAGGGGGATCGTTCCCCATAGGTTCGGGCGCTTTTTTGCTGACCATTCATCAGCGAACTCCCCCATGGTGGATGAAGGGGTGATTGGGTAGATCGCAATCACCTCGCTTAGCTTGTGGGCAACATAAGCAGTAGCTTCATTGCCATCGATATTGGCAGTTTGTTTTTTCATTAACAACACTCCGTGTCCATATGTGGATTACGCAAAATGCGTTTGAGATTAAAAATCAATTAATAGACTAACTTACTAGTTTAGTCGTACAGCTGTGAAAGAGACAGTTATATATGGCATAAAAATCACCTGTCCCCTGTCATATTTCATTTAGCCGGGAGATTTTGCTCATGGATGTAGAAATCCTAAGCTATAAAAATGCGCCACATTTTTGTGCTATACTTTAAACATGGATCAGAACCAGCATATTTGGAGTGTTTGGGCGAGTACATTACAACGCTGGGGAATAAAAAATGGAGTGGCTTCTCTCCTTGAGACGGCTGGCTCTCTTACTGTATTGATGGCTCAAGTGTTGTATCTCAGTCAACCCTTACTTTCTGGTGCGGTATCTTCGCGTTCCATCCACGCATTTGCTCAGGTTCTTGAAAACCCAATTGACCGGCGGGAATTTATTTCCTTCTTAAGGGAGGCGCCTACCAGTGGACCAAGCGCTTAGTTTACTCGACAATTTCTTGGTCTTATTGTTTATCCTATTATGCTTGGGGCTGATATTATTCTACCTCTTTATTGTTCAGACTCATGAAAAAATCAACCTGCGTGGCATTCAGGCATTCAGCCACTTTAAACGCGAGCTCGATTTGGCTGTGGAAGCCGGCAAACGGCTTCATATCTCACTGGGACGCGGGAGTATCAATGATTTACAGGGTGGTTCGGCATTGATCGGTCTTACCATCCTTGACCGTTGTGCACGTGATGCATCGAATAGTGACCGGCCACCCGTGACCACCTCTGGTGATGGCTTGTTAACTATCCTCAGTCAAGATACTTTACAAAGCACCTACCGCAGCCTGGCTACTGAACAACGCTATGATGCTACGAATGCACGTATGACCGGTTTTACCCCCATGGCATATGCCGTCGGTGCCTTGCCAACCATTCGCGATGAGTACGTTTCTGCCAATATCCTGGCAGGTCATTTTGGAGCTGAGATTGCCTTACTGACCGAAGCTGGCGAACGCAGCCGATCTCTAACTGTGGCTGGTAGTGACAGCATCCCTGGTCAGGCAGTTTTATATGCCAGCTCTGATGAACCCTTGCTGGGTGAAGAACTTTATGCTGCCGGGGCATATCTTGGTGCAGGTGCTGCTCATAATGCCAGTCTGCGTATGCAAGACATCGTGCGATGGGTATTGGTGGTTGTCATCGTTATTGGGGCGATCTTAAAGCTATTGGGGATCTTGTCGTGAAGAAAATCCTACCTGTTACGAATGCCATTATTGCCATTGCCTCTGGGGTATTGGTTATATTGGGATATTTTTTCAAAGGGGTATTTGAGGATATTCAATCCGTGCTGATTGGTTGGGCAATTATTTTGGCTGCATTTGCCTTACTTTTGGGCCTCTTCAACCTGGCGATGGTCCATTGGAAGAGGATGGGCAGCGAAGGACCGGACAGCATTTATAGTATCGTTTTGTTGATCTCCTTAGTCGTCACCATGATCTTCGCCGGCATCAGCAGCCCGACTGGCGGCCTCACATTGTGGATGTTTAATACTTTTCAGGTGCCTGTCGAGATCAGCTTGCTCGCGGTTTTAGCAATTGTTTTGGTGTATGCGGTTGCGCGTTTGCTTTCCCGCCGCCCCAAATGGAACACTATTTTGTTCGTGGGAACTGTATTAATCGTTTTATTGGGGTCGGTCCCGCTTTTCTTCATCGGTGAGATTGCTCCTTTGGCAGTCGTGCGGAGTTGGCTGGCCCAGGTTCCTGCGGTAGCAGGCGCACGCGGGATCTTGTTGGGAGTTGCACTGGGAACCGTTGCTACAGGTTTACGGATTCTGATGGGTGTCGATCGCCCATATGGTGGATAGAAAATGACCGATATTATCTGTCCATTATGCGGCAAGCCCAATCCACCCGAACTGGATGAGTGCCTGTACTGCCAGGCACCCTTGAAAACAGCTGGGTTTATTGTTCCATCAGATGATGAGAATAAATCAGACCAGCCTGTACCTACTTCGAGTTTACCGGCTGAAGAGGAAAATGAACCCTCAGCACCGGAACCCGCATCAAATTTGGACCAGACGATTCCCGATTGGTTAAAAGCGACCGAAGCCAGTTTTCTGGAAGGTAGCGGGGCTGATAAACTCGAGGGCGAGATACCCGCGAATGAACCTGTTGAACTTACCCCCGATCAGCTTTCAGAACAGATAGATTCATTGATAAACCCACCTTCGCCTCCTCCAAGCATCCCAAGTCCTGCCATCGATGATGAGTGGCTGGCGAGCCTGCTTGCTGAAGCCGGTGCAGGTGAACCTGCTCTGGAAACCTCTCCAGAAGAATCGTTACCTGAGCCATTGCTGGAGAATGTTGGGCCGTTCGAGGCGGGCATGGAGGAGCCAACTGAAGCAGAACAGCCTCCAGAAGCCTTGCCAGCAGAAAAACCAGACTGGTTAACCAACCTGGAGGCTTCTTCAACGATAAAAATGGAAGGCACGGTTATTCCGGGTGAATTGGAACAACAAAAGGAAATTGCCTCCAGTGAGACCCCCGAGGAAAAAGAAGAGCAACAGCCACTGCCCCCAGATTGGCTCACCAGGTCAATCCCTGAAGCAACTCCGCCGAGTTCCAAGCCAGAGGAACCTTCGATTGCTCCAGCTGAGCTTCCAACCTGGTTGGAAGCTCTCCGCCCGGCAGATGCGGTTTCTCCAACCGGACCTGTCGAGGATGTCTCGAGCGCGGATATTGTCACAGCAGGACCTTTGGCGGGTCTACGCGGCGTTATTTCAGCTCGCCCATCAGCTATTCGAGCGCGAAAACCACCCACTTACTCCATAAAATTGCGGGTTACTGAAGAACAGCAAGGGCGCGTCGAGATGATGCAGGAATTATTAGCTGATGAAGAGAAGCCGACGCCATTACCATCTAAAACTGTAATCACATCCCAAAATATCTTCCGCTTAATCGTTGCACTGGCATTATTACTGCCGATGATCTGGATGATCATCTCCAAGAGCCAGCAAAGCTCAACCCCTCAGCCTGGCAATATTCCTGGCGTGGTAGATTTCACCCAACAGATCCAGATGTTACCTCCAGGGGCACCCGTCTTGATGGCATTTGATTATGAAGCCGGCTTTTCAGGTGAAATGAATGTCGCCATAGCCAATGTAATCACCCAGCTGGTAAATAAAAAAATATATTTGACTTTAGTCGCGACGACCCCCTCTGGTCCACCCTTGGCAGAGAGTATCATCAAGGATGTTTATTCACATATGGATGGGAATACCGGGTCTTATCCGTATGTGGCTGATCTTGGATATATTCCCGGTGGAACGATGGGTTTGTTAGGTTTGGCTATCTCCCCGAGGAGTATATTACCTTATTCATTGAGTGAATACAATGTGTGGGCAGGGGCTCCATTGAATGCAATTTCGACCGTCAGTGACTTCAGCGCTGTGATCGTTATGACGAATGACCCCGACACAGCCCGCATATGGATAGAGCAAATTGGTACAAGGTTGGGTGACACACCGTTGCTAATCGTAACCAGCTCCCAGGCTGAACCTTTAATCCTCCCGTATTATGAAGCATCACCAAAACAAGTTCAGGGTATGATCGCCGGCCTCGCCGGGGGAGTAGCCTACGGCCGTACAGTCGGCAATATCCAGCAAAATGGTGTCTGGGATGCTTATAGCGTGGGTGTGACGATTTCGATTTTGATCATAATCATCGGTAGTATCGCGGGTGGGGTGGTTAAGATGCTTGCTATGAATAAGAGGAAGGAAAACTAGGAGCAACCATGTTGGAGCAAATCAGCCAGCTGGCAGACCCAATCGGAGTAATCATCGGCTTCCTGCTGACGGTTATGGTGCTCAGCTATATCATTGGTGATAATTTTCTATTTAGGCTGGCGATCCATATCTTTATCGGTGTCGCCTCTGGGTACGCAGCTATCCTGATCCTTTATAACGTGATCTGGCATCAGGTGCTCGTGCCGTTAATACAGGTTTTTACTGCAGGGAAAACGGAGGGGATGCTCACCTACGCCCTCCAGGTGGTACCGGCGGTCATTTTAGGAATTTGGATGATGACCAAGTTATCCCCGCGCTTATCGCGTTATGGAACACCCGTCCTGGCTTTTCTGACCGGTATTGGCGCAGCCACGGTGATTATAGGAGCCGTGCGAGGGACGATTTTCCCCCAGGTTGGAGCCACGGTAAATTTGTTTAGTCATCAAGCAGCCCCAGAAGGAAGCAAGTTGGTCGGATGGTTCATCAATGGGCTGATCGTCCTGGTGGGTACAGTAACCACACTTATTTACTTTCAATTTGGTGTAAAGCGTCAAAAGGAGGGTGTGCCAGTCCAGCGCTCGGTAGTCATGGAATATTTATCCACGGTTGGGCAGGGGTTCATCGTTGTCACCTTGGGTGTAGTGTTCAGCGGTGTATATCTGGCTGCACTCTCAGCATTGATCGATCGAATTCATTTTCTTTGGGATACCATTCTCCGTTTCATCGGATAATAAACTGATATGGCGACTTCACTTATTGACGCTGACTCAGTCCTTGCAATAGAAATCGGTACTGTTTCCACGCGGGTGATTCTTTTCGATGTGGTCGAAGGACATTATCGCTTCTTAGGGCAGGGTAGTGTTCCTACAACGATGGGCTCTCCAATTAATGACGTCAGTGTGGGCGTGAAGGCTGCCCTTGACCAACTGCACGATATCACGGGCAGGGTCTTCTTTAATGCGGATGGGCAATTAATCGTCCCTTCCCAACCCAACGGGTCTGGTATCGATGCATGCGTAGCAACTGTTTCCGTGGGGCCTCCACTTAAAGTAGTCGCGATCGGATTGTTGGAAGATGTTTCGGCTGAGAGCGCAAAAAACCTGGCTTCCACCACCTATGCGCAGGTTGTGGAGACCATGAGTATGAACGATGGGCATGCTACCGTTGCTCGTTTGGATAGCATCTTACAATTGCATCCCGACCTGATCATCGTGGCGGGAGGGATTGAGGGTGGAGCAACAAAATCAGTAATTGATCTGCTTGAGGCAGTTGGCCTGGCATGTTACTTGATGCCCAAGGAACAACGACCTGAAGTCCTGTATGCGGGTAACTCAGTATTGACGAAACAAGTGCAGGATTCAATCGGTACCTTGGTAAATCTACACGTTGCCCCAAATGTGCGCCCATCGTATGATAGTGAACAGTTGACACCCTCACAGCCGGCTTTGGCTCAAATCTATCGCTTGGTGCGTTCACGCCAGATCCGGGGCATTCAAGAAGTGGATTTATGGACTGGCAATCACTTGTTACCAGCTGCTACGGCTTTTGGAAGGACCATTCGCTATATCAGCAAAGAATATGCCAATACACATAAGAGTGTGATGGGGATCGACGTCGGTGCGTCGGCAACCACTGTGGCATCGGCTTTTTCTGGAGACTTGAGATTAAGTATCCACCCTGGGCTCGGCTTAGGCGAAAACCTTCCGGAAATCCTAAAGCTTTGCTCCGTGGATGATATTCTGCGCTGGATACCAGCAGACGTCTCTGATAAATACGTGCGGGACTATATCTATAACAAAGCATTGTATCCCACCAGCATTCCCATGACATCTGATGAATTGGCAACCGAGCAAGCAATTGCTTGCCAGGCGATGCTACTGGCGGTTTGTCAAGCCAGCAAGGCTTACCCTGCTGATCTTCCAGGGTTAATGCCGGGTCTCCTACCCTGGTTCGAGCCAATCATCGCTTCGGGTAGTGTACTGACCAAGGCACCATCTCGAAATCAAGCACTAATGATGGTTCTAAATGGTCTTCAGCCTACAGGCGTAACTACGGTTGCTTTAGACCGCAATAATCTGACGGCTTCATTAGGCGCCACCGCCAGTGTAACACCGTTATTGACCATTCAGTCATTAGACGCTACGAACTTCGTTAACTTGGGTACGATTATTTCCACTGTGGGAAATGCACCCCCGGGGACGGTTATCCTGCGCGTAAAAATGACCGGCGAAGATGGTACTGAGTCGGAGCAGGAAGTAAAGTATGGCTCTCTGGTTGTATTCAAATTACCTTTAGGGCAGGCTGGCACACTTCATCTGACGCCTCTCCATAAGTTCGATGTGGGTATGGGTGGCTTTGGCAGGGGGGGCACAGTCAAGGTAATAGGTGGCGTAATGGGTGTCGTGATTGATGCGCGCGGTCGTCCTTTGCGCTTGCCCGCAGAATCTACTAAAAGGCGGGAATTGCTTACCAATTGGTTGACCGCTGTAGGTCCCGCCCAATAATAATGGTATTTTACTTGCACCCTCTACTGATAGCTCAGCAACAAGCACAGTGCGTTTTGGAGAAGTGAGTATGCTGGCACCGATCACCCATTTCATACCTGCTGCAGAAATCCGGCGCGAAAGATTAATGTTCGCTGGAGGGCGAATTATTGCCCGACGAGGTCAACAGGTAAATCCAATCGATGTGGTCGCCGAATCGATTCTCCGCCCAGAGCATTTAGTGCTGGATATTGGTAGGGGATTAGGGTTGCCACCCAAGGAAGCTGATCACTATATTCAGCGACGCGCCGGGGATGAGGTGGGTGAGGGTGATGTAATTGCAGGACCCGTTGGGATTGGCCGGCGAGTAGTGCGTACTCCAAAATCCGGCACGGTGGTAGTGACAGGTGGCGGGCAGGTGCTTCTGGAACTGGAGGGCGAATTCACCGAGCTCAAAGCAGGCTATTCTGGCGTGGTAGCAGACATCGTTGGTGATCGAGGGGTGGTCATAGACTCGGTTGGCTCGCTGATCCAAGGAGTATGGGGAAATGGGAGGATAAACTTTGGATTATTGAACCTCCTGTCACATGCTCCCGACGAAATCCTAACACCTGGTATGATGGATATTAGTTTACGCGGCTCAGTCGTCATGGGTTGTTACGTAGAAGACGAGAAAGTGCTCGTCTCGGGTGAGGATATGCCCCTGCGCGGTATGATCCTCGCAAGCATGGATTCAGCATTGGTACCCATTGCAAAAAACATGAGTTACCCGATCGTGATTATAGAAGGATTTGGGAAGCTGCCCATGAATCGGGATGCGTTTGAGATTTTAACTTCAGGAGCACAGCGAGAAGTGTCGCTCAATGCTGAGCCTTGGAATCGGATCACGGATGCCCGTCCTGAGGCGATCATTGCACTTCCTGCGGGTGTACGTCCTGAAGCTCTCGCCAGCTCGGCCGCTTTCAGCATCGGTCAAACGGTGAGAGTGGTCAACCAGTCTTATAAATCCACGGTCGGATCATTAACTACCTTACAACCAGGTATGTCCGTCCTACCGAATGGCTTGCGTGCTCAGACGGCTGGGGTTCGTTTTTCGAATGGAGATATAGTGCAGGTTCCTCTGGCTAACCTCGAGATAATCGGGTAATGGTTTATTAGCTAATAAGGATGAGTGAGGAGAACTTACGATGGCATTTTCAGACATGAATGATGTCGAACAGGAACTTGGAGAGGAAAAGCCGCCAGAAAATAATGGCAACCGCACTTTTTTAATCATCGCAGGTGTTTTGGGTGGGATCATGGTTTTGGCTTTACTCAGCATTCTCGGGGTGGCATTATTACGCAATATTCCTAATCAGCGTGCAACCCAAAGCTTTAATGCAACCAAAGCAGCGCAAGATACGGCCGTAGTGATTTCCGCCAACCTGACGGCTGTTGTGCCTACTTCCACTGCCACACGGCAGCCCACCTTCACTCCAACCAATACCCGCGCCCCCACCAATACACCAGTGATTGTTATTGTTCCCACCAAGTCACCCACACTTGATATGGCAGTTGCCACGCGCAATGCCTTGCTCACCCAAACTGCAACTCAATTTGTAACCCAAACCGTTGTAATCCGGGCTTCGTCAACGCCTCTTATCCCAACCACCACTGCTCTGCCGGGTACCGGGATTGCGGATGAGTTAGGTACACCTGGTTTGCTCATGGCTGCGTTTGTTTTAGTGGCGATCATCTTTATCGTGCGCAGATTGCGGACTGCTTCCTGACGAACATTATCTGATTAAATAAAAAAGATTGGAATCGGCGCTGCTTGCACACCCTGGTTCCAATCTTTTATATTTAAATTGATTACGACACCTGGGTGGCGATCTTTTCTCCGTAACCCAGTAATGCCTGTACCATTTCAGGTGTGCGCCCTTCAGCATAAACCCTCAGCACTGGTTCAGTCCCCGATGGCCGGATAAGCATCCAGGAGCCATCCGCAATCAGGTATTTAACCCCATCGATCGTGGAAATTCCAGATACCGTTTCTCCCCCAATCTCCGCGGGTGCTTCATCCACCAGAATACGGCTCATGGCTTGTTTCGATACCGGGTGGCTCAAGCGCAGGTCGGTGCGTTGGTAGAAGGCTGGTCCCACCTCTTTCAGCAAATCTTCTACCAGCTCATACAGCGTCACACCTGAGGCAGCGACAATCTCCAGCAATAAAAGTCCCATGATTATGCCATCTCCCTCGGGTATGTGACCATGGAACGAAATGCCGCCCGACTCTTCACCGCCGATAAGGACATCACCCTTGAGCATATAATCGGCGATGTGGTTAAAACCGACGGGCGTCTCGTACATGGGGAGATCATAGCGTTTCGCCAGTCGATCGATCATACTGGTGGTGGATACTGTGCGGATAACCGGTCCTCGCCAGCCGCGCTTTTCAACCAGATAACGCAAGGATAACGCCATGATCTTATGGGGATCAACGAAGTTTCCCCTCCCGTCCATGGCTCCGATGCGATCTGCATCACCATCGGTTACCAACCCCAGGTCACCCATGCCCATGCTGATGGCGCTGGCAAGTGCTCCCAGATAGCGGCTGATCGGCTCAGGGTGCACCCCACCGAAGCCGGGGTTAAGCTCAGCCCGGATCTCCTGTACCTCACATCCCGTCCCTTGCAGGATGCCTTTGATCACCCCTCGACCGGAGCCATACATCGAATCAACCACCACACGTTGGGGAAACTCAGCGATGAGGTCAAAATTGATCAGTGTACGTAAATGGTCATAGTAGGATGGAAGGGGGTTGAAACGCTGGATCAATCCTGCCTGGCGGGCTTGATCAAAATCCATCTGGTTGGGTCCGCGACCGCGTTCCTCGTTGTCATTCAAATATACTTCCACCCTGCGGCACTGCTCGGTCAGAGCAGACCCCCCATACGCGGCTTTTAGCTTAACCCCGTTGTAGCGGGGCGCATTATGTGAAGCGGTGATCATCACACCACCGATGGCGCCTTGTTGGCGAACTGCAAATGAAATCACCGGTGTGGGAGCATCCGACTGGGAAAGCATGACCTTGTAACCATTCGCAGCCAAGACACGTGCCATATCGACTGCATAACGGTCAGAGAGGAAACGTGTGTCATAACCGACCACCATCTTGTGTGAATCTACATTCTTTAGGTCTATATTTCCATTCAGCCAATGTTCCGACCCTACTGCATCCGCAATCGCCTGCCCGACGAGGCGAAGATTATGAAATGTAAAGGTATCCGAAATGACAGCACGCCAGCCATCCGTGCCAAAATGAATAGGCATTCAAGCATCCTCCTGTGAGGGATAAAGGTGGGAATGATTCTATCATATGCCTAACTTTTTCCTGAAGGGCCCACTTGATAATCTGGTACACATCGTGCATCGCTACTTCCGAAACGCATCGTTCATGCTACAATCATAGTATGCCTGATAACAGACAGCAAATCATTTCCCTGCTTAAAAAACTAAAGCTGTTCGACGGGTTGGATGACGTCCTGCTCGAACAGGCGGCGGCTTTTGTTCGCCCTGTCTCGTTGAAGGAGGGGGAAGCACTGCATCTTTCTGGCGTGAACACCCCCTTTTATATTGTGGTAATGGGGAAAGTGCGCTATACAAATCTTAAAAAAGGGAACAATGGCGAAAGCTACATCCTGAAACAGGGTGATTTTTTTGGTGCTGACCAGATTTTCAGTGGAAGAGAGAAAACATTTAACCTTATCGCCACAAAGCCTGCCTTGTTATTTGGTTTTAAAGTGGAAGAGCTGCGGGCATTGTTGAACGCTATCCCGGCGTTAACCGCTAATATCAAAAAGCAGTTAGCCTGGTATAACCTCATCCGTTCCAAGCCATTCAGCTGGTTAGGGGAAGAGGAAACCGTTAAGGTAATCTGCCGAAAACACCCGGCCTACCTGCTGGTGGTTGAACTGGCGCCCCTGGCGGTTGCCTGGATTGGGGTGTTTGTGATCCTTTCTGCCACCCTGGTGGCTACCGCCTCATTCCGTCTGGCGCTGGGTTGGTTAGGAGCTGCGATTGCGACCGCCTCAGCCTTCTGGGCAATCTGGCGATTTTTCGACTGGCGCAATGATTTTTATGTCATCACCGATGAGCGCATTGTATGGCTGGAGCGCACGATCGGGCTTTATGATAGCCGGCAGGAAGCACCCCTGGTGGCGATCAAATCTGGTGAGACGAAATCTGGTCTGGTTGGGCGCTGGTTTGGTTTTGGGGATGTGATCACCGAGACTTTTATGGGACAGGTATTCTTCCGCCATGTTGGAAACCCGGCGGAAATAAAAATGATTATCGATCAAGAGCACAAGCTGGCAATCGAGCGCCAGATGTCCACGGATATTCATGCCATCGAAGGAAAGATCAGGCAAAAGATTGAGCCGGCACAGGCGGTTACTGTACCGGTCGCTGTGAACGCTACGGCACCTCTGATGGTAAAAAGCAGCCTTACACCGCAAGAGACACGCCTAGTCCCTGAGCAATCAAGCTTTTGGCAGTCCATTTTGGCGCGTTTCCAGACCCGCCGGGAAGCCAACGGAATGATTACCTACCGCAAGCACCTATATGTGCTTTTCAGAATGACCTGGTTCCCCGCCGCCAGTGGAGTAGGGTTGGTAGCTGGAACCGGACTGCTATATTACTGGAGGGTGAAAGATCATATCAATCTTCTCTCCCCCGGGGTCATCCTCCTGCTTGGCATTGCCATGGCAGGGATCGCTTTTTTGTGGTGGCTGTATAGATTTGTTGATTGGAGCAATGATATTTATCGGGTTACGCCTGAGAAAATCATTGATAGTGAGCGCAAGCCTCTGGGTGATGAAATAACTAAATCTGCCCAGTTGGAGAATATCATCGGGTTGGATTATGAGCGTCTGGGATTCTTAGGGGTAGTACTGAACTTCGGAAATGTGATCATCAACATAGGCACCGAAAACAAATTTATCTTCTATGGAATTCATAACCCGGCCCGCGCTCAGCGGGACATTTTTAACTATATGTTTGAACGCAGGCGAAAAAAACTGCAAACTGATACCCTGCAGGAGCAGGATCGGGTCTCCAGTTATATTGCAGCCTACCACCGCCAGGCAGAAGACATCCGTCAACCCAAAAAACCTCCCCAAATTTGACCGAATTCGGGTAAAATTGGCGCCATGACTATACTGGAAATTGTTACCCTTCCGCAAGCTATCTTGCGGCATAAGGCTCATAAGGTGAGTGACTTTGGACCGGGGTTCCAGACCCTGGCGGATGACATGGTTGAGACCATGCGCCAGGCGCCTGGGGTTGGATTAGCCGCCCCTCAGGTGGATGAGTCAATTCGCTTGATCGTGGTGGAATTTGGTGATGAAGATAACGAAGAAACGCCTCCCAAACTTTACGTCATCGCCAACCCGGAGATAACCCATACCTCCCAGGAGACGCTGGTCGGTACCGAAGGATGCCTGTCCATCCCGGGAGTACAGGGAGATGTGGAGCGCTTCGTGGCCGTGACGGTAAAGGGATTAAACCGGCAAGGTAAACCAATGACCGTTAAAGCCAAGGGCTGGTTGGCACGTATCTTCCAGCACGAAATCGATCACCTGGATGGTATCCTGTTCGTGGACCGGGCTGAAAAATTATGGCAGGCTGAGGAACATCAGGGACAGGTCATCCCAGATAGGGTATAATCCCGCCTGGTTAATAAGCTTTGTCAGACCAACGAAATCCTGCTCCTTTGATATAATTTAAGCACGCTTAGAATGCCACGGCGAACCAAACCCGTGGCATTTACGTGATTGGCTGAGGAAATGCGGCTTACCCATCTCTCACTGACTAATTTTCGAAATTTTACCCGCCTGGATTTGGATGTTCCGGCTGGTACGATTATGCTGGTGGGGGATAATGCGCAAGGGAAAACCAGCCTGTTGGAGGCGATATATTTTTTAGCGACTTTAACCTCGTTCCACGCCAGCAGTGATAAGCAGCTGATCAATTTTATTGAGGCGCGCCAGAACCTTGCGGTGGGGCGGATTGTAGCTGACTTTTGTCGCGGGGTGGAAAACCACCATCTGGAAGTACGCATTATCCAGGAACCCAATGGTCAAAATGGCAATCTACATTTACGTAAAGAAGTACTTTTAGACGGTGTCAAGCGCAAGGCAAGTGACGCAGTCGGGCAATTCAATGCGGTCCTGTTTTTACCCCAAATGATGGGGGTGATTGAGGGCGGTCCGGAGGAGCGCCGGCGGTACTTGAACCTGGCCTTGGCTCAAGTTATTTCTCATTACCAGTCAGCTCTGGCGGAATACAACAAGGCACTCCTGCAACGAAACGCCCTGTTAAAGCAGCTTTTTGAGCGTAAAGGTGACGCTTCGCAGCTGGATTATTGGGATGACCAGATCGCTACCTACGGAGCACAGTTGATCCATACCCGCATCCGGGCAGTACAAGACCTGGAGCGGCTGGCAGCCCGCACGCATCGCGAGCTTACTCATGCCAACGAGGTGTTGCGCCTGAGCTACCAGCCCGCCTATGATCCACTTCCGCAGTCGCCTGGTCAGATGGCTTTATCGCTGGATGCCGCTGTCGACCGTACTGGATTTTCACAAGACCAAATTCGCAAAGGCTTTTTGGAAAGCCTGCAAAAATTACGCATGGAGGAGATCGCGCGTGGCCTCACCACCATTGGTCCACATCGCGACGAGCTTCGATTTTTAGCCAACGGGATTGATCTGGGAACGTACGGCTCACGCGGTCAGGCACGCTCGGCCATATTAGCGCTTAAAATTGCCGAGGTTGCCTGGATGCACACCAAAAGCGACCATTGGCCGATCCTGCTGCTGGATGAAGTGTTGGCTGAGCTGGATACGCAACGTCGGTTTGACCTATTGGAAAGGTTGAACCAATCGGAACAGGTTTTACTGTCCACCACCGATTTGGATCTATTCTCCGCGGAGTTCGTTCAAAAAGCCACTGTCTGGCAGGTGCAAAACGGTAGGGTGGAGAAGAATTCACACCGGAAGTTATAGGGGGCGTTTGGCAGGCATCCCAACTTTACGGGGGTAACCGATGGGAGTTGCAGCTACTTTATCAATCACCACCAGGTAACGTTCTTCAGCCACGCCTGGTAAAGTGACCGGGAGAAGCTGGCGCAGGTGACCACCCAGCACTCTGATGGCATGTTCTGCGGTGTGGGCTTCGACGGGTCCACTTTCTCCCTTCATTGCCAGCATACTTCCCCCCACTCGAACGAGCGGTAACAAGTATTCTGCCAGCACCGGCAGGATGGCCACTGCCCGGGCTACTGCCCAATCATATTGCTCGCGGTAGGCAGGGGTTTGCCCTAGCACCTCGGCGCGTTCCTGGATCACCTCCACTCCCGCCAGGTCAAGCATCTTGACCACATGACGGCAAAACTCAGCTTTTTTCCCCACTGATTCAACCAGGGTTAATTGCATCTTTGGATAGATGATCTTGAGCGGTATCCCGGGAAAACCCGCGCCCGTACCGACATCAATCAGGCGCGTAACCGGGGTATCTCGCAGTGCCAGCAGGCAAGTGAGTGAATCCAGGAAGTGCTTGATATGGATTTCCTGAGGGTCGCGGATGGCGGTCAGGTTGAAATGTGTGTTCCAATCGACCAGTTCTCTCTCATACAGGGAGAGGGTGGAAATCTGGGGCCGCGAAAGGCGTAATCCCAGCTGACGATGGGCATGCTTCGTTAATTCCTGCATCGATTTAGATTATACACGCTTCGGTTGCATGGCATGAGAATTGCAATAATAGATTCGGGTATCGAAAACATAAAATAGGATGGACAGGATGAAACGCTTGGTTCTCATTGTGGCACTGGTTACACTATTGATCCTCGTGGATGTCTCCACCGCACAAGGGAATTCAATCCCCGATTCAGCGTATATCTCCGGCCTGACCGGACACCCCCAGGGCTATAACCTCTCTTGCGAGTCGCGCTCTGCAGCCGACCTGGCTGCTTTTTGGGGCTTAAACATTGGCGAGTCAGAATTTCTGCAGGCTCTGCCCCACACCGATAATCCGGAGACAGGTTTTGTTGGCAATCCAAACGAAGCCTGGGGATATCTTCCCCCCCATGGTTATGGGGTGCATGCTTCTCCAATGGCTGATGTTTTGAAAAGCTACGGATTGGAAGCGATTGGGCTCAGCGATTTAAGCTGGAACGATCTGCGCGCCCAGGTTAGTGCTGGTAACCCTGTGATCGTATGGATCATTGGGGCTATGTGGGATGGCAGCCCAGTGGAATATACAGCCCAGGATGGAAGCACCACTATCGTAGCTGCCTTCGAACACACCATGATCCTGACCGGCTATAACCAGGATTCGGTTCAGGTGGTAGATGCATATTCTGGGCAGTACCTGACATATCCATTGAACACGTTTATAAAATCGTGGGATGTGCTGGGTAACATGGCGGTATTTGCCTCGCTCCCAGCAGCTGAGCAAGACGAAGCACCAGCTGAATCATACGCGGAATCCCACGCGGAATCTTATACCGTCCAGCCGGGTGATTACCTGATTGCGCTGGCAAAACGTTTCAATACCTCCTGGCTTGAGCTTGCAGAGCTGAATTCAATCAACTTCCCGTACACCATCCAACCCGGACAGGTGCTAAGCTTGCCGAGGAGTGCCGGGCAAGTGGCTGAGCCTGCACCTGAACCGGTTGCCGAGTTTGAGTCTACTCCAGAGCCGGCTGCTGAGCCACAAGCAGTTGAGCACGCCGTGCCGAATAAAGTGGTGAATTTCGTTGTCCGCCTGCCGTTGGTACACAAGGATTACGCCGTCAAGTCCATCCATCCTGTCTTTTTAGTATCACCTTCTCCCGAACAAAATCTGCCGGTGGTTGCCAGCAGTTCAAACATGCTGTCTAATATTGGCGAATCCATGCGGTTGGATTGGCAGTCTCTGGTCAAATTGAAGAACCTGATTTTGCCATATCTCATCCATACTGGTGAAATGTTGCGGCTGAAATAACACCCTTCCTTGCGAGGGTTGTTAGCGATCAATCATAGCAGACTATCCGTTTCCCAATTTCGTTCGTACCAGCAATTGATGTTGGTATAGTAAACCAAACGCTGTCCAGGGATACCCTGGACAGCGTATTTGTGGAGAGTGAACCTGATTTATGGCTCGGGAGCAGGTACCGGGTGAACCTTGGGTTTGCGGATTTTCCTGATCAAGGCAACGATGCCCCAGATGACCAGCCCGATGGGCACGAAGATGACCAGTAATGTGGGTATGTACAGGATCGCCAGGCGGATACCAAAGTCTGCCAGCGTTTGCAGGGTATTGATCAATGACTGCAAGGCCTGCTTGGCGGTTCCTTTAGGCTGCCAGCCGGCGATGGATATGGGTTGCATGGCAGCATTCGGGATCAGCTGGATGGAAATGGAAGACATTGCAGCTGATTGTTCATAATACTTCATCTGACCCTTGATCAGCTCGATCTGCTCGCGCACAGAGACCAGCTGCGAATAGACTGCCAGCACATCTTCAGTTTTCGTAGCCGAGGCCATGATTTCCTGGAGCTGTTTTTCGGCCGCCTGCAGGTTGGTCAGGCGCGAGTTTAAATCTGTATAATCGGCAGTTACATCCAGGCTGGATGCATTCTCAGAAATGATCGGCTGGGTGGTTTCATTCTTAATAGTTGTCAGGGCTTCATCCAGGCGCTCGGCAGGCACACGGATGGTCATGGATGCCTGGTGCACTTTGACGCCGTTGCTCAGCGGTTGCTGATACGTGTCAGCTGTGACAACGAACCCACCCATGGCATCAGCCATGTGTGAGATGTTATCCATCGACTTAAGTGGATCATCCACCGCGATGGACAGGGTGGCGTTTTTGACCACCAGCTTGTCGACTGATGTATTAGTCTGGTCCAGGGCGTAGGCACTTTTATCTGGCGAGGGTGCACTCCCGGCTTCAGAGGAAACACTCTGCCTCTGTAAATCGGTGGTGATGGATGGTGATTCGGGTGAAATGTAATTGGCGCTCTTAGCAGCACAACCCCCTAGAAGCACGGAAAGGATTACAAAGACGAAAGCGATTTTCTTAAGCATGGGCTCCTCCTTGGAGTGATGACTAACCTTAAAACGCCCCCACCGAGTGGAAAGTTCCCTAACAGCAATATTATATGGGGTGGTAACCTACCAACCTGCGGTTAACCGTACGATATGGCGCTCAGGCAGATTTTCCTTGCTCATCCGTTCCTGGACGCACTGGATATCGTATTCCACCCGTCGCCATTCCCAGATGAAATCATCCAGGTTGAGGATCGCATAGGCTGCCCGAGGGTCGTGGTCACGCGGTTGGCCGACCGAACCCGGGTTGAGGATGCCACGCGGGGCAAGCGTCATCAGTGAAACGTGTTCGGGGACGATCAATTGGGCGGTCAGGCGGTCATCCGGCAGGTAATACAATACCGGCAGATGGGTATGACCCACAAAGCAGTAAGGGGTATCGAAGCATTCAAAGCTGACGGTTGCCGAGCGCGTATCAAGCAGGTATTCCCAGATGGGTTTATACGGGCTGCCATGTACCAGGGTGATATATTCAAGGTTGATACGTTCTGGAAGGTTCTTCAGATATTCATAATTGGCAGGGGTGAGCTTTTCTTGCGTCCACAAGACGGTCTTGCGGGCGTCAGGATTGAACGCCTCCACTTCGATCACGCCTACCGCAGCAGCATCGTGGTTGCCCATGATGCATTGCACGCCGGGCAGCTGGGCAATGCGTTCGATGCATTCATTGGGGTCGGGGCCATAACCTACCAGGTCACCCAGGCACCAGGCAGCATCGAATTCGTGAGCATCGGCGAGCACAGCCTCGAGGGCAGTGATATTGGCGTGGATATCAGAGATGATCAGTATGCGCATGGGGTTAATGGTAGCATGAAAAGAAGCGATTAGCAAATAGCTGTTAGCTATTAGTAGATTTCGTAGATACCGTCCGTAGGGGGTATGACAGCACCGAGACGCCCCGCCGGGGCGTCTCTACAAGGACCAATCGAGAGGGCCCCTACTTCCACACCTGATATAAACCCAGGTGCTGATTCTCACCATCCGAGAGGAAGCTTTCCGCCACCTCGAAGCCTGCCAGGTCAGCCAGCTCTGCCAGCTCGGTTTCAGAAAAGTGATGCACATAGCGTAAACCCTGCCCCCCATGGCGCCAATCCAGCAGATAATCACCCGGGTCGACCTTACTTGCGGAAAGGCCGATCGCCTCCCAGGGTTGGATGCGGCTGGCAAGGCGCGGGCTGTTGAGGAACTGCCAGTGCGAGTGGATGAAGTGCCCTCCAGGAGCGAGCAGGAACTTTACTTTGCTCAGGATTTGCGAGCGTAATTCATTCCCTGGTATGTGGTGCAGCACCGCAAACAGCAGGATGACGTCATATCGGTTCTCAGCCAGAGGGAAATCCCAATCCCTGCTCGTAAGGTCAGCCTGCACAAAATTGAAATGCGCTGGTTGGTCGGCAGCAACCTGCTCGAGCAAGGTGGTTGAGAAATCCAACCCGGTATAAGAACCGGCGTGACCGCAGCGGGCAAGCTCGCGGGCCAGCTCGCCGTTCCCGCAACCCAGATCCAGCAGGCTATCCTCCGGACTAATCTGGTCGAGGATGCGCAGCACACCCGGCTGCAGGCGCTGGCGGGTAGCGGAAAATGGGATGGCAAAGGTCTGGTAGAATTGCCGGTTGAGGTCGAGAAGGTGTGAAAGCGTGGTAGGATTCACGGACGTATTATAGCTTAATCAGCATGTCGATTGATTGAAACAGGTATGGAACGAGAGAATTGGTATAAAGCGAAGCAATATACCCCCGAGATGCTGGAGCAGGCCAAGCAGGTGCTGGAAGAAGTGCGGCGCGGCGCAGCGGTTGAAAGAGCTCTCCGCCGGCACCCCCTCCCAGAAGGTGGATACCTCGCCAAGCATGTGCTGGTAGCCGCCTATCGTCAGATGATTGAGACCGGCGAATGGGCATCTAATCCGGCTATCCTCGAGCGCATCCGCATGAAACCCGTGCGCACGCTTTCGGGGGTGACCACCGTGACCGTGCTCACCAAGCCTTACCCCTGCCCGGGGAAGTGCATCTTCTGCCCGACCGATGTGCGCATGCCAAAGAGCTACCTGCCGGACGAACCCGGGGCACGGCGCGGGGTGGAGCACAACTTTGACCCCTATGGGCAGGTGGCGAGCCGCTTGCAGGGATTACAAGCCGTTGGGCACCCGGTAGACAAGGTGGAGCTACTCATCCTGGGTGGCTCGTGGTGTGCCTACCGGCGCGATTACCACGAATGGTATATCCGGCGCTGTTTTGATGCCTTGAACGGGGTTGAATCAACCAGCCTAGAGCAAGCACAGATGTTGAATGAAAGTGCATCCAGCCGCAATGTAGGGCTGGTCATAGAGACCCGCCCAACGGATATCAACCCAGCCGAACTGGGGTGGCTGCGAAGATTAGGCGTCACCAAGCTGCAGATGGGTGCCCAAAGCCTGGATGACCACATTTTGGAGCTAAACCAGCGCGGGCACACGGTAGCCCAGACGCACCAGGCTGTGGCTCTGCTCAGGGCAGCCGGGTTCAAGATCGTGCTGCACTGGATGCCCAACCTGCTAGGAGCGAGCCTGGATTCAGATCATGCGGATTTCGCCCGCCTGTGGGACGACCTGTGCCCGGATGAAATCAAAATCTACCCCACCCAGCTGTTGGCAAATGCTGAGTTATATGAGTATTGGCAGAGGGGAGAATACACCCCCTATACCACCGATGAGTTGATCACGCTGATTGCCGACTTAAAGCCAACCATACCGCGCTACTGCCGGGTGAACCGGGTGGTGCGCGACATCCCCTCAGTGAACGTGGTGGAGGGCAACAAGCGCACCTCCTTACGCCTGGACGTCCAACAAGAGCTCAGGCGCAGGGGTACGGCTTGCCAGTGTATCCGCTGCCGTGAAGTGCGCAAGAAAAACGTGGAGGCGGATAGCCTGCACCTGGAGGATATTGTTTATCCCGCCTGCGGGGCTGAGGAGCACTTCCTATCCTTTGTAACCCCAGATGACGCCCTGGCGGGCTTCTTGCGCCTGTCGTTACCCGGCAAAGATTCGCCCGCGACAGGATTGGACGATTTGACCGGGGCAGCCATCATCCGGGAGGTGCATGTTTTTGGGCAATCGCTCGCCGTTGGAGCGGAACGGGACGGGGCTGCCCAGCATGCAGGCTTGGGGACGGAACTGCTTCAGCGCGCGGAGGAAATAGCCTTGCAAAAAGGTTTCGAGCGCCTGGCGGTAATTTCAGCCGTGGGGACACGCTTGTATTATCTCGAGCGCGGCTTCGAGCGTGGTGAGCTGTATTTAGTAAAAACTCTGAATAACTTGTGACACTTGGCACTTAAGAGGGGGATAAGCGTCAATTGCTTTGCAATAAGATTTTTGTCACAATACAATGGCTGTATTCCAGCTGTTTAACATCACAAAATTCAAGGAGGAATTTCGCAATGAGTCCCAAAGGTGGTTCACGTCCATTTACCCCATCCAAGCTTAATCTAAGGTTCCCCGTGCCCTCCGATATCGACATTGCACAGGAAGCGAAGCTCAAACCCATCTCGGTGATTGCCGAAGAAGTTGGTCTGCTGCCCGAGGAGTTGGAGTATCACGGCGAGTATAAAGCTAAAGTACGCCTGAGCGTGTTGGAGCGCCTCAAGGATGTGCCAGATGGTAAATACATCGAAGTCACTGCCATCACCCCAACCCCCCTGGGCGAGGGCAAAAGCACGACCATGATGGGTCTAAGCCAGGCAATGGGGGCATTCCTGGGTAAAAATGTGTTCACCTGCATCCGCCAGCCTTCACAAGGTCCGACCTTCGGTATCAAGGGTGGGGCTGCAGGGGGTGGATACAGCCAGGTGGTTCCCATGGAGGACTTCAACCTGCACCTGACCGGTGACATCCATGCCATCACTGCCGCCAATAACTTGCTGGCAGCCGCCATTGACGCACGCATGCTGCACGAACGCGTTACTCCCGACGACGAGAAGCTGTTCAACGCCCTGTGCCCAGCTGACAAGACAGGCGCCCGCCGCTTTTCCATCTCCATGTTACGCCGCTTAAAGAAACTGGGGATCAACAAGACCGATCCGAACGACCTGACTCCAGAAGAGCGCAAGCGCTTTGCCCGGCTGGATATCGAACCGGCCAACGTCACCTTCCGGCGGGTAGTGGATACCAACGACCGCTTGCTGCGCACAATCACCATTGGGCAGGGTCCAGAAGAGGCAGGCAACGAGCGCCAGACTGGCTTTGATATCACCGTTGCCAGCGAGATCATGGCCATCCTGGCCCTCACCACCGACCTGCCAGATATGCGCGACCGCATGGGACGCATCGTGATTGGTACCAGTAAAGCGGGAGAAGCTATCACCGCAGAAGACCTGGGCGTGGCCGGAGCGATGACCGTCTTGATGAAGGATGCCATCATGCCCAACCTGATGCAATCCCTGGAAGGGACACCGGTTTTTGTGCACGCCGGACCTTTTGCCAATATCGCTCATGGGCAAAACTCAATCATCGCTGACCGCATCGCCCTTAAGCTGGCGGATTACGTGGTGACCGAATCAGGCTTCGGGGCTGACATCGGTATGGAAAAATTCTTTGATGTCAAATGCCGTACCTCAGGATTGATCCCCCAGGTAACGGTGATCGTGGCCACGGTGCGAGCGCTCAAGATGCACGGGGGTGGACCGAGGGTGGTTGCAGGCAAGCCGCTGGACTATGCATACACGACCGAAAACCTTGACTTACTCAAGGCGGGCTTGGGAAATATGCAGCACCACATCCGCAATGCCAAGAAGTTTGGGGTGAACGTGGTGGTGGCGGTCAATTCATTCAAGGATGATACCGATGCTGAAGTCGAGCTTATCCGCAAGGCAGCTGTCGAGGCAGGTGCTGAAGACGCGGTCGTCTGCCGCCATTGGATGGAAGGTGGTAAAGGCGCCATTCAGCTGGCTGAAGCAGTGATCAAGGCAGCTGAGAAACCCACCAATTTCAAGTTCCTGTATCCCCTGGAGTGGTCCATCAAACAGAAGATTGAGATCATCTGCAAGGACATTTATGGGGCTGACGGAGTGGAATACACACCAGAAGCCGAGCGCAAGATCGAGCTATACACCCGCCTCGGTTTCGATAACCTCCCCTTGTGCATGGCCAAGACGCACCTCAGCCTGAGCCATGATCCCGCCCTGAAGGGAGTTCCCAAAGGGTATAAGATCCCCATTCGCGACATCCGTGCTTCGGTGGGGGCCGGCTTCCTGTACCCGCTGCTGGGTGAGATGCGCACCATGCCAGGCTTGCCCACCCGACCGGTCTTCTATGATGTGGACCTTGACCTGGAAACCGGAAGAGTGTTGGGTCTGTTCTAGGACGTTAAATAGCGTTGGGTTTCGCGGCTTGTGAATACCAGCGGCATATGAATACCGCTGTAGAGGTCTAAGCGCTCAACCCGGTACAAGTCCGGTAAGAATCAAACCGGATTCAGCAAACCGGGTAACCCCAACCAACATAAAAATATCAGGAGTGGGCGGTAAATGCTACCGCCCACTTTTTGTTGTAATTCCCGGGTATTGTTTGGAAAATCGTCTAACCCGGATATAATATAATGCGATATAATAGGTAATAATTATCGTTAATTAACATAGATTACACACGATAAAAGGGAGGAAATATAATGGTTGAAAAGATTGAAACAGCCATCATCGGCGGAGGACAGGCTGGATTGGCGCTGAGTTACTATCTGACCCGGGCTGGGCGTGAGCATATCGTCCTGGAGAAGTCGCCCCAGGTAGCGAATGCCTGGCGCAACCGCCGCTGGGATTCGTTTTGCCTGATCACACCCAACTGGACTTTCAAACTCCCGGGAGCGGAATATGACGGCTCAGATCCGAATGGCTTCATGTTAAAGTCTGAAATTGTTCGCCGCTTTGAACAATACGAGCTGGAATACCATATGCCTGTGAGCTGTTCGACGGAAGTTACCCGGGTTGAACCAATTGCAGACCATTATCGGTATCGCATTTTCACCAACCATAAGAACTACGAGTCCAAGAATGTGATCATCGCCACAGGGATGTTCCACAAAACGAAAATCCCTGCTTATGCTGACCAAATTCCACAGCCAATCATTCAGATCCCTTCGGACGCCTACCGCAACCCTAAAGCCCTGCCTGCTGGTGCGGTCCTGGTGGTTGGCTCAGCCCAATCAGGCTGCCAGATTGCAGAGGAACTCAACGAAGCGGGTCGTAAGGTCTACTTATCTACTGGAACTGCCGGGCGTTTCCCACGTCGCTACCGCGGTAAAGATGGATATGATTGGCTAGGCTTGATCGGATTTTTCGACCGCACCCCAGACATGCTGGCCTCCCCCAAGGACCGCTTTTTCGGAGCTCCCCATTCAACCGGCAAGGGCGGCGGGCATGAGATCAACCTGCACACGTTTTTTCGCAATGGCGTCCTCCTGTTTGGTCACCTGCGCGGCTACGAGGATGGAAAGCTTGTATTTGCCCCAGATTTGAAGGAAAACCTGGCAAAATCAGACGAATTTGCCGCGAATGTAATTAAGTCGGTTGATGAATATATATTGAGAAACGCCATGGACCTGCCCGAAGAGAGGGTGACGATTTTGGATGACGGGTACCGGGCGCCTGAGATCTGTTCCCTGGATTTATTAGCTGAGGGAGTTAACACCATTATTTGGGCAACCGGGTATTCGAATGACTTCAGCCTGGTACAGCTGCCAGTGTTTGATCCTTATGGCTATCCAGCTACCGATCGGGGCATTACACAATATCCCGGTTTATACTTTCTCGGTTTGCAGTGGATGAATAAGTTTAAATCCGGGTTTCTCATGGGGGTCGGTGAATCGGCTCAATACCTGGCTGATGCAATTTGCAAGGAATAGCATTTCCGAAAGATGTAGATCCGCCCAGATTATTTGTAGAGCCATAAAATGGTCAATCAACGACGAAATTACCAATTGATTGCCTGGGCCTGGGGAGCTGGCTGGTTGTTGGTCAGTATGGGCACGGCAATCTCGGGCGTGTACTCCAACCCGAACAATGGATTGACCACGGCGTATGTGTTGGGGTTTGCCGGTTGGATCATCGGTGCAGCAGTTACCATCCATTATGTACGCCAGAAATTTGGAAAGAATGTTTATCTCACTGGATTGAGTATCGCAGGCTGGGCCGTCGGTGCGTTTGTAGCGGTCGTGATTGGGATGTCATGGCTGCACACCTGGGATGCAGGCTTCTGGGGTCCAATCGTGGGTACGGCTATCGGGGGCGCCATTGGAGGAGGACTCGCCCTTCCAGTGCGGTCACCGTTTTCAGCGACAGCCATCGTGGGAAGATTTCTGTGGGGTGCGATTAGCTGGGGGGCCTTGTTCTTGATTTTCCAAACCCTGGCTTTCTATATAGATTATATCCTGACAGCGCTAACAGTGAACTGGCTGGCTCCGCTTTTAGGTGACACCTGGGCAACCGTCCCCGGATGGGCAGTGCCTATGGGGCTGGCTGGCCTGCATGCGGCGATGCTGGCCTCCAGGTCACTGCAGATACCCAAACGTGAACCTGGTGTGTCTTGACTTGAGCGAAGATCATTGTGGGCGGTAAATGCTACCGCCCATTTTTATTTTAGTTCGCTGATCTGGGATGAAGGGTGATTAAGGGATAAATTGGGAAGCTCTTGGATGAGCCACGGGTAATCGTGATGAATTGCAGTCTGCTTACGTTTTTCAACGTGCGATCAGCGATAATACCATTGCCAGCACGACCATGACGCCAATCACGCCCATGATAATTTGCTGGGTGCGCATGCTGCGCTGCTGTCCTTTGGAAATCTCTTTCTTTTTTGCCATTTCTTGCTCCTGACGGATTGCTGATTTTGGTAGCGCTAATTATAAAACATTGTTCGTCGATATTGCTGAGCAGTTGGTTAATTTTGATTTAGCTATTTCAACACCAAAACGATATACAGCCTCATTACTGTTTCAAGAGAATTCTTATATAACACCCCAATCCCATTATAGAGATTCTTTCACTGCCTGAGCGCTTTTTTCCGTCATGCCTTTGACCGATTTAATTTCTTCAAGTGAAGCCTCGCGGATGGCATCGATGCCGCCGAAATGTGCCAGTAAGGCTTTACGCCGGGTGGGTCCGATCCCGGGTATGGAATCCAGCACGGAAGCAATCCCAGCTTTATCACGCCGGTTGCGGTGGGCGGTGATGGCAAAGCGGTGGGCTTCGTCGCGCACCCGCTGGATGAGATAGTACGCCTGTGAGTGAGGCGGCAGCAGGATGGGTTCTGATTGTTCCGGCACGAACAGCTCTTCATTCTGCTTGGCCAGCCCGGTAACGAAAAACTTTCCACTCAGCTCGAATTCCTCCAGCACCTTGATTGCCCGGCTAAGCTGACCCTTGCCGCCATCCACGATCAACAGGTCGGGCAAAATGGCAAAGGCGGGGTCAGGTTTTTCTCCTGGGGCTTCCGCCAGTTCCTGGGCGGCTTTCCAGCGGTTGAAACGGCGGGTGAGCACTTCCTCCATGCTGGCAAAGTCATCCGGCCCGGTCACACTGCGGATGTTGAAACGCCGATAAAGGTTTTTCTTGGGCACACCCTGACCAAAGACCACCATGCTACCCACGGCAGCCGTGCCCTGGGTATTTGAGATGTCATAGCATTCGATCTTATTAGGGATGGCGGGTAGATTTAAGTAAGTTTGGAGCTCTGCAAGGGACTGTTCCTGGCGATGCGTATCGGCGTGCCATTGGGCTTCCAGGGCTTCCAGGGTGGCACTGGCATTCTCCGCTGCCATTTGGATCAGCTCCTGCTGAGGACCTTCCTTGGGAATGCGAATTTCCACTTTTTTCCCACCACGTTTGGTATTCAGCCATTCGCGGATAATCTGCATTTCCTCGATTTCCTGCGGCAGCAGCACCTGGGCAGGCACGGAAGGGGATTGGTCGTAGAACTGCTTGATGAAGTTGGCAATCACTTCTTTATCAGGTGTCTCTTCAGCCCCTTCCATTAGGAAGTATTCACGCCCGATCAGCTTGCCATTACGGATGAAAAACACCTGCAAACAGGCCTCGCCATCGGTGCGTGCCATGGCGATTACATCTGAATCGATGTAATCGCTGGAGACCACCTTTTGCTTCTCCACCACCCTTTCGATGGACTGGATCTGGTTGCGTAGGGTTGCAGCCCGCTCAAACAACAGCTCTTCGGCTGCCTGATTCATCTCCACCCGCATACGCGACACGATGGGCTCGGTATGCCCCTCCAGGAATTGGCCCAGGTCGTCGATCATCTGGCGATAACCGCTCTGGTCGATCTTTCCGATACACGGGGCGCAGCATAATTTGATATCGTAATACAGGCAGGCGCGCTCATCCTTTCCGGTGATCACCCTATCACAGGTGAGGTAGGGGAAGATGTGGCGCAGCACATCCAGCGTCTGGTGTACCGCCCACACACTGGTATAGGGTCCATAATAGCGTGAGCCATCCTGCACCATCTGGCGGGTGACCGTGAGCTTGGGAAAGGGATCATTCCAATGCACTTTGATATATGGGTAGCTCTTGTCATCCACCAGGCGGACGTTGTAATGCGGGCGGTATTTCTTGATCAGGTTCATCTCGAGGATCAACGCCTCGAGCTCTGAGCCGACCACGATCCACTCGATGTCTGCAATGTGGCCCACCAGCTTGCGGGTTTTGCGGTCTTCCTGGGAACTGGAATGGAAATACGAACGTAGGCGGTTGCGCAGAATGACTGCCTTGCCAACGTAGATTACTTTGCCATCCGTATCTTTCATCAGATAGCAGCCCGGCTTAAGCGGGGCAGTGCCTAATATTCCCTGGATGTGTTCAGAAATCTCCATCGGGCAAGATTTTATCACTGTTGGGGGTGGGGCATAAGAGGCGGGGCGTGTCTGTACAATCGGTGTTTATCTTGGAGGACAGGTCGGGTGTTGTATAATAGCGCCACCATTATTTGATACTCGGTAGAATTGACAGGAGTTACGTCGGATTGGATAAATCATATGAGGTGCTCCTGGGGGAATTATTAATAAAGCGAGGGCTAACCCTGGCTGTAGCTGAATCGTGCACAGGTGGGCTTATTAGCCACCGTATCACAAATGTTTCGGGTTCTTCCACGTACTTCCTCGGAGGAGTGATTGCGTATGCCAATGAAGTCAAGGTGCATCTGCTGGGTGTGAGTCCGGAGACGCTGGAGAAATTCGGCGCGGTAAGCTATGAAACCGTGCTTGAGATGGCAAGCGGTGTGCGTGATGCTTTATCTGCTGATATTGGGATTTCAACCAGCGGAATTGCCGGCCCGACAGGGGGCACCCCGGGTAAGCCGGTTGGCACTGTGTGGATTGGCATAAGCTCTGCGATGAGTGGAGCGGCGCTCGTTTTCCACTTCAAAGGGAATCGCCTGTCAATTAAAGAGCAGGCAGCCCAAGAAGCGCTCCAGGTGCTGCTGAACCACTTTCAGAAAGGTCACATCTGACCATGGAACCCATCGAAGTTACCGCCAATTTTAATGGTCAGGGTGTGATCACACCCCTGCACTTCACCTGGAAAGGGTCTAGATTCCGGGTAGAGTCCACTGGTAGGCGCTGGCAGGATGATCATGGCCAGCACATGCTGGTCATGGTTGCGAGCGGGCAGATCTATGAGCTGACTTTTAAAACACATGAGGCGCGCTGGTACATTGGGAGGGTAGGGCCAGACCGTGCAGCCATATAAGCCCATGCAGCGCAGCTCAACCCGTATCCTGGCAATTTTTACATTCATCCTGCTGCTGGTATTACTGGCACTCCAGGGCAGCTCGATGAAAAGCCGCGCTCAAGCCGGCGATCCATATTCCATGATCGATGCGGTCAACGGTCTGCGCGCAGCCAATGGTCTGCCTGCCTATCAAGTTAATAATATCTTGATGTCCATCGCTCAATCTCACAGTAATTACCAGGCTTCCATTGGACAGGTTACCCATATCGGGCCGGGAGGCACCCGCCCAAGAGATCGGGCTGCAGCTGCTGGTTATGGCGGCGGGGGAACGTTTTTTATATCGGAAAATATTGCCGGTGGGACAAATCTATCTGTCGATGGGGCGATCTCCATGTGGCTTGGTGATGATCCGCACATTCAGACTATGCTGGGAGCCAACTACCGGGAGATTGGTGCCGGGGTAGCCGAATCAGATGGATTTGTGTACTACACGATTGATGTAGCCTACGTTGCTGGAGGTGGCAACTATACCCCACCCCCCACCTCACAACCGGGAGGCCCGACTGCCATACCCTACTACGCCGTCCAAACGACTACACCCAATTCAGATGGCTCGATCGTGCACAATGTGATGGCTGGGCAAAATTTAACCCTGATCGCCAAAGCGTATGGCATAACTGTTGCCGAGCTTAAAGAGCTGAATCACCTCACCGGTGATGCGATTTATGTGGGTGACATCCTGATCATCCGCCTTGCCAATACCCCCGGTCCAACCAGCACCTCTACCGGCACCAGCACTCCCACGCAGGCCGCCACGGCTACGCGCAAACCCACGCGTACACCCACGCCTACCGCCTCACCTGTGGTCACGGCCATTGCAGCCCTGACGGCTGACCCAGTTCAGAAAAGCCCCGGACCAGACAGAGTAGACCAGCTGGGGAATATCCTGGTCATCGCCATTGTAGTGATGGCGGTTGGAGGCGTGGTTCTGATGGTGCTGGGCAGCGTGCTCAGGCGCAGCTATAAAGGCTAACCAGCTGGTTATTTTTCACGCGGCGTCCACAGGTTTTGCAGCCTGCCGTCCGTGGCTTCGTTTAATTCCTGCCAGCTTGTGATCGGCAGGCTGATCTCCGCCAAGGTTGCGGTGGTCATGTGCTCGGTTACATCCGTCAGCAGGGTTAACAGCGCTTCCAGGTCGGGATTGTGACCAACCACCAGCACCCGGCTGGCAGTATCTGGCAGGCATTGAAGGATGTTCAGATAGCAGGCTGTGTCGGAGAGATACAAGTCCTGGTACAGGTCGATTTGCCCTTCAAAGCCGCTTTCTTCAGCCACTGCCTGGGCAGTATCATGCGCCCGGCGAGCAGTTGAGCTGAGGATCAAGTCTGGCACCAGGTCATTCGCCTTTAAATATTCGCCAACCTTGGGGGCTTCCTTTTTACCACGTTTATTCAAAGGCCGGTCGTGGTCATTCTTCTCCGGCTGTTTCCAGCTGGATTTGGCGTGTCGCAGGAGGAAAAGTGTCTTCATGCTAAACCCTCCAGTATCAAAGATAGCCCCATTATAATAGTTTCCCTAAAATCTACGGGAAGGCAGCTCGATGTTCCATGAAGCTGATTTGCAGCTGGGTTCTTTGCTGAGATGCCACTCAAGTAGTTGCTTGATCAGCTAAATTGTGTTAAAACACAGAGAGCCGCTTCATAAGCGGCTCTCCGGTGCGCTGCAGATCCCTTATCCAATCTGGAGGAGGGATGCTGCAGCGCTGCGTCGTATACTATCACTTGACATGGCTGACATCACCTCCTGTATGGTAGGATAGCGATGAAGTGGTGGTGCTACCACCAGATGATGATTAAAGTATCACACACATTCATTCGGAAGTCAATGGATATCTATTGGCTTACTGTATTTTTTATATTTCCTTCGGTAGAGAAAGATGTAAAATCCCTAATGCAGTGATAAATATTCCGGTATAGGCAATGGGTGTGTCGTAAGAATAAATATACGGCAGGGGCAACCAGGGCATCCATAATGGGCTCCACAGGTATATAAGCGGATAGAAATAAACCAATAATCCAACCGTAATAAAAACGATGCTGATTACCGTAGACCGTTGGCTCCGCAAAAGTGTCAACCAACTTAATACATACAGGAGCGCGCAGATAGCCAATCCAATTAAGGTTATCCATATCGCATAGGATTGGTAATCGGCAGAATCCCGGGCAATCCGTGCCTGATTAGCCAGCCACCGGTCAAGGCCTAAAAACAGCATAACTGAAATAATCATCCCAAATAGTGATGAATATTTAGAGCGGATCATGATGCCACCTCCTCAATTTCAAACTTAATCCTTTTATTGTATCCACTTTGTTCAGCTTATCAAGTAAGTGACGAACACTGGATGCGTTATAATACGCATTCGTTGTTGAAAGAGAGGCAGTATGGGATTTCATGGTGGTGGTGGGTGGTTTTCATTCCTGAGCTCAACAGATGAGAGGCCCAAAGTCACACTTGGGTTGTTACGCCGGGTATTAAGTTACTCAAAACCATATCGCTGGCAGCTGGTGGGCATGCTGGTCCTGATTTTATTTTCAACCGGCCTGACGTTGCTGACACCCCTCATCTTGCGCGATTTAATTGACAAGACCATTCCATCCGGCAACCTGCCGCGCCTGGTCATGCTGGCGATTGCTTTAATGCTCATCCCGGCAGCAGGTGGTCTGTTGGGCGTGTTCCAACGGCGCTTGAATTCTATGGTCGGCGAGGGGGTCATCTATGACCTGCGGGTGGCGTTATATGCCCGCTTACAGCGCATGTCTTTGCATTTCTTTACCAATACCAAGCTGGGTGAGCTGATGAGTCGGCTTAACAACGACGTGGTGGGTGCGCAGAATGCCATCAGCAATACAATTGTCAGTCTCATCACCAATATCGTCCAGGCAGCCGCAGTGCTGGTGGTCATGCTTACCCTGGAATGGCGCCTGACGCTGATCAGCATCGTCATTCTGCCACTATTTATCCTGGCGGCCCGGCAGATGGGTCAGAGGCTGCGCGATATTTCACGCCAGCAGATGGAAGCCAATGCGCAGATGAATGCCACCATGAATGAGACGCTCAACATTGGCGGGGCATTGCTGGTCAAGCTGTTTGGGCGGGTTGTGACCGAGGTAAAAAGGTTTGAAAGCCGCGCTGGTCTGGTACGCGATCTCGGCATCCGGCGGGCTTTGCTCGGGGCGGTTTTTTTCATTATCATCGGTATGGTGAGTGCCGTCGGCACCGCATTCGTGTATGGGATTGGTGGTTATTTGGTGATGCAGAAGGCATTTACCATCGGTACCATCGTTGCCTTCGGCTCTTACATGGCAAACTTGTATGGCTCTTTGTCGAGCCTGACCAACGCCCCGGTGGATTTCGCCACCTCCGTGGTCAGTTTTGAGCGGGTCTTTGAGGTGATCGACCTGCCGCATGACATCATGGAAAAACCGGATGCCTCTGTCTTGAAAGACGTCACGGGTGAATTGACTTTTGAACACGTCACATTCCAATATGACACCAGCGGGAAAGGCCTGCTGACCGACGTGAGGCGCTATGGTCGGATGGAGAACGTCGATGCGGTGCTCTCGGGCAGTCCTCCGGAAGGAAAAGAAAAACCTTCCAAACTGACCAACGGCAACTCGGCCTCTGATGAAGAAGAAGGTGTTCATAACCAGGCGCGTGAGAATGCGCTGGTGGACATAAATTTTACCGCCCATCCGGGTCAGCTGGTAGCCCTGGTAGGACCGAGCGGTGCAGGAAAAACCACCCTTACCTATCTGATCCCACGCCTGTATGATCCCACTATGGGGCGCATCCTGTTGGACCATTATGACTTGCGGGATGTGACCCTGGATTCGCTTTCGGCCCAAATAGGCATGGTGACCCAGGAAACCCACCTGTTCCACGATACCATCCGCACCAACCTGCTGTATGCCAGGCTGGACGCGACCCAATCCGAGCTGGAAGCAGCCACCCGGGCAGCCAATATCCATGATTTTGTGGTCGACTTGCCAGATGGATACGATACCATCGTCGGCGAGCGCGGCTATCGCCTGAGCGGCGGAGAAAAACAGCGCGTTGCCCTGGCGCGGGTCATTCTCAAGAATCCCCGCATTCTGGTTTTAGATGAAGCCACCAGCAGCCTGGATAGTGAGTCGGAAAAGCTGATCCAGGAGGCGCTCAAGCGGGTCATGGCGGGGCGTACCAGCATTGTGATTGCCCACCGGTTAAGCACCATCCTGTCGGCGGATATGATCCTGGTTTTTGACCGCGGTACGATTGTAGAGCGCGGCACCCACCGTGAGCTATTAGCTCAAGGCGGGTTATATGCGCAGCTGTACGAGACACAGTTTAGCCATGATCGGGAGCTGGCATGAACATTTATTTCGCCTGTTCTATCACCGGTGGCCGCCAGGATGAGCTGATCTACCAGAAATTGGTGGCTACTTTGCAAGAATATGGTCACCATGTGCCCACGGCACTGTTAGCTAGCCCGGAAGTCATGCCGCTGGAGAGTGTGGTGTCTCCTGAGGATGTGTATGCCCGCGACGTCAGGTGGATTACCGAGTGCGACTTCCTGCTGGCTGAGGTCAGCACACCCTCGCATGGTGTGGGTTACGAGATTGGATATGCCCTCGCCCTAGGAAAACGTGTGCTTTGTCTCTATCGCAAGGGGCGGAAAGTATCCAAGATGATTTTAGGCAACCCTCATCCGAAACTCACCGTCCACAGCTATGAAACCCCCGGGCAGGCGGTTGATTTGCTTTCATCCTATCTTCAAAATAGTATCCCCATCGAGGCCTGATGAACAAGGGTATCCTGGCTGGGATCGGCGCCTACACCCTTTGGGGGCTTTTTCCTATCTACTGGCGATTGCTTGAAAACGATCCGGCCATCGAGATCCTGGCTCACCGCATGGTCTGGTCACTCGTGTTCGTGGCCGGGATTCTGACGATCCAAAGAGAATGGGGCTGGTTGAGGCATGCCATGCACAATCGCAAGACCATGCTGATCTACACCCTGGCTGCGGTCCTGCTCTCACTCAACTGGTATACCTACATCTGGGCAGTTAACGCTGGCTATGTGGTTGAAGCTTCACTCGGTTATTTCATCAATCCCCTGGTCAACTTCCTTTTGGGGGTGATCTTTTTCAGAGAAAAGCTGCGTGGAGGGCAGGTGGCTGCGGTGGTTTTAGCTATCCTCGGGGTGATCTACCTGACGGTGAGCTATGGTTCTCTGCCATGGATTTCGTTGGTGTTAGCTTTCACCTTCGGCATGTATGGGTTGATCAAAAAGACTGCCGCCCTGGAATCGATGCACGGATTCAGCCTGGAGACCATTGTCTTATTCCTACCCGCCCTGGGGTATTTGTTATATCGTGAAGCCTCTGGGGTGGGGGCATTCGTTCACCAGGGATTGCTGGTGACAATATTGTTGATCCTGGCTGGTCCAGTGACTTCGATCCCACTGTTGCTGTTCGGTTACGCCGCCCGACATATCCCCCTCTCCATGCTCGGCTTCATTCAATATATCACCCCTACACTGCAGTTCCTATTGGGGGTCTTTGTCTATCTCGAGCCTTTCCCGCAAGCCCGGCTGGTGGGTTTCTGTATGATTTGGCTGGCTTTAATGCTGTACTCGCTTGAGGGGGTATATTTCAATCGTAAGTTGAAGGCAACCTTGTCACTGGTCGAGCCTTTGTAGGAGAGTCCACCCAAGCGCGTGGATTCGCTCCAGGGCAGTCACCTGCACGCGATCGGGGGTGTCGGTAAGTCGATGCCACTCAGGCAGGATTGCAGAGCCGGCATAATGGGCAGAAATGCAGACCGCTTTATAGCCGAATTCCCATAAAGTGCCCCCCTCGGTGAATGCCCCTGCCGGAGGCGTGCGGACAGGGTGCAACCCATAAGCTACTCCGACTTCTCCCACCAAAGCCTCAACACCGGGTGGGATGGTCTGTCGGTAAAGATTTCCCTCCTCAGACACATACCTTAGACTGTCGCCAATGCCCACCATATCAAAGACAACAAACAGGGAATCTTTGAGACTACCCCCATATTCTTTCAATAGCGCGAGCATGCCATCACAACCGCTCTCTTCGCAGCCCGTGAATGCCAGCCAAACTTCCGTGTTTTGCAGGGGTTGCGCTTTCAACCGCTCAGCCAGCGCCAGGATGGTCCCTACACCTGAGGCATTGTCGTTGGCTCCGGGTGAATAGCGCCCCAAGTCAGCCGTCACCCCGGTGAACCAGCTTAAGAAGTGAAAGAATGCCAAGACCAATCCAATCCAGGCGAATATTTGCCAGTGGGCGAGTGCAGCCAGTACGTACAGTGGGATCGCCAGGAAGACTCCATAAATGCTCACCACCGCTGAGATGGCAAAGAGACTTACCAGGAAATTGGTGGCAAACCAGAAGACTGCCCGGTGGCTATCCAGGTGGGCTGCAAACACCAGGCGCTGGCGAACTTCACCCACAGGCGGTATGACGGCAATCACATTCTGGCTGGACGCATGAGGGATAAAGTTCTGGAAGGGGTAATCATGGAAGCTGAATTTCCGCAAGAGCATGTAACCACTCCCGCCGAAGGCAAACACGGTGATAGCCAGCGCAGGTAAATTACTTAGCGGCGCAGATAACATCCAGTAAGCAGCATGCCCGACCAGCGCCAGGCCAAAAGCAAGCGCCAGGAACAGCCAGATGGAACGCAAGCCGATGAAAGGTTGCAAACGCACATCCTCAATCCCAAGCTGCTTCAACTGTGCTTGAGCGTATTCTGCAGCTTGCCTCTCAGCGGCAGTGGTAGAGCCTCGTCCACTCCTGGTGAGAACCCGAACGTGGGAAAGGGCGCGTTCTGCAAAATGAGAGGAGTCAGGGGTTTTTATGTCCATTGATAAAAAATGGGAGGATTCCCGCAGATTTGATTCTGATGAATAAAATCTGCGGGAAATTCTAACATCAGGGTTTGATCTCCAGCATGCCCCCGGCACTGTTCCCCTGTACTTCCGGGAAATAGAACATCCAGGCACGCGTCGGGAGCAATTTGTATTCGCCCGGCTGTAAAATCGTCAATGTGTAGGTCAGATCATAGGTTCCGGCGGGCAGGTAGGAAGCCGTCCAGCTGATATGATCGTCGTAGATCTGGGCTGCGTTGAACAGCCACCAGCCCCACCCACTGCTGTACGGGTCGCGCGGGTCATACAGCGGCCCCGGCTCGCCATAAATACCCAGCTGGGAGGTTTTAAGATTGGTATTGAGGATTTCCGCCCCCGCAGGGATAGTATCTTCGACCACAAAATGATATATATCCGTAGGCACGACGATGGTCAGGCGGACGGTAAGCGAGTCTCCCACTTTGACCGAAGTCACAGGGGTGGCAGTTTTCAGGTCCGCACCCAGCCTATAGTAAGCCCGGCTCACATTGATCCCCCGATCGAGCGGAGCAATGTCTTCCACTGGCCGGTACACGTTGAGTGCAGCCGTGTAATACAGCCGTCCTGTACCAGCCTCGCGCTGGATGAGCAGGGCGTTGGGATCGTGCGGGTATAAGTTGCTGATCGGCAGGCTGGTTACCACCGGGTTGAGCTGAGTCTCCCCGCCGGCCTGCCCACTGGCGATCTGGGTGCCGTTCAGGCTGGCGCTGAAGGCATAGTTGCTGCCCAGCTCACCTGTGCCCTTCATCACCTCATCCATCGCCAGCAGGATCCAGGTGCTCTCATAGCTCGAGCCCCAATAACCACTCGCCTGGCGGTTAGACATCAGGAAATTCACCGCATCCGGAAGCAATGTAGACGCCGGCTCAAGCTGTGCCAGGGTGTAGACGACCATGGCCGAGTTGGATAGCGTGGAGGTCATATTGCGCCAATCTGGGTTGGTTGCTTCCCAATGCACCCCGGTGGCTGAGCGGATGGCGGTGGCTTGCAGATCCGAGATCATGTTTGGCACCTGTGGGCTGCTCGAGGATGAAAGGTCAAGCGAGAGGGTCAATAACCCCTTTGCCCATGGGCTGAGCTGGTCGCGCAGCTCATACAGCAGCTTAGCACCGTCCAGGTTGCCAGCTCCGGCTTTTTTGAGAGCGAAGTGTTCGAAAGCCAGCCGGTCGAGCAGCCAGGTCTGGGTGGTCTGGTTAGGGTAGATCATGGAAGTGGAAACGTAACTGACCGCCTTGCTGATTACTTCTTCCGGCACGAGGATGCCCGCCTCCCGGGTACTTGCCAATCCGAAAAGCACATAGGCCGTGATGTAAGCATCACTCTCCTGTGCCTGCCACCAACCCCAACCTCCATCGGCATTTTGTAAGGTAAGCAGACGTTCCAGCCCCTGGTTAAGGGTACGATCCAGGCGAGCCTTCAGTTCGGGGGAATCAATGGCGAAGGTCTGTAGCGTGGTATAGGTTACCAGGTTGGGCAGAAAGCGCGAGAGCACCGCCTCAGAGCTGTCGTACGGGTAATTTTCGAGTGCATCCAGTGCGTCAATCATAGCTGCCGCCAGGGAGGGGTCAAGCTCAACGCTGAGGGCACCACTTTTGGCATCAAAAGTCACCGGCAGGCTAACCAACTCAAGACGCTGGTCTCCACCCTCCAGAGTGCCTGACGTGGCAAAGGTCTGGGGAGCAGTGTAACGCAGGACAGGTAAGGCACCTTTGGATACGAGCACAGCATCCTGCAAGTCACCTGCCTGGACAGAGAAACGTAAAGATGCACTGGCTACATCTTCAGCAGTACCCCACCATTCCAGCCGCGTGCGTCCGTTGGCTGGCACGCTGACTGGTTGGCTGAGGCGATTAGGTTCATCCAGTGTGAAGCCAGTTGCCTGCAGTGTTGCAGTTCCTTCCAGCGCATTGGAGGTGTTATTCTGTACCACCGCCGATAACAATGCATGGTCACCAACCACCAGGAAGCGCGGGGTTACCGGTCGGATCAGCAAATCCTTGGTAGTGATTACCTCCAGCTGGGTTTCGCCCACCAAGGTATCCTTAGTCAAACCACGCACCAGCACCTGCCAGGTAGTCAGGCTATCCGGTAGGTTCATGCTGACGGTGGCTTTACCATTGGCGTCAGTGACGATTTGAGCGTTCCAATAAGCCGTATCGGGGAAGTTCTCGCGCGTGACCGACTCAGCTGCTTCACCTCCCCCACCCCCCATCCCACCGGGCATATAGCGCAAGCGTTGGCCTGAGGCTGCCAGGCTGATGCCCGTGCGTACATTCAGCTCTTGCTGGCCGTAGAAAGCAGAGAAGATATCAACTGCGGAGGGTTCTACCAGGGCAAGCACGGCCTTGTCAACTACCGCCAGTGAAAATTCTCCCTGTACCGGTGCGCCATTTGAATCGGAAATCTGCAGGTCGAACGTCACCGGTTCACCCGGACCAGTCCGTTCAGGTTGGCTGGTCAGGCGTACATCAAGGTATTCAAACGAAGCATCGACTGTCAGGCTGGTATAACCCTGGCGGAAATCTGAGTAACCCTGGTCATCCTGCCCCAGCAACGTGACTGCAATATATACATTCGGTGCATCCTCTGTGCTGAGCGCCAATGGGACAGTGCTGCCTCCGGGCTCAAGGCGCACGATTTGATAGCGCATGACGCTGCCACGCTCAATGGTCAGCAGGCCGAGTGCGGTGTCGGCAAATGGGTTGGGGATGAAGACCTGGGCGGTATCGCCCGGCTTATAGGCATCTTTATCCGCCACCAGGCGCAGGCGCTGGTTGGGCAGCGATGGCCAGACTGCCTGGCCGGACCCGCCCACCCAGACGATGACCTGGGTAAGCGTACCATTCCCTGAGATGTCCAACTGGTAAGTGCCTGGCTCAGGTGGGGTGAATGACAGGCGAGCAGTGCCATCTGCTGCAGTTGTGAAGCTGGTGCTGTCGATGGGGGTATATTCAGCCGTGTAAGTAGGGAAGATATATCCCAGGGTGTCATCTGCAGGGTCTTGCCGTATCCAGACCACTCTTTGGAACCGAGCCTGAAGTGTCCGTGCGCCTGCCGGGTCACCCTTCCAGTCTGCCACCATGATTTCAAAACCTGCCTTGGATTTGGCCTGGTACGACCAGGCGTCGGGGTGGACGCCAATATAGTATTCAGCAGGATTGACATAGATTGTGCTGCGTCCGCTCACTGGCAGACCACTCTCATCCTGCAGGGTGACTTCGAGCGTATATTGCTGGCGCCCTGGTTTGGCAGGCGCCGGGATTTTCAAAGTTGACAGACCATTGGAATCCGTTTTTGTTTCACCCTGGGCTACCTCCTCACCCAACCCATATGGCGAAAAGTTATAATTGAAGACATTCAGCCAGCTGGTGTCCACTGGCCCAACCTGGTAATTTGGAATATTAAAGTAAGCCGGCTGGCGATATAGTGCCCAGTGGAAAGGCAGGTTGCCAACGGGTGCATCGAAGAAGTAGCGCGCGTTGACGTCTGCCACCAGGGCTGTTCCGCTGAGCACGTCAGTGGCTTCGAACGATACCTGCAGGTTGATCTCCGGCTTGCGGTAATCTGCTACCTTGAACGCCCCATAAGCCCCATCATGAATATTATCCAGTGCATAATCGCCAGGCAGGGTATCCTGTGGTAGGGTATATTCCCCAGAGCCGGTTCCGAACGCCGAGAGGGGCAGCTCGAAGCTGGCAACCTGGTCCATTGGCCCATACAAGGTTAATGGATAGGAGCTAAAATCCGGCAGGCTGTAACGCCCGTTGGTCACTTTCCGAACGATGAAGCGGAAATAAACCGTGTCTCCAGGTCGATAAATAGGGCGATCCGTATAGATATAAGCAAAAGTCCCGCTTGGGAAGTAATTTACTTGAAGGTCGAAATTCCAAGGAGAGACTCCATCATCCCAGTAAGCAAAGGCAAACCCAAAATTATCCTGGCCGGGTTGCCCGAGCATGGCAAAAGAAGCATTGTACAGGTCCTGGTATGCAGTGATGGAACCTTGGAATATCCCATTTACATCCGTTGTGCCAGATACAAGTGGGTTTCCTAATTGGTTATAAACAGTGACTGGCAGGTTGGCCGCGGGGGCGTTTGTGTTCAGGTCAACCGCCCAAACAAAGGCCTCCGTCTGGCTAAGCTTGAGGGTCACCTGGTAGTGGCTGATGGCCAGGATGGTCGAGCTGATATAACCAAAGTTATCTGGTAGATTAAAGCGCATGAAATACAACCCTGGAGTGCGCGGCTGCCCATTTGCTGATACGGGGATGGTGACGTTCGTGGCGCGGTTGGACGGAACTTCGGGGTAGAAAGTCCAGGTATCTGCATCCTGTGGAATGAAGCTTTGGCGGTATTCATAGCCATTCGTTCCGTTCATCTCCACCAGGTCATTGATCGTCAGAGTACCCATCGTGATGGGTATGGCGGATACATTGGTAACCTGGACGAGAATGCCCTTATCCTGAGTGGTGAGGAAGCTGGCATCAGAGCTATAAGGGAACTGGACGGATGGGTCGAGTGAAGCCGTGCGGAAATGCAGTCTAAAAGGCTGCCCAAGGCGGCTGCCCCACAGGTCGGTCAGGTCAGGCGAGACCGTGAGGGTATAGTTAGTATCTGGGTCGAAGCTGCCATAGAACGAGAGCGACATCTGGCTTTCATCCATCCAGGAACCGAGGTTGGGGACGCTCGGAGCAAAAGTGACATAATCCTGGATGTGATCCGTGTTCACGGGTGAAGTGAGGAATAGGCTCAGACTGCCATAATTAGCCCTGGTCCCGCCTTCGGAGGGATCACTGGCTGAAATGGATAGCTCCGCGACGGTGTGCCAGCTTTGGCGGATCTGTTCGCCCAAAGGCGTGCCACCCAGGGCGGCTGTCTGGTCACCTAAAACGAAGGAATAGGAGCTGTCTCGCTGCAGAAGGGCAGTGGGTGTGAAGGCAAAGGTGGTGAAGTCCTCATTCCAGTCAGATTGACCGCTGACGGCATTTCCATCCCTGGTAAGCAGCGAGAAATTTGCTTCTACACTGGTGGCATCCATGGGATAACTGAAACTGAGCTGCACCGTGGCATCCAGGCGCACGTTATTGGTACTATCACTCGGCAGGGTAGATACAAGGCGTGGTAAAACGGTGCTGAACGACCAATCCTGTGCGGATTTCAATGGCGAGCCGTTGGTGCTGGTCAGGTCTGGGTTAATGCTCACCTTATAGGCTGCACCGCCTGCCAGGGCAGGTTGAGGGTAAAAAATATAAGTACTGGTATTGATCCATTCGCCCTCGCCCTCTGCTGAGGGAGACAGGGTAAACCCGGCGGGCAGGCTGGCTTGATCGGCACCGAGTGCGACGACAGGCTGATTGAAGGCAGCTACGACCGCTGAGGTGGGGTCAACCTCGCTGGCATCCGCCTCAGGCAGGCTCTGCACCAGGTTCAGGTAATCGCTGGTGGTATAGGACAGGCTGATGGGTCGCAGGAGCGCCATCCCCTTCGCAGATTGGGCCGTTGTGGTGATGTTGATCGTCACAGATGCATCTGGCAGCAGGGGTGAATCGGGGGTGAAAGTAAGGATGGAATCGTCGCGCCATTTAAAGCTGCCGGAGAGGGCTGGTTCACCGCTGAGTGCCCCTTCAACCGAAGCATGCTGCATGGGCTGGTTAAAATAGAAAGTGATCGGGTTTTGGAGCGCGATCTGAGCCCCTGGGAGTGGGTCAGTTTCCACCAACGCTGGTGGCAGGGTCTGAGGCGTCTGCGTAGGTGCGGCTGTAGGGGCTGCCGTAGGGATTGTTGAGGTGGCTGTGGGGGTGGGTGTTTTCTTGCCACAGCCGGTTAGTGACCAGGCCAGGCTGAGCAGGAAGATCATTGAAATTAATATAAAAACCGGCGGCTTGCGCTGCAATCCAGATGAAGGATGGGAGGAATGCATGGGTTTCGCTCCTTATAAGGAAGGGATGGACCTTCTCGATTTATTGGGATTATAACATTCCCACTTTAAGACGAATTTTGCTTCTTATTTGTTCACATCAATCCCTGTTCAAGGTCTGCCAGGATATCCGGGAGGTCCTCGATGCCCACAGACAGACGCACCAGCCCATCGGTGATTCCCTGGCTCAGGCGATCCTCACGCGGCACCGGGCCATGGGTCATGCTGGCAGGATGCTCGATCAGAGTATCGACCATACCCAATGAAACCGCCAGGGTTGCCAGGCGCACCCGTTCCATCAGCTGAATCCCTGCTTGCATCCCCCCTTTTAACTCAAATGACAGCATGCCTCCATAGGCAGACATCTGGCGTGCGGCTGTCTCGTGACCGGGATCATCTTCCAACCCAGGGTAGTGTACACTGGCAACTGCCGGGTGGGTGGAAAGGAAGCGGGCTACTTCCATGGCATTCTCGCAATGGCGCTGCATGCGCAGGGCGAAAGTTTTGAGCCCGATGTTCGCCAGCCAGGCATCAAACGGGCTGGGGATGCCTCCCAAAATCTTGACAAAGCTGTAGAGGGTCTTGTGGATGTAATCCACGTGCCTGCTCACCACGGCGCCCCCGGTGAGGGCACCGTGACCGGAGAGAAACTTGGTGGTGGAATGGACTACAATATCAGCTCCCAGGTTGAGCGGCCGCTGGCAGAAGGGGGTGGCGAAGGTGTTATCCACCGCCAGCCAGGCAGCGTGGCGGTGTGCAATCGCTCCCACACCTGCCAGGTCCGCCACTGCCAGGGTTGGATTGGCAGGTGACTCGGCATATGCCAGCCGGGCAGTGGGGTGGGCTTTGAAGGCGGCTTCCCATCCATCCAGGCTGATATCGCGCACCCATTCAACCTGGATACCCAGGCTGGGGGCAATTTCTTTCAGGAAGGTGAATGTGGCGCTGTAGACTGCTTCCTGGGCTACTACAGTGTCTCCAGCCTTCAGCTGCGAGAATAATACCGCCGTGATGGCTGCCATGCCTGAGCTAAAGACTTGCCCTGCCACCAGGTTCCTTGGGTCAGCTTCCGGCTGCAGGCGGATCAGGTCAAGCCCTTCCAGGATGGCGATCTTATGCGCCAAATGATCCAGGTTGGGGTTGGCCAGGCGGGTGTAGTAATAGCCTGGCTCAGTGCGGGCGACGATCCCCGCACCCGTGGCGACGTCGGGGAAATTGAAGGTGGAAGTCTGGTAAATAGGGCTCACGTGGGTGTGGTGGGGATGATCATCTTCACCCACATGGGTCACCAGGGTGCTGAGACTGTGCTTGGTTGAAAAATGGTACATATATTACTCCTTCAATGGTAAATTTCATTTCTAGGAACGTAATAAATGTGATACGGGAACCCAACGATAAGATTATACGTCTAAATGAATACCTGCGAATTACAGGCTGGAGATACTAATCCAATTCTTAGTAAAATTATCCTATTTCTGGTAAGATTCGCCCAACTCTTTGGTACAATCAACCTATGCTTCCTAACACTACCGCTCGTCCACGGATGGCGCATGCTCCATCCACCCCTATAAAAATCAGCCCGTTGGTTCAAGCTCTCACCGCCCTTTTGCTTGGAGCAGCACTATTCGTCGCGCTGCTCGCGTTACTGCCTGGGATTTATTCCAGCATGAATAAAGGGCATATTTTCCCCGGCATCGCCGTAGGAGGGGTTGAACTATCGGGCATGAGCACACAGCAGGCGGCCACATTGCTTGCCCAGCGCCTGGATTATCCCCAGCGCGGCAAGATCGTTTTCCAGGAAGGCACAAACCTGTGGACTGCCACTCCGGCCGAACTTGGGCTATCCCTGGATGTTCAGACCACTGCCCTGGCAGCTTATAACCTGGGTCGGACTGGCAGCCTGGTTGCTCGCCTGTCGGACCAATGGCGTGCCTGGTCTGCGGGCATCGATCTGGCTCCGTGGTTTGTCTTTGACAAACGCATCGCCCAAAATTACCTGCAAGGCATTGCCGGGCAGGTGGACCGTCCCATCATTGAAGCTACGTTGGGGATCAGTGGAGTGGAAGTGGTGGTCAATTCAGGCCAGGTCGGGCGAAATCTGGACGTGCCCGCAGCTCTCACCACCCTGGATGCACAGCTGAAGACCATGACAGATGGCATGGTGCCTCTGATAGTCCACGAGACGCCTCCGGTGATCCTGGATGCCACTGCCCAGGCAGAATTAGCCCGCAAGATCCTGTCGGCGCCGCTCACCCTCCAGATCCCGAATGCCGAAGCAGGTGACCCGGGTCCCTGGGCGTTCGAACCAGCCGCCCTGGTGGCAATGTTAACCGTCCAGCGGGTCAAGGCCGATAATGGCGAGATTTACCAGGTGGGACTCAGCCAGGATGCACTCCAGACCTTCCTGATGAATATTGCCCCTGGGCTTAGCCGTACACCGCAAAATGCCCGTTTCATTTTCAACGATGATACCCGCCAGCTGGAAGTGATCCAGCCCTCAGTCATCGGGCGTGGGTTGGATGTGGATGCCAGTCTGGCGCAGATCAACCAGCAGCTCCTGGCTGGTGAGCACAACGTAAACCTGGTGATGCAGACCACTAACCCTGCCGTTCCCGACTGGGCGACGGCGGAGAGTTCTGGGGATCACCGAGCTGACCAGCGAATACACGTCCTATTTTTACGGATCAGATGCATCCCGCATCCAGAATATTCATACGGCAGCCTCCCGCTTCCATGGGTTGTTGATCGCTCCCGGGGAATCATTCTCCATGGCGGATGTCCTGGGTGATGTCAGCCTCGACACTGGTTATGCTGAAGCCCTGATCATCTTCGGTGATCGCACGATTAAAGGCGTGGGAGGCGGGGTATGCCAGGTGAGCACGACCTTGTTCCGCACCGCATTTTTCGGTGGCTACCAGATTGACGAACGCTGGTTTCACGCCTACCGGGTGAAGTATTATGAGCAGACTGCTAGTGGTGGGCATGATGAAAACCTGGCCGGGCTGGACGCAACTGTATTCGCTCCCCAGGTGGACTTCCGCTTCACCAATGATTCACCCAATTGGTTGTTGATGGAGACTTATCCTGGGAATCACTCCCTTACCTGGAAGTTCTATTCCACATCGGATGGTCGCTCGGTGGATTGGCAGACTACTGGTTTACAGAATATCACCGAACCACCCGACCCGTTGTATGAAGAGAACCCCGACCTGGCCAAGGATGAGATCAAGCAGGTGGATTGGGCTGTGGATGGTGCGGATGTGACCGTGACGCGCACTGTTACTCGCGCTGGTTCGATCATCCACGCCGATACCTTCGAAACCCATTACATGCCCTGGCAGGCGAAGTATCAGTATGGACCTGGGACGGAAATCCCCACCCCCGAGCCCACTCCGAACCCGTAATAGCTCGAGTTTTCATCGAGGGCGGTTTATAGCAGCGTCTTCATCTTTCGCTGTTGCCCGAGGTTAATGGTGTTATTGGGGCTGTCTAAAAAGTCATATTGTGGAATATTTCCTAAAACGTAGTGGCGTAGCAAGTCCGGTCAGCTTTTGACCGGAGAGGTGGGATTTGAACAAAATACACCAGAAAATTTCGTACTCCGCCTACGCCGATGTAGTGCGCCTTCGGTCAGAGCGCAGGGGTAATCAATTATGATATTTTCGGAATTTCACCCCTGCGCATCTACTTTTGGGACAGCCCCAATCTCCAAACTGCAGCATTATTCAACTATCACTCCACGCGTAATTCGAATCGTTTTGCTTTCAGGAGATTGCTTCGCCAAGAGAGCATTGGCTCGCAATGACATCTAAAGGATTTGGACTTTTAGGGTAGAATATTCATACAAAGTGGCATATTCCTTAGTCCATCGTGTCCTGTGGGCTATGTGCACCATGCCTGAGGGAAATCTAAACCTGAGGTACGTATAGCGGAGGAATTATGGTCAGTCAAGAACTGCTGGATATTTTACGATGCCCCAATTGCGTGCGGGAAAAAGATGGCCTGCTGGATTATTACAAGGAATACTGGTTGATCTGCCATGATTGTGATCGCAAATACCCTATCCGTGATGATATCCCGGTGATGTTGATCGATGAGGGTGACAAATGGATCAATACCCCGCGCGAGTCTTTGCCTGTTCCACCCCCCGATAAATAAAGCCTCCGCACCAGGCATTTCGTTTTAGCAACGTTTTATTGGTTTTAACATGGAAGGATTCACCGGTTTACTGGATGAGTTAAGCTGCGGGGATGATGAGCGGGCAGAGGCAGCCTTGTCTCACCTGGCTGTGTGGGGTTCCCAGGTCATCGATCCATTGCGTGAGCGCTTATTCAACCCTGATGCGGAGGTGCGCTGGTGGGCAGTTCGCCTCTTGGCTGAGATTAATGACGAGCGCGTTCCCGCTCTGCTAGCCAGTGCTCTTTCCGATCCTGAAAAAAGCGTGCGCTGGTGTGCGGGGCTGGCTTTACGCTCGCACCCATCAGTCCAGGTAATCCCAGCCTTATTACCCTTGCTATCAGACGATGATGCCCTTACCAGGTGGCTGGCCGGGGACGCATTGATCGCCATTGGTGGCCCGGTGGTTCCCCAGCTCCTGGACAGCATGCAAAAAGGGGAGCATCTTGTCCGCCTGGAGGCAGTGCGTGCTCTGGCCAGGATTGGCGATGAACGTTCTATTCCTGCTCTATTTGAAGCCCTGGATGACAGCTCAGCCCTGATCGAATATTGGGCCAGTGAAGGTTTGGAGAAAATGGGGGTGGGAATGGTGTTTTACAAGCCAGAATGATTTTTTGAGAGAGGCGAAGCACAATGGTGCTTCGCCCCTACGGCAATCTACCTGTATATCGTCCACGCCAGCCAGATGGCGATCATAACCAACCCAATGAAGAAGCGCACCACAAATGATGCTCCAAAACCAATCGCCAGGCCGCGCAGGGTTAACAGTGCTTTGTTGAAATCTCGCTGATGCAGGTATTCCATAAGAACCAGCACCACTGGCGCCGCAATGAATCCACCCAATGGCGGCAGCAGGATTGTTCCTACGATACCTGCCAGCCACCCCAATGCGAGTGAAAGCCAGGCAGCGCCTTCCTTGCGGGCTTTAGCACCCATCAACACATTATCAATCGTCACCCCAATGATAAACAGTACGGTGAGCACCGCCATCAGTGCCCAACCCAGGGGTGTAAATCCCACGATCACCCCATAACCCAGGGCTGCCAACCAGATGACGGTGATGCCTGGGAAGATAGGGACAACCAACCCAAACAAACCTACCACCATGAAGATCAGGGTGATCCAGAATATGGATGTGGATATCCAGGCAGGCATGCTTACCCTTGCTTGTTGTCCGGGCGAATCACGTCAAGTCCACCCATCCATGGTCGGATCACTTCGGGGACGACTACGCTGCCATCCGCCTGCTGGTAATTCTCCAGCACCGCGATCAGGGTGCGGGGCATGCCCAACCCTGATCCATTTAAGGTGTTCACCAGACGCAGCTTGCCGCCTTCCGTAGGGCGGTATTTGATGTTGGCACGCCTGGCTTGAAAATCTCCCACATTCGAGACCGATGAGACTTCCAGCCATTCGTTGAGACCCGGAGCCCACACCTCGAGGTCGTAGGTCATGAGGGCATTAAAACCCAGGTCACCTGTACATTGTAATTTCACCCGGTAGGTTAATCCCAGCTCCGCACAGGTTTGCTCGGCATCCGCACACATCTTTTCGAGCATCTTTTCTGACTCTTCCGGCTTGCAGAAGATATACATCTCCACTTTGTCGAACTGATGCCCACGTTTAATGCCGCGTACGTCCCTCCCCGCGCTCATCTTCTCGCGCCTGAAGCAGGGTGTATATGCCGTGTACAAGCGCGGCAAGCTGGCTTCATCCAGTACATCGTCAATGTGCAGACCAGTCAACGGAACCTCTGCTGTGGGCACCATCCATAGATCATCTTCCACGTCGTGATACAGGTTGTCCTTGAACTTGGGCAGCTGCCCAGCGCTGAACATGGTATTTTCCTTTACCATGAAAGGGGTGTACTTCTCGGTGTATCCCTGGCGGATGTGTAAATCGAGCATCCAGGCGATCATTGCCCGTTGCAGCCGGGCACCTGCGCCGCTGAGCACATAGAAACGCGAACCGGTGATTTTTACACCTTGCTCAAAGTCCAATATACCCAGTGTAGGTCCCAAATCCCAGTGTGCTTTCGGTTCGAAGTTATACTCGGGGATCTCACCCACACCGCGCAGCACCACATTCTCGCTATCATCTTTACCATAGGGAGTACGCGCATCGGGGACGTTCGGGATACCCGCCAGAATGGCATTCAGCTGTTCTTCGATCTGGCGTAAGGTTTCGTCGAGCTGGCTGATGCGCTCCCCCACGCTGCGCATGGCTTCGATCTTCGCCTGCCGCTCCGTTGGGTCCTTCGCCTTCCCAATCTCCTTAGAGACGGTATTACGCTCAGCTTTGAGTCTCTCTGCCTCCTGGATGGTCTGGCGGCGCTGGCGGTCCAGCTCCAGGATCTGGTCGACAGGCTCCGGGTTATCCTGGCGGTCTGCCAGGGCTTTTCGCACCACGTCAGGTTGCTCACGGATAAAGTTTATGTCTAGCATCGCGCACCTCCAAAGTTGCCTTGAAAATTGAATAGAAAAGCCCCTCTCCCGCAGGACGAGGGGGCTCCCGTGGTGCCACCTGCATTTCGCTGGCCTGGAGCTCTCCCGTGGGGATTGAGATCAAGCCAGCCTCTACTCAGCGCTAACGGGCTGTGCCGGCTCCCTTGGTTTGGAGCAGCTATTGCCCCAATTCTGTGGAAGCGATTGGACTTTTCTGGTCCGGCGGAGCGGATTTCACCTATTTGTTTGCTGTCTCGCACCATCCGGCAGCTCTCTGATTGTAAGATAGATTACTCGTCTCCGCGCTGGTCGTTCTATGTTAGGTTAGGGAGGATTATACATGAGGATAAGGGAGTGTCAAGAGATGGGCATGCAAAAAAAACACTAAGTTCTCAACGGGCACGAAGGATTGTGGGGAAATACACCTTTTACCAAAATAATCCTCAGGCACGTTAACCTGCAGAGGCAGGCTTTGTGGTTTTGCAGATGCAACTTTGGTCGCTGGGCAGCTACTACGACCTATCCAACTTCAACCGGTACTGCTACCGGGCTCACCAGCGAATAATAGATATTCCTGCCGCGTTTTTCCCCTCGAATTAAATTAGCGTCTTTCAGCACCTTCAGGTGATGCGAGGTTGTGGATTGGGCAGCCCCCAGGAATTCTACCAGCTCATCCACGGTGAACTCACCTTTAGCCAGCAGCTTGACGATCTTTACACGCGTCTCATCCGCCAGCCCATTGAACATCTGCGCCACGCTGACCACCTGGTCTTCATCCATTCCTTCCACATTAGCGAACCCGGTCAGCGCCTGGCAGCAGATCTGCCCGGGGGCAAAGTCCTCGGGGCTTGCCTGGATGAGCTGGATCAGTTTCGGTTTCGATGGATCAGCCTCACTGGCAATCTGAAAACTTGCTGAACAGGTGCTGGCTCCGAGCACCGTCCGCGTCAGGCTGAGCAGAAATTCCTGCTGATCCTGCGGCGGGAGTTGGGCAAATAATTTTTCCACAAACGCCAGTCGTTCTTCTGGTTGTGTATTTTCTAGCGCTTTATCCAGGAGCTGGGTGATCAAGCTGGAGGTGATATTATCCATGAGATTATCCTTGTGTGATTATCTATCCAAAACCATCAATATATCCAGGGAATATATTATCAGAAGGACCTGATTATGTCAAGGAAACGATTAATCAATCGAATAATATGACATTCTTCCTATTGACTTATCGAAAATAATGGATATAATATTTTGTGATTGGTTATTGCGCGGCGATTTTTATCGAAGCAATCTTCAACAGGCTAATATGCAATTTTCCATATGTACATAGAATTACCGAGTATATTTTAATAAACAAATAGGAGAAATGACCATGTCAGATTCAAAAGTTCAGGATAAATCCGAAGATATCCATGCCGCGGTACGCCAGCACTACGGCGAAGCAGCCGCCAGCTTTCAGCCTAAAACCTCATCGAGTTGTTGCGGTCCAGCCCAGAGCAGCTGTGGTTGCTCGAGCGAGGCGGTGGACCTGACTGCCAGCAAGCTTTATCCCCTCTCCGAGTTGAGCGAGCTTCCGGAAGAAGTCACCGGGCTCTCGATGGGCTGTGGAGACCCGATCACCCTGGCCTCACTCAAACCCGGCCAAACCGTGCTCGACCTGGGCTCGGGCGGTGGCATTGACTGCTTCATGGCCGCCAAGAAGGTGGGCGAAAGTGGTCATGTGATCGGTGTGGATATGACCGCCGAGATGCTCGAAAAAGCGCGCGCCAACCAGATGAAGATGGGTTTCAAGAATGTCGAATTTCGACTGGGAGAGATCGAGCACCTGCCGGTGGCAGACAACACGGTAGATGTGATCATCTCGAACTGCGTGGTCAACCTTTCTCCCGATAAACCGCAGGTTTTCCGTGAGGCCTTCCGTGTTTTAAGGTCTGGTGGCAAATTGGCACTCAGTGACATCGTCACCGATGGTCCACTCCCGCAGGTGGTCAAGGACAGTCTCAGTGCCTGGGCAGGCTGCGTGGCAGGCGCATTGGATGTGAAAGACTACATTTCCGATTTAGAGGCGGCTGGTTTTACCAACATCGAGCTGAACCCGGTGTACTTCGACCAGGAAACGGTGGATGAGTATATAAAATCGATGGGTTCAGATGATAGCAGCGATAAGGGACAGCGCATGGTGATGAGTGATGGCGTGAAGGTCAAGGTGGTCGAGCTCAAAGAAGCGCTTGATCTGGGTGGCAAGCCGGTCAGGGAAGCCGTTTTCAGCGCCAAGATCACAGCTTATAAACCGTAATCATTCAATCAAACCCATACTTCCGAAGGCTAATTAACCTTCGGAAGTATTTATTTAAACCCCAATTGTATAATGTTGAAACGTTTTAATGTGTAAACTTTCCAACTTTCCGACCTTCCAACCTTCCAACCTTCCAACCTTCCAACCTTCCAACCTGTCAACCTGTCAACATGTCAACCTGTCAACGTGTCAACATGTCAACATGTCAACGTGTCAACATGTCAACATTCCAACGTTTAAACGTTTAAACGTTCTAACGCTGTGCCAATTGCTGCTTAAATCCCTCCAGCGCCTTGATCGGTGTCGGGTCGATCTCGTACAGCATCGCCAGGTAATAGGCCACATAGTCCCCATAATGCAGCGCCGTCCACTGCTGGGCAAGGGGGGTGTCTCCCTGCGCATCGACGAAATCGGTGTTCAGACCTTCGAGCATGTACGCCTGTTTGGTCAGCTCGGTCCGCAGCAGGTTGCGCGGGTGGTAGGAGGGGGCACGCAAAAACAGCGCCATGGCCGATGACAATCCCTGCTCAGGCTGCTGCAGTCCCGCCAGAGAATTATGGTCCGCCTCGGGCAGCGCCTCGAACTGCGCCCAGGCTTTAGCTAATTCATTGAGCTGACCTTTCCAACGCCGGGCGACCGGTTCGAGCACATCCGCCCCAAAGACTATCACCCAGCGCCCCACCAATTGCCCGGCCAGGCGCTTGGCAGGGTTATGCACCACAGGTACGTCTGCCTGCAGGCTTGCCATTTGCTTGCGCATAGCCGATAATGCTCCTTGAAGCTCATCCGCAGGGTCCGGGATCAGTTTCAAACGTGAGAGCAGCGCCAGCAGCATCCCAAATGAAAACCCTACCGCCGCGCGCGGCTGCCCGGTATGTTCAAACGTCCACACCGGGATATTTGATGCCTTTGCCAGGGCAGCTAATTTTCCTCCTGTAGATAGCACCAGGATCCGGCAGCCCCTTTTTTTGGCAAGTGCGAACGTCGCCAGGATTTCCTCGGTGTTACCCGAGTGCGAGCTGGCAACCACGAGCGTCTCAGGTCCATGTGCCCAGGCTGGCAGGCTGTAATTACGCTGCACCGCAATTGGAACCCGGCAGAGGGGTGCGGCATAGGCCACCAGTAGATCTGCCCCAATAGCCGAGCCGCCCATGCCGGCGATGAGCACACCCTGGAGATCCTGCCATGCCGGCAGGTTCAAGGTCATGGCATGCTGGTAGGCATTATCGAGCTGGTTGGGCAGGTTTTCAATCTCGCCCAGGTAATTTTGCTGGTCGAGGTTAGCAAACGCGGTGTGATTGTTTAATTCCATGAGGTTAATTGATAAAATCCTTTCTTTTTCCCCTTTGTTGTCCAATTTTACTTCTTTCCTTGAATTTTGAGCAGGTGTTGGTAGATCTCCTTTCGTGACCAGCCGGATGGGTCCACCAGCCGAGATGCCAGCTGTGAAGCGGGCTCTCCTCTAGTCAGTTGTGCCCGCAGCTCACTGGTCAACTGTTCTTCTGTCCAGCGTTCCGCAGGAACCGTATTACCTGCCAGCACCAGGGTGAATTCACCCCGAGGAGGATGGTTTGTAAAGTGCTCCTTGGCCTGGCCCAGGCTGCCGCGGAAGATCTCCTCATGCAGCTTGGTCAACTCCCTGCCCACTGCAATCTGCCGGTCACCAAGGACAGCTTGCAAACTTTCAAGCGCCTCCAGCATGCGGTGAGGTGCTTCGAGGAAGATCAAGGTATAAGGCAGGCTGGACACCTTGCTGAGCAAGCGCTCCCTCTCGCCCGCCTTGCGCGGCAGGTATCCAAGATAAAGAAATGCATCGGTGGGTAAACCCGACGCCACCAGGGCTGCGATGGGAGCGCAGGCTCCCGGGATGGGGCTCACGCTATGTCCGCTGGCGATGACCGCCTGCACCAGCTCATAACCCGGGTCATTGAGCGCCGGTGTGCCAGCATCCGAGACCAACGCCACATCTCCCTCCTGCAGTGCCTCCAATACCTGCTCAAGCCGCACCAGCTTGTTGTGTTCATGGTAGCTGATGCTGGGTGTGTGGATATCATAGCGTTGCAACAGCTTGACTGTCTGGCGGGTATCCTCAGCCGCGATCAGCCTGGCTTCGCGTAGCACTCGTAGAGCACGGGCGCTGATATCCTCCAGGTTCCCAATGGGGGTTGCCACCAGGTAAAGCGTGCTCATGGGTTTGCCCAGGTGAGCAGGTCCAGGATCAGGGTGAAATTACCCGGGTCCACTGCCTCCAGGAGTGCCCTGCCAAAGCGTGCCTCGTTGGTGAGATAGCATAAATACGTGCCAACCGGCAGGCTTTCCACTGCGATCGGGGCTGTACTCATGCTGGCAGATTGGCAATCAGACAGCGCGGGCACCAGGTTGCCAAAAACACCGATCTCAGCAGCATCCAGAGGGGTGAGCCAGTGATAATTGTTGGCATCCAATTGATACAGCAGGTCTTCATTCCCACTGTTTAAGGCCAGCGTATTCAGGTCAATCGTGTCACCTGGGGCAGGTGAAAGCTTTCCGCTGGCCTGGACGGGAGGTGCGGTGGTTGAGGTGGGAGAGATGGTCGGGTTAATGGTGGCGGTGGCACCCTGGGTGGGAGACGGGCCTGGTGTGACGGTCGCGGTGCTGGTCTGGCTTTGAGGCACGATGATCCGCACCCAAAACGGCAAATCTCCGTTTGGACCGATGCCAAACAGCACACCAGCCGGGTTCATCAGCTTCCAGTTGCCCTGATAAGTCCCCGGTGAGGTTGGTGCGACCATCTCGATGGAGATCTCAATGCTCTGAGAAGGCAGCACGTTTGATGGTAAAGGCTCTGATTCTGGGGCACCCATCCGATCACCGTAGAAAAAACTGGTGGAATAGGCTGTCGTCCAGGTACATGTGCCGGTATTCACGAGCTTCCAGGTTTTAACAAAGCTCGCTCCTGGCAGGATCAAGCTATCATCCGGGATGGTGACGTCTAGGGGGTTGCCCGCACCCGCCAGATCGCACAGGGTGGTTGGTGTGGCGGTTTTTACCAAACCACCTGGTGTGGGGGTCTCCTTCGGATGAGGGTCAACAGTAGCAGAGCTCAGAGCAGGCTTGATTGTAGGTGAAGGGGTACCGGTTTGAAGCGCTAATGTAGCCGGGATGGTCATTTGGCTGTTCACAATTGCTGCGATGGTTTGGTGTACCTGGGTTTGGTTTGGGGAGGCAGTGCTGATCGGCAGGTTGCCTGCTGAGATACGGTTAATCACCTGCCATAACAAGAAAATGCTGCCTGCAGCCACCGCCAACCAGACCAGCGCGGTTAAAAATCCAAACCGAATAGGAGCTCGTTTTTTTTCTGACATCAGAACCGCCCCCCTAATTTTGGGTCCTCAGGCGGTCTACCAGGATGCGTGCGATCTCCCGGGCGGCCTCCGGGCGGGCAGCCTGGCAGCAAGCTTCTGCCGCCAGCTCGAGCTGCTTGGGGTGACTGATCCAGGCTTGCAATGCGCTGACAATATAGCTGGTTTTGGGTGCCCATACACCCACCCCCTCGGAGATCACATAATCAACATTGCCATCTTCCTGGCCCGGCAACCGGCTGTACAAGATGATCGGTAGCCCGGCATTGAGTGCTTCCGTGATCGTGCTTGGGCCAGCTTTGGTGACCAGGATATCTGCGGCTCGCATGAATTCCGGCATCTCGTGGACGAAACCATAGATCAGGGTCTTCATCGGCCATTGTCGGGATTCCAGGCGCTGCTTAAGGTCCACATTACGCCCGGTGATGATCACCAGGGTGATGGGTAGATTTGCCTCCGCGATGGCTTCTGCTGTTTTTTCAATCGGGCCCATGCCCTCCCCACCGCCAACCAACAAGACCACCAGGCGATCCTGCGGCCACCCCAGCTGCTGCTGTAGGGCGTTTTTATCACCGATAGGCTGGCAAAAACGGTCTGCAACCGGCAGCCCGATGACTTTAACCTGCTCAGTTTTGAGACCAGCCAGCAGTGCCCGCTGGTATGCAGCTTCAGTGGGCACCAGGCATAAATCCAACCCTTTTTCGTACCACAATGCATGTGTAGTCACCAGGTCAGTGACCACGGTAATAAAGGGCGGGCGGTGCTTCCCCAGGGCGTGCAGGAATGGGTCATTTGCCAGGGGGTGTAAAGAAACAATCATGTCGGCTGGATTTTGCCTGATCACTTTGTGCAGGCTGCGCCGTACATATGGATAGGCACTCTCGACAATTAACCTTGCCCGGCGGCTTCCATTGCTGATCCGGTAGCTAAACCCCCACAGCTCAGGCATGCGGACCATATATGGATACCATTTAGGGAGATAGTTCAGCGGACGTGGGGCGATATCCAGGAAGATATCCACCATTTGGGTGGTTACCTGCTCGTCATACTCAAGCTGAAGGGCTTCAATGATTGCTTCAGTGGCGCTCCGGTGGCCTCCACCAGTATCTGAAAACAAAAACAGGATATGTGGGCGTTTGGGGATGCGATCAATCATTGGACGAAACCGGGGCATCGGAATGGGGTGAGATGGATTTCACACGTCGGGCAAGCTGGCGCCGGGGAAGCAAAACCCGCCGTCCACAGCTCAGGCATTCCAGGCCTATATCTGCACCCAGCCGGACTACTTTCCATTCATAGCCTCCGCAGGGGTGTGGCTTACGTAAACGAAGGACATCCTCCAGCTGTAAATCGGGCAGCATGAGGGCATTATAACACGCAGCCGTCCTGGCACTGTGCGGTATAATCCTTGCCTAAGGAGACACCTATTATTGTTTAATTTTTCCATCCAAGACATCATCATATATGTCATCATCCTGCTTACTGCCTTCCCGGTGCATGAATTCGCCCATGCCTGGGTGGCAGATCAATTTGGAGATGATACCCCACGCCTGCATGGCCGTCTTACCCTCAACCCACTGGCACATTTGGATCCCATTGGCTCACTCATGATGATCATTGCCGGTTTTGGTTGGGCAAAGCCCGTGCCCATCAATCCGTATGCGCTGCAGCGCCAATCACGCGCCGCGCCGATGCTGGTTTCGCTGGCTGGTCCCATGTCGAATCTATTGATGGCCATTCTCGCCTCGGCACCGTTCCGCCTGGGATTAGTCTCGATTCATGATATCAATCAGTCTGCAAGTGCGATCCTTCCCAATCTTTCACTTTTTCTTTTCTTGTTCATAGAGATCAATCTGTTGCTGATGTTGTTCAACCTGATCCCGCTGTTCCCGTTGGACGGTGAGAAGGTACTGGCTTATTTTCTACCTCCAGCTGGGCTGCGCGTCCTGGATAGCATCCGTCCGTACAGCTCAATGATCCTTTTAGTTATTATCCTGATCCTCCCGCGAATTGGGATCGATCTGATTGGAAGAGTCCTGCAGCCTGCATTGTTCTTTCTTGTCCGTATATTGATAGGTATTTAAATTTAGTGCGTATCCAGTATCGTATAAGCCAATTCTGGCGTGCACTATTTGCAAGAATAAATCCTCCTGACATTTCGCAGGTGCTGGCAGTTTTAAGCCAGGATCAGAGGGCACTTTTTGCTCGCCTGCAGCCGGGTGAGCAGAAACATGCATTGATCGTGTATCGCCGCCTGCTGGAGAAGGGTGAAAATCAACCCGATTTACTGGTGGCGGCGCTGTTGCATGATGTAGGTAAGCTGCGTTACAGGATGAATCCGCTGGAGCGGTCGATGGTTGTCCTGGTCAAGGCGGTGTTACCTAAAAAGGCGCTATTGTGGGGTGAGCTTCCTACAACTAATTGGGAAAGCCTGCCATCCTGGCGCAAGGCATTCATCGTTGCCGCACAACATCCTGAATGGGGAGCCGAGCTGGCGCGAGAGGCAGGGGTGAGCATTTTGACGGAAAATCTCATCCGACAGCACGATCAGCCCTGTAGCCAGGGTCCAGATTCAGAAGAAACCAGTCTGCTGCACAAGTTGTGGCTGGTTGATAACGATAGTTAAGTGAGGTCATAAAGTGTCTGTTCAGATCACAATCATCGGCACAGGTCAGATTGGAGCTTCCATCGGTTTGGCATTGGGGGAGCAAAAAGATATGTTCCTGCGCGTGGGGCATGACAAAGATAGTAAGGTTGCCAACCGTGCTAAGGAAATGGGTGCCATCGATCAGGTGGATCGCAATCTGCCCCATTCAGTTGCACAGGCAGAAATTGTCATCTTGGCGCTTCCCCTTGACCAGATTCGGGAGACCCTCGAGTTTATCGCTGGAGACCTCAAAGACGAAGCCATCATCATGGATACCGCCCCGGTGAAGGGTGAAGTCTTACAATGGGCGCAGGAATTACTCCCACCCAGGCGCTACTTTGTCGGCTTGACCCCGGTGCTCAACCCGGCTTACCTGGAAAGCCCTGAATCAGGTATCGAGGCCGCCCGTGCAGATTTATTTAAGCGCGGTTTGTTGGCAATCGTCTCACCCCAAGGGACGCCGTCGGAAGTCATCAAGCTGGCAACTGACTTCAGCCATCTGCTGGGTGCCGAGCATATGTTTATGGATCCGGTAGAGATGGATAGTATGATGGCAGCTACGTATATTTTGCCGCAATTAATGGCTGCTGTGTTATTGAATACCACAGTGGACCAACCCGGCTGGTATGACACACGCAAGCTGGCTGGTCGGCCTTATGCGACAGGCACGCGCAGCCTGGCATTGTTTGAAGAGATGAATTCACTCTCCAGCCAGGCAATCTCAACCAGGGAGCATCTGTTACGCTGGATTGATGCTCTGACGGAAAATTTGGATGATCTGCGCCAACAGCTTGAGGAAAATGATGCTGAAAAACTGTCTCAGGCATTGGAGCGTGCCCGCCTGGGGCGCGAAAAATGGCTCAGAGAAAAGAATACGCTCAGCTGGAATAGCAATGAAGGTGCCGCCAATATTGAGCTGCCCAGCGCACGGCAGGTTTTTACCCGCATGTTCACATTCGGTGGAGGCCGCAAGCCCAAACCACCTAAATAACCACTTGAAAATCGCAGAAAACCACTGCGAATATCACAGATAACGAGGGATCTTATGGCGAATAAACTGCAATGGATTCAGGATGAACTTCAAAAACTAAGAGATGATGGTCTATACAACCGCATCCGCACGCTCAGCTCACCTCAGGGTGCCTGGTTGGTGGTGGATGGCAAACGGGTGCTGAACTTTTGCTCGAATAACTATCTGGGGATGGCTAACCACCCGCGTATTGTCCAGGCCGCCCAGGAAGCAGTCAAGAAGTACGGGGTCGGCCCGGCTGCAGTGCGTTCTATAGCGGGTACCATGGACTTGCACCTTGAGCTGGAGCGGCGCCTGGCTGCCTTCAAGGGTGTGGAAGCCGCTATTACCTTCCAATCCGGGTTCACCGCCAACCTGGGCACCATTCCGGCCTTGGTGGGCAAGGAGGATGCTGTTTTCTCCGATGAGCTCAACCATGCCAGCATCATCGATGGCTGCCGGCTGAGTGGTGCCAAGATCATCCGTTATGCCCACTGCAACCCAGAGGATTTGAACCGGGTGCTCTCCGAGGAGCGCCAGAAGTATCCACGTGCCATGGTGATCACGGATGGGGTCTTCAGTATGGATGGAGACATTGCCCCGCTGGATAAAATCTATGAAGTGGTGCAAAAGTACGAGGCTATCTTGATGGTGGATGATGCCCACGGTGAAGGCGTGATCGGTAAGGGTGGGCGTGGCATTGTGGATCATTTTGGACTGCATGGTAAGGTGGATGTGGAAATTGGCACGCTCTCCAAGGCTTTTGGCGTGGTCGGCGGGGTTTCAGCAGGTAACCCCGTGGTAGTGGAATGGCTACGCCAGCGAGGTCGACCGTTCCTGTTTTCCTCCGCCATGACCGTCCCGGATGTGGCTGCCTGCCTGGCTGCCTTGGATATCCTCGAAGGTTCCACCGAGCTGGTGGACAGGTTGTGGGAGAATACGCGTTATTTCAAGGCTGAGGTGCGTAAGTTGGGCTTTGACACGGGCCTCAGTACGACCCCCATCACCCCCATCATGCTGGGAGAAGCCCCCCTGGCGCAGCAATTTAGCCGCGAGCTGTTTGAGAATGGTCTGTTTGCCATGTCGATCGGCTTCCCAACTGTTCCAAAGGGCAAAGCCCGCATCAGGGTGATGATCTCTGCTGCCCACGCCCGCGCAGACCTGGACAAAGGCCTGGAAATCTTCGCCAGTGTTGGTCGCAAATTGGGCGTGATTAAATAAAAGCGTGATATTAGTTATTATACGGGCAAAGGAGAGAATTCTCGATAAGTCCACATATGGACCTTATCCACCTCCCCGTCTTATAACTTTTTGTAAAGGCGCAGCCAGTCCGGTCTGAATTTTGACCGGAGAGGAGGAATCCCAAATGGTGCTTGTTCAAATCTCTACCTGTGTGGCTAATGTAAGGGCGCAGGGGAGGAATCCCAAAAGCTACTTGTTCAAATCCCTCCCCTGCGCCCCTACTATAGAACCGTAAAATTTTTATTCGGTGATCTCTTATGCCTGACGCCATAAAGCGTAATCGTCATACCATCCGCCTAGAAGGTTACGATTATTCACTTGAAGGCGCTTATTTCGTTACAATACTCACATATCACCGTGCGAGTCTATTCGGCAGTATTACCAATGGTGAAATCGCGTTAAGTCCGTCAGGTAAGATTGCTTTTGCCCAATGTGTACAGTTGGAAAAACGATTTCCTCAATCCGATTTTTCCACCTTTGTCGTCATGCCTAACCATATCCATGGAATTATATTAGTCCACCAAGACAAAGAAGCCAAAATAACTCAGGCTCAAGTCCCCACGATAACCGCCTCTAGTACTCTATTTATTGCAACTGGTTCATTGGGCAGCATCGTGCGTGCTTACAAGTCATCGGTTGCCTTTCGGATCAACGCATTGCGAGGATTTAAATATCCTCCTATCTGGCAGCGTAATTATTTTGAGCGAATTATTCGCAATGATAAGGAATTAGATAATATTTGGAAATATATCGATGCCAATCCTGGGAATTGGGAAGAAGATGAATATCATCCCTCGGCAACGGAAGTTTTGACTGATATGTAAAGGCGCAGCCAGTCCGGTCTGAATTTCGACTGAGAAGGGGAATTCCAAGTGCCCCAAATGCAGGTTCCACCCCTGCGCCTCAACGTGTCGAATGTAAGGGCGCAGCGTCGCTGCGCCCTTACAGGTATTTACATCCCTTGCAGTTGTAAACCCTATTCTTTAAACGGGTCGAAGGTTGGATTCGTGCCGGCCCAGATGCAGCTTGGGCGTCCATCCAGGTTGCATGCGGTGCCGTGCGAGCAGCGGTGTGCCAGGATGCACCTCGGTTGGTCAGGCATCATGTCGGGCGGGTAAACTACCTGCGCTTGCAGGCCAACTTTCTCGTCCACATGCTCGCAATACTGAACTTTGAGGGTTTCCCAGATTTTTTCGGTCATGCATCAACTCCAGTAGGCAAATAGTATACCTTTAACTTTGTTCCTGGCAAGAGTGATATTAATCTGATACCGGGTGAATGGATTCAGCACTGCCACAAAGGTCATGATCACAAATTCATCCTGTAAAGCATTTCTATGCTTCCGGTACTGTGATCAGGGGCACCTCGACCTTCTTGAGCAGCTCACGGATCACATCTTCGGTAGTCTCCCCACTCAGCGCATTTTCCGGGTTCATCATCATGCGGTGTGCCAGGCAGGCCACTGAAACATACTTGATATCATCTGGGATAACGTAATCCCTGCCTTGTAAGGCTGCGTTCGCCTGTGCGGTCCGGAACAGCGCCAGGCTGCCGCGCGGGCTTGCTCCCAATGATAGGGCCGGGTGCTCACGTGTGCTGCGAATCAAATTCAGGATATATCGCCGTAGACTTTCTACTACACTCACTTGGCGTACTTTTCTCTGCAGCTCTGGCAAGCTCGATCCCTTAACTATTTGCTGCAGGCTGTCAATCGGGTGTGCCAGCTGCTGCATCTGCATCATGGCATCCTCACTGCGCAGGTCGGGATAGCCGAGGTTGATCCGGAACAGGAAGCGATCCATCTGAGCCTCCGGCAATGGGAAGGTGCCCTCGAATTCAATCGGGTTCTGGGTTGCCAGCAGTAGGAATGGTTTTGTAAGCGTGTAGGTCACCCCATCCACGGTCACTTGCCCTTCACCCATCGCCTCCAGCAGCGCACTCTGGGTGCGCGGCGTAGCCCGGTTGATCTCATCGGTAAGCAAGATGTTGCTGAAAACTGGTCCCGGCCTGAACTCGAACTCGCGTGTTTTTTGGTTGAATATGGATACCCCGGTCACATCGTTGGGCAGCAAATCGGGGGTGCATTGCAACCGTTTGAATTCCAGTCCGGTGGTGATGGCCACCGCCCGCGCCAGCATGGTCTTGCCCGTCCCCGGCGCATCCTCGATGAGCACATGCCCCTCGCACAATAAAGCGATCAAAACCAGCTCGATCGCCTGGCGCTTTCCAACAATCACCTTCTCAACATTGTTAATCACCGCATCGGCGTATCCACGGATTTCATGGGTATCCATTTCAATTGATCCGTTGTCTACTGACATGGCATATCTCCTATTCCACCTGGGCCAGATGCTTCTCCGCTTGCTCACCAGATTCTACCTGTAAAATGCGGCGTATTGCTGTCATTATGTCCACAACCCACAGCCAGCGTAGCCGCCAGCGTAGCACTCTCCACGGGTCTATGATTCCTTTCGCAGGTGCTGTTTTCGCATCCGCTGGGCGGTAGCTGAGGCGGACAATCTTAGCAACAATCATCTCAGATTGGCTTATCGAAGTCAAACCTGCTGTCGCTGTGAAACCCTGCCGTGTTATTTTCTGTATGCGTGTATTGAGTGCAGCTACAAACTCAAAGGGTGTTTCACCCAATTCCATCGGCACCTTCAGCAGCTCGCCATAGCGCCTCATCCTGCGGTAAATCTCCCGTGCTGCTGTTTGAGGCTTGAGCCGCCTCAAATGCACCTCGTCGAGTATCCCCCAAAAGAAGCCCACACTGATTACCAGCCCGATAATCCCGTATCCGAGATATTTTTCCAGTTTGATTGACCCGCCACCGGTGTGTGGTGGGGTCGGAGCAGGTGTCGGTGGTGTCGCGGCTGGTATAGGCTGCCCGGAGCGATTGATGACTGGTAATCCTGCAGTTGGCTCGAACGGCACCCAGCCGATGCCTGGGAAGTACACTTCCACCCACGAGTGTGCATCCGCCTGTGTAACGATGAAGCGCTTAGAATTCAGGTTATATATACCACTGGCATAACCTATCGCCAGCCGTGACGGTATACCAGCTGCTCGTGCCAGGACCACCATCGTAGACGCATAATAATCGCAATACCCTTTGCGTAGATCGAACAGGAAATAATCCACCAGGTCTTGACCTGGCGGCGGGTAAGGCACATCCAGGGTATAGGGGAATTGACGCAGGTATTTTTCAATCGCTTGGGCGCGGTCATAAGGCGTCGGTTCAGTTGCCGTGAGCTGGATGGCTAATGCCTTTACTCGCCCGGGTACGTCATCTGGCAAGGCGAGATAGCGTTGGACGATCCAATTGGGATACGTCTGCCCTGCCTGACGGAGACTGCTTTCATTAACCACTGGGATCAGTGCTTGGATTGCATATCCGCTGCTACCCGTTTGGATGCCGAACAGGTCGTTCGAGGAGCGCCAGGCAGCGCTGCTGGGCACGCTGATCGATACGGGTTCTCCTGCCACGTAGATGGTCCCACCCTCTCCAGGCACAGGGCGTATTATCTGTTGGATTAATTGATGGCCTGGTAAATGGTCTGGCTGAAGTGCCTGGTCCGCCTGGTATTGGCTTTCTTCAGTGTCACTCGAGCTCCACCCATGCCCGGTATAGATATCATACGTGAAGCTGCGCCAGTATAAGGGCGGCAGCTGCCCGCCTTGCACCAGCGTGGTCAGGTCCTTGACTTCCACCGACATCACCTGCTCGGTTGAAAGTTCTGGACCCGAACCGATCAAAAGCTGCCTCGGCAGCCCGGCGTTACGGATGGTGGTGAACGCATCCGGTGTGGCTGTGGCAGCGGCGACAATTCCCAATGATTTAGCCAGCCCGCTCTCCGATTGCCCTGAAGATCTTCTCCCTTCGGTGGTCCAATGGATGATCCGTTGCAGCGAAATGGATGAGATGAACGCGGATAGGATCACCAGGACAATGGCAAGGATTACCGCTGCATTTCCCACCTCACGGACCTTGCGTGCGGGGTATGCGACCTTTGTGTCGTCCCAGGTTTGTTCGCGCTGGTCATATTGCACTACCGAAATGAGCACCAGGGTCGTCCCCAGGATAAGGTAGATCGAGGTAGAGTTATTTCTCCCGTAGGAGAGCGTGCTCAGGTTTAGCAACAATGCCGGCAGCACGGCTACCAGTGCATTCCTGCCGGCTTCAGTCACCCAACCCGCCCAGGCAGCTACAAGCCATACCACACTGCTCCAAACGATCCCGGCTGCCACTGGGTCAAAAGACGGCTGGCCAATCAATAAATCCTTCAACCAGGAATAAACCCGCCCCAGCACCACCCCTGTCGACGTAAATACCTGCCCCGTCAGGCTGCTGAGTGAGGCCAGGTCGATATCCCTGGTTCTCAAAGTGGAAATGATGCGGCCTGCCAGGCGGAAGAGTTCCCCAAACACGGCCACCACTTTTTCATCCAGCCCGCCTGCAAAGAGTAGACTGAACAATAGTCCCAGCGCGATAATGAGCAAGGCCGATCGCCAGGCAGGCCAGCGGAAGATCGCCAGCACCCATCCAATCAATAACCCAAGCAGCAAGCTCAGCCACAATGAAGCCCAATCAGGGCCAGTGAGAACTGCCGTCACGCCTGCAGCGGCAGCCGTCAACAGGATAAAAAGCAGCAGCAGAGTAACGAACTTTTCAGCTCTACGGGCTCGTCTGATCACCCTGGTCAGCGAGTACCTTAATCCATACTCTGCCAACTCTGCCTCCCTTGTTGCAGGTAGCGTTTCCCGTTCTCTCCAGTAGTGATTCGTTTATGACTACCTGGCTCCGAGGTGGAATAAGCCTCTTCAAGCAGTGACCCAGGCATCCGCACATAGGGAATCCGGCTGTGTGCCAGTGCGGATAACACCTGCCCTTGTTCAACCGGACTGCCGAAATCTGCCGGATCGACAAGCAGTGCCAGCACGCTGCCACCTTTGCGCTGCCGGTCTGCAGCCGCCACCCACGCCGGGTCGGTAGATGGCGTAATCAAAATCGCTGTACCCGCCTGGCTGAGCCGGCTCTGCATAAACAGGTCAGACAAAGACCGGTTGCCTGCTTCCGCCATCGCCAGGGCACGCAGGATGCGCCAGCCTTGAGCAGGATCGGAGCGCGGCTCCAGCCTGACAAAATGAGGTCCGGCTAGAACTAAACCCACTTTGCGGTACTCTCTCAATCCCCGTAATGCCAGCGAGGCCGCCAGCACGATGGAAAGCTCCAAGGTAGACCGTTCACCGATGCCTGCCTGCGATGAACTATCCAGGTCCACGAAGATCCACCAGTCCCTCGAAGTGGCTGTTTCGAGCTGCCTGACGATCAGGGTATCGAAGTGAGCCGAAGCCCGCCAGTGGATGCGCCTGAGGCTATCTCCAGCCACATAGTTGCGCAATCCCGCGTCACTGATATTTCGCTCGACGTATCCAGCACGGTGGCGTTCATCCCCCGACCAGCCTCCCGTTGGGATCTTGATTTGGGATAGCGAAAGAATTGGCGGTGTGACCAGGATCGTGCTTGCATTTTGGTCATTCATCGTTAATGTATAGATGCCAAGTGGGTCACCACAGCTTAAGTGGGTCGGGCCGAGCGTATATAATCCGCGGCGTTTGAAGAGATGATTCAGATGCCTGGTGCGCGAGGAATGCTGTGCTACATCTGAAACCATACGCAGGGGTGATTCTAATGAGGCTGATTCGTCCGTGATTTCCACCCACAATGCAGGTAACCAGCCCCGGTTGATTAGCTTAACCTGCTCAGGCACCGATTCCCCTGCCGTCGCCCAGGCGAGGTGAATTTTCCGTTCGATCCGCAGGTTGCGCTTCAGCGAGTAGATCCATACACCGGCGATCAGCCATGCTCCAGCCGTGCCGATTGTAAATACCAGCCAGCCTCGAAACCCGGTCAAAATGTAGAGAATTACAAGTGCAATTACCAGAATAGGCAGCAATTTTACATTTAGATGCTGTTCAACCAGCCTGCTTGATTTTTGCGAGGAAGTTTTATTCAATAATTTCATTAATTTCATTTGCCTCGAATAGCTGGTTAATGAAACCCCGCTTCTCTATCAATTCAGGCGTTTTTTTCATTTCTACCTTCACCACAACAAGATTACTTGAATAAAACACCGCCATGGCTGGTGCGCATTCTCCTGATGCAATCCCAGTCGTGGCGATGATTTCGATTGCTCCTGTAGGGCGGTTCTATTTTAGGAGTTCTTCAGCGTAATGACAGGCAGTCAGATGGTTCGGGCGCAGTTCCCGCAGGGGCGGTTCGTCCACGGAGCAATTGGGGCGCGCCATTGGGCAGCGAGGGTTGAAATGGCATCCGGAGGGCGGGTTAATGGCATTTGGTATTTCGCCCTTTGGCATCGGCAACGTCCGGCGGCGGGTTGGGTCCGGCACAGGCACCGCTTCCAATAAAGCCCGTGTGTAAGGGTGAATGGTGTATTGGTATACGTCATACAACGGTCCAACTTCGCACAGCTTGCCGAGGTACATGATCGCGATCCGGTCGCACACGTATTTGGCGGTCGCCAGGTCGTGCGTGATGAACAGGTAAGTCAGGTCGAACTCGTCTTTGAGTTTCATCATCAAGTCAAGCAGGAGCGCTCGTACTGAAACATCTGCCATGGCAATGGGTTCATCTGCCACGATAAGTGCAGGATTTGTCACTAGCGCACGCGCCAGCACCACCCGTTGGCGCTGACCGCCCGATATCTGGTGTGGGTACAGGTCATAGAATATGGTCGGCGGGTTCATGCCAACCGCTGAAAGAATATCCAATACCCGATTGCGCCGTTGAGCCGCTGAAAGCGTGGTCAGGTGAATTCTGGCAGGATGGTCAATTGCTTCGCCAAGCGTCATGCGCGGGTTAAGTGAGGCTAGCGGGTCTTGGAAAACTATTTGCATACGCGAGCGCATACGACGCATCTCTTCAGCTGACAGGCTCCCCAGGTCAGTGCCGTCAAAGAACACCTTCCCGGCAGTGGGTTCATACAGGCGTAACACCAATCTACCAATGGTGGATTTCCCTGATCCGCTTTCGCCTGCCAACCCGAATACTTCGCCCTTGCGGATGGAAAAGCTGACGTCATCCACTGCTTTTACAGAGGGGATGTGCCCGCGTGTTAGCAGAGCGGCAAACAACCCCGATTGGATCGGGAAGAATTTACCAACGTGCTCGAGGCGTACCAGCTCTTCAGGATTAGCCAGCCTATCTCCCGGATTGGCATTTTCGTTCATCGCGGCTGACTCAAGCATGGCTCTGCTCCTGTTTTTTCGCCATCACAGATGGATAAAGCCAGCAGGCGGCTAATTGGGTCCCTTCGACCGCCTCCAGGGGAGGCTCCTGCTCCCGGCAGATGTCCATGACGAATGGGCAGCGCGGGTGGAAGCGGCAACCAGCCGGTGGATGGGATAAATCTGGAGGTGCACCCGCCATCTTGTATAGTTCAGCCCCATCTAATTTAATATTGGGTACCGAGCGTAATAACCCCTGGGTGTACGGATGTTTGGGGTTTGCGAAAACGTCATTGACCTCACCAACTTCTACCAGCTTGGCAGCATACATCACTGCGATACGGTCTGAAATTTCAGCTACCACACCGATGTTGTGCGTGATCAGCAAGATGGTCAGGCCGAATTCCTTTTGCAGTTCCTTGAGCAGGTCCAGGAATTTAGCCTCCACGATCACATCCAATGAAGTGGTCGGTTCATCGGCTATCACCAGCTTTGCCTTGAGTGCCAGTGCCAGCGAGATCATCACTCGTTGGCGCATCCCACCAGACATTTGATGTGGGTATTCCGTGATGCGTTCTTTTCGAATCCCCAACCGTTCGATAAGCTCTTCCGCCCGTTTACGAGCGTTAGCATCCGAGACTTCCGGTTCGTGGGTTTGAATAGTTTCTGTTATGTGCTCAAGGATACGCTGCACCGGGTTGAGCGAGGTCATCGGGTCTTGGAAGACCATGCCAATTTCAGCCCCACGAATCTCCGGCATCTCCCGGTCTGATAAAGTCATCAGATCGCGACCATCAAACCACAATTCACCCGATTTGATCCGGGCTGGGCCGGTATGCAAGCGCATTAATGCCTTGCCCAGAGTGGATTTACCACAGCCAGATTCTCCCACCAGGCCGAGGATTTCTCCCCGCCGAATATCAAGCGAGACATTGTCGGCTGCCTTTACCGAGCCGGCGCGGGTAAGGTATTCAACGGTCAGGTTACGAACGGAGTACAGAATGTCGTCGGGCATCAACGTTCCCTCAGCTTGGGGTTGAAAATTTCCATTAATCCTTCACCCATCAGGGTAAAAGCCAGCACGACCAGCAGGATTGTCAGCCCCGGGAAAGTGATCAGCCACCAGGCATTTTGGATGAAGCGCTGTCCGCGTGCCAGATCAATGCCCCAGTCGGCAATGGTTGGTGGCAATCCTAATCCCAGGAAGGACAACCCGGCACCGGTGAGGATGGCATCTGCAACGTTTACCGAAAAGATAATTGCTACCGAGGGGATCACGTTCGGGAAGATGTATTGTTGTAAAATTTCACGGCTGCGTGCCCCAATGCTGCGGGCAGCTTCCACATATACTTCTTCTTTTACTGCCAGTGTCTGACCGCGCACAATGCGGTAGTAAGTGGGTATATATAAAACTGCAATCGCGACGATTACATTAAACACGCTAGGACCTAAAACTGCTGTAATCGCAATCGCCAGGATCAAACCCGGGAAAGCGTACATGCTGTCCATCAGCAGGCTCATTAGCCGGTCGAGGGTTCCGCCAACAAACCCAGCAAACAATCCCAGCGGCACACCTATGACCAGGGCTACGATCGAAGAGCTAAATCCGATCAGTAGAGCGATCCGTGTTCCCCATAACAGCCGGCTCCACACATCCTGACCAATATCATTAGTACCAAGCAAAAAACCACCTGCAGATTGGGCTCCACCTGTAAGGCTTTCTCCTTCACGCAGCGTTGGATACTGATCTTTGAGATTTGCAAATTCATCAGATTCGACCACCGCGGCAATATCCTTCCCATCAACCACGGCCTGAAGTACTTCCTGCAGTGTAGGATATCGGTCAATGACGGGCCGCAGGCGTAGCCCTGCCGGCTCATTTTTGATTTGATTATCGATTTCTTTGGCCGCATCGTTTAATGCACCGGCCGTGTTTCCACCTTGAACCACGGCAATAGAAGGGCGGGGCTGATCTGTGGTAACTGCCAGGTCGTTCAAGGCATTGGCTGTTGAAGTATTAAGAAATACTAATTCTGGAACAGGTGGATAAGCTCCCGGCGCCAGGAAGCTAGGTCCTACCAGCTCATCCGGTTGGTAAGGAGCAAAAAGAGAAGGAAAGAGAGCAACCAGGATGAAAACTACTACCAGGACTGCTGAAATAGTCACGAACCACCAGTCAGCCCCATACCAGCGCCGGGCATTCAGAATGCGCCTGACGAGGCCAACTTTTTGCAGCTCAACCTCCCAGGTGACTACCTCCGGATTGATTTCGGGTGGGGATTCTTTGATCACGGTCATCGTTTAGTACCTCACCCTCGGGTCAACCAGACTGTAGATGACGTCCACTGCCAGGCTGATCAATGCCACCAGTAGGGCAAACACCGTGATCACACTTTGCACGGCTGTATAATCACGGGCGGAGATGCGTTCCACCAGATAACTGCCCATCCCAGGCCACGAGAATACTGTTTCAGTCAATACCGCGCCGGCCAGCAGAATGGCAATTTGTAAACCGATCAGGGTAATTACCGGGATTAATGCATTTTTTAAGGCGTGTCCATAGACTAATATGCGTTCACGGATTCCGCGCGCCCTCGCCGCTGCAATATAGTCAGCCGCGAGAGTTTCGATAACGTTAATCCGCGTGAGGCGGACAAATATACCCGAGAGGATCAGTCCCAAGGTCACCGTTGGTAAAATTAGATGTTGGAGAACAGATAAGAGCGCTGGCCAGTTGCCGCTGATAATTGCATCGATGGTGTACAGGTTCGTGTGATGCACAAGTGTTGTACCGATGATGGAGTCAATCCGACCAGAGATTGGTAACCATTTTAGCCATGAACCGAATAGCAGCTGTAACATCAGACCTAGCCAGAAGATAGGCAGTGAATAAATGACCACTGAATAAATGCGTAAACCATAATCAGTTGCCCCCTTGCGATGCTTGGCAGCTAATGCACCGCCATAAACCCCGATGATCAATGCAAGTATAGAAGCCGGGGTCACCAATTCAAGCGTAGCCGGGAAACGCTCGCTCATTTCGTTGATGATCGGGCGATGACCTCCGATGAGCGAGTTTCCAAACCGAAGTGTAACCATCTGAAATAAAAATCTACCATATTGCACGATCATGGGGTCATTCAGTCCAAGCTGCTCACGAATGTGCAGGATCATCTCCGGGGTACCCTTGGGACCGAGGGCAGAACGGACGGGATCACCTGGCACCACCCGCATCACCAGGAAGACCAGCGAGCCCAGGATGAATACCATCGGTAGGGTCAACACGATGCGGGTCAGGATGTAGCGCCGTAAGCCAACTGAGCCCGTGATTAACACATAAGCTAGCAGTCCCAAAGCGGGTATACCGATGATAAGGGCAATAAATCCGATAGGTGACATGAGTTCAGTTGATCGTAGGATAGGGGAGCGGGTGGTTAACCCGCCCCCCTGATCATAGGTTTGAATTTATGGGGTTTTAGATAGTGTTGCGTAGTAGAACTCGATATTGGGTCCAATATTCAACGTCTCGGGAGTAGCATATGCATCTGAGCCATGGATATTGGAGCGGTAGGTGATGTGCTCCGCAATGAAGAACAATGGGATCGTGACAACCAGGTCCGCATAGATTTCCTGAGCCTGCTTGTAAAGATCGGCCCGTTTAGCCTGATCTGTCTCAGAGTCAGCTTGGTTAAGCAGATCAACTAATTGGGCAGCCTTTGCGTTGATCGGTGCACCATAATCAGTCCCCTCTTGTGATGGAGATACGTTAGTGCCCATTCCTTTATTATAGACAAATGGGTCCAGGTAGTTGGATGAATCGGGATAGTCGAAGAACCAACCCAACACACCCACGGCATAGGATGCACCGCCGGTCAGGTTTGTCACGTAAGTGCTCCACTCCTGAGCCTGCAAAGTGACCTGGATCTCGCCTGTGGCTTCGAGCTGTTTCTTGATTACTTCCATCCAGGCAGCCGTAGAAGCGCCATAATGTTCAGGTGGGTACCACATTTCAATCTTCAGAGGATTGGTGGCAGAATAGCCCGCGGCTTCCAGGAATCCTTTGGCCGCATCAATGTCTGGAGATGCGTACATGGTATCAAAGACCTCTGTTGCGCCTAGGAACCCTGGTGGAACCTGAGAGTATAAGGGGGAGACGTTTCCACCGTATACCGTATCGGCGATTTCGTTGCGGTCTATGGCTGAAGCGATAGCCTTAGACACATTCTGGTCCGTAGTTGGATCCATTGTGTGGTTGACGATCAGATAGCGAATCGACCCACCAGCCACGGTTCCAACGGTTAAGCCTTGGGTCTCTTTGAGAGGAGTGAGCTGCTCAGGTGAGAAGAAGCGCCAGGCAACGTCGATCTCGCCGTTCTGGACAGCCAAAGCCATGGTTTGAGGATCGGCATAATCGCGAATGATGATTTGATCGACCTGCGGCTTTAAGTCACCCGTGTAATAGGGGTTCGGCTCGAGCACAATTTGCTCTTTTTGGGTGTACTGAGATACATAGAAAGGACCGACGCCGTATATAGGTGCTTCTGGGAATAACACGCACTCATCTAAGGGGAACATCTTGGGGTCAGAGGCGGTATAGGGTGCGGTAGCAAGAAGTTGAGGAAAGTAAGCGACGGTGGACTTCAAAGTAAAGACCATGGTCTTAGCGTCTGGTGCTGTGATGCTCTCTACATAGGGTATGGCAAGTGCATCAGCCACATCGTTCGGGCATGATGGACCGATGGTCAGCAGCCGGTTGAGCTGTGCTGCATACATCGTTGCGTCAAGAGCAGTCCCATCCCCAAACTTGATTCCATCCTTCAGCGTGAAGGTGTAAGTCAGTCCATCTGCAGAGACCGTACCCATATCGGTGGCGAGAGCCGGTTCAAGAGTAAGCTCACCTGGTTTCCAGCGGAGTAGACCCTCAGTGATATTTTTAATCAGCTCCCAATCACGCGTGGCATACGCATCCGCCGGGTCAAGGCTGGCAATCGTATCGGTCGTCCCGATGATGATGGTGGTCTTGGCAGGTGGTTCAGTGGGTGCTGCGGTAGGTACTTCAGTCGGCACCGCAGTTGGGGCTGTCGTTGGGGGGACAACTTTGGTTGGCGCTGTAGTGGGAACTGCAGCTTGGGTAGGTGCAGACGTTGGCGTTGATGTCGCACATGCAGTCAGAACCATGCTGGCCACGACGACTAGGGCAAATAATTGGAACCAGCGATTGTGTTTCATATAGTCTCCTTCTTAGTTTTAATTAGATTGAAAAGTATACTCATTTTTTCCTGTTTATAATCCATACTTGATTTTAGTAAGTTTGCCTCCTTATTTATAATCTACCAATTCTTGTCTCATACAGACTGAACGACAATTATACGACTAATTGTGCTTAGGTTGTTAATTAGTTCATTAAATACATTATTAACATACTACTTGAATTAGTCGCTGGTTCATAAGGAGACTAAATATGAATCGATCCGATAAAGCCCGACTACAATTAATAAATGTTGTATGTACTCATTAATGTCTGTTTTGATTTTGATCATAAGGGATCTATGAAACCGGCATTAGGACGAATAGAATTAAAACTTCGTTTTTAACTGGGTGGATTTGATCGTCTTCGGTTTCAGTATTGTTTTGGTGCAAAGACCTTCGGTATGTTGTGTTTTTATCAGCAGCTTATCCCGGAATTGAGAAAAGGTCAGTTGAAGATTGATTGGTTATATCATCCTTCACACTACCCATTCTGTGAACCTTGAGCTGGTGGAGTCAAGGCAGTGCGTTGCTTTATCCCGAGAATATAAAATACTCCCGTGGCGAGCAGAGTGCTGCACAAGACAGCAATGATGATGGCAGTTGCTCCAAATGGGTCAATCAGCTGCCCCATGACCCAGGGTAGAACCATGCTGCCAAGGCTGGAGCCTACGAAAAATATGCTGATTGTTTTGCCCGATATATGCATGCGGCTCTGGGCATCATTAAGCAACGTTGGAAAGATTGGACCCATAAACAGCCCCGTCCCGATGGTTCCCAGCCAGAGAAACGCTTGGCTCGAGGAGAAAAAAAAGATAATGAGCAGGCTGATGATTACACCGCAGAAATTCACCCCAAGGATTTTTTGAGGCTTTAGTTTTACTGCAATGGGGATCGAGATCACCCGACCAACGGTTATTGCCGCCCAGAATGCTGCATTGATCCTGGCTGCCATGGTCGGGTTGGCATATTCTTGGAGTGTCGTATACGTATAAATCCAGCCGCTAAATCCCAATTCTGCACCAGTAAATGCGAAGAATATCACCGCGCTTAGGAATACAAGCAGGGGAATCGCAGGTCGATCTCCAGCTTGTTGCCTAGCTTGATCATGCGACGGACTGGGGAAAAAAAGAATGAGCATACCCACGGGCAGGATCAGGATGGCTAAAGCCGAATAGATGCTGTTCAATGAACCGGTACCGCTTATCACAGCCGCCACGATGAGTGGGGCGATGGTCGTACCTATCCCATAAAAAGCGTGCAGGCCGTTCATAAACGGTGGCACCCGCTTTCCGTGCAACCAAACAATCAACGTGTCGACACCTACATCAAGGTTTCCTTCTACAAACCCAATGCTGAAAAACAAGATTTGAAGAAGAATCAACATTTTAATCTGTGGAACAACACCCATCATCACTGCAAGGAGTAATAACACCAGGCACATGATCGGGTGTCCTTTTAGCCGGTCATATACTCTGCCTGCTACCAACGATCCAAGCAGATATCCAAAAGAACAGACCAGAAACAACGAGCTGATTTGGGCAAGCGTGGAATTAGTATTTGTTGCCAGGCCCTGCAAGGTAGGGCCAAGCACAGCTGTAGCTGCACCAAGGCAGATGAAACTGAGGTAATAAATTGCTGTGGTGATGTAGGGGTTCCCTTGGCGCAGCTTGGTTTCCATGATGGGGACCTTTCTAGATTCTCGGCGGTGTAGGCGATCGAAATTCTCTGCTGTCAGTCGGGCTGGTAGGCAGGATTTGGTAAATCCTTAGGATAAGCCAATGTACTCACATATTTTAATGCAAACAGTCCACTTGAGTGTGGCAATCCAGATCACTAACACTGGTGGCTGTCTGTGACTTACCCCTGATGCCCGCAGTGTGGCGGATTTGATCGAGCAAAAATTTCATCATCTAAACCGCCCCATCTTGCTCACGAGTGTTGGTACGGTAATAGGTGCTCATACTGGACCTGGCACGGTCACCCTCTTCTTCATGGGTGACCGGCGCACGCCTTCACCTTATTGCGATAACATTTTCATCACTGCCTTGCCTTGATATCTGCCCGGCGAGATCCTTTCCTAATATTTTTGCAAGAACCTTTGACATTCTGCATTAGCGCGACTAAAATGAAGGCATGCTGCAGGAGGAAGGATGAGTGCCTGGCCAGGCAAATTCGTCATTGGTTTGACGGGTAATATCGCCACAGGTAAAAGCGTGGTGCGGAAAATGCTGGAGCATCTGGGGGCATATGGCATTGATGCCGATGCTCTTGGTCATCGCGCCATTGCCAGAGACGCACCCGGCTATAAGCCTGTGCTAGACACTTTCGGTAAGTGGATCCTGGCTCCCGACGGCCAGATTGACCGTGGAAAGCTTGCCCGCGTGGTCTTCGCCGATCCCGATGCACTCATCCAGCTCGAGGCCATCGTTCACCCGTTGGTGCGCCAGGCAATTGATCTGCTCGTCAGGCGTTCCTCTCAAAAAGTGATCGTTATTGAGGCCATCAAGCTGCTGGAAGGGCCTCTGCGCCAGGCGTGTGATACGGTTTGGGTCACATACGCCCAAAAGCAGGTTCAGATATCGCGCCTTACCAAAAAAAGAGGCCTCAGCGTGGCCGTAGCTCATCAGCGCGTTAATTCGCAGCTCCCCCAAAGTGAGAAAGTCAAAGTTGCCAATACCGTTATCCAAAATGATAGCTCCTTTGATGAGACCTGGCAGCAAGTAACGAAAGCCTGGAAAGAGCTGTTCCCCACCTTCGACTCAGGCATCTACAAGCCGATCACAGCTCCAAAAGGTGTCTTGCTGGTGGAAAAGGCTCGCCCCCGCCATGCTGCTGAAATTGCTACTCTCATCAGCCGGCTTAGTGATGGACGAGCAAAACCCACCGACGAAGATATCATGGCTGCGTTTGGTGAGAAAGCCTACTTATTCCTTAAATTGGATGGCACACCCGTCGGGGTGGTGGGCTGGCAGGTAGAAAATTTGGTTGAACGTACCGATGATGTCTACATCGATCCAGCCCAGCCTTTGTCTACAGCCATGCAAGCACTATTGACCGAGATTGAGACGACCTCCCGCGACCTGCAATGTGAGATCGCCCTGTTATTCTTACCCCCAGAGTTAACCTTGCAGGAAGAGGTTTGGACTTCACTTGGGTATGAAATGTGCACGATTGAATCATTGGGTGTGCGCGCCTGGCAGGAGGCTGCTCAAGATACCATGGGAAAAGGGGAAGCCATGTTTTTCAAGCAGCTGCGAAAAGATAGGGTGTTGCGCCCTGTTTAGCTCGCTGTATCTTTGTGGTAATAAAGCATACATCGTCGAGCTGTTGGAAAGTGATCAAGCAGAATAAGTGATGAGCCAAGGTCCTAGTGGAAAACCTTCTTCGTTACCTGATTGAAAGCCTGGGTTTTATTTTTGAACGCATCAACTGGTTGAGTGTCCTTGACCTGGCAATTGTCACGCTGATCTTTTTTGGCCTTCTCATCATGTTGCGTGACACGCAGGCAGTGGTGTTGCTGCGCGGGGTGCTCGTGCTGGTTGTCCTGGGTAGTTTATTAAGCAGCACTGAAGTGCTGCCCGCATTTTCTTGGTTGGTGCGCACCACGCTGCCCGCCCTTGTGCTGGCCATCCCTGTGATTTTCGCTCCCGAGATTCGCCGGGCACTGGAGCGCCTTGGCAGGGCTGGATCCATCTTCGCCAATGGCAAGGCCTCACCTGGCACCCAAAAGTCCATCTCCGCGGTGGTTAATGCTGCCATCCGCCTTTCTGACCGCCGGCATGGTGCACTGATCGTATTACAGCGCCTGGATAACCTGGAGGAATACGTCCATACAGGCGTAACCGTGGATGCACAGGTAACACCGGAGCTGATTTTACAGATCTTTTATCCCAACACACCCCTGCATGATGGTGCGGCCATCCTGGAAGGTTCACGGCTGGTGGCTGCAGCCTGTGTGATGCCCCTGTCTGCTAGCGGTGTATTGGCCCACACTCCAGATAGGCAGCTGGGCTTGCGCCATCGCGCGGCTCTTGGCATATCAGAAGTCAGTGATGCCGTTGTGGTTGTGGTCTCCGAAGAGAGCGGGACAATTTCAGTCGTCCATAACGGGCGCATGATCCGCCGACTGGACACTGAACGCCTGGAAAACATTTTGAGGGCATTTTTTAGCCCCGATGCTCAGCGCAAGAGCCTGACCGATTGGTTTAAGAACATTTATCCCAGCGGCAAAAAGCCCGGGGGGGAGGCCAATTAAGTGAAAATCCTGCGCTGGTTGGCGAAGAACTTTGGCACCATATTGACCGCCTTCATCCTTGCGGTCATTGTATGGGTGTCAGCCGTCATCGCTTCTGATCCTAATGAAGAGCACGCCCTTGCTCGGCAAGTTCCCATTGAAATTATTGGGCAAGATCCCAACTTGCAGATCATGGGTGATGTGACGCGTAACGTCTCGCTGAACCTTCGCGCTCCCGCCTCGGTGTGGAATCAGTTGAATAACGACCAACAATCTGTGACCGCTAAGGTGGATTTATCCAACCTTGGGGCTGGTGAACATACCGTTCCGGTCCATATACAGATTACCCCTCACCTCGTCCGCCTGATCAGTCAGGACCCTACGCAAATCACCATCATCCTTGATTCAATTGCCACCCAGGTCTTTCCGGTTAATCTGATTGTGACGGGTAACCCGCCCGTAGGTTATCAGACACAAACTACGCATTTGGATCCAAAAGAGGTGACGGTGACTGGACCGGAGTCTCTCATATCTAAGATCAAGCAAGTGCGCGTGACCCTGGATATTACCAACGCCAATCAAACCCTTGTCCGTGACGTAATCCCACAGTTGCTGGATGCAGATAGTCAGGTTGTCAACGGACTGACCGTCTCACCCGAAGCAGTCACGGTCACCCAGCCCATTACCCTTTTGGGAGGCTACCGCTATGTGATCGTGCGTGCTGTCTCAACCGGGCAGGTAGGCACCGGCTATCGGGTGACAAATATCTTCGTTACACCCGTTGGTGTGGTTGTTTTCTCCTCTGATCCTGAGCTGGTGAACAACTTACCGGGCTATGTGGAGACCCAACCGATTGATTTAACCAGTAAAGAGGACGATTTTGAAACCCTGGTGGACCTGAGCCTTCCATCGGGGATTTCTGTGGTCGGTGATTCGAAAGTGTTGGTCCAAGTCAGTATTGCCACGATCGAGTCAAGCTTGGCTATTTCTCTACCGGTTGAGGTGATTGGTCTTGCTCCAGGTCTGACAGCCATCTCGAGCCCTGCCGTTGTTGATGTTATTCTTTCAGGGCCGGTTCCAGTTCTGAATACACTTGCACCCGCAGATGTGCGTGCCGTGGTGGATTTAACCGGTTATGACGTGGGCACTTTTCAATTTATCCCGCAAATAAATATCCTGCCGGATAGGGTGCAAATGGTATCCATCCTGCCTGGCACAGTAACCATCACGATCACCATTACCCCCACACCCACCCAAACTGGGACACCCAATGGCACGATTGTACCAAACCAAACCTCCACTCCTGTTCCATAAGGATATTCAATGACGAAACCTGTCGTTGCCCTGGTCGGGCGACCCAATGTTGGGAAGAGTACACTTTTTAACCGTCTGGCAGGCGAGCGCCTGGCAGTAGTAGATGATGTTCCCGGTACAACTCGCGATCGTTTGGTGATGGAAGCCGAATGGAATGGCAGGGTGTTCGATGTTGTTGATACCGGCGGGATTGACCCCACTCAAATGGGCTTGGGTCGTGGCCAGCAGCCGCTTTCAATTGGCTCGGCAGATTTCATCGACCAGATTCGCACTCAGGCTGAGATTGCTATCCACGATTCCGATGCAGTTCTATTTCTCACCGACGCCGAGAATGGTGTAACCGCGGCAGATTATGAGGTGGCACAGATCCTGCGTAAACACCAGCGCGATGAAGATGGTCAAGCTAAACCGCCCGTGTTGCTTGTGGTAAACAAATGTGATAATCAAGCCCGCCGGTTAGCAGCCATGGAATTTTATGAGCTTGGTCTGGGTGATCCCTATCCGATTTCTGCCCTGCATGGCACCGGCACCGGAGATATGCTGGATGCACTGGTGTATACGTTCAAAAAAGAAGGCGAAGAAGCTGAGGATGATTCGGTCAAGATCGCCATCGTAGGTAAACCCAATGCCGGGAAATCCAGTTTACTCAACCAGCTTTTGGGGGAGGAACGCGCCATCGTCAGTCCGATCCCTGGCACCACCCGCGACGCCATTGATACATCTCTCATTTACGGAGATGTTCCGATGGTGCTGATTGATACGGCGGGTATTCGACGGCGTGGGCATATCACTCCTGGTGTGGAACAATATAGCGTGTTGCGCGCTCTGCAAGCGATTGAGAGGTCAGATGTCGTCCTGCTCGTTCTGGATGCAACCGCCGGATTGACTGCTCAGGATGCCCACATTGCCGGCTTTATCTTGGACGCCTGGAAAAGTGCCGTGGTATTGGTGAACAAGTGGGACGCAATCGAGAAAGATACTTACACCATGGCCGACTTCACCCAACACATCCGGCAAGAATTGAACTTTATGGATTATGTCCCGATTTTATTCATATCCGCCAAGACCGGAAGCAGGGTGGATCAGGTTTTACCCATGGCATTGAGGGTTCAGGAAGAACGCCTCACCCGCCTGCCTACCTCAAAAATTAACCGCATCTTGCACCAGGCTCAAGACAAACATGCTTCACCCTCCCATGCAGGCACGGAGTTGAAGATTTATTATGGTACTCAAGTCAGGAATGACCCGCCCGTCTTTTTGCTCCATGTGAATGACCCCAAATTAGCCCACTTCACTTACATCCGCTATTTGGAAAATTGTATCCGCCAGGAACACCCTTTTTTGGGGACGCCTATCCGGATCGTATTACGACCACGCAGAAAATAATCAGTTCTCACATGGAAACCCAGGTACTTGTTCACCATCCATTAATCCCCATTCCCTTGCTCACCGGCGAGACCGGTCTTATAATGCCTGAGGCTTGGAGGCAATTTGGATACTAATCAACCAGAAATTAATCCGGAATTATCCCAACCTAAGGAAAGCTCTGGTTTTCTGCGTTTTCTGAAGGATGTTCTGGAGACATTAATACTTTCACTCATTTTATTTGTCACCATCAACGTGGTCTCTGCCCGCATTCGGGTGGATGGTGAGAGTATGGAACCGACTCTCTTGTCAGGCGAATATGTAATGGTCAACCGCTTAAGTTACCGCATTGGAAGCCCGCAACGCGGAGATATTATTATCTTTCACCCACCGCTTAACCCCAGTGAAGAATATGTTAAGCGCGTCATTGGGCTACCTGGTGATGAGGTTGAAGTTAAAAATAAAGTTGTATATATCAACGGACAACCTCTGGACGAGACTTATTTAGATGTGACCACCAATTATCCCGGCGCCTGGCAAGTTCCAGCAGGGCGACTGTTTGTATTAGGGGATAATCGCAATAATTCTGAAGATTCGCATGATTGGGGCACCCTTCCAATGGCCAATGTTATCGGGAAAGCAGTTCTGATCTATTGGCCACCAACTGCTTGGGGTTTGATTGATCACGTCACATCGGCCAATGCCGCCCATTAATCAGAATCCATCACACTATGGAATTATCTCAGCTTATCTCATTAGCAAACGATTACGAGCAGCAATTACCTCCCCCTCCAGCCCAGCTAAACCTCCCTGTAGGTAAGGAGATTGCCGGCTGGATCGACCATACCCTGCTAAAGGCAGACGCAACCGCTGCCCAAATTCGCCTCCTATGCCAGGAAGCCATGGAGCATCACTTTGCGACTGTGTGCATCAATCCAGTCTACGTCCCGTTGGCATGTGGGTTGCTGCGCAATGCCAAGGAGAATATCTGCACGGTGATTGGTTTCCCACTTGGCGCGGTCTTACCTGAGTTCAAGGTTTACGAGACGCTGGCCTGTATCAACGCCGGGGCTGCCGAGATCGATATGGTCATCAATATCGGCGCGCTGAAATCAGAAGCGTATGGGTTGGTGATGAATGAGATCCAGTCCGTCACCGCCACTGCCCACAACCAGGGTGCCTTGGTTAAAGTCATCCTGGAGATGTGCCTGCTTACGCGTCGCGAGAAAATCATCGCCTGCCTGATCAGCCAGGCAGCTGGAGCTGATTTTGTCAAAACCTCCACTGGATTTGGCACCGGAGGTGCAACGATAGAAGATGTGACCTTGATGCGTTGTGTAATTGGTTCTGAGATGGGCCTAAAGGCTGCGGGGGGTATCCGCACCTATGCTGATGCTGTTTCCTTGATCAAAGCCGGAGCGAATCGTCTGGGTGCGAGCGCTGGAGTGAAGATCATCCAAGAGGCTGAGGCTGTAAAAAATGAGTGATGAAGCGAAAAAGCCTGAAGAACAATCCAGGCCTGAAGAAGGGTCGGAATATCCCCATATATGCCCCGAGTGCCATACTGGGGTCTTTCGGCTTGAATATCTGACCTATTTTACCTGGTTGAATGATGAATTGATCACGGTTCCGAATTTCCCTTCCTGGGTTTGTGATGTATGTGGCAAACGTGAGTATGATACCCATGCTGTCAGCTGGCTGAATATGCTGCTCAGCCCCACTACGGGTCGTAAACCCAGACCACGCCGTAGGAATCTGCCCAAAAACCTGAACCGGCCTCAACCCCAAAGTTAACCCCAATTCCGGAGGAATAATGGTCTCGCCGATAGCTAACCGTCTCATCCCCGCTGAAATCCTCACCTGCAGTCATTATATCTTCGGCCAAATCAAAGTAATCCAAAGCGGATTGGTGGGCATGTTAACCGATATGACCACATCATTCATAGAGGTTAATGATGCCAGTATCGCACCAATTCATAAACCATCCAGCGTGATGAATTATGCTTCACAAATGTATATGGTCCGCTCTGAAATCGCGGCAGTATCCTTGCGCAAACGAGATTACATGGGTCTACAGGGGGTTCTAAAAAGTGGGTATCAGCGGCTGATCCCTTACCCGGTCCAAATTTCCACCCGCACCTATGACGTCTCTGGTACGATTGAATGGTCTGGACGTTTTGAATTCTCAGCATTGATTACCGAGGGTACCAGCTATTTTATTATCGTCTATGACGCTGTACTGACTGCTCCCCTCTACCCCGATTTAAAGTTTGAATCGCCTGTTATGCTATTAAATCGTGGTTTCCTTGAGACGCTGATTGTAAACAAGAAAGGTCCAACCCCACCCGGCGGGACTGAATAATTGGTATTACATAAATAAACGGGGCTGTCTAAGTAGTCACAATATTGTGGAAGATATCCTAAAATGTAGCGGCGTAGGGGTGGGATTTGAACAAAATACACCAGAAAAAATTCCCCTACGCCCGTATGGTGCGCATTCGGTCATAGTGCGGGGTAATTAGTAATGATATTTTCGGAATTCCATCCCTGTGCGTCTACTTTTGGGACAGCCTCGTTTGTTAATTGTTGTACAAATGTCTATGTTTGACTATAGATATAAGGGTGGGCGAGTAGCAAGGCTGCCAGTGATTTGCCATCTTGCAACGTTCCATTAAACGCCATGTTATAGGCTTCCTTAATCGGGACGGCTTCAAGGGAAATAAATTCATCTTCGTCTCCCGGCAGCGGGCTGGGGTGCAGCTCATTTGCCAGATAAACGACCATATACTCGGTTGAATAGCCTGGAGCGAGGAAAAACTCACCAAGTTTGATCAAACTTCCCGCGGCAAATCCCGTTTCCTCCCTGATCTCACGTAAAGCACAATCATCCGGATGCTCCCCAGCGTTGAGCGTGCCGGCGGGTAGCTCGAGTAATTCTTTACCGGTCGCATGGCGGTACTGGCGTACAAACAGGATCCGCCCATTTGAATCGATGGGTAGGATGGTGACTGCACCCACGTGTTCGATGATGTCTAGATGCATGGTGTGTTGGTTCGGAAACTGCACTTCGTCCCGGCGTACATTAAATGCACGACCGCGGTAAACGGTTTCCTGATTAATGGTTTTGATAGGCATGGTGTTCCTTAAAATTTACGAAGGTTTAAACTGGATAACGCGTTTAAACCTTCGTATGTATCAGGCTTATTTTTACGGAATGATCAAGACCTCTCCCGCGGGTAGATCCGTGGTATGCAGGTCATTTTGCAGTGTGATCATATCGGGTGAGACATCTCCAAAGTAACAGGCAATGGTATTAAGCGTATCACCGGCCTGAATTTTATAGGTAGTGGGATGGTCGTGTAAAGCTCGGGCGCCATCAAATGGGTTACCGGTCTGTGGGATTTGCAGTACTTGCCCTGGCGAGACAGGAGAATTAATCGTTAGACCATTGAGACTGAGCAGCTCAGCAATGCTAACATTGAAGCGGCGGGCGATGCAGAAGGGGAATTCACCCGATTCTAGGGCGTAAGATGATGGCGGACCACCTGGAGTGGCGGTGACGTAGACAATCGGGGCTGCCGTTGGTTCAGGTGCTCCAGATGTATTGGTCGCTTCAGGAACCTGGCTTGCGGGAGGATTTTCTGTTGGCACAGGTGAAGCGACTACCACAGGAGGATTTGCCTGTGCGGTCTGTGTAGCAAAGATGGAGACGTCAATCCCACCTGGGGTTTGATTGCTTCCACCAGGCACCGGAAATCCATCACTGTTTGATTGGGGACCTTTGGAGGCAGGTAGCTTGCAGGAGGTCAGTCCAAACGCAAATAGCCCGACCAGCACAAGGATGATAAACACACGAGAATAACTTATCCGGTTCATGATAATTCTGTCTCCTTCATACAATCAGCAACGCTGATTTGCACTTTATACCTGATCAATACGCAGCCAATCGATAAGTGATACTAGCATAATCCGAAACCTGCGTCAAGCCATTCACCCGCGCGGTTTTTTGGAGGGCCGCACCTCAAAGCGAAAGTCACACAGTTCTGCCCCTTCCATGATCGTCTGGGTGCGGCACAGTCGAATATTCGGGTTATATCCTTCAATGAACGCAAAATCACGGTCACACGACAGCATTTTCCCCAGCTCTGGGATACCCAGGTGCTGGTACATCTCGGCATACCGGCAGCGAAATACATTGAACGAGAATTTCTTGCGGGTGTGTTCGAGAACTTCCGTTTGGATTGCATTATCTTTCTTCCAGGTCTCCTGCGCCACGGCAAAATGCGCCAGGTCATTGGCTTCCACACTGCTGGCAAGCTGGCAGCCCTGCTGGTGGGCAATTTCTTGGATCACCTCTCGCATGATCTCCCAAACTTTCTCGCCATCCATCTCAGTGCTTAATTTCTCCAGCAAAGGGACCAGCACCCGGGCTTCGATCTCTCGCCGGTTTAACAGACCCACGACATTCATATAATCAGCAGGAGGGGAAGGATTATGTTCCATGGTTATCAATTGGTTGCAAGTTGTATGCCATTGGATCTTTTGCATATCGTGGTCGTATCCAAAGCAGGAGTAAACGCGATAGATTAATCATCCTCAAACGTCCGCCCGGCAGCAAAGCCCACTCCATAAATAAAGCCACGTGCTTGTTCAGCGAGTGGGTAGACGGCTCTCAGCTCACTCCAAAATACGTCAGTATGATTGGGGTGTTTGCGGTGTAACATTTCATGCGCAATCACGTAATCCACCACCCATACCGGCCAGTCCTTGATCTTGTCACTGATGCGAATTTGACCATCTGTCGGACCTCCCCGTGTGCAGCTGCCCAAACGTGATTGCATGTTACTCACCCAGCGGATGCCACTCCATTGGATTTTGCCATCAAAGTGCTTCTTGTTGATCAGCACAGCCCGCTCTTGCAGTACGGCATCATTCCTGTAGCGGCGCTCTTTGATATTTTTCTCCAGCTGCGTAGCCACCTGTTCAAGCAAAGCAGAAATTCTCCGTTTTGGTAGTCGGTAGGGTATGCGCAGCAATAAGGACCCATCAGGCATTCGCTCCCAACGCGAATTTTTCTTCAGGCGTTTATCGCGCCTGAGAATGATACTGACCAGATTTCCTTGGCTGTTCTTCACCTGATAGCGTTGGCCATCCATAAATTAGCTACTTGGCGCTGAAGCCTGGCAGCTCATCGAGCTGCTCACCTATCTTCACCAGATGATAAGGCATCCACGCCACCCCGAAGAAATCCAACCGAACGTCTTTCTTCTGTGCAGCGATCGGGATCTCGTTGACCTGGTTGGCAACCTCCGCCCATTTATCCATCACTGCCTGGACATCATTCCCTTTTTCAGCTTCGATGGCTGCAATCTGTTCCTGGAAATCTTTGATCGCATCCACTGATTCTTCCACATTACCTTTGGCCTGTTTCGCCATGCGCCGCTTGGTGATTGAAGATGAAATGGAGCGTTTACGCCCAAACCCCAGAAAGCCTGCCACGGTCTCAAGCCCGGTGCCAAGCTCTTCCATCTTTCGGCTGGAGAGCTCCGCCTGGTCCTGTTTCAATTCACGCTGCTCGCGTTCCAATTTGTCATTCAGTGCCCGTAATTTGGTATCATAAGTTGCCGAGGCCTTCTTGATCTCAGCCTCGCAGGCCTGCGAAGCTGCTTTGGTGCACTGGCTGTGAAATTCATCCTCTGTGGTCTCAGGTCCGGCATACAGCTTGAGGCTCTCATTTGCACGCAACGTAACCTGGGTGGAGCGGTATGCCCATTCGAGAAAGTCCTTCTCCAGTGCATTCATCAGCCTGACATCATTCAAAGGGACTTCTGGCTGGGCAAATCGTGCTTGCGGGTCAGGAGCTTGGTCGAAGCTCTCTGGATCGATCTTTCCAGTGGGGTAATTATCCCAGCGGACGATCCCCCGCCGGTCGGGGTCTGCCACCAATGCTGTTTTGTAGCTGTCGATATCAAGCTTGTATTTCAAATTAAATAGACGTGCGCTTGCCTGCGAGAGAATGACGGGTCGATAGATCAGCCCCTGGCTGTATGCTTCCATGGGGAACTCACGACCAGCAGCCTTGAATGCCTGGGTAAAAGTGAGATTATTGGGCAGGAAGTACTCCGCGATCCCTGCTGGAATGGCAGGTCGGGTGGATGAAAATCCAGCCGCTGGCTTGGCAGTCACAGTAGAGGGTGAAGCGGCTGCACCGTATGCCTGTTGTTGAACGGGCGCGGTAGCTTGCCCAATCGGGGTTGCGGTCTGTACTCCTGCTGGCATTGGTGAGGTTGGCGTTTCAACCGCGCCGACCAGTTTATTAAGCTCAGGGATTTGGGTGCGCGTTAGGGGACCCGTCAGGTAATTCATCGCCCAGCGGGTAGAGAACAGCAATGGACCTTTAGCATTCACGTTGTGCAGCAGGAACACCCGCTTCCCCAGGGTGGAGATCAACCGGTCATATTCACCTCGGTTGAGGCTGCCAGCCATGGCACTGTCCAGCCCATCCAGCAAGCGCTGTTTGTCCTGATCGGTCTGCAGCTTGCCGATCATCCAGGTGCCGGCATTGGATAGGGCTTTGTAATCCACATCTACCGGATTTTGCGTCACCAACACCTGGCCAACACCAAACGCGCGCGCCTGCTTCAACATGCGTAACATCGGCTGTTTGGAGGGTGGGTTTGCCACTGGAGGCAGGTACCCAAAAATTTCATCAAAATAGAGCAAGGCGCGCAGGCTGGTGGTGCCAGTCTGTGAGCGCATCCAGGTTTCCACTGCCGAGTAAAGTAGGGTGATAAAGAACATGCGCTCCGAATCACTCAGGTGGGCAATATAAAACACGCTGTGACGTGGCTTGCCATCCGCGGTGTAGAGCAGAGAGGGGACGTCCAGTGGTTGCCCTTCGATCCACACCTGGAAGGCGGGTGCTGCCAGGATATTATTGAGCAGCATTGCCAGCCCAAAGCGGTCTTTCTCCGGGAAGAATGAATTGACGTCAAATACCCCCAGTTTTGGGAACGGTGGCGATTGGGTTTGTAAGATCAGCTCACCCAGGTCAAGGTCTTTCCCCTGGCTCCAGGCATTTTCGAAGATATTGGCCAGCAGGATATGCTCACGCGAACGCACCGGGTCAATATTTTCCATACCCACCAGCCCGAGCAGCGCGGTCACCGTGCCGTTGATCCGTTCGCGCAAGGTTTCCTTATTACTTTCCCAGGCGATCGAAGGGGCTTTCAATGATGCCAGGATGTTGACCGGGATGCCTGCATCCGATCCAGGCGTGTAAATTGCAAATTGGGCTGAATTTGCCAGGTTGAGTATGCGCTGCTGGTCGATCCCCCAATCGCTTAGCCCCTTCTTCCATAACTCAGCAGCTTCAGTTGAGGCTTGCTCCAGGGTTTTTCCTGCCCGGCGTGCCTGGTCAGGGTTGACCCATGGCTGGAAATCTTGTGGCAGCAGGTTTGGGAAGTGTAGCAAGGTATTGGTCATATCTCCCTTGGGATCGATCATCAGGGCGGGGATGTTATTCAGCGCCGCCTCCTCCAAGAGATCGATGCACAGCCCGGTCTTCCCAGATCCGGTCATGCCTACCACCACGGCATGCGTCGTCAGGTCTGCCGGCTCATAGAGCACATTCTGATCAGTGGCTTTGGCTATCGTGGGGTCAAAGATGCGTCCCAGGTAAAATTTTCCATTTGTTTCCATGATCAATCACCTTTTGATAAAACAAAAATTTGTTGAAATTCTAGCATGTATTGCGCGGCGATATCTTGATTGTGAATTATAAGGGTATTTTCGTCATTAGAATGCTCGGCATTGTTGCTGAAGTTATACGAGCCGGTGATCACGATCTTTTTGTCGATGATGATCACCTTGTGGTGCATCAAGCGCGGGTTGCCATCCAACCAGACGTCCAGGCCTGCATCGTGCAGGTTGTCGTACTCGGTGCCTGCGTTGGAATGATATTGATCTTTATCGAACACTCCCTGCACTGTCACCCCTGCATTGGCTCGCTGGAGGATGGCTTCAGCCAGTTCATCCGATGTGAAAGAGTAGGTCATGAAATAGATGCTTTCCTGCGCGCCACCGACTGCTTTCAGGATGTGCTCCAGTGAGCCATCCTCGGGAGAGAAATAAACTTCGATCTGGCTGCCATTCACCGTTAGTATTGGGTTGGGGGTTTCAGATTTTTTCTCAGTCCCAAAGTGGTCATCCAGGAACATCTGCTCGAACTCATGGGAGTAATCCTCAGCCAGTTTGGAAGACCGCAGGCGAAGGAGGTTATTGTTATCCGTATATCCCCCACCTGTGGTGAAGTTCATCGAGCCTGTCCATACTTCAAGCCGGTCGATAACCACGAACTTGTCATGCATCAGGCTTTCATGGCGATCTCCCAGTACCTCAATCCCCGCTTCTTTGATCTCCTGGACCTCCTGCTCATCCATATTGTCACTGTCTGTGACCATGCGCACATCTACCCCGCGCTGGTGGGCTGAAATCAGCGCATCTCTGATCGACCACAAGCTGAGATCATATATTGCCACATCCACACTGATCCGGGCCAGTTCTATCGCCCCTGCCAGGGCTTCATCCGGCCCACCGCGGAAGGAAGATGCGTTTGGGCTGGTCGGGTTGGTGAAAAACACGCTGTACCAATCCTGGTCCATAGCCGTCGGTGCACCTGGTGTATCAGTTCCCGGCAGACTCGCCCCTGGCACGCAAGCCGAGGTGATGAAGATAAAAACCAGGAGGGGGAGGGTGATTTTAGCCAATAAAATGATTATAGCTTAAAAGTAATTTTGTCTCGTTTCCCAGAGACAAAATTATCCGGGCTCGGGTTATGAGACCGGATTATGGCGTCCCTTTTCTTTGGGACGAAATTAGGGTTTTCTATATAGCACGTTATTAGAGAAAATATCCCGAAACATAACAGCGTAGGGGCGTAGGAGTGGGATTTGAACAATATGCACCAGAAAAAATTCTCCTACGCCCACATGGTATGCCTTCGTTCATATTGCAAGGGTACTCAATCATGGTATTTGCGGAATTTCACCCCTCCGGTCAAAAGCTAACCCGACTGGTCGCGCTTCTACTTTTGGTACAATCCCTATTGCGTTCCAGTCCTTGGGGAAAAATAGCGGTTGTCTCAAAAGTCACCAGGTTGGGGAAAAAATCCCAAAACGTAACGCCGTAGGGGCGTAGGAGTGGGATTTGAACACAATGCACCAGAAGAATTTCTCCTACGCCCGCATGGTATGCCTTCGTTTAGATTACAAGGGTACTCACTCATGATATTTTCGGAATTCCACCCCTCCGGCCAAAAGCTGATCAGACTGGGCGCACATCTACTTTTGGGACAGCCCCTATAGAGTCCCTGTCCTTTTTGACAAATTAATCGGGCTCGGTTTGTGAGCCCAGATTCATCACCCGCTTCACCCTCGAAAAAACAGCCGGCCTGAATGACCAGGTCGGCTTGTTTTAATTTTATAAGCTTGATTCATGCCTATGGATTCTGGATCAGCCCGATGACGTTGCCATCTGGACTCTTGATTGTGGCAATCAGCTTGCCACCACCCACGTCCCGGATATTCCCCATGATTTGTGCTCCCCCGTCAACCAGGGCCTGCAAGCTTTTTTTGATGTCTGCGACCGTGTAATAATTGATCGGACCCGTCATACCCTGGCTGAAACCATTGGGGTCCAACCCGATTTCCAGGCATCCCACCCGGTAGCCGACGTAATACGGCATATCTGCATATGGTTCTGCGTCTAAAAGCCGGTTGAACATCTGCTTTGCTCGCTGGATATCCTTAACCGGGTAAACGATTGTTTCAATTCCTTGATTCATATTTAACTCCTTAATCTTATACCTTGTACTGATGAAATTCCCCATAGATTGGTGCTGCTGTTGTGCTGCATTACTCATTTACCCTCAGGTATCAATAATATGAACAATTTTTATTTGGGATCAGCTTGTTTATTTATTGCCTGCTGACTAATCTGTGGATGCTGGTACAGTATTTTTCACCGGCACCGTCACCGTGGCTTGCAAGAAGCCGATATACATCAAGATGGCACCCAGGAACTCGCTGAGATACAGAAAATCGGGCATCCCCATCTGGATAAAAGTACCGCCCAGGGCAGGCAGGATTGCCCCTGCTGCAATCAAGATATTACCCACCATGCGGTTGAATAGAACTCGCTTGCGCCAGAAAATATAGGCCGAGTAAATCGCACCTCCCACCAGGGTGAATGTGCCGTAGATATTAAGCAGGATGGTCAGCAGGATCACAATCCCGGAGCGGGTGAGGATATCTTTGTATTGGGCTGATAGCGGCTGGGAAACTTTGAAGCTTGCTGCGGCAGATGTAATCGGCGCCATTAAGACCAGCACCACTGCCAGCAGGCTGACGATGATGAGGATCACATTCATTGTAGGTGTGATGCCTCTCCGTCGCACCAGAAGGTTGATCGTCCCTTGTCCCAACCAGGCAGCCGTCAGCATGGCACCGCTCAGGTACCACAGTTTGAGGGCGAGTGGGCTGAAGGTGAAGATACTGATCACCTCAGTCAGTGTGCCTATCCCGTACAACAGCAAGCCAATGGACCATAACAATAGATGCGCTCCATGCCTCACTCTGAAGCGGCTGAATACAGCCGCAGCAAAGGCAAAAGTGATGATGGTTGAAAATATGGGCAGGTAATGCATTTTCACTCCTTGAAATGGATGGGGATTTAATCTACGCTGGGGTTAATGCGTACCATGCTGGTAGGCTTCGTACGTATCCAGCAGGGTGATGATGATCAGGTCGGAAAACGAGTTCATCCTGCGGAACAGGTTCGACCAGATTTGAGGGGAGCGTACATCCGCGTTTTCGTAAGCTGACAGGATGGCATCCATCACTGCCGTCCGGAAGAATTGGAAGGCATGCGCAGCCTCCACACTGGTCAACCCTACTCGCTGGCCGCGTGAGGCATATTCATATCCAAGTGACCGCGCTTCAGCTTCCAGGCCTTCCTCACTGGATGACAGGTGGCTGATCAATCCTTGCACCAGCGATCGTCCGCTTAATCGATATTGCTCGCGGGCTTCATCATCCATCTTGCGGTACCAGTTCTCGGCTTGCAGGTTGCTTTCGCTGATCTGTACACGCGTGTTTTGCAAGACGTTGGTATATACTGATGTTGCCTCGGGTGTGGTGCTCTCCCACCTGGTGTGCATGCGTATCTCAACATCTGAACGCCGGAACCGTCGGTGCCCTCCTTGGGTGCGCTGCGAAGGTAGATAACCATGGTCAGCCCAGGCCCTGACGGTGCTCGGGTGAACCCCCAATTGTTGTGCTGCCTTGCTCAAGCTAAGCCATTCGTCCATTAATCTACTCGGATAAAATTTGGGACAAGATTGCCCAACTTTATCAGTTTCTCATTAATTCTACAATGTAGATTTCCTTAGAATTTGTATAAAAGATTCTTAGGATGAAAAACTCGCTGCGGGGTTTGACGCAGCGAGTTTGAAGTTTATGCAATCAGGAGTGCGAATCTTAGGGCTTCAGGTCCCAATACGACATATGAACCACCCTATAAGTATAATCATCGGTCAGTTCTGGGCTGACGAATACCCCATAGCGACCAAAATCATACATACTATCAAATATTTCTGCAATCTGGTGACCGTTCGCATAAATGGTCAAAGTATTGCCAATCGCCTTGATCCCCAGCACGTTTTCCTTATTAGCTCCTGCCAGGATATAGTCACTCTTGCTCCACACCACCAGATCCTTGATGGTGTACGGGTTGGCACCGTCGAGGCGGAAGACATAATATTGACCATCGCACGAGAATGCCACCACGTATCCATATGATACCCCTGCCAGGTGTTCGGGTCCGCGCACAATCAATCCGTAAGCATCCTTACCGGTGCAGTCGCCCGAGTCAAATGTCGATTGCAGGTAAAAATCGGTCAGCTCGCGCCAGGTGAAGTACCAGGTGCTGAAGCCGGCCAGCTTGCCTGTGACGTAGAACTTGGCACCCGACTCAAGGATTTTGATATAGTTGGTGTTGGGCAGCAAACCAGTCACCGGATTCACCCAATCGTTGATGTTCCCACCCGTCATCGGGTCGTCGAAAGTCGCCGTCCCATAGGTCGCCACCGGGTCGAACGTGCCCGGTGCCGGGGTGACGTTGGCAGTGGGTGAGGTTGGAAGCGGTGGAATATCCACTGTGAGGGAGTAACTCGTTGCTCCTCCTGACGCAGTCAGGCTCAGGTAATAATCCTGGGTGTTGGGTAATGTACCAGACCAGATGGTATCGTTCGACGTGCTGCTGAGTAAAACCTGATTATCAGCTCCAAAGACGCCCAAAGCAACATCCGTGTTCGGTGAGGTCACTTTTACGCTCATGGTCTGGGTTGCACTTGCCTTCAGCACGTAATAAACCGTCTGTGCCGTATCCAGATTACCATCGATCACCGCCGAGGTGCCACCGGCTGCAAATTGGATACGCACGGCGGGTGGCAGCGGTGCGGTGGTGGGGGGTGCCTGGGTTGGCGGAACCGCTGTTGGAGGTACTGGGGAGGCTACCACGGCAGTCGGTGGGACTGCTTCAGTCACTACCACCGCGGTTGGCGGGACAGTTGTGTTGGTTGGCTCAGCTACCACCACTTGACCTGTCGTTGCAGTCGGTACCAGGGTTGGCACAGGCGGGCTGCCACTTGCCGGTAATTTACAGCCTGTGGCCATGAGTGCCAATACCAGCAGCAGCCCACAGGTGAAGATGAATTTCTTATTCATGGTCGCCTCCTTAGAACCTGATGCAAAATACACAATAATGATATTCTACATCATTTTGTAAATCGTTTTAGTTGCTTTTCGTAATCATTGGGTTGCAAGTAAACAGCCAGATCTAGGCGTCATATACCCGGATGGCTGCAATGCCTTCCAACGGGCAATTGTATTCACAAATCCCACAGCCAATGCACACATCCCTTAGCACGCTTGGGCGCAGAACGATGCTGGTCTGCCCGTTGGAATCAATCACCTGGGCTTCTTCCAGGCGGATGGATTTCTGTGGGGTGGGGCACATCTCCTCGCATACGATGCACGGCACCCCGCTGGCCCACGGCAGGCAGCGGTTCTGGTCGATGGTGGCTTTACCGATCACTGCCAGCCGTTTTTCCTCCAGTGATAGCAAAGGTATGGCTCCGCTCGGGCAGACCTGTCCACAAGCCGTACAGCCATAATCGCAGTATCCCACCCGCGGCACCACCAGAGGCGTCCACAAGCCTGCCAGACCTGCCTGGGTGAGCGCCGGCTGCAAAGCAGTGGTAGGGCAGATTTTCATACACTGTGAGCAGCGCAGGCAGGTGGAGAGGAATGCATCTTCATCGATCACCCCGGGCGGGCGAATACGCCATGGGTTGTCCTGCCGCAGGCGCAGGTCTGTTCCCAATAGCAGCACGCCGGCTGCCCCGGTTGCCAGGGCTCCCAACGCCTGCCGGCGTGAAAGGTCGAATTCCTGTTTCTGGGCTGGTTTCAGAGTGAGCCCGAGGCGGATGTCTCCCGGCTTGCAGTTGGCAAAGCAATCCAGGCACAGGGTGCACTCCGACGGCATGATGTGGAAGTTTTCCGGGTTGGTATCCACTGCCCCAGGCTTGCATACCACTGCGCAGCGGGTGCACTGCGTGCAGGCTGAGCCGATCACGGGGCGGAGTAACGAAACTTTGGAGAGTAATCCCAGCAGTGCTCCCAGCGGGCATAAATATCGACACCAAAAGCGGTGCGCCAGCAGGTTCAAGCTAATGATCCCAAAGAAAAATGCCGCAATAGCCAGGTTTTGGGCAAACGCAGGCTGCTCGGCGGGTAAAATGCTGCCGCGCACCAGCCCTTCGAACCCATCCAATGCCGGGGTTAGGAAGCTGACGTGATATAGCGCTGTCTCGGCCGAATTGATTGCGTAGAATATGGCCGGTAGGATGGCAGTCGTCAGTGTGCGGGTGAAGAGGGTGATCGGGTCCAGCGCCAGCAGGGTCAGCCCACCGAAGAGCGCCAGTGCCAGGCTGGTTGCCAGCAGGAAGTATTTCACCCACCGCAGCTTGGGCGAGATTGTAGCCGCCCGCTTGGGTGCTTTGCGGAAAGACACCCACTCCAGCAGGCTGCCCAGTGGGCAGATCCAGCCGCACCACGCCCTACCGATGATCAGCGTCAATCCAACTGTGACCAGTGCCAATCCCAGCTTGGGGATCCAATGGCGGCTGGCGAGCATCGCTCCCAGCGCGGAGAGCGGATCGAGGCGGAAGAAAATGTCCGATAGTGCCGGTGCCACCCGCTGGTGCACCACCGTGAAGATCAGGTAGATATAGAGTGCAAAAAAGAGGATTTGGACGGTTTGCCGCACCCGCCGCCAGCCTATCCAGTTCATCCCAGATTGATCTCCTGGATATTTATGCTCGTGAGGTCCATTAACCCTAACCCCATGTCTGCACTCGCCTGGATGTAACCAATATCCGCCGCGGTCAGGCCGAACAGCGTGGTGGCGTACGCATCGGCTGCCACGATATCCCGGCTGGCGATGATCGTATCCATCTGCTTGACATCTGACAGGACGCCCCCGGTGGGACCGTGACCGGTCAGGATGCGCACTGCATCTACTACCGTCAGCTGTGGGCGAACCAGGCTGGTCAGGTCGGCAATGCGCTGGGAGAGGTTGGCATGCATTAAATTACGGTCCCGGACTGTGCCCATCAGGTTCTTCTCACCCAGCGTCAGCCGTGTCGCTGAATGGTGTTTTGCGATCGGCACGTTGATCAGCAGGTCGGTTTTCAAGAAATCCGGGTAAATTATCACCTTTTTCATGCTCTTGCCTTGCGGGATTTCTACCTCAGTGTACTTAGGGTAGCTCATGATGTGCATCTCGCCGCCGGCTGCCTCTACCGCCGCTTTTATGCCCGATATCTCATATGCCGATTCGGGCGTGCCGCCAAACGGAGAGTCCATCACCCGCACGCGCTCAGCACCTGCCTCCAGGCACATGCTGACCAATGTAGCTACCACGGTGGGGTTGGTGGTGCTGGCGTACTCCGGTGGATTGTAATCGGTGCAGATGTTGGGCTTGATGATCACATCGAATCCTGAGCTGACGAAGCTCGCCATGCCTCCCAATGCATCAATCGCGGCGCGAGTGATGGCTGCCGGATCGGGTCCATGCACCACTGCCAGGTAAGCGGGGGCTTTCGTCGCAGTGGGCGCGGGGTTGGAAGTGGTTTCGGTGGGTTTTGTTTCTGGCGGGGTAGTCTCAGCAAGCGGGGTCTCAGTTTCAAGGAACCCGCTGGCTGGGCTGGGAGGTAGGGTTGGCTTGATTGGGCTGGCAGATGGTTCAGCTGGGGTGTTGGTGCTTTGATTGGGGGTGCAGCTTGCCAGGGCTGCGCCGGCCGCCACTGTGGCAGTAAGTTTGATGAACGTCCGGCGCGAGAGGTTTGGTCGGCGTTTCATGAGGATTCTCCGTATCGAATAATATGTTTGAGAATACCGCTAATAGTCATGAGCTGAGTGTATTATAAACGGAATTCCATCTGGACGGGATAGACGAGGTGAGTGGAGGAATGCGCCTGGTGGATTTGAATTGTACCGGTATCGCTCACTGAAAGATGTCGCAACATTTCTACATGATATACAATTAGTAAACTAAATTATAGAATATGTAAATACCATGATTAATACTGCTTCACGAAATCAAAATCGGCATTCCTTACGTTTGAAAGATTATGACTACCGTTTGCCAGGGGCATATTTCGTTACGGTTGTAGCTTGGCAACGGGTGTGTTTGTTTGGGGAGTGCGTTGATGGAGAAGTGAGGTTAAATTCCACCGGAAATGTGGTCCGTTCAGAATGGTGCAGATTGGCATCCCATTTTCCAAATGTACGATTAGAGGCGTTCATCGTCATGCCCAATCATGTCCATGGGATCATCATCATTGAAAGCCCATCATCTGTAGGGGCGACCCGCCCTTGGATCGACGAGACCATGGATGACCATGTTCCCACGGAAATAGAGTTGAAAGATCATCGCAATGGGTCGCCGCAACAACAAAGGAATCGCCCAATGACCGTAGGGGCGACCCGCCCTAGGGTCGACGAGACCATAGATGACCGTGAACCCATGGATAACGAGTTGAAAAATATTCCTGATGGGTCGCCCCTACCGAAAATCGCGCGACCGAATGGTCCGATACCCGGTTCGTTAGGAACCATGATCGGTCAATTTAAATCACGGGCAACCAAACGAATTTGGGCATTACCCGGGTCTGATCGCCGACCCATATGGCAACGGAATTATTACGACCATATCATCCGAAGCAAGAAATCGCTGGAGAAAATTCAGGAATATATCCTAAATAATCCTGTAAAATGGGCAGAAGATGAATATTTTTCAAGCTATTGACACATGACGACCACTGTTGGACGGCACGATAAAATTGCGGTAAAAAAATGTCTCCTGGATTGGGTTGAGTGCTGCATTTTCAGCCCGAGACCCAATTCTGATTTGGATTAAGGTTCATTTTTGCATTTATAAAAAAGATTTGCCCTTTGTGCCCTTCGTGGCCATTGGGTTGTTCTTTTTTTATCTTCCTATCGCGGTTTTCATTTCTCAATCAGCTATAATCATCCCATGCCCCCATACCCCGTTCCCGCCCACGCGATCCGGCGCGAGCTCAACATCTCCAACTCGCGCTTCATCTCCAGTCTCTCCCCCGCCTTCAGCGTGGAGGAAGCCAAAGCCTTCATCGCCTCCATCAAGGCCGAATTCCCCGATGCCTCCCACAATGTGCCCGTCTTCATCATCGGGCACGGTGATTCGGAGACCGCCCACTGCTCGGATGCCGGCGAGCCTTCTGGTACGGCGGGTAGGCCCGCTTTGGCGGTGCTGCGCGGTAGCGGGTTGGGGGATGTGGTTGTGGTGATTACACGCTATTTTGGGGGTACCAAGCTGGGCACAGGCGGATTGGGGCGGGCTTATACGGAGGCGGTGCGCCTGGTGGTGGAGGCTGTGCCACGCGCCGAGAAAGTGCTCACCCATACCTTTATGCTGGTCTTCCCTTACACCTACCTGGAACGCGTGCGCCTGCTGGTGGCTTCCCTTGCCGGCACCGTCTTGGACGAGGAGTTCACCACCGATGTAACCCTCACTGCCCGCCTCACCGTCGATAAGCTGCCTGCTTTTCAAGCTGCGTTGAGCGATCTGACCAAGGGCAAGGTGCAGGCGGAGGTCATTGAGACGAAACAGGTTCTAATGCCCCTGAGCATCTGAACTATGATTCATTTGATTAAATGATCACAATGATTAGATCATAAAAATAATCATAGTCCATCACAAAATCATTCTAATCATAGTTCAAGATAGGAAAGCCAAATATGAACAGCCCAATCAACCTGCGTTATCCACACTCAGAAATTACCGCGAAAATCATCGGTTGTGCCATGGAAGTGCACAAGATATTGGGTAATGGATTCCAAGAAGTAATTTACCAGCGCGCCCTTGAGATAGAAATATTGGCACAGGGATTAGATTTTACACGTGAGCATGAGATGAAAATCTATTATAAAGGTGTCGACATCGGCTCACGCCGGGTGGATTTCTTTGTTGATGAAAAAGTGATGGTGGAAATCAAGGCTGTAATCCAGCTGGAAGACGTCCACCTTGCTCAAGCTATTAACTACCTCGAAGCATATGGTCTGGAAGTTGGTTTATTGCTTAACTTTGGGGCACGCAGTATGCAATACAAACGTGTTATGAAACCTTCACAAAATAAAAGCGCTACCACTTCTACGTCTGAACTATGATTTGTGTGATTTATTGAATACTATGATTAGAGCATAGAAAATATCATCGTTCATGATGAAATCATTTCAATCACAATTTGAGATACCACCTCCCCTCACAATCCTCCACGGCTCGTCCTAGAGATTGCTGTAATCATAGTCCATCATAAAATCAGTCTAATCATAGTTCAAGAACTTCCTCACAGCATCATCACAACCTTTTCATGAGCGCTCAGCTCCCTGTAAATCGCATCCAGCTGCGCCTGGCTTTCGGCCTGGAAGCGCACCGTCAACGAAAGGAATTTACCTCCCTTGCTCAGCCGCGTGGTGACCGCCTTTTCAACCGCAAGCCTGGCGTGCTTTTGAATGATCTCCACCACCAGGCGCTCAAAATCATCCTGGTTGGCGCCCATCACCTTAATCGGAAATACGCTCGGGAATTTCATGCACCCTTACCTGTAATAAAATCTGAAAGTGGAATTATACTTAAGGATTCACTTCTCCATCCCAGCCTGCCAGGCGCGCCGAGAGCCACCAGAATGCTTCACCCTTCAAAAAGCAGTTCAGCGAGTGCGAGTGAGCGCAGCCGATGGCTGGATCGGGGCAGTAGCCCGGGTGTGAGTCGCACCAATCCTGGCACCAGGGGCAGGCGTCGGTCGGCACGTCTCCGTAAGGTGTTCCATCGGGTAGCCAGCTTTCGATATCGGCAAAGTCGTACAGGATCTTGTTGTTTGCCAGCACGTAATCGCGCACCATCTGGTTATTGCGGTTCAATATTGAGTCTCCAGATGTGCCATCGGTATGCCCGGTCATATACACGAACTTCACCCCCGGATATTCACCTTCCAGCTGAGTCATCATATCCAGGTACCCCTGGACGGCGCTCACATCCAGCCAAGACATCTCCCCGCACCATGACCACATGAAGGCATTCGCCTGCGGCGCGGAATTCAACATGCTGCGGGCAGTGTTGAGATATGCGCCGGGGTCCCACGAGAAGCTGAAATAACCCATCCGCAGGTAGGTTGGATCGCCCTGGTCGGGTGGGACGATGGTTTGCATATTGAAATTGTAAAGTGGTGGGTTGACATAACTGCTCAGGTACTCAGCGCCTGCGTACAGCTGGGTGCCGTGCGATGTGGAACCATACGACCAGATGACGTTATCCTTGGCTGCCTGGATCCATATCGATGGGACGAGCGCAATCTCCCGGTTGTCATGGTCGACGATGATGGCTGTCTTCGCTGGTGCCCTGTTCATGATCGGCAGGTAATTAAATGTTGCCGCTTGCAGGGAATAATCCTTACTTTCGAGCCGCGGTGTGTAGGATGACGCCATCACTGAAGTAATCGTGATGGTGAGCAGGATGAAGATCACAAATACCAGCACCGCAATGCAAAAAAACACCCAGGGTGCAATCCGTTCAGATTTCATTTTCGCCTCCTTAAATTACTATGCTTGCGCTTGCATTTCGAGGACCATGGCTTGCATATGCTCGAAATGCGAGCCCTTCCAGTAGATCTGGTTGCAGGCAGGGCAGAGGCGAAACTCCTCATAATACTTCTTGGTCAGCGGCTCCAGGCGCTCAATGATCTCTTGCTTTTGCACCACCTGGAGCGGGTTATTGCAGCGCAGGCAGCGTTGAAAAGGCTTTACCTGCCCGACGAGCTTATAACGCCGCAGCACCTCCGCAGCTTGCAATCGTGGATCAATCTGATGGATGCAATATCCACGCCTGATTGCTTTGCGCATCAGCAGCCTCCGGTCGCGGGTTAAAAGCACACGCTCTTCATCAATTGCCACCCTGGCAAGCTCGTCATCCTGGTAATCGTTGCGGTACAGGCCGTCAAACCCCAGCATACGCAGGTAGGTTGCCAGCTGCCCCAGGTGGTTATCCAGGATAAAGCATGGCTCACCTTCTAGGGGCAAGTCAGCTGGATATACCGTCACCTGGTCTCCGTCCTGCAGGCGGATGGAGGCATCCACAACCTTTTCGTTGGCCAGCAGCTGCCCGAACTCGGTGTGGGGCACCCCAAGCGACTCGATCAGGTGCTTGAGGCTTTGGTGGGGTGCGAACTCCAGGATGAACGGGATATTTTTCCGGGTGTGTGATAGGAAATCGTTCAGCTCGTTGATAAAAATGAACGTGGCTTTCATATTCTCGTCAATTCAATCGCTCAGATCAGTTTCAAGCGCAGTGCCGACCAATCCTCGTCGATCGAGATCATCGCCACTCCTTCCAATCCGATGGAGTGGGCATAGGCGTTGATCGTATCGCGGTTGATATCGGTCTTCAGCTTGGAGGTACCCTTGTGATAGGTAACCCAGATCATCCCCTTGGGAGCCAAAAGTGATTTCAAGCGTGGCAGCTGTGCTTCCAATTCCGCCCGGTTGGCGACGAATAATTGGATCACATCCACCGGTTTGTCTGTCGCACTTAGTAAAGTGGCATCGCCTGGGAGCGCTCCCAATTGAGCGAGGTATCCCGGGGGTGGGTTAAGCATCAGTACCTTGTTGCCAGGTTTAATGAACAGTTTTTGGGCGACGGATTTTTCAGGCATGCTTCCTCCATCAGGATTTTACCGGTTCGCTTTCCTTTTAAAAAGGAAGGCGCTCATCCAACCCAACGGGTAGGTAATGAGATAGGCCATGTCAGTAGTTAATTTTACCGCCTGTGTTTCAGCGGGTCTAGGCGGCAGGGAGCTGTCGACGATATAGAAAAAGACACTTATTTTGAGCGCTTCAGATAGCTCCCCAAGATATCTGTACCCGAATCTGCCCGGATCATGGCAATCGTCACTGCGGGAAGGCTGGCTACATTTGGGTAAACCAGGTAGCGTGGTGACCAGCTGGGGTCAAACTTGGCTTTGAACTCGTGCAGCCCCTTGAAGTTGTAGAACTTGTTGACGTGCTCGTAAACGTAGTGCAAGGCGCGTTCGATTGCCGGGTCTGAGGGGTTTTCACCGATCCCTGCCAACCCGCTCAGCCCCATATTGAACGTGGCATACCCCTGTTCTTTGGCCCATTCAATCAGCGAGACGAACAGGAAGTCCATCTGCCCCTTTTCTGCCTGCTGGCGATGGCGCATCAGGTCAATGGAAATCTCACTCGCCTGATATTCAGGCAGGATATTGGCAAAGGCATCGATATCTCCTTCTGGGTCACGGATCACGATCACGGCGGTGCTGTTCAGGTACTCTTCGTTGAACCATCCCAATGAAAATCGCTTTTCCGTCCCGTGCATACTGGTCAGCCACTCATCGCTGATCTGATGCAGCTCGCTCATCACTTCTGACGGGTGAGGTGGTTGCAGCACCTGCGCCTGGTAGCCCAACTTTCTCATTTTATTGACCCCCGTGCGGATGTTCTTCTTGTCACCCCCGGCAATGCTGAAGGTTGGGAGATTAACAATCGCCTCGCTGCCAATGCAGAGCGAATGGTAGCCCATCTCGCGGTACGTCTCCAGGTAATCGGGGAGCACCTGATAATAGGCTGCCTCCCAATCATTTCGGTCACAAGAAGCTTTGAAGTTGCGGATACAGTGGGGAATATCTTCTGAGGGGCCGATGGGGTCACCCAGCGTGAGCGCAATTCGCCCCTCAACCACATAACCAATCACCGCGCCTCCTGGGCTGAAGTAATACTGCTTGTCATCGAATAGCAGCATGCGCGCCATCGTGCTGCAGCCATGGGTTTCAACGATTCCCCTTGCCTTCTGTCTTTCCTCAGGGCTGGCAGCTCTGCGTACTAAAACCGGTCTGATCAACATGATCAGGGCATACCCGATGGTGACTGCGCTGACGATATAGATCGAACGAACGAAATCGCGCCCGAAGCGCGTGGCTGGTTCCACGCCCGGGTTATAGAATTGGGTGAACATCACCATGGTTTGGCGCACCGCCCCCCATATGCTGAAGCTTACTGGCTGACCATTGACGATGAAATGGCGGTCAAGGATGTAAAACCCCAACACCCCGTAGAACAGGGTGAAAAGCAACGCGATTAGCAGGGTGACCAATCCCTGGCGCGTGGAGGGCGGGTCGGAGCGGGCATGGAAATGCGGTCGCAGGTAGATCAACCAGATTGCCAGGGCTGCACCCAGGGTTGCCTCTTCGTAGTCCAGCCCCTTGAACAAATGGACGGGCACCGACATGATCAGGATGGTTACCGTTAGCGCCCAGGCAAGCCGTTTGCGCCTCCACAATCCGTTGGCGAGCAGCAGCAAGGCGAATCCTGCCAATACGGAAGTCAGGTGTCCGCCAACATCCACGCCGAAGGGAGAATATTGCTCCAGGAGCTTCATCCGGTCATGCAGGGTGGGTGTAAGACCAGACAGCACATCAATAATGCCCATCCCGGCAGTAAGGAGTGCCACCAGGCGTACCCCCCAAATCTCAGTCCTGGCAGATTCTTTGGCACCAAAGGATTTCAACCGCCGCAGCAGTACGAACCCAATCCCCAGCGGTAACCAGAAGGTCAGGCCGCGAAAAGCCAGGGCAATGACCGTTGCCCGTTCAATCGGTACACCCAGCGAGGCAAACACCAGGGTCATCATGCCTTCCACTACCCCGATGCCCTGGGGAGTGATGGACACGATCCAGAACAGGATCCCCATGGCATACCCCGCCACCAGCACGCCGAAATGCACTTTCTGATGGAATGCCAGGAACAGGACGTATAAAGAGGTCAGGTCTACCAGGTGGGCAGCAAAAGCGATCCCGATCGTCTGGATCAGGAGAGCCGGCTGGGCGGTGATCGCCATGGCAGCTTCAGTAAACTCAGCGGTATTCCGTTCCACCCAGGCTTCATCCAGAATATCCGGCCGCTTGAATTTCCCTGCCAGGCGATTGCCGATAACTTTCACCCAGCTCAGCAGGCGGTACAGCCATTGCGGGCGCCACAACCCCAGCAACAACAAGGCCGTCAATCCGCCAATAATGATCAGCAGGATCACTGCCGCGATGGTCTCATAGAATTTCAGGATATGGTGGGTGAACAGATATGCCAACCCCGCTACCAGCAGAACCAGGAAGGCGATGAAATCAGCCACCAGCACCAGCAGGCTGCCCACTGTGGCGCGGGCTGCGGATTGACCTCGCCTGGCGGCATCATCCGCAAATAATGCCACGCTGCTGGCACCCCCGCTTGGGGCAGCAACGTTCATAAAGATGGATGCAAAGGTCACCGGCAGCAGTTCACCCAGCCGGCTCTGCACACCCACCGTCAGGAACGCAGATTGATACAGCGCAGTATATGTAATGTAATACACCACCTGTGCCAGAGCTGCCACTGCCACCCACTGCCATTGTCCCCCCGCTAAGGTTTCAGCTAGCTTTTTAATTTCACTGAACCGGTTGATTATCACCCATAGGAAGAGTACGACCAGAATCCAGAAAATCCAGCGTCGTTTCATCCCTTCAATTATATCCCTGCGTGCATAGCTAGGCTGGTTCGCTCCAGGTCAGATGTCGGAACCATTGACGGTCATTACCTGCACGAATTGGGAGCATTACCTGAAAAGGGGCTGTCAAGAAAAACACAATATTGTCGAAAATATCATAAAACGTAGCGGCGTAGGGGTGGGATTTGTACAATATACACCGGAAAAATTCCCCTACGCCTACGTGGTGCGAATTGAGTCAGGGAGCATGGGTAATCAAGTATGATATTTTTGGAATTCCATCTCTCCGGTCAGCTTTTAACCGGACTGGTCGCGACTACTTTTGGGATAGCCCCATGCGTGCAGGGTTTATTTCCCCTTTTTTGGTCGCTTTTTTTGGCTTTTTGGAGCACCTGAACTTAAACCAGGGAATTCCGGAGCACCCAGGGAGCGCATGCGTTGTTCCTCAGTGGTTTGGCTCACGCGTGGTCCTTTGGTCCATTCACCACCCAAGAGCTCTTGGGTGGCAATCTGGATGGCTTCCTTCGGGCTGTTTGCCCAGATGGTCTTGGCGTACGGCTCGATCGAATTTGCCGGGTAGCTGCCGGTCTTCAGCTTCTTTTTTACCCCCTGTTTGTTGGCGAATAATCCTTCAACGTAGAATTGTGGCATAGATTTATTCAGGCTTCCTCACCGAATAATTGGGGTGGAGCCTGGATCGCCACCACTTCACCCCGGGCGCACACTTGCCCCTGGGCGGAAAGCCAGGCTTCCATTACCACTTTGCGTCCTTTGATCTCTTTTACCCTGGCACGCACTTCCAGGGGGACACCCAGGGGGGTGGGTTTCAGGTAATCCACTTTGAGTGAAGCGGTCACAAAACGGAAGGGTGGCAGGGTATCCATGCTGCGCCTCTCAGCCTGGTAGGTAGCTGCAGCTGCAGTCCCGGTGCAGTGGCAGTCAATCAGCGAAGCGATCAACCCACCATAGACATATCCCGGGATGGCAATGTGGTAGGGTCGGGGGGTGTAGGTGCAAACCGTTTCGTCGCCATCCCAATGGCTCTTGATCTGCAGGCCGTGCTCATTCAAGCGCCCACAGCCATAACAGTAGCTTACATTATCGGGATAGTAATCTTGGAAAGCCTTTTCTCTCATTTTGATGCTCCGATTTCTTTCGCTGCCAGCTCCAGGATTTGAAACCCATATTTCACCAGCTCATCCAGCTGGGCCTGCTCTTCCCGGTCCATTCGTCCACCGGCATCGGTGCGTTCCATATACCGCAGGAGCGAACCACGCAATCCACTTGCCCGGTGGGCATAAATCGAATCTACTGAAAGATGCTCCAGGCGATCGGCCAGGCGTTTGATTAAATTTAAATTCAGGTCTTCCAACGATCGTCCCATTCCTATCGATGTGCGCGCATCAAGCCAGCCCCTACCATGAGATGATGCGCTCAGGGATCAGCTTGATCAGCAGGTTTTGGGAGTCGTTCAGCCATGATTGTGGCTCGGGATCCAGCACTCCTTTCAGTCCCAGGTAGCGGATGTAAATGCGGTTGGCAATCTCGCTCACCATCTGGCGGGGTTCTACCACCAGCTCGACGGAGCCTTCCAAAAGCACCGCCTGGAGCTTGCCTGCTTCCTGCTTGGATTCGATCAGTACTGCCCCGCGCGGGTTATGCTTTAGCTCGTGAATCTTGCGCGTGCTGACGAAACTGCTGATCCAAATATAACCCCCCTCCCACATAAACCACACCGGCACCACGTGCGGCTGCATGTTCCTGGGGTTGGTGGTCGCAAGGCGTGCCAGCACTGGCTCGGCCAGCACCAATTCAATCAGAGTTTTACGGTCGATTTTTACATCATCTATCATGTGTGTTCGTGCAGTCTCCTCGGGAAAGTCTGGCTGGAGTATAGTACAAAATTCCAGGCGAGACAACTCCCTTGAATATACAGCAGTGATGGATCATCAACGTGGTGATTATGTATGCCTTTGCCGGCGTATGACCAAAATGAAGAGGCAGGCAATATATCGGATACCCAATCCTGGTAGCCAGAAGGCTGAGCAATACCGTCCGCGAATGATGCCCAACCCGAAATCACGAATTCCTGGATCAGGGATCAGTGGCTAGCAGGATGGTGTGTGATGGCAGTTTCAGCTATAATAATTTAGTCTCAGCGCAAAAAAAGAGGATCCGATCAATAGTGTGCCGTGTGCAGTGGAGGTAAACCACAATGGCTGATCCAGCGACTTATTATATTGACCGAGAGCGACAGTACCTGTGGATGTTTGACCTGGTCGTGCGGTCTGGCCGGACTGTATTGCAAAAGACCTATGCGGGAGAAGATATCCCACTGCTCACCCGCACGGCGCGCGACGAATTTGAGAGCAGCCTGCCTTCGCTGCCATATATCGGGGGGAAGCACCCCTTTACCGAATTCCTGGTCTTCACGGCGATGGAGTTGGCTATTTATCGAATTGATCAAGCGCGTGGCAGGAGCCTGGAGCAGACCGGTGAGTTGATCTACGAGATCGGCCGGGCTTTCCTGAAGACTTCGCCGTCGTTCTTGCTGCGCTTATTTGCTCCCATGAACTTTTCAAAAAAGTATATCGAGCAGCTGAAGAGCCGCGCTGAGGAAAGTCACCTGCGAATATACCCGGAGGATTATGTGTATGATTTTGTCGAAGGGGATGGGAAGACCTTCGACTACGGCGTGGATTACCTGGAGTGTGCCGGCTGTAAATTCCTGGTCAGGCAGGGGGCAACAGAGCTGGCACAGTATACCTGTCCAGGAGATATCCTGTACAGCGAAGCATTCGGGTGGGGGTTGATGCGCACCCAGACCCTGGCGGAGGGAGCGGAGCGGTGCGATTTTCGTTTCAAAAAGGGGGGTCTTACCAGGATCGCAGTACCAGCAGGATTACAACAGGTAGTTCTCCGGTAGATCAAGCCTGTCATACAGCAGGCAACGGGTGCCTTTAAGTCTCTCGAAAAAAATCCCTGTTCCCATCGAGCCATGCATGCTCCTTCTGAGAATCACGAGAGCCGGGTTAGTTGCCCGGCTCTCAACAAGGAGGAGAAAAGAGACCCATTACTGTGCTTATCATATCAATATACTCGAAACCGTGCTTGACGGTTCATCTACAATCACCCCACGTTTACCCGCCGACTCCAGCATCCCGGCGCATGCGTTTGATCTCACCCCGTTTTCGTTTGGATTCTAACCGGCGCAGCGTAGCGGCATGGGTAGGTTTGGTCTTATGGCGCGGCCTGGCAGGTTCACAGGCATGTTGGATCAATTTCACCAAGCGTTCCACCGCCGCCTGGCGATTGCGCTCCTGCGAGCGGTACTGGCGGGCTTCGATGATCAATACGCCTTCCGCGGTCAGCTTTCTGCCTGCTAACTTTATCAGTCTTGCTTTCACCTCCACAGGCAGGGACGGCGATCCATTCACGTCAAACCGCAATTGGACTGCCGTGGATACCTTATTCACGTTTTGACCACCCGGGCCTGAAGAGCGGATAAAATCCAGCTGGATTTCGTCCTCGTCAATGGAGAGCCAGGGTGTGATTTCAGGCATCTTTTAAGTATAACAGCCTGGTGCCTGTTAGCGATGCTCTTACGTCGCGCAGAAAGAAACATCTCAGCCTTCCTGGCATTCAATCCCAGTACAAGCCTGGGTTGTGAAAAAGGGCTGATCAAAACCCATCCTATCACTTTTCGTACTTCGTTGACACTCAAAACGATTCGGGATAATATAGGTTAACGGTTCGAAAATAGGGGAATTTGTGCGCTGGTAAGTTTGGATGGCAGTGTCTCAAGGGTGTAGGGTTCTCAAAAATAATATAATAGCCCTGATTCACCAACCCCAAGGAGCACACAGCCAAATTCAAAAAGCAATAACCATTACGCCTGAACATCTGTCATGGAGTTTATTGCTTTTCCATAATTTACATTGGTTGATCCAGTCGGGATTATGCACGCTTCATTTCTGAAAAAAAGCGGCTGGAATAACCCGGTATTCGTTTAGTTGGAGGGCTTGTGCAAAAGACGGTTGTGGCGGCAGCTTTGGGGGAATGCGTGCATGTGGCAGGGGTGATGAACTTTCTGAGCCTGGCTGAAGCCGCCGGCTGGCGCACGGTTTTCATCGGTCCGGCTGTCTCTATCGAAGCAGTCTTAAAGACTGCGCGTGAAGAGAAGGCTGCGTTGGTCGGAGTTTCCTACCGTCTAACGCCTGAAACCGGTGAGCGCCTGTTAGGCGATTTTGCCGAGGCTGCGGATGAACTGCGCGCCTCCGGTGTTCGCTTTGCGTTTGGAGGCACCCCTCCGGTGGCTGAAAAAGTGCGTCATTTAACCTTTTTTGAGCGTGTTTTTGATGGCAGCGAACCCCCTGAAGAGGTCCTGGCGTATCTCAAGGGGCAGGTCCTCCCCCTGCTTTCAGAAAGGGAATATCCGCAATCCCTTGTGGAGCGCATTCAATGGAAATCACCCTTCCCGCTTCTAAGGCATCACTTTGGGCTTCCCACGCTCAAAGATAGTCTTTTGGGGGTGGAAAAAATCTCCCACGCCAGAGTGCTGGACGTCATCTCGCTGGGCATCGACCAGGATGCCCAGGAAAATTTCTTTCATCCCGAGCGGCAGGATGTGCGCCGTAAAGGCGCAGGTGGTGTTCCGGTCCGCTCTGCCGATGATTATCGGGCACTTTTCGCGACCAGCCGTCATGGTAATTACCCGCTCATACGCACCTATTCGGGCACGGATGATTTCATCCGCCTGGCTGAAATGTATATCGATACGATCAACAACGCCTGGTGTGCCATTCCCCTGTTCTGGTTCAACCAGATGGATGGGCGAGGTCCGTGGGATTTGGAAGGCTCCATCCACGAACATCAGGGTGTGATGGCATGGTATGGTGAGCGTGGCATCCCGGTGGAGCTGAATGAGCCTCATCACTGGGGGATGCGGGATGCTCCGGATGTGATCTTCGTTGTTTCTGCCTATCTTTCTGCTTATAACGCCCGTGCATATGGAGTGAGGGACTACATTGCACAGCTGATGTTCAACAGCCCTCCCGGCACATCCGACGCCATGGATCTTGCTAAAATGCTGGCGGCGATTAAATTGATCGAGCCCCTGTCCAGACCCGACTTTCATATCTGGAAACAGACCCGCACAGGCTTGCTCAGTTATCCTGTTGATCCCACGGCTGCCCGGGCCCATCTGGCAACCAGTATCTATCTGCAGATGGCACTTAAACCCCACATCATCCACATCGTGGGTCACACCGAAGCACACCATGCCGCCAGCGCCGAAGACGTTATCGAAGCCTGTGGTTTGGCCCGTAAATCGATTGAGAATGCCCTGCGCGGTGCCCCGGATATGACCGCCGACCCTGCCGTCCAGCTTCAGGTGGACCATTTGGTATCGGAAGCTAATATTACTCTGCAGGCAATTCGAAACCTCGCAACCGATGAAATTCGCGACCCCTTAACTGACCCGGCAATCCTGGCGAAATCGGTCGGGCTGGGAATATTGGATGCCCCTCAGCTCCGTAATAATCCCTTTGCCCCAGGCAGGATCATTACCCGAATAATCAACGGTTCCTGCGTCGCTATTAATCAGGATGGTGCCCCTGTCAGAGAAGCCATCCGGCTGAAGCATTTCTTATCCTAGGAGGCAATTATGTCAGAAAAAATTAATATCACTGTGATCGGAGCCGGGCATGGCGGGAAAGCCATGGCGGCCCATCTGGGAGTGATGGATTTCCCGACAGTTTTATATAACCGCACTGCCGATCATGTAGCCGCCATCAAAGAGCTTGGTGGGGTCTACCTGGAAAGTTACATCGGTGGTCCCAGCGGATTTGGTAAGCTGCGCCGCGTGACCTCCAACATTGCTGAAGCCCTGGACAAAGCCAAAATGGTGATGATTGTCGTCCCTTCCTCGGCCCATGCGGATATCGCCAAGGCTTGCGCCCCGTATTTAACCGATGGGCAGATCGTCATCTTGCACCCCGGGCGCACCTGTGGTGCGATCGAATTCAGCAAGGTCATCCGGGATAATGGCTGCACTGCCGATGTTACCATCGCCGAAACCGAAACTTTTATTTACGCCTCTCGTTCCGATGGACCTGCTCACTCGCATATCTTCCGCATCAAAGAGTCGGTGCCTCTGGCAGCACTGCCTTCGAATCGCAACCAGCTTGTCCTGGACAATATCCATGATGTGTTTCCTCAATTTATTGATGGGGGCAATGTCTTGCAAACCGGGATGAACAACATGGGAGCTATTTTCCACCCCGCACTGACCATTCTCAATACCGGATGGATCGAATCAACCCATGGTGACTTTCAATTCTACATCGATGGCGTGACAAATTCAGTGGCGCGCGTATTGGAATCGCTCGACCGCGAACGTGTCACTGTCGCGGCTTCGATTGGAATTCGCGCCCGCACGGGCATGGAGTGGCTGAAGCTTTCGTATGATGCTGTAGGAGAAGACCTGAATGAAGCTATTCACAACCAGCCCGGTTATTATGGAATTAATGCGCCTCCAACACTGAATCACCGCTACATCTTCGAAGATGTCCCCATGAGTTTGGTGCCAATTGCCTCCCTGGGTCAGCGTTATGGGGTTGCGGTCAGCGGAATCGATGCAATAATTAAAATTGCCAGTATAATTCACCGTACGGATTATTGGCGTCGAGGACGGACGATCGAAAAATTGGGCATCAATAACCTGAGCACCGATGAGCTGGTCCATTATGTAAACGAAGGTATTTTAAGCACTGACTAGGCGTATCTCAGGCAGATCGTGGGATTGCAAAGCCACAAGGAAGGGAGACATGGAAGACCAAAGCCTATCTAAAATGGTGGTTCTCCTGGTAGTCTTACAAGCCCAGGATGCCGACCTGGTCACCTCATCATTACGAAAATTTGGTATCGTCGCCTTCGAGCTGTCCAGCACCGGGGCCTTCTTGGGCAGAAAAAATGTCACCCTGCTTATCACCGTGGAAACCACCAATGTAGAGCTCGTTATTTCCGAACTGAAGCGTAATTGCAGGCAACGCATCGAGTATGTATCCATGCCGATTGAGGGTCAGCCTCTACCAATCCCTAGCCCAATCCCGATCACCGTGGGCGGAGCCACTATTTTCATTCTGGAGATTGACCAATACCTGGAGGTGCTGCAATGAAACTGATGATCGCAATTGTCAACGATGCTGATTATGACAGGATTGCTCACCAATTAACCGAAGAACAGTACCGCGTGACGTGCATTGCCTCCACAGGCGGGTTGTTTCGGCGTGGCAGTACCACGCTGTTAATTGGTTTGGAGGAAGATAAAATCAGCCGGGCGGTGGAAATTATTAAGGAGAATAGTACCCCCACCGATGGTCCGGGTACTCATAAAGCCGCCATCTTTGTTTTGAACATCAAGGAATATATTCGCGTTTGATCAGGGCAGCGCCCTCAAAATAGATTTATTCCCTGAAATAGGATCTGATCCAATAAGTCTTTCTCTTGCATAGGGAAAGCTACAATTAGTTCGGTAGGCTGTTGGAGCGGGGAGGTGGATCGTTCATCATCCCCGCTTGCTTTTGATCAGTATGCCGTTGCACGTTAAAGGAAATTCTAATAATAAATTTCTGGCTATTTTGGTTTTCGTAATTACTCACAGAATCACATATCTTGATTGGTTGAATTTAGAATTATCGAAATCATTTCACATCATTGTCATTGCGATGAGGGCGTAATCTGCATCAAGGGTTATAACCACACTTCGTAGCCCGAAGAACATGTCCCTGCTGAAATTCGGGGAGCAATCTTCCCCTGACATCTCCAATGATTTGGAAATTTTCCGAATTTGGTGAGTAATTACTGGTTTTCTATAGTATATTTGTCGCTTGAAGCAGACTTTTGAATTATATGAAATATAGACTGAGCTCCGAATCTCATCACATAGAAGTGCTCACTTCTGGGCATGTTGTCCCTGAGCCAGAACGGTGCATCCAGTGCGGTATTTGCTCATTCAATTGCCCCATCGGAATAGACGTCCGCCTGCACGCCTGGACTGGGGAGGAAATTGAAGACCCCGCTTGCTTAACCTGCGGGGAATGCATCGAGCGCTGCCCACGCAGTGTGCTTCATTTCGAAAAAACTGAGCTGTTTACGGAGCCCAAAGAATGAACCGCTATATCATCCTCGGGACGGGCATTGCTGGTTTTTCCGCCGCTCAGACTTTGCGCAATCTTGAACCCGGTGCTGATATCACCCTGGTCAGCGACGACCCGCATGGTTTCTACTCCCGACCGGGGCTGGCTTATCATCTGACGGGTGAGATCCCCGAAAAACAGCTGTTCCCATTCTCAAAAAAGAGCAAGTACAACCCCAATGTTCAATATGTGCATGGGCGTGTTACACGTCTCGATCCACAGTCTCATTCGATCGAAGTCAACCCATCGGGGTCATTACTGTATGACCGCCTGTTGTTGGCCACCGGCGCAAGATCCGTCCCCTTGAATATCCCGGGTGGAGATTTACCCGCGGTAGTCAAGCTTGACGACATTGAGGATACCCGCAAGATACTTTCCAGGGTGCACCACACCAAAACTGCTGTCGTTGTAGGGGGTGGTGTGGTAGCTATAGAGCTGGCTGAGGGATTGGTGGCTCAGGGTATAAAAGTGCATTACCTGCTGCGGGGCGACTGGTACTGGTCCAATGTGCTCGTCGAAGCTGAAGCGCGCATGGTTGAACGTAATCTTGTCCATAACGGGGTCGTACTCCATCATCACACCGAAATCGAAGAAATCCTCAGCAAGAAAGGTAAATTAACCGGGGTCCGTACCACCACTGGTGATGTCATCCATTGTGACATGCTGGCGGTTGGTATTGGTGTGAAAGCTTGTAAAGAGCTGGCTGTAGCGGCCGGTTTGAAAACCGACCGGGGCATCCTGGTCAATGAGTACTTACAAACCAGCGAGGCTGACATTTTCGCCGCAGGTGATGTCGCCCAGATATTCGACCCGCTCAGTGGGCATTCTTCTATCGATAATCTCTGGTATCCAGGACGGAAACAGGGGCGTATTGCGGCCATGAACATGAGCGGGCAGCGTCAGGATTATCAGCGGGCGGTCGCTACGAACGTTCTGCGTATAGCCGGTGTGATGACCACCATCATCGGCGCAATCGGCAGCGGGCGCGATGATAACCAGGTTTATACTTCGCGTGGCTCCAGCGAAGCCTGGCAACAATTGCCCAACACCATTGCCGCTGAGAGTGGTACCGATTTGAGCCAGCTGCGGCTCATGGTTGGTGAGCAAACGCTGGTCGGTGCAGTGGTGATGGGCGACCAGAGGATTGCCCGTCCCTTGCGTGAGCTGATCAATAAGCAGGTGGATATTAGCCCTATCCGTGATCAATTATTGCATTCCACCTCCGTCTTGGGACAATCCGTAATGGAGTATTGGATAAAAACCAGGAGCTGACCCGAACTCGTTGAGGAGTTTTGCAATGCTGTCCAAAAACAAAGAGCTTTGGCTATCCATGCTGGTGGCGCTCCTCATCACCGCGGTTTATGCCTTCATTGCTTATTGGTATAAGGCAATCCCGGCAGCGGCTGGTTTTTTCGGTCACATGATTGGGGTGGTGGGCTTTTTGCTCATGCTGATGACTGAGACTCTTTATTCCTTTCGCAAACGCAGTCGCAAGGGTCGCTGGGGAACCATGCGGTCCTGGCTTCAATTCCACATATTTACCGGATTGGTTGGTCCGTACATGGTCTTGTTGCATACTTCCTGGAAGTTCCACGGCCTGGCCGGAGCCACCACCCTCCTGACTATCATCATCGTCATCAGTGGATTCATCGGGCGCTATATCTACACCCGCATTCCGCGCTCCCTGGATGGGGTTGAGATTACTGCACCCGGTGCGGCCGCCCAGGCTGCCATCCTGGTTCGTGCCCGGCGTACGTTATCCATCTGGCATGCCGTTCATATCCCGATTGGGATGGCACTTTTCGTGGCTGCCTTCATCCATATTGGCGCAGCACTTACCTACGCCACACTGCTTCGTTAGAGGTGAGCCGATGGAGAAAAAGCCATTTGGCTGCCTTACTGTTCCCGGCCTGATCACAGCTGTGCTGACCGGGTTGGTGGTATTTGCGGTGGGGTTGCTGCGCGGGGGTGTGCTTTTCAACCCTGGTCCGCTCAACGCCCAGTCAGGTGCATTAATTGGATCGGTCACCTCTCATGCTGACCTCTCTGGTAGGTGTACTGCCTGCCATGCCTACTTTTGGCAAGGTGCAATCATGGCCGATCGCTGTGTGTTATGTCATACAGATGTCGCTGACCAGCTGAAGGATCCATCCACCTTGCACGGGGATCAATTTTCGAAAAAACCGGGTATATCCTGCCGCAACTGTCACCCTGATCACCAGGGACCCAATACACCATTGACCGATATGACCAAGGTCGACATTTCGCACCAAACTTTCGGTTATTCTCTTGCCGCCCACCAACGTCAGGCCGATGGCTCCTCCTTTTTTTGTAAAACTTGCCATGTGGATGGCTATTCCACCTTCGACCAGACTGTTTGCAGTACCTGTCACCAGCAGATCAATCTTCAATCTATGCAAGCACACCTCCAGGCGTACGGTGAGAGTTGCCTGGCTTGCCATGATGGGGTCGATACCTATGGCCATAATTTCGACCATGGTAAAGTCGCTTTCCAATTGACCGGAAAACACGTCCCATTAGACTGTGGAGCCTGCCACACCGGTGCCCGAACTATCGCCGACTTGAAATCTACGCCTCAAGACTGTTCATCCTGCCACGCCAAAGATGATGCCCACCAGGGTCAATTTGGGACCTCCTGCGGCACCTGTCACACTACCGACGGTTGGCTGCCAGCTAGTTTTGACCACTCTACGACGAAATTCCCCCTAAGCGGTGCCCATCTCAAGCTGGAGTGTACCCAATGCCACACCAGTGCTGATTTTGCCAGCCTGTCCAGCGAATGTCACTCCTGCCATGCCAAAGATGATGCCCATAAGGGTCAATTTGGATCCTCTTGCGGCACCTGCCACACCACTGACGGTTGGCTGCCAGCTAGTTTTGACCACTCTGTGACCAAGTTCCCTCTAACTGGAGCCCATGTGCCATTAGACTGTACACAGTGTCATAAGAACGGTGCATTTACCAACCTGTCGGCCGATTGCGCCTCCTGCCACCCTGATCCATCCTTCCATGCCGGTCTGTTCGCCAGGATTAGGTGCGACCAGTGCCACAACACCACTGCCTGGAGCCCTGCCACCTTCAACCAGGCACATCCCAACAGCTGTGGTGAAGTGACCTGTATCAACCATGAGAACGCCACTTGCCGTGAGTGTCACACGGTCAACCTTTCCACCGCTACCTGCCTGAAATGCCATGACAGTAATAACCCCACCGACGGGGGCGGCGGTGATTAAATAACCGTGTTTATTGGGCCAGTTCGGGGAAATTTCCGGGGATGTGACAGCTAATTGATCACAGGTATCGTTTGAAGAACTCAATTACCCTGCGAGCATGTTCTTCCGGGTAAAACTGGCTTGCGTTACAATGACCAGCCTCCGGCAGTCGCCAGAGCTCTTTGGGTTGCCTGGCAGCCGCATAAAGCTCATCGAAATCTGGTAGATACTGGTCATGATCGCCGTGGATGAAAAGGATCGGTCGCGGCGAGATCTTCCCCACCCGCCGGATGGGTTCATATTGGAACAGATTGACTCCCAGCCGAAGAGAAGCCATACCGACGATCAACCATCCCATCGGTCGGGTAAGCCATAATGGGAATCCCATTTCCACTCCCCGGGCTGCGATAGCCGTCCGGATTCTGGCTGGTCCACCATCGCTGATGACCGCCTCCACTTCCGGGTATTCCCCTGCAAAGATCATGGAAACCATGCCACCGTATGAAAATCCAAGTAACCCGATATGCTCCATGCCTGCCCGGTGAAGGAACTCGATCGCCCCCGCCACATCCCGGCGCTCCTCATACCCAAAAGTCATGCGCTTGCCTTCACTGCGCCCGTGGGCGCGAAAGTCGAACAGGAGCACATTAAACCCCGCCTCGAGCAGTGCGGGAGCCCGGTACACGTCGAAATCATAGCTGCTTCCATGACCGTGCAGGATCACAATCGCTTTGCTAGATCCCGCAGCAGGTATCCAGACCCCCCGTAAGGTCAGCTTATCCGAGGTGGTGAACGCAATCGTTTCGTATGCCAGTCCGTATTCTTCGGGGGAGTGCACCTCGCCCAGCTGCCTGCGGTGGGTGAAATAAAATGACAATCCCAGCTCTACCGTCAAGATGATCAGGATGAGCGCAAGCAGCAGCCAAAGCAAGAAAGTCATGAATGGTTCCATCTCAAATATTTACCGCCGCGACTGCCTTACGCTCGCGGATGAACTTCAGGCTGACTGTGCTTAATGCGAAGAGCACCACATAGGCAGCAAAGATGGCGAAATATCCGAACCCTGGTGCGACATTATTTAGGTAATCGGCAACCGGGCCTCCAATGCCCGCGCCGATCATGCCCGCCCCCGCCCCTGCCAGGTTGGAAATCCCCAGGTAGCGCCCGGCTTCTTCAGGTGGCACCAGCTTGGTTCCCATGGCCCAGTTTGAAGTCATGAACAGCCCGGTTGCCAGCCCGAGGATGATACCTGCCAGGTAGATCAGGTTCAGGTTCGGCAGCCAGATGGTTCCAAGCAGCACACTTCCTCCCACTGCAGCCAGGATCCCGCTCAAGCCTACCAGTCGCTTGTGCCCGATACGATCCGCCAGCAAGCCTGCCACTACCGCTGAGACCAGGATAAAGATACCGATAATAAATGTAAGTTTTCCCGTCAGGTCAGCAGACTGCTCAGAGGTGATTCCGAATGCGCCCATAATAAAGTAGAGTGCAAAGCCTTGTATTGAGGTCATCGCGGCAAGGAACAGCAGGCGATTAACGATCCACCAGATGAACGAAGAATTTTGACGTGCCTCGCGGCTTACAATTGTTGCCGTGTTAGCTCTAGCACCCATCACCACCGCGATAACCATGGCGATGATTCCCCCAATATTAACTGCCATGATCGCAGAGGGGAGTATTCCATAATTCCGCAATGCAATGAAAAATACGATCCCACCCAGCAGGCATCCGCTAAGTATGCCTGTGAATGCGCCGCGCATGATACCGATTCCCTTGCTTAATGTCGCAATTGAGCCAGCCCACACACCGGTGACAACTGCGATGACCATGGCGATGACTCCACCTATACTTACTCCAACGATCAAACCAATTTCTTTCCCTGCGATCAGCCATGCAACCAGCCCTGCACTGCCACCGACCAATTCACCCCCCAATAAACCCGCCAGTGCCCCGATGATGATACCCGCCAGCATACCAAGCACACCCACCATGGGTGGCCAAAATGGGATATCTGGTTTCTTGGTGAGTCGTTTCTCTTTAATCGTAAGGATTGTGATTACTGCGGTGATCAACAGCCCCGCTCCAGTGGCGATGATCGCCCACCCCAGGTGCTTGCCACCCAGCATTGGTGCAATGGTCGCGCCTACCAATATGATTGGGGCTAGCTCGAAGATGGCTTTGACTGCTGATGCCTGGCCGCGCTGATCTTCGGGCACCATATCCGGGATTAATCCCTGCAGAGGCCCATGCGAGATATTGGATGAGAATTGGATCAGCAGCACCGCTACGAGCAGAGTCCAATAATTCCATGAAAGTCCAATGGCTGCCAGGAAGACCAGGTCGAGTAAGACGCCGATGAGGATGAACGGCCTGCGGCGGCCGAAGCGCGAGGTGGAGCGGTCGCTGATCAGCCCGGCGGCTGGTTGGATCAGCATGGCGATGATCAACCCCGCCGTACGCATCGTGCTTAATGAAGTATTGATCAAATTCGCCGGGGCGTATTGTTCCACCAGGTAAGGCATGATGAAGGTTCCAATGGCTGTATTACGGATGTTCAGCCCCAGCCAGAACAGGTTAATCGAGAGCAGGTCATACCAGTTTAGTCGTTTCATGGGTTAAAGTATAGCATGAGGGGGTAATTTCTCTAATCATCGCGGGACAAAAGCGCCTGCTTGGGCTTGGGCGAAGGTATCGTTTGTCCAAATATTGAATTATATTGTCACTTGCATTGGATTAAGTATTATTGTACAAATACAGTGTGTGATTCACCCAATTAGTATGACGGGGTGTGTCTTTAATATAAAAATAGTGCCGCGTTCGTGTTTTATCGTTTCTCAGCGCCAATTTTAGACCTTTACCAATATAAGCCAATTAATCCAAATGTTTCAATCAATAAATAATGAGAAAATTTTAATATGATGGTCGGGGATACTCAAAACATATCTCACCATGAAAATGGCTTCCTGCGTAAAGCTTTATGGGGAGGCTTCATTGTGGTCAGCCTGGGTTTGATTATCCTTGGCTTTTTTTGGTTTAGCCACCGAAACGTTGAGCCGCCTCAGGCCCCTGAAGCTGAATTTGTCTTGAACGCACAGATGGAAATGCCGTTCCAGGTGCTGATCCCTGCTTTTTTACCAGAAGTTTTCATGCGCCAGAAAGCCCAGGTCACCGTAGACCAGGCTGGGCCTCAAGGTGAGCCGAGGGTCTTGATTGTCTATCCAACCCGCCGTGGAGACACTTTAACCTTCTATGAATGGCTTCCTAACGAGCAAAGCACTGAGGACCGCACGGCTTTTTGCAGTTGTATGTGTATGTCGCGTACGGAATGTACCACCGTAGAGGTGGGATTTAGTGTCGGCACATTGCGCATTATGGCAAAAGTATCCAACCCGGCTATTGTCTCTGCTGAAGAAGCCCGCACGATTCTCGACACGCTCGGTCCGGCAGTGAATAGCCAGGTTTTTTCCTCCTTAAAGCAGGTTCCGGTGGCTTATTCCGTGCCGCCAGCAGTTGATGTGGCGGTAAATGCAAACGGTGTGCAGGAATTAACCTTGGTGGTAACTCCAGATGGTTATTCTCCCGAGCACTTCGCTGTGCGCAAGGATATTCCGGTCAAGCTAACCTTCCGTCAAATCGGGGAGGTGGGTTGTGGTAATGAATTGATCATCCAATTGGGGAACGAGAAAAGCGCCACCTTATTACTCGCCACACCAGGCGATATTCAAACACTCGAGTTCACACCCGAAGAATCAGGTGAGTTCCGGTTTAATTGCCCACACTTTATTTACCGTGGAGTAATGACCGTGCATGACTGAATCTGGGTTAAAAATCTTATCTTGAGGAGAATGTGCAATGAAAAAAATTATGGGCGGGCTCACGATTATCCTGGCATTGGTAATTGGTATCCTACCAGCATTTACCGATTGCCTGTCTCAGGGAAGATCTCTCGAATTGGCCAACGGGAAAACCGTTCCAATGAAATGCCATTGGACCGGTATCGCTGAAATTGGTGTGGCTGTTCCCCTGGGTCTGGTGGGAATTTTTGATATCGTCAGCAAGCGAAAGGAGACCTTCACTTTTCTCAGCTCATTCGGTGTTGTGTTAGGCGCACTGGCCATCTTATTCCCCACCGTTTTGATTGGGGTGTGTGCCAATCCTGACATGCTTTGTAATATGATTATGCGGCCTGGATTGGTCTTATCTGGCTCTTTGGCCATCGCTGCGAGCCTGGTAGTGTTCTTCTCTTCACGTAAGATTGCTGAGCTGAATGCATGAATGTAATCCAGCTGGCACTAAAGAATATCTCTGGAAATTCCTTTCGCAGTGGGGTGGTAGCCCTTTGTGCTTTGTTGGTGGCTGCATTTGCCCTGACCACCACCCTGTTGATGCGCGGGGCAGAGAATAGTCTGCGGTTGGCCATTAATCGTTTGGGGGCAGATATTGTCGTCGTGCCGGCTGGCAGCGAAGCCAAGATCGAAAGTGCATTGCTGATGGGTGCCCCGGCTAAATTCTGGATGCCGCAAGCTAGGGTTGATCAGATTGCTGCCATACCCGGCGTTGAAGCTGTTTCACCACAGCTTTACCTGGCCACCCTCACCGGTGCCTCCTGTTGTTCTGTATCCGATATGTTCATCATTGCCTATGATCCAGAGACAGATTTCACCATTCAACCCTGGCTCCAGCAAAAATTAGGCAGTGGTTTGCGCCTCGGGGAAGTCGTTGGGGGTAGTTATATTTTCGCTACCGAGGGGGTTCAGAATATAAAAGTATATGGATACCTGGTCACCCTTAAAGCCAACCTGGAGCCAACCGGTACAGGGTTGGATCAAAGTATGTTTTTCACCTTCGATACCGCCTATGATATTGCTAAGAAATCTGCTGTACAGGCAGAAGAGCCATTAGAAATTCCAGCAGATAGTGTGTCTGCAGTCATGGTCAAAGCAGCTCCCGGCAGCGATCTGTTGGCAATTTCTGCTCGAATTATTCAAAATGTGCCAGACGTTACTCCCATCCAGAGCTCGGATATGTTCCAGTCCTACCGTACACAAATGACCGGTCTGCTTAAAACCATCCTGGTCATCATGGGGATCACCTGGTGGCTATCGGTTATGCTGATCGGTCTCATATTCTCAATGGCGGCTAATGAAAGGCGTAAAGAGCTGGGAGTGATCCGAGCTCTCGGTGCAACCCGGCGTTTCGTGTTCCAGTCACTCTTGTTGGAGGCAAGCCTTCTGGCGATCGTGGGAGGCGCTACCGGCATCGGTCTGTCAGCCCTTTCGATCTATTTGTTTCGCAAGCTGCTCATCGTTTCTCTCGGCTTCCCATTCTTGCTGCCCTCAGCTCCTGTGCTGCTTCTCCAGATTGGTGCCGGCTTACTCCTGGCTTTATTCAGCGTAAACCTGGCAGCCCTGTTCCCGGCGCTTAAATTCAGCCGCCAAGACCCAGCCATTGCCATGCGGGAGTAATTGTCATGATCACACTCACACGGGTTTACAAAGAATATCCGCTGGGAAAAGGAAATTCGGTAACCGCGGTGCAAGGGGTCAGCCTGGAGATACTCCCAGGAGAGTTCGTCATCATCGTAGGGCGATCCGGTTCCGGCAAGACGACACTATTAAATCTATCTGCCGGACTGACCCGACCTACTTCTGGAACCGTCACGCTGGATGGCACTAATCTGTGGAGTTTGTCGGATAAGCAGCAGTCATTCATACGCAGCCAAAAAATCGGTTTTATTTTCCAGTTCCCGAGCTTGTTACCCAGCCTCACCGTTTATGAGAACGTGGTCTTTCCAACCGTTTTTGGGTCCAAATTAAGCTCTGCTCAGGTATCTGAACGCGCCAGGTCCTTGCTTCAGCAGGTTGGCCTGGCTGAGAAACTAACCGCATTCCCTCGCCAGCTTTCTGCCGGGCAGCAGCAGCGCGTGGTGATCGCGCGTGCATTGATGAACCAGCCAGAGGTGCTGCTTGCCGATGAACCCACCAGTAACCTGGACGAAAAAACAGAGCTTGAGATTATGGAATTATTCCGAAACCTGCACCTTAGCCTGGCTATCACGGTCGTTATGGTCACGCATACCCGCCAGCTGGTGTCTTATGGCACCCGTGCAGTTGAGATGTCTGAGGGCAGGATCGTCAATGGCAAAAAATAGTCAATTGGAGCTTTTCATATTACCTGGAGGTGATACATGTCTTATATATTCAGATTAGCGACGTCTATCTTTGTGATCTTGCTGGTTGCCATACTGACCACGGCAGGCGCGAGCGGCTGGGGTGGGCCGCTGCTGCAAATGGATATGCCGACAGATACCGTTCAACCTCAAGCCACAAGCGCTCTGGCTACCCCCTACGTGCAAAATACACCCGTTCCTGCTGGGTCTGACTTGCAGCAAAGCCTGCCCAGCCCTGTTATGACCTCAATCTTCACCGGGTATACCCCATATCCCAATGCCACCTATATGGCAGGAACTGGAATGATGGGAGGCATGGGGGGGATGGGAAGTATGGGCTCCAATGGGATGATCATGGGTAGCGGCGTGATGACCGGCACCATGGGCATGAGCGGTATGGGAAGCATGGGTATGGGTGATATGGCCAGCTGCCCCATGATGAGTGGCTCGAGCATGAGTGGCTCGAGCATGAGTGGAATGGATATGGGTACTGACCTATCCATGATTGGGATGGATATGGGTGAGGCTAGTGGGTCCGTTGAGTACAGCTCCAGGTCAGTTTGGAGCAACCCCTGGTTGTTGCTTGGATGGATATTATTGGTTTTGGTGGTCTTGGCAATCCTTACCGGAACCGCATTTGGCATTGCCTGGCTGGTCCGCCGTTCGAGACCTGCCCCTCCAATACTGCCTTGACATGATCTGAATTGATAAGCGCTGGTAATCAGGAGGCCCAAAATGAGTCAAAAACAATTTTCCCGCCGTAATTTTCTAAATGTCGTCGGTTTAGGTGCGGTTGCCTTGGCTGCCAAAGGCGTACACGCCGATCAGGCATTACAGGGATTTGAGGATGCACAACGCTCTGTTCATGCACCGAATTTACCTTTATCAAATCTATCCCATCAGGGCGATGCCACTGTACCCGATATTGAGATCAACATGCGGGCTACCACAACTGCCGTGCCTGTTCTACCCGGCACTCCCACCCAGGTGATGAGCTACCAGGCTTCTCTCGTAAAGGGCTCACCAGCCAACCTGATTACATTACCCGATAACTACCTGGGTCCTATCATCCGGGTTCGCCAGGGCCAGTACCTGAAAGTGAATTTTACCAATGCCCTTCCTGAAGATACCACTGTTCACTTCCATGGTCCGTGTATACCCAGCCACATGGGAGGCCATCCTCATGGCACTGATGTAGTCCACCCCGGGGGGACATTTATCTATGAATTTGATGTTCTCGACCCGGCCTCACCTCTATGGTTCCACCCTCATCCCGATTTACGCACGGGTTTCCAGGTTTATTATGGCCTGGCAGGCTTGTACCTTGTTTCGGATGATCTTGAGGCTCAGGTTGGCCTGGATACCGGTGACTATGATATTCCCCTGGTAATCCAAGACCGCTCCTTCGATGCCAACAACCAGTTTGTATATTTGAATGGGGGCATGTCTATGATGGGCATGATGCAGGGATTCCTGGGCAATCGCATCCTTGTAAATGGAAAACCAGACTATATCCAATCTGTCGCACCTGGAACTTACCGCCTGCGGTTGTATAACGGGTCAAATGCACGCACCTACCGCTTGGCATGGCAGGATGGGACCCCATTGCTGGTATTGGGAACGGATGGAGGCCTGCTGCCAAAAGCCGTACAACGCAATTACATTATGCTTGCTCCTGCCGAGCGGGTTGATCTGTGGGTCGACCTGACCGGTAAGCCCGAAGGTACCGAGCTGGTCATGCAAAGCCTACAGTTTCAGACCGGGATGATGGGCGGCGGGATGATGGGTGGTGGGATGATGGGCGGTGGGATGATGGGGGGTGGTATGATGGGTGGCGGCATGATGGGAGCGATGGGGGGAGGCGTCATGACCGGTACGATGGTTGGGCAGACTGTGTTGCCTCAAGGCGCAGCTTTTCCCGTCTTCAAGGTCCGCATCCAGGGTGCTAAAAAACCGCCTTTGACCCTCCCTGCATCCTTCGTTGGAAAAGCCCCATACCGTTTACGAGATGCCATGAATGTCAGCTCCCCCAGGACAATATACCTGGGAATGCAGCGCATGGTCTTCACCCTCAATGGGCGCGTATTCGATATGAATGCCATAGCCCCGGATGAATATATTCCCTTTGAGCAATTGGAAGTCTGGGACTTTGTTAACCTGACCATGATCGCCCATCCCATGCATATCCATAATGTCCAGTTCAATGTTATCGATCGCCAATCGAGCGTGTCAGCCTCGGTTGGCTATAAAACCATAAAAGCCGGGTTCGTTGACGACGGTTGGAAGGACACGGTGATGGTGATGCCGGGTGAACGGGTCAGGCTGCTGGTTAAATTTCTCACCTACAGTGGCATGTACATGTACCACTGCCATATCCTCGAACATGAGGGCATGGGCATGATGCGCAATCTCATGGTGGGTACCAGCACCGACTCAATGAACATGCCCTGATCAGGATCAATTACTTAAACAAAAAAAGCGCCTACATCTGTAAGCGCTTTTTTGATGAATTGTGTTTATCCTGCCAAAATTTTCTCAATCGTGCTTAGCTCTTCCGAACTGAATTCCAGCTTGTTCAAAGTTGCCACGCTGTCTTCCACCTGTGCTACCCGGCTGGCGCCTACCAGTGCGGAAGTGACTGCGGGCTGCCTCAGCACCCATGCCAGTGCCATCTGCGCCATGCTTTGCCCCCGTTTTTGCGCCATCTCATTCAGGCGTTGTACTTTCACCAGCTTATCTTCGGTGATATCCTCGCGGCTGAGGAAGGTGTCTGGTTTGCCCGCCCGCGAATCAGTTGGGATGCCCTTCAAATAGCGGTTGGTCAGCACGCCCTGGTCAAGCGGCGAGAACACGATGCATCCAATGCCTTCCTCGTTCAGCACATCCACCAACCCATCCTCAATCCAGCGGTTAAACAGGCTGTAATTCGGTTGGTGGATCAGGCATGGAGTTCCCAGGCCTCGTAAAATTTTTGCTGCCTGGCGCGTCATGTCTGACGGGTACATGGAAATGCCGGCGTACAACGCCCTGCCGCTGCGGACGATAAAATCCAATGCACCCATCGTCTCCTCCAGAGGTGTCTTAGGGTCAGGGCGGTGGTGGTAGAAAATGTCCACGTAATCCAGCCCCATGCGTTTCAAGCTTTGGTCCAGGCTCGCCACCAGGTATTTGCGCGACCCAAAATCTCCATATGGTCCTGGCCACATGTCCCAGCCTGCTTTTGAAGAGATGACCAGCTCGTCACGGTAAGGTGCCAGGTCTTTGCGGAATATCTGCCCGAAGGTTTCCTCCGCTGAGCCGTAAGGAGGACCATAGTTATTCGCCAGGTCAAAGTGGGTGATCCCCAGGTCAAAAGCTCTTCGTAGCATAGCCCGGCAGTTTTCGAAGACGTCTACACCCCCAAAGTTATGCCATAACCCCAATGCGATGGCGGGCAGCTTGAGCCCACTGCGACCACAGCGGTTATAGCGCATGGCATCATAGCGTGTTTGAGACGGTACATAAGTCATATTCTCCTCCTGTGATATCCTGTCGAGTAGTACGGGTTATTATACGCATATTTTCTCACCAAGACGTCAGCACTATAGCTTAAGAGCCGTGCAATTATTTGGCAGGGGGAATGTTTTGATTGAGCCCGAACAGGTTGGTCGGGTCGTAATGCGCTTTGATGGACCTCAGCCGCTCCCAGGTCGACCCCGGGTAGGCGGAATGGATCCGTGCCTCACCTTCATCGCCAATGAAGTTCACATACGCGCCGGGTTCGTTCTGAGGTAATGCAGATGCGAATTTGCCCAACCACTCCTGGCGCCCAACCCGGTCCTCAGGACCTGTGTAGAATACAGCTAAATTAGCCATGATTTTCCTGTGGCGGTGGGCAAAAGCGGTGGCATCGTTTTGCACTCTCCCCATCGCCCCGCCCAATACGCGTAACTGTGTCACTCGCATCGGTGCATCGGAGGTTTGCAAGTATTCAAGGATTATCCTGGCCGTTTCACCGTCAATCCTGTCTATGAACATCGTATGTCCTATTGCTGTAGGGTGATAGTTACCCTCATCGGGTGGGAACATCTCCGGGTAGCGCATCGGACGGACCATGTCAGCTAATGGCTGGGCTAGCTTGCGAAATGGGATTATCGCCTCCGCGCTGTGATCATTTGCGCCACCAGCATAGACCATCATTGCCATCAAGATTACCTTGCCGTGCACCTCTGCCGGGATGAACGGCATCGGCGGGGCAGGCATGATGTTGGCGATGGTTGATAGCTCATCGGGTGCAGCTTCCGCCGCCTCGATAAACCCCGCAATGATTTCTGGAGTGGCAGGCAGAACCAGCATCCCACCCATGACTTGACCGATTTCATGCAGGCGGAATTGGAAGCGTGTGGCTACTCCAAAATTACCGCCTCCACCCCGGATAGCCCAGAACAGGTCCGGTTCGTTCTTGGCGTCAACGTGGTGCAGTTCACCATCCGCTGTCACCACTTCAGCCGCCAGCAAGTTATCGATGGTCAAACCATGCTTGCGTAAAAGATAGCCAATGCCTCCACCCAATGTAATGCCTCCGATACCCACCGTACCAGTATCTCCAAAGCCGGTCGCCATGCCGTAAGCGTCAGCGGCAGCAGTATACTCGCCGGCAGTCATACCGGTTTGGACCCATGCTATGCGGCTTTCTCTATCGATATTCAGCTCCCGCATATCTCGCAGATCGATCACGATGCCTCCATCCGAAAGGCCGTGACCAGCCGCGCTGTGGCCTCCGCTGCGTACTGCCAGTTCTAACCCACTTTCACGCGCTAGCGTAACGGCATAGGCTACATCTTGTGCATCTGCAACCCTGACGATCACCGCTGGCTTACGGTCGATCCCTCCATAGAAGATAGTGCAGGCCTGGGCATAGTCAGCATCACCGGGCATGATCACCCGGCCTTTAATCTTCGCCCGCAGGTCATTCATATCAGCCCCCTTCAGCACAAGGTCGGTAGGAGCAGGCATTCTGTTTGAATTGCTTCGTTCGTTAGTTTTCCTATTAAGCTGTTTCGTTTTAGTATTCATGATATTTCCTCCCGTATTTGTCGGAAAGAATATCATATCTCGTCATTTAATTCATGAAGATTCAATAAGAAAAGGTGGGCCTCACCCAAGCTGTGAGACTGGCGGCAGACTAATTGTTCATTTCTGGCGGGGAGGGTGCGCTCTTTGCACACCGAGGCCGCAGGCCGAGCGTGCAGGATTTGAAGAATCCACCCCCTGTGGGTGCCAAGCGGTGGTTAAATGTGAATTTAAAGCGAAAAGCTATCAGCTAATTGCTAACAGCTTCTTTTTAAGGCGGGGAGGGCGGGATTCGAACCCACGGCGGAGGTTTTAGCCCCCGCACTCACTTAGCAGGCGAGCCCAATCGGCCTCTCTGGCACCTCCCCGTAGGCGGAGGGAGAGGGATTCGAACCCACGATGGATTTCTCCATACCTGTTTTCAAGACAGGCGCCTTAAGCCACTCGGCCATCCCTCCAGATCGAGGGAAAATCCCTCTCAGGCGGACGGAATTCTACCATATCAGGGGGCTGGATGCAACGTTTTGACCCCTTGGAGCGGTCTTCCCGCGCGCTCCAGGCCATTTCTGCCATTAATCATCTGTTCTATTCCCGCTCCCCCCTCATGAGCGCGGTTCAAACTCGTGCTATACTTGGCGAATGTCGCGCTTTGCCAGGTCTACCCTGATCGTGGCAGTCTTCTTTGGGCTTGAGAAGGTGTTGGGGTTGATCCACAACGTTCTCATCGCCCGGCAGTTTGGGCTCTCAGCCGAACTAGACGCATTCAACACTGCCAACAACCTGCCAGACTTATTGTTTGCACTCATATCCGGTGGCGCCCTCGCCATGGCCTTCATCCCGGTCCTGACTGAAACCCTTCAAAAGCAGGACCGCCAGGCAGCCTGGGATCTATTTTCGCGCATCGCTAATTTGATGTTCCTAGTCAGCGCCGGAATTGCCGTGTTATTCGCAATTTTGGCCGGTCCCCTCGTTCAACGAGTGATTACGCCAGGGTTTACGCTTGAACAGCAGAGGCTTGTGGTGAACATCATGCGCCTCGACCTGATCGCAACCCTCATTTTCTCGCTCAGTGGGTTGGTCATTGCCGCTTTGCAAGCCAACCAGCACTTCCTGTTACCTGCCATGGCCCCCAGCATGTACGACCTGGGTATGCTATTCGGCGTTGTCATCCTGGCTCCTGAGACCGGCTATCATATCGGTCCGTTTTCTTTTCCCGCTTTTGGGATGGGGATTTACGGTGTGGTCTATGGCACCATCATCGGGGCTGCCTTGTTCCTGTTAATTCAGCTGCCCGGCCTTATAAAGTATAAGTTCCGCTGGACACCGGCGATTGACTTGCATCATCCAGCCGTGCGTAAAGTGCTGGCCCTGATGGGACCTCGCATCATCACCGTCTTGTTTATTCAATTAATCTTCGTTGCCAGGGATAATATTGCCTCCCGGCTGGATATTGGCTCAGTCTCTGCGCTCGCGTATGGCTGGCTGTTCATGCAAGTGCCGGAGACCCTCATCGGTACCGCCCTTGGGACGGTGCTCTTGCCAACCATCTCCGCCCAGGTTGCACGCGAGCAGGTGGATGCCTATCGCCAATCATTGAACCGTGCGATGCGCATTATCCTAGCTCTTACCATTCCAGCGACGGTTCTGGTGGCGGTGGGGATACGCCCGCTGGTGAGTTTGCTTAAGTTTGATCCTGCTGGTGCAGAGGTTGTAGTCTGGGTCACGCGCGGTTTTCTGGTCGGGTTGATTGGTCAATCACTGGTCGAAGTTGCTGCGCGCGCTTTTTATGCCCAACAAAATGCTCTTATACCCCTTGGCGCCTCCCTTTTTACAACCGTAATCTTTGTGATTCTGGCCATTGGGCTGGGCTCTGCATTAGGCGTGCCTGGCATTGCCCTGGCAAACGGGTTAGCCTACACCAGTGAAGCGATTTTGTTATGGTACCTATTAAATCGTCGCTACTCGGGTGTGGCAGCGGTACGTAGCACGCTGGTCAGGGCCGTCCCGGTCGCTATCGTCAGTGGGCTGGTTGTATTTGGTCTTTTGCAGCTAACCCTGCCCGTTTCAGAAGTGTTGCTTGGAATATTTGCATTGGGGGTGGGCGGATTGCTGGCGCTTCCGCTTATCTTGCCTGAGCTCAAATTGCTGGTAAAAATGTAGAGGAGTTAATTATGTCGAGTAGATTGTACCGTTTATTGGCAGTCTTATCAGTTTTGTCGCTCCTTTTGGCCGGTGCTGCCGCTCCCGCTTATCCTTCCCTTTGGAAGGACAAGGTCGACCCCTGGGTCTTGCAGACCGCTGCCGCTGGGGATACCGAATTCCTGGTGTATTTAACCTCCCAGGCAGACCTCCGCGCGGCTGGTTCATTATCCACTAAGCTGGAAAAGGGCAGGTATGTCTACCAGACCCTTGTATCCACTGCTGAGCGCACCCAAAAGGGACTGATTGCTGAGCTCGTTTCTTTGGGGGTGGAATATCGTCCTTATTGGATTGCCAATATGGTCTGGGTACGCGGGTCACTCAGCACCGTTCAGCTGTTAGCCGCCCGCCCGGATGTAGCCCATCTGTACGCCAACCCCAGCGTAACACTTGACGCTCCCACGGTGGATGGATCGGCAGATGTACAGCCGAATGCGATTGAATGGAATATCAGTCTGGTTAAAGCGCCTCAAGTTTGGGATCTTGGCTATACCGGTCAGGGGGTGGTCATTGGGGGTCAAGACACTGGCTATCAATGGGATCATCCCGCCTTGAAAAATCAATACCGCGGTTGGAATGGCAGCTCTGCCGATCATGACTACAACTGGCACGATGCCATTCATGATGCCTACCCAGGCAACCCCTGTGGATCCGATTCTCCCGCGCCCTGTGATGACTATGGTCATGGCACACACACCATGGGCACCATGGTGGGAGATGATGGTGGCAGCAATCAAATCGGTATGGCTCCCGGCGCACGCTGGATTGGCTGCCGCAATATGGATGGAGGTTCGGGAACACCGGCCACATATTCTGAATGCTACCAGTGGTTCATCGCCCCCACCCGCATCGATGGCAGTGACGCGAATCCTGCTATGGCTCCTGATGTGATCAACAATTCGTGGGGTTGCCCGCCCAGTGAAGGTTGCAATCCCATTAGTCTCCTGATTCCAGTGCAAAACCTGGTCGCAGCCGGGATTGTCACCGCTCACTCAGCCGGGAACTCTGGCAGTTCTTGTGGTTCTGTCTCAGACCCTGCCGCCATCTACGACGAGTCATTCACCGTCGGAGCGACAAACAATAGTGATAGCATTGCCAGCTTCAGCAGCCGTGGACCAGTCACGGTGGATGGCAGCAATCGCCCCAAGCCTGATATCTCTGCCCCGGGTGTAAGCATCCGTTCTTCCATCCCTGGGAATGGCTATCAGGGGGGTTGGAGCGGCACCAGCATGGCGGGCCCGCATGTGGCCGGCTTGGTGGCGCTGCTCTTCTCCGCACACCCCTCCATTCGTGGGCAGGTGGATCAGATTGAAAACGCCATTGAACAGAGTGCGTTGCATATCGATTGGTCGGGGTGCAACAGTAGTGGGTACCCTAACAATGCTTACGGTTGGGGGCGGATTGATGCCCTTGCTACGGTTGAAAGTCTCAGTCACCAGCTGGAGCTGGATAAAGTCGCCTCAGCACCACTCGTTGCCCCAGGAGAAGAGATAACCTACACACTCACCATCACGCATTCCTCTGGGATCAGCCCGACCACCAATGTGGTCCTTACCGATACGCTTCCGCTCGGCACAACATTTATTTTCGCTACCCCACCATTCACCCGCACTGGCGAAGTGATCCAATGGAGCTTCCCCAGCCTGGCAACCTCAGCCTCACGCACTGTGGAACTGGCTGTGCTGGTCAATATCACTTCAACTGAGTCGATAACGAATGAAGATTATGTTGTCGTTAGCGACCAGGTAGCCCCGGTGCTTGGAGAGCCTGTGGTTACCCAGCTGGAAGAGCTGCATCTATTAACCCTCAATAAGGTTGCTTCTGCCGCCATGGCCAACCCGGGTGATCTCATTACCTATACCCTGGCGGTCGCGAATGTTCACGCCTCGATTCCTGCCACCCATGTGGTGCTTACAGATACCCTCCCCACCGGCTCTACATTTGTTTCTGCTACTTCCCCCTACACCTTCAATGGCGATGTCATTCGTTGGGATTTCCCCAGTCTGAGTTCTCAAGCTGCGATAACAGTCACCCTGGTGGTAAAGGTAGATTTCACCCCCTCCGGCATTTTCTCGAACTCGGATTATGCTGTGCTAAGTGACCAGGTTGCGCTGATTCGAGGAGCTCCCGTCATTACGCTGCTCGGGAAATTGCTCTTCCTTCCCCTGGCATTGAGGGGTCCATAACCATTAGCAATGCAGGATCGAGTCCTAACGATAATTCTCGTAGATCGCTAGGACCGTATCCGCATATCGATAGTCTACATCCATCGGTCCGTAAGATTTCAGTGCTTCTCGCAGGTTCCCCAGCCTGCCGATTAACCCTGCCAGCATTCGACTTCCATACTCAATATTAAAACTGGGATCCTGCAGCTCCTCGATCGTCGGGCGGCTGGCGAAACATGGACCATTAATACACTCGAATGCTGCCGCTATGCCATCCCGCGGCATCACCTGCATCAATCCCACTGCACCGCTGGATGAATATGCGCTCGCATCACCCCCACTCTCCTGCAAAATGACCGCCGCGATCAGATCAGGAGGCAGCTCAGCTTGTTTAGCCAGCGAGGTGATTACCTCACACCACTGCAGTATTCCATCCGGGTAGCTGGCACTGATCTCGCAATCTTTCACTGCTGCGGGTTGCTCACTGATTTGGGTGGGGGAAGCCGCATACGCTACATCTGCGGAAGGTAGGAGGTCGATGTGCTTTGCGAGCAGCCAACCCAGCAAAGCCAGCACCAGGCTACCGATAATTGTGCCCTGAATGACTAAAGATGGTCCGTTTTTCATATGCCCTCCCACATTTGTCAGGATATTTATATATTAGCACATATGTTCTAATTAAGCAAGGGTAATTACTTACTATTATGGCATTGCGAAGCGGGCGGACAGTGTATATTCGAGATCGAGCCTACTCCGAGGCCCGCTGAAGCAATCTTCCTTTTCCTATATAGCTCAATCCGGCAATGTCCAGAAAGCTTTGTAGATTGGGGTTACCCGATTTGTTCTTGTACCGGGTTGAGTGGTTTGTGCGGAATCCCCCCTGGTTCTGGGGGGAGAGACCCAACGATCGTGCTATCCACATTATCAACATCACATGTGAACAAATGAATGTGGCTTCATCGAAATATAGGAGCCCGCAGGGAAAATCACCTGTGGACTCCTGTTTTCCGCACAATTTCATAGGAATGGGGGATAAAGGGGGGGTGGGTGAGAAGTTACCAATCAAGGGATGGAATATAGCAATTTTCACAAATTGCCTCTTGACAAATTAGAACATTTGTTCTATATTATACATATTGGATATACCAGACCATTACAAATGATAGAGATCAAGGAGGTTTATATGAACCGCAAAGGAAATTCAGCACTCGAGTTTAGCCGTGTTATTAATAAAATAAAGCCCTCGCGTGGCCTGTTCTTCGGGCTCCTTATTCTAGGAGCCTTAATCGCCTTCGAGATTTTCAATTACAGCACCACCGATTATGCGCTGACCGATTTATTAGGTGACCTGCGCTTCACTGATGTTCGCTGGGCTACTATCCTGGCGATCGCCTTCTGCGGCATCGATTTTGCCGGGATTGCCCGCTTGTTCACCCCTGAGCGTGGGGCGGGTGAGCCGAAGGAGGTCTGGTACTTGTTCGGTGCCTGGCTACTGGCAGCTACCATGAATGCCATGCTCACCTATTGGGGTGTGGCGATTGCCATCCTCAACCACTCCTCACTGGGCGGAACGGTGATCTCACAGGATACGCTCGTCAAGGTAGTGCCGGTCTTTGTAGCCATTATGGTCTGGGTGATCCGCGTGCTCATCATTGGGTCATTCTCTGTGGCTGGCGACCGTCTATTCAGCCAGTCCGATTCTCCCCAGGCTTCGCGGCAGACCGCCGGCACGAGGCAGGCTCAGCCACTTGCTTCTTCCAGTATGCTGCCCACCCAGTCAACCCCTTTCAAACCGGCACCAAAAGCTGAACCAAACCAGGGTCACCCGGTTTACGGTCGTTCTGAGCCAACTTATCGTCCTGCTTCCATGAATAGTTCGAGTCAAAATTCATCTCAGGTTAGAAAGTAGCTAAAACTCGAGAATAAAAAGAGGGCCTCGGTTTCAAACGGATAGCCGAGACCCTCTTTTCCGTTAAAAGGATGCCGGACGTGGGGGGGCACGTCCGGCAATCTAAGGAGGGCCACCGGAATCTTCTACTCGGGGGGGACGAGTGAAAGACGCTTCCCGGTGGTGGACACTTGCGATACCGATAAAAGTTTGAGCAAGTGTCAACTTTCATAATATACACCCGATTTATCCAATTTTGATTAAAAATTGATTAGGGTTGATCTACCTGTAGAGAGCTACTCTTTTTTACCCCGCTGGCCAAAAATCGTCAGCCATTCCTTCAATTCAGCTTCGCTCATCGGTCGATCATCGCGCTTCTCAAGCTTTCCCGCCTTGCTTTGAAGCAGGCTGATCTCCAAGTGGCTTGCAAAGTCTTCCGAGCTCATCACCTGGGCGTGGGCTTCGTGCCCTGCCATTTGCACACTGCGGTCAGAGCTCACCAGCACCCAATTCCGGGCTTCCCGGCCGGATCGTCCCATTTTTACCATCCGCCTTCGGATAGCGTCATCTGCGGTTTGGCTTGCGGGCACGAAATGGGCGCGCACCCTCCCATAATTCCGCATGCCAGCCTGCCCTACCGGTGCACCATCGAAATACACCTCCAGTTTATGCCGTCGTAGCTCTCCGAAACGGTTCAAGAGCTCAATCAGGCGTTGTTCGTCATCGAGCATGCTCAAGCTCAAGCCCTCGATTTTCGCAATCAGGTTATGTCCATCGATGATATAGTTCATTCTATCTCGCCTGGATAGTTTATCACGTCTGGGTAACAGTTAAATTGACGCACGTCCCGCATCAAGGCCGTCTGGATATCACTAAATTCATCTACCCCTTTATTTTGAATTACTAAAAATCGTGCTATGATTAATATAGAATGAGAATCCACCTTTAATCCCATCCATCGCTGCTTAGATTGACAACTTAATCGCCTGCATGTTCAATTTGATCTTGGAGTAACCATGAAAACACACTGGTGGAACAGCTTGCGAACCAAAATCATCGCCTGGTCTTTCGTACCCACGCTGATCATCCTTTCGGCAGTGGCCTGGTTCACGTTTTATTCCTACCAGAAGGTGATTGGGGACCTGGCTATCAAGCAAGATTGGGCGATTGTCCAATCAAGAACCCTACCGCTCTATCAGGCATTCTTCGACATAACCAATCCCCTCATAGTCGAGATTATCCTGCAGGTCGATACTCAAAGAGAGGCGCCTATCGAAGTCCGCGCTCAGAATATCCTTGACAATGCGGAGGGCATCGATATTTTTGACGGTGGTATCTATTTTGTGGATGCACAGGGTAAGGTAGTGAAAACACACCCCGAGCAACCTGAACTCCTCGGCCAGGATTGGTCCGATACCCCCCAATTTCGTTTTGTGGTCGATCATCCAGGCAAAGCCGCATATAGCGATCTCAGGTACATCGAGGGCAGTGGGAAGGAAATCCTTTGTATCTCCGCATCGATGAATGGTCTGCAGGGTGAATTCGTGGGTGCGGACTATTACTGTTTTACCATCTATCCAGCTACGCAGAATGCCTACTACGAATCATATAGCAATGCATATAGCAAACTGGATCTGGGCTCGAATATATACATGGTAGATGGGAACCAACGCATCATTTTTTCCACGGATCCATCTGAGATGGGTAGAGATTTATCCGGAGAAGCCTACCTTCAACAGCTTCTTCAAAGTGAGAGTATGAGTGTACGGTTCCGAAAAGGAGGACAGGATGTGTTGGTCAGCTATGCTCCATTGTACCCTTTTTCAGGTTTTATTTGTCACTGGAACGTAATTAAAGAGGAGAGCTGGGCAGAGATCATGCAGCCTTCGCTACCCTACCGGCAGCTCCTGTTAATCCTGCTGGCGGCAGGCGTGATCCTGCCTGCGTTTGTGACCGCTTATGGTGTCAGGCACATTACCAACCCAATCCAGAAGCTGATCCATGCCTCCGAACAGGTGACTGCAGGCCAGTTCAAGCAGCGCATCGAGGTGAAAACGGGCGATGAGATCGAAACCCTGGCCGACCAATTCAACTTGATGTCGGCAGAATTGGATGATTCTTATTCTTCGCTGGAGAAAAAAGTCGCCGAGCGCACCCATGAATTGGCCACACTCAACGCCATTGCGGCGCGGGTGAGCAGCTCGCTCAATCTCAACGAGATCATGGCGGACGCTCTGGAGCGAATTATGGAACTGACCGGGATGGAACATGGCATCGCTTATCGGGTTGTGGGCGGCGAAGGCGGTGCGGCGGACACCGAAACAGACGCGGAGGAGGCCCATCTTCGCGTGATGGCATTTCGCGGGCTGCCGCCCACCTTTGCCGATCTGGGTGAAAGGTTACCCTTGAGGCAGAGTGCCGCCGGCGTGGCAGGCCAGCGCGGTGAACCGGTGATCTGGACACTCATGGAATTGCCTACGGAAAGCGCTTTGAAGGAGAGATTGGCGGCTTTAGGGGTTGAGCAGGTTATTGCGATTCCGCTGATGGCTAAAGGTCGATTGGTCGGATCGCTAAATCTCAGCACGAATCAGAGCCAGACTTATCCGCCGGAACAGATCGCACTCTTAAAAACGATTGGGCAGCAGATCGGTGTGGCAGTTGAAAATGCCCACCTGTATGAACAGGCAGAACAGACCGCCATCACAGCAGAACGGGGTCGTCTGGCGCGTGAGCTGCATGACGCCGTCACCCAGACCTTGTTTTCTGCCAACCTCATCGCCGATGTGATTCCTCGCATCTGGAAGCGTAATCCAGATGAAGGATTGCAGAACCTGGAGGAATTGCGCCAATTGACCCGCGGCGCGCTGGCGGAGATGCGCACATTACTGCTGGAGATGCGCCCCGAATCATTGCAGCGCGCGGATATAAAATCTCTGCTCACCCAGCTGGCGGATGCATTTATCGGACGGGTTAGAGTCCCGGTTTCCCTGGATATCCAGGGGGATTGTGAACTGACCCATGAGGTGAAGCTGGTTTTTTATCGGGTAGCCCAGGAATCGCTGAATAATATCGCCAAACATTCGGGAGCCCGGCAGGTGGATGTTCATCTGGAATGCCAACCGGGTCAAATGAGCTTGATGATCAAAGATGATGGGCTTGGTTTTGAGCCTGGCTTGATCGCTCCTGAACACCTCGGCATTGCCATTATGCGCGAACGGGCTAATTCGATCGGGGCTACCTTTATCATTGAAAGCCAGGTGGGCCAGGGTACAACCATCAGGCTGGATTGGAAGGCCAGCAAGGAGGGAACGAAGAAATGAACACGCCGTATTCGAGCAACTCGATGAACTCTTCTCAGATCATTCGGGTGATGCTGGTGGATGACCATAACGTGGTGCGCAGCGGCCTGGCTACATTTCTGAGGGCCTATGATGACCTTGAGCTGGTGGGTGAAGCCAAAAATGGTTTAGAGGCGGTCAATCTTTGTCATGCAAAGCAACCAGATGTGATCTTGATGGACCTGATGATGCCGGAGATGGATGGCATCGCCGCCACCCGGGCGATTTTAGCCGAACACCCGGGGATCAAGATCATCGCCATGACCAGCTTTGAAGAAGAGCGGCTCGTGCAGGGTGTGCTGGCTGCCGGAGCGATCTCCTATTTGATCAAGAATGTCACCTCCGATGAGCTAGCTAAAGCCATCCGGGATGCTGCTTCAGGCCGGTCGACCCTATCCCCCGAAGCCGCCAGGGTGCTGGTTCAGGCCACTCGCCCAACTAAACAGTTATTGTTCGAGCTGACCGAACGCGAGCACGAAGTTTTGTACCTGGTGGTGCAGGGAAACAGCAACCAGCAGATTGCCGAAGCCCTGGTCATCAGCATCGCCACGGTAAAAGCCCACATCAGTAATATCCTCTCCAAGCTGCAGGTCTCCAGCCGGGCAGAGGCAATCAATTATGCAATCAAGCATAAACTGGTCTCCATATAAGCAGAACATTCTACTTTAGTATAAGGCGGGGAAAAACTTTAGGCTAAGAAAAAATAATTCAAAGGATACCCTGCAACTCCTCGGTGGAAGGATGTGCCCGAGGAGTTTTTCTTTTATAGTAGAAACAGATTAAGTTTCTTATCCAGAAAGGAGCTAGAAAAATGGACTCTCCCAATTCCCTTGTAATAGAAACTCACAACCTGAGCAAGATCTACAAAGAGGCACAGGCCCTGAAAGGTCTCAACCTGACGGTGAAGCAGAATTCAATCTTCGGCTTTCTGGGACCCAACGGGGCGGGCAAAAGCACCACCATCAAGCTGCTGCTCGGACTGATCAAACCCAGTCAGGGGCAGGCTTCCGTCTTTGGGCATGATGTGCAGCGCGAGAGCGTAGAGATCCGTAAGCGTATCGGCTACCTGGCCCAGGATCCACGCTACTACGAGCACATGACTGCTCGCCAGATCATTGGCTACACGGCGCGCTTCTTCTATCGCGGGCCGAAAGACCTGCTCGAAGCCCGCGTGCAGGAAGTGATCGAGCTGGTCGGTCTGGAAGACAAGGCTGACCGGCCGGTGCGCGGCTTCTCGGGTGGCGAGCGCCAACGACTGGGCATTGCCCAGGCCCAGGTCAACTACCCCGACCTGCTGATTCTGGACGAACCCGCGGCTGCCCTTGACCCTATGGGTCGGCACGATGTGCTGGAGGTCATGGAAAGGCTGCGCAAGTACACCACCATCTTTTACTCAACCCACATACTCGAAGACGTACAGCGGGTAAGCGATACCGTTGCCATCCTGAACCGGGGCATGCTGATCGCCGAAGCTCCCATTAACCAGCTTCTGGAAGGCGATGGTGGCAGTGCCATTTATACCATCACCCTGATGAGTGGGGCGGAAACTGCCATCACCGAGGCACAAGGCCGCGTGACCGGCCAGCCCTGGGTGCAACACCTGAGTATGGCAGCGCAAGATGGCCAGATTGACTGGCAGGTCAGTGTAACCGATGACGCCGCAGCCGAAGACCTGCTCCTGCGCCTGATTCTTGAAGACCGCAACCTGAAGGTGAAGCACTTCGGGCGCAAGACCTATAACCTGGAAGAAGTATTCCTGGAAATGATTGGAAAGGAGAATTCGAAATGACCGTACAAACTCATCCTCACGTATCCCAAGATCTCCGCCTGGCAGCCCGCCAGGGATTGCTACCCGCCAGGGGCAGCACTTTCCTGGGTGGATTTAACAATATGTTTGCCAAAGAGCTGGGCGAATGGTTCCGCACCCGCCGCTGGTGGGGGCGGATTTTGATCTGGCCAGCCCTCATTAATGGAGTGCCAGGGTTATTTCGGGCGCTCAAACAGCTCCCACCTGAAATCCCAGACTTGCTGTATTATTTCCAAATTGCGGTAATAGCCGGCACAATCGGTATGATCATCCTGGCTCAGGACGAGATCATCCAGGAAAAGCAGTCGGGAACGGCGGCCTGGATTCTCTCCAAGCCGGCCGCGCGCCGATCTTTCATCCTGACCAAGCTGCTGTCAGACATCATTGGTGCGACCGCTTTTATCGTAGTTTTGCCCGGGCTGATCACTCTGGTCCAGGCTTACCTGACCACCCACCAGCTGGTGCCCTTGCTGCCTTTCCTGGCCGGAGCAGGGGTGGTTACGCTGGCGCTCTTCTTCTACTTGAGCCTGGTGATCCTGCTTGGTGTCCTGTTCGAATCGCGCGGGCCGTTGTTGGCGATTGCCTTCGGGGTTATGATCGGGGGAATGTTCTGCGCCTCGAGTCTCCCACAGGTTGGCTATATCTTGCCGATGAGCATGGACAAAATCTCCTTGTTGGTAGCGCTTGAGCAGCCCTTACCGGCCGCGGATGTTTCGCAAGTGATCTCCGCCGCTGTCTTGAGCATTGTGTTCACCCTGGTGGCACTTTGGCGCTTTCAGCACAAAGAGTTTTAAGCCCGCTAAGGAATATCCTACTTTGGTATAAGAAAAAATATAATCCAAAGGATGTCACACAACTCCCCAGGCGATGGATGCGCCTGGGGAGTTTTTCTTTTATAGTGAATACAGACTGAACTTCAATGACGAGGAATTAGACGCATGAACTATCTTGTTTTTCTTGACCCATACGCAGGCGAGCTGGAGAAAATCCTGAGTGGTGTTAAAAGTATGATTTTGAGAGAATTCAATCCTGCGCAACTTTCCGCCCAGAGTGTAAGACCCGGCGATAGCCTGTACTTCCTGCGCAATAATGGTGATCACACCTTGCGCGTGAGAGCCAGCGTGGTATGTGCTTTACCTGTGGTGAATGCTCTGGATGAAGATCTATCCCGTACTTTGAAAGAAATGCAGCCCAGGCTGCAATTGATTGAAGAACAGTACAACTACTGGTCCACAAAAACACAGGTTCTGTTGATCGAATTTGAATGCGCTCAAAAGATAGATGGTATCCAGCTGGCCGCAGATAAGATCAAGGATCGTTCGGACTGGATTGCTTTCGACCAACTCAGCCTGATTGCGGAACAGGACAATCTGCTAAGATCGCCGAATTTTCAGACGAAAACTCAGGAACGCTAGAGAAGGGAGCAAAAAATAAAATGGACCCATCCAATTCCCTGGTAATTGAAACAAATAACTTGAGCAAAACCTATAAAGGCGTGCAAGCATTAGATGGACTCAACCTGGCGGTGCCGCAGCACTCTATCTTCGGTTTCCTGGGACCTAACGGGGCAGGTAAGACTACCACGATCAAGCTGCTGCTTGGCCTTTCGCGGCCAACGGGTGGTTCTGGTAAGATCTTCGGATGCGACATCCAACGCGACAGCATTTCCATTCGTAAACGGATTGGTTATCTGGCACAGGATCCGCGCTACTATGAGCATATGACTGCCCGTGAGACTCTACGTTTCACCGCCCACTTCTTCTATTATACAGATCCAAAAGCAGCCATCGAGAATCGTATCCAGGATACTCTGCAACTGGTCGGGCTGGAAGATAAAGCTGACCGTCCGATTAAGGGCTTTTCAGGTGGTGAACGGCAGCGCCTGGGAATCGCTCAAGCCCAGGTTAACTATCCTGACTTGCTCATCCTGGACGAGCCGGCTGCCTCGCTTGACCCCCAAGGGCGGCATGATGTTTTGGAAGTCATGGAGAGACTGCGCAAGCATACCACCATCTTTTATTCTACCCACATCCTATCTGATGTACAGCGGGTCAGCGATACCGTGGCTATCCTGGACCATGGGAAATTAATCTCTCAAGCGCCGATTGAAGAGCTGCTTAATTCCAACAGCCAACCTGTTTTCACCCTGGCGCTAAAAGGTGAGTCGGAAAAAGCGCGTCAACGCCTATCAGGCCTCCCCTGGGTAGCTGCCATTCAAGCTAAGCCCGTAAATAGTCACATCAGCTGGCAGGTCACTGTTACCGATGAAACTGTCGCGCTAGCCCAATTGCTGCCGCTGGTGTTGTCAGGTGGCGAAGTCACCGTCCTGGAATTTGGTCACAAGAAAATTGATCTGGAAGATATCTTTTTGACATTAACGGAAGGAGCTCAAAATGGATAACACATCTGAATTGAGAATGATTAATGGGCGTGGTTGGCGGATGGGCTTTGCCAATCTATTCCATGCTAACAATGCCAAATGGTGGCGTACAAAAAAGTGGATCATCCAGACTGTGTTTTGGCTGTTATTCGTAAACGGAATGCTGGCCGTTATGATATGGGCACTACCGGCTGAAAAAGTCTTACAAGAGTTTGCCTCTCTTGGGACGATAAAGTCCATGGATGCCCTTCAGCAGAATCTGCTCGCCAGTGCCTTAATGAATTTCCTGGCCATGTATGCGCTTGCACTCCCAGTCGGAGCCATTATCGCCGGGCAAGACTCCATCATTGGCGAGCGTCAAGCCGGCACAGCGGCATGGGTGTTGTCCAAACCAGTATCGAGATTGGCATTTATCTTATCCAAGTTGGCTGCCAGCACAATTGGGATGCTGATCATCGCGGTGGTAATTCAGGGCATGGTTGCATACATCCAGCTCTCGTTCAGGATTGGTTCTCCATGGCCAATCGCCGGATTCTTAGGCGTAATGGGTCTGATCGTGCTTAGCTTATTTTTCTACCTTACCCTGGCTTACATGCTTGGCTCATTATTTTCCAGCCGAGGGCCTGTGCTGGGGATCGGCCTGGCTGTAGCGCTTCTTGGTCCGTCCATGCTGCGAGCAATGCCAGTCATCAAAGAAATCACTCCATGGACCTTCTTCATACCGGTCATCGATGAAGTGCCAGTGGGTTTTTCCCTCGCTTTTGGACAATCGCCGAAATTGGCTCTACCAATCATCGGTACAGCAGTATTTTGCCTGATATTCACTGTAATCACGATCTTGCGCTTTCAGCGTGAAGAATTCTAATCGAGAGGTGATCCTATGAACACAAACGTAATCTCAATCAACCAGCTTACCCGCCATTTCAAAGAGACCGTTGCCGTGAACAATCTTTCCCTCGAAGTGCACGCCGGAGAAATCTTTGGCTTCCTGGGTCACAACGGGGCTGGCAAGACCACCACGGTGCGCTTGCTCAACGGTGTGATCGAACCCACCTCGGGCAGCATGTGTGTGCTCGGTCTCGACCCGCAGGTCGATGGACCTGCACTTCGTGCCCGCACTGGAGTGCTGACCGAGACCCCCTCCCTGGATGAGCGCCTGACTGCCTGGGACAACTTGAGCATTTACGCGGACCTGTATGCTGTACCCAAGAATGCGGTAAAACCACGTATCCACGAGTTGCTAACCGAATTTGATTTAGCGGACCGTGCCAATGAGAAAGTAGGCGGATACAGCAAGGGGATGAAGCAACGCTTGGCGTTGGCGCGTGCCCTGCTGCACAAACCCGAGCTGATCTTCCTCGATGAAGCCACCTCCGGGCTGGACCCGGTATCCGCCCATCATGTGAATCAATTGATCGAACGCATGGCTCGCCGGGAAGGCTGCACAGTTTTCATGTGCACCCATAACCTGGTCGAAGCTCAGCGCCTGTGTGACCGGGTAGCCATCCTGGAGCACGGGCAGCTGGTGGCGTTGGGTACACCTTCCGAGCTGACCCGCCAGTACGTCCGCCGTCTGGATGTTGAGGTGGAAGTGGCCGAAGAACAAATCCCGATCGCCCTGGGTGTGTTTCGCAGCTTGCCTCAGCTTGTGCTGGGTGAACCGGCCAAACCCAACGGCGCCCTGGTGGTGACCATCAACAAGCACGAATCTATCCCGGACGTGTTGGCTGCTCTGGTGCAGAACCACGTGCGAGTTTACCGCATGGCCCCCCAGGAAGCCAACCTGGAACAAGTGTACTTTACATTGCATGAAGAAAAGGAAGGTGTGTAATGAATGCTCGCGCTATGTTTGCTATTGTTCGCAAGGATCTGAAGGTGGCCTGCCAGAATAAAGGCGTGCTGGTGCCAATCATCGTCCTTACCGTGGTATTCTTCGTCTTGTTACCCTGGCTGACCAGGTTATTACCGCTGGTTGAGAATATGGCAGGAGATTCTCTCAACGATATCCAGAAACTGCTCACCCGCCTGCCAGGTGGTTTACAACAAGATTTTTCCGGGTTGAGTCTCACTCAGGCTATGACCGTATATGCCCTCAAGTATATGCTGGCGCCCCTGTTCCTGATGCTCCCAATCCTGGTTGCCTCAGTGATCGCCGCTGATAGTTTTGCCGGCGAAAAAGAGCGCAAGACACTGGAAGCGCTACTCTACACGCCGACCACCAACCGGGAGCTGTTTGTTGCCAAGCTGCTCTCCGGCTGGCTGGCAGCAATTGCAGTTGCTTGGGTTGGATTTGCACTGTACACCGTGATGGCCAATGCGGCTGCCTGGTCTCAGCTGCACCGCATCTTCTTCCCAAACGCCATGTGGCTGGTGTTGATCCTTTGGGTGGTACCGGCAATTGCAGGGCTGGGTGTGGGTGCAATGGTGCTGGCATCATCCCGCGCACAAGGCTTCCAGGATGCCAACCAGCTGGGTGGTCTGGTGGTGCTGCCGATCGTGGCACTGTTCTATCTGCAAGTGGCCGGTGTGATGTACTTCAATGTCATCGTGGCGATTTTGATGGGGTTGGTGATATGGCTGTTGACTGGATTGTCCATTTGGTTGGGCAGCCGGATCTTTCAGCGCAACCGGCTATTAGCTGCCTGATCTAACCTGCAGCAGAAGAGGATCGACCATCCAACGACATTCATTTGCAGGTAGTCACTAAACGTAGCGGCGTAACCAGTCCGGTCAGTTTTTGACCGGACTGGTCGCACATCTACTTTTGGAACAGCCCCACTTTTTAGATATCAAATTCAACCATGTGGCAGGTCCTTCTTTTGGATGAACCAGGATAGTGAAATGAAAGAAGCATCAGCTTGTATAATATGTATTTAGATGACCTCCAATGATGCTCCAGTGCCCTTACATGATGGAATAGGTGATTGAGAATGAACCTATCCAAGGTTTCACAAACCGCAATTTTAATTTTAATCTGTCGCGTTGTTGCCTCAAAGAAGAAAACCCCCATTTTTTACGACCCAATGGCTGTACTTTGTTTAGAAAGGCTCATAACTGTAGCCTCCGCAGAAGAAAAAAAGCTCATGGTTAAGTGGGAAAAAATGTATGCGGGTATTCAAGCCAGAGATGCCAGAGCGCGCATTCAGACGGTTATAAGTTTTGACAGAATCACTAACCTTTTTATCTCAACCCATCCAGGATGTACTGTGATCAACCTGGCATGCGGTTTTGATACCAGGTTCTGGCGCATTGAAAATAAAAAGTGTAAATATATTGAACTTGATCTGCCGGAAATGATCGAATTGAAGCGAGAGATACTAAAGGATCATCTCGGCTATGAGCTCATCTCCTCCTCAGTTTTAGACCCTGCGTGGATTGATCAGGTAACCTCAAATGGAAACAGTAACTTCCTTCTCCTTGCAGAGGGCTTGTTTATGTACTTGCCTGAGCAAGATGTGATCAGACTTTTACAAGGAATATCACGCAGGTTTAATCACTCACAGCTTGTCCTCGATATGGCCCCTGAAAAATACACACATGGGTTATGGAAAAAGATGATTAACCTGGAATCAAAAGCCTGGGGCTTGGATGTTTCTATCGTTTCCGGCATTACCAATCCACGCGAGATTGAATCTCATGGGCCTGGTTTCAAAGTCATTAGTGCCGTTAAAGGATCAATCGGACCGATCATAACTGTTGCTATGGAAAATTGATATGGGGAAAATAATATCTGTTGTGGGAAATCTCGGTGCAGGTAAAACAACATTAACCAGGCTGATATGCGAAAAAGGATTATACACACCCTATAGCGAAAGGCCTGAAGAACGTCCATTTCACATGCGATATGGTAAAGACCAGTCAAGATGGGCCTTAGCGAACCAGATTGATTTCTTCCTTTTTCGCTGCGAACAAGAGGCTGTCGTCAGACAGACTAATGGAATCGCGGTGTTTGATGGGGGGTTCGACCAGGATTTTCATGTTTTCACTCGCCATGTATTAAACAGAGGCTATCTTAATCAGGATGAATTCAATGTTTGCGAACGCTTTTATCATTTGACCCGTAAATTTTTACCGCCCCCAGATTTAATCATCCGGGTCATTGTAGATATTCCCACTTTACTTCATAGGCGATCATTCCGCGCCAGAATGACCGATAATCATTTATTTGGCCTGCAGGAATTGACAGATTTCGAGCGATTAATTGACCAATGGTTGAAACACGAAATATCATCGCCTGTCTTACAGTTTTCATTTGAACGCGACCACGGTTCCTACACCCACGAGATTGATCAGCTGCTCATTCAAATCACCAAAATCTTAGCTGCCTGACACCTGCTAGCCACCATATCTGTGATGTAAGTTTATAAACAAATGTAGATTTCCCCTTTGGGCAGGGCGCGGCCACCCAATTGCAATCACGAAGGCTACCCGCAAGCTGTAAGGTAATCCTGCAATACCCCGCTGATGCATGCCATAATGAAAGCTCGCCCATCGAGGTAGTCTGCCTCCCTCAATCTCATCTTTGGGCCGTATTGATTGACTAGCTTGGGTGGCAGGGATTTTTCTCCCAATCCGGGTTCCAATACCAGCGGTAGGTTTCCGATTGGCCGATGCTCATGTAGAACAGGATGATCTTGGGTCCGCCTGGGCTGTTTTTGAGCGCCGGGATGACCTCCGGTGAGCTGCCTGCGGTGGCAAGTGTGACCACGGCTAGGTCAAAGGCAGTCTCACCAATCCGATCCGGGTCAGTCCGCTGGAGCTGGTATAGGAAATCATCCACTGCCTGCCAGTCGGGTCCTTTCTGCCTGCTCGTACAGTTGGAGCACAAGAATGCGACCAGTAGTATGAGCAGGGGCACACGTTTGACCATCCTACACCTTGGTATGCTTGAACTGTGGCAAATAATCCTTATGCTGGGCAAATAGCTCGTTGACCATCTGCCTGATCTCGGCAAGCGAAAGCACGGCTGCAGTCAGTGGGTCGTGAGCGATAGCGCGGTAGATGGCGATTGGGTCGCCGGTCAGAGCGCCTTGAATGGCCAGTTCCTCAATCCCCGAGCTGAGCTGGGTCATTAGTGCGCACTCGGGTGGCAGCGCACCCACGTGGACGGGGTGAAAGCCAGCCCGGTCGACAACCACTGGCACCTCCACGCAGGCACTCCGCGGCAAGTTTGTCACCAGGTCAGTATTGGGCACGTTGCCATTAAATTTGAACATCTCGCCCCCCTTCAAGGCGTTAATAATAAAGGCCGCATATTCCTGCCCGCGCAGCAGATCCTCAGCTGTCAATGGAGTAGCCAGGCGGACCTTGACCTGATCCTTCCACGTGGCTTCATTATTCTGGTATTCCTTGAGGATATAGGCATACTCGCCAGGGTTCCAGCCTGTGCCGTGTGTACAATACTTCTCGATCAAGTCAGGGCGCTTACGGAACCACCAGTTATATTCCGAATTGTGCCCGCTCGACTCGGTTACATAATATCCCAGTGCCAGGTACATCTCATTCCGGACGATCTCTTCGTTATAGATTTCGGGGCGTTCAGTAACTGCCTTATGGATCAGCGGGTAGGCGTCTGTACCATTCCAACGGTAGTCGAGATACCAGGCCTGGTGGTTGATCCCGGCGCAAGTGTAGGTCACTTCTTCGTAGGGAGCTCCAATCCATTCAGCCAGCATCATCGCCGTCCCTTGCACCGAGTGACACAACCCGGTGACACGGATGTCGGTCTGGCGTTGCAGAGCGGCACACAGCATGGCCATCGGGTTGGTATAGTTGAGCAGGACCGCACCCGGGCAGTATTTTTCCATGTCCCGGATGATATCCATCATCGGCGGTAGGGTGCGCAGGAAGCGGAAGATGCCGCTTGGGCCGCGCGTGTCACCCACGTTGGTATCCACGCCATATTTCTTCGGGATCTCGATGTCGTGTCTCCATACCTCGGTGCTGCCTGCAAGGATGGTAGTGAGCACCACATCCGCACCCTTCAGGGCTTCAGCCCGGTCGAGCGTGGCGATCACTTTGGCAGGGTAATTGCCTGTGTTAACAATTCTGGTTACTGCGGTCTTGGCGAACTCCAGCCGCTCAGGATTAATATCCATCAAGGCCAGAGTGGCATTATGCAATAAGGGGAAGGTCAGGATGTCGCGCACGAGGTTCTCAGTGAAACCGAGGCTGCCTGCGCCGATGAAGGTAATTTTTGTCATAGCTACTCCTTTTTTGTCAATTAATGTTCGCAGATCGAGTTTAACCCTTCATACCGCTCATGGTGAAACCCTGGACGATCCAGCGTTGGAAGAACATGAAGACGATCAGGATCGGCATGATGATCAGTACCATCGCAGCCATCACCTGCGCCCCCTGACCCGTGTAGGTTGAGTTGAACCAGGTCAGGATGATAGGCAGGGTGCGCACCTCGATCTTTTGTAGCACGATCATCGGCCACAGGTAGGCGTTCCAGCTGCCTATGAACCCCAGGATGCCTAAAGTAGCCAGCGGCGCGCTGAGTTGTGGCACCACGATGCGCCAGTAGATCTGCCACTCCGATGCGCCATCGATGCGTCCGGCATCCAGCAGCTCGCTGGGCAGTGTCTCACAGAACTGGCGCATCATGAAGATGCCGAAGGCATCCACCATCTTATAGTTTTACTACCGTATCGAGATTGTTCGGCGCATCAGGGTTTAAACCCTTGGATATTGACCGCTCATAGGCGATCAATTGACCGGTGGGCAGGTAGAGCACATCGCGCATGGCTTCATCCAATCCAGATGCGAATTTAATCGCCTCACCTGCTTCAGCAATTTCAACAACTCTGCCGCCCAACGCTTTCATGTCTGTCAGCACAGCTTTTTCGCGCATCTCGTTGACCGATGACTGAAGACCAACGACCAATGCTGATTTTGTGACCATACTTTTCGGTCCATGGCGGAATTCCAGGAAGTGGAAGGGTTCGCTGTGGCTGAGAGACATTTCTTTCATTTTCAAGCTGAGTTCTGCCGCCAGTCCGTAACGTGGCCCTGATCCTAACCAGTAGAAGCGGTCGATTGATGCATCCTGGCCAATCTCGGCGGCTAGAGGCGCAGCCTGGTCTAGCACCCGCCTACCTGCATCAGGCAGGCAGGAAAGCGCCTCGAAAAGATCATTTCGCCCTGCCCACAGGCAGGCGAGGCTTACTGTAGCCAGGTAAAGGGTTGAGAAAGTGCGCGTTTGTGCCACCGATTGCTCCTGGCCGGAAGGCAGGACGATATTTAGTGCTCCCATCTTCGCCAGCGGCATCTGGTCATAGCAGGACAGCGTCAGCAAAACGCCGCGTTGATCATAAATGAATGCCTCGCAAGCCTGCAAGGTCTCGGTGGTCTCCCCCGAGCGTGATACAGCCACCAGCAATGTCTTTCCATCCACGTACGAGCAGCGAGGATAAAGCCACAGTTCGGAGGCCGGGAAAGCGCGGCATGGCAGGCCGGTCATCTGCTGTATCAGGGCTGCCGCAGCCAGGGCCAGGAAATAGGTCGATCCACAGCCCGTGAAGATTACCTGCTCAGCATGAATTGGAGCTATCGAACCGATGTCTGAGCGATATTCAGCCAGCACGGTCAATGCAGCCTCCCAGGCCTCTGGTTGTGATTGGATCTCGCTATAGGTGTACCTACCTTTTGGTATTATCGACTGAACCTTATTCATATGGACTATCCCTGGTTTAGAATTCGCTCAGCATTACGAAAATACACCTTTTCCAGAACCTCATCCGGCAGGTGTAATCCATGCACAAACCACCGCCCCTGCTGTGGAATCGGGCCAGTATTGTAGTTAAAGTATTCATCCTCTGTCTCGAGAAACCGGTAAATGATGCGGTAAGCTTCAGGCTTGGGTCCCATATCCGAGCCAAACAGGATCCGGTCGGCATAGCGCAGGAAAAAGCGCCGGGCGGTATAAGGTTGGCGCCCTAGCTCACCAACGCGCGCTGAGATATCCACATAAAAGTTCGCGCACCGGTCTAGCAAAGCCCCCACCCACCCCAGGTTCTCTGCATAACAGCCCACATGGGCCCCGATAAAGGTGGTATTTGGGTGACGCCTCACTAAATTAGCCAGACCCTCCATGATCTGCATAAAGGGTGGGTAGGGCGGGCTGGTGAAAGCCCAATCCGGATGTTCACCTAATTCCTCCCAGCGTTCGTTAGTCTCATCAATGGGGTCAAAGAAGGCGACCGGATCGGCCACATGGATGATCACTGGCAAACCCATCTCGCCCGCGGCTTGCCAAATTGGAACCAGGCGCAGGTCATCTACTTCGACCAGCTGCCCCTCTGGATCGCGTACTTGCAGACCCAATCCCTTCCAAATCTTCAATCCTTGGGCTCCTCGTTCCTTTTGCACCTTGAGATGTCCAGCCGCCCAATCTGGGAATGCATCTCCACGCTCGGGCCATTGGCTCCAATCCACCCCGCCAAACACTTGAAAACGCTCCGGTGCAGGTTGTTTAAAATAGTCCAGGTGGGTATTGAGAATCTCTTCTCCCCAGCCCCCATCCAGATCCACGTAGCGTTTGATCCCCGCCTCATCCAGACGGTCCAGCAGCTCAGGCAGTGGTCTCTGATCCCAGCCACCGCCAAAAGTCGCGCTGAGGTGGTTATGTGCGTCTATGGCTGGAAATCGCGGCGTCTCCAGGCGGGTCTCATGGGTTACCAGTTTTGATTGCGGTCGATAGTCCTTGAGCAGCATGGTAGGTGTCTCTCTGATCCTATTAAGTCAGGCAAGTACTACTTGCACGCCGCGCTCCTGCAGGGCGTTAAGTAGCTCAGGTGTCGTTTCAGTACTGGTCACCAGAGTATGGATGCTTTCAATGGGAGCCAGGCGTGCGGTTGCAACCCGACCGAACTTGGTATGATCCACCACCACGATCACCTGGCGCCCAGCCTTTAATATCGCCCGATCGGTCATGGTTTCAGGAAGATAATCGTTGGTCAGGCCTTGCTCCAGGCTGATGGCGCGTGTCCCAATGATGACTTGGTCAGCGCGCACCTCAGCCAGAGCCTGTTCAGTTAGATGTCCGATAAATGAAAGCTCGCTATCGCGTAGTAACCCACCCAGGCAGATCAAGGTGATATTCTCCAGCCCGGCAAGGACGTTCACCACAGACAGCGAGTTGGTGATGATCGTCAGGTTTTGCCGTGAGCGTAAATTCCGTGCCACTTCCAGTACGGTTGTACCCGATCCAAGGAACACAGTGCCTCCATCGGGTACCAAGCCAGCTGCCACCTGGCCAATCCGCATTTTTTCTTCAGCCTGTTCCCCCTGGCGTACCAGCATGGGCATTTCAGCCGGCGCCTGGTTCAACGCAATGCCTCCGCCGTGCACCCGTTGAATCTTTCCATCCAATGCCAGTGCTTCCAGGTCTCGCCGTGCAGTCGCCTCGCTGATGGAAAATCGCTCACAAATCTCGGCGATACTGATCCGCTGCTGCCTGGAGATTAGCTGTTGAATTTGGAGCTGTCGGTCTGTCCCGGAGATGAAATTTGCTTCCATTGTCATTCTAAATCAATCATCACTCTAAATCACCAATCGCTCTTAATCAATCACAATCAATCAACATCAATCAGATAGTAGCAAAATGTTGCAGGGGTATCAAGTGTCAAATGTCATAATTGTCAGCCTCACCTTCGACCATTCGAATATATCTTATCGGAAAACAGGAGTCCGCAGGTGATTTTCCCTGCGGACTCCTGTTTACAATATTTATCCTGTCAAATACATGCTTATATAAGTTAAACCTTTAAATCAAATTCTAGCTCGAAATCACGTTTAGCATTTTCATACATCTCCAACCACCAGGGTAATGGAGTTGCCGTATTAACATCATACACTTCGTGATAAGGTTTGCCGAGGTCGGGGTCTGCAAATTTGTTTTCATATTTATCGACCAGTGCACAGACAATCTCGTTGCCTCGTTCCAGCGAGAGATGTTGCCCATATACTGCATGCGCTACCTCAGCCATACAGCGAACATCCAAACCACTCCCGTTTGGAAATTTTCCATTGGTAGGACAGACACCATGCGGGTGATTGCCGGTAAGCGACTTGGTGATTGTAATCGCCGCGATTTCGTTAAGCACATCCCTGGTGCCTGTCCCTGCGCTGGTCCATACATCGCCGATGATGATAATTGGCGAGTTTCTAGCAAATGCTTGACCCACTATGTTCTCTGCCCAGATGCTTTCAGGTGGGCTGGTTGAAACCCACTTGTTATGCGCTGGATGACATAAGGAGACGCTTGCTCGGCAAACGATTTGCCCCAGGATGAAAGCTGCAATGGTTACCAATGCTGCGCCTTCAGGCCCACCAGCATATCCACCAATAATTGCATCGACAAGGTTGATATTGTAGACACCATATTCATAGCTTGCCATTACCTTGGTCAAGTTGGTGTAATCAATTTTTAGCTCATTCAGCGTCGGCACAAAGTGGAAGTTGCCTGGTGGCATAAAATCAGGATTCATGACGGCTAAGTCACCCAATACGCTCGTGCTGCTTTCGGCAGCTACGAAAGGCATCCCCGGCCGGCCTTCCCGCGCCAGGGCCTCCCTTACGTAAAGCAGCTCTTGCCTGGTGGCGCGTACCTCCATAGGGGAACCAGAGCGAACCTCCATTCCGTCTACAACCGGGATACTACCATGTCCCAGCGCGTCGACCAATGGTTCCTTTATGTAAGATCGGATCGTATGTCGGTAAGCCTCTTCGCTCAGCGGAGCTCCTGAGAATCCTCCCCAAATGAAAGGTCGATCCCATCTGCCCCATTGAGAGGCCCGCAGCACTCGTTGATCCTTGCCCCAGCCAATGTTTAGCTCCCTGGGCGCAGCTTTTAGACCCTGCAGTAGTTCCTCCCGGGTAAACTGAATCACACGTGAGGTTGTGACGCAGTATATCCCGGTTTTTTCTGCTAGCTCTAGCCCAGCCTGAAATGCGACATCTGCGATTTCGGGGCTGAGCGTGATGAGCTGTTTGCGGTTATAAGCAATCCCATATCTATTTGACAGCTCGCGCGCTGTTTTGAAAACCAGCTCAATGTCAAAATCACGCTCCTTCATGTATGGACCATTCTCCGTCCGCCGCATGACTTCGATGAAATCGACCATGTCCTATCCTTTCTGCAGAGCTTTCAGCATGCTGGCTACCCCGGCTTCCGCATGGGCACCTCCATACTCAGCTCCAATGCTGTGGGCGTATTCAGCTGTGGCTGCGCCGCCTCCGATAAAGACCAGATACTTATCCCTGATTCCTTGCTCCTCTAAGAGTTTTACCGTGTCGCGGCAGTATGGCAGTGTAGTTCCAAGTAGCGCCGAAAGGCCAATCACGTCTGCTTTAAAAGTTTCCGCATTTGAGACGATTTCCGCCGCAGGTACGTCCTTTCCCAGGTCGAGCACTTCAAAACCATTTGCTCTCAACAGTGAGCAAACGATGTTTTTGCCGATATCGTGGATATCTCCCTGCACGGTTGCAATGACGACCTTTCCTGCAAAGGTGACATGCTCCTTTCGGGCTTCCAATTCCGGTTGGAGCACATCCATCGCTGCCTGCATAGCCTCTGCAGCCATGATGAGCTCCGGTAGGTAGATTGTGCCATCGTCGAATCTCTCTCCAACCTTTCGTAATGCTGGGTTAAGCACCTCAGATATCAGAGGTAAAGGTGCTTCGCCAGCCTGTAAAGCTTTTTTGACGATTCCGACGATCACCTCACGGTCACCTTCCAGGATAATTTGATAAATCTGTTCTCGAAGTGATGCATCCACAATGATAGTTCTCCTATGGTTGAAACTAGACAGTGCAAAATATCTGTTTTTTCACGTGTAAAATTAAGCCTGCTTGGTTGAGACAATTAGAGGAAGTATCGTCTGCGAGTATGTGTCAATCAGCCCGACATCGGTAATAGCTGTCAGGAAGGGTGTTCCCTGGAACACAAAGGCTGTGATCATTAAAAACATCATATCTTCCGGGAATCCCAGCTCACTGCGGATAGTGGCTTCAAAATTCCCCAGCTTTTCAATCACCGCCTCGTATGGTGCATCTGTGATCAAGCCGGCAATCTCTAATTCTACCAATGCAACCACTTTGCCATCCATCGCGGCAGCGTAGCCACCTCCAGACTTAGCCAGGGCATTCGCACACGTTGCCATGTCGGTTGTGTTGGTACCTATGATTGTGATATTGTGGCTGTCGTGTCCGATCGTGCTTGCCATCGCCCCTTTTTTCATGCCAAAGCCATCGATCAAGCCCAGGCTGGTCGTTCCCTTGCCACTATGACGTTCGATCACAGCTACCATGTTATACTGCCCACTCGTTTCGAGTACCAATTTCCCATGCTGAACCGGGAATTTCCGTGTCTCCAGTGTGCGTACAAAACCATGCTCTGTGAGTACAAACACACGCACTTCCGCCTCACCTTCCTCAATCCCTGGATTAATCTCAAACTGCTCAGGGGAGGCAGATCTTGGCAAGCGTACACTGTTTTTCATCCAATCGGGATAATGGTATATGGGGAGATCAAGCAAGAACTGGTTATCCCGCGCCACCAGCTTTCCATTTGCAATCACAACCGATGGCGTCAAATTCTCCAGGGAGTCAGTGATGATCACATCTCCAATCCGCCCAGGACTGATACTGCCAATATCGTGATCTTTGCGGAAATGGATCGCTGCATTGATTGTGCCCATCTGGATTGCGGTTAGGGGGTCGAGCCCGGATGCGATCGAGGCACGTACGGCAGCATCCACTCCACCCAACATCGCTAGATAATGAATCGGTTTATCATCGATGGCAAACATCATATTGCGTGTGTCAATTTTTGATGCGATTAAGGCAGGGATTAAATCGGGTATATTGAATTCTCGTACGATCACTCGCAAGCCGAGGCGGGCTTTCGTCAGCAGCTCTTCGCCAAAGTAGTTCTCATGGTCGTCATGGAATGCTCCTGCCGCTACCGCCATCAGCTGGTTCCCACTCACCATTGCAGCGTGCCCGTTCACTGGCTTACCCAGCTCGTGCGCCGCGTCAAGTTTTGCCAGGATATCTTTATCGAGATTGATGATATCGAAAATATCACTTTCCCCCAGAGAGACTGCTTCCTTCCAGCTTAGCATTTCACGCACATCTTCCACGCTTAGGTCCACTCCGGTTGTTTCGAGGCCGCGTGCCCATGGCACACTTGGGGGAATTTCAAAGAACACTTTGAGCGGCACCTGTCTGGCCTCATTAACCACTTCCTCCTGTCCGCGCACACCAAAGACGTTAGCAATCTCATGTGCATACATGACTGAGGTTACGCCATGTGGCAACAGTACGCGTGAAAGTTGTGTCAGGGTCACTTGGGAATCTTCCGTATGCCAGTGGCAGTCGATGAATCCTGGAACTAAAAAGAGTCCTTCAGCATTGACCACTTCTGTATTCGGCCCAACCGACTGGCTGACGTCACCAACAATGGCGATCCGACCATCCGCAATTGCTACATCAGCTGGATATATTTCGCGCGTGTTGACATTGACCAGCTTACCGCCTCGGATGACTAAGTCTGCTGGTCTCTTACCCAATGCAACTTCTATAACAGATTTACGCCAGGTTTCCATTTTTTCCTCCAAATATAGTTAGGTTTGATTTTCAACTTATCCGGAACGTTCCCGGAAATAAGGGACTCCCAATCCTGCAGGGAATGTACCAGCCTTTCGATGGCTACGTCTGACTAGTAATCCTGGAATGGCTAATAGAGCAATGATGCTTAAGTACGGAAACATACCAATAGGCACCCCAACCTTGGATCTGGCCAACAAACCCAAAGATGTAGTAATACCAAAAAATTCAAGACATGGTACTCATGGTTTTGAATTTCTAGATTGCGACTGTACTAACCTCCTTTCCATGAAGCCCATAATTGTAAGCAACGCAATAAAAAATCAATTTGCATTGATGAATGTTTTGCTAATTTCTATATATGGAAGCTAGTTCATCCAGTTAATCTGGGTTCAGGCTGTCTGTGATTCTTCTTTAAATTATCAGGAATATTCAACAGCTCGCTTATGTGCCAGGATTGGTTTTGGAAATCCGTTTATTAAGCTTCTGTAATGCCCTTTGAGTGATGGTCGATGGCTGAACCATCCAGGCAGGTTCTATCAGGCGTATCAAGCCGAATTGCATGTGGTTGCCGGGGTGATATTCAATGGAGTGGTGCAGCGGTCGATCGTCTTCTCCGTATCCCACTTCGTCGACGATTAGCACCGGGGTATTCGCCTTGAAATTCTGAGAAAGATAGGCTATGCCACAGTATTTAATGATCTCAGAATGTATCACGCAGGTATAGTAGTTTATTTTTTTCCCGCATTTCTCGTAGAACTCTAAAATGGGTTCCATAGTCCCCGGCTGTACAACTTCTGCTTGGGTCATGACATCTTTATAGACCCAAAAAGGTATGTGGTTGACACAGTAAACCACCATCTCATCGTTGGCAGTGAAATATTTATGCGTCTCAAGCACGGGCTCTTTAGGAGCAAGATTTAAGACCTCGCAAGTGGTTGGATTTGCCTCGATGGGATGCGCACTCAGCTCGACAAGACCTGGCCGAAAACCTTGCTGGCGCAGCATTTTTCGGAAATCAATAAATTGATTGAGAGGATTGCTGATATCAGGAGGGTGGGCGACGAACGTACCAATACCATGCCGCTTATAAATCAGACCTCGTTCAACCAGTAGATCCATAGCCCTGCGGATTGTCGCACGGCTGACGTTAAATTCTTTTGCGAGATCCATTTCAGGAGGTAGCTGAGAATCAGGAGCATAGATTTTGTTTGATATACGCGCATGGAGTATATCAAGCACCTGGAAAGCCAAAGCAGGTTGGCGTAGAGTCGTCTGAAGATCCATGTGACAATGTATAAACTGTTTTATTTAAACGGTAAGGAAAATTAGCACTTGTTAGATGGCCGCCATCTAATAAGTAAATTCTAGCATTTTTTAAGTTCAATGTCAACAAGATAACTAACCTTCGGACAAAACATCGGACAATTATCAAAAACCTCAGTCGTTGCGGAATCCCCGCTGCTTTTCGGGGGGAATCCCCAGTGCTCTTCTGGGTGCGAAGCAATCTGCTCTATGTCTATATTTTTGGTTGCAAATTGCCAGATCGTTGTGAGTAATTACCCATCCACCCTCCCTTCTTCCTCATTAGAAGTCATTCCCCTCGTGTTCACCGGGCGAGGTATAATTCCATCCGCAAATTTAACTGCATCTATAAAGAGCAACTGGTGGAGGAAGGAATTGGTCTGCCATGTATGATCGCGAAAAACTTGAGAAGCTGCGCAAGGCACTGCAGGAGTGGGAGCAGACTGACCTGCAAGAAACCCTTAATTCTATGCCCGAGCGTCAGGCTTCCTTTATCACTACCTCCTCCGAACCCGTGGAACGCCTGTATACTCCACTGGACCTCCCCGACTTTGATTACCTGACAGACCTGGGTTTCCCGGGCGAATATCCATATACGCGTGGGATCCACCCCACCCTTCACCGCGGCAGGCTGTGGACCATGCGTATGTTCGCCGGTTTCGGCACTGCCGAAGAGACCAATGCCCGCTTCAAGTATCTCCTGGAACAGGGGCAGACCGGTCTCTCGATTGCTTATGACCTGCCCACTTTGATGGGTTACGATTCAGATGCCCCCGAAGCCTTGGGTGAGTTCGGTAAGTGTGGAGTGGCAGTATCATCCCTCAAGGATATGGAAATCCTGCTGGATGGCATCCCTCTGGATAAGGTCTCCACCAGCATGACCATTAACTCGCCGGCTGCTATCATTTGGGCTATGTACATTGCCGCAGCAGAAAAGCAGGGTGTTCGCCCAGACCAGCTGCGTGGTACCACCCAGAATGACATCCTTAAAGAGTATATTGCCCAAAAAGAGTACATCTTTCCACCCGAGCCCTCCATGCGTCTGGTGGTGGATACGATTGAGTTTGGCACCACCACCGTCCCGCAGTGGAATACCATCAGCATCTCGGGTTACCATATTCGTGAGGCTGGCTCAACCGCCGCTCAAGAGCTCGCTTTCACCCTCGCCGATGGCATGGAGTATGTACGCTGGTCTCTTGCGCGTGGTCTGGATATAGATAGCTTCGCCCCACGCCTGTCCTTCTTCTTCAATGCCCACAACGATTTCTTCGAGGAGATTGCCAAGTATCGGGCAGCCCGCCGCATCTGGGCGCATGAGATGCGCTATAAATTCAACGCCCAGAACGAGCGCTCTTGGCTGATGCGCTTCCACACCCAGACCGCCGGGGTCTCTCTCACCGCCCAGCAGCCCGAGATCAATATCGTTCGTGTCGCCATCCAGGCTCTTGCAGCTGTGCTGGGGGGCACACAATCGCTGCACACCAATAGTATGGATGAAGCCCTGGCACTCCCCTCACAGCATGCCGCCACCATTGCCCTGCGTACCCAGCAGATCATCGCTGAGGAATCCGGCGTAGCCAACACGGTTGATCCACTGGCAGGTTCCTTCTTCCTCGAATCTCAAACCCGGCGTATCGAAGCGCAAGCTTATGATTATTTCCACCGCATAGACGATCTAGGCGGAGTTCTTCCTGCGATCGATAAAGGCTTCTTTCAGAGCGAGATCTCAGATGCCGCTTATCGCTACCAGTGTGAGATCGACGCCGGTCTGCGCAAGATCGTAGGCGTGAATGCCTACGCTGAAGATAAACCCCTCGCCATCCCACTCCTCGCCATGGACCCGGCTGGTTATGCTCGGCAGGCCGATCGGCTGAAGCAGGTTCGCAAAGACCGTGATGCCGGTCGGGTGGGGCAGGCCTTGGACCGTTTACGCATCGCCTGCCGTGGCACTGAGAACACCATGCCCTTCATCCTGGATGCGGTGCGTGCGTATGCCACCCTGAGCGAGATCGTGGGTGTAATGAAGCAAGAATTTGGTACCTACCAGGAACCTACCTGGGTTTAGTCAACTTTCCTGAGGCATTCTTCTTCTCAGGATAATCATTGGAGATATATTATGGCAAACATTAAGAAGACTCAAGGTGTGATTGGCATCCTGACCGGTGGTGGAGATGTGCCAGGTCTTAACCCGGCCATCCGCGCCGTGACGGTGCGCGCTCTGCGTGAAGGCTACAAAGTCATCGGTTTACGCCGTGGCTGGGGAGGAATTATCGACGTAATTCGCGACGAGAAGGCCGATAACAGCGATAACTTCCAGATTCTCACCGAGGAAGGGGTCAACCGTGCCGGGCGTACCGGTGGTACCTTTTTGCATACCTCACGCACCCGACCCAGCTCAATGAAGAAGGAAAACGTGCCTATCCACCTGCAGGAAAAGTACAAGGCTGATACGAACGACCTGACTCCAGAGGTGCTCAAGAACCTGGATTGGCTCGGCATCGATTACCTGATCCCCATCGGTGGCGATGATACCCTCAGCTATGCTGTACGGTTGTACCAGGAAGGCGTCAAGGTTATCGCCATCCCCAAGACGATGGATAATGATGTGCCTGGCACCGATTACTGCATTGGCTTCAGCACGTGTGTGACCCGTACCATCCAGCTCACCAACAACCTGCGCACCATCGCCGGTTCGCATGAGCGTATCATGGTTCTCGAAGTGTTCGGGCGCTACGCAGGCTTCACTGCCATGCTGCCCACCATGGCTGGCGCAGCCAACCGCTGTGTGATTCCCGAGTACAAATTCAACATCGACCGCCTGGCGGAGCTGCTCGTCTACGACCGCAACCGCAATCCGAGCAAGTACGCCGTGGTGCTCGTCTCAGAGGGAGCTGTGTTCGAAGGCCAGGAGATGGTTTTCCTGGATAAGACCACTGATGCTTATGGGCACGCCAAGCTGGGTGGCATTGGCGACCTGGTCTCTGCCCGCCTGGCAGAGCTTACCGGCCAATATAACAACGGTAAGCCGATCAACATTATTAATCAAAAGCTTGGCTACATGGTTCGGGCTGGTGATCCCGATGCTATTGACTCGATCGTGCCGATGGCATATGGCAACTTGGCATTGAACCTGGCGATGAAGAAGGTCCATGGTCGGTTGGTTGTTTTGAAGAACGGGCGTTACGATAATATGCCTGTGGATGTAATTATCGGCAAGAAGAAGATGGTGGATATCGGCACGTATTACAACTGTGAGCGTTTGCGCCCCCACTATGAGTCTTTTGAGATGAAACCCCTCTTCATCATGACCAGTGAGTGAGGGCTTTCTATTGTCATTGAGAGAAATCCAGGGCGATCTTTGCCCGCAGCATCGCGAACGTTTTTGTGAGCGAGGGAAGCCTCTCTTCATTATAACTAGTGAATGAGGGCGTTTATCGAACTTTGATGCCCGAAACATCGCTAATGATTTATATTAGCGATGTGTTGATTATCCGTTTCGATATTGTAGCTGGGGTCGTTGACCCCGGTCATTCGTTGTCTTCAACCATGATTAGCATGATTTTTTGATTACCATGATTATTCCCATCGCTCAAATCATGCCCATCATCTAATCAAATAAATCATGGTTCAGACTTGCCTTACTTCCCCCTATCCCTTCGTTTTTCCAGGATTGGGGGGATTGAGGGGGGTCTTTTGTAGCCGGGATCAGCCTGCCCCCACTGCACCTGAAGGGGGTTGATCCCGGTTTTTCTTTCGTAAAATGCAGGTTGGGGCTACCCGGTTTGTATATATTCTGGGTTGAGCGTTCTCAGCCAATCCGAAGATATTTTTTGTAGGTTGGGTAGAGTGATCTTTACGAAACCCAACTTTTTTCTGGTGTTTCTTGAGCGCTTTCTGCGGAATTTCCCCTGGTCTAGGGGGGAAAACCCAACCTAACAATCTTTCGTCACCGAAATGGGCGATCCCCCATTTCCGTCTGTAGCCGGGATCAGCCTGCCCCCGCTGCACCTGAAGGGGGTTGATCCCGGTTTTATTTTCGTAAGGGCAGGCTTTGTGCAACCAGGTTTTTATTGTGCTCAGACCCGCCCATTTTTGAAGATCTTGTAGGGGCGATCGGCAATCGCCCTTTCTTTCCTCCGTTCGCAATCGTTGACCTCGTTCTTTCTCTCCTTGCCATCCCTTCCAAGGTCAAAAACCTCCCTCAATCTCCTAAAACCCGCACTCGGGTTACATAAATCACCTTTCAATGATTACAATTCTCAGAATTCGATTTTTCTCATAAAGCTTTGATATAATGAATTATCTGCTGGCTCGAATTGTGAGTCGATGCCAGAAAAATCCGACACATTTCTGTGCCAAATCTAAATTCTGAGGAGAATGAAATGTCAAAGAAAGTAAATATACTTTTAATAATGGTTTTGCTGGCTACAACAGTCCTTGCAGCCTGCCAGCCAAAGGCAACTGAGGCCCCAGTTGCCACAGAAGCACCCGCCGTCGTAGAAACCGAAGCCCCGCTTGTCATCACTGACACTGAGCTCAACGTGCTATGCACCCCACAAGAAGAGTGGTGCCAGGGAATGAAGCAGGAATTCGAAACCAAGTACGGCATCACCGTGAACTACGTTCGCATGTCATCCGGCGAAGCTTTGGCCCGTGTTGAAGCCGAGAAAGACGCTCCCACCTTCGACATCTGGTGGGGTGGCCCCATCGATAGCTTCGTCTCCGCCAAAGGCAAAGGTTTGCTTGAGCGCTACGACTCTCCAAACTACGTCAATATCCGCCAGCCTGACTTGATGAAAGATCCTGACAATCAGTGGGTTGGTGTGTATGTTGGCACGCTTGGCTTCGCCACCAACACCAATTGGCTCGCCGCACATCCCGATGCCAAGGCTCCCACCTCATGGGATGATCTGCTGAAGCCCGAGTTCACTGACCAGGTGATGGTTGCCCACCCCTCCTCCTCTGGAACTTCCTACACCGCCCTGTGCACCATCCTCCAAATGCGCGGTGAAGAAGCTGGATGGGAATATATCAAGAAATACGCTGCTCAGATGGCCTCCTTCACCAAGAGCGGTGCTGCACCTGCCAAGTTCGTTGGTCAGGGCGAAGCCGCGGTTGCCATCGTTTTCTCTCACGATATCGTCAACGAGATCGATAACAATCAGATGCCCCTCGAGCTCACCTTCCCCGCGGAAGGAACCGGTTACGAAATTGGTGGCCAGGCAATTTTGAAGGGTGCCAAGAACGTCCAGGCTGCCCATCTGTGGTTCGACTGGGCCATCTCCCCCGAAGGCCAGGCCCTGGGACCCAAGTACCACGCTTACCAGGCCCCCACGGTCAATGGTGTTGAGCTCTCCCACCCTGAATTGATTTCTGAAGCCAATCTGATCGACTATAACTTCCAGTGGTGCGGTGAGAACAAGACTGCCTTCGTCGACAAATTCACCAACGAAATCGCCAACGCTGAAAATCTGAAACAGTAGTTTACCTTGAGAATTCTGGGCAGCCTGGGCTGCCCAGAATTCTTTTCTCAGGAGGATTATGCAGACCACTTCACGCGGCCCAGATTCCCCCACGATTAAATTCTCCAACCTCACCAGACGAATTCGCGAGTTCTCCCTCATCGGCAGAGACCCGGTCCTTTCCATCAGCCTGCTGCTATCTGGCATCTTCATCTTTATATTCGTCGTTTTTCCCTTGTATCGTTCAGCCGCTGGCGGGTTTTTCTCCAGGGAAGGCACCTGGGACGTAACCTACTTCGCCCGCTATTTTGACAGTTACTTTGGCCCCGCCCTGCGTCAATCCTTTTTCGACACCATGCAGATGGGGCTGTTTACTGCCACTGCCGGCACGCTGGTAGGCTTCATCTTCGCCTACGCCATCGTCCGCTGCCAGATCCCCGGCAAGCGTTGGGTGCACTGGCTGGCGCTCGTCCCCACCGTCTCCCCACCCTTCGCCCTGGCGCTCAGCATGATCCTGCTGTTCGGCCGTAATGGTCTGATCACCAACAAGCTGCTCGGCATCCAGTTCGTCAAGGGCATGAATGACATCTACGGCCTGGATGGGCTGGTTATCGTCCAGACCATCACCTTTTTCTCCGTCTCGTACCTGATCCTCAAAGCCATGCTCGAGCGCTTGAACCCGGCCATGGAAGAAGCCGGCGCCAGCCTGGGTGCAGGCCGCTTCCACCTGTTCAGAACCATCACGCTACCCCTGCTCATCCCTGGGATTGCCGGTTCGTTCCTGCTGCTGTTCGTCGAATCGCTGGCCGACTTGGGCAATCCGCTGTTCATCGCCGGCAACAAGACGGTGCTCTCTGCCCAGATCTTCATGGCTGTCATCGGCGAGTATAACTTCCAGAAAGCCTCGGCCTTATCGCTCGTCCTCATCATCCCCACGCTGGTCATCTTCATCGTCCAGCGTTATTACGTCAACCGGCGCACCTATATTTCGGTCACTGGTAAACCCGCCGGCTCGCAGATCATCGAAAAAGACCCCCTCATCCGTTGGATATTCAATGTTCTGGTGTATCTGATCATCGCATTCATCATCCTTTTATATGCCACAATAATATACGGCTCCTTCAGCACCGCCTGGGGCGTGAATTACGCCCCCACGCTCAAGCACTGGGAGATGACCGTCACGCGTGGCGTCGAAGCCATCCTGGATACCACCTTCCTGTCCGTCCTGGCAACCCCCTTTGCCGCCATTTTGGGCATGATCATCGCCTGGCTGGTGGTGCGTAAAAAGTTCACTGGCAAAGACGCCCTCGACTTCTCTTCCAACCTGGGCGGTGCCGTCCCGGGCACTATCCTGGGCATCGGTTTCATCCTGGCGTTCAACAAGCCGCCCCTTGCCCTGGCTATCGGCATCTATGCCATCCTGGCCATATTCTACGCCCAGGTAGTGGGGAAAACTGCCGCCGAGCGCGTCATCATGTTGATCATCGGCACGGCTGCTGGCGTGGCTCTCACCCGGGTCAGTTCAGTGACAATGTACTATATCCTGGGCGGGTTGTACATCGTTATGTCAGTGGTCTTCATGTTCTCGCAGCGCAAGCTTTCCACTTTCCTCATCGCCCTCTTCCTCGGCGTGTACGTCATGTCCACCAATTGGGCGGTAGCCATCGGCAAACCGATTGTTAAGTACAGCCAATCGCTGGAACGGGGGTTCTGGAGCAACGCCATCTTCCAGCTGGCAGACTATATCAAGACTCTCCTTCAACCCACCCCCTCCTTGCTGGCTATCGTGCTCCTTTTCGCCGGCGTGATCCTTCTGCAGGGCATACGTGGGCGTAGCTTCCGCATTGTGCTTGGTGTGCTCGGGCTCGCCATACCCTGTACGCTCTCATTTGTGGGCATCCCCTTTGCCCTGGTCGGCGGGGCGTACATCATCATGGCAGCTTTCATCGTCCGCAGCCTGCCCGCCTCTGTGCGCTCGGGTGTGGCTGCCCTGCAGCAGATCGACCCATCCATCGAAGAGGCCTCCAATATCCTGGGCGCGGATGCCTCCTACACTTTCCGCAAGGTCACCCTGCCGCTCATCCTGCCGGCCTTGTTCGCCGGGCTCATCTTCAGCTTCACCCGCCATATGACCAGCCTTTCGGCTATCATCTTCCTGGTGTCTGCCAAGTGGCGCATCGTTACTGCCTCCATCCTCAGCGAGTGGGAGCAGGGCGGGGTGAGCATCGCTGCCGCCTACTCCACCGTCATCATCATCTTCGTCATGCTCGCGATTGTAGTGCTCAACTTTATGGTTAATAAGTTATTCAAAGGCAGGGGCTCAGTAGATATGAGCCAAGGTTTCTAATCAACCATACTCGAGGTATATCAATGTATCTGACCCTGGAAAACATCACCAAAGTATTCCCTCCGCGCAGTGGAAGTAGTGAAGTGACCGCCGTTCACGACGTTAACCTGGATATCGAAAAGGGAGAGCTGGTCACCCTGCTCGGCCCCAGCGGCTGCGGTAAGACCACCACCCTGCGCATGATCGCCGGGTTCGAGTTCCCTACTCAAGGCAGCATCACCCTGGATGGGCGCGAGATCAACTCGCTGCCCCCGCATAAACGCGAGATGTCCATGGTCTTCCAGAGCTATGCCATTTTCCCGCACCTCACCGTGTTCGAGAATATCGCTTATGGGTTGAACGTGCAACGCCTATCGAAGCAGGTGATTGGCGAACGCGTGAACAAAGTGCTCGACCTGGTGCACCTGGAGGGCTATGGTGACCGCGCCCCCACCCAGCTTTCGGGCGGGCAGCAGCAGCGTGTAGCCCTGGCGCGTGCCCTCATCATGGAGCCCAAGGTGCTGCTGATGGACGAACCGCTTTCGAACCTGGATGCCAAGCTGCGCGAAGAGATGCGCACCGAGATCCGCCGCATCCAGAAAGCCATGAACATCACCAGCGTGTACGTCACCCATGACCAGATCGAAGCCATGACCCTTTCCGACCGCATCGTGGTGATGAACGCCGGCATCATCGAGCAGATTGGCACCCCGGTGCAGGTTTACCGCTTCCCCAACAGCCGCTTCGTCGCCGACTTCATCGGGCGGGCGAACTTCGTCCCCGGTGAGGTGCGTGAGAGGTACGACAGCAAGCTCAGCGTGAACGTCTTCGGTGAGACCCTCGAGCTCACCAACATCCAGCGCGACTTCCGCCAGCAGGAGCCTGTCACCCTCATCATCCGCCCCGAGATGATCCGCATCAAGAAGAGCGGCGAGCTGTTCAAGGGGCTCATCCGCCGAGCGGTCTACCTGGGAGATGTGATCGAATACGACGTGGAGGTGAACGGGCAGCTGCTCACCGGCATGGAGACCGACCCCTACGTGATGGAGCCCTTCCCCGTGGGCGAGCAGGTGACGGTGGGCTACGCCGAGGGCTGCATCCAGGTTTTGCCAGGGGAATAAGATATTAACCACCAAGTCGCGAAGGACACCACGGTTTTTACATATTTTTATATTTTGTAGGTTGGGGCTACCCGGTTAGTACTCCTACCGGGTTGAGTGCACTTTACGGAATCCCCCCTGGTCTTGGGGGGAAACCCAACATTTTATTCCAATCATGCTCATCATCTAATCACATAAATCATGGTTCAGACTTATCTTACCTTCCCCCTATCCCGTTGTTTTTCCGGGATGGGGGGATTGAGGTGGGCGTCCTTAACCATGATTATCTTCATCTCTCTACTCATGCCAACCTTTTAATTGATGTATACTTTACACGAAGTGTAAAACACGAAGTGTAAAACACGAAGTGTAAAACACGAAGTGTAAAACACGAAGTGTAAAACACGAAGTGTAAAATTCGATACCCGAACTTTGGGTATCGAATCAATGCAGGTGCTGCCATCTGCGCATCCAAAAAATATAACCTTAACCTCAATCAATCGAAAGGAGCTCTCCAATGTCAGTCGCACGGGTCACAGAAATCAAAGCCTCTTCAACCAAGAGTTTCGATGATGCCATCAAGGTAGGCGTTGCACACGCTCAAAAAACGCTAAATAATGTCCGGGGTGCCTGGATCGAAAACCAGGAAGTCGTCATCGATGGCAACGGGCAGATCACCGAGTATCGCGTCCAGATGAAGGTAACCTTTATTCTCGAAGACTAAAACCTGATCCACATCTTGCACCCGCTTGCGGGGTTAACCTCATTAAGCAGGTGGGCTTTTCCACCCGCCTACAACTTACCTCATCCACCCAAGGAGCCATAAAATGAAATTAACCCCACCCAAAAATATCACCTGGTTCGTCGCCCTGGCGCTGCTGGTGCTGGCACTGCTTGGGTTCACCAATACCATCTCTGCCCTCACCCCGTATGACTTCTGGCTGGCCTTTGCATCAGCCGCCCTCTTGCTCATAGCTTGCCTGGTCAGAGGCCTGTAGGTCAAATCCACTCAGGGGCTGCTGCGCAGGTAAAGGGGGATGTTTTTATTTAATTAGTGAAGGTTCCATCATTTTCCGTGTAGGGGCGCTCGGCGAGCGCCATTCTTGATCATATCTTTTATTGCCGGGATCAGCCTGCCCCCGCTGCACCTGAAGGGGGTTGATCCCGGTCTTCATTGTCTTCAACCATGATTACCATGATCAGCGGGGGGATGATGATTACCATGCTTATTCCCTTTGCTCAAATCATGCCCATCATCTAATCAAATAAATCATGGTTCCGACATTCTTCCTCACTGGGGGGTTGTACCCAACGCCATGAGGAACACCAAACCCCGCCTATGTCGGGTTGGTTTTGTAGGGGCGCTCGGCGAGCGCCGTTCTTGATCACTTTATTGCCGGGATCAGCCTGCCCCCGCTGTACCTGAAGGGGGTTGATCCCGGTCTTCATTGTCTTCAACTATGATTAGAATGATTTTATGATTACATGATGATGCTCCTCGCTCTAATCATGCCCATCATCTAATCAAATAAATCATGGTTCAGACATTTATTTGCCTTCTACCTCAATGGGGTGTATATTATTCTTAACAACCTCATGCCTATACCCGATTCCCTCCTCCAATTAATCGACCAGTTCCACAACCAGCTTACATCTTACCGTTCTTCCGACTACAACGAAGCCCAGGCCCGCAATGAATTCATCGAACCCTTCTTCGATGCCCTCGGTTGGGACGTCTACAACCGGCAGGGTATCGCCTACGCCTATAAGGACGTCATCTACGAAGACTCCATCAAGGTCGCTGGTGGCACCAAAGCCCCCGATTATGCCTTCCGCATCGGCGGCACCCGCAAGTTCTTCGTCGAAGCCAAGAAGCCTTCCGTCAACCTGAAGGATGAAATCTCCCCCGCCTACCAGCTGCGCCGCTATGCCTGGAGTGCTCACCTGCCCCTCTCCCTCCTCACCGATTTCGAAGAGTTCGCTGTCTATGATTGTCGCCCCAAGCCCGATAAATCCGATAAGGCCTCCAACGGGCGCATCATGCTGCTCACCTATCGTGATTATCCTTCCCATTGGGACGAGCTTTACGCAATTTTCTCCAAACCGGCGGTTCTCAAAGGCTCTTTCGACCAGTTTGCCGAGACCGCCGCAGGGAAACACGGCACTGCCGAGGTGGACGATGCCTTCCTGTCGGAGATTGAGCGCTGGCGCGATCTTTTGGCGCATAACATCGCCCTGCGTAACCCCACCCTCAGCCAGCGTGACCTGAATTACGCCGTCCAGATGACCATCGACCGCCTGATCTTCCTGCGTATCTGTGAGGACCGGCACATCGAGTTCTATAGTCAATTGCAGTCACTGCTCAACGGCGGTGATACCTACGCCCGTCTGTGCCAGCTGTTCCACAAGGCTGACGAGCGCTATAACTCCGGTCTGTTTCACTTCCATCCCGAGCCTGGTGAAGGGGATGCACCCGATACGCTCACCCCCAACTTGGTGCTGGACGATAAACCGCTCAAGGATATCCTTGCTAAGCTCTACTATCCCGATAGCCCCTACGAGTTCTCCGTCCTGCCTGCCGATATCCTCGGTCAGGTGTATGAGCGTTTTCTCGGCAAGGTCATCCGCCTCACCGCTGGTCACCGTGCCGTGGTGGAAGACAAGCCCGAAGTCAAGAAAGCCGGCGGGGTTTTCTACACCCCCACCTTCATTGTCGATTACATCGTCAAGAACACCCTGGGTAAGCTCCTGGAAGGCAAAGCCCTCGGTCAGATGGGTGTGGGCAGGGGCACTCCCATTCGTGTCTTGGATATGTCCTGCGGTTCCGGTTCCTTCCTGATAGGTGCCTACCAGTATCTGTTGGATTGGTACCTGAGTGGGTACACCCTCGAGCCTGAGAAGTGGTCCAAAGGAGCCTCTCCCAGGATCTATCAAATATCCGCCCCTGATGGTGTTCTATGGAAGCTGACCACCTCCGAGCGTAAGCGCATCCTGCTCGACCATATCTACGGCGTGGATATCGATTCCCAGGCGGTTGAAGTCACCAAGCTCTCCCTCCTGCTCAAGGTGCTGGAAGGTGAAAGCGAAGAGTCGATTGGGAAACAGCTCAGTATGTTCCGTGAGCGCGCCCTCCCCAATCTGGCACATAACATCAAGTGTGGTAACTCCCTTATCGGGCCTGATTTTTACACCGCGAAACAGTCTACTTTTATCAACACGGAAGAGCAATATCGTATCAATGCCTTCGACTGGCACAGGGAATTTGCCGAAGTATTTGCTTCATCCGGTGGATTCGATGTCATCATCGGCAACCCACCGTATGGGGCTGATTTGTCACGTGATATAGAGTATTTACTTTCTAAATTCACGGAAGCAAAGAAATTTCCTGATAGTTATTGCTTATTCATTCTAAAAGCACATCACCTTCTTAAGCAAAATGGCAAAATTGGATTTGTTGTTCCAAATACATTTTGCGATCTTGAGTCTTGCGATAGTTTTAGATTATGGTTCTTGAAAAATAATATACTAACTGAACTTTATCAAACAGGGTGGGCATTTAAGGATGCAATTGTTGATACAGTTGTTTTTATTGCAGAAATTGGTAGTAGTAATGAGGACAATGTTGTACTGATTTTAATAAATGGTGATCAGCATAGGAGATATATCGGCGATTTCTTGCATAATAATTTATTTAAGATTGACTACAGAAACAGTCAAGATAATATACAGTTGCTTAATAAACTAAAAGTATTTCCAGCTATGTCAAATTTTACAACGGCGAAAGCGGGAGTTAAATTATATGAAATAGGAAAAGGAATCCCGCCTCAAACTAATAAAACCCTTATAGAAAAGCCCTTCACCAAAAAAGATAAGGTATCAGATAGTTGGTTTCCATTAATTAGGGGAGGATACATTAATCGATATTCAATTCGTTCAGAAAATGAATTTGTGAATTATGGCCCTTGGCTTGCAGCACCTCGGTCAATAGATTTGTTTGAAAGTCCGAAATTATTGATTAGGAGAACCGACGATAAGTTAAAATCATGCATTGAGTACAATAGTGCGATATGTGTTAATTCTTGCCATGTTATAAAACTCAATACTAAAGGTCAAAAAGAAATAAGTTATGAGTATTTATTAGGTCTATTAAATTCAAAATTATTGCAAAGATTATTTGAGATTCAAAACCCACAAATGGTAGGGAAAGTGTTTGCCGAAATTAAGTTAATTTATGTGGAAAGACTACCAATCAGACCAATTAACTTTTCAAAATCAATTGAAAAAACATATCACGACAAAATGGTCTTACTTGTAGAACAAATATTAGCTTACCAAATGAGGCTTTCAAGCGCGTCTTCCCCGCAAGATAAAGAAATGATAAAACGTCAAATTGAGGTAACTGATCACCAGATTGACGTCCTGGTCTACCAGCTCTATGGCTTGACAGATGAGGAAATCAAACTAGTGGAAGGAGGGTAGGCAAGATCAAGGTGCAACTTGTCTTTTTACTTCCTCAGATGTGGTCGAATGAAGAATTGTCTATACTACAACAGCTTTATCAATAGTGAGGGATCATTAGAATGACAAGCATTGAACTCCAATATGATGACCTTATGAATCCAGTCCTTAAAGCACTTAAAGAGCTTGGAGGCTCCGGATCTAATGAAGAAATAAATTCCAAGGTATTTGAAATTGCTCAAGTTCCTTCCGAACAACTGGATATTCTTCATAATCCCTCCAAAGGTGGAATGACTGAGATTGAATATAGATTAATGTGGACGCGGACTTACTTAAAAAAATATGGGTTGATCGAAAACTCATCTCGTGGTATTTGGGCATTAACAGTGAAAGGAACATCTCTAGAAAGTATCAATAAAAAAGATGTTGTAAAGGTTGTACGTGAACTGATAAAAAAAGAGAAAGAGACTGCTGCTGAAGAAGAACCAAATAAGGACGTTGAATGGCAAGAGGAACTATTAGGAGTAATCCATAGTATGTCCGCGGCAGGATTTGAAAGATTAGTACAGCGATTATTGAGGGAATCAGGTTTTATTCATGTCGAAGTAACTGGAAGATCTGGTGATGGGGGAATTGATGGACAAGGGATTTTACGATTGGGAGGATTGATAAGTTTCAATGTTATCTTCCAATGTAAAAAATGGAAAAATGCTGTTGGTGCAAACCAAATCAGAGATTTTAGAGGTGCAATGGTTGGACGGGCAGATAAAGGGTTATTCATTACTATGGGGACTTTTACAAAAGAGGCGATAAAAGAAGCCACACGGGATGGTGCACCTGCAATCGACTTGGTAGATGGAGATCAACTTGTAGAAAAATTGAAGCAACTCTCGTTGGGTGTAATAACGAAGAAAGTTGAAATTGAACAGATATCTATCGATCATGAGTGGTATGCAAATATATAATGTTATAACATTACAAAGTAAAGGAATGAAGAAGTATAGCAATTCACAGTTCCCGCCCGATAAGCAGGAAAAAGCCACTCAGACTGTTCTCCAGCAAGCCGAAATGATCGACTCCTATTGGGCGTAATAATGTTGTCTAAAACACCTCCCGCACAGATCTAATTAGTGTGATTTCTTTTTATTCTTAATATTCCATATTTAGGAGAGTAATAAATGATGAATAAATTTACATCAGAGGGATGGCCCAACAATATAGGTAAATTGGGAAAACTCGTTTTTCCAGATAAAAAAGTTAGGAATTTCAAAATTATAGATGAAATTTACAAGAAGCAGAGTTCAAATCCCCATAAGGTGATCTATCTGCAACTGGTTCAGTTTGAAGATAATCCAAAAGAAAGAGAATTGAGATTGTGCTACTATATCATCGGTAAAATTGGTAGAACTAAAGGTAAATGGGTTTTTGGCCAATTTGCTACCTTAGTACCAGCCAAAGACTTCCAGATAATTATTGATGAAGCTAAGAAGCGGAACTGGTTTTAATTAGAATTGCGGATATTGTGTTTACAATTGCCGGGGTTTCAACCTCCGGATTTAGAATGATTTATCCGCTAATCCGTTATCGAATCCGTTTTCCCACTTCCCCACATTAGAAACCTTAAAAAATTCACGAGTTTTCATAAACCCCTTGTAGGTAACTACTCACCAGAGACAGGAATTGGGATGGAAGACGGTCCAAAAAGGGACAGGATCGTATCAAATGATCGCATTCCATTCAATTCAGCCGTGTCAATGACCGATGCCAATGCTGCATAGGTCTTTGTGCCCCACTGGGAGCGAAATCCTCCGGTAACCTTACGATGGACGACTGAGTGACGTAAAGCCCGTTCAGCTACGTTATTGGTTGGCTCAACATCGGTCCGATACAAGAATACAAACAGGCATGAGCGGTATTTGCGATAACGGCGCTGCAATTTTTGCGCATCGGGTGGTGCCAAGTCCTGATGTAGCAATCTGTCACAAGTGCGCTCAACTCGAGCTACACGTGTCAAGAATTGTTCTGAAGAAATCTGGCTGCGTTGGTGATGTAGATTGATGGCATATCGAAAAAGCGCTTGCATGGCTTTTGCCCAAGTGAAACGAGGAAGGGCATCCACAACATGTTGCAAGGCACGCATTTGATGGGCCATACACAGCTGGCGTTGCCCGGCAGGGGCTTTTAGCTGACCCCCATAACAATCGCTCACCCACACTTCTGCCTGAGTTTCACCCATGATATCTTGAATCACTTCAGCACTGCGGTTACGACGGATGACATGCAAGACACTTTTGAGAGTACAGAAAACCCATTCCCAGGCATTCGCCCCGTCAATCCGGTTGCTAGTCTCATCGCAATGGATTACCTGGCTTTGGCGAATGCTGTACTGGATCCGCTCGATCTGACCAATAGCCCTCTTCCCGGCCCGTTTCATGATCTCATCGATCCCGCCCTGGCTGATTTCCACCTGATGCAAGTCGTACAATGCTTTCTGTGTGCGGGCATAGCTCATGTGCTGTTCTTGCCGGTAGTACACCACCGTCGCTTCCAGCCTGCTTCCGAACCTGCGGCTCATCTCCATCCCAGCCGGTGGTTCTTCAACCTGGGTGGCACCGCATTGCGGACAGGTCACGGCATACTGCCGTACTTCTATCACCTGGGCAGGCGCAGGAGGCAGCTCAGTGATCTGGTTCACCTCCACCAGGCGACCACCTTCGTTGCTCAAGTTAGCCTCACATTTACAACATGACTTCGCATGTAGCTCAATGGTCTGATCAGGTTGAACCACAAACTTGCGCACATGCTTCTCGTGTCCAACAGGCGGTCCATGTCGATGTCTTCGTCGATTGGCTGGTAAGTTGCCTTTTTGATCACGCGATGGTGGTTGAGAGGAGTTCTTCGATGAAGTGGGTGGTTTTTGGTTTTTCTCAAACTTTAATTTCAACGCCTCAATTTCATCTTGAAGCACCAAAATCAGTTGGATTAATTCTTCTTTCGAAAATGACTCAAGATCTGTTTTACTCACACGCGCATCTTACCAGATTTCGCGAATTTTGAGGAGGGGTGAGTAGTTA
>CAVRYZ010000008.1:0-680324 GCA_963725685.1 uncultured Chloroflexia bacterium
ACTGTGGCCATTCAGCAGATCCTGAACGGGATGGAAGCATGGATGACCGCGCACGAGTATGTGTCGGTGCAACAGATGCGCGGCAGCATGAGCCAGGGAGCGGTGGCAGAGCCAGCCGCTTTCGAGCGTGCTAATTATATGAAGGTGCTCAACTCTTTCAACGCCGATTTGAGCTAATCAATTCCTGGTTGTTGATGAATTAGATGAATAGAAAAGAGCGGGCGCAAATCGCCCGCTCTTATTTTATTTATGCTAGCTCGGCATGCAGGTTATTCGACTTCGGGCTCACCTTCGCGGTTCTTCTTGTGACGATAAACGATGCGGCCACGCGTGAGATCGTAGGGTGACATCTCCACCCGCACACTATCTCCGAGCAGGATGCGGATATAGTACTTGCGCATCTTCCCAGAGAGGTATGCCAGGACTTCATGCCCCGTCTCCAGGCGTACTTTAAATTGCGTCCCTGGCAGGGCTTCAATAACCGTGCCTTCGACGACAATCTTATCTTCCTCTTTCGTCATGCATGCCTCCAGATTACCAGGTTCACGGCAGCTAATAAGCGGCGGAACCTTTCACTCGAACGAGCTCACTCCATGTCTGGGCGTTCCTTTCGCCTGATGCGGCGAATGGCTTTCTTCTTTTGAATGCGGCGTAACTCACTTTTCGAAACGAACCAGCGCTTGCGGCGGACCGTGCTCAAGATACCGCTTTTGGCGACTTTCTTGCGAAAGCGTTTGAGCAGCGCGTCTTGCGACTCGTTCGGGCGTAGATTTACCGTGGTCAACTATATCACCTCCTTGCTCGTTCAAAAATCCTGGCTGCCGGATACAAGGACAAAAAAACCCGGCTGACGTTGACGCTCTCAGCCGAGCCAGGTGTTGAATACAATCCTGTGTTCAGTCATCGATAATCGTGTAGGTTCACCATCCATCCAAAGAGCGATTCCTCAACGTCGACAAGGATTTTAATCGAAGTATGGGTTTCTGTCAATTTAATGAAGACGGTTCGCAAGCTCGTACCCCATGAATTCGATTTCTTTCTCCAACCTGCCCAGCACCTCGAAGACGTCACCCTCCCGCCCGCGCGCTTCTGCTGCCTTATAGGCATCCTTTGACAGGTGCTCCCGGGCCAGGTCCATCCGGTTGCCAATCATGTCGGCGAACCAGCGCGAGTTTACTACGATCGGGTCGGTCATCGGGGAATACAGGGGGTGTCACCTTTAATATAAAAACTCCCTTACCCATGAACAGGTAGGGAGCAAAGATTGTCTGCATAGTTAATTGTAACATCAGTGATTTAAAACAATAAAGTCTCTTGGCAATGACCTACTCTCCCAGGCAGTTACCCACCAAGTACCATCGGCGCTGACAGGCTTAACGATCGGGTTCGGGATGTGGCCGGGTGTACCCCTGTCGCTCCAATCACCAAGAGACTCTATAGCTCTATGTTAAGATACCAACGAATAATGATTTATATCCATGTATGTGCGATTTTCGAAGTACGAAAAGTGTCGAGTTCTCCGTACCACGTGATTAAGCCCTCGGCCATTAGTACAGCTTAGCTGAACGCATTACTGCGCTTACACATGCTGCCTATCAAAGCAGGTAGTCTGCCTGCGGCCTTACTCCCTTAATGGGACGAGGGATCTAATCTTGAGGCGAGTTTCCCACTTAGATGCTTTCAGCGGTTATCTCTGCCGGACTTAGCTACCCAGCGATGCCTTTGGCAAGACAACTGGCACACCAGAGGTCCGTCCACCCCGGTCCTCTCGTACTAGGGGCAGATCCTCTCAAATCCCTTGCGCCCACAGCGGATAGAGACCGACCTGTCTCACGACGGTCTGAACCCAGCTCGCGTATCGCTTTAATGGGCGAACAGCCCAACCCTTGGGACCTTATCCAGCCCCAGGATGCGATGAGCCGACATCGAGGTGCCGAGCGAGGCCGTCGATATGAACTCTTGGGCCTCACCAGCCTGTTATCCCCGGGGTAGCTTTTGTCCGGTAAGCCACGGCCCTTCCACACAGTACCGTGGGATCACTAAGCCCGGCTTTCGCCTCTGCTCGACGCGTTGGTCTTGCAGTCAAGCTCCCTTATGCCTTTACACTCTACGGCTGGTTTCCATTCAGCCTGAGGGAACCTTTGGGCGCCTCCGTTACTTTTTAGGAGGCGACCGCCCCAGTCAAACTGCCCACCTGGCACGGTCCCCCATCCGGATTACGGAATGGGGTTAGGGTCTAAACATCATCAGGGTGGTATTTCATTGGTGACTCCACCGAGGCTAGCGCCCCAGCTTCAAAGTCTCCCACCTATGCTACACAAATAATGCCCAAACTCAATGCCAAGATGCAGTAAAGCTCCACGGGGTCTTTTTGTCCTGCTGCGGGTAACGAGCATCTTCACTCGTATTTCAATTTCACCGGGTCCCTCGTTGAGACACTGTTCCAGTTGTTACACCGTTCGTGCGGGTCGGAACTTACCCGACAAGGAATTTCGCTACCTTAGGACCGTTATAGTTACGGCCGCCGTTCACTGGGGCTTCAGTTCAGAGCTTCGGCTTGCGCCTAACCCCTCCCTTTAACCTTCCAGCACTGGGCAGGTGTCAGCCCCTATACATCGCCTTACGGCTTTGCAGAGACCTGTGGTTTTGTTAACCAGTCACTAGAACCATTTCACTGCGACCTCCCAATGCTCCAATCGTATGACTTTCACATCAGGAGGCACCCCTTATCCCGAAGTTACGGGGCTAAATTGCCTAGTTCCTTAACGAGGGTTCTCCCGTTCGCCTTGGTATACTCTACCCGTCTACCAGTGTCGGTTTGCGGTACGGACACCTTTGAATCAACGCTTAGAGGCTTTTCTCGGCAGCAAGGCTTAACCACTTCCGCCTCAAGGGCTCGTATTCGCGCCTCAGCTCAGTCCGTTTTCGCCGGACCTCAACGCCTACACGCTTACACCTGCACAACCAATCGCAGGCTGGTCTACCTCACTGCGTCCCCTCATCACTCATCAAAGGTGGTTCCGGAATGTTGACCGGATGTCCATCACCTACGCCTCACGGCCTCGGCTAAGGACCGACTAACCCGACGCGGACTGACCTGGCGTCGGAAACCTTAGACTTACGGCGAACACGGTTCTCACGTGTTTTACGCTACTCATGCCTGCATTCTCACTTCTGCCCGCTCCAGCCGTCTTTACAGTCGACCTTCACTGCTGGCAGAACGCTCCCCTACCGTTCCAGTCAAAGACTGAAACCCAAAGCTTCGGTGCCAGGCTTAGCCCCGTTAAATTTTCCGCGCAAGACCACTTGACCAGTGAGCTATTACGCACTCTTTAAAGGATGGCTGCTTCTGAGCCAACCTCCTGGTTGTCCGAGTAATCTCACATCGTTTCCCACTTAGCCTGGACTTTAGGACCTTAGCTGTTGATCTGGGCTGATTCCCTTTCGACCCCGAAACTCATCTCCCGGAGTCCGACTGCCATGTTCTGGAGTATTGGCATTCGGAGTTTGGTTGGGTTCTGTAAGCAGTAAGCCCCATAGCCCATCCAGTGCTCTACCTCCAATACTGAACACATGACGCTAGCCCTAAAGCTATTTCGGGGAGAACAAGCTATCTCCGAATTCGTTTGGCATATCACCCCTACCCACAGCTCATCCCCTAATTTTGTAACATTAGTAGGTTCGGGCCTCCACGAGTGGTTAGACTCGTTTCACCCTGGCCATGGGTAGCTCATCCGGTTTCGTGTCTAATCCTTGCGACTGTACGCCCTATTCAGACTCGCTTTCGCTACGGCTTCGGGTGTCACTCCCTTAACCTTGCCACAAAGATTAACTCGCAGGCTCATTCTCCAAAAGGCACGCCGTCAGGCATAGCGGCGCGCATCCGGCTTTCACCGGCGCACAGACCCGCCATTAGCCCTTCGACTGCTTGTAAGTTTACGGTTTCAGGATCTATTTCACTCCCCTTATCGGGGTGCTTTTCACCTTTCCCTCGCGGTACTTGTTCACTATCGGTCGTCAAACGTATTTAGCCTTGGAAAGTGGACTTCCCAGCTTCCCACTGGATTAGCGTGCCCAGTGGTACTCAGGTACCTGGCAGAAGTCGCTCAGCTTTTACATACAGGACTGTTACCTTCTTTGGTAGGCTGTCCCACACCTTTCTGTTAACCGAGCGATTTGTAACTTCTATGTGCCAGGCCCTACAACCCCGAACCAGCAAGCCAGTTCGGTTTGGGCTGTTCCCCGTTCGCTCGCCACTACTAGGGGAATTATTTCTTTTCCTCTGGGTACTTAGATGTTTCAGTTCCCCAGGTTCCCTTCTCCCAATCTATATATTCAACTGAGAGATGCCGTTGGTTCGCAACGGCAGGTTTCCCTATTCGGACATCCCCGGATCGGCGCCTGTACACGGCTCCCCGAGGCTTATCGCAGTGTCCCACGTCCTTCATCGGCATTTGACGCCAAGGCATCCACCGTAAACTCTTAGTAGCTTAATCACGTGATGCGGAGAAATCGAAACTTTTCGATTTATTACTATTTATTACTTTTTATTTCTCTCTCTGTCGCATTACGCATGATTTGATATAAATCACTATTCGGTTGGTAAGGTACAAGCCTTTCGGCTTTCAGCGATTGATCGCTGAGAGGTGTTCCCGAATCTTATCTTCCATCCGGAGCACCCTTCAAGGGTCAATCCATCTGTTGTAGAGACAAAGCGACCCAGCTCACCGCCGGGTCGCGAATTACCCCAATCGATGGCTCAAAAATGGATCTTATGTCTTAGCTACGATTTCTAAACGCAAGTACACCTCATTCTAGGGTGGCCCTGTGGAGATGACGGGACTCGAACCCGTGACTTCCGCCTTGCAAAGGCGGCGCTCTCCCAACTGAGCTACATCCCCAGTCATTCCTACTGGTAAGGTAGTGGGCCTGACTGGAGTCGAACCAGTGACCCCTGCGTTATCAGCACAGTGCTCTAACCAGCTGAGCTACAGGCCCAGTCAGCCGGACCCTTAGCAACTGAGAAGTGACAGGAAATCTTTCAAAAGTTATTACGCCTCGCAACCGCATGCGAGTCTTGCACCGAAACAGGTTCTGAAGCCTGCTCCGGGTTGAGTAGAGCTTTTACTGTTAGGTAAAAACTCACAACTCTAGAAAGGAGGTGATCCAGGCGCACCTTCCGGTACACCTACCTTGTTACGACTTCGTCCCAGTCACCAGTCCCACCTTCGACAGCTCCCTCCCTTACGGGTTAGGATACCGGCTTCAGGTGTTACCAGCTCCCATGACGTGACGGGCGGTGTGTACAAGCCCCGGGAACGTATTCAACGCACTAATGCTGACGCGCGTTTACTAGCAACTCCGGCTTCATGCAGGCGGGTTGCAGCCTGCAATCTGAACTGAGACCAATTTTGGGGATTGGCTCCACCTCGCGGCTTTGCGACCCATTGTATTGGCCATTGTAGCGTGTGTGTAGCCCCGGATATAAAGGCCATGCTGACTTGACGTCATCCCCGCCTTCCTCCGGCTTGATACCGGCAGTCGTGTATGACACTTGTAACATACACCGAGGGTTGCGCTCGTTACCGGACTTAACCGGACACCTCACGGCACGAGCTGACGACAGCCATGCAGCACCTGTATAGGCTCCCCGAAGGGTCGGTCATCTCTCGAATCCCTACTACCTATATGTCAAACCCGGGTAAGGTTTTTCGCGTAGCAACGAATTAAACCACACGCTCCGCTGCTTGTGCGGGGCCCCGTCAATTCCTTTGAGTTTTAACCTTGCGGCCGTAGTCCCCAGGCGGCAAACTTATCGCGTTAGCTTCGGCACCGGCGGATTTTACCCCACCAACACCAAGTTTGCATCGTTTACAGCTAGGACTACCGGGGTTTCTAATCCCGTTCGCTCCCCTAGCTTTCGTGTCTGAGCGTCAGGAACGGTCCAGGAGGCCGCCTTCGCCACTGGTATTCCTCCCGATATCTACGCATTTCACTACTACACCGGGAATTCTACCTCCCTCTACCGTCCTCTAGTCTGGTAGTTTTGAACGGCCTCTCCCAGTTGAGCCGGGAGCTTTCACATCCAACTTACCAAACCGCCTGCACACGCTTTACGCCCAGTAAATTCGGATAACGCTCGGATCCTACGTATTACCGCGGCTGCTGGCACGTAGTTAGCCGATCCTTATTCCTGAAGTACCGTCCTTCCTCGTCCTTCAGAAAAGAACTTTACAACCCGAAGGTCTTCATCGTTCACGCGGCGTTGCTGCATCAGGCTTTCGCCCATTGTGCAATATTCCCTACTGCTGCCACCCGTAGGTGTCTGGCCCGTGTTTCAGTGCCAGTGTGGGGGGCCACCCTCTCAGGCCCCCTACCCGTCGTAGCCTTGGTAGGCCGTTACCCTGCCAACAAGCTGATGGGACGCAGGTCCCTCCCAAAGTGGATTACTCCTTCAGTTGCCAGGCCTCTAACCCTGGTAACCACATGAGGTATTAGCTCCAGTTTCCCGGAGTTATTCCTCTCTTTGGGGCAGGTCACCAACGCGTTACTCACCCATTCGCCACTAGGAAGTCCAAGTATTACTACAAAGACTCCTCGTTCGACTTGCATGTATTAGGCACGCCGCCAGCGTTTATCCTGAGCCAGGATCAAACTCTCCGCAAAAAAATTATGCATCTTGCGATGCGTAAAGTCTGCGTTTTTGTCGTAATAACGACTGGCTGATTTCCTATCACTTTTCAGTTGTTAAGGTTCCTTCAATCGAGCGGGCAGGATTTTATCACTGCCACCAGAGCCTGTCAAGGCTGTTGAGAGACTAAACTGCCGATGTTAATCTCAACATCGGCACGCCAGACTGTGAAGTGTATACACTTTAGTCTCTGACGCAGGAGCGTCTTGCTCGGTTGTAAGTGTTCTGCTAAACTTCTGCGAGAACGAAAGTAATCTATAGCGAACTTTGATTCTATACTATATAACTATTTTGTCAAGGGTAAACGCACAGCAATTGTCAGACAACCGCCAATATATACTCCGATCAGGTTCATTTCCTCATCTTCAATGCTCGTTCGATGTCCCTGGTCCGGTGGTAGGTAGAGTGACCGTCAAGGTCATACGGCCATTCCGCTCTGCGCTCCCTGCCGCTGTACCATTTGTCAGGCGCCGCTCTCAGAGCTGCCAGCACATCCTGTTGAACCTGCCTATGCCAGGCTAGAACCTCTTGTGGTGAGCGATCGTGCCAGCGCAGGTAGATAAGATGGTTTCCCTCGTTTATCCCCAGCCCACGCTCTTCGAGCGGGCGGACCTGTCCCCCGACTGACCTGGCTACATCGGCTTTCCAATGGGTAATATGCGCCAGGGCATCCTTCACCGTCCATGGATCTTTGGTTTCCGGACGGAGAAGCAGTGTATTCCATTCCTGGTTGGATAAGTCTGCGACCAGATGATCAAGGAGCTCAAATTCCTGAATTGTGCGTTCGATTACTTCATCACGGGTATGATGCATAAGCTATAACCTCCTGTTCGCCCAAAAACCAGCTCAAATTTTGCTGCTTCCACCAAAAATAATTTCCAGTCACACTTTGGTAAGAACAAGGAGCTTAATCCATCTCCTGCCGCCCCATCAGGGCGCGCAGCAAGGTGGTCTGATCGGCATATTCCAGGTCTCCCCCAATCGGTAAGCCGCGTGCCAGGCGAGTTACCTTCACACCCGGCAGGTTGAGCTGCTGTTGGATATACATGGCGGTGGCATCCCCTTCCATGCTCGGATTGGTTGCCAGGATCAGCTCCTGGATGCCGCCAGCTTTGACCCGTTCAATCAGCTGCCGCATGGTCAGGTCTTCAGGAGTTACCCCTTCAATGGGTGACAGCACGCCTCTTAGAACATGATACCGGCCGGTAAAACCACCCGTGCGCTCCATTGCCAACACATCCAGCGGTTCTTCAACCACACACACGATACCCGGGTCACGCTCAGTACTGGCGCAAATCTCACATTCCGTCCGCCCGGCGCTGGTGACGTTGTAGCAGATTGGGCAGTCAACCGTATTGGCTTTCAGGTCGTGTAGGGCATCCGATAACCCTTCCGCCACTTCTTCCGGGGCGTTCAACAGGAAAAAAGTCAGGCGGGAGGCAGTCTTTGGACCAATCCCAGGCAGGCGCGAGAAGGCATCGATCAGGTTTTGGATTGGTGTAGGCAGGATCATCGCTTATTCCATCAGAGCGGCTAGAAGGGCAATCCTCCTGCCAAAGGTCCCAATCTCTCGGAAGCCAGGGTACGCGAGGCGTCCAAAGCACCATTCACCGCGGCCAGAACCAGGTCTTGCAGCATTTCGACGTCGCTATCTTTCAGCAGCTCTGGATCAATTTCCACCGACTGGCAGTGTTGGTCACCGGTCATGACTACTTTGATTGCGCCTCCCCCGGCTGAATAATTCACAGTTTCCTGCGCCAATTGTTCCTGCGCTTGAGTCATCTGCTCCTGCAGCTTTTGGAGCTGCTGCATCATTCCCATTTGTCCACCTTTTTGGGGGAGATTAGGGTGAAATTTCGATTTTTTAGACATAATTTACTCCTGACCTCATTGAATATCTACAATCTCACCACCCAGGTCGCGCAAGGCTGAGGCAACCATCCCGTCATTATCCACTTCCGCTGGAGGGGTGCTCTTCGTGGCGGAAGTTAACACCACCTGCACATAGATTTCCTTGCCCATTACCTTGTTCAGCACGCTTTGGAGCAGCTCAAGGTTGGAAGGGTCTTCCAGCCGCGATTTCAGTGCATCACTGCTAATGCCTAGTGTGAGGCTGCTGCCTTTCAGGAGGCGTGACCTGACCGAATTAACCAACCCATACAGGCTGGGGTTTTGGTTTCGCAGCTGTGCCAGAACTAAATTCCAGCTCTTGTCCAGGCGCTGGTTGGTAATTGCGTCTTCAGGGCTCATTTCCCTGGCTTCCGCGGGTGCAGTACGGGTTTCTTTTACTGAACCTGGTGCGTTGGCTGGCTTATTTGCCGCTGGGCTGGGAGAGCTGGGTGGTGCAGCCGGTGACACCAGGCTGCTTTTATTCGCTTGAGATAATTCATCGAGCGAAATGGCTTCGATAAATGCCATTTCCAGGGGCAGGGCTGGTTGCCAGCTGCTGCGTGTTTCGGTGGCAGCCTGGTTAAAGGCCTGGATCACTCTGAGCAGCTCCACCACAGTTAACTCTTGGGCATGGCGTGCCATTTGAGAGCGAACCTCAGCGGTAGCTTCCACTTGCGACGCATTGCCCATCGCCACCAGCAACAGGCTGCGCAGGTAATCTACAATTTGCCGGGCGAATTGGCGCGGGTCGGAACCGGAATCCAGGCTGCGGTGGATAGCTTCCAAACCCGGCGCAGATTGGCGTTTGAGCATGGCTTCAACCACCTCAAGCACCGTCTGACTGGTAGCCGTTCCTAACACATCCTGAGCCAACTTCAAGTTGATGACTTTCCCTGCCGAAGCTAGCTGATCCAGCAATGAGATGGCATCTCGCATCGACCCCGTCGCCTGGCGGGCAACCAGGTTGAGTGCTTCGGGTTCGGCCTTGATTTTTTCTTCATCCGCCAGCTTTTGGAGGGTTTCAACGATTTCCTTCACCGGGATGCGCCGAAATTCATGCCGCTGGCAGCGTGAAAGCACTGTCGCCGGGATCTTGTGCACTTCGGTGGTCGCCAGGATGAAGATGGCATGGGCCGGTGGTTCTTCCAGGGTTTTAAGCAGCGCATTGAAGGCCGCTGTGGATAGCATGTGCACTTCATCAACGATGTAGACCTTGTAACGGCCCTGGTTGGGAGAGAAATTGATCTTGTCCCGCAGGTCGCGCACATCCTCCACGCTGGTGTTGGAGGCGGCATCGATCTCGATTAAATCTAGAAAACGCCCCTGGTTCACTGCCTTACAATGAGCACATTTATTGCAAGGGCGGTTAGCCAAATCTTTATCCAGGCAATTAACTGCCTTTGCCAAGATGCGCGCCGTGGTGGTCTTACCGGTGCCGCGTGGACCCGCAAATAAATAAGCATGCGCCACCCGGTCTGACGTAACCGCGTTTCGTAAGGTTTGCACCACGTGCTCCTGACCAATCACCTGATCCCAGTGGAACGGGCGCCATTTTCGATAAAGAGATTGTGACATAGCTAGAGTGTATCAGACTGAAACAGTTCGGTCAATCATCGCGTGTGCTGAAGGGTTATTCACCCACACAGCCCAGGCGCCAAATCCTGCCGTCATGCCCCAGGAGTGCGGCCGCATCTGAAGGCCCCCAGCTCCCACGCCGGTAAAGCGAGAGCTCGGGGATATTGTTCGTTTCCCAACCGCTGGCAATCGAATCAATCAGTTTCCAGGCAGCTTCAATACCATCCGAGCGGGTGAAGAGGGAAGCATCACCGCGTAAAGCCTCTAACAGCAAGCGTTCATAAGCATCTGGTAAAACGCCGGTGAAAGATTCACGGTACTGGAATTCCATATCCACCGAACGCATGTCCTGGTCAGAATCAGGCACTTTGGCTTGAAACATCAGGTGAATACCTTCATCCGGCTGAATGCAAAGTGACAGAATATTGGGGGTGAATTTGAATTCATCCGGCAGGTGGAACATCAGGTGGGGCGGTCGTTGGAACTCCACGATGACCTGGGAGGTTTTACTTGCCAGACTCTTGCCTGAGCGCAGGAAGAATGGCACACCCTTCCAGCGCCAGTTATCGATATACAGCTTTACCGCCGCATAAGTCGGAGTTTGAGATTCAGGATTTACGCCCTCCGTTAGGCGGTAACCCTCATACTGGGCGCGCACGGTATCCGTCAATGCCACCGGCCGGATGGAGGTCAACAGCTTGAAGATTTCGTTGCGCACCGCATCCGCCTCGAAAGAAGCCGGGGGTTCCATCGCCACCAGCGAGAGCAGCTGCAGCAAGTGGTTCTGGAACATATCGCGCAGCACCCCCACGCCGTCATAGTAATCCGCCCGGTGCTCGATATCTACCGTCTCAGCCACTGTTATCTGGATGTTATCCACGTAGCGCCGGTTCCAGATGGGCTCGTAAACCGTATTGGCAAAACGGAAGAACAGGATATTCTGTGCCGTTTCCTTGCCCAGGTAGTGATCGATGCGATACACCTGGCTTTCATCAAAGACCGAGTGCAAGACTTTGTTCAGCTCGCGGGCAGAGGTGAGATCTTTACCGAAGGGTTTCTCGACGATGATCCGGCGCCAGCTCTCATTTTGCGCCGCCAGACCAGCCTGCCCCAGGCAATTGACCACCGGGATGTAATGTTCAGGAGCGGTGGCAAGGTAGTACAGCCGGTTGGTGGGCTTGCCTTCCCGCTGAGCCAGGAACTCTCCCAGGCGCGTAAAATCTTCGGGGACGTCCAGGTTGCCCTGAAAGTAAATCAGCTTGGAAGAGAATTCGTCCCAACGCCCTTGATCAAAGCTTTCAGGGGTGAAGGTCGACACGCCCTCCTGCAAGCGGCTCCGAAAGGTTTCATCGGTGTACGGACGACGGGCAAAACCAACAATTTGACCGACCTGAGCCAAGCGCCCTTTGATATCGTTGTTATACAATGCTGGGACCAATTTACGCCAGGTGAGGTCTCCTGAGGCGCCAAAGATAATAATTGTGGTAAGTTTGTCGTCATTTGACATCGTCTTATTCTCCCGTTTTGGTCAGGTGAGTATACCGCGAACCCTTCTTTAACTTCTACCTGTATATTATGCCAAAACCTGGCTTATTTAAGCATCTCACTGGCAATGTTGATCCGTTCCAGGATCGCAGCTGCCTCTTCCGAGCCGGCGATGTGCACCGTGCCATCCCCATCCACGTGGGTGGGGATGAAATCGTATCCTGTATATTCCGCTCCTGCGAAATTTAACTGTAGCATCACACCCTGTTGGTGAGCCAGGTCCCAGGTCTGGTCAAAGACAAAATTCCCTAACCCATAAAACACGTCGATCCCATTAATTTGTTGGATCGCCTGGACCACATGCGTGTGGTTGCCCACCACCACGTCTGCCCCTGCTTCCACCGCCACCTGTGCGAAGTGTAGCTGGTAACTGTTGGGTTCCGAGGTGTCTTCAGGTCCCCAATGCGGCATGGCGATCACCACATCCGCTTCACTGCGTGCATTAGCAATCGCCGCTTTCAGGTTTTCATCCGTCAGCTGTGCGATGCCAGGTGAATCTTCCCCGGCAAATGCGATAGGCTCCACCATCCCCAGCGAGACGAAACCAAAGCGAATCCCTTTGACTTCCACCACCACGGTTTGCAAAGCATCTTCCTGGTTCACGCCCGCCCCTACCGGGAGAATATTATTGAGGCGCAGGTTATCCAGCGTATCCAGAAATGCCCGGTTGTAACTATCACCGCAGCTTGCCCCGTTACAGTTCTTGATGTGGTTGGTAGCCACGCTCATCATGTCAAAACCAGCGTTGGCAGCCGCTAAGGCACTGCGTGAATCACTCACCAGCACATACGTCTCGATACAGCCGGTATGGGTCGATAAGTCGCTTAAGCTGGTATTCAACGTCCCCACCGCCAGGTCGGCGCTGGAAATGGTTTCACGTACCTCAGCGTAGATGTATTCAGCATCCCCGCGCGCATCGATGGCACTCTGGACGCAGCGCGCCGGCACGATCACCCCCGTGAAGAGCAGTGTGATCTGTGGTGGAGGTGCTTGTGTCGGAGTCTCAGTTGGGACCACAGTAGCCGTGGAAGTCAACGTGGCAGTGCTCACAATTTCAGGAGAGGGGCTCACCTTTTGCTCAGCCTGCATGATGAGTGGAAGTGCGATTACTCCATACGTAGGAGTGGGTGTTTGTGTGGGTGCTGGTGGAAGGCTGGGAGTTGATGTATTTATGGGAATATATGGCGGCAGAGTTGGCGGCCCGGATGAGCTCCTGATCTGGCAGCCACTCACCCCAAACCAGAACAGGAATAAAAACACAGTAATCGTCTTCAAATGGTGGATGAATTTCAAGGTATGCATCATTCCTTATATCACATATCGTGCGCTGTTAAAGCTGCCAGGATCTCTGACTTTACCAGCGGGTCGTTTTCAACCTCAGCCGCCTTTTCCAGAGCATGTCTGGCAGATTCCAATTGCAATTGCCCAAGTGACCAGGCAGCGTGCGCCCGTACCATCGGCTCATGCTCATGCATCAATACGTCGTTGAGTGGTGATAAATTGATATCAGCATGTAAATTCCCAAGTGCAATCGCAATATTACGTAAATATCCTCTGCGTTTAGCCCGCCTGAGTGGGCTGCGGCGATATTTCAGGTTGAAATCAATGGCAGAGAGGGTTATCTCCTCCTGCAAGTCGGGGGTGGGTCGGGTCAGGCTATGGTTAAATGCCGGCTCGCCCTCGACAGGCGCAAAATGGTTCCATGGGCAGACCGATTGGCACACATCGCAACCAAACACCCATCCATCCATCAGTGGACGCAGCTCGGCCGGAATCGACCCTTTTAGCTCGATCGTCAGATAAGAGATACACCGGCGAGCGTCCAGGGTGCGATCAGGCAGGATGCAACCCGTCGGGCATTCCTGGATGCAACGCCGGCAGGTGCCGCAGCGGTCGGGAATGAAGGGTTGGTCTGGCTCGAGCTCGATCCCCAGCAGGATCTCTGCCAACAAAAAGTATGACCCGTAGCCTGGGTTAATCAGGCAGGTATTCTTGCCGATCCAACCAAGCCCGGCGCGCTGAGCCAGCTCACGTTCCAGGATGGGACCCGTATCGGTAAACCAGCGGTTAGGGATAGCACGCCCTACCTGCAATTCGATGAAAGTTACCAGGCTTTTTAGACGACCCGGCAGGACGTCGTGGTAGTCCTCTCCCCAGGCATAGGAGGCAATCCTTCCGTGAGGGTGCAGGTCATTATTGATATATACGCTCATAGGTGAGGCCGCCGGATAACGTGTGCCAAGCACCAGCATTGAGCGGCACGCAGGCAGGATCAGGTCAGGGCGTCCCCGGCACAACCGGGAGCGTGGGGTATTCAGGTAACTCATCTCCCCATGCCGTCCATCATCCAACCAGGAATTGAAGACATCTGCATGGGGCAAAGGGTCAGCTGAGGTCACTCCCACCAGAGAAAATCCCAATTGATAAGCCTGGTCTTTAATGCCTTGGAGCAGGGTCAGGGTCATCAGGTACCTTAAATGAATTGTAGCGCAAGAAAGACTCTTGCGCTACATGTTTTTTTTATTGAGTTCAGGGTTGCCTAGGGTGTGCAGTCCAGGGTAAAACTGACATGATTGGAGGTTACATCCACTGGCGCAGTAACGTGGAACCACACCTGTCCCGTACCGTCACTGGTGAAGTCTAGGGCGAAGGGTAATGTATAGGTGCCCGGACCGAACGTGCTGGTTTGTGCTGAAGGTAGGTCAAAGACGAAACCGGGTGTATCCGAGCTCGCATCCAGCCTATAGGTCAGGGTAGCACCCTGGTTGAGGGTAAATGTGGCGGTAAAGTTAAAGCGATGGGGATTGTTTGCGCTGCATGGTCCAGTATAAGAGCCCTCGTCCACAGAAAATGTCAGGTCACTGATGGGATTGCTGGGGATGCCGGTGGAAGTGGGTGTCTGGGAGCCAACGGGGGTTCCAGCGGTCACAGTTGGGATCACACCTCCGCTACCTACCGTAATCAAAACGTAAACGGAATCATTGAAGAACGACCCGGAGGCATTTTTCATCTTCCAGTACCCCTGATAGCTACCCGCATTGACCGGGGCCACCATATTAACCGAAATATCGATCTGCGCACCTGGCGCTACAGATTGTGCTATTGGTACTGAGTTGATCGTTCCCATTTGGTCGCCGCTGACAAAAACAAAGGAATAGGACGTCGTCCAAGATGACGTGCCTGCGTTCTGCAGCCGCCATGTTTTGGTAAAGGCTGCCCCAGGAGCAATGACAGTGCCATCGGGGATGGTTACATCGGCAACGAATATCGCCCGATCACCAGAAGGTCCGGCTGAGGTTGGGATGGGGGTGGATATTGTCGTCGCCTGTGTCGTTGGGGTCAGGCCAGCCATTTGGGTGAGCAGGGCAGAGGCAGTTTGGGCTGCCATCGTCCGGACTGCATCAAACGTCGGGCTGGGTGTGATAGGGGTTACCGATGGGGTGGATTGAAAGATTTGGGTCAGCCTGGCATCTGCAGTTTGGGCTGCCGCGGTATAGATCAGGTCGGGGTTGGTGGTGGGTGAGGCAGTTGCCCTGGCACTGCAACCGATCAAAACCATGGGAATGGTTAAAATCGCAATAACAAGTATGGTTGCTTTCTTATTCATCATATCTCCTCGAAAAGTGGGCATTTTTCATGCCCCGGTCTACTCCTGCAAGTAAACTTTGCGTGTTTTAGTAACCTCCAGGATTAACAAGGTATGGCGGCAGGTGCGCCGTGTTTATGATACCACGGTTATCCTGCCGCCATGACTTTAGGCCTAAATCACCGGCGGGTGTGTAAAAACTATCTTTCGATGCGTGGAGCTACCCACAAGGACAGGTCATTGTTCCATGGACCGTTCGCCACCACCACCAGTTCAAACTGGACGGTGTGACCGACCAACGCCGAGAGGTTAATGTCCAGGGATGACAGGGCATTATCACAATTTTCCAGCCATTCGCCCACGGTAACTTCTGATTGGCCTTCGATATATCGGATTTGGAATTTGACGCTTCCAGAATCACAGTTTGCTCTCAAACCGATCTTGGTGCGCAGGTGGTCATTCGCCTGGATCGTGTATGCCGGGAAAAGTCCCAGGATCATGCCATCATTAATTTTTTGTGGATAAGTTGCCAGCAAGCTACCATAAGTATTTCCGTCTTCCATCTTGACGTTGGCAACATTCACAGCCAAGCCCGGTGAATCATTGTCGGGGTCGCCCCAGGGGAGGTTAGTTGTGGCATTACGCCACTGTGCATCTGGGCCTTTGGCGATGAAGTCATATGAGAGCGTATATGACGAGGTCGGTGAAGGAGTGGGCGTTGGAGAAACCGCCTTGATCTGCACCCAGAAGCTCTGGTCGGCACCGTCACCGATTCCAAAGGATGTGCCACCCGTGTTGCGTAAGCGCCAGTTACCTTTATAAGTACCCGTCGTGGTTGGGGCGATCAAGGTCACTGAGATATCGATCGTGCTGCCAGGAGGCACTGTGCCATTGGTAATTGGAGCCGAGGCAGGCCCGCTCATAGCATCCCCATTGTAGAAATACATGCTGTAACTTGAAGTCCAGGTGCATGAGCCATTGTTCTTCAGCCGCCAGGTTTTTACAAAAGTAGCGCCGGTGGCGATTTCAGTGTTATCAGGTACCGTCACATCCTTGACAAATTGCGCCCGGTCACAAGGGATGGGGATGGGAGTTGCCGTGGGGGGTATGGGTGTGTTGGTGGGCAGGGGTGTGTTGGTTGGGACAGCCGTATTCGTCGGCGGTAAGGCCGTATTGGTCGGCAGGATCACCACTGGCGAAGTGGGGCTTCCTGAGGCTCCGCCCGCGGTTGGGCTGGGCAGTACGATAGGAGTCCCTTGAGCTGCCTGGGTTTCTTGCGCAGTCAAAGTCTGTGCTGCGGCGGTATAGATCAGATCAGGGCTGAGGGTTGGTTGAGTGGTATTGCCGGGAAAATTGCATGCAGTTAGCAGGAGCAAAGCACCGGCCATAAATAAAAATGGGCGTAATCTTTTCTTGAACATAAAATCCTCCTATATAAAGGTCATATGAATAGACGAAACTAAGGGGGATAAAGTTCCAGGGATGTATGATTTAACCCTCCTTTATCAGCAACCCCTCCTTAATCTAAGTCAGGTGCGAATTTTTTCAACATCGTTCAATAGATTCCCCACCCTTCCATGCCTGAGAGACTCCCCCTGCATCGACCATGGTCCAGCCCAGGTGATGCGAACGGGTAAAACCTTCCCGGTTAGGTCGTCCTCGGCTTCAATGAAGACCAATTTGTTGGTGGATGTACGTCCCTTCCAGCGTCCCTTTACCTTTTCTTCGAAAAGGACATCCACTTGTTCACCGTGGTAGTGTGCCGCAATCTCAGACGCAATGCGTTCCTGCTGTTCTTCCAGAATACGAAAACGCCGCATTTTCTCAGCTTCAGGGACGTTATCCACAAAACGCCGGTCTGCCACCGTCCCGGGGCGGGTGGAATAGCGTGCCAGATGGGCTACATCCAGTTTGAGCTCTTCCAGCAAATCATAAGTATGCTGGAACTGGGCTTCGGTTTCTCCAGGGAAGCCCACGATAATATCCGTGGCAATCGAGACACCCGGCATAGATCCGTTCAAACGTCGGCGTATCTTATCTACCAGGCGGCGATAATCATCGGATGTGTAACCGCGCCGCATATCCGCCAGCACCTGGTCATCGCCAGCCTGGACGGGCACTTCAATGTGCGGCATCAATTTGGGGAGCTCCGCAACTGCCTGCAGTAATTCATCGTCCATCCAGCTGGGGTGGGAGGTGAGAAATCGGATGCGCTCCAAACCGTCGATGTCGCTTGCCATCCGCAGCAGTCCAGATAGATTGGGACTCTCCGGGATATCCTTGCCATACCGGTCGACGATCTGCCCCAGGAAGGTCACCTCACGCACACCCTGCCCCACCAAAGCCCGCACCTCCGCCAGGATGGTATTGGCAGGTCGGCTGCGCTCGACACCGCGCCGATAAGGTATGATGCAGAATGTGCAGGCATGCGAGCAACCCAGCACCACCGGCACATGGGCTGAAACCAACTTCCACCGCTCGGCCGCAGGCAGGGGTAGGGCCGAATCGATGTTTACATCCTCATCCATCAGGGCGAACCGGCGGGTCGTCTCAGCGTGTTCCAGCAGCCGGCTTTCTTCCTGCGTAAGGTATGCGATCAACGGGCCTGGATCAGAGGGTGGGGAAAACACATCCACAAATGGGAAGCGCTTTTGCAGCTTCTCATGCCCTTTTACCCCCACCAGGCAGCCCATCAGGTTGATCACCAGGTTCGGGCGTGCTTCCTTAAGTGGTTTGAGCGAATATAAACGCCCATAAGCCTTATTCTCCGCGCTTTGGCGTACGACGCAAGTATTTAAAACGATCACATCGGCATCTTCTGCGGTGCGTGAAAAGCTTAATCCCATCCGCTCAAGTGCTGAGGATACACGCTGCGAATCGGCCACGTTCATCTGGCAGCCTTCAGTCCAAATGTGATACTTCATGTCGATATTATAACTGACTGATTTTTTATCAATGATGAATATACGATAAGTTTACACTGCCTCGCACCCCTCGTTTCTAATCACGAAACCAATCCATCCGATGGTAGAATTGCGCCTATGTCTAAAAACCAAGCTAAAAAGCTATTGACCATGGGTATTCTGGTCATCATCATACTGTTATTGGTCGTTGTAATTGCATACCAAGTACCACCCATCAAAGCCAGGCTAAGCTGGCGGATCGATATCGCCATGACCTACCTGCGTGGGGTAATCAACCCGGTCAAACCTTTCCCAACCGCAGCTGAGACCATCGTTGCTACACAGGCCGTCACCACCACCCCCACGAGCCTTCCCAGCCTCGTCCCCGATCAGCCTACTGCCACCTTCGCACCGACCGCCACCGCCCTGCCCAGCCCAACACCCATCCCTGGGAAAGTTGAGCTACCAGCTCCACTTTGGGAGCTGCAGGGTGCGAATAACTGTGGACCGGCTACCCTGGCACTTTACCTGCGTTTTTATGGCTGGGAAGGGAACCAGGATAATATTGCCCAGTTGGTCAAGCCCATCGTCGAAGACCGCAACGTCAACCCCGAGGAGCTGGTCTATTTCGTCCGCACCCATGCCGGCTGGCTGGGGGCAGAGTTCCGCGTGGGCGGTGACCTTAGCCTGCTCAAACAGCTCATCGCGGCCGGCTTCCCGGTAATGATTGAAGAAAGCTTTTTCTTCGACACACCTTACTGGCCCAATGACGACCTGTGGGCAGCGCACTACCTGCTGGTGACCGGTTATGATGAGACTGCCCAAACCTTCACCGGGCAGGATAGTTTCCACGGACCCAACCAGGTCATCGCGGCTGCCACCCTGGATAGTTATTGGCAAATCTTCAACCGGGTTTACCTGTTAGTCTATCCATCGGCTCAGGAGGGGGTGCTGAAATCCGTCCTGGGTGATAACTGGGACCCCGACCTCAACCGCCAGCACGCCCTGGAAATCTCCCAGGCTGAGACTGCAGATCAACCCAAAAATGCTTATGCGTGGTTCAACCTGGGCAGCAACCTGGTTTATTTTGAACGTTACGGTGAGGCAGCTAGCGCCTATGATACTGCCCGCAACCTGGGGTTGTATCAACGTATGCTGCGCTACCAGTTTGGTCCCTTTTTTGCCTATTTCCATGCTGCCATGACCACCGAGCTGTTGGCAGTGACGGATTATGCCCTGGAACGTACACCCAACTCGGAAGAAGCCCTGCTCTGGCATGGTTGGGCAGAATACCGACTGGGAAAGAAGCTTGAAGCTGTGGCAGATTGGCAGAAAGCGCTGGAATATCACCCCGGCTACCAAGACGCTCAATACGCCCTCGATTTTATCGCCGCCAATCCGTAACCTTTACATCTTAACAGGAAAAGAAGTGCCAACAAGCAAGAGTTAATAACCAGAAGGTTATCTTGTTTGTTGTTGGTACATATAGCGGATATTTGCCTTGTGCAAGCGCTCGTACTTCTCCCCAGGAAAGATCGGGAAGGACGGGTCAGCGGATGCCTCATCCACACTGTGACCCATTCGGATATGCTCGGCAGCAAGATCCCAGGTGGTCTGTAAATATTGTCGTAATGCGAGGATCTCAGCCTCCCCGCACCTCACTCCATGCCCCGGGATGATCACTTGTGCATCAAATTTCAATAGCCGGTTCAATGCTTCAATCCAGGCTGGGACATCTGCATCATAGATATACGGGTAACGCCCATGAAATATCAGGTCAGAGGCGAAGAGCACCCGCGTGTCGGGTAGCCATACCACAGCTAAGTCAGGCGTATGCCCACCAAAATGAATCAGCTCGTACCTTAGCCCACCCAATTCCCCTTCTAAGCGTTCCTGGAAGACCTGGTCTGGGATTTTGATTGCTAAGCTTTCCACCACCTTGTGGAGTTCTTCAGCTTTCTTGGGATCCGTTTTTTTCGTTTCTGTGATATTGGATTGGAGTGTTTGGGGGCTCCATTCGTTCTTTAAGCTTGCCTGCATCTGTTCTCGGCACAGGTGATGTGCCAGGATGGGGCAGGTGAATAGCTGGTTGCCCCAGGTGTGATCGCTGTGAGAATGGGTGTTGACCACCAGGCGCACTTTATCCGTCGAAGCGTTCACCGCCGCAAACAATGCCTGGATTTCTGCCGGGGAGGAGGTGGTATCAATCAATATCATGCCCGCGGAGGTGTGGATCAGGCCAACGTTAGCACCCTCCGCGGGACGAATAAATGCGGTGACAGATGAGTCGATCCTGAGGATTTCCATGATCACTCCCTCGCATCAATATCCTGTGCCCAATCCCACCAGGCACAATATTTAAATTGCGACATGTTCCAATCAGTCAGATGTTGCTCGAATCCGATCCGCCTGTTGCTCGCATTTCTCCCACATCTGAACGTAATCATAAGCTGAGCGGAAAAGCGGTGCCAGATCTTCAGCAGTCAGACCGACGTTGCGCATGTCCTGGAGTAAATCGGGGAGCATGCCATAATGAGCCATGCCATCGATGTTGATATCAAAGTCGCGCCGCTCCCCCGCTGTCGAGCGGGTCAGTGGTCGATTATCTCCGCTCATTTGCTGCCATTTTTCCCAACTGGCTTTGATTTTCTCCATCAGGGCCTGGGTACGCTCATCGAGGTCTATTTCGTCATTCATCACGGAACCCAGACGAGCATAATATGCCGCCCGCTGTTCGCGCCGCCAATCAGCAATCTGGTCTGCGTCAGGTGGCACTTCCTGGTCGGCCATCCAGAAGCCCATCGTAATGTTATCGATCCAATCCTGATCGAGGTACAGGTCTGCTGCCTCAAACAACTGCTGGATATTCAGCTCGGGAAAATCGCTTTTGGGGTGTTTCTGGAGCGAGGGGTTGAAGCCAGCGGCATATTGGGCGATGGCGTGCCAGATATCACAGGTTTCTTCTTCATATCCACTTGATCCGCTGGGTTCGAAGCGGTGCCAACGATAGTCGCGGATTGGCTCGCTATAAGCTACGCCATTGGACTGACTATCGATTTCGGCGCGCCGGTTGGGCTCACGGCATGTGTCATGGCGCGCCCCATACGCGGCGAAGGTTCCAAAGCGCGGCCCAGGCAAGCCTGCCGCACCATTGATGTCGGAACCGATGGCGACACCCTTGCCCCCGGTCTTAGCCAGGGCATATAAGTAAGCTTCTGCCCAGGCTGTGCTCGAGCCAGCACATGGAGCTTTGATTTTACCGGCAAGCTCTGGCATAGCCTGACTCAGACCGGCGATATCGCCCTGGTTGAGTATAGCAGAGACCATCCCACCCAGGCGGGCAATCCGCTCGATCTGGTCGCCGCGCTTTCCGGCTTCATGAGCCACCTTATGCACGTCACTGGTGTTAAAACTATCTTTCTCCGGATTGAACTCGTTATCCGAGCTGTACAACAAATCTCGGAACCAGGAGTGGGAGGTGATGACCGGGTATTGGTGTGCTTCCACCAGATCCAGGGCTGCGTCGGTGGATTTTTCAGACATGTGGTCAACATCGATGATCATGCCGCGTTTCATCATTTCCTTGAGGAGAATTACCCCATACTGATTCAGGCTACGGACATTTGCGTGACCACCACGCGTTTTGGGCGCTTCAATTGCGTCCGCCAAATTGCGAGCTCCAGGGATATGGTCGATTAAAGTATGGCGATGCATAGCGCGTTTGCGCCCGCCACTCATCGCCACCATGCGTTCAGCATCTTCAACCACATCGGTATCATGGTCCAGGCGGTAGCGCACGCCCGTTTGCCAGGCATCTTCCACCTCCCAGTGTTCTCCGGTGTTAAACACATTGATCGTTTCAAGAAAGCGCATGTAAATTGCCGTACCGCCGAAAGCATTATTGGATAGATGTATGGGGGTAATCTGACGCACTCCCAGGGAATACAGCCAATCCAGTTCAGCCCCAATTAAAATACGGGCCTGGGTTAAATCACCCTGACAGGCATCCTCCAGGTCTTCCACCTTGCGCCAGTTGCCCAGTGAGTCCACTTCCACCCCCAGGATCACTGCCAGTTTATTCTCACTGATAATCCTTCTGGCATCTTGTGCCGAATACGCAATTTGTAGCCAACCATCACCAGAATCACCATTCTGTTTGTCGACAAACTCGGCCATCGCTTTCATAGCAGCTAATTGTGTTGCGATGGCACTGCGGTCATCGGTTAGCAGGCGAGGATCCGATTTGGTCGCTAGAAGCTCGTTGTTAACTGCCAGGCAGGAGATCAGCCGTAGCCCACCTTGATAGGCACGGTAGAGCCAATCAATGTAAGCCTGCTGGTGCACCAGGGTGGTGAAGCGCGGCCAGATGATGAAATCAGGCCAGCCACCCCCGGCTGGGTGACCAAACTCCGGGTTTACATCAATCAAGCCACCATGGATCGGCTCACAGGAAGGCAGGGCATACTCCATTCCCTCCGGTCCGGGGTGTTCTGGGGCGTAAGGTAAACCCCAAAAGGCGTTCCCGCCGAATGCCAGATGGGCCATCAAATGTGCATGCAGGTCGGCAAATCCCCATAAAGGGACGCCCGGATCTGCCTCCCAATAGTCTCCCCCAAGGGGCACTTTGGGTGTTTTTTTATCTTGGAATTCTATTTCGCTCATAATTTCCCTCTCCTAAGCATATGGATATTTAATACCCTTATTATCACATTCTAGTATAGCATAAGATAAGCTTACTGATGGAGGGTATTTGGGTCACAATTTCTATAAACATGCCTGTCAGGCACTGTCACCATTTGCTTTTTCCAATGCCAGGCGAAGTAGTACAATAATGACTGTCTGTAGCAGCTGACAGGAGCTATTTTCATGCTGCTATGTCGACTTAAGAGCAGGATAACGGGTGCTATTCTTGTTACTGGTGCGGTCGACTCAATAACTAAGCAGTCGCGAACTGCCGTACACACATCGCTATAAATGAGGAGAGTCGAATTGTCTACTTCTACGGATATCAATGAAAAAATATCAATAAGAAGTCTCCGTTTTTCGCAGCAAAGTGATTTCCGGAAGGTGATAAACGAGCGTGTCAACACCTATCTACATGACAACCACATACCCGCTCGCGACGTACCAGCCATGTATCTCAAGACTGTGGTCGCTCTAGCCTGGTGGCTGGGTACTTATCTGCTTTTGCTTCTTGGTCATTTTCCACCCCTGGTCAATGTCGTTTTATGCGTGGTGTGGGCGATGGCCATCGCCTCAGTCGGATTCAACGTCGTGCATGATGCCAATCACCGTGGCTACTCTGATAATTCACGCCTCAATGGGCTGGTTAGCCTCAGTGCCGAGATGTTGGGTATGAGCGGGTTTCGCTGGCGCGTCAAGCATAACGTGTGGCATCACACCTACACGAATATCGCCGGATTTGATGACGACGTTGAGACTTACGGTCTTATGCGCCTCACACCCCGTGCACCATGGAAGCCGTACCATAAGTTCCAGATCTGGTACTTCCTGGCGGTGTACAGCCTGATCGGCTTCGATTTCATCATGCGCGACTTTATGATGGTGTTGTTTGGCAAGTCAGATGACAATCACATTTACCCAAAGCTCAGGACGGCGGACAAGATTACTTTCTGGTCCGGCAAGCTGTTCTACTTCGTGATTATGCTCGGCCTCCCACTGCTGGTCTTCCCATGGTGGCAGGTGCTGATTGGCTTCCTGATTGTGATGCTAACCGTTGGTGTGGTAATGGGTGTTGTCTTCCAGCTCGCACACATCAACCCCAATGCCGCCTTCCCTGTAGCGGTGGGCGACCCGCCGCACATCGAAAAGGAGTGGGCGATACACCAGGTTGAAGCGACGTCTGACTTCGCACCCCACAACCGGTTGTTAAGTTGGTACATCGGTGGGCTTAATTTCCAGGTTGAACACCACTTGCTGCCGCATATATGCCATCTGAACTACCCGCGTCTCGCACCAATCGTACGCGCGACGTGTGAGGAGTTCGGTATCCGATACAATTGCTACCCAACCTGGCGCAAGGCGTTCGCCGCCCACTGTGATGAAGTGCGCCTTCTCGGGCGTTCTTATGAAATAGCGCACGTTTGATTGCGGAGCGGATAAATAGGATGACAAACGCATCATTCCTGATTATTTGAATAAATCCTGCTTCACGCAAGCAAATTATATCCAGCCCCTCGCCACAAGCAGCTATCTAGCTGTGCCGCCATAGCACCGGCTGCCAGCAGCGCATCCACCTGCTGGCGGGTATAGATGCCCCCCGCACTAATGGTGGGAATCCCCTGCTGGGCGAGCTCATGCACCACTCGCATTGCCATCGGCAGGATAGCCGGTCCGTACAATCTGCCTTGTACTGATTCTCCATTCTCACTTAAGAGCATCCCGCGCGGCGCTGCCAGGCTGACTGCTACTGCCCCTGCCTGGATAGCTGAGGCAGCCAAATCTGCGCATCGTTCCATAGGCAGCTGCATGATCACCGGCAGCTCACCCGAAGCCGCCTGGGCGCAGGCTGCTACCATGTCTGCGCTTGCATCGCTGACCATGCCCACTTCCAGACCACTAACGCCTTCCATGTACTCTAAACGCTGCACCATCTTCACCAACTCATCAGTGCCCCGCGCCAGCAGGTGAACAATAATCGGCACAGGGGATCGGCTCCAGTGCCCGGCATAGCGGCGGCAGACATGTGGTAAGCCTGGGTTGGGATAGCCTGTGTGGAGCAGAAAACCTCCCGGATAATCAATATAACGCCTGCCATTCGCAGGCGTGCGCGGGGTAAGGCTGATTGGGTTGGTGACGAATGCCCCAAAAGCGGACCAATCGATCGGGCTGTGGGTATCGGGGGTAAACCCCAGGCTGCCCGCTGCATTCATTACTGCTGGGATAAAGACTAAATCATGCTTTGGCATACGCCCTCATGAACCATTTCAACCAGGATTGACCCATCAAATGATCGTCTCCAGTCAGACACTCATCAAAATTATAGATCACCATTGCAGCCCATTAAGCGGAAACACCGGCCCATCCTCACACACAAGTTTCCAGCCTCTCCTACCTGGCACGGCACATGCCCCGCACTGTGCCACGCCTGCGCACGGCATGGGGGTTGTTACCAGCACCTGTGCCGGGCAGGGTAATAACCCTCTACTGGAAATGCCGAGGGTATCACTCACCTGTGGCAGATTCTCCAATGGCACTTCCAGTGCCAAAAAATCTGGCCAATCCATGGATTCTTTTAACGAAGCCAGCGGGTAAACTTCCATAGCGGCTGGGAGTTTTGGCAGCGGCAGGTCGGTAAACAAGGTTATTCCAGTCTGCGACTGTATAGCCAATTGCACCAGGGGCATCAGGCGCGCCACCGTCTCGCCCAGGGCAACCAATCCCAGGCGCTGGAGGTTGTGGGGCAGATCAAACCCATGCCCGAGAGGTCCAACCAGGTGAAGCTTTGTGCCTGGTGCCCATTTTACCGGGAACAACGGAGCAGCCCAAAAACCATGGATGGAAGTTTCTGACAGGAAGAGCGCAATGCCCAGCACTGTCTCAGGGTCATCAGTGTCAATTGCCATCAGGTACTGCCCAGCAGCAGGAACTGCACTTTCCGGGCAAACGACCCTAACTTCCGGGATTCTTCCCGACCCAAGCCGGATTTCGTCCACTCGACCGACTGAATATTCCATATGTGCATGCTATCACATTTTAAGCTTCGCATCCCAGAACTCAGATAATCATAGGCAGGTTAACTGATAAGGTTATAGAATCAAGGTTGATGCCGGTATTTCCGGTAAATTAGCCACCGTAGAAATACGGGTATAATCTATCAAGAATTTGAAAGGAAACCCTTGGGAGGTTCCATATGAATGTTGCAAGCTTTATTAAAGTCTTTGCCAGCGTTGCCTGGCTGGCAGTCATAGGACTGATCGCCATTGTAGTATTGCGTGCTTCACGGAAGAAAAACATCAAGGGTGGTGTCACTATCACGCTGGTTGTTCTGGCAGTAGCCCTGGTCTTATCCACGGTCAGCGCCGGGTTGGTATTCATCAAACCCGAAGAGCGTGGGGTGGTAATTTCAGCCATTCAGCCGACTGGTTACCGCTTGCAAGCACTGCAGCCGGGTTTACGCTGGATCATCCCCTTCTTCGAAAGCGTGGTCACTTACCCCATCTCCCGTCAAACTTACACCATGTCTATTGCCCCCAGTGAAGGAGCCATCCAGGGGGATGACTCGATAACTGCGCGTACCTCGGATGGGCAGGAGATTTTCGTAGATGCTTCCGTTATTTATGCGATTGACCCCACCAAAGTGGTCCAGGTGCATATCGACTGGCAGAGACGTTATGACGCAGAACTGGTGCGCCCACTGGCACGCGGGGTTATCCGGGATGTGGTCTCGCAGTATAAAGTTGAAGAAGTGGTCACCAGCAAGCGGGTCGAAATGATCTCGGAAATATCCACCAATATGAACGAAAAGTTGCAGGAAAATGGGTTGTCCTTGGTGAATTTTATCCTGCGCAACATCACCTTCTCGCCTGAATACGCCGCCTCGGTGGAGCAGAAACAGGTGGCTGAACAGCTGGCTCAACAAGCTAAATTTGTAGTGGAGCAGCGCAGGCAGGAAGCCGAACAGGCCCGCCAGGTAGCCGAGGGTCAGGCAGATGCTGTGGTGATCAATGCACAAGGCGCAGCCGATGCGCGCATCATCCAGGCCCAGGCTGAAGCCAAGGCTCTGCAGCTGATTGCAGATGCCCTGAAGAACAACGACAAACTGCTGCTCTACCAATACATCAACCAGCTCGCTCCAGGCATCCAGGTGATGCTCGTCCCGAACGACAACCCCTATTTGCTGACGTTGCCCACCCTTCCCACCGCCACTCCAACGCCCTAGGATCAGGTTCAACCAACAATTTTAATTTTATGAGCCAACCCGAAAATACACCCTCCGGACGCCAAATCCGCCTGACGACGCTCTCAAGCTGTGCCGGCTGAGCGTCCAAGCTGAATGCGGAAACGCTGGCGCAGGTACTGCGCCCCTTGCAAGGGATTTTTAACCCCACCGATTACCCCAACCTGCTGGTCGGGTTGGGTGAGCCGGATGACGCGGCCGTGTGGAAGCTGGATGATGAACGCGCCCTGGTGGTGACGACTGACTTCTTCACCCCGGTAGTGGATGACGCCTATGACTTCGGTGCCATCGCGGCTGCCAATGCGCTATCAGATGTGTACGCCATGGGCGGAAAACCCTTCCTGGCGCTTAACATCGCCGCCCTGCCTCCCGATTTACCTACGGAGGTAATCAGCAACATCCTGCGCGGCGGGGCTGAGGTAGCTAAGGCGGCAGGGGTGGTCATCGCCGGTGGTCACACCGTGCAGGACCAAGAGCCCAAATATGGGTTGGTGGTATTGGGCTTAGCCAACCCCCAGCAGATGCTTACTAAAAAAGGGCTGCATATCGGGGATATCCTGGTGCTTACCAAACCGCTTGGTTTTGGCACCACCACCACGGCGCTTAAACGCGAACAGGCAGATCCAGCAGATATTGCCGAGGCAGTGGGATGGATGAAAAAGCTTAATAAAATAGCTTCGGAATTGGCCCAGGAATTTAACCTGCGCGGAGGAACCGATATCACCGGCTTCAGCCTGCTCGGGCATGCCAATGAGATGGCTGAGGCCTCCGGAGTGGGTATACGCTTTGCTTATCATAAAATCCCCTTTATCTCGGGGGCGCGCGGCTACGCGGACCAGTTCATCTTCCCGGGTGGCACATACGATAATCGCCTCTATTTCGGCTCCAGCGTGCACTTTGACCCTACCCTCGACGAGCCATCGCAGCTGCTGCTGTTTGATGCCCAGACCAGTGGAGGCTTGCTGCTGGCGGTTCCCCGGGATAGGCTCGAGCAGCTTCAGTCCCGCGCCGCTCAGCTCGATCAACCCGTGTGGGCGATCGGTGAGGTCGTCAGGGGAACAGGAATAGAAGTCACCCAATGAGCTAGGTAGTCACCCCATACACACAGAGCCCTGAGCATTACCCGGTCTCTGTGTGTTTTTATTCAAAATGGTGCCACATGTCTACAAATCCTGAATTCAAATTTTCTTCCCACCGCTCGCCCGTTTATGGTAAAGGCGGCATGGTTGCCACTTCCCAACCCCTGGCGGTTGCTGCCGGGCTGGAAATCCTTGCGCTGGGTGGGAATGCCGCCGATGCCGCCATTGCGACCGCGGCCGCGCTGAACGTCACTGAACCTACTTCCACAGGTTTGGGTGGAGACTGCTTTGCCTTATATTACGAAGCCTCCAGTGGACAGATCAGCGCTTTGAACGGCTCAGGGCGCGCTCCGTCAAGCCTCACCATAGAGTGCTTGAATAAAGAAGGAATAACCGATAACCTACCCGCATTTCACCCGTATACCATAACCGTTCCGGGGGCGTGCGCCGGTTGGTGTGACCTGTTGGACCGTCACGGGCGGTTGCCCATCAGCCAGGTGCTGGCACCTGCCATTCGACTGGCAGAAGAGGGTTTCCCGGTTGCCCCAATCACGGCCTATTTTTGGGGACGCAGTGCCAAACGGCTTAGCGAAGCCCCCGGTGGAATAGAAATGACACTGGATGGACGGGCACCTCGGCCAGGTGAAATTTTTCATAACCAGGGTTTGGCGCGCACCTTGCGCAAGATCGTTGAAGGAGGCAAAGCTGCTTTCTACCAGGGTGAAATCGCTGAAGCCATCGCCCGCGTCATCCAGCAGGCGGGCGGCTGCCTGACTATGGACGACATGGCTGCTCACACCAGCACCTGGGATCAGCCCATCAGCAGCGTATATCGCGGCCTGCGGGCATGGGAGTGCCCACCCAACGGGCAAGGGCTGGCCGCTCTCCTGGCACTGAATTTGTTGGAAGGCTTTGACATTGCCTCCCTGCCCCCCCTATCTACCCAGCGCCTGCACCTGATGATCGAGGCCATGCGCCTGGCTTTTGCCGATACACGCTGGTACGTGGCAGACCCTGCCTTCAACCCAGCTCCCCTGGAATGGCTGCTATCGAAGGAATATGCCGCTGAACGGCGCAAACTGATCCACCTGGACCAGGCTGCCGTTGACCAACAGCACGGCACCCCCACCTCATCCTCCGACACGATCTATTTGAGCGTGGCCGATGCTGAAGGTAATGCATGTTCTTTCATTAACAGTAATTACATGGGTTTCGGCACAGGGATCGTCCCCTCTGGTTGGGGCTTCACCTTACAGAATCGCGGCCTGGGCTTCTCTCTCGATGCATCCCATCCGAACGCACTGGCACCGGGTAAACGCCCTTACCATACCATCATCCCGGGGATGCTCACCGTCGACTCCTCGAGGACTTCCGATATCCCCAATAGCCTCTACGCCAGTTTTGGCGTGATGGGTGGTTTTATGCAGCCCCAGGGGCATATGCAGATGTTGCTTGGTCTGGTAGATGACGGGTTGGACCCTCAAGCCACCCTCGACCAACCCCGATTCTGCATCGATGATGGCAATGCAGGGGGTCAGGTGGCGCTTGAGGACGGTATTTCCTCAGAGGTTCTGGCTGAGTTAGGCGAGATGGGGCATAAGGTTATATTCGGTCAGCGGGTTCGCACGTGCGCTCTTCGGGCGTGGGCAGATCATCCGCCGGGATGCCAGCACGGGTGTGTTGTGCGGCGGCAGCGACCCACGCGCCGATGGCTGCGCCATGAGCCTTTAGATTTGGCACAATGACTTAACCTTTACCTCCGGTGGGGTTCTGTCCCCTTGAACTCGGTCGGGTGGGATACGGCATGGGGATATAAAGCACCGAAGGTCTGCCACGACCAGATTGCGGGAACAGGTTCATTAATTGGTATACTTCCTGGGGCACATCCGTATTCACCTGCAAGCCCATTTCCTTTGCATCTCCCACGCTGATCGGGTAATCATGCGTCCAGATACCGCTGGAAAGCATATCTGCCAGAGATTCAGCCTTCTCATGCGGCATTTGCCCATGGCTGAGGATGTTGATGATCAGGCTGCGGATTTGCCCGACTGCCTTACGAGCTACATCCGCCATGATCAGGGTTTCATCATCCACCTCGTTGGCTTGCTTCTGTTCCACTGCCTTAAGGATGGAGTTAGCGGGCCATTGGCCTAGCTGTGGGTCCACCGGCCCCAAGACGGCGTTTTCATCCATCACGATTTCATCCGCTGCGAGCGCCAGCAACGTCCCGCCCGACATGGCATAGTGCGGTACGAACACGGTCACCTTGCCCGGGTGGCGGCAGAGCGCCATGGCAATTTGCTCCGTAGCCAGCACCAGCCCTCCTGGGGTGTGCAGGATCAGGTCGATCGGTACATTGGGGTCGGTCAGCTTGATTGCCCGCAGCACCTCTTCCGAATCATGGATGTCGATGTAGCGCGTCAGGGGGAATCCTAATAGTGCCAGGGTCTCCTGGCGTTGGATCATGGCGATCAGCCGCGTTCCACGCTTCGCTTCGATAGCTTTCAGCAAACGGAATCTGGCTGCCTCGAGCATTTTTTGGCGCACAATCGGCTGCAGCAAAGCCAGGATAAAAAATATCAGGAATATATCTATAATGTAGGACATTTCCAACTCCTATGGATCCAAATGGGTCATCAACCCCGCCACGATCTTACCTTTGGGCTCTTACCAGGGATGGTATTCATCCGGATATACTTTGGGACAATTCTTTGACCCCCCGGCGAATATCCATACCAACAGCAAACCACAGACAAAGCCTCCCACATGAGCCCAATAGGCCACGCCTCCAGAAGTTGCTCCCAGGGCAAGCACCCCACTAAAAAACTGGATCAGGAACCAGATGGCAACAAAAACCATAGCGGGAACATTGATGAACCAGCCAATGACAAATAAGGGAACCAACGTCACCACACGTGCCCTTGGGAAAAATATCATGTAGGCAGCCAGCACCCCGGCAATAGCTCCACTGGCACCAATGGCGGGCACTTGCGACGTAGGCGCAATAAACGCCTGGGTCAAGCCACTGACGATCCCACAAATCAGATAAAAGAGCAGGTAAGGTAAAGAGCCCATGCGGTCTTCGACATTATCCCCAAAGATGAATAAGACCCACATATTTCCGATGATGTGCAACCACCCCCCATGCAGGAACATGGAGGTGAGCAGGGGTATAGCACACCCCTGGAAGAGTACCCCTGAAATGGAGTTAGTGGAAAATCCATTCAGGATGGGTGCAGCACACAGGTTAGGTGTGATGCCATAGGTGGAAATCAGCTGGTTGAGCTGGTTTTGACCGAGCGGCAGCTCAATCAGCACGAATATCAGGATGTTGGCAGCAATCAACAGCCAATTAACGATCGGGAATGAGCGTGAATGGATCGTATCTTTGATTGGGATCATATCGATTAGCCGGTACTTTTATTGCTTCAACCCCACGAGCTGGCAGCTAAGTGGTCTGCGTCTTCTCTTGAGGCAATTCTGGCGGAGCCGATTCAGCTGCTGGCCCAATATCAATTTCCACCTTATCTTCCATGGTGATCTGACCACGCAGGAATGCCCCCTCCTCCGTGGAAAACGTCACGGTGACTACATTCCCCCACACCTTGCCTGTAGAACGGATCTCCAACCGTTCGGCAGTGATATCCCCCTTGACCGCACCAGCAACAATGACCGTATTGGCGCGCAATGTTTGGCAGGTTACCCTTCCAGTTTCTCCTACTACCAGTAAGCCGCGCATGGCTATATCACCCTCGAATGTGCCTTCAATCCGCACCCCACCACTTCCGCCCAGGTTGCCTTTCCAGTTGATACCCGCACTCAGCACGGAAGTGATCCGGTCCAAGGCGGTGGTTGAAGGCACCGGAGCAGGTACGGTCGGGTTAGCGTCGCCTTTCTTGCGGAACATTTATCCTCCTCTTGAACGCAATCCAATTACTCAGCTATCTCAACAATATTGTACCCCGATTCTACCCTGCCGACTTCGTTCGCCCTGTAAAACCTGTTCTCCCACCGGTCTCAGAAACTAATACACCACCTCAGGGTTTCGAACCTGCGGTGTTATTTCTCTAATCATTTATTTTTCAGCAATTGCCTATAGTGACTGAATCATCCCGAAATTACAAAGATTGAGCTTGGGAGTTGGTGCAGCTCTTCCTCTGAGTTGATGATTGCCTGTCTGGCCTGTTGAACCTGTGCCAGGTGCTGGTTGATGTAAAGCTTTGCCAGCTCACGCTTTCGCTCTGAAACGCGCCCATCCTGCAGCATCAGCCAGGAGTTAAACAGGTACACGGCCATATCCGCCAGGTCGGAGGCGTAATAGTCAATCACCTCACGCGGCCTGGTTTTAAGGATATCTGTGGCCTGTTTAAATTGCAGCGTTTCTTCACTCAGCTGGAGCTTGAGCTCCGCAAGCTCCTCTCCATAATCTAATGCTGCCCATTCATCAAACAGCCCATCCAACGCATGCCCGAGTAATTTGCCTGTAGCCGCCACAATCTGCAGCTGGCTGGTGCCTTCGTAAATATTGGTCACCCGGATATCACGGTAATGGCGTTCCACATTGAATTCGCGCATATAGCCCACACCACCATGGATTTGCATCGCCAGGTAACAGACCCGGTTGCCCATCTCGGAGGCATAGTATTTCGTCAGGGGTGTCAAGGTCTCCGCTATGCTGGAAGCCTGTTTTAGCTTCTGCCGTATGGCAGGGTCTGGCGAGGCATTAGCCTCAGTGAGCTGCTCATAAACCTTGACCCGGTCCACCCAGTGCCCGGTTTCACCGATTAACGCCCGCGCCGCCTCGATTTCACCCCGCATCGAGCTGAGGATACGCCTCACGGGCGGCAAATCGCAGATAGGCTGGTTGAATTGGTGACGCTCGGTGGCATACCTGTAGGCTTCACGATAAGCGGCTTCAGCGATACCTACCGCCTGTGCCCCTACTGCCAGCCTGGCACCGTTCATCAGCGCCATTGCATAGCGCATCAATCCATAGCGCCGTTTACCAAGCAGCTCAGCGGGTGTATGCTGGAACTGCACCTCACAGGTGGGCGAGGCGTGGATACCCAGTTTGTTCTCGATTCGCCGGATGTGTACTGTATCATCCCGCTCTACAACGAAAAGCGACAGGCCGCGCGCATCGGTCGAACCTGGCTCACTGCGTGCCAGCACCAGTTGAATATCCGCACAACCATTGGTTGCAAAGCGTTTAACCCCGTCGATATACCATTGCGCACTTTCCTCATCGTATGTCGCTTTGGTCTGCACGGCACCCAGATCTGAGCCGGCATCCGGCTCGGTGAGGATCATGGCTCCTGAAGCTCCCTGCTGGGTGAAACGTGGTAACAACCGGTCTTTCATTTCAGGCGTTCCATATTCATTAATCGCAGCTGAAATCTCCTGCAGCCCAAAAATGGTCATCAAGCTTGCATCTGCCCGCGAGACGAGCTCTACCATCATCTGGAATATTGACTCGGGCAAATTCAAGCCCCCGTATTCCCAGGGCAGCATCGCTCCCATCAAGTCTGCCTGCCTGAGTGCCGCCAGGCCTTCTAATGTGGCAGCCGCATAGGTCACCTGACCTTGCTCAAAATGCGCCCCCTCCTGGTCAGCTTCGGCCACGCGGGGTGCGATCACCTTTGCACATATCTCACCCAATACCTCCAGCAGCAGTCGATAGTTATCCTTGGCATCCATGTAGTGACGTGGGGCAGCCGGGTATTCGTGGCTGTACTGGTATCCTTTCTCTTTGATCTCCAACACGTCCTGCAGCTCAAGCTGCTCCAGGCGGAATTGCAGGTCTAAATTATCCAGGAAAAAGTTATCGCTCATTGCAGCTCCATATTTACTTGGCTTTCTCACGCAGAGATTTAATCAGCAACGGCAGCACCTCTGTCACATCACCCACAATCTTGTAGTGGGCGATCTGGAAGATGGGCGCATTCGGGTCGGTGTTGATGGCGATGATCTTGCTGGATTGGTCCATCCCAGCCCGATGCTGGATGGCACCCGAGATGCCTGCCGCGATGTAAAGGCGTGGTCTCACCGTGCTGCCCGTCTGCCCAATCTGGTGCTCATGCGAAATAAAGCCTGCATCCACGGCCGCGCGTGACGCCCCCACCTCACCACCCAACACGCTCGCCAACTCACGGATCAGCTCAAATTCCTCCGGGCTGTCCACCCCTGCACCAGCAGCCACAATCACCGGCGCATCTTTCAACCTCACCGTTGGCTCACGTTTCTCCCGGCTTAATACCTTCAGGGCAAAATCCCCAGGCTCAAAGGTCACCTGCACTTTTTCAATCCTGCCCTTGCGCTTGGGGTTCGGCTCGCTTCGCCGCATCACCCCTTCACGCACGGTTGCCATCTGCGGGCGGGTATGTGGATTGACGATGGTGGCAATAATGTTGCCCCCAAAGGCAGGCCGCACCTGGAAGAGCAGGTTCGGATAAGTCTTATTTTCCTTCTTCGAGGTGTAATTCCCAATCTGCAGGTCGGTGCAATCAGCAGTCAGCCCGACCTTCAGAGCGCTGGCGATGCGCGGTGCCAGATCACGTCCAACGGGAGTAGCTCCAATCAGGAAGATGGCTGGTTTCCATTGGCGAGCCAGAGCATTGATGACACGGCAGTATGGCAATGTGCGGTAGAGCTCCAGCTCTGGGTGTTCTGCAACCAGCACCTGGTCTGCCCCATACTGAACGATCTGTCCTGCCAGGTCACTGATTTGGTCACCGCATAACACTGCCCATACCTCACCATCCAGCTGATGTGCGATTTCACTGCCTCTGGACAGGAGTTCAAGGCTGACGTCTGCGATCTGATGGTCTTCCTGTTCAATGAAAATCCAGACGTTATGTTCACTGCTAGAAAAAGCCTTTTGTGGAGTGTCCATATGCATGCCTCTATCCAACAATATATTCCTGGATCAATTCAGCAATTAATGCCTGTATCCCCTCTGCGGTCGGCTGGATCTCCTTGCTGTCGGTGGTTTCGAGCACCACATAATTGACTTTGTAAACCTGCGTGGGTGAGCCGGCCAAACCCAGCGCGCCTTCATCCACATTTAAATCCGCTGCAGTCCAGACATCGATCTTTAGATGTCTCTTCTCAAGAAAGTCACCCAGCGCCTGCTCATTCTCAAATTCACCCCATTTTTTGAGCAATTTTGGGTATTCGTTGGGCGTGGCAGCCATTTTATATTCAATGCGCTTACGCGCCGAGGCTGGGCGCGGCCGGTTGGCGGTGCTGACAACGGTCAACAGGCAGGGCAGCTGGCATCTGACCAGCTCGGTCCCAAGGTCAAATGCTCGGCTCACCACGATCTCATCCCCTTCGAGGTCGATGATCGATTCAGCATAGGTAATTTGCGGGATGCCCAGTTTTTCGGCCACCTGTGGCCCAACCTGGGCAGTATCGCCATCAATCGCCTGCCGGCCACAAAATACGAGGTCGTAGCTGCCGAGTCTATCGATGGCACACTTCAGGGTGTAGGAGGTTGCCTGGGTATCTGCTCCGGCAAACTTTCGGTCAGAAAGCAGCACCACCCGGTCAGCACCTCTAAACAATGCTTCCCGCAAGACCTCGGCTGCCTGCATAGGCCCCATGCTCAGCACGGTCACACTGCCCCCATTCTGCTCTTTGAAGCTCAGTGCCATCTCCAGCGCATTCAGGTCTTCTGGGTTGAAGATGGCAGGCAAAGCATTGCGGTTCATTGTCCCTTCCGCAGTCATCACCTCACCGCTCACATTGCGTGTGTCAGGCACTTGCTTAACGAGCACCACAGAATGATAAAATCGATTCAAAGGCATTTACAGCTCCTTTATGATTGAGTTTTCAATTGAGGAATGGGAATTCCTTGGCCTCAACCCTGGCTAAAAAACGCCACGGGATGCTTTTCCATGGCTCAGGTACATTGTTTAAACCCACGCGCGGTCCAATCGTCACGCATGAATCGGGGATATTTTCTCCATATTCAATAAATAGCTCGGCTTCTGGGTCGCACAGATCGATATCGTTTTGTTCCCGGTTGATCGAGAAAGCCAGGCAGATTTTCCCGGGACCATCCGTCCACTGCTTTCGCGGTCGTCCTTCCCGGCGTTTCGCGATGCGTTCGATTCCTTCGGTTGGCAGAACCCCCCGGATGAGAACCGCCGCAGGGAAACCCTCTCGCTCGGCCACGAAATTGAGCATCCAGTAATTTCCATAGGTAAAGTAAACATATGCATGCCCTGGAGGACCATACATTACCCGTGTGCGGGGAGTCAACCCCACATGGGCATGGCAGCCCAGGTCCTCTTCCCCAATGTATGCCTCAGCCTCGACGATGATCCCCGCCGTACGTTCTCCACCTTCCAGGCGCACCAGGCGAGCGCCAAGCAGCTCGCGAGCTACTTGCAGTGTAGGACGATTAAAAAATGGACGCTCTAATCGCGCTGCGGAAGTCATCCGCCAATTTAACCACAAACGCTCCAACCTGCAAAGTCATGAGTTGAGTTCATTTGCCGGTCGGGTAGCATCGAAAACCCTGACCTCACTGGTTTAGCTGGTAATTGGGCGCTTCTTTGGTGATGAACACATCGTGGGGATGGCTTTCGATCAACCCGGCATTGGTGATGCGCACCAGCTTGATTTTCGTGCGCAGGTCCTCCAGCGTGGCAGCACCGGCATAACCAGGGACGATTAATACATCATCAAAAGTGAGAGCTTCAAATTTGCTGAAGAGTTCTTCATTCATTGGTGCATCTCCTGGAGCTTGTGGGGTATTGAGGTTTGGAATATGCTAATTATTTCCGCGGCATTGTGAGGTTTAATTGGTCGATTTTATCACGTCTATTCTGACTAGACAACTTCGCTTGCTGAAATACAGTGAACTCAAACAACCGTGCCCGCTTTACAATGCCCGAATTGCCTTTTTCTTGCGGTTACTTCTCGCTATGGTATAATGGCAACTCGCGGGCGGATAGCTCAGTTGGTTAGAGCATCGCGTTGACATCGCGAAGGCCGTAGGTTCGAGTCCTATTCCGCCCACACGAAGGCAATTATAATAACGAACGGGAAGATCATTCTCGCTCGTTATTTTTTTTCCAGGAGACCATCGTGCTGATCCATTCTGCCTCCCAACTGCTTACCATCGCCGGCGCACCCCAGCGCGGGCGTGACCTCGGCCGACTAGGTATTATCCCCGCTGGTGCTGTGCTCGTTCGCGATGGAAAGATTATTGCGGTTGGTACCACGGATGAGCTTCGCCAGGCTTATCCACACGAAGATGGCCTGGATGCAAGGGGACAGGTGGTCATGCCTGGTTTTGTCGACCCGCATACTCATCTCCTGTGGGTTGGTGATCGTGCCGCTGAATTTGAGATGCGCCTGGAAGGTAAAACCTACCTCGAAATCCTGGCAGCTGGTGGGGGCATCCTCTCCACCGTGCATCTCACCCGCCAGGCTTCCCTCCAAACGCTGATGGATGAAACCCGCCCACGCCTGCGAGATATGTTCACCCATGGAACCACCAGCGCAGAAGCCAAAACTGGTTATGGCTTGCAGACTGAGACCGAGCTGCGCATGTTGCAAGCCTTGCTGCTCCTGGATGCTGAAGGTCCGCTTGATCTTGCCCCCACATTCCTGGGTGCACATGCCATCCCACCCGAATACACAGGCGACCCGGATGGCTATACCTCCCATTTGTGTTCTGAGATGCTCCCCAGCATTCACCAGTGGTGGGAGGCTCACCTTCCAACCCACCGCCTGCCTTTCGTGGATGTTTTCTGTGAGACCGGTGCATTCAGCCTTGAACAGTCCCGCCGCATCTTCGAAACGGCTAAAGCGCTGGGATTCCCACTAAAGATCCACGCGGATGAGTTCGATAACCTGGGTGGCGCCAGTCTGGCAGCCGCATTTGGAGCCGTCTCTGCCGACCATCTTGTGAAGACTTCGCCTGCGGATGTCACTGCACTTGCGCACTCTGGCACAGTCGCAGTAGCCCTACCCTGCACTCCTTTCGGCCTGGCTGAGCGTGAATATACCCCCGCTCAGGCCATCCTGGAGGCTGGTGGCTTGCTGGCACTGGCCAGTGACCTCAACCCCGGCACTGCCTGGGGCGGTAACATGCAGTTCACCATTGCACTCGCATGCCGCTACCTACGCCTGACCCCCGCCCAGGCGATTGTGGCTGCCACCATCAACGCCGCCGCAGCCATTCAGCGCGCCGATACTATCGGCTCGCTCGAGCCCGGCAAACAGGCTGACCTGCTCATTCTCAACGTCTCCGATTACCGCCACCTGGGCTACCGCTTCGGCACCAACCTGGTGAAGACGGTGATCAAGCGCGGCGAAATAGTAGACCTCATCCTAAATCGATAAAATAAATTCATCTCCATCTTTCTGATAAAGCAATAAATTACGTGCAATTAAACTCTACTTGTGATAATATACTATCCGTGATATTATATTATTATTGATCCAAACCTTTAAAGACGAGGGTACTCAGGATATCTTCAATGGCCTGAATACGAAAGAGGCTCGCAATATTTGTCCTGAGTCTCTTTGGAATGTAGCTGCAAGAAAATTGGATCTACTGGATTCCGCGCAAGGATTGAGTGACCTGCGTGTCCCACCGGGTAATAGGCTTGAACGCCTCTCGGGGGACCGTCGAGGTCAGTATAGTATCCGAATCAATGATCGTTATCGTATCTGTTTCATTTGGACGATCAATGGACCAGACCAGGTTTCGATCGTAGATTACCATTAGACAGGAAGGTAAAATGGTTCGTGTCCCTACCCATAGAACTCCGACACACCCCGGAGAAATGCTTCTGGAAGAATTTCTCATACCCATGGGGTTAACCCAGCGTGAACTGGCGACCGGTATACATGTACCCTATCAGCGGGTTAACGACCTGATTCACCAGCGACGTGGGGTTACGCCAAGCACGGCTTTACGCCTGGCGAAATTTTTCGGCACTACACCTGAGTTTTGGATGAATCTACAATCACGCTGGGATTTGTTCGCGGTAAAAAAAACTGAGCAGCGGGTTATCGAAACAATTCATCCTTACGATCACACGCGCCCATTGGCAGGGGATTGAGTCACTCATATTTGCTTCCCTCAAGTTGTAGTTTGGTAAAATTCGTTTCCACGAAATTTTCACTCTTTAGTAGAGGCGCTGGGGAAGATTTCCGATGCGATATAAATTATTCCTCTCCGGCGCCCCTACAATGATTTGATTGAAGGATATAGACTCTAGATGTAAGTTGGGTTGAGCGTTTATTGCAAAGCCCTACAGAAGGAAATTAATTACCCATGCCCACAACCCCGATCAAGCTCAGTCCGTCCGACCTGACATTTTTATGGGATGAGTGCCCGCGCTGTTTTTACCTCAAATATCTGCACGGAATCACGCGGCCGGCCGCTCCTTTCCCGTCTATATTTGGAGCCATCGACCGCTTGATGAAAGCCCAATTCGCCAGTCATCCTGCCTCTGACCTCGATGCATCCCTTCCTCTTGGTATTGTAAATGTAACCGAGCAGTGGATTGAGTCAGCTCCTGTTATCCTCCCCAACCACACGCTGCCTTTTTTCCTGAGAGGCAAGCTTGATGCTATGATTGATTTTAATGACGGCTCGTATGGCGTGGTGGATTTTAAAACCTCCGAGCCCAAACCAGAGCAGATACCCTTCTACAGCCGCCAGCTGCATGCCTACGCCTACTCCTTAGAGCATCCGGCTCCCGGCAGACTCAGCCGTAGCCCCATATCGAGGTTGGGTTTGTACGTTGAGACCCCTCATGCCACTCTTACCTCCACCACCAGTGAAATTTCTTTCCACTTTCGTTCCACCTGGCTGGAAGTGCCCTTTCAGGAAGCTGAGTTTATCCATTTCCTGGATAAAGTCCTGTCACTGCTTGAGCTGCCCGAGCCCCCTCTCGCTGGTGAAAAATGCGCCTATTGCCAGTATCGCCAGCACGCCCGTGAGCACGGCATGTGACCCATTAACAAGTGAGCGGCCTCCCTAAACTCTCATTAGAGAGACCAAAAAGGTTTTCGGGCTCGCCGCTCAGCTCTATTATATAAAAGTAATCAATACCTCTTAATTCTTTTACGCTGCGTGGTTTCTTTTTCCTGCATTTATTCATGAACAGCATCTACGTGAACAAAACGCGAAGGATTTATATAAAAATCCTTCGCGTCCTTTGCGTCAGTTGTGGTTTTCTTTTACATCAAGGCAGGAAGTTGTGCGGGTTCACCTTGCCGTAACTCTCGTTCAGCATCTCAAAGTGCAGGTGGGGCCCTGAAGAGTTGCCTGTGCTGCCAAAATACCCGATCACATCCCCCTGATATACGCTCTGACCACAGCCCACGTTCAGCACGCTCAAGTGGGCATATAAGGTCTGCCATCCACCATCGTGGTCGATGACGATCACATTGCCGTAGCCCCAGTCATTCCAGCCAGCATACACGATCACGCCGTTATCTGCGGCGTAAATGGCATCACCCAATCCCCCGGCGATATCGATCCCGAAATGGTTGGTGGAAGGCGAATAATCATATCCAGATAACCAGTGGTTGTTCGCCGGCCAGATGAATGAGCCTGTTCCCACGGCTCCATCCACGATTGTGCCGCACGAGCCGGGACCCAGGATCTTCGCCACACCCGGATTATCGCGCGAAATACGGGGGGCACTCCACGTTACGTAATCTCGCGTCCCACCCGGAACGAACAGCATGGTGCCTGTTTCGATATTGGGATGAGAATAATCGCCCAGTTTGGCTGGGTCAAGGTGATTGCCCGGCCAGTTTACAATCACATCCGGGGTCACATTATATCCATGCGCCACTCCGTTCAACCCCTCCCCCTCCGACCAGCGGTGATAAGTGCCGTTCTCTGGCATGATATTCACAACCACCCCAGGGTTGATATTGTGCGGGTCATCCAACAGGGTGTAATAATTGCCCCACAGGATTGTTTCAGGTTTCAACCCGAACATCTCGGCGATGCCAAAGATGGTATCACCCTTTTGGATTGTGTATGTGGTGATCTCAGTACGTGGACGGGAAGGGATCGTGGTGTGGATCAATGCCAGGCGTGATATACCGTTTTCGTATGCCGTTGATGCAAATGAGTAAGATGGCATGACTGCCGGGATGGCAGTGGGTGTCGGGGTAGGTGCTTCAGCCGCCAGGGCGGCTTGACGTGGCTGGCCCCCATCGGTTTGTTGAAAATGCAGGTAGAACCAGCGCATCCCAGCCACTGCCAGCAATATCAAAGCAACCGTCAGGAAAGCAGTTCCTGCGCGATAAACCGTCTCACCAATGCCCATCTGAGACAGTTTTTTCCTCATCATTTGTACCCGGCTTTCATGGGTTACTAACTCCCCAAAGGCTGTCGATTTCGACTCTTTTACCTCTTCCTCGGCGGCCGGGAATTCGTCGAGATATGGATCATTGCTCATAATTTTTGTTCCGAGGGCTCTTTAGGTAATTACACCAGTAGCTATAGTTGCAAGCTTTGAACCCATTGGTCAATTTTCATCATAACATTCCATGCTGTATGCGTCAAGTCGGCCCAATTTGGGCTAATCGCGCAGTTAAGGCTGGTTAATTTGGTCAATCACCGCTTGGGCTGCAGTTTGAGGGTCACTTTGGGCCTTAAGCACGTCTACTACCGCCTGCTCTAGCGCTGGTCCCAGGCTAGAAAGCATATCCACCGACGGCATCAGCCAGGCAGAGGATGAGATTTGCTCAATCACCTGGCGCAGCTCAGCATCCTGCCAGCTTTGCAAGGCATCTGCTCTCGGAGGCAGATATCCGGCTGCATAGGTCCATTCAGCTAGAAATTCCTTTTCCACCAGGTATTCAGCCAGTTTGATTGCCAGCGAACGGTGAGTAGCATCTTGGTTGGTTAATGCCCAGCTCCACCCGGTTGCCAGCGTATAAGGGCTTCCATTTGGAGTAGGGATGGAAGCTACTTCCAGGTCAGCAGAAGCAGCAAGTTTATGGTTCAAATAAGCTGAAGCCCATGTGATTGCCATGGGATATGGGTTGCCTATAAAAGCTTCCCAAACCTGGTCGTCGTCGGAATATTGGGTCAGCCAGTACGGCATCACCCCAGCCAGGCCGGCGCGCTGGTCAAAATCAAGGATCTTCGTCAGTATGACTTCATCCAATGCTGGACGTCCTTGTGCATCCTGTAAGCTTCCACTATCCGCCATATATGTGCTCACGATAAAAAGCGCCTGCGGGTCGGTTGCCGGGTAGAGCAACACTTCTCCAAGCGAGAGGGAACTCTCCAGGTCAGGGGGTGGGGTATCAATGCTTGATGGGTGGAAAGCCAATACCATGGCATCTCCAGCAAATGGGATCCCATAAGTGCTGGATTGAACGTGTGCCAGCTGCCTGGCATATTCATACCAGCTCTGGTCATCCATAATGCTGGTCAGCCCATCGTATGGGTATAGCAATCCTTTTACGGTAGCAGATTCAAGCAAACCGCGCGGTAGTAAGACCAGATCGGGTAAGGCCAAAGGGGCTGCTACGTTAGCTTCCACCAGGCTTTCGAGCAGTCCTCCCGCCCCATCCAGGGCTTTTATCCTGACATCCAGCCTGATTTCGGGGTTCTCGGTCGCGAACTGCTCCAGGCGGGCTTTTAGCAAGCTGCCAGCAGGGTTGTTCCCTTGTGGGTCAAACTCTGGAGGCAGCCAGATGCGTAGCATCGATCCTCTTATGGGTTGGGTCGCAGCTCCTGTACCCTCCGGTGTAGCAGGATGTTCTGTCTGCCTCACATCGAGGGTTGCGCGAGGTGTGATTGAAAGAGTCTCTTCTGCTGGATTCGGAGTACCCTGTACACCACCGCCCAGGCTGAACGGCAGGCCGGAGCATCCCACCATAGAAGTGATAAGCAGAAATACTAAGAATCGAAAATACTTTTTATCCATCAAGATATATGTTGCAGTTATAGTTTTACCGGGTGAGTAACCAACTCAACCAGAAGGCGGACCGCGTTCTGCACATCCTCAAAATCCACCATCTCCGACGGAGAGTGTACGTATCGACACGGGATGGAGAGGCACCCGGCTGGGATGCCTGCCCGGGTCAGCTGCATGGCGCGTGCATCCGTGGAGCCCCCCTCCAGGATTTCCATTTGATATGGCAAGCCCAATTTCTCCGCCCCCTGTACCATCCAATCCACCACCCGCCGGTCTGCCAGCATGCCGCCGTCGCGCACTTTGATGGCTGGGCCTTTCCCCAGGCTCACTTCCATGCGCACCTTGGTCCGGCGTGGGGTATCTCCTGTTCCGGTCACATCCACGGCTAATCCCAGGTCGGGGTTAATCCCAAAGGCAGCGGTAGTCGCGCCTCGCACGCCCACTTCCTCCTGTGTGCTAAAAACGAAGTAAAGCTGGTGTGGGGTATCCGTGATCTGGCGCAGTGCTTCAATCAAAACCGACGCCCCGATTCGATCATCCAAAGATTTTGCCACCAGTCGCCTGCCAAGGTCGAGGAATGGACGATCGAAGGTGGCTACGTCCCCAATCCGAACAGGGGCATCCTGCTTGCTGGAACTGCCCAGGTCAATATAGAGCTGTTCAAAGGTGGGCATTTTGGTCATGTCATCCAGCGGCTCCAGGCTGATCACACCTGAGGCACCGTTAAGAAAGCGCACCCGGCCACCCACACAGGTGTACGGTCGCACACCCCCCAGGGTGGTGAAGCGGACAAAGCCATTTTCGTCCACCTGGGTGACCATAACCCCAATTTCATCAATATGCGCCGCCAGCATGATCGTCATACCGCCTGCCTTGCCTTTTCCTTTACGCACAATCAGGTTGCCCAGTGCATCCACCTGCACTTCATCAGCATATGGCTCAACTTCACTCCGCACAATAGAACGTATTTGGGTCTCGTACCCCGAAGGTCCTTGGGTTTCGACCAGCTTTTGGATCAGTGGTTTCATGCGAACTCCTGAATAAATCCTTATGCCATCTTCGTTATTTGGATAACCTGGAATGGATAGGGCAACCAGCTCATCTCTCGCCAGCAATAATGGCAGGGGTTAGCAGAGACACAGCGGTTGCCACCAGGGTCCAGGTGTGCTGCCAATCAGACAGGCGCACGATGGAGGCCGGGCTATGATGATATCGTCCTGGCACTGAGATCGTTATGCAGGGGATCCCCTCACGTTGCTTGTGGATTGTCCCAGCATCCGTTCCACCCCCACCAGGCTGCCTGATCTGATATGGAATTTTATGCTCCTCGGCTACCTGCATGAAATATTTGACCAGGCGTGGGTCTGATAATGTGCTCGAATCGGCAATGTAAATCGCTGGTCCGGCACCCAGGTGGGTGTTGTAGCGTACGTTTTCATCAGCCTCCCAGGCAGGCAGATCATAAGCCGGGGTTGAATCCAGGGCAATTGCCAGGTCGGGATCGAAGGCAAAGGCGGCCACGCGTGCTCCCCGTAGACCAATCTCCTCCTGGACGGTAAATGCAGCCTGCAGTTCAATGTTTGAGGGAGCATGTTTAACCAACTCAATCAACGTCGCTACTCCCAGACGATTATCAAGTGCTTTCCCGCGCAGACTGGGTCCAAGCTGAACAAACGATGTAGCAAATGTAGCCCGATCCCCGACTTTTTCATTGCCTTTTGTCGTGCCTACATCGATGTGCAGGTCGTCTAGATCGATTGGCTTATTATAGCCATCTCCATGTGCCAGGTGAATCGGCTTAAGGCCGATCACTCCAGGGATATGGTCTTTGCCAATCCAAACAGATTTGCCGGCTAAATCCGATGCAGATATGCCTCCTACGATCTCGAAGCGATAGATGCCCTCCCCGTTGTCATGGGTAAGCATCAATCCGACTTCATCCATGTGAGCTGCCAGCATCACTTTTAAGCGTTGTTCACCAGAACCTCGCCTGATAGCCAGCACATTTCCCAGCGCGTCCACCTTCGCTTCATCTGCATACGGTCGAACTTCATCTAAAACAATTTTACGCACCTCGCCCTCATCACCCGATACTGCACAGGCATTCGAAAGGCGTTCCAGGAGCTTGATTTGCTCATCCCCAATCGGGGGGAAGTGATAGTCTTTTGCCATAAGTACCATGCTCAATCTTCCCAGGTTAATTTTTCCATGAATGTCTCATCTAATTGGGTGATAAACTCAGCCACCAGCCTCCCAGCACGTGTAATATCCTTCAGCGCGACCATCTCCACAGGCGTGTGCATATAGCGTAATGGGATCCCAATTACAACATTGGGGATCCCCTCTGCCACCACCAGCATTGCATCAGAATCGGTGGCCGAATATCGAGGGGCCGGCTCGACGGAAACGGGGATTTCCAGCCGCGCGGATAGTTCTTTAATGGTTTTATACAGGAAAGGATGCACAATCGGTCCCCACACCATGGTGGGTCCTTTGCCCAATGGGAAGGTCAGGTGATCCGGACTGCTCGGTTCGCTGCCAAAGGTGACATCCATGGAAACACATAGGCTTGGGTGCAGCTGGAACGCTGAGGTCAGTGCTCCTCCCGTGGTGGTTTCTTCCTGCACGGTAGCCACCGCCCATACATCCCAAATATGTGGCCTGGTATGCAGGATTTCCAGGCAGCTGGTTAAGGCAGCCACCGAAGCCCGATTGTCCAGGGTGTGCCCAGCTAACGTGTCTCCGTTAGTCTCAAGCGGTGGTTGTGCAAATGAAATCGGGTCTCCTACTCGCACCAGCCGGGTAACCTCATCGGGTAGCAAACCTACATCCACCAACAGGTATTCCAGGGGTACAACTCCCCCCTGCGGACGTGTGGGCATCAATCGTTCCGGGGTTGGAACGATCATGCCCGGCAGCTCCTGGCGCCCATGCACGGTCACCATCTGGCCGGGTAGAACGCGCACATCAATCCCACCAATGGCTGTCACGCGCAGAAAGCCATCGATGATTGCATTCACCATCAAGCCAATCGCATCCATATGCGCGGCAACCAGGATGCTGGGTCTGGGTTCACGACCCGATCCCTTCTGCAATCCATGCAAGCTGCCCAATCGACTGACACTTAATTGATCCGTGATCGGTTCCCAGGCTTTCTCAATGAATGGGCGCACACCCGCTTCATAACCACTGATGCCGGGTGCAGATATCAATTCTTTTAAAAAGGGTAGGAGTTCAATCATATTTCCGTTTATGGTGGGTAAATACTTTACTGGATGATGAGGTATTTAAATGATGGAGCGGTGATGTTCTTAAGGGGTGATAACTCACCGGTCGCCTGCGGCTCCGTTGAAGGGGTATTGGTTACAGAAGGCGAAGGAGTATTGGTATTCGTAATTGTCGATGATGGCGTGGGTGTATAAGTGATCGTGGGTCGTACCGTATTGGTAAAGGTGGGGGGGATGAAGGGCGTGTTGGATGGGGTGGGTGTCACAGTGATGGTGGGTGTGTGAGTGGTGGTTGGGGTATTGGTCGTCGTTCCAGTGGGAGTATAGGTTGGCGTTTGGCTGGGGGTTGTTGTCACAATTGTTGAGGAGGGGGTCAAAGACGTCGTGGGTGTTTGGGTGACGTATACCACCAGGGTTGAGGATGGCAGTGGTGTTGAAGTACGGGAAGGATGACCCAGACCGCCGGGCGCCAGGAGCACTGCTACCAACCCCGCGCAGTAACAAGGAATGCTCACGAGAATCACAGCAACTAATACTCTGCGCAACCGGGAGCGAGCAAATGGATCAGATGTCATGAATTTGACCTAGCGCGGGTAGATGATAACACCAAGTGATTATAATGGCAATCAGGCGGGTTTTACCCCGGTAATCGTCAAAGAATCCTGCGGTAAAATGGTGAGGTGTTTTGGATCTATTTATCACCTCACTTTGATGATGTTGCCCTCTCCTGTGGTGGCCTGGTGTGGGAGCAGGTTAATACGGGTGAGTCGGTGGGCATATTAACCGTTTGCGCTGGCGAGCCACCCAGCGGAGATATTTCACCCTTCGCTAAAGAGCTACATACACGCTGGAAAGCCGGTCAGAATGCACCTGCCCAGCGACGAATTGAGGATAGTAGAGCTTGCCTTCGCCTTGGGGCAACCCCGCACTATTTTTCTATCCCTGATTGCATTTACCGGCGTGATCCTCAAACGAATGAGTTCATGTACATCTCCGAGGCGGCTTTGAACGGGCCGCTTCATCTGGGGGATACACTGGTCATTGATAACTTACAGGAGCAGATCAGGTGTTCGCTGCCGGTTGATGCAATCCTGGTTTGCCCATTAGGGTTAGGCAACCACGTGGATCACCAGCTTACCCGACAGGTGGCGCAAGGAATAGGGTATCCATTATGGTATTATGCAGACTATCCATACGTCCTCGGTTGGACCCAGCAGCTGACCCAGATGGAACAGGAGGGATGGATCAGCCAGCTTTTTCCCGTCTCGGCCGATGGATTGGCAGCCTGGATAGATGCGGTTAGTGCACATGGCTCTCAGATCAGCACTTTCTGGGCTAATGATCTAGACATGCGGCGGGCAATCACCGATTATTTATATGCGAACGACGGAATCTGCTTGTGGAAGAAGCCAGCCGTATAAAAAAATACTTGCGTTTCCATCCGATGTGTGCTAAAATCACGCATCGCGGTAGTCGGGAATAGCTGTTTCCCCTCATACCGCATACTTTTCATAAGGGGCAGCCCAGGTTAAGCACCAGCTTCCCAATTTTAAGCAAAGAATCGCTCCATAGGAGTGGTTCTTTCATCTTATAGATAGGATAGGAAGATGCCTCCCTCATTCTTGACCAAGCAAGGCTACCAGAAATTACAGGACGAGCTGGAATACTTGCGAACGATAAAACGCCAGGAAGTTGCTGAACGATTACACGAGGCAATGGAAGGCGGAGAGCTAATTGAAGACGCTGAATACGAAGCCGCGAAAAACGAGCAGGCTTTCGTCGAAGGGCGCATCCAGGATCTGGAAATACTCCTGGCAAATGCGCATGTCATTGAAGAGGCTGCCAAGGAAGACCATGTTCAGGTAGGCACGACCGTAACAATTAAGGAAGGCGATAACCCAGAAGAAATCTATACCATCGTGGGACCTGCGGAAGCCTCACCCCGGGAGGGTAAAATCTCTAACGAGTCACCCTTGGGTCGGGCATTAATGGACCATCATCCTGGTGATGTCGTCCGTGTTGACGCGCCTGGTGGTACCTTCACCGTCAGTTTATTGAAGGTGGAGTAATATAGGGGCTAATATTCAGCCCCGCGCATGTATTCCCTGCGCGGGGTTTTTGCTTAAATATATGGCAGTCAGTGATTGCCAGAAATATGGAGAGTGAGACCATGGAAGAAATTACCAGCCTGGAAAAGAACCGATTGGATAAATTAGAGCGCCTGCGTGCAAATGGGATTGAGCCTTACCCCACCCGTGCAACACGTACCCATACCAGCCATTCTGCCACCCGCCTGTTTGAAGCTGCTGAAGCCCAAGGAGAGCCGGTGCCGCCGCTTAAAGTGTCAGTAGCAGGTCGCCTGCGGGCGATGCGCCCGATGGGTAAGATTTCATTCGCTCACATCGAGGATGGCGAAGGGCGTATTCAGCTCTTCTTTCGTGCAAATGATATCGGCGATGACCAGCTGAACCTGTTCAACCATGAATTTGACCTGGGCGATTTCATCCAGGCTAACGGTGAGATGTTCCGCACACGCCAGGGCGAAATTACGTTACGGGTGGAATCCTTCCAGATGCTGGCCAAAGCCCTCATTCCGCTGCCGGCTTCCAAAGACGAGGTAGTGGATGGCAAGGTTGTTCGCCATTCCATCTTATCTGATCCTGAAACGCGTTATCGCCAGCGCTATGCTGACCTGGCTGCCAACCCAGAAATTCGCCAGATTTTTCAGGCTCGGACTGCAATTGTGACGGCTTTGCGCAGCTTCCTGGATGAGCAAGGCTTTTTGGAAGTTGAGACTCCCATCCTGCAGCCAATTTACGGCGGAGCAGCTGCAAAACCCTTTATCACCCATCACAACCAGCTCCATCAGGACCTTTACCTGCGCATCTCCTTTGAGCTCTACCTCAAACGCTTGCTGGTTGGTGGGCTCGAACGCGTCTATGAGATTGGGCGTGACTTCCGCAACGAAGGGGTGTCATTCAAGCACAACCCCGAGTTCACTCAGCTGGAGTTTTACTGCGCCTATGCCGATTATCTGAAAGTGATGGAAATGACTGAACAGATGCTTGCGTACGTCTGTGATCGGGTATTAGGCAGTCGCAAAGTCAGTTATAACGGGCATGAGCTCAGTTTTGAAGTCCCATGGCCGCGCCTGGAACTGCGCCAGGGAATCCTTAATACCTCTGACATCGATTTTGCCTTATATCCAACGGCAAAAGACCTTGAAGCCGCGATGAAGGCACGAGGGATCGAAACTAAACCTGGTGAGACGCGTGGAAAGCTGATTGACCAATTATTGTCCGATTACCTTGAACCGACACTCATCCAGCCCACGTTCCTGTATGACTACCCACGTGATTTATCTCCGCTGGCCAAGAGCAAACCCGGTGACCCTCTGACGGTGGAGCGTTTCGAAGGATATATTGCCGGTTTTGAGCTGTGCAACGCCTTTACCGAGCTGAATGACCCGCTTGACCAGGAGCAGCGCTTCCTGGAGATGGGGCGCGATTACACGGCTGATGACGAAGAACGCCATCCCATGGATGAGGATTACTTGCGAGCCATGCGCTATGGCATGCCGCCCTGCGGGGGTTTTGGTATGGGCGTCGATCGCCTGATCATGATCCTGACGGGTCACCCCAACATCCGTGAGGTGATCCTGTTCCCACACCTGCGCACCCGGGAAGAATGATCAGGGTTAACTAACTAAATGTATCTCCTCAGCTATACCCTTGACCAGGAAAAATATGGGCAAGGTTTACACCAATCTACGACTGGAGCGACCTCATGAAGGATCAAACTTACCGGGTGTATGGCTATCGTTGGGTGGTGCTGGGGGTCTTTATGCTGATCAACCTCACTATGCAGATGTTGTGGATCACTTATACCCCTATCAACGGTCCAGCCGCTGAATTCTACGGAGTGAATAATCTACAGATTGGCTGGCTGTCGATGTCCTTCATGATCACCTTTCTTTTCCTTTCCTTCCCTGCCTCGTGGGCGATTGATAAGTATGGTTTTCGAAAAGCGGTCAGCGTTGGGGCAGTGTTTATGGCAGTTTTCGCTATTCTGCGCGGATTTTCTGGAGCAAATTTCACCCTTGCGCTGGCCTGCAGCGTGGGGATTGCGATCGGCCAACCATTTTTAATGAATGCCTGGACGAAAATGCCTGCTAACTGGTTCGCCGTAGGTGATCGTGCCACAATCGTCGGCCTGGTCACGCTTGCCAACCTGCTGGGCACCGCCCTTGGCTTTGGGCTTACGCCGAGCCTTACTGCGCAGCTATCCATACCAACCGTCCAATTAATTTTTGGTGGGGTGTCTGCCCTGGCTGCAGTTCTTTTCATTGCTCTCGCCCGCGAGCACCCGCCCACTCCACCCTGCCCACCTGGGATGGAAGTCCGCTCCCTCATGTTGGATGGGTTCAAGCAAATCGTGAAATCGGTCCCCTTCTGGCTGTTTGTGATCGTCTATTTCATCGGGTTGGGTATTTTTAACGGCATCAGCACCTGGGTGGAGAATATCATCCAACCGCGCGGCTTCACACCCATGGACGCTGGCAACCTGGGCGTTGCGATGATCGTGGGAGGTATCCTGGGAGCGGTGATCATACCTCTTATATCGGATAAGCTGCACAAACGCCAATTGTTCATGCTACTTGGAGTTGCATTGGCAATCCCTGGCCTGGTGGGGGTGACTTTTGCCACTTCACTCTGGTTGATCCTCGTCTCTGCCTTCTGGATGGGATTCTTTCTGATCAGCGTTGCGCCGATCGGGATGCAATACATCGCCGAGGTCACCTACCCTGCCCCTGAGGGTACCTCGAATGGATTGATCCAATTAGCCGGGCAGCTATCGGTGGTCTTCGTGTATATCATGGAGGCGATGAAGAGCGCAAATGGCGTATTCACTTCATCATTGATCCTATCTATTGGGCTGTTGGTAGGGCTGATCGGGGTAATTTCCCAGATGAAGGATCCGGTCCAGAAGAATTTATGATCGCGACTCATCTTATTCCAGATATTGTTTTTAGCATGCTACAACTGCATTCAGTTTTTACGAATTTCGAACATGTGAGGCTAAACAGGCATTCAGGCGTTAAGCCAATCTGCTTCCTGGCAAGTGAAGCGGTATCCTAAATCACGGGTGCAGTTTGACTGTTGGTTTGCGACTGGGTGGCTAAATAAGGAGACATTATGGAGATGTTTGTACGCCGGCAGATCGTGCAAATTGCCAACGAGTTATATGCCAAATGCCTGCTAACCCCCACTGGGGGAAACATCAGTGCCCGCTGTGATGATAATCCGGCGGAAATCTGGATCACCCCAGGTTCCATATTCAAGGGAGATTTGCGTCCTGAGATGATGGTACGGTTGGACATGCAAGGAAATGTCAAAGTCGAGTCAGATTTCTCGGCCTCCAGTGAACGCCGGGTACATTGTGCCATTTACCGGTCCAGACCTGATGTTACAGCTGTGGTCCACACGCATGCCCCTCAAGCCACCCTGATGGCGCTCACCGGCACAAGGTTCCTACCCATCTCACTTGAATCAGCTTTCCTGGGGGATATCCCAGTTGTGCCCTTCATCATGCCGGGCACCGATGAGCTGGGCGAAGCGGTTGCCAATGCCATGGGAACAGGATGTGCAGCCTTGATGCAAAACCATGGGCTGGTGGTGGCGGCCAGCAGCCTGCGCCGGGCAGCAGATATTACTGACGTGGTCGAGGTAACCGCCCTCAAGCTGCTCACCTGCCGGACGATGGGAGTCACTCCACCTGTGCTGCCCGAGGAGACCATCGCCTCGATCCGCAAGATGGAGAATTTCTTGGCGTAAATCAGCTAACGATTAGCCTTCGTTCATCATAGATTTCTCCCCATAAATAAACTGCCTCAATCATTTACTAATCATTTATTAATTGATTAAGTATTGACTTAATTAAGCGAAAGGTTTATTATAACCTGGATGGATATATTTTATGCACTCGCCGATCCAACCAGACGCAAAATTCTAGAGCTGCTCGCCAGTCGCGGAGAGCTTCCGGCCACAGAAATTTATGCCAACTTTGCTGTCAGCCATCCAGCCATCTCGCAGCACCTTAAGATCCTGCGCGAAGCCAATCTAGTACGGATGGAAAAGCATGCCCAGCAACGCATCTACCAGATCAACCCTGAAACCATGCTCGAGCTGGAAGACTGGTCAAAGCAGCTAGCACAGCAGTGGAACCAACGTTTGGATGCATTGGACGAGCTGCTCAAGGTTGAAAAGGGAAAAATCAAATAATAGAAAGGATATGTAAAATGGCCAATGAATTAACCCTCAAACGTACCTTCGATGCTCCACGCGAGCTCGTCTTCAAAGCATGGACCGATCCTGCCCTCCTATCAAAATGGTGGGGACCCACCGCCTTCACCACCCCAATCTGCCAGGTGGATGCCCGCAAAGGTGGCAAGTTATACATCGTCATGCACGGACCCAAAGGTAGTGATTTTGACATCGACCTTCCCATGTGGGGCACCTTTCAGGAGTTCGACCCACCCAAAGGGTTTGTCTTTTCCAACGAGGCCATGAAGGATGAAAAAGGTATCGCTCAGCTAGAGACCCTGTGTACGGTCACGTTTACTGAAGTGGGGGGGAAAACCGAGATGATCCTGCACATCGTGCTGGTGAAATCAACCCCGACCTCCGCTGCTGCCTGGGCTGGAGCAGAGATGGGCTGGAGTCAGAGCCTGGATAAGCTCGTTGCGCTATATACCAAAGTATAAACCGCGACCATCGTCTACGTCGCAGTGCTTTGGTATGTAAGCTGAACGGATATAACTAAATAATATAGCGTAAACCGCCCGCCAGTTTGGCGGGCGGTTTGTTATTGTATAGCTAACCTCGGATAGTTATCAGCATAGACCACTCATACTCGTAATCCAATCGCTTGCGTCTACCGGGCTGGACGGGCATACAGGTTCGGGTTTCACCAATCAGGGCTCGCCGCCATTCGTCATAACAAATCAACGGTCGTTGTGGATCGAGAGGCTGCTCATACAGTTCCAGCACATCTTCCATGCAGGCCACATAATCGGCGCTTGCTGTGGGGATACACCACATCTCTTGCTGCCAGGGCTTCAAAGCGTTTTTTTGAGGGTTCTCCGCACCGTCTCATATGAAACGGTATCCACAACCCCAAGTTGCACCAGCTTGCCTGCCAGTAGACGCAAGGTCCAGTGTTCATGCCCTGCCGGGGCTTCTGTGCAAGCTGTGGCAATCAAAGTGGCTTCGGCTCGTCCGTCTAACTTACGCCTTTGGCCAGGCCGAGGATCCTCATTCAAGGCCCTCTCAATGCCATCGGAGACAAAGCGCTTCCGGATACGCTCAACACAGGGTCGACTGACATTCAAGGCAGCCATGATTTCTGGATCAGATAAACCCTCGTCTGCTTTCAGGAGAATCATGACCCGTTTGAATTGGCGAGCTTTGATGGTTCCCTTGTGGGTCAGCTTCATCAGTTGTTCCCGCTCTTCATCAGATAGATTGATAAGGTACTTTTTTCGTGGCATCTCCAGGGTCTCCTTTTACCTGAAGATTGCAAGAAACATTCCATCTTATTCACAGTGATGAACTACTGAGTAAATGATAAAAGATAAGCATTGTATAATTAATTATCGCTTGTCTGTTTAACTGTATCCGCTCAATAATTGCAAATCAAGGAGTGAAAACCCTACGTTGAGGAGGTCAACATGCCTACCGATTCCGCTTCCCAGGCAATCGCAATCCTGCGTAACCCAAGCACATTTCAATGGTATGTCATCACCCTTTTTGCTTTGATCGTATATGTCTATGCCGTCGAGGTAGAGCGCCGCAATTGGAGCCTGGTTTTTGCCGGCCTGGCTTTCTGGGGTATGGATTGGTTCAACGAAATTTGGAACGGGCTGGTTTTTCACTTCACCAACTTCGCACCCGTCTGGGGCGCACCGGGAAAGACGGCCTACCTGTTGCTGATCGGCTTGAATATTGAAATATGTTTCATGTTTGCCATTGCCGGGATTGCCTTTTCCAAAATGCTGCCAGCCGACAAGAAGCTCAAAGTGTTAGGGATCCCGAATCGCCTGGTTTTTGCCATCATTGGCTCAATTTTCTGTGTAATTGTGGAGCTGCTCCTGAACGCGGCGGGAGCCCTCACCTGGGATTATAGCTGGTGGAACGTCGGTGCTCCCTGGCTGATTTTCCTGATCGGATACCTGCCCTTTTTCCTGGTCTCATTCTGGGTCTTCGACATGCCTACTTTGCGGCAGAAAGTAATAACCGTGGGCAGTATCCTCGGCTTTGACCTCATCTGCCTGGTCGTGTTCGCAGGCATATTGAGCTGGATTTAACGCCGGGTTACCAGTTAGGTTCGGGTGTGGCGATGAGCAACAGCGTCTCGAGGATCCACCCTTCCCGGTTATCCTGAACCACCCGCACATGCACCCAGGTTACACCGGTTGAGTCCTGAGCTTCGCCCAATATTTCCACCAATGTCCCTTGAATTACACCAGGGTATACCGGCGGTGACTCGAAGCTTGGTCCCGACCGGATGGTCGCTCCTGATTCTGGACCAATGCGGGCATAAACGGGAATTGGGGCAGGTGTGTAGGTTTGTGTAGGCGTGGCTGTATCTGTTGGGGTTAACGTGATCGTCGGTGTGAGCGTTGGCGGCACCGGCGTAGGGGTTTTCGTGGCAGTGGGTGGCATGGTCGATGTGGGTGTGAGAGTATAAGTGGAGGTGGGCGTATAGGTTGGCACAGCCAGCGGGTCTCCAAACCATCCCAAGGTGGTGCTGTAAGCGCCAACACCCACCAAAAGTGCTGCCCCGATCAGTGTAACTACTCCCCCGAGCGTATAACCTAATATGGTGATCGGACGAAAACCGAGGATTGCCAGGGTGATGGCGCCAACCAATGCCCCCCAGGCCAGGTGTATGGCGAAAACCACCAGTGCATCCGGAAATAAATGCGGTATCCCGCTACCCAGGCCAAAACCAGCCACCGCCAGGGGCAGATACAGTGTGTAAGCCAGAGCCACACTTGGGGCAGACGGACTGCGTTCATGGTGTACCATCGTCGCGGCAGTTAAGACTGCCCCAAAGGTTAAAACGATGAAGTTGGTCGTTGAGAGCTCGGCATTCAAATGGGCCTGGCTCAAAGAAGTTGGCACCCATACAAGACCCAGTATGCCTGCCCCGGCCCCGATAATAAACACGAGCAGGCTTCCAATCACCAGACCTACCAGGCTGCGGGCGAAAAATTTATACGATCCAACCACGGTTGCCAAAGAAAGGCCGATGACGGGAGCCATCAGCGGAGCAAAAATAGCACCCAAGACCAGCACGATGGGAGAATCCAGCATGATACCTACGCAAAAGATGATGCCCGAAACTACGGAAAACAGGAAGAAATCAAAGCTGGGTGATGTACGCCGTCGCACCTGATCCAGCACGATCGCGCGCTCATCCGCTTCCAGGGGAGCCAGCAAGCGCCGCGCCCGTCTTCGTCTGGCTGGCGGCATCAGATCAGGATCATCCGGGATATATTCAGTCTTGGGTAGGCTCATTTGCGTAAAGTGGCGACAATCCTAAGTGGTTTTTCGAGTAAGTCTAATGCCTCGTAGATATTACTAACAACCAGGTCTGATGCAAGCAGCGTTTCCACTGCTGTTCCTTCAGGAGAAAGCAGGCAGATTCCCAGTGCCGCTGTTCGCAGCATCCCGGTATCATTTGCCCCCTGGCCGATCGCCACACTGATGTCAGCACCTAACTTTTGCACGTAATCGGCTTTTTGCTCGGCTTCATTCCCTGGTGGTATACGTACAGCTTTCAGATTGAGCTGTTGGTCAATGACATCTTGTTTCCCGTGCGTGTCTGCAGTCAACAAGTGCAGGGTAAGGCAGTCGCTCAGGGTAGATAACCTTTGCTTCACACCTTCCACGAGCTGCCCATCCACTGTCAGGGTTCCGTTGACATCACACACCAGATGCTGCAGCCGGATCAAACCACGCCCTGGGATGTTCAGCTCGATCATGAACTTATTATACCCCAACGAAATTTAGCAGAATATCGTCCCACATACCTTAATTCATCCTGCTTGTAGTACAATTCGCCGCGACCACATGATTGGAGTTCCGCGCTTGAGGCATAATTTCCGCTACACGCTTTTAGTTTTCCTGCTAGTCTGCCTGGGTGCACTGTTTTCTGCCTGCGGTAGCGTTATCCCTACTCCAAAACCAACCCTAACTCCTTCACCCAGCCCAACGGTTACACTCACCCCTCCGCCCACCATCACCCCATCGCCCACATCCTTGCCAGCCATGGCGGTGCTTCTGGCAGCTCCGGGTGCCGATCAGGCGCAGGTGAGCAGCCTGCAAACCTCGCTGAATGATATGATCACCGCCTCAGGTCTGCGCTGGCAGGTGAGACAGAAGCTTTCACCCTCCGACCTGGTGCCGGCGCTGCGCCTGGTGGTGGTTGTCCCGCCTGACCCGGGTCTGGCTGATTTGGTTACTGCCGCTCCGGGAACGCAATTCCTGGCACTGGGTATCCCAAACCTGGCTACAGCCCCCAATCTGACTATCATCGGTTCTGAAGGTGCTCGCCCCGACCAGCAGGGTTTCATTGCCGGTGTGATCGCGGCCATGCTTTCCAATGATTGGCGTGTGGGGGTGATCAGCCTGTCCGATACGGTTGAAGGGCACGCCGCCCGCACGGGTTTCATGAACGGGGTAGTTTACTTCTGCGGTCTGTGCCGCCCAACCCACCCCCCTTTCTATGAATATCCCCTTATTTATGAACTGCCATCCACAGCCACCAGCGTGGAATGGCAGGAGGCTGCCAATTACATGGTCGATCATGATGTACTGGCGGTCTATGTTTACCCACTGGCGGGGGATGAAGCCATGCTATCCATCCTGGCGGCCGGCAAGATAAACATCATCAGCAGTGGTGAGCCTCCTCAGGGTGCCCTCTCCAGCTGGGTTGTTTCGCTTACCACCGATTCGATGCTCCTCATCCAAAGCCAGGCGCAGGGACTCCTGGATGGCAGCGTTTCGGGCGGTCAGTCCCTGGCTGTGCCCATCCGGTTCACCCAGATCAATCCAGCCCTGTTCACTCCCGGCAAACAACGATTGGCTGAACAGGTTTTATCTGACCTTCAAGCGGGGTTTATTGACACCAGTGTGGATTTAACCACCGGCGAAAATCGACCTTGAATAGTTACTGCAACAACAATACACTGCCAGGATAGGTAATATATCCACTAAGGAGGTTATTAATCACACCATTGCAAATTAGGCTGCTTCTTGCTATACTATCAGTGTCCCTTTCGGGAAATACAACCATTTTTACCCAAACTCTTTAGGAGGAGAATTGTATGTATAAAAAGTTTTCTGTCGTAATGGCTGTCCTCATGATAGCCACCATGGTATTAGCTGCCTGTGCGCCGGCTGCAAAATCAGCCGCCGACTGCGGCAAAACCGGTGTGTTCTGCGTTGGGTTGGTAACGGATGTCGGAAAAGTTGACGACAAGTCCTTCAACCAAACAGCCTGGGAAGGTGTATTGCTGGCCCAGACGAATAAGGATGCTGACTGGGTTCAATACATCGAAACCGTCGACTCGAAGGACTATGATAAGAACATCGCCACCTTCGCAGACGCTGGCTACAATGTAGTTGTGACCGTCGGCTTCAACCTGACCGAGGCCACTTATGCTGCCGCCGTGAAATATCCAAATGTTAAGTTCATCGGTATTGACCAATTCCTATCCAAGGACGATGCTCATCCCGGATGGCCGCTCGCCAACCTGGTCTCCATTTCTTACAATGAAGATCAATCAGGTTTCCTGGTGGGCGCTCTGGGAGCGATGATGTCTGCTTCCCACAAGCTCGGCGCAGTCTGCGGTACCGATGCAGTTCCGCCCGTATGGCGCTATGGTGAAGGCTACAAAGCTGGTGCAGCCTATGAAGATGCCAAGAACGGCACCACCACCGAAGTCACCGTGGTCTATCATAGTGATGTAGGCTTCGACAAGACCTTCACTGACCCCATCTGGGGTGCTGATACTGCCAACTCAATGATCGATAAGGGTGCGGATGTAATCTTTGGCTGCGGTGGCAAGACCGGTAACGGTGCTGTTGATGCTGCTGCACAGCGCGGTGTGTATGCCATCGGTGTTGACACCGACCAGTACTTCACCCTGCCCGAAGCCGCAAAGCAAATGCTCTCCAGCGCCATGAAGCCGGAGACTGAGCCTGTCGCCGCTGTCATCAAATTAACCAAGGATGGTAAATTCCCGACCGGTGGTATTTACATGGGCCCATCAGGATATGCTCCATATCATGACCTGGCCAGCAAAGTCCCGGCCAATGTTGATACTGAGATGAAAGCCCTGCTCAAGGGTCTGCTGGACGGCTCCATCAAAACCAATGTACCGCCCGTCAAGCCGGCTCAGTAAGCTGTAACTGCTGAATGATCGTCAATGTGGAAAGAGGATTGCTCCTCTTTCCACAATTTTTATTTATCAATCGCATTGTATGGGAGAACCTCAATGCAAAATAAAGAAGGAAAAGCACCAGTTAATAAACTTAAGCAAGTCCTGAATTCCTTGCTCGTGCCCTTGCTGGCAATTGTTACGGCAATTGTGATAGGCGGAATCATTATTGCCATCGTTGGTGGTGACCCTTTTGCAGCCTATAAGGGGCTTGCGCAAGGTGCATTTGGCTCCTCGGCTGCCTTGAGCGAAACAGCCGTTTGGGCTACCCCCTACATTTTTGCCGGTCTGGCTGTCGCTTTGGCTTTTAAAGGCGGGTTGTTCAATATCGGTGCCGAAGGGCAATTAGCCGTAGGAGCAGTCGTTTCAGCGCTGATCGGTTATGCTTTGCCCGGTTGGCTTGGTGTGACCATTCCGTGGTTCATTCATCTACCACTAACGATAATCCTCGGAATGTTGGGTGGTGCAATTTGGGCTGCCATCCCTGGTGCACTTAAAGCTTATACGGGTGGGCATGAAGTGATCAATACCATCATGATGAACTATATTGCCCTCAACATCACCTCATTCCTATTGAATGGTCCGATGAAGGACCCAAACCCGCTCAACCTTTCTGCTAAGACACCCGCAATTGCTGAAAGCGCTCGATTCCCCGCTATTTTCCCCGGCCTGCGGGTTCATTGGGGTTTCGTCTTAGCCATATTAGTCGCTGCATTTATCTGGTGGTTACTTCAGAAAACCACCGTGGGGTTTGATATCCGCACCGTAGGTGCCAATCCCGATGCTGCCAAATATGCCGGTATCAACGTCAAGCGGACCGTTGTCTTGACCATGGCAATCTCAGGTGCTTTGGCTGGTTTGGCAGGGGTAATTGAAGTCACGGCGCTTAACTACCGACACGAGCTCGGGTTTTCGATCGGTTATGGCTTCGATGCCATCGCGATTGCTTTGTTGGGTAAAACCAACCCATTCGGTGTTGTATTGGCTGCCATCCTGTTTGGAGCCATGCGCAATGGTGGAACCCGTATGCAGTTCCTGACGCAGATCCCCGTGGATATTATCTCGGTCATCCAGGCGTTGATCCTGTTGTTTGTGGCTGCAGATGCTATTATTCGCTTCATTTATCGCATTCGCCCCGAAGAAGATCGCCTCGTGCTCACGCGCGGTTGGGGCAGTTAGGAGAGATCATGGACTGGCGACGTTTTGCAATCATCGCGTTTGTGATCGCACTCATGTTTGGTACGGTTACACTGATTGGCTCCTCGCAGAATTCTCCACTGGTGATTATCGCCAGTATGCTGGCAACCACCATTGCCGTGGCTACTCCGCTAACGCTGGGTGCCCTCTCTGGCCTGTACTGTGAACGGTCGGGTGTGGTGAACATTGGTATCGAGGGCATGATGCTGGGGGCGGCTTTCTTTGGTTGGCTGGCCGCCATTTATATGAATACAGTTTTCCACATGCCTCCGATGGTAAGTCTGATCACAGGGGTCATTATGGCGATGTTCACGGGTGGCTTGTTTGCCTTGCTGCATGCTGTGCTATCCATTACCTTCAAAGTGGACCAGATCATCGGCGGGACGGTGATTAACATTCTGGCTATCGGCATCACCGGTTTCCTCAATCGCCAGATGTTCTTTGGAGCCGGCAGCGTCTTTGGGGGTCAGATCCCCCATGCTCCGGGTGTTTTACCCAGGATCGCCATCCCCTTGCTCTCAGATATCCCCACGATTGGCCGAATCTTCGACCAGCAGCCCATCACCTGGGCAGCCATTATCCTGGTTTTGGTCACCCATTTCGTGATCTTCAAAACCCGCTGGGGGCTGCGGACGCGTGCTGTAGGCGAACACCCCAGGGCGGCTGATACGGTGGGCATTAATGTGTACCGCATGCGTTACCTCAATGTGATCATTGGTGGTATGCTGGCGGGTCTTGGGGGTGGTTATCTCACGCTCGAATCCATCTCATCCTTCGAGCCGCTGATGACCAATGGGCGTGGTTTTATTGCCCTGGCTGCCATGATCTTCGGTAACTGGACGCCTTTCGGTGCCTGGTCAGCTGCGCTTGTTTTTGGTGCCGCCCAGGCCATGCAGATCAATTTGCAGTTCTTTAGAGAATTGATCCCACCCTCACTGGCAATCCTGCAGAACTCTTACGTGGTCGGTCTGGCTCCCTATATTTTGACCATGCTGATTCTCACCGGACTGATCGGCAAGACCATCGCACCCGCTGCTGATGGAACTGCTTACGAGAAATAGGAGAATGATATGACAGACGAAACTATTGTTCTCCAGGCTAAAGGCATCACCAAGCAATTCCCCGGCGTTTTAGCCAATAACAAGGTTAACTTCGACTTGCGCAAAGGCGAAATCCATGCCTTGTTGGGTGAAAACGGTGCCGGAAAAACTACATTAATGAACATCCTATATGGCCTGTATCTCCCCGATTCGGGTGAGATCATGGTCAATGGTCAACCTGCCGTCATCCACTCCCCAAAAGACTCGATTGCCCTGGGGATTGGCATGGTCCACCAGCATTTTATGCTCATCCCCGTCTTCACCGTTGCTGAAAATATCATGCTGGGGGATGAGACCGTCCGCTACGGGATGGTGCTGGATCAGAAGGCGGTTGCCAGCCGCATCAGGGAACTCTCTCAACAATACGGGTTGGAGGTCGATCCTGAGGCTCTGGTTGGGCAGCTGCCAGTGGGTGTGCAGCAGCGGGTAGAAATTGTCAAAGCCCTCTACCGTAATGCACAAATCCTGATCCTGGATGAGCCCACCGCTGTGCTCACCCCTCAGGAAGCCGATGAGCTTTTCGAGATCATGCGCGAGCTGACCAAGCGCGGTGTCTCCATTGTGTTTATCACCCACAAGCTCAAGGAAGTTTTGGCAGTGGCTGATCGGATCACCGCCATGCGCCGGGGTGAGGTGGTTGGAACTACCACACCCGCCGAAACCGATGAGCACAAACTCGCAAACTTTATGGTCGGGCGTGAAGTGATCCTGACGGTTGAAAAAATTCCAGCCAAGCCTGCGGATGTCGTCCTGAATGTGGAGGATCTGACTGTTGAGGATGACCGAGGTGTGGAAGCCGTTCGTCATCTAGGGCTGGATGTGCGCGCCGGAGAGATTTTAGGGATTGCTGGTGTGCAGGGTAATGGTCAGACTCAGCTGGTGGAAGCCCTGACGGGCTTGCGTAAACGCAAATCAGGTAAGGTGGTATTAAGCGGTAAGGAAATCCCTGAGCTGCAGCCACGACTCAATGTGGAAGCTGGTCAGGCCCACATTCCTGAGGATCGCCACAAACACGGTCTGGTGCTGGGGTTTTCTATCGCAGATAATGAGGTGCTGTGCACATATTACCAGCATCCCTTTGCACATGGGTGGCAACGCGATTTCAACGCCGTGTTCAAGAATGCCACCGCATTGATCGAGCGTTTTGACATCCGCACACCCAGCGCATTATTACCCGCCAGTAAACTATCCGGCGGTAACCAACAAAAAGCCATCGTTGCCCGCGAGCTCAGCCGTCCCATCAAGCTGTTGGTTGCCAACCAGCCCACGCGCGGGCTGGATGTGGGCTCAATTGAGTATATTCACCGCCAGATCGTGGATATGCGCGACCAGGGCGTGGCAGTGTTGCTCGTCTCAGCCGAGCTGGATGAGATCACCTCCCTCTCTGACCGCATCGCCGTGATGTATCACGGGCAAATTGTCGCCACGATGGACGCTGACAAAGCCACGCGGGCTGAACTTGGTTTGTTAATGGCTGGTGCGACCAGCGAAGTGCATACCGAAACAACAAGCCCAGTGCCTGGTTAAATTCGTCCAAAACGCAAGACCCTTCGGATAAAACCGAAGGGTCTTTTTTATGCTTTTTTTCAGTAACGTCCCCACGTTTTGTTAGTATCTAAAGTCGTTCAGAGGCCGTTCATTCTTGTATTGCCGACTATGTCACTCGTGTAAAGACGCCTGAGCCCACCGCCCTCAGCGTACCACTTCGAATTCTGCGTGCAGCGTCGCCATCGAATCAGCACCAACCCAGACGTCGAAACCCTCCGCCTCCTGGATCCATTTAGCAGCGTTTGTGCTCCAATGACCAAGCTCGGCTGGGCCGAGGGTGAAGGTGACCGTTTTCATCTCACCGGGTGTCAGCGTGATGCGCTCGAAGCCCTTCAATTCGCGCATCGGACGTGAGTCACTGCCAGCCTTCTGATGGATGTAAAGCTGCACGACCTCGTCACCCACAACCGAGCCGGTGTTCGTCACGTCGACTGTCACGGTCGCCGAGCTCCCCACCTTCACTAGCGGCTTTGCAAGCTTCAGGTTTGTGATCGAGAAGGTGGTATAGCTGAGGCCAAAACCGAAGGGGTAGAGTGGCGTTGTCGGGCCGTCCCAGTAGCGCGGGCTATACATCGGGTTGCCCTCGGGCGAGTGTGTGAGGTTACGTGCATAGTATAACGGCGCGTGGCTACCCTTACGGGGGAAGGTAACGGGCAGCTTACCTCCCGGATTAACATCGCCGAACAGGATGTCGGCAACGGCATGGCCGCCTTCGCTGCCGGGCTCCCACGCCTCGAGGATCGCAGGTACGTTCTCCGCAGCCCAACAGATGCTTAGTGGACGCCCGTTCAAGAGGACGAGAACAACAGGCTTGCCAAGGGCCACAACAGCCTTAAGTAGCTCTTCCTGGCGCCCTGGAAGATCAAGCGAGGCACGCGAAGCGGCCTCACCGGCCATATCGGCATTCTCGCCCAGAACCATCACGACAAGATCTGCGGTGCGCGCTGTGACAATAGCGTTTTGGAAGGCGACCTCAGCCTGTTCGTGCGTCTGTGCTACCTTCTTGGTCTCGGGCGTCATGTTCTCGAACCATGATGCAATATCACGCCGGATCTCAGGGCCAGGAGCGTATTCGACTTTCGCTCCCGGCAACTTGGCAATGATGCCTTCGAGGACTGTGACAGCAGCAGGTATGTGGTCGAAGACCATCCAAGAACCCTCGGTAGCCTCCATTGAGTTGGCCAGAGGGCCGATCACCGCCACTTTCTTCAGGTTTTTCGCAAGCGGCAGGAGATGGTTTTCGTTCCGCAGCAGTACCATCGACCGCTGTGCGGCGAGCCGTGCTTCATTTCTATGCTCAGGCAGTGCAATCACCTGCGCTAATTTCGACTCATCCGTGTATGGCTGCTCGAAGAGTCCCATACGAACCTTAATCGCTAGAATGGGCCGTACAGCCGCTTCGATGTCGGATAGCTTCAGTGTGCCATCCTCGACAAGCCCGGCAAGGTGCTGCTGGTAGGTGCTGCTGGCCATATCCATGTTTACGCCTGCACTCAAGGCGCGGAAGGCCGCATCGCGCCCATCACGTGCAAAACCCTGGGTGACAAGGCTCCCAATAGCAAACGCATCACTGACCACGAAACCCTTGAATCCCCACTCGTCTCGCAGGACGGTGCGCAACAGGAAGTGATTCCCGCTCGCAGGGACATCATTCAGATCCATGTAGGCGCTCATAAATGTCCCGACGCCAGAGTTCACTGCAGCCTCAAAGGGAGGAAAATAAACATTACGTAATAAGCCTTCGGGCAGGTAGACCGGATCGTAGTCACGCCCGCCGTCCGCCGCTCCGTAACATGCAAAATGCTTGGCACAAGCCAGAATACGATCGGGTGCGCTGAGTGATGACCCTTGAAAACCACGCACCTGGGCAGCTGCCATAGCTGCACCCAGGAAGGGATCTTCGCCTGCACCCTCGACGATGCGGCCCCAGCGGGCGTCTCGGGCAATGTCAAGCATCGGGCCGAAGGTCCAATGCAAGCCTGCAGCGCGAGCCTCCTTGGCGGCGATGGTCTGTGCCCGTTCGGCAACTGAAGGATCCCACGAGGAGGCCATAGCCAGTGGCACGGGGAAGATCGTGTGATAACCGTGGATCACATCGAGTGCAAAGAGCAGCGGAATCTTCGATGGGCTTTCTTCGATGGCTATTTTCTGGAGCGCATTGAACTGCTTGCTGTCGTTGAGCCAAAGGACCGAGCCAGCCCTGCCCTTCCGGATCACTTCCTCAGGCTTCGGTCCCGGGAAAAACGGTGCACCCGCAATCTGGGTAAGCTGCCCGATCTTTTCCTCCAGGCTCATCCGCCCCATGAGGGCTTCGACTCGCACTTCCACCTCAGCCTCCGATGGTACTGGCGGCACCGGCTGCATCTTCACTGGTATGTTCTTTTTAATGCCCATAATACCTCCTGTATGTGACACCGTGCACCAATCTGTAGGGAGGCCTGCCATACAAGTTCACCATCCCTCCACCGGGCCGACGTCAACGACACCTGCAATAATAATGGCACTCAGGGCCTCTGTCAACACAAGGTACTTCAATCCGCAGGGTTTTCACAAAGTTGTTTCAGTGTACCAACCCCTTTTATTTGATTGTGAAGGCACAAATGCATCCAAGGTTGGTATATAGAGAACGATTCGAATGTTACAATACCCGCCATGAAAGCACCCACCCCCAACACCTGCCCGCCGGCGATTGTCTTCGACTTTGGCGGCGTGTTACTAGACTGGAACCCGCGCTACCTATATCGCAAGTTGTTTCTCAACGACGAGCTGGGAATGGAGCGCTTCCTGGCTGAGATTGGCTTCGATGAATGGAACCATCTGCAGGATGCCGGTAGACCCTTCTCTGTAGCCGTTGCCGAGCTGTGCACCCGCCACCCGCAGTATTGCGACTTGATCCGAGCTTATGATGAGCGTTTCCCGGAATCCATCAATGGTGCTATCGATGGAACGGTGGACATATTGCACCACCTGTGGACGCAGGGTTTCTCACTATTTGGATTGAGCAACTGGCCTGCAGAGAAATTTTACCTGGTGCGTCCTAGATATGAATTCTTGAGCTGGTTCCAGGCGATTGTTATTTCAGGGGAAGTGGGAACGGCCAAACCTGACCCACACATTTTCCAGGTACTCTTGACGCAGGTTGGACGGCCGGCAGTGGAATGCCTGTTGATTGACGATGCGCCTGCCAACATTGCCACTGCCCAAACCCTGGGATTTCAGACCATTCAGTTCCATACTCCTCATCAACTTGCGGGTGAGTTGAACGGGCGAGGATTGCTACCCGAAACACAGTAACAGCACTGCAGGTGGGAAGCAGACTAATGTCGCCTTTATATCAAGGGATATACATCCACCTCAACACAGATTTTTTACTGTCAGGAACGCATAAAACATATCGGCAAATAGTATAATCGGCATATGTCTCATCATTGCCATGCTGTGGTAGTCTGCTGCATTGATTTCCGCTTCCAAAAATACATCCGTAAATGGACCGATGAAAACTTAAAAGATCAGACTTTTGATTTAGTCGGTTTTGCCGGCTCAACCAAAGACCTGGACATGATCTTAAAGCAGATCGATATTTCTGTCCGCCTGCATCAAATCTGTCAGGTAGTTTTGATTCATCACGAACAGTGCGGGGCATACGGAGCCGAGAGTACACTCGAAAAACATACGGCAGATCTCCTCAAGGCCAAATCTGCCATTCTTTCCCGTTATCCCCATCTCGAAATCAGTCTGTATTACCTGAAGCTTAATGGAGAATTTACTCCCATCCAATAACTTGCCACATCAAGATTGTGCCAGCTACAAGGATGTGATACACTGCCAACGAAACATGACCGAACTCGCGGGTTTATGAATGAGAGAGGCTTTTGGGGTAAATGTCCTTTTGTGCATTTGGTTGAGTGTTCAAGCCGCTCCATGACCTGTGAATTTTAGCAAATTACTCGTGTTTTCTCCACCGGCCGGGCTCACATCAGCCTGAACCATTCGTGGTAATTCACTTTCCTAAATCCGATGGGCCAAACGCACCCGGAAGTAACTATGAGACTGTGGCTTCCTGCTTCAACTTGCCCTGCGTGAGTGGTCATCGTCCTGAACGCTAGAGATGTTATCCATCTAGAGCCACGTTATTTTGTTCTCTTTCTAGCATGGCAAGTGTTTCAGGAATCAGGATTTTTCGAACCTGCTGGAACTGCTTAAGCGGAAGAAGGGAATTTAAATCTTCATTTATGATTGTCTGATTGAAATGCTCTTTGATAAAATCAATCAACTTGCTAAAATATTCCCTCACGCTTACTCCCGTCCGCTCCCTGATCACTGCTTCATGATAACCATATCCTTGGACAAAAAAGTGGTGAATATCATAAATATCCCGCCCGGCAATCGTATTGTGCTGTATGTACCTGTCGGTAATAGCCACCAGCTTATTGGCGAACATTGTTTCAATTGTCTGACTATTCATCAGGCGGTCAATCTGGGGAAAATACTGTACTTTATATTGGTTAGCTTTGACCCACACATTACTAACGCTTATCTTTAATGTATTTCGCTTTCCGGTACCGCTTAAATAGTGTAGCTGGAAGAAAAGCGCCTGATCAAATTCGAGCTTCACGATAAAGCCTAACCTGTCAAATACCTGGTGAAAGGTGATTCGCAATGCAGCTTCGTCAGCATTCACTGCATTATCGAAATCCAGATCGACAGAGAAGCGGTCTAGATATCCAAGCATGGCGGCACATGTGCCGCCCTTGAAGGCCAATGTTTGAGCAAACAAGGGTTGATCGATGATCTCCATTAGTAATCTGTGGAGATATGATTTATGGATGATATCTTCAGGACGCAGGTTTAGCAAGGATAGCCGATTTCTTTCTGGAGAGAATGTACTTTTTCAAAATCAATCGCTTCCCTGATATCAAAATGGTAGCGAGGATTGAAGTAAAGCATATCTGCTACAGCTCTTTCGAGTGTGGCGATGAAACCATCTTTCTGCTCATAGATACCCGCCGGATTGTGCAGGTACTCCGCTTTGAGCTGGCGGAAGTGGAAGGTCCACTTCCCAACCGTCATGAATCTTGATTGGTTCGAGACAAATGTGATGGCAATCACGCTTTGCGAGATAATGCCAGCCTGTGCCAACACCGACTCAGTCGTCAGATACGTATACCCGTGGATAATCGCCCTTCCAAGTTCCAGCTGACTAAGCGAAGAAACAGGGATGGTCGAGTATAGGCCTTTATAAACCGGAAACAGTATACCTTTATCTATATATCGCTTAATGGTTGTGTAGAGAGTGTTTTTACTGCCAATCCCCCATAGAACCGCGAGGTCATTGGTATGGTATATTTTTCGATCCAGCTGGAGCAGTTCTCTTATCCTGTACATATATGTACAGGATAATGCAACTAAACTAATTTGTCAAGACGAGATTCTAAACTTATTGCCGAACATTGGAAGGCGCACTAAATATGCACCATTTTATAACCGACAGTGTTCATATATGCAATTTCACTTCCCCAAATCCGACGGACCGAACGCCCCTGGTAATAGTTCTGAGACCGTTGCTTCTTGTCTTAATTTCCCCTCCGTGTCGGCGATCAGCACGACCGTCTCCAGTCCAAACTCCGCCATCGCCTGCCGGCAAGCACCGCATGGCGTACCGCCATTGCTTGTCACCACTGCCAGGGCGGTAAACTCTCGCTCGCCCTCGGAAACGGCTTTAAAGATTGCCACCCGCTCGGCACACAAGCCTGTAGGATAGGCAGCGTTCTCCACGTTGCAACCTGTGAAAAATTTTCCAGCCAGCGTCACCAATGCTGCCCCCACCTGGTAATTTGAGTACGGCGCGTAGGCCTTCTTGCGTGCTTCTATTGCCAGCTCAATCAGCCTGGTGCGCAGCTCATTTGTCAGTGTTGTCTTCATCATGCTTTTCCTCCTGGACTTCTGTGGGGATATTTCTTAGCCCGCACCTTGCGGATGCGCCGCCCGGTTACCTGTTCGATGGTCAGGTTGATATCACCCACCTGTAAGGTTTCTTTGTTGGTTGGCACACGCCCCACCTGCTCGTAAATAAAGCCACCTAAAGTCTCAGTCTCTTCTGTCGGCAATTGGCTGCCCATCACTTCATTGAAATCCCTCAAGTCCACTTTACCCTGGAAAACGTATTCATCCTCCCCCACCTGAACGTAAGGTGCCTCCTCGCTCTGGTCGTACTCATCCTGAATCTCACCCACGATTTCCTCAAAGATATCTTCCAGGGTGACCAACCCGGCAATTCCGCCATACTCATCCACCACCATGGCCATGTGCACGTGCCCCGCTTGCATCTCTTCCAGTAGCTCATCTACTTTCTTGGCCTCCGGGATGAACGTCGGGGGGCGTAGCAGGCTGTGCAGCGAAGCGAGCTGATCTCCCTTCCGCCATACCTTGAGCAAGTCCTTGGCATACAGCAGTCCCAGGATGTTATCCACAGATTCCTGGTAGACTGGCACGCGGGAATGACCCGACTTGATCAGTTGATCCACCGCTTCCTGCAACGGGGTGGAGACGTCAAGGGCATTGATGTAGATGCGCGGCAGCATGATCTCGCGCACCAGCGTGTCTCCCAACTCGAAGATCGAGTAGATCATCTCGCGTTCATCCCCTTCAAGCACCCCACCTTCATGCCCGGCATCTACCATGCTCTTCAGCTCTTCCTCGGTGACGCTACTGACGGGTTCCTGGGTTTCACCTCTGCGCCTGCCAATAGCCAGCGGCAACAGCAGGAGTGGCGAAAGGATCATGGTGGTAGTGCGCACATAAGGTGCAATGCGCATTGCCCATGTTTCCGGGTGGCGGGTGACAGCCGCTTCCACCAGCCATTCCAACCAGAACACCAGCACTGCTGCAAGGATCAATATGCCCAGCAGCATCAGCATGGAAGGAAAGGTCAGGTCTTTGGGAAAAAATAATGCCAGCAGTAAAGAGGCACCGATAAATCGGGTCAGAAGCTGGAGCAGATTGCTGGCTGCCAGCCAATCATGAGGTGCATGCAGCAGGCTAATTGCCCGGCTGACTTTTATCTCCATTTCCTCTTTGAGTGCCAGCAGTCGCGCCAGACTTGCATTCAGGAGCGCACTCCTGAACGCAATGGTGAACAGGTCAAGGCAGAAAAGAACCAACAGGCCCAGGGCGAGCAGGAAATGGCTCACTTTTTAAGCTCTTTAATCACCCTGGCAGGCACACCTACCGCCAGTGAGTTGGGTGGGATGTCTTTGGTGACGACGGCACCCGCCCCCGTCTTGGCGCCTGCCCCGATCTTCACAGGTGCTACCAGCATCGTATCTGAGCCGATGAAGGCGCCTTCACCGATCTCGGTCGGGTATTTATGTTCCCCGTCGTAATTACAGGTGATGGTTCCCGCGCCGATATTAACATCCGGTCCCACGGTGGCATCACCCATATAAGAAAAATGCCCCATCTTGGCACCCGGGCCGAGGGTAGAGTTTTTGATCTCACCGAAATTGCCCATGTGTACCCCTGTGGAAAGATAAGCACCCTTACGCAAGTGGCAGTATGGACCCATTTCCACGTGATTCTCCAAAACGGCACTTTCGAGTACTGAAGCCAGGAGGGTGCAGTCATCACCCACCCGCGTGTCTTTAATAATGGTGTTAGGACCAATCTCGCAGCCCTTCCCGATGCAGGTACTGCCATGAAGGAAGGTCCCTGGCCACAGGATGGTATCTTGACCCAAAGTGACCTCCGGCTCAATGTACGTGCTGAGGGGGTCAATCATGGTCACACCAGCCAGCATCCACTGGCGGTTAATTCGCTGGCGGAGCAGAGCCTCGGCCTGTGCCAGGTGCACGCGGTTGTTGATGCCAATCACTTCATCCGGCTCTTCCAGGTTAATTGTGCGGATCATGTGCCGGTCAGCCACTGCCAGTCCTACCAGGTCAGTCAGGTAGTACTCGCCCTTTGGTGAAAGCGTAATGCGCTTTAATGCCGGCCACAGCCACTCAGCTTGGAAGCAATATACTCCCGGATTAAGCTCATGGATGCCCAGCTGTTCAGGAGAAGCCTGGGCTTCCTCGACGATGCCGCTCACCTGCCCGCTGGGATCGCGCAGGATGTGCCCAAAACCGCGTGTTTCCGCGCTGGTCACCGTCAGCATGCTCACCGGTCCGGTATGAGATTGGGCAACCTCTACCAGCCTGGCAAGCGTTTCCCGGGTGAGCAAGGGCATATCAGCGTAGGTGACCAGAACCAGGTCACATTGGCCGCTGAGCAAGGGCTCAGTTTGCATCACCGCGTGCCCTGTTCCAAGCTGGGGTTCCTGAAGCACGTACTCAGCCTTGTCACCCAACACCTGGCGAACCTGGTCTGCACCGTGCCCAATCACCATCACCGGCTTTTCGCCCGTGATCTGCCGGGCAGCTTCAATCGCGTACCAGGCCATAGGCTTACCGAGCATTAGGTGAAGTACTTTGGGTAAATTGGATTTCATGCGCGTACCTTGCCCGGCGGCAAGGATTACTGCGGATAATTTCATCGTCCCTCCATGATAGCAAAACGCAAAGTCGGGTGGTTTCCAGCAGCAACTGCGGAAAACCCAGGGAACTTTGCGTTAATCATACCAGATGTCATCTATGGGTACTAGCTGGGGCATCCGGGCTCGAACCAGAATAAGCAGATCCAAAGTCTGCTGTGCTGCCATTGCACCATGCCCCAATTGACGCCCAGTTTTCAGGGCGTCTGGTATTTTATCATATTTTTATGCTTTTCCTACCGGGAGGGGTCAATCTTCGCTAAGCGGCTCAAGCACCCTTTTCTTCATCCGGCGCCAGACCCATCTCACGTGCCTGGTCATAAGAAAGGATATTCTTTCCATGTGTGCCGTGCTGAGAAGCAGTGTCTTCCACCTCGTCCCAAAAGCCATCCACCTCTTGCTTTCCGTCTGGTATCGAGGCTTTTAAGAACATGTCCTCGACTTGTGCCAGGGTTTCCTGGTCGATTGTGATTTCAGCAGGTAGTTCAGCTTGCAAATTCTCCGCTTCCGATTGCATGGCGGCCTTATCTGCCAGGATGATTTGAAGGTCGTGCACCGCCAGGTGGATGGTATGGTAGATGGTGCCGAGCTTATCCGGTCCTAAATAACCAGCAGTGACTACAAACAAAGCGTGATTCATTCCCACCGGGGCTACGTAAATACACTGGCGTGGGGCGGCGAAGTATTGAAGGCTTTCGCTATTCCCCTTCGCCATGGCCTGCGATACCTGCAGACTGGCGCGGAATGTATGCATCAGGGCTGCAAGCAATGCTGAACCGGTAGAGATATCTACGGCACTACCTGCTTCTTCCAAAACTTGCCCGGCGTCATTAACCACTAGTGCTGCTACTGCTTTCAGCTGATGCTTCAGCTCAGCCAGGCGGTCGGTAAGGTCTGGTTGGGGGGATTCTGGGGCTACAATAGGCGTAACTGCTGCAGTAGCAGCCCTGGCTGTTACTGGGATGGTACGTGATGCAGTCGATGTTCGATCTTTACTAACGGCTGGCGGGCTTGATTCTGAAGGGGCAGACCTCAAACAACGTTTTACCGCATCCAGAAAAGTGCTGATCTCAATGGGTTTGAAGAAGAAGGCGTCTGCACCCGCAGTGGATATCTGCTGACGGGTTACCTCATCCGTAACACCGGTGACCAGGATGATTTTCGCCCCAGGCTTACGCTTGCGCAGCCTGCTGACCATCTCCAGCCCGGTCATTCCGGGCAGGCGAAAATCGATCACTACCAGGTCAAGTGGCAGAGAGGCACTGATGAACAAGGCCTCTTCTGCAGATGGCACATCCAGAACATCGATCTCCGCATCCAGTGTTTTTATGCTGGCAGTAATCATCCGCCTGACTTCGTGATTATCATCCACCACCAATACCCTGTAATTAGTCATGATGGGGTCATTCTATCACGCTTTTAAATTCAGAAGAGACAACCGGGAAATGACCGACGAAGACCTTTTTAATCAGATGTATGGGCACGATCATGCCTGGACGTGCAGGATATCGTACCCCAATAAAGGATAAAACCCTGTTATATATGAATTGAAATTAAAACTGCTGATTTATTCCACTCGCCAACAAGCCACCCTGTGATCGCGACTGACTTCGCGGAATTGAGGCTCTTCGATACTGCATATGTCCAATGCCACCGGGCAGCGTGGGTGGAAACGGCAGCCACCAGGGGGGTTCAATGGGCTGGGAACATCACCTTGCAGGATGATGCGCTCACGCTTCAGGGTTGGGTCGGGGATGGGGATAGCAGACATCAACGCCTGGGTGTATGGGTGCAGCGGATTACGGAAAAGTTCTTCGCGATTGGTCATCTCAAACATTTTGCCCAGGTACATCACCGCCACCCGGTCTGAGATGTGCTCAACCACGCTCAAATTGTGGGCGATGAACAGGTAGGTGAGACCGAACTCGCGCTGCAGCTCCTTGAGGATGTTCAGCACCTGTGACTGGATAGAGACATCCAGGGCTGAGACCGGCTCATCAGCAACAATGAACTTCGGGCGCAATGCCAGGGCGCGTGCAATTCCGATGCGCTGGCGCTGACCGCCCGAAAACTCATGGGGATATCGACGCGCATGATAGTCTTCCATGCCGACTTTGCGCAGCATTTCAATCACGGTCTCGAAACGCTGGCGTGAGTTGCCAATCTTGTGGATTTTCAATCCTTCAGCGATTGATTCGCCAATTGGCATGCGTGGGTCAAGCGAAGAATACGGGTCTTGAAAAATAATTTGCATATTACGGCGCATACCCTTCAGCTCTTTACCCTTCAAGCGGGCTACATCCACGCCGTCGAACATGACCGAACCGCTGGTTGGTTCGATCAGCCTGAGAAGGGTACGTCCAACCGTAGTCTTGCCACAGCCTGATTCACCCACCAGGCCAACCGTCTCACCCTGACGAATATTAAAACTGATGTTGTCCACTGCCTGCACCCACGCAACCACGCGCTGCAACAAACCACCACGCACAGGGAAATATTTGACCAGTTCCTTGATCTCGATCAGGTTCTTCTTGCCATTGGTATGGGTTGCCAGATCAGTCACGATTTATCTCCTGGTTGGCGGTTCGGGAAGGCTTCAGGGGAGCCTTGTGCCCTTCATGGTCCTGGTAGAGCCAGCAACGAGAAAGATGAACCGGCTCATTCGGGAGCAGCTGGGGTTCCACCCGGGAACAGATGGTTAATTGGAATTCGGTCATCGACTTGCAGCGAGATGCAAACTGGCAACCCGGCGGCAGGTTGACCAGGTTTGGTACTGTGCCTGGAATGACTTCCAGCACATCCTTTACGGTGCCTAAAACCGGGATGGAAGCCAGCAAACCTTGTGTATACGGATGCATTGGATTCTTGAACAAGGTCCTGATATCTGCCTGTTCCACGATACGACCAGCATACATGACTGCCACCCTATCAGCCATCTCAGAGATCACCCCCAGATCATGTGTGATCAGGATGACGGCAGTATCCATACGTGTACGCAGGTCGCGCATCAGGTCCAGGATTTGAGCCTGAATGGTCACGTCTAAGGCTGTGGTGGGTTCATCTGCGATGAGCAGCTGGGGGTTTAATGCCAGCGCCATGGCAATCATTACGCGCTGTGCCTGCCCACCAGAGACCTCATGAGGATACGAATGCGCCTTGCTTTCAGGATCGGCGATACCCACCAAACGCAACAGCTCCACGGCTTTAGCCCAAGATTCTTCCTTCTTCATATTTTGGTGGATTTGCAGCACCTCCGCTACCTGGTCGCCCACTTTAAAAACGGGGTTCAGGCTGGACTGAGGCTGCTGGAAGATCATTGACATGCGGTTGCCGCGCATATGCACCATCTCTGCTTCTGAAAGCTCCAGCAGATTTCGACCATCGAAAATAATTTCACCTTCCACGACCTTGCCCGGGATACCGATCAAGCGCATGATGGAGAGCGAGGTGACGCTTTTACCGCAGCCAGATTCCCCCACCAATCCCAGCACTTCGCCCCGCCCAACGGTGAAGTCCACACCGTCCACGGCTTTAACCACACCGTCTTCAGTGTAAAAATATGTTTTTAGATTACGCACCTCAAGCAGGGGTTTTTCGGTCGCATTTACCAAAGGGCTATCTCCGAAACCATGAGTTCATATCTTTGAGCTGATATTATTTGAATATCGAAACATGGAGCATTCTTTACAGATGCTGCTATTCTAATATAAATTCATCATAACCGCAAAGTGGCTTAGAAAGCCCTTTGGCTCACAGATAGGTCATTATATATGCCTCAGTCGCGGGTTGAGGATGCTATCCAGGGCGAACCCTACCACAGCAAATGCAAGTCCGGTCAGTATCATCAAGGCTACTGGTTCAAGAACCCAATAGTAATGACCGGTGAATGTTCCTCTGGTAAGTGCATCATAAACTACCTTGCCCCAGGTAGGAAGCACTGGATCGCTTACCTGCAGATAAGCCAGAGTTGCCTCAAAGAAAACGTAGCTGGGTACGAGGATGACCAATTGTGGGATCAACAGTGGGATGATACGTGGAACAAGGTAATGTCGGATAATCCGCCAGTTGCTGGCACCATACGCCTGAGCAGCTTCGATATATGGAAGATTTTTCACCTGAAGGAATGCAGCCCGGTAGGTTTTTATCGTGCTTCCAAAAATGCTCAGCAGGATGATTACCCCAAGAATCATCCAAACACTTTTGGAGTAAAGGTAGTAAATCGTTATGGCGATGGGCAGTGTGGGGAGAATCATATTCACCTCAGTGAGGCGCTGAATTGCACTATCAACCCACCCGCCATACCAAACACCGACGGCTGCGATCATCATCGAGATGAGACCGGTGCTAAGGGCCCCTAATAACCCGAACGCCAGGGCTACCGGTGTTCCCCACAGCAATGCCACCATTAAATCCCGGCGTAAATCGTCAGTTCCCGCCAGCCCGTAGACCTGCCCGTACAGGATGACCTCGGCGTCCAGGTTGGCGTTGTCTTCGAATAAGGTCACATCCATCTGCAGGGTGTAGGTTCCTTTTACCAGAATATTCTGTCCTGTCACCGTCGGATCCTTAAATAATACCTGGATTACTGAAGGACCACCTGACCCAGAAAATAATGTGCCTTCCTTTTGAACGAGCTGATCGGCCAGATATTTTTTGGGTATATCCTGATTGGCAACATATCTCTGCGTGGATACAGCAGAAAAATTACCCAGCTCAAATTTCCTGCCATCTGGGGTAACCCAGCTAAGGCTCACGAAAGGCTTCTTTACATATTGACCATTAAAAGTGATAAGCATATCCTGTGGGAAACCACCATAGGGATAGTCTATGGTATAGGTTATCGTTTCGTCCAATCCTCCACTGGGTCTGGGTGTAAAGAGCTTAACTGCTTTACCAGCCGCACTGTCCTGGATGATCGTAGGAGGAAGAGGTTCCTTTCTAAACCAGTTCACCCACACCGGCAGCGCAGTTTTCGGGATCCGGTACTTACTCGTCGTTTCCGGGCCCCACCGAGTGACTGCTTCCTTGTATGGAATGGCAATGACTGCGTAAATCGAAATCCCGATCAGGACCAGGATAATCAATATTCCTGCTACAGCCATCGGATAGCGGAAAAGCTCACTAATGGATGAATATAACCCACCGGTCTTTTTAGTTAAAGCACCAACCCGACCTGATGAACTGCCCTTTGGCATCGTTTTTGGGGAGATAGCACCTGGCTGCGCTTAATCGCAGGCATTGGTGATAAGCAGAAGTGCGGCAAATAGCTGTTTGGTACGAGCTGCCAATCCGTTCAGGGTGACCATATACATAACAACGGCAGCGCTGGCTGGCTGCCTGGAGCACCTGCCCTCTGTTATTGTCCAGCCTAAGATGAGGACAATATGCGGCTGGAACTTGTCCTCCTTCTGCCATCCGCTGGAGAGAAACGGGAGGAAACCAATCCGCGGCGGGGCTGTCTACCAAGCACGCGTTGGATACGATAAGTCTTAGCCAGCTGATCCACGCGGCTTTTTGCGGCAAGAGTAACCCCTTGCCCGACAGATCGCAAGCGTTCTTTAAGCTCTATGGATGTCCCGAAGGGAAAGCCACTTTTCCGCAGACTAACTGAATGTTCTGTCTGACCACTACCTTCAACTTTTACCCGGGGGTCAACCAGAGGCATAGATGATTTCCAGCAGGAAGACGGACAGACCCAAGAGTAGCGCAAATATGACCACGATTCCAATGGATATTGACGATGCTTTCGCGGTGATCGCGGTCATGAAAAGCTTCCCCAAGCCAGGCCAATCGAAGAAAACCTCCAGGACAATGATCCCCTGCCAAAAGGTGACCAGTAGCATGGCGAAGCTGGTGATGATATAGGGAAGGGTGGGTTTAAGAATATAGCGACTCTCGACGATCTTTCTGGGCAAGCCTTTCGCATGGGCCAGTTCCAGATAATCCTCACCGGAATGGATCAGAAAGAATGTGCGCCAGGTGTATACGGTAGAAAAAAACATCCCCAGAAAGATGGAGGTTACCGGCAGGATCATATGCTTGAGCACAATCGGGATATAGCCCAGTTTTGTGGCGGGTGGAAATGTGTCGAACAGTCCATTGAAAGGCAGGAGGTGCAGCTCTCCGGCAAAGATTACGGTTAATATGATCCCGTAGACCCAATTCGGGATTGAAGATAAGGGTGACAAGGATATGGTTAATCGATCCAATAAATTGCCGTTATTTTTGGAAAGTGCGAGGGAGACATAAGATACTGGAAAAAAACAGGATGATATTCGTGGCACCTGCCAGGAGTAAAGTATATGGAACATGCTGTAAGACGATCTTCGTTACAGGTTCTGCCTTAGATGATAAAAAGCGGTCAACCCCAATGTTGTAGGATATCCCCCAATCAAAAGTAATCGTTTGATACCACCAGCGTACACAGCGCTGCAGAAACGGATCATTTAAGCCGTATGCTTCCTCCATTGCCGCCCTCATTTCCTCAGTGACCAGGGCAAGCTCTTCGGGGGTGGCATTGCGCATGCTCAATGATATGAAATTGAGGGATTCATCGATATCCGCCCGATGGATATTGTCAATATACCCACCTAAGTTGATGACAACAATGGCGAGGAATATCCCCACAGCAACCACTACGGCGAGAATGGCAGCTCTTAAGCTGATGTATTTCACCACCCTGCCAAACGTACTGGGGTATGACTTATCGCTGGACGGATCCATCATTTAATTACTTCATCATGCTTACAAATAAAACAAGAAACCCGCTTTCTATTATCTATGGTGATGAAAACGGGCTCTCGTGCCATATACTATATACTCTTCAGAAGCGTTAAAGTTCGCTCCTGAGAGCGATGTGATTACCAATCTTGATGCTGGTCAGCTGGCATTTCCGGAGGTGCGTATATGTCTTTGCTTTTCTTCCTGCGATAGGAGACGAACAAAGCAGATCCGATAATCCCCAGGAATAAGCCAACGACTGATGCCCCGTATGAAAAGAAATTCAAGAAGAAAGTCGAGTTAATGATGCGCATGACCATCAAGAAAGGTAGAATGGCTCCGAGCAAAACCAGGCCGAAGCCTATCAATAGCATGTATATGGGTCGTCTTGGGTTCATTTGTATAACCAACACAAAGTCGTGTGATCTGGTTCCGGAGTAAATTCCGGTGGGTCTTGTACTTCGCATAAGCCCTTGATAATTTTGGGGCAGCGCGGGTGGAAGTGGCACCCTGACGGGGGGTTTACCAGGCTGGGAGGTTCACCCGGAGGCACATCCTTATACACTGTGGCATTCTTGGCGTCTGGCTCAGAGGTAGCCGCCAGCAAAGCGACCGCGTACGGATGGAGCGGGTTGCGTAGCAAGTCTCCAATCCTGGCTTTTTCAATGATCTTGCCGGCATACATGACAAAGACACGCTCAGAGAAGTAGCGCACGGTCGAAAGATCATGCGTAATATAAATGACAGAGAAATGATACCTTTCCTGCAGATCTCGAAGAAGCTTTCAATATCTCCACGCGTACAGATGCATCCAGCATTGAGACGGGCTCATCGGCGACCAGGAATTTCGGCTCCATGATCATCGCCCGGGCGATGACCATGCGCTGCTGCTGACCACCACTGAGCATGTGGGGAAATTTATTAATGAAGTCGGAAACGGGTGTCATTTTTACATCCGTCATGACCTTGTTGATGCGCTCGTCGCGGGCAACTTTATCCTTGACGCCTCCGATAATGAGCGGCTCAGAGAGAATTCTCTGGACATTCATAAAAGGAGGTAAAGCCCCATAGGGATCCTGCTGGACGTAGCCAACCTGGGTGCGATACCATTTCATAACTCTCGCATCCATCTTACCTAAATCTTTGCCTTCAAAAACGACTTTCCCTTCAGTCGGTCGATATAAACCAAGGATGGTCTTCATCAGGCTGGACTTTCCACAGCCACTCTCGCCAACCACAGCAATGGCTTCACCGTGTACGACGTCAAACGACACATCATCCACTGCCCGCACATAACCGGCGTGTCCGAAGCCAAAACGACGGAGCTCAAAATACACTTTCAAATCCTGGATGGACATTAAGGCGCCATTCTTACCTGGCTCGTTTAATGCCCGTACATCTTCCGTAGCTACCTGGTTGCCTTCGATCATGCTGTCACCTGTCCTGTTTTACGCATATAACCAACATTTTACCTTACGCCCATCGACTGTGTACGTAGGCGGATCCTCGACACATTTCTCAAAACGGGAAGGGCAGCGTGCAGCAAAGCGGCATCCCGTGGGAGGCGAGATCAGGCTGGGAGGCTGACCAATGATGAATTCTGGCTCTTTATCCCCATGCAAGCGGGGCACACTGTTCATTAATTTTTTAGAATAAGGATGCAGTGGATTGGGGAAGAAGCGGGGCGTGTCACCCACCTCGACAATCTGACCGGCATACATGACCGCCACTTCATCCGCCAACTCGCTGGAGGTGGCAACATCATGCGTGATCAAGATGTAACTCGTCTCGAACTCATGCTTGATGCGCTTAAGCACGTTCATGATGTTAGCCTGGGTGAGCAGATCCAGGGCAGAGGTCGGTTCATCCAGGACGATCAGAATGGGTGAGGTCACCAATGCCATGGCCAGAGCTGCTCTCTGGCGCATACCGCCACTCAGCTCAAAAGGATAGCGCACCAGAAAATCGGCGGCCACACCTACATTTTGGAACATTTTGCGTGCCATAGCCATGGCTTCATCCGCCTTCATCCCGAGGTGGATCATGGCGGGTTCCGCCACCTGGTCGCCCACCCGGATGACTGGATTTAACGCGTTCATGGCTGCCTGCGGCACCAGCGACATCTTGATCCAGCGTACATTCTGCCGGAATTCCTCATCATCATAAGCCATGACGTCATTGCCATCCAGGTAGATATGACCCGAATAGGTGTCTACATTACGAGGCAAAAGCCGCAGGATGGCCCTGGCCAGGGAAGTCTTTCCACAGCCAGATTCACCCACAATCACCACTGCCCGATTGTAGGTCAGGTTAAAATCAATACCATCCACTGCCTGGACCACTCCCTGGGTGGTGCGAAAGTAAAGCTTCAAGTTCTCAACGCGTAACAGCTCTTTATCGACCATTCGATTATATTCCTCGCAACCGGGGGTTAAAGATTCGATCCAAAGAGAAACCCAACAAGGCAAATGCTAACCCGGAAACCATTAACAATGCGGCTGGTTCCAGCACCCAGTAATAATGCCCTTGATAGAGAGCACCATTCTGACTGGGCGTCATTGATAATCTTGCCCCAGGTGGGCAGAGTCGGATCGCCCAACCCCAACACCGCCAGGCCTGCTTCCAGGAACACATAGCCGGGGATGCCGGTAACCAGCGCCGGGATCAACAAAGGAATAATGCGGGGCACAAGGTATGAAAAGATGATCCTGCCGCTACCCGCACCATAGGCACGCGCCGCCTCAATATAGGGCGATTCCTTCACCTGCAGAAATACCGAACGGTAAGACTTGATGGCATAGCCAAAAATACTCAGCAGGATCAGGTACCCCCAAAATCACTCGGCAGGCTGCGAGAGTAAAAAGTGCCGACCATGATCAGGATGGATAGGAAAGGTAAGGTGACGTTTACTTCGGTAATGCGTTGAATAATGCCGTCCACCCAGCCCCCGTACCATACACCAATGGCTGCAATGATCATGGTGATGAGCGTTGTACCCAGGGCCGCCGATCAAGCCAAAAGCCAGGGCTATCGGGGTTCCCCACAGCAAGGCAACTTTCAAATCCCTGCGCAGGTGGTCGGTGCCAGCAATCCCATGTACCTTCCCATAAAGAATCATTTCAGCATCAACCGTGGAGTCTTGGTCAAAGGTGAAACAATCGAGTCACCATGGTGTATGTACCTTTAACCGGGGGGGTCAAGCCTGCCTTCGGATCAGCCACAAACACGGCTTGTTGAGGCTGCAACCCGGCTAATTTTTGTTGCAGCTTGGCATCCTGACCGAGGTAGTACGTTTCAGTTGCTTCTACTCCGAAGCTCGCCACGTTGATCGTTCTTCCATCGGGTGTGTTCCAGGTTATGGCGACAAAAGGTTGTTTTGTGATGTAATTGAGCGGTGAAGTAAATGGCGATATCCTGAGGGTAGTCATCATAGGGGTAATCGAAAGTGTATGTAATGAGCTCCTCGCTCATCTTTTCACCCGGAATGATGGTCTTGAGCGCAGTGCCATTCAAAGTGCTTTGGTCAATCGTTTCGGGTAATTTGTTTTTCCGAAAATAATTAGTCCAGGCGGGTTGGGCAAATTTGGGGTTTTGATACCAGATCCCTTCACCCGCCCGCCACAGGGTAATCGCTTTCTTATATGGAAGCGAAACCAGTGCATAGATGGAAATCAGAATCAGTATGGCGATGATTACCAGGCCTAATATGGCAGAAGGGTAGCGTGTAAATTCTTTGAATGTATTTTTAATGGCTTTCATTGCGACCTGCTTTCACCACCTATTTTCACCCTGGGGTCAACCAGGGAATAGGTAATATCCAGCAGGAAAGACCGTAATCACCAATAAATAGGCAAATACAACCGTGGAGCCGACAATCACCGGCGTATCATACAGACCGATGGCGGTAAAAGTAGCCCGCCCAAGACCCGGCCAGTTAAACACGGTTTCAAAGATGGGCGCTCCGGTCCAGGCGACCAATGACGAGCAAGCGCAAAATTGGTGATGATGGTGGGTAAAGTGGGCCTGAGAATGTAACTGGCGCTCAATATTCCTGGAAGTCAGACCTTTGGCCTTGGCCATATCCACGTAATCCTCGCTGGAATAGATGAGGAAGAACGTCCGCCAGTTGTAGGAGCTATAAAATATTTGAGCTGAGAGTGATGGCTGTAAGCGGCAGAACCATATGCTTGAGCAAGCTCAAGGCATAAATAATGGTGATGAAGGGGGTGGTGCATCCACCAGCCCGCCAAATGGCAGCCAGTGTAGCAGGGCGGCAAAAATCAGGATCAGGAAAATTCCATAAAACCAGCCTGGAGCAGAGTTAACCGGAGCCAGGGTAACACACAATTTATCAAAGAAACTGCCATATTTTCGGGAAAGAGAAAGAGCAATGAGAACTGCGAGAATGAAAAGGAAGACGTCGGCGGTACCAAAAAGTAAAAGCGTGGCTGGAAGGCGTTCCAAAATGATATTTCTGACCATTTTTGAGCCGCTATCACTGGCCATTTGCAGGGCACGCCCCAGGTTGAGGGTGAGGGCATTGCCTAAATAGGTGAAGCTGCGCACCAAAAAAGGCTTATCCAATCCCAGGCGTTTTTCCTGGATGGCTAATTCTGAGTCGGCCATTTGTTTTTGTTTTTCTTCCGCCGATAACGCTTTGAAAGCCGGGTTTAAGGCAAATTGCTTGCTGAACAGCTTCCTGATTTGCCCACGCTGGATTGTATCGACATACCCACCCATATTGGCAATCAGGATGGTCAGGTAAACACTGGCAACCACGGTAAGAAACAGGATGACCACCCGTACGGCCGTATAGCGCAGCACACGCGTGAGGGTGCTGAAGGTGGCTTTTCTCTTGAGTGGAGCGTCCAGCTTGGTGTCTAAAGGTACAGAAGCTTCACTCATAGTGACTCACTTTCATCACATAATCACTTATCCTTAATGGAGGCAGGCGATTGCCTGCCTCCATTGTTTATTGATTGGAAAAAAACCTTACTTCGCTACAAACTCAAAGTCGGTGATGGCGGGGATGCTCACGGCGAGTGAGGTGGTAACGACTTCGAGCTTGTTCGATCCTGCCACAAGCTTGGCGGTATCGTCAGCAGATAAGAGTGACGGTGTAGGCACCATCTGCACCAGCAGTGGCATCACCCTGGGTGACGACCGCACCAGCAGCATCGAACACCAGATATTTCACGGCATCGATCTTGTCCGCTGGATAGGGTTGGTCATTGAAGGTGACAGTTACATTGAAGACGGCTTCCTGTACCAATGGTGACTACTGCCGGACCATCAACTGTGACCACTGGGACCATAGGCGTTCCAAAGATCGCCCAGCGGGAGGCAGAGTCAGGGTAATTCGGGTATAGCGCAGCAGGCTGAGGCTCTTCTCAACCGGGAAGGCCTGTTCAGGTAGAAAGGACCCGTCCCGATCCAGAAGTGGCCTTGAAGGCTTGAACCAAGTCATTGGAGATTTGCCCAGCGCAGTGTGGCTTCTTCAGCAGTGACGAACTTGCTCATCGTGGGTGCAAAGGGGATGTAGTTCTCGGCGCTGACAGTTGTCCAGCCAGCCCTTGAGGATAGCGAGGCTTGGACCAGCGATGAAGCTCATCCAATCGACTTCCTTGGCGCCAGCCTTATCGGTGGACCAGGCTAGCTCGGTGGTCGGGTCAATGCCGGCATCCGCCAGATTACCAAGGGCAATGGTCTGCCAGGGTGGGAGCCTGGCCATATCCATAGCTTGGGGTACTAGGTGGCTACCATCCATTCGGCATCCAGGTAGATCTGATCATCATAGGTGGTGATCACGAGCGGGTCAGTTGACTCGATCACGATACCCTTGATGTGCGAGAGGTAAGCGTCTGTTCCGGGCTGCCAGGGATTCGTCATAGTTAGGGCTGTCGGGCTTACCAGGCTCAAACAGCTCAGATCATATCCATGACGAAATCAGCCACAGAGATCGGGCTGCCATCATGGAATGTGACGGTGGTGAAGAAGTCAGCCGGATAGGTAACGGTGACCTTTGTAGTTGGCTGTCTGGGTCGAGGTGTACTTCTCACCAGCGGTGATGAACACCTGGTTACTTGCATCCCAATCCGCCCAGGCCTCTGCGGGGACCTCGATCGAGGGGGCGGTGGTCAGGGTGAGCCAATCCAGCGTCTTAGCGACGGGTAAACCTTCCTTGACCACTACATCCGCTTTTTCGATGCGTTGTGGCCAAAACAGACCGGTGTATGGATCAGCCATAAGACCCACAATCACTGGTTGCCCGCTCGGCATGTCGAGTCATAAATCCAGTTGCTGCCAGACAGGGGGTTCCAGGGCTCGACCAGGATACCAGGTTGAGCGATGCGCATCACGCCACCTTCTTGGCCTGTAAAGCGGATGGTGTAGGGATAGATCTAGGAACCCGCCACACCACCAGCCAGGTCATAGGCAACTGACATATCTGCACGCTGGGTGAGAAGGCGACCTGATCCACCAGCCAGACACGGTTTGAGTCTTCCTGGGCGAGGTTTAGGCACGTCTCAAACAGAGCTTTTGCGCTCGTCCATGGTTGTGAAATTGCGTTGACCCACAGCTTGTCAGCGCAGCCGTCGGTCCCATTGTAATACTCCGGGGCATTCTTATAAGCCTGCCACAGAGGGGAGCCCGAGCCGAGGGGTGTGTAGAAATAGCCAAAGTTGGTGGCGTCATCACGGCTGATGGCGGTGGTGATCCACCCGCCGGTGTAGAAGTGCATCTTGCCTTCAGCCGGGTCAGACTGGTTCCAGATGGGGGAGGCTTCACTGCGGGTCTTGTACTGGCGATCCGTGGTGAATCCAATCGTCTCCAGCTGGTTGCAGACGTAGTCACCAATCTGCTTGCGCTCATCTTCCGTACGGATGATGGCGATGATGGTCACGGGGGCATCGTTGAACATCCACTTGCCATCCGCTCCTAAAGTTGCGCCCATCGCAGTCATTTCCGCATCGATCACGGTCTTGGCAGCTTCTGGGTTGTAGGCATACTTGACTTCCAAGGCACGTACGGTATCGATGTAGCGGGCATAGTCTGGGAAGGCGCTGTTCAGGCTCGTGACCTTCGGCTTTGCCAGACCGCCATAGATCTCCTGGACGATGTAGTTGCGGTCGACCAGCATAGTTCATGGCTTCGCGAACCTTGGCATTGCTGAAGGGGTTCAGCCGCCCATCATTAAAGGTAGGCCCAGATGGGTTAAAGGTCAGCTCAGTGTATGAACCAAATGCTGACGTGTATGACAGCTTAGGATCGGCCTTGACCACATCAAAGAGATCCGGTTTTGAGACCGAGTAGGCATAGATGTCGATATCACTTGCCTGGATCTGCTTGATCTGCGGCTGCAGCATCATTCTGCTCCGTAAAGACGATCTGATCCACCCAGCCACCCTTGCGGGTTGATGGTTCGGGTGTGGCGGTCGGCTCAGGTGCTGCAGTGACCTCGACGATCTGGGTCTCTTTAACCACCTGTGTTTCCTTGACAACTGAGGTTTGCTCAACTACCTGGGTTACAATCTGGGTAGTAGGAGCGCAAGCTGCAAGGACCATGCTGAATGCTATCAGCAAGCTTACAACTGTAAACAATTTCTTAAACATATTTCTCCTCCGAACTTATAGTTTGATTGGTTTATAACGATTTTTACACGATACTACGATATCATTTCGTCAATTATCGAGTAACCACCTCCTCTCACATATTTAACTATTATCAAAAACAATCCAGACGCTCACAAAATATACCTGTAAAGAGCTAATCGGTCAAGTATTATGAAGAACAGCCATAATCCAGCGTCTCCAGGCTCCACAATGGGCTGTCCATTGCCAATTCGGAAGTATAGTTGCACATGTCTGGACGGGTGACTGTTACCGTATAGTGCAGATATAGCGGGAGACCTGGTAAATCCTCTGAAAAAATCTGCTGAGCCTTGAAATGATCCGGACGATGCTGAGCAGAATCAGACAATGAGAAAAGTGCATTATCACAGGCTTGGTCATATTCCTGGCTGGAGTATCCACTGGCGTTAATTCCTCCCCAACCCTTCGGAAAATCTGGATACGGACCAGGGATTTCGCTGGTAAGGTATAGGTTACAAGGAGGTTCAAACGAGGCCGTCCAGGCGAACTGCGCCAGGTCGAATGAGCGACCAAAGACTGGTCCATCTGGCCCGGGTGCCAGGTAAACTTCAGGCTGCTGGGCGATGATCTTGGTACGAATGCCGCACTGCCCCAACATCGCCTGGATGGCAAGCGCATCTGCCTGCGGTTGGCTCTCGGATGAAACCAGATACTCAACCTCAAATGCGGTCCCATCCGGAATGCCTGCCACACCTTGAGCCACACGAGGCGTTGTGGGGTTATTGTCTGAGTCCTGCCAGCCAACCGAAGCTAACAGGTCGGAGGCTTTCTGAAAGTCAAAAGTATAGTGTTGGACATCCGGGTTAGCGAGGGGATTGGAAGAAGGGACATACGAATCGAGCAGCAGCTGGTCGCCAAAGGGTGTGCCAGCGACCAACGCGTTCCGATCAATGCACATGGCAACTGCCTGGCGGACTTCCTTGAGCGCGAAGAATTCCACACGTTGGCTATCGTATGGAGTGATCCCAAAGGTGAGCTGTTCCCAGCCGGCATCCAGCTGGAAAAAGGCCTGAACCTGACCTGATTTTTGCAGCTCTGACAAACGGGTAGATCTGTGTTTCCAGCATCGCCGTCTGGTCAACAAAATCGCATTCACCCACTAAAAGAGCATCCAATGCTTCAGCCGAGCTGCTCACGAAGCGGAAAACCAGATCATCAAAGTATGGTAAGTTCTCACCGGAGCGAAAATAAAGCGGGTTTTTATGCAGCGAGATATGATCACCCGCGATCCATTCATCAATAATGTATGCACCCCAGCCCAAGGGCTTGCGAGTAGAAATTTCAGCGCTCTTCAACTCTTCAATTGAATAAGTATTCCAGGCATGTTGAGGCAGTGGGGTAAAAAACTTGGTGTGGTAAATTCCATCCTGGTAACCGGGTAAGCCAATCCACTCAATTGAATTAGCGTCAATCGCTTGATATGACTGCGTCCGCAGGATAAGCTCGGGTTGGGCGGTGGGATAAAGAGCTTTCGCCAGCGCATAGGAATAGACTGAGTCGGCTGAGGTTAATGGGGTACCATCCGACCATTGAATGCCTGGCAACAGCTTAAAATCTAACACCCATTGATCCATCTGGATGGGCTGAGTACCTGCATACATTTGCGTACAGGCACTTTCAGAGCAACCACTCGGACGATAAATCACCCCTGCCTCAAGATTAACAGGATATCCGCTATTATCCACAATCAAATCACCGGGATTAACTTGAACCGGTTTAAAGACAGCATCACCATCCGATAAAGATGGGATTTTTTCTAAAATTACTGGATGAGCGATGTAATTATGAATGTCTACCGGTCCGTCGTACACTGCTGCCAGAATATCTCGTGCTGCGGTTGAAGTAGCATCATAATAAAACAAAGAGCTGGGCTCACGCCCAAGGCATATCGTCAATAACCGCTTTGGTACTGGTAAAAAAGTCGCCGTTGGTGCCGGCTCAGTAATACTGGTCGTTGACTGCTGTGTGATTGATACCGGTGGTGTTGGTAGTGAAACCGAAGAAGGAGCTGGCTTTTGGCTGCAGGCTACCAACCCCACCAATAAGAATACCGTCAATAAATTATTAAAGTTCAATCGATCAAACACGGGCCTGAAAACCCGCAGTAAATGATTGTTCAGAAAACCAGGTAAACTGCACGGTACGTCCATTCATTGGCATTGGTGGTATGGATGGGATAATCGTTAAATTGGGTTCTGGGGATCAATGCCGAAAGCCGAAACCTTCTACGAGGAAAACTGGCTGCACGCGCCAATAATTGCGACCGACCATTGGTAGGAGGTTGGTGTAGGGCAGCCCAGTTTTTTAGAATTTTGCTAAAAACGGTATCTGAATACGTGCGCATCCTTGTTTACCTATGTAAATTCGTAGTTCATTTCTGGAAAAACCTTGTTTTGTAGTAAATCCAGGGATTTCCGTAATGCCTGGCGGCTATAATGCAAGCGAGATTTCACGGTGCCGACCGGTATATTCAAAATTTCTGCTATCTCCTGGATGGAGAGATCGTCAATATAATATAGAACAACCACTCCCCGATGAGATAAAGGTAGAGTTAATATTGCTTGTTGGATCTGGCGCCATGACTCGTTCATCTCTGATCGAACTGCAGGTATATCTTTCCGGTTGCCTGTAATCCAATCTGCCACATCTTCCAAAGGTCGAAGCAGGCGATTGTGCCGCTTTACCCAGGTATAAGATAAGATTCGTGGTCATTCGATATAACCACGGTTCCAAAGGGCGGCCGGAATCAATATGGCTCGCAAAACGATGCAGGCGTAGAGAACACCTCTTGCAATAAATCTGCGGCTGCCTCTGCATCTCCGGTGATGGCTAGTGCAGTACGAAACACCAATCCTCGGTGCTGGTCGTACAACGCACCTAATGCTTCGAGGTTTCCACTTTGCAAGCCAAGGATCAATTTAGAATCCGGATTCGATTTCTTCTCCTCTGCACCAATTAACATGCCAGCTTCCTTCTTTATATTACTCCATTGATACAGAAATGGTTCAACAACCGTCGGTTGCTAAGACGAAAAAACCACACAGGAAAATCCAAACCATGTGGGTACATAAGCTCATCAATTTGGTTTCGTCTTACAAAACTTACTACAAGGTAAATTATACATCTTTCTGACAATAAATCCGCCTGATATTACTATCCACGCCATTGATATAAGTTATTCATCCTGACTCAAGCGCATGCGCACATAGGAGGCATAACGGTCAGGATGGATTTTCCCATTCTCAAGGGCAGCCAGCACAGCGCAGCCGGGTTCATGGGTATGGGTACAATTATTAAACTGGCATGCATCCACCAGGTTTCGCAGCTCAGGAAAATAACCATCGAGCTCCTCTGAGCGGATGTCCCAAAGCGCCATTGCCTTAAGACCCGGCGTATCTGCAACATAACCACCACCGATTAATGGGAATAACTGCCGTACAACGGTGGTATGTTTCCCTTTTTCCGTCATGCGGCTAACCGCGCGTACGGCCAACCCAAGGCCTGGCTGGATGGAATTTAGCAGGCTGGATTTACCCGCACCCGATGGTCCAGCCAAGACAGATATCTTGCCCCGCAACCATTGCGTCAATTCCATGATCCCAAGCCCACTTTTGGTGGAGGTATAGATTAGCGGATATCCCAAAGTTGCATAATGTGAAAATGCGCCTTGTGCCTGAGAGAACCCCAATCAGGTCCACCTTGTTCACTACGATCAACACGGGCAGACCCTGTTTTTCAGCGACCACCAGGAAACGGTCGAGCATTCCCGGGTGAGGTTCGGGCTTGGCGCAGGCAAAAACAAAAACTGCCTGGTCGGGGTTGGCAATGATGATCTGCTGGTATTCACCGCGTGGGGTGGGAGCCATGCGCGCGAGCATATGCTGGCGCGGTTCCACCGCTTCAATCATTCCCGTTTCATCTACCAGTTGGGTTACCTGCACCCAATCACCTACCGCGACAATATCCCCCAGGCGCTTGCCTTGTTTCAACCGCCCGCGTAGACGGCAGGTGAGATTACCCGTTTCGGTTTCAACGGAATAAAATCCTGACTGGGAGCGAATGATCAAGCCACGCAAGCTAAATACACATCTCTAGGGGGTTGAAGTTTCGGTTACTTCGGGGGTGGCAGTCTCTGTCACCTCAGGTGTAGGTGTTGCTACCACACCGATCTGGGCTTCCCAAGGATAACGCATTTGGGGATTGCCCAGGAAATAAATTTCCAAAACACGCCGGAAGATGGGAGCCGCCACCACCGAACCCTCTCCCCCATTTTCCACCAGGACGGCAACGGCAATATCCGGACGACCTTCACGCCCTGCGAAAGTATAGCCTGCAAACCAGGCATGTGGGTCGCTGTAGCCCGATTCTGCGGTTCCGGTCTTGGCTGCCACCGGGATGCCCGTAGTACTGACAAAGCTATTTAATCCATACGCGCTGGTACGATAGGCTGTCCCGCGCGGGTTCATCACCACGCTCACCATCGCTTCCTGGACAATCGCCAGGTTTTCCGGAGAGACGGGCAATGTGCCGCGTAAAGTGGGTGAGAAAACATAAGTTGGGTCACCAACGACCGGGAGAATGTGATCAATGACCTTGGGTGCGTAAAGATTCCCACCATTACCGACGGCTGCAACAAAATCTGCTACCTGGAGTGGGGTGATCAGTGTATTGCCCTGCGCAATCGCCAGGTTTATCGCATCCACCTCGCTGGTAGGATCTGGGATGTCACCCGGAACATCGCCAATCTCGATCCCGGTTGAGCTGCCCAGACCAAACCCACGCGCCATATCCGAGATGGCAGTAAACAACCCTTGCTTATAAAAATCCAACCCGATATGCCAGAACCAGGGGTTGCACGAACGCATCAAACCCTCAGGCAGGGTAAGCCTGCCGCTGGCCTGGGTTTTTCCATCTTCCAGATAATGGTCATACGTCCAGTCATGGGGTTCCATACCCGCCAGCTCAGTGAAAAAGTAACCACAATCATATTCGCTGTCCTTGGTGAACAGACCGCTCTGCAAAGCAGCCGACATGGTCACGATCTTAAAGACTGAACCCAAGTGGATATTGACCCTGAGTTGCACGGTTGAGCAGAGGTGTGGTCGAAGCGTACAGATCGTTGATCAAATAACTGTAGTTGTAGTTGGCTGGCTCAAATAAGTTGGGGTTAAAACTGGGCGAGGAGAGCATCGCCAGCACCCTGCCGGTATCCCGCTCAATGACCACGATGGCGCCTTGCATACCTGCGCTAAGTGCATTGCTGCGCTGCAAACCCAGCTGTAAATCATAGTCAATGGTGGTATAGACCGCCTCAGCTGGCTGGGGTTCCCTGGCTGCCAGCTGGGTGATGATATTTTTATTCGGATCGACGACATATAAAACCCCACCCCGCACGCCGGCGAGCGACTTTTCGGCGAAATATTCCAATCCACCGCGGCCCACGCGTTCGTCCACTCGATAACCCAGGCGCTTGTAATAATCCACTTCGTCCGGCTGGATCAGGCTCATATAACCCAAGACATGCGCGGCGATGCCATCATCAAAATAATAGCGTGTGCGGAATGGTTGTAAGATTACACCTGCATAACCCGCCAAAACTGCCTCCCGCGGAGCAAGCGCATCAATGGATATATCTGCAACGGGTAGGTAATATCCAAATGGCCGCCAGGCTTCGATCATCCCAGATAATGTCTGCGGATGAACGCCGGTAAGCCGGTATATTTCACCCAGCAGCCCATCTTCTTGTGCCGGGTCAACAGCCCCTGTATCCAGACCAATGGCGACCGCATCCGCTTGCGCCACGAGCGCCCGACCATCGCTGGAATAGATATTCCCCCGTGACGGGATGCGATAGTCCATCGATAGATGATTGCCTCCCCGCAGCTCAGGCAGAATCAGCGAATCGTCCCACAGGATGCGCCATGCGCCATCTTCCAGGCTCAAGCTCATCATTGTGTCGCGTTCAATTTCACCGACCAAGACACTATGCAGAATGACCTTATATCCAACCTGCCCACTTTCAGGATTTTTCAATGACGATAGGATCTCATAATCCCAGCTGCTCAACGCAGCTTCATTCGCCACGCCCTTATAACGAGCAGTGAAATCTTCTTCGCTGATGGCATCTTGACTGAGTTTGGTCAGCAAAACATACATGGCGGGATATTCTTCCACCTTCCAGTGGTCAAGGTATGCCTGTGCCGCATCGCGGGGGTCTGGCACCTTGGTGGTTTCAACCTGCGGTCCGGGCAGTGAAGGTGTAGGAAGTGTAGTAACGGTTGAAACCTGTGGGGTAGACGTAGACTGGCTGCATCCAATCAAGACGAATGCAATCAGGACGAGGTACAAAAGGCGAGTTTTCATAATTTTATGTATAAAATTATTCCGAGGAGACATCTGGTCGATCAGATAAGAGCAATGTCCTGAGTTTTTTCTTCTAGAATTTTTGTGTAAACAGGGCAATTATACCCAAGGGCAGCCTGGCAGGCTTGAGGGACATCCGTCTTAGGAGCAAGGCCAAATAGAATTAAGCTGCGCGTCAGATGGCATAAGGGCAATCCCATCACGTTGGCATAGCAGCCTTCCATTTTTTCCACTGGATGAAAGCCAGCATGTTGGATGGCATACGCACCGGCTTTATCCATCGGGTCGCCACTTGCGATGTAGGCGTCTATCTCTTCATTACTATAATTTCGCATGGGTACATCTGTGCTACAACAATCGACCAATATTTTACCCTCCAGGGTATGCAAGAGAGTTACTGCGCTGAGAACCTGGTGAGTATGGCTACGTAACCTTCGTAGCATATCCGCTGCATCGCCTGAGTCTACTGGTTTACCAAAAATCTCGTTTTTGCCATCCTCACTGCGGTCAATCACTGCAGTATCTGCCGAAATGATCACACTGTTGCCACCTACCTGACTTGCCGCCTTAACTGCCTTACTTTTAGCGATTCGCTTCACATACACCATGCCATCTTCACCAGGAAGGGCTGTTTCATCCACTAGAGACGGCAGGAGGGAATACTCCCAACCGATGAGCGAGAGTAACTCTTTTCGCCGAGGGGAATTGGATGCCAGATAAAGTTGAGAATCGTCCCTGCTGTGGGGAATCATATCCGGCGATTCTAACACACTCTCACACTGGTTCTTTCCGCGAAGGAGTTGTAAAATGAAAACATCCTTATATCAATCTAATCCGCCAGGAGATGCCCATGCACGAACTAAAGGAAAGAATTTTGTTGGAAGGAAAGAATCTTGGTAATGGGATCCTAAAAGTCGACGGGTTCATCAATCATCAAGTGGATCCGATATTGATGGATGCCTGTGGAAGGGAATTAGCGCGCCGTTTCACAGGCATCGGCGCGACTAAAGTTCTGACGGCTGAAATCTCTGGCATCGCTCCAGCTGTTTCAACTGCTCTGCACCTGAAGCTGCCCGTCGTATATGCTCGTAAATACAAGCCTATCACCATGCCGGATCAGGTCTTCCTTACCCTCAGCCCTTCTCATACGAAAGGTCAAATGGTTGAGTTGATCGTCTCACCGGAATACCTGGGGGAAGGGGAACGCGTGCTCATTATCGACGACTTTCTGGCGACTGGTGCCACCATCCTCGGGTTGGTCCGTTTAGCCCAAACTGCAGGCTCCACCATCGTGGGTATTGGGACTTTGATTGAGAAGATCTTCGAGGGTGGGCGAAAGGTATTATCCAGCCTGGATATTCCAATCGAAGCTCTGGTACAGATTGCAGCCATGCAGGGTGACCAGATCATTTTCGCTCAGGATGAGGGGTGATGGACAGCATTGCGGTCCTTGATTTTGGTTCTCAATATGCCCAACTCATTGCCAGGCGGGTGCGTGAGGCGCATGTTTATTGTGAGCTGTTTCCTTGGGATGCAGCCGAGCAGAAGGTAATGTCGCTGAAACCCAGGGGATTCATCCTCTCTGGTGGACCAGCCTCCGTCTATGATCGGGATGCGCCGCGCATCCCGGCATATGTCATTGAAAGCCGGCTGCCTATCCTGGGAATTTGCTATGGGATGCAAGCTCTCACCTATGGGTTGGGGGGAGCTGTGGCACCATCGAATATGCGAGAGTATGGGCTTGCTGAAGTGGAAACAACTCTCCCCAACCAGCTTCTGCCTGAAGGCAGGCGCTCAGCCTGGATGTCGCATGGCGATCGCATTGAGCGACCTCCAAAGGGCTTCGTCACCCTGGCACACAGCGGCAACTCGCCTTTTGCCGCCATTGGAGATATAAGCCGTCATTATTATGGCGTTCAGTTTCACCCAGAGGTACGCCACACTCAGGGTGGGAGTGAAATCCTGCGTCGCTTTGCGGTAGAAATCTGTTCTGCTCATCCCGATTGGACACCTGCATCCATTATTACCGAAGCGATCCAACGTATCCGCGCTCAAGTGGGTGAGGAACGGGTTTTATCCGCGGTGAGTGGCGGAGTAGATTCCAGTGTAGCCACCACTCTGGTTTATCGAGCTGTGGGAGATCAGCTGGTGGCTGTATTTGTTAATAATGGACTGCTTCGCCAGGGAGAAGCGGCGCGTGTGGTAAAGGTTTTTCAAGAGACAATGGGGGTTGAGCTGGTTACGGTCGATGCTGTAGATGATTTTATGGCCGCGCTGCGTGCAATCACTGACCCAGAGCAGAAAAGGCGCATCATTGGAGAGAAATTTATCCGCACGTTTGAAGCCCAGGCGCACCAGCTTGGCATGCCTCGATTTTTAGTCCAGGGGACGATCTACCCGGATGTAGTCGAGTCTAGTGGCCCTGACAGGGCACAAGCTGCCAGGATCAAAAGCCATCACAATGTGGGCGGTTTACCAGAAGACATGCATTTCAGGCTGGTCGAACCATTGCGGTACCTCTTTAAAGACGAAGTGCGCCAGGTGGGTGAAGCCCTCGGACTTCCACATGATCTTGTTTGGAGGCAACCTTTCCCCGGACCGGGACTAGCCGTTCGCTGCCTGGGAGAAGTTACACCTGAGCGCCTGGAACGATTACGCCTGGCAGATGCAATCCTGACGGGTGAGCTGGAGGCAGCTGGTCTATTGCACATGGATGAGGATCAAGGCACGGCACAGTCATTTGCCGTGTTATTACCTGTGCGCTCGGTGGGGGTGATGGGTGATAATCGCACATATCAGGAAGTGATTGCCCTGCGCGCCGTCACGACTGATGATTTTATGACCGCTGATTGGGCACGTTTGCCCTATGACTTGCTGGCACGCATCGCCAACCGGATTGTCAATGAAGTCAGTGGAGTCAATCGCGTGGTCTATGACATCACCAGCAAACCGCCTGCGACGATTGAATGGGAATAAAATTCTATCCCAGATCGTTCCAAGAATGAATCTGCCAAGCAACGAAAAAACCGTTATTCCGTATACAGTAATAATGCTTAAGGAAGGAGATTATTATGGACTTCGGATACATTCTTAAAAGAGCGTGGCAAATCATCTGGAAATTTAAAATCCTGTGGATTTTCGGCATCCTGGCAAGCTGTGGGCAGGCAAGTAATGCCGGAGGCAGCAACTCAAGCTATCGTTTTTCCATCGAGGATACCAGCATCTCGTCACGAATCGAGCTGTGGTTCGCCAGACTTAGCCCTGGGGCGATTGCATTGCTGATCGTGATTGCCATCATTGTCGTGCTGGCTTTAATTGTAATCGCTATACTGCTCGGCACTGTTGGTCGAGTCGGGCTGATTCGAGGCACCGTGAAAGCCGAACAGGGTGCTGAACGCCTGACATTTAGCGAGCTATGGCACGATGGGTTAACCTATTTCTGGCGGGTATTTGGATTAAACCTGCTCATTGGCATAGCTATTTTTTTCACGCTCGTAATACTTGCAATTCTTGCGGTGGTGCTCACCGTTGGCACCCTGGGGATATTCCTGCTCTGCCTGATCCCCCTCATTTGTTTGATTGTTCCAGTATTATGGGCTGTGACTGTGATCATTGAGCAGGCTAATATCGCTTTAGTCGTTGAGAATCTGAGCATAACTGAAGCCATTCAACATGGCTGGAAGGTTGTTTGGGGAAATATCGGCAATATGATCATCATGTCTCTCATCCTGATCCTGGGAGTCAGCCTGATCGGTGGGGCAATCGTCGGTTTACCGCTGCTGGTTGTCGTCTCCCCAGCAGTCAGTGGTGCAGCGATCGGAACCTCAGATGCAATCCGGAACGGGTTGATTGCCTCTGGTGTGCTCTTTATCGTCTACCTGCCGTTTTTACTGCTGTTCAGCGGGATCTTGCGCGGTTATATATCGTCTGCCTGGACGCTAACCTACATGCGATTAACCCACAAACCCGTGCAGAATCAGCTCGAGGTGCCCAGTATACCAGGTGATGTATTGATACCCCCTCCGCCGAGCGTATGAAGCTGGACAAACCGCTTAATTTATAAATGATACTTTGTAACGCGAGCTAATCACTTGCGTTACTTTTTTTATTAGGGTGTTCTCATGCCAGGATTTATACGTTAATCTTCAATCGAGATTATAATTAATGTGCTTAGCATTTTGGTATGCTAAGCTGGTTTTAGTAAAAGAAATTTCTAATTCGAATGAGTTGATCAAATTAGTGTCTCTATAAACGGATTTACACAAGTTAATGCCCGGGTAATTATTGAGACTTTGATCAACTTCCGTAAAATGAAATAACCACCCAGCCTTACAGGGCAGCTTGATGTGTTGCTATAGGGTGGAAACGGCCAGATAATATAACAAAAGGTCTGGGGATTATCAGGTGGAAAAATAAGACATCAAATAAAAAGGAGAAAATCATGGCAAAGATTGTGGATGTTGAAGGAATTGGAACCAAATATGCTGACAAACTCAGTAAAGCTGGTGTGAGTACAACGGATGCACTGTTGAAGGCTGGTGCGACACCCAAAGGCCGCAAAGAACTGGCTGAGAAGACCGGCATCGGTGAAGCAGTTATCCTTGAATGGGCCAACCATGTGGATTTGTACCGCATCAAGGGCGTAGGCTCTGAATATTCCGACCTGCTGGAAGCTGCGGGTGTGGATACCATCCCCGAACTGGCACAAAGGAAAGCTGCCAACCTTTTCCAGAAAATTGTCGCCGTGAACGCGGAAAAGAAGCTTGTTCGCAAGCTGCCTGTTGAGAAACAGATTGCTAATTGGATCGAGCAGGCGAAGAAGCTGCCGCGCTTGCTCACTTATTAACCCGGCAATAAAGATCGGTTTCTATCGAGCCTGGAAATCGGTTTTTATTCCTTGGAGAGTATTATGCCTTCACTAAATCGCATCCAATTGATTGGTCACCTGGGGAAGGATCCTGAGGTACGCTTCACACCCAAGGGTAAAAAGGTCTGCACATTCAGCCTGGCAGTAAGTCGCCGGTGGAAGAGCAGTGCTGGTGAGGATAAGGAATCCACCGATTGGTTCAATGTGGAAGCTTGGGGTCACCTGGGTGAAATATGCAAACAATACCTACATAAAGGTCGATTGATCTTTCTCGAAGGGCAGCTGCGTACCGACCGCTACGATCATGAAGGTGAGACGAGCTATTACACCAAAGTAATCGCAAACCAAATGCAAATGCTCGATCGCAAGGCAGAGGAATTACCTAGCATTGATGCGGAAGAGCCGACCGACGACGATGACATAAGCGTCGACCAGGGATAATTAATCAAACAGGGATTTGGAGTTTTATTTATTTCTCCAAATCCCTGTTTTTATTTCACCACTTGGATGGTCTCAAGCTGGTCGATAAGCCCCCGGATGACATCAAAGCCACCCTGCCAGAAGCTGGCGCTGTGAATATCTATCCCTGCATCGGATAATATTTTTACCGGTGGCTTTGACCCACCTGCCGCAAGCAGGCTGAGATACCTGGGTTTAAATGCGTCACCTTCCACCTTGTACTGCTGATACAAGGATAAAACCAACAGCTGCCCGAAGGTGTAGGCATACACATAAAACGGGGTCTGATATACATGGGGGATCGAAACCCACTCCCATTTGAATTCATCACTGACCTCAACAGCATCACCGAATTGTTGGTGTAAGTTTTCAAGATAAGCCTCCGATAGCTCGTCCACAGTCGCACCATGCTGAACCATTTCATGTGCACGAATCTCAAAGAGGGCAAACATTGACTGACGCATGACCGTGGCATAGGCGTCGTCCACCTGGCGGAAGAGCAATGACTGGCGTACTGAGGCATCCGTGTCTGTTGCCAGAAGCCGGTCCACCAGCATCATCTCCCCAAAGGTGGAAGCGGTCTCAGCCAGCGGCAGGGAAGAATGGAAGGTAAACAAGCTGTGCTCAGCGGCAAGCTGAGAGTGGATGGCATGCCCCAGTTCATGCGCCAGGGTAGCCACATCATCCGGTCTGCCCTGGTAATTAACCAGCACCCAGGGAGTGATGTCGGGAGCGACGGTAGCACAGAAGGCTCCGCCCATTTTCCCATGGCGCACCTGGCTGTCTAGATGGTCCTGTTCGAAGACCCTGCGCGCCAATTCTTCAACCCTGGGCTCGAAATTGTGGAACGCGTCAAAGACTGTCTCAGTTGCCTGGTCGAAACTGTACATTTTATCGGATTTAACCACCGGGGCGTAGATATCATACCGCCGTAAACGCTCCATACCCAGCCAGCGGGCTTTGAGTTGGAAGAAACGTTGGAAGACAGGAATATTATCCTGGCAAACCTTTAATAAAGTTTCAACCACGTCATCCGGGATGTCATTGGCCAGATTGCGTACCGCTAACGGGTTGGAAAAATGCCTCATATCCACTGATTCATTACGCCAGTCGCGTACCAGGGTCTGGTACATCTGACCCAGGATGGTGCCATCCTGGCCATAGACCTTATATAGTTCCTTATAGGCCTCCGCCCGCAGATTGGGATCATAACTGCGCGCATAGACCATTAATTCTCCGCGGGTGAGCGCCTGCATCTCACCACCCACCTCCAGGTGGAAGACGTAGCGGTTGGTGATCATGTTATACAGGTTAACGATGGCACTCGCACCCGTGACGTCTTTGATATTGATGATCTTTTCTTCAGGCTCTGTTAGGGTATGCGGCTTGAAATGGCGCATTTCTTCCAACCAATAACGGTAATCACCCGATCCTGCCATCAAACGCTCGGCAGCAAGATCGTCCAGGCTCTTCCACCACAGGCTAAAAAATAACGTACGATTACCGATGACCGCTAGGCGGTTCTCAACATCTGATTTGAACGCCTGGACAATCTGATCCTGGGTATCGGCAGAAAACCTGAGGGAGGCAAAAGAGCCGATCCGGCTTTCAAGGCGTGAAATCGCCTCAAGCGAATGGATCACATTCAGGAACGTCTCCTGAGGCATGTCTGCAGAAAGACTTAGGCGCAGTGCTTCAAATTTGACCACTTTTATATCCAGCTCATCAAATCCTGCCTTCATCTCAGGGCTGTCATACGCTGGAAATAGGTCGGATAAACTCCATGGGGATTGAGTGTATGTCATCTTAGACTCCGTATTATGATAATTTTTTTCTAACCTGCTTTTACCCCCATCGAACAGGATTAGACGTTAAATCTTATATGCACGATTTCACCATCATGCACGATATATTCTTTTCCCTCCAGGCGCAGGCGACCCTTGGCCTTGGCTTCGGTGAGTCCGCCCAACGCGATCAGTTCATCGTAAGGGATTACCTCGGCGCGGATGAAACCTTTTTGCAGATCGGTGTGGATCTCGCCAGCAGCCTCATAAGCAGAAGAACCGCGCTGGATTGTCCAGGCGCGTACTTCGTCGGCACCCACGGTGAAAAATGAAATCAAACTAAGCAGGTCGTAAGACAGGCGGATGACGCGCGCCAGACCAAGCTCGGTGATGCCATATTCCCCCATAAAGACTTCGGCGTCTTCTGGGGTAAGCTGGGCAATTTCCATTTCAAGCTTACCTTGCAGGGCAACCAGATTGGTGTGGGCGTGTTGATAATCAATGGAGGCTGCTTCCTGCCCTTCGTGCAGGTTGAGCAGCACCAACAGGGGTTTGCGGGTCAGAAAACCAAAACCCGAGAGGGTCTTTTCTTCCTCGGCTGTCAAATCGATCTCACGCAGGGGGATCTCTTTTGAGAGAACCTCTCTAAAGCGCTCGAAGAGCACCGCCTCGCGCTCAATCACCGCCCGCTCGCGCCCAGCCCCTTTTTTGCGTTCCTCTGCCAGCCGTTCGAGCTTGCGTTCCACTGCGATCATATCGTTCAACATCAATTCAGCATCCATGCTGGCGATATCTCGCGGCGGGTTCACACTTCCGGCAGGGTGAGGGACGTTCGCATCCTCAAAGCAGCGCACTACATGTAGAAATCCATCCATCTGGGTAAGCAGATTGAGCAATTGGCCGGAAACCGCACTCTGACTACCTTCCAACCCGGCGATATCTGCATAGGTCACCTTGGCATAGATGGTTTTCTTGGGTTTGAACATGGCTGATAATCGGTCGATCCGTCCATCTGGCACATCCACCACCCCGGTGTGCACGTCAAAACGGCCTCCACTGGTGGTGAGCGGTTGGTGCCCGCGCGTCAGAGCATTGAAAACCGTCGTCTTACCCGATTGGGGTAACCCTATAATTCCAAGTCGCATTTGAACTCTCCCGCGTCAGACGACACCTTGGTACCGTCTTGATTCGTCAACAGCGATTATACTTCGTTCGCTGAAGCTTCAGCGAAGGATAAGCGCAGGAAGATTGAAACCCCTCTATCAAGTGGTGGTTTCGAGTATAATTTGCAGTACCACCCAGCCGAAGTGGCGGAATAGGCAGACGCGCACGACTCAAAATCGTGTTCCGTAAGGAATGAGGGTTCGATTCCCTCCTTCGGCACTGGCAGCTTCTATGGTGGTAGTCTTCTCGATAAATCACCTCACTTCGGTGGTGATGCGAAGATTACCATTTTTCGTTTTATAAAGATCGTGTGCGTTAAATTCTATTATCCTTTCTTTACAAAATCAAAATAGCCCATCTCAATCGAGGGGGGCTGGTGAATCCATTGCGATATATCGTGGATATGCAGGCTGCATGCTAGCCTATCCCCACTCCCCTGGTGTCCAGGCGATGCTCCTTGGGGCACCGATAGGTGAGAGATGGGATATTCAATTGTTGATACCCCCTATGTTCACTTAAGGTCTTCTTACCCCCAGAATAAATGGGATTCAAATGAGCGGGTGATAGTGGTTGAAAACCTTTTCAATTGATAGTTTGGACTCCAAGGTAAAACAAGCGGGGACCAAGCTTCCCACAAAGAAGGAATAATTTGCAATGGCCAATGGAGATTTGATGAATTCAAAGCAGTCTTTCCCATAATGACGTTATTTTTAACAGAAATGATGTAATTCTGATCGTTGCTAATGGAATCCAAAATAATATATTGACATTTCATTATAAGTACGCGATAAATAGTTAGCGAGAAGTCTAAAGTGATCGGTAAGTGTATTGCACACCAAACCACATGCCATCAGGATGGAAAGAAAGGAGAAAATCTCATGAAACGAAATGCTGGCTTAATTCTGATTGCTGTTATAGCAGTAGCGACGCTTTTGTTTTTATTCCAAAGTGGAACACGTGCTCAAGAGACTAATCCACAGGATGAGCCACCAAACACTTTACAGCCAACGGAGGTAGAGGAGGTTGAAACACCTGTTTCAAGCCCAGATGATGAACCTCCTGTTTTGGCGCCGGAGGATGTAAGTGGTTTAGTGAGCAGTGCTTTCACCTATCAAGGCAAGTTAAACAACAACGGTATAGTAGTGAACACTAACTGTGACTTCATATGGAATATTTATGCTGATTCTTCCGGTGGAACATCACTGGCCACAGATACCGACACAAACCTATTGGTGGCAAATGGCTTGTTCACTGCCGTGGTCAATGTTCCCGCCAGTGTGATTGATGGGAATGCACGCTTCGTTGAGATCCAGGTGCGCTGCCCGACAGGCAGTGGAGCATATACGACGCTCTCACCACGCCAGGAACTGTTCGCTGCCCCGTATGCGCTGGGTCTTCGGTTGCCTTTTTCCCACACGATTAATTCCTCCGCCAGCCCAGTATTTTCTATAACTAACAGCGGAGGGACCGGTTCTTCACCTTCTTTGCAGGGCTCGAGCGTAGGTAGCAATGGCGTGAACGGCTTGAGCACTGGAGGAGCTTCCGCTGACAATGGAGTTTATGGTGAGACGAACAGTAACACAACAAGCGAAGGCGGCGTTAAGGGTGTTAGCACAGCTGCAGCTGCAGGTGGTTACTTCACCAGCAGCTCAGGCTATGGTGTGTATGGGAGTGCCAGCTCAGTAACAGATTTTGGTGGTTATTTTACTAACTCGACCACCACGACGTCAGGTGGGGCGCTATACGCCAACGGCGATGCTAAACAATCGCTTGCAGGGGATGGCTTTGTCAAGGCAGGTGTTTATGTTGATTGCGGTAACACTAGCTCATTAATTGTAAGATCATTTAACAATGTGAATACAACCGCCATCACGGTCATCAATGGTACTGCACCTGGAAGATGCACAGTTGACTTCGGGTTCAATGTTAGCAACCGGTATCTTACCGCAACAGCATTTGGGAATGGCGTACCCCGCATAGTTACCTATATTCCGGGTAGCACAGACAACCGGCTTGACTTCTTCCGCTTTGATGAGAATATGAACGGTCTCGATGGCGGAATTATGATTCTAATCTACTGAGGTGGAGGTGGGTATGAAAACAATCATGTGCATTCTATTGATCTCAGGATTGATCATGATTCTAGGCGGGCTGGGTATAGCTGCAACGCATTGGACTGCGAGCGCCCAGAGTGGCGACGGATATAATCTGACGTGGAACACGGCGGAAGGTGGAGGAATGAGTGGGAGTGCCGGGGTAGGCTACAACCTCACCGGAACATTCGGTCAGACGGACGCAAGCTCAACACAATTGAGCGGTGATACTTATAAACTGGAGGGTGGTTTCTGGCTTGGGGCAATCACCAGTGGTATCTTTCTGCCGGTAGTTACAAAATAGGGAGATCAGAAAGGAAAATACATACCCGGAAGTCAAATTGATTAATCAGATACATCTTCATATGCACTCAGCCTAAGATGTCTGTTCAAAATAGTTGATCCAAAGCTGGAAGAAGTGGCTCTATACTCATTGCAATTCTTAGTAGAGCTTCTGTTCTTTGTTTTCATGTTTCAGTTCTAGCAGGCGTAAAGGATATATTTTTGTAGAATTGCCAGCAAAATTTATATTCAGAATAAAAAATACCCGCTTTGCAATGGGATGGTCAAAAAATGTGATGCCGCTTAAGAACTTGGAAGGTGATTAGTGTGGATACTCATCCCAGACTCCCGAGGTGCCCAGGCGGTGCCCTATAGGGTCATCGACACCAAGAGGAAAGAATATTTAATTTTATGTACCCCCCGTGTTCACTTTAGGGTTTTTATACCCTCTTATATAATCACGTTAACACCGCATGGGGGAAAATACCACTTTACCCAACCTATTGAAACCAACCCCTAAAAGTGCTATAGTATATTAGATGAATGATTTGGGGGATTCCCAAATCAAAAGGAGGGATCGTAAATCGCAAACCATTTCGAATGATATTTTGGGTCCTATTCTCGATTGCCATCCTTGCAGCATGCGTTGCACCAACACCTATGCCTAAAAGCGCTCCCATCCCTCCTGCGTCTATATCACCCACCGCCATTTCGCCAACCTTCACTGCATCGACCTGGCGCAGGTGGCTTGGGTGTTTCAATTGTGTTTCATCGCGGCGCTGCTGCTGTAAGCGCCTGCACTGAGAAGGAACTGCCCCATGAACATGACAACGATGATGCTGATCGGAATCATCCCCACAACTCTGATTATTTTAGGCGGGCTGTTAGTGATGAAAGCCGGCAAGGAAGAGACAGCGGAAAGACGCTTCTTGCTGTACCTGGTCTCAGTAAGTATCGTGTTGCTATTGATCGTGGTGGTTGCCGGCCTGTTTTCGACTGATACGACCCTGACGCCGGGTATCACAGCATCCATTATTATATCTACTGCTATATTAGGCGTACTGGCGTTGATTTTGCTCCACTTGCCTGCATTGAAAGGGCTGCCGCGCCGCCAATGGCTGCCCTACCTAGCTTTGACTGTGCTGCTGATCGGTCTATTGGCGATCTATGCCCAAAATACCGCTGGTATGGCTTATTATGTTTTGCCTGCTGCGCTGGGGCTGGCGTTGATCTGGGCTGCCACCAACCGCTGGCAAAGGCTGGCGGTCATCCTGGGGATTTTCTGCCTGCTCAATTTTGTTCTGATCAACAGCTCAATCTACGCGAGTTGGCTCGAGCAGCAGATCTATACAATGCCGGCCTGGCTGCGATTCCCTTATGGAATCATGATTTTCGCCATGCCGGGGATCGCAGTGGCACTATCAGCCGTCTTGGTGCATACAGGGCTCAAGCGCCTCTGGAAAATACCCGACGACTCCGTGCAAGCATCTGCCGCAATGGACTCGCCGGACAGACCTAGTGAAAGAGGAGATTCGCCTTTTACGTCAGAAAACCCACCTGCAATTTCGCTTACGCCGGTCAAACGCCCCAGCAGCAAGCTTTCAGGCGCTTCTCGGCTGGCGCTGGCATTTACAATCCTCGGCGCATTGGCTTACACCATTTTCTGGTCTTCGGTTTGGGACCAGACCAGTGATGGCTTGGGCGGGCTAATGTATATGATGACAGCTGTGCCGGTGGGGGTGGGCGCCGGGGCTGTGATGGGGATCAAAGCCAAGAGTTGGTTCCGCTCGTCAGGTTTTATCTTCGCAGTAACCGTGCCGGCGCTGATGATCTGGGCTTTCAACTCCGGATGGCAGTTGCCTTTTGCGGGCATCACCGAAGACAGGGCAAACCGCATCCAGACTGCCATCGAGAATTTTTACTCACGAGCAGGGCGCTACCCATCCACACTGAATGAACTGGTCCCGCGCGACCTGCTTTATGTGCCGCAGCCGGTGATGTTCCTTGGCGAGGGCTGGTGTTACCAGGGCGGCGCGGAATACTACCGCTTTGGTACCTTCTACCACGAATATTTCAGCTCGCCCGTCTCCCTGAAAATCTATTCCCAAGCCGGCAGCCCGCCCGAGACCGGTTGGGCGTGCACCGAGCGCCTGGTGTACATGAAGCAGCGTTATGGGCCTCCGGACTTCGTGGAATTCGGCGGATCGAACCCCAACATCCCCACCCCGGTCCCACTGGCGAAGAGCCAGGTTACGGGGGAGAAAATATCTGCGCAAACCTGGGGTGAAGCTGAATCGCTCTCCGTAGGCGATTGGTCGCCGAGCTCCAGATACCTGGTTTTCTCTTTTGTACCTTCTGGTGTGGTCGATGCCAATCCTGTGAAGTATATGCAACTGGGCTTTTTAGATCCGCCTATGGGAAAGAGCACCAATACTCCCCCCGATTATCCTGCAGTCTCTAGCCTGAGGCTACACGAGGCCTGGCTGCCGGATGGGCGGCTGCTCCTGGTATTGGAAGATGGCACAATGGATGCGTTCACCTCTCCTATGAATGTGGAGCACCTGGCAAGTAATTACGCGGATAAGTTCACCAGTATCCCTGCAGTAGATAAGCAAAGCTCGCGATTGCTCCTGAAAAGCGCCGATTCTTACTGGATCCTGGATGGCAAGACGCTGGAAGCAAAACTGATCGTGGGGGTTGCGCCTAACCCGTACGAGCTGCACTGGGACAATTACTCCTGGCTGCCAGGTGGTGAGAAACTGGTAATCGCACGCCTGAACGGGCGTGATGAGACGCAGGGGACCACCCTGTTCATTGTAGATGGTGCTACCGCCCAGGTGCTTGCTTCTCAGACCATCAAGGAAGCCTATAAGCAAAGCTCGCCTTGGGTCGATTTTGTTAGCCCCGACCAGGTGGTTATCAACGGCTCGGGCAAGTTTGACCTGTATGATTTCAGCTCTACCCCGGTCATGGTCACCGAAGTGATGAAGGATCTGTTCGGTTTGGATCTAAGCTTCCCGGACGATGTTTCCTCGAACTTCTCACAGATCGACGCCTCCGGCAAGTTCTACCACCTGGGGATACACACCAACCAGCCTCGCAACCATAGCGTCTACCTGTACCACTCAGAGACCGGTAAAGTCGAGGTGCTGGATCCAACAGCCGACCCGATCCTGTTCTTGCCGGATGGGAAATGTATCTACCTTCCGGCGATGCAGAGCGACGCCACCTATAAAGACGAGTTCGAGCTGATCTGGGTCGATCAGCCGGAAAAGCCACACGTGTACCTAACCTTGCAAGGTCACAACCCGCGCGATTACCCCACCCTGGCGATGGCCTGTTTTGAGAAAAGCAGCCGCATCGCCTTTGCTTCGGCGCAAGGGGTATCCCTAGTGTCGATCCCAGATGGTAAGCTGCTGCGTTTCTGGGATTTGGGCGGGGTGCGCAATGTGAGCCTGACGCTCTCGCCGGACGAGAAGTACCTGGTAGCAATGACAGATACGGCAATCTATCCATTGGAGTTACCGTGAAAGATGGAGAAAGATGATTCGGCATAAGAATCTGGTCCGTATCGGCATATTTGTGCTCCTGTTTATCGCGTTCCTGGGTCCCTGGGGATACCACCATGACAGCCCACCAGCGGAGTGGTGCCAGAAACCTTTCCTCCTTTTGGAGAATGGTAGCTGTGCAGGACGACAACCGGGAACTTATTATCTCCTGTTCGCGGCTGTAAGTTTCCCGGTGTTGATCATAGGGTTGTTTTCAAGAGGATCCACCCTGCCCGATCTACTTCTGGTCTCCACAGGTACTCTTATTTTTCTGATCATGTTCTGTATGCCAGTCATCAGCACGTTTCTCCTGATGCGATCCACCGCGAGCCAGAAGCATAGAACTTTTAGTGTAATTGCCTGGGGGTAAGCTGCTACTCTCGGAACATTCCTTGCGTTATCGGCAGAGGTCATCCACCCGGCACAGTTATGGGGGATCTGGTTTTTTATCTTGTTAACGGGCGTGCTATTGGCTTTCGAGCTGCTGACTGCGTGGCTGCATACACCCCGCTCCCCAGGTATCTAGGCGATGCCTTATAGGGCATCGACACTTGGAGAAGATATATAATTGTTGTTACCCCCTATATTCACTTATGATCTTCTTATCCCCCTCTATATAATCAGCTTTCAAACGAGCAGGAGAAAAGAAAGGAATTGTTAATGGATTGCGAACTCAAGGACATCACAGTTCACTATGAAATGTTAGGTGCGGGTAGACCCATTATCATGCTCCATGGTTGGTCTGTTGACCATCGCCATATGGTGAGTGATTTGGAACCAGTCTTCGGGCATCGTGACGGATGGAAACGGATTTATCTTGATTTGCCTGGTCATGGAAGGACATCAGGGAAGGATTGGATCACGAACCAGGACAAGATACTAGACGTCGTTTTGGATTTCATTGATAACGTTATCTCAGGGCAAAGGTTCGTGGTAGTAGGTGCGTCAGCAGGAGCGTATCTTGCCCGTGGCATAGTCCATCATCGCATGGCATCCCTAGATGGTTTGCTCCTGACAGTTCCCTTGATTGTAGCTGACGATGCCATTCGGCGTGTGCCTCCTCACGTTACTCTAGTAGCAAACGCAGCACTTGCAGCTCAATTGGAACCTGATGAAGCGGAGGGTCTATTCCAAGGTGCTGTTGTCCAAAGTCAAAAGGTCGTAGATTACATTCGGGCCAATTTTCAGTCAGCAAGTGAGATCGGTGATCTGGACTTCCAGGCGAGGATAAGAGAGCATCCCAAGAACTACGCATTCTCATTTGACATTGATGCGCTTCCTCGGCCATTTCCTGCTCCAACGCTCATTGTTACAGGGAGGCAGGATTCCTGGGTTGGTTATCTCGATCCATGGCAAATCCTTGATAACTATCCGCGGGGAACATTTGCTGTCCTGGATCGTTCGGGACATTTCTTGGGGGTTGAGCAAGAAGACCTGTTCCACGCGTTAGTGAGTGAGTGGCTTGATCGAGTGGAGGAATACGCTGGAGAATCAAGTCGAGTTTAGTTCCGCCTAACATCGTCTCGACCTTACCATATTCGGCGTGTGTAAGCGCATGGCATTTCGAAGAGTGGAACAAAAGTGATACAATGCCCTAACGAAGTTCCTCACTAAAGCCTCTCGTCTAAATTCTGTCACCCAGATCATCCAGTATTAGAGCCTGTTATTATCTACTGGATTTCCAATCCTGTGAGCCTGAGCAATGTCCTCTGTATTTAAAGCTAAATACCTCCGTAATACCTGTATATCTGCATATCCCTTCCATTCTCCTGGTTCACCATTAATTGAAACCCACCCCGTGGTCATAAACCTGGGGTGGGTTTTAATAATACTTCAAGTCGAAGCCTATGGATTTTTAACCGGGGTGACCGTCTGCGTGTAAACCTTGAACGCAGGTGGGGTTTCAATGTGCTTTTTTACCGCACATAATTCAGCCGAGCGAATCAAAGAAGGCAGATACTTTTCGGGAAAGTTGGGTGGGGTCTGAATCTCCAGATCTACGTTCTCGACCATACCCGTGGTGGGATTCCGGGTGGAATGCTGAATGATCCGCAACCCTTCAGTAGGTAGATTACGCTGCCGGCAAAATCCCAATACATAAATCCCCGCACAGGTGGCAATGGAAGCCAGGAATAGGTTAAATGGTGATGGTGCCGAGCCTTGATCATCCTTGGATTTAGGCTGGTCAGTCATTACTGTAAATGATCCAAAATGGGCATCCACCCGCTCTCCACCCGGAAAATCAACCGTCATTTCCATTGATATTTTCTCCTTTTTATACTTCTATGATGTTCTCTGGTTATGATGCAAGATGTGTAGAATAGTTACTTTTTATAAGTTACATCAGTAGTGTCCGTTCATAATCACCTCATTGAATCTGAGAAGGATACATTTTATCCAGGATATTAATCAGGTGCAATCTCGGAGGCGGCAACATCGTTGGGTTCACGTTTACGCCACCAGAAGTACCAATACAGGAATACCGAGATAATATATAGAATGATGGTACCCATAAATGGAGGTCCAAACCCATAGCGCACTTGAAGGATTCCACTGATGGCAGGGCTGATTGCCCAACCGAAGTTCCATGACATACTCACCAGGCTGGCTACCATCGCCCTGGACGAAGGTTCCACCTGTTCCATGACAAAAGTCTGATAGATCGGGCTGCTCATATTCATCAGGGCAACACGGATGTAATACGCCAGCCCACTGACCCAAAATATCGGCGAAAAGCCGAGCAGAATCAGGAATGGAATCGACAATCCCTGTGTGATTACCACAATTTGAATCTTACCCATCCGATCTGCCAGGGGTGGTGCAGCCAGCAAACCCAATCCCATCGCCAGGGAGCCCCAGGCGAATAAGACCCCAATCACCTGGTCGGACTGGTGATATTGAACGCGAAAAAATACGTTCATGAAGGGCATGATCAGCCCTGCACCGATGGAAGTAATCAGCATAGGCAGAACGAGCTGGGTTAATTTCTTGGGGTTCTTGGCTGCATATGAAAAAGGAGCGAAAACGGTACGCTCACTGTGATCGAGGCGCGGCATTTTTATCAAGATCAGCGGGAGAGTGCCGATGGCAAGCGCGATAGCCACCACCAGAATCGAGCCTCCATACGCCTGGCTGCTGACTGCCTCCACACTGCGCGCACCTGCTACCCAGCTGGGTAGGTAGCCGCCGATCCAGTTGCCCACCGATGCTGAGACCATCTGAATTCCTGAGGAAAAGCTGAATAGATAGGTCCGTTCACGTTCGCTGCTGTTTTCCATCAGGAATGGGCTCATAGTCACCCCGGCCAGGCTTTGAGCGACACCTGAAAGGATATTCATGGCATACAGGATAGGCGTGGTAGGCCAGATAACCATCATCCCAATGGTGAAGCTGACCAGTACCGCAGAAATAAGCAGAGAGATCTTGCGACCCAGGATATCTGCCAGGTAACCCATGGGCAAAGCCACGAACAATGCAGTGAGACTGCTGGTGGTTACCAGGTTGCCCAATAACTTCTCATCATAGCCCAGGCTGAGGACATAGAAATTAAACAGCAAACGAAAAATACCGATGGCTACGCCGGCAACGATGGCGTAAACCAGATACAGGCGCGCATTAGGGCGAAATGCCACCAGGTGATCGCCGTAATCCCTGATACCGCTTCCAATTCTTACAAACATGTTACTCTTCGCCCTTTACGGCTAAAAACTTCCGTAAAGATTCAAATGTATCCGCTACGGCTGATTCCCTGACGGTGTAACGCTTCTCCTCCTGCTCCTCCAGGGATATGTATACCAGACCTGCCAGACGAAGGGCATTGAGATGATGTATGACTGTAGGAGCACGCAAGCGAAGTTTTTTAGCCAGCTGGGAGGGCGTCTGAGATTTACCGCTCAGGTAGCGCAAGATGAGCAGTCGGGTGGGGTCAGATAGTGCCTTGAGAGCTCTGAGCATGGCATCGGGCACAATTTCGCCAGGTACCAATGCCACTTCTGCCGGGCGCCCCCCAAACAGCACCACCCATTGTTTGGGAACGATGCTGTCGTACATCACCAAAGGTGTTGACCAATAAGATGGCACAAACATGACCTCATCAGCTTCCTCTAAAGCAGCGATTTTCACTCCCTGCGATAACTCCACCATCAGGTGAGAAAAGTCCAGCTGTTTTGCCAGCTCCTGTCCCCTGGTCAGTGCCTGCTGCAGATAAGGCCTGATGCGCCGCTCTTCCTCGGAGAAGAACACAGCGATGTAAGCTTGCAAGGCTGACAGGTAGCGCTCTCCAAACTCATCCGCATGCGACCACCAATTCAATGCACCCTCCAGCTCCTCAGAGGAGGTGACTGCCTCTTTATGCGGATAATTGGCTTGTAAACGGTCGAGGTCGCTTTGATTCCATGTACGCCGTGCGAGCACATCTTCGAGAATTTCCAGTAACTTTGGTGCCACGTCGATATGAAATGCCAACGCAGGCAAGCGCCTGGCTGGCTCAATTTGCCCCAGGGTCCATAGAACCGTTGCCGCATCTCTCGGGTCTGGCAAACTCGAAACCCAGGCAATCGGGCTGCTGAAAAACAGTTTTTGGGAATCCTCCAGGATGGTGCGTTGAGATGCTGTCAAACGGGAGCGAACACCGGCTGCCCAAGAGCCTCGCAGCCCAAATTTTTCTGGGTGGTGTAAAACATGCAGGCTGGCGAACAGGTCATAGGCTGTCCCCCAATCCCATTGGATGGGTGGTTTTCGGGTAGATGTCATAAGCAGTAGTTTGAAATGTTGGGTAAACTATAAAAGTTTACCGGATTTGTGTAAGGACACATGTTATATTAGATATATATCTAATTAGATAATAATCTACGAAAACCAGTTTGTCAACTCTCACATCGAATAGATCAAATTTCGATTATGATAGTGTAAAGCAGAAATTGAGGAGGACATATGTTACGGAAACAATGGTTGCGTTTGTGCCTGACTGTGTTTCTCGCACTGTCCTTGTCCGGATGTAACCTCATCCGGGATTTTGGGAATATATTAGCCAATAGTTTCAAAGGCATTTCGATCCATTTTCCTTAAAGGCTGGATTAGCGCTAGATCATCAATCACTTAATGCTTAGCACTCCAATAAATTGCACCCGGTCATTTTTACCCACCAACCTGTGGATAACTCAATAAATATTGTGGATAACTCATCCAAATTGTGGATAACTGACCAAATTACAAAATATCTTATGACTCACCTCCCCCATATATGGATCAAAAGCTAAACACCACCCCAAGTTTTATTTTCTGCTATGTGGGATAAAAAACTTGGATATTTATACACTTTAATTGCTAATGCCATGGGGATAGTATTTTCGCAATACTACCCATATATGCCTGCGATCACATAAACACCTCCATCCATGGCGATATATATAGTGGAATTTCAATCTCTCCACTTTTACACAGCTTCTACTACGACTACTATTAATTAACATAATAATATATATGGTTAATTTAATCTCCCCTCCCAGTCAACAGCATCGACTGAAAGGGGAGCAGACCAATTTATAAACCTGATCTGTTATTTATGGAGAAGAGGCAGGAAGAACTCCAATAAACTCTGTAGTATCGTAATATCCTTACTCACTGAAGCCGTTCCACAAGCGTTGGTCACTAATAGGTCGACTGTATAAGTACCATCATCGATATAGGTATGATCGATCGTGACGCCCGTGCCGGTGAACGTATCACCGAAGTTCCAGGTGAAATCGACAGGTTGGGTTCCATTGGCCGTGGCAGTAAACGCCACTAAATCGCCTTCGAGTGGATGCACTGGCAGCCAGGTGAATTCGGCTCCACTTACCGGCGTACAGGCCAATACCAGGGCAAAGTCTAGTGTGGTGGTCTCTCCTGTGACGATGGTTGCATTTTGTGACTGGGAAGTATAGCCCGCCAAGGCAGCAGTAACAAGATAATTACCCGTCGGTAAAGTCATCGTGTAATAACCACTCGGGTCGGTGATCGCCTGGATATCAGCTTTGCCAGGAGTAGCCGACACCAAAACGCCTTCAAGTGGGTCACCGGTATCTGCGTCGGTGACATGACCATCCAGCCAGCCTTCGGTGGGTTGGCAGGAACCAAAGAAATCCAACAATCGTCCCATCACGGCTTCCCGGTTAGACACCTGAGCAATGGCTTCAAAAGGATAAGCAAAGAACACGCTATTGTAATTATCTCCATCGTAACTTATGGCTGCGTTGCCCACGTTCCCAAGGAAAGCCGCCTGTGCTGATCCATCTGGGTTGACGATGTCCGAATAGTTGGTATACGGATACCCCAGCGAATATGGACCCAACCCGCTGAACACATTCTGACCGGTGACTAAAGTTTGTCCTCTATCATTTTGAAAGTTTAAAATGTGCAGGTAGTTCATACCAAAGGAAGTAAGACCCATGTCATACAGGTAATCCTGCCCGGAGAGAAAGAAATTACCACCCCCGTCCAGGTAAGCAGCCACATCGGTTTCATTGGTGCTGTTAAATGTGTTGGACCACGGATAACCTAATTCCCACAGCAGCTTGCGATAGCCGGCAATATCTTGTAACCCGGGGTCTCCATCCACGGATGTGTCCCATATATCATATTCCACACCCAGACCATCCAACGCAGCGGTGTAATAACTGATCACATTCGGAGCATTTTGGTCATCATCCACCAGTAGGATGCAGGGTAATGTAGCGAGTGTAAAATTCTGAGTCTGGTCATGATCCATCACAATGGCAAGTTCCTGAGGCTGGTGAAGATCTGCACTTACATGCATGCTGTAATTGCCTTGGGGCAGCTCAGCTTGATAGAAACCGGTGGAAGGGTCTGACCAGACGGTGACCGGAGAACCAGCAAAGCTGATCTCTGCCAGCAACGGTAACCCTGTTCCACTTTCGGTTACTGTACCTGAAATTAAATAGGTTGGCGAAGAGACCAGTACAAAGTCTTGGGTGGTGACGGTATCGGTGGTGATGGTCACCCCATTGATTGTAGATGAAAGGTATCCGTAGGCTGAAGCATTAACAGCATAGGTATTTGCCAGCAGGGTGCGGGTGTAATAACCGCTTGCATCGCTATTGGTGGAGAAATCATGACCCTGATCATCGCTGGCAGTTATTGTAGCACCTGCGATAGGGGCTCCACCATCGGCTGCAGTCACGTATCCGTCGAGGGATCCGATACCGCTCTGGATCAAACAACCACTCATGTGGGCATATGTGGCAATGGAGGCTTTGACAAAATTAGTGAAATAGGCTGGGTCTGTGTGAGCTGGGGTATCACTTGGACCGTGGTAATACGGGTTGAAATCATCATTGCCTTCTATGCCGAGGATAGACGGATAGCCATAATCCAAAAATGAGGTGTGGTCACTGGACCCATCATAACTTGTACCAATAACCGGGAAAAGATTAATATTATAGGAGTCCACTACGTCTGCAAATAGATTGGCTAAAGCCTGCGAACCTGGCACGGATGAACGGTATCCGAGATAAATGCTCGGTGAGCTGCCGATGGTGTTCCAGGCAATCATGTCCAGGTTCAGGTAGCCCAGGATGTTCTCTTCCTGATTGTAAGCACGCTGAGCATAAGCATCACTGCCCAGCAGACCCTGCTCTTCTCCCGTCCAGACGGCAAAACGCATGGTACAGCCCCAGTTGTATTGGGAGAGGATGTCGGCAGCAATCAGGGTGGCTACCGAGCCGCTGGCATTATCATCCGCACCGGGAGTGCCGTTGACGTCATCAATGTGGGCACCGATGACAAAAATGTCATCCGGGTTGATCTGCCCGGGGATCTCACCGATCACGTTGGGGTTGGTTGAATTACTCCACACATGGTAATCAACATCCATTCCCAAATCAGCCATATGCTGGCCTACATAACTTGTGGTTTTCTGGATCGGTGTACCGCTGTTAGTGTTGCGGGAGGGGATTGTGTACCAGGATCCATCCACCCACACGGGCAGCTCACCTGCCAACTGACGGTTGTAGGTATACACCTGAGTCTGCGTAACCTGATCGATCATGGTCTGAATGAGTGGATCTGTCTCGATGAGATCGGGGAAGACATTTTCGCTTTGTGCGGAGGGGAGGGGTTTGGGGCTAAGCGTGATCAAACGCAGCTCTGCACCTGCCTGGGTAAGCGCATCCACCCTGGATGGGTCCATACGCAGCAGGACACCTGTGGTGAATTTAAGTAAAATCGTTCCAAAGGCGGTGTAATCTGGCGTAGGGCGGCTCGCCCTGGTCTCTGCCTGGTAATAGGTACCTGAACGGATATTCGTATCCAGCACCTGCGAGCTCAATCCAGCTGCGAGTAAGGATTCTTGACCAGCTCGGTCTGCCCCGGTCAACAGTCCTCCATCCAGCATGGCGTACATCGGCAGATGGGTGGATGCAAAACGGCTTAAGTCGTCTTGAGCATTAAGCACTACATACACCAGGGCAGGTTGATCGCTTGCTGTTGGGGATGTCGCCTGGGCATTGCCGGTCAGGGTAACCAGTAATACCAGGAGTAACATCACGGTAATGAAACGGTTTTTCATTGTGCATTCTCCTTTAATTATCGATTATCTGCTTACTAACGGCAGGAAAAACTCAAAGATTCGTGAAGCGACGGGAATAGCATGGTTTATCTCAGCCACACCACAGACATTTCCCGCGTCCAGAATAACCGGGTAGGTGCCCGCGTTCATATAAGCATGGGTGACGATCTCACCGGTGGCAGTGTACATATCTCCAAAGTCCCATTGGAAGTCAATCGGTTGGGTACCGCTGGCTGTGGCTGTGAAGGTGATCAGATCACCGTTGAATGGTGCGGGTGGCAGCCAGGTAAAACCCAGACCAGTTACAGGTGTACAGGCTGATTCCAGGGCGAAGTCGAGCGTTGTAACCTGCCCTGGGGTGATGGTGGCACTTTGCGATTGAAGAAGATAGCCATCCAGCGTGGCGGTGACCGTATAGGTGTCTGCGGGTAAGGTGAGGGTGTAATACCCGCTGGCATCCGTTGTCATTGAGTAAGTATTACCCAGACCATCATCAGCAATCAGTGTGGCGCCCTCAAGGGGTGCACCTCCATTGGCGGCAGTCACGTGTCCATCCAAGGCACCCTCACCCGGGGGTATCAGGCAGCCGGTCATATGGGCAAAGGTGGCAATCGAAGCTTTGGTAAAGTTGGTGAAGTAGACCGGATCGGTATGGGCAGGAGTATCCTGTGAGCTGTGGTAATAAGGGTTAAAATCATTGCCCAGATCATCCTCGATGGCCAGGATGGAAGTAAAACCATAATCCCAAAAAGAATTATGATCACTACCCCAGGTGTAGTCATAGAGGCGGGTAAGTAGATTGATATTATATGAACCGATTACATCTGCATAAAGCTGAGCCAAATCATCGGTTGGAGGAAGCTGGCTGTAATAGAATAGATTGATATAAGGGTCTGATCCAATCGTGTTCCAGGCAATCATATCCAGGTTCAGGTAGCCGAGGATGTTTTCGCCCTGGTTGTAAGCCCGCTGAGCATAATAATCACTGCCCAGTAATCCCTGTTCCTCACCCGTCCAGAAAGCGAAACGCAAGGTGCAGCCCCACTGGTACTGGGATAGGATATCGGCTGCCAGCAGGGTGGCGACTGAGCCACTGGCATTATCATCCGCTCCTGGTGCACCGTTGACGTCATCAATGTGGGCACCAATCATATAGATATCATCAGGATTGGTCAACCCTGTTATCTCACCAATCACATTGGGATACGTTGTGCCGCCCCAGTTGTGATATTCCACCTGCATACCCAGGCCTGACATATGCTGGCCAACGAAACGGGTGGTCTTCTGGATGGGGGTTCCGCTGTAGGTATAGCGGGATGGGATGGTATACCAGCTGCCATCCACCCATACCGGTAGCTCACCCGCCAGCTGCCGGTCGTAAGTAAATACTTCGGTTTGAGACACCTGGTCGATCATCCCATGGATGAGAGGGTCGGGCTCAACGACGTTGGGGTCGACCTGTTCGCTTTGCTGGCTGGGAATTGGCTTGGGAGTGAGGTTGATCGCACGCAACTCTGCACCTGCCAACGACAGCTCCTCGACCTGGGTTGGCAGCATACGCAGCAGAACCCCATCAGAAATGTTCAATAAGACCAGTCCATAGGCAGCATAATTTAAGGCAGGGCGAGCCGATCTGGTTTTGGCCAGGTAGTATGTATCCGGCGTCATGTCTGGGTCAAGCACCTGAAAGCTGAGGCCAGCATCCACCAAGGCTTGCTGACTGACCTGGTTAGCACCCGTCAGCAGCCCTCCATCCAAGGTGGCATACAATGGTAGCTGAGTGGAAGCGAAATGGCGCAGGTCATCTGGGCTATTAAGTTCAACGTACACCAGGGCTGGTGGGTTGACGATCACTTGAGGTGTTGCCTGGGCATTACCGGTCAGAAAAACCAGCAAAACCAGGAACAAAATAACGCTAAATACACGGTTTTTCATTGCGCTCTCCTTCATCATTAACTTAATAAAAAACCAATAGCCATCCTGCCCCTTTGTGTACTTTGTAAACCTAACTCCCTGCCTCCTTCAATCGTACAATCCTGACCACTGCCATCACACGCGGATGGCGTGTAAAGCACATAGGATCAGGAATTCTGATTTCGCATCCCCCCGATCGGTTGGTTAAACATTTTATCAATTTGATCAGGCATGTATATTCGTACGAATTGAGCCTCGCTATTTTACATCGAATATAGTAGAACCGGTTTTAGAGGTTGCGCACTTTTGGGTAGCGAATCGCAACGAACAATCCATAAATCACTGAAAGGACCGACCCCACCCCAACGGATATCGGTGCCCCGAGCCAATCGGCTACAAACCCTGCCTGCAAGCCCCCCAACCTCATCATCGTCTGGAATGCCATGGTATAAACACCCATTACCCGCCCACGCAGCTCATCGGGGGTGACGAATTGTAACAATGTATTTGCCAGGGCATTCTGCCACACAAAGCTGAAACCGATGAACAAGGTTAAAATCAACGACACAGAGAAATGCTTGGAAAATGCAAACAGCACCAAAAACAGGGGGAAAGCCAGGTTACCCAACGTCAGCAGCTGCCCACGTTTGGCATTCGCGTGCAGCGATGCAACTACCAGTGCTCCGATGACTGCCCCGACCCCGATCATGGAATAGAGCAACCCAAGCGGGAGAGCCTCAGGTGCCTGGCAGCCCATCACCAGGGTATTTGAGTTACATATGAGAGCTACCAATGGTTGAGCACTCTGCTTTAGTACCACACTCGCAAACACGGGTAGCAGGGTGTTATATGGCATGGATAGGAAGGCACTCACGGCGATCAAACTGACCAGAACGAGGATCGATTGGCGTTGCAGGATAAATTGCACCCCGCCAACCATATGTTTGAGCGGGCTGGTGTCACTATCCAATTGTTTGATTTAGGTTCCGGGAGGTTGCGCATCATCAGCAGGCTGATAATGACGGCAATAAAAGTTAATCCATTAAAAAAGAATGCATTGCCTTCACCGGTAGTAGCAACCAGCACTCCTGCCAGGGCTGGACCAATGGCACGGGCTCCATTGAACATGGCGGAATTCAAGCCGATGGCGCTGGTCAGGTGTTCCTTGCCTTCCACCATATCCACGGTGAATGCCTGCCTGGCGGGTAAATCCACTGCGGTAGCTGCTCCCAGGATGAGTGCCAGCAAATATACATGCCAGATTTGCACCGTCCCACTCCAGGTGAGGGCTGCCAGCAGGAAAGCCTGGACCAACATGATGGTCTGAGTGATCAAAAGAATGGTGCGTCTAGGGAAGCGGTCGGTGATTGAGCCTCCCCACAGCGATAATGGGATGACCGGGATCAGGCCGATAAAGCTGATGATTCCCAGCGAGGCCGCTGAACCGGTCAAGCGATAGATGAGCACCTGCTGGGCCATGGTTTGCATCCAGGTACCGATCAGGGAGATACCCTGTCCCACAAACCACAGCAGGTAATTGCGATGTTGAAAGGCACGGAAGGTGGCGGGTAGGTGAAGACCAGTAAACATTTATTGTGCCAGCTTGGCTACTGTGACCCCTTCACCGCCTTCTTTTTCCCCACCAGACTCAAAGGATTTCACATGTGGATTGTGACCTAATGCTTCACGTACTGCCAGGCGCAGCTTACCGGTGCCCTTGCCATGAATGATCCGCACCCAGGGCAGCCCGGCCAGATAGGCTGAGTCTAGGTAGCGCTCGAGTGCATCCAACGCTTCTTCGCTACGCTGGCCACGCAAGTCAAGCTCAAGACCCGGAGACTCAACATACATGCTTGAGCCAGATGGTCGAATGTTACTGACGGCTGGCTCAGCAGAAGTCCGGGGACGGCTGATGGCGATGAGATCACGGGCCGTTGGTAGCCCAGTGGAACCAGCTGGGAGTAGAGTTTCTTCTCCCAGCAGCTGTAATTCTGCCAGCCTGGCCCGGATGCGCAGCACACCCACAGAAACCTCCGCTTCCTCTTCACTTAAGGAAGTAACCACACCCTGGGTATTTAAAGAGTGTAAACGTACTTTATCACCCAGCCGGATAGCGCGCCGGATGGGAGAAATGCTTGCTTCAGGTGACCGGCGTTCTATGGGAGCCACAACGATATCTTGCAGCTCTTCCACTTTTTCTTCGACCTCGTCAATCACTTCCAGCGGCTGGCGGGTGCGTGCTAACTGGCGGCGCACTTCACGCAGCTCATCCTGCACTGATTCAAGCTGTTCTTCAGCCTGGTGGCGGGCTCTATCCAGCACCTGCATGCGTTCATCTTCGATTTTCTCCAGGCGCTTTGCCAGCTCCAGGCGCATACTTTCCACCTCGTGGCGTGTATTTTCTGCTGCCGCCCGGGCTTTGCGAGAAAGATCGCGCTGGCGATGAATTTCATCCAACAAATCTTCAGCCCGCAGGTCAGCCGGGCTCAGCTCAGAGCGGGCGGAGGTGATGATGGGCTCGGGCATTCCCAGGCGTTGTGCAATTGCCAGGGCATTTGAGCGGCCAGGTAAGCCGATAGTCAGGTGGAAGGTAGGACGCAACGTTTCCAGGTCAAATTCCACACTGGCATTGGTCACACCCGGGGTGGAATGGGCAAAGGCTTTCAGCTCGGGGTGATGCGTGGTGACCAGCGTGGTGATGCCTCGCTCGAGCAGGTGTGTGAGCAAAGCACGCGCCAGGGCTGCCCCTTCTTGAGGGTCAGTGCCGGCTCCCAGCTCGTCCAAAATGACCAATGACCGTGGGTCCGCATGTTCCAGGATGCGGATGATGTTGGTAATGTGCCCCGAAAAGGTGGAAAGCGATTGTTCGATGGACTGTTCATCCCCAATATCGGCATAAATGTTGTGAAACAGGCTGATCTCGGAGCCTGAATGTGCCGGGATGTGCAGGCCTGACTGCGCCATGAGCGCCAGCAGACCGATCGTCTTGAGGGTGACGGTCTTCCCACCCGTATTGGGTCCTGTAACCACCATGGCATAGGTCTGTGAATCCAGCTCGACGTCGATTGGCACGACAGTTGTAGGATCAAGCAGCGGGTGGCGCGCCTGGAATAGCCGGATGATGGTCCCAGGGTGGCGTCCGGATGGTTTGACAATTGGGAGTAATCCGGGTTCGGTGGCTGCTGTAGCTTCTGCGAACTTGGCTTTGGAAAAACACAGGTCAAGGTCAGCTACCCGTTCCACCGTTGTAAGCAGGGCACCAGCCTGCGCACCCACCTGCTGGGAAAGATCGGTCAGAATGCGCCGTTCTTCATCCCGTTCAGCCAGCTGAAGCTCGCGGAACTCATTATTATGCTCGACCACGCTGAGCGGTTCGACGAATAGGGTTGCCCCTGATGCCGATTGGTCATGAACGACCGCCCGGATCCGCCCCTTGAACTCCGCCCGCAATGGCAGCACATACCGTCCATCCCGCTGGGTGATTAACGCCTCTTGCAGGTATGGGGAGGTATGCGGGTCAGATACCATGCGCTGTAGCTTGGTCATCAGGCGGTCGTGTGCTATGCGCAGGTTGCGGCGGATGGTTCCCAGTGCATCTGAGGCACTGTCCATAATCTCTCCCCGCTCGGAGATGGAGCGCGTGATACCATCCACCAACCCCAGCGAGGTGGGAATCTGTGAGGCGATCTCATATAGCGTTGGAAATTGCCCTCCCAGACGCTCGAAGGTGCGCACCAGGGTACGCGCAGCTACCAGGGTGGATTTAATATCCAGCAGGTCGGTGGGGGCAAGCACACCCCCGCGCGCGGCCAGTTCTACTGGCTGGCGAATATCACGTGCCCCTCCAATGGTGAGGTCCGGGCGGGTGACGAGCATCTGCACTGCTTCACTCGTCTCAGCCAGCCTGCGCCGGGCTTCATCGATATTATTGGTCGGTTGTAGTTTGAGCGCCTTTTCAGTCGAGGCAGCAAAGGCACAATAAGCTGCCAGGCGTTCCAGTACCTTCTGGTACTCGAGAGTGTGTAAGGTTTTTGCATCCATGTGAATTTAACGCTGCAACGATATCTTCGATATCTTCGATATCGAACAATCAGGGAGTTTACCACAGGAGGCAAGCACAAGGAGGAGGCTTTTATCTTATAATCGGGTCAAACGATACTCAGGAGGCAATTATTATGGAATTTACCTATGCAGTTTTAGGTGCTGGTAGGCAGGGAACGGCTTCAGCTTATGACATGGCACGCTGGGGAGATGCGAAACGGGTCATCCTGGTCGATAAAGACCTGGCGATTGCCGAGCGGGCAGCCCAACGCGTGAACCAGCTTATTGGTGCTAATGTGGCAGAAGCCGCTCAGGGAGAGGCAACCGATATGGCAGCCTTGGAACGCCTCTTGACCGGGGTGGATGCTTTCGTCAGTGCAGTTCCATATTATTACAACCTGGAGATCACCAAGGTAGCGCTTAAAGTGAAAGCTTGCATGTGCGACCTGGGTGGCAATACCGATATTGCCAGGCAACAGCATGAATACGATGCCCAGGCGAAGCAGGCAGGCATCAGCATCATCCCTGATTGTGGGCAGGTACCCGGTATGGGAACTTCACTGATGGTTTATGCGATGAGCCTGCTGGATGAAGCTACAGATGTATATATGTGGGATGGCGGCCTTCCCCAGAATCCACAGCCACCGTTCAATTACCTGCTCACCTTTCATGTAGCCGGGCTGACCAACGAATATGCCGAACCCGCAGTCTTCCTGCGGGATGGCAAGATCACCCAGGTGGAACCAATGACCGAACTGGAGACAGTCGAGTTCCCTGATTCGGTGGGCACACTGGAAGCTTTTGTGGCGTCTGGTGGAACAAGCACTATGCCCTGGACGTACGAGGGTAAGCTGCGTACACTGCAAAACCTCACCCTGCGTTACCCCGGGCACTTTCCACAGCTGCGTGCTTTTTGGGACCTGGGACTTTGGGACCTGAAGCCGGTATCCATTGGTAGTTATCAAGTGGCTCCTCGAGATGTTTTCCATGCGCTGTATGAACCTAAGGTCACCTTCCCGCATGATCCGGAGAAAAGCAAGGATATCGTCCTGGTGCGGGTGAAAGTGGTGGGGAAGAAGGCCGGGCACCCTGCTCAGGCAGTATTAGAGTTGGTGGATCGCTTCGATGAAAAGACGGGCTTTACCGCCATGGAACGCACCACCGGTTGGGATGCCGCGATTGTCGCAGAGATGATGGCACATGGGTTAACCCCCCGTGGTGCAGGTGGGGTAGAAACCTTTGTTCCAGCCAATCTTTTTATGAATGAGCTACGCCGGCGAGGTTTTAATATCAAGGAAACCGTGGAATAGAGCAGGTTTCGATTGACGTGATCCAGCACAGGATGTTCATTCGATTGATTAGCATGCTGCTGCTAATTATGGGAGCGATGCAATCTAGCGCCTCATCAGCCACGGGTGTTTACGCCTGCGATGGATTATTGGTTCATTGAGAGCCTGATCGTGGGTGACAGTAAAATTACCAGCAGGTGTGGAAATCCTCGCTTCCAGTCCCACGATGCAAACGCGTGGGTATCTGGTTCTCAAAAACCAAACCGAGACCTTGTTATACGTTATGTCTTTAGGTTATAAAGATGTGCTGGTAATGGCAATCCCCGACCCCGTTTGGAAAGCTCGATTAAGCGGAGCACACGAGGCAGCATCGTATCTTGCGGCACTCGATCAGCCGGCTTATTTGACCATCGAAGCACTTACCGACCTTGACCATAACCTGGTGGATCGAAATGTTCTCTCCAAAGCTTCTCCACCTGAAGATGTATCCGTCCCAGCTGCGCAAGCATCAGAGTTATTATTGGTTTATGGTGGGCAAGTGATCGAGGTGCCGTTCACCATCACCTATTTGCTAAATACCCACTTCGGTAATGGAGCGGAAACTGATAAAAATTCATGGCGAACATCCAGGCTACCGATACTGCCAGCGTCACCGCTGCCCGGCAAACAGAGATGTCTGCTGCAGCGCATCTGAGAAATGACGCCCTGCTGGTTGGACTGGCAGGAACAGCCGTCCTGTTGATTGCAGTCTGGCTGGTGTGGCGAGGGTTGAAGCGCGGGAATTGAGCTTAGCCGGGAGGAAATTTATCCGCTGTTTAACTCCGGGCGTAATTCTCTGTCCGGCGGCAGAGCAGGTATCCTGGGGGCATGATTAAGCCCAACAGCGAGACCGATTTGAGTGCTTCCACCAGGCACTTTTTAGATTTTAACAGACCTTTACGGGCAAGCACCTCGTAGGTCTTGCTGAGATTCTCGGTTCAGACGGGGCAGATCATCGCTGATAGTTTCCCAATCGGTGAGGATTACACCTTTCAGCACCAATTGCGCAAGTAAAAGGATGTTCATGGCGCTTGATACCATCCTACTTACCCAGTCTTCTCCGTTCTTCTTCTGCCAGGACCAAATCGAGCTTCTTGAACAGTGCGGCTGGTTGGACCAGTTGCTGTCCAGGCTGCAGGTTGGAGGGCTCCCAGCGCCCTCCCGGTTGTGGTAGCCGGTAGCGTAACGTGTTGTGAACGCCAAGCTTGTCCTGTTGCTGTTCTACATACTGCTCCCCAAATAGCGGCTGGGTATATCCCAGGTAGGTGTGCAGGCGCTCGCTGCTGAAAGGGAGGAAAGGCGCGAATAACAGCTTGAGCGAGTCGATCACCCTCAACGCGGTGTAAATCGATTTGGCCGCAGCCGCTTTATCCGTCTTGATCTCGAACCAGGGAGAGGTTGCATCCTGGTATTTATTGCCTTCTTTCGCCAGGCGCAAAGCTTCAACCAGGGCTGCCCTTAGATGCACAGCTTCCAGGTGCTCACCAATGGTTTGAAAACCTTCCTCAACGATTGCGATGATATCCTTGTCAACCGGGCGCAGCTCACCCGGGTCAGGTACCTGACCATCCCAATGCTTGTAGGCAAATGGCAGGGCGCGGTTCACCAGGTTGCCCCAGGTTGCCACCAGGTCATTGTTGTTGCGGGCGATGAATTCATCCCAATCCCAGTCCGAATCCCTCATCTCCGGCATGTTCATCGTCAGGTAGAAGCGTAACGCATCTGCATCGTAACGCGAAAGGAAATCCAGACCCCAGATGGCCCAGTTGCGGCTGCCGGATATCTTTTGGCCCTCCAGGTTCATGAACTGGTTGGCAGGCACGTCATAGGGCAGATTGAGCGGGGCACCCTCTTCCTCGGCATATATCTTGACGAATTCTTTGCCGGCACCTTTTAACTGAGCCGGCCACATGGCGGCATGAAAAAAGATATTATCCTTGCCGATGAAATAATAGGTTTTTGCCGCGAGGTCTGTCCACCAATCACGCCACGCTTCTGGCTGACCTGAAATTTGAGCCCATTCGATGGTGGCGGACAGATAACCGATGACGGCTTCAAACCAGACGTACAGGCATTTGCCCTCCCAGCCTTCCACTGGCACCGGGATACCCCAATCCAGGTCGCGCGTGATGGGGCGTGGGCGCAGACCTTCGCTTTCAATCTGCCCAAGCGATTGGCCAACTACTGTCTCACGCCAGTAATTCTGTCTTTCGCGCAGGAATTTTTTTACCTCTGGTTCCAATTTTGAGAGATCGAGAAAATAATGCTTGGTTTCGCGCAGCTCAGGGACAGATCCGTCCAGTTTTGAACGCGGGTTGATCAATTTCTCAGGTTCAAGCACGTTTCCACAATTATCGCATTGATCAGAACGTGCTCCTTCAAAACCACATAAATAGCAGGTCCCCTCCACGTACCGGTCGGGCAGAAAGCGCCTGGCAGCCGGAGAGTACCACTGCGGACGTGACTCGGTGTAGAGAAATCCATTCTCATTTAGTGCCAGAAACATGCTCTGCGAAACCTTGAAATGATTCTCGGTATGCGTGCTGGTGAACAGGTCGAAGCTGATGCCAGCTTTTTGAAATAGCTCGATGAACTGGTTGTGGAAGAACTGGTATACCTCTTCCACCGGACGCCCTTCTGCATCGGAGCGCAGGGTGACTGGCGTACCATGCGAGTCGGTCCCAGAGACCATCAATACTCGTTCACCTTTAAGGCGGTGGTAGCGCGCCACGATATCGCCCGGCAGGTGAGACCCGGTGATGTTACCCACGTGTATTTCTGAGTTGGCATAGGGCCAGGCGATTGCGATCAATATATTATTTGTCATTTTTTCCTCCGATCAACTATCCACTTCATACCTACGCTAGGTTTCTGCATAAAAAAGGGCTGCCCAGGATCCTGGGCAGCCCGCAAATTTGATCAATGGTGATTATTTTGCATCATCAAAGGCGGCCGCCCGGGCGCGATGAATAAACTCCATCATGGACATCGACATCACAAATGCGCTCAAAAAACGACTAATCACGGCAGCCTGTATTTTCTTATTAATAAGCAAGTCTAAACGTGTGGAATGGATTTGTCAAGATTTTAGGGGTGATTGTTCTCGTAAAACTATAAATATTCCCTTAGTAATCTTGCCCGGTACGGATGGCGCAGTCTGCGTAATGCCTTGCCTTCAATTTGGCGGATGCGCTCACGGGTCAGCCCGAATTTATGCCCCACCTCTTCCAAGGTATATGGATGCCCATTTTCCAGCCCAAAACGCAGGCGCAAAATTCGGGCTTCACGCGGAGAAAGGGTGGAAAGCACCTGCTCAACCCGCTCGCGGAGCATATTTTCATACGTGGTTTGAGACGGTGAAGGTGTGATCGTATCCTCCACGAACATTCCTAGTTCAGAGTCATCTTCATCTCCTACCGGGCTCTCCAATGATACAGGGATGCGGGCTACCTCAAGCATCCAGCGCAGCTTATCATGCCCCACGCCCATCTCAAGGCATAACTCTTCCTGGGTAGGCGGCCGCCCAAAACTTTGTTCCAGCTTATGAGCGGCTTTATACATCACGCGCAAGCGGTCGGTCATATGCACCGGTATGCGGATCGTTCGACTCTGGTCGGCGATCGACCGCGTAATCGTCTGGCGGATCCACCAGGTGGCATAGGTAGAGAAACGGAAGCCCCTCTGATACTCAAATTTTGAGACGGCTTTCATCAGGCCCAGATTACCCTCCTGGATCAGGTCCAGGAAAGCCACTCCCCGCCCAATGTACTTTTTTGCCACGCTTACCACCAGGCGGGTATTGGCTTTGATCAGGTGCTCGCGGGCCAAAACGCCATCCTGGACTGCATATTCCAACTCGCGGCGATGTCTTATTGGATACATTTCCCGTTCATCTTGGAAAGCTTTGCCTTGGATTCTTGGGCGAGCTCGATTCTTTGGGCCAGATTGACTTCTTCGTCCAAAGAGAGCAAAGGTACCCGTGACATTTCCTTGAGATACAAACCCACACTATCATCTGCGGATATATTTTCCAGGTTAGGGAGGATCGATGTTTCGAGCGCAGTGGGATTAAAATCCAGCGGGGAACTCTCCAGCTTGGAAAGATCTACCTCTGGTTCGGCATCCTCTTCGATAACGATTTCAACACCCTGGCGATGGAGCAACCCAAAGAGTTCTAACAGGCGGTCGTCGTCTTCACCATCCCAGGGGAATACTTCCAGGATATCTCCAGTGGTCAGATAGCCCTGCACATCGGCTTTTTCCAACAACGTATCGAGGGCTTCAATCTTCTGCGAATTTGGGATTGGGTTTAGCATGATTTTCCCTCCTGTTTTCGGTATACCTATTTATCCAGAAGTGCTTTCAGCGAGGTTAATCTGGGATCTCCAGAATCGTCCTCATGATGGCATGTACTTTCATTGAGGTTATTTCCGCATATTGGGCACAGACCTTTACAATCTGGCCGGCACAATGGACTGATAGGTATCTCAAGCAGGATATATTCACGGAGCACGGGAGCAAGATCGATGATACCCGTTTCAGGCATGATTAACCCCGAATCGGTCACATAACGTTGAGAAAAGGCGTACAATTCGGTGAAGTTGATATGAAGCGTCTGTTGAAAACTGTTCAGGCAGCGCACGCATTCGAGGTCAATCAAGGCTTTAAAATCCACCTGTAGCAGGATACCTTGAGGGGTACGTGTTACTTGCGCGATTCCAACCAGGCCGATTAAACGTAAATCTGGTGGAATATTTATTTGCGGGAGATCGAAAGGGATGTCTCGGCTGAAGCCGGCAGACTGGGCAACGACAAAACCGACATTCAGACGTAAAGGCGAATGTGGATCAGACACTGTGGTTTACGGGATATACTTTATATTCGGTTTTTTTGTCACTTTGCTTAACGCAAAGTAATTTATAAATTTGATTGAATATTATAACATATTTTGTTTCCACAGGTAAGATATTTTGAGAAAATAATGCCCACATATGGTGTGTGGGTTTAGTGGGCAAGTTAAATTGGCAAGTGACATGCGGAGAGACAACATGCAATTGTTGTTAGTAGCTACTCGGAATCCGGGAAAATTAATCGAGATACAATCCCTGCTAGAGGGGATTAATATCACCCTGACTACCCCTGACAGCTATGGAATACCATTAAATGTCGAAGAAAATGGTAGTTCTTATGAAGAAAATGCGTCTCTCAAAGCCCGCCTCTTTGCGCGCAGCTCAGGTTTAGTAACCCTGGCTGATGATTCAGGCCTGGAAGTGGATGTGCTGGAAGGGAAACCGGGGATCCATTCTGCACGATTTTCTCCCCTCCCGAATGCAACCGATGCCGACCGTCGAGCTTATTTATTAGGAATGTTATGTCGTCATCCTCGGCCATGGAGCGCCCACTTTCACTGCACCGTGGCAATCGCGACCCCACAAGAAAAACTCTACTATGCGCAAGGAAATTGCCCGGGGGAAGTCATTCCAGATGAACGCGGCAGCAATGGCTTCGGTTATGATCCAATCTTTCTGCTCCCCGAGGTTGGCTTGACCATGGCTGAGTTGAGCATGGAGGATAAGAATCGTCTGAGCCACCGGGCAAGGGCGGTTAAAGCCGCCTTACCCATCTTGCGGGCTGTTTTTAGAAATCAAAATGATTGATCTTAAGAGATTCATCGTCAAGATGCTTTCCAAGGCGGGTATTTTGGGTTATCATAATGTCGATGAGCACTATTAACTATACCCTCCTCGTCGCCGCGATTTCCATCGTTGTGGGTATACTCATCTGTTTGGGTCTGCTCAGCGCCTTAGGACAATTACATTTCGGCGATTTATTTCGAAGGCAAGGGTCGGGGAGTAAAGGCGGGAAACCCATTTGGGATATCGATCATCGCAGGCTGCGTGAGATTTACAACCTGATTTCCAAGGTCACTTCGACATTAAAGTACCAGAGTGTGCTTGAAACCGCCTTGGATTTGGGCTCAAGAGTGCTGGCGACACCCAATATACCAGCCGAACGATTGGTGAGTGCAGTGCTTCTGTTTACTGAAGCCGAGCTTGGCCACCCAACATTAACCGTCGGGTCTGCCAGGCACTTTACTCAATCGGATATGCAGATCGTCCTGCCTGGCACGGATGGACTGGTCGGCGAGGTGATCTCAGAAGGTGTGTCCAAGAGCCAGCCTGATCCATCAAAAGACCCAGAGCTAAACCGGTTTGTTGCCCTGCGCAGCTGTGCGGTTGCGCATTGCCTCCCATTACGGGCAGGGCTGGATACTTATGGGGTTTTGCTATTTGCCCATACTGATCCCGATTTTTTCACCCAATCCAAGTGCGAATTGCTGGATATTATTTCTCACTCATCTGTGATCGCCATTCAAAATGCCCGTCTGTATAGCGAGATTCAAAGAGAAAAAGAACAGATGATTGAGATTCAACAACAGGAGCACAAGAAACTTGCCCGTGACCTGCACGACGGTCCCACACAATCCATGGCTGCAATTGCCATGCGCTTAAATTTTGCCCGGCGATTGTTGGAAAGGGACCCGAAAGCCACTGCTGAGGAGCTCTCAAAAATTGAGGAGCTTGCCCGCCGTACTACCAAGGAAATTCGGCATATGCTTTTCACGTTGCGCCCCTTAGAGCTTGAATCGCAAGGCCTGATCGGTGCGCTTAAAGCTATGGCTGAAAAAACACACGAAACCTATAACCAGAACGTTATCGTTGAAGCTGAAGAGAATGTTATTTCCGAACTGGAAATGAACCGGCAGACGATTATCTTCTATATCGCCGAAGAAGCGATCAATAATGCATGTAAATATGCTCAGGCGAATCACATATGGGTCCGCATGAAAGATTATGATAAAGACCTTGTGATGCTTGAGGTGCAGGATGATGGAGTCGGTTTTGATAAAACCAGTGTGGAATCCTCCTATGAGACGCGCGGCAGCTTAGGCCTTCGAAATATGAGTGAACGCGCTGAGATGGTGAATGGCATTTTCCGGTTGGACTCAGCTGTTGGAAAAGGCACTACCGTGCGCGTGCTTATCCCCCTGACCCCAGAGGCTATCGAACGACTGCGCAGAGGTGGATGATCCATCATGCCAGTTTCAGGAAATCTGTATTTTTCACAACATTGTGAAAAAGGAACCGAAAACCCGCCTTTGGTTTTGATCCATGGTGCGGGAGGCACGCACCTATATTGGCCACCCGAACTGCGCCGTTTGCCTGGTTACTGTGTGTATGCGGTTGACCTGCCAGGGCACGGGAAATCTGAGTTTTGCGATGGACAACAAACTATCGGCGAATACGCCCGCTACCTGGTTCAATGGTTGGAATCGATCCAATTACGCCGTGCAGTCTTTGTGGGTCATTCGATGGGTAGTGCCATCGCTTTGACGTTGGCGATCGATCATCCGGAATATGTCGTTGGACTGGGGTTGATCAGTGGCGGGGCACGATTGAAGGTAAATCCGGATTTGCTGGCTTATGCTGCCGATATGACCACGTTTTTAAAAGCCACCGAACTTTTAGTATCCTGCTCGTTCAGCGCAAACGCCTCTCCACGCCTGGTCGAATTGGCCTCCAGGCGCATTTCGGAGACACGCCAAAGTGTGGTCTTGGGAGATTTACAGGCCTGTAATCGTTTCGATGTGATGGAGCGTTTGATCGGGGTTCAACAACCAACCTTGGTAATCTGCGGATCTGAAGACCAGATGACGCCTCTCCGTTACGCCCAATATCTATCCAATTCCATCCCCAATGCCCAGTTGAGTATTATCCCAGGTACCGGGCATATGGTGATGTTGGAACAGCCGCGCCAGGTCTCTGAGAGTTTGCTCTCTTTCTTGCAGGATATTTCATTTCATCCAGGTGAGGGATTTTAAAATGTACGTAGCTATCGAGGGAGTTATCGGGGTTGGGAAAACCACATTGGTGCGCTTACTTCAACCTATTTTTCAAGCTGCTCTGGTGTTGGAAGTATTTGAGGAAAATCCATTTCTCTCGGATTTCTATTCTGACCGCCAGCGCTATGCCTTTCAGACGCAGATTTTCTTTCTACTCAGCAGATATTACCAGCAGCGGCGTTCTGTCCCCGAAATCCTAAAGCGTGGCGAGTCATTGATCACGGATTACACCTTCGCCAAGGATGCCTTATTTGCTACCATCAACCTGATGGGAGATGAGCTGGAGATGTATTACCGAGTACACGACGCCCTGGCAGAGAAAATCCCTCTCCCTAACCTGATTGTCTATTTGCGGGCGGATATCGATGTGCTTATGCAGCGGATTGCTTCCCGCGATCGACCGTATGAACGCAATATGGAGCAGGATTATATTTACCAGCTGATCCAGGCGTATGATTCCTTTTTTATTGAGAACCATGCCAGAAATATTGGCGAAAGTGTGGCTGTCCTCACCCTGGACACGAATGATTTGGACTATATTCGCCGTGCTGACGACCTGAAATTGGTTGAGAATCGCATCCGCCAATCACTCAAACAGGTACCTTTTCAGACTACACTTCCCCTGACTGACGAGGTGTGAATTACTTGATTAAATACCAGATCGATTGATCTGTTTCGAGATCATAAGAAAACAGGATAACAATATCTCTAGGATTAAGATTGGGCGAAAGTACAGTGATGCAGGGTATCAAATCTACCAATTTTCTCATGTATTGCCTACCAGGGGGTGAAGATGCGTATCAATCGTAATATGCTGCTTAAAATTGCCAATGATACAGTCGTTAGATACGTGAACGAGGATCGTTCCATCGTGGCGATTTACTTGCAGGGTTCGTTGTTAACTGATTTTCCGTTGATCGCTAACACGGCTGATATTGACTTGTTTTTTATCCATAGCGATGAGGTGCCACTCGAACGTGAAATTGTTAGGGTGTCAGATGAGGTATCGCTGGATATATCCCACCATTCACATCGCCTGTATCGCCAACCGCGTGAGCTGCGTGTGCATCCCTGGCTCGGCCCTGCCATGTACGGCTGCAAGATCATGTATGATCCGCAGCACTTTATTGATTTCATTCAAGCTAGCGTGCGTGGTCAATTTAATAACCCCGAAAATGTAATCGGCCGGGTGCAAAAGCAGGTGATCCATGCCCGTGAGATGTGGGAATCCTTTAATAGCCATCCTCAGCCTCCCAACCCATCCGATGCTTCGGTCTATTTGCGTGCACTCGAACATGTGGCGAATGCCGCCGCGGGATTAAGCGGGCAAAACCTAACCGAGCGTAGGTTCCTCCCCGAGCTGCTTAGACGCTCCGAAGCGGTACAAAAGCCCGGTTTGTATGCCGGCTTTTTGGGATTATTAGGGGCACCCAAGGTGGATGCCGATAATCTACGAGCGTGGCTGCCGGAGTGGAAACGGGCTTACATTGCCCTGGCTGGCAATCCAGCACCTATTCGTTTGGACTCAAACCGTTTGCTATATTACGAACGGGCCATCGATTTTATGCTGCACAACCAGACCCCTCACGATGCTCTCTGGCCCCTCTGGCATACCTGGACGAGTATTATTTCCGGCCTGCCCGCCGAAGCGCCACATCATTCTGCATGGCAGGCAGCTGGTGAGCAGCTGGGATTACTCGGTGAGGCATTCCTTGAGAAAATCGAAGGTTTGGATGCTTACCTGGACCTGGTTGAGGAACTGCTGGAGACCTGGGCGCAGAAAAACGGGATTCAGGCTCGTGGTTGATCTACGGAATGCAACTGCAGAGACATTCGGTATCAATTTAAGTTACTATCCCACTACCAATGCGACATTCCAGACTCAGTGATCTTCTTGAAGGTTATTTTATAACATATTGCATAATATCATACAATAACAATCTATTAACGCATCACATTTGGCACATTCAAGAAATATGTTTCACGTGAAACATTGAATTACTCGAGCGAACGAACTGGCTGGTTATGATCAGTTTCACGTGAAACAATAGGCTTTGAAGTTGAGTTTGTTTCGTACAAGCAAAGGCGACACCTGAGAGTCTGTGCCAGGTATGGGACGCCCGGAGAGTTCGGTTGGGGAAAGGATAACATAAAAAATGCAAGTCGACAGCACAGAAACCAAGGGAAGAGGCCGTCGAATCTGGGGCTGGATTTTGGCAATTGCCGGAGGGTTATTTTTGTTTTGGGGGATTGGTTGGGCAGTTTATTCCTTTTATAGTTATATAACAATCGATCCCCTGTATTATGACATCATTTTTGAAAAGCGTCTAATTACAAGCATGGGTATTATATGTTCTGCGCCAGGCTTGGTCATTGGAGTTCCATTGCTCATTCTTGGCATTTGGCTTGTCGGCAAGCGGGAGACGTCGATGACAAAATCGGTTCGTCCGAAAAATGTGAAGTGAAAGACATGAATGACAACGAATAATATGGGAAGGCGATTGGTATTGGGGAGAAGGCCGTGTCTTGAATGATGCTTCATAAACAGCTGGTCGGCTGGGTTCCATAATACCCAACCGACCCTGTCCCGTCAGCAGATTGGATTCTGCGACCGTGTTGCAGAACTCATCAATATTCAAGGTCTTCTATTTCTCACCCTCCGCTGGCTTTATTGGGGCGTTTTTATTCAGCTGACCAAATCCCAGTGATACCAGACCGCTCATACTGCCCAGATTCATTGTGTCTACCGCACTGCTGGGGACGATAACCAGCGCACCTTTTTGTTTCAAGCCTTCAAAGAGCATGTTCATCGCCCGTAGATGGAGGGCAGTGGGATTATTGATATAGGCTTCGGATGCCTGGGCGAAACTAGACGCAATTTGCTGCTCCGATTCACCTAAAATGACACGCGCCTGCCGCTCGCGCTCAGCCTGTGCCTGGCGCGACATGGCATCTTCCAGGTCGGGCGGGATGACCACATCGCGGATTTCAACGGATTGGACCGTGATTCCCCAGGGTGTGGTGCGTTCGTCGATGATTTTCTGCAAGTCAGCATCCATTCTGGCGCGCCCAACCAGGATGTCTGCCAGGGTCATCTGCCCGATGATCTCGCGTAATGCAGTCTGGGCAGCCCATGATATTGCCACCCGGTAATCGGCCACTTCCAAGGCAGCCTTTTGGGCATCCCAAACCAGCCAAAACAAGACGGCATCGACGTCCACGGGCACAGTGTCCTTGGTCAATGTCTTTTCGGCTGAGAAGGGGGTCACATTCACCCGATGATCGATCCAGTTGACGATGGTATCAGCGATCGGGATGATCCAGAATATCCCCGGGCCTTTTAAACTCCGGAATTTACCAAAACGTAAGACCACCGCCTTCTCCCATTGTGAGGCTACCTGAGTGGATAATAGCAAGTAGGTGGCGATGATGACCAGGATGATCAAAAAAGTGACCAAGATGGTTTCGGAGACACCATTCGCATCCATGATTGCCACACCCAGGATCGCTACAATGAATACGACCGCAAATAGGAACCCTCCTACCCCACTAACCCGCAGGCTGGTTCTGGGTTTGGTGCTTGCGCCATCTGAAACAGTGAGTTGTTTTAACATATTGAGCCTCGTTTTCTATGTACTCATCGTACTCATAAGATTTAGTTACCCGCTCCCCTTTTTAAGCTGATCGATCATTGCCCGTCCAACCTCCTCGTAACTGTACCCGAGGCGGTTGGTTTCCTGGATCAAAGTAGCGATCAGATTTCTCAACTTATCACGTCTTATCGTTTGCATCTCTTCGTGACCGGGTGTGCTGGCCACAAACGTTCCCTTGCCTCGTTCTGTAATGATTACGCCCTCATTGGCCAGGTCTCGGTATGCCAGGGCGACCGTGTTGAAATTCACCGACAGCTCCACCGACAGCTCCCGGATGGTTGGCAGCTGGTCTCCTGTGCGAATCTGCCCGGCATGGATCAGACCTTTGATCTGTTCCTTGATCTGATCGTAAATGGGCACTCGGCTGGTTTTATCGATGCGGATATCCATGGTGGGTAAAATTATGCCTCAACTTAAACCATTGTACTAATGTTATAGTATAATAGAATTATAGCACAACTTTTAGATTTGTCAACCGATAGACGTTTATAACCAATTCCTGGTATCATTTCTTACCAACATGTACAACATGGGAATTACGCGGCAAGAGCACTTTGTTAAAAATAGAATTTTTGAAATCGGAGCGCTGATCAAGTGACAATTCAAACATTTGAAGCGGTTTTGATCAGGCCGGAGGGCACAGGAACCTGGACTTATCTGAATATTCCCCTGCAAGTTTCTGCCAGCTTCAATTCCAAAGGGCAGGTCAGGATAAAAGGAGCCATCAATGGGTATCCATTCCGCAGCACCGCGCTTCCCTTGGGGGATGGCTCGCACTACCTGGTAGTTGGGAAAAGCATCCGCGACCAGATTGGTGCCTCACGGGGAGATACTGTTACTGTAACATTGGAAGTTGACCTTGCCGTACGAATGGTGGACGTCCCTGAAGACCTGTTACAGGCACTCGCCAGTTCACCGCAAGCCGAGGCTGGCTACAATAATTTATCTTACTCGCAGAAGAAGCTTTATGTGGATTGGATCTTGAGTGCCAGGCAAGCCCAGACCCGCCTGCGCAGGATCGAAAAAGCGCTCGTGCTTCTCTCCCAGGGTAAAAAATTGCAGGGATAAATCCTTGCAGCAGACAAATTCACGCAAGTAAGATACAACCCTGAACTATGCCAGTCCAGGCAGATCTCCTTCGAAATCTTTTATAGCTTATAGCCAATCATGCGTAGAAAACCTTTTCGCCAGGCGATGTCTTCCTCAGCCTCAATCCCCAGGGGTGATGAGCCATCCACCACACCCAGGATGCCCCGTCCAAGCTCGGTTTCAGCGACTAAAACCTCTACCGGGTTGGCCGTCGCGCAGAAGATACAGCATACTTCCGGCACCGCCTTGATCGCATTCAGCACGTTGACGGGGTAAAAACCGTCTCCCAGGAAGATAATAAAGCTGTGCCCGGCACCGATTGCCAGGGCATTTTTGCGCGCCAGCTCAAGCATTGCCTCGTCGGTTCCGCTCCAGCGGATCAGGCATTTGCCAGAGGCTTCACAAAAGGCAACTCCAAACTTGATCCCAGGCACCGCATTGACCAGGGCTTCGTGCACATCTTCAACAGTCTTAATAAAGTGGGATTGGCCTAAGATAAAATTAATTGGCTCGGGTTTTTCAATGGCTACACTGATCAGGTTCATCATGTCCACTCCTGCCTAATTGGTATTTCCTTAACTGTAACAAAATACATGTCAGGATACAAGCCCTTGCAGGTCGGTTGTATTTGCCACGGATTGCCACTCGCCTTGCCGCGTGGTAGAATGCTGTCAGAAGCATAATTTTACATATTAATATCCGAGACTTGCGTTGCGAGGCTGGCACGGGAGTCTGTTCTTGGTTGTAGGAGGTTCATTATATGGAAGGACAAGCAAATACGTTTACAGTAAAGAAAGGCCTGGCACAGATGCTCAAGGGGGGCGTGATCATGGATGTGGTTACGGCCGAGCATGCCAAGATTGCGGAGGATGCAGGTGCCGTAGCTGTAATGGCGCTGGAACGAGTGCCGGCAGATATCCGCGCCCAGGGGGGCGTGGCGCGTATGAGCGACCCGGAGCTGATCCTGCAGATCATGGATACGGTATCCATTCCGGTAATGGCAAAATGCCGCATTGGTCACTTCGTCGAAGCCCAAATCCTGGAGGCCATTGGAGTCGATTACATCGACGAATCAGAGGTGCTTACCCCGGCTGATGAAGAGCATCATATCTATAAACACGACTTCAAGGTCCCATTTGTGTGTGGTTGCCGCAACCTTGGTGAGGCTTTGCGGCGCATTGGCGAAGGCGCTGCCATGATCCGCACCAAGGGTGAAGCCGGTACCGGAGATGTGGTTGAAGCCGTCAGGCATGCCCGGACAGTGCTGGGAGAGATCCGCCGTTTGCAGAATATGCCAGAAGAAGAACTGATGGCTTTTTCGAAAGAAATCGGAGCACCCTACCAGCTCGTTGTCGAGACGCGCCAGGAAGGGCGGCTCCCCGTGGTTAATTTTGCTGCCGGTGGCATTGCCACTCCCGCGGATGCTGCTTTGATGATGCAATTGGGCGTGGATGGTGTATTCGTAGGATCGGGCATCTTCAAATCCAGTGACCCTGCCAAGCGTGCAGTATCGATCGTCAAGGCCGTTACCCATTACAATGACCCCTATATCCTGGCGGAAGTCAGTCGAAACCTTGGTGAGCCCATGGTGGGACGTAATGTATCCACAATGCCCGAGGTGGAGCGACTCGCTGGGCGTGGTTGGTAAATGCGCGTTGGCATTTTAGCTTTACAAGGGGATTTTGCTGAACACAGGACGATGCTCAAGCGTTTGGGAGTCACCGTGGTCGAAGTGCGCCTGCCCGGGCAGCTTGAAGGTTTGAGCGGCTTGATCATTCCAGGCGGTGAATCAACCACGATTGCCAAGCTTGCTGTGAGTTATGGGCTAATCGAACCCTTATGTAAGTTCGGTCAGGATAAAGCCATTTGGGGCACATGCGCAGGGGCAATTTTTATGTCCAGGGATGCACATCGCGACCAGCCGCTGCTCCAATTGATGGATATAACCGTGGAACGCAATGCTTTCGGCAGGCAGGTGGATAGCTTTGAGGTGGATTTGGACGTACCAGCTTTAATGGAAGTTGATCCGGGTGGGAAACCCTTCCATGCAGTGTTTATCCGGGCGCCATTAATCGAGTCTGTTCAGGCTGATGCGTGTGTGCTGGCCAGGTTGGTTGACGGCCGAATTGTGGCAGCTCAGCAAGGTCATCTTTTAGCTACGGCATTTCATCCCGAGTTAACCAGTGATGACCGCTTTCACCGTTACTTTTTGCAATTAGCCGCATGAAAATTCGCCCTTTTGGATGGCGTGATTTAACCCTCCTACGCAATTATCTCAATCGCGGCCTGTTCCTGGATAGTACCCGCGTACTGATCCATGGAACAGCCCTGATTCGCATGGGCGCTTTTCTATCCTTCCTCGGCCCATCCACGCGCATGTTTACCTATCGCTGTGATGATTCCGGTGAATCCAGAACGCCACTGATTGGTCAGCTTACCTTTACGCCTGGGGCTTCTTATGCCCGGCTATCATTTTTAGCACCCGAAGATGCAATGGACCAGTCTGAGCTATCTGCATTAGCAGATTACATGGCCACGCAGATGGGCGAACGGGGTGCGTTTCATATTTTGGCTGATGTGGATGAAAGCAACCCGGTTTTTCAATTGCTGCACCGGGCCGGGTTTGCGATTTATGCCCGCCAGCGTATATGGCGTTTGGAAGGTCAGCCGGTTGGTGATGAAGAATCGGTCGTTTGGAGACCCTGCAGTTCCAGGGATTCGATCAGTGTTCGATCATTGTATTGCAATGTTGTGCCAGGGCTGGTTCAGCAGGTGGAACCCTTGCCTAAAAAGAACATTCGCGGTGTGGTTCATTATCAAGATGGAGATCTACTCGCTTTTGTTGAGTTGAAATATGGTCGCAATGGTGTTTGGGTGCAACCATTTATCCATCCGGACGCAGCAGGTTTTGACAGGTACCTGTTCCACTTGCTGCAAGATTTACCCTCCAGGGGCAATCGCCCGCTGTATATCTGCATCCGTTCTTACCAATCCTGGCTTGAATCGGCCATTGAGCGGATGGGTGCTCAACCCGGGCCGCAGCAAGCTGTCATGGTGCGCCATCTGGCCTTATCCCGCCGGGTAAATCAAACCTACCCACTACCGGCAATAAATGGCACGCGCCCCGAACCCACCGCTCCAATTGCCCGTATGGGCGAATCACGCTATGTAGAACCGGCCGAGGCAGAAAGGCGACCTAGAGTAGATTCTGTGCCATAATTTTATAGGGGATCCATTAATCGGATCTCTTCAGGGAGTATATGACTAGAAAACGAATTACTGATAATTTGGATGTATTGTTAAACGTGCTTCCCCCTCAGGTGGCACTCCAATTGAACACAATCAACCGTTCCGATGATCTACTGGAAGTGATCCTCGACCTTGGGCGGGTGGCGACGGCACGCTATATTGACTGGGAGGAAACCCTAAGCCAGGTGGAAGTTACTCACGAGGACATCGATTACGTGGTCGAGCGCATCAGCGCATTTGATACGGATAATCGTGCCGGGATGGAACGCACCCTGCACCGCATTGCTGCCATCCGTAATCGCCGGGGTAATATCGTTGGATTAACCTGCCGCGTCGGTCGTGCAGTCTACGGGACGACGGACATCATCCAGGATTTGATCGAAAGCGGCAAGAGTTTGTTGCTGCTCGGTCGTCCGGGGATCGGTAAAACCACCATGCTGCGTGAAGCCGCACGTCTCCTGGCTGAGAAGAAGCGGGTGGTTATTGTCGATACATCCAATGAAATCGGCGGCGATGGGGATGTCGCCCACCCTGCCGTTGGACGGGCGCGCCGTATGCAGGTTTCCACACCAGCACTTCAACATGAAGTAATGATCGAGGCAGTGGAAAACCATAATCCAGAGGTGATCGTGATCGATGAGATTGGGCGTGAATTGGAAGCTGCCGCAGCTCGCACGATTGCAGAAAGAGGGGTGCAGCTGATCGGTACTGCCCATGGGAATACGCTTGAAAACTTGCTGCTCAACCCTACCTTGTCTGATCTGGTAGGGGGGATTGAATCTGTCACCCTATCTGATGAAGAAGCGCATAGGCGAGGTACTCAAAAGACCGTACTCGAGCGGCGTTCCCCGCCAACCTTTGACATGCTGATTGAGATTCAAACCCGCGACCGTCTTGCCGTGCACCTGGATGTTGGTAATTCAGTGGATACATTGCTGCGCGGATTCCCGACCCCACCTGAATTACGCTATCGAGACGAGAGTGGAGAGATCCACATTGAGCATTCCACCCCGCCGGCCAAGCGTGGTATGGGTGTCCAGGGATTTGGTCGCCAGCCGATAGAATTTGGCAAAGAGCGTAGTCTTCCAGCGGCTGAAACCCGGGCGCGCATGGAAGTGCAGCCTGATATCCAGGAAGGCGATAGCACCAATCAGGCACTATCTACATTGCAGCCTGTGCGTATCTATCCTTATGGGGTGGCACGTAATCGATTGATCCAGGCTGCCAAGTATCTGGGTGTGCCGGCTGTGGTTGTGAACGAGCTGGAGGAGGCCCAGGTCCTGGTCACCTTGCGGTCTTACTATCGTAGCCGCCAGCACCCGGTGATTGATGCAGAAAACCGGGGAATGCCCATCTACGTTTTGCGAGCTAATACGGTTAACCAAATGCAGCATTTTTTGAGTGATTTATATAATCTTTCCGCATCTGTATCGGAAGATCGCGGCATGGACCCCGCGATGCAAAATACCCAGGCTGCCATAGACGCGGTATTGAATGGGGAGAGGTTTGTCGAGCTACCCCCAGCAACCGCCTATATCCGGCGCCTGCAGCACGAGATGGCCCGTCAGGCGAACCTGACATCCCATTCTTATGGCAAAGAACCATACCGTCGTGTACGGATTTTTAGGGACTAAACCAAATGTTCATCACACTTGAAGGACCTGAAGGTAGCGGAAAAACCTCCCAGCTTCCCATGCTGGCGGAATATTTGCGAAAATGCGGGTTTGATGTTTTAACCACCCGTGAACCGGGTGGTACATCCATCAGCGAGCAAATTCGCACGGTATTACACAACCTTGAAAATAAAGAAATGAACCCACGCACAGAAATCCTGCTTTTTCAGGCTTCGCGTGCCCAGCTGGTCGAGCAAGTCATTCGGCCTCACCTCCTTAAAGGCGGCGTGGTTCTCAGTGATCGTTATTCTGATTCCACTTTAGCCTATCAAGGTTATGGTCATCAAATTGATATCGAATCATTGCGGGTGCTGTTGACTTTTGCCACCGGGGGTTTGAAACCCGATTTGACCATATTACTGGATCTGGATGTGGAAATTGGCTTGCGCCGCAAGGAATTGAAGGGTGAATGGAACCGGCTGGATGCCTATAATTTGGATTTTCACCAGCGCGTGCGTCAGGGATATCTTCAGCTGATTCAGGCTGAACCCGAGCGGTGGGAAGTGATCGACGCATCACAATCGCCCATCAAGGTGCAAAACGAGCTGCGTCGCGTGGTTGCTGCCAGGTTACATATTACCCTGTAATTTTTACCGGCTTAGAAATCTTCGTCGCCCGGCCCGCCTGCTCCCCCCTCCAGATCTGGGATTGCTTTTTCTATATCTTCCGGACTCTGCCCGGCTTCCAGGCGGTCTACCACTTCATCAAATTCAGGAGGCACTTCTTCTCCCATTTCATTGCCCATTTTACGCATCATTTTACCCAGGGCACGTGGATCATTTTCAAGACCTTCAAGCCCTGATGGATCGGTGAGGGCATCCATGCGGCTTTCTTCCGATTTGGCTACTCGAATTCTCCCTATCCGCCTTTGAATATTGTCGCTGGCGCAGTGTGGACAGTGAACTTTTTTCTCACCATATTCCGTGTATGATAAAAAAACTTCGAAGCGTTTTTTGCAGTTAAGACATCGATATTGGTAATTTGGCATGAGTGATCTCCATTTATAAAGATGCCGGTTGGTTAATGCTCGCAGGCTGAGCAAGGCTGAATTATAATGCTTGTTTGCGGAGAATTCTATGAGCGAGTTTGAATTTAACCTTCCACACACCCAGCCACTTCTGATCGTGATCTCGGGTCCATCCGGAGTAGGTAAAGACACTGTCATCCAAAGGATGCAGGAACGAAATCTTCCTTTTCAATTTGTAGTAACAGCCACCACCCGCCCACCACGGCCAAATGAAGTCCATGGAAAAGATTATTTTTTCTATTCCAACGCTGAATTCGCCGAGATGATTAAAAAAGGTGAGCTCTTGGAACATGCGATTGTATATAACGATTACAAGGGTATTCCCAAAGCCCAAGTGCGTGATGCCCTGGCAAGCGGCCAGGATGTGGTCATGCGGCTGGATGTGCAAGGGGCAGAGACAATCCGCAAGCTGTGTCTGGACGCCTTGATGATATTCCTGTCACCGCAGGATGAAACCGAAATGATCGAACGCCTTCATGCTCGTAAAACGGAATCCCCTGAAAAACTCAAGCTGCGCATCGCCACAGCCCAGCAGGAGATGTCGCAGCTAAACTTGTTTGATTATGTGGTTATTAATCGAGAATTTCACCTCGATGAGACGGTTGATACCATCATTTCGATCATTATCGCCGAGCATCATCGGGTAAAACAACGGGTGGTTACACTATGAACCAGAACCAATCGCCGTTACAGGAAATTCCTCCTTCACCGGTAATTTCGGGCGTACAACCGGTTAAGCGCCCAATCTTTCGGCCGTATGTGACTTATGTTTTAATCGGCATCTGCGTGGTGGCATATCTCTTTCAGCTAGGAACTCTGTCGTTATCGGGTACAGATATCCCTGCTGCATGGGGAGTTAAAAATAACCAGTTGATCATGCAGGGACAGTTATGGCGTTTAATTACACCCATTTTTTTACACTCTGATCAAACCATCCTCCATATAGCCTTTAATATGTATGCCCTATTCTTTATCGGGACGGATGTAGAATTGTTTTTCGGTCGCCGCCGTTACCTGGGACTATTTATCTTGAGCGGTTTCGCAGGCAATGTGATCTCGTTCATGTTTTCTCAATATCCATCGCTGGGGTCTTCTACATCCATATTTGGTTTGCTGGGTGCCGAAGGAGTGCTCCTTTATCAAAATCGGGAGATATTGGGGAGCGTTGCCCGCCGAAGGTTATCACAAGTGATCATCATTGCAGTAGCTAACTTAATCATTGGTCTGACCCCTGGGATAGGGATAGATAACTGGGGTCATATTGGTGGCCTGATTGGGGGGACGATGTTTGCCTGGTTTGGTGGTCCGTTATTAAAACGAGACGGGTTATCTATTCCCGCTGTCATCCGGAATGTACGTGGTAGCCGGGAAGCAGTTATCGCAGGTACCGGGGTGGCGGCCCTGTTTTTCTTCCTCACGATTGCCGCGATCCTCATGCGGCGTGGTTAGTCGTTACCCCACCGCGGTGATCGCTTTTCTACAAATGCACTGACTCCTTCCTTATGCTCGGGTCCAATCCGGGCAATTTCCTGGATGTGGGCTTCGTAATCTAATACCTGCTCGAGGTTCGGGTAAATAGCCTTGTTAAAGTCGCGCTTGGCTAATCCCATGGCGTGAATGGGTCCCATGGATAAAGCCTTGGCCATCTCAAGGGCGCTTTTTGGTAAAGTATGGATGGGGACAACGCAATTCACCATTCCCCAGCTCAGTGCTTGTTGTGCGGATATCGCTGCGTTCGAGTAAGCCGCCTCGGTTGCCCGTCCCAGACCAACCAGGGTCGGCAGGAACAGCGAGACCGCTGAATCGGGTGCCAGGCCGATGCCGAGGAAACCTACCAGGAAGCGTGCCTCTTCACTAGCAATCCGCATGTCGCAAGCCAGGACCAAACCCAGCGCAGCCCCAGCCACAGTGCCCTGAATTTCTGCCAGCACCGGTAGGTCCAGCCGGCGGATTTGCAAGATCAGCGGATTGTAGGTTTCCTGCATATGTTTGCGATAGGATACATCCTCGGCTTGCAGCATTTCATAGATATCCTGTCCGGCGCTGAAGTCATTCCCTTCTGCTCTGATCAGCACAACACGTGCCCGCCTTTGTTGGACGGCTTCCTTGAATGCTGCCAAAAGCAGCTTGACCATCTCGAGGCTGAGTGCGTTGGCTTTTGGATGGTTTAATGTGATCACAAAAATTCCATCTGTGAGATCGGTACGAACGAGATCTGACATTGGCTCTCCTCCCAGGATAATTTTAGCCCTTAAATAAAAAACAGGCAGGTTGATAATCCTGCCTGTCATGCTCATCTGGATAATCTACTCTGGTGGTTCCTGATCATCATCCTCTTTACCATACTGATCATCGTCTGCACCTAATTCCAATAACGCTTCCTGCTCGGTAAAACGCACCCATAAGAAAATCAGCTGTCCTTCATCCATTTCCATGGTGCGGGAGGCAACGATGGGCGTCTTGTGGATCAGTCCATCTGCGGCGCGGAATTCAAGCTGGATCGCCTGGTGTTTTGCCCACGCGCGATAGCACCGTTCGACTAAGGCTGGCCCATTAAAGGTGCGTAAACGGGTTAACGCCAGTTTATGCAAGGATGGGCTTTCATTCAGCCCTAAAGGCCAACCTTCATGAACATCCTCGAAGTTCGGCGGTGGACCCTCAATAATTGTGATCTTGTCTTCCATTTATCATTTCCTTGATTTCGGAATCATACCACGAAAGAGGTGCTAGATTTTTTTGGTTTTTAATTGCACCTACCTTGCAAAGGGTATAATCGAAGCATGCATAAATTAATCATCCTGGTCGAATCAACCGCCACTCCCGATTTTCATGTATTTTGGCCGCGTTTTCTCCATGCAGCTGAGAATATCCCCGGTTTGCGCCGTGAAGCCACCAGCCGGATAAGCCAGGTTTTGTTCGGTGACATGCAATGTTCCATGATCCACGAATTGTTTTTCGATTCGTATGCTTCCCTGCAATCTGGGTTAGCCTCCGAACCAGGAAAGGAAGCCGGCAGCCTGCTGCAGGAAATGACAGGTGGAAGAGTGCGCCTGTTGATCGCGGATCACAGTGAAGATAGCCTGGAAAATATACGCAGATATTCGTCTACAGGGCAAAATGCAAAAGGCTAGACTGGGCGTGGATGACTTAGCGGAGTATATGCATGCCCATAACATCCCGGGCGAAATCTTGCATCTGAGTGTGCCCACCCCCACCGTGGAGACGGCCGCCCAGGCAGTGGGCACCAGCGTGGATCAAATTATCAAATCCATCCTGTTTTTGGTCGATGGGCAGCCTGTATTGGCGATTGCTTGTGGGTTGTCAAGCATCCAGCGCTGTGCCATCGCAGATCTATTTGGGATTGGCAGGAAAAGAGTAAAGCTTGCTTCAGCAGAAACGGTGCTTGAAATAAGTGGTTATGAAGTAGGCGCCATGCCACCCTTTGGTCATAGCCAGCCGCTGGTCACGCTGATCGATAGCAAAGTACTCGAGTTTAAAGATGCCTATGCCGGTGGGGGAGCGGAAAACGCCATCGTGCATCTCAATCCTCAGGATATCCTTCGGGTTAGTGGGGCCAAAGTGCTGGATTTGCTTGAATAGCGCATGGGAAAAAAGCAGCGTAAAACCATTACCAGTAAATTCGGGTCGCCTGGGCATCTCAGTCACGACGCTGCACCCTTTTATGGCAGCCGGCTATATCAAGACCAGCCTCTGGAGAATGCCACAGTATATATAGAGAACCCCATCCCCGCCAATCATCTGGATCAAATTCTTCATCACTCAGCTGAGGATATGGCGCAGCTGCCTGATCACAGTGTCCACCTGATGGTGACTTCTCCGCCCTACAATGTGGGCAAGGAGTACGATGTTGATCTAACCTTACCAGAGTATCTTGAATTCCTTGAAAAAGTCTGGGCTGAGGTCTTCAGGGTATTGGTGCCAGGTGGTCGGGCATGTGTTAATGTTGCTAATCTTGGGCGCAAACCCTATATTCCCTTGCATGCCTGGATTACAGGCAGCATGCTTCGCCTGGGGTATTTAATGCGCGGTGAAATCATCTGGAATAAAGCCGCCAGTGCCAGCCCATCAACGGCCTGGGGTAGCTGGAAATCAGCTGCTAACCCCACATTGCGGGATGTGCATGAATATATCCTGGTCTTTTCAAAGGGTACATTCAAACGGCATGCATCACAGCCTGGGGTAAGCACAATTTCCAGAGAAGAATTCCTCGAATTTACCAAGAGTGTATGGACGTTTCCCGCCGAGTCAGCCTCAAAGGTTGGGCACCCGGCTCCGTTCCCGGTCGAGCTGCCCTATCGCCTGATCCAGCTCTATTCATTCAAAGATGAGGTAATTCTTGATCCATTTATGGGCAGCGGGCAAACCGCCCTTGCGGCGCGAAAAGCCGGCAGATATTATGTAGGGTATGAGATTAATCCTGTGTACATTAGCCTGGCAAATTCCCGCCTTCGTACTGCTTCCGGTCTGAACCAGGAGCTTGCTTAACTCTGATTTTGCTCACCATCCAGTTTTAAACCGCCCGATATTCATGCTCCAACAATCCATAGATATACGACCCGCTAAAGGTTCCATCTGGATTGCGCCTGTTTTCGCGCAGATGGCCTTCCCGCAGCATGCTGCACCGTTCGGCGACGCGGATGCTGCGCATATTAGTCTCGTCACAATGCAGGCATAATCGTGCGCTTTCAAATGCTGTTGGGAACTGGAAAGGCATTTTATTCATAAGGATATCCTTTTCTGTGGTCATTGTTGGACAGTCTTATGGTTGAGGCACACCCAATCCACCGGACGGCAGCTTATGGATATTATATATACTTTATAATTCAACCTACCACCGAGAAGAATTAGGATGAATGAATTCACTAACAAAATTGTATTAATTACTGGGGCAGCACGCGGGGCTGGCCGCCAAATCGCCCTGGCATTTTCCTCCTTGGGTGCTGTGATTGCTGCCAATGATATTAATCCGATTAGCCTGGACGAAACAATCAGCCTTATCCAACAGGCGGGTGGTAAAGCCGGGGCTTATGTCTTTGATATCGCTAAACGCATGCCGATTGAAGGACTGGTATCCCAAGTATTGGAGCATTTTGGGCACATTGATGTCCTGGTCAATCATGCTTGCGTGCAGCCTGATGCTTCCCTGTTGGAGATGGATGAGTGGGATTACCATCGTACCCTGGATGTAAACCTGGGCGGACCATTCTTCACCATGCAGCAGGTTGGGCGGGTAATGCAACAGCAAGGAGGCGGGGCGATCGTCAACCTGATCTCTGCTGTAGAACATGCAAGGATAATAAAAGGTCATGCTGCCCATTCAGCCAGCCAGGCAGGCGTAATGGGTCTAACCCGCGCGGCTGCGCGTGAGCTGGCTGAATACCATATTCGTGTAAATTCCATCCTTTTCGGTTGCATGGATTTTGGAATGATCCCCTCACAGGAATGGGACAGGGCGGCTTTTCATCATTGGCTCGCCTCATTCCCAATTGTTGGGACGGGTGAATATCAAGACCTGGTCAGCATGGTGCTGTTCTTGTGCTCCAATGCCGCCACCTCAATGACCGGACTGGTCATTCCCGTGGAACGGGGGGAACAGTGACCAGCACAGAGGGTATCGGAGAAATATATGGATGAATTAATTTCTTATCGACAGGAATTGTTATCTGCATTGGAGCAGGTCTGTTCTGACCTGGCCGTGCTGGTAAGAAAGACGCCCTTCAAAGACTGGCATCGCAAGGTGGTTAACGAACGTCATACTGCTCATCAAATCCTGGTCCATTTATGGACGCTTGAAGCCAGCGAATTTGCCCTCTACGTCCGCCGCATCAATGACGAAGATGCGCCTTTGCTTCCTTTATTTAATGATGCTGCCTGGATGAATACGCGTTATCAAGCGAAAGAAAAGCCACGCAACATTCTGAGTGATTTCATCAATTTGCGTTCGCTGGAGCTGGATTGGTTGCGCCAATTGCCCCCTGCGAGCTGGAGCCGCATTGCCAGGCACCCAAGGTGGGGAGTGCACACACTTCAATGGTGGGTTGAGCTTCAGCTTGAATATTCACGCCAACATCTGAGCGACCTGTCCCGCATACTGGGTATATGACTCAGCATAATGACGTATAATTTTAAACATCCATATTCACGATTAATCGTTAACTAATCTTCCTGACCAGGGAGGGGCTATGTCATCTGCATATGAAACCATACTGATCGAGGTTCGTGGTCAAGTCGGGCTGGTACGCATCAACCGTCCCAAGGTGCGGAATGCGCTCAACAGCATTGTTTTGCATGAATTAATTGAGGCACTGGAAGCTTTTGATACTGACCCTGCCATCGGCGCGATGGTGATCACCGGAGACGACTTGGCTTTTGCGGCTGGAGCGGATATCAAAGAAATGGCAGACGCGACCGCCATGCACATGCTTACCCGCAGCCACATCCCCCAATTCGATCGCTTGCGCCTCATCCATAAGCCAGTCATAGCGGCAGTCTCCGGCTGGTGCCTCGGGGGTGGCAATGAGCTGGCCATGACCTGTGACATGATCATCGCCTCTGAAACCACCCGCTTTGGTCAGCCGGAAATCAATATCGGTGTGATCCCCGGTGCCGGCGGCACTCAGCGTCTCACCCGAGCGGTTGGCAAGGCTATCGCCATGGAGATGGTGCTCAACAACCGTCTCCTGAGCGCTGAAGAAGCACAGCATTTTGGTCTGGTCAACCGGGTGGTGCCGGTTGAGCGTTACCTGGATGAAGCCCTGCAGCTAGCGGCTGAAATTGCTGCCCGCGCCCCACTGGCAGTACGATTGGGAAAAGAGGCAATCAACCACGCTTTTGAATCCTTCTTGAATGATGGCTTGGAGGATGAGCGCCGGGCTTTTTATTTACTGTTTGCCTCGCAAGACCAGAAAGAGGGCATGCAGGCATTTGTGGAAAAGCGCAAAGCCACCTGGAAGGGAGAATAACCAGGCATGTTGACCTTCCGTGATTTCGTCACCGGGTTGCGTAAGCTGGAGATTGATCCTGTAAGGCCTGTTATTGCGCATGCCTCACTCTCAGCCTTTGGTAAGGTTCATGGGGGTGCTGAAACCATATTAGGGGCACTCAGCTCATCTTTCAACACCCTGATTATGCCGGCATTCACTTATAAAACCATGATAACTCCCGAAGTTGGCCTACCTGATAATGCCATCCGCTATGGGAGCGGGAAATATACCAATCTTATGTCTGAAATCTACTATGCCAATATGCCGGTGGATCCGCTGATGGGTGATGTGGCTGAGGCAATGCGTATCCATCCAAGAGCGCTCCGCTCTGCACACCCAATCCTGTCTTTTGTAGGAATCCATGCCAAACCCATCCTGGATTCCCAAACCATCAAAGCTCCATTCTTCCCGATCCAAAAACTAATGGATGGGCAGGGATGGGTGTTACTTCTGGGTGTGGACCAGACGGTCAATACGAGCATTCATTACGCTGAACGGCTGGCGGGGCGCAAACAGTTCATCCGTTGGGCTTTGACCAACAAGGGGATCATTCCTTGCCAGGGCTTTCCTGGTTGTTCCGACGGATTCGAAGCGCTTGCTCCCCACCTGGAGGAAATCATCCACAGGATTGAAGTGGGAAAATCGTTAATCCAGGCTATCCCCGTGGTTGGTCTGGTCAGTATTACTTGTGAAATACTAAAAGCTGATCCTTCAGCTCTGCTATGCGGGCGAAAGGATTGCCTGCGTTGCAAGGCAATTAGGGCTTCGTTGGTTGAGCAATAACAGCAAGGTGCGAGTTCATCGCACGAAACGGGCCAATTTCTCTCTTTTTCAACTAGCTAACTGAACCGATTGCCCAAAAGGCGTAGATGATCGCGTTCTGGCAGAAGTGAATGAACCAGGATACAACGATTCCTTTTGACCCCAACATGCACCTAGCAAATAGTGCCCCCAGAAAACCTGCAATGAGAACACCGGGTATCCCGGCCGGCGCACCGCCAAAATAATGGGCGAAGCCAAAGAAAGCAGCTGTGAGCCAGATGGCCTGATCCGCTCCGATAACCTTTTGCAGGTCTCCCAACAGCGAGGCTCTGAATTGCATTTCTTCAGAAAAGGAGTTCGTGAGCGCAAACAGGAGCGCCGCCGGGAAATAAGGGAGTGCCTTCAGCAAGATGTCGGAGGTAGGTAGGTTACCCAGGCCAAAGAAGAACAGCGTGAGCGGTGCAATGCACAAACCAAGGATGAGGCCTAATACTCCCCATGAAATGGATGGTTTGCCCGTTTTATCACCATCTTTACGGGTGGTAATCGGTGCGCCAAGCTGGCCACGCGTCAGGAAGAATTCCTTCCATTTCCTTCCCAGCAATAGTAGCACCACGATCATGAGGAAGGCCACCAGCAGTTTTAAAAGCTGGAAGCCCGCCATGGCAACCACCCAACCCACTCGCTGCTCCCATTGGGTGTAAAGATCTATGCCTCTCAGCCAGTCCATACCGCGTAGTGCCAGCATCAGCACCAGCAGCAGGGAGAAGAAAATGCGCACACTCTGGATCGGTTTCCAGACCAGGCTGACCAGGATGAAAATCAGCAGCATACCGATCTTTACCCAGAAAAGCCAGATTGGTGGATCTCCTCCGAGCACAGCGTTCCAGATGGCATTGGGCAGGTCTGATGCCAGCAGGACGATAATCCAGGTGAACAGGCTTAATCGCAGTGATTTGGATTTGAGCGCAGGCTGGTTGATTTCCATCAGTTCATCCTCCATCCCAGTTATTAACCGATCCTTTGGGAACGCTGATAACAAATTATATAACGGTCATTCGCATATGACTTGCTTTTAGGAAATTATTTTCTATAATGGAAGCATTCGAAATTGCCTTTCTCGCTTTCTGATTGACTGTCATTGGTTACCTTGTTATACTGTTCTCGTACCGGTGATTGATCAGGGTCGAAATCAGTCAAATAATGACATACCCGGTAATTGTGGAGCTGCATGAACAGGAAATTAGCGTTTGCACTCAGCGGAGGTGGCTCACGCGGGGCATTGCAGGTAGGTGCTTTGTATGCGTTGTTGGAATCCGGCCTCCATCCCGATTTCCTGATCGGAGCCTCGATTGGAGCCGTGAATGCCGCCTTCCTCGCCCTGAATGGCTTTTCGAAGGACAGCCTGGACCGGCTTTCGGCGGCCTGGCAAAACGCTAACGCCTCAGAGCTGCTGCCAGCCAATTACATCTCGCTAACCGTGCGTGCCATGGTCAGGCGGTCTTCCAGTGATCCCTCCCGGCGCCTGAGAGATTTTTTTATCAGCTACGGGTTAACCCCAGAGCTGAATTTTACGGATATCACTCAGCCCAACCTGGTGATCGTTTCCGCAGATCTGAACTCAGGGAAACCGATATTGCATGGCACCATGCCGGAGGATAAAATCCTGGATGCGCTATTACTATCCACGACGCTTCCGCCCTGGTTTATGCCGGTTAGAAAACAAGAGCGCTACCTGATGGACGGGGGAGTGGTGAGTAATCTACCGATTGAGCCAGCGCTAAATCTCGGAGCCACCCAAATCGTAGCGTTGGATCTGATCGATGCGCGTGAGATGCTTGGTGAGGGGGATGGGTTTAGAGGATTTCTGGACCGGTTGCTCTATTCGGTTGAGCAAAGGCAGATCGATCTCGAGCTAGAACTGGCCGAAGCACGCGGCATACCCCTGTTATACCTTGGACTCACCGGCGTACTCCCTGTTCCCATTTGGGATTTTAGCCATACCGATGAATTGATTGCCCAGGGTTACGATATCGCCCGGCGTGCCATTCAAGACCAGCGCGCCACCCATCCCATCCTGGCAACTTAACCTCTGGGATTACCATACCCTCCCGTTTGCTTCACCCAACACAGATTATTATTCGATCAGGTCAGTCGGCCTTGCATGCCGGGGTTGATACACCCCAAGTTTTCCACCCCCTGGCAGGGTGATATTGGTGAGTAATCCCCACTCAGCCTCAACCACTGGCTCGCAAACGACCTTAAGCTGCGCCATTTCCCGCATAAATACCTCAATATAATCCGTCAGCAGGTAAAACTTATGCACATTATTGCGCTTGTATGGGTGTACAGCCACTTCCGCCGGAGGCAATCCGAAGATCAGCCAACCATCGCCAGCATCAATGTTCGGTAGGTGTAATACATCTCGCAAGAACGCCCGGTCGGCGTCTGGATTTGTGCTAAAGATGATTGCATGTGCACCAATGATTTTCATGGATTATTCTCTCCTTCGCAGGCTGTTTACGGAATTGAAATTGTAAAGCTTATGGTGCACGCAGCCGCTGTTATATACAGTCAGGTCGCACTGTCAAGATTTCCGCGTTCAACCTCGAATCCATTATATTATAGGATTCCTGACCCACTTGATTTATCCAATAATATGGATAATTAATTCATAACTTGTTCTGATATATAATTCTAATGCGCCACCACAAACCATGTATCTCGAAAATTTTTGTTAAATCCGAATGGAGAGACCCACTATGAGCGTGCTTGAAGATAGTAAGCCCAAACTTAAGTCGTTTAATTACGCCATCGGCATGTTTGGCACATCCATCCCGATCAATATGTTGAAATCCTTTGCATTTATTTTCTACGTAGACCAATTAGGGATGACCACGGTGCAATTCTCCCTGATGTTGCTCATTTACACCTTCATCGATGCCATCGACAACCCGGTGTACGGCTTTCTCTCCGACCGTACGCGCTCGCGTTGGGGACGCAGGCGCCCATGGCTCACGATCGGGACGCCGTTATTGGTCTTGGGATTTATTGCCTTTTACAGCCCGGCCTCTTTTTTAAGTGGGAATTCCCTGGTAGTCTACTGCATGCTCTTCTATATGTTTACTGGCACCCTCGATTCGGTCATCAACGCCAATTACGGCGCTCTCTTCCCAGAGCTGTTTCGCGATGATGCCTCCCGGGCATCCACCAATGCCCTCCGGCAAGCTTTTCAGCTGGTTGCCATGATTATCAGCATCGCCATGACGCCCATGGTGACCAAAGCATTGGGATACAGCCTTACTTCCATTCTATATGGCTTGCTGGGTGGTGCGGTGATCTTGTATATGACCTTTACCAGCAAGGAAAGGGCCTTCCAGGTGGATGAGCAGAAGCCCCAGCTTTGGGATAGCATAAAAAGCCTGATCACCAACGGGAAGTTCTGGGTGGCAGGTTTTGCCAATGCTTTCTACAGTGCCGCCATGTCACTCGTCCTGGCATCCATGCCGTTCTTTGTCAAATATGCCCTCAAGCTCTCGGAGAGCCAGACGACCTTTCTCCTGGCTGCGGTTCTGGTGATTGCCATCGGCTGTGTATGGATTTGGGCACGGCTGGTCAAAAAGTTCTCATTAATGCCAGTATGGCGGGCTGCCTTGGCCACGTTAGCGCTGGCGTTTATTCCACTTTACTTTGCTAATTCACTGATCTCAGGCATCCTTTGCAGCGCCCTGGTTGGGTTCGGCTTTGCCGGCGTGATCACTACGATGGATTTAATCAGCGCCAAGATCATGGATGAGGATACTCAGAAGCATAACCTGCGCCGTGAAGGGATCATCTCCAATGCTCTGGGATTCATGAACCGTCTGAACGGGTTATTCACCAGTGCGGCATTCTTCCTCGTTTCCAGATTGTATAGCTACGAGAGTGGTGACAACCCTGGACCTTACCCCGATCAGGCTGCCAGGTTCTTGCTGACCATCTTTCCACCCATTTTGATGGTCATCAGCTTTATTTTCTCCTTCTTCATCAACTTTGAGAAAAAACCGGTCGCACCGTTTATCGCCGAGATTGAATAAGCAGGAGGGAATATATGGCACTCTTACGTATCGATCACGTCCCCGAAACTGTAATGGTCAATTTGCCCGTGTATATCATCCTCCCAAGCCCCGGAGAAATGCGCGGCCTGCCGGTTGCTAAGCGCAAGGTGCTCTACCTGCTGCATGGGCTCAGCGACGATGGAAGCGCCTGGCAGCGCTATACCGCCATAGAATCTATTGCCGCGCTATATGGTCTGGTCGTAGTCATGCCCTCTGTCGGTCGCAGCTTTTACACCGACCAGCCCAATGGTCAGAAGTACTTCTCCTACCTCACCATTGAGCTGCCACAATACCTCAAGCAGGTCTTTGGATTGTTGCCCCACCGTGAAGATACCCTCATTGCGGGGAATTCCATGGGTGGGTATGGGGCTTTCAAGGCTGCGCTTCTCCACCCCGAGTTGTATTCAGCCGCTGCCAGTTTCTCGGGTGTGCTCTCCCATGCCTTTATCACTGCTTACCCCAACGACCCGCGTCGGGGAGAGTTCGAATATTTGTTTGGCAATCTGGAAAAGCTGACCGGCAGTGAACATGACCCGGCGGTATGGCTGAAGCATGCGGCTGACCACCTCGGGAAATTGCCCAAATTATTTATTGCCTGTGGTCGCCAGGATGACCTGTACCCGCTCAACACCCAATTTCACGCTGCCTGTCAATCGTTGGGCATCCCGGTAGATTATCATGAGGAAGATGGGTTCCACGATTGGTTCTTCTGGAACAAGCAGATACAGCGTTTTTTGGCTGCCAACCTGACGCCCATCTAAAACACTATGGATAAAACACCCATCCAATCACACCAACAAATCCCACTGTTTATCGAGCATGCTCTCCAGGGGACTTACTTCACCCTCCCCTTCAGCATGCCAGCCAACACCGAATCGTTCACGCTCAGCTATCGCTACGAAAGGCATTATGAATCCGCAGTCCAGGCTGAGAATGGCAGTTTTTTCTCTCGTAAGGAAATCAACATCATCGATCTGGGTTTGATTGCCCCGGATGGCACGCAGGTGGGAGCCTCTGGGTCGGATAAATTGAGCCTCCTCATCAGTGAGACCCAGGCAACCCCAGGCTATCATCCCTGTGCCCTGGTGCCGGGTGAATGGAAGATCATCGTCGGGGCGTATAAAGTGGCTGAGCAGGGCGTGGACGTCCTCTATGAGCTATCCTTCACACCCAAATATCAGCGCCTGTTCAAAGGAGATTTGCACACCCATACCCACGCCTCAGACGGTGTCTTGCCGCTGGATGATTTAGCCCGGCATGCAGCCAGGAATGGATTGGACTACCTGGCCGTCACCGACCACAACCAGATGGTTTCGACCGATGCATTGCTTCATTACCCCGGTATCACCCTGATTCCCGGGGTTGAATGGACCCATTACCGAGGGCATGCCAACTTCCTGGGTGTGGATCAACCTTATGATGAGCCTTTCCTCGCTAACACCACTGAAGAAGTGCAGGCGCGCTTTGCCTCAGCCCGGGCGCGTGGAGCGTTGATCGTCATCAATCACCCTTTTGACCCTGTCTGCCCATTCCTGTTTGACATGAGCTCGTTGCCATTTGACTGCCTCGAGATTTGGAATGGGCCGATGCGCGGCTCAAACCTGCAGGCAGTGGGATTGTGGCAGAGCCTGCTTGTGGCTGGCAAAAAAATACCCATTTGTGGTGGCAGTGACTATCATCGCGACTCCCTGCTTCTGTTTCCCGGTGGTCCCACCACCTGCGTCTATGCCATGTCTGGCAGTGTAGCGGATATCCTGACTGCATTGAGGCTTGGCCACGCCTACATCACCTACAGCGCCAATGGCCCCACCTGCGAGATGACGGCTGGAGATGCCATGCTTGGCGATAGTGTGGATTTCTCCAGGGTCAAGCAGTTTGAATTTATGGTTAGCGGCTTAGTCACCGGGGATGTCGTGCAGGTGGTATCTGCCCATGGGAGTACCCCCCTGCTCAAAGCCGAGACAGATGGAACCATGCGCGGCAGATATGGGATGGACACTCCGGGTTTCGCCAGGTTTGAAGTCCTGCGCAGCTTCCTGCCGGGTCTGCCTTTGCTGCCGGCATTAATAACTAATCCGATCTATTTTGATGCCTGATGGGACATGAATTAACCATAAGTCACGATGGCAGTCTGACGCTGCAATTACACTGATAGACGGTCTGCATCCCTGGTCTCGATACGATTACACCATCACCCAAATGACTTTTGTGAGAAATGCAGTCCAGCCTCACCCAAAATGGTAAAGCAGCTCGAGAGAATAACTTATGCCATTTACTTTTTCCAGGTCTATTTCTCCCGATTGGGAGGCATTCGTGTCCTGCCTCCGCCGGGAAGGCACTCCCAAGCGGGTTCATTATATTGAAATCTTTCTAGATGAAGAAGTGAAACCCGGATTGTGCGAGTTATTTCAGCTTCAGGAGAGCCTATCAAAGGATGAGCCGTATTTTTCCTGGAAGCGTGAGATCGCTCTCCAACGTGCCCTGGGGTATGACTATATTGGCTGCGCGATCGGAGGGGTGGATCTTAATTTCAATTGGATCAATACCAAAGATACTGCTGAAATCAAGCGCCTAGGCGGGCGTAATTTCATCGATGAGACGCGTGGTCCGATCACCAGCTGGCAGGAATATGATGCCTACCCCTGGCCTGATATGCGCAATGCAGATACGAGTGCCCTGGAATGGTACGAAAAGCATTTACCAGAAGACATGTGCATTATCGGGGGTTTGATCGGCCATTTTGCTGAAGAAATTTCCTGGTTGATGGGCTATAAAACCTTGTTTGTGTCCTTAGTTAAGCAGCGCGACCTTGTTCAGGCAATCAGCAGCAGGTTGATGGAGCACTATCGCCATCTGATCGAGCTGTATTTCCAATTCGATCGTGTAAAAATGATTTGGGGCACGGATGATATGGGCTTCCGGTCGGGTACCCTTATCAGCCCGCAGGATTTACGATCTTTGGTCCTTCCCGGGCACAAAATGCTGGCAGAAATGGCGCACCAGACTGGCAGGTTATATCTATTGCATTCCTGCGGTAATCTGGCTGCAATCATGCCGGATTTGGTCTATGATGTCAAAATCGACGCAAAACATTCATTTGAAGACACCATCGAAGATGTTTGCACCGTCAAGCAGCAATGGGGCGGGAAGATTGCGTTGTTGGGTGGTCTGGATATGGATTTCATGTGTCGTGCCTCGGAAGCACAGGTGCGAGCGCGAACCCACCGGACGCTCCAGGTCTGTCAGCCAGGCGGTGGGTATTGCCTGGGCACGGGCAACAGCGTGGCTAACTACATCTCGATCGAAAATTACCTGGCCATGCTGGATGAAGGACGGTGTTTTATTTAATTCCACCTGGAGTTGGTGCGCTGGAAGTCCTGGAACAACCAAAGATTTAGAAGATCATTCTGAGGTGGGCACGCGGGCTGCATAGAACTGCCAACGTCCAATGGCTTCGGCTGCCAGGACGATCATGAAAATGGGGATGATCAACCCTGGCCTGGAAACCTGGGGGACGATGATCGTGAGCAATGCACCCATGATTCCCAACCCAAGCAGTGTGAGCCGCAGCTTGTCTGCCAGCTTCCCAAACAGGGGGCGTGCGGTCAGAGCCAGGCCCATTTCAGCCGCCAGGGCAAGCCCTACGATGACTGCCCAGCCAGGATACGGCACGGCAAGATTTATCCCCAGTACGCCAAGCGTGGTTGCACTCAGGAAGAAAGCCGCAGGGGTACGCCATGAATTCCAGTTTGGGACGGCTCGAAGCAAATAGACCCGCGACATGCTGTAGACCAGTCCGAGACCCAGGATAGCCATCAACCAGGACCCCGGAAAGGCTTTTTGGAGCCATTCGGTTCCAATCGTCAAGAGCCAGGCGATCCCGAACAAGCCTGCCATCAGGATTTCCCGGCTTAACCACGATTTTTTGATATGCATCACCGACCGCCAGGCATTGGGCTTCCTGCCCAGGTGCAGGAATGAGATCAATCCGCCTATACCCAGTAGAATGCCAATAGCCAGCAGCACCGGCTGGGGAAGCGGGGAAAGCACCAGCCCGTATACCGACATGCCAGCTGCCATTTGGGCAAGCAGCGTAAAAACGACCAGCGGCAGTTCATGAAAAGCAGGGATTCCATGCCTGTTTTCTGAACTTCGCCCAGGCTGGATTTCCTCACGATTGGATACTGTTTTTTCCAGGGCGCTTTCCATCCCAATGTGTGGTTTTATGGCCAGTCGAGGCTCAGTGCGCGAGTAATTCGGCAACGGGAAGGGATGTTCTGTCGCCGGGAGTTGCCATAAATTCCGGCCATCCGTGAAAGTGCTCAATGCTTCGATCGTTCCGTACTCCAGAACCCGCATCGGGCAGGCGGATACGCAGGTCGGGGGCAAGCCGGCATCGAGGTTATCATAGCAAAAGTTGCATTTGGTCATGACGCCCAGCTTGTCATCATACTGCGGTGCATCATATGGGCAAGCCCAGGCACAGTAACCGCATCCCATGCACCTGGACGAGTCGAGCAGCACGATTCCATCCGGGCGTACGGTGTAAGCATCCGTAGGGCAAACACCGGCGCACTTGGGATGTCTGCAGTGATTGCATGCCAGGGTCAGGTTATAGGCAAAAACACTATTTTCCCAGGCGCTGCCCGTCGATTTCCACTCCCCGCCTGAAACCTCGATCACCCGTCGCCAAAGTACACCCACAGGCAGCTCATTCTTATCTTTACAGGCTTCCTGGCAGGTTTTGCAGCCGGAACAGGCGCTGGCATCAAAGGTGAAAATGTAAGTCATCGTTTCTGGGCTCACCCGGCAGGGTCAGGATTTGCTTGATTTCCCGGGATGCATTTTCGGGTTGAGTTTCTCGACTTCAACACGGATAGTCTGCTGGGTTGATCCGAACGCCAGCGGGGTCCATCGATGAGAGGTAAGCACATTGATATTACCGCCGTAGTCCACACCGGCAGCATCAGGTTTCCACCAGGCGCCCTGAGGGATATCGACCACACCGGGAAGTATGCGTGCGGTCAGGCGGGCAGGGATGACCAGCTCGCCCCGCTCGTTCCAGACCCGCACCAAATCTCCATCGCGGATGCCCCTTTTGGAGGCATCCAGCGGGTTGATGAAAATACGCTGCGGAAAAGCCTCCTGTAACCAATCATTATTTGCATGTGTGGAGTGAACCCGGGCGAGACTGTGATGCCCGATGGCTTGCAGTAGATACTTTTTGTCTGCTGAATCCCCCGTGATTGGCGGATTGCTACCTTCTATAAACGAATCTTCCCACTCGGGGATGTATTTAGGCACTGCTGGAATTTCATCAGGCCTACCCATATCGTACAAGGTCTTGGAAAAAATCTCGATTTTGCCGCTGGGTGTGTTCAGCGGATACTTTTGCGGGTCGCGGCGGAAATCGGCAAAGGCAATGGCGGGCTGCGTGACCGGCTTTGAATAGGCTCCCAGGTTACGCTCCATGAATGTTTCCAGGGATGGCAGGTCGGGGAAACGGGTCTCCCTGAACCGGTCAAGGCACCATTCAACCCAGGCTTTTTCGTCGCGCCCTTCTGTATATGCTTCTCCGAAGCCCAGGCGCGCTGCCAGGTTGGCGCATATGCGGTAATCACTCTTGCATTCACCTGGCGGCTCAACCAGTTTGGGCTGTAGGATGACCTCATCGCCATATTTCCAGCCATCCTCCACGCCCCAGGTCTCGAACTGGGTGCAGGCGGGTAGTACCACATCCGCAAATTTTGCTGTGGGGGTCAGGAAGTTATCCTGCACAACGACGAACTCGACTTTTGTCTCGTCTTTCAGGAGCATGGCCGAACGGTTGACATCCGCGTGCTGGTTGATCAGGCAGTTGGTTGCCACGGCGTAAATTAATTTGATATCTGTCTTCAGGCGTGGGGAACCCACCACACCTTCCGCGGAAGTCAGCTCATGGCCGCGCAGGCAGGCTTCGGACCACAGAAAGACCGGGATGCTGGCTTTGACCGGGTTCTCTCCAGCCGGGAAAACCGTCCAGAGTGGGCCACCTTCGGGAGCCTGGGTTCCCAGTCCGCTGGCCCAGCCACCGGAGATTCCCACATTACCGGAAATGGCTGCCAGCACACAGCCTGCCCGCACCACCTGTTCACCAAATGCTCGGCGCTGCATGCCGTAACCCTGGTAAAGCACACCCGGCTTAAGGGTGGCATACTCGCGCGCAATGCGGGTGATGGTCTCTGCAGGGACGGCGGTGATGGCTTCCGCCCATTGGGGCGTCTTGGGGGTTCCATCGCGCCCACCCAGCAGGTAATCGGAATACGATTCTGCGTCTTCTGCACCTGCAGGCATCTGCGAAGCCTCCCAACCCACACAATGGGTGCGGACGAAATCGGCATCATACAATTCTTCGTTCAGCATGACGTATGCCATGGCACTCATCATGGCGGTGTCGGTGCCGGGTCGGATGGGGATCCACTCGTCTGCCAGCGCCGCCGCCGATAGCGAGTGGCGCGGGTCGATGCAAACCACCTTTGCTCCATTTTCGCGTGCCAGCTTGACAAAGTAATCGCTGTTGGTGCCATCCCGCATTTCAGCCGGGTTCCAGCCCCACATGATGATGTAGCGGCTGTTGAGCCAATCCTGGCGCTGGTTGCCGGTCACCAGGGTTCCATAAACGGTGGGGGTGGCGATATTGATTGCCCCCCACGAGTACGAGTTGTAGATACCGAGACAACCCCCAAACAGGTTCATCAGGCGGCGAGCCGTGTGTGAGCCGTTGAGCTGGTTGTAGCTGCCCGTCCCGTAGGGTACAAACAGGGCTTCGTTGCCATATTTTTCTTTAACCCGCTTTATCTGCCCTGCGACAAGGTCGAGAGCTTCATCCCAGGGTATGCGCACAAATTTGCCTTCCCCGCGCCCTCCAACCCTTTTGAGCGGGTACAGGAGACGGTCGGGGTGGTACTGCCGGCGCAGGTAAGCTCGGCCACGTGCGCAGGCGCGCAGCTGAGGTGCGGAGAGACTATCAGGTCGGTCGTCCGTATCCAGGCGGGTGATCCTGCCATTTTCGACATGCGCGATGAGCAGGCATCGCCCACCACAGTTATGCGCCGGGCAGCCAACCCGGATCTTGGAAACTTTATGCGTTTTTGGTTCTGGAGCAGGATTCATGGGCGAGGGCACTGGCCACTTTCGACTTGAACATTTTCATGGTACCAGTATATTGTAACTGACAGGAGCAGAGAAGTGACAGAGGTCACATTAATAAAAAAACCATGTAGACGGTATGTCCACATGGTTTCACTTTTCTACCAAAACGTGCAGTAGTGTTAAAAACGAATTTGCTGTTTATTGCTCGTATTGCTTAGCCATGGCGAGCCAGCGGAAGGCCAGGAGGTCGCCCGGATCAGTGATCGCTGTTAAAGATCCGTATTTTGCAACGATACTCGCCATTTCCGTTTGAATCGCACTAAGATTGTATCCATTTGAAGATGTTAGTGGACCAAGCTTTATATATTCCTTGGCCATGGCGAGCCAGCGGTAAGCCAGTAGGTCACCTGGATCAGTGATTGCTATCAAGGACGAATACTTTCCAGTGATACTAAGCATTGCAGTATCAATCGAGTTAAGCGCGATGACTTGATCAGCCGATAACTTTACATCCCCGGAACGCCCAGGCGTAAAGGGGTTGAGAGCCATCATACTGATCAGAATCAAGCCGACGCTTAAAATAAGAAGTAAATTGTTCTTTTTCATTTTTTTTGTCTCCATTTATCCCCAAGGGATATATGATTATTAAGGTTATGTTGGTCTTATTATAAGGGCCGTTGATGAATAAACCACCGTAAAACTACGTAGATTGATTACGTATTTTTTTTTATGAAGACGAACAACAAATACGCACAAGGCCCGGGTATATGACCTCCTCTAAAAAGAGAATTGCTTTGGATATACTGGAGACTATTGCTCTATCATTTTATGATTAATGGCGAAGTGTGTGGCTGCAGTTCTGGAATTAACATGCAATTTGCTATAGATAGACTCCAAATGCTTACTGACTGTGCGAGGGCTTAAGAAAAGTCGCTCCGCTACTTGTGCATCTGTCATACCAGTCGCAACCAGATGCAGGACTTCGATCTCACGTTTGGTCAGGCGAAATTCAAAGGCCGGATCCATGCTTGCCGTGCTCAGCGATTCCGATTGAATATCGTCATCATGGATAGCCAGGGAGATAACTGCCTCTGGAGGAAGCTCCCTGCCCTGGAGCATTGCTTTAGAATATGCTTTTTCACCAAGCTTTTCATGCGCCAGGGTCAGATATTTGTGGTAATCACTTTGATATGCAGGGGGAAGGGGAGCATTAGTCTTTTCGCGGAAAACTTCTGCAGCTCCCCACAGGCGAACTGCGCGCCTGTAATTCTTTTCACTTATTGCGATGAGTGATAATGTCTCCAATACATAAGGGATATCCCCCTTATGGCCGTGTTGCCAATGAAAAACCAGATTATTTCGAAAGTATTCCTTCGCGTGCGGGAGGTCGCCCTCTTGCCGGGCAATTTCCCCGGCAATTCCAGCCGCAAACGTGATTCCCCATGGGTCTCCCAATTTAGTAAATATGGACAGACATTCCTGACATAAACGCGCAGCTTTTTTATTATTCCCCATTCGGTTGTACGAATCAGATATATAAAGGAGTGCGTTGGCGGTTTGCCACTCGTCGCCTGACTCCTTAAAAGTTTTCAGGCTTTCTTCGAGGAGCTTGATCCCCTTCTCACGTTCTCCTTTGAATACTCTGATGATACCCATGATTGCGTTTCCCTGGGCAATGCCAGAGATATCCCCTTGGGTTATGAAAATAGCCAAACCAGCTTCATCGAATGCCAGAGCTTGCCCATATTCCCCTTGTGACGCGGCGATATGCCCTCTGGTTAGAAGTAATTTCGCATGTATATGATCTACTATACCTGACAATGCGAGAATCCTATCCAGCCACAATGCCGCCTCGCTAAAATAACCGCGTAATTGCCAGAAACGAGACGAGAACAAGACCAGCTGCGCTGCTAGTGCTATATCTTTATTTTCCAGGGACCACTCGATTGCTGTGCGCAAATTATTAAATTCCGTATCAAACTGGTCTAACACTGCGCCTTGTTCCTGATTGTATAAATTGGGTTCCGCCGCTTTCACAAATTTTAAAAAGTAATTCAGATAGCTAGTGTGAACTGCAACAGCCTCACCGGCAGTCATCAACTTCTCACGTGCATATTCGCGTACAGTCTCCAGCATGAGGTAGCGCGTCTCTAATTCGGACGCTGGCAGTTCGGTTACGACCTTGACCAATGACTTATTGATCAGTTGTACAAGGAGGACGAGAAAAAGGGGGTGTTCGGAAATCGGCAGATTCGAACTGGCCACATGTTCGGCTGCTTCCAGATTGAAACAGTCTTCAAAGACCGACAGGCAACGGAATAACTTTTGTTCTGATCCGGTAAGGAGTTCATAGCTCCAGTCAAGAGTGGCGCGTAAGGTTTGCTGACGGGGCAGTGCATTGCGGCTGCCTCCAATCAATAGTTCAAACCGATCAGCCAACCGAGCCGCGATTTCCGTGGCAGAGAGAAGTTTTATTCGGGCGGCTGCTAATTCAATTGCTAAAGGTATTCCATCCAATTTCTGGCAGATCAGCGTGATTGGCTTGTAATTCAGGTCTGAGAGCGAATAACCAGGTGATACAGCTGCAGCCCGCTCAATAAAAAGGCGGATACTGGGGTATTCCAGAAGGCTTTGAATGGAAGCCGAAGATTGCGAATCTGGGAATGGTAGGGAGGGTACATGCCAGGTTACCTCCCCAAATACCCCTAATTCTTCACGGCTTGTGATAAGGACCTGCAGTTTAGAACAAACGCCTAATAAATGCTCTACCAGGGCTGCACAGGCTGCAACCAGATGTTCGCAATTATCCAGCACAAGAAGCAATTGCTTTGACTGAAGATAGCTCTTGACCGTTTCCAACGGAGGTTGGCTAGGCGCTACATAGATGTCAAGTGACTTTGCGATTGTTTGAGGTATGAGTAATGGATCCGTCAAAGACGCTAAATCCACCCAGCATACGCCGTTCGGGAATTTTCTTGCAGTAGCACTCGCTACTTCGATCGCCAGGCGGGTTTTTCCAACGCCGCCAGGACCGAGCAATGTGAGTAGGCGGGTAGTGGATAGTAATTGTCCGACCACTTCCACTTCTCTTTTTCGTCCCACAAGACTTGTCAAAGGAATGGGAAAATTGTTTTGAAGCAAACCACCCTCTCTACCACTAAAATTGTCACATTCCAGGCTTAATTATAATCATTATTCATGCTTACTAATATACCAAGCACAATTCATCGGATTTTCCCTTCATGAAGTTTATACACTCATTTACATTCACTCCATTCGATTCCAGGGCTCTCATCATCTGTGCCCACCCTTCCCATATCCATCCACAGCAGCCGTCCGCCGCAGGGGTCTCGGAAGCTGACTGGGCTGTCTCCTTGGGCTATTGGGCAGCGCTCCCCTTCAGCTGGCCCCGCACGAAGATGAACGTTCCCAAGACAAACCCACCCGTTTCGACGAGTGAGATGGCGTAACTGGCGATCCCACCCGGAGACGACAGGACAAACAGGATCGGCCGTCCAATGCCACCCACCAATCCGGCGACTACAAATGACCAGCTGGCGATTTCTTTTTGCTCCTTGGATATACTCAGCCGATCGATCAAATACCCGAAGAAGAAATTAACAAAAGCCAGGAATATACCATACCCGTGCAGTACTTTCCAGGTCTGGTATTGGCTCTCGGTCAATATGGAGCCTCCGAATAAATCCACGGTCAAGGGGACGCCAACGACAGCACCGAGGACCAGAAATAACGCCACGCCAAAGACAATATTCTTCCTGCCTGTATCTACACCTGCGAAAATTCTATTCATTGTATTCTCCCTTCTCTTTTTATGTTTGAAACTTTTCACGCAGAAATCATTAGCTGAACCTTTGTGGCAACCTTCTCGGCAATTTGCTTGCATCTTGTGATGGAGCCACCTTCGATGTAATTATTGACCCCTTTCGGGTCAGAAAAATCACAGCGTGTGATTTCTTGACATTGGGTACTACCAAATTCTTTGGTAAACCACTTCGATAGTTTGTATCCCCAGTTCATACTGCGGTTAAATTTGTTGATCTTTTCATCGAAGGCATACCCACCTACGGTCATGATAGCCAGCAACCGGATGACCCGCAAAGGACTGTTTTCGATCTCACCGACGCGGAGACCGATCGCCATCACGCCTGCAGTGAAGGCGCTGCACGTGCGACCCATGAATAGCGTGCCACCCACGAAAGCTGAGACGGCATCGAAGAGGTCTCGATTATCCTCAGGGTTATATCCAAGATGGGTGAGCACAGCCTGGGCGCAGTGGAACTTATTCTCGCTCAGATGTGAATACAGTCTGGTATAAGCTTCCCTCTGGACTGGCGAGATGGGGTCCTGTTTGTTGCCATCCAGGGCATCCATAAAGAAACCTGGCGCGCGTAAGACCGGCGGGATGCAGTGCCTTGGAAAGTGGTCGTTGCCTCGAATCTCGCGGCATTGAAGGGTACCATGGCAGGCAAGAAAGTTCTGGCACAGGGCATGACCTTTGTCAAAGATCAGCGGCAGGTGATGATCGTCACTGCGTAACCCGAAACGTGTACCCAGCATCACGAGAGGCGAGGTAACCCCACCGCATTCGAAGCCTGTATTACCGATACCGCCTGGCATCCCGGCGCTGAGCCTGACCAGCCATTCTTTTTCGGTCGATGAGATATCCAGGATGGATTGCATCACCGATGGAGCACAATGGCCCATCCTGATAAGATTGGCGAGAGCATAACGATAATATTCCCGCCCTGAAGTGCTATAGTTCTTTTGACCTGTTTTTTGAGTTTCCATGATATTCTCTCCTTCGCTTTCTTTTGTACATCTCACCCAACTATTTCGGGCAGGTTTTTTGTTAGCAACCCAAAGTGCAACACCAATCCAAGGACAATGCCCCATGTCAGATGCATGACAAAGGATCCAGCGAACCACAGCACCGTCTCAGAGGCTGGCATTTTCAATAGAATAGGCATCGTCATAAGAATTAACTGGCTTACAATCTCAGCATAAAGAACTGCGTATACTACGTTCTTCTTCAGGGTTGTCGTTTGAAGAGCCCCAACCTGGCTTACAGCTAAGCCATAAATAGCGCTGAGCACCGGGCCTAGCAAATGGTACGTAACCGCACCCAGCAAGGCGCCTCCTGGCAGCTTTATTCCCAGGAGAGAAAAGAAATGCGCAGCTGTGCTTCCTATGGTCGAGTAACAAGTACCCGCTGGCAACCCAAGTGCTGATAATCCCCCCATTTGGACAAGATCCATGGCGATCGTTCCGGCTAAGCCTCCGATAAAACCCCATGCGATGCCTCTAGTGAGAGAAATGGAGGTGGTTTGTCCCTTTACCAGTCCATTCGCCTGAAGTTTAATTTCCATGTTCATGCCTCCTGTTTTCAGCTTTGCGGTATCCCGGATCAAACTATTTCTGGATGGGTAGGCATTTCTGATCTGGAACCAGGGTGGGATGGTTTCCACAAAGCTCTGGAGAGAAAACCATCCCGTCTAACCACTTCAAACGTGAGCAGCTGCTTTGCCATGAGGTGTGTGTGGCTCCACCAGTTTGAGATGCCTGTTTATATCTTTCTGGTTCTCATCAGCTCAGGCAAGAGGACGATCACACCCAGCACGATCAGTAAAATCGCAAAGACGGGCAGCTCGAAGGGCAGGCTCAACAGAACCCCGGCCAGCTCCAACCCGCCCCACACCAGTGCCAGGACGCCAATAGTGAGTGAAAAACCGCTCATGGGTAGACCGCTTAGCCGTCGAGCCACATTCACGGCGATCAAGATCAGACCGATACCCAAGGCTGTGGTGCCCTTCGGTAGAGATGGAACCATAGCTGTGATGCCCCACCAGATAAACAGTGCTCCCCAGGCAATGGCTTCGAAATTACGATTTAATGTTTTGGTTGTGTTCATTTTTTCTCCTTTTGATTGTATTTTTTTTCATTTAGTGATAGTAAAGTCAGGTTCAGACCGTTCAATTTGTTAAGCATGCCTATCAGTGCGGCCTGGTCTCTGATAAGCCCCACAAGAATCATTTCTCCGTTATCTAATAGCTTCACCTCCAGACCTTCCAGCCAATCCGACCAGCTGTCATCGAGATGACCTTTGACATGGATCTCGAAGTATGCTCCAGGTGCGGCGGTGGAAGTCATGCATTTACTGTTATTGTTGCTTTCATCATTATGGTTCGTCATATTTCCTCTTGGTCCTAATATAGCTGTTATGCCGCGCGAAATCATCGTCTGAAGGTTGTAGTTGGGGTTGTATTTATTCAAATAAAAAATAGAAATTAATTTCCCCTGGGTTTATTACTCAATTTGATTAAACAAAAAGACCGGCAGTGAACCTTGCCCGCTGCCAGTCTTAAGCGCAATGTAATTAGCCGTGCTTACTCGAATAGTCCAAGCTCTTTCCCCATGGCAATTGCCTGGGTACGGCTTTTTACTCCTAGCTTGCCATAAATATTGCTGATATGGCGCTTCACAGTGGCGATGGACAAGACCAGCTGTTCGGAGATTTCCAGGTTTGAGCAGCCAGCCTCGATGAGCCTGAACACTTCCAATTCACGTCTGGTCAACGGCTCAATCAAGAGCCGCATGGATGGTTTTGTCATGTCGGAGATTTTATCTACCATAGCTAATAATTCATTCGCATAAACGGCCCCTGCCTGGCGTGACTTGACCAGGCAAAGCAATCTTGTCATTGCTTCACTCTCATCCAGAAATATGCGTACGAACCCCTCCGGTTGAGCCAGCAAGAGGGCTCTTTCCAAAGCTACCAGGGCGCGGTCAGTGTCTTTCATTGCCTGGAATGCGAGTGCTTGCAGGATCTGGAGTTCAATCACCTGGCTTATTCGCCCAGCAGTTTTTGCCAGTCTCAGCAGTCGTTCAGATAGTACCAGGGCAGTCTTATAATCGCCTTGAGCCAGGAGAACGCGTGCCAGGATAATATATTCGGGCATTCGCTGATATTTGATCTCGTCATCGATCGATATTTTGCTCTTTTGAATGAACTGTGCCAGTTTCTCATGATTTCCATGAGCCAACCATAAGTACGCCAGCTCAGATTTCAACTGGATAGATCGCCGTGGAGAAAGGGAATGCTCGTTGCCTAATTGCTCCGCTCTCCTTAAGACTTCACGGGCACTTTCCAGATGGTTCCGCACATGCTCAATCCGCGCCAGCATTGCGTATGCCAGCGCTTCAAGCTCAACGTCTCCCCACTGCCGGCTAAGATCGATGCCCAGATGGACGTATTGATCTGCATCGTTCAACAGGTTGCGTTCATAAGACAATCTGGTCAGGCCGTCATAGATCGGACCAGCCAATGGCGATCTTTGTCCATCCGGGCGAATTGCCATTTGTAAGGACTGGGTGTATGTATCAGCTGCCCGATGGAGTTGCCCCTGTTCCATAAAAATATCGGCAGTATTTGTGCTGTCGATGATGACCATGTGCAGGTTATTAGCCGCTCGACCGATGCGAATTGCTTCAGTGTAGGCAAGTAACGCCTCATCCATATTTCCATTGATCCAGCTGGCATCCCCAAGAATTGATGTGGCCACACTTCGTATGCTTTGGGAGATAGAGCTGCAGTCGGGCAGCAGTTCCAGTGCTTGTTGAGCATATTTTGCCGCCAATTGAGTGTTCCCGCGCGAGTTTGCACAAAAGGCACGCGCCGCTGCGATGGTCCCCAACAACGTCCTGACCTCGATGGAAGGTTCAAGTGTGGAAAGTAGTCTCTCAGGAGCTTGCAGCGTCGGTTCGATCAGGTCCAGATTCCCGCTGAGGGCAAGTGCCCAGGCTTTCTGAATAGCCAGCCAGGGTCGGGTTTCCGATTGAAATTCAATGGCATCCGTCCAGCTCAGAAGTGTAGCCACCTCACCACTAATGAGCAGAAAACAACCGTTTTCCTCGATCAGTTGAGCCGCGCGATCATGGTTGCCTGCTGCAATAGCCTGCTGGATGGATTCTGCGATAAACCCGTTTTGCTCGTACCATTTTGAAGCGCGCCCATGCAGCTCGGTTAACAGATGTGGAGACTGGTGTTCCAGACGTTTCCTGAGCACGTCAGCAAAGAGATGGTGATAGCGATACCAATGGCGATCGTCATCCAATGGAATCACAAATAGATTCATCTGATCCAGGGTTTCTAACATTGCCTGACCATCCAATGGCCCGGTCGAACCCGCCTGGATAACGGCCTCACACAGAGATCCTGACATGCGATCCAGGATCGAGGTCTGCAGTAAGAAATCACTCACGTTCTTGGGCTGAAGTTTGAGCACTTCTTCCAACAGGTAGTCCATGACATAGTGATGACTGCCTGTGAACGCAGCAACGAAAGCTTGAATATCTGTACAGCGTTGCATCGAAAGGGCTACCAGCTGCAATCCAGCGATCCATCCTTCTGTCCGCCCTTCCAACGCGGAGATCTGTTCATGGGTCAAGCCAAGGTGCATGACCTGGTTTAGGAATTCAGCTACTTCGTTAACGCTAAAGCGCAGATCGGCTGCACGCACCTCAGTTAGCTGGGTGCGGGCACGCAGGCGGGCGAGCGGTAGGGATGGGTCGGTGCGCGTTAGCAAAACCAGGTGCATATACGGCGGCAGGTTGTCTAGCAAGAAAGCCAGTGCTTCGTGAATGGCAGGTGTGCGGATGACGTGGTAGTCATCCAGTACCAGAACAAAATCTTGCGCGATTCTCCCCAGCGAATTTACCAGCAGGGTCAAGATGTTTTCAATGTTTGGTTTTTCGGAAGCCTGCAGGTAGGGTTGGATTTCTAGGACAATCCCGGGCTGGAGCGAATCCAGCGCGGCGAACAGGTATTGGAAAAAGCGCAGCGGGTCATTATCAGCAGCATCCAGGGAGACCCATGCAACCGGTGTCGCCGCCCCGGGTCCGGCGTGCCACTCGCTCAGCAGAGTCGTTTTCCCCGAACCCGCGGGAGCGGATATCAATGTAAATCGGCCATTCAAGCCAGCCTGTACCTGGTCCACCAGGCGCGGGCGATGCACAATGGCAGGTCGGGTGGGGGGAAAATATAATTTATTGGTCAGCAATGAGGGTTGCATACTCATACCCAGCGGTCAGTACCTTAATCATAGCATATCTACTATCAAAAAGCTCTGAGTTTATGTAGAGCTTTCTATCAAAAGAGTGCGCCTTGAGAGTATTCGAAGGATTGCATACATTGAAATTATCAGGGAATTTATTCTCTCCCTGGTTGCGTGCTATACTAAGAACCACCCCGAAATGGTGAGTGGTAGTGTCTAGAAGTAGAGACCTGAAAGGAGTCGTGCATGGCTACAGTTGTCTGCGACCAACCCCGCTACGCGATTAAAACCCCCACAAATCTCTCCCCGCGCATCCAATGGCTACACGAGTATTATTTCCAGGGAGTTCGACGCCTCTGGAACAATGAATACACCTCCTGGACTACCGGTACGCCCTGGGATTTCCAGTATAACGAGTTGACTTTTTATATCGTCCCTGAAACGTACTCTTTCCTGCAGACTTTCCGGTCTGCATACAAACAGGTGGCACAACCCGTGCAGTTGGCTCCAGACTTCTGGACATGGTCCCTGCCCGAGCGTCGCGCCTGGTTCAACCGTGAAGTCATGCTGCACTACCTGCCCCAGGAAATCCTGCCCGGTGATTTGCTGGCCGGGGGACGGTTCAATATTATGACCTCCGCCTGCCTGACGGAGAAGGAAACCAGGCAGCGTGATAGCCTGGTGTATGGGCCAGGCGGAAGCCGGTCTAGCATGCTTTGGTTTCACAACCATGGCTATGGTAATGCTGGGGCGACATCCGGGCATCTCATCCCTGATTATGGTCGAATTATCCGAGAAGGTTGGATGGCAATCTATGCCGAATTGGAGCAGGCCTTTTCTGCTTTAACCGACGCCGAAAAAGCTGGTAAAAAAGGGGGACAGCTGCGGGCGATGATGATTGCCGCCACGCTGCCGCGTGACCTGGCAGCCGAGTACAGGCGCGAATGCCTCCGTCTCTCAGAAATTGAACCAGATCCGAACCGCCGTGCGGAATTGGCTCAGATGGCAGATAATCTCACCCGGGTGCCCTGGGAGCCTGCCCAGACATTCTGGGAAGCGGTTCAGGCGCTTTGGCTAACTCACATGCTGGTTATGGCTGACGAGAACTATCCCGGCCCAGGCGATTCTTTCGGCAGGCTTGACCAATACCTGTACCCTTTGTGGCAGAAATCCATCAACGCAGGCATGGACCCGGAATTCGGGAAGGAAATGCTGAAGTGTTTTTGGATCCATTGCAACACAGCATATGATGGCATGATCCGCACCGGTGGTAATCAGGGCATCACCGCTGGTTATGGTCAGCTGTTCACGATTTCGGGTATGGGCGACGGCGGGCTGGATTTGTCCAATGATCTGACGTATGTCTTGCTGGATGTGATTGACGAGATGTCTCCCATCCTGGAACCCAAGCCGAATGTGCGCCTGCACCGCAACACGCCCGATAAACTTCTCGCTCGCGTGGTGGATATGATCGCTTCCAGCCAGGGCTCGCCCTTCCTGCTCAATTTTGATGAGCGCTCGATGGCTGGGATGATGCTCCAGGCGAAAAAGTCGGGAGTGTCCTCGCTCATCAACGCGCAAAATGTTTTCAATTACGCTCCGGTGGGTTGCCTGGAAAACACCATGGTTGGTAATGATCGCTCTGGTACCGTGGATGCTAACCTAAATTTACTAAAAGCAGTGGAACTGGCACTTACCGGTGGTTATGATCTTCTGCCGTTCACTGACCCGATGACTGGAAAAGAGGAGCAGGTCAAACGTTCGGGTGAGGCTACCGGCGACCCTACCCAATTTGCCACCTGGGAACAGTTTTGGCAAGCTTATGCTGCTCAGACGCACGCCATTATCCGCCGCATTGTTGAGCTTTATGAGCAGAGCGAATCCCTGCGAGCGCGCTTCGCTCCCACGCCATACCTCTCCTGCCTGGTCAAAGGCTGTGCACAGAAAGGATTGGATATTACCGAAGGCGGTGCGGAGCTGGGTTACGTGACGATCGAGGCAGTCACCTATGCTACCACCGTGGATTCGCTTTTAGCGGTTAAGTATCTTGTGTATGATCAAAAGTTCTGTACCATGGCTGAGCTTGTTCAGGCTTTGCGTGATAATTGGGCGGGGCATGAGATCCTGCAGGCGCGCGCCTTGCATAAGGCTCCTAAATATGGCCGTGATGATGACACCGCCGACGATCTTGCGCGTCAGGTCATGAATCTCTGGACGGAAGAAACCTGGAAATATCGGACAAAATCCACCGGTCGCCAGTTCCGCCCAGGCATGTTAAGCTGGAACTACTGGGTGGCTGATTCTTTCATCATGCAAGCCAGCCCAGACGGGCGCCCGCGTGGGAAATTCCTTTCGAATGCCCTGTGCCCTTCCAACGGGGCAGATACCAATGGTCCAACTGCTAACGTAAACTCGGTTGGCAAGGTCCTGGGAGGAAAAGCCGCAAACGGCAAAGGCGATTGGGGTGAATACCTGAACCTGCTGCCCAACGGTGGCAGTCATACCATGACTTTCAACCCCTCCATGTTGCGTGACCCTGAGCATCGCGACAAATTCAAAGCTTTTTTGCGTGGCTACATCGAAAACGGCGGCTCTGCATTGCAAATTAACCTGATCAATGCTGACCTGCTGCGTGACGCCCAGAAAAACCCCGAGAATTATCGTCACCTGTTGGTACGTGTTACCGGGTACAACGCCTATTTCACCTCCATCGGGCGTGAATTACAGAACGAGATCATCGCCCGCGAAAGTCATCAGATGAAATGATGCCTCCAGCTGGACGTATTCTGCACCTTCAGCGTCTTTCTACTGAGGACGGCCCGGGTATCCGTACCACGGTCTTCTTCAAGGGTTGCCCGTTGCGATGTGCCTGGTGTCATAATCCCGAAAGTCTCTCCACCAAACCACAGACGCAATGGTTTGCAACCCGCTGCCTGGGCTGTGATACCTGTCTGTCGGTCTGCCCCGACCACAACCTGACCCGAACTGAATCCGGGCTAATCATTGACCGGGCGCACTGCAAAGGTTGCGGAAAATGTGCCGAAGCCTGCCCTGCCGGTGCTATCGAGCTGTTGGGCCAAGAAATATCCGTAGCTGAGCTTCTAATCGAGCTGCGCAAGGACCGGGTATATTACGCTGCATCAGGCGGTGGGGTGACGCTCTCCGGTGGAGAACCAACCCTGCAAGCTGAATTCACTGAGGCGCTGCTGCGAGGGTTGAAAGCAGAAGGCATTACCACTGTCCTCGATACCTGCGGCTTGTGCTCCCCGGCTACCCTGGATCGCCTTTTGCCCTTTATTGACCTGGTGCTATATGATCTAAAACTGTACGACGATGACCTGCACCGCCGTTTCACGGGTAGTTCGAATCGATTAATCCTGGATAACCTGCTCCACCTGCTTGATATGCAGCATAGCCAGGCCTGGCCATTCAAACTCTGGATCCGCACCCCGCTTATCCCGGGGATAACGACCACCCGCGACAATTTGACCGCCCTGGGATATTATCTCAGTGCTGAACATACAGAAGGTGTAGAACGCTGGGAGCTGTGTGCCTTTAACAACCTGTGCCGCGACCAGTATACCCGCCTCGGCCTGGAATGGACTTATGCCCAAACGCCGCTCATGACCTCTGTTGAGCTGGCAACCTGCGAACAAATCGCAAAGACCGCTTTCAACCTCCCCAACATCGTCCATGCCACCGGTGCAACCAGGCAAGTTGCTCCACAATAGGAGTCAAACATGAACTCATCCTTGACCGCATTTTCTCCCGAAGATATTCTCAGCACTCAACCTGAGATGAAAATTGGCCTGCTGGCGACCGTCACTTCTACCGGGTTACCGCACGTCACTATGATCTCGACCCTGATGGCATGCGCACCTCAGCAGCTGGTATTTGGGCAGTTCACTGAAGGCCTATCCAAGCAGCATATCCTGGATAACCCTAAAACCGGGTTTCTCATCATGAGCCTGGATAAAAACCTGTGGCGGGGTAAGGCCACCTTCACGCATTCCATGAAAGAAGGTTCGGAATACGATTTCTACAATAATGTGCCGATGTTCCGCTACAATGCTTATTTCGGCGTCCATACAGTTTACTACCTGGATCTGCTCTCCCACACTGGAAAAGAACCGCTACCGATGAACCGGATCATTTTTGCGGCCATTCAGACCATGCTGGCACGCACTCTGGGCCCTAAACCTGGCAAAGATGAAGTCCTCAATCCATGGACGCGCCTCTTCCTGAATAAACTTGATAACCTGAAATTTATCGCCTGGGTTGGTGAAGATGGCTACCCAGTCATCATCCCTGCCATCCAGACCCAATGCCTGGATCGGCAGCACATCCTGTTTTCGACGTCTGTGTATACCGATGAGTTAACCGCCATCCCCGTCGGCGCCGATGTGGGCATCTTCGGTATGGCCCTCACCATGGAAGATGTTCTACTGCGTGGAAAATACCTGGGTATAACCCGCCCAGCGGGGATCAAAGCTGGCATCGTGAAAGTAGATTGGGTATACAATCCTATGCCACCAGTACCAGGGCAAATATATCCGCCGGTGAAGTTACAAGCGGTGGAAAAATATTAGAAATTCCATAGCGTCGGGATTTCCGACGATATTCTGCCGTTGATCGGTTTCCGGATTCTTCGGCTTGACTGCCTTACGCTTACAGACGGACTACCGACCGTTAAAGCACAGTTTCTTTCGACAACTCTTTGATGACCCTATCTGCTGCCATCTTGCCGGTCAAGATTGAAATCGGCAACCCAGAAGGGCTGTACGTCCACTGGCCTGCCTGATTAATACCTGGGATTGGGGTTCGGATGGAGTTTAGTATTTTTGGTAATCTATTTTCCGCGGGGATGGGATGATTGGTAAATGCCCAGCCTGTGATCGCTCCCTCAGTGTTACCCGAAATTTCCGCCATGCTAATGGGTGTGGATGAAAAACTGAACAGTACAGCGTCCATGATCCCAGGAAAGATCGATGCTTCTAATGTTTTTAGGATGCACTTTTCACAGAAGGATTTGAAGGCCTGGTACCAACCAAGCTCTTCAATATATTTTGTGAGTTTGTAATCAAACAATACACTCACGATAAGGCCCGTTTTTCCTTGGGGTGCTAGTGTACTGTCTCTCATAATTGGGCAGGAAATCTCATAGGTTGTCAAGTCAAAGAACTTTTCCAGCCAAAATTGGATGGTCTCTTGGTTTCCATTGATGGGCATTGACCCGGCTGCCGATTGGCCTGTTCTACTTGGTGTATAGAAGAAATGTTCACTGGCTATATTGGCAAAGTAATCTTTATCGAGATCCAATGCCAGGTACAGGGTAAAAACAGAGTTATTGCCGGCTTTATCCACAAGCACTTCCCGACGTTCTACAAAAGCGTTTTTTGCTTGTTGATCTGCAATTTTATCCGGATCGATATACCTGTAAAGTGATTTTAGGTCTGCAGCCCAGATCAACCTTCGATACCCATATATCTCGCCATGACGATCAGTTACCAGCCGTTTGTCTGGATCAATTGCAATGATTTCTGTATTTGGTTGGATTGTCCCATGGTGATCTTTAATAAAGGCTACCATTTTCTCTACTAACTTACCGGTGCCCCCTAACGGGTAATAATAGTCGAGATATAAAGATAGGTAGCTAAGTGCGAAGAATGCCGGCGTATCGACGAAGAAATGTTGGGTGATTATATCCAGCAGGCTCTGATTCTGCGTGTAGTGTTTTAAAAAATCCATGACTGGTTCGTTCAACCTTGTGATTTTTGGTGCAGTCAGGGCATACTTCAGCATCCACGGAAGGATAACCTTTACAAGATAGGCTCGGTCCTTTTTCATATCCAGGAAGATAGGATTGTCAATCCCGTATTGAACATCCATATAATGCATAATCTTGCGGATTTCGGAAACAATACCAGCAATCTCATGGGTACTTGCTGGGAAAAGCCCGCTGAGAAGTTCTTGGTATTCCTTAATACTTTCTTTGGATTTGATCCAAACCACCCTGTCCTCGATCCCTATTGAAATATGATTCTTTACAAATTCGATGTCTAGCTTCAGTTGTTTAAGCATTGGGAACACCACACCCGAATTCTCAAGCGCCCTGATGCCACCGTCAAACACAAAACCTTCACGCTCAAAAGCGTTGATCAGGCCTCCACATTTATTCTCCTTTTCGCAGAGTAAGGTGGTGTTCCCCGATTTTGCAAGATAGGATGCAGCAGTTAATCCTGCAATCCCACCCCCAACGACAACCGCATCATAATTCATAGCCACTCCTTAAATGACAATACACATATGCTGCAGGTAGAATGATATGTATTTCGAAAAAACTTGATCATCTTATTCTCAGTCTTTCCAATTAATAATTATGACATAGTTTGAGTCAGGATCACGGAGTTCATTTCAGACAGGCCTGTCAGGGTCTCGCTTATTCTCCAAATTTGTTTTCCAAGAGAACGATCCAGGGCATGGAAGGCTGGTTTTTCATCGATCGTTTGGTTGAAGTATCTGCCACTCACATCTGCCATTTCAGGAGCAGCCGCCAGATAGTAGATCGCCTCGCCGGATATGGCAGGGTCCTTTAATATCCACCAAAGTAAATAGCGTTGGTACCACTGGTAAAGTAAACCGTTATTCATACCAATATTAGTCCTGACTTCACCCGGGTGTATGGCGTTAATTGTCACGCCGCTTCCCTTTAATCTATCAGATAGTTCCCATACGGTGAGAAGTTGTGCCGTCTTTGAAGCGCCATATCCCTGAAGGCCTTTGTAGCGGCGCTTCTCCCAGCCGAGATCATCCAAATCCAATCCACCAAAGCGATGTCCTTGTGAATTTACTTGGATAATGCGCGCTGGTACGCTTTCAATAAGCCGTTTAAGTAATAAGCGGGTGAGAAGAAATGAGGCCAAATGGTTTACGCAAAATACATATTCGAAGCCACACTCGTTCACAACACGTTTTGTGTTATGAACACCTGCATTGTTGATCAACACATCAATGCGTGGGTATTTTGTTAAAACCATTTCTGCGATTATCCGAACCTCTGCTAGTTTTGAAAAATCCGCCTGCATGTTATCGATCTCTATTCCATACTCACACTTCAGGTCTTCTTTCACCTTGGCCGCCTTCTCACCGTTCCGGCAGACCAGAACAAGGTGTGCTCCGCCCTGTGCAAGTCGCTTAGCAGCCTGATAACCCACTCCTGATGTGGCTCCGGTGAGGATGCACACCCTCCCATCCATACGTGCTTCGGTGGTCTTTTGCATCATATGCGCGTTGGCTATGAATTGGAGCTCTTCTGGTAATTTCATGATCCTTGACTGTTATCCAAAATGCCTATGCAAGAATTTTCGATAGGGACCGCGAAAGTAAGGGATACCATTAAAAATATCTCCCCATAGGTCGAAATAATCCCGTTGGTGAATGATCCGGTTATCGGCACCGAGAGTCAGTTTGGAACATCCATATACCGGAGTAGACGGATATTTGTTGAACCTCATCACCAACTTCCAGTCGAAGAAAATCTCGTTGGGATTCATGACCAGTGAGATGATTTCCATATTGAGCTGCTGGCAGCGTTTGGCGAGCCGCCCACACATCGCAGTGAACTCTACCATGCCCTCGATCCTTTGGATGCTATCCTCAAAGACGATATCCTCATGATAATAAGGGAAGATGTGCGACCAGTCAGGCTTACCTTCTGTGTTGTAAGTTCGGGACCATAGTTCGCGAAACCGTTCTGGAGTGAGTGGTTCCACGCTGACATTGCTCTTAAACTCAGGATTTATATCCACAATCTCTACCTATACTCCCTTTAGTGGGAATTTTTATAAAAATACATAAAGTGTTAATCTTTATATTAAACACCCATCCCTGTGTGTTGGTGTATATGTGCTAAACCAAACTATCTACGAAGTGAATTGTCTTGGTTCTAATTATGGGTCTTGGACTCATCTTTTAACTGAGGTGTACTTATTTTCACTTGATTATAGATATTCCAATTATAAAATAGAAGAATAGATGTCCAATTACCATCCTCCATTATTTAGTGTCCAATTCATTACTGAGGGTAAAAGAATTGTAAAGTTTGTTTCCCGCACTGTTCAAAACAAAAACCAGACAGAAATCGGACGAGTCAGAGAGATCCCGGCTGGTTTAGAACCTTCAATGCCCCCAACGAGGTTCGAACTCGTGTTTTGGCCTTGAGAGGGCCACGTCCTGGGCCACTAGACAATGGGGGCGAAAAGCGTCGAAATTTTACCATCTCCGTAGTGCTACGTCAATCTACAGCCTGACTGCCGGAAAATTGACAAAAAAGACTATTGGCCTACTTCCTTGCATAACCTAAAAAAATTATTCCATTGTTCGCAAGGCAGGTTGCCTCCAGATCACCAAACCTGCAAATACTAGTAGGATTATTGCGCAGGCGATGACGGTGTTGGGTTCTCCAATGATATTAGCCGTCCAACCTGAGATCAGCGAGCCGAGCGGAAAGGCGCCGAAGAAGAAAAATACATAAATCCCCATCACCCGGCCGCGCATTTCATCCGCGATACGGGTTTGCACCATGGCATTGGATAAATTGACGATCATCATGAAGCAAAACCCCATCGCCGCTATAGCCAGCATGGCTGGGATCAGCCAGCGCATATACGCAAACACGATCATCATGATCGGCATGACCACGCTGCTGATGATCCAGATTTTCCCTCTGAAGCGAATGCGTCCCATGGCTGCGATAAGCAGTGATCCAATCAGCGATCCAAAACCGCGGGCTGCCAGTAAAAAGCCGTTCGTGGTTGCATCTCCCTTTAAAACCACCACTGCCCATGCAGGCATAAGGGTTGCGATGCCCAGCCCGAACAGGGTGATGATGAACAGGTTGGTGATCAACACTCTCAGGTCCGGGTGGTTGAGGACGTATCTAAAGCCTTCCTTCACATCGCTTAAGGTGTTGGTTGTTCTCTTCACCGGGACAAATGGTTTTAGCTTCATCAACAGCAAGGCGATGATCACTGCAATGAATGAGATGCCATTGATAGTGAAACACAACCCGGGGCCCACCCAGGCGTAGATTAAACCACCAATTGCAGGACCGACGACTACCGCTGCGTTGAACATGGTCGAGTTTAAGGCAATGGCATTGGTCATATCTTCGCGATCGACCATTTCCAGCACAAAAGCCTGCCGGGCAGGGGCATCGAAGGCATTGCTGATTCCCAGTAAGAATGCCAGGATCAGGATATGCCACCATTGCACCACACCGGTAAAAGCCAGGATTGCCATGATGAATGCTAGGACTAGCATGCAGCTCTGAGTGATGATCATCAGCGTCCGCCTGGGAACCCGGTCAGCGATCGCCCCGGCATATAATGTGAAGATCCAGGAGGGTAAACCGTTGGCAAAGCTTACGTAACCCAAATACTCCGGTGATTTGGTGAGTTGGTAGATCAGGTAACCTTCGGCCGTGCTTTGCGTCCACGTACCTACCAAAGAGAGTAGCTGCCCGATGAACCACAAGCGATAATTAGGATATTTTAGCGAGATAAAAGTACCTCGCAGGTTGAATTGCCTCAATGTGCTTGCACCGCGCAAAGAGCTAATCCTCGTCGTCAGAAATTGCCAGCCATTGGGTGAGAGGTGGCAGGCTGAGCAGCATGAGCACGGTCATGATCACTGCAGATGACAGGCACCAGATGCAGACGGCATGGATGACAAACAGCTCCAGGTAGGTCAGGTAGATGGAGAAAAGCGTTCCAAAGAGCGCCATTCCATATATCGCCGGGCCGGCGATATTGGAAAAAGAATCTGTACGGTAACGCCGCCAAAGCCATGCAACCAGGATGGCAATATAGCCAATCGCTCCCACCAATCCTATCGGCAAAACGCCAAATAACTTGGCGTACGGGCTGCTTTGGACTGCATTACAGTCTCCCACGGGTCCACATAAGGCCTGTGTATGCGTGATTTCAACATAAGTCAGGTAAATAGCAGCCCCCAAGCCAATCAAGGATAACACCGGGATGGCAATGTCTGGCCAGCCTTTAATTTCACGCAAGGGTTTGCCCTGGAAGGCGCGCAGGATCAGCAGGATTGCCAAGATCAAGGCGATAAGCATGAATACCATGATGCCCCATGCCATTGCCATGCCAGCTGTATTGGTTCTTGTAGCGCTCGGCGGGATTAGATGCAGGTAAGGGTCAAAGGACGTAAAGGCGATTCCGCTGGATAACATTTCATTCAATAATGGCATATCAGGGTACTCCATCCCACCTGAAGTCAGGTACTTATCAATCAAACCGGAAAATTTAGACTCAATTTCATCCACCCCGACCAGTGGGGTACGACCAATGAGCAAAAAGGGCACTGCCACCTGTTCCTTGCTAAGCCCGAGCGACGCACCCAGGGTATACAGGTTCTCGACATCTTTAAGCGTCACAATCTCGATAAGCAGGATGTTTAGCTGAGATTTATATTGATCCTGTAGCGGAGGTAGTGTGGTGGTTAAAACCTGATTGCAGTTTGGGCAACCGTTCGAATAGAACAGGATCGCATGTACCTGTGGCAGGTCGCTCTGGAAGGGTGCGGCTTTTGCACTAGTAGGGTAACTGGTGGCCATCAGCAATGTGATGAAGAGCATCAAGACTTTACGCATATTTATTTCCTGATCCAGCAACCTACCCTTCAGCCTATTCACATGCGGTTCCAAGAATATGTAAGCAAAATTATAATGCGTTTATTGTATTGTCGATTAAATGGTTATTAATCTTTGAGAATTCCCCCCAATGATTACCTCCCAGATTCGACAACGATCAACAGAACCAGCTGGTCACCGAAAGGGCGTCCCTGTGGGTCGTATGCCTGCCAGGTGCCTTGATAACTGCCCGGCTCCGATGGGGCTATGAGCTGTATCCGGATGGCGGCCTTGGTTCCAACGCGTGCCGGATAGAGCGCCAGCTCAATCGGAGCATCCAGCCCCGTACCTGTTATTGACTTTAATAGATAGTGCTCATCCCAATTACAGCTGCCGCTATTTTGTACTAGCCAGCGTTTATCCACCTGATCTCCTGGGTGGATAAGCGTGCCATCCGGGATGGATACAGATTCCAGGAATGTCAGGTTATTCGTACACGACTGGGTAACCGTTGGTAGTGGCGTTTTGATGGGTTGCTCGGTGGAGCTTGGTGCCGCGCTGGCTTGTGCGGTTGTAATCATGCCAGCAGCGCTGCTGGGTGGTCGGAATGGTGTGGGTTGTTTTGCACAGGCAGACGCTGAAATTGCCAAGAAAAGCAATCCACCGATGAGTGCGCCAACCTTGCATAATATACGATACGCAATACGAATTCCGTATTGCGTATCTTTATCGTGATGCGCGTTTACTTTTCTAAATTGATGACTATTGCTCACACATCTCCGTCGCCGGAATCGCTTTCTTCGGCTATCCCACCAAATCCGATCGCCGCCTCACCACTGGCTGCACGTTCACGCACTGCCAGCTCGATTTCTGCTGCCAGCTCGTTATGGGCACGCAGGTAATCCTTGGCGTTTTCACGCCCCTGACCAAGCCGAAGCTCACCGTAATTGAAAAACGAGCCTCGTTTGGAGATGATCTCCATTGCCGCTGCCAGGTCCAGCAGGTCTCCAGATTTGGAGATACCCTCGTTATACATGATGTCAAATTCTGCTGTGCGGAACGGCGCGGCTACTTTGTTTTTCACCACCCGCACCCGCGTTCGATTACCGATAATCTCGGCACCAAGCTTAATGGATTGAATTCGCCGCACGTCAAGGCGGACCGAAGCATAAAACTTCAACGCCATGCCACCCGTCGTCGTCTCAGGGTTGCCAAACATGATCCCAATTTTCTGACGGAGCTGGTTGGTGAAGATCACCGAGGTGTTGGTTTGTTTGATCGCGCCTGAAAGCTTGCGCAGTGCCTGCGACATCAAGCGCGCCTGCATACCCATGGTGGCATCGCCCATATCACCTTCTATTTCGGCCCTTGGGACGAGTGCCGCCACTGAGTCGATCACGATCACATCAATTGCCCCTGATCGGACTAAAGTCTCAGTGATCTCCAGGGCTTGCTCACCCATATCAGGCTGAGAAATGAGCAGGTTTTCCACATCCACCCCACACCGGGCGGCATATGTGGGGTCGAGAGCATGTTCCATATCGATATATGCGGCTGTTCCACCTAATTTTTGGGCTTCAGCCACAATATGTTGGCTGATGGTTGTCTTACCGGATGATTCGGGACCATAGATTTCAGTGATACGACCGCGTGGGATTCCCCCAACTCCCAGGGCGATATCCAACGATAACGAACCGGTTGGGATAGCCTCGACGCGTAATTGATGCGCTTCACCCAGGCGCATGATAGACCCATCACCGTAACGCTTGGTAATGTCTCCCAAAGCTTTATCCAGCGCAGCCTGGCGGGCATCATCCATATCAGGTTGAGGGGTGGTAGACTTTTTTGCCATGACGGTCACTCCTAAGTTCTAAAATGTATTAATAGTTTAGCACATATGTTCGACATGTCAAGGGATGGGCGTATTCAGCGGGGCGGGGGTGAAATCCGCTCCGGGTGCAACGGGCGGTTCAAGTGAAAAACCAAGGTAACCGTGAAATGTGAAGTAATTTACCCTCCCTGCCTGCACTTCGATCGGGATGCTGAAATTCACTCCCCCAAAAGCTGCCCTGAGCAGATACGATCCTGCCGGAAGGTCGCCAATCAACAAATTCTCCTTGTAATAAGGGTCACTATTTACTGCCGTCTTGCCATAAGACCAGGCAAACCAGTTCTGTTCGTGCGCTGGATCGGTTATGATGATCTGCTGGTCATAGATTGGCTGATCGGCAGTATCCATCATTCGTCCCGCAATGATGCCATATCCGGTGGGTGGCACCAACCAAAGTTCCGGGTTACGTGTTGAGAAAAAGCTGTTTTCTCCGATGCGTACCTCAAAATGCAGGTGCGGGCCGGTGACTCTACCAGTCTCACCCACCAACCCCAGGATGTCTCCGGTTTCCACATGTTGACCTTCGACCACGTTCACCTCATTCATATGTCCATAAATGGTATAAAGGGCCTGATTTTGGTAGCCATAATCATGCACAATAGCAACCGCCAGTCCATATGGGTCCGTGATGTCATATCCGCCTTGGAAGACGCCATAATCAGCCCACAACACGGTTCCCGGGCCGGCTGCCAGGATCGGTGTCCCTTTTGGGGCAGGAATATCCACACCCGTATGAACAATATCTTCGAAAAACACACCACCATAGCGATAATCTTGCACCGGCGTATTGATCTCGTTTGCAGCGATGGGGCTGGAGAAGTAGAAGTGGTCAAACAAAGTGGGTGCCCAAGGGTCAGGGTAAAGAGGCGGTCTCCAGGAAGCCACAGGGATTGGTTCCTGGGTTGGGTTAATAAATAGCAGGGTTTCTGGTGTCAGGGTCACCAGGGATGTTGGGGATAAACCGGGCAAAACAGGGGCTTGTGTGCTCAACGCCGTGTCTACCGTGGGAACGGCAGGTTCGGTTACGGTAGCAGAGGCTTGTGGTGTTTGGGCGTCGGTCGAAAAGAAATCAGGTGGTGTGGAGGTAGGTGTTGCCGTCTGGCATGCAGTCAATAGAACCACCAGGGCACCAAGGCCTATCTGGTGAAGGATTGCCTTCGGCCTTCTTGAAAACCTGCGGATATGTTCACTGAATGAATACATATATAGGAGTAGAAGGTTAATTTGCCAGGTCATCCACCTGGGGTTGGGCTCCTGGTCGGGAAGATATATGGTGTAAAGGTGGGGCGTGGCGAAGGTGTTATCGTAGGCGTGGGTGATACATACCAGCGCGAGGTGATCGTTGGGGTGCGAGTGGGTGGAATGACCGGCGTGGGGGTGATCATCGCTTCGGGTGGATACATCTCGAGCATGGCTAGTTGCCAGTCTTCACCATCTGTAAAGACAAACTCATTAAATCGTGCCGCTGGGGATGAGGCTCTCCAGGTGACCAACGCCGGTAAGCGCTCCCAGCCAAAGGATTGAGCCCGCTGGGTGAAATCGATCCAATATCCTGCTGGAATTGAAGCCTGGTTTTTTCCACCCTGTTCATAGATGATAGTATCTCCGTTATATCGGGCATCGAAATCCCAGGGTTGGTCATGCAGAGGCATGCCTGCTGATCCATCCTGGTAGAGAGCCTTGATATACACCCGCCAATAGGTGCCCTCAGTAAAGTCGTTCCGTGCTACAACCAGCCAGTCGGCGTTCATAGGCAGGGTATTGAGAGTAAATGCCCGTCCGGTATATAGCCAGTCATTACCCATGCCAGGATCCAGCGGCGCAGTCAGCGGGACATAGGCATTTTCCAGGCTGGCTAGAAAATCCCAGCCTGACTCAACCCCAATGCGCGTGCGCAGGGCTTGAAAGCTGTCATCGACCTTGTCATGCAGGTAGGGATGCGGAGCAGAGACGCCCGTTAATGGCATCAGCTGGTACCGCCCACCATTATCGTCGGGCATGGAGGTGACCGAAGGGACGTACAGCGGGGTAGGCGTCACCAGAGCCGCCTGTTCATAGATGGATTGGATCGATGAGCTCAGTGAGATATTTCTCCAGCTGAGGCCATAGACCCCTCCATTCAGCTCAATCGTGGGAAGTGCGAGACCTGGGTAACGAGCCGGATATGCGGTCAGATAAGTGCGGTTGGGGGCTTGTAAAATGGTCAGGATTGTCTCCCCGTCTGTGCTCCATACCGGCCAATCACCACTTCCCAGGTTTTGCCGCTTCACCGCGCTGGGTGTACTGTTTATTCCTTCACTTGAAGGCATTTCTTGGAGAAATAAGTTGTGCAGGCCATCCTGAGCGCCTGCCCAAACGAGTGAATTGCCATCGGGTGACCAGGATGGGTGGGTATCTGTGCTGCTTGGGCTTTGGCTGATATCCAGAAAGCGTTGTTCTTCGGCTTTATCCAGATCTGCCAGCCAAATTTCATTCTCTCCACTTTGGTTAGAAACAAAAGCAATTTGCCTGCCCCTGGGTGACCATACCGGGCTGAAGTCAGCCGCAGGGCTGGTCGTCAGCTGAATCGTATCGGTGGGGACGAGAATAGATTGGATTTTAATGTCCAGGTTGTCATTGTTATAGGTTTCGTACACCAGCCATTTATTATCTGGTGACCAGGCAGGTGATGCATCGTAGGTCAAAGAGTCCGTTAGACGGGTGATCCCCCCGCTGCTCAAGTTGAGCAGGTAAATATCCCAATAACCACTGCGGTTGGAAGCAAATGCTACCGTCTGTCCATCGGGGCTGATAGCGGGATTAATATCATCCCACGGGCCATAGGTCAGCCGGGTTAATGGCAAAGGTTGACCTGCTCCACTTTCTTGGGGTTGGTAGGCGAATAAATGGGTATTACCACCCTCATCCAAAGCCAGGATGATTAAGCCCTGGTTGAGGGTGAGTGTGCTGATGGGTTGAGGGCTGGCGGTTGCGGGCTCTGGTGACGGGGTTTCTGAGGGCTGAATTGTGGCAGAGACCGTTGGCTGGATGGTATGGGTAAGAGAGGCTGTGATCTTGGAAGTAGTTGTTTCTACCAGTGGGGTTATAGTAGGTGAACCTTGATTGATCCCCCAAGGCAGGTTGGGGATTTGCAGAATTCGGGTAATACCAAATGCCAGCCCACTCAGGATGACCAGGTTAATTACTACAAGCAGCAATACACCTGGTGGTGTGATACGGATTGTCCATCCAATCCGGCGATTCCTGGAACGGGACGGACGGGCTGGTTCAGATGGCTCTGATTGGCTGGTCATCATAGGAGTCTATGCCTATTTTACCCGATGCAAGAATTATGCACAGGTGCGACCCTTACTACTCCTCAAAACCCGTGCGGTAAAGCTGGTAATAAATACCGGCTTTGGCGAGTAGCTCACTGTGTGTGCCTTGTTCAACGATATGCCCGTCCTGGATGACCAGGATTCGATCTGCATTGACTACCGTGGACAGGCGATGGGCGATCACAAAGGAAGTCCTTCCCTTGAGCAGAGTCGCCAGTGCTTGTTGGATGATCCGTTCAGTTTGCGTATCTACACTCGATGTGGCTTCATCGAGGATCAAGATGCGCGGGTCGGCCAGCAATGCCCGTGCAAATGAGATCAGCTGGCGTTGCCCCACCGAGAGCAGTACACCGCCCTCTTCCACCGGGGTATCGTACCCTTTTCGCAGGTTCATGATGAACTCATGTGCTCCAACGGCTTTCGCCGCGGCTTGGATTTCATCGTCAGTCGCTTCAAGTCGACCAAAGCGGATATTCTCCGTCACTGTGCCGTTGAACAGAAATGGGTCCTGCAGTACGATACCCATCTGCTTGCGCAGGCTTTGTTGGGTCACTTCATGCAGGTCAACTCCGTCAATTCGTATGCAGCCTGTTATGGGATCATGGAAACGGCTGATCAGCTTGACCAGGGTCGATTTTCCTGCCCCTGTCTCACCCACCAGCGCCACCGTCTCACCTGGTTGAACGTGGAATGTAATGTTTTCCAATACTGATGCGGGGTCATCCGAATAGTTGAAATAGACGTTTTCAAAGGACACCTCACCCTGGATAGCAGGCAGCTCAATTGCCTGCGGGTCATCCTCCACCTCGACCTGTGTATCCAATAACCCAAAGATACGTTCACTGCTTGCCATGGTGGACTGGAAGGAATCATACCGGCGGCTCAAGTCACGGATGGGCTCAAAGAATCGGGCGATATAGAGGATGAATGCCACCAACACACCCGGTGTGACCTTTGCTCCTAGCACAGCTGCACCACCCAACCAGACCACCAGCGCTGTCGATAGGCTACCCAGGAAGTCGATAATCGATGGATAAGCTGCCGCGATGCGGGCTGCCACCAGGTTAGTATCCAGGTTGTTTTTATTGACCGTATCTTTAAAATAATGGTAGTTGATTTCCTGGCGTGAAAAAGCCTGCACCACACGCACACCATTGATATTTTCAGCTAGCACCGAATTAACCCAGCTGATCGCCGACCGCACCCGGCGATAATTCTCGCGCGCTTGCTTACGGAAAGCGATGGTTGCTACGACCATGATGGGTAATACAGCAAAGGTTAGCAAGGATAAGCGTAGATCCATACTGAGCATAGCTACCACGATGCCCACCAGGACAAACAGGTCGCGTGCGATCGCTAGGACCGCCCAGGTTAGAAATTCCCGCAGGACGCCTACATCGTTGATTACGCGTGTGATCACGCGCCCGACACTGTAGCGGCTGTAGAAGCTGAGTGAGAGCTGCTGCAGGTGTTCAAACAGGCGCTCCCGCAGGTCATAGATGATGGATTGTCCTATGCGCACCATAAGGTTGACACGGAAATAAGTGGCACCCCATTGGATTAGTGCCAGGACCAGGTAGAGGATGACAACATTGCGCAATGTGGGTAAAGACCCTGTACCCAGGCCTGAATCCAGGGCAACTTTCAGCAGGTAAGGGCCTGCCACCGACGCTCCTGAGCTAAGTAGCATCAATATTATTGCCAGGAAAACAGACATCCGATAAGGTTTGACGAATTTCAACAAGCGCCGGGTGAGGTTGGGATCGTACCCTTTGAGGATGATTTCTTCAGGTGCAGATGTGATCGCTGCCATACCCTATTCCCTGCCTTCTTCTCTTGCCAGGCTTGAGGCTTCGGTTGTAAGGCCTAAAGTTTCCAAGGCTTCGTGGAATGATTCCTGGTCACTCAGCTGTAGATCGTATATTTCCCGGTATAACCCTCCTCGCGCAAGCAATTCCGAGTGCGTACCCTGTTCGACAATCTGTCCATCATCCATCACCAGGATGAGATCCGCCCGGTGCACGGTGGATAGGCGGTGGGCAATGACAAATGTTGTTCGTCCTTGCATTAAATTGATCAAAGCGCGTTGAATCTGGAGCTCTGTTCGTGTATCCACACTGGAGGTCGAGTCATCCAATATCAATATGCGCGGGTCGAGCAATAGTGCCCTGGCAATCGCCACGCGCTGTCTCTGACCGCCTGAAAGCGTGATACCTCGCTCACCTACCACAGTATCGTAACCCTGTGGTAAATCCTGGATGAATTCATGCGCCTGCGCGGCTTTGGCTGCCGTGATAATGTCCTCCATGCTGGCGTCTGGCGTGCCATAGGCAATATTTTCACGCACAGTGCTTGAAAATAATAACGAGGTCTGTAAGACGATGCCAATTTGCTTGCGCAGTGAAACCAGGTTTACCTGGCGGACGTCATATCCATCCACCAGTACTTCCCCTTGGGTAACATCATAGAAGCGCGGGATCAGATTGACCAGGCTGGTTTTCCCCGAGCCGGTTGTGCCAATCAGCGCCACAATCTGGTTAGGTCTGACGGTAAGTGAAATATTTTGCAGCGCACTTGTGTTCTCACCCAGGTATTTAAACCTCACGTTGCGGAACTCTACCTGCCCGGTGAGTGTTGGCAGAACTGGTCTATCGGGATCCGACTCAATCTCTAGCGGTGTATCTAGCACAGTGAATGCCCGCTGGGCACCTGCGGCTGCTTCACCAGCTGCGTTTACCAACCAGGTGAGCTGCGTTGCAGGTGCGGATAGTAGTAGCAGGTAACTGTTGAATGCCACCAGCTCTCCGATGGTCATGCTACCAGCCATCACCATCTGCCCCCCGAACCACAGAATGAGCAGTGTTCCGACGGTCACCAGGAACTGGGAGGTTGGCATGATTTTCGACCATTCGTAATTCACCTTGATGCGGGAATTGAATAATGTTTTATTCGCTCTTTCAAAACGCTTGATCTCATGCGGCTCGCGTGCAAAAGCGCGCACAACCTGCACTCCTGAAACATTTTCTTGCAAGCGCGCCGATAAATCTCCCAAAGCATTATCCACATCCAGGAAATAATCGCTAACCCGCTTGCCAAAATCCGTGGTAATCAGGGTTAATGGGATCATCGGTATCAAGGATATGGCCGCCAGTCGTGGATTGGTGAGGAATAAAAGCGTAGTGATACCCACCAGCAGCAATCCCACCTGGATCAGCTCAACCACGCTTGATCCAGTAAAACGTTCCACCGAACGCACGTCTTCAATTGTGCGGCTGATCAGCTGCCCGGTTTGAGCGTGGTCATGATAAGAAAACGAAAGGTGCTGGATGTGGTTATATAACCGGTTGCGCAGGTCATAACCGATATGCGAGGCGATCCATTCAGTGTTATAACGCTGCAAGTAAGTGAATATTGCATTCAATACCCCGATACCAAATAAGATCAGCGCGGCATTAATCAAATAACTCACGTTCGATTGTTTTAAACCCACATCAATGACCAGGCGGATGATCTCGGGAATGATCAGGCTGAGACCCGTCAATGCCAGCAGCAGGAACAGTGAGATTGTGATTTGACGCCAGTAAGGGCGAAGATAGACGCGTAAACGCAATAGGTGCCGCATAAAGATAATTTACTTGAGTAGAAAGGTTAATATTTGAATGGAAATTATTCTAACCAGTAGAAAATGTAAAAGTGTAGAATGTTTCAGCTTCAGGTCTCCATGTGCGGGAGGATAAAGGTCGTCTTAGCGCGGTCAACAATCATCGGGTCGGGGAGGGGAATTTCCACAGCAATCTCACTCGGCTCTGGCATCCGTTGATAATACACCCATGTGTCCACACTGTATTCGCTGCCATGTTCAGCTTCGTGTAGATGCATGGTGAATTCCATTTTTGGCAACATCGTTTCCAGGATGCTGGTATGGGCAATTTCTTTGCCGGCTTTGTTGGTGATGCTCACATTGATGTTTGGCCGCTTCATAAATGGAGTCAGCTCAATAAAAATTTTTACCCGCCCACTTTTCGGATGGGGGGTCACTTTTACATCAAGCAGGCGCACTTCCTCGGGTGGAACTCGAACGATATTGGGGTCTTGGAAAAAAATGTCCATTGAACGATAAAGATGCAACGTTAGATATTTATCTAATTATAACCGATGCTGGATTGTAAATTACAGGGACGAAGGGATGGATTTCTATGCAATAGCTTGAATATCAGCCCTTTGCCTTTTTTTAGACCACCTGTTTGGAATAAGATTGCCACTAGATCAGGCAATCTCCCGGCTTTCCATATAAAAGCGCTTCTCGAAGGCTTCTCCCATGGAAAACGTCTTGCGCGGTAAAGCACCATCCAGGATGACCGTCTTGAACAGCTCGCTTTTATCCATGCCTGGCAGCAGGAAGGCGATGTTTCCGGGTTGGAGCCCCAATTTAAATACAATCTCCTCGCCATGCACATAGTCGATCTTTACGGCCCCACCGCTTTTCAAGAAATCATCCAGGAATGCCTGTAATGTGCCCACCGGCAGATTGAAAGAGGGGTTCGCAATCTCCACGATCCCATATTCCTTCTCAGAGATCACCCCGATCACCTGAGGTGCACCAGCCGATTGCTGTACCCGCTTGCTCATCTCGAGTTGGTCGTTGCAGGTAGAGAAGGAATATCCTGCCCTGTAATATGCCTGCATGGCATTGAAGATGTCTTGTTTGAGGCCGAAGATCACCCGGTGGATGGGTGCGAATTCCAACCCCTGGTCATGGACGTTCTCAATTTCCACCAACGCATACCTTGATGGGTGGTCCATCCCCACCCGCGCCTTGTTCTTTTCCCAGATCGCCTTGGCAGTCGCCAGCGAGTGATTGCCATCCCCCATGGCAAATAACAGCACCGGTTCATCTCTACCGACTCCATACTTGGCTGTAAATGTCCGTGGGGTTGCCAATCCTTCCAGCCCGGCTATGATGCCTGATTCAATCACTGCGTCATTCACCAGGTAACCCTTTAAATACCCAGAGCCTTGCATAAGCTCAAAATCATATAACTCCTTTAGCCGGGCCTTGGAATCTGCCACTGGCTCAATGACGCTGCATTCCGGGTCATCGATCAGCACCAGGATGTGCGGCAGCTCCAGTCTGGCTCCCTCCCGGATGCGTATGCGTGGGGGCAACCGTTCGATGATCGTCCCTTCCGTAGCCCGGATCAGTGAACACGACCCCTTGTTATAGTCGTAATGTTCCAGGTCCAGGGCCAGCACCAGCCCCTTTCGTAATCTACCCGCCACCTGTCGTTCCACATACACCATGCCAGAATGAGGCTTGAGCAGCCCATTGGATAAATAGTCAAGCATTGTCTTCTGGATGTGCCTGATGCGCTCTTCTGCACCCGGTTTCTCCAGATACACCTCGGGGAAAATCATATTGAGCGTGGAAGGTGCGCTGCTGACGATTTCCTCTACTTTGCGCCAGTATTCGGGCTGGGAGGTATATTGGTCGCATGCGATTACCGCCCACCTGGTCAGGTCTACACCCGGCCCGGGCAGATGAATATCCGGAACCTGTATGGCGATATGGGGATAGTTTTTCATAATTTCTCCTGGCTCTAGAAGGAATTTTGTTTATTGTACCAGCACCTCTACTGGTGCAGAAGTCATTCGTATGCCCGCCAATTTTCCAATCTCAATCGCTTGGCTCCCCGTCTCACATGAGCCAAGATAATAAAACGACCGCGGGGAAATCCTCCCGCGGTCGCAATACTCACTGGGTGGGTTACATCCCGGCCATGTATACCAGTCCAACCACTCCCGGGCCTGCATGTACGCCGACCACCGGGCTGACCTCGGAAGCCACGACCTCGATTGGGTCGAGCTTCGCACTGGCTGCATCCAGCACGTACTTTGCATCTTCTGGGGCGTTGGCATGCAGTGATGAGAGGCGCACTGGCGTTCGTTTGCCAATTTGCTCAACTGCCAGCTCAACAATCCGATCGAGTGATTTTCTGCGCGTGCGTACTCGCTCACTGGCTTCCACCCTGCCGTCGCGTAGCTCAAGGATGGGCTTAAAATTTAACAGGGTCCCCATAAAGCGGGTGGCACCCCCAATTCGCCCACCCCGGTGGAGAAATTCCAGCGTGTCTACAGCAAAAAACACACCCGTGGCCAGGGAGGCTTTCTGAGCCAGCGCCACGCATTCCGCCATGTTGGCACCTTGCTTGATAGCTCGCGCCACCGTCAGTACGTGGAAACCCATTGCCATGGCGGTCGAATTCGAATCAATGATTTCTATCGGCGCATCAGGGGGCAGCATCGACTTTGCTTGCAGGGCCGAGTTGACTGTTCCTGACAGCTTGGCCGAGATCAAGATGGATAGGATTTGGTAATCCTGATTCAGCAATTGTTGGTAGATTTCAAGGAAACTGGAGACTGTCACCTGGGTTGTAGAAGGCATGATCGTTGCTTTTTTAATCCGGGTATAGAATTCACTAGGGGTGATATTCACCCCATCCTCAAAGGTCTCTTCCCCCCAAATTAAAACCTGTGGGACAACACTGATGTTATACTTTCCCATCAGTTCCTTGGGCATGGAACAAGTGCTATCAGTTACGAGGGCAATTTTTGCCATTGAGATTTCTCCTTGGCGAGGCTTCGGTTAAAATAATCGGTGATCAAGATAAGAGTATCTTTATCTAAGTATGGTATAACCCCTTTTCAGGGTCATAGTTGCGAGAGCCCGTGTATCATACCACGATAACCACTCTCGTGTCGCTCTCATGGGCTGGTCTCTCTTCATTATTTACTCTTGACCATTCCAAACTTACACGCTAAAATGCACTCCTGTGTTTGAGAACCTGACCGAACGACTGAATAATGTATTCACGCAATTACGCCGCCGGGGAAAACTCTCGGCGGCTGATGTTGATACCGCCATGCGTGAAGTGCGTCTGGCTTTGCTTGAAGCTGACGTTAACTATGGCGTGGTGAAAGATTTCGTCGCCCGGGTGCGTGAGCGTTCTGTGGGGATCGAGGTATCCAAAGCCCTCAATCCGGCACAGCAAGTTATAAAAATCGTCAATGAGGAATTGATCAACACCCTGGGCACTCCCGAGCGCCTCAACCTGAGCGGCTCACGACCCTGTGTGCTCATGTTGGTCGGGCTTCAAGGCTCAGGCAAGACTACCGCCGCGGGCAAGCTGGCGCGCCAGCTCCGTTCTCAGGGTGAACGTGTTTTACTGGTAGCTGCCGATCCTTACCGCCCGGCTGCGGTCAAACAGCTCGAAACGCTGGGCGAGAAACTGGGCGTTCCTGTATATTCTGAAGCCGGGATAAAACCACCTGACCTGGTGGTGCGTGCCCTGGATAAAGCCCAAAAGGGTGGCAACACGGTTCTCATTCTCGATACTGCCGGGCGGTCACAGCTGGACGGCGAATTGATGGATGAGCTGACTTCCATTGGAAAAAGAGTTCATCCGGTGGAAACGTTATTGGTGGTCGATTCGATGATCGGTCAGGAAGCGGTGAATATCGCCAAGGGATTTCGCGAGGCCATCCCGCTCACCGGTCTGATTTTAACCAAGATGGATGGCGATGCACGTGGCGGCGCTGCCATTTCCATCCGCTCGGTCACCGGTGTGCCGATCAAGTACATCGGTACTGGCGAAGCCATGGATGCGATTGAAGCCTATGATCCGGGTCGCCTTGCCTCACGCATCCTGGGCATGGGCGATGTGTTGGGTTTGATTGAAAAAGCCGAGGCTGCCTTTGATGAGCAGCAATCCCAGGCGGATGCTGAGCGTTTGCTATCCGGTGAGTTCTCTTTGGAGGATTTTGCCAATCAGCTCAGGCAGGTCCGAAAAATGGGCCCAATTGCCCAGATTTTGGAGATGTTACCCGGCGGGATGGGCCAGATGGCTCGCCAGATCGATCCCAAGGATGCCGAAAAGCAGCTCAAGATGACCGAGGCCATCATCGGTTCAATGACGGTTAAAGAAAGGCGCCGCCCGGATGTGCTGAACGCCAGTCGCCGCAGACGGATTGCCCTTGGCTCCGGGACTGAGGTCCAGGACGTCAACCGGCTGATCAAGCAGTTTCGGGAAGCGCAGAAGATGTTCAAGAACATTAAGAAATCTGGCATGCGTGGGTTACCACGCTTGTTTGGATGACGGTATGGGAATTCCCATATCGTCTGGGAAATTATCCGGTGGTCCGCGACCCTTCCGCGCCCCCTTTTATTGCACCGGGCATGAGACCCAGGAAGATTGAATAAAACTTTACGATAGATAGAAGGAGATTGGTTACAAAATGGTACGCATTCGTTTACGCCGTGTCGGAGCAAAGAAACAGCCCAGTTATCGCATTGTGGCTGCAGATATCGAGCACCCTCGTGATGGGCGCTTCCTGGAGATCTTGGGGTTCTATAATCCTCGCACCAGCCCTGGGACGATCGAGTTGCATGAAGATCGCATCTATGATTGGATCAGCCATGGTGCACAGCCCAGCCAATCGGTTGCCCAGCTGTTCAAGACTGTCGGTTTGATGGAGCGTTTTGAACGCTTCAAGGCTGGAGAACCTGTTGAGACCCTGATGGCTGAGGCCAAGGCTGCCCAGGATTCACGCACGCTTAGCTTTCAAACCAGCCAGCGCAAGTAAGCGATTCCCTTCACAAACTCTGGAAGGTTCCTGTATGATTGGGAATCTTGACTGAGATCAGGTCGGTTCTGAAAACCCAGTCCGGTATTCACCGATCACCGGGAACAAGGAGTGAGTTATGAAAGAGCTCATCGAATTTATTGCCACCTCTTTGGTGGATGACCCCACGCAAGTACGCGTCTCGCAGGAACAACATGCTGGGAAGGTTTATCTCAAGCTGAAAGTCGCCAAAGAAGATATGGGACGCGTCATCGGTCGCCAGGGGCGGGTTGCCAATGCCATGCGCATGCTCCTGAACGTCTCCGCCTCTCGCAGCGGCAAGCAAGCTTACCTGGATGTTGAAGATCCTCAATGAGTCCGAAACGTCAATATTCAGCGTCAGCCAACGCTGCAGGCTCGCCACTGCCCGGCGAGCCTGCGTTCTTAGCTGTGGGCAAACTGTGCCATGCTCATGGTGTGCATGGTGAGATTTTTATGGAAGTCTTCACCGACTTTCCCGATCGTTTCCAGCCGGGTGCGATTCTATACCCTGGTGTGGATGCTGATCCGTTGACGCTGATCGTGTGCCGGCCCCACCGCGAAGGGCTGTTAATGACCTTTGAGGGTTACACAACCCCTGAAGAAGTTGGTCAATTGCGTAACCAGGTGTTGTATGTGAAGGCAGACGACCGCCCACCCCTGGACGAGGGCGAATATTATCATCACCAGCTGCTCAACCTGGACGTCGTCACCGACTCAGGTGCCTCGCTTGGGGTCGTCAACGCGATTCTGGAAACAGGCGCCAGCGATGTGCTCATTATCCGCCCCGAAACCGGTCCGGATGTGCTCATCCCGATGGTGGATACATTCATCCGAAATATCGATCTCGCCCAGCGTGTTATTACCGTGCACCTCATCCCAGGCATGCTGGCAGAGGAGCCTCAACCTTGACCAACCCACGCATGTATTGGGTGGGCTTTAATATGGTCAAAGGGATTGGAGCCGTGCGCTTCAAAGCCCTGCTGGACGCTTTTGGAACCGCCGAGGCTGCCTGGAATGCCTCCCCCGAGGCAATGGCTCAAACTGGTCTCAGCCGCAAGATTATTGAATCCTTCCAGCGCGTGCACAAGGGAGTCTCCTTGGATGTTATCTGGGAGAAGCTTCAGACTCTGGGAGTGAATGTGCTCACCTGGGATGACGAGGGCTACCCTCGCCATCTTAAAGAGATAGACCAACCACCACCGGTCTTATATATTCGCGGATCGTACATGCCGGAGGATGAGTGGGCAGTTGCCATCGTCGGTACCCGCCGAGTGACCTCCTACGGGCGCCAGGTTGCGCAGGAAGTGGCTACTGCTCTGGCTCACTCCGGCGTCACCATTATCAGTGGCTTGGCGCGTGGGGTCGATTCAATCGCTCACCAGGCTGCCGTCGACGCCGCTGGACGCACCCTGGCAGTGCTGGGTAACGGCGTCGACCTTGTTTATCCCCCCGAGAACCGGCGCCTGGCTTCCCAGATCATGGAGCAGGGAGCCCTGGTCAGTGATTACGCCATTGGCACTCTACCGGATGGGATCAACTTCCCACCCCGCAACCGCATCATTTCGGGTCTCTCGCTGGCAGTGATCATTATTGAGGCCGGAGAGACCAGCGGTGCCTTGATCACGGCTTCCTTTGCTGCCGAACAGGGGCGGGATGTGTTCGCCGTCCCCGGCAACATCAATGCCCCACAAAGCCAGGGTACCAATCGCCTGATCCGCGATGGTGCTCAGCCCCTGCTCAACCCGCAGGATGTGCTGGAGGCTTTGAACCTGACCATGGTCACGGAACACCGCCTCGTGCGGGTGGCATTGCCATCAGATCCGGTGGAATCACGTTTGTATAAATTGCTCTCCCATGAACCACTGCATGTGGACGAGATCCGCGCCCAGGCCGACATGCCCATCGAGACCGTCTCCGCCACCCTGGCGATGATGGAATTAAAAGGCATGGTGCGCCAGGTGGGTGGGATGAATTACGTCGCTGTGAGAGAGAAGCCAGAAACTTATGATGCCTAAGGTTATTGGTAGATAAAGTCAGTCAACTAGCTAAATTTTCTATTTTGTTGGTTACAGAACCAGGAGGTTTACTTTGGAAGCATATTGTGTAAAGTGTCGCACCAAGCGCGAGATCACAGACCCCAAGCCGGTATATACGAATAACGGCACGCCGGCCACGCGCGGTATTTGCCCCGAATGCGGGACCACTCTCTTCCGCATGGGCAACACCCCTGCCCACGCAGGTATGATCGCTCCTAAGAAGGGTGACAACCGTAAGGGCAAGCTGGTCATTGTCGAGAGCCCTGCCAAAGCCCGCACGGTGGGCCGATTTTTGGGCAAGGGATACACCGTCAAAGCCTCGGTGGGTCATGTGCGTGACCTGCTGCATTCACAACTTTCAGTGGATGTAGAGCATGATTTCACACCCAAGTATCGCGTCCCCAATGAAAAGAAGCCAGTGGTCAAGGAAATCACTGCCCTGGCAAAAGAGGCCGCTGAGATCTATCTGGCTACCGACCCTGACCGCGAGGGCGAAGCTATCGCCTGGCACCTGCTTGAATCTGCCAAGATCGAGCAAAAGCGCACTCAGCGGGTCGTTTTCCATGAGATTACCGAGCCCGCCATTGCGGATGCCTTTGCGCACCCGCGCGGGATCGATATGGACCTGGTGGATGCCCAGCAAGCCCGCCGCATCCTTGACCGCCTGGTGGGCTACAACCTGAGCCCGCTCCTGTGGCGCAAGGTGCGCAGCCGCCTGTCTGCCGGGCGGGTGCAATCTGTCGCTTTGCGCCTGGTGGTGGAGCGCGAGCGCGAGATCGACGCTTTCAACCCGGTTGAATACTGGTCGATTGCTGCCGAGCTGCGTCCTGAGAAGGTTAAGGAGACATTCGTCGCCAAACTGGCCAAGATGGATGGCGAAGACCCCGTTTTAGGGAACCAAGCCATCGTCCAGCCCATTTTGGAGGATATGGAAGGCTCCAGCTACGCCATCTCGAAGATCAAGCATGGTGAGCGCCGCCGAAAACCGTCTGCTCCCTTTACCACCAGCACCATGCAGCAGGAAGCTTCCCGCCGCTTGGGCTACACCGCCCGGCGTACCATGGCACTGGCACAGCAGCTCTATGAAGGGATCGACCTGGGTGAAGGCGCAGTGGGTTTGATTACCTACATGCGTACCGACTCGACCAACGTTGCTGAGACCGCCCAGACGGAAGCGCGTGAGTTCATTGGTGCGCGTTATGGTGAGAAGTTCCTGCCGCCTGAGCCTCCCAAGTACCTGGCTAAAGCCAAGGGTGCCCAGGAAGCCCATGAGGCTGTCAGACCCACCTCGGTTCTGCGCCAGCCCGAAGGCATCAAGGAATTCCTCAACCGCGACCAGTTCCGCCTGTACCAGCTGGTGTGGCAGCGCTTTGTGGCCTCCCAGATGGAATCGGCAGTATTCGACACTCTCTCGGTGGAAGTTACCGGCAAATCCAAGCAGCATGAGTACCTGCTGCGCGCTTCCGGCTCCACGGTCCAGTTCATCGGCTTCTTGGTGGTTTATGAAGAAGCCAAGGATGAAGACCAGGTCTCCGAAGAGGAAGAGGAAAATGCCCGCATACCGGCCGGTATCCTGGAGGGGCAGACCCAAAAACTGGTGCGCCTGCTCCCCGAGCAGCACTTCACCCAGCCCCCACCGCGCTATACAGAGGCAACCCTGGTGCGTACCCTGGAAGAATTCGGCATCGGCCGTCCTTCCACCTATGCGCCTATCCTGAGCACCATCCAGCAGCGCGGTTATGTGGTGCGCGACCAGAAACGCCTCACCCCCACCGAAACCGGCATATTGGTCAATGACCTGATCTGCGAACACTTCCCAGGAGTCGTGGATTATGGTTTTACTGCTAAAATGGAGCTTGACCTGGACCTGATCGCCGAAGGCAAACAAGATTGGGTTAAATCTATCCGTGAGTTCTGGGGTCCCTTCGCTGAGCAGGTTGCCCAGGCTGAGCTCAAGATGCCCGAGCTGAACATGGGACCCGAACCCATCGGGCGCATCTGCCCCGAGTGCGGAAAAGAGCTGGTCATCCGCTATGGCAGGTATGGCAAGTTTATCAGCTGCAGTGGTTTCCCCGATTGCCGCCACACCGAAGCCTGGCTGGAAAAGATCGGAGTGACCTGCCCCAAGGACGGCGGAGACATCGTGTCGCGCAAGACCCGCAAGGGGCGCACATTCTACGGCTGCGCCAACTACCCCAATTGCGATTTCACCTCCTGGAAGCTGCCCCTGGCTCATCCTTGCCCCGAATGCGGTGGCATGCTGGTGGTGGCCAACAAGAACCAGGCCCAGTGCCTGGCATGCGAGACTGTGTTCCCGCTCGACCAGGTAACCGTCGAAGAATCCGCTGAAGTGGGGAAGTAATCTCACCGGACAGCATATTATTGTTCTGTAGAGACGCCCCGCTGGGGCGTCTCCGTTTATTTCTTCGAGATTATGTGCAAATTTGCCTTTCGATTGTCTGTAGGGGCGACCCACCATGACTATCCTTCAACATCGGTGCAATGTAACGAATGCCATCCATGATCTCGCCAACCTGAGGGTGGGTTGCCCCTACCGCGCGGCTACTGGGACGTCTCTGTTTTATCCCATTTATGGATACCATAGAGATGCCCCATTGGGTGTCTTTGCATTGTTTATAAGGGTATTTTATTTTTCTGCGGTCCTATTTACGTCCTTGGTAGTTTGAGCAATCTGCCCATTGGGAGACGAGTCATGGATGGTGATGAACCCGTGGATAATATTTATCAGCTGAAGTAGTAGGGGCGCAGGGGAGAAATTTGAACATGATTCACTCGGAATTCATCCCCTGCGCCTTTACATAGCTTCAATGTAAAGTAACTCGAGGATGCCGTGATGACTCGCCCCTTCCGCAGTCGCTCCACAACATCATCCACTGATAATATCAATAATAAAGTGTAGATACATCCAGCTGGGATGTCTCTACAAGGGGAGGGTCGGTAATAATCAGTTTTCAGCAGATATTTGAAGGGAGATAGACCCTCGAATCTGACAGATTGCGGATCAAAAAAGTGCAAATAAACAATCACCTAATTTACAATTTCGATATAAAGTGAAAATAAGATACGTCCGAAAGGGCGGTCCGCCCTCTGATATACAAGATTATGGATTCCCGTGATCCCATGGAACAGGTGTTGAAAGGCAATCGTGAGGGTCGCCCTTATTACGATGTCCCTATGTAAATACGTAGAGACGTCCCAATGGGGCGTCTCTACCATGATAACCACCTGCATTCCCACGTCACCGCCAGTGGCGATACTCCCGCTAACGTACGTGAAAGAATGGGTGAAATAACCTTGTGATGGTATCATCATAATACAAGGGTGTCCTCTAAACAGTCTGTTAAAGATTAAAAAACACCATCGTTAGGTGTTTCCGCCCTTATTTAGCCCAATCTCTCTCTTCCAATTTAAGGATAATCGCAAAGGGGCAATCAGTAGGGGTGCTGGGGAGGGATTTGATCATATGCCGTTTGGGATTCCTCCCCAGCGCCTGCATACTGATCAATATAGCTGGTCGATATGTTGTACCCCGAGACTGGAAGATCACCGGTCACATTCCTCCAGAACAGGGGGGGATTCCGTAATGACAGTAAAAAAATGGCACCCGTTGGGCGTCCCTTTTTTGTCTTAGACCTGGCACTACTCTTGCAACATTGGTATTCAATGTGCCGCGACAGTTGCCTTTTTTTTAAGTATCGTCTAAAATTGGTTAATATCCGGCACGAGTTCCCTGCACATCTGCCAGATCTTTCACCACTAGAATCTTTGGCTCGGAGATAAAAGATGAATCAAATCCGTGAATATCTTAAACGACCCCTCATTACCGGAATTGTTGGTTTAGTGGTTGGGCTGGTCCTCGGCCTGGTCGTGCTTGGCTGGTGGTTGTGGCCGGTCCAATGGATCGATGCTTCGCCAGCTGAGATGCATCCAGATTATCAGGCAATATGGCTGCAAATGGCTATATCTTCTTATGGCACCACTGGCGATGCCTCGAAAGCGAAATTGGCTTACGATGCCCTGGGGAAATCTGCAGCGGATACCCTGGCAACGGTAAAATCGAAACCGGGGAATATTGACCCTAACCTGATCTCACAATTCCAGGCGGCAGTTTCCGCAACTACTCAAATTCCCTCTGCGACCCAGGGTGCCACCCAGTCGACCGAGGGCACACCAACCACCTCCACGACCAAATCTGGAAGATCCAACCTGACTACTTTGCTGTACATAATGTGTGGTATCGTCCTTGTGGTTGGTGCGGGGATTGTTGCTTACTTCTTCTTGCAAAATCGTAAACGGGCAACCGGGGTTGCCCCCACCACGCAGATGCCAGTTACTGAAGTTGAAACCCCCGCCGAATGGACGAATTATCCTGCTGCCACTGAACAGGCTCCCATGGTTCAATTTATGGCCTCTTACAAAGCTGGAGATGACCTGTTCGATGACTCTTTCAGCGTCGATAGCCCCTCGGGTGAATTCCTGGGCGAGTGTGGGGTAGGCATCTCCGAAACCATCGGCGTGGGCGTGCCCAAGAAGGTGACCGCTTTTGAAGTCTGGCTGTTTGACAAGAATGATATTCAAACCGTGACCAAGGTGCTGATGAGCGCCCACGCCTTTAATGACCCAACCATTCGCCAGAAGCTGGAAGCCAAGGGTGAACCCTTCCAGGCTATCTCCGGCGGTCAAACCATCCTCGAGACTGCCACTCTCAAGCTGGTGGCGCGCGTGGTGGATATGGCTTATGGGCAGGGAGCATTACCCGAAAGCAGTTACTTCGATTCGTTAGTGCTCGAGCTGGCCATCTGGCAGAAGCAATAAACTATTTAGGCGATCATAACCAGAGTGGATCGATTGAGATCGATCCACTTTTTTGTTGTATATACTCACGCCCCACCCCTACCTGATGGAGCCCTTCCCCGTGGGCGAGCAGGTGACGGTGGGCTACGCCGAGGGCTGCATCCAATTTCTGCCAGGGGAGTGAAAGAAAAGTACGACACAAAGTACGCCAAGGACACAAAGGGATTAAAAAATTCTTGTAGGGGCGATCGGCGATCGCCCATTTTCGTCAGTGGCGGGGTTGTTGATCCCGAAAAATCACCCTCTCCCTATTTTTTGTATTCGTAAAATTGGGGGATTGAACGGTGTGTCCCGAACTATGATTTTATGATCACCAAGATGGTCTTTATCTTGATCATACCAATCATCTAGTCATATAAATCATGGTTCAGACTGGTATCGAATGGAGTATAGCTAAATAGCTTTTGCTTATCTTATTTGATCTTGAGGATTTTGAGCTTGATCTCGCCGCCGGGGGTGATGGCAGTCACTTCGTCGCCTAAATGTTTTCCAATCAGCGCCTGCCCAATAGGCGATTCATTCGAAATTTTACCGTTTCGTGGGTCTGCCTCCGTCGCCCCCACCAGGTAGTAGGTCTCCGCCGGGTAATCCGCTTCCTGGACCGTCACGGTCGACCCTACCTGGACGGTATCGGTTTGGACATTGCTATCATCGATGATCCGGGCGTTCTTCAGAATATACTCGAGCTCCTGGATCCTGCCTTCCATGAATCCCTGGTCTTCTTTGGCTTTATGATAATCGGCATTTTCCGACAGGTCACCCATCTGGATGGCAGAGCGCAAGCGTTTTGCCATTTCATCCCGCTTTGGACCTTTTAGCTCTTCCAGTTCAGTCTGCAGCCTGGCTGCCCCTTCTGAAGTTAAGTAAATTTCCTGTCCCATAGTTCTCCCAATCAGGGTTTCATCACCGGGTCGAAAAGCTTTTGATATTCTTCCACTGCAAACCGGTCGGTCATTCCGGCAATGTAATCACAGATCGTGCGTTCCAGGCCGCGTTCCTTGGTCCATTCCTGGACGTGGTTCGGCAGGATGGCTGGCTCGAGTACATAAGCTCTGAACAAGTCACTGATGATCCGCTCCGCCTTGACCGCCATCCGCACCACCCGGTGGTGTCGGTACAGGTTTGTATACAGAAAATCCTTCAGCTGGCGGTTTCGGCTGGTCATTTCTTCGCTAAAACAGACCACGTTATATGGCAGGCTCTGCAATTCCAGCACGCTACGCACCCCGCTATCGCGCAGGGTTTTATCAGTCGCATGGATCAGGTCACTTACCTCCATATCGATCAGATTGCGGATCATGCGGTGGCGCGAAAGATCATCCAGAATCTGCCCGTGCCAGCCGATACTTTCCACCAGGATTTCCCACAAAGTGATACCTTCCAGCATGTTGGTATTGATCATCCCTGATCGTAGGCCATCGTCCAGGTCATGGGCTGTGTATGACAATTCATCGGCGGCATTGGTAATTTGGGCTTCCAGGTGCCCGCGTAAGTCTGCATCATACGCGCGTGCATCAGCGACATCATATTCCGATTCATGCTTGACGATACCCTCGCGCACTTCCCAGGTGAGATTGAGACCGGGGAAATCCTGGTAGCGCTGCTCGAGCTTGGTGACAATACGCAGGGATTGCTTATTGTGGTCGAATCCGCCATGGTCCTTCATTAATCGCGCCAGGGTGGCTTCGCCGTTATGTCCAAAGGGTGGGTGACCCATATCATGCGCCAGGCAAATGGCTTCGGTCAGCTCAGGGTTGGCGCCGAGAGCGCGGGCAATCGTCCGTCCAATCTGGGAGACCTCCAGCGTATGCGTCAGGCGAGTGCGGTAGTAATCACCTTCGTAGTTAATGAAAACCTGGGTTTTATATTCAAGGCGGCGAAAGGCAGTGGTATGCAGGATGCGGTCGCGATCACGCTGGAATGCAGTGCGATATTCCGGCTCTTCCTCCGGGTAACAGCGCCCTTTCGTATTCGTGCTGTGGATCCCATACGGTGCCAGGCTTTGGTCTTCAATGGTTTCGAGTTCTTTACGCGTGAAATACATGCTTTACCTTATAGTATGGACTTTTTAGGTTTGATTTATCCAGACTATATTATAATCCCTCACATTGGGTGGGTTGTCACCTTAGAGACGGTGGATCAGGGTACCTGGCAGTTCCCCAAGCAAGGCCCGCCGCAGGTTTCCCGGCACCTCGCCTGAGAAAATGGATGCCTTCAGGTTGGGAACCGTGTCGATCATCAGCAAGATCTGGCGCACCTTATCAGCCATCCCGCCAGTCACGTCCGTTGCCGCTGAGCCCTTTAGCCCAGCATCTACGTGCGGGAAGCTGGCCGGGGTGATCTCAGGGAACAGACTGGTGTTCTTCGGAAAGTCTACCCACACGCCAGGTTGTAGACCGGTAAACAAGAGCCTGGTAGGGTGCAACTGGCCTGCCAGGTACGAAAACAGGTCTTCTGTGGAGAGGATTGTTCCTCCCAACAGCCTGTCAAAGACCACGTCGCCGTAGATCACCGGCAATAATCCCTTCTCGAGTGCCGCGCGCAGAGGTCCCAGGTCCCATGTAGTAACCTTACCGCCTTCGGCAATGATTGTTGCCGAGGCAGGCAGTACAAGCGCCGGAAGGTTGGCTTTTTCCAGTGCCTGCAGCACCAGGTGGTTTAACTCGGCTGCCTGGCGCCAGACTTCGATGAACCCGCGCCAGTCTTCGCTTGTATTCACACCGAGACGCGTGTGATATTGGCTGGCAGCCACATGCCCGAACGAGCCAGAGCCATGCCCTAGTAAGATGTGTAAATTTTGGTCCTGTGCCATGGCTTCAGCAATTTCGTGTGCCAGGCGCTCAAGCACATCAAGACGAGGGGTATGCGGCCGGTCTTTCACCGTGATCAACGAGCCACCTAATTTGAGGAAAACAAGTCGCGAGTTCATAGTTCAGGGATTTCCGTTACAATCGTGCGTACTGCCCCGGCTTGTTCAACCGCGGCAGCAACCTTGAGCGCTATCTCTGGTGCGACCAAAGCGATCATGTTACCGCCGCGCCCGGCCCCCGATAGCTTGGAACCCAGCGCACCTGCCGAGCGGGCTGCCTGGATCAGTCTTTCCAGCGCCGGTGACGAGACCCCCATGCGGTTGAGCAGGGCCTGGTTTTCATCCATCAAGGGTCCAAGTTTAGCCACCGCACCATGCTCAATCGATTTCCGTGCCGCGGCAACAATTTCTCCAGCAGTGTCAAATAGTAAATTATATAAAACCTGGTCAGCCTCCCAGGCACTGCGGACGTCGTTCACCACGCTGGAAGTGGGGCTTTGAACCCCGGTGTCACCAATCACGATGCTAAAGGGTTGCTTCACCCGCAGGAGCTCGACTGGTTTGCCTTTTACAAAGAACACCGGCTTGGCGTAGGTGATCACCGTATTATCGATCCCGGAGGGGGTGCCGTGATGGATGACCTCCACTTCGAAAGCCAGCTGAGAAACCTGTTCATCACTTAGTGGGTGACCTAAGGAGGCTGAAAATGCCCGCAGGATTGCCACTGATACCGCCGCACCAGAGCCCATCCCCCCGGCGATTGGAATCGTAGAGGTAATTTTAATGTTACACGCCGGTATGTGGCTGAGCTTTAAAGCAGCCCCCGCCTTGAGGATCACCGCTGCCAGGGGATGATCCTCCGGTAAATCATATAAAGAGGTTTCCAACCCTATGTCTGGCGCCAGGAATTTCACCAAACCAGGGAAACTGCGTGGGTCGACGGTCACGATTGCCTTCGCCCGCACCTGCAGAACCGGGACAGCGATCGCCGGTCGTCCATAAACGACCGCATGTTCACCGAACAGGATCACTTTTCCAGGAGCAGAGGCCGAGAAGGCAGGCATCGCGTTTTACCCCACGAGAGTCACTTACCCAGGGACCAGGTAGTATACGACTAACACCGCCAGGATCCATAAGAGGATGGTTGCCTGGAGTGGTCGATCCGTCAGGAGTACTTCCTCGGGCTCACCCCCAAAATGCTTGACTTGCAGGAGGTACAGATAGCGGAAGATGCCATAGATCACAAAAGGTATGGTCAGCATCATGACGTCGTTCGCTGGCATATTTGGTGCTGAAAACGTATACAGGCTGTAGGTGATGATGGCACTACCGGAGACGATCAGGATGAGCTGGTCGAGCAATGGCAAAGTGTACCTTGCCAGTGACTTACGGTGCGAATTAGCCTCGTCAGCCAGCAGGCTCAGTTCGGCGCGCCGCTTGCCAATCCCCAGGAAAAGCGCCAGGAAAGTGGTGAAAACATACAGCCAGGGAGAAAAACGGTGAACAGAGATCAAGGAGACCCCGGCACCCACGCGCAGCACATAGAAGCTTGCCAGGATCATTACATCCAGGATGGGCTGGTGTTTAAGCCAGGCAGAATATGCCAGGTTGAGTACCAGGTAGGCCAGTCCGATCAGGGCGAAGGTGAGGGACAACAAAGGTGCGACGATGAATATGACCAGGCCCAGCACGATGCCTGTATTGCGGGCGGTGGAAATTTTCAACCTGCCAGAAGCCAACGGGCGCTGGCTTTTTATTGGATGCACCCGGTCAGCTTCCAGGTCCACCAGATCATTGATGATATAAATAAGGCTGGACAGCAAGCAAAACAGCATGAATCCCAGGATGATACGCCCGAGCGCGGGCCAGTTGGTAAGCTGCTTGTCGAAGATCAATGGAATGAATAGCAGCCCGTTTTTTACCCACTGTCGGGGGCGCATGGTTTTGAGGAGTGGTAAGAATCCAGTACTGGACATACGCTAATCATATTAGTTTACCTGAGAATCGTCAATTTAGGAAAACAGAATCTCGAGTAAGATATGCGTATGAGAAAAGATCGCCTGGATGTGCTTTTGGTGGAACGCGGCCTGGCAGATAGCCGAACGCTGGCCCAGCGCCTGGTGATGGCCGGGCAGGTAAGGGTGAATGGCGAGGTGGTGCTGAGGGCGGCAGCCAACCTACCCCCGGATGTGCAATTGGAAATTGAGCAGGGGCCGCGCTTCGTCTCGCGCGGAGGTGAGAAGCTTGAGGCAGCCTTGCAGGCTTTTGCGGTGGACGTCCACGGCTGTGTTTGCGCCGATGTGGGCGCTTCCACTGGAGGCTTTACCGATTGTCTGCTACAGCATGGTGCCGCCCGGGTTTATTCGATTGATGTAGGTCGGGGTGTGTTGGATTGGAAGCTGCGCCAGGATGCACGCGTGGTGGTGCTGGAGAAGACTAACGCCCGCTTTCTTGAAAACTTACCCGAGCCAGTGGGTATCATCACCATGGATGTATCCTTTATTTCCATAACGATTTTGTTGCCAGTGGTTATGCAGTGGTTGTCCGGCGGGTCTGATGTTGGGCAGGATGTAAAAGGGTCGGTGATCGCCCTGATCAAGCCTCAGTTTGAAGCTGGTCGTGAGCTTGTGGGGCGGAATAAAGGTGTGATCCGCGACCCGCTGATCCACCGCCAGGTGCTGCTGGATGTACTGAGTTTTGCCCGCGACTATGGATACAACGTGAGGGGGTTGATCCGCTCACCCCTGAAAGGACCCAAGGGGAATGTGGAGTTTCTGACTTGGCTGGAAACTTCGGGCGAACAGGTTGCTTCGATCGTGGAATTAGTCGATTCGGTGGTGCCAGCCACAAGTGAATGAGGGGGAACAGTGGGTCTATCTACCGGCAGGTAAAATCGGTTATACTATGCCGCGTCAATGACCTCGGAACATATTCGTAACTTTTGCATCATCGCGCATATCGATCACGGTAAGTCTACCCTGGCAGACCGTTTGCTTCACCTCACCGGTACCGTCTCTGAGCGGGATACCACGGAGCAAATCCTGGATAGCATGGAGCTTGAGCGTGAAAAAGGTGTCACGATCAAAGCTTCGGCGGTGCGGATGAGCTATACGGCTAAAAATGGGGAAGAGTACGAGCTAAACCTGATCGATACCCCCGGGCATGTGGATTTTGGATATGAAGTTAGCCGCGCTCTGGAAGCCTGTGAAGGCGCGTTATTGGTGGTGGATGCCAGCCAGGGGATTGAAGCCCAAACCCTGGCTAACCTTTACAGTGCCCTGGAAGCCGACCTGGAAATTATCCCCATCATCAATAAGATTGATCTGCCTTCCGCCCGACCGGATGAGGTGGCGCAGGACATCAGCAGCCTGATCGGTACACCGCCCGATGAAATCATCCGCATCTCTGCCAAGGAAGGCACCAATATCGAGGCCGTGCTGGAAATCATCGTCCACGAGGTCCCACCCCCCAAAGGTGACGAGGCTGCCCCCTTGCGGGCGTTGATCTTTGACTCGCATTACGACTCCTATAAAGGAGTGGTGGCATACGTGCGCCTGATGGATGGAAGGATCGATCACACCGATACCCTGCACCTGATGGCAACCGGTTTCGATGTCAAGCCGGTGGAGATCGGTATCTTTGCCCCCGATTTGCGCCCCGTCGTAAACCTGGAGGCAGGTGAGGTGGGTTACATTGCCACCGGTCTGAAGACTGTACATGAGTGCCGGGTGGGTGATACGATCACCAATACCGCCCGTCCAGCTGATGCGCCGCTGCCGGGTTACCGTAAGGCTAAACCGATGGTTTTCGCGGGTATATATCCCGTGGAAGGTGAGGATTACGCCAACCTGAAGGAAGCCCTGGAAAAACTGCAGCTCAATGATGCCTCGCTGATCTTCGAGCCTGAGACTTCACAGGCGCTTAACTTTGGTTTCCGCTGTGGTTTCCTGGGCATGTTCCACATGGAGATCATCCAGGAACGCCTGGAGCGCGAGTATGACCTGGATATCATCGTCACGTCACCTTCCGTCGAATATGAAGTGGTGCTGCATACCGGCGAGACCATCCTGATCGACTCTCCGGCTGACCTGCCGGATGAGATGCTGATCGAACAGATCCGTGAGCCCTGGATGAACATTGAGATTTTCAGCCCCACAGAATTCTATGGGACGATCATGGAGATGACCAAGAAAAAGCGCGGGGTTTTTACCTCGCAGGATTACCCTGCCCCCAACCGGGTACAGCTCAATTTCCAAATCCCACTCTCTGAGCTGATCATCGATTTCTTCGATCTATTGAAGTCGCGCACACGCGGTTATGCCTCGCTGGACTATCAATTTGCCGAATATCGACCGGATGACCTGGTCAAACTGGAGATTCTTGTTAATGAAGAACCGGTGGATGCCCTGGCGACCATTGTCCATCGCAACGATGCCTATCACAAAGGGCAGGCGGTGATCACCAAGCTCAAAGAGCTGATCCCCCGCCAGCTGTTCCTTGTACCCATTCAAGCCTATGCAGCCGGGCGGGTCATCTCGCGCGCCAATATTAAACCCATGCGCAAGGATGTGCTCGCCAAGTGCTACGGTGGCGATATCAGCCGTAAGAAGAAACTGTTGGAAAAGCAAAAGCGCGGCAAGAAGCGCATGAAGATGGTCGGGAACGTTGAAATCCCCCAGGAAGCTTTTCTGGCCGTGTTACGCATCGGGGAGGAGTAAGATCACTATCTCTTCCACCAGGAATAATTGGAAGCGTATCCTGCCAGGCCTGATCGTCAGCCTGGCAGCCTTGGCGATTGTTTTTTCCATGCTTGACTTGCGGAAGTTTGGCCAGGCGATCCGGCAGGCAGACGTGCGCTTCTTATTGGCAGGCATCTTATCTGAGGTCTTATGGCTGCTGGCGCGAGGTTTCGTCTGGCGTACATTGCTGCAAAACAAAGCCTCCTATAAAGACACATTTATTTCGATTAATGAAGGCTACCTGCTTAATAATATCCTGCCATTCCGGCTGGGTGAGATCGGCCGGGCTTTTTTGCTTGGGCGTAAAGCGCATTTAGATTTTTGGCAGGTAATCCCTTCAATTCTCATCGAGCGCCTGCTGGATCTTGCAATCGCGGTTGGATTGTTTATCAGCACGCTACCCTTCGTGATCGGCATCCCCTGGGCGAAGCAGGCTGCCATTATCACCGGGATTATCGTCCTGGTGGGCTTGGGTGCGGTCTATATCCTGGCTCGCAACCGGCAGAACGTGCTCGTCTGGATTGACAAGGCAGGAAAGCGTTGGAGTCTGCTAAACAAACTTGCCGGGCATCGTGTAGAGGCTTTCTTTGATGGCCTCGGCATCATCACAGATAGCAGGCTTTTCATACGCGCCTTGGGTTGGGAGGGGATTAATTGGTTAATTGCGGTTTTGCAGTATTATTTGTTTCTACGGGCATTTTTCCTGCAACCGAGCCTGCTGTGGGTGCTTTTTGCTTTAGGGGTGGGGGCGTTGGGGATAGCCGCACCTTCCTCACCGGGTGCGATTGGGGTATTTGAAGCGGTTCTGGTAGGTGCCTTGGTGGTGTTTGGGGTGGATGCATCTCCTGCAACGGCGTTCGCATTAGCTGTGCATTTCTCTGCCTATATCGTCACCGGTCTGATCGGTGGGTATGGATTATATAAAGACGGCGAATCGCTTTCCAGCCTGTATACACGTCTCGGAAAGATGAAATCTGAAGAAAAGCCAACCAGCCAGGATGGCTGAAACTTTTACCTGGCTTTGTGCGTCCTTGGTATTGTCATGCGGATATTAACCTGCCTCACCTATTACCGCCCTCATTACTCAGGGTTAACCATCTACGCTGAAAGGCTGGCGCGCGCCCTGGTGGATTGTGGTCATCAGGTGACGGTCTTGACCTCGCGCTATGACCCCCACTTGCCGGCGCGCGAGTCACGCGATGGGGTGCAGGTCATCCGCCCGCGTGTGTGGATGCGAGTCAGCAAGGGAGTGCTCATGCCGGGCATGTTCTACTGGGCCTGGGTTAATATTCGCCGTGCGGATATCGTCCATCTGCATCTGCCCCAGCTGGATGCTGCCTATATCGCCCTGATCTGCCGCCTGTTGAATAAGCCCATCGTGCTGACCTATCACTGTGACTTGTTATTGCCGCGCGGTTTCATCCATTCGATTGCCAACCAGGTTTCCCACCTGGCCAATAAAATTTCAATGGGGTCAGCGGACCAGGTGGTGGTGAACACGATGGATTATGCCGAAGAATCCACCTTTTTACGTCGTTACCTCCCTAAAATTCGTGCGATTCCTCCTCCAGTTGAGCTGGTACCACCCACTCCGGCAGATGTGGAGGGGTTAAGGCATGAAGCCCGGTTGGAACCGGGGCAGCGCATCATTGGGATGGCTGCCCGCTTGGCAGCCGAGAAAGGGGTGGAGTATTTGGTGCAGGCGATGCCCGAGATCATCAAAAAACACCCTGCGGCGCATGTATTGCATGTTGGGCAATATAAAAACGTCTTGGGAGAGGAAGAATATGCCGCCCGGCTGAAGCCCATGATCCAGGCATTGGGAGACCATTGGACATTCCTGGGAATCCTGCCTGCTGGAGAACTGTCTGCGTTTTACCAGCAATGTGAAGTAACCGTTCTGCCAAGTACCAACTCCACCGAGTCGTTTGGTATCGTGCAGGTGGAATCAATGGCCTGCGGTACGCCGGTTGTGGCCTCCGACTTGCCCGGTGTGCGCCAGCCGGTGATGATGACCGGCATGGGGCGCATGGTACCTCCCGCTGACCCTCAAGCATTGGCTGAGGCAATTAATGATGTGCTTGACCATCCCGCACAGTTTAAAGGCGATGTGGATGATGTAATCAAGCGCTTTTCATCCCAGCACATCGCGGAAGAGTATGAAGCCGTTTTTCAAGAGCTGACGAAGGAAAGAAAATCTGGCACGTGAGCCGATTTGATATTTGCCTTTTTCTTTGGAACCTGATTGCCCTTTTCACTAAGAACTCATTACTTTCTGCTCATCCATAATGCCCACCCAAAAAGACTTTCTCTGGCTGAACCTGCGTGAACTGCCTTATTTCCGTGCCATGCTACGGGCTGTGGAAGCCCAGTTTTATCAGGGGCTCGAGCTGCCGGCACCCACACTCGACCTGGGATGTGGAGACGGCCATTTTGCCACGGTGGCCTTTGACCGCAAGCTGGATGTGGGGTTGGACCCGTGGGCTGGTCCTATTCACCAGGCAGCCAGAGCCAGCGGGTATAGTTCGCTTGTGCAAGCGGATGGTGGGAAAATACCCTTCCCAAGCGGTCACTTCGCCAGTGCCCTCAGTAATTCAGTCCTGGAACACATTCCCCAGGTACAGGCTGTGCTGGCTGAACTGAGGCGGGTGCTTCTACCCGGTGCGCCTTTCCTGTTCTGTGTACCCAACCCGCGCTACTTGAGCGAGCTTTCCATCCCCAAATTCCTGGGAGGGATAAGTATGACTGGAGCTGGGCGTGCTTATACGGGTTGGTTCCAACGCATGTCACGCGTCGAGCATGCGGATTGGCCGGATGTCTGGCAAAAGTGGCTGGAACAGGCCGGCTTCCACCTGGAGAAGTGGTGGCACTATTTTTCGCCCCAGGCGATGCGCATGCTGGAATGGGGTCATTATTTCGGTGCCCCCACCCTGTTGCCCCATTGGCTCAGCAAGCGTTGGATCATCGCTCCCTGGCGGTGGAATTTATACCTGACGGAGCGGTTGGTGAAACGGCATGCGCTTGCCCAGCCAGATCCTGAAGGGACATTCACCTTCTATATTGCCAGAAGTGTTTGAGCATCATGAAACCAGCCGATTCCACCAATCATCCTTTTAATCAGGAATACTTTTCAACGGGTCCGTATGCACAGGTAAACTTTGCCCGTTACAGCCAGTATTGGTGGTCGAATCGCTATTATGCCAGGCTTGCCCGCCGGCATGGTCCACCCGGCGGAAGGGCGTTGGAGCTGGGCTGCGGGATGGGTCATCTGCTCAGCTGGCTGACCGATCGGTACCAGGTGTTCGGCAGTGATATCAACCCGTGGGCATTATCCCAGGCAAAGCACAACGTGCCTCAGGGGCATTTTGTGTTGCTTTCAGCCGATGCGATATATACCTTTCCAGTGGCGGCCTTCGATATTGTGATTGCCAAACATGTAGTGGAGCATTTAAGCCACCCGGAACAGGCAATTAGCGAGATGAGCCGCGTGCTGAAACCCGGCGGGCTGCTCATCCTGGCCACTCCCAATTTAAGTTCGCCTATGCGCATGCGAAAAAAGACCGGTTGGATCGGTTATAAGGATCCCACCCACATCAATATGAAACCCCCGCAAGAGTGGCTCGCCTGCCTGCGCCTGAATGGGTTGCGAGCCCGTAAGGTTTTCTCGGATGGATTTTGGGATGCCCCATATATTCCGTCCGTCCCCATTCTCCTGCAGAAACTATTCTTCGGCTTACCAGGGGGCTTGCAAGCTGTTCTTGGATGGAGTATTATTCCCCTCCGTATGGGTGAGAGCCTGATCGTCCTGGCGGAAAAAGCATGAACCGTGAGCCGACGGTTCTGGATTTTATTAAGTCCCTCTTTCGAGGGAAGCTTTTAGCGATTCCTGCACTTCAAGAAACACCCGAAATATCACCACCGCCCATAGACGCGGCACAGGAGCAACCCGAGAGTGTCGCAGAACAACCTGCTCCTGCTCAAGAAGCGCAAAATGTCCCCCCGCGGATTAAATTACCCTGGCGTTCACTGCTGGCGCTTGGGCTTGCCCTGGTGGCCCAGCTTGCCCTGCTGCCCCGCCCCAACCGCAGCTGGGTCCTGGGTGTAATTCTATATGGTTTGGCTGCAGGCTGGCTGGTTTGGGTTAGCTGGAGGAACGAGTGGGTTCCAGCTGAGCTGCCCGCCGCTGAAGACCACCCCGAGGACTACCGTGTGCGCTCCAGGTGGCTGTATATCAGCCTGCCGCTTGCCCTGGTGGCTTTCCTCACCTTGGGTGGTAATGAGTTCACCACGCTGAATGTCAGCTTGTGGATCCTGGCGATCATTTTCACCCTGCTGGCATTTTGGCAGGGAGAATATCCTTTCATAGGCTGGTGGAGCTGGGTAAAAGAACACCTGCACCTGCCATGGAAGTTTTCCATCTCCGCTTGGAGCTTGCTGGTCTTGGCGGCTGTGGTGCTGGTGGTTTTCTTCCGCACCTATCGCCTTACCGAAGTACCGCCTGAAATGGTCAGCGACCATGCGGAGAAGCTGCTGGATGTGTGGGACGTCTTGCACGGGCAAACGAGCATCTTCTTCCCGCGCAACACCGGGCGTGAAGCCATCCAGATATACCTGACGGCAGGTATCATCGATGTATTCCAAACGGGCTATTCATTTCTAAGCCTGAAGATCGGCACCATCCTGGCGGGGTTGTTGACCCTGCCGTACCTCTACTTGCTTGGTAAGGAACTTGGCAGCCGCAGGATCGGCTTATTGGCCATGTTATTTGCCGGGATTGGCTATTGGCCGAACATCATCTCACGCGTGGGGCTGCGTTTCCCACTCTACCCACTATTTGTTGCCCCTGCGCTGTATTACCTGGTCCGGGGTTTGCGTACCTCCCGGCGCAACGATTTTATCCTGTCTGGTTTGGCACTGGGGATTGGCCTGCATGGATATACTCCCATCCGCATCCTTCCCATTGTCATCCTGGTGGCGGTGGGCCTGTATTTACTGCACCCGCTGGCCAGGGGCAAGCGTTTGCAGGTCATCTCAGGATTGCTTGTTCTGGCTCTGATCTCGCTGATCATCTTCCTGCCACTGTTGCGTTTCGCCCTCGAATATCCCACCCTGTTCGATTTTCGGGCATTTTCACGCCTGGGTGTTACAGAGCGCCCCTTGCCCGGACCAGCTGGCATGATATTTTTGCAAAACTTGTGGAACGCTTCCAGCATGTACTTCTGGTCGGATGGGAATATCTGGGTCCATTCGGTCACCGGCAGTCCGGCGCTGGATGTCGTTTCAGCTGCCTTGTACCTCCTGGGAGTGATCCTGTTATTCGTTCGCTATATCAGGCGGCGCACATGGCAAGACCTGTTCCTGCTGGTCTCGGTACCCCTGCTGATGCTGCCATCCATCCTCTCACTGGCTTTTCCGGATGAGAACCCGGCCTTGAATCGGGCGGCTGGAGCCATGGTGCCGGTATTTTTAATCGTTGCCATCGCTTTGGACGGCTTGATATCTGCCGTAGAGAAGCCCAACCCTTCCAAAGCCGGTACCAGGCTTGCCTGGGGGTTATCGCTCATCCTGATTTTAATTTCTGCCCTGGCAAATTATGATTTGGTGTTCTCCCAGTACCGGCGGGCGTATCAGCTCTCTTCATGGAATACGTCTGAGATGGGGAAAGTAATCCACGATTTTGGCGACATGTATGGGGGTACGAATAATGCCTACGTAGTGCCTTACCCATATTGGGTGGATACGCGCCTGGTTGGAATGATTGCGGGCAACCCGACCCGCGATTTTGCCATCCCACCCGATCAAATCTCCGCCACGTTGAATTTCCCCCAGCCCAAGATGTTCCTGCTGAATCCGAATGATCAGGATGATTTAAACTTGCTCTACCAGCTATTCCCACAGGGAACGGTTTCGAATTATGCCTCAAAGGTGGGTAAGGATTTTTATATCTACATGGTTCCCGAAGCTTCGTCCATCCCAGTCGGCGCCCCAGTACCTGGCGAGGTCACCCCACCCTGAGGCATTATCTTTTTGCAATAGTATTATTAATATCAATTGTTATTCTGAGTACATGAAATATTCATTATGACTGATCTGATGCCAGAAAAGCTCCCCGAGCCAGCCCCAAAGAAGAAAATCCGTTGGGCGACTCCTTTGATTTATGACGTTTTATTGCTATATGTCCTTGTCATTGGAGGCTGGTTTCGGTTTGTAGGTATCCGCTGGGGTGACTACCAATACCTCCACCCCGACGAGCGCCACCTGATCTGGGTCGGGGCAGACATTCAGCCGATCGGTACTTCACCCGAAGTTCTGGGGACACCCCCTAATACGGCTAATAATCCCTGGAGGGAGGGCCCCACCTACACCTACCCCGATTGCAAGGAATGGGGTGGTTATTTTGATGCTTCCTGTTCGCCGCTCAACCCCAATAACCGCGGCCATTCGTTCTACGTATATGGCACGCTGCCTATGTTCGTCACTCGATACATCGCGCAGTGGTGGTACGGTCACTCGGGCTTCAATGAGATGACGGATGTCGGAAGAGTACTTTCAGCCCTGGTGGATTTATTCTCAGTGATCCTGGTGTATGCCATTGGCGCCTGCCTTTTCAAGAAACCGGTGGGTTTACTGGCAGCCGCCTTTGCCGCTTTCACCGTGTTGAATATCCAGCAATCTCATTTCTTCACCATGGATACCTTCTCCAGCTTCTTCACCTTGCTGGCGATCTATTTTGCCGTAAGGGTGAGCCTGGCGAAGAATGATTCCGTAGCCGCCCAGAGGAGTAGCCCAGATGACCCCGCCGATCCTTCACCGGATGAAGAGGATAATAGTCAGCCTCAAACGGTTTCTTCTCGCCTGATTGCGCTGATCAGGCACCCATTTTTTGTGCTCTCCATCGCCTTCGGGGTCGCCCTGGGATTGGCCGTTGCCTCCAAGCTGAATTCTGCTCCGGTTGCCTTTGTGTTACCGGTCGCCTTTGGGGTGATCATCTGGCGCAAGCCTGCCCAGGAACGCTCGCACTGGCTGATGAACGCTATGCTGTACCTCGGCATGGCGGCATTTGTCAGCCTCCTGGTCTTTCGAATCCTGCAGCCGTATGCTTTTTTAGGGCCTGGTTTCTTCGGCTTGCAACCCAACCCCCAATGGGTGGCCAATATCAGGGAACAGCGCAGTCAGGCAGCCGGGGATATCGATTTCCCACCTTCCTTGCAGTGGGCGCGCCGCCCGGTGTGGTTCTCTGCTCAAAACATGCTCGAATGGGGCCTGGGGATTCCCTTCGGCATCCTGGCTTTGGCCGGTTTCTTGTGGGCGGGTTGGCGCATGCTCAAAGGCGATTGGCAGCGCCATGTGGTGTTGTGGTTATGGGGTGGGTTTTACTTCGTCTGGCAGTCGTTGATGTTCAATCCCACCATGCGCTACCAGATGCCCACCTACCCCATTCTGGCAATCTATGCCGCCTGGGGTCTGGTTGAGCTCTGGAATCTGCGCAGCAGGAGGAGCAGCAGCAGGAGCCGCAACAAGCGCGAGCAAGGTGATGACCAGGCAGGCGAGTCACAACCGGCCACGGTGAAGTGGGCTCGAGTAGCATCCATTTTGCTCGGCAGCCTTGTGCTCATCGCCACCTTCGCCTGGGCGCTGGCATTCAGCCTGATCTATACCCGCCCGATCACGCGCGTGGCTGCCTCCGAGTGGATTTATCAGAATATCCCCGGCCCCATCAACCTGCACATCCAGACTGAGGATGGAGGCCATAACCAGCCCCTTTCAGTCCCCTATGGCAGTACGATCCAGGTCGGCTTGCCGTATCATACGAGCTTCACTGCCCAGACAAGCGGGACCTTGAATGAAGTCTATTTGGCGCATGTTGCCGATACGCGCGGGGCGCAGCCGGTTGTCTCGATCATGTCTCTCTCGACCACCCTTGACGGTGCTGTAACATTGAGTTCATCCATCGTGACGGTCACCCCTGCCCTGTCTGGTGCTTCGTCCAACCAAAATTACATTTTGGATTTTAATACCCCGGTCAGTGTGGAGGTTGGCGAGTCCTATACCCTGGTATTGGAATTCAGCGAAAAGAATCGCGTTTTGGATCTGTGCGGTACGGTGGCTGTAACCTTGCAGACCTCCACTCAGCTGGTCACGCAATCCGTGCCGACCCCAGAGCAATGCTTACTGCGCTCAGACTCAGCCTATACTATTACTATCACTCCCCAGGAAACCGGAGTGCTTCAATCGATCACCTTGAGCCAGGTGATCGACCAGACTTCACTCCCCGGCTCGCAAACCCTGGTACTCACCATCACGCCTCCCGGAGATAACCAGCTCGGGGCAGCTGCCAGCCTCACGGCAGACCTCACCGCTGGATTCAATGGTTTTGGTGCAGGCTATACGATGACGCTCGATCGTCCACTCGCCCTGGAACAAGGCCAGACCTATGGCCTGTCGCTGGCGTTGCAATCAGGTGAAGGCATTGTCACTGTCCAGGGATCAGCCGTCGCCAACGAGGGTGATTGGGATGATGGTTTACCCTTGAGGCTGAAGAACTATGACGCCTTCAGCGGGATCTATAAGGCTGGCTTGAATTTTAATATGTATACCGATGACAATTTAGCTAAGCTGGAGCATTTCATCGATGTATACAACCAATCCGAGTACCTGCTGATCAGCTCCAACCGCCAGTGGGGTTCGCTGCCGCGCATTCCGGAGCGTTTCCCGATGTCCACCCTGCATTACCGGCACCTGTTGGGCTGCCCGGACGATAAAACCATCCAGTGGTGCTATAGCGTCGCCCAACCCGGCATGTTCCAAGGAGACCTTGGGTTCGAACTCGTGGCAGTTTTCCAATCGGATCCCTCTCTCGGTTCATTCAATATCAACGACCAGTTTGCTGAAGAAGCCTTCACGGTCTATGACCACCCCAAAGTGCTTGTCTTTCGCAAGACGGAGGCCTATGCCTCTTCCCAGGCACGCCGTATCCTCAGCCAGGCCAATTTCTCTGAAATCGTGCGGGTGACCCCCAAGAAAGCTGCCTACCACCCTGCCAATATGGATTTGCCCGAACAGCGTGAAGTTGCCCAGACGGTTGGGGGCACCTGGTCTAAATTATTTAACCCCCAGGCTCTGCAGAATCGTTATCCGGTGCTGGGGGTCATCCTCTGGTACCTCAGCGTGAGTATCCTGGGCTGGTTGGTATATCCACTCCTGCGTATCCTCATGCCCGGGCTGCACGATCATGGCTATCCCCTCGCCCGCACGGCAGGCATGTTGATCCTGGCCTACCTCACCTGGATAGCGGGCTCGGTTAATATCCCCTTCAGCCGTCTCTCCATCAGCAGCGTGATCATGATCATAGCCGCGCTTGGCGCCTGGCTGGCTTACCGCCAGCGGGATGAACTGCGTCAGGAATGGCGTGAAAAACGCAGGTTCTTCCTGATCGTCGAAGGGCTCGTGCTGGCTTTCTTCCTGGTTTTCCTCTTCATCCGCCTGGGTAACCCCGACCTGTGGCACCCGTGGAAGGGTGGAGAAAAGCCGATGGATTTTTCCTACTTCAATGCGATGCTGAAGAGCACCACCTTTCCACCCTATGACCCCTGGTACGCGGGTGGGTACATGAATTATTACTACTGGGGGTATGTTTTTGTGGGCGTGCTGGTCAAGTGGTTGGGTATCGTGCCATCCTTTGCCTATAACCTCATCCTCCCCACCCTGTTCAGTATGGTCTCCATGGGAGCCTTCTCTATTGGCTATAACCTCACTCACCTGCGGGGTAAAAATAATGAGAAGCAATTAGCTCAAGCTTCACCAAGGAATGAGCAGCTAGCCGCTCAAGCTGTGCCAGGCGATGAACAACCACCTGCTCAAGCTCTGCCAGAAGATGAAATTCCGCCACCCACTTCCACTAACAGTCCTTATGCGATTGGTCTGGCCTCCGCATTGGGGATGGCAGTATTGGGTAACCTGGGTACGCTGCGCATGATTCTGAAAGGCTGGCAGTCACTGGGTGTGCCGGGTGGTCTTACCGACAGTACCGGTTTCTTCACCCGCCTGGTGGGATTACCGGTGGGGCTTTGGAATGCCCTGTTCCATGGTGCCCAATTGCCCTACTCCCTGGCAGATTGGTATTGGCTGCCCAGCCGGGCCATCCCTGCTCAGAATGACGTGGAGCCGATCACCGAATTCCCCATGTTCACCTTCCTGTATGCCGACCTGCATGCCCACATGATTGCCATGGCGATTGCTATGCTGGCGCTCACCTGGGTGGTGGCGATACTGTTGGGGAAAGCCCACTGGCGGAGCGTTGGTGCGGGGGTTGGGAGCATTATCCTGGGCGGGCTGGCGATTGGAGCGCTGTACCCCACCAATCTGTCGGATATTTATACCTACTTGCCCATCGGGATGCTGGTATTGGGATATGCATTATTCAGGTATATGGATATAAGGCGCTTATCCTGGCTTCCCAAGATCCCTACCCTGGTAAAACGCCTGGTGGTTGCCGGATTGGGGATGCTGTTGTTGGCGATGGTCTCCTATGCCTTGTACCTTCCGTACCGGCTGTGGTATGCCCAACCCTATAGCGCGGTCATCCCCTGGACGGGCACACATACCCCCTTCTGGTCTTACTTCACTCATTGGGGACTGTTCCTGTTTGTGATCATCTCCTGGATGGTGTGGGAAACGCGTGGGTGGATGGCAAGCACGCCGCTGGTTTCGCTGCGCAAGCTCGAAAAATACATCGGACTGATCATCTCGCTCGGGGTCATCCTGGTACTGGCCTGCCTGCTCTTCAGCATCAAGATCCCTGGGATCGATAAAATCAGCTTGCTTGGTAAACTGCCCATCGGCAGAGGGGCTGCCATGGCTTGGTTTATCTTGCCTTTGGCTGCCTGGGCGGGGATTTTGCTGCTGCGCCCAGGGATGCCGGATGTCAAGCGCCTGGTCCTGTTTTGGGTGGGTACAGGCCTCTTGATCACGATGATGGTAGAAGTGGTGGTTGTCCGGGGTGATATTGGGCGTATGAACACCGTGTTCAAGTTCTATTTGCATGTCTGGGCATTGTTCGCCCTCAGCGCCGCGGCTGCCCTTGCTTGGTTATTGGAGCCTATACGCCGGTGGCTGCCCGGGTGGCGCATACCCTGGCGGATTGTTTTCGGATTTCTGGTCTTTTCTGCCGCTTTGTTCACCCTGTATGGCAGCATTGCGAAAATTAAAGATCGTTGGGTGACGAGTGCACCGCATAGCCTCGATGGGATGGCTTATATGCCGTATGCCACTTATGTGGAGGATTATCCCACTGGTTATTCGAGCGATCCCAATGCCCCCACCACCCTCAATATGGACTTGAGCCAGGATTACCGCGCCATCCGCTGGATGCAGGAAAACGTCCAGGGCTCACCGGTGATCGTTGAAGCCAACTCACGCAATTTATATCGCTGGTATTCGCGCTTCACCATCAATACGGGTTTTCCTGGCGTGGTTGGTTGGGAGTGGCACCAACAGCAACAGCGTGCCCTCAACCCACCTGAATGGGTGACCAAACGAATTTTCGATATTAACCAATTCTATACCACGGTAAATACGGATATCACCAAACAATTCCTGAACCTGTATCAGGTCAGATATATCATCGTCGGCCAGCTTGAACAGGTCACCTATGCGGGAGAAGGGTTGGATAAATTCCCGGCATTCAACCGGATTTTATGGAACGAAGTCTATCGGGATGAGAATACGGTCATCTACGAGGTGATCCAATGATCCAAATATTGGTCTGGTGGCTGTTGATGCAGATTTTGGGCTGGCTGGCACTACCCACTGCCATGCGCATCTTCCGCTGGCTGCCCGACCGGGGGTATTCATTCAATAAAGCCTTGGGCTTATTGCTGGTGAGCTACTTTTTATGGGTGGGGGCAAGCACCGGTTTACTGAACAATGACCTGGCCGGCATCCTGCTCTCCGTAATCTTGCTGGCAGTCCTATCAGCCTGGTTCTACCTGCGTAAGGCTGCGTTGATACCAGACATTCGCGCTTTCCTGCGCGATAAGTGGAAGATGGTTGTAACTGTGGAAGTGCTTTTTACCCTGGCCCTGGTCGGTTGGGCGGTCTTGCGGGCTTATGCTCCTTTTAAGATCGATTATACCGGGGGCGAAAAGTTCATGGAGACTGCCTTCCAAAATGCCATCCTGCGCAGTGAACACTTCCCACCCCTAGACCCATGGCTCTCTGGTTTTGGGATTTCATACTATTATTTTGGCTATGTGATGCTATCCATGCTCACCCGCCTTTCAGGTGCCGTGCCCGGCGTAGCATTTGACCTGTACGATGCCCTGCTCTTTGCCCTCACTTTGATCGGTTCTTTTGGGGTGGTGTACAACCTGGTAGCGTTCAGCCTCAAAAGGCGCCATAAGGAAGGTGAAGCTGCCCCAGGCGCAGGGCCTCCCCTGGCAGCCGGCGTGCTGGGTGGGCTGTTGGTCACCATGATGGGCAACCTGGAAGGAGTGCTTGAGTCACTGCATGCCAGTGGTATCTTGCCCGCCAGCTTCTGGGCGTGGATTAATATCCCTGGGCTGGCTGCAGAGCATGTGACCGGATCGTTCTATCCCGGAGACATTTTCCTGTGGTGGTGGCGGGCTTCGCGTGTCATCGCCGATCAGGGTCTGTTAGGCCAGACTATCACCCAACCGATTGACGAATTCCCCTTCTTCAGTTTCCTGCTGGGTGATAACCATCCGCATGTTCTGGCGCTGCCATTTGTCCTGCTGTGTATCGGGTTAGCCTTCAACCTGTTCCTGCGCCAGGTTGCACAGAAGCAGGTTATTGCCACTGAAGGAGCTGAGGCCGAAACCCAACCCAGCGCTCCGTGGTGGAACCCGGTGGCATTCGCCATCGATAACGACTGGTTATTATTCATTTTTTCAGCCCTGCTCCTGGGTGCGCTGGGTTTCCTGAACACCTGGGACCTGCCCATCTACCTGGGAGTGGTTATGCTGGCATATGGGATGGGCCTGGTGATTGTAAAGGGGCATTTAGATCGCGCGATCATTTTCCGCTCGCTCATTCTTGGCGTGGGTCTCGGCATCCTGTCAGTGTTGTTGTATTTCTTTTTCTATCTGAGCTTCAGCTCTCAAGCCGCAGGCATCCTACCGTACGTCTTCCCGCCCACGCGCCTGCCCCAATACCTGATCATGTTTGGCACCTTCATCTTCCTGATCGTGTGTTTCCTGGTCGCCTACCTGCGCCAGCCTGGTGAGCCGCGCGGGCAGCGGTTGAAATCGGCCTTCACCTGGTGGTGGCGCATCTTGCTGATCTGTATTGGCATGTATCTATTTATCCTGCTGTTGATCGCCCTGGTGCTGTTCGTTATCAACCCGGCGCCCGACAGTCCTATGGCTGCCACCCTTCAAACTGTACTCGGAGGGATGAGCCTGGGTCAGGCGTTTGGCGCCAGTATCAGCGCCCGCCTGCGCGATCCCTGGCTTATGCTCTTGCTTTCTGCACTATTGGCTCTGGTGCTTGCCAATGTTGGCAGCCTGTTACAAAAAGGGAATGCCCCCGAAGAGCCGCAGCCAATAGAGCAGCCGCATCAGCCCGCCTTAAGCAGCGAGCCATTTGTATTCATCCTCATATTTACCGGGCTGGCACTTACTCTGGTGGTTGAGTTTCTGTATCTGCGCGATAGTTTTGGGGTGCGCATGAATACCGTGTTCAAGTTTTATTACCAGGCCTGGGTGATGCTGGGTTGTGCCAGTGCCTATGGCGTCTGGTGGCTGTTGGACCGGCTTGAGAAACCTGCCATGCGCCTCCTTTTTGTTGCCGGCGCTACGCTATGCATTGGTTTGGGACTGGTTTACCCCCTCATGGCAATCCCCACCCGGGCGGCAGGGTTTGCTGGCCCGGCTAATTTGGATGGGGCCAGCATGATTGCGAATAATAACCCGGATGATTGGGCCGCCATCCAGTGGCTCGATCTGAATGCAGAGCAAGGGTTACCTTCCGGAACTGTGCCTGTCATCCTGGAAGCGCCGAGTGTATTTCCATGGGGTGGGTCGTACCATTATGAAGGGCGCGTCAGCGCTTTTACCGGCTTCCCGACAGTCTTGGGTTGGTCGCTGCATGAAAGCCAGTGGCGCGGGAATTACGATGAGCAGGGTAAGCGTGAGCCCGATATTGCCACCATCTATACCACCTCAGATTCCCAAACCATGTTGGATTTATTGCACAAATGGAAGGTGAACTATGTCATTCTCGGTTCGCCCGAGATGACCTATATTCAAAATGTGTGTAGCCAATCAGGGATCTCCTGTAATCCCACTGCAGCCCTGCGCAAGTTTGGCCTGGTGCTCCAATCCGTCTTCAGCCAGGGGCAGATGACCATCTATCGAGTGCCATAATATATCGTTGGGGAAAGCGGCATAACACTTATCGTGAATAATGTAGGCGGTATAATACGGTCGGATAATTCGAGAATCAAAATGAAAGCAAATAAAATCCTCCCCGAAAGCACATTTTATTGGCTGGCATTCCTGCTGGCATTGGGATTGCGGCTTTATCAGTTGGGCGTGGCACCGTTGAGTGAGGCTGAGGCAGGCTGGGCACTTCAGGCCCTTGGATTGGCGCGTGGTCAGGCAGTTACTGTCGGCTCGCAGCCGGCATATATCCTGATTACCAGCCAGCTATTTTCCATCCTTGGCGATACCAATTTCCTTGCCCGTTTCATCCCTGCCCTGGCGGGCAGCCTGCTCATTTGGTTGCCCTTCTATTTCCGCCCGTGGCTCGGAGATTCAAGCAATCTAAAGCGTGCCGGTATGGTGATGGCCTTCGGCCTGGCAATTGACCCTGGGCTGGTATCCCTCTCCAGGCAAGCTGGCAGCCTGATGCCTGCCATGGCATTCACACTCTTAGCGCTTGCCGGCCTGTGCAGCCGGCGCATGATCTGGGCTGGAATTTTCGCAGGGTTGGCATTGCTCTCAGGTCCGGCATTCTTGCAAGGGTTGCTCATCCTTGGAATTGGCTGGGGATTGTACCGTTTACTGGTCAGGAAAACGGTTGCAGCTCAACCCGAGGCAGGTGACGCCGATCAACCGGTGGCAACTGCCCCCAGGCCTTCGCTCCCTGCCCCAGCGATCAAGACGGGTGCAATTGCCCTTATCCTGACCTTGCTGTTTGCTGGCTCGCTTTTTTTACGCGCACCACAGGGTTTGGGAGGCTTGGCTGAGACCATACCGGCATATTTTAAGACCTGGATAATATCAAGCGGAATCCCGCTCATTCGCCTGCCGCTCAGCCTGTTGGTGTACCAGCCCCTGGTGCTTATTCTTGGTTTAGTTGGGGCAATCCATGCCTGGTTTGGCTCATCCGATGAGCAGCATTCTCGCCAAATTATGCTGGGATTAAGCCTTTTAGCCTTAGTGGCTTTCCTGCTTCCCTGGCTTTATGCTGGTCGCCAGGTGGGTGACCTTGCCTGGACGGTTGTCCCATTGTGGGCATTGGCCGCGCTTGAAATCAGCCGCTCGCTCACCTTTGACGAAGATAGGGTAAGTAATTTTGTGGGGGTTGGGCTGGCGTTGCTCCTGAGCCTGTTTGCCATTATCGGCTGGCTTAATTTCCTATCCATGGGGCGTTACCAGGTAAACCTGGTGGTGTATTGGGGTATCATCCTTGGTGCCCTGCTCCTGGGGTTAATTGCAGTGCTGCTGGTGATTGCTGGATGGTCGGCCAGGACGGGTAAATTGGGTGCCGTCCTGTCTTTGTGTGTGATGCTGGGCTTGTACATGGCTTCAACCACCTGGGGGATGGCGATTGTCCGCCAAAACGGCGCCCAGGAATTGTGGAGCCATATTCCTGCCACTGGTCAGGCTGATTTGCTTAAGCAGACCCTGGCGGATCTCTCCAGCTGGAATACAGGTCTGCGTGACCAGTTGGAAGTGGTGGTATTGACCGATTCAGCTGCCCTGCAGTGGGCGCTGCGCGATTTTCCGAATGCACGCTATGAAGCCAGCCTTTCACCCACTGAATCCCCCCCGGTTGTGATCACCCAAAAAGGTGCCGATGAACCCAGGTTGGCCCAGCAGTACCGTGGGCAGGATTTTGTTTGGCACTTGTCTCCGGACTGGCAGGGCTTACTCCCATCTGACTTTGTCAATTGGCTCGCTTTTCGCAAGGCTCTATTGGCTCAAGACCAGATCATCCTGTGGGCTCGCACCGATATTTTCCCAGGTGGAGCTTCTGTTGCATCCGGGGATGCGACTCCTTGATTTCATGATACAAAGCTGAGATTCAGAATGGGTATTCCAAAAATTATCGCCATTGATGGCCCGGCTGCTTCTGGGAAGTCCACCCTGGGTCATAAGCTTGCCCAGGCTTTGGGATATTTATATTTCGACACCGGGGTGATGTACCGTGCCGTCACCTGGTTGGCATTGAGACGGGGAGTGGATATTGGTGATGAAATTACCATTACCCACCTGGCTGAGCAGGCTCATATGGATATTCGCCCCCCGTCTGTCGATGATGGGCGCGCCTATGATGTCATCGTGGATGGTCAGGATATCACCTGGGATATCCGCCAGCCTGAAATCGATGGTAATGTCTCACCGGTATCGGCGTATGTTGGCGTGCGCAAAGCTTTATCTGCCCAACAGCGCCGGATAGGTCAGCGCGGTAAGGTGGTCATGGTTGGGCGTGATATTGGGACGGTCGTGCTGCCAAACGCCGAGCTGAAAATCTACCTGGATGCTTCGGTTGAGGAACGTGCCCGCCGCCGTTTTGAGGAGTTGCGCCTGCGTGGTGAGCCGGCAGAATATGAACAAATCCTGCATGCCATGCGTAAACGCGATCAGATTGATTCACACCGCAAGGTTGCTCCTCTGCGCCTGGCGAAGGATGCCCACATTCTGTGTTCAGATGGGCTGGATGCCAATCAGGTTCTTGAGCGGGCAAAAGATCTGGTCTTCGGAAGATGAGCGGGTATACCGTCCCCATTGGCAATCAGATTGCCAGAAGTGTCATGCGTCCAATTTTTAGGTTGGTATTTCGCCTGTTAGGTAAGGTTAAAATTATCGGCAGGGAGAATATCCCCCAAAGTGGGTCGTATCTCATTACCATCAACCATGTCTCCCTTTTCGAGCCCCCATTTATCCTGGCATTTTGGCCCACTGCTCCAGAAGGAGCGGGTGCCATCGACATCTGGAACAGGCCCGGTCAGGGGCTGCTCGTCCGCCTCTACCATGGCATCCCTGTCCATCGGGGCGAATTTGATCGCACGTTGCTCGAAACGATGATCGCTGTCTTGAACTCTGGTAAACCCTTACTGCTGGCGCCTGAAGGCGGTCGCACTCATGATCTGGGGATGCGTAAAGCTTTACCCGGTGTTGCCTATATCATTGATAAAACTCGGGTGCCGGTCGTTCCCGTGGGTATCACAGGCACAACAGATGACCTTCTCACCCGGGTAATCCACCTAAAAAAGCCTGTGTTGGAAATGCGCATCGGGAAACCCTTGAGCCTTCCACTCGTGGAGGGTAAGGGTGCCTCTCGCCATGCGGCATTACAGTCCAATGCTGATCTGATCATGCACGCCATCGCAGACCTTGTTCCATCAGAATATCACGGTATCTATCAATCGTCGGGGGGACCTGCGTGACCCCGAAAAGCCAAAGCTCATCGGTCTGGTCTTCTACGGGATATAATCATGCCCGGCTGGAACCTCGCCGGCGCCTCATGCGATTCTTGCTGCGCCTGATTGGGTTCACCCTCCTGGTAAAGGTAGATCATGTCGAGGGGATTGAGAATGTTCCAGCAAAGGGTCCGGCGATCTTAATGATCAACCACATTAATTTCGTTGATCCATTTGTGGTGCTGCATTCCTTACCGCGTAATATAGTTCCGATGGCAAAAGTCGAAGTCTACGATTATCCAATTGTGGGAATTTTTCCGCGAATCTATGGCGTGATCCCGGTGCAGCGTGAGGAAATAGACCGGCGCGCCATCCAGGGTGCGATGGAGGTATTAAAAGCAGGTGAAATCATCCTGGTGGCACCCGAGGCCCATCGCGGTCCTGAGTTGCGCCAGGGTAAGGTGGGCATCGCATACCTGGCAACCAGGGCATCCGTGCCGATTGTGCCCGTGGCGATCGATGGGACCATTGGGTTCCCTGCCTTACCCATCTTGCCTCGCTGGCGCGAACCAGGTGCAAATGTGAAATTTGGGGTTCCATTTCGGTTTAGAGACATGGGTCAGCGGGCTGGGAGGGAGATGTTGCGTCAGATGACTGACGAAGCCATGTACATCCTGGCGGCATTGCTACCGGAGTATCGGCGGGGCTTTTACTCAGACCTGACTCTTGCGACGCATGAGACGATTGAGTGGGTATAAACTTACAATTTGGTAATGTAGCTAAAGAAGTTCTTCACTAGCTATAATAGGTCACCGACATACATGCTATAATCATTTCAGTTAAACCCTAAATGTTATACCACCGATATGGTCATTGATTTCACCCTGCTTGGAAATCCTCTCTACGTCGATCAACCTCAAGAATTAATTGGGTGGGTGGGCTGGCTATTTTTATTAAGCATATTGATCCTCCTGCTTTTCCGCTGGAGGAAGCTAAACAAACACTGGACGCGTTTACACAGGGGGATATTCATCGGGATATTGGGTTTACTATTTCTGACCAATTTACTGTTCGCGGTCAGCCTTCCCGTTATTGAGAATATATTCTCATCCGATCAGGCTGTGATCTTGAGCAAGATGGCCATCCCGATATTTGCAGCTACACCCTGGGTGTTGGCTGCCGGCTTACTCGGCATTTTCCCCGCGGTCGGTTTGGGCATACTTTCAGGCCTCATGCTTGCCCTGCTGGCGACGCATAGCCCGTTCACTCCCCTGGAATATGGATTGTTGGCTGCGTTGCTTAGTGCAGCTTTCAACCAGCGTTATCGCACCTGGATATTCCGTCTCTTACGCCACCCGTTATTTTCCACCCTGTTGTTCGGGTTAGCCTATCCTCTGATTTTTATTCTCGACGTCACCTTTAGCTCCACCGGCAGCCTGGCCGGTCGTCTGGATATCGCTCTGTCGCAAGTTGAACTTTCGTCAATCACTGTTGGTGTTCAGCTTTTGGTTGGGGGCATACTTTCCGAAATTGTTGTTATTATCTTTCCCCGGCTGTGGGGTTTGCCCGGTCCATTAAAGCCTTCCCCGGTCGAGCTCCGCCTGCAGAGCCGCGTCCTCTACAGCCTGGCACCCCTGGCAGTGGTTATCGTGGTTGGGTTAATGGCTGGCGATTGGGTGGTGGCTGGACGGGCTGCCACCTTCATGTTGAATGATCGCCTTGAAAGCACTGCCAGCATGGTTGCCAATAATGTGCCCTCATTCCTGGAGACCGGTCAAAAACTGATCGAAATCCTCGCCAAAGACCCAATTTGGACACAAGGGACACTATCTGAAAAGAATATCCTGCTGGGCGATAACCTGCGCACCATTCCATATTTTAGTGAGTTTTACCTTTTGGATGCCAACGGTCGATCTGTGACCGGCTACCCGGAACCCGATTTCTATTCGGCTTACGCATCTGACGAAGAAAATAGGGGCATCACCCTGGCTTTGAGGGGTGAGCCGCTGCCGATATACACCCTGCCTCCCAGGGTGGGAGGCTCGGCGGCGCGGCTGTCCTTCCTGGCTGCGGTAAGGGATGCCTCCAACAATCGCGTGGGTGTTCTGGTTGGCCGGACAGACCTGTTCACCAACCCGTTTTCCAAGTCGATCATCGATTCGCTGATCAGCCTGTCTGATACCAACGGTGAGGGCATGCTCCTGGATGACACCGGCACAATTCTATACAGCTCGTCCAGTGAGTGGGTTATGAAAAACTACACTGGCCAATCCTCACGCCAGGGCAAATTCTTCGAGGGGGTAACCCCCGATGGAACCCGCAGCATGATGTATTATCAGCGTGTCGATGGAAGCCTGTGGGCAGTGGTGTCTGCTATACCTGCACAAGAAGCTCAACAGTTGGCATTGCAAATCGCAGCCCCGTTAATGGTCATGATCATCATCCTGTTTCTGATCGCAGCCCTGGTGTTGCGTTTTTCTTTGCGTACGGTCACCGCCTCATTACAAAATCTGGCCCAGGAGACGAATCGGATCTCAAGTGGTCAATTGGATAGCCCGCTGGAGATGGGTGGTAACGATGAAGTGGGCCAGTTGCGCCATGCCTTCGAGAATATGCGCTCAAGCCTGAAGGCCCGCCTGGATGAGCTCAACCGACTCTTGCAAGTCAGCCGAGGTGTCGCATCCAACCTCGAATTCCAGGAATCTGTAAAGCCAGTCATGGAAGCTGCCTTGAGTACGGGTGCCAGTGCAGTGCGGGTGGTACTTTCACCCGATGCTTTACCTGAGATGAAAGGTGGCACTCCCCCACCCAGTCGCTTCGGCTACGGCAAAGGCAATGAGCAATATAGCTATTTGGATGATCAAATCCTGCCCATGACTCGCCAAAAGGAAGTGGTAGCGCTGAATAACCTGAGCCGGGTGCGGATGCTCACATTTCCGGCCAATGCCCCCCGCCCAGAGGCGCTCCTGGCATTGCCACTGCATCACGAAAACATGTTTTACGGCGCACTCTGGCTGGCATACGACACTTCGCACCAGTTCGGATCGGATGAGGTCCGTTTCTTGACGACCATTGCCGGGCAGGCTGCCTTGGCTTCTGCCAATTCTCAGCTTTTTGCCAATGCCGAGATCGGCCGCCAGCGCATGGCGGCATTCCTCAATTCAACCCCCGATCCGGTGCTGGTCACCGATTATCAAGGACACTTGCTGCTTGCCAACCCGGCGGCCTGGCAGGTGTTGGGGCTGCCTGGTGAAACGGTCAATGGGAAATCCATTGATTCGGTCATTCAACAACCTGCCTTGGTAGACTTGCTCCGCCTCGTTTCGGAAGAAAAACAATCGGCTGAGGTCGAGCTGGCGGATGGAAAGGTTTATTTAGCAACCGCTTCATCGGTTATCGTTGAGAATCAGCCGGTAGGTCGCATCTGCATCCTGCGCGATGTCACCCGCTTTAAGGAGCTGGACACGCTTAAATCAGAATTCGTGGCAACGGTAAGTCATGACCTGCGTTACCCGCTGACTACCATGCGTGGCTATGCCACCATGCTGGAGATGGTCGGTGAGCTGAATGAGCAGCAAACCGGTTATGTACGCAAGATCCTCTCCAGTGTGGACGGCATGAACCAGCTTGTAACCAGCCTGCTTGATATAGGTAGGATCGATGCCGGTGTAGACCTGCAGCTGGAGATGGTGCCCGTGCAGGAAGTGGTGGAACGCGTGGTTGGCGCATTGCAGTTGCAGGCTTCTCAAAAGCAGGTGGTTATCTCCAGTGACATCTCACAGCATGCCATTCCACTTATTGAAGCCGATTATGCCTTGCTACAGCAAGCCCTGCACAATCTGGTTGAAAATGCCGTCATCTACACTGAGCCCAGGGGTAAGGTGGCGGTGCGCGTCGAGCCTGATAAAGACCAGATGGTCTTCACCATTGTTGATACCGGGATTGGGATTGCCCCCGTCGACCTCCCCCGCATATTCGAAAAGTTCTACCGTGGGGGTCAAAAAGAAGCCAAGAAACGCCAGGGCACCGGTTTGGGCTTGGCGATCGTTAAGTCGATTGCAGACCGCCACAAAGGCCGGGTGTGGGTGGAAAGCCAGCTGGGCAAGGGTAGTGCTTTCCATCTGGCAATTCCTTTTCGTCAGCAAAAGGGCGCAAAACAGGAATAACGGGGCAAAAACCCTAATCATCCTCTTATAATTGCCTCTTGACCAAATCCTATCGATTTTGGTATAATCCAAGTTTGCATGAATTCAAAGTATGACTTTTAACCGCCTGGCGCTTGAGATGTTAATCTCAAGCGCGGGCTTTTCTTGTTCTATTTACCAGGAGGCGCTGAGTGGAAACAAAAGGACTGACTGCACTTCGTATCAGCCTGGCATCCCCAGAAACCATCCGCAGCTGGTCTTACGGCGAAGTACTTAAGCCTGAGACCATCAACTACCGGCGATTACGCCCGGAAAAGGATGGACTGTTCTGCGAGGCCATTTTCGGACCGACCCGCGACTGGCAATGCTATTGCGGTAAGTATAAGAACATCCGTTATAAAGGCATCATCTGTGATAAATGTGGTGTGGAGGTCACTCGCTCATCGGTACGCCGCGAGCGCATGGGGCATATCGAGCTTTCCGCACCTGTAGCCCACGTCTGGTATACCCGGCGAATTCCATCCTACCTGGGTCTGCTGTTGGATATTTCCCGCCGCAACCTGGATCGTGTGCTCTATTTTGCCCAGTATGTGGTCACCTATGTGGATGAAGACGCACGCCAGAAGGCACTCAAGCGGTTGGATGATAATGAACTCGCTACAGAACGCGAGAATGCCGCCCAGATCAATTCAAAGATCGCCGAAACCAAAGCAGGACGTGACCGGTCTCTAGCGGAACAGGAAGGACTGCGCCAGCAGATCAACAAGCGTTATGATGAATCCATCGAGCTTGATCCAATCATTAAAGAGGTCAACGCCTGGAAGGTCAGATCACCGATAAGCAAGGGAAAGTTACCAAAACTGCCATCAAGTTCCAAACCGATACGGTGGTAGTCGAGGCAGGCGAGAAAGTTAGCAACCAGCATTTGGTCCGCCTTCAGAAGGTGGTTAAAGAGCAGCTGGAAGATTTGGAACATCAGCTGAAAGACCAGAAAGATCGCGAGCTTGAGCATCTGAAGATGGATGTCGAGCGAATCCGCGCTGAAGCTGAGATGACAATGGAAGGTTTACGCAACCAGCTGGAAGAACAATCTGGCACCGTGCGCGATGAAAACGATAATCTGCGTGATGAGCTGGTCGACCTTCGCCCACTCACCTTTATGGGTGAGACTCGCTTCCGCGAGCTGAAAACCCGCTGGGGTCAGGTGTTTCGCGCCGATATGGGCGCCGAAGCTTTCTATGACATCCTGCGCCGCCTAGACTTGAACAAGCTGGCAGAGGAATTGTGGAAAGAAGTTCGTACCTCCAAGAGCAAGCAGAAGCGCAAGAAAGCCACCAAGCGCCTGAAGGTCGTTGAAGCCTTCCGCCGTAGCGGCAACCGTCCGGAATGGATGGTTCTCACCGTCCTACCGGTGATTCCGCCCGATCTGCGTCCTATGGTCCAGCTTGATGGTGGTCGCTTTGCGACTTCTGATTTGAATGACCTGTATCGCCGGGTGATCAACCGCAACAACCGTCTCAAGCGTCTGCTTGAGCTAGGCGCACCCGATGTTATCGTGCGCAATGAGAAACGCATGCTTCAGGAAGCGGTTGACTCGTTGATTGATAACTCCCAGCGTGGTAAAGCCCTTTCACGCCGCGGTCGTCGCGAGCTTAAATCTTTGAGCGATATGCTCAAGGGAAAGAAGGGCCGTTTCCGCCGCAACCTGTTAGGCAAGCGCGTGGATTACTCCGGCCGTTCCGTGATCGTCGTCGGGCCGCAGTTAAAACTCTACCAATGTGGTTTACCGAAAGGCATGGCACTGGAGTTATACCGACCGTTTGTTATTTCACGTCTGGTATCTCATAATTATGCCGCCAATGTCAAGGGTGCCAAGCGCTTCATCGAGCGCAATCGTCCTGAGGTGTGGGAAGTCCTTGAGGAAGTCATCAAGGAACGTCCTGTCATGCTCAACCGTGCGCCTACACTGCACCGTCTGGGTATCCAGGCCTTTGAGCCCATCCTGATTGAGGGTTCAGCCATTCAGCTGCACCCGCTCGTAACTACCGCTTTCAATGCTGACTTCGATGGAGACCAGATGGCTGTCCATGTGCCTCTGTCTCAAAAGGCAGTCACTGAAGCCCGCGAGCTCATGCTTTCCTCGCGTAATTTGCTCAAACCAGCCGATGGTGAGCCTATCATCAGCCCCTCCAAGGACATGGTGTTGGGTGTCTATTACCTCACCACTTCAGATGACTCGCGCAAGCACAAAGGTGAGGGGCGTAACTTTGCAGATATTGACGAAGTAGAGCTGGCTTATAACCTGGGTCAGCTTGATATTCACTCACCGATCAATGTATTGGTGAATACCTGGTATGCTGAAAATGGTGACCGTCTAACGAAGCCTGAAGAGCGCCTGCTCAACACGACTGTTGGGCGTGTCATTTTCAACCGCATTCTGCCCCCCGAGATCCAGTTCATCAACTGGAAACTGGATAAAGGTGAGCTGAAAGACCTGATTGCCGAGCTCTATGAAGTCGGTGGAGAAGACCAGACCCCTGAAGTGGCAGATCGCATCAAGGAAATTGGCTTTACCTATGCCACTCGCTCAGGGTACAGCATCGCGGTTTCTGACATCGCAGTCCCTCCTGAAAAACAGGAGATTATCAACCAATCGTTGAAGGAAGTGGAGCTGGTTCAGCGCGACTTCCGCCGTGGTCTGCTCACCGATCAGGAACAGAACGAAAAAGTGATTAACATCTGGCAAAAGACCACCAATGATGTTGCTGAAGCCGTCAAACGCTATATGGACCCGCACGGTAATTTGGCAACGATGGCTAACTCTGGAGCTACCAAGGGTGGTTTCGGACCCATTTCTCAGCTTGCTGGTATGCGTGGTCTGATGGCTGACCCATCCGGGCGTATCATCTCCCATCCCATCCGTTCCAACTTCCGCGAGGGTCTGAACGCACTCGAGTACTTCATCTCTACCCATGGTGCCCGCAAGGGTCTGGCTGATACCGCCCTGCGTACTGCCGATGCTGGTTATCTCACCCGCCGCCTGGTGGATGTAGCCCAGGATGTAATCATCAATGAGCTGGATTGCAACACCCAGGATGGCATCCCCATCCGCAAGTCTGATAACGTCGCAGACCAGGCCATGGGTACGCGCCTATTTGGACGTGTGCTCGCACAGAATGTGATCGACCCGAAGACCGGTGAAGTGTTGGCTGAGCGTGGTGATTTGATGGACCGTGATAGAGTTCGTCGCCTCACCACTGCTAACGTGTCTGAAGTTTTCGTGCGCTCACCGCTTACCTGTGAATTGGACCATGGGATCTGTGCCCAGTGTTATGGCATGGACCTGGGTCGTGGCAAGATGGTCGAAATGGGTTCGGCTGTTGGTATCGTCGCCGCTCAGTCCATTGGCGAGCCAGGCACGCAGCTTACCCTGCGTACCTTCCATACCGGTGGTGTGGCGGCTGGTGGTGATATCACCACCGGTCTCCCACGTGTGGAAGAGCTTTTTGAAGCTCGCCGTATGCCAAAAGGTGAAGCTAAAGTGGCAGAGATCGCCGGTACAACGCACATCATGCAGTCGGACCGCTATTCCGAGCTGCGCCTGGTGCGTATCGAACACTCCGAGATGGTAGGTGATGAATACAGCATCCCCGATAGCTGGACCGTAGCCGTCGAAGATGCTACAGAAGTAGCCCAGGGAGATGTAGTGGCTTTCCTGGATACTGCCACCATTGTTTCCCAACATACCGGGCGTGCTCGTCTTGAAAAGGGCGAGGATGGCACCAAGGTCATCGTCTCCTATGAAGTACATCAAGAAGCGGAACATGAACTTCCCACCAATGCCCGTTTGCTGATCAAAGATGGCGACCATGTGGAACCGGGTCAACCCATTACAGAAGGTTCTTTGAACCCCCACCGCATCCTACGCATCCAGGGACGCTATATTGCCCAGATGTACCTATTGACTGAGGTTCAGAAAGTATACCGCTCGCAGGGACAGAACATCAACGATAAGCATTTCGAAGTGATCATTCGCAAGATGACCTCCAAGGTGCAGGTAACCCGTCCGGGTGATACCAACTATCTCCCTGGTGACCTGGTGGACCTGCTCGAGCTCAAGCGGGTTAATGAGGAGCTGCTCTCACAGGGCAAACGCCCTGCGCGCTTCCTTGAGACCCTGCTTGGGATCACCAAGGCCTCCCTGAGCACTGATTCCTTCCTGTCAGCGTCGTCCTTCCAGCACACGATCAAGGTGCTGGCGGGTGCCGCCATCGCCGCTTCTGAAGATCCATTGTATGGCTTGAAGGAGAACGTGATCATCGGCAAGCTCATCCCCGCGGGGACGGGTTTCGTCCACGGTCGTTTTGTCGAGCAGGTAGCTGGTGAAGGCAGTGCTCATGACCGCACCGATGGGGAATTCGAGGATGACTACGCCTCCGAAGACTTCGCCCTGGCCGATGACATCGCCGCTGATGACAACTTTTCGGTCGATTAATAAACTTTTGTAGAGATGCCTCGCTAGGGCGAAGCCCTGGCCGATGACATCGCCGCTGATGATAACTTCTCGGTGGATTAACCCAATTTTGGAACCCAACGGGGCTGGCAAAACCAGCCCCGTTTTTTATGTGCGCCCAGCATGGGCGTTGACTCGAGAGTGAAAGTCTCTTGCAGAGGAGATTGCACCAACTGCTAGCGGAAGGCAAAGGCGTCACTGCGAGGTGGGGTCTGGAGGAAGCTGGACGCAAATCTGCGGCTTGAGGAACACGAACCCAATCGGAGGCCGTGAGGCTGGGCGAGTTGGCATAAGACGACGAAGCCCGTGCAATCAAGAGTCGAAGCGGTAAATTGGGCGAGCGAGCAGAGAAAGTCAGCGTTCTTACCTGGGGAGACCTGTCGTCAAGCCGAGAGGCAACCCTGCTTGTGAAGGCAGGCTGAGACGGCAGGGGTCAGCAGAGGCCATAGTACTGGGAGTTTTTAGGAAGGGCTGAACAGTGAGAGGATGAGTACGGTGAGCAGTTCGAGGGACGAGCGAGGAAGGCAGAAACCCTTGGATAAAGGGACTACTGAACCAGCGAAGCAGGTGAAGCCTGCGGGATTGGAGCAGAGCGTCGAGCCGTCCTCGGCACGCGACAGCGGAAAATCCGACGTGGCAGTGTGGGAAGCAGTGTTCGAATGCGAGAACATGCGGACTGCACTGAAGCGAGTAGAGAGCAACAAAGGAGCGGCGGGAGTGGATGGGATGGAAGTGAAAGACCTGTCCGGCTACCTGAAAGCGCACTGGTTGGAAGTGCGGGAAGCTCTCGAAAGCGGGAAGTATCGGCCAAGCCCCGTAAGGGGGGTAGAGATACCCAAGCCAGATGGAGGGGTGAGGCAGTTGGGAATACCAACGGTACTAGACCGGCTCATCCAGCAAGCCATTGCGCAGGTGCTGACCCCCATGTTCGAGGCGGGATTTTCGCCGTACAGTTACGGATTTCGTCCCGGACGAAGCGCCCATCAAGCCGTGCAGAAAGCTCAGGAGTACATCCAAGAAGGCTACGGCTGGGTGGTGGATATAGACCTGGAGAAGTTCTTTGACCAGGTCAACCACGACATGTTAATGGCGAGAGTGGCGCGGGTGGTGAAAGACAAACGTGTGCTGAAACTCATCCGAGCGTATCTGGAGAGTGGCGTGATGATGAATGGGGTGGTGATGGAGACCGAAGAAGGGACGCCGCAGGGCGGTCCGTTGTCGCCGTTACTGTCCAACATCATGCTAAACGACCTGGATAAGGAACTGGAAGAGCGAGGGCATAAGTTTGTGCGCTATGCGGATGACTGTGCGCCACGAAAGCTCAGTGAGTGAATGACTGGGCTGAACTGTGCGAGAGATGAGGGAGGGCCCCTCGGAGCCGCCATGCAGGTGGAGGCTTCAAACCACCGTAAGCGGCTGTGGCCAAAAGCCATGGTCGTGAGCGTTACGGAAAAGGCTGAGCCAGAACTCAGTCAGGTGAGTGTGATGGAGACGAACCCAAGTGAACTGCTGAAAAAGTGTCGAAAGCGTAAGGACGTCATCAAAACCAGGAGGGAGTCGTTGGCCTGGGATAAGTCTGGAAGAGACCTGATTACTGACCAGACGGTGACCGGCATGAAGGCAGCGTGAACATCACACAGGCTCTGGCACGGAACGTGGGAACCTACGCCTCCGATGCTAATGGAAAAATCCAAGCGGAAATCCCGTGAGGATGAAAGTACAAATGCGGAGGATAGGGGCGGATTAACCCGTAGTAGCGAAGAAGCCACCCAACGGTGGTGGAGCGAAGGGGTTGAGTTATCCAGTTTTGAACAATGTGTCAACTATTGCAAAGTAGGAGGAACCTTTGGACAAAACAAAACCGTATGACATCCCCAAGCAAACGGTATGGGATGCCTTTCAGCGCGTGAAAGCGAACAAAGGAGCAGCAGGAGTCGATGAAGAAACGATAGGTGAGTTTGAGCAAGACCTGAAAGGGAACCTGTACAAAATCTGGAACCGGATGTCCTCAGGGAGCTATTTTCCGCCAGCGGTGAAAGCGGTTGAGATAGCGAAGAAAAGTGGCGGAGTCAAAATCTTGGGGATTCCAACCGTTTCGGATCGGGTTGCGCAGATGGTAGTAAAAATGCATTTCGAGCCAAAAGTGGAACCGATCTTTGCGGCAGATTCGTATGGGTATCGGCCAGGGAAGTCAGCGATAGACGCGCTGCGGATAACGCGGGGGCGCTGTTGGCGGTACGACTGGGTGATCGAATTGGACATCCGAAAACTATTTGACCGGATTGACCATGAGCTGTTGATGAAAGCCGTGCGGAAACACACAGACAGCGCCTGGGAGATTCTCTATATCGAGAGGTGGCTGAAGGCACCCTTTCAGATGCAGGATGGGAGTTTGGTAGAGCGAACGATGGGTACACCCCAGGGTGGGGTGGTCAGCCCCGTCTTAGCGAACCTATTCATGCATTATGCATTTGATGAGTGGATGAGACGAGAACACCCGAACAACCCGTGGGCTCGTTATGCCGACGACGGTGCGCCACGAAAGCTCAGTGAGTGAATGACTGGGCTGAACTGTGCGAGAGATGAGGGAGGGCCCCTCGGAGCCGCCATACAGGTGGAGGCTTCAAACCACCGTAAGCAGCTGTGGTCAAAAGCCATGGTTGTGAGCGTTACGGAAAAGGCTGAGCCAGACTCAGTCAGGTGGGTGTGATGGAGACGAACCCAAGTGAACTGCTGATAAAGTGTCGAAAGCGTAGGGACGTCATCAAAACCAGGAGGGAGTCGTTAGCCTGGGATAAGTCTGGAAGAGACCTGATTACTGACCAGACGGTGACCGGCATGAAGGCAGCGTGAACATCACACAGGCTCTGGCACGGAACGTGGGAACCTACGCCTCCGATGCTAATGGAAAAATCCAAGCGGAAATCCCGTGAGGATGAAAGTACAGATGCGGAGGATAGGGACGGATCAACCCGTAGTAGCGAAGAAGCCACCTAACGGTGGTGGAGCGAAGGGGTTGAGTTATCCAGTTTTGAACAATGTGTCAACTATTGCAAAGTAGGAGGAACCTTTGGACAAAACAAAACCGTATGACATCCCCAAGCAAACGGTATGGGATGCCTTTCAGCGCGTGAAAGCGAACAAAGGAGCAGCTGGAGTCGATGAAGAAACGATAGGAGAGTTTGAGAAAGACCTGAAAGGGAACCTGTACAAAATCTGGAACCGGATGTCCTCAGGGAGCTATTTTCCGCCAGCGGTGAAAGCGGTTGAGATAGCGAAGAAAAGTGGCGGAGTCAGAATCTTGGGGATTCCAACCGTTTCGGACCGGGTCGCACAGATGGTAGTAAAGTTGCATTTTGAGCCCAAAGTGGAACCGATCTTTGCGGCAGATTCGTATGGGTATCGGCCAGGGAAGTCAGCGATAGATGCGCTGCGGATAACCCGAGGGCGTTGCTGGCGGTACGACTGGGTGATCGAATTGGACATCCGAAAACTATTTGACCGGATTGACCATGAGCTGTTGATGAAAGCCGTGCGGAAACACACGGACAGCGCCTGGGAGATTCTCTATATCGAGAGGTGGCTGAAAGCCCCCTTTCAAATGCAGGATGGGAGTTTGGTAGAGCGAACGATGGGTACACCCCAGGGCGGGGTGGTTAGCCCCGTCTTAGCGAACCTATTCATGCATTATGCATTTGACGAATGGATGAGACGAGAACACCCGAACAACCCGTGGGCTCGTTACGCCGACGATGGAGTGATTCACTGTCGGACCCAGAAGGAAGCGGAAAGCCTACTCATCGAACTAGGAGAACGGTTCAAACAGTGCAAACTGGAGCTCAACACCGAAAAGACCCGGATCGTGTACTGCAAGGATAATGACCGGAAAGGGAACTATCCGCTGACATCGTTTGACTTTTTGGGCTACACCTTTCGGCCCAGGCGATCCAAAAACCGATGGGGAAAATGTTTCATCAACTTCAGTCCGGCGGTGAGTAATGTCGCCAGTAAGGCGATGAGACAGACGATCCGAGGCTGGCGGATGCAGCTGAAATCGGACGTGGGAATCGACGACCTATCGCGGATGTTTAATCCGGTGGTACGAGGCTGGATTAACTACTACGGATGCTTTTACAAATCGCAGCTCTACTCCGTGTTGCGCCATATGAACCGAGCCCTGATGTATTGGGCCCGCCGGAAATACAAGAAGTTGGCGGTGCACAAAAGGAGAGCCAGCTCATGGCTGGGACGACTCGCGCGGAATCGGCCTGAATTGTTTGCCCACTGGCAGATGGGAATTCTGCCTACGGTTGGATAATGGGAGCCGGATGAGCCGAGAGGTTCATGTCCGGTTCTGAGAGAGCCCGAGGGTGAAATTCCCTCGGGCCACTCACCCAGTGATCCACTGTCGAACGCAGAAAGAAGCGAAAAGCCTACTGATCGACCTTGGGGAACGGTTCAAACAGTGCAAACTGGAGCTCAACACCGAAAAGACCCGGATTGTGTACTGCAAGGATGATGACCGGAAAGGGAACTATCCGCTGACATCGTTTGACTTTTTGGGCTACACCTTTCGGCCCAGGCGATCCAAAAACCGATGGGGAAAATGTTTCATCAACTTCAGTCCGGCGGTGAGTAATGCCGCCAGTAAGGCGATGAGACAAACCATTCGCGGATGGCGGATGCAGCTGAAATCGGACGTGGGAATCGACGACCTATCGCGGATGTTTAATCCGGTGGTACGAGGCTGGATTAACTACTACGGATGCTTTTACAAATCGCAGCTCTACTCCGTGTTACGCCATATGAACCGAGCCCTGATGTATTGGGCCCGCCGGAAATACAAGAAGTTGGCGGTGCACAAAAGGAGAGCCAGCTCATGGCTGGGACGACTCGCGCGGAATCGACCTGAATTGTTTGCCCACTGGCAGATGGGAATTCTGCCTACGGTTGGATAATGGGAGCCGGATGAGCCGAGAGGATCATGTCCGGTTCTGAGAGAGCCCGAGGGTGAAATTCCCTCGGGCCACTCACCGCAATATTTACGTGAAGACGCAGCGAGCCGGGGAACGGGTGTTGGGAAGCGTGAAGAAGGATCTGGAAAAGAAGTTGAAGTTGAAAGTCAACCCGAAGAAAAGCAAGGTCGAACGAGCGACACGGGCAAAATTCCTGGGGTTCAGCTTCTTCAAGCGCAAGGGAGAAGTATTCGTCCGCATTGCGAACCGGGCGAAGGGACGCTTTATGGATAGGGTGCGAAACCTGACCAGGCGAACCCGCTCGGGCAAGCTGGAAGACATCGTGAGCGAGATCAACCGCTATCTGAGAGGGTGGATAGCCTATTACCGGTTAGCGGATACACCGAGCGTGAACGAAGGGCTGGACGAATGGATTAGACGGAGACTAAGGCAGATGCTTTGGAAGCGTTGGAAACATGGAACGACGCGCTACCGGGAACTGGTGAAACTTGGAGTACCTCCGGAACGAGCCGCACTTGGAGTAGTTGGGAAGAGCCCTTGGCGCATGTCCTTAACACCTGTGATAAACGAAGCCCTGAGTAATGCCTATTGGCAAAACACAGGGCTCGAAAGCATTGAAAAACGATACTTCAAACTGCGTAATTCTTATTGAACCGCTGGATGCGGACCCGCATGTCCGGTGGCGTGAGAGGGGGCGGTTAGTCACCGCTCCCTACTCTATTCACAATGCGATCCTATGTTTATAAGGGGCTGTCTAAAAAGTCACAATATTGTGGTAAATATCCTAAATCGTAGCGGCGTAACTAGTCCGGTCACCTTTCGGCCGGAGGGGTGTGATTTGAACAAAATGCACTAGAAAAAATCCCCTACGCCCACTTGGCACTAATGCTCCAGGATCTGCGATAGGAACAGCTTGGTGCGCGCTTCTTGCGGATCTTTGAAGATTTGGTCTGGGGTGCCGCTTTCTACGATCATACCCTCATCGAAGAAATACATGCGGTGGGCAACCGCCCGGGCGAAGCCCATCTCGTGGGTCACCACCAGCATCGTCATTCCACTCTTTGCCAGGTTAACCATCACATCTAGCACTTCTTTGATCATCTCCGGGTCGAGAGCTGATGTTGGCTCGTCAAAGAGCATGATTTTTGGCTGCATCGCCAATGCTCTTGCGATAGCCACACGCTGCTGCTGACCACCTGAGAGCTGCCCGGGAAATTTCTCCGCCTGCTCGGGGATGCCCACCCGCTCGAGTAGCTGCATCGCGACTTCCTCAGCCTTATCCTTGGACCACTTGCGCACCCAGATTGGTGCCAGGGTGATGTTCTGCATCACCGTCAGGTGTGGGAACAAGTTGAACTGCTGGAACACCATCCCAATCTCACTCCGTACCCGCTCAATATTACGCACATCATGTGAGAGCTCGATGCCATCAATAATGATTGTGCCTCGCTGGTGCTCCTCCAGGCGGTTGAGTGTGCGGATGAAGGTCGATTTGCCTGAGCCCGAAGGACCGAAGATCACAATAACTTCGCCGTGCTTCACTTCCATGTTGATGCCTTTCAAGGCCTGGAAGTTATCGAACCACTTTTGAACATCCCGGGCGATGATGATCGGCTGTTCGTCCTTGACCTGTTCGCTCATAGCTGCCTCACTTCTAGCGTTCACCCACGCCCAAAGCTTTCTCTAACTGTAAACTGGCGTATGACATAAAATAGCTGAATACCCAAAAGATAATTGCGATAAATAGATAGACTTCCATTTGCAACCGCCCAAACTCAGGTTTTAACTTTAACACAGCATTACCCATCCCGAGTAAATCGTTAATTCCTACGATATACACCAGCGTGGTATCCTTGAATAGTGAGATGAATTGTCCCACAATTGTTGGGATTACCAAACGTAACGCCTGCGGGAGAACAATCAATGACGTGATATGTAAGTTTTTCAAGCCCACCGCTTTGGCAGCTTCCAATTGCCCTGGTGGAATGGCTTGCAGCCCACCGCGCACATTCTCGGCAGTGTAAGCGGCACTGAAGACCACAATCCCCATCAAAGCGCGAATCACGCGGTCGATCCTCGATTCGGTGGGCAGAAAGAGCGCCAGGATGATCGAGAACATAAATAATATTGTCACCAGCGGTACGCCACGCACAACTTCAATGAATAAAATCGAAAACAATTTGACTACCGGCAGGGATGAACGCCTCCCCAGCGCCAGAAGCACCCCGAAGGGGAATGAGAGCAAGATTCCACCAACCGAGAGCAGCAGTGTGATCAGCAGCCCACCCCACGCAGTTGTCGGGACTTTAGGCAGCAGGCTGGAGTTAGTAAATCCTGGAAGGATCACCAGAGGGATCAAAAGAAGAGCGATCAGCCACACTGTCGCTACATAACGCACATGGACAGATCCGAGTCGACCAATCCGGTACCCCAGGTAGATTAGGAATGGATTGATGAGCATGAATACCCGGATTGGGAGTGTTATTGTGGGTGTGGCTAACGGGAAGATAGCCAAAACGCCCATTAGAATGCCCAGGAAAATAGCAAATGGTCTGATGTAGCGCTTCCACACCCCCCAGCTCATGCCAACCAGAAATGTGATCATCAGTACGCTGATGCCTACACGCCACAGTTCCTCGCGTGGGTATTGACCGACCATAAACAGGAGTGGAGCCACAGTCACCGGACGCCAGTCTGCAGATTTAAACATCCAGGTGATGACGTAAACCAAAGAAAAGTACACCCCCGTCGCACCTAGGATGGTCAGCAAGCTGTTGAACCAGTTGCTGAACAGATTCTTTCGGATCCATTTGGCTGCACTTGGTGGTGAAGGAGGGGTTGATTCCAGAGAGGCGGCTTTCATCTTCATCGCTCAATAAATTGCACGCGTTTGTTGTAAATGTTCATCACCACTGCAGTCAGCAGGCTGATGGCGAGATAAGTCGCCATGATCAAAATGAACACTGGCACAGCTCGACCGGCCTGGTTAATGGTGACCTTTCCGATGGCAAACAGCTCCTGGTAACCAATTACTAGAGCCAAACTCGAGTTCTTGGTTAAATTCAAGTACTGGCTGATTAGAGGCGGGATGATAACCCGCATGGCTTGTGGGATGATGATTAATGACAAAATCTGTGAGTAACGCAGCCCCACAGCTCTGGCTGCTTCGATTTGTCCCTTCTGCACAGCCTGGATGCCTGATCGGAATACCTCCGCGATAAATGCGGCCGTATACGTGGCCAATCCGATCAGCAACGCAGTGAACTCGGTTGTCAGGCGCAGACCACCCTGAAAGTTGAATCCCTGTAATACGGGGACGTCGAACTGTAGAGGTTTTCCACCTGAAACGAACCAGCCAATCAACGGAACTAGTACCAGTATCGCCAGACTTATCCTACCAAAATACGTCTCCCTGCCTTTCACCTCCCGGATACGGCGCAGCACCACCCAGGTGATGATCGCCAGGATGATCCCGGTTACTACGGAAGCTGCGAATAGAGTACCCCTATCCCCTAAATGTGGCCAGGTAAGGTAAAAGCCCCTTTGGTTGATGTATAGGAGTCCCGGCAGCATAATACTCTCTTTCACCGGCGGAAGCTGGGTGAAAACACCAAAGTACCACAGAAATAGCAAAACCAGCAGAGGAATGTTACGATGAAATTCAATGAAGGCCAACCCGATGTGACTGATCATCCAGTTGGTGGAAAGCCGCATCAGACCGATGATAAAGCCCAGCACCGTGGCGAACAGGATGCCTGCTGCCGACACCACCAGGGTGTTGATCAGACCAACGAGGACGGCTCTTCCGAAGGACATGGTTGAGTCATAAGGGATGAATGATTCCTTAATTGGAAAACCCGCCGCTTCTTTCAAGAAGCTGTAATTCAACGCCATCCCTCTTTGCTGGGTGATGGATATAAAGTTGCCGATCATCCAATAAAGGAAACCAAAGACGATGAGTGAAGAGATGATTTGCGCGGCAATTTTGAGCACGCGCTCATCTCTCCAGATGGAGACCTTTTTTGGACTATACTCGCTCGTTGCCATCAATTGTTATTGTGATTACAGCATTGGGTGTGCAATCGTTGCTAGGATGGACTGCACACCCAAAGTAATGTGCTTATCGCGATTACTTGATCGGTGGTGCGTACATCAAACCACCATTAGTCCATAAATTGTTCAATCCGCGGTCCAACTGAAAGGCTAAGCCATTCGCGCCGAAGTAGCGGTCGTAGATCTCACCGTAGTTACCGACTGCCGAAATTGCCTTGGCAAGTGCATCGGGTGAGAGGCCGAGAGTTGTATAACCCCAGTCTGCTTCTCCTTCCGCACCGAGAAGGGCACGTATGTCTGAATTCTCGCTGGATTTCATTTGATCCACGTTATCTGAGGTGATCCCATACTCTTCTGCATTAATCAATCCCCAGATCACCGTCTTGACGATATCAAACCACTGATCATCGCCGGATGGCACAGCTGGTGTGAGCGGTTCCTTGGAGATGGTGATGGGCAGGATTTCGTGGTCTGCAGGGGTTGTGAAACCAGCCCGGGCGGCTGCCAGCTGTGATTTATCGCTGGTGGCCACATCGCAGCGCCCTTCCACATAGGCGCTGTACACAGATGGGGTATCTTCAAACGGGACCGCCTCGTATTTCAGCCCAGCATCGCCGAAAGCTGTTGCCAGGTTTTTCTCTGTAGTTGTGCCAGTAGTCACGCATACGGTAGCCCCGTCCATGTCTTTCAGGGTGGTGATCCCACTATCTTTTCGCACCAGAAAGCCTTGACCATCATAGAACGTGATCCAGGTGAAGTTGCCCCATTCTGCATCCCTCTTGGAAGTCCAGGTCATGTTGCGCGTTACCATATCGACCTCACCGGTCTGTAGCACTGGGCCGCGGTCGGCTGCTGTGATCGGGACAGCCTCGATTGCATCGGGGTCACCCAGTACTGCCGCAGCCACAGCTCGGCAGAAGTCAATATCAAAGCCAACGTTGCGTCCATCCGCGTCCAGATATCCAAAACCGAGCAGTGAGGTATGCACGCCGCACACCACTTTACCCCGTGCCTGTACAGCTTTCAACCTATCTCCATAACCAGCCTGTGTGATGATTTCTGGAGGCAGGGCGGTGCTTTGCACAGGCACTTCAACGATGACTGTCTGTTTGACTTCAATCGTTTCTACGGGGGCGACCACACCACCACTGGTAGGAGCCGGTGCTTGAGTCGCTTTAGCTCCACAGGCGGTTGCCAGCAGGCTGATGGTGATTAAAATGCCAAATACAAAAAATAGTTTACGCGACATGATTCTCTCCTCTTGTATGTAAATGAATTTTAGCGAGCATGGGTCTTGCTCAGGGGTCGTGATTGGGATTAGTTCTGCACCTCCTCTCGGAACTTGCTATAATTGTTTATTCCGATGTTAGTTTTCTACGGCGCAAATGGATCCAACCAGGCTGATAATTTCAGACGATAAGGTTTTTTAGGACACACCCAGGGCTTACCCGGTCCAGCGGTTTTGGGGTGTATGGGAGTGCGGACTGTACCTCATCTAATTATAGAGAATAACCGCTTATTACACAAGGCTGGAAATCTGACCTTCAGGCAAAACATCGGGCAATTATTAAAAATCTCTGTCATCGCGCCGGTCCCCACTGTTTTTCGGGGAGAATCCCCCCTTGTTCTGGGGCGAGAATCCCCGCTGTTTTTCGGGGAAAGGTCGGATACTCTTACCGACCTGTGGAAATCTGCTCTTTGTTTATTATTATGTCCGAAAAATTCTTTACAATCGGCTTTTTTTAGCAATGTCCGAACTTTAGTCCGAACCTGAGAGCTGGTTGTATTAATTCACCATTAATTAGATTCTATATTCCCGTGCAGGTATAATCCGGATAGCGTGTAATCCAAAATCCTGATTGAATATTCTTTGGAGGAATAAATAATGACAGAACCTCTGGATGCAATTATGGCATTTCATAATGCTTTCCGACGTGATATGCGCGGGATAGACGCTGCAGCGCTCGACTCTGCCCGTGGTAAACCGGGTCTTGCTCCCACAATCAACCGGTTTCGATTTTTTAACGAAATTCTGGATTGGCATGCCCATGGTGAGGAATTAGCCATCTTCCCTGCCGTTGAAGCAGTTGCACCTTCAGTGGCTGAGGCGTACGAGCGCGATCACCGTGGGCTGGATGCGGCATTCGATGCCATGAACTCGGCCGTAACTGCCGCTGATTCCTTGGAAACGGCGCGTGCTTCTGCAGCATTCAAATTCCACCTTGATATTCACCTCGCCAAGGAAGATGCGCACCTGTATCGCCTGGTGAGGGAACGCGTACCTGTGCCCGAGCAGGTTAAGGCACTCGGTACCATGTCTGGCGCTGTACCCCAGGACCGTTTTCCGGAAGTTGTGGTATGGCTTTACCCATTAATTGGTCTGGATGATCGCGAAAATATGACCCGCATCTGGCAAATGGTGATGCCTCCGCCCGTGTTTGCGCAAGTCAAGCTGCTCATCCAAAAAGCTATTGGCTCTGATTGGACGGAGCTGGTGCAGCGTATCCCTACTTTGGCATAGGGTTCAACCTTGTTGCCATGCATCGTGTAAGTGGTGCCCTCCTCAGTATCGGGCTTCTTTGATAGCCTGATACTGAAGAGTGGCTGCCAGTCCAGTTGCTGCCACTAAGCAAATCCGTTTGTCTGCCCATTCAAGGGGGGTCATGAAAGGGTATATTTTATTATGTTGACTTCTTGATCACGCAGAGCGGTGTTGAATCAACTGCTCTCATGGAGGAATTATGAATAATGCCGAGTGTCCTGTCAAAGGATTGGGCGAAGTGTCAATACGCGTCAAGAATTTGGACGAGATGTATAAATTTTATGTCGAAGTAATCGGGCTTGAAGTGCTAAACCGGGGAGAAAACCAGGTGTTCTTCAAAATCGCAGACGGGTATGGCGGGCATACCCAGAATCTAGCCCTATTTAGTGCCGACAACCGTATGTTCCTGCACAATAAATCTCCCCAGCTAAGCTTTGAACAATCCACCCTCCACCACATCGCCCTCAATATTGATCTCGAAGATTTCGAAACCGAGAAAAAGCGTCTCGAGGGTTTGGGACTACAGGTGGAGGCAACTATACATGAGTGGATCCATGTTCGCTCCATGTACTTTTCAGACCCCGAAGGGAATCTGCTGGAGTTTGTTAGCTACGATGCGGAAGTGAAATAAGAGACATATACTTAGCATTGATCTTAGCTGATTCTGGACAATTTATTGTCCAGGTTTCGGCTAAAAAGGCGCAAAAAGATACTTTCAATAAAGAATAATTTTCGTAAGCACAGCCTCAACGCCTCCGCGCATCCCGCTTATAATAGCCCCATGCTCATTAACGAAATCCAATCCAAGACCATCCTATCTGCATCCAAAATCTACCCTTACGTCATAAACCCCTATGTTGGTTGCCAGCATAACTGCTCCTACTGTTATGCGCATTTTATGAAAAGGTTCACCGGGCATAAGGAACCCTGGGGTCAATTTGTGGATGTTAAGTTGAACGCCCCCAATCTATTAAAACGGGAAGTTACCCGCAAGAAAATCGACCGGGTCTGGATCAGCGGTGTATGTGACCCGTACCAGCCGCTCGAGGGAAAATATAAGCTCACCCGCCAGTGCCTTGAAATCCTGGTGGCGAATGGCTGGCCGGTGACCGTTCAAACCCGTTCACCATTAGTCCTGCGCGACCTGGAACTATTACGAACAGGCAAGGATTTCGAAGTCGGTTTCAGCATCACCACTGCCGATGATGGCATCCGTAAATTATTCGAACCCAGCGCACCTCCCATCCGCGAAAGGATCAGGGCTCTAGGCGAATTGCATCAAGCCGGGATCCGCACGTTTGCCATGATCGCCCCCATCCTCCCAGGGGCGGAAAGCCTCCCCGAGGCCCTGGCAAATAAAGTTGACCACGTGCTGCTTGACCGCATGAACTACCACTATGCGGATTGGGTCTACCGGAAATATGGTCTCGAAGATATGCTGACCGATGATTATTTTTCCCGCACAGAGCAGATTCTTTCCTCCGCCTTTGCCAGGTTGGGAATAAGTTACCAATAAATGAAAAAACAACCATGATAAAATGGCCACGGGGGAATATCCCTGGGGGAGTTTAAACCATTCGAGATTGGAGGACATATTCCTATGGCGAAAGCACTTGGCGTAGGCGGAATCTTTTTCAAATCACCCGATCCTGACAGGCTCTGCCAGTGGTATTCACAGTGGCTCGGCCTCTCGGCTGAATCGGAGTCTGGCGCATTTGTTTTGTTTTTCCCACGCAGCATGCCACTAAATGGTTACACGGTTTGGAGCCCATTTGCGTCCACTACCACCTACTTTTCACCCTCGGAAAACCAGTTCATGTTCAATTTAATCGTGGATAACCTGCAGGAAGCTCTCAATCAGGTCAAGTCAGGCGGTGCCGAGGTGGTAGGCGATATCGAGAAGACCGACTATGGCCAGTTCGGCTGGTTCATGGATCCCGACGGAAACAAGGTGGAATTGTGGCAGCCACCTGATATTTAATGAAAAATCAATACGATAATTCCCTCCATGGGCATGAGGTACACTGGATTTAAGCTGTATCAAGACCCCAAATAGACGATTGCCTGAGTGAGGATAGTTGAGTCGGGCATTTTCAGCGGCTCAGCTTGGTCTGAAGGGTGGTCTGCATCTAAAATCCACTCTCAGTCACGGAATGCAGCTGATAATATGTCATACTCTTACTCACAAGGAGGTAGCGATGAGAAAGCTACTTGAAAACGCTGCACAACGCGCAATTTTATATCTCGAAAACCTGGAATCTAGAGCTGTTGCGCCTTCACCAGAAGCCATTTTAAAGCTTTCAGTACTTGACGAGCCATTGCCCCAGGAGCCCCGTGCGCCTGAACAGGTATTGAATCAGCTGGACGAGATCTGTTCGGCAGCCACGATGGCCATGGCAGGGCCTCGTTTCTTCGGCTTTGTGATCGGTGGATCCATGCCTGTCACCCTAGCTGCCAATTGGCTGGCAGGAGCATGGGATCAGAACTCTGCTTATTACAACGCCACACCTGCCACGGCATATCTGGAACAAGTCACCCGGGGTTGGATCCTTGATCTTTTTCACCTCCCACCTGAATGTGGGGCTGCGTTTGTCACCGGTGCAACCATGGCAAACTTCAGCGCTTTAGCCACCGCCCGTCATGCGGTTCTTAAAAACGCCGGTTGGAACGTCGAGGCCGATGGATTGTTTGGTGCCCCACCCATTACGGTGATCGTCGGGGCAGAAGTACATCCCTCACTCATAAAATCTCTGGGGATGTTGGGTCTCGGTCGCAATCGCACCATCAAGGTTCCAACTGACTCACAGGGTCGATTGCGAGCAGATGCTATACCGCCCATTTCAGGTCCCACCATTGTTTGTACCCAGGCGGGCAATGTCAATACAGGCGCCTTTGATCCGATATCCGATATTTGTGATATTGCTCATCGCTCTGGCGCCTGGGTTCACGTGGATGGAGCCTTCGGCCTCTGGGCAATGGCTGTCCCATCCATGAACTCTGTCACTACCGGGATGGATAAGGCCAATTCATGGGCGACGGATTTCCACAAATGGCTGAACGTCCCATACGACAGTGGATTGGCATTAGTTTGTGATCCCGATGCGCTGCGTGCGGCGATGTCGGTAAGTGCGGAATATCTTCCAACCACCAGCCCTTTCCGCAACCCCTCAGACTTTACCCCTGAATTATCCCGGCGTGCACGTGGAGTGGAAGTGTGGGCTGCTCTGCAATCCCTCGGAAGTATTGGGGTTGCTGAGATGGTTGAGCGTAACTGCCGCCAGGCCAGGCGTTTTGCCGAAGGATTGCAATCTGCCGGGTATGAAGTACTCAACCAGGTAATTCTCAACCAGGTGCTGGTGGCGTTCGGGGATTCTGATATGACCAACCGTGTCATCTCTGGGATCCAGTCAGACGGTACCTGTTGGTGTGGAGGCACAGTTTGGCACGGGCGCACCGCCATGCGCATCAGCGTATCCTCCTGGGCTACCACCGACGATGATGTTGAGCACTCCTTGGAAGCCATGCTGCGGATTGCCAAACAAAATAGCCATTGACCGAGATGTTCGCCCCTCCTTGCTTTCCACTGGCAAGATACCTTCCATATGGCTATAATTGACCCTGCGGGTCTCATCTGAAACATCTACCATACCTGACCCAAGGAGGACCGGATGAGCAACACCAATATATTAGATGCAATCAAAGTAGTCAAAGAGAACGAACGGATCGCCTCAGATACCTACGCGGCTGCCGCCCAAAAAATCAGCAACCCCATGGGTAAACAGCTATTCACTCAGCTTAGTGCGTTTGAGCAACATCATTTCACCCTGGTCAGTGCCCTGGAAAAGTCAATGCTGGAAAAGGGCACTTACATCACCTACGCGGGCAAAGACTTTCCCCTCCCGCCGGTATTTGAAATTAAAGCTGCCCAGGAAGTTAATCGAAAAAGTGTGATGAACATTATTTCCGATGCCATTAACCTCGAGAAGCAGGCCGAAAAAACCTATGCCGACCTGGCTGTCCAGGTATCTGACCCCGAAGGGCATGCCATGTTCAGCCGTCTCTCGGATGAAGAGCATAACCATTATCGCATTCTCAACGAGGCCTACTGGACCCTGACCAACCTGGGTGTTTGGAAGTGGTCCCCACCATGATCGATTAAGCTGCTGGCCCTCAGCTGCTGATCTGGTCAGTAGTACCCGCCATGAGAAAGAGGATGCTCTCCTTATGAGCCCAATCCGCATGGAACGTGTGGAATCAGGCGTGCGCGTGGTCATCGCATTTAACGAGGCCTTTAACCGGCATGACGTCGGCGGGATGATGCAGCTGGTAAGCGACGACTGCATCTTCGAAGAACCTCAGCCCCCTCCTGATGGCACACTGTACTCCGGCAAAGCAGCCATCACACAATACTGGCAGTCGTTCTTCGCCCGCAGCCCTCAGGCGCACATCAAGATTGAGGAGTCCTTTGGTTTTGGCCTGCGCTGTGTCATACGCTGGAGGTACGACTGGGTGGATGAATCCGGGCATCCCGGGCACGTGCGGGGGGTGGATCTCTTCCGGGTGCAGAACGGTCTCATTGTTGAAAAGCTTTCCTATGTAAAAGGCTAATTTTTCGGTAGAGACGCCCCGCCGGGGCGTCTCTACCACTACCTGGACTGGCATTTGGTCGATTGTAGGGGGAAAATCCTGCTGAATAACTGGCATAGTAACTGCATCTTGAAGGAAAACCTTCAAAAAAGGGCTCATTTTTTAATCTTTAACAGACTGGTTAGAGGACAGGCTCATGTTACTATCACAATACGCAGCAAGTTCTATTGAGCCAGCAAGTTTCTTACAGGTAAGTTCACCCAGTCCGACACGTACGCTAGCTGGGCCTAGCTGCTAGCGGGGACGTGGGATTGATGGTGGTCCGTTTGAATATGCCCCGCCGAGACGTCCCCTCCGGCGGGGCGGATTTTTATGTAGAGACGTTCCATTGGAGCGTCTAATCCGTTTTCCCTTGGTTTTTGTAGAGACGCCACACCCGGATGTCTATTTTGCCGGGGCGTCTCCCCCGCTGGGGCCGGTGTTGCGGGGGATTTGAATTGAAAAAAATATAAATACATTCAATTAATCTTCTCCGGAAATGTGAACCTGGCGACCAAGGTCGCGCCTTCGAAGATGACCAAGCTCACATGCGTGGGCTGGAATGCATATTCGTTCCTCGAAAAAACGACGAGGAACGAATACCTTAGACAAGCTCTAGATTAATGACCAATAGATTAATAATATCGCTCCCAAAGAAAAGTCGCGATACTGCGTCGTATAGAGCGCTCCTTGAACGACGAGGAACGAATGTGTTTGTGATGGGTAGGTAGGTGGATAGAAAGAGTGAAAAGAAGACAATCATGTATACTATCGATAAAGACCATACCGGTATGGGAGAGCACCAAACGACCGGTATACGGACGTATTTTACCGATCCAACCCCATCGGTACAGGAGACCACTGATTTAGTAAAACCATCAAATAATGAATGTGTCCATACAGATAAAAAGGCGTTGCTCGATACAGGGGTGGATTTGTCTATAAGAACATAAGATAGGAATCCACCCGTACCGAGAAGAAGATCACTCGCACTGGTAAAGAACAACCGGTACAGAAGAGCACTGGTATACGAATGCTTTTATTTAAATTCACGATAGGAAAGCATTCTAACCATAGCACAAATGTTCTAATTTGTCAAGAGGGAGTTTTGCGAAATTGGCGCAAAAACCGCGATAATTTTAGATTTCCTATTTACTAATGATTTTTGTATAACATATTTTGATAAAAATGTTATACAATAAGGTTTGTGTATCAAATATGTTACACAAACCTACTAAAGAAATTTTAGGAAAACTTGTATGAAACCCTATCTGCCAGAAACTTTACCACTAAATACTTCTACATGGAATTGGGAAAAACTAACCAAGAAGGTCAGTTCTGCGAGCGAGGCTTTGGCGTTCTACAACGGCGTTCTTCAATCTATGATAAACCCCGAAATCTTTATTTCGCCACTTGAAACTGAAGAAGCCATTTTTTCGTCCAGGATTGAAGGAACTGTAACTACTATCGATGAAATCCTAAAATATGAAGTTGATATGAAACCCGAAGACAGCTCAAAAAGAAACGATATTATTGAAGTATTAAATTATCAAAAAGCAATGAGAGGAGCAAAGGATTGGTTACAGCGGAAATTACCCTTTAACCGAACAATGATATGTGCAATACAAAAAGATCTCATGGCGGGTGTACGTGGAAAAGATAAAAGACCAGGTGAAATAAGGAGGGAACCGGTCTGGATAGGGCCGAAAAATTCGAAAATTGAAGAAGCGACGTTTGTTCCCCCGGAACCGCTAGGATTAGAACCATGGATTGATAACCTTATGGAATTTCTAAATGAGGATGATACAGAAACACTTATACAAACTGCGATCATGCATGCACAATTTGAGATAATTCATCCTTTTATGGATGGAAACGGTCGGACAGGTAGGATATTAATCCCAATATTCTTGTGGCATAAAAAGCGGCTGAATTCTCCAATGTTCTATATCAGCGAATATTTCGAGGAATTCCGTGAAGAATATACTGGGAATTTATTGAATATATCCCGAAATAACGATTGGCAAAATTGGATCAGCTTTTTTTTAGATGCGGTCACCAATCAAGCGAAGCAGAATGCAGAAAAAGCGAGTCAGATATTAGCGCTTTACAATGAGATGAAAAATAGAGTTCCAGTGATCGCGAACTCGCAATATGGGATAAAGGTTATTGACACTTTATTTAGCAAGCCAATATTTCGTCTTACCGATTTTGTTAAAATGTCCGGACTAATACGTCAAACAAGTTATAGAATAATTATGCGATTAAAGGATGAAGGGATATTGACAACACTTAAAAAACCAGCTGGAAGATCACCAGAAGTATTTCGGTTCGATAAACTTTATCAATTAATAAATGAATAGATTTTGTATAACATGTTTTGGTATATATGTTACACAAACAATTTTGTATATCATTTATGTTACACAATAGTGATTTTTAAAAGAAGGTAACGACTACCACTTTATGAATGGAAAAATGAAAGCGTCAGGTTGGGGGGAAAAGATACAGAGTAAGAGACCGATCTGGATTGGTATGTGCTACCAGATCTTGGATTTAGTAGAGTAAAACAAGAATTAACGCCTGATTCGGGGGGTAAAAACGCCAAAAATAGCGCCAAAAACGCGATATTTTTAATCTTTAACAGACTGGATAGAGGTATCGTCTATGCTAATATGATAGAAGGGCTCCTATTTAAATACGACAGAAAATTGAACAATAAGAGATCTGGCAGATATGTTTGTTGAGATGATCTGAGAAATTTTGAACCCATCAACATAGAATACATCATTTGAGGGTGGCAATGACACTTCAATCCAGTAGAGGTTCTTTTATAGATAGATTTAAATCAAGAAAATCCATCGTCATCATCGCAATCATCGGGGTTGTGTTTTTGTGTTGTATCATTACCCTGATCATTGGGTTGATTATAACTAGCACACTAACAGGAAAAGCAACCTCAACGGCCAGAGCTGAAATTCTACAGGCAACTCAGACTGAAAAGGCTCAACCGACTAATACACCAATACCATCCAATACCCCCCTGCCAACAGCGACACCTTTTCCAACCAATACCCGAACTCCGACATATACCCTTGGCCCCACGCACACTACCGCCCCGACTAATACTCCCGCCCCAACTAATACGCCAACATTGACTCCGACACCGATCGTACTTACCGGGAGTGGTGATGCGATTGTTGAGGTTGTGAAAGAGACCGGACCAGCCCTGGTACATATTACCGGGAATGCTTCCTCCCGCCACTTTGCAGTGATAAATTATGACGCCAATAATGAGCAGATTGATTTGCTGGTCAATACGACCGACCCGTATGACGGGGTTCGACCCTTGGACTTTTTAGATGATCAACATACATATAGATTTGAAGTCAAGGCGACGGGTGCGTGGACGATTGAGATTCTACCTTTTTCATCGATTTACAAGCTGGAGATACCGGGTGAAATTTCAGGGACTGGGGATTATGTATTTGCAATTACTGGCGGTAATCCCGATACTGCGGTAATTACCGGGAATTCCAATTCGAGGCATTTTGCAGTCTTGGGGTATGGAAGTTCGGTCGATTTACTGGTCAATACCACCGATCCCTATAATGGAACTGTCCTGTTAAGCTCGGATTTACTTATTATCGAAGTCGATGCAGAGGGCGATTGGACGATTAGAATTTCAACTCGGTAGAAGATAGTAGAGGCTATATGTCATTTTCAGTGGAAACCATTCAGCAAGCCTGGGCGAGGTCGGAAGGCAGATGTGAATGTGAACGAAGCACACATGACCATTTTTTAAGGTGTCCAAGATTGGTCACCTTTTCGGTGCGCGGGAGTAAAGGACCGGGAGCCTGGGAGGCGCACCATATTAGTGTTACTGGTGGTGACGGGGTGTCGAATTGTGAGATCCTTTGTTGGCCATGCCATCTGAAGACATAGAGTTTTGGGTGATGAGATTTCCAAATCATGAGGTCTCATCTTCAATTACCACACCCATTCCTTCTCGAACGCTAGCTGCCAGCGGGGACGTGGGATTGATGGTGCTCCGATTGGTGCTGCCCCGCCGGGTCGTCCTCCCCGGCGGGGCTGGTTTGGGAGAGCTGATGTAAATAAGCATCAATATTGTCAGCAATAGCTGTTTTAGGATAAATGAGGGTGTTGAAATAGGTAGAAAATCTTGACAATCCCTGCTCATAGGCAGGCATTTTACCGAAGAACAGCCTCAGGTGATGGTTTCAACGCTCCGAAAATGATCTTTTGATTGGAACATTAGAGCTCCTTTCTGTCTGGAGAGACAATTCACCCTGGGCTAGGCGGCAGGTGCGTAGCGGGTCTTGAAGCCAACATGTGCCAAGACTCTGACCATCCGTTTGAGATTGAGTGCCATGGCGATGAAAAAGGCTTGCACGGCAAACTTCGCCCTGCCGATATACCGGCAGCGCCCCAGGCTATGCCCCTGTTTTCCTTCTCCAAATTTGCGCTCGATTTTGTAGCGTTCCTTCAACCCCTGCTGATAATGGGGCGTATTACGCAGGGCTATCCAGACTTCTTTGTTGTCATCTTTCTTTTCGATGCGGTTATCCTTCAGGCGAATGGCTGACTTCAGCTTACGATGTTCCAGATAGAAATGGTTACCGCCATCGTCATAGCCTTTATCGGCCGTATAAATCTTCACCGGCAACCGCTGTGTGAGGTCATGATCAACCAGTGAGCAGAAATAGTGCCCATCCCAGGCTTCCCCAGAAGTAACTTCCAGACTGGTGATGAAACCTGAGTGCGCATTCAAGCTGACATGAGCTTTGTAGCCGAAGAAGTATTCGGTTTGTTCGATTTCCTTACCTGCTTCGTTCTTGACCTTGCGTTTGTGTTTAACACCCCAACGGGCATCTGGGTCATGCGGCCCTTTGCCTTTGTTCTGCCGTTTCTTATCTTTGGCAGTGTTCACGTTCGCCACACTATGAACGCTATCCACGATCTGAATGGAACCAAATCGAACCCCCCCTTGCAGGGCGATTTGGACAATCTCTTCCAGCATGTCTTCGAAGACCTTCAACTTGCCGCGCTTGAGCAGTCGCTCGCGAAAGACCGTCAGTGTGGAATGGTCCGGTGCTTTCTGATCAACCGCCAGGCCGACAAAATACTTGGCGGGCAAGTTCTCATCGATATAGACTTCCACCTGGCGTTCCGAAAGGTTGTACAGATAGGCTACCAGTTCCATCTTGAGCACTAACGCCGGGTCAAAGGGTGGGCGACCAACCATCCCTTCTCCCTTGTACAAGCGGATCAGCTTGCGCGTGAAGCGCTCCCAGTCGATAAGTGCACGCAGCTTGCGTAGAAAATGATCCGTTGGTATGATCTGGTCATAGACATACTCACCATAGAAGGAATGGTCGCCGGTTTCGACAAAGCGTTGTTTTTCCATCGCTGCCTCTCAGTGTTGGGATTGAGATGCTCCGATTGAATCACATTTTCCTAAAAGGGTCAATATTGGAGTTGTTTTTCAACACTCTCGATAAATAATATTTGACTTTATAAGCATACTATAGAGAAAAAGTAAAGTATCTCCAGTACATCACCAAACAAATATCCAAGAGAACCCTGTAGAGAACAGAGTTTGGCGAGGAATATGTGGTCAACCAGCTAGAAGACGACTTCGAAAGCGGCAAGAACTGACCACCAAGCAATGCCCAGCCGGAATTCTTGGGATCAACCTAGTGCATCCGAGGTCAAGCCTCAACATACTTAATTCGATCTGACCAAGCGGCAGGGGCAGCCAAGCTTAAAAACGAGGTCGCTAAGCGCCTCAAGGTGCAAACCGGTGTCCCCTGGTGGCCAGGAGTGCCTGTCAGTCAAAGGTATCGATCAAGTTGGAGACGGAATGGCAACAGGCAATCCTCAGATGGACTGGCCGAAGGATGGGTTGTAAAAGGTCTGGTTTTGAATGAGCGCCCACAAGATATGCAAGAGCTTGTTCATGAGAACACCCAGAGCTTGCATTTTGGTGAGCGGGTTTTTCTGCCTCCTTTGCAAATGAGCATAGATCTGAGCGAAATGCTCATCAAACCGTACCATGCGCAAGCAGGTGAAGTAGAGCATCGTGCGCAAACGGGCGCGACCCTGACGTGACATGGGGGTCTGGCTGCGCTGTTTCTTGCCAGAAGTATTGGGGGCGGGTTGGATCCCGGCCAGCTTGACCCACTGAGCGGCAGACTGGTATCGTTTGGGATCGCCCACCTCCGCCAGAAAGATGGCTGTGGAAACGGCTTGCATGGATTTTACCGAGAGCAGGTAGGGAGTTTCCGGAAGAGTGGCCAGGCAGGCGGTCATGGCGGTCGTCACCCGTTTTAGTTGTTTTTGGAAGGTTTGCAGCTCGGCCAGATGCACCTGGATGGCCAGTTGAAAGGCCCCGAGCCCTTCTGTGAGGCCGATCGAAGTGACGGCCAGCTGGTGTACCCGGTGCAATTTTGAGACAAACAGCCTTTTACCTGAATAGGCTGCTCGTATCTGAGCGATAAAGTCTTCTACGCTCAGCTGGCGAATGGTGGCTGCAGATGCCCCCGATATTAAGAGTGCTTGGCCCGTCTCTCCAACCAGGTTCTTGAATACCTGGGATAATTCAGGGAAAACCTGTCCCACCAGTCCCCAGAGAACTTGCTTCTCGCGTCGAATGGCTTGTACCGACTGGTCATACAAGGTGGCGTACAGGCGTAAATCCTCATAAGCACCCTTCTGGAGATGGGTTCCCGTGTACTTGCCGTTCCGGGAGAGTTCTGCGATCTGGCCTGCATCCCGCCGATCATCTTTCGACCGGTCGAGCTGATCCCCTTCGCGATGTTTCTTCACCGTGTATGAATTCACCAGGTGATAGGGGATCTTCTTCTCCTCCAGTTCCCTGGCCAATAGCTTCCAGAAGTAGTTGGATGGTTCCATGGACACCACTACTTCCGAGGCTTGATATTTCTGGCGAAGCCCTTCCAATCGCCGCAGGAAGTAGTCATAGCCTCCCCGGTCTTGAGGAAAGCCAAAATGGTCCAGTCGTTCTGCCTTCTCGTTGATCACGACCACCACGTTGTTCTCCAATGCCAGGTCTACCCCTGCATGCAGGGTCCCCGGTTGGACTTGCGCTAATTGCCATGCTATGTTAGATTTTGACATGAGGTATCCTCCTAAGTACGGACTGACCAGAAATGGTCATGTACACAGAGGGTACCTCACTTCTATATTCTCTATACTAGGTGTATTTGTTAGGATATAAGTCTACTAGACAAGTCATACAAAAAATTCATACTCCGTATTTGAGTAGTTTTGTCGGGGGAGGTAGCAATGTCAAAAGGAACCATGTTTGATGGGGGACAATCTTTTGATTCAACATCCTCCCGATTGATACGGGTTTGGCTTGGAGTAGAAGCCTTCCTGACTTTGATTAGTATCATGCTGCTTTTCTTTTTACCCGGAACAGCAGGCGCATTATTATTAGTTATCTTTTTTGCTATTCTCCTCACATTAGGGGCTGGGGGTTTTCTATATATCCGTTATAGCTCACTAGCAGTGGTTAAGAATAAGAAAACATATCTAGCCGAACAAACCAGGCTGCTTAATAAAGTTTCCAAAATAAAAATGGAGCTTACCAAAATTGGGCAGGCACTGGCAGCTAGTCTGGCCGATGAAAACCTGGAAATCGAAAGATCACTTCAGAAAATTCATAAGGAATACATCTCGAACGGACTCAAGGCGGCAAGAATTGACAGTGCGAAGATACCTGGTATCGGCCCCAAATTCAAAGAAAAACTGATAGCGAACAGGATTCATAGTGCTGCCGATATTGGATTACACATTCAGAACCTGGAAGGATTTGGGAACGCGAAAGTTCAGGCATTAATCAGCTGGAAAGGAACTGTCTTAACCCAATTGGAGACGACCAAACCTAACAAATTGCCTGACGCACAATTAAGCTCAATCCAGCAAAACCACAAACGACGCAGAGATAACCATACCAAAGCCAGGGAATCCCATCAACTACAGCAGACCGAACTTGGTTTGGAATTGTATAATGTGAAGCGGTTTTTAAGCCACTTCAAAGACGTCACTTTCGTCAATTATCTTGGTATCAACTTACTTTGGGGGGTCAAGAATAATATCCTTCAAAAGAGCAGAACACCAATTTTAATCGCTGTCATTGGACTGGGTGCTCTAATTCATGGCGCATTAGGTGTGGTTTCCACGGGCTCTCTTGTTGCATCTTCAATACCAACTCATACCCCTACTATTACAGTTACCTCGACTTTAATTCCAACATTTACATTTACCCCATCTCAAACACCGACTATTACCCTCACTCCTACTCCGACCAATTCACCAACCATAACTCCTACCCCAACCATCACACCCACACCAACCATCACTCCTACACCGACACAATCACTCACACCTACAATTACACCTCTAGCTTCACCCACACTTCCCTACAATATTTCATCTTGTTTACCCAAAAATACTACCAGGCAGGTTGGCTATGTAACCAGCATCCGCGATGGTGACACGATTGACGTTAAACTCGATGATGGCAAGGTTTATCAGGTCAGATATATCGGAATGGATACTCCTGAACAAGGAGATATTGGTTATGGACCATCGACACAGAAAAACACCGATCTTGTATATGGTAAGTATGTGACCCTGATAAAAGACGTTTCAGAGGTTGACCAGTACGATCGCCTGCTTCGTTATGTGGTTGTGAGGGATATTTTTGTAAATTATGAATTAGTTTATCTGGGTCTTGCAACCGCATATCGCTATCCACCTGATGTAGCTTGTGCATCCGCTTTTGCTGGCGCAGAGCAGTATGCAAAAACGAATCTATTTGGTATGTGGGCACCAATACCTACTTTGCCATCCAGAAGCCCTGGCGGTGGTGGTAATTGTGACCCAGCATATCCTGACGTATGTATACCTTCTCCTCCTCCTGATCTTGATTGTGGTGAGATTACATTCCGGCGATTTAGAGTCCTTCCTCCTGATCCCCATAATTTCGATCGAGATGGCGATGGGATTGGGTGCGAATCGTAAATTCAATTCCATTGTCGATTAATCCATCTGCTCGTTACAATAAAGAGGAAGGAGTAGTCAGGAAAAAATAAAACTGTTATGAAAAATTTGAAACGAGCGATATTTGAACTCATTGATCCCACCCATGGTGATGACAGTGCCAGTCGAGCATTCAATATCGGCATGCTCATTCTTATTATTATCAATATCTTAGCTGTAGTATTGGAAACAGAAGAGATTCTGTATTCTCCATATAAAACGTATTTTCATTTCATCGATGTATTCTCAGTCGGTGTTTTTACAGTTGAATATCTCCTTCGCCTGTGGACCTGCACAGAACATATAAAATACAGGTCTCCAATTTTAGGGCGCATCCAATATGCTTGGAGCGCATCCATGATTATTGACCTGTTATCCTTCCTGCCATTCTATTTGCCATTAGGAGGTCTGGATTTACGTATCATCCGTGCTGTGCGCCTGGTACGTTTATTTCGTATTTTCAAAATGGGTCGCTACACCCAATCCCTTAGTATGCTGGCAAATGTTATAAAAACTAAGAAAGAAGAACTTTTTATTACCCTATTTTCAGGAGGGGTGCTTCTGATCATTGCCTCAAGCATGATGTATTTTATAGAGCGCCAAGCCCAACCCGATTTATTTGGAAGCATTCCTGATGCGATATGGTGGGGAGCTTCTACCTTAACCTCGGTCGATTATGGTGATGTTTACCCTGTAACTCTTTTGGGTAAACTCATGGGTTGATTCATCGCCGTAGTCGGGATTGGTCTATTTGCTCTTCCCGCAGGCATAATTGCCTCAGGTTTTGCATCCGAATTACAGAAGGAGAAGCAAGAAAAAATTATTTGTCCCCATTGTGGGAAGGAAATTAGGCATACCCTTGATTAGCTGACTATATATAGAAACTATCTCTGACTCAAATTGTTCATTTTGTGATTCTACTGAACTAAAGTTCGGATGAATAAAAAACTGCATACTTCCAAATTGATTGAACAAATTATTTAAAGATATATACTCTATGATAAATCTTGATAAACATACTTTTGACTTTCATTGTCCGTTATGTGGCTTTTTTAATCCGATAACCATTAAGCAAATTCGTCTTCGAGATGTAATGATATGTAGAGGATGTAAATCAAATATTAACCTTGAAGATTATATGAACGAAACACGCAAAGCAGTTAGATCAATGAATAGAGCTTTAGAGAAATTTAATAAGCAAATTAACAAAATAGGAGTAATAAAAATTCGGATTTAGGAAAATATAATGGACACCCAAATAATCCAAAATTTACGGTATAAACTTCAGAAACGTATTCGCAGATTAAACTCAATCGATGCACCAATATTTTTCCCTTCTCTTCGACAATTTTGGGTTTTTTTTGATAGCATTCCGTTGTTTTTAGGAATCATTGAATCATTATTATCGACCTTTATAGATATTGAGACTACAGTTGATAAGATATTTCAAGGAGAAGGAATAGTAGGAGATTCTGAAGCAGAATCAGCTGCGATTGGTTATTTAGTTACAAGAAAAATTGCTTCTTTTGATCAAATAAATCCTATTTACGCCCTTGCCCGCAACTATGGCCATTCATCAAATGTAAATGAAGCTCTAGAAACTATTCGAGATACATTCATTGAACCATTTTATGAATACATTGATGAAAGTCTTGATGATCAAAGAGCCATGTTACACTTGTTACTACGATATAAGCATCAAATTGAATGGTTCCAGCGAAATCGATTGTTGGAGATGATAGAGAATGATTCTCGCCATGCAGAAAAGCTTCTCGCGCTAGATTTATATGGATACTTATATGATAAGGGAATCGATTTTAATATTGAACCATCTTCTATATCTGGTGAAATCGATTTAATAGCTGCACAAGGAACTGAAGATCCACTTCTTGCAGATACCAAAATATTTGATGCAGTTAGTAGAGGTAAAGCCTATATCCAAAAAGGATTTAATCAAATTTATACCTACACTCAACAATATAATGAACCATTTGGTTACCTAATAATTTTTAAAACATCTGAAATTGAATTACAGTTCTCTTTATCATCAATATCAAAGCCTGTTCCAATTGTTACACACAACCATAAAACCATATTTTTTATAGTTATTGATTTATACTCCTATAGTAAACCAGTATCTCAGCGTGATCCTCTTAGAGCAATTGAAATTACAGAAGAGGAATTAATTGATATTGTTTAGAATAAAAATTTAATGATACAGCTTAATGGATAATTTATAAAATCAACCCCATCACATTACATCGCGCCTCACGGGTTTGGTGAACTTAGTGGCCGTGGGTTTCAACCCACGTCGAACCGAGTCCCCTCCCCATCGAGCGATATCAACACACGTCGATCCGAGTCACTTTCCCGATCGAGCAATCACCACTCCCGGCATCTGCACGGAGACGCCCCGCCGGGGCGTCTCTACAAAATGATAAATATCACCCTTTGTGTCCTTTGAGACCTTCGTGTCTTTTTTCCAACTCACCAGGAATCAAAAGGGACGGCCTTGCGACCATCCCCGTTCCTACATGTTGGGTTTCGGGCAGAAATGCGTTGCCATCTACCCAACCTGCGCGCTAATCTGTGCCGAAGTTATAATTAGGACGAAAGAAAAATATTTTCCAACCATCCATAACGCGCGCCGCGAATCTATGATGAAAAAATTTCTTCTCTTTTCCTTGCTTGCGCTCCTATCCCTTCTGCCGACGACGAACGCCATTGCCAATTCTGCGCCACCACCCTCGGTGGTGTGGTTTACCCTGCTGTTCGAAACACAGCCACCGCCAAGGCTGATGGGCATTCAATTGATCGGCTGCCCTACCGACCAGTGCACCCAGCCGGTATTATTTCATCAATTTGGGCTGTGTGAGGCGCCAGGTTGTTTATCCTCGCCGGTCACATTATCTGGGTTCTCAACCTCATTTGGATGCGCCGCTAACCAATGCCGCGCCACATCTTTCAATGCCTACGGTGGGATTGATTTCAAGCTGGTGGCGCAATTCTCCGACCAGGTGCGCAGCAGCCCGGTAACCAGCAAGTTGCCTTCAGGATATGGTGAAGTTGCTGCATGGAACGTTATCGTAGGAGCATCAGATTTATCCATCACACCCGATACTACCATTCCAACCATAAGCGAGCCCTATGAGCTGTTTCGGCAAGACATGGCCGTGATTGGGTTATCCATCCTGGTGGAATTGGTGGCTGCTGGGGCAGGCTTCTATATCTGGGCACGCACAGATTGGCTCCAATGGCTGAAAAGGTTATTGGTTGTATTTCTGGTAAACCTGGCCACGCTCCCAGCCGTGTGGCTGTTCATTCCCACTTTTGGGCAGTTTCAATCAGCCAGCAGTCGCAATCTGGGTCTCATCGCCATAATCGTTTCAGCATTTTATGTGGCCGGGCTGATCGTTATTTATCGGTCACCACGAAAAGTTCGCTTGTGGGCTATCCCCGTGATGCTAGTGGCAGGCTTGCTCACCGGTTTTGGCTGTACCTTTCTGTTAATGATGGCTTACTATGGAGGACGGACGGTATATGTCCAGGGTCTGCCTCCTACGCTGGTGATACTGGTATCAGAGCTATTTGCCGTAATAACTGAGGCGGTTCTGATTTCCATCCTGTGTAATTTGCCTCTAAAGACACGATGGATTTGGATGACCAGCCTCCTGATGAATACCGCCAGTTTTGTAGCGGGTCAATTATTGATCGGCAGATAAGCAGAAATTTGCGCACAAATGATTGGGTTAAAACATAGAGACGCCCCGCCGGGGCGTCTCTACAAAAGGTCAATTTGGGTCCCGTAGGGGCGACCCACTAAAACCATCCTTGATCTCTTTTATCACCTGGTCATGAACATCCATGATTTCCAATGTCTTAAAACGGGTCGCCCCTGCACAACAAATAAAAAAGGGACGGCCTTGCGACTGTCCCCGTTCAACCATCTTGTTGGGTTTCGGGCAGAAGAACATTGCCCTCAACACCAACCTACGCGCTTCTCTCTTCATCCGATAATCCGCTATGCATTCCGTTTACCAGTTTCCTCCACCCTCGGCGTCTGCACGGAGACGCCACATCGTGGCGTCTCTACACAAGATTTATCAACCCTTTGCGTCCTTTGAGGCCTTTGTGTCTTTCTTTATCCTTTACCATCACCATGAATCAAAAAGGGACGGCCTTGCGACCGTCCCCGAATCTGATCTTTACAGACGCCACATCGTGGCGTCTCTACAAATATCCTTGTTAATAATCCATTCCACCACCACCAGGCGGCATCATGGGGGCTTTTTCCTTCTCAGGCACGTCGGTGACGAGCGCTTCGGTGGTCAGGATCATGGCGGCGATGGAAGCCGCATTCTCGAGCGCACCACGGGTGACTTTGGCGGGGTCGATGACACCGTCTTTGATCATGTCCACGTATTCTTCGCTGATCACGTTGAAGCCGATGTTCTTGTTCTTCTTTTCCTTCTGGGTGCGGCGGACGGTATCCAATATGACGGAGCCATCTTTGCCGGCATTCTCGGAGATCTTGCGCAGTGGCACTTCCAGCGCCTTACGCACGATGCTGACGCCGATCTGGGCGTCCTCGTTGTCCATCTTCAGTCCATCCAGGGCTTTCATGGCGTTGATCAGGGCAACTCCACCACCCGGCACGATACCGTCTTCGACGGCGGCGCGGGTTGCAGACAGGGCGTCTTCCACGCGGTGCTTCTTCTCTTTCAGCTCGGTCTCAGTTGCGGCACCCACACGGATGATCGCAACGCCACCGGAGAGCTTGGCGAGACGTTCCTGCAGTTTTTCCTTGTCATAATCGCTGGTGCTCTTGTCGATTTCCACACGGATCTGGTCGATGCGGCCCTTGATCATAGCGGCATCACCCTTGCCACCCACGATGGTGGTATCGTCTTTGGTGATGACGACCTTCTCGGCACGGCCCAGGTCGGCGATGGTGGTCCCATCCAGCTTGCGACCGGTCTCTTCGGAAATCACCTGACCATTGGTCAGCACGGCAATATCCTGCATCATGGCCTTGCGGCGGTCACCAAAGCCAGGGGCTTTGACGGCCACAGCGTTCAGCATGCCGCGGATCTTGTTGAGTACCAGGGTAGCCAGGGCTTCCCCGTCCACGTCCTCGGCGATGATCACCAGGTCGCGCTTGCCAATCTGGACCAATTTCTCGAGCAGCGGGACAATATCAGCCGCGGCGGAGATCTTCTTGTCATAGATCAAAATGTATGCATCATCAATGGAGGCTTCCATGTGCTCGGGATCGGTGATGAAATATGGCGAGACGTAGCCACGGTCAAATTGCATACCTTCGACGTACTCGGTCTCGAATTCCAGACCCTTGGATTCTTCCACGGTGATTACACCATCTTTACCAACCTTGTCCATCACATCTGCGATCAGCTCACCGATGACTCGGTCCTGGGCAGAAATGGAGGCCACGTTGCCGATCTCGGCTTTGGTGGTCACTTCGATGGCATCTTCGCCAATCTTCTTCACCACGGCCTTGGTGGCGGCTTCGATGCCGTGCTTGAGCAGCATGGGGTTGAAGCCGGCGGCAAGGTTCTTCATACCTTCAGCAACAATGGCATGTGCCAGCACGGTGGAGGTGGTGGTACCGTCACCAGCAATATCGTTGGTCTTGGTGGCGGCTTCCTTTAGCAACTGGGCGCCCATATTTTCAAACGGGTCTTCCAGCTCAATTTCCTTGGCGACGGTGACGCCGTCATGGGTAATGGTGGGGGAACCGAACTTGCGGTCTAAAGCCACATTGCGCCCTTTGGGGCCGAGTGTGGTTGCGACTGCGTTTGCAAGGACGTCCATACCCTTGCTCAGCTTGCGACGAGCTTCTTCAGAAAATTGCAGTTGTTTTGCTGCCATAGTTCATTACTCCTTTAATTTACCTTGATTATTTGCCTACAACAATTGCTAACAGATCACTTTCGCGCAGGATGAGCAGTTTCTTGCCATCCACCTTAATTTCGGTGCCGGAATACTTGGCGAACAGGACCACATCGCCTTTTTTGACATCCATGGCGATGCGCTTGCCTTCGTCATCACGGTCACCCGGGCCGACGGCCAGGACGGTGCCTTTTTGGGGTTTTTCTTTTGCTGTTTCGGGGAGAACGATGCCACTGGGGGTGATTTCATCTTGCTCGATGGGTTCAACCACCACGCGGCTGCCTAAGGGTTTGAAATTGATGGACATAGCCACCTCCTATAATGGAATGTTTTGGATTGATTATCCGATTAACTAGACGTGGTTTAGCACTCGCGCGAATAGAGTGCTAAACCATGGTGAATGATACCTAAATTTAGAATAAAAGTCAAGGGAGAGCGGCTGATTCGAAATGATTCTAACAAATTTCTGATGTTTATTTGTAGCCGTGATCGGTGATCACGGCCTGAATAGAGCACCGCTATCAACGATAGCGGCTACAAGAAAAGGCAAATTTTTTACAGGGATATACAGGATTTATAGGATGTATCAGAGTCAAAAAAACAGAGATTTTGAGGAGGGTGTGCGAGATGCTTTTGTAGCCGTGATCGGTGATCACGGCCAGAGAAGATCGCCGCTATCAACGATAGCGGCTACAAGACCTGCGGCTACAAAACCGATAGAATTATTTCTGGCTTTATGGGGAGGGCGCACCCATCAAATCGCGGCAGGTGGCTTCGTTATCTTCCACATTTTGCATCAAGACGGGATCGTCGGGGAAGGTCAGGCGCAGCTGGGTCATCAGCTCGAGCGAGTGCGAGCAATAGCCGTTATCGGGGGTGCTCAGGTAAGCCAGCACACTGCCGTAGCGCACGTAATAGTAGGCTATATTCAGGTTGGTGAGCGGAAGGGGCACCACAGACGTGCTCTCAGTCAGGATGCCATTATCAACAAAGAGCTTGGCGATGTCATTTTCGTCCGCGCTGCAGCCATCCACCGCGCAGCGCAGGGTGGGCAGGGCGGTCTCATAGTTGCGCGCCTGCACATAGATCATGCCCAGCTGGCCATAGGTATCAGCGTTGGCGGGATCAAAAGACAGGGCTTTCTCACCGTTGCGGGCGGCAATGAAGAACTCACCCTGCTGGGCATAGGTCTTGGCGATGGCGATGTAAGGCAGCGGGTCCTTGATCCCCAGGGTCTGGTTGATGGTGGCCGCCTTCTCGAAGTACTCCAGGGCAGTGGGGAAGACTTGCAGCTGGCGGTAGCCGAGACCGATGCGCAGGTAAAGGAAGGTGAGGTTGGGTGTGATCTGGGAAGCCTTGATAAACTCATCGATAGCGTCGCGGTAATAGCCCCACGCTTCCAAGACGGTGCCCATGACGCGGTGGGTATCCATCGAATCAGGCGCCAGCTCAACCGCCTGAGTGGCGTACTCCTTGGCCTGGTCCCACTTATCCTGGTCGAGCAGCACCTCAGCATAATAGGCCAGGGCGGTGGCATTTTCGGGGTCGAGCAGGTAGGCCCGGTTAGCCTGGGTTTCAGCCTGTGCCAGGTACGCCTCGCGCTCATCGCTGGTGACCAGGTTGCTGGAGGCGTTCCAATCCAGCACGAAGGAATAGGTGGCGGCAACGGTTGAGTCATCCGGAGCCAGCTCGACTCCCTTCTCAACCGAGTCAAGCGCTTCCTGCAGCCGCTCCAGGCGCAGCTGGTCGGTGCTGAGCGTGCTGGAGGAATAGATCTGGATGCGGGCAAGCTCAGCCCAGATGGCCGCGTTGCTGGGATCGATCACCAGGGCCTGCTGGTAGGCGCCGATGGCGTCCTGGTCAGAAGTGGGGTCGTCGAGTTTGCCGGCCGCAAAATAGGCTTGCGCCGCCATGATGTAGGATTGAGGGCTGCGGGTGGGCGTGGGCGTGGGGTCGAATGGAGATTTGACCTCCCCGCGCTGGACCTGCAGCAGCAACCAGATGCCGCCCAGGATGAGCAAAGCCAGGAACAGGATGCGATACGGGTTGGATTTGCTCCTGACCGGATGGAGGTTAAAGGTCTTGCCGGACTGGATCTGGCTCATATCAAGGTGTAGGCGTCACAGTAGCTGCAGCAGGTGTACCGGAGACGGTACGGCAGTAGTCCATCCCCTGGGTGGCATTATAATAGGCCACCTGGTCATCCGCGATTTGGGTGAGGATGAGCTGCATGATCGGGATGGCCTCGGAACACTGGTCAGTCTGGGTGAGCGAGAGTGCATAGATCGAATAGTAATCATCGGCGATCCGCCCAGGTGCCAGTGGAAGACCCTTGACCACCACGCCATCTGCTGTGGTGCCCCCGTGCACCACCAGGGTTAGCTCCTCAGCTGCGCGGGCATATTCATCATTCTTATACAGCATGACGCCCAGATTGCCGTGCAGGCGGGCACTGGATGGATCGAGTTTCACCGCCTGGTCGGCGTACTGGATGGCCTTGCCGTATTGTCCTTCGGTGGCATAAGTGCGGGATATTTCAACCAGGATATCCGGATTGGTGGGGTTGAGCGCCACAGCGGTAAGCATTTCCTGGTACGCCAGGTTATACTCACCCTGCAGCTTATACACCGCCCCTAGCGAGTAATGCAAGTCCCACAGCTTGTCGTTCAGGGAGATGGCGGCCTTGTATTCCGAGATGGCCTCGGTGAAGTTACCGGTGTTGAAGAGCACATAGCCGCGTGCTCGGTGTGTCTCGAGGGCGCTGGGAGCCAGGGCCTGGGCCTTCTGAGACATGTCGATGGCGGTTTGGATGTCTTCATAATTACCTTGGTCAAGCAATATCTCGGTGTAGTAGGCATAGGCGGAGGCGTTATTCGGGTCAAGCTCGATGGCTTTTGTGACCGCAATCTTGGCATCATCATACTCACCCATAAAATCCAGGGCGGAAGCCTTGATGGCATAAGCCATGGAGTTATTCGGGTTGAGCAGCAGGGCGTTCTCAGCGTTGGTGACTGCGTCCTGGTAAAACCCGGCGAAAATTTGGATGCGGGCAAGGTCAATGAAAGTAGCCGGGTTGCGTGGGTCAGCCAGGACGGCCTGCTTGTAAGAGTCGATGGCCTGGGAGAGCTTCCCAGCGGTGAAGTAGGCCTGGGCTTCATTGAGCAGGGATTCCTGGCTGCGGGTGGGTGTAGGGGAGGGCATGAAGAGGGTGGGCATATCCGGCACCACCACCTGGTTAAAATAGATCAGCGCACCGATCGCCACGACTAAAAAGGCGATCAGCAACGGGTTTGAAGGGCGGCGGGTGCGCTTCTTCATGTTCAATTTGCCACCACGCAGGTACATGGTTTCATATTACCACCGCCTGGAGGGAGAATCAAGAGAGATATAATGTAGATTAAGATTCTCTCGTTTGGGGCACTGCTTGATTCTTTAACAATTGTGGTAAAATCATTTTCGCAAACGTCCCTGTAGCTCAGCGGATCAGAGCATTTGCTTGCGGAGCAAAGGGTCGGGCGTTCGAATCGCCCCAGGGACGCCTGATAGCCTCGCTCACAAAGGACGTTCGCCTTGCTTCGTTGCAGAAAACGCTCCTTGAGCGGGATGTTTTTTTAAATTTCCAATGAGGGTGTGATCTGATGGATAAACCATTCCAAATCCTGCTGACCAATGACGATGGCATCCAATCTCCAGGGCTGTGGGCTGCCGCGGGGGCGCTTTCAGAGCTGGGATACGTGCACGTGGTGGCGCCGCGCGACCAGTTCTCAGGCGCGGGGCGCAGCCTGCCATCCACTTCAGACGGGGTCATCACCCCACAGCAGATGCAGGTGAATGGCAAGCTGTGGACGGTGTACAGCGTGGGCGGTACCCCGGCGCAAGCCATCCTGCATGCTATTTGTGAGATCCTGCCCGAGCCGCCTCACCTGGTGGTCTCGGGGATCAATTACGGTGAGAACCTGGGTGTGGGTGTGACCGTCTCGGGGACGGTAGGAGCGGCGATGGAAGGGGCGGGCAACGGCATTCCAGCACTGGCTGTCTCGTTGGAGACGGATGCCTCGGAGCACCTGTCGTATTCGACCAAGATTGATTTTTCAAGCGCAGCCTACTTCACCACCCTGTTCAGCCGGATGATCCTGGAGCGCAAGCTGCCGCAGGATGTGGACCTGCTGAATGTGAATGTACCCTGTGAGGGCACTGCTGACACCCCGTGGGAGGTCACGCGCCTATCGCACCAGGCGTACTTCGTGCCCGTCACTCCCAAGCGGGACAGTTGGGACCAGCCAGAGACGGTGGGTTACCGACGGATCGAAGAGCTCAGCGGCAGCGCTGCCGATACGGATGTGTATGCCCTGCGGGTGATGCGGGTGGTATCGGTGACGCCGCTCAGCCTGGACATGACCTCCAGGGTGAGCTTACAAGAATTCGAAAAGCTGCTGCGAAACAAGTGAGGTTGATATTAAGCGAATAAACAGGGATTAGCAGGATAAGGGCGGATCCTAAAGATTGATAAGTACTTTAGTCGGTAAAAAAGTGTGCAGAGAGGTGCAGAATATAGCGTACTTCAACGCAAAAAGTTATAAGGCTGCTGAATCCCGATTTCTGGACAGCTCACGCAGTAAGAGCGAATGGAGTTGGGGGTTGGCAGTCAGGGCCGATTGGGGCGCGGCCATGAAATCTGGCTTACCTGCCATGTCGGTGACCACCGCCCCGGATTCCCGGGCGATCAATGCGCCGGCGGCTACATCCCAGGCTTTCAAGCTTAATTCCCAAAAACCATCGAAACGCCCGCAGGCGACATAACACAAATCCAACGCCGCCGACCCCAAGCGCCGCACTCCCTGCGTATGCAGGGCCAGGTGGGCATAATGGTTCAGGTTGTTCTCCGGGGTGGTGCGGATGTCATAGGGGAAGCCGGTGACGAGCAGCGCATGGTCGAGGTCGGAGGTGGATGAGGGGTGGATTGGTTCATCGTTGAGCCAGGCACCTGAACCGGCCTCCGCGCTGAAACACTCATCCCGCATCGGGTCATAGACCACCCCCAGGCGCAGAATCCCGGCTTCGGCATAGGCAATTGAAGCCGAGTAGATCGGAATCCCATGCACGTAGTTGACCGTGCCGTCCAAAGGGTCCACGTACCAGGTATGGTCAGACGTACCGGAGTGCTCACCGCTTTCCTCGGCCACGATTCGGTCAGCTGGGAAATGTTGGTGGATGTAGCTGAGCAGGAATTTCTCCGACTGGCGGTCGGCTTCGCTGACCAAGTCGATCACTCCTTTTTGGTCAACATGCAGGAGCTGGCCGAAGCTGGTGCGCAGGATCTCGCCCGCCTGGCGAGCGAGGGTGATGAGGTCTGTAAGTGTGGGTGGCATAGTGGGGGTATTTTAGCCGGGATGTGGACAGAAGACAAGGATTATGATTGCTTGAGGGGGAAAAAAGACACTAAGGACACAACGGACACAAAGGCTGTATATAAAATGAAAACCATTTATAAGGTTGATCGTGGGAAAAATGACGCTATGGGCACAATTGACGCAAAGGCTTTTTATAAAATAAAAGCCAGCTGTAAGGTTGATAGTGGAAAAAATGACGCTATGGAAACAACGGACGCAAAGGATCTTTAGGATAAAAAACTGTGTACGAAATGGGAAGCTTTAAATACTTCACGAACACAAGAAGTATTGCTCATCCTGCTATTTACCGGTTCTTTATCCCTGCTGTTCCGCCCTTATCCTTGTAATAATCACGCTTCACAATTCCACCGACAATAACGGCACGATCATCTCGTCAGCGGAGAGGCCGCCATGGCGACCGACGAGTGGGTTTTCCTTATCTGCCCACCACAGGTAAGCCGCGTTACGGGCTGCTACGATCAGGTCTCCCAGGCGGTCTGCCAGGCGCGGGTGAGGCTTGCCGGGTCCGAACAATCCCCTGGCGACGGCTTCAGACGGGTCGATGAAGGTGAATTGGCCCGGCCAGGTCTGATCGAAGTAGCTGCGCACGCTATCCGTCTGTCCGGGGCGGATGTACAGGTACATCAGGCGGTTCTCACCGGTGGGCAGGATGTGCAGCAGGCGGGTGAGCTCGGGATGGTTGCGCAGGTCATAATGGGCAGACTTTTCGGTGGCGATCATGCCATGGTCAGCCGTTAGCAAGACCAGGGTGCCCTTACGCAGGGCGGGCGATAGCTTGGTGAGGAAATGATGCTCAAATTCGCGGCTGAACTCTTCGAATTCGGCTGCGGTACGCTCATCATCCGGGTGGTAGTGGTGCGAGAAATGGTCGATCTGACCGGTGTAGACCCAAAAATACTGGCGCAGGTTGGGGTTGGCTTCCACCAGATGGCGCAAATTGACCCACAGCTCGCCTGGGCTGAAGAATCCGTGCACGTTTACATCCTTGAAAAACATCTGGGAGAGACCCGAGTGCATGATGCTGCGGTGTTGAAGGGCGTAGCTCCGTACGCCGTACGACGCCAGGTGCGTGCCCAGGGTGGGCAGGTTCAGGAACTGCTCAGGTATAAAACCGGCCTTGGTCAGGCTGCCGGCATCATTCCCAAAGCTGATGGGCGAATGCAGGATCATGTTGCTGACGACACCATACTCCTTCAGCCAGAGCTCATAACCGACGACACCATGCTCAGCCGGGCTGCGCCCCGTCCAAAGTGAGGTGAGGGCTGCGGTGGTGGTGGAAGGGGTGATGGAAGTAAGGGCTGCAAGTTTGCCCTGTTCTGCCAGGCGAGACCAGACCGGAGCGGTGCCATCAGACATCCAATGCTGCAGGCGGTGGAGTGAGAGGGCATCCACCAAAACCAGGATTACCCGGCGGATATCCGCGGCGATGGCGACGGTCAGCTCGGAGCGCAGGGGAACCGTCGCAAGCGGTTCACCACCCAGAGCGCGGCAAATGGTGGAGGGAAGATTCAAAATCGAGCCGCCTGTGTAATCGGGATGGATAAACTCAGGGCTAAGCTGCAGACCAGGGAGTTTGTTACTTTCTATGCGTGGGAGGATTTCGGAGGTGACATCGCTCATAGGTGGCTGTGGAAAAGATGCTCAGGGTTCTTTTGATATAATGACGAGACTGGAGAAATTAGTGCAAATTTTTACGGGTTCCAATCAGGTTTTGAAGCGATATCTTACCCTATTTTATGGCTTTGCTCTAGGGCTGGCGTTTATTCTGGGAATCCTTGCCATTATCCAGCGAGGGAGCGAGACACCGGATGAACCTGCGACCACCCAGGTGAGCTCATTAACTCATACTGCATCTCCCACTCAGGACGGCACCCAGGTGCACAGCCTCAGCAAGCCCACCGCATTACCAGACATCCCACCCACCCCGAATATTGAGACGCCTTCAACCCTGGGCGTGACAGCCTCAGAGCTGAACGGAGTAGAGGTGAGCCTATGGTACCCATGGACAGGCTCAACGGGGGCTGCCTTTCAGTCCATGCTGGATGGGTTCAGCCGTACCAACCAGTGGGGAATCACAGTGCAGGCGGGTGCGTTCGAGGGTTTTGGCAGCCTGGATGATGCGGCAGAAGCAAGCCTGGCTTCAAAGACCTTTCCGGATGTGCTGGTGGATTACGGCTACCAGTTGCGGCATTGGGATGGAAGCAGCGTGGTGACAGACCTCACCCCATATGTCAATGACCCGGTTTGGGGGCTGGCGGGCATCGAACAGGATGACTTTTACCCGGGTTTCTGGGTGGAAGACCTGGTGAGTGCGAACTCGACGAGCCAGACCAGACGGGTGGGGATTCCATTTTACCGTTCGGCCTACGTGTTGTTTTACAACCAGAGCTGGGCACAGGAGCTCGGTTACCTAACACTACCTACCACTCCCCAGGATTTCAAAACACAGGCCTGTGCGGCTGCTCGAGCAATCAGAGAACCGGGTGAACTATCAGCCCCACCCAGAGGCGGTTGGCTGGTCACTCCTCAGCCAGGAGCTATCGTGGGCTGGATTTACGCCTTTGGTGGAGAGATCACCAAACCTGACTTATCAGGTTATTTATTCAATACCGCGGAGGCAAGGCAAGCCTTTGAATACCTGAAGGGTTTGCAAGTTAGTGGTTGTGTATGGTCTGAGGCCGATGTGAGCCCGCAGGATGAGTTCGCCAACCGGCAGGCATTATTTGTTGTGGGCAGCCTGTTTGAAATTGCAGCTCAGAGGGAGGCTTTTGCCCAGGCAGGGAATTCGGATCATTGGATGGTGATCCCATTCCCCTCGAGCTACCAACCCGTTGTGGATACGTATGGCCCGTCTTTGATGATCACCCAGTCCACCCCAGCTCAGCAGCTGGCAGCCTGGTTGGTGGTTAAATGGCTGGTTTACCCGCCCAACCTGGCTGAATGGGTAAAGTCGCTCGAGATATATCCTCCACGGCAGAGCATAATGAGCTATCTGAGCGAGACTTCGAATGAAGGCTCGCAATGGTCACAGGCACTGAGTCTGATGCCATATGCGCACAGTGAGCCTTCGCTTGCTTCCTGGAGCGTGGTACGCTGGGCACTTAACGACGCCTTGGCTGAGTTAATCGACCCTCAGTTTACTCTGGATCAAATCCCGGCATTGCTTGAGGATCTGGACATTGTGGCTGGAGAAATTTTCTCCCAGGTGCACTGATGGCAGACCTTCCGCGAGTAACAATCTACACCGATGGAGCATGCGAGCCAAACCCAGGGCCAGGCGGATGGGCAGCTTTAATGTTGTTTGGCGAGCACGAGAAAGAATTGAGCGGCGCCGAGCCACAAACCACCAATAACCGCATGGAGCTGACGGCAGCCGTGCAGGCATTGAATGCTCTTGCCCAGCCATGCCGGGTGGATTTCTATACCGATTCTGAGTACTTACGCAGAGGCATCACAGAGTGGCTGCCAGATTGGCGGCGGCGCGGCTGGAAGAGAAAAAGCGGAAAGCTGGCGAATATTGACTTGTGGCAGGCACTCGAAAACAGCCTGAAAGAACACGATATCGGCTGGCATTGGGTGCGCGGGCACGCGGGGAACCTGCACAATCAGCACGTGGATAGCCTGGCCCGTAAAGCCATGCGGAATTCTACTTGACCGCCTTGATGGTATAAAGTATACTCACCCGCGCCGGGGCGTAGCGCAGTTCGGTAGCGCACCGCGTTTGGGACGCGGGGGTCGGCGGTTCGAGTCCGCCCGCCCCGACTTATGGCGAAATTCAAGTATGATGGTGTCGTTGAAGCTGCCCACTTTAAACCGGATGGACAATTGGATTGGGTACGGGTTTACGAGCGCCGGTTCGCCGTCTTTTCAGACCGGATCCTATTACGGCGTGATGAATTCATCAAGCAGCTCAAAGCAGGTAAGCGCTATATGCTTGGGGAACGCATCCCCACGATGGGGGGCACGTTCAATGTTACTCAGCCGGTTCGTCTTCTCGAGAAAGATGGCAAACAGGTGATCATCATAGGTGATGCCCTTACAACTACCGACGAGATGATGGGCGTACCCATTATATAAATAGCCTCAATATTTTGGTGACCAGAACGATAGAGCGGCTTTTCATGCCGCTTTTTTGTTCTTTATGAGCATTAACCACAGACTGGTATAATTTTTGGATGCCCACCCCCTTCTATCACTTGAGCCTGGCGCAGGAACTTTTGACTCATCCTTCTTTGCCGGAACCTATCAGCCAGTTCCTGCGAGTGTGGCGCGGTGAGTTCATGTTTGGCAATACCGCACCCGATGTACAGGTAGTTTCTGGTCAAGCACGGCAGGAGACACACTTTTTCAACCTGCCCATTCTGGCAGGAGACCGGCCGGCATGGGAACGGATTTTCGTAGAATTTCCTCAACTTGCCGTATTTGGTGAGCTGCCAATCGCTCAGGTGGCGTTCCTGGCAGGTTATGTGTGCCATTTACAAGCCGATTGGTGGTGGGTAAATGATATTTTTGCTCCTTTTTTTGGCCCGCGCTGCTCCTGGGCAACCTTCCGCCAACGGCTGTATTACCATAATGTGTTACGTGCTTATCTCGACACGCTCATCCTGCCAGAGTTACTGAACGGTATGGATGCATGCCTGAGTCAGGTCGAGCCGAAGCTTTGGTTGCCATTTGTGGCGGATCGATTCCTGGTGGAGTGGCGTGACTTGCTTTCCCCGCAGCTCCAACCGGGTGCCAACATACAAACTGTGGAGGTTTTATCCTCCCGCCAGGGAATATCACCACCCGAATATTATGCTTTGCTGGCATCTGAAACCCGCATGCAGCACGAAATCTTTGACCATTTTCCACTCGAGCTGGTTAATCGTTACTGGCAGAAAGTACTGAATGAAAACATACACCTGCTATCGGATATCATGGCATTCACCTTGCATCCAACAGAAACACCCACCAAGGGAAAAATATTCCAGGGAGTTCAGCCATGAAACTAATCGAGCCAAACCGAAGGCCTGTTGAAAAAAATCGCATCCAAATGCTGGTTGATCAGGCTGCTAAATTGCTTAAATTGGGCAGCACGGATGAGCATGCTGAAGATGCTTTAGTTGCACGGTTTATGCGAGGCCTGGATAATCGGTTTGTCATGCTGCGCAACCTGCAGCTTGAGGGCACAGGTGAAGCATTCCCACCTATCCTGGTTGGTCCTGCAGGGCTGATTTTATTGAACGTGAGTCGGGCAAAAGGTCTTTTTAAAGCGAAAGAGGACTCATGGTGGGAGATGAATAAAAGCTCGCAAAAATTTGGACCCGCCCGCCCAAATTTGCTCCGCCAGAGCAAGGACTATGCCCAGAAGCTGGCGCAGATACTGGATGCACATGGGAAATCTCACCCAGAAATCATACCCATATTGGTTTTCGCCAACCCAGGTGTGCATATTGAAAGTAGCAACCCTATTGTCCGGATCGTGTTGATGGATGGCGTTGAAAGCTTGATCGATAGTTTTCTGAACAGGGAGGAAGCACTTCAGGCAACAGAGGTCGACTTTCTATCTGATGTGCTCGAGAACATGTCTAACCCTGAAAAGGCCATCCCAATGGGCGAAGGTGAAGACTTTTTCGGACGAGACCTGCTGTTGACTGAGAAGAAGGCTCCGCGAAAACTTCCCGAAATCTCAATTCCCACCAATCTATCCCTTCCACCAGTAGATGAGAAGCTGAAATTTACCCGAAAACAGTGGCTGATTCTGGAAGTGCTATTAGGATTTACCATTGTGGTACTATTAGGGGCAATTATCTTTGTGTTAAAGTTCCTCTGACCTGTGTGAACAAAGGAAAGCACTTGCTCCCACCATTTCTATCACTGATTATCCCGGCATATAACGAAGAGACGCGCCTGCCTGAAACCCTCAGGCAGGTGTTTGAGTTTGGTGCCAAACAACCCTATACTATGGAAGTGTTGGTCGTTGAGAATGGGAGCCAGGATAAGACACTCCAGATTGCACAAGATTTTGCTACCCAATACCCCCAGCTGAAGGTGTTACAGAACCCGCAGAGTGGTAAGGGACGCGCGGTGCGGCAGGGGATGCTGGCTGCCCAGGGCGAATATCGGTTCATGTGTGATGTCGACTTTTCCATGCCAATTGATGAGATCAACCGCTTCCTGCCGCCAGCCCTGAAGGATTATGATATCGCCATCGCTTCGCGTGAAGCGCCAGGGGCAGTAAGGCATGCAGAACCTTATTACCGTCATTTTGTAGGCCGTATCTACAACGGGCTGATCCGCCGGCTGGCATTACCGGGTCTGCAAGACACTCAATGTGGTTTTAAATGCTTTAGGGGGGAGGTGGCTGAAGACGTGTTTCCACGCCAGACCCTGCTTGGTTGGTCTTTTGATGTAGAAATCCTGTTCATCGCCCGTCTTCTTCGCTACAGGATTGTCGAGATACCTATTCACTGGTACTACAGCCCAAACAGCAAGATCAAAGTCGCAAGCGATTCCTTTCGTATGGGGGCAGATATCGTTAAAATCCGACTGAATGCCCGGCGTGGAGTTTACACCCCTTCTAATGCCCGCGTTTGATCACGCACTCATACCCCCCGAACCCGACCTTTCATTCGAGCAGGTATTATGGCAAGCCGGGCTCATATCCGTGGCTGGCATTGATGAAGCCGGGCGTGGGGCCTTAGCTGGGCCTGTGGCTGCCGCGGCAGTCATCCTGCCACCTGAACAGAAAATACGCCTGCGGTTGAATGGGGTGCGTGATTCCAAGCAATTGACCTCCAACCAGAGGGAAACAGTGCGGGACAGGATCCTGCAATATGCTGCCGCATGGGGGGTAGGTTTTGCATCGTCTGCAGAGATTGATCAGCTGGGTATCCTGCCTGCCACACGCCTGGCAGCCTGCAGGGCACTGGAAGCCTTGATCTTGCTTCCATCCCATTTACTGTTGGACTATATATTATTGCCAGACGTTGTTACCCCGCAGACTGCTTTGGTTAAGGGCGATTGCCGCTCACTGAGCATCGCTGCAGCTTCCATCCTGGCGAAAACTTCCAGGGATGCACTCATGCGAGAGCTTGATCAGGTACATCCAGGGTATGGTTTTGCCAGGCATAAGGGTTACGGCACTATCGCTCACCGGCAGGCGATACGCCGCCTGGGCGTGAGCCCGTTGCACCGGGTTAGCTTTGAGCTGCTTGGAGATTCAGACAACTTGCTGGATGAAGCTTAGCAAAAATATCAATTCATCGCCTAAATGGCAGGTTAATTACCAAATCCCCCATTTGCTTTCCTTCCAGCCGTGCTGACCGCGTAGGGGTACGAATGCCACCGGGGCAATATGCTCTTGTTTGAATTCATCACCATGCTTCCACCAGCGATCCAGCACCTGCCCACCTGCCCCACCCTCAGGTAGCACCAGATAACCACCCTCATCCAGCTGGCTGAACAATGGCTGTGGAACGCGCGGCGCAGCCGCGGTGACCATAATTGCCTGAAAAGGTGCATAGGTGGGCAACCCCAGGCTGCCATCACCCACATGCACGGTTACATTGGTTAATCCCAGTCGCATCAGCACCTTTTCTGCATTTTCAGCCAGGGTTGAATGCCTTTCCATGGTGTGGACCTGCCTGGCCAATGAGGCCAGCAATGCTGCCTGGTAGCCTGAGCCTGTACCCACCTCCAATACGTTTTCATCCCCATGCAATCGCAGGAGCTCGGTCATTAAAGCCACAATATATGGCTGAGAGATGGTTTGCCCGCGCCCAATGGGGAGCGGACCATCCGAGTAGGCAATTTGAGCGTATTCCACAGGCACGAACCAATGGCGCGGCACGCGGCGTAATGCATCCAGCACTCGCTCATCGTGGATGCCGCGGGCAATGATCTGATCATCGACCATACGGTTGCGTAGGTTGGCAAAATACGATTCGTCTTCCATTTCAAGATAGATTATACGCTCTGCACCAGATGTTTCCAAAAATCATCACGTTCGGCGGGTATAAAAGGAATATACAGCCCTAAACGATCAACCAGTCCATGGTAGCGCTCCAGGAGGGCGGCGGGTAGATCAGCCGCAGGAGCGATAACCGCAAATTCGTGCAGGATATCATCACTGATCAAGCCTGCCATATCCGCCCACTGCGAATGCGAAGCCAGGGTAGAAAGCTGCCTAGCAATTTCATCCCACCCATGCAGCTCCATCACCGGTCGATAGGAAGGGGTTGAGGCATAAAAAGCGATCTGCGAACGGACGAAATAATCTTCTTCAGGAGATGTAACCACGAATGCGGAGGTTGAAACTTTGATCTCCGTGCGAGCTCGACCGGATTTGACAACACCCTGCTCAATTGCCGGCAGGATCACCTCGCGTAAATAACGCGGGGTGTGGAAGGGATGAGCATGGAAACCTTGAGCTGTCTCACCTGCCAGCCTGGCCAGCCCCTGGTTCACCCCGGCAATGTAGATGGGGATATCCGGATGCTGGATGGGGCCCGGGTTGAAGAAGGGCGACATCAGAGTCAGCTTATAATGCTCGCTGCGATAATTAAGCGGCTGGTTGTTTTGCCAGGTATTCCAAAAGGCACGCACAGCCTCGATTTGCTCGCCCAGCTTACCCACCACCGATTCGGGCCAGGGCATGCCGAAACGGCGCTCGATATGGGCTTTAACCTGCGTGCCCAGTCCAAGGATGAAACGCCCCGAAGAAGCCTGGGATAGGTCCCAGGCAGTATAAGCCAGGTTTGCCGGACTGCGGGAAAAGGCGATGGCAACGGCAGTGCCAAATACCAGCTTTTGGGTGTGCTCTGCAATCAATGCACCGGGAAGAAATGGATCATGCATTGTTTCGGTAGACCAGAGGGCAGAAAAACCCATGTTTTCCGCAGCACGAGCGATGGAAGGGACTCGGGAAAGCGAAACGGGCGGGAGGGTGGCATCGATCAGGAGGGGGAAGGAGGATGAAGTCATAGGAAGGTTAGGGAGAGGAGAGAAAGAAGGATTAAGATATATGGAGTGATTGTTTACTCTGTAAACGGATGAGATAACGGATTAGCGGATAAAACGCTTATGTATGTGATGGTGCAGATCATCTATTTTTCTACTGGAAGTTGGGTCAAGTCTTTCGGTCTCCATAGAAAGCGCTGAATGCGCTCCTGCCATCCGTCAAGGGTGTGCGGTGGAAGAATACGTTTATATTCTAACCTCTTGCGACCAAAAGTAAACAATAAAGCCACTTTTAAGCCAGTAGCAGCCAGATAACATATTACCTGCGCAATTTCCTCATTGGTCAATAGGTGAGGGAATGCTTTTATTTCGACGATTACCGCTTCCTCGATCAGTAAATCCAAATAGAGCCGTCCAAGCCACTCATCCTTGTCATGAATTTCGACATAATGCTCCTCGGAAACGGCTATATCCACCTTTCTGAGTTCGATCGCCAAAGCCCTGTGGTAGTGCACTTCCTTTAGTCCAGGTCCCAAGCTGCCATGAACTTTCATCGCCGCTCCGATAATCGTATAAGTCAAGTCTTGGTATGGTATCTTCGGATCTAAAGGCATGCAGTACCCATATATCCGCTAATCCGCTTTTATCCGCTGACTAGCTAGACGAAGTCTCTTAGCTCAACAAATATGCGCACACCCATTGTGTGGTTGCCAGCAGGGCTTCCAGGTGGGTACGCTCATAATTATGCGAAGCATCCACGCCTGGACCGATCAGGGCAACCGCCACATCCCCACCTGCCCGCCAGAAAGCTTCGCCATCCGAGCCGTAGTAAGGATAAATATCCACCATGTAGGGGATGCCGTGCTCATCGGCCAGCTGGCGCAACTTTTGACTCAACCCGTGATGATAGGGTCCGCCAGAATCCTTGACGCATAGGGTGGCATGGAATTCGTCGGATGTTTGCCCTTCACCCACAGCAGCCATATCCACACTGAGCAACTCGGTGGCATCTGCAGGGATACCGGCTGCAGCCCCATGACCCACTTCTTCATAATTGCTGATGTGCAGATAGGCGGTTTGGGCTGGTTTTAGCCCGGCATCATGAAGCGCTTTGACGGCTGCCACCAGGCAGGCGACGCAGGCTTTATCATCCAGGTGGCGTGAGCGCACAAATCCATGGGTGATCTCCACACGCGGGTCAAAAGCGATGAAGTCACCCACCCGGATGCCCAGCGCCTCTGTTTCCTCCTGGGAGCCAGTGCGTGCGTCCAGTCGAACTTCCATGGTGTCGTCTTCGCGCTTGGTCTCGCTCAGTTTCGGGCCATAGACGTGCCCCGAAGCCATTTCTAGTAAGATCGATCCCCGAACTGGCTCACCCTGGCTGGCAAGCACCATACAACCCTCCCCTTCGACCGTATTCCAGGCAAACCCCCCAATCTTGGTCATCCTCAAGCGACCATTAGACTTGATCTGCTTGACCATCGCCCCCAGCGTATCGGCGTGAGCGGTAAGAGCACGTGGAGCATCAGACTTTTCACCCGGCCAGGTGGCAACCAGGGCACCTTTACGGGTGCGCTTGAGGCTGAGTTCAGGGAAGGCTGCGAATGCCTGCTCAGTGAAAGCAATCGCCGGTTCAGCTAGTCCGGTCGGGCTGGAGGTGTTTAGCAGGCCGGAAAGAAAGGTGAACAAGAATTCAGAATCGATCGTTGGAAGTGGCATGTATCTGCTCCGTGAGCTGAGTTATTGTCTATAAATGGAGAGTATGAGCTACCCCTCATTACACCAGGTTTGTTCGCTTGAGGGGAAATAACTGCCAGGATTATCCTGCCTGCCCCTCAAACAGCAGGATTGCCTTGCGCCAGTCCTCAGGAATCGGCACGGACCGCTTGTTTTGGTAGTCATATGCCACCAAAACACTTGACCCACTGGCAAATTCACTCCCATCCTGTGCATCTTCAATCCGATATTCTGAGGTCATGCTTTTATTACCGATGCGGGAGATACACACACCAACTCGGATGGGATCGCCAAATTGGATGGCTTTGCGAAAGGTGATCTGGACATCTGCCAGGATGATACCCAGGTTTAGAAAGGATCCGCCTTCCCACAGTTTAAGCTGCTTAAGGTAAAAAACACGCCCCTGCTCCATGTAAGACAGGAATTTAGCGTTGTTGACATGACCTTGCGGGTCGAGGTCACCATAACGAACTTCAATCAGGTGGTAGAAGTGAAAGTCGGGCATTTCTAAAATTATACCCTTATCCTGTGGAAACCAAGGCTTCATGAGGATCATTAACGAGTTTATTATGCCCGGTAGGTCTATCGGATGTGATTTCCGAGTAAGAATTCTTCCCTGAAGTTATAATTACCCTGATGATGCGTTTGAATCCTTTCAGAAGATTCAGGGCATTCCGCGGTGTGGAATACTTGCTGGCCGTCTTGGTGACGGTGATTTTTACCCTGATCTTCCTGCCCTTCCGCAGTGCTGGTGGACAGGACCACACGGTTTTATCCCTTCTATACCTGCTTCCGGTTGTGCTGAGCTCGTTATTATGGGGGCTGGGGCCAGGAGCGCTGGTGGCATTGGTTTCCTTTCTGGCATTGAACTTTTTTTTCGTGGCGCCTTACTATACCTTGCTGGTGCATCGCACTCAAGATTTAGTAGTGTTGATTGTCTTTTTGGGAGTTTCAATCACCGTCGGGCAATTAGTCGGCAGGGTGAGTAAAAGCCTTAATGAATCCACCGCTCGTGAGCACGAAGCCGTTCACCTGTATGAGCTGATCATGCATCTGGCAGGTATACAGGAGGAGCAAGAAATCGTATCCACCTTGGCTGAGCAAACCCTGATTGCATTGCATGCCGACCGCATCGACGTGTTAGTTGAAGCCCAAGGCAACCTGCCTGCCCGTCATGTCAGGATGGCCGATCGCTCAAAAACGGGTTTTACCATGGAAGATTCGCCCACTTATATTACCCCTTTGCAGTCGGCGCGTGGTTTTCTTGGGGAGATCAAGGTGTGGCGCGAGGTAGCCTCGATTACCCAAGCGGAGGAACGCCTGCTGCATACTTTTGCCAGCCAGGGGGTGCAGGCGTTGGAGAGGGTACGCTTATCGCAAGCAGCTTCGAGGGCACGTCTACTGGAGGAAAGTGACCGGTTTAAGTCATCCCTGTTATCATCGGTTTCACACGAACTGCGCACTCCCCTGGCAACGATCAAAGCCGCAGTCACCGGCTTGCGCAGTGGCACGGTTGAGTGGGACACAGAGGCACGCGCAGATTTATTGGCAGCCGTGGAAGAAGAAACCGATCACTTGAACCAGCTGGTGGGCAACTTACTTAACATGTCGCGCATTGAAGCCGGTGCATTAAAACCGGAACGGAGCTGGAATTCACTGGCGGAGATCGTTCAAAGCGCCCTTGAGCGAATGAGGACCCAAATCGAGAAGCACAACATCGAAGTGGACGTCTCGGCTGACCTCCCGTTGGTGCCGGTGGATTATTTTCAAATTGAACAGGTATTTATTAACCTGATCAGTAATAGCACCAAATACTCCCCAGCAGGCACGACGATAGCTATTCATGCTGAAGCGGTGCACGCTGAGCATTTATTGATATCGGTAAAGAATCAGGGTCCGCACGTGGCTGAAGAACATCTGGATCGTATATTTGACAAATTCTTCCGGGTTACGACTGCGGACCGGGTGACTGGGGCAGGGTTGGGGTTAAGTATATGCAAGGGGATTATTGATGCCCATGGTGGGCGCATATGGGCGGAAAACCTGGACAGGGGCTTCGGTTTTAACTTTACATTGCCCCTTACCTGGGAAGGGTTTGCATTGGGAACTGAGCAGGAGACAATTGACGAATGACCACTCAGCCTCACATCTTAGTCATCGATGATGAAGCACAAATCCTGCGGGCGCTACGCACTATCCTGACTGCCAAACAGTTCAAAGTGAGTGTTGCCAGCCGGGGTGAAGAAGGGTTGACCATGGCAGCTGCCCAGCCGCCCGATTTGATCATCCTTGACCTCAGCCTGCCAGACATGGATGGCGTGGAGGTTTGCGCCCGCTTGCGTGAGTGGACCCAGGTGCCCATCATCATCCTTTCTGTACGCGAAAGTGAGCGCGATAAAGTCATTGCCCTGGATAAAGGCGCCGATGATTACCTGACCAAGCCATTCGGAATTGATGAGCTCCTGGCGCGCATACGGGTGGCATTGCGCCACTCTGCCCAGACCCTTGGCAGCCAAAAAAGCCAGATCATCACGGCTGGATCCGTCGTGATTGACCTGGCGCTGCATACCGTTACCCGCGATGGGGAGGAAGTCAAGCTGACTGTTAAAGAATTCAAGCTGCTGGCTTACCTGGCAGCTAATGCCGGTCGAGTTTTAACCAACCAATCGATCCTTTCACACGTGTGGGAACCGGCGGATGCAGACCGGGTGGAATATCTGCGGGTATATATCCGGCAGCTGCGGAAGAAATTAGAAGTCGACCCGGATCATCCGTGCGTCATACGCAACGAGCCAGGCATTGGATATCGTTTCCTGATTGATGAGTAGCTTTTTTTGGATTTGGAGATATGCTTGGAATATAGAGTAGAGTACAATTAGCAAGTTTGGGAGATGGCATGGCTAATAAAACTAAATCCAAGAAATTAATTGACCCTTATCCTGGGTTGGAGGAAAGTGCGGTAAGCCAGTTGCGGCAGGAGCTGTGCGGGTTTCAGGAGCTGCTCCAGGCGCAGCCTCCGCTGGTGCAGCGGTTTTTGGAGACGCAGGCTTCTTCGCTGGCAGAGGCGGTCATTCAAGGTTTACCCCAGGCGCGTTTCACCTTACCTGATCGGGTTGTGCTCCAAAAGGATGCTGAAGGAAAAACAGCTGCAGTGCCAGCGGAGTCACGCGAACAGATGACGGGCGGATTAATGGACCGCCTGACGCGCACCGATTTGCGTACCGCCCTGCGTTTGCGCCTGGGAGAGCTGGAACAATCCTCGAACCGCTCAGTCTCAGTCAGCGGCAGTCTGCTGCGGCATGCCGTGGTCAGGCATATGGTGCACAATATGTTGCCATCTGGTCGGACAGTGCATTATGCAGCCGCTGAGGGCGAAGAAATTCCCAGCATCCCGACGAAGAGTAACTGGGAACCAGAGTCAGCTATCACTGCTTCAACGGATGCCATTGCCGCAGAAGACGAGCGAGAAGAGGCAGGCAGAGGTGAGTTGCTGGTTCCATATGTGGAAGCGGCACGGCGATTTTACTTGCCCCAATGGGTGGCCTTTGACAATGAAGGACACCTCCTGGTTGGGAGTGTGAATGAGGCTGAGGCGGATATCGCCTCCATGCAGCGTTATTTATCGGTACTGCATGCTGCCGTGGGGCTGGCACCCTACATGGTAGCGGATGAGGAATACCAGCGCAAGCGTTATGGAATATTAGGCCAGCTGGTGAATCAGGGCAGGGCCATGGCGCACTACGAAGTGGAAGAGATCATTCAGACCATCCAAAAGAGAGCCATGGCGCATGAATTGAATCGCGGATTGAGCCTGAGCCTGCCGTATTTTAACGATCAAACGTTGACCATGGAGGAGTATAGCTTCGAAGTGATCCCTGCCGGGAGGATCATGTTTATACCGGCTTTCGTGGTTCGTGCAGCGCGTGAACAGGAAGCGAAGATTGCCCAGGATACACGCATGAGCCAATCCACGCGTAAACACTTGCTTGTGGAGCTCCGTAATCTTGATCAAGCTTTTTCCAATAGTGATTAGCATTAATCGGTAATTGATATGATATTTTCGATTGGTCTTCTGATCGTTATAGCTTACTTAGCCTATCGAGCCTCGCCGCGTGAGCGACAGGAGGACGCGCACGTACATGGCGCCGGGCAGATCGGTTTACTGGCCGCGATTGCACTCTTTGGGGTGGATTATTTCACTTCGTTCTTCTATGCAACGGGCGAGATGATGAGCTCATTGCATCCGTATGGTTTACAGAAATACGGATATATCGCAGTTGCCTTCATCGCTTTCGCGAATGCCATCTTTGGATTCTTATACATGTATTCACTAGGCATCTTCAACGAGGGCGGTGGATCCTATACTGCATCCATGCGCTATCTCACGCCTGCACTAAGCCTGATCGTAGCAGTTGTGCTCATTCAGGATTATATTTTTACCATCGTCGTATCCACTCTCTCCGGAGTTGATCAGGCGCTGTCCTTGCGTGGTGCTACTGGAATACCGTGGTTTTGGCATTTTCTAATAGCGGCGATTTTGGTTTCAATAAACTACTTCCTGACGATCCGTGGGAGGGGCAAATCGGCACGGGTGGTTTTCATTATGTTGTTCGTCTTTGTTTTGCTCACCGTGACAATGGCTTTTGGGTTATTTCGAGCCAGCGCAGTGGGTGTGCCAGCTTTACCCATGCTTGAACAACCAACTACCGTTCCAATAGGCCGAGCGTTATACCACATGTTGACTGCTTCGATGAAAGGTCTGGTTGCCCTAAGCGGACTGGAAGCTATGTCCAATGGCATACAGTTCGTTAAGAACGAGGACGCTGGGATTGTTAAATGGGGGAAGAAGCGCTTACCACGTCTAAAAAGGCTGTGGGAATTCTATAGCGGAAAGTCTGGCATTGGGCGGATTGTCCAGACCTCATTTTTGTTCTATGGCGGGATCAGCACACTACTTCTGGCTGAATTCGCCATCCGCTTTGATGCCTTTGACGGCACGATGGGTCGAACCCTCGTCGGGAACCTGGCATTCATCGGATTCGGTCAGATCCAGGGCGGGGTTATATTGTTCTGGGCATACCAGATATTAGCCGTCGGGCTTTTAACTGCTGCCTCGATGACTGCATTCCAAGATCTGCAAGCGACAGCCTGGCGGGATGTTGCCATTGGTGAAATCCCCGAAGTTGTTGTGTACCGTAATCCAGCTGGGACGTTCACACGCTCGGTGACTGCAGGATTTATCATTTCATTGGTGATTATGTTGATTTTACGCGCAAAACAGTCAGCCGCTGTCCCCTATTATGGCATCGGTGTGTTCATGCCTATCATGGTCATGGGATTGGCGATTCGTAAACATATTTTAGCTAAGTTTACCGGCAGGGTTCGTAAATGGGGAAGTCGCGGAGCCTTGTTTGCTGCAATTTTGGCTGGGCTTGTTTTTATCGGTCAGATCGTAGGTAAATGGACTGAAGGTGGTTGGGTGGTGCTCATTTCATTCAGTGTGCTTGTACTGACTGCGAATGGGTTGCTCATTTCTCCCATTGGTTATCGCGACGTTAAGCAAATTCACCGTATTGTGCGCGAGAAGGCACACGTTCAGGGTTCGATGGGTTCTATTGTCGAGTGGCAATCCTTGAAGATGCAGGAGTATCGTTATGCGTTGCTGGTATTCATCACCCGTTTCTTCGAGCTTTTAGGTGTACGCAGACCTGTGCGCTTTGAGCCTCCTATCGAAGCCGGATCTTATGATGAAGCTGTCCATTCCGATCACCCTGAAGCACCATCATTACTGGCACAATACCTGGAAAAAGAGGAAAAGCCTAAGGCAGGTGGCAAACCAAAGGAAACTGCTCCGGGGGATGATCCTTCAAAATTGCCTTAATCATTCTTGTTAAGTGCGAATCTAAGACCTTCCAGTGACTGGAAGGTCTTTATTATTTTTTAACGCCTTTGGTTTAGATTTTTGTCTCAATTTTATTTTGGGTCGCTACAATGATCATGTCGCAGAAGAGAAACGGACACCCAATTACCAGGAGAAATTTATGATAGAGCAGTCCCTTTTACTAAAACTATCCTCTCCGGGGCTGGCTGACAACACCACCAGTCGATTACGGCAAGAATACCAGGCTAATCAATTGCTATTCCAGGCTCAACCCGCCTTGGTGCAGCAATATCTTGGGGTTCAAGCTGCAGCGCTGGCTGATGCAGTTATCCAGGGTTTACCCCAGGCACATTTTACGCTCCCAGAGAACGTGACTTATCCATCAGCCTCGGAAGCCTCGCTGAATGTTGAAAGTATTCCGCCTGTGAACCGGGTACTAATGATCGGAGGCTGGCTGGCCCGAATAACCCATGCCGATCTCAGAACCGCATTATGCCAGCGTCTCTCGGAACTGGAGCGATCGGCCAATCAGGCACTATCAGTCAGTGCCATGTTGATACGCTATGCAATTGCCATTCAGATGATCTACCACGTGCTGCCAGCCGGGAGAAAGGTGAACTATGCAGTTCCAGAGGATGAAGATATCCCCAATCAGCCCGTGGATAGGGATTCTGAGCTGGAATCTGCCATCCAAGGGCAGATGGATGGAAGGGTCAGTGGAGGTCAATCTGAGATGGGAAGAGGCGATTTATTGGTGCCCTATGTTGAAACTGCGCGCCATTTCTATCTTCCCCAGTGGGTCGCGTTTGATAGTCAGGGGTATCTGCTGGTCAACTCCATCGAAGAAGCTGAAGCAGACATCGCTTCAATGCGGAATTATCTGGATATCCTGCATTCAGCTGAATCCATCGCTCCCTATATGATTGCGGATGAGACCTGGCAGCAGAAGCGTTACGGTATGCTAGGGCAGCTGGTTAACCAGGGTCGCCTCCTGGCACATTACCAGTCCCAACAAATAATCCAGACGATTAAATGCAGGGTGGCGGAACACCGCCTGGACCGAGGGTTAAGGCTGAGCCTACCATATTTTAATGACCAGACGCTAGCGATGGAGAACTTTAGCTTTGAGGTAATCCCAGCGGGGCGAATTATGTTTGTGCCCGCATTTGTGGTGTTGGCAGTGCAGCAACAGGGAGCGAAGGCTGCGCAGGACACCCGTTTTAGCCGTTCCACGCGCAAGCATCTGTTATCACAGCTTAGTCAGCTGGAACAAGCTTTTTTGAGGTGAATGAATGATATTTTCAATTGGTTTATTAATTGTTATTACTTACCTGGTGTACCGTATCTCGCCACGCGAACGGGCTGAGGATGCACATGTGCACGGTGCAGGGCAGATTGGTTTGCTAGCTGCCGTGGCACTTTTTGGAGTGGATTACTTCACTTCGTTCTATTATGCTACTGGCGAGATGATGAGTGCACTGCACCCATATGGGCTGCAGAAATGGGGATTCGTTGCGGTAGCAGTGATTGCCTTAGCAAACGCAGTTTTTGGTATTCTGTACATGTACTCGCTGGGGATTTTTAACGAAGGTGGTGGATCTTATACTGCATCGATGCGCTATTTATCCGCCGGGATCAGCCTTATCGTGGCGGTCGTTTTGATCCAGGACTATATTTTCACCATCGTCGTATCCACCTTATCAGGAGTAGACCAGGCGCTATCACTGCGCGGTGCCACAGGAATACCCTGGATATGGCATTTTCTCATCGGCGCAGCCCTGGTAACTATTAATTGGCTCCTGACCATCCGTGGAAGAGGAGAGTCGGGACGGGTGGTATTCACTTTGTTGGGTGTCTTTATCCTGATGACTGTTACCATGGCAGTTGGTTTATTTATCGCTCATTTTGGTGGTGTCGCAGCTGTACCAGTATCAGCATCGCCTCAACCGGCAACCATAGGCCGAGCTCTCTATCACTTTCTCACTGCCTCTATGAAGGGGTTGGTTGCGCTTACGGGTTTGGAAGCCATGTCAAACGGAATCCAGTTTGTCAAGAATGAGGATGCCGGTATTATCGCCTGGGGCAAGAAGCGCCTACCGCGCTGGAAGAAAATTTGGGAATTCTATAGCGGAAAATCGGGTATTGGGCGGATTGTGCAGACTTCATTCCTGTTCTATGGTGGGCTTACCACATTAATGTTATCGGCGTTTTCCATCCGTTTCGATGTATTTGATGGTACCCTGGGGCGTACATTGGTTGGCAACCTGGCATTTATCGGTTTTTCACAAATCCCCGGTGGCACGGTTCTTTTCTGGGCGTACCAAATCTTGGCGGTGTTGTTGTTGACTGCAGCTTCCATGACCGCTTTTCAGGACCTCCAAGCAACAGAGTGGCGCGATGTTTCCATCGGTGAAATACCTGAGATCATTGTCTACCGTGACCCACGGGGCACTTTTACCCGTTCTGTAACCATTAGCTACGTATTAACCATGATCATAATGTTTATCGTCAAAGGTAATACCTCAGCGGCGATCCCATATTATGGTGTGGGGGTATTCATGCCTATCATGGTCATGGGTTTCTCGATCCGTAAGCATATACTCCAGAATTTTAGTGGACGCGTTCGAAAATGGGGCAGCCTGGGGGCCGGGTTTGCCGCTATTCTTTCAGCGATCGTATTCCTTGGACAAATTGTAGGAAAGTGGCAAGAAGGCGGTTGGGTCGTGTTAATATCATTCAGTGTGTTGATTCTGGCTGCCAATGCCCTGCTCATTTCACCGATTGGCATTCGTACACCGAAGCAAATCCATCGCATTGTGCGGGAAAAAGCGCGCGTGCAAGGCTCGATGGCTTCCATTGTAGAATGGCAATCCTTGAAGATGCAGGAATATCGTTATGCTGTACTTATGGCAATCACCCATTTCTTTGAATTGCTCGGTGTGCATCGACCGTCACGCTACGATCCGCCCATCCCAGCGGGTGATTATGACCATGCCTTACATAGTGATCATCCGGAGGCTCCTTCGTTCCTGGCGCAATATCTAGACAAGAAGGAACCACCTCGTCTGGGGGGCAAACCCAAGGAGACTGCTCCAGTGCATGAAGGTCACTTGCCCTGAAAGCAGGTAAACCAGCAAATAAACGACTGCAGTCGATATGATAAAATCCCTTTGCACTAAAATGTAAAGGGATTTTTATGGTCTCTGATCCAATCTACGTCCTGCCCGTATCGGATGTGTTTCCATCCTTGGAGACTTCGCCCCATGGTTTATCCATCAGTGAGGTCGAAGCACGCCGCTCATTATATGGCAGGAATCAGCTAACCGAGCCGCCCAGCGAGCCTGCCTGGAGAAAACTATTTGGATTTATCACTCATCCCATGGCGCTCCTGCTGTGGGCTGCAGGTGGGATTGCTTTATGGCTGCGTGAACCCACCCTGGGTGTGATCATCTGGATTGTAGTACTGGTGAATGCTGCTTTTTCCTACTGGCGAGAATACCGGGCGGAACAAGCGACAGCTGCTTTGCAGCATTTATTACCAAGCTATGCCCGCGTAATCCGCGATGGTGGAGAAGTTAAAGTATCTGCGGGTGACCTGGTGCCGGGGGATATACTCGTCCTGGCAGAGGGGGATAACATCCCGGCGGATGCGCGCGTAGTTGAAGAATATGGCTTGCGCGCCAACAATGCGGTGCTCACAGGTGAGGCGGTGCCGGCACGCAAGACCGCTGATGCCTCGCTGCAAGAGGGGATCAGTGAGGTGGAACGACCCAACCTGGTCTTTGCTGGGACATCGGTGGTTTCGGGGACAGGCCGGGCGGTGGTATACGCTACGGGCATGCTTACCCAATTTGGGCGCATCGTACGCCTCACCCAGGCAGTGCATGAAGAACCCAGCCGGTTACAGCAGGAAATGTCCCGGCTGACACGCACCATATCCTTTTTTGCCCTGGGATTGGGGGCGATCGTTTTCGCAGTGGGCATTGTGGATGTAAAGCTGGGGATCAACGAGGCGTTCATCCTGGCATTGGGTATCATTGTAGCAACCATCCCTGAAGGTCTTCCAGCTACGGTCACCCTGTCTTTGGCAGTAGCAGTGCAGCGGCTGGCCCAGAAAGGCGTGCTGGTCAAAAAGCTGTCCATTCTGGAAACACTGGAGCACGTATCGGTTATCTGCACTGATAAAAGTGGCACCCTGACCCAAAACCAGATGACGGTCCGCCAGGTATGGGTCAGCGGAAAGCCATTGGTGGTCACTGGAACAGGTTACGAGCCCGTAGGCGAGTTTGTGCCTAAACTGGGCAGCGAGGCAGCCGAGAGAGATTTACAAGCCCTGCTCGCCGCAGCCATGTTATGCAATAACTCGCGCTTGAACCCACCCTCCCCAGACTTCCCCCATTGGACGGTGCTCGGTGACCAAACAGAAGCCGCACTACGCGTGCTGGCGCTAAAGATTGGGCTGAAGGAGGAGGCATTTAAAAAAACCCTTCCCCGCATCCATGAAATCCCCTTTGATGCCCGGCGGAAACGGATGAGCACTATTCACCAAGTAAATCGACCGGAGGTTGCTTTCTCCCATATTCCTGTCGGGCAGCAGGTAGCTTTTGTCAAAGGTGCCCCGCGTGAAGTCTTGCAGCTTTGTACCTACCTGCGCATGCATGGCGAAGTGATCCCGCTGGATGACAGCCATCGGGCGAGGATTTTATCTGCCAATGACGATTATGCCCGTAATGCTTTGCGGGTGTTGGCACTTGCATATCATGAATTACCTCCTCGCGTGGGAAGTTATACCGCCGAGAGGGTAGAAGTGAACTTGATATTCCTGGGTCTGACCGCCATGATGGACCCCCCACGCCCGGAAGTGACGGAAGCGGTCAGCACATGCCGTAAAGCCGGTGTGCGTATGGTGATGATCACTGGCGACTACGGTCTTACTGCAGAATCGTTGGCCAGGCGCATCGGCATGCTTACAACGATGAGCCCGATGATCCTGACCGGCGCAGAATTGGAACAGCTCAACGATATAGAGCTGGAAGGAATCCTTGACAAAGAAGTGATCTTTGCCCGCATGGCACCGGAACATAAATTACGCCTGGTGGCAGCTTACCAGGCACGCGGGGATGTGGTTGCAGTGACCGGTGATGGGGTCAACGATGCACCTGCCCTGCGTAAAGCCGATGTAGGCGTGGCAATGGGTCTGGTAGGTACTGATGTTGCCAAGGAAGCTGCAGACGTCATCCTGACCAATGATAACTTTTCTACCATCGCCCGCGCCATCGAAGAGGGGCGCACGGTGTATGACAACCTGCGCAAGTTCACCACCTATATCTTTTCGAGCAATGTGCCTGAGATTTTGCCTTTCATCCTCACCGCATTGCTCAGCCCGCAGGTAATGCCGCTCGCCTTGGGGGTCAAGCAAATCCTGGCGATTGACCTGGGAACCGACCTTTTCCCTGCCCTGGCATTGGGGAGTGAGAACCCGGAGCGAGACGTGATGCAGCGTCCACCACGGAGCAAGTCTCAACCTCTCGTGGATGGCCGTTTGCTGCGGAGGGCGTTTTTGTGGTTGGGATTGATTGAGGCAGTCTTATGTTTTGGGGCATTCTATTTCATCAATAATTGGGTGGATATCCCCTTCTTTCAATCCGTGCATGCCAGGATATTCTCCATCGTCCCACACTCAGAGCAACACAACCTGGCAATCACGGTTTATTATGCCGGGGTGGTCATGGCGCAGATCGGGAATGCTTTCGCATGCCGCACCGAACGCAACCGTGGCCGCTTCCTGGGGTGGTTCAGTAATCCAACCCTGTTGCGAGGGATTATTATTGAGCTAGCGATCCTGATTGGGTTAATTTATTTTAAGCCGTTGGCTGATCTATTTGGTCATACAGCCATTCCGCCGGTATTATGGATTGGGCTGATCTTCTTTCCGCTGATTATCTACAGCCTGGACTGGATCCGCAAGATGCTCATCCGCTTGCGGGAACATTTGGTACAGCCAGTGATCAATAGTTCTGTGAGCAAGGAGGAAATATGAAGGTAATCATTATTGGATGTGGTCGGGTCGGAGAGCAGCTGGCTCGTTTGCTCGTCGACGAAGGTCACCAGGTGTCAGTGATCGATTACGATGCCGATGCCTTGGCACGCCTGGGGCCAAATTTTAAGGGCAAAAGGATAATTGGGGTGGGATTCGACCGTGATTTGTTGATCAAAGCCGGGATTGAGCAAGCGGATGCTTTCGCCGCCGCCAGCTCATCCGACAATGCCAACATCGTTGCGGCTCGTATCGCCCACAATATCTTCCACGTGCCCCGCGTGGTAGCCCGCCTGTTTGACCCCCAACGGGCTGAAATTTATCGCCGCCTGGGTATGCTGACCATCTCATCGACTACCTGGGGTGCAGAACGCCTGCGTGAGATGCTCACTTCTGCGGAGATGGATCCAATCATCAGCTTTGGCAGTGGAGAAGTGAGCCTGGTCAATATCGAAATCCCATCTCACCTTGCAGGGCGAATCGTGAAGAACCTGTCGATCCCGGCTGAAACGGTGGTAGTTGCCATTACCCGCCAGGGGGCAGCCTTTATTCCCACCTTAGGGAGTGAGCTCAAGGAAGGTGATGTGGTCCATTTAGCGCTCCTGGCTTCAGCTCTTGAACGCTTCAAAACCCTTATTGGACTCGTGGAAGGAGGGTAAGATGTTTGTCATCATTGTCGGTGGTGGTAAGACTGGTTCTCAGCTCGCCACACAATTGCTCGACGGTGGGCATCAAGTTAAATTAATCGAAGACCGCCCGGCGGTATTAGAAAAGCTTAGGCAAGAACTTCCTGCTGATGTTGTTGTGTCTGGAGATGGCAGCTCACCGAGCGTACTTGAAAGCGCGGGAATTGAACACGCCAATGTGCTAGCAGCTGTCACCGGTGAAGACGAAGATAACCTGGTGATCACCACATTGGGGCGGTTTGAATTTGGGGTGCCGCGCATCATTGCCCGCGTGAATAATCCCAAAAACGTGTGGCTGTTCACCGCAGAGATGGGCGTGGATGTGGCTCTAAGCCAATCAGATATCCTGGCCAAGCTGATCGCAGAGGAAATGTCGCTCGGCGATATGATGACCCTGCTCAAACTACGCAAGGGCGAGTTTTCCATCGTTGAAGAGAAGGTGGATCCGAGGGCAGTGGTGGTGGGCAAATTGCTGCGCGATATTAATCTGCCTCCCCAATGCGTGTTTGCGGCAATCATCCGGAAGGGTCAGCTCATCGTGCCGAATGGAAACACCGAGCTGGCACCTGTGGACGAGGTTATCGCTTTGGTGCATGCCTCTCAGGTGACGAAATTAGCCGAGCTTTTAGGTCGCCCGGTTTAGGATACTCACTATTCGAGAGACTGCCTGGAACTTTCACTCCATCCAAGGCGTCATTTTCACTGAGGTATAATTGGCGGAATGCAAACAACCGAGCAAGAATCTGGGATTGAAGTGACCCAACCCACGCCCGCCAGACCAACACCACATTCGACGGACAGCAGTATGGGCGAACAATCTCTTGGCGTTACGCAACCATCCAGGCTCAATGATGAAGGTGCCTTAATCCCGCCTGAAATTCCTGAACAACTACCCCAGGTACCCAAAGGCAGGCGCTTGTGGATTTTGTGGGCTTTCCTGGCGGTGCTGGCCCTGGCATTGATTGCCGGGGGGAGTGCATTGGCCGGGTATAACTCAGCTATTGATCAACGCACCGATGCCCAATCAACCCAAGTAGCGGGTGATGCCGCCAACCAATATGTGTTGGCCCAGCAGGATATTGCTATGGGTAATTATGATCTTGCCCGTCAGCGTCTCGAATTTATCATCAAGATTGACCCCAATTATCCCAACGCTTCCGACCAGCTGGCGTTCGTCCTCACCCAGCAACGCATCACTGCCACCCCCACCTTCGCACCATCACCCACACTGACCCCCACTCCTGACTACCGCGGCAGAGATGACCTGTTCGCCCAGGCCCAGAATCTGCTCGTTGGGCATGATTGGACGGGTACCATCGATACCCTGCTGTTATTACGCAAGAATTATCCCGATTACATGGCAGTAAAAGTTGACGGTATGCTGTTCGTGGCACTGCGCAACCGGGGTATTGATAAGATTGCCCAAGACCATGATCTGGAAGGCGGAAACTACGATCTGACCCTGGCTGAACGGTTCGGCCCTCTGGATGCGGAAGCGCGGAACTGGCGCGACTGGGCGGATTTATACATCCGCGGTGCCAGCTTCTGGGATGTGGATTGGGCACAGGCGGTCTATTATTTTTCGCAATTAGCGAATGCTGCCCCGAACCTGAGTGATGTCTCAGGCTGGACCGCTTCGAATCGATATATGGATGCCTTGCTCGGGTATGGTGATTGGTTCGCGGCGAAAGAACAATGGTGCGATGCCCAGGCGCAGTATGATACCTATATGAGCATGATCGCCAGCCCACAAGTTGAGCCTACGGCTGTCTATGCGGCGGATAAATGTACACAAGCTTCAAATCCGCAGCCTGTACAACCAACGCCGGGGTTGGAGACTCCCACGCCTACCGCAACACTACCCGCAGGAACCCCCTATCCACCTCCTTAAGGTCTAACCTGAGGTTCTTTATAAAGCTGAAACGGCTGCCCGGGATAATAATGATACACCGTGCGGTCTGGGAAGTCGTTTGACAGCGAGGCATCGATGGAAGGGTTAATGCTCCAGGCGAAGATGAAGGGCGTGGTGAGCTCAGGATCCTCAAGATCCAACAAGGCACCATATTCCATCCAGCGCGGTGTGTGGACAATGATCAGGGCAGGGGCGAGCGATTGAGTTGCAGGGGACAAAAACGGATCCTGATCAGCCAGCTCGATATCGTATAAGGCAAACATACTCCCAAGGCGAAGGGGTAGATAACTTAGCAGGTTGATCCCTACCAGCACACCCAGCATCAGAGTGACGAGCAGAGGGCGTATTTTACGCCAATCCGTGTAGCGCACGAAGGAAACCCCGTGCTTTACGGGCCAGCCTGCCAACCAGGCGATGCCCGCCGCACTGAGTACTGTCACGCTGAACAGGCTTTCATAATAATATCGGGGTCCAAAAAGCATGGCGCCGATCCAATAGGTCATATAGATCAGCACCAGAGTTACGACTACGCTACCGAGGAGTAAAGCTTTGGGGTTTCGGCGAGCTGCCCACAATCCGAATGGCAGGAAGATCCAGGAATAGCTCCCCCAACCGAACAGGTCAGACATACCTGCGCTAAGACTGTCGCGGGTATTGAGCCACGCCAGATTTAACGAATGACCACCTGACATCCGACCATACCCGGGACCAAATCCCACCTTATCGTATGGCCACCACAAGGTATATGGATTGAGTAAGGCATCGCCAGTCAGGGAATACTGCCACCAGAGATATAACCCGGTGAAAAGGACCGCCACGCCTCCGAAGACCAGCAGGCGTAGGCGTATCTGGCGATCACCGCTTAATAATAAATACAGCCCGTGAATAGCAAATGGTGCTGCCACCGCCAAGGCTGTCATCGGGCGGGTGATCATTAATCCTCCCAACGCCATGGCTGATAGAAGCGTATAAACCCATGTTTTTTTTGCTCGATAGGATCCTTCGATGCCCCTGTCATTCTTGGCAGCCCGGAACGATTCCAACCACCCCAGGGCGAAGGATGAGCTCAAAACCAGCCCAAACGGGTGGGAGAGTAATGAGCCTGAGTTCATCAGGAAGAAAGGTGAGGTGACGGTTAATCCGGCTGCCAGAAGCCCCACGAAATCATTGAAAATCCGTTTCCCCAGCAGGTAGGTCAGCCACACTCCCAGACCAGCCAATAAGGGGTTGATCCATGCCCGTAAATCTAGCCGGATGGCTATGGATAATAACACAGACCAACCAGGTGGATATTTTCCAAACCGCTCACCCTGATAATCCACAACAAATGGCGCCATGTAGCTGTTGTGATGGGGTGGGGAGGAAATTGTCAGATGACCTTCGGTCAGCGCCTTGGCTTGCCAGACATACGCGATTTCGTCTTCAATGTGGGGAATACCTTCAAATACACGCTGGGTGACCACTGCGGAGGCTACAAAACCTGTGATAGCAAGCAGAAGAGCGAGGATATCAGCGCGATGCGTGCTGATTTGCTGTGAAAATGACGGATGCGGGCGATTCAAGGTTACTTTGGAAGTTTCGTGGCTTCAATCATCAGGGAATTTCAATTCATGGTATGGCAGCATAATAGACAGTATTGGCAATGGCAAGGAAAGCCGTCCGGTTCGGGCTGATCGCAAAGGCGGTTGCTTTGCCCTCCACCAGCGGCGATTTTGGCTGATACTGCCATTGCATGGTTAAAAGCACGCTGAAGTAGTATACCGACTGGTTTTTAGGATCTAATAGATAGATTGATCTTTCGGGGAATGATGAGAAGTAGAGCTGGCTGAAAATAGAATCTTCAATCACGGGTCCGTGCGCTCGCCCTGGGCGGTTATCCGAATATGGAAAGGGGTCATCACAACGGGTGGGTGATTCAGCCATCCCACTGTACGTGCATTTAGTGGTGTGCCCGTCAGCGTGCAGCAAGAACAGGTCATCATTATAGACTGCCAGATCAATCACATCCTGCATCGGCGGGATCGTATCACCAAAGAACAGGCGAGGCTGCTGGCTAACTTCCATATTCCGATAAATCCAGACTGCATTTACTTTTGGGTCCAACACAAAAAGATCTCCCCGGTCCAGGCTGATGGCGTTTGGATCGCCTAATCCGGTGTTGGGAGGAGCTAAGCTTTGGCTGAGAGGCTGTGAGCCAACCACACAGTAGAGCAAATTGCCGCTGCCATCCATGCCCAGCAAGCTGGCATTTTCGTATGATCCGGAGGGCAGCTCAGCGATATCCACCAAAGGCCCAACATTGATTGGCCCATTCGTCGGTCCACACTGGAAGCCGGTGTCTAGCTCGTACCCCCGTGCGGTCATAATGGCATGCAGAACAGAACCATCCGCTCCATTGAGAAGGTATAAATCGGTAGTAGTGGCAATAATGCGGGTCACGTTGATGCTGGCGTCCAGGCCATTAACAATGGCTTGTTGGTAATCCAATCGTTTGACTGCATCAATGCTATCCAGGCTGGCAGTCACCTGGGAACGAAGTTCCTGTGATTGGCTGGTGGAAACATAGCTTTCAGCTTTGTCCAGGTCTCCAATAGCGGTGATCCAGGCTAACCGCTGCTCCAATGGATTGGTGAGTGTGGCTGCGTATGCAGCTTGTTCCACCGCTTGTTGGTAATAAATTTGATGCTGTTGAGCACGCCCACGCTGGAGAAAAACCATGCCACCAATCACGGCTAAGATCACAGGGATGGCAATTGCGACAAATACCATCATCGAGGGAGGTAAACGCAGCACATCTGCATCGGGTAAAAGATTTTTCAGCAGGCGCAACAGAGCAGAGCCAATCGTCCCCATGGCGCTGCGCAGGGCGCGTAGTATGGCTGCCGCGATAGGTTTCAAGGCGGCTCCAAAAGAGGTGAAATATTTCTGCCAGGGGCGTGGCGCAGAGGCGGATCTGGCTTTAATTGGGGAAACGGGTTCCGAAACCGGCCTGGAAGTGGATGGGACTGGTTGGATTACCGCTGTGGGAGGAATCTCAACCTGGGGCATTTCTACTTCCACTGCTGGGGGTTGTTGGCTGATCGCCGGTGTGGATTGGGGCGTGGATTGTGCTTGTTCTCCGCGGGGTGTCGCTTGCTCATCCATTCCGGATAAGTCTGAAATAGGTGCGATGGAAGGAATCCCCAACCGTTTATCCTCAGCAGGTTCTTCGAGGCTTTCTAGCTGCGGCTCTGGACTGGTTGGGAGACCCAACCTCCGGTCTTCAGTTGGTTCTGTGGCTGCCTCTTCTACAGGCGGGGTCAGCCGGCTCACCGCATCGCCTGGTTGGTCAACCGGGGCGGTTTGGACCGCACTAACTGTTTCAGGCTTTCTCCGCAGCATCCTTAACTTGCCCTTGCCTGCCTGGGCCTGGATAATGACCGCATTATATTCCTGGCTGGCCCTCTCTAAAAGCTGGATGCGCAGGGCTTCAACACCTTGTCGATCGGGATGGGTCAGGGTAGCCTCTGACCAACCTGGCGTAGAGACGGTTGCAAGCACCAGGTAATCATCAGGGGCCATTTTTATCTGTAGGAAGCGTACAGGCATCGAACGGCTGAGACCCAGCCCTCGCCCGGAGCTTTGCGGATCATACAAATGCTGCGTTCCATCACGCGTGACCAAAAATGCATGTACCGCGCCACATTGGACCAGATACAGCGTATCCTGGCGTAACGCCACCAGGAGCAGCTGACCAATCCCCTGGCGGCCTGCACTGGTGCTGCGGAGATTGCGATCGAGTAAGTATAAATTGAGTGCCTCTGCCACTGTACGCAGGGCGGCTGTCAGGCTGCCGGTGGTTTTATAAAATTTATTTGCCAGCTGTTCCAACAATTGTTTGTGGGCTTCGGTGGTGAGGGGCGAATTTCCACTCATGCTGAGATAGATGATCAGGTCATCCGCTTCACGCCCGCGGGCTGTCCTGCGCGGAGGTGTCACTGCATATAAATCAGGCAAATCAGATGTAACCAGATCACCTTGCTGTGCCAGTAATAGTAGATTGAGATCGAGGGAAGAATTCATACCGAATGATTATACTGGTAAAATCTAACTTGGATTATACCGCCAGGAGATAATATGCACATTACCACCGTCCGTAGCCTGCCAGAATTGATCAGCCTTGAAAAAGAATGGAATGACTTGCTTGCTATGAGTGCAAGTCATGTGCCGTTTTTACGGCATGAATACATCACCGCCTGGTGGCAGGGATTGGGAGGTGGAGAATGGGTCCAGGGCGAATTATTCGTCGTCACTGCGCGCCAGGAAGGGGGTGACCTGATCGGCATCGCCCCCCTGTTCCTGACAAACAACCGGGATGGCGAGCCAGCCCTGATGTTGATCGGTAGTATTGAGATATCGGATTACCTGGATGTCATCGCCCGCCCGGATGATGTGCCTGCCTTCATGGAAGCGCTTCTTGAATACCTGGCGGGGGAAGATAGGCCCGGATTTCACTTGCTGGATTGGTACAACCTGCTGGATAGTAGCCCTAGCCTACCTGCCTTGCAGGCTGCAGCAGATAAGCTGGGTTGGAGTTGTTCACAGCAGCCTCTACAACACTGCCCATATATATCGCTCCCTGGAGATTGGGAGAAGTACATCTGCAGTATCGATAAAAAGCAGCGGCATGAGATCCGCCGCAAGATGCGCCGCTCTGAAGAATACTACCTGCCAGTGCGCTGGTACATCACGCAGGCTGGAGAGAATTTAGAGCAGGAGACGGAAGAATTTATGCGCTTGATGGCGAATGAAGCTGACAAAGCTAAATTCCTCACCCCTGCCATGCGCACGCAGCTGCACGCCATTGTGCAGGCGGCTAACAAAGCCGGATGGCTGCAGCTGGCTTTCATCGAAGTAAATGGGGAGAAAGCTGCCGGCTACCTGAACTTCGATTACATGAACCACATCTGGGTATACAACTCCGGCCTGGATTTTCGCTTCCGTGAGCTTTCACCCGGTTGGGTGCTGCTGGGCAACCTGTTGGAGTGGGCGAATGAGCACCAGCGCAAGTATTTTGACTTTATGCGCGGGGACGAAGATTATAAATACCGTTTTGGGGCGCTTGACCGGCGCGTGATGCGACTGACGCTGCGAAAATAATCATCTCCAATTGCATGCGTATCCAGAACTAACCTTAACCAAATAGCCTGGGCATTCCCCAACCCCCAAGCCGAACCGAGTTGGGGTTCTCCGTCCAGATGCCGGGGATTTTCGTGCCGCACTTTGGGCAGGCTCCCTTTTCTGTGAGCTGGTATTGGTGGATGACGTATCCTGTGCGTTCCACCAGCAACGTCTGGCACCTGGGGCAACAGGTATTTTCATATTCCCGCAAGCTGCCAGGCAGGTTGCCTGCATACACGAATTTCAAGCCTGCTTCCTGGCCGATCTCAGCCGCACGTTGAAGCGTCTTCACTGGGGTTGGATGGGGCTCAGTCATTTTATAGTCTGGATGAAAAGCGGTCACATGCCAGGGGATATCGGGTGAGACCGAGTCAATGAAGCGCCCGGCCTCCAACAGCTCCTCGGTGCTGTCATTGAAGCCAGGGATGACCAGCGTTACCACTTCAACCCATAAACCGAGCTCGTGGGCTTTGCGGATGGTATCCAGCACATTCTTCAACACGCCACCCAGCTGGCGGTATTGCTTATCCCGCATCGTTTTCAGGTCAACCTTATAACCGCTCAGATATGGTCGCAGGTAATCCAGCACCTGTGTGGTGGCATTGCCATTGGAGACATATACGCATTTGATCCCCTGCTGCACAGCCAGCTTGAAGATGCCCACTGCCCATTCAGAGGTGATCAGGGGTTCGTTGTAGGACGATGCGATCACGCTTGCGTTAGCTCGTTTCGCTGCCAGCACCATCTGCTCGGGAGAGATGCGGCGCGTATAGTTGATTGATTCATCAGCCGCCGGATCGCGCAGCATCTGTGAGCTCACCCAGTTCTGGCAGTTGGCACAGTGAAAGTCACACCCCAGCATGCCGAAGGTAAGCGCATCACTGCCGGGCAGCACATGGAAAAAGGGCTTCTTTTCGATCGGGTCGGCTTGCAAGCCTGCCACGTAGCCCCACGGCACGCGCAGCTTGCCCGCCTGGTTAAAGCGCACCTGGCAAATCCCGCGCTTGCCCTCACGGATCAGGCAGCGGTGAGCACAGGCGTAACAGCGCAGGGCATTATCCGGCAGGGTTTCTGCCAGCTCCATGTTATCAACCGTCATTTCATCCAGGATTGCTGCCATGGTTTTCATAGAATACTTCTCCTTAGCGTTAAACCCATTATAATCATGTTTGGTCGCAGGACAGATTCAATGAATATCAGGCTGAAACTGAACAGGAACCGTGGATGTTGACCCTGGCGATCCAGGCGGGGGGCGAATCCCGCCGCATGGGCAGTGATAAAGCCTTGCTGCTTTTCCTGGGTCAGCCGATGATCCTGCGGCTGCTTAATCGCCTGGCAAGCATCGCGGATGAGGTGCTGGTCACCTCGAACCAGCCTGAGAATTATCGTTTTTTAGGTCTTTCTCCCATCCCTGATTTATTACCTGGTTTTGGTGCCCTGGGCGGGCTTTATACCGCCCTTAGTGCCGCGGGGCATCCATATGTGGCCGTTGTTGCCTGTGATATGCCTTTCGCCAGCCCTGAGCTGTTCGCGGTCGAGCTGGCGACCCTGCGTGAAACCGGTGCGGATGCGGTCATTCCTCGCTCGGATGCTGGCACGGAGCCCTTCCATGCTGTTTACCGGTGTGATACCTGCTTGCCCCATGTTCAAGCGGCACTGGACGCAGGCAAACGGCGAGTGGATGCTTGGTTCTACCAGGTGAATATCCATTATCTGGCACCCCCTGAATACCTTCCCTATGATCCCGATCAGCGGGCCTTCTTGAATATCAACACATTAGAAGAACTGAAGAAAGCCGAGCGGATCGCGAACCAGGAGGATACTCCTGCTCACTTGGGATAAGCCCAGAAAATATTGACAGCTAGTCCGGGTTAAGTTAGTGCGATTTTTCCCCTCAAACGTTATATAATAGAATCATCATGAGCATAACTCCATTAAAGGGAAAGGTTTCCCTCTAGGGGAATAGGACGTGGAGCAACCCACACAGCGCACAATTTTCCCAGACCTCAAAACCGACTTACCGGTATTGTTGATCCATAACCTCGACCGTTCTTGGCCGCAGACTGATATTGACATGTGCATCGAGCTCGGGGATTTGATGTTTGATTCCCTGCAGTCTGCTGGGCATCCAGTGATACGCGTTCGTGTGGAAGACAATAACCTTTCCACCTTACTGAGCTGCTATGATCCATCTCGGCTGATCGTGTTCAACTGGTGTGAGGAAATCCCCGGCATCCCTCGCAGTAGCTGGATGGTGGCGCAGGAATTGGAACGTCAGGGTTTCACTTATACCGGAGCCGACTACCCTGCCCTGGTATTCAGCCAGGATAAACGCCAGGTTCAACAAAAGCTAAAAGATGCCAGCGTGCCCATACCTGAGTGGAAGGTATACTCAACCGCCAGTTCACTAGATTGGGATCTGTTTCCGGCTATCGTCAAGCCGGCATTTGAGCATTACAGCATGGGGATTTCGCGCGAATCGGTGGTCGAAACAGCAGCAGAACTCTCCCAGCGGGTCGGTTATGTTATCGATCAGCACCAGCAGCCCGTTTTGGTCGAAGAGTTTATCGATGGACGTGAATTCCATGTAGGTGTGGTTGGCAATGATAATTTGTACATGCTCCCACCCGCTGAAATCGATTTCTCTATATTTGATGATATCCACGACCGGTTATGCACTTATGAGGCTAACTTCGACCCGGAGTCTTTGGCCTACCAGAATTCTTTTGCCAAATTACCAATTGATTTCACGGCACAAGAGCTGAGCTGTTTGGAAAGTGTGGTTTTGGGAGCGTACCGTGCCACCGGGTGTCGCGACTATGCCCGCATGGATGTACGCATGCGGGATGGTGGATTTTATATCTTGGATGTAAACCACAATGCCGATATCAGCCCCGATGGCAGCCTGATCAAAGCCGCTGAAATGGTTGGCTATCCCTATGGACAATTTGCCAGCCTGTTGATCAACCTGGCTGCGGTACGCCACCCTGTTTTAGGGAATGGTTTTCGCTAAACTTATTTTTTCTCTACAGTTTTTCCCACCCTAATATAATTCTCTCAATCCTAACCAGCCAATTTCATATTACTTATCACATTCACTACTTACTGCTTACTAATCACAAGTCACTGATCGCTAATCGATAATCGATAATCGATAATCGCTAATTTCAAGGAGTTCACCCATGCCTCTCGACCTGTCTCTCATCCGAGCCCAATTCCCAGCCCTGTTGCGCGAGTGTGTTTACCTGGATAACCCTGCCGGCACGCAAGTGGCACGCACGGTGCTCGACCGGATGAAGGATTACCTGACGTGGCACAATGCCAACCACGAAGGTGTTTTCGCCACCAGCCGTGAGTCGGATGCGCTGGTGGAAGAGGCGCGTTCGGCTGCGGCTGACTTCCTCAATGCCCGCGACCCGCATGAGATTGTTTTCGGACCCAACATGACCAGCCTGACCTTCAACTTCAGCCGCTCACTGGTTCGTACCTTTAACCCTGGGGATGAGATTGTGGTCACCCGCCTGGACCATGATGCCAACGTCACCCCATGGATGATGGCAGCCCAGGACCGCGGCTGCAACATCACCTGGGTTGATTTCCACCCCGAAGATGGCACGCTCAACATGGATGACATGCAGGCTGCACTGGCGCACAAGCCGCGCCTGGTGGCAGTTGGTTACGCCTCCAATGCCCTCGGGACGATCAACCCGGTGGCGCAGATCACCCAGCTGGCGCATGAAGTTGGAGCGCTCGTTTATATCGATGCGGTGCAGTACGCCCCGCATGGTCCGATCGACGTGCAGAAGCTGGACACTGACTATTTGGTGTGCTCATCCTATAAATTTTTCGGCCCGCACATGGGGGTGCTGTACGGGAAATATGAACTATTGGATAAGTTAACCGCCTACAGGGTGCGCCCCGCTCCTTCAGACCCACCCGGCAAATTCGAGACCGGCACCGGGAATTTTGAAGGTATGTGCGGGGTGCTGGGGGCGCTGGAGTATATCGAATGGGTGGGGGAGACTTTTGGGGCGGAGCACGCCGAGCGCAATGCAGGGGATTACAGTGGGAGGCGCTTGAAGCTCAAGCTGGGTATGTCTGCCATCCGCAGCTACGAGTTCGAATTGAGCCAGGCACTGCTGGATATCCTGGCGGAGACGCCGGGAGTGACGGTGTACGGCATCACCGATACGAAACGGCTGGAGGAGCGAGTGCCCACAGCAGCGTTCACGCTGAAAGGCAAATCACCGCGCCAGGTGGCGGAAGAGCTGGACGAGGAAAATATTTACGTGTGGGATGGGAATTACTACGCCCTGGCGGTCACCGAGCGGCTGGGGTTGGAGGAGAGCGGCGGCATGGTGCGGGTGGGACCGGTACATTACAACACTCTGGAGGAGATCAGGAGGTTTGGGGAAGCGTTGGGGAGGATAGCGGCAAGTGGTAGCTATCAGTCTGTGCCAGCGACAAGGACGAGTTGACGCAGCGAGTTAGTATGGGGTTCTTAGCTCGATGGCTGCTGAAGGATTTTTGCAACTTTTTCCCGTAGAGGAGGCAAATCTTCGATTGCCGTGAGCCATACTTTGTCGATATCAACACCAAAATAATTGTGAATGAGCTTATCCCGCATTCCAGCAATATCATCCCAAGGAATATGAGCATGATTGATCCGCAGCTCGCTGGAAAGGCGCTTAGTGGCTTCACCAATAATCTCAATCTGCCTGATGACGCCATCCTGGACGAGTGAGTTGGCAAAGAAGGCAGCTTCATCAACATTCTGCAAGTAACTCTCGACCTTGAGGATGGCATCCAGGATATGTTGAAGATACACAGAATCATCGCGCTTCATAGATTACCTGTTGCTCTCTTAGGATCGGATCACGCAGATAGGGGCTAATGGCTGCTTCAGTCAATAGATCTACCTGGCGTCCGAGCGCAAGTGACAGCTTACGTTCCAAGGCAACGAGCGCGAGCAGGCTCTTGCGCCTAGAAAACTCGACGAGCAAATCAATGTCGCTCTGCTCGGTCGCCTCACCTCTTGCCATTGAACCGAAAATGCTAACCTTGGCAACGTCATTTTGGCGGCAAATCTCTATCAGCTTATTAATATCAAATGGATACGTCGTCATAGTTTCTACATTATAACTGACCTTGTCACAGTCATAGTCAACAGACAAGCGTATACTAACCAAGTAGCAGGACAACCCTAAAAACTGAGCCCCCCAGAAAGACTGAGAATTACAAATCCTTGCACAAAAAGCTAAACGGAATAAACGATCATATAACACAAAAGAAGTCCAGCAACTTACGTAACGGCCAATAGCTGGATGAGGCTAATATCTTCGTGTGGGATGGGAATTATTACGCGTTGGAGGTCACCACGCGCCTGGGGTTGGAGGACCGCGGCGGCATGGTGCGGGTGGGACCGGTACCACAAAACCGGTGGTTTACAACACGCTGGAGGAGATCAGACGGTTTGGGGAGGAGTTGGGGAGGATTGCAGAGACGGGGGGCTAAGACCGCCTCACGGTTGCACAGCCAATTTAGTCAATTGCTGACACAGCGGGCAATGGTCTATGCCCCCCTGTTCCGCGCGGAGCAGGGAGGCATGCTTCTCAAGGATTGCGCAAGACCACCGGCAGGTACAGGTAGAAGAGATCATCCCCGCCGTGATAGACGAAAGCCGCGCCCTCGTCTATTTGGCTGTGGTCGTAAAGTATTGCACTGGCGATGACGTCGGAGTAGCCGTCGCCATTGACATCCCCGGCCGTGCCCACCGACAAGCCAAATCTGGCACCTTCCTGGTTGCTCTCATCTCCCCAATTTGGGATGTGTGATAACCCGGAAGCTGAGCCGTGGTAGACGACTGCCCCACCTTCATCAATCTGCCCATTTGCATAATAATGTGCACCCACGATGACATCATCGTAACCATCGCCGTTGACATCCCCGGCTGTTTTCACCGAAATCCCAAATTCAGCGCCTGGCATATTGCTCTCCACTACCCAGTTGGGATTACTTAATAGACCAAAAGCAGACCCGTAGTAGAGTGCTGCTGCGCCTTCATCCTCCTGACCGTGGGTCCAGGAGGGTGCACCCACGATGACATCGGCGTAGCCGTCGCCATTGACATCCCCGGCTGTGCCCACCGAATGTCCAAATTCCGCTCATTCCTGATCGCCCTCATCTCCCCAGTTGGGGAAGGGGGGCAGCCCGGAGGCTGAGCCATGGTAGACGACGGCTGCGCCTTCATCATCTTGACCGTTTGTGTAGTCTGGTGCACCGATGATGACATCATCATAGCCGTCGCCGTTCACATCCCCAGCCGTGCCCACCGAACGGCCAAACCAGGCATTTTCCTGGTCGCCCTCATCTCCCCAGTTGGGTAGCAGGGACAGCCCGGAGGCCGAGCCAAAGTAGACGGCAACTGCGCCTTCATTATCTTGACCGTTGGTATAAAGCTGTGCGCCAACAATCACATCGGAGTATCCATCGCCGTTCACATCCCCAGCCGTGCTCACCGACGTGCCAAATCTGGCACCTTCCTGGTTGCTCTCCACCAACCAGTTGGGGGTGAGGGCGAGCCCTTCGGCCGAGCCATGGTAGACGGCAGCTGCTCCCTCGCAACCTTCGGGGTTGTTGTAGCAAGGGGCACCGACGATGACGTCATCGTAACCATCGCCGTTGACATCCCCAGCTGTACCCACCGATTCGCCAAATTGGATATATGCCTGGTTACTTTCAACCAACCAGTTGGGGACGAGAGACAGCCCGGAGGCTGAGCCGTGGTAGACGGCAGCTGCACCCTCATCGTTCTGGCCATTTGAGTAACCAACGATACCGATGATCACGTCGGCGTAGCCATCGCCATTCACATCCCCAGCTGTACCCACCGATTCGCCAAATTGGGCACCTTCTTGGTTGCCCACAGCCTCCCAGTCGGGGACGGGGGAGAGGCCGTTGATCTCTGCAATAGGCCTGGTGGCGTGATTTCCGGACAGGTGGAGGTCCTCCTGTACAGCAGCCCACCAGTCCACGGTTGCGCCGGGAACGCCTTGGAGCGGCTCGGGAATGGCAATAACTGGTGAAGGGGTATTCGTCCCATGGGCTGTAGTAAACCGAATAGGACTGATGAGGGCAAGTGGGAGCAAAATCAGAGCACGGAACAAAATAAGAGACATGTGCCTGGTCATTTATTTTATCCTCCTTATGTGCACAAATCGATGCAGTTTTCCGAAATCAACCAAGGGGTGATTCCAAAGAGTGCTTTATCTGTGATGTTCGTTTTCTGTCTGGGGTTGCCAGGTAGCATACAAGTGCCCCTCGCCGTCCTGCAATTGAGGATGGATGTGGAACCCTGGGCTAATACCGAAGCCCGTTTCATTACAAAATGGATTTGAATTAATTGTACAACAAAAGGGGCATTTGCGCAGGCTGGTCTTAAAGGCGCCGCCGTGGCTGGCATTATGCTCAACCATGTAAGTGTTCACGTGGTTAAGGATGGATTGGGCACCCTATGTGCCTCGGGGGTTGTCGAAGAAGATCACCGGACGTTTCAGAGCGGGAAACTTCGAGCGGATCGTTGGAAGATTGAGTGCATAGTAACTCTATAATTCAGGTGATATATACATGGAATGCAGGTATAGCTCAAAATATATCTGCCGGTTATTGCGCCGATCACTCATCCAGCCGGAGATTTGATCAACACCCGGGCAGTAAAAGCCAATTTATCCTTTTGCTCATTGAGTCTCAAAGAACAAATTTTTCGGTCCGCACATGGGCGTGCTGTACGGGAAAAATGATCTATTGGATAAGTTAACCGCCTACAGGGTGCGACCTGCCCCCTCAGACCCACCGGGCAAGTTCGAGACTGGCACGGGTAATTTTGAAGGGATATGCGGCGTGCTGGGGGCATTGGAATACATTGAGTGGGTCGGTGAGACCTTCGGCGCTGAGTCTGCCGAGCGCTATACGGGCGAGTATTCAGGTCGCTGCTTGAATTACAAGCTGGGCATGAGCACCATCCGCAGCTATGAGTTCGAGCTAAGCCGGTCCCTGCTGGATATCCTGGCGGAGACACCTGGGGTGAGGGTGTATGGCATCACCGATGCCCGCCGGTTGGAGGAACGTGTGCCCACCGCGGCGTTTACACTGGCCGATAAACCTCCCCGCCAGGTGGCGGAGGAGCTGGACGAAGCCAATATATACGTGTGGGAAGGCAATTACTATGCCCTGGGGGTCACCGAGCGCCTGGGGCTGGAAGATTCTGGTGGCATGGTGAGGGTGGGACCGGTACCTCAAAACCGGTGGTTTACAACACGCTGGAGGAGATCAGGAGATTTGGGGAGGAGTTGGGGAGGATCGCAGGAAGCGTGAAATAGCAGTCACCATCAGCCGACCCATTTTGTACATTCTGGTGGCATGGCTGATGGCGGTCAGGCAAGCATCATAGTAGTCACTACTAGATTGGCTATGGCTGCAAAGCGCCATGGGTGTATATGCCATCTGATGTGAGCACGACCGGCTCACCACCCTCGGCAGGTTTAGCCCAATGTTTGATGTGCTGTTGTAGTTGAAAAAGAAAAGATTTCCAGATGAAGATGTTATAAATCATGCTGTTCCCAGTGTATTAAGCGATGATGATAAGACAGCATGATACTCTATTAAGGTAACCCCATCAACTTGTTTGCCCTTCAATAATCCCGACGGAGGACCCAAGTAACCAGGACAGGCAGGTCAATGTGATTTGATGATGAGAATAACCTTTCAGTTAACCGATGGCTTTCAGCACCCTCAAAGCCCGTAGGGTTACCCATTTATTCGGTTTGTTCTTCGTTCCAAAGCTTCCCCAGGCCTTACTTGAATAGCCATATTCCAGCTTCCAGCGCCCTTGTTCATCCTCTTTCTCGCGAATCAACTTGACCGCATTTTGCATGCGCAGGTCATCCGTCATGCCCAGAGAAGTGAGCGCCTCAATAATTTGTAAGGTATCGCTCCCATAAAAAATGGGAAACCCGAATTTCCACCAATTCTGACTAATGTGCTGGCCGGCACCTATGGGGTAATCTGCCTGCGCCGGATCAACCGAAAACAGGAAATCGATCCCCATTTGGATTGCCTTTTGGATCAAGGGGGTGCGCTTCTCAAGCGAGAGATTACCAAACGCGCGCATGACTTTAACGGCTCCCCATGAACAGGGTAAACCACCGTTAGCGCTGCAGGCAAAGTTTGGGCCGCACTTGTAAGCATAATAACGCACCGGAGCTTTTTTCTCCTCCTTCGAGGCAATGCCCTCGCCGGTGACGGTGCGTGCCATCCATTCAAACGCCTTATCTAGGCGCTCATCCCAGCAGCCCAGTTCGGTCAGCACCCAGCACAGGTTCCCCTGCAAGCAATCAAATGTGCCGCCCGGTGCACTCGAAGCGGTGAATTGCCCAGTAGGGGTGAGAGAATGTTCGAGCATGTAGTTACACGCTGTCTGAACGCGCCCGTCTTCGATAGAGGCTCCCGTCTGTGCCAGGGACAGCATGGACCAGACCGCGGAATGGTACTTGGGGCCGTAACCGGCTCCGGGTTTTTCCCAGAATCCCTCAGGATCCATCTTGGAGAGGATAAAAGAAATGGGCGGGTTTTGATGCGCCTCCTGACGAAGCGGAGCCAGCTCCGCTTCGTCTGTGCCTAGCAGGTCGCGCAAAGCCAGATAGCGCACAGCAGGCATCTCCGGCTCCAGCAGCCAATCGATTGGGTTCGCTTTCAGTTGATCTGTCCAGGTCATCATTCCCCTCCACATAAATTAAGTATTACTCATTGATTATACAAAAGATGCCACATCAAATTTATCAAATTTACTAGCTAATAAGAGTAATACATTGCATGCTTGTTTTTGTCAATCAAAAAACCAATCAGATTAATCACGAAAAACCGTTTCAAGAGAAAGACGTGTATATGTCAACCCAAAGCTGCTAGTGATAGACACTTTATTGAACAGCTCGTTGGTAAAACGCGAGACAACGGGTGGATATAAATATATTTTCGATCATCAGCAGAAAAAGCGGCAAGCGTGAGAGCATTCAGCAAGGGACCTACTTCGGCTCTCTGGTTCACGGGGAGTATCCTACAGGATTACAGCACCAAGAGAAAAGGTCATTCAATTGTTCACCCCCTGTGTTCACTTTTGGGGCGGACCATGCGGAGCGCTACGCAGCCGAATTCACCGGTTGGCGCTTGAGCTTCAAAAAAGGCATGTCCGCCATCTGCAGTTATGAGTTCAGGCTAAGCCAGGTGCTGCTGGATATCCTGGCAGAGACACCCGGCGTGACCGTTTACGGCATCAAGGATACCTGCCGTTTGGAGGAGCGCGTCCCGACGGCCGCATTCACTTTGATGGGAAAATCACCCCGCCAGGTGGCTGAGAAGCTGGATGAAGCCAATATCTTCGTGTGGGATGGGAATTACTATGCCCTGGAGGTCACCACGCGCTTGGGGTTGGAAGGCAGTGGCGGCATGGTGCGCGTTGGTCCGGTGCATTACAACACGCTGGAGGAAATCGAGAGGTTTGGGGAGGTGCTTAATAGGATTGCTTTACCAGGCTAAGCCTTACTAGGTAGCGCCAATCAACGGATGGCGCCATTTCAACCCCGGAAACCGGCTGTAATCACGATCGGTTGTGATCCACTCGCTGCCCGACTCGATTGCCAGCGCTGCCAGATAAGCATCGGGGAATAGGTTACCTTTTACGCCGGCTGCCTCGCACAGGCTCTTGAAAATATCCCAATGCCTCAACCCAGGTGAAATCGGGATTGCATTCGGCTGGCTGCGAAGGATTTGGACGAATGTAAATGCAGAGGTTAAATCGCTGGGTGGATTGAAAACGCGGGGGTGAGTGACAATCCGGAGAAACCCGCTGAGCACCAGATCAGAATACCCATAAGCCTGATCACTGTTGATTAAATTTTCCAGCCATTCCCGATAAGCCAAATGACCGAGTGCATCTTCCCGGTGGGCATAAACGAGCACATTCACATCAGTCAGGATCATCTGACGATTCCATCAAATCCAAAAGGGCGGCAGAGTCATCTATATCCACGCCAGGGAGCATCCCTTTACCACTGAAAGTGATCAGATGGACCTTATCACGTTGACCAGCCTCATGTTGGCGCGATAAAGATTCTCGCAAGGCATCTTCTATAACTGCGGTCAGGCTTTTCCCGCGCCGGGCAGCCTGTTGTTTTACCTCTTTAAGCAATTGTTCTTCAACACGAATCGTTGTTCTCATGCATCAAATCATATAATACTATCATCAAAATGTCAAGTTTCAGGTAACAATCAAAGCATTTTCACATGTAGGTATGTGGTATAAACCGAATTCCTCTGTTCTCTAAGTCCATGGATTAGGTTGACGACTACGAAACCCGGATTCTGTTTCATATGAACGACTCGGATTACCACTTGACTGAGGCGGGAAGAGAGGAGGCATGGTGCGCGTTGGACCCGTGCATTACAACACGCTGGAAGAGATCAGGAAGTTTGGGGAGGCGTTGGGGAGGATTGCAGCAAAGGGAAACTAACGATGTGCATGAGATGCGCTCACTCATAAAGCTTTTTTTCCTCCAACCATGACCCGCTGAAAGTCAAGGTTGCGGGTGAGTGCGAGGATGAAATATAATAGCAGGAGTTGCTTTAACGTCACTTCGCCCCAATCAGGAGGTGTTTTTTGATTACCCAACAAGCTTTTGGGCGCACTGGTCATTTGAGTTCACGCATCCTTCTAGGTGCAGCGGCTTTTTCAAAGGTCTCTCAAACCGATACCGATGCGGCTTTAGAGTTAGCATTGTCTTTTGGGGTTAATCACGTTGATGTAGCTGCCAGTTACGGCGAGGCGGAGCTCCGCATCGGAAGCTGGATCAACCGGCACGGCAAGCCCTTTTTCCTTGCTACGAAAACGGGGGAACGCACAATGAATAAAGCGCGTGAGGAGATCCATCGGTCCTTGGAGCGCTTACAGGTAGCTCAAGTGGATCTGTTGCAATTGCATAACCTAGTTGATCAACAAGAGTGGGAAACAGCGTTAGGTCCAGGTGGCGCGTTGGAAGCCGCTATCGAGGCGCGCGAGCAAGGGCTGGTACGCTTTATTGGCATTACAGGCCATGGGCTATCAGCGGCTGCAAAGCACCGTCAGGCACTTGAGCGATTTGATTTTGACTCCATTTTGCTGCCGTTTAGTTATGTGATGGCGCAGAATGAGCAATATTGCAGCAATTTTTTTTGCTTAATTGGAATATGCCAATCCCGAAATGTGGCAGTACAAACCATCAAATCCATCGTGCATACTCCGTGGGGGAAACATTCGCCTAATCGAGCTACCTGGTACCGCCCTCTAGAAAAACAAGCTGATATCGATCGAGCGGTGCATTGGGTTCTGGGGCATACGGGACTGTTTCTAAACTCGGTGGGAGATGTGCACATTCTACCGAGAGTATTAGATGCGGCTGATCGTTTTGTCGTACCGCCCACGGACGACGAAATGCAAAGGCAGGTGGACAAACTGAGAATGCAGCCGCTTTTTTCGTGAGAAAAAAGCGCTCCCACAACACCTTGAAGTCTAATTTACCTTCGCGGTTTATGGTCTTGACGAGGATTCTCCGCCAAGTTACTGGTACGCGCATGGCTCTCCACTCTGCGGAGCACTGACGTTTGCTAATCACCCTCACAATTCCCGAATGGAAGAGCCGCTGTCCGCTGCAGCCGATGCTAGGCGCCTACGTGTGACAACGAAGGGAGAGGTGCTATTCGTGAGGTTATCTAAAGCCGCCATAAAAAATAGCCATAACAAGCGCGATTAACCCCACGATTACAACAACAAATATCGCACCCAATCCGAGAGTCCGGTAAAGCATCCGTTGATTTGCTTTGATAAAGGCTTCCATTGCGAGCTCCTTAGAGTGGGGAATAGGTACTTCTGATAAACCAGTTTCAGCCGCTTGTTCGGCCATCATCGCTAGCTCTGGATCTGTCTCCAGGTAATTCTTGACGAGTATATCCGTGTCGGCGCTTACCTCACCGGCCAGATACAACGGCAATAAGTCAAGAATGACGTTTCGCGTGACTTCCATACTCATAACGCCTCCTTACTCATACGAGCGATTAGCAATTTCTTACGCGTGCGGTGAACTTTAACCTTCGCGGCGGCTACAGATAGTTGCAGAACACGAGCAATTTCGGCATATGGCAGCTCATGTTGAACTCGCAGAATAAACGCCGTCCGATCAATCTCTGGTATAGCCCGAAGAACCCTTTTGACCATTTCCATTTCAGCATAATCTTCAGCCAGCTTATCTGGCCTGGGATGGGGGTCAGGGTAGCTGTCTTCCAGATCTACCTTGCACTTTTGTTTTCTCAACCATTCCAGGTAGATATTACGTGCAATCTGAAACAGATAGGCCTTAAGTGTCTCTGTTTTGATAGAAGCAAAGTTGATCCAGGCACGGATGAAGGTCTCCGATGTGATATCTTCTGCTTCAGCAGTATTACCCGCAAGCCAGTAGGCGAAGCGATAGACCTCAGGCCCATATGACTCGTACAAATCATTGAAGTCTAACATGTGACCTTTTCTATATATAATATGCAGATCAAGCTAAAAAGTTACAAAGCGCAGGAAGTGCTCAAGGAACGCGCCAAACGATTTAAGGATTGATGTGGCGGCCAGTGCCAATGTCGAAGTCAAGTTCATTAAAGGGTGGATATGAATTAATTGTACAACCAAAGGCGCATTTACGTTGGATGGTCTTAGAGGCACCACTGTAGTTGGCGTTGTGCTCGACCAGATAGGTGTTCTTGCGGTCAAGACCGGTTGGGCGACCTGTGTGACGCCGTGATTATCGAAAAAAAATGGCCGGGTGTTTCAGGGCAGGGAATTTAGAGTGGATTATTGGAAGACCGGGGGTATTGTAACTCTTTGAATTCTGGATGTCGTTCCATGAATAACTTAATCGCTCAAATTATCCTGCCTGATTCAAGCTAGCCAAGTTTTAAAACAATTGTTCAATTAACAACCTGGCTGCAAAAGTAAGTTTATCCTTTCGCTCATTGAGTCTCACAGAACAAGTTCTTCGGTCCGCACATGGGTGTGCTTTACGGGAATTATGACCTGTTAGATAACCTGAGGGCATATAAAGCGCGCCCCGCCCCCGAGCTTCCTCCAGGCAAGTTCGAGACCGGCGCTGGCAACTTCGAGGGCATGTGTGGCGTGCTCGGGGCGCTGGAGTACATCGAGTGGGTGGGCGAGACCTTCGGTGCCGAACACGCCGAGCGCTTTGCAAACGAATTCTCAGGCAGGCGGCTGCGTTTGAAGCAAGGGATGAGTGCCATCCGCAGCTACGAGTTTGAGCTGAGCCGAGCGCTCCTGGATATTTTGGCGGAAACACCCGGGGTGAAGGTGTATGGCATCACCGATATCAGGCGTCTGGAGGAGCGCGTGCCCACGTGTGCTTTCACCCTGAAAGGCAAAAGCCCCCGCCAGGTGGCGGAGGAATTGGACGAAGCCAATATCTACGTGTGGGATGGGAATTATTATACGTTAGCGGTCACCACGCGCCTAGGGCTGGTGAAAAGCGGTGGCATGGTGCGAGTGGGACCGGTGCACTATAATACGGTGGAGGAGATAGCGAGATTTGGGGATGTTCTTGGTAGGATCGCGACAGGTGCAAATTAACAGAGTGTAGGTCAACTGTCGCAACGGGACCGGTAAGACTCCGTCGTAAGTATCGTTCCACTTCTGAAGGCATACTTCATACCATCGGGCAGTGAAACCGATTATCGCTTATGATGTGATAAAGCTTAATTATTGATTAAAAACCATTGCCCATCAAGTTCCTGAACACTATCTATTCCCCAGTTAATCTTAATAAGGCACACCCAATTCGAGAGGTGTTTGTTTGTGCGTTAATAATGTTCAGCCAACGACTCTGTGTGTTTTGCGCCAAAATACTTGCGTAGAATTACAAATCTCTTTTTTGTCAATGGAGAACCCTGACTTTGGCTTGGTGGGTAGATTTATTAATTGTCCACTCACCGGTGATCACGTTTAGGTAGCTCTACCCCCCACCAAAACCTTGTGATTGCCAGATTGAGGGTTTTCGATATAGATAAATTTGTGATTGTATATTTCCCCATACTGATGTGTGCATGAACCACGTTCTCATACAAAGTGGTTTATATAGAATAGGTTATAGAGAATAATGCCTCCTCCTCTGTGGGAATGTTGTTGGTGTCAAGGATATGATTTATCTGACCCAACCGGTGGATGATGAGATCCGTCTTGTTACCTCGGTAAAAGCTTTCGAGGCATCACTATTCGGTTGGGAGAGAATCATAGGTAAGCCTGCACGCTGGGAGGCGATTAAAGATTCAGCTGCTGTGGGAATAACCCCGATAACCTCATGCCCTAACATAGCTCTGATCTGATCGATTTTAATTGGAGTCACCAGAGGTACATGGTTGACAAGGATTACGCCAAGACGATTGCCATAAATCCCCCATGACTTCATTTGCTCCACAACAATCATTCCCGATGCTAGTGCTGTTGATTCCGGCTCTACCACTAACGCCGCCAAATCACAACGTCGAATCGCGGCTTCGTTAGCATCTGAGTAATAGCAGGGTAAATCAAGGATTACATAATCTGCCATCGAGGCAAGCTGCTGGATCATCGCGTCCACATGTTGGGGCTCAATCCTTCGATATTCAGACGCATTTTGTGGACCTACCAGGATCTTCAATCCAGACGGCAGGCCGATTAAATGCAAACTGACTACATGCTCATTAATTTTATTAAGCTCGTATTCAAGCAGGCTCGCCATACCTTTGGGTTGGTCAAGGTTTAATTGAGCTGAGAACGTCCCGTAGCTCGACCGGATTTCTGCAGCAATCACTTTTTTCTCTTGCATGACGAGTGCGGTAGCGACATTGAGAGCAACGGTGGTTGTACCAACACCACCTTTGGCACCTATGAAAACCAGCACCTTACCTGGGTGTTTGGGTTGGGTAAGACGCACCTGGCGGAAACGACCCAAGAGTGCTTTTATGCGTGCTAGAAGCTCTGATGGAGTAATCGGCTTGGTGATATATTCATCCGCACCAGCTTCAAAACCTTTGATCTTGTCAGGGACCTGTGCTAAGGCACTAAGCATGATGACCGGTATATTGATAGTCTCCTGCCTCTTCCTTATCTCTGCGCACACCTCCACTCCGCTCATATCTGGCAACAAAACATCCAGGAGGATTAAATCCGGTGACTCAGTTTGGGCTTTACTTATGGCTTCCGCACCGTTCTGGGCAGTGATGACCTCATAACCTTCAGCGTTCAAGGTATAACTGACCATCCGCAGCACATTCGGTTCATCATCTACGATCAGGATTTTGGCACTCATATTAGTATACTCCGCTATAGTTCAACCACTTTTCTTCATGGGTATGGTTACGGTGAATGTACTTCCAATACCCAATTGACTCTTCACCATAAGCGAACCTCCATGAGCTTCAACGATTTGTTTAGAAATAAACAGCCCTAATCCTGTTCCATATTTATTCTTCTTTATCGTATCTTTTACTTGATAGAATTTATCAAATACCTTCAAACAATCTTCTTCAGAAATGCCACAACCCTCGTCATTAACATTGATGGTGATTAAGCCGTTACTCGACTCTCCGGTAACCGATATGTTCCCACCCCTATAAGAGAACTTGATAGCATTCTCCACCAAATTCGCGAACACACGTTTCATCCGCGATGGATCTACTTCGGAAATCAAAGATTTATCATTTGGCGTATAGTTCAAAGAAATTCGCTTCGCTTTTGCCGGTTCTCGAAACGATTCCAATACCTGTCTTATGACCTCGTTAAGGTCGACTTTCTCCCAATTCAACACCAAAAAGTTGCTTTCCAATCGAGAAGCATCTAACAATTCGTTGACCAACACCTTAAGGCGATCTACATCTTTAGATGCCCGAGTCAGGAATTCATTCTGTACATCAGGATCCTTCACTTTCCCGTTACGCAGCAGGTCTAAGTATCCAATCAAGCTGAATATGGGTGTTCGCAGGTCATGGGATAAACTGGCTATGAATTCTTCCTTTAACTGTAAAAGCTGTTTTTCCGCCTCTATTGCTTTGAATCGCTCTGTGACATCTCGAGTGATAGCAATGAAGTTTGCAGGTGCGCCATCCTTATCACAGATGAGGGCTGCGCTGAGTTCTGCGGGAAAACGGCTGCCATCCTTCCGTAACATCGTGTACTCGATGTTTGTAACCTGACCGTCTTCGAGCGTCTTTTGTGCATTCTTCACTGCCAATTGTCGATCTTCCGGAGCAATCAATTCAAAGACATTGATACCGTTCATCGCTTTTAGATTATCGAAGCCATGTAAACGCATGGTTTGTTGGTTGCATAATACCAGCTTGCCTTCCAGGTCAGACAGGGTAATGCCATCTGGAGATGTGTCCACCAAGGCGCGATATTTAGCCTCACTTGCACGTAGCACCGCCTCTCCTTGTTTGCGCTCGATGGCGGATGTTATTTGAGCGGAGACAAACTCAAGCATCTCCATATCCGCATGACTAAACCGTACTCGCTCAGTGTAACTTTGAACAGCAATCACACCGAAAATATTATCACCCATCTTCAATGGTACTCCTAGCCAATCCACTGAATCAACACCTACCAGTTCGACTTCTCCTCGCTCGACAAGTTGTGCAAACGCAGGCCGATCGACTAGCAAGGGACGACCGGTGCGGAGCACGTATTCGGTCAATCCATGACCTGGTTTTCTTGGAGGGTCGTATTCATCATGTTGATCCACACAATAAGGAAAACTGATCAGGTCAGCATCTGAGTCGTATAACGCGATGTAGAAGTTCTCAACCGGCATTAAATTGCCGAGGGCGGAATGGATAATGAGATAAAAGTCTTCGAGATTCTCGGTAACCGCCGCCTGGGAAATGGTATACAGCACCTCCCGCACCCGTTCCGCCTGTATGCGCTCGGTGATATCGATCTCAGCAGATATAAAATAAAGAGGATTGCCCTGATTGTCTCTTCGCAGCGATGTATTGACATCTGTCCACGCGATTGATCCATTTTTCTGAAGGTATCTTTTGGTGAAGCGCGCCGTCTCCTTTTCACCGGAAAGGATGGAATTAATTATTCCCTGACATATCTCAATGTCATCTGGATAAGTAATATCCTGCCACCTTTTTCCCTGGAGTTCTTCCAGGGCATAGCCCAGCATACTGCAGAACGCCTTGTTCACATGGATCTCACTATCGAGCGAGGTGATTGACTTGCCAACATTTGAATAGTCGAAAACGTACTTGAATTTATCCTCACTCTGGCTTAGGGCTTCCTCTGCCTGCTTGCGCGCAGTGATATCCGACCAGGTCCCCAATATTTCTAATGGATTTCCACTCTCATCTGAAAATAATTTCAATTCATCGTACATCCAATGATATATTCCATCTTTAAACATAAATCGATATTCATGCTTATGAGTGTTATAAACAAATAGAGTTGCTAGATTTTCAAACACTTTTGGAGCATCTTCGGGGTGAATGTGGTTTGCCCAAAATCCTTTAGAAAGAAATTCTTCCTTTGTGTAACCCGTGATAGCATATATATTATCGCTTACGAATGTAGCATCAAAGTCGCCAAATGCATTACATGTGTATAACATCACCGTACTTGAGGTGACTAACATCTCCATTCGTTCTTGCGCCTTAAGGATTTCCTCTTCCGCTTGCTTCCGCGCGGTTATGTCGATCATGACCCCTTGCCAAAACAAGGGTTTATTTTTCCGATCGCGGATCAATTTTGCTTCATCACTAACCCAGATGATCCTATTATCGCGTGTAATGATCCTGTATTCCGCAATGAATAGTTCCTTGGCGGCATAAGTACGCTCGTATTCTTTCATTATGCGTTCGCGATCATCTGGAAAGATCATTTTGTACCACAAGTCATTATCAGTAATCCACTCCTCCTGATAATAACCAGTAATTGTTTTGAGTTGTGGGTTGATGTAGAGAGTCTGATACATTTTTTCTGCCGAATCAGTGTAAACGATTGCAGGGACCTGTTCCACCAGGGCGCGGTAACGCGCCCCCATGGTCAATTTAATTCTCTTCGGTTTTTTTCCGCCCTTTATTCGATTGTCAGGGGTGCTGCCCGTATATTCTGGAACAGGTTTTTGGGGCATCCGATCATCTCCTAGCGGGAATCATTTAAATCTAACTCCCACCAGCGATTCAGATATAGACTGGTGTATAAGTCGGATGCAACAATCATGCCTGATATTAATAATTACTACCTTGTCTGAAAGACTATGCTCTTCGAGAAAGTGAAGCCGAATTAAGAGACAGCGATTCGCATTCGATTATCCATGGCGTGTGGATATAGCTCAAGCTATACCTACCGATTTTGCAGCGACAGCTTATAAACGTAATTACTTTATCAACGCCCTGGTCGTAAAATATACTTTATCCTTTTGCTCATTGAGTCTCACAGAACAAATTCTTTGGACCGCACATGGGTGTGCTGTATGGGAAGTATGACCTGCTGGATAAACTGACCGCCTACAAAGTCCGCCCTGCCCCCGAACTCCCGCCAGGCAAGTTCGAGACTGGCACGGGCAACTTCGAAGGTATGTGTGGGGTGCTGGGGGCGTTGGAATATATCGAATGGGTGGGTGATACTTTTGGCGCCGAGCATGCTGAGGGTTATTCGGACGATTACACTGGAAGACGCCTGAGCTTCAAGCTGGGCATGTCTGCCATCCGCAGCTACGAGTTCGAATTGAGCCGGGCACTGCTGGATATCCTGGCAGAGACGCCGGGGGTGACGGTTTACGGCATCACAGATACCAAACGGCTGGAGGAGCGTGTCCCCACAACCGCCTTTACCATGAATGTAGGGGCGGGTTTAGGAACCCGCCCGCTGCCTCCCCACCAAATAGCCGAGCAGCTGGATGAAGAAAATATCTACGTGTGGGATGGGAATTATTATGCAGTAGAGGTGACCACGCGCCTGGGGCTGGAGGATAGCGGCGGCATGGTGCGGGTCGGCCCGGTGCATTACAACACGCTGGAGGAGATCAGGAGGTTTGGGGAGGCGTTGAGGAAGATTGCGGAGACTAAAATATAAACAGTCAATTCGGGATTATAGAACATCTGCCAGCATTCTCCGCAATAATGGCTCAATCCCTGGAAGGTCTTCAGTAACTGCTTTCCATACAACGACCTGGTTTACCCCAAAGTAATCGTGGACGAGCTTATCCCTCATCCCCGCAATTTCCCGCCATGGAATCTCTTGATAGTGATCTTTCACATAGTCGATGTAGCTACGTTGCCCCTTCATACTCGCATGACTTCCTTGAGTATTTGTGTACCGATTGTCGGCTTGAGCGCATCTTTAATTACTAGGTCCACCTTAACCCCGAAAACATCGCTCAGATAATTTTCCAGCTCGATAAACTTCAATAAGCCTGGTGTTTCAGAAAATGTGACCAGAATATCCAAATCACTATCCTCGCGTTGCTCCTGGCGTACATACGAGCCAAACACACCCAGTTCTTGCACTTTGTATCGATCGGCAAGCAAGGGCAGTAATTCTTTTAGCTTGCTCAAGATTTGGGTTAATTCTGAATCTATATATTGATTATACCTGTTTGTCTACGGTCTCCAATGATTATACCTATCCTGTTACACATGGTAGGCATTTGTGAAGGCTATTCTTACGCCTTGGACTAGGAGGAGAGCGGCGGCATGCTGCGTGTGGGACCGGTACCACAAAACCAGTGGTTTACAACACGCTGGAGGAGATCAGGAAGTTTGGTGAGGCACTGGGGAGGATAGCGAGTTCGATGCGCTAAAATCGGCTTCTGCTCCACTGCATTTTTTTACATTGATAGTCGACATTTAGCTCACGATTCATGGCCTGATATTGACGTCTCAATTTAAATGTTATACAATTGTGTTAAAAAGTATAACAGAAGAGGTAAATTTATGACTGTCCATTCAATTTCAGACAAAGGTTGGGTTGTAATCCCAGCCGATTTACGAAAAAAATACAACTTGAAGTCGGGTTCTGAAGTTCGCATTGTCGATTATGGTGGTGTTCTTGCGATCATTCCAGCAATGCAAGATCCCATTAAACAGGCAGCCAACCTATTGAAATCCGAGAAGAACCTGACGGATGTCTTGCTTGAAGAACACCGGCATGAGCGATAAAATGCTGGTTTACATGCTGGACAGCTTTGCCTTGCTGGCATATCTGGATGGTGAGATCGGCATGGAGCGTGTGAAGACAATACTGGAAGAAGCAACAAAAGATCAGATTCGGGTTATGCTCCCAGTAATCAATCTAGGTGAAATATTGTATATAACCGAAAGAGAGATTGGTCTTATTCAAGCTCAGGCTGCGCTAGCTGCAATTGAGCAGTTGCCTATCGAAATCCTGCCAGTGACGCGAGAAGCAGTATTGGCAGCTGCCCATATCAAAGCAAACCATCACATTGCTTATGCGGATACGTTTGTCGTCGCAGCCGCACAAGAATTTGGAGCCACAGTGTTGACTGGCGACCCGGAGTTTCAAAATGTAGAAAAGCTGGTTTCCGTGGAGTGGCTGGACCGCAAGGCTTGATTCCCGTTATTGATCGTTTGGAGATGAAGAATACAGAGATGGGAGTGACGACACGGCTGGGGCTGGAGGACAAAGGGGGCTTGGTGCGGGTGGGATCGGTGCACTATAACACAGTGGAGGAGATCAGGAGGTTTGGGGAGGCGCTGGGGAGGATTACAGGCAATGAAGGCTAATGTCGCGCTTCAGCTACTGCTAGCGTGAGTGTGACCCAAAATAGAATGCCAAGCGGTGCGCGGAGCGGTCGGCTGCAGGTTGTGTTTGAGCTCGTTTGAGACTTTATGACCCCACCTTGCTCGTCTAGGTTTCGTTGATACCGGTGATCAGGGCTTTCGCACTTCAGAAATCCTAGGTCCTGAACAGGCAAGTGTTCACTTTATATCACTGTCGCCGTCATGCCAGGATACGTTCTGCGATATCACACTATCTCACGTGCGTTATGATCTGGCAGCAGCGGAAAAGGCGCATGAGGCAGTGTCTGATACCAATAAGCCACGGAGGAGATGTCATCCCGCAAGGGTAGAAAACGTCCCTCGCTCTGCCAGCCGAGGGCTTGCATCGTCACTTTGAGATCGGAGTTGAAAAACACCGGGTCTTGGATGTGGAACCGATACAGGGTCATCCGCGCGCCAACTTCTCCGGATTTCTTGACGACTTGGTGGAATCCAAGATAAGGCGCAGAGAAATCATCACCAAACGCCCAAGCGCCGCCGAAGTAATCCTCTGTACCGGTCCCACAGATTGTAGGGAAGTTTTTGTCTCCGTCAATGAACATCTTGATTTCACCCTCGCCCCACCAGCCGGCGTTGTTTTGCTGCCAAGCCATGAAAGTGCCCACATACTGTCCGTGACCCTTGACCCCATCAAGTATGATGTATTCTTTTCCATACTCCAATGGATTGCTGCGCCGCCAAGAGGCATGAAAATACAAGGCACCCTTTGGATGCTCTTCCAACGTGTAGTTAATGGTGTAAAAGAATCCACCCAACTCATTGGGCGAATCATTCTCAACGGTGATCTTTGCGTGTTTCTTGAAAGGCATCGGAAAATAGATGTTCATACCGCCAGACGGATTGACATTGATGGGTAGAGCCAGAATGTTTTGCCTGAGCGCCCAAGCGTTGCAGAGAAAATCACCTAAGGGTGCTTCTATCGATGGTGCGTCTTTCCCGTCCCAGTAGACGCGAATGATGATGTCGCGGTAGAACGCCTCGCTAGTTGTGAACCACATATGCCGGATCACACCCGGCTCGTCATGATCCATCAGGGCTACCGTCTCACCCGCCTTCAGTGTCAGGCATGGGCGAACTTTCCATCCTTGACCGAGTTCACGTGCCGGACCTGTGCCCTGAGGATAAGCAAGCGCGCCTTTACTTTTTTCCCCGGTGGGATTCTCCGCACTGAGAGAGTGGGACTCCGCTTTCCGCTTCAAATAGATGTTACTTAAATCAATGTTCATTCTTGCATCACTTATTCTCTGCCCTACGCGCCCAACAGTGTGGCTCAAAGGCAGTGGAGAGATTGGTGAGACTCACCATTAGCCTGGTTGGGGAGGCTCAACCACAGTATAGTACGCATACAGGCGGCCGAAAACTGTTCGGTAAAATCATGTGCCGCCGTGATCATAAAGAAGAGCACCAGACGTCGCAAGGCGAGGTACCTGGAGCGGATCATTAAGAGTTCTAAAGGCATAGGTACTCCGTGAATACAAGGTAAATGACAATGACAAACAGTAATAGCTCAAATTATACTTGCTAGCTGTATAATGACCGCTTATTTAGATAATTACTCAATCAACATCTTGGCTTTAAAAGCCCGTTTATCCTTTAGCTCATTGAGTCTCCAAAAACAAATTCTTCGGTCTGCATATGGGCGTGCTCTACGAGCGCTATGACTTACTGGATAGCCTGACGGCTTACAAAGTCCGCCCTGCCCCCGCTGACCCGCCAGGTAGGGGCGAGTCTCAGACTCGCCCTTACAAGACCGGCACGGGCAACTTCGAGGGCGTGTGCGGCGTGTAGGGAGCGCTGGAGTACATCGAATGGGTGGGGGAGACCTTCGGGGCTGAGCACGCCGAGCGTTATGCGGGCGAGATTTTGCCAAACCTGCTAAGAGTATATTAATTCTTAAAGAACGAAAGAGTAAACTGCTATCTCTGCCCAACGGATTGGCTCAGCTGCTAACAAAGCGCATCGAAGCAAGAAGGTTGCAGTGTAGTGTTAGGGGGTCACACTGCCCACAAATCGATGATAAAGCTAAAGTCTCACCTGCATCAGTTATCTCCAACATTGACCCTTAGTGGCTATCCTTGGTCTTGCCTTGGCTTTTCAGATGAGATAGCGACCTTAGCCGGTGGGGCGTTTGCGTCGCGTTTGAACGTCTTTATCCTGACCAAATGAATTGTAACCCCCACCGCAACCCCTAATAAAATAAGTTGGCCCCACCAGGCTGATACGACATGCAGTGTGGTGAAACCAATCATGACCCACAACGCTATAAGCGTAAGGGTTTTTTCCCGAAGAGGAATGCCTCGGCCTTCTCGATAGTTCTTGATGTATTTTCCAAACCACCGATTGTTCAGGAGCCAATGATAGAACCGTTCTGAGCTTCGTGCATAGCAAATTGCGGCCAACAGCAAGAAGGGGGTGGTGGGCAGAACGGGCAAGAATATACCCAGAACACTTAACGCCACACAGAGGGTACCGCAAGCAATTAAAAGGAATCTGATAAACTTCTTCACTATGATTTATGTGCTGTCCGGAAATGGTTGATAGTCATATGAGATTATTCAATTTATGTCTTTCCATTTGCCTCGAGTTGCAATGTATGCCGCCTAACGGATTGGCTCAGTAGCAGTGGTATGGTGCGCGTGGCTCCGCTACCACACTACCGGTGGTCTTCAACAATACGGAAGAATTCAAGCGTATTGTGGAGACGCTGAAAAGGATTACCAGACCTTTTAGGGTTTAGATAATTCCTAGAATTTCTTTCAAACGGGCTATCAGAATTGGCATGTCGTTTTTAATGATTGCCCAAAGTATATCAAAATCCACACTATCATATCCATGGATTAAGCGGTTTCTAGCTGCTATCATTTGCAGCCAGGGTAAGTCTGGATATTTCATTCGTGTCTCTTCAGGTACACGATTGGCAGCTTCACCGAGCATTTCCAGCAAACGGGTTAAAGCAAGATTTAACAACCGCTCTTTATCAAGGTTCTGGCGATTCTTGCCCTGTGATATCTCCACCGCCTCTTCTGCATATGCCAGGATTTGATGGAGTATTACATCAGGATCATGTTTGCTCATATACAGTCACTGCTTCTGATACTGCAGATTGACGAACCCCCGGACTCAAAAAGTTCGCGGTTTGAAGATCAACTTTGCGCCCCAACAATTTGGATATTTCTACCTCCAGCAGGAAGAAATCGTATCCTGGGGTATGACCTGGTTCAAATTCGACCAGTACATCAATATCGCTTTCTGGGGTAAAGTCATTACGAAGGAATGAACCAAAAAAAGCCAGGCTGCGGATATGGTGCTTCTGGCAATAGGCTTGTATTAAATGATATGGGACGTGAATCAGTTTCGTGTCCATGGCACGATTATAGCATAGCCACTTCTGGAATCATTTTACGGAATAATCAAGTATGAATCGATGTGCGTTAGTGCTCGCCAGGTGGTTCTTTGCCTTGCGGCTGGAAGAGGAATCTCTCGACGTGTGGTCATCTCTTTGATGGCCTTGTGGTTTTTCCCTTATCATGACCTCTTGTTCCAGAACACCTGTAATGCTCGATAATCAACAAGTATGATCCCTTCCTCTCTGACAATATCCTTTGCCATCTGAGAAGTCCAAAAATCAAAGTCCGTCTGGCGCTCATGCTTACCCGCTGGTTCCAAAGCCAGCAGTTCAGAATTATCGAGCCCTGGATGGACCGCCCACTCACTCAGGCCTGACGGCAGCTCACGCAGCATCTGCACATACTTGGTAGTTTTTCGGGCTGGATCTACCAGGTAGCTGTCCATAAAATCATCATCAATGGTAGGGAAACCTTTGCTTTGCAGTCTTTCAATCAAGGCTCGTCCCATCACCCGCAGCGCCAGCCCGTATTCTTTTGCCAGCCGGATCATCAGGTCAAAAATATCCGCCCTGCCCCCGATGCGCAGCGCATGCCAATCCAGGTGGGTAGGCTTGAGCCCGGCTGCGAGTACGATCTCAATCTGCGCTTTGAATTCCACTTCCAATTGGCCCATCTCCACCTGGGCCAGAAATGCAGGCATGTCTTCAAAGTTATAGAAATACCCTGCCGGGTCAACCAGGGATGGCACTAAGCCAATGGAGGTGACTGGACCCCAACGGTAATCAATCGGGTCGCTGATCACGGTGAGGTGAACCCCGAAAGGAATTTCGGGATGATCGGCAAGGAAATGCATGGCATGTAATGCCCATGGACAGGGAACCATCACGGTGGTCGAGCGGACTAGGCCTGCCTTCAGCACGCTTATGATGGCTTCATTCACGGAATTGCACATCCCAAAATCATCGGCGTTGATAATTAACAGACGCGCATCTGCTGGATACCCCAGCAATCGTTTGGTTGGACTTTTGGTCAACGAGTGCATCCTTCAAATATCCTTAATCACTTATCAGTGGTATTTTGGAAAAAACCTGCCTGTCCTCTGCATATAGGCTTTATATTGCTCCCCAAACTCATTTATGATCATTTGCTCTTCTTTGGGGACACGTGCGCATAAGCCAGCAATTATCGTGATTGCGAAGACGATAAAAAAACTGTTTGCAGTCACTAGTGCCAGGCTTATTCCATAGCCGATCATAGCCGTGTACAGTGGGTGCCGTATTCGGGCGTAAGGACCGGTGGTTACCAGGTGGTGTTCTTTTCGCAATTGCAGTTGAGGGGACCACTCTTTCCCAAGTGCTACCTGAGTCCATGTCCAAAATCCAAGACTGGCGAGTCCTAAGGCAAAGCCAATCCAGCGTAGCCAGGCGGGTAATGGAACAGAGAGTAGTTTTATCCAGGTTGGATTGATAGCATAAAGTGCCAGCCAACCGATCAAGATAAAGAACAAAATAACCCGAACGAAGAACATACCAATGCCTTCGCGTTCAATGGCTTCATGGTTGGGCATCACTCGCTCCCCAGCCTGACGAACCTTAATTGCAAAGTAGATTCGCATTACCAGCACGCCTGCGAAAAGAACCCAAAAGGCAGCCCGAAAGATTGATTCTGTGGTCATAAGTTTATTTTCCTTCACCCAGTAAAGCTGCCCAATGGTTGGCGTCGGCCGCTAGTGGGGGGAGGTGATGATACTGATTTGGCGGGATTCCTCTTCAAGACTCTGAACTGCACAGACCTTCTTCTTGATGGTGTCATGAGGATGTATTTGTCTCATGTAAAAAGCGGCAGTATTCCCAGTTTGTCCATCTGGGTTTGCATTTCATCGTCCGTGGGCGGTTTGACAAAACGGTCGGCTGCATCTAATACCCTTGGCAGAAGGTGAACATCCCCCGCCGAGTTTAGAAATACCCCTGCATGCCCCAGAACCCAATGGACTGCTCGATCGATATCAGCTTGTTTTTCTAGAGGTCGGTACCAGGTAGCTCGATTAGGCTCATGTTCCCCCCAGGGAGTATGAACGATGGATTTGATGGTCTGCACTGCCACATTTCGGGATTGGCATATTCCAAGTAAGCTCAAAAAATCGCGGCGATATTGTTCAATCTGTGCCATCACATAACTAAACGGCAGCAAAATTGAGTCAAAATCAAACCGCTCAAGCGCTTGACGGTGCATTGCGGCTGCTGTTAGCCCGTGCCCTGTAATGCCGATAAAGCGTACTAGACCTTGCTGGCGTGCCTCGATTGCGGCTTCTAATGCGCCACCTGGTCCTAACGCGGTTTCCCACTCTTGTGGATCAACGAGGTTATGCAGCTGCAACAGATCCACTTGAGCCACTTTTAAGCGCTCCAAAGATCGATGAATCTCCTCGCGCGCTTTTTTCACGGTGCGTTCTCCCGTTTTTGTAGCAAGGAAGAAAGGCCTGCCGTGCCGGCTAATCCAACTACCGAGACGGAGCTCTGCCTCGCCGTAACTGGCGGCTACATCAACGTGATTAACACCAAATGACAAGGCTAACTCCAAAGCCGCGTCCGTCTCGGCTTGAGTGACCTCTGAAAAAGCCGCTGCACCTAGCAGGATGCGCGAGCTCAAATGACCACTGCTGCCAAAAGCTTGTTTGGTGATCAAAAAACACCTCCTGATTGAGATGATATACCGCTAAAGCAGATGCTCGTATTATATTTCATCCTCGCGGTTACCTAACCAAAAGCATCTTTTTGTAACCGAGAGGTCGTTCCAAAATTCCATCAACGGAATCTTATTTACCCAAGGCGTTGAATCCTGCTCGATTGGTCGCTATTCCTGGTTCACCGGGCAAATGCCTGGTAGGGGTTTACGCTAGTTAGCTGGTGGATCATCCCCTCATCCACTCCAACAGCCCTCAGCTTTGGTAAAAACTGCTCTGACAGGTAGGTGTATGGCTTGGGAAGGCCGCCTCCTGGCAGCGCCGGGTCATACCATCCCCGGTCATGGCTCAGCAACAATCGATCGCCGAAACCAGCTTCCAGCAGGCGCTGGATGTTCTGCAGAAGCGTTTCTTCAATCACCCACTCACTATTTCCAATCGAGTCGTACTCCAGCCAGGCTCCGCGCCGGGCAATCTCAAGGTGCAGACCGAAATCCGGCTCAGCCTGGGTGTGGATCCAGATAAACCGCCCTGCCTCGTATCCCATAGCTTCGATAATATCAAGCTGCTCACGTACCACCCGGCCGCGGATGGTATGGCTGCCGATCACCGCATTTGTTTGGCGGCCGGCTGCTGCCGCCGCGCGTAAAACCTTCGTTTCACAGGTAGTTAGCCCATCATCCCCTGCGCTCAGCTTGATCCAGCCGGCCTGCACACCGCTCGCTTCAATTTCACCCTGTAATTCGCCCAGCATCCAATCAGTCAATTCAATTTCGCTGGCTTTATGGACCCAATCCGGGATCCAGGGTTCGCGGTAAACCCCCGTCGGGATCACCAGGGGCAAATGGGTGGCCTCCGAGACGGCCCGCTCGATATCCGCCCTCCGCCCCACGCCGACGGTGCTGCATTCGACAATTGCGGTAACTCCGACTTCTTGCGCTCGATTTATTTCCGGAGCCATCAGGCGGATGACGTCATCAGCTTCAGCCTGGGCATAACCGGGAGTGTCCCATGTGCGCAGGTCAACAAAGACGTGTTCGTGGGGCAAAATCATCCCCAGTTCTGCATTTTCAATAAAACCAAGGGTGGTGATAATTCCAGGCATAGCACTTTTCCATAATAATTTACAGTTTCCAAAGTCCCGCGGGTAACCTACTTATGCAGCGTTTAACGGCGAAACCTGGCTCAGAAATCGAATTTAGGCCAGCGGAATAGGATAATAGCTGCCAGGATCGCCGCGTCAATAAGGATTCCTACGCCACCCTGGCTGTCAAGCTGCTGCAATTGTCCATTCCAAAATAGAATGTAGAGGATAATAGAAAAAGCAGTCGTTGCAATTACTGCTGTACGCCACCAGGGTTGGCTGAAGAAAATCCCCGCAGCTCCGAGCACAAAACCGACAGCTGCCAGGATGCAGAAAACCGTGGCGAGAGTGCGGGTGGTATGATCCCCGAGCAGCTTTGAAAAAGCCCACGAGCCGTCAGGCCACAACATACCCGGTTTCAGCTCGAACAACCTGGTGCTCTGTCCGAAGTATAGCAGGTGGACGAATGCGTGAAGAATAAGAAATACCCCGGCGATGACCTTAATCATAATTGGCCTCCTTCAAAATGGGAACGCGGAGGACAGGCTAAATAAAAGGTCCTCGCAATTTCTGATGTGATTATATAGTTAATTCGATATTTTATACCACCAATTATCCTCCTGCCATGGCTCCCACCACCCGTAGTGGCTCTGCGCCGGAAGTCACCTGCTCAGGCAGTGGGTCGGTGTTGGGCTCTAATGACAGATCCTCCCCACAGGCAAAATAACGGATGAAGGGTCGCCTCTGCAGGGTCACCTGATCGCGGATCGTCCCGCGCAGCATAGGGAAGCTCGCTTCCAGCGCATCCATGACGGCAGATACAGTGGCAGTACCTTCTACCTCAAGCACCGCTTCGCGTTCGATATTTGCCAGATTGCACAGCTGCATGGGCAGCACGACACGGATCATGGCAATGTCTGCACCTCCACCGAGAGCACGGGTGGGAAATCCCTCACGATAGCGGTCCAATTGTCACCTGAATCGGTTGAAGCGTACACCTGCCCACCGGTGGTGCCAAAATATACCCCACACGGATCCATTGAATCCACTGCCATGGCACTGCGGAACACATTTACGTAACAGTTGCTTTGCGGCAACCCATTGGTCAGGGCTTCCCATTCATTTCCACCCGACCGGCTGCGGTACACACGCAGCTTGCCTTCGGGAGGGTAGTGTTCCGAGTCGCTTTTAATAGGCACGATATAAATCGTTTGCGGCTCCTGCGAATGCACCGCAATTGCGTATCCGAAATCAGTCGGCAGGTCACCGCTGACCTCACGCCATAATTCGCCTGCGTCGTCTGTACGCATCACATCCCAGTGTTTCTGCATGAAGAGTACATTTGGGCGGGATGGGTGCATGGCGATGCTGTGCACACAGTGACCCACCTCTGCTTCTGCTTCAGGCAGCTCATTGTTCGACTTCAAACCATGGTTGATTGCCCGCCAGGTATCACCCCCGTCATCCGTACGGAAGGCGCCCGCAGCCGAGATGGCCGTGAACATTCGCCCTGGGTTAGCCCGGTCTTGAATAATGGTGTGCAGGCACATTCCACCCGCCCCCGGAGACCATTGGTCCCCTTTCACATTTCGCAGCCCGTTGAGCTCCTGCCAGTTCTGCCCGCCATCGCTCGAGCGGAACAGGGCGGCATCCTCCACCCCTGCGAAGACAGTTTCGGGGTCTGTCAAGGAAGGTTCAAGTTTCCAGACGCGTTTAAATTGCCATGGACGCTGTGTACCGTCGAAATATTGGTGCGTCGTGGGGCCACCTTCATAAGCGAACTTGTTACCCACCGGCTCCCAGGTTTCACCGCCGTCATTCGAACGCTGGATCACCTGTCCAAACCAGCCGCTGGATTGGGAGGCATAGATCCGGTTGGGGTTCACAGGCGATCCTTTGAGGTGATAGATCTCCCAGCCTGCAAAGTGTGGTCCGCGGATATCCCAGTGTTCACGGGCGGCATCCGAGCTGATCACAAAAGCTCCCTTACGAGTTCCTACTAAAACTCTGACTTTGCTCATCTAAGCTCTCCCTTCTGTGTCAACTTTAGATTCGATTAAATGATGAAAAACGCGAGATTTCCTCGCTTACAACAGTTATTTTATAGCCCTCGTTGGCTCAAGGAATTTGGGATAATTGGCAATCATTGGGGGTATTCCAATATCTAATATACTGGCATCAGTATTACCACCGCTCACGATTGTGGAGGTTGCACCAGGTTGACCAGGTTGCCACAGGTATCCTCGAATAATACGGATGTTATGTCACCCATTACCTGCGGCTCACCCCGGAAGACCACCCCTCGTGATTTGAGCAGCTTGTATTCTGCCTGGATGTCCTTTGATAAAAAGGCAGTGATCGGAATGCCAGCATTGAAGAGTGCCTTTTGATAATCCCGTGAAGGTGGAAAACCCAGCGGCTCAAGCACCAGCTCGACCCCCTCGGCTCCATCTGGCGAAGTAACGGTTAGCCAACGGTATTCACCAATGGGTATATCCGTCTTTTTAGTAAATCCCAATTTCTCAGTGTAGAACTTTAATGCTTTCTCCTGGTCCTCGACCATTACGCTGCTTAAGTTGATGCGCATAATATCCTCCTTCATGGCTCTGCTCAGGGTCACCACCCTGGTATCAATCTCAATAAATTTTATAATACCACAATTGCTATCTGATTTGATTTAAATTGTGATTAATATTGCCAAAGGTTGAGGTGAGGTTGAGATCTGCGAAAACAGCCGGCTTTCAATTTCCCCAGTTCCCAGTCCTATTATCGATGATTACCTGGGTACAACCAGTATCTGGCGCTCCGGTTAATTCGAACCAGCCCCCTGCCTTCCCAGGGTGCGCCATGCCATCAGGGTTAGCCAGCGGGAGGGTTCCTTCTTCTGGCCGAACTCCCAATCCTTCCATGCCGTCCAGATTGATTCCAGCTGGAACCGCCCTTGAGCATCGGCCTTGTTTTTCAAAACATCGAGCATATTGATCAGGCGTGGATCATCCTTGAGCCAATGAAAGCGGGACAGGACTTCCAGCACATGCAACAGGTCATACCACACCAGGGGCACCTTTAGCTTGCGGAAGTCGGTGCCCATGAAGAACATATACGGGTGTAGGGTGAGGCTCTTGCTCCATAAATTTAGCAGGGTTTCAGCACCAGTATGGCATTCCGGGCTATCACGCCAGTCATCTATCGCCGATAATGCTTTCAACATGGCAAGTGTCGCGTACGGGCAGGGATCGTCCTTTCGTCCCGGTCCCCTGAATTTTCCCAGCTCTTTAGATACCACGCATGGCCAGCCGTTGTCACGTACCAATCCCACCAGGTACTGGGTGGCTGCCTTCACCTGCAGATCACTTTGCAGGCCAAAATTTGCCAGGGCATAAAGGATCAACGGCGCATCACATAGTGCCCATGCCCTTTGATCTTGCCCGCTTCCTCCAAAGTGGACCGGGATATTCGTCGAAAGCTGGAATGGACCTTCATCGGACTGGTGTTGCATGATGCGCCTGATGATTTCATCCATACCAGGGTCACCCGCCTTGAGCCCCAGGTCAGCCAGGAAATTCAGCTTGTGAAATGGCTGCCCGGCGCTTTTGTGGCTGGAGATGACCGTACCCGGCCAGTTGGAGAGCTCAGCCACAAGTTTTTCTACCTGGTCATTTGCTAACATGGCTGCGCGTGCATGCATAACCTGCACCTCGGCCTCCGTCTGGCCCAGCAAATCCAGTCGGGTCCGATATTCGACCCACGCATCACCTTCTAGCAGCCAATCAATCGGAGCATGCATTATCGTCACCTCACTCGATTTTACCATTTTCCAGCTGCAAGTCTTGCAGCTGCATCGAACTCACCCACAGGATTTATTTTTCTGGCCGTTTCAGCTTGCAATCGACGGCGGGATTATAATAGCCGAAGGCAATATCCCCCGCCGAGAATAATCACCTCTCGCGGGTACCTCAAATTCAATCTCGCTCCAGGAGTTTAACATGACTGATACCAATGCTCTCCTCTCCCGCAGTGAAGTCCCGCTCGAGCAGACCTGGGACCTCGCCTCCATCTTCCACACCTCCACAGACTGGGAAGCTGCCTGCAGTCAGCTCACCGCCATGTTGCCAAGCCTGACGGTCTACCAGGGTCACTTGGGTGATGACCCACAGAAATTGGCCGATTTTATCCAGCTATACCAGGAAGCCGGCACACTGATGGGTAAGATCAATGTGTATGCCAACAATGCCTATGCCGTGAACACCCTCGACCAGGATGCCGCCGCCCGCAATGGTCAGGGACGCAGCCTGATGGCGAAATATGGCGCTGCAGTTGCCTTCTTTGACCCCGAGCTCATGCAGATTGGCTTCCCCAGGCTGCGCCAATGGATCAAGGATGAACCCAGGCTTGCCTTCTTTGCCTTCTATGTGGACAAGCTGGAAAAGCGTCAAATGCACGTGCGCTCCGGTGAGGTGGAGCAGGTGCTGGCGATGGTCAACGACCCATTTTTTGCTGCCACCGGCATCTATAACACCCTCAACAACGCCGAGCTTACCTTCCAGCCTGCCAGGGCATCGGACGGCACCCAGCTTGAGGTCGGCCAGGCTAGTATTGGTGCCCTGATCACTCACCCCGACCGGGAGGTGCGCCGCACAGCCTGGGAGAATTATTCCGATGGTTATTTAAATTATAAGAGCACCATGGCAGCCACGCTCACCACCACCATCCGCCAGGATGTGTTCAATGCCCGGGCACGCGGCTATGAATCCTCCCTGCACGCCTCCCTGGCTCCCAATAATATCCCTGTGGAGGTCTTCCACAATCTGATCGGGGTTTTCAAACACAACCTCCCCACCTGGCAACGCTATTGGCGCCTGCGCAAGAAGCTGTTGGGTTACGATAAATTCCACGTTTATGATATCAAGGCTCCACTCACCTCGAGCAGGCCGGTCATACCTTTCCAACAGGCGGTAGAGTGGATTGTTGAGGGTATGGCACCATTGGGCGAAGAGTATGTCAATATCCTGCGCCATGGCGTCCTTGTGGACCGCTGGGTAGACTATGCCCGCAACAAGGGCAAGCGTGAAGGTGCCTTCTCCAGCGGCTCGATGGGCACGCGGCCTTTCATCATGATGAGTTATGCCGATGACGTTTTCAGCCTGAGCACCCTGGCGCATGAGCTGGGTCATTCATTGCACTCCAACTACAGCCGGCTCTACCAGCCGTTTATATACAGCCGCTATGCCCTCTTTGTGGCGGAGGTGGCCTCCAACTTCAATCAGGCCATGGTCCGCCGCCACCTGTTCGAGACCCAGAGACTCCCCCGATTTCCAGATCAGCCTGATCGAAGAGGCCATGTCGAATTACCACCGTTACTTCTTCATTATGCCAACCCTGGCCCGTTTTGAGCTCGAGCTGCACACGCGTGCAGAGAAAGGTCAGCCGATTAACGCCGACATTCTCATTGGTCTCACCGCCGAACTGTTCAAGGAGGGCTATGGTGACGAGGTGGAGTTCGACCGTGACCGGATCGGCATCACCTGGGCTCAGTTCGGGCACATGTACATGAATTTCTACGTCTATCAATATGCCACCGGCATCTCGGGCGCTCACGCCCTGGTCGAAGATATCCTCACGGGCAAGCCAGGAGCGGTCGAGAAATATCACCAGTTCCTCAAGCTGGGCGGCTCAATGTATCCCCTGGATGCCTTGCAGCTGGCGGGCGTCGATCTCACCTCCCCCGAGCCGGTCGAGAAAGCCTTTACCGTCCTTTCGGGGTTGGTGGACCGGTTGGAGAAGCTGGCTGGGTAAGACGTTCGTGCAGGCATGAAAATAAAATTGCTTCAACGGGTGCGGTTTATAAAGGTTCTCCTGAATCCGCACCACCAACCTGTTCTATGGTTCAGCTTGCTGGCGATGCTGTTGCTCCCCGCCCTGGCGTGCAACCTGCCCGCCCGTCAGTTAGAAGATTTAAGCTTTCCAACCGACCAGCCCCAACCCACTTCGCCTGATCAGGGGCAACCCACCTCGGTACAGCCGCCCTTGCCGAGCGATGGATCGACCCCAGGTTCTATAGGTATCGATCCATCGATCATGCCCACAGCAACGCTTGCACCCGGGCAGTTCCCAATCCCATTTCTGGGATTGCAGACCGCCACCCCAGGTGCAGGATTGCCCGGCGTGTGGATTACACCCCAGCCTGGGGTTAACCTCCCGCCCTTTGCCTACATATCTCAATCTGGTGATATCCTCACCGCCCTGGCAGCTCGTTTTGGAGTCAGCCCTGGTCAGATCAGTCCTGCTCAACCCACTTTTGGTCTCCAAGACTTTGGTCAAGAGCTCATCATCCCCAACCTGCTGGGTGACCCACCTTACCCCAGTGCGGTCTTGCCCGATAGTGCCGTTATTTATTCACCCGCCAATGCCAGCTTCCAGGTTGGTGACTATATTTCTCAGGCTGGCGGTTATTTAAGCACTTATGATGAACAGGTAGACCCCGGTGTCTGGGAGACGGGGTCTCAAATTGTCCAGCGGGTGGCTACAGAATCCTCGATCAACCCCCAGGTGTTGCTGGCGTTCCTTGAATTTCGCTCCGGTTGGGTACGCGGGCAGCCAAACGATCCCTCGCAGGTGGATTATCCGATTGGCTTTTACATTCCCGATTACCATGGCCTGTACCTTGAGCTGTCTGTGGTTGCCAAGGAGCTCAACATCGGCTATTATGGCTGGCGCCAGGGTACATTGACGGAGTTGATTTTTCCCAACTATAGCCATGTACGCATCAGCCCCAGCTTGAATGCCGGCTCAGTCGCGCTGCAGACGCTTACCTCCAAGTTCTATCGCCAACAGCAAGATTGGCTGGCAGCCCTTTACGGTGTTCACGGTTTCCTGGGGATCTACCACGAAATGTTTGCTGATCCATGGCAGGCCGCAGCTCAGGTTGAGCCGCTTTTCCCGCCCGGTCTGGTGCAGCCCACCCTTGAGCTCCCCTTTTCGCCTGGTGAGCTGTGGAGCCTGACGTCTGGCCCGCACATCACCTGGCGCACCGGTACGCCGCGCGGCGCTCTCGACTTTGCCCCCATCACCGGCGAGCCGCATTGCGCCGTGTCAATCGCCTGGGTGACGGCTTCTGCCCCCGGTCTTGTGCTTCGCACACAGGACGGGACGGTTGTGCTTGACTTGAATGGCGACGGGCAGGAACAGACCGGTTGGGTGTTAGTGTATATGCATATCGCCGAACAAGACCGTGTTTCGTCCGGCACTTGGGTGGATACCAATTCTCCATTGGGTCATCCATCCTGCGAAGGCGGGCAGGCTACTGGCACACACGTCCACCTGGCGCGCAAGTATAATGGCGAGTGGCTGGCCGCGGATGGTCCTCTGCCTTTTGTGCTGAGTGACTGGGTGGCCCATGCGGGCAAGTTATCTTATGAGGGAACCCTTGAAAGAAATGGGCAGGTCGTCTCCGCCCATCCGGATGGTTCGTCGGGTTCGACCATTATCCGATAACGTTGTAACGTTGTAACGTTCAAACGTTTAATCGTTCTAACGTGTAAACGTTGACTGTTGTTCTAGGTAAAATCTGATGGATAAAAACTCTATCAAAAAAGAATTATTATCTGACCTCGATCAGGAATGGGCTCATGTCGAACGGATTTGCTTCAGACTGAGCGAAGCGGAGATGCTCACCCCCGGCGTTCAGGGTGATTGGTTGGTCAAGGATATCCTTGTTCATATATCTGCATGGGAGAAGTATCTGCTCGACAGGTTGGAGTACATCCTGAGTGGGCAGCAGCCTCTATATCCGGCCATGGCTTCCTGGGATGATGTACATCGTTTCAATGCACAGGTGTATGCCGAAAACAAGGATCGCCCGTTGACATCCGTGATCATTGAATTCCGCAGCCTGTACCGGGGTGTGATGACCGTGCTCGAAGCCCTGGATAACCGCGTTCTCAGCATGCCATATAATTATGATTTTCCCGATGACAACCTGACTGTGCTGCAGCTCATCCGGGCTAACACCTTTGAGCACTACCGTGAGCACTGCATCGTCATTAATAAGGAAAAATGATCCAATATGGATGACTTAGAACTGGTCTGAGAACCTTCGAAGCAATAATTGAGTATTAATTGGTAGATGTGTATGGGGTAAACTATACCAAAGGTACGATTGAAAAAATTCATACTAATAAAAGGATGGTTGATATGCGCGATCGCTTAACTGAAGCAATTAAGCAACAAAATGTGGAATATGCCGATATACGTGTGGAAGATAAAACCAATACCTGGGTCAACTTCCGCGGACCTGACCTGGATACAATCGGCTCGGCACGCACGGTAGGGGGCATCGTCAGGGCGCTGTATAAAGGCGGTTGGGGGTATGCCACTTTCAATGACCTGGAAGATCTGCCCAAGCGGGTACACGAAGCTTGCGAAACCGCCCGCCTGGTCGGCACTGGGACGACCTATTTCGCTCCCAATAAGCCGGTGGTGGATATGGTCAAGGCCAATCTGGTCAAAGATTTCCGCCAGGTGCCCCTGGCTGATAAGAAATCCCTGATGGAAGAATATAACCGGATTGTCCTCCGGCACCATAAGAGCATCCAGACCAGCTCGGTGAGGTATGCCGACAGCTTCAAACACATATCGTTTGCCAGCTCGGAAGGAGCATATATTGAGGAAGAGCTCCCCGACGTCAACATTATGATCGGGGCGGTCGGCAGGGACGGCGATATTGTTCAAAATGCTTTCCAAACAGGTGGCAGTATCGATGGGTATCAAGGTGTTGAAGGTTTGCATGAGAAAGCCCGCACCACTGCCCAGAAAGCGGTGGAACTGTTGGCAGCCCCACCGGTCAGCGGCGGCAAGTACACCGTCATCACCGACCAGATCCTGACCGGGGTGTTTACCCATGAAGCCTTTGGTCACCTGAGCGAGTCGGACTTTGTTTACGAGAACCCGCGCATGCAGGAGATCATGGTGTTGGGTAAACGCTTCGGGGTTGATAACCTGAATATCATCGATGATGGCACCGTACCCGGTGGCCTGGGCACCCACTGTTATGATTACGAAGGTGTGCCCACCCGCAAAAATTATCTCATCAAGGAAGGTATGCTCGTTGGGCGCCTGCACTCACGTGAGACTGCCGCCAAGATGAATGAGCCGGTTACAGGCAACGCCCGTGCCGTGCATTTCCAGCACCCTCCCATCGTCCGCATGACCAACACATACATCGAGCAAGGCACGGTGGCATTCCAGGATATGATCAAGGATATCAAGCTGGGTGTGTACGCCATCAAAGCCATTGGTGGGCAAACTGCCATGGAAATGTTCACCTTTAGTGCTGCGTATGGCTACATGATCCGCGATGGAAAGGTGGCGGAGCTGGTGCGGGATGTGGTGCTGACGGGCAATGTGTTCGAGACCCTGATGAACATCGACCAGATTGGGAATGACATGGCATGGGAGCCAAACGGTCCTGGTGGCTGCGGCAAGGGCGACCAACAACCGCTGCGCGTGGGGTTGGGTGGACCGCATATCCGTATTCAAAACTGCGTGGTTGGAGGTCAACAATGATAGTACAACAGATTGTCAAAAAAGCTTTGAAAAAGGCTCAGGCTGCCCAGGCTGTGATGCTCACCCAGGAAACCAGTGCGGTAGACTTTGAGAATGACCGCCTAAAATCAGCCCAATCCTCCCAGCGCACGCAGATCGATGTCAAGGTGATCCTGGATGGGAAGGTGGGCGTATCCAGCACTACCGATCCCCAGGATGTGGATGGAGTAGTCAGCCGCGCTCTCGAGGCGGCGCAGTTTGGCAGCCCGGCGCATTTTGAGCTCCCGGATGCTGGATCGCTGGAACCCGTCAAGGTCTTTGACCCTGCCCTCTTGCCGCTTGAAAAGCCCGAGATGATCCGTATCGGCAAGCAGATGATGGACATGATCAAGACCTATAATCCTGAAATTTTGGCGGGTGCGGCAGTAAACAAAACTGTGTCCAAGGTTGAGTATGCGAATTCAAAGGGTGCCACCTATGCAGCTGACCATACCGATTTCAATGTCGGCGCTGCCGGGCAGCTGGTGCGCGGCACTGATATTCTCTTCGCCGGGCATGGTATCGGGCAAAAGAAGCGCTCCGTAGACACAGAAGAAATCGCAGCCCAGGCGATCGAATACTTCCGCATGGCTGAACAGTTTGCTCCAATAGAATCAGGCGAGATGCCGGTGATCTTTACGCCGGGCGGCTCGATCGCCCTGCTGCTTTCCCTGGTGTTGGCTGTGGATGGCAAAAACGTAAACCTGGGGGCTTCACCCTTGCGTGACAAGTTGAACCAGCAGATTGCCAGCCCCAGTCTGACCATCGTGGATGACCCATTCGTCGCCTTCGGCCCACAGACCAGTGCTTTTGACAACGAAGGTGTGGCTCGTAAAGTCACTCCGCTGATCGATAAGGGCGTGCTGCGCAACTTCATCTATGACCTGGATACCGCCGGGCGTGCAGGTGTTAAACCCACCGGGCATGGCTCCTCCCGCAATCTGACTAACCTGATGGTTGAACCCGGTAAAAAGCCTTATGAAAGCATGATCCAAAACATCTCGAAAGGCTTGCTGGTGCATGAATTCTTGGGATTGGGCCAGGGCAATCCGATCAACGGTGAGTTTTCGGTCAATGTGTTCCTGGGGTATAAGATTGAAAATGGCAAGCTTGTTGGGCGGGTCAAAGACGTCATGCTGGCTGGCAACGCCTTTGAGGCGCTTAAGGATATCACTGCCATCAGCAAGGAACGCCAGTGGGTAAGTGGACCCTGGGCCTGGGTCACAGGGTTGATGCCCTATATTCAGGTCGGCAAGCTGAGTGTGACTGCAAAATAATGCTACATAGTGATTGATCGACCATAATCGGAGGCTACCATGATCGAGATGCCTGAAGCCTTGACGATTGCGGGCCAGATGGACGAAACCCTGACTGGGAAGACCGTTTCGCACTTCGCTCGCGGGGCGCTGGTGCACAAATTCCTTTGGCTTAGCAAATCCGCCGAGGATTACGATACCTTCCTGGCGGGCAAGCCGGTCACAGGCGCTAAAAGCTATGGGCGCTCGATCTACCTCTATATAGGGGATACCCACCTGCTGTGGTTCGGCGAGCTGGGTGGGCGCATCCTTTATCACTCAGCAGGGCAACCCCTACCGGTAAAGTACCACCTGCGCTGGGATTTCTCAGATGCCTCTGCGATAACCTTTAACATGCAGATGTGGGGTTTCGTAGGTTTGCTTGAAAAGTCCGAGATACCCAAACATCCCTATGCTGAGGTGGGAATCCCACCGCTATCTGATCGGTTCACTCTTGAACGTTTCGGTCAGCTATTGGAAGAATACCCCGAAAAGACCAAAAAAGGTGTTAAAGGTTTCCTGGTCACCAGCAAGCACATTAATGGGATTGGCAATGGCTACCTGCAGGACATCCTGTTCAAAGCGAAGATCCATCCATCACGTAAAATCCCCACGATAAAGACTGAAGAGCGCAACATGTTATATACCGCCATCCAGGATACGATGGCTGAGGCGATCAAGCTGGGTGGTCGCGAAGATGAACATGACCTGTACGATCATCCCGGCGGTTATAAACGCCTGATGAGCAATCAGACAGTCGGGCAGCCCTGCCCAAACTGTGGAGCAGCCATTCAAAAGATCTCTTATCTCGGTGGGGCATGCTATATCTGCCCCACCTGTCAGGTGTAACGATGGACGTTCCGAATAAAATGCGCGCCATGCTGCTCACCGGGCAGCGTCAGCCGCTGATGCTTGCTGAAGTCTCCGTACCGGTAGCGGTAGCGGGGCAGGTGTTGATCAAAGTACATACCTGCGGGGTATGCCGCACCGACCTGCATGTGCTGGATGGCGACTTGACCGAACCCAAGCTGCCACTCATCCTGGGGCACCAGATTGTTGGCACCGTAGTCGGCCTGGGTGCCGGGGTGGACCGTTTTGCACTCGGTCAGCGTATCGGTGTGCCCTGGCTGGGCTACACCGATGGTACCTGCCGCTACTGCCTGCGCGGGCAGGAGAACCTGTGCGATAATCTTAAATTAACCGGCTATACCCTGGATGGCGGGTATGCCGAATACGCCGTGGCAGATCAGCGCTATTGCTTTTCTTTGCCTGAATCGTCTAGTGATATTGCCGCAGCACCGCTGCTGTGCGCCGGTCTGATTGGCTACCGCACCTACCGCCTGGTTGGCGAACACGTTGAAAGGTTGGGCATCTATGGATTTGGCGCGGCCGGTCATATCATTGCCCAGGTGGCCGCCTATGAGGGTAAAAAGGTTTTTGCCTTCACCCGCCCTGGTGATACGGTAACCCAGGAGTTCGCTCGCCAGCTGGGTGTGTATTGGGCGGGAGGTTCAGATGAAATGCCTCCTGAAGAGCTGGATGCTGCATTGGTATTGGCACCTGTGGGTGCCCTGATGGTGACTGCCTTGAAAGCGGTTGGCAAGGGTGGCGTGGTGGTGAGTGGCGGCATCCACATGACCGATATTCCTTCCTTCCCCTACCATTTCCTGTGGGAGGAGCGTACCATTCGTTCAGTGGCCAATCTCACCCGCCAGGATGGGGAGGAATTCCTGGCCCTTGCTCCCCAGGTGCCGGTGCGCACCGAGGTAACCCCCTACCCGCTCGAGGATGCCAACCGTGCCCTGGATGACCTACGCAGCGGCAAGCTGGACGGCGCGGCGGTGTTGATATTATGATTGTAGGGGCGGGTCTCAGACCTGCCCCTACTGGAATATCGGATCGTTAGTTTTGACCGGCCGCCATCGATGATGGCGGCTACAAGTACATTTCTTCATATCGTTCGGGTACTTCGTGGTTTTCATTTTCTTTCTTTCCCCCTAGTGATGTTTTTTTTGTTTTTCCCTAAATTTTTCCCTTTGAGTCCTTGGCATCCTTCGTGGTTTTCTTTTTAGGTTTTTTGGTTTTAACCCTTAATTTTTTTACCTTTGTGTCCGTCGTGTCCTTCGTGGTTTTCTTTCTCTTAAACAATCCAATGCGCCAATTCATCCACCAGTCGACGCATGTGCTGGTCGGGGAACTCGGCCGGGTAACCGAGGGGCATGATCACCACCGGTTCCTGCCCCTCAGGCGCCTCGAGGATCAGGCGCACCACCTTCTCGTCGAACGTCCCCACCCATACACAGCCCAATCCCAGGTTGGTGGCTGCCAGCATGGCAAAGGCACACGCGATCGAGGCGTCCTGCACGGTGTACAGGCGTGTGCCGCGTTCGGTGTAGCGCCCTTGGGTCAGTGCGGGGTGGGTGCAGAAAACCAGCACCACAGGTGCCTTGGCAATCGATTCCTGTGCCAGGGCGGCACACGAGAGCCCATCCCGCTTCTTGGCATTCGTGACCACATAGATTTCGTAAGCCTGCAGGTTGCCGGAGGAAGGCGCCAGGTTGGCTGCCTCAAGGATTTGCTGCAGCTTTTCGGGCTCAACCGGTTGGTCTGTGAATTTGCGGATTGAATACCGCTTCTGGATTACATCGAAGAATTCCATTGCTTGGTGCTCCTCACCACAGGGGGTTCCGCCTTTGGATGGTATATTGTAACTCAAGAGTGGGAGATGGAGAAATAGTCTACCTCACCCAAAGCACCGGTTACTTTTTGTGATATCCGCGGCTTAACTGTAGAGACGTCATGTTGGGGCGTCTCTACATAGACCAACCGAGAGGACAACTTGCCCTTGGGTATCCAAAATCGAGGACGGCCATTAACCCCTGCATTTTAGGTTGTAAGATTTCCGTGATGGGTCACCCCTATCGGAAAACATGTAAACAGGGGTCCTGCTAAGCGCTTCAGGATAAATCGTTTCTTACCATTTCTGTTACAATCAGGTGCAATTTAAACCAATTTATCCAGGAATATTTATGCTCTCTTCTGATGCCTCGCTAGACCCAGAAACCGTCACCCTCAAGGATGAAACTGAAGTCATCATCCGCCCCATCCAACCGGATGACGCCGAAGACCTGCAGGCCACCTTCCAGCGACTATCAATGGAAAGCATCTATCTGCGCTTCCTCTCCTTTAAAAAAGTACTGGACGACAAAGAAGCCCAATATCTTGCCAGTGTGGATTACATCTCCTGCATGGCCTTCGTCGCCATATACAAGGAGAACGACCACGACATCGTCGTAGGTGTCTCCCGCTATGCCTTGCTCGATAAAGACGACCCCGAGGTGGCTGAATCAGCCGTGGTGGTGACGGATGAATTCCAGGGACGCGGCCTGGGTAAGCTGCTGCTCAGGCGCTTGGTTAATTATGCGCGTGCCAGGGGTATCCATTACCTGCGCGGCAACATGCAGATTGGCAATAACCGTATGCTTGGTCTGGTTAAACGCAGCGGTCTGCCGCACCAAACACGTTACGTGGATGGGATTTGGGAAGTGAATATCGATATCAGCCTGCCGGAGGAGCAACCGTGATCAGCCCGGGTTCGACCACTCCAACTGAGCTGGCAGCGGCCTTCGATGCCGAACAGCGTGCGCTGGCGGTGCACAAGGCTGATACCGAGAGAGCCATTTGCTGAAAATATTCGGCCTTGATTCGCCAGGCTCCCGCTGAATACGTGCTGGCTTTTGCCGGTGAGCTTTTTTCCGCGTATGGTCACCGCTGGCAGGCCTATGAGCTGATTGCTGGGCATAAAGGTGCATTCGGTAGCCTGCGGGAAGAAACATTGGAAGAGCTTGGTCACGGGATCAACAGCTGGTGGACGGTGGACTCCTTTACCCGTACGCTGTCAGGCCCAGCCTGGCGGGACGGGTTGGTAACCGATAATTTGATCGTTAAATGGGCGCACTCGCCCGATTTTTGGTGGCGGCGGGCAGCACTGGTGAGCACGGTGGCGTTCAACATCCGTTCGCAGGGTGGAAGGGGGGATGCGGCGCGCACGCTTTCCATCTGCCGCTTGCTGGCCGACGATCACGAGGATATGGTGGTCAAGGCTTTGTCTTGGGCGCTGCGCGAATTGGTGTACTTCGACCCCCTCGCAGTGGAGGGGTTTTTGAAGGAACACGAATCTGTTCTGGCGGGCAGGGTTAAGCGTGAGGTGGGTAGTAAGCTGAGGACAGGACTGAAGAACCCGAGGAAGAAGAGGATTTTGTAGCCGGGATCGTTGATCCCGGATTTGCACCCCATCCGCCAGCACCGATGGCGGCTACAAAAGACAATCATTTCGTCACAAACCTCTCCCGGTTTCCATCTCGTCTTTCACGGCTTTGTAGAGCGTCTCGGCTTTCAGCTCGCTCAAGGTGTAACACGGGGCTTCCAGGTGGTCTGCCAGGGTTTGCGCTAGACCCTGGTCAAAGGCGGCATGCTCCATGTTGACTACCACGCAGCGGATATCGTCGGCGGCAATCTGTTCCGCCAGGCGGTGGGATTCGTCCTGCGGCGGCATGGAAGACATGGATACATTGCCTGCCCCATCGGTCAGCAGGATCACCAGCGGCTGCACATCCGGGTGCAGGACACGCTCACGCTGTAAGGTCTGGTGTGCCATATACAGCCCGGCGGAGAGCGGGGTTTTGCCGCCCACGGGGATATCCGCCAGGGCGCGCTGCGCCAGCATGACCGAGTTGGTGGGCGGCAGCACCATCGTCGCCCGGTCTTTTTGGAACACGATCAGACCCACCCGGTCACGGCGCTGGTAAGCGTCGGTGAGCAGGGAGAGGATGGCGCCTTTGGTGGCAGACATTCGCTCAGCTACGGCCATAGACCAGGAGGCATCTACCACGAAGAGCACGAAGTTGGCTGTCTTTTTCACCCGCACCTTGCGTTGGAAGTCTGACGGGCGGATGGCAAAAGCCACCCGCTTGCGCATCTCTGCACGCTCCTTTTGAAAAGGTGCAGCCGCGCGGATAGTGGCGTCGAACGCCAGGTCATCCGTCTTGCCGTTTGCCGGGCGTGCCTGGATGTAGCGCCCACGTTTGCGGTCTGTGTGGGTGCGCGAGCGTCTTCCCGCACGTTTACGGTAAAGCTGGTCTAAATTAGTATTCAGGTTGCGGGGCCGGAAGGATTTACCGACCTTTACTTTCTCTCCCCCATCCCACCAGAAGGCATTGCCTACATCAAAGACGCTTTGGCGGGAAGGCTCACTCTGGTTCGGACTCTGCTGGTCTTCCTCCGAGGTGAGGTTTAGGTCTTTTTTTTTTATCAAAGTGTGGAGTATGATCTTCGTCCTCCGCCACTGGTTCTGGCTCTCCTGCGCTGACTGATGAGCCTTGCAGCTGTTCGATACGTTCTTGAAGTTCGTCTTCCGAGACGATGGACTGCTGGAAAGGCCCCTGCCTGATGCGGTGAGGCAGCGCCAGCTCAGCTGCCAGGGCAATATCACGGTCCGTGATGGATTTTCTACCCTCGAAGGCTGCCTGGGCACGCGCGGTTTTGAGGATCACCAGATCGGCCCGGTGACCTTCCACGTTAAGCGAGGCAGTGAGAGCAGCGATGGAAAGCAGGTCGCGGCTGCTGTAGGTCACTTTATCTACCAGCCCGCGTGCCAGCTCAATCTGGCGGGAAAGCTCTTTTTCCTTATCCAACCATTGCTTGCGAAACTTCTCAGGGTCTTCTTCAAAAGCCAGGTTGCGTTCCATGATCAGCACACGCTCGCGTGCTTCACGGATACCGTATATCTCGGCGGAATGGGCAAAACGATCCAATAATTGCGGGCGCAGGTCACCTTCTTCGGGGTTCATCGTACCCACCAGGATGAAGCGGGCTGGGTGGGCAAAGGAAATTCCCTCGCGCTCGACCACATTCACGCCCATGGCGGCTGAGTCGAGCAGCAGGTCGACTACATGATCATCCAGCAGGTTGACTTCGTCGATGTATAACAGGCCGCGGTTGGCGGCTGCCAGCACGCCTGGCTCGAAGATACGCTCACCCTTCTGGATGGCAATTTCGATATCCAGTGTACCCACAACCCGGTCTTCGGTGGCACTGATGGGCAGGTCAATGAAAGCAATCCGTCGGTTGACGATCTTCAGATCAATGCCTTGGGCTTTACGCTCCTTCACCCAATCCGACCAGGTGAGGGGCGCCTCCGGGTCGTCGTTAAAGGGTGAATCAGCAAAGACTTTTATGTCGGGCAGCAGGGCTGCCATACCGCGTGCCGCGGTAGACTTACCGGTACCGCGCTCGCCACGAATTAGCACGCCACCAATACGCTGGTCTACTGCGTTCAAGACTAGCGAGCGCTTCATGCGTTCTTGTCCGACAATGGCTGTGAAGGGATAAACGGGTCGCATTAAGTTATTAGGGTAGCCTCCTACCCGGCAAGCGTATATTATACTCGCATGTGAAAGTCTTGCAGCGTAGTATTTATATGGGAAATACCCGGTTTTGCTAAGGTGTAGCAGAATCCAACATCTCAAAATCCCTGATTTCCATCCAGGCCGGCTCAGGGTTGGGCAAGGTGCCATACTTTAGTCTGCCCACAGGAGGAAGCGCTGCATACTGGTTATCGATCCAGATCACCAGGCTCAAGCGCCCATGAGGTGCAATACTAGTATGCAAGATATCCTTCCCATCCAGGTTGAGCCTGACCAGCCCAGGTTCCCAAACCAGCCTATACGCATGCCATTCAGTCACGTGGGTGTGAATCTGGACTGCATCCTGGTGGATCAGGTTACGCAACCACCGGCGGACAAGCTGTGCCAGCCCAGGGATAAGCGTTAATGCCATTCCAGGGGAGGCTAACGCCAGCAATGCCAAAGGCACTCTTGCAGAGCTGAATGAAGCGGCCAGGAAACCATTGGCTGGAAGGTCATCCCTTAGAGAGAGGTAGTTCTGGGGTGAGGCATGAAAGAACCAGGCGGCATCGGGCAATGCCGGGAAGCGCGGCACTATCTTATTATAAGCAATCATAAAACTGAAAGGGTCATTCCATAGGCCAAACCCCCAGGTGCCCGGCAGCTCTTCTGAGGATACACGTGCTTGCAGGCTCAACGTGAGGGGTGGCTTCCACGGGAAATCGCCTCTGCGGAGTGAACCATGATCATCAAGCTGGGCGAGGCGATAGCCATGTATAGTGGTAGCAGGGATTTCCAGACGCCAGGAATTCTCTCCAGTTTTCAACACCCTGGCATCGGGTGATTGGCTGGTGTGCAGAACTGGGATGCGATGGTTCAGCATGAATTTATCATACCATCTTCTCAAGCCTTGTAGGCAGACCAGTGAGAATTTCGTACCCTGCGCAAATGATATAATTCACCATTGTTGGAGGTTGCATGGAAATTACCTGGTACGGTCTATCGTGTTTTCGCCTGACCGAGCGGAATTTGGCCACGGTTGTCACCGACCCATTTGATAGTCAGGTTGCGGGCTACGAGCCTTTAAAACTGCGGGCAGATATCCTCACCGTCAGCCATGAGGCTCCCGGGCATAGTTTTACCTCCGGCGTGAAGGGCTTTTCGCACCTGATCAATACCCCAGGTGAGTTTGAGATCGGCGGGGTCTTTATCACCGGTATACAAACCAATGGAAACGATAAGCACGATGCAGTTGAGCCGCGCAACACCCTGTATGTTTTCGACTATGAAGGTGTGACGGTGGCGCACCTGGGTGACCTGAGCCGGGTGCCCAGCCAAACAGAGATCGAGGCCTTGGGTACGGTGCACATCGCCCTGGTTCCTGTAGGAGGTGGAGGCGGGCTCAATGCTGCCAAGGCAGCAGAAGTGGTGAGCTTATTGGAGCCCGGTTTCGTCATTCCCATGCATTACGGTACCTCAGCCTGTAATCTCAAGCTGGCACCACTCAGCAAATTCCTTAAAGAGATGGGTTTGGGTACGATTAAACCCCAGCCGTCGCTTAAGGTCACTAAAAGTATGATCCCAGAAGAAACGCGCGTGGTAGTGCTGGAATATCAGCATTGATCGAATTGGAGCAGCATTGTGACGGTTAAATTAATCATGACCTGGGATATCACACCGGGTCGCGAGCAGGAATATTTCGAATTTGTGGTACGTGAGTTCATCCCGCAGGTGCAGCAGCTTGGGATGGAGCTCAAGGATGCCTGGCTGACCATGTATGGTGACCAACCGCAGATCATGGCATCAGCCCAGATGCCTGACCTTCCTGCCATGCAGGGTATCTTGGATTCAAAGGAGTGGCAGGGGTTGGTCAATCGATTGTTGGATTTCGTTGATAACTATCAGTATAAAATTGTCCCTGCAAAATCAGGCTTCCAGATGTGAGATTTGGTAACATTAAGGGGCATCTGTTCAATTCATCATGGGTAGACCCCAATTTAAAACTCCAGTGTAGAGGTATATGACGAACATGCTATTACTCTGGCAAATTTTCCTTCTCTTCACGCGTGTGGCAATGTTTTCGTGGGGCGGAGGTCCGGCCTCACTTGCCCTGATGCAGCGTGAAACCACCAACGCCACCTGGACGCCCCCCAATCAAACCACCCCTATCCCATGGATCACGCCGGATGAATTTGCGGATGCCGTTGCAATCGGTAACGCCATCCCCGGGCCAATCGCTCCACAAGTATCTGCCTATGTAGGGTATAAAATGGTGGGTCTACCGGGTGCCATCGCTGCGGCGGTTGGCACGGTGATCCCAACCACCCTGCTCATGCTCATCCTGATCGTGTTCTTTTTTGGGATCAAGGACAGCGTTTCGGTCAAAGCTATGCTCCAGGCAGTACGACCTGTAGTGGTAGGCTTGCTGTTGTGGACCGCTTATGACATGGCAAACACCGTTTTCGGTGCCAAGAAGCTGGGCTGGGGTCAGGCGCTGACTCAAGGGTGGGATAAGCTGCTTTTTGTGGCAGGCGCATTCATCTTGTTGACCTTCACCAAGATCAACCCTGCTATCATTATCCTGGCTACTGCAGTGCTGGGATTCCTTTTCTATCGTCGATAAAAAATTTTCAGTTTCATCAACCAAAATCTAGGATTGATAAACCTGGTTACCACCCTGTTCTCTACGCATCTGATTAACTGGTATTCCAGCAACGCACGGTCACTTCCGTGGCGTGGGGTCCCTGATCCTTATGCGATATGGGTATCTGAGATCATGCTCCAGCAAACGCGGGTGGAGACGGTCTTCCCATACTATGAGCACTGGATGCAGCGCTTTCCGAGTATCGAGTCATTAGCAAACACTTCCATGCAGGAAGTGCTGGTAGCCTGGGAGGGGCTGGGTTATTATGGGCGTGCCCGCAACTTGTTTAAAGCTGCCCAGCTGGTGATGCAGGAATATCAAGGTCAGCTACCTCGCGAAGTACGCCTGTTACGCAAACTGCCCGGAGTGGGGCGCTACACCGCCGGGGCGATAGCTTCCATTGCATTTGGTTGTGATGAGCCCACGCTGGACGGCAATATTCGCCGGGTACTGGCGCGTTACTTCAATGTAAGTGAAGATGCCCGTTCAACCGTTGGAGAGCGTGAGCTTTGGCAACTGGCCAATGAAAATCTGCCTCCTGGACAAGCAGGAGAGTATAACCAGGCGCTGATGGATTTGGGTGCCAGCATTTGCTCGCCAAAAACGCCTGATTGCGTGCATTGCCCTCTGGAAGATGCCTGTCAGGCGAAAGCGCTCGGGATCCAGGAACAGCGACCAGTGTTATTCCCCAAGCCGGCCATTCCGCACTATACAGTTACCGCGGCAGTGATCAACCGGGATGGTCGCGTGCTGATTGCTTGTCGGCCTCCTCTGGGATTGCTGGGGGGTATGTGGGAGTTCCCGGGCGGCAAGCAGCAGGAGGGTGAAGATCTGCCCACCTGCCTGCGGAGGGAGATCTACGAGGAGCTCGGTGCAGATATTAAAGTCAATACGCAAATTGGAGTTTACCAACATGCCTATACCCATTTTCGCGTGACACTTTATGCATTTGAGTGCACCATTTTACAGGGAGAACCCCAGCCAATTCAGGCGGCAGAGCTGCGCTGGGTATTTCCCAAAGAGTTATCCCACTTTCCGATGGGGAAAATTGATCGCCAGATAGCACAATCCCTGTTATCATCTATGCCTCGATGAATGATCCTATCGTAATTGATGCCCATCAAGACCTCGCCTGGAATATCTTAACTTTCGGGCGGGATTACACGCTTTCTGCAGCTGAAACGCGTGAGCGAGAACAAGGAACCCTGGCTCCACTTGTGAATGGTGACACCCTGCTCGGCTGGCCGAATTATCAGGCAGGAAAAATAGCGGTGATATTTTCCACCTTGTTCGCAGCTCCTATGCGCTGCAAGCTGGGTGAATGGGACAAGCATTGCTATGGATCGGATGAAGAAGCTCACATTCTTTACAGGATGCAATTGGATGCCTATGCCCGCCTGGTTGATGAACATCCGGCGATGTATCGGAGGATCGAAACGCGCTCTGACTTACAATCCATTCTGGCCCATTGGCAACGCACGGATACCGAGGAACACCCGGTAGGGCTGGTGACTTTAATGGAAGGAGCAGAAGGTGTGCGTGAGCCGGCTGAATTGGAGGATTGGTACCGCCGTGGCGTGCGTATCATCGGTCCAGCCTGGGCGGGTACGCGCTTCTGTGGCGGCACGCGTGAGCCGGGACCACTCACCAAGGTAGGTTTTGCGCTATTGGAGCGCATGGCGGAATTTCGCCTCACCCTTGACCTGAGCCATATGGATGAAAAAGCCGCTTTACAGGCATTAGATTTTTATCCGGGTGGGATCATTGCCTCCCATGCCAATGCTATGGCATTACTAAGGGCGACCAACAGCAATCGGCACCTGACTGACCGTGTTATCCAGGGATTAGTCGAGCGAGGCGGGGTGATTGGCATTGTGGCAGCCAATAATTTCCTAAAGCCGGATTGGAACGAAGCCGGAGGCCGTAACAGCGTGTCCCTGGATAATTTTGTTGCACAAATGGATTACATTTGCCAGATGGCTGGCAACGCCCTGCACGTTGGGATCGGTACTGATTTCGATGGCGGATTTGGACTGCAATCCGTCCCTGGCGATATCGATACCATCTCCGATATCCGCAAGATAATTCCTATTCTGACCCAAAAGGGGTATACTGAGACTGACATCGCTGCCATTCTAGGCAAAAACTGGATGAGTCATCTTCAAAATACCTTACCGGAGGTCTTATGACAGATGCTCCGCCTGTTCGGAAGACAAATGGACGATTGCGTATCCGTTTAGGTTTGGGGGTAACTGTACTCGGATTCATCATTTACCTGTTGGGCGCTGAGCCTGGGCTGTACGGATTGGACCGTAGCCCGGTAGTTGGTTTTGTGCAAATTGCGACCTTCCTGGTTGGACTTGGATTTATATGCCTTGGGGGGTACATCAGCCTGGCGGCTTTATGGAACGGGGGGCAGAAATCAATTGCTTCAGATATTGGCTTAAGGCTGGTCGGAACAGGCTACGTCATCGCGGTGGCGTGTGGCATGGCAGATATTTTTGGTTTTGGCAGCAATAACTACCCAACCATACCGATATTTGGACCTTATCAGCAGATTGGCGTCCTGGCAGGCGAGGTGGTTACTGCAGTTGGTCTGCTGTTGTTGATCCCGTATAAGAATCCGCAACCCAGTATTGGTGAAATCCAACCCTGATTTAGAACTCATCAACCCCCGATAGGATTTTTAACCCCGATGGCAGCCAGCATCTCATCATTACTGGCGTATTTAAATGCTGGCAAGCCAAATTTCTCAGCTTCAGCCATTTGTGCTTCTGCCAGCTTGGTAACATCAGCCGTTTGAATGATGGGCTTATTGAGCTTTGCCAGTTTCGCTTCAAATTCGTCCAGTACAGCTTTTGGGTCAACCAATACCGGTGATGATTGCAGGTAATCCAGCACGGCTTTGGCACCATTCTCGCCATCCTTGCGTGCCACACCTACCAAGCCGCTGCTTGCTTCGCGCGACCAGCCAGCCACAAACACGCGATCAATCGGGCGGTTTAAATCTGGATCATAAGCTTCAAAAGACAGACCGTCCACAGGATGAAGTGGGTTCGGGTTTTTAACAAAAGCATTCATCCTGACTGGCAATCCAAAGGTCTCGTCCACTTTATCGCCGATGCAAAATATCACCGTATCTACATCCAGGATTCGTTTTGTACCCAGGCGTTTGGCTTGCACTTCCCCTTCCGAACAGACCAGTGTGGTGTCCTCCACTTCCAAACCGTTTACAAATCCATGCTCATTCCCTACTATACGGCTTGGAGAGGCCAAAAAGTCAAAATAAAAACGGGTTTTTGATACTGCATCAAGTCCTTTGGGCAATGCAGACAGGATATAGTCTTTTGCCTCATCTACATTCTGACCTGCCGCATCCGCCACCGGTCGCACTCGTTCAACCTCGCTAAATAACTTTGCCAGATCCAGGTTATGCACGACGATTTTAAGCTCTTCTTTTGAGAATTTGACTTCGTTTGGGCCTCTTCGCACCACCGAGATGACATCGTCCACCTTTAACTCGCGAATCAGCCAGTGAGCCATATCCAGCATGACATTCCCGGCACCGATCAATGCCACACGCTTGCCAATCCTGAAATCCTGGGTGCTGAAGGGTGGCAGCAAATTGTAATGAAACACCAGGTCTTTGGCATGATAGACCCCAATCAGGTTCTCACCCGGTAGCCCCAACCACTTCGTTCCTTGGGCGCCAACGGTAACGAGTATGGCTTGAAAGCCCATGGCGCGTAAATCTTGCAACCGAAAATCACCGGTTTCTCCTATTTTTATATTCCCGTAATAGTCAATGGCGGGGAGATCAAGAATTTGTTGGAATTGCTTGCGCAGCCCTTCTTTCATCTTATACTTGTCAAAATATATGCCATACTCAGCCAACCCACCTGGGAGAATATCCCGGTTCAGGAGCACTACGTGGGCATTATTGGTAGCCAGGAGTCGGGAGGCAAAAAGTCCGGCTGGACCGGCTCCAATAACAGCAATGAGGTATTTTCCAAATGTATCCTCAACCAATTCGGATTCTCCTCAAAAAGACGGCTCGCGCCGTCTAAAAATTATCGGCCTGCCTGCAGATACACCCTCGAACGCAGATTCTGGCATCCACTTGGCAGGTATGCTCCAATATTTTAGCCTGAGGGAGTTGATTTCACAAGAGAGAACGAGCGATTCGTTTCTCCATTTATCGGATTCTCACCCAAGTAATAAGCTTTCCTAATCAGAGTGTTTGTGCTATATTCAGCTTATATAACCCAGGAGATAACTCATGGATAATACCAAGCCAAATCCCCAAGAATCAGAACTTGAATCTGAGTTCTGAAGCACAACCCGAATCACAACCCGAATCACAACCTGAATCACTACCCGATTCACAACCTGAACCTCAGCTGGAGCCTCAGCCTGTATCACCGAGCGAACCTCAGCCATCCTCTGGGCAGGAATTATATACGTATTTGAATGATGGGATTAAACGGGTGTTCGAGCGGGCGAAATTACTCTTCAAGGGCACAAAAGATTATTACCGGGCTTCTCCGCGACTGCAAAAGGTTACCTATCAGGGCAGATACCTGCCTGCCTTTTGGACGATCGCATGTATTTTCTCGTTGATGGTAAATATCATATTAATCGCAATATTAATCTCATTCGGACGGCACTTCTTTGAACTTAAAACGCTGCTTTCAGATGGCCTGTTGACTGAAACATCCAATAATCTGGCGATGATGGATAAAGCCCATATTGTCACAACGGTACCTGTAGAAACGACAGTTCGACTGACGGACAATTTGCCCGTGGTGTTTGACATTTCGATTAATCAGGATACTGAGCTGTCTCTGGTGAAAGACACCAGAGTATCCAATGCTTCGATATACCTTAACAATACGCTAGTACCAACTGACTTAACCTTACCCGCCAAAACTGCACTTCAGGCGAATGTTAACTTGACCGTCCCGGTCAACATAACCGTCCCGGTGGATATCACAGTCCCGGTCACCATGCAAGTGCCGGTGGACATTGCGATTGACCAAACCGATTTGCATCAATCCATCCTGGGCTTACAAGCAGCGATTGAACCTTTTAAAACTACCATGGCATCCTCTTTCAATTCTCCCAAAGACTTTTCAATCTGCAACCACTGGTGGACTGGCTGGATGTGCAGCATCTTTTTTGGTAAGTAATTGTGGCAATAAATATTATCGTCACTATAGATTTACTGACATAAAACATGGTCTGGCTTGTCCTATGAATGAATCGTATACAAAAATAACCTTATCCAATGGTCTGCTGGTATTGCTGAAGGAGATCCACACCTCACCCATTATCAGCCAGTGGATATGGTACCGCCTCGGCTCACGAGATGAAGTACCCGGACTTACCGGCGCTTCGCATTGGGTGGAACACATGATGTTTAAAGGCACACCACAGTTTCCACTCGGCGCACTGGATCGAGCGATATCGCGCGAGGGGGGATATCTAAATGCCTTTACTTTTTTGGATTGGACGGCATTTTTTGAAACCTTGCCAGCGGATAAGATCGATCTTGCCTTGCGTTTAGAAGCGGATCGGATGTTCAACAGCTCGTTTGATCCCAATGAAGTCAGCTCTGAGCGGACCGTTATCATATCAGAACGCCAGGGGAGCGAAAACGAGCCGCTTTTCCGCTTGAGCGAGGAAGTACAATCTGCTGCTTTTCGTGTCCATCCCTATCATCACGAGATCATCGGGGATTTGACGGACTTGTATTCAATGCAGCGCGAGGATATCTACAAACTGTATCGCACTTACTATATTCCCAACAATGCGGTACTATCCATCGCAGGAGATTTTGAGACTGAAGGGATGCTCAGCCGCATTCGTGAGCTTTATGAGCCCCTGGCTGCTGGGTTACAACCACCCAGGCTGATGCGGACTGAACCACCCCAATCGGGTGAACGAAGGGTGTCAGTGGAAGGACCAGGCGAAACGGTCTACCTGCAGGTTTCGTATCGAGCCCCAGCCGCTGATGACCCCGATTTCTTTGCCCTGAATCTATTAGACAGCTTGCTAACTGGTCCAACCAATTTAAATATGTTCGGGGGAGGAATCACCAATAAGACCAGCCGGCTCTATCAAGCCCTGGTGGACACAGAGCTGGCAGTCAGTGTTAATGGTGGTTTACAGGCGACAATTGATCCGTACCTGTATACGACAGTGATCATGGTCCATCCAAAGCATACCACCAGTGATTGCATTGCCGCCATGGAAGCAGAGATCAAGCAATTGCAAGATTCACCCCCACCTATCGAACAGCTTGAGCGAGCTATGAAACAAGCCCGTGCCATCTTTGCCTATGGCAGTGAGTCAATTTCGAACCAGGCTTATTGGATGGGATTTGCAGAAATGTTCGCATCGGTCGATTGGTTCACCAATTACCTCGACCGATTAGCGGCAGTCACCCCCGAAGATGTACAGCGACTGGCTCAAATCTGCCTGCGCCCTCAGAATCGCATCCTGGGGGTATATCTGCCGAATACGGTTTCTCAACAATAAGAGTCAGCAATTATTATCCAGCGATGGATAAAACAGGAGCACCTAACCCTTGAGCATCCACTCATTTCCCGGTCCTGATGATATTGTCCGGCGAGAACTTCCCAACGGTATTGTTATCCTGTTCCGCCCCAATGTACACAGTCTCTCGGTAGTGATGACGGGCTACCTTTGTGCGGGTTCCATTTTTGAGCCGGATGACAAGCTTGGTCTGGCTGGTTTCACGGCACTGTCTCTGATGCGTGGAACTGCTCAACATGAATTTCAACAAATTTACGACATATTGGAATCAAGTGGAGCAAGCCTGGGTATTGACGGTGGGACGCACTCGATTGGATTCTACGGGCACGCCCTGGCAGAGGACTTGGATTTGCTCACCGGGACACTGGCCGAGACGTTACGCCAGCCAATTTTCCCGACTGAGCAAGTGGAACGCCTGCGTAACCAGCTGCTAACCGGTCTGGCTATTCGCGCTCAGGAAACTTCTGAAATGGCAGGTCTGGCATTTGATGAGATGGTTTATACAGGGCATCCTTACAGCCGTCCTGAAGATGGCTATCCAGATACGATCCGCTCGATCACGCGTGAAGACCTGGCTGCATTTCATGCGCAGCATTTTGGACCGCGTGAAATGGTGATATCCATCGTAGGATGTGTTAATCCAGAGCGAGCTTTGGATTCTGTCGCTCGCTTTCTTGGTGATTGGGAGAATCCCAGGCAGCCCGACCAGCCGGAGCTTCCAGAATTGAAACCACTGAATAGTGTGGTTACCCGTCAGGTGAATATTCCTGGCAAGTCGGAGGCGGACGTTGTAATGGGAGTGGCCGGACCCCGGCGAAATTCACCCGATTTTCTGGCAGCTTCTCTTGGGAATAATATCCTCGGTCAGTTCGGGATGATGGGGCGGATTGGAGAATCGGTCCGCGAGCGGTCTGGGCTGGCATACTATGCCTCATCCAGCCTGAGCGGTGGGATTGGCCCCGGACCCTGGTTATTCATTGCAGGGGTTGACCCTAAAAATCTGGAGAAGGTTATTACGCTGATGCGCCAGGAGATCACACGTTTTATCAGCGAGCCTGTCTCGAGCGAGGAGCTGGCTGACAGCCAGGCAAATTACATAGGCCGACTACCACTGTCACTTGAATCGAACGCGGGTGTTGCATCTGCTTTGCTGAACCTTGAACGCTACAGCCTGGGCCTGGATTATTACCTGCGCTACCCCGATCTTATCCGGGCGATCACATCCGCTGAGATATTGGAAATTGCCCAAAAATATCTTCACTCAGACCGAATGGCGATTGCTACCGCTGGCTCCTTTGAAGCCTCAAGCTAATCAAACGGTGAATCGTATGCCTGATTTGAGAACGGGCGTTGATTTAATCGAAATTGAGCGGTTTACAGCTGCATTCCAGCACTATAAACAACGATTATTGCAACGCCTGTTTACCCCACGCGAGCTCTCTGAAAATGGTGAGAACATGGCTTCCCTGGCAGCCCGATTCGCAGCCAAGGAGGCGGTTTCAAAAGCATTTGGCACGGGAATTGGTCCAATTTCCTGGCATGATATCGAGATTTGTCGGGGAGCCTCAGGCGAGCCGATCCTGCATCTTTATGGCGCGGCCCAGAGATTGGCTGAAGAGCATCACCTGCATACCTGGTCGCTGAGCCTGAGCCACACCCAAAAGCATGCCATCGCTTTTGTAGTCGTGCTTGGCGAGAAAGGCGCTTAATTAAATTGCTGAATACGGATCCGTTATCCTCACCAATAAATCGTATTCAATCAACTACCTGGAGCATCAAGAAAGGACATACGAATGGAAATCGCAACCACCCCATGGGATAAGGTTCTATCATATCTCCCTTTTATCATTCCTCTCGTCCTGCTTCAGCTGATACTGATGGTCGTGTGTCTGGTGGATTTGAGCCGTCGGGAGAAGACCTGGGGACCAAAATGGCTTTGGGCGATCGTGATCCTTTTAGGCCAGCTTGTTGGACCCATTGTCTATCTCATCGTTGGGCGAAAGGAATAGCAGCATGATTGCAGTACGCACTGAGCAGCTGCGCAAAGTTTTTGGGCAATTTACCGCCTTAAATGGCTTGAACCTGAGTGTGGAAGAGGGCACCATTTTTGGTTTTCTCGGCCCCAATGGAGCAGGTAAGACTACCACTATCCGCATCCTGACCGGCCTGGCACACGCCACCAGCGGGCAGGCCTGGGTGATGGGAAAAGAGGTGACTGCCAACCGGAATGAAATTGCCCGGACCGTCGGTTTTCTGCCTGAAGAGCCGGCTTTTTATGCATGGATGACACCGCGTGAATTCCTGGATTACGTGGGACGTGTGTTTGGTTTACCAGGCACAGAACGTTCCGCCAGAGCGAAAGAGCTCCTGGTGTTAGCGGGGCTGGAAGAATCAGCCAAAAGGCGGATTGGTGGATTCTCACGTGGGATGCGCCAACGTTTGGCGTTGGCGCAGGCGTTGGTAAACCACCCCAAAGTGTTGTTTCTGGATGAACCTGCCAGTGCACTGGACCCTGAAGGACGCAAGGAAGTGCTGGATTTCATCGAACAGCTGCGTGGGCAGTGTACCGTGTTCATGTCCACCCATATCCTGGCAGATGTGGAACGGGTGTGTGACACCGTCGGGATCATTAATCGCGGCAGGCTGGTGACCGAAGCCCCACGCGATGCGCTGTTAGCGCAGTATGCCATCCCTGCTTTTGATGTGGAAGTAGACCAAAAGACGAAAGCAGAGTTGATTCCATGGAGTGAAACGTTGCAGCATGAGACCTGGGTCAAAACCGTCTCAATTGAAGGACTTGTAGCGAAGGTAATTGTGAATGATGTTGAGACAGCCAAGAGGGAATTACTGGCTTCCATCACACGAGCCGGACTGATCCCAACCCGTTATGAAGTCGTCAAACCTTCGCTAGAAGATGTCTTTCTTCATCTGGTAGGCCAGGAGGAGGGGCAAGCATGAGCATTTTCGTCGCATTTCATAAAGAATGGATGGAACTAATTCGCAGCTATCGCCTTCTGGTTGTGGCAGTTGTGTTGGTTTTCTTTGGATTGACTTCTCCATTTCTCACCAAATTCACCCCCGAGCTCCTGGCGGCACTTCCTACCGAAGGAATGACAATTGAAATGCCACCCCCAACAGTAGAAATGGCTATTGGTCAGTATATAAAGAACATGGCTCAATTCGGCGTCATCCTGGGAATACTTCTGACAATGGGTACTATCTCACAAGAGAAGGATAAAGGTACTGCTGCAATGATGTTGGTTAAGCCATTATCGCGCGGTGCTTTTATGGGTGCGAAATTTCTTGCTCTGGCAACAATGTTCGCAATCTCCCTGGTTTTGGCTGGAATTGCCTGCTACTATTACACGATGTTATTATTTGAGGCGATGGACATACTGCGTTGGTTGGTGCTGAATGCGCTGATATTTTTCTACACGCTGGTTCCTGTTGCTTTGACGTTATTGTCCAGCACGCTGACCAAATCACAGGCTGCAGCCGGTGGTATTGCCCTTGGTCTAATTGTTATTCCTGGTTCGATTGGCTCCATCCTGGGGTTTGGCAAGTATCTGCCGGGTGAATTAATCACCTGGGGCACCCGCCTGATGCAGGGTGATACCACTACCTCCTGGATTGCGTTTGGGATCACCATCGGTCTGATTGTAATTCCACTTTTGGCAGCCTGGTTGATCTTCAACCGGCAGGAATTGTGACAGGTGTAGTGTATAACCTACCAAATAATTATTTAATTTCATTTTAATCTCAAGCCTTGCTAAACCGTGGGTCTTGATGGATAATCCTAGCTAGGCGGGACATTTTAGTCCATCCCGACTTCTGACAATTGAATATTAGAACCCAAGAAGACCACTTTCCTTGCCAAAGGAGGACCTATGTTAGCCAAGATCAGTCGCGTGGTGTTTTCTATTATCAGCGTCATCGTGGTGCTTGCCATTGTACTCGGGGCAGTGGGTGTTTACCTGGCACAAAGCTCCTTTCCTCGTCGATCTGGTGAAATCAAATTGAGCGGGTTGAATTTCCCGGTGGATATCTACCGGGATAACTATGGCATCCCGAATATCTATGCCCAAACTACACACGACCTGTTCTTCGCCCAAGGTTACGTGCATGCCCAGGACCGATTCTGGCAGATGGATTTTTGGCGCCATATTGGCTCGGGCAGGCTTGCGGAGATGTTTGGCAAAAATGAGCTGGCAACAGACACTTTCCTGCGCACCCTGGGTTGGGCTCGCGTGGTGCAAAAAGAGCTGGATGCCATGCCCGCAGATGAAATCGCCCTCTTGCAGGCCTATGCGGACGGGGTGAATGCTTACCTGGCAGACCATAAAGGGGCAGCATTAAGCCTTGAGTATGCCGTGCTCAAGCTGCTTACCCCTGGCTATTCCCCTGAACCGTGGCAACCGCTAAACACCCTCACCTGGGGAAAAGCTATGGCATGGGATTTAGGCTCAAGCCGGATGGATAGTGAAATCGAGCACGCCATCCTGTTGAAGACTCTCACTTCAGATCAGATGACAGACCTTTTCCCGCTCTACCCATCAGATCACCCTGTGGTGGTCCCTGATTTTTCACTTAACACTGCTCCCAGCGGCTTTAAAATTCCAGCCCAGGGAATCCAAACCCTGGTCGACCTATCCCCAGCGTTTCAAAGTCTCTCGACGAGCATTACCAATTTGGAAGCGGTCCTTGGCCCATCTGGTAGCGGGATTGGATCAAACAATTGGGTGATTGGTGGCAGTATGACCACTACCGGTAAACCCTTCCTGGCGAATGATATGCACTTGAGTGAGCAGATGCCCTCCATCTGGTATGAGGTGGGTTTGCATTGCACACCCAAAGGTGCCGAGTGCCCATATAACGTGGTGGGGTACTCATTTGCCGGAGTTCCGGGGGTGATTGTCGGACATAATGATCATATCGCTTGGGGATTTACCAACGCGGGTCCAGATGTGATCGACCTGTACATCGAAAAAATCAATCCGGATAATCCCAACCAGTATGAGGTCAATGGTCAGTGGGTGGACATGACCACGGTTCACGAGACCATCAAGGTGCCTGGCTCAACCCCGGCTGACCTGACCGTGCGTTACACCCGTCACGGGCCGGTAATCTGGGATAACCCGGATGATCATAAAATTGTTCAAGATAAATGGGGGGTGGAGCTCCCAGCTGACTATGCTATCTCCATGCGCTGGACCGCCCTCGAGCCGGTCAATATCTTTAAGGCAGTATTTGGTCTTGACAGTGCTCAGAACTACGACGAATTCCGCCAGGCAGCAGCCTATTTTACGGTACCGTCGCAAAATATGGTTTATGCAGACATCGAGGGGAATATTGCCTACCAGACACCCGGCAATATCCCTGTTCGTTTACCCAATCATAGCGGTGACTCCCCCGTCCCTGGTTGGACAGACGATTACGAATGGCAGGGATATATCCCCTTTAACCAGCTTCCCAACACTCTTAATCCCACAGCTGGTTTTATCGTCACTGCCAATAATGCTATCGTCGGCTCAGATTATACATACCGGATGACTGCAGAAGATTATGGCTTCCGCGCCGCCCGCATTACCCAGCTGATCGAGACTTCACCCGGGCCGATTGACGCAGATTACATCCAAAAGATACACGGGGATGACTATAATGCTTCGGCTGCCTATATGGTTCCCCCGCTGATGCAAATCCCCTTGCAGGACGAGCATCTGATCGAAGTGCGGGATATTCTCTCCGGATGGGATTACCAGAATCAAATGGACCTGGCTGCACCCGCGCTATATAATGCCTTCTGGCGGGCAGCTCTAGCGCGGACTTTTCATGATGAGCTACCCCAGGATTATTGGCCGGATGGGGGTGACGCCTGGTTCGAGATCATGCGCCGCATTGTACAGACCCCCGACAGTACCTGGTGGGACGATAAAAGCACCCAGACCGTTGAGAAACAGGATGATATCCTGGCCCTGGCCTTTTCTGAGGCTGTAGCTGAAGTGGAGCAATTGCTAGGCAAAGATGCTTCGCGCTGGGCATGGGGCGACCTGCACTCCGTTACCTTTCATAATCAAACGTTGGGCATCTCAGGCATTGGTCCGATAGAGGCAATTTTCAACCGGGGGCCTTACCGTACTTCGGGAGGTGGGTCAATCGTCAACGCCACTTCCTGGATGGCTTATGAAACTGATCCAGCCAAGGCGTATCAGGTTAGCTGGCTACCCTCGGAGCGCATGATCGTGGATATGAGCAACCTGCCAGTTTCCCTTTCGGTGATCACCACAGGAGAGTCAGGGCACGTATTTAATCACAATTATGACGATCAAATTGACTTGTGGCGAAATATCCAATATCACACTATGCTTTGGGAGCAGCAGCAGATACAGGATGGATCTAAAGCACACCTGATATTAACACCTTGAGGACAAGCGTAGAATAAGGAGATGCCAGCACACAGCACAGCTTCAGCATAATTTGAAAAGTTTCTGGACGAATCTCGCCAACCTATGGTATACTCCGTGCCGCTCCCACTCAGGTGGGAGTGGTTACACCTGGTAACAGGTGATATTTTATCCCACACGCTTTCTGACCAATCGGTGCGTGCCGCAAAAAAAGTGAGCTAACCCCTCACTGGCGGTCCCGGCTGGAATGAGGGAAGCGGCGGAAAAAACGCACAAGGAGAAAAAAGAATATGGCAGTTGTTCCCATGAAGTCCTTATTGGAATCTGGTGTTCACTTTGGTCATCGCACACATAAGTGGCACCCCGCCATGAAGCCGTATATATTTACCGAGCGTAATGGCATTCACATCATCGATCTACAAAAAACCTCAAAAGCACTGGATACCGCCTACAACGTGGTACGTGATAGCGTTGCTAATGGTGGCGTGGTGTTGTTTGTTGGCACCAAGCGCCAGGCCCAAGAAACTATCCAGCTTGAGGCAACCCGCTCCAGCATGCCTTACGTGACAGCCCGCTGGCTGGGTGGCACATTGACCAATTGGCGCACCATCCGCCAGAGAATCAACGAGCTTGAGCGTCTTGAGCGCATGCGCGACAGCGGTGATTTCGGCCGCATCACAAAGAAAGAGGGCCTGATCCTCATGCGTGAGATCGAGCGCCTGGATGGGCTGCTGAGTGGTGTACGCAAGCTGGTCCGCCCACCCGATATGCTGTTTGTAGTAGACGTTTCGCGTGAAGGTACCGCCATCCACGAGGCAAATTTACTGAACATCCCTGTGGTAGCCATGGTGGACACGAATTGCGACCCCTCCAATGTTGATTATGTTATCCCATCCAACGATGATGCCATTCGCGCCATCAAGCTTGTGGTTGGAAAAATTGCAGATGCTGCCCTGGAAGGTTTGGGCGCACGCAAGGAAGAGATTATCGAAGAAGAGATTCGGACAGTCGCCCGCGCAGGTGTTGAAGAAGCTGAGCTCTCTGATGAGGAGCTGCTCGGTGAAGCTACGCTCGCAAAGCTGGTAACACACCCCAAGGACCTCGCGCCAGCTGAGATAGAAGAGATCGTAGAAGAACTTGAAGAAGAAAAAGGGGATGAATTCGAGCTCGAAGAGGAAGAAGTCAGTGAGCTGATCGGTCAGGAAGAGAGCGAAGAGCCGGTTCTTGAAGGTGATGTCTCTAACGAGGCTGACGAGAGCGAAGAGCCGGTTGTTGAAGGTGATGTCTCTAACGAGGCTGAAGAGATCAAAGAGCCGGAAGCTGTCGCTGATGAGAAAGTAACCGAAGAGTCGGAAGCTACTGCTGATGTCTCTCACGAGACTGATAATGCCGTTAAGACTAAGAAAAAAACCAAGAAACAAAAGGAATGATCATGGCAATCAGTATCGAACTAATCAAGCAATTGCGTGAAGAGACCGGGGCAGGTGTTTTGGATTGTCGCAAAGCCCTTGAAACCTATAACGGTGATTTTACAAAGGCGATAGAATACCTGCGCGAGAAAGGCCTGGCGAAGGCTGCCAAGCGTGCCGATCGTGAAGTACTAGAAGGTATGTTGGAGTTATACTCGCACGGTAATGGGCGCGTGGGTGTCATGGTCGAAGTGAATTGCGAGACGGATTTTGTCGCCCGCTCAGCTGCGTTCCGCAAGTTCGCCCATGAGGTGGCATTACAAATTGCAGCCGGTGCTCCCAAGTGGATTCGGGTTGAAGATATCCCGGCAGAGGTGATCGAACAGGAAAAAGAGAAAGCACGAAGCCTTGCAAAGGCAGAGGGCAAGCCTGATAAAATCATTGATAGAATCGTAGACGGTAAAATGGAAAAGTTCTATAATGATAACTGTCTCTTGCGGCAGACCTACGTCCGTGATGAAGAAATTACCCTTGAGAATCTACGCAGTCAAAACATTGCAGCCATTGGCGAGAACATTGTCATCCGTAGATTTGCCCGTTGGGAAGTGGGCGAAGAGGCTCAATCATAGCAAAAATAGCCAACCTTCGGGTTGGCTTTTTGGTTAAAATATAAGAAATCATCAGTTTACTATACAGCACAATCCAGGAGTCTAAATGGAACGAACCTTAAAATATAAGCGGATTTTGCTAAAGCTCAGTGGTGAATCATTGGGAGGGGCTGACGGACTGGGGATTCATCCAGACCAGGCTGAAATGGTGGCAAAAATCATCGCTGAGGTATACCAACAAAAAGTGGATATCGCCATCGTCATTGGGGCGGGAAACCTATGGCGTGGTCGCACTGGTATCCAGCGTGGCATGGATCGGGCTACAGCAGACTATATGGGTATGCTGGCGACTGTGATGAACGCCCTGGCCTTGATGGATGCCATGGAGAGGATGGGTATGTATATCCGCGTCCAGTCCGCGGTGGAAATGCGCGCCGTCGCGGAGCCTTATATAAGACGCAGAGCCATTCGGCATCTCGAAAAAGGTCGCGTGGTTATTTTCGGCGGTGGGACGGGCAACCCATATTTCTCCACGGATACTGCAGCGGCGCTCCGAGCCATGGAAATCGGGGCGGATGTGTTGATCAAAGCCACTAAAGTGGATGGCGTGTATGACTCAGACCCGATTCGAAATTCCAAGGCGGTACGTTTCGAGAAATTGACCCATATGGAAACGATTAATCGCCGGCTGGAAGTTATGGACAGCACAGCCCTCTCGCTTTGCATGGATAATAACCTGCCCATTTTGGTGCTTAATATGTGGCAGCCTGGTGCGCTACTAAAAGCAGTCTACGGTGAGCCGGTCGGCACCCTGGTGAGCTCAGAATAAGCATGGATCAAGTCAAATCTACGAAATAAGGACTAATAAGACGAATCTGAATCCAGTAAAATTAGCTTGATTCGTGTGATATTCTGAATGTGGGGAAAATAGTTTTTTGATATTTATCAATAATTTACCCTTTTCTCTGAGACTATTTTCGAGTATCCTATAGGGAGATAATAAATCCATATTCAAATACCAGTTTTGATGTAGACTTAGTCCGAGGACGTCGGACATGGAGGCCTCTATGCTAAAAGAAGCACATAGCGAAGCGGTAGAACGAATGAAGGGAGCGCTCGAGGCGTTAGAGGAAGACCTGGCGGGAATTCGGACTGGACGAGCCTCCCCAGCATTGGTTGAGAAATTATCAGTTGAATACTACGGCATGCCTACCCCGCTGATGCAATTAGCTAGCATCAGTGTGCCAGAATCACGCACGTTGCTGATCCGTCCTTTTGATGCAGCTACATTGAAAAGCATTGAGCGGGCGATCATGGCTTCTGATCTTGGATTGACACCCAATAATGATGGTAAGGTTATTCGCTTAAATCTACCCCCGCTAACCGAAGAGCGTCGGCGTGACCTGGTTAAGTTGGTTCATAACCGGTTGGAAGAAGCGCGTGTTGCGGTGCGTAACGTCAGGCGGGATGGGATCAAGGATCTGCGCGAGTTTGAACACGAGAAACTGATCTCAAAGGATGACCTTGAAGAGGGTGAAGAAAATCTTCAAAAACTGACGGATAAATACATTGAATTGGTCAATGAAGTTGGAGTGCATAAAGAAAAGGAAATTATGGAAGTATGAGCCCAGAAAAGAAATACGCTCTGCCCGAACAACCACGAAAAATTCCCACCCATATTGGGATCATCATGGACGGTAATGGGCGTTGGGCAGTGTCACGTGGTTTACCCCGCATGGCAGGTCATCGGGCAGGCACGGAAAATCTGCGCCGCATCATTGAAGCTTGCATTGAGTTTGGCATTAAATACCTGACGATTTACGCATTTTCAACCGAGAATTGGGGACGACCCAGTGGAGAAGTACAGGGTTTGATGCGAATATTCGAGAATGTGATCGATAACGAGCTTCAAGAGCTGCATGATCAGGGGGTCAGGTTGCGCCATCTTGGAAGGTTAGATCGTGTAAGACCCTCTTTTCGAAAAAAAGTGCTGGAAGCAATGGAATATACGAAAGATAACGATCGTTTGATCCTGAATATCGCATTTAATTACGGGGGCCGGGATGAGATCGTGTGTGCAATACAGACAATGATTCGAGATGGGGTAAAAGCTGAAGATGTAACCGATAATATGGTTAACCAGTACCTGTTTACGGCAGGAGTTCCCGACCCAGATATGATCATACGCACCTCGGGTGAGCTGCGCGGCAGTAACTTTCTCATTTGGCAGGGGGCATATTCGGAGTGGTATTTTCCCCCCACCTATTGGCCAGATTTTGACCGGCAGGAATTGCTGAAAGCGATTGAGGAGTACAACCAGCGCGAACGAAGGTATGGTCTCACCACTGGGCAGGTCAAGCGTAAAAAAGGCCATGCTGGTTAAACGTTTATTGGTGACAATTGTCCTGCTGCCAGTAGGGATGGCAGCTATTTTATTAGGGGGATGGTATCTGACCACCCTGGTTGCCATCTTTATGTGCCTGGCAGCCTGGGAATATTCCAGCTTATTTCGCACCGGTGGTCTCCAACCGGCAAGCGTTTTAGTTGTTGGAGGTACTTTATTCCTCCTGATTGGGCGCCAGGTAAGCGGCTTTGAGAGCGCCCCATGGATGATCAGCCTGGTAATCCTGATCGGCATGACCTACCATTTAGTAGCCTACGAACGCGGTCGCGACCAGGCAGGGACAGATTTTGCGGTGACCCTGGCGGGGGTTCTATATATCGGGTGGCTTGGAGCATACTTTATATCCCTACGCAACCTGGCCGAGGGCAAATGGTGGATCCTGGTTGTACTACCAGCAGTCTGGTTTGCCGACGGCGGGGCATACTTCATCGGGAAACGATTTGGACACCACCTGCTCAGCCCACGCTTGAGCCCCAAGAAAACCTGGGAGGGTTACCTGGGAGGGATCGTTGTCAGTGTGCTGTTGACCACGCTCTTTGCTGCCTTATGGAGGGTGGGAGCAGGCCAGAATTCTGCGATCACACCACTGCGGGGAGCACTCATGGGTCTGGTGATGGGCATTTTCCCGACCCTGGGAGACCTGGGGGAAAGCATGATCAAACGCCAAATAGGCGTTAAAGATTCCGGAAATATACTACCCGGTCATGGTGGGGCGTTTGACCGGGTTGATTCGTGGTTATGGGCTGTGGTGATTGGATATTATATGATCCTGTGGTTGTGGATCTAACCAGCAAGTTCCAATAAAACATTCACTGACAGGAGGGTTTAATGAAAGAAGCACCGACTCGTAATCTGGCTTTGGAGCTGGTACGTGTCACTGAAGCTGCTGCATTGGCAGCTGGTCGTTTCATGGGGCGGGGTGATAAGAAGGCAGCGGATAAGGCTTCAGTGGATGCCATGCGCTACATGCTTAATACGATCGAAATGGATGGCATCATCGTGATTGGAGAAGGTGAGAAAGATGAAGCCCCCATGCTTTACAATGGCGAGGTGGTTGGGGCAGGGGAAGGGCCGAAAATGGACCTTGCGGTTGACCCCATTGATGGCACGCGACCGCTTTCGCATGGGTTGCCTAATTCCATTGCCACAGTATCAATGGCCCCACGTGGCACCATGTTCAATCCTGGCCCATACGTCTATATGGATAAAATTGCTGTTGGACCTGAAGCAAAAGGGGTGGTGGATATCACTGCTCCGGTAGAGGATAACCTGAGAAAAATAGCCAAAGCCAAGGATATAGAGTTAGACAACTTGACAGTAGTGATCCTGGATAGGCCGCGACATTCAGCGCTGATCGCAGAAGTGCGACGAATAGGCTGCCGTATCCGGCTGATCCTCGACGGAGACGTCTCAGGTGCACTGATGACGGCCTGGCCAGACTCGGGTATCGATGTACTGCTGGGCATCGGCGGCTCACCCGAAGGTGTGCTGGCAGCCTGCGCCTTACGTGCTATGGGTGGAGAGATCCAAGGTAGGCTCTATGCCCGCAATGATGACGAGGTAAAGCGCGGTCGTGAGCTTGGATATGATTTCAACAAGGTGCTCACCATGGATGACCTGGTTGCGTCGGAAGATGTGTTTTTTGCCGCCACAGGTATCACCGATGGAGAATTATTGGATGGAGTTAAGTATTACAGCCATGGGGCACGCACCAATAGTCTGGTGGTGCGCGGCCAATCGGGTACCGTCCGTCAAATAACCTCCATGCATCGCTGGGACAAGCTGAGGAAGATCAGCTCGATCGAATATTAACGATCTGGGAATACTTTAGTGGAATTGATGATGAAACAGGTTATGTTGACAGTTGTCTTCTGGCGTGGTATCATCCCCCCGATAATTTAGCAGCCCCTTAGGCGCTCTTATCCAGAGAGGTGGAGGGACCGGCCCTGTGAAACCTCGGCAACCTAGCAGCGAAATAGGCTCATCAATTCAAAAATTCGCTTTCAAGGTGCCAACTCCGGCAGAGGTATTTACTGGAAGATGAGAGGGCAGTTCATGTGAACGCTCGTTCCTTGCCCTTTCCTGACCAGAAGGGGCAATTTCATTTTTGGAGGCATTGATGAGCAATACTTTTATGAATTCCCCCAGCCTGCTGTTCACTTCTGAATCAGTAACGGAGGGGCATCCCGATAAATTGTGTGATCAGATCAGTGATGGCGTGTTGGATGCCTGCCTGGCACAAGACCCATTTTCACGCGTGGCATGCGAAGCGGTTACCAAGACCGGTTTTGTCATGCTGATGGGTGAGATCACCACGCATGCCAATATAAATTTTGATGAGCTGACGCGCAAGATTATCACTGACATCGGGTATGACTCGAGTGAGAAGGGTTTCGACGGCAACACCTGTGCTGTCCAGGTGGCAATTTCCAAGCAATCACCTGATATCGCCATGGGTGTGAACCATTCAATGGAATCCAAATCCGCTGGGACGAGTGAGGCGGAAGTGGATGCGATCGGTGCTGGTGACCAGGGCATGATGTTCGGCTTTGCCTGCAATGAGACACCCCAACTGATGCCATTGCCCATTTACCTGGCGCATAAATTATCCCGCCGCCTGGCTGAAGTACGTAAGAATGGGACAATTCCATGGTTGCGACCGGATGGGAAGACGCAGGTGACCGTGGAGTACAGTTATGGCAAACCCAAGCGGATCCACACCGTATTGGTCAGCACACAACATGCCCCGGATGTCTCGCATGCAGAGATCAGTGAATCGGTGATTGAACACGTCATCATGCCTTCCTTGCCCAAAGAATTGCTGGACGAAAAACTTAAAATCTTTGTCAACCCCACCGGTCGGTTCGTCATTGGTGGACCATTGGGTGATTCGGGTTTGACCGGGCGTAAGATCATCGTGGATACCTACGGCGGGATGGGCAGGCATGGAGGCGGTAGCTTTAGTGGTAAGGACCCAACCAAAGTGGATCGCTCTGCAACGTATGCTGCCCGTTATGCTGCAAAAAATATCGTCGCGGCCGGGTTGGCCAACCGGGTGGAGATCCAGGTGGCATATGCCATCGGTATGTCACATCCCCTGAGCGTCAATGTGGAGACTTTTGGTACGGGGCAAATCCCTGACGAGCAGATCGCTCAGATTGTGGTGGATAATTTCGATCTCCGTCCGGGGGCAATCATCCGCGATCTAAATTTACGCCGTCCAATCTTCCGCCAGACGGCCGCCTATGGGCATTTTGGGCGAGATGACCTGGACTTGCCATGGGAACAAACGGATAAAGTGGCAGATTTACGTAAGGCTGCAGGATTAGGCTGCGAGTAAAATCATTTGATATATACAGACGGACTGGTAAGTTACTTGCCGGTCCGTTTTTTATCATTTCATGGCCTTTCCAGACCATGCGCTTCCAGGAGGGTATAGTCGTCCATGAGGGCGTGCGTGGGTCCATCTGCCACTACCTTGCCTTCGTCCAGGATGATCATGCGCGTGAAAATTTCATCTACCAGATGCATATCATGGGTTGAGACCAGCATTGTGAGGGGCAATTCCTGCAGCAAGTGGATCAGTGAGCGGCGCGAACGAGGGTCCAGCCCGCCGGTTGGCTCATCCAGTACCAGCACCTCGGGGTGCATCGATAGCACGGTGGCAATGGCGATACGTTTCTTCTCTCCCAAGCTCAGGTGGTGGGAAACCCTTTTCTTATAAGCCAGCATATGAACCGCCTCCAGAGCTTGATCCACGCGTAGCATGACCTCGTCTTGTGGAAGGCCCTGGTAAAGTGGCCCAAAAGCTACATCATCAAATACGGTCGGAGAAAAAAGTTGATCTTCAGGTGATTGGAACACCAACCCCACACAAGATCTCACGCGACCCAGGTTCTCTTTGACCACCTCAAGGCTGCATACGCGTACCAATCCCTGCCCACTTAGAATACCGTTCAAGTGGAGCAGCAGGGTGGATTTGCCGGCTCCATTGGGTCCCACCAGGGCTACTTTTTCCCCGGGCTCAATACTCATTGAAACATTACTCAGTGCCAAAGTCCCATCGGGGTATGAAAAATTTAGGTCTTTAATATCAATCGAATGGTGCATGTTTTATCCCCACAACAGGTATGCAAATCCCAGCAAAACGCCAAGCAAGCCCAAACTGCTGACTAATACCACCCAATGGGCAGGTTGGATGGCTGGTAAGGGCAGGCTGCGCACTTCACCATCATAACCGCGCGAGACCATCGCCATGTAGATGCGGTCACTGCGTTCAAAGGCCCTCAAGAACAAGCTGCCTGCCATACCACCTGTCACTCGCGCCCGCCAGGAAATACTTCTGCCTGGCCTTGCTCCAGGCAGGTCACTTTGCCCGCTGCGGGAAGCCCTGGCGCGCATTAATCGAGTAACTTCGTCTACCAGCACAAACATGTAGCGCCACATCAACCCAAAGATGGATACGAGCAGTTGGGGCACATGTAATGCCCGCATGGCTAGCAAAAGATCAGGGAAAGAGGTGCTGGCTGCCAGCACGATGGCTGCCTGCATTGAGAGCCATGATTTTATGGCGATACTGGCAAACCGCACCAATCCCGGATAGGAGGCATGGATATTCCAGGAGCCAACTGGAAAGCTGAAGAATGGTTTTCCAGGGACGGTAAGGATGAGCGGTAGGGCAGCCAACACAAAAGGGAGCGCCAATGAAGACCTTTTTAGCACGAAGCTCAACCCCAGGTTGGAAAGTAACTCAACTGAAAGGATCAGCGCAAGTAGTAGGATATAAATTGGCCAGGCGCCCACCGGCAGCAGGGTATTGGTAAGGATAAAAAAGACCGTCAACAGCAGCTTGATACGTGGGTCAAGTTTATGCACCGGGCTGACTTTTGGTCGATACGGATCTAGAAAATGGACATGCATAATATCCCCACTTTTTACCTGTGGTTAGCTTTCCTGGTCGATATCTGCAGCCGACTTCCGCTTGCGTGAAAGTGCTACCCCGATGGCAACACCGAAGACGATCAGCGTACCTATAACGGCAGCCAGAATAGTAGCCAGGGTTTTGTTTTCAATGCCTGGGAAAAGGTAGTGGGGGATGAGTGAATATAATGGGTTTTGAGCGCTGCGGATGAACCCATATTGAACAGCCACCATCATCAGTCCATCAGGGTGCCTGGATGCCAAGGGGGAAGCGATCGCCAGCAGCAGCGCCAGCACCAATCCTGCCACCCAGACGAGACCGCTGCGTTTTGTGCCGGTTTCTCCAGATTTAAGCAAATCCCTTCGACTGGCATGCAGAAAGGCAAGCGCGCCGACAGTAATTAATCCCTCCCCAATGCCGATCAACGCATGGATGCCTCCCATGGCCGGGATGGCAATGTTGGCTGGGGAAGTGCCAGATATGCCCAGCTCCAGGGCGGTGCCTAGGGCTGCAATTACCACCGAGGTCCAGGCAGCCGCGAATCCACTAGCATACATACTCCACGATCGCTCACCTACCAGCTTATGTACAGTGTGATAGACCATGTATGACACCGCAACTCCGACAATAGCCATATTGAAGATGTTGGTGCCCAGCACCAATAGACCACCATCCTGGAAGATGAGCGCTTGAACGGTGATGACACAGGTGAGAATCACCATGGCTGCCCAGGGGCCTAATAATATTGTCGCCAGGGCTGCCCCGATCAGGTGCCCGGAGGTGCCTCCAGCGATGGTAAAGTTGAGCATCTGCCCGGCAAAGATGGTAGCTGCCAGCACACCCATCAGCGGAACTTGCCGTTCGCCGATATCAAAACTGACCCGCTTAAGAGCATACCCAACCACCAGGATTGAGGCAAGCCAAAAGAAAACGGATACTGGAACGGATAGGAAGCCATCGGGGATATGCATTGCAATCGGTGCAAGCAGCATTTTTTCTCCCTCGTTTCTGGTTAATTTGCCTGACACTGGCTGCACAGGCCGAGTACAGAAATGTGCTGCAAGTCGGCAGCAAAACGGTAATCTGATCGGAGCTGGTGGTTGAATGCAGACAGCATTTCCTGGTCGGCATCTACAACCTGGCCGCATTGGCGGCAAACCAGGTGGATGTGAGGCCCGTGCTGGTGCGTGGCATAGAAAACCCGACCCTCTGCCAGGTTAATCCGGTTGGCCAGTCCCTGTTCCACCAACAGATCAAGAGTGCGATATACCGTGGCAAGGTTCACAGATCGGGTACGTTTTTGAATCAGGGTGAAGATTTCATCTGCGTTAATATGATCACCTTGATGAGCAATGGCTTCAACGATCATCTCGCGCTGCGTGGTGATGCGAAAGCCGTGAGAGCGTAAAGTATCGATGAAAGTCTGACATGGAGACATAGTTTTATCCAGTACCTTGATCCTTAGTTCAGTTATTGAGGCCTGCTGTTATTGCAATAATTCGCAATAAAATTCCTCAAACAGAATTGTACTTGATCTTCAACGGATTAATATTAATATAAATCAAGGCAGACCCGAGGCCTGCCCTGATGAGGTGTAAATAGTGGAATTATTAAATGTAAGACCCAAATTTCGAGATAATGCGATCCTTGGGCTGATAACCGCTCAGTCTTTGTACCGGGCGGCCATCGATGAACAAGATCAATGTCGGTACTCCCATCACCCCATATTTCACCACGAGCTCGCTGTTATCGTCAATATCCAGCTTGACGAACTTCACCTTGCCATTCCAATCCTGGGCGAGCTGCACGACCACAGGCTCCAACATCTTGCATGGTCCGCACCATATTGCAGTAAAGTCTACGATGACAGGCAGCGTGGATTTAAGCACCTCGGCTTCGAAGACCACTTGGTCTACTTTAAGGATATCCGACATTGGAAACTCCTCAATTGAGGAAATATTATTTGGATAGTAACAAGGGCGATGAGAAAAGTCAAGACTTGTTTAAGCAGAGCGCGCGTGATAGAATGTTTTTCGCAATCCGGGCGTGTAGCTCAATGGCAGAGCAGTAGCCTTTTAAGCTATTGGTTGAGCGTTCGAGCCGCTCCACGCTCACTGATTTTGGGCACCCACAGGGGGTGTGTATCCCACAAGGGGACTTCGTTCGAGCCGCTCCACGCCCACTTTTATGGAAAATGGACCTAGTAAATTCCCGGAAATAACCGGTAGCGTACGCGCCGTGTATAGTCCTGATAACCAGGCAGCTCTTGTTGTAGGGTCCGGTCTTCCAATGCGGTTCTGATCACGGCAATGATCACTGCCGCCATCACCGGAACGAGCGTCCACAGCGAGTCTAAGGCCAGTACAATACCCGGCAGTGCCAGAATATTTCCAGCATAGCCTGGGTGTCGCACGAACCGATATGGACCGCTGTCACACACCACATGACCTCGCTCCGTTTGAATACGCACTACGCTGGAAAAGAAGCGGTTCTCCGCCAGAGCCCACCCAGCGAATGCGTATCCCATCGAAATCAAGACGAAACCAAGGATATTGAGCCATATTGGGAATGCAGGCGGCCACTTAAAGCGATGATCCAGCCCCGCCACAATAACCAGAGGGAAGGAAACGCTAACCGCTAACAACGGGGCTAGCACTTTATCCCACGCTTTCACATCAGGCGCCTTCTCAAAATTTTGACGTTCCGCCAACAGCCCCGGATGTAGCCGTTCTGCCCACAAACGTCCCAGGATGCCGACTGCAACAATCTACACTGAGAACACCCATGCTTGCCACCACCTAAAATCCCATCCGCAAACGAAAAGAACCAGGGGTATGAATAGATACGTCAAAATCAGACGGACCCATTGCAAAGGGGTTAATGCTTGAACAGTCTCTTGATTTTCTGCCTTCGCCGACATACCATTCCTCCGATCAATAAGAGGATCAGTCCATGATCCAATCAATAAGGGTTCAGCAGGCGGAACCCAATCGAATAACTATCGAAGTGGGTAAGATGTAAGATAACAATATTATACGCTGTAAAAAATACCTGTATTGCCTGTGACCAATGGACTGGGGTAAAGATGAAAGGTCTTTGAATGGTAGAAGAGTTTTTATACACCTTTCCTTTTTACGCTCAACTGAATAGGATGGAGATAATCCTTTACCAAATATAGAGCTACAGTAATTTAAAATCAAAACGGATTGAGCTGGTTGTTATCCCTGAGGGTTTTACCAGCCTTGTGAATCATACACGCGAATCCATGACAATCAGTCACCATCAAGGTTAATATTGTCATTCAGCCAAATGCTATAATCATTCGCATGACCAACCTGCTGGCAGAACAGATGCTCGTGCTATTTGCGATCCTGGCGATCGGTTCGTTGATCGGCCAATGGTCGTGGCGCGGGATCTCACTGGGGACTGCTGGAGTGCTATTTGTAGCTCTGGTATTTGGGCACTTCGGTCTGAAGGTGCCGCAAGCGATCATGGATTTGGGGCTGTTGTTGTTCGTCTATGCAGTGGGGATCACAGCCGGACCGCGATTCTTCCGTACTTTTAAGAAGCATGGAGTTCAATTTGTGGTCATTACCCTGGTAACGATCGTCGTTGGAGCGCTGGCGACGATTGGCGTTACCTATCTCTTTCACTTACCTTACGACCTGGCTGCGGGCTTGTATGCAGGCGCGCTAACCTGCACCCCCGCACTGGCATCCGCGGTGGATGTGATCGAGAGGCTGATTCCGGGCGGAAGTGCCAGCGTCTCTGTGGGATATGGGATTGCTTATCCCTTCAGCATGATTGGGGTTGTCCTGTTGATCCAGTTCCTCCCCAAAATCCTGCGGCGGAACCTGCGTATTGAGGAGAAACACTGGTTGCAGGAGAAACGGGTGGAATCGCCTGGATTTGAGGTAAAAACCTTTCAGGTTACCAACCCCAATTGCTTTGGTAAAACAGTGAGTGAGATCAATCCGCGCCGGATGGCATCTGCCAATATCTCGCGGATTAAGCGCGGTGAAAAGGTTTTTGCAGCTGGTGCAGATGTAGTCTTACTTGAGGGGGATGTGGTGATGGTGGTAGGACCAGTAGAAGAACTGGAGAAGATGGAGTTTCTATTGGGGGAAGAAACGCATGAGCGCATGGATGTCAACACCAATGTCTTGAGTATGGACGTTGAAGTGACGCAAGAAAAGATGGCCGGGAAAACCCTGGGAGACATGCGCTTATGGGAGCGCTATACGGTGGTGATCACACGCATCCGGCGCCAGGGGATGGAGATCACTCCCACAGGAAATGTGACCCTGGAGATGGGCGACAACATCCGTGTCGTTGGAGATCGGGATGCAGTTGGAAGCTTTGTCCGGTTGATTCAGGGCACGACACGTAAAGTAGAAGAAACCAACATGGTGCCATTTTTGGTTGGTTTATTGCTGGGCATCGCCCTGGGGAGCATCCCAATTCGTTTACCGAACGGGTTGACGGTTAAGCTGGGGATTGCAGGTGGGGCGTTCATCGTCAGCCTATTGGTGGGGCACTTTGGAAAGATCGGACCATTACGCATGTACGTGCCGAATGCCGCCAAGAATCTCTCTCGCGAGCTGGGATTGATGTTGTTCCTGGCAGGTGCAGGCACGACCGCAGGGGAACATTTTGTTGAAATTTTGCAAAATCAAGGTTGGCAACTGCTATTGGCCGGAGCGTTGGTGACGGTCTTCTCGGTTTTGGCTGGGGTAGTAGTGATGGACCGGGTGTACCATATGAATATATTGGCAACCATGGGGGCATTATGTGCCTGCATGACCAACCCTCCAGGGCTGGGGGCAGCCAATGCACAAACCGAAACAGACCTGCCCGCCATATCCTATGCCAGTTTATATCCAGTGGCACTGATCTTCAAGATATTAATGGCTCAGGGATTGGTAGAGATCCTGATAAGAATCATTGGAATCCATCATTAGCTTCTGGATGCGTCGCTGGATTGCGTCCGAAGGGTTTGGGGAATTAATTTTGAACAGTCAATTCATGTGACATTGCGTGGTTGATTAGGTGGTCAGACTACTTCACACTTAATTAGGATCACAATTTAGTACTGAATTTGATGCTGCCCAACAGGTACGTTCTTATTTCCTGGAGAACATCTTGCACGAATTCTACACCCCGCTCTCAGCCTAGAAACCCTCGGTTGAGCTTCTGCTCAATGATGTAGCGGAGCTTTCACATGAAGGAACAGTCTCCTTACTCGTTTCGATCCATTTCAACCTCACAGGCCTGCATACTTTGATCGATAACTTACTGGAAAGTGTGAGCATCGAAGCCGGGTGATTCCAGATCCGAAGGCGTTCAAGCAGCTTGAACACTCTGGTCGCAGAAGCTTTCGAGACGATGAAACCGTTATTGGAGCGCCGTAAGCAGACGCTCCAGGTGAGCATTGACCCGAATATTCCATTCGCCGAGATTGATCCCATGCGCCTGACTCAGGTGCTTGTGAACTTACTGCTACTAGTATGGTTGTCGAGAAGTTATATTGCATTCTGAAAATTGATCAGGAGTGCAGCCAGCAAATTACTCGCCGCCCATCTTTTTGTACGATGGGGGGGTCTTTTTCGCAAGCCGCAAATTGCATCGGACAGCGCTCGTAAAATCGGCAGCGTGGTAGTGGATCAATTGGTTGACTGATACCCCCCTTGATGGTAGGTGGTGGGCGGTGGATCGATGGATCGGGGATTGGGACAGCGGAAATGAGCGCTTGAGTATATGGATGCAATGGATTCGAAAGCATCGCTTCCGTTTCACCTTGCTCCACGATCTTTCCCATATACATCACTGCTATTTCCTGGCTGGTGTAACGCGCAACTGCCAGGTCGTGCGTGATATATAAATAGCTTAATCCAATGTCATTGGCTAAATTCGTCATCAAAGACATCACCCCTGTGCGGATGGAGACATCCAGCATCGAGGTGGGCTCATCAGCCACGATAAAACGCGGCTCTACCACCAGGGCACGTGCAATTGCCACACGTTGGCGTTGGCCACCCGAAAGCTCGTGCGAATAACGAAATAAGAAGCTACCGGCAGGCATTAGGCCAACTTTTTCAAGCATGCTAACCACACGTTCCTCGCGCTCTTGAAGCGTGCCGATATTTTGCACCAATAATGGTTCCGCCACTGTTTCAAAAATGGTCAGGCGTGGGTTGAGCGATTCGTAAGGATCTTGAAAAATCATCTGAACCCGACGGCGAAAACGTTTAAGATTCTTCCCTTTTAATGTGACCAGGTCAACCAAATCTTCACCATCCCGCAAGAGGATACGCCCGGCGGTAGGTTGATATAGCCTGGTGAGAAGTTTACCTGTGGTTGTCTTGCCACAGCCCGATTCACCAACCAAAGCCAGCGATTTACCTTGTGGAATATCGAAACAAATATCGTCTACTGCATGAATGAAATTTTTTGCCTGGCGCATAATTGACGTACTGACCGGAAAGTACATTTTCAGGCCTTCAACTCTAACTAAGGGGAGAGCGGCTGGGTTCGTCATTGTATGATTCCCTTATAATGGATTCCAACAGGCTGCCCAGTGGGCATACTCGACCTGCATGAAGGGTGGCTTTTCTTGAGAGCAACGTTCAAGAGCATTTGGGCAGCGCGGATGAAAACGGCATCCAGACGGCGGCATGAGCAGATCAGGTGGATCGCCGGGCAGCGCTACTAATTCTGATTTTGGCCCCACGATACTTGGAAAAGCGGAGAGCAGTGCTTTTGTGTAGCGATGGCGCGGGGACTGGAAAATTGTGCGCGTATCAGCCTTTTCGACCATGCACCCGGCATACATCACCGCGATTAGATCTGCCACTTCGGCAATCACAGCAATATCATGTGAAATATAGATCATACTCATGTGCATGGATTGTTGAATGCGTGACAGCTCGCGCAGTACCTGGTCTTGCACGATCACATCTAACGCAGTGGTTGGCTCATCAGCGATGATCAAGGATGGGTTACAGGCCAGGGCCATGGCTATCACCGCACGTTGGCGCATGCCACCGCTGAACTCGTGCGGATAACGGGATATCATCTTGGAATCGATCCCCACCAGCTGGAATAGGTCAACCACACATTGGCGTTTCTGTTCGGGAGATAGATTCGACTGGTGACGGTCCAAAGCTTCAATGATCTGATCTCCCACTCGGTAGACCGGATCAAGGGCGTTCATCGCAGCCTGGAATACCATTGAGATACGCCCCCAGCGAACATCACGCATTTCCTGCTCACTAATTTGAAGCAAATCCTGCCCATCCAGCAATAGTTGTCCCTGGCGAATGACAGCATTATCTGGGGAGAGCCTTAACAAAGCCATGGCAATGGTAGTCTTACCGCAGCCCGATTCACCAACCAGCCCCATGGATTGACCTGGCATCAAGTCAAAAGACACGTTATCCACAGCCGAGACATATCCCTTGCGAGTTTTATATTCCAGTGTGAGATTTCGAACCGATAATAATGGCTGTTGTTCCATGTGATGACTCCTATGCACAGCAAGCAGGTAGGGGCGGTTCTATGATACAGACAGGATCCATATATATTGATAGACCTTGGTCGGGTCTGTATTGCAGTCTGATAAAAAAATCTGAAGTGATCATAGTGTTTATCTCTGCCGCAAGCGAGGATTAACCACACCGTCAAGCGCACGTCCGATCAGGTAAAATGCTGTGCACAAGAGGGTGATAGAAAGCCCACCGGGGAGGATCAGATACCAGTAATCGGCACCACGCAGCATATATCCGGCAGACTGCGTCGTGTAGATCATGATGCCCCAACTCATGCGCACATTAAGCAAGCCGAAGAACGAGAGTGCAGCTTCAGAAAAAATTGCCCCAGTAACGGTGAACATCATGTTCAAGAAAGCCAGCGGCATCAGGTTTGGCACAATATGATAGAACACTACGTGCCAATCACTACCACCTGCCACTTTGGCAGATTCTATGTAAGGCTTAACTTTGATGGTCAATGCCTGCGCCTTAAAGATGATCGTTGTTCCACCAAACCCTGATAGGATACCGATCACAATTGCCAGCACCCACAAATTCATCTTCATAAAAGCGCTTAAAACGACTAACAAGGCGATAAAAGGCAAGATATTTATCAGATCTGCCAGGCGCATAAAAAGACTGTCCAGCCAACCGCCATAGTAAGCTGCAATTGCTCCGATGGAGGTGGCTAAAATGACTGTGATAATCGCTGCCAGGAAACCCAAAACAAACTCGTTGCGGGTACTGAACATCAATTGGCTGAGCACATCCCGACCCATAGGATCGGTACCCAATAAATGGGTCGCGGATGGGGGGGAAGGATTATTGATGACCAGTGGGTCATTTCCAATGAAGGGATCGTAGATTTTCTGATTCCACACCGAATTCATTAAGATGGGATGCATCAATGCCAATAAGGCATAAAAGATGATGATGCCCAATCCAACCAAACCAATCCTGTCCTCTGTAAACAACCTCCAGGTTTCTTTGAGACTTTTCCAATACCGCCGCAATTTGCCTCGCCGTACAGATTCTATTGGGTGCATCTGGGAATTCGTAATAGCGGTCATAGGGTCTCCTAGGTGTAGCGAATGCGTGGATCGATGAACACGTAGCTGATATCTGCCACCAGGTGCGCAGTCAGCGACAGGATGCCTATAAATAACCATGTTCCCATGATCAACGGGATATCATTGGTTGTCGCAGCCTGCAGCAGGGTGAGCCCCATGCCTGGCCAGGAGAAGACCGTTTCGGTGATAATCCCTCCGGCCACAATAAATGGTAAACCAATAACAAAATTGGAAAACACGGGAAGCATTGCATTGCGGGCGGCATGTTTGTCGCGTACCACTGATTCTGAAAGCCCTTTGGCACGCGCGGCCATGATGTAATCTTCACGCAACGTTTCGAGCATTGTCGTACGGGTGAGTAGCATGGTACCTGAGAAGTTGACCAACGTAAGGGTCAGCACAGGCAGCACCAGGTGGCGTAAGATGTCGCCTGCCAGGTAAACGTAGGGGTAAGCTACCCATGATAGTAAGGCTAAAATCAGCACCAGAGAGGTGGCTGCTGGTATGACACGCCTGGTGTGGTTGGGTGCAAATTGGCGCACCAGGATGCTCACCGCCAGCAGTGCCAGCGTCACCAGCAAGGCCGTCAGTAATAAACGGTTGAAAATCATATTGGCATTGATCCCCTTAGACAGCCCGCGCCACACCACAGGATCTAGAAATTTTCCCAAAGGGAACCATTTTAGCTGGTAGCTAAAAATCAGAATCATGATCATGGCGAACCAGGGCAGAAAGATTGAATACATTACTGCTCCGAACACAGTAATGACGTACTCGGATTTTGTGCCCCGTTTCCATGCCAGCAATCGACCCAGATAATAGCCTACAACAAAAGTAGTCAGGGCTGCTGTCAGGAACAGGAAGATCGTGCGCGGGGCGCGTTCTTTGATGATATCAATCACCGGTTTCGATTCGCTGAATGAATCCCCCAGCTCACCATGCAGCATATTGCCTATCCAAAAGATAAAACGCTCTGTAACCGGCCTATCCAACCCCAGGCGTATCCTTAATGCCTGGCGTTGGCTTTCAGTGAAGCGCGGGTTCATGTACTGCAGCGTCATATCACCTGGTTGGGCATCCAACAGAAAATAGGTAATTAATAGATAAATAAACAATGTGACGATGACTTGGACCGTGCGGCGTAGAATGTATTTCCACATAGGGCACTTCCATCAATGCTGGTGTCAAAAGGTCTTACCCTTTCTTGATCCACAGATTATGTAGATTATTTTTCTGACAAGCTATCAACTGCATAATCTGTGGTTATTCTCAAGGTTCCATTTTCTGGCCGGGATAGACAGGGTGGTTTCAGTACTATTTCTCTTCGCCCTGTCTATCCTGGCTGTTTTGACGCCTGAGGGTGGAGTAAGACGTCAGATCATACTAGATCACTGCTGTGAGGCTGGCATGACCAAATACCAGCCGCTATAAAGACCTTGTAGACCGTCGAACACCTGTGTATAGGGGTAGGTAATGCTGGTAGAGATCGCATCGTAGATCGGGTTGGTGAACAAGGTGATATAGGGTAGCTCAGTCGCGATTGTCACCTGCATATCGAAGACGATCTGGCGGGATTTCTCCACGTCGGGTTCCGATTTGAAAGCGGCGCACTGTTCGTTCAGTGTTGGGCTGACATAGGAGATATTGTCGCTGCCATCCCCAACACCTGTAGCTCCGGCGAAGAAGTCGCATAGATAGCTTGGGAATGGTACGAGACCCCAACCCAGCATGATGATGTCAAAATCTCCAGAGTTTTCGTTGGCGCGGATGGTGTTGAAGGGGGTGTAGTTCATGGTGACAGGGATACCCAGCGCCTTCAGCCATTGCTCGATGTGAACAGCCACCGTAGCACGCAGCGGGTCGTAACCCGGACCAGGAGCCTGGAAATCTAGCTCCGGTAGTGCAGTCCCATCGGGCGATATGATACCCTTTCCATAGATATAACCAGATTCACCTCGCGATCCTTCAGCGTAGCCAGGTTCCACTTCCCAGGTGTAGCCCGCCTCTTTTAAGATGCGGACAGATTCGATAATGCGCTGGGACTCGGTCATATCCTTGCAGAACACTGGCACGTTGGGGTTGAACCAATTGGTGAGACCTTCAGGCACCAGGGTGTATACCGGGGTGACCTCGTTTTGCAATACATTTTGCGCCAGTAACTTATGGTCGATCATACAGGCGATTGCCTGCCGAAGTGCCACTCCTTGCTCGCCGGCGAAATATGGTCTCGCCTGGTTGAACTCAATGTAACGGAAACCGTTTTGTGCATTGCGGACGAGGGTGACGTTTGGGTCAGCTGCTAATTGCTCGCGCACGCCTTTTGGCACCCCACTGGGGTTGAGCACCATATCCACTTCACCACTCTGCAAGGCGAGGTAAGCCGCGTCTTGCGAATAGATCGGGAATAAGAAGGTGTCAAAATACGGGCCAAAGGTCAGATCAAGGGTTGTTGTTGAAGTGGCTCCACCATAGAGCGTATAATCGTACCCCATGCTTTCGTTGTATTCCCGATATGATCCATCTACATACTCTTCCTCGACGGTGCCCAACATGGCGTACTGATCATTGAAAACATCTTCGACATACGCACCGGGTTCCCATGCGCTGAATTTAATCCCTCCAAAGGTAGGTTCACCCTCGGTTGTGATCGCTTCCAACTCACCTTGTAGAGGTGTGATCAGGTCGAAGTAATCGGTCGCTTCCGGATCAAGTGCTTCAGCTTGAGCCAGCAGATCTGCCACCTTTGGTTCCCAGTAAGCCTGGTTTACAATCGGTCCAAGCAGAGCCCCATGCTGCCAGATGGGTAAGCCTGGGACTACCTTGTAGTAATACTTCAGGGTAAGGTTATCTACGGCTTCTACCCGGTCGAGCACTTCTGGGTTGAAGTAACCGGACCAGTTGCCCGAAAGGGCGAAGGTAAGCACGGTATTGGCAGTGAAAGCTACATCCTGGGCAGTCAGAGGTGAGCCATCCGACCATTTCAAGCCATCTTTCAGCCTGGCAGTTCCAACGTAAAAATCGCCTTCCTGGACTATCGGATCGGGGAGACCATCGGCGAGTGATGGAACCCAGTCCCAACGCTGGTCGGAATAGGTATACATAACGGGATAAAAGGCTGAAGTATAAATATAGTTCCAATAGCTTGAGCCTGTGATATCAAACAAATAGAAGGGGTTGAGGCCATCCAGATCGGCTAAGGCTGCCTGACGTATGACTTCGGACCGATTGAAGGGTGAAGCTTTTTCGGCAGGTGCTGGTTCAGCTTCAGGGGTGGGGGTCACAACGACCTCCACGATTTTCGTTTGGGGTGTGCCTTCTACCATCTGGGTCACAATTTCCTTGACAGTGACTGTCTCAACGATTGGGGTTGGGGATGCGCAGGCCGTAAGGATGGAAACAGCAATAAACAGAATGGCGAGTAAATATATTATTTTATGTGCATTCATTATCTTCTTCCTCTTTGATTAGTGTCTGATTCCAGGTAACTGACATCTGGATTTGGTAAAAAGGAACTAATGTATTGAAATATCTGCGAGTTTGGCGATACTCACCTCCTGGCTAATAATTGCGGCCAGTCGCCAGAGGCATGTCTGGCGCATGCCCTGGCGACTGTACAGAGGAGAAACGTGAACATGCGATAGCATTCGCATAGTACACTTCTTGGAAATCCTTGACTTTATAGGAAGCATGTGCATTTTTTGTTTAGCAAGCGCTCATTGAAATCGTTGATCTTAAAAGTCACCCACGAAGTACAGCGTCAGACTGCCGCCGATACCAATGAAGGCCAACCCGACAAAGCCAAGTAATAATGAGGTTGGGAGCAAATCGATCAGCATCAGAAAAGGAATGCCCAGCCCTATCAGGACTAATCCCACCGAAAGGATCATGCATGGACGGGGGATGAAGCGTCTGAACAATTCGTCGAATTTTCTGGCGAATGATTTCGTCAGCGTGGAGCGAAATACTACTGGTTTGTAAGCAACTGTTTGGGTAGCCATATATCCCTCCGTAAAAGATTCAACTTGTGCTCTCAAATTAGTTTGGGTCAGGCGAACTCAATCTCGGTGATGATTGTGGCGATCACATGTGGATTGACCACAGAGAGCGGATATTATTTGGTACTAAGATCGCTGTTCGCGAGAGAACGACAATCGGCCAGAGAATATAGTTTTATGGACATCTAAAAACAATCCTTGAACGATTCAACTATACAGATAAATCCCCCAACTAGCACGAGACCTAATTCGGATTTCTCCTCATGCGATGGGGGGGATTTACACCCCCCATCCTTTCGTAGACTCACCCCTCGCCAGAACTATTCGTAGACACCCAGGCATCCCTCTGGCGTAGGGTATAAAATCGTCCCTATGGTTCAGCCAAAAAGGAGGAAAATATAATATACTGTAACAAGAGAATTCATCGGTTGTTTTCAACCCTATAAAATGAGATGAAGCCATCCGAATCGTTGATCCGCTATTTTTGTCTGGCTTGCATATTGGTACTGGCAGCCAGTATGCCTGCATACGAGATTGCTCATAGCGCTCCAACTGATCCAACTTCAATTCCGCCGAACACCCCTTTACGCTTTGTATCCCTATCGATAGAACAAGGCCTCTCTCAGAGCGTGGTTAGTGTGACCTACCAGGATAGTCAGGGATATCTATGGTTCGGGACACAAGATGGTTTAAACCGCTATGACGGGTATCATTTCACCATTTTTCGCCCCGATCCAGATGATCCTTCCAGCCTGAACGATCGCATGATCAACACCATTGTTGAAGATACAAGCGGTAGCTTATGGATCGGCACCATGATTGGCGGCCTTAACCGCTATGACTATCTGGATGGTCAGTTTACCCATCTGATACACGAGCCCAAGGACCCTGACAGCCTGGGCGGGAACTGCATTCGCACCCTGCAGGTAGATCAGAAGGGTATGCTTTGGATAGGCAGCGATGGTGGTCTGGATGTCTACGATCCGCAGCGGGGAGTTTTTCTATCTCATTTTCGCAATCACCCTGACGACGCTTCCAGTTTGCTCCACAACGGCGTTAATGATATTCTCCAGGATCGCTCAGGTGTGATGTGGATCGCCACCCAGGCAGGCTTATCTTATCTGGATCAGTCAACAGGATCCTTCATCCATTTCACGCATGACAGCAAAGATCCTACCAGCCTGATAGGGAAAAACGTCAATAGCCTCTTTGAAGATCACAATGGCGATTTGTGGTTGGGTACTGAGAAGGGGTTGGAACGCCTGGATCGCCTGGCGTTGACCTTCGAGCATTTCACCTCTGACCCCAAGGTTCAAGGTAGCCTCAGCAGCTCAAGCGTAGAGGCGATTTTGGAAGACCGGAGTGGTAACCTGTGGGTAGGCACTAACGATGGGCTTAACCTGCTGGACCGCCAGAGTGGGTATTTTATCGTTTATCGACCAAAAACTGGTGATTCCACGAGCCTAAGCAATTCCATCATTCTTTCATTGTATGAGGACCGAGAAGGAATCCTCTGGATTGGCACCTTTGGCGGGGGCGTGAACAAACTGGACCGTGGCCGTAACAAATTTCCTATCTTACAATATGATCCGAGCAATCCCAAGAACATCAGCTCTTTTGGTTTGATCGAAGATCAAACCGGGCAACTCTGGTTCACCATATACAGTGAGGGCTTGCTCCGCCTGAACCGTGAGACCGGCGACTATACTCTCTACCGTCAAGATCCATATAACCCTGATAACAGCCTGCTGGATAATTTCGTGTGGACGGTCAGCGAAACCCGCGATGGTATGATATGGATTGGCAGTGCACACGGGTTAAATGCCCTCAACCCTACAACGGGGAAGTTCACGCATTACGTAAACAACGAAGAAAAAACTGACGACCCCAATAGCCTGAACGGTCGCATGGTTGGTTTCACCCTGGAAGACAGCCAGGGTCTTTTGTGGATTGGCATGCCCACAGGGTTGGATTGCTTGGACCGCAGCACTGGCCTCTTCACTCACTATAAGCATATTCCTGAAGATCCGACCAGCCTAAGCCATCCCAATGTTTCATACATCTTTGAGAGCCAGGAAGGAGAAATCTGGCTGGGCATGTACGAGAGTGGTTTGAGCAGGTTGGATCAGAAAACCGGGCAATTCACTCACTTCCGCCACGATCCCGAAGATCCAAAGTCGATCAGCAACGATTCTGTGTTGATGATCATGCAGGATCGCAATAGCGTGATGTGGCTGGGAACGAATGAGGGGCTGAATCGGTTCGATGCACAGAGCGGAGAAGCCACCCATTACACGGTGAAAGATGGTCTACCGAGTGACGTCATCTACGCGATTGTAGAAGACGATCAGGGTTATCTCTGGTTAAGCACCAATTATGGCATCTCACGGTTCGACCCGCGTACGGTCAGCGTGCAAAATTACGATTACAACGACGGCTTGCAGAGTAATGAATTCAACTCATTAGCCTTCGCGAAAACTCGCACAGGCGAAATTATTTTTACAGGGATTGCTGGGACCAATATTTTTAAACCACAAGAGATTCAACGCAATGAATATGTGCCTCCAATTGTGCTCACTAACTTTACACAAGGTGGAGAACCGGTCAAAGTTACCCAAACATCCGAGAACCTGCAGAAAGTGATCTTGCGCTGGCCGTACAATTACTTTGAGTTCGAATATGCAGCCCTAAGTTACTCGAATCCTGAAAAGAACCAATACGCATACCGCATGGATAAATTCGACCAGGATTGGGTCGTCAATGGGTCATATAACTTTGGACGGTACACAAATCTGCCTGGTGGCACCTACACCCTTCATATCAAGGGTTCCAACAACGATGGTATTTGGAATGATGAAGGTTTAGCAATCGCATTGACTGTTATCCCGGCGGTCTGGCAAACGTGGTGGTTCCGCGGCATTATTGTGCTGCTGGTAGCAGGTGTGATCTTTGCTGGTTTTCGCTTGCGTGTGCGCAGTATAGAAGGCTATAACCGTGATCTTAAACGACAGGTAGAAGAACGCACCCAAGAGATTGAGAAACTGTTCGAGCAGACCAAAGAACTGGCTATTATCGAAGAACGCAACCGCTTAGCGCGCGACCTGCACGACAGCGCAAAGCAAAAAGCCTTTGCTGCCCTGGCACAGCTGGGGGCGGTGCGCAGCATGATGTCGCGTAAATCCAGCGCTGCGAGAAGCCACCTGGATGAAGTTGAAGACCTGGTGTATGAAGTGATCCAGGAACTCACCTTTCTGATCCAGGAAATGTATCCAATGGCGCTCAAGGAGAAAGGGCTGATCACGAGCATACGCGAATATCTTTATGAGTGGGAAAACCGCAATGAGATCCATGTCGACCTGAAAGTCAATCAAGAATGCCATCTTCCATTGGAAATCGAGCAGGCACTGTATCGAATCATCCAGGAATCCCTGGCTAATATCGCCCGGCATAGCCATGCCAGTGAGGTGACCATCGATTTGAATTACAATGAAAAGACTGTTGAGATGGTGCTCAGTGATAATGGCTGCGGTTTTAATCCCAACCAAAAACCGGCAGGTGTGGGCTTGCGGACGATGCAAGAACGCGCCGTTATGATCGGTGGGGGCATTGTGATAGAAAGTGCCCCTGGTAAAGGCACCCAAATCCGGATATGGGCGCCAATGTATAAAGAATTACCTACCCTCAATGGTAATAATGGAGGTCAGCATGGCTCACCCAACCACAATCCTGATCGTTGATGATCATGAGGTTGTCCGCAATGGAATCCGCGCGTACCTGGAAACATTACCTGAGTTTTCTGTGGTTGGCGAGGCGGCTTCTGGCGAAGAAGCCATCGCATTGGTAACTGAACAAGTACCAGATGTAGTGCTGATGGATTTGATCATGCCTGGGATGGATGGTGTCGAGGCCACTCGCCGGGTAAAAACCATCAGCCCCCGCACCCAGGTTGTCGTGCTCACCTCCTACCATGAAGACATCCATATCTTCCCGGCGCTCAGGGCTGGGGCGATTTCTTATGTTCTAAAAGATATGAAAATGGACAAACTGGTGGATGCCTTGCACCGTGCCGCTAAAGGAGAGGTCACATTGCACCCACGCGTGGCGGCGCGCGTCTTGCAAAATCTACGCGGTGAAGACGGCGAAGCTGTCCAAATGTTCACTGAGCTTACTGAGCGTGAGCTGGAAGTGCTTAAGCTAATTGCCAACGGCCTGAGTAATAATCAAATCGCTGAAAGACTGGTGATCAGTGAGAATACAGTCAAAGGTCACGTTAGTAACATTCTCAGCAAGTTGCACCTGGCTGATCGAACCAAGGTGGCAGTCTATGCATGGCAAAAAGGTCTCGTCCAGCGCGAAACGACGAAATAACTGTTTCTGACCTTCCATTAAATCAATGGGTTTGATTTCAGTCTATGATCATTAAAGTCAAAACTCCCCTTTGGTAGGGGAGTTTTGTACTATTTAAATGGATAGCTTATTTGGGAAGTTTTATTTATTTCCAAGTGAGCTAAATTTACCTAATCCGGATGAATTTGTGCTGGTTTGGGGATTCCCATAATAAGAGACATTACCGGCGCCGCTGATCTCTCCGGTCAACTGGTTTGTCACCCACAAGGTAGCGCCACCCAATCCCGAGATGGTGACGTTTGCCGTCTGGGTCTTTAATTCAGGTGCATTTACATTACCGGCGCCAGATATATCAATCGTTGTCCGGCTAGACTGACCAGAAATATCAATTCCTCCAAGCCCACTGATGGCGATCTTGAGATCATCGGTTGTAATTTGGTTTTGTTGGACCTTCCCGGCACCGCTGAGGCTCAGGGACATGCTGGGGGTTGAGAGCGTTTCAATCTGGACATCTCCAGCCCCACTGACTGCCAGGGAGGTGAGCTCTTTGACCACAATCGTGAACGTCAATATGTCTGCATTATTAAATGAGGTGACAGTGATATTTTCCTTATTCTTGATAATAAGTGTCCCGTTATTCACCGTGGTGCTGATTTCTGGGACCAGGTTATCGGGACCTGATATGTTAAGCGACTCTTTATCACCTTGTATGATGTTGATCTTTCCAAATGTGCTGAATTCAATCGCTTTATAACCACTGACATCGCGATTTTCACTAATGAGCACATTGGACGGAGTGATCGCCTTAACACCAGCGTTGCTCAAGACACTGCAGCTAACAAGTAGCATAGCTATGACAAGCAGAGAAATAAATATGGTTCGGGTTTTCATAGTATGTCCTTTCAGGTCATTGGATTGATTGTGAATTACTGATATCATTATATTAATCTATCAGGTTAATGATTACCCCTATCGATTGGGGAGTTCTTTCCTATCCAGATGGATAGGAAAGCATATAGGACCAATTAAGTCCATTATAAACCAAGCTAATAATCCTGTGTTACACAACTAGTTTCTTTCGACGATTATCTCTGGTCACGATAACACAGGAATACACGAACATGCTGGTGAGTCTTTTAGAAAGGATAACCTCTAAAATAATTGCTGAAAGCCCAAATTTCGGAGGATAAATGCTTCGGTCTCTAGACGGACAATCCATACATAATTCCCTAAATAGTAGCGATTAGCACACGATGGAAAAATATATGAATCAGACCCAATTCAATTCAAAGGCGGGAAACAAGTTAATCATTGCCGCTGCCTGGATCATCACTTGGGTATTTCTCTGCTCCCCGACATCCTTTTCCGAGAATTGACGGGTAGCCTGCCAGCCTGGTTATTCTGGGGCAAAGTCGGGTTGATCGTCGTCTTGTTATTGGTCTGCTTGCTTTGGAAGAATATGCGCGCATTATGGCGGTTTTCTGCTGTGCTCCTAGCGGTCTACCTGCTGGAATGGTCCGTCAGCTGGATATACGAGTCGTTATCCCATTCAACCTGGTTTATTGGAGCAAGCTCATTCGTACAACAGATGACCTCTGTGCAAATTCCGCGTTTCACAGTTGGCATCCTGCTGGTATTAATCATGCTGGTTTTATTCCGTCAGTTGGACAAATTCTTTTTCGTGAAGGGAACACTGGATGCGCAGGCTGCACCAATCCCGCTGATCATGAATAGGTCTTCCTCGTGGCGCATCCTGGGTCCAGCGATTGCAGGCGCTATGTGCCTGGGACTGATCGCTTTCAGCCTGATTTTTGGAAATGTACCCTCCCTGGAATCCATAAAAAATGCATTCCCGTTAGTCCTTTTGGTCCCCATCTTCGCCCTCAGCAACGCTTTTGGGGAGGAGATGCTCTATCGGGCGCCCTGGTTGGGCGCGTTGGAAGTCCCGGTTGGCCCCGTCCATGCCCTCCTGATGACCGCAGTTTATTTTGGCCTGGGTCATTTTTATGGTGTGCCCTATGGCATCCTTGGTGTGGTTATGGCATTCATTCCTGGCTGGCTGATCGGCAAATCCATGCTGGAGACGCGCGGTTTCTTCTGGGCGTGGTTCATCCACTTCTGCATGGATACGGTGGTATTCTTTTTCATTGCCCTTGGCTCGATAACCCCGGGTGGTTAGTCGCCAATCAACGGTCAAAAGGGTAAAGTGAGTCTGTATCCAGATCAACGAAGGGGCTGTCCCAAAAGTAGATGCGCAGGGGTGGAATTCCGAAAATATCATAATTGATTACCCCTGCGCTCTGACTAAAGGCGCACCACATGGGCGTAGGGGAAATTTTTCTGGTGTATTTTGTACAAATCCCACCCCTACGCCGCTACGTTTTAGGATATTTTCCAAAATATTGACTTTTAGACTGCCCCTTGAGTACTAATCGTTTTAAGGAATTTACTCGAAGACAGTTACGATAACACCAAAATCGCCGGCCGGGCGATGCCATCGATGATCATCGCTGGCCAATTGGGAATCTCGGTCAGGATCTGGTTATGGGTTTCCCCCACCAGGATCGTATCTTCAGATTTATAGCCTGTAATTGAAGGATTCCAGGCATATGCCTGCCCAATACTGACCTTATCGGTAGACCCCGGGACTGCCAGGTATTCGCGCGGCTCATATCCCGATGGACCACCCTGGTGATGTTTCTGCCACTCGTCAGGGAAGCCAGTCGCGGCGTAGGTTGCCGCTGCTTGGCTGAAAATATCTCCCAGCGTGACCCCTGGGCGTGTGGACCCAATATAGCCTGCATCGATCCTGGCACATGCCTCCATTTTGCGTTTCAATTCATCCGCCAGTGTACCAAAATGCACCAGGCGGGTTAATGAGCAAACCAGACCGTATTTCCTCCCGCACAGGATCAGCATGGCATATTTTTCGAGCTTTTTGGCAGTCGGTAATGGATGCCTGTAATAGGAAATACGCTCGTCGGTTGCGATAAGATTTACGATTGCTTGCACCCCTTGCCCTTCTGCTTCTGCAGACAACCTGGCGGCTATTTCGAATTCTGTTTGGCCCGGTCTGACCGATTTAATGGCCGCATCCATGGCTCGCGCACATATTTCCCCTAATTCACGAAAGCGTTCCCCCTCTTCTGGGGTCAGGTTGGCGCGCAACCTGGCCAGGTCAGCTGAAAGATCGATTGCTCCTGGAAAAGGACCATCTGAGGCGAGATTCTCATTGGGACATAATTTCTTAATATCCGCCTGGCTGGTGTGCCAGGGAGTTACTTGAAACTCCCAACCCTGGGCACTCAATCGTTCTTCTGTTTCCAGGCGAGGGGCTTCAATATTGGTAGTGACCACATACTGGCGATCCATTGTAATTAACAATGAAGCGAGCCCATTCGTGGATGCCGTATTAATATAAGAGGCTGCCCCACAGGTAGCCCAGGCGAAGCTACCTGCATTCTGCAAATACAGGCTTCCTATATTGTGCCCGGTCATCCAGGCACGAATAATCTCGAGTTTGCGTCTTTGTTCGCTCACCGTAGCACCTCAATAATCTTGGAGCAATGTTTCTTTTGTTATCGGCCCAATCTAACCCCGGATGCAGGCTCACTCCCGATCCTTGTGTCTCATTATTTATGCCCAGAACATTTCTCCGGGGTTTTCCACGGTCACTGCCTCTTGTAAGGCTGCCAAACCCTTTTTAACGCCTTCATCAAAAGACATCATCCCATCTTCGTGCTCGAGTGAAATCACATGGTCGTACCCTACCATGCGTAATGCTGAGACGATATCCTTCCACACTTTTATATCGTGACCATAACCGATGGAACGGAAAGTCCAGGAGCGATGGGGAATATCGGCGTAATTCTTATGATCATTACAGCCATTCACTGCCACGTTGTACGGGTCGACATAACAATCTTTGGCGTGCACGTGCACGATGGCATCACCCAGCTTGCGAATGGCTGCCACCGGGTCAACCCCGTTCCAGAAGAGGTGACTCGGGTCAAAATTGCAGCCCATCGCCTGACCGCACGCCGCGCGCATCCGCAGCATAGTCTCAACGTTGTAGATGAGCATACCCGGGTGCATCTCCACACCGATTTTCACGCCGTGATCTTGGGCAAATTTTGCGGCGTTACGCCAGTAAGGGATGGCAACTTTGTTCCATTGATAATCCAGGATCTCAAGAAAATGGGGTGGCCACGGGCAGGTGACCCAATTGGGCATCATATCGGTTGGTGAGCCTGCAGGCAGGCCAGCCATCACATTTATCGCCGGAATGCTGTACATTTCAGCCAAACGAACGGTTTTACGAAAGAGCTCATCTGCATCCACAGCCATTCTTTTGTTAGGGTCGAGTGGATTCCAATAGCAACTGAACGCGCTGATGATCATCCCGCGGTCTTCCACCGCTTTAAGATAGGCTCGACGTTTTTCTTCACTTGCTAGCAGCTCGTCAATCGGGCAGTGATGCGCACCGGGAAAACCTCCCGTACCGATCTCAACGGCTGTCGCGCCGTAGGACAAGATCTTGTCGAGGGCTTGCTCAAAGGGAAGCTGTTGAAAGATAACCGAGAAGACACCGATCCGCATATTTTCTCCTGTCCAGAAGGCTGTTATTAGATATGCTTGCTGAGATGCTCAAAACTCCGGATGGCATCAGGAACCGAGCCGCATTCAACGCTAAAGACGATATCATTGGGGCATTGTTTGACGATATTAATCATGCGCTTCCAATCCACAACCCCATCGCCACATGCGCATCCGGTGGGAGTGCCAGTAACCCTTCCAAGTTTTTCGTCACTTTGCGCCATGCTGATATCTTTGGCATGCAGGTGCACCAGGTGATCCACTACGTGAGTTAGCCACTCATAGGTATCTGTGGTTCCTGCCAGATAGCTGTTGCCAGTGTCGTAATTAATCCCAATCGCAGGTGATTTCACCAGGGCATAAATGCTATCCAATCCCTCCATGGATTTCGAATATTGCTGGTGGGGTTCGAGACCGATTTTAATCCCGTGCCTTTCTGCTACGCGCGCAGCTTCAGTCAGGGTATAAGTCATCAAGGTGTAATCCATCTCTTTGGTGGTCCACAAAGGCTTCGGACCTTCGTCGGTATTTACAACTGGAGCGCCTGCATCGGCTGCCCAACGGATTGCCTGTTTGAGATACTCAACGCCAATCTCAGGTTTGCACAGGGGAGTATGTGCTGAGAGCCCAGAGAGTTTGATCTTATGTCTGTCGCACAGTTCGCGCACCCCTAATGGATCATCATACATAGATACGCTATGGAAATAACCTGCTTCACTTAGTAATTCACGTCCCCAATGTACCATGGGTTCAATATACTGATATCCAATTTCAGCAGCTTTCTCAACACCCCACGCAAAAGGCTTATCGTGCGAGCGGACAAATTCCATGTTCACACCAAGATATATTTTTCCCATTTTTACTCCTTATAAACTTGTTTGTGAAGACAACGCATCAAGCACCTAATCGTTTGTTGGCGTCATTGACGAGATCGCGCACAAAAGCCAGGCTCTTTTCAATCATCGGCCCACCTTGCCCTTCACACTCCAGGCTCACGACCCCGTTGTAACCGATATCCACCAGGACGTCAAAGCATTTTTTGATGTTATCTTTATTGACTCCATCACCGATGGCACATTGACTGACCGCAATGCCTGTCAATTCACCCCGTAATGAAGCGGCTAATGACTCGCTGACATCCTTAATATGCACATGACTGACCTTATTCTGAAACTTTTTCAGAAAAGCGACCGGATCCTGCCCGGCAATGAACGTGTTGCCCGTGTCCATATTCATGCGCAAATAAGGGCTATCCACAAAGGCCAGCATTTTTTCCATGAACTCAGGCTTGGTGGTGAAGTAGCCATGTGGTTCAATGTCGATGATCATTTTATAACGTTCAGCAGTTTCTAGGATCTGCCCATATGCACGCTTCATGATCTCGAGGGACTTTTCTGTTGTAATCCCCTTTGGGGCGAAGCGGTCATCTGTGGTGTCGATATGGTCACAGCCTGCCAGATAAGCCCACCGGATCGTCCGCAGCACATATTCCACTCCCAAGCTGGTCCCAATTGGCAAAGACAGCGGGAAGGCAGCATCAATCTGTGAGAACTTAACGCCATAGCTGGCTGCTTTGTCGCGCCACATCATGGGATCTTCCCACATGGCTACATGCGGCTGGTAGCCCAATCCATGGATCCAGCTCACACCATCAATCATTCCACATTCAATCCAGTGGACATCATTCTTTTGTGCCCACTGCAAGCTTTGCTCAAAACTCCAGTAGCTGCTGTTGAAGGCATCTGTATGAAATCCGATTTCAATCATGTGTGTTGAACTCCTTGAAGTGAAATCCTATTTATTTTAGATGAGCCTGCTCAAAGATCGAGCAGGCTCAAATTTAGAACGAAGAAAAATCCAGTCTTACGGCATCACGTCCACGTACTTGTTGATGTCGGGCTTTTCCCAGGAGGCTGGATAGTTGGTCATATCTTCACAGCCGCACAGTGCATAATGTAGCGGAGGCATAGCATCGTTGATGTATGTATCCAAATTAGCTGCAACGACTTCCGGCTGAGGCATATACCAATGATGCTGGACAGTCTCGCCTTTCAGGAACATAACAGCGGATAATACCGCAGTGCGCCACTGGAAGGTCGGGAAGGTTGGAGCAATCGCAGTCAGGTTGTTGGCTTTCCAGTACTTCAGGTAGTCTTCCTGGTCTTCACCAACCATGACTTTCGGGAAGGGAGCACCAGCATCTTTGAAGCCGTCTAGTACGGCAACAGCTGTACCGCCAGCGTCCATCCATACGGCATCGATTTTTCCGTACAGCGCTAGGTAATCACTCACCACGGTGCTGGCCTTGAAGGAATCATAGGCTACGAATTCCACACCAATGACATTGAGCTGCGGGTTCTGTTCGAAGATCTTACGAGCCGCACCCCAACGCTGTTCCAACACGTCCACACCAGGGAGAATGCGGAAAGCGAGCACGTTGCCACCCTCGGGAAGATTGTCGACGATGAATTTGGCACCGGAAATACCGAAGGCATAACCACCGATGGTACGCTCGGAGACAACCGGGCAGTCGGTTTGAGCATAGCGGTCAAACTGAACTACGGGCATGACCTCGCAAGCCTTCTCAACCATGGGGGTCAGGGCTTCGCTGGTGTTCGAGGCGACGATCAAGATGTCGCATTTTCCGGGGGTATTGATGATATCCTGGATATCTGCGATTTGCTTGGCATCGTTACCCTGGGCATCCAGATGATAGAAGTTCTTGACCAAACCCTGTGTGCGGAGCTCTTCTACCTGCTCGCGAATATCAATATAACCAACCACACGCCAAGGGTTATTGACGCCAGCATTGGAGAAGCAGACATTATAAGGAGGCGCTTTCGCGGCGAAGGCGGCATATTGGGGATAATCCTTTATGCTTGTAGGATTATTCTCAAGATATTGCAGGTAGATCGGTTGATCCGGATTCAGCGGTGCTTTGGTCATCAGTTCTATTGATTTTTGGTATTCCGCTTCATCAAAGAATTGAGCTGCCACTTTGGCGGCATCTAATTTAAGGCCGGGATTTTCAGCTACCACGGCTGGGGCTTCGGTGACTACAGGGGCTACGGTGGCTGCAGGGGTAGCAGTCTGGCATGCAGCCAGCAGCATGCTGAAGATCACCAACAAAGAAACGACGTACAAAATACTTTTTTTCATTTGTAATTCTCCTCCAAAAATTTTCGAAAAATTTTGTATTTCAATCTTTACTTTCTATACCTTACTTATTTTTTTATATGCACCTCCTGTTTGCACAACTGTTCTCGCAGATAATTCTATCAGACCAATGTGGGCAGCGAGATTATTATTTGGGGTTACTTTTTCCTCTGTGAAGTAAGACCAACATAAGCAACCGCACCAATAATGATCAAGCCTTGAACTGCATCTGTGTAAGGTTTGGGCAACCCGAGTAAGTTAAGCAGATTAACAATCGCCTGCAAGGTAAATGCACCAAAAATGGCATTCGGCACCGACCCTTTGCCTCCACCCAATAACACTCCACCAACCACACCGGCAGCAATTGCCTGCATTTCCAGTCCCTCACCAATGGTAACATTCACCCCACCATACCCACCGATCAACACACCACCAATAACTGCTAGTATAGAACAGATAATGAAGGTTATAACACGCACCAATCTGACCCTGACACCGGATAACTGACTTGCGCGGACATTATCACCAATTGCCAGGATTTGTTTTCCGAAATTAGTGCGGTTGAATATGATGTAGGCAAAGATTGCAAGTACGATCAATATAATCAATGCAATCGGAATCCTGCCTAACAAAGGAATATTCTCAAAGTAATTTCGACCAAAAGCCCGCCAATTATCCGTCAGGTAGCCTTGGGGAGCGCCACCTACATAGTATAAGGCACCACCTCGAACCAGCAACATCATTCCAAGAGTGGCAATGAAGGAAGGGACCTTCAGGTAGCTGACCACCAGGCCATTTCCCAATCCGATCAAGCTGCCAATCACCAGCATGGTCAATATGGCGGGATATGCATTGGCAGGGTCATTAGCCAGCAGTTTTGAGCTTACCAGGACGACAAGGGTGACGATCGCCCCAACAGACAGATCAAAACCACCTGAGGCCAAGACCAGCATTTCACCGATTGCAATCACTGCCAGTGGTGACGCCGTACGCAGAAAGGTCATAATTCCATTCACCGATTGATATTTAGTGGGATTGAGAATCCCCAATGTTATAAAAATGATAAAGAAAACGGGGTAGACTGGCGGGATTTTTTTAATCCAAGACCAAATTTTCCCTAAGGCTTTGGAGAATTCTTTTTGAGAGCCAACCGTAGTGGTCGTCATTCCATCTACTCCTTAAGCCGCTTCTTTCCTTGAGCGCACCGTATAGCTGGCTACGGCCAGAACGATGATAGCTCCTTGAAAGACCGTTTTGAGATATGGGTTCACACCCAGCTGGTTGAATACCGTTTCCAGAACACCAAAAATCAATACTCCGCCAAGTGTACTCCACACACCACCCTTTCCGCCTGCCAGGGCAGTGCCACCAATTACAGTTGTGGCGATTGAGTTTAGATCATAGACTCCGTTCGGACCAACCCAAGGGGCACCGGAACGCATCTGGCTGACCAGGAACAATCCCGCCAGGACTGCGGTCATACTGCAGATAATGTGTGCGCCAATTAAGACTTCGATCGGTTCTAACACCAGAAAGGCGGGCAACCTCAGCATTTCCACCTACTCCGTATAGATGAGCTCCAAATTTCGTCCTGGCTAGTAAGAACCAGCCTGCCAGGACGATGATAAGAAGGATAATAATGGAGACAGGTATGTGCCCGATCGTTCCGTAACCAAAGTATTCAAAACTTTTCGGAACACTTCCAGTGTAATTGGAAAAAGTTGCATTGATGATGCCTTTTATGATCAGGCTGGTGCCCAGGGTGGCGATAAAGGGATTGACCTTGAATTTTGTGACCGTCACCCCATTTACCAGGCCGATTGCTGCACCGATGGCAAAGACCAACAAGATCGCCATGGGTACATTGGCAGTGTTTCCTTGCATGATATAGGACGACATGACCGCAGTGATGCTGATCGTGTAAGCAACGGAAAGATCAATGGATGCGCCAATAATTACCAGGGTCTGTCCAACAGCTATAATACCCAATGCCACAGACCGGACCACGATGTTAATCATGATCGCCGGATTACTGAAGATCTGGCCATCCGCAAGGATTTGGTCCAATACTCCGCCTGCAACGAAAACGAGAATCAGGAAGAAATAGACTGGTGGTACGTGAACAGAACGCAGGATCCTTCGCAACCCATTTCCAGAAACAGTTGCAGTGGTCATGTCATACCTCTCCTACTGAGGTTGTAATCTCGGGGTTGTTACTTTTCGCATGGCCAGTTGCCATCAGCATGATTTCTTGTTCACTAGATTTTGCAGGGAGTTCACCAGCAATCCGGCGTTCTGACATTACAATCACTCGGTCGCTCATTCCGATGATTTCTGGTAGTTCAGAAGAAATCATTAAAACTGCTGTGCCTTTTTTCGTTAATGCCCGAATCATGTCGTGGATACTTGCCTTCGATTCAACGTCGATGCCGCGGGTTGGCTCATCAAATATAAACACGTTCGCATCCGAAGCCAGCCACTTGGCTAGTACCACTTTCTGTTGATTTCCACCACTCAAGTATTGAGCTTCGCGGTCAAACGAGTCGGTTCTTATATCGACCTGTTTACCCAGCATTGGGACAAGTTTACGCGACGTTCCGATTCCATCCTTGGAGATCATCCCAAATAAAGCCCTCACAGCACGGACGGTTAAAAGCATATTATCTCGAATGGGCTGCCTGGGGGCGATACCCTCTGATTTTCGATCCTCGGTGACGAACCCCATCTTGTTCTTGATCGCCTTGAATGGGCTCTTGACGGCTATAGCTTTACCGTGCAGCTCAATCGTGCCTGATTTGAATGGCACCACCCCAAATAAGGATTGCGCTAATTCTGTTCGTCCTGACCCCTGTAATCCGGCGATACCCAGCACTTCTCCTTTGCGAAGCTCAAAACTGATATCTGATAATATTTGGTTTGAAGCATTTTTGACTCTCAATACCACCTCGCCAATGTCCTCAGGCTTTCCCAATGGCGGGAAGTAATGGTCAAGGGTACGTCCAACCATCAGATACACCACATCCGCCGGTGTTACATCTTTCTTGTTGACGGTTTTAATGAATTTTCCATCTTTTAATACTGTGATTTTTTCGGCGAGATCAAAAACCTCTTTCAAGCGGTGGGAAATAAATATGATCGACATTCCCTTCTGTTTCATTCGACCGACCAGGTCATTGAGCAGATTTACCTCTGTATAGGTCAATGCAGCAGTGGGCTCGTCCATGATCAGTACTTTTGCTTTGAAGGAAATTGCCTTCGCAATTTCAACCAGTTGTTGTTCGGCAACTGACAAACTGCTCACCTGGGCTGTAGGCGAGATCATTTTCTCTATGCCGATTTCTTTCAAAACATCCACTGCCTGCTTGTTCAACCTACGAGTATCGAGAGATCCCAGTGTTGAAGGTTCACGGCCAAGGAAGATATTTTGGGAAACAGTGCGCTCAGGTAGCAGGTTGAACTCTTGGTAAATGATGCTGACCCCTTTCATCTGCGCTTCCTTGGGGTGAGAGAAAGTTACTTTTTCACCACTCAGGTAAATTGTTCCAGAGTCAGGCGTATAAGCGCCGGACAATATTTTCATCAGGGTAGACTTACCTGCACCATTCTCACCAACGACGGCATGGATCTCACCAGGGAAGAATTGAAGGGAGACATCGTCAAGCGCGACCACACCCGGGAAACGCTTGGAAATGTGTTGAACTTCCACTGTCGGCTGGATGCTTTCAGGGGATTTTGGATTTAATTCATCAGGTTCATTTGCCATATCGATTACCTCGCCAACGATGACCGCTGGTCATGCAAATAATGATTGCAAAAATTGCAGACCTTGCTGGGCAATTGCATCCTGGCTGGGAGCGATAACGCGCCAGATGCTTACTGCCCGGGCAATCTCTTTTACCTGTGAGGTGAAAGATTCAATCACAATCGGACCTTGATAATTCACACTTTTTAATGCCGCTGCAATCCCTTGCCAGTGCACCTGACCAGTCCCCGGTATACCCCTGTCATTTTCGCAGGCATGGAAGTGATAGATTTTACTTCCAGCCATACGAATAGCATTCGGGCTGCTTTTTTCCTCAAGATGCATGTGGAATGTATCCAGGTGTAGACCAATATTGTCCCGATCTGCATCCTTGATGAAGTCCAGCCCCTGAGAAACCGTATTGATCATATCGGTTTCAAATCGGTTCAGAGGCTCAAGAGCTAGTTTTATGCCCTGCAGAGCGGCATAATCTGCCAATTTGCGTATCTCTGTGACAGCTAAATTCCATTCCCTCTTCCTGTCGCCACTATCCTCCAGGTGAGCTTTACCAACCGCGGAATAAATCGGTCCACAAATCACTTGCGAGCCAAGCTGAGCAGCAGCATCAATCAGCCAGAGAGTATACTCGTGTGCGTTAGTGCGGATCTTCGGGTCGGGGCTGCAGATATTACGGTCTGCACCGAATACGCCACAAATGATCGCCGACAGTCGATTTTTTGCAATCGCTTCTTTTATGGAAGGAATGTCTAGCAACTCGGGGTTTTCGCAAGCAATTTCCAGGATGTCGAATCCCATGGATTTTACTTTCGGCGCCAATTCAATCACCGCCTCCGTTGTGCAGGGGGATACCCAAACAAATGAATTGACTCCGAACTTCATCGCTTGCTCCTCATCCTGCGTTGGCATCGACGCGGCTGGTTGAAAATATAAAGATATTGTCCATGGCAAGATTAATCGCACCGATCACTCCGGCATCCGGTCCTATTTCCGAAAAAACAATCAGCAGATCACGGGTTGCCAAAGGCAGAGAACGGCGCAAGACGGTCTGGCGTATGGAGGATAGTAGCAGGTCACCCAGGTTACTTACTCCTCCGCCAATCACAATCATGCCCGGATTATAAAAATTCACCAGGCCAGCCAGTACATCACCAATAAATTGTCCACTTTCGCGAATAACCTCAATCGCCAATGCATCCCCTTCTCTTGAGGCATTGCCCACATCTTCCGCACGTAAGATGTTCCCGTTTCTTTCGTAATACTTCAACAGAATTGGGCTCTTTCCAGCCCGGGCTGCTTCCAATGAGCGTTCAGCGATTGCCGGACCAGCCGCGATTGCTTCCAAACAACCTCTATTACCGCAATGACACAATGGACCGGTTTTATAAACTCCAATATGACCAATATCGCCTGCACAGCCACTGGCACCGCGGTAGATTTTCCCGTCGCAGATAATTCCAGCACCAATTCCAGTTCCAATTTTTACAAATATCAGGTTATCCACACCTCTGCCAGCACCCTCACAAATTTCTCCCAGGGCCATTACATTAACATCATTGTCAACGACGACATTTGAAGTTGGGAACCATTGTTGTATGGTTTGGATAATTGGATACCGGTCCCATCCAGGCATGATGGGCGGTGACACAAGGGTGCCCACGGTGAAATCTACCGGACCCGGGACACCAACGCCGATGCCCATTAGTGTGTCAGATCTTAAATTTTTTTGGTGGAGTAGGTTTTCAAGCAGAGAGCATACCCGCCCCAATATTCTAATCGGCCCATCTTTAACGGAGGCGGGCTCTGAAAATCGCACCAGCAGCTTGCCTGAAAAATCCGCGATACCCAGATCTATGCTGGTGGCACCTATATCTACACCCGCCACCAGTCCAAAGTCACCGTTCAGGCTGAAGTTCTTGGAACGTCGTCCGCCAGTATATTCTGTGACATTGTTTATTTCAATGATTTTTTTAGTGAGCAGAGAATCAATGCAACAGGTGACCTTGGTGCGTGAATAATCGGTGAAAGTGACCAGATCCGATTTTGAGAACTCGCCATATTTTCGGATCAAATCGACCACTATTTTTTCTGAAGTGGTGATGAAGTATTGATTGGATGATGCCTCAACCTGGAACTGCCTTACCGGTTTTTCCAGTGAGGTGATGGTTCTAACTCTCTTGTTCAGCACTTCTCGGGCTATTCCCATTTACAATATGGCTCGCTTTATAAATAGCAGGATAGTCATTATTGATCAACGCATACGAAAGGGCACCTGGTGCATGATACGGCGATCACTTGATCATTATGCCAGATCAAAATAATTTCTGGCCTGTGTATTGAACCGAAGCATTCCAATGTGTAGAAGTGTTAATTACAGGATTACATATCATTATAGCCCGATGTACTCAGATGTCAATATCTTTTGCGCAAATCAGTACTACTTATGACATATTCGGTTATTAGTTGGCCTTATTTTATGGCACCCTGGCAATACAATATCCTTGAAGAGTATATCTTCCCTGCCACTATAGGGTGATACATTCCATCCCGAATACTTTTGATACCATTTCCAGCTCGTTCAAGTTATGACCATTGGTAATTATGTAGTGATGTGAAACCAGGTCATTGACCAACTTTTTCCCATTCGGCACATGAATGACAGCACCATTCAGACAATCCGAATTCTCAAACTGTGCATACTTCGGCAGCTCACCCTCCACAATCGACCAGCGATCAAAGGGTGGCATCAGTTTTACCAGGGTAATATCACCTTCCGCGATGCGGGCGTTAATTGCTGTCGCATTATCATCGACAATCGCCAGTACTTTCTTCTGCAGCTTCCATTCGGTTGAGAAGGATTGTGGAACCACACCAAAATATCCACAGTGGGCAGCCAGGATATAATTCTCTGGTGCTCCCTCAACCTCAGGGAAGTATGGGATGTGTTCGTGTTTTAATGCCGCGTATCCCATCTGGAATGGATACAGGTTGGTCATCATGAAGGGGACTCCGATGGTTTTCCCTATCAGGACTTTGGTGAGCATTGAAACCAGGTCAGCTTCGCAGCCCCAAACAAGCCGTTGATCTTCGTATAGAAAATTCCATGCCAGGCACGGAGTTGTATCCGAGAACATGGATTCATTCAGACAATTGATCCCAGCTGCGATGATGTTAGGGTCCTGGTCCAGGTCTCTCTTGACCGCCATGTAGACCTTTACCGCGCTTAATATTGCTCGTTTTGTCATTTTTCCGATCGGTGTATTGGCTTTGCGTTGCTCCCACACCTTTTGCGCTTCTTCATCCGAAATCGCACTTGCATCCTGTCCCAACTTTTTGAAGCTCTTCTTTATAACCGTAACTCCATATTTTTTCTCAATGGCCTCAATACATTCCGGTTCCCACCAGTAAAATCGTTTGAAGATATCATCCTGTTTTCCGGTGCCGCTGGCAGGGTTATCCTGGTAGGCCAAAATTTTTGATTGTTTCAACTGGCGTTTTAATGCAAAAGCCCGGCAGACCTGTTTGGTTTTTTCGAGATCTGTGGGGCCAATGACTTTCACACCTTTGGCAGTCAGGTAGCTGTTTATTTCCCAATCCCACATCGAGACAGTACCAAATTCGGAGGTCACTATCAAGAGTGGCTGGGGCAGCTTCTTGATTTTATCCAGCAGGCGATAGGCTTGCCCCAGCATCTCCGGGAAGATCACCCCGTCTGCATCGGGCAGTTTTTCTCCCAAAAAGACTGGTTCTAATATCTCAGCTTCCTCCGCGAGAAGCGCGTGCAGTTTTATTAATTGGGTTGAGAATGCAGGATCATCGACAGTTTTAAAGTAAATTGGAACAAGTTTTGCTTTCATAATAATCTCCTTCTAGCTCTTCAATAACTGATCACCATCCGTAGGTCAAACAAAGGAGGAACAGGGGTCTAAAGCAACCTGTCCCTCCTTATAAAATCACCAGTAATATCTTGATTGCCAATCCAAGCTTTACTTGACATCGGAGACGGTTACTTTTCGACCAGTGGTTGCAGATTGGATTGCTGCTTCCAAAACCTGCATAACTTTCATTCCATCGTAGAAGTTCGGTGAAATCTTGGTGCCCTTTTCAATCGCCGTCAGGAAATCTACGATGGCATGCGAGAACGCGTGCTCATAGCCGATAATGTGTCCGGGTGGCCACCAGGCTGCCACGTATGGATGCGTGGAATTCGTCACCAGGATTGTCCGAAATCCCTGCTCGTCCGCAGCATCCGCCAGGTTCAAATATTGAAGCTCGTTCATCCGCTCAAGATTGAACACCAGGCTGCCCTTACTGCCGTAAATTTCAAAATAGTTATAATTTTTACGCCCGCTGGCAAACCGGCTGGCTTCAAAGGATCCCAGGGCACCATTTTCAAACTCAGCCAGCATGAAGGCGGCATCGTCCACAGTGACCTTGGCCATATCTGTTGCCCCGGTTCCAGCTTTGAAAGTACCGGCCCCTATGCCGGGTAACGGTCTTTCGGTGATGAATGTCTTCATCATTGCCGTCACCGCCGTGATTTCCCCCACCAGGTAACGCCCGAGATCAACACTATGAGAATTCAAATCATAATGAGGGCCAGCACCCGCGAATTTCTTTTGTAAGTGCCAGGTCAGGGGGAATTTCGGGTCGGTGATCCAGTCTTGCAGGTAAGTTCCACGCCAATGATAGATCGTTCCGATCTTTCCTTCATCGATCAATTGCCTGGCAAATGTAATCGCCGGAGCCCGCCGGTAGTTGTGGTTCAGGTAATGCACCACTCCGGCTTTCTCTGCAGCCTCATACATTTCTTTGGCACCTGAATACGATAAGGTGATGGGTTTTTCGCAGAAGATATGCTTCCCATTTTGTGCGGCTGCAATCGCAATCTCTTGGTGTAACCAGGTGGGTGTGCAGATATCAATCACATCGACGTCCTTACGCTCAACCACCTTGTGCCAATCCGTCTCGATTGCCTCCCACCCCCAGTTGTCAGCAAAAGTAGTGGTACATTCCACTTCTGTGTCACAAGCTACCTTCATCACCGGTGTAATCCCAAGCTGAAAAAACTTGGACGTTCTACCCCAGGCGTTGCTGTGGGCTTTACCCATAAAGCCGGTTCCAATGATCGCAACATTTACTTTTTTCAAGGCTTCCTCTCCTCTCATTATCTCTTCCCAATTGTGTGCTTATTACACTCGTGTGGAGAGTGTATTTAATTCAATTCGGAGGCAATTTTTTTCAATGCCTTGACGCTCAATGCAACTGCTTCATCCTCCCGACCGGTCCAATCCGTGTGCGGGTGGTCAATTTCTACTGCCAGGAAGCCTTTAAAGTTGGCTTTGTGAAGCATTTGGGCTAAAGCCTGGTTATTGATCAGGCCCATCCCAACCGGTACACCGGCGAAGAAGTGCCAATCGGTTGGTCGAGCGTTTTTATCTGGCATCAGGTCTTTAACATGGGTAGCAAAAGTATACGGGGCAAGCTTTTCCATCCCTTTCACGGGGTCATCGAGCAGACGAAGAAAATTACCCGTGTCAAAATTCAGACCAAAGTATTCTGAATCAACCATCTCCAGCAATTGTAAGATTTCGTCACTGGTGAAGTCGATGTGGTTCTCCACCGCCATCTTAACACCATGGTCTTTGGCAATTGGAACCGCTTTTTTGAACATTTTTACCAGAGCTTCCACCTGGGGTCCGTGCGGTTCGTGCCTGAACATCAAGCTGCTTCCTACCACGCGCATCACATCCGCACCAATCGCGACGGCATTCGGGATGCCAGCCACCATTTCATCGTAGGCTGTCCAATTCTGGCCGCGTTCAAGACCATCCGGGTGACCCCAGGCGTATACACGATCCATTTTATACTCGTCCAATTGTGCTTTCAGGTCTTTGAACCAGGCTTTGTCGATTTTCGCAGGGAAGAAGCACGATTCAAGCGATACCCCATCTACATTCAATTCTTTGGCGCGTTTGAGAAAATCCTGCATGGTCATATTTTTTGCAGGGGGTTCCTGATCTGGATATACTTCACCGAAGAACCGATGGTAACAATAACTATCAATTCCGACTTTCATTTTATGCCTCCTGAGATTAGATTGGTGAATTTACTTGTATTTGAGCCCAGTTTTTGCCTCTAAGCCATCCATTCGCGAGGAATCGCATTGACTTTATTCTATTAAGCATTGGAGATGAGAACCTGTCATTACAGGATAACATTATTATAACGATTAATTTATCATAGTTCAAGACATAGACGCATAATTGCTGTGTTTATTTCAACAATATTGGAATTTATTTTAAAGGGCACCATCCATGTCAGATGATAGTAAGGGAGAATGGTTCACCAACCGATAAAGCGATTTTTCGCGAAATACTGGCATTCGTGCCAACCATAAATGAACATACTTGCATGAAAATAATTATAATGCCTATCATTTTCCACTTCCAGCAATATGAGTTCTTACAATTATTCTATTGACAGGTCTGGGATTTCTTTCTATAATAAGTTGTAATCACAGGATTACAACAAATCTTATTGATCTCAAGGGATGGATCCCATGAAAGAATCGATCAATTTTGAGAGTCATATCCCATACTACCTTCAGCTTATAGATATTTTGAAGGAAAAGGTTCAACAAGCAGAATGGGCCCCAGGCGATCAAATTCCGGGTGAACAGGATCTCTGCGAGCATTATCAGGTCAGCCGTACTGTTGTCAGGCAGGCATTGCGCGAGCTGGAATATGAAGGTGTGATTACCCGCCAAAAAGGCAAAGGTACTTTCATCTCTCTGCCGAAAATCAGTGAAGGGCTGGTGCAAAAGCTGACTGGTTTTTACCAGGATATGGTGGAACGTGGTCTGAAACCGGGCTCAAAAGTGCTTCACCAAAATGTAAGCCCAGCTTCCGAGAAAGTAGCCCGTTTTCTCAGCATCAAACCGGGTGAAAGGGTGATTGATATTCAGCGTTTGAGATATATCAATGACGAGCCTATTCAACTGGTCACCACCTATATTCCATTTGAGATCTGCCCAGGCCTATCCGAAGTTGATTTGACCAATCGCTCACTCTATGAATATCTGGAAAAGGAATGTGGCATTTTTATTGCCAAAGGACAGCGTTACATCGAAGCTGTGCTGGCAAATGAGCACGAAGCCGCATTGCTCGGTATTGACCGGGGAGCCCCATTATTGATGCTGGATAGTGTCAGCTTTTCAGAGGATGGGCAGCCGATCGAATACTATCATGCCCTCCACCGCGGCGACCGGTCGCGCTTTGAAGTCGAGCTGGTCAGGTTGCGCGAATCGAACTCGAAGTCCGTTGACCTTGCGGGCAGCTTATCTGCTGCCTCAAAGGTGCGCTCAGCAAATGGGGTTTCGAAATAATTAAAACGGTTGATAGGATGCATATTGATCTAGGAAATCTTTGGGAAAAGAATGCAAAAGAAATATCTGATAGGCGTTGATCTAGGAACCAGCGGTACCAAAGCTGCGCTCTATCAGATTGACGGGAAGCTTATTTCCGAAGCCTCCGTTGAGGTCCCACTTTTTTATCCCACGCCGGGTGTTGTGGAGCAGGAAAATGAAGATTTCTACACTTCTGCTGCCCAGACTGTGCGGAAATGTGTGGAATCCAGCGGTGTCGACCCACGCGCCATCGCCGCAATTGCGTTTGATTCACAAATGGCTGGCGTTGGATTACTGGGAGAAGATTTCAAACCTGTCGCCAGGTTTGACTCCTGGCTGGATATGCGCTGCCAACCTTATATCGAGTGGATGGATAAGGAAGCTGGTGATCGCATCACGCAGCTCACAGGCTGCCCACCCACCTGTGACCATGGCCCCAAGATGCTGTGGTGGAAGCACGAACAGCCTGAGATATACCAGCAGACAGCTAAATTTGTGATGCCCGGAGGCTATGTGGCTGGTAGGATCGCCGGTTTACCATTCGATCAGGCATTCATCGACCATACTTACATCCATTTTTCAGGGTTTTCTGATGCCCAATCGGAAGTATGGTCCGCTGAATTATGCGATCGATTCGGGTTGGATCAGGAAAAACTCCCCCGCATTATCGATTCCTGCACCATTATCGGTGAAGTACGGGAGGATTCTGCCAGTGAATTTGGTCTGGTTTCAGGAACTTTGATTGCAGCTGGTGCGGGAGATACTGCCGCAAATGCCTTGGGTGCTGGCATTGTGAACCCTGGAATGCTTTTTGATGTGGCAGGTACGGCGGCCGTCCTGGCTGGGTGCACCAATAAATTTGTGGCCGATACCAAAAATCGTGCCTTGATCACTATGCGTTCGGTCATCCATGGATTATGGAATCCGCTGGCATATATCGGGGGTGGTGGGATCGCATTACGCTGGTTCCGTGATCAGTTCTATAATCGGGCGCGCGGGCAAAGCCTGCCCATCACGGATGAAGACCTGTATCCGCATATGATCGCCCAGATTGAAACGGTGGCACCAGGCTCCGAAGGCTTGTTCTTCTCACCCCATCTTGGAGGTCGCATCTGCCCATCCAGCCCCGACATGCGTGGTGCATGGCTAGGAGTGTCGTGGTCACACACCCAGGCTCATTTTACCCGCTCGATTTTGGAAAGCATTGCCTACGAATATGCATATTATCTAAAAATACTGAAGGAAGCATTACCCGAATCAGTTTTGGTGGAAGCGCGCGTGGTTGGTGGCGGGGCACGCAGTTCAGTATGGAACCAGATCAAGGCTGACGTGCTCAATGTGCCCTATCAAAGACTAAAAGGTAACGAGTTCGGTGCCTGGGGTGCGGCGATGATTGCTGGTAAAGCAGCTGGTTTGATCGATGACCTGGCTTCCCACGCTGAGCGATCTGCCGTATTGAGTGGCCTACCTTTCCACCCATCGCCAGAAAAGCACACCCTTTATGTCCCCCTGATTGAGAAATATATTGTACTGGAAGAAGCCTTGAACCAGTTTTATCGGTTGTAAGCCTGAAGTTATCGTCTGGAGAAATACCTTGTTATGAGGAATTATTGATGAAAAAACATATCCGAATTTGCATGATCGGTGGCGGAAGAGTCGGGAAAAACCACTCACGCGCCCTCACCCGTTACGTCCCTGGCGGGAAGATTGTTGCACTGGTTGAAACGATGGAAGCGGTACGTCAGGAAACTGCGAATGAATTTGGGATCGAGAACCAGTTCGATTCGCTTGAGGCGGCGCTTGGTAAAGTTGATTTTGATGCTGTAGTCATTACCACCCCTACCCCCACCCACTTGCCGATTGCAAAGCTGGCAGCCGAAAATAAGAAGCATGTATTTCTTGAAAAACCGATGGCTCTATCCCTGGCAGAATGCGATGCAATCCTCAAGGTGATTGAGCAGAACGCGGTTCTTTTACAATTGGGTTTTATGCGTCGTTTTGATCCCGAGTTCGTCGCGGCTGCACAGCGCATCCAGGCGGGTGAGATTGGCCTGCCCATGATGATCAAAACCAATACTCACGGTCCAGGTTTACCGCCTGCATGGGCGCGCGATTTACGCACGTCGAATGGTATGCTGGCGGAAGTGAACAGCCATGATTGGGATACCCTACGCTGGTTTATGAGCTCTAATCTAGAAAGAGTGTATACCGAAGTCGCGAACTTTAAAGGAGCTGCCAACCATGTCGATACTCCCAATTTCTATGATAATGTCCTGGTCAATGTAAAATTTGAGAATGGTGGCTTGGGCATGCTTTCAGGGGTCTGCCCCTGCGGTTATGGCTATGATGCCCGCGTAGAGATTATTGGCGAAAAAGGGATCATGCAAATCGGTGAGCTCAAAGGCCAATCGATCGTCGTCTGTACCGACCGTGATCACGGGCTGGTGACCCCAATTTTTAGAACCTGGCCCGAACGATTCAAGTGGGCATATATCAATGAATTGGAACACTTTGTGGACTGCATCCTGACTGAGACCCCACCCCGTGCTGGCGGAATTGACGGTCGTTGGGCGGTCGCGGGTGTTATAGCTGGGACAAAATCCTTTTTAGAAGGGCGTCCAGTTACCTTGAAAGAAATCATCAATGCCTGAGGTACGTGGAGAGCGAGGCGAAATGCTTGCTGCTGTATATCATGGCCCGAACGACTTACGCGTTGAAGATGTGCCAGTTCCTGAAATCGGAAAAGGTGAAATACTGGTCAAGGTGTTGAGTGCCAGTATATGCGGGACGGATTTGCGTATCTATCATGGAGATCACCGCATGTACCCGCCAGGGACGGTGCGTATTCCCGGGCACGAAGTGGTTGGCACCATTGAAAGTATAGGCGCACAGGTCAGTGGCTATACCATCGGACAGCGAGTATTTTGTGCACCCAACACCGGCTGCGGTCACTGCGAGCAGTGTGTGACCGGCAACAATAATCTGTGCGCCAATTATGACGCCATTGGGGTGACCTCCGATGGAGGTTTTGCGGAATATGTTCGGATTCCAGCCAACTCGGTCCAACAAGGCAATGTGATCCCTGTCAGCGAAAGTGTCGACCCGGCCGTGGCTGCCCTGGTAGAACCTTTTGCCTGTGTGCTCAGGGGGCAAAATGCCTTGCACATCAAACCCGGTGACGTTGTGTTGATCATGGGAGCTGGACCGATAGGGGTGATGCACCTCAAACTTGCCAGGGCCCAAGGTGCAGGTCGCATCATCGTTAGCGAACTCACACCCGACCGTGCCATCCAGGCAAAGCGCATGGGTGCCCAGCGCGTGGTTGACCCTGGTTCAGAAGATATAAAAGCAATATTGGCTTCGGAAACGCATGGGCATGGCGCGGACGTGATCATTATTGCCGCACCAGTACATAAAGCGCAGGAGAGTGCCCTCGAGCTTGCCGCGATTGGTGGGAGGATTAACTTTTTCGGTGCGCTTCCGAAAGACAGACCTATTATCAGTTTTAATTCCAACCTGGTGCATTACAAGGAGCTGGTAGTCACGGGTACAACCGCTTGCAGCACGGCTGATTGCTGGCAGGCGACCCGAATCATTGATTCTGGCCTGGTTGACCTATCGGATATCATCAGCCAGCGGTTTCCATTAAAAGATGCTTTGAAAGCCTTCGCAGTCGCCGAAGACGGCAAATCCTTAAAAATTGTTCTGGAACCCTGATCCCCATGTCCTCTTCTTCCACATCCATGCTGCCACGACCGGCGATGACTGTTCAAGGGCCAGTCCCGTATGAACAATTGGGTATTACGGATGCGCATAATCACCTCTGGATAGAAGCCGTCCCTGGAGGAAGAGAAGGCAATCCGGTTCTGAACCAGTATGACCTTATCCTGCGGGAGCTGGTCGAGTATCGCAGGAATGGTGGAGGTTCGGTGTTGGATTGTCAACCGGGTGGGTGTGGTCGCGATGGCAATAAGCTATTGCAGCTCTCAAAGGCGTCCAGGGTTAATCTCATCGCCTGTACAGGTTTCCACCTAAAAAAATACTACCCCCCCGATTACTGGTTATGGGAAGCAAGTGCTCAAAAAGTCAGTGATACCTTGACTTCCGAGCTGGAGCAAGGGGTAGATGAGACACTCAACACCCACATTTCTGCCAGGGCTGGGTTTATCAAGATCGCCCTCGAAGATGCCTGGACTGACTGTCCGCTTGCTGCCCTAGAAGGTGCTGCTTCAGCGGCGTACAACACCAAAGCAATCATCGAAATTCACACTGAAAAAGGTTCCCTGGCTGAAAAAGCCTGTGTTTATTTTATCGATCATTCGGTGTTGCCCCAACAGCTGGTGCTGTGCCACATTGACAAGAGGCCAGACCTGAGTCTGCATAAAGCACTTGCTGACCTTGGCGTGTTGCTCGAGTATGACACCTTTTATCGACCGAAATATGATCCGGAAACTAACCTCTGGCCGTTGATTGATCGAATGGTCAGCGAAGGATTATCCAACCGGGTTGCCTTTGCCACCGATATGGCTGCGTCTTCTCTTTATCACAATATCGGCGGCGGACCAGGCCTGTCAAGTTTGCCTGGTGAAATCCAGCGAAGATTAGCCGAAAAAGGATACCCGGACACTGCCCGTAAGCAGATGCTGGGAGAGAATATCGCCCGCCGACTAGCCGGAATAGATTAATTCCAATCAGGAGAATGAGATGGTTGACTTACCCTTTGCATTCACGCTTCCCATGCCGCAGGTGATTCCATCCAAGGTAGATAATCACATTGAAAGGCGCCTCTCGGCATTGCGCGGCCAATTTTTAGACCAGGAGACTTATTACAAAATGCTCACGGATGGCGACAGGTTGATCTATGAAGTCTATGAAATCAAGCGCCCTGAAGTGGAAGGTGAGATTTTGATGGGAATCTCGATCGTCCACCCGGGTAAGGTGGGCAATGAATTCTTTATGACCAAGGGACATTTTCACTCCATCCTCGAAACCGCGGAAGTCTATTATTGCTTACGCGGTGAGGGCTTTATGGTGATGGAAACACCCGAAGGAGATACTTCTGTTGTAGCGCTCTCCCCGGGGAAAGTCTTGTATGTGCCGCCTCGCTGGGCTCACAGGTCAGTATGCACCTCGCGCCAGGAAGACCTGGTGACATTCTTTGCTTACCCAGGGAATGCGGGCCATGACTATGGCACGATTGAACGCCAGGGTTTTCGCAAGCTGGTGGTTGAAGGCGCAAATGGTCCTGAGATTATTGATAACCCGCGCTGCCAGTGATCCGGAGTATATATGAAGCTTAAAGAATGCCGTTTACTGGTCACACCAACATCCTATGGAAAAAACGATTCCCGCCTCAAGACGGAATTGGAGGCGCTGGTGGGAGAAGTGATCTACAACCCAACCGGCAAGCCGCTCTCCTCTACCGAGGTTGCCAGCTTATTGCCGGGGATCGATGGATATATTGCCGGGCTGGATGGTATCGATGCGATGGCTTTAAGCGCAGCTGACCGACTTAAGGTGATTTCGCGCTATGGGGTGGGGATTGATAATGTAGACCTGGTTGCGGCGCGCGAAAAAGGAATCGTGGTGACTAATACACCAGGAGCGAATTCTGTCTCGGTTGCAGAGCTTGCCCTGGGATTGATTCTGGCACTAGCGCGCCAGATCCCCGAAGCGGTTGAAGCGGTTCACCAGGGTAAATGGCCTCGCTATGCCGGGATCAGCCTGGAAGGTAAGACGATCGGCATTCTCGGTCTGGGCGCGATCGGTAAACAACTTGCCCGCCGTCTATCTGGATTTGATTGCAAGCTCCTGGCGTTCGATCCATTCGCAGATGCAAGTTTTGCGGATGCCAATCATGTTGAGCTCGCCAGCATGGAAGTGGTGATCCAGCGTTCCGATTTTATCAGCCTGCACCTGCCCCTGTTGCCAGAGACGCGCAACCTGGTGAATGAGAGCTTCTTGAGCAGGATGAAGAAAGGCTCTTTCCTGGTAAATACATCACGCGGTGAGGTGGTGGATGAATCAGCTCTGCTATCAGCATTACAGAGCGGCCATCTCAAAGGGGCGGGTCTGGATGCATTCACCATCGAGCCTCCTGATCCGAAGAACCCACTTTTGGGATTACCACAGGTGATTGCCACGCCCCATCTTGGTGCGCAAACCGATGGCGCCACCAGCAATATGGGCTGGTTCGCCATGCGTGATTGTCTGGCAGTGTTAAAGAATGAAATTCCAATGTATAGAGTCGTTTAAGCAGCATTTATCACAATATTATTGGAGGAGTTATGCTAAAAGCAGAAGTATTGGAAAAAGTAAAGCAGCTGGGTTTCCTGGCGGTGATCCGCGGTCCGTCTCCAGAATTAACCGTCAAAATGGTTGAAGCCCTTGTGGCGGGTGGGGTATTGGGCATCGAGATTACTTACAGCACACCGAATGCAGAGGATGTGGTCCGAACACTCACCAAGATGTTCGGGGACACGATTGTGCTCGGTATGGGAACCCTGACTAAGCCCGAGCAAGCGCTGACTGCCAGGGCTGCTGGTGCAAGCTTCCTGGTTTCCCCGGTTTGCGAGCTGAACCTTGTAAAAGCCATGGTCGAGAGTGGCTTATTGTGCATGGCAGGGGCATTTACTCCTACCGAGGTTTTCCAGGCATATAGCATGGGCGTCGATGTGGTCAAGATTTTCCCAGGCTCCCTGGGTGGACCAGCTTACATCAAAGCCCTTAGAGGACCCTTCCCGTATATCCCCATGATGCCCACTGGTGGGGTGAGTGCCGGGAATGTGGCAGATTGGTTTACCGCCGGGGTTGTGGCGGTAGGTGCCGGAAGTGAGCTTTGCCCACCCCAACTGGCAAAAGATGGGAAATTTGATGAGATCTCAAAACGCGTGGCTGAGTTCGTGCAGATTGTTAAATCCGCCAGAGGGTAAACCGAGGACATAATGACAGCCATCACCAAACAGGGAAACTATCCGGTTGTAAAAAAATCAGTTCCCACATTTTATTTTATTGGTGTGACCACCAGCAAGTCTTCGATTATGAAGGTTTTCCCCTTGTGGATGAAAATCCTGGGACGGGAAGAGGTGGTGATGGAGGGCGTGGATTGCAAAATCCATGATGACGCCGAGGTCTACCGGAGAGCGGTTGCGCAAATCAAATATGATCCCCTTTCATTAGGCTCGCTCGTAACCACGCACAAGATTGACCTGCTCAACGCCGCTCGAGATATGTTTGAATATCTTGATCCATATGCGCTGATCACCGGTGAAGTATCCAGTATCTCGAAATTGGATGGCCGTTTGGAAGGGCACGCCAAGGATCCGATCACTTCAGGCTCAAGCCTGGATGCGATCATCGAACCTGGTTATTTTGCCAGGACGCATGCTGAGGTACTGTGTTTTGGTGCGGGAGGCTCGGGTGTTGCCACCCTGCTGCACCTGATCAACAATAAAGATAGGGGCGACCGACCGAGTAAATTCACATTCGTGAACCGTTCTCAAGGGCGGTTGGAGCACGCAAAAGAAATGGTGGGAAGTTTAAAAACCGATATCGCCATCGATTACATCTGCAATTCAGACCCCGCGATTAACGATAAAATAATGGAGAAATTCCCGCCGCATAGTATCATCATCAATGCCACCGGCATGGGTAAGGATACCCCTGGCTCACCCATCACCTGGCAGGGGAAATTCCCCGAGAACAGCATTGCCTGGGAATTCAACTACCGGGGTGAATTAGATTTCATGCACCAGTCCCTGGCCCAGGTAGAGAGCCGTCATGTTAAAGTTGAGGATGGATGGCTGTATTTTGTGCATGGTTGGACGCAGGTGGTTGCTCAAGTCTTACATTTTGACCTCACCCCAACCTTGTTCGACCAGCTGAATCAAGCTGCCTCATCGGTCAGAGGAAAGTAGTGTCTCATTATGATGAAATTCGGGAATCTTTGGTGCATGAATTCAGTAACAGCAACCAGGATCCCCGCACAGGTTGAAAGGTTGATTGGATGTTCCTGACAGCTAAAGACATTGCAAAGATGATTGACCTGTCTTGTGTGCGTACGGTATCCAGCAAAGCAGATATCGATGAAATGGTGCAGGCGGCACACAAGTATGGTTTCGGTCACGTCTCGGTTCTGCAATGCTTTATTCCATACACCAAACAGCAGCTGCAGAGGGCTCCAGATGTGCTCCTGGTGGGTAATGTGAGTTTCCCTTCCGGCTCAGATTCCACCACGCTTAAAATTGCCCAGGCGAAGGAAATGCTTGCGGAAGGTTGTGACGAAATCGACATGGTCATGAATATCGGTAAGCTGCGTTCAGGCGAGCTCTCTGAGGTGGAAGAAGATGTGCGGGCGGTTATCGAGACTGTACGGCCGACCCCGGTGAAGGTGATCATCGAGATCATGGTTTTGACCACGGAGGAGACTGTCCAAGCATGCGGTGTATGCCTTCGGGCTGGTGCGGCTTTCATAAAAACAGGCACCGGTTGGGCTGATCGGGGTACCACCCTGGAGGATGTACGCTTGATTAAATCGTTGGTGGGTGACCATATCCAGATCAAAGCCTCGGGTGGCATCCGCAGCCTGGATATGCTGGTGAAAATGCACACCGCTGGTGCAACGCGCTTTGGTGTGAATCTTAAAAGTGGGATCAAGATTGTGGAGGAGTGCCTGTCTCAAGGATCAATGGTCGAGGTAGGATCAGCATCGTAAATCATGGATATCTTATGAGCAAGAAAATCATCTCTTTTGATCTCGGAACCGGCGGTAATAAAGCTTACCTATACGACATGGAAGGTAATTGCCTGGCAAGTGCCTTCGTGCCTTACAGCACTCACTATCCTCAGGTGGGGTGGCATGAACAGCGCCCGGCAGATTGGTGGAATGCAGTTGTGGAGAGCACCCGCACCCTGCTCCAAACCAGCGCTGTGGATAAAGCTGATATTGCCTGCCTGGGCATATCTGGGCACAGCCTGGGTGCGGTACCGGTTGATATCCATGGGAATCTGCTAAGAGATGAAACGCCGATCTGGTCTGACATCCGCGCCCAGGCGGAAGCCCAAGAATTCTTCAAAACGGTGAATCCGGAGGAATGGTATATGACCACCGGTAATGGCTTCCCGGCAGCCTGCTATACCATTTTCAAGGTGATGTGGTACAAGAAGCATGAACCCGAAATGTGGCGAAATGTTTATAAGATCCTCGGCACCAAGGATTATATTAACTTCAAGCTGACCGGTAAAATGCTGACCGACCACTCCTATGCGTCTGGTAGCGGAATTTATGACCTCAAAGATTGGAAATATTCTGGTGCGTTCGTTAATGCCAGTGGTATCCCAGCTGAGGTATGGCCTGAGACCGTGCCATCAACCCATATCATTGGTGATGTCCTGCCAGACATTGCAAGCTTGATGGGATTGGGCAATCGGGTTCTGGTGGTATGTGGCGGGGTGGATAACTCGTGCATGGCATTGGGAGCCAAAAATATCCGGGATGGGCGGGTTTATACCTCTTTGGGCTCCTCAGCCTGGATTGCTGTATCGTCCGAAAAGCCGGTGCTCGACAAGCAATATAAGCCCTATGTCTTTGCGCATGTGATCCCAAGTATGTTCACTTCCGCGGTCAGCATATTTTCCGCAGGCACATCCTTTGCCTGGGTGAAGGACAATATCTGTACTGATTTGGTAGCAGAAGCTGACGCTGATGGTAAGGACGTCTATTCCTTGATGAACGAGGTAGCTGAGCGGGCTCCGCTGGGCTCAAATAAATTGCTCTTCAACCCCAGCCTGGCTGGAGGTACCTCCCAGGATGCCAGCGTGAATATTCGTGGGGCATTCATTGGACTAGACCTGAAACACGGCAAGCCTGAGCTGATCCGCTCGGTGATGGAAGGCATCGCCATGAACCTGCGCCTACGCCTGGACCTGCTGCGAAAATATACCCGGCTGGAGGATGACATCCTGTTTGTGGGCGGAGGTGCTAAAAGCCGTTTCTATTTGGGTATCTTCGCTGATGTGTTCAACACGCGTATTCTAAAGACCAATATCGACCAGGACGCTGCCGCCCTGGGTGCGGCTGCCATTGCGGCAGTGGGCTGTGGCATCTGGCCGAATTTCGAGAAGATTGACGAGATTCATAAAATTGTCGAGGTGGTTGAGCCGGATAAGGCTAACAACCAAAAATATGAAAAGCTGCTGCCAATATTCAGCCTGGCAGCAGAATATCAAGCCCAAGTGAGTGATGCGCTTCAGCAACTTGATTTATGACCCTGTTCAAATAGAATTATTAAGCTATTGGAGGAACACAAACCAACAAGCCAGCCAGCATTTCTGAATATCAAAGCCATAATTCGAAAATTATCTCTCGAAAGGAAAATATATTATGAAAATAGGACTTTTCACGGCGACGTTTTTGGATATGCACATTGAAGAAGTATTCAAGATGGCCTCGGGTTTAGGATACGAAGCGGTAGAGATGCCTGCATTTGCAAATAACCCGCACCTTGACATCGAAAAGATTGTCAAAGGCAAGAATGCGGCAACGTTGAAAAAGCTGGTTAAGTCGTACGGGTTGATCATCTCCGCATTAGCCAACCATCCGGAAGGGCAGATTGTGCTTGGACCCTATGGAAAAGACACGGACGCGATTTTCAAAGGTACCAAGGAAGAGAAGATCAAGTTTGGCACCGAACGCATGATCAAGACCGCTCAGGCAGCCAATGCCCTTGAGGTGCCTGTGGTAACCGGGTTCATTGGCTGCGAGAATTTTGGCCGTTTCTTCCCCTGGCCTTATTCGAAAGGTTGGGCGGATATGGAAGTAGAATTTGTAGAGCGCTGGAGCAAAATCCTGGATAGATTTGGCGAGTATGGAGTTAAATTCGCCCATGAACCGCACCCCAATGAGCTGGTCTACAATGTGGAAACCGCCCTGCGTGCAGTTGAGCTGATGGGAGGTCGTAAGGAGTTCGGTTTCAACTTCGACCCTGCCAACTTGATTTACCTGGGCATTGATGTGGAGAACTTTATCGACGCCCTTGCCGGGCGAATCTTACACGTGCACGCCAAAGACGGTGAAGTGGTGGTTCACAACGTCCGCCGTTCAGGTGTGATCCCGCAAGGTGACTGGCAGCGCCTTGGACGTGGTTTCCGCTTTAGAATCCCCGGCTGGGGTTCTGTGCCCTGGAAGAAAGTGATCACCGAGCTTTCGATGATTGGGTACAATTACGTCATGTCGTACGAGCATGAAGATGTCACCATGAGCCGTCACGACGGCATCACCAAGACGATTGCTTATCTGAAACCATTGATGATTGAGAACCCTTACGAAGGTCGCAACGACGTTTTATTCCAATAATCTTTTACAACTGATCAAGGAGTAATTTCTATGGCAAACATGATGAAAGCTGCGGTTTTTGAAAAGGTTGGTGTGATCAAGGTCAAGGAAGTACCTGTGCCAGAGATCGGCGATGACGATGTGCTCATCAAAGTGAAATATACCGGCATCTGCGGGACTGATTGGAGCATCTACAACGGCTGGTATTCTGCCGACAAATTGCCCATGATCCCCGGGCATGAATTTTCGGGCGAGATCGCCAAACTTGGCAAGAATACCAAAGATTTAAAAGAGGGCGACCGGGTTACTGCCGACATCAATATGAGCTGCGGCACCTGTTTTTACTGCCTACGTGGTGAAAAGCTGCTGTGCAATAATTTCACCCAGCTGGGCATCCACACAGACGGCACATTTGCTGAATATGTGAAAGCCCCCGCCGCACAGGTGCATAAGCTGCCCGAAAACCTGAGCTTCGAAGAAGGCGCTTTTATCGAGCCGGTCTCGTGCGTCATCCATGCCGCCAAAGCCATGGATGCACGGCTGGGTAGCAGCGTGGCTATCATTGGGTGCGGCCTTGGCGTGCTGCATGCCCGCATGGCAGTGCTGCGCGCCTGCGCCCCGGTTATCATCTTCGGTGACAATCGCAAGCGGCTGAAGATCGCCAAGGAGATGGGCGCTGATTATGCCATCCATATTGATGATATTGCAGACCCGGTTGCGGACGTGATGCGCCTCACGGGTGGACGGGGTGCAGATTACGTTATTGAAGCCGTTGGGACGGTACAAACCTATGAGCAGGCGTTTGCCATGCTCCGTCGGGGTGGCAAGCTCTCAGCATTCGGCATTGTCGGTGAACAAGATACGATGAAGATACGCCCGTTTGAGTTTGTGCTGGGTGAAAAGAAAGTCACTGGCTCGTGCGCAGGCGTGGGCAGCGATTGGCCTGACGCAATGACCCTGATCTCGAACGGGCGGATTAATCCCAAGCCGCTGTTTTCGATGAAGATCCCGCTGGAAGACCTGGATTGGGCGCTGCACGAGCTGCGTAAAGACCCCAGCCTGTTCAAGATTTTCGTCTCACCAGAGATCAGCCAAAGGGAAGCGATGTGATTATCTTGATGGGACTGTCAAAATGTAACTATATTGTGGAAAATATCCCGCAACGTAGTGGCGTAGGGGTGGGATTTGAACAAAATACACTAGAATATTTTCCCCTACGCCCACTTGGTGTGCTTTCGGTCAGAGTGCAGAGGTAATTAATCATGATATCTGGTCGCACACCTACTTTTAGGGCAGCCCCATACAAATAAACCACGATATGGAGTCACCCATTGAAGATCAGCCGTATCGAGCATATCTCTATAAATGTGGTTGACATCGTTAAATCGTTGGATTTTTACTCCCGCATTATGGGATTCAAGCAGCTGCAGACGGTAGACTGCGGCGAATTCGACATTACCTATTTCGCATTGCCAGATGGCTCACGCCTGGAGCTGTTTGATTATCATGGTAAAAATCACGCCGTCCCACGCCCGGAGAGCGAAGCAGGTCTCAGGCATATCGCCTTCGAGGTGGAAAACGTGGCTGAACATGAAGAACGCCTGCGTGCGGCAGGTGTGGAGATCAGCCTGCCCACTTGTGACCTGCCTAACCTGGGGGCACGCGTGCTGTTATTCCTCGACCCGAACGGTGTGACCCTTGAATTCTGTGAAAAACTATAATCTCGTACCAATAATGGTATTTCCACCAGGCAACAAACGAAGAATGCTAATATCTTAGCGGAGGTAACTGCAAATGGAGACAAAAGAAATCCTGCTTTCACCCATCAAGATCGGTACTCACACCAGCCCTAACCGGTTTTTCAGCCAACCCATGGAATGCACCGATGCGGATGCAGACGGCAATCCGACCGATCTAACCTATGCGCGCTATGAGAACCTGTTCAAAGGTGAAGCTGGTATGGTCTGCCTTGAGGCCATCACCATCACCGATAAGAACCGCGGCCGGCTGAACCAGCTGTTCATTATGCCTCAGAACCTGCCTGCACTCACGAAATTTGTCAGGCGCCTGCGCGAAGTGAACCCGAAAACCATTTTTATCTACCAGCTCACCCACTCGGGTGAACTGAGTAACCCTGAATTTTCAAAACGCTTAGCGGTAAAACCACTGCCAGGGTTCGAGGCGGATGTTTTCACCGAAGATGAGTTTGAAAAGATCATGGATGATTTTGTCCTGGCTGCCAAGATCACCTACGACTTAGGTGCAGATGGGATCGATATGAAATTCTGCCATGGCTATCTCGGGTCTCAAATCCTGCGCCCCTACAACACCCGTAAATGGAAATACGGTGGGAAGTGGGAAAACCGGCGCCAGTTCGCCTTTGACCTGTACGAGCGCATCCAGAAGGCTGTACCTGATAAAAACTTCCTGATTGGCTCTAAGATCTCGGTTTGGGAGGGTTTCCCGGGCGGGTTTGGCACGGCTGGACCTGATACCCCGGTGATTGACTTGACTGAGCCGATAGACCTGGTGAAAGGCCTGGAAGAGCGTGGGGCACAATATTTCGTACAATCTGCAGGCAGCCCCTCCATCACAATCAGCCTCACCCAGGCAGATAAAGACCATCCATATTTTGCCTACCTGCACCAGTACTTTGCTAAAGTATTGAGAGAAAATCTCAAAAAGGAAACCGTGGTGATTGGCTCGAACTACTCGGTGTTTGGCAAGGGCAGGAGCAAGCTGCAGGCAGTGAGCCATAAAGACAGCGCTTTGTTGGCGTATGGTGCTCAGAACATCGCCAAGGGTTACACAGATATGATCGGTCTCGGTCGCCAGTCATTGGCTGACCCGTTATTACCCTTGAAGTTGCGTGAAGGCCGGGAGAAGGAGATTAATTATTGCACCACCTGTGATAACTGCCTTGAGCTGCTCATCCGCCAGAAGCCGATCGGCTGCTGCACGTATAACAAATACTACACCAAAGTATTGGTCAATACGCGCAAGGAAAAGGGAAGCCTGAAGGAAATGCACACCTAGGTCCAGGTCCGGTTATTGATGTAAAGGCCTGCCAAAAAATGTAAAGGCAGGCCTTTATCTTGATTGTTGAACTGTGTTACCAGATAATTTCCTTCCAATCAAATTTAGCCTTTCGGTGTGCGTGATAGAATCCTGGCGATAAAATCCCAATCAGGCATAGACTGGGAAAGGGAAAGATCATGCAATACAGAAAATTTGGGAGAACTAATCTCCTCGTTAGTGAAATTGGGCATGGTTTGTGGGGGATGGGTGGTTGGACGGGATCGAATGACAGGCAGTCACTATCTGCTTTGCAAAAGTCGCTCGAGATGGGCTGCAATTTTTATGATAGCGCCTGGGCGTACGGGAGGGGTCCCAGCGACAAATTGCTGGGGAACTGATTAAGGACAATCCGGGCACGACGATCGTTGCTGCCAGCAAGGTGCCGCCTAAAAACTTCCGATGGCCAGGTTCTTCGAAAGACAAACTGAAGGATGTGTTTCCACGCCAGCATATTCTTAATTTCACGGAGCGGATCCTGGATGGTATTGGAAGAGCACCTTTGGACTTGCTGCAATTTCATGTATGGGACGATTCATGGACCGACGATGATGATTGGAAGCAGGCTATATCAGACCTGAAATCGAAAAACCTGATCCGCTTATTTGGCTTGAGTATTAATCGCTGGGAACCCTGGAACGGAATCAGGGCGCTCAAGACCGGTCTGGTGGATGCAGTGCAGGTTATCTATAATATTTTCGACCAGGCACCTGAGGATGAGCTGTTCCCAGTGTGTAAAAAGATGGATATTGGGGTGATCGCCCGTGTGCCATTAGATGAGGGTGGATTATCCGGTACGTTAACCGATGATACACTCTTTCCGAGAGATGACTGGCGAGCCCGGTATTTTGGACCTGAGAACCTGCATCAAACGGTGGTGCGGGCGAATGCGCTGAAAGAATTATTGCCCAATGGCATGAGCCTGCCCGAAATGGCTCTGCGATTTACCTTGACCGATAATGCCGTGAGTACAACCATCGTGGGTATGCGGAATTTAGAACACCTGGAGGAGGATGTACGGGTGAGCGACGGGATCGGTTTACCTGAGGAATTAATCACCAGGCTGCGACCGCATCGATGGGATCGCAAGGTTGCTTCCTGGTCAGATTGAGGACCGGATTGTCACTTAGCCTGCATGCAGCTTACGGCGTGGGATTCCCATGCTTCAACCGTGAAATGCCCCAGAATCTGCGGTACATTTCATTATTTTATCTGCATCATCGCATCGATTTTTTATGTTCAGGCTTTAATAGTTCGTGACGGATAATATCATGCTGTTTGACTTGCTCGTCGAAATAAACGGATTGCACTTCGCGCTTAATGATTATGGGCAATTCAACCATTCGATAGGCTGGCTGCCAGCATTACCCAGTCCATAACCATAGGGAAAGAGGGGAGCAGCACAACCGGTGAGATTAGCTGAGTTATTGAGGTTGATGGGCAACTGATCGTTCGAACGCGGCCATGTGTACGGAAGCGTGCCGACAAATGGATAATTCCCAAACAATACATCGGCCACGCCCGCCCCCTCCGAACCTGGCAGCCAGGCTGCCACCCAGGCATCCGCGGTTTGGTACTGGTCAGTGATTACCAGCGGGCGACCAGACAGAATCACCACGATCAATTTATCCACTTTTGGGCGTAATGCCTTGATGACTGCCAGATCCACCTGGTAGAGGGTTAAATCAGCCCGATCTCCCAGACCTTCTGCATAAGGTACCTCACCCACAATCGCAATACCCACCGGGGCCTTACCGCTGAAACTCGCAAATTGACCCGAGCTATTGTACAGCACTTGAGTATTGGGACCAACCAGTTCCTGGATTCCTTCCAAAATGGTCGTTCCCAGCAGGGCGTTTCTTTGCTCCCCCTGCCAATCCAGCGTCCAACCACCTGCCTGGATCCCGGTGCTGTTGATCCCGGCCACCAGAATGGTCGAAACATTTTTATCAATCGGAAGAGCTGTATTGTCGTTCTTTAGTAGCACCAGCGATTCGCGTACCGCCTGGCGAGCCAGGGCTCTGTGCTCATCCGAGCCGACCGTCGCGGCTAAGGTTGGATCACCATAAGGATTTTCGAACAAGCCCAGCATAAACTTGGCGCGCAGGATACGGCGCACCGCATCGTCAATGCGCCCTTGAGTAATATCGCCATTCTCCACTGCATATTTCATGGTGTAGAAGAATTTCTGATAATAATAAGGCACCATATTCATATCAATGCCCGCATTGATGGCAGTCACAACTGCCTGGTAGTAATCAGGATCCACCTTATCGATACCGCCCCAGTCAGAGACGATAAAACCCTGGAAACCAAGTTCACCCTTGAGCACATCCGTCAGTAAATACCGCTGGGCATGCATCTTTACCCCATTCCAGCTGCTGAAGGAGACCATCACACTCATGGCGCCCGAATTCACGGCGGCCTGATAGGGAGGCAGGTATAAGCGGCGCAATGTCGCCTCATCCACCTGCGTGTCGCCTGTATCCAGCATGTACTGGTGGTACATGTACTGCTGGATTGAGCCCCAGGTTGTACCTCCATCTCCGATAAAGTGTTTGGGGGTTGCCAGGGCATAAAGGATTTGACCTTCACTGGCGCTGTATCCTTGGGGGATGGTTTGAAAACCCTGGATATAAGCCGCAGAGAGCTCGGTCACCAGGGCAGTATCCTCGCTGAAGCCTTCATACGTGCGACCCCAGCGGATATCCTGTGGAACAGCCACGCATGGGGCAAAGTTCCAGGGGATACCCGCGGCGCGCATCTCCTCGGCAGTCACCTGCCCGATCTGGCGTACCAGCTCCGGGTCACGCGTAGCTCCCAGGCCGATGTTGTGGGGAAAAATCGTCGCGCCATTGACATGCCCAAAACCATGCACCGAGTCCACCCCGAAGATCAAGGGGATGCCCAGGCGCGACTTTACCGCCTCAACCTCATAACTCTTCGCCACGCCGGTCCAATCTGCAAGCGAGTAAAAGCCCGAACTGTTCCCGCCGCTCAGAACGGAACCGATGAAATATTTGACAACTTCAGCAGGGGGAAATAAATAATAAGGGGAAATGCTGTTGTTTTCCGCCTGGGTCATCTGGCCGATCTTCTCTTCCAGGGTCATGCGGGAAAGCAAATCTTCAACGCGCACCTCCACTGGCTGGCTTGGATCCTTATACGGCACCGTTTTCGACTTCAGGGTGCACGAGACTAATAGAAGTACAAACAGCAGAAGAAAGGTTGTACGTTTCATAACTCATCCTACCCGTTTAAAGAGGTCTTTCCCTACGAAATGCTGACTAGGCCTTGCGTATCACCCATCGCGGGGGATACGACCGTCGCGGCAATCCCTGTGAGCAGGTGGCATAAGGATCAGCTCCAGGTCGCGCGCGATGAAGCGGACCACCTTTTCGATGGTTAGCATTTTCTGTTAAAGATAAAGTATACAACAAGCTACCTAATTATCAACATAAGGGATCACTATATTGGTTATCAGCATGAGCACCATTGACCATTGGGTCAAGGTATTTCGAGATGGATTTTTGGAATAGTGACGTTCAATGATGTAGAGACGCCCGTTGTGGCGTCTCTACGATATAAAAATTAAAAGCTTTGGCGGTGTTTGGCACCATAGTTTAAGGCTTCTTCCAGGAAAGCCTCAATGTTCTCGAAGGGCGTGCCGGAGACAATCCCGTTCCCGGCGGCGAGGCACATACCACCATCCGGGCGATCGTAGGTATCGATCAAGCGGCGGACCTCAGATCGAACCCCTTCGGTATCCATCTCCTGCAGGGCATGCTGCACATCCACGCCGGCGAGGAAGGTCAGTTGGTCACCGAATTGGCGGGCAATGGCAGCTTCATCCATGGTACCTTTTTGGACGGGATGAAAGACATTTACTCCGGCCTCGATCAGATCAGGCAAGGCAAGCGTGTTGTTACCGCATGAATGCAACCACCAGTGTAAATGGTTCTTCCTTAGGAAGTCACCAATGCTGGCGTAGTAGGGCATGAGCAGGTCCTTGAACGTTTTTGGAGACATGAACAGCTGTCTTTGGTGACCCAGGTCATCACTGGTCCAGAATCCATCCGGTCGCAGCTCCCTGACGGCGCGCTGCAGATAACCCAGGTAGAGGTCACACAGTGCAGCATGCAGGCGATGGACTTCATTTGGATGGCGGTGATAATCCATCAACAAGGTGTACATGCCGCGGATTTCCCAGGGACGTTCGAAGAACAACCTCCAGCAGGCAAACAAAACATAGCGGTCCTGGCAATGAGCTTGCTCTGCCTGCAGCTTTAATTCGTCGAAACGCACATCCTGCTCCGGGTCGGGAAAATGGGCGATGAATTCATCTAGGAGCGACCAATCTTTTAACACGCAGCGGCTGTCATAAGGACCATCTTCCTTGAGATTCCAGGGTAGATTCCAATGATGGTAGTCGGAAAGATCGATCCAGCAAAAAACCGCGTCCTCGGGGAAGCGTTCCAGGGTATTCAACTGTTCATGGTACTGCTCGCGCAAACCTTCACCCCACCAGCGCGCCATCACCAGTGGTATCCGGATTGGGTGATGGCGTTCGACTGCTTTAATCACTTCCTGGCGCGGTAATGGCCGGTAAAGGTCATCTGAATCAGACATTTGATCAATCCCTATGGGCTTCAGATTATTCCAGTATGATTCATAAATAGCCTCAACCTGTTTGCAACAGATAAAGTCCATTTCCATCCAATATCATCATATCACCAGACAAGACGGGATTTGCAGGAGACTTAAGCGATTAAATTGCTTGCGGAGGGTAATTATTGTATACTGAAGCTAATTCCATTGGGAAATTAGATAATTAAGCTGTTGATTTACTTTCGCTAAGAAACCAGGTATTGTTAATCCAATGATCTAAATCGAAGGGAAGTGAAGCAGAACGAAATTGTGATCCTGGTCAAGACAGTTCATAAAATGATCAAATTCTAGCATTCATCAACCCCATATAAGGAGGAGCCATGGAACGGAGATATCGCGCATTACGGATAATCGCTGACATTTACCGGTTACTTGGGTATATCGTGGCTGCAGTGACCATTTTGGCCATCCTGGCAATTTGTGGCCTATCGGTAGCCAGTGGCACTGTGGTCGAATCTTTTTCTCGAGATATAGGTATTAATTCAAGTGGGGCAGGAGTAGCAGGCAGCATCGTTGGCGGCCTTTTATTAAGCCTGGTCGTGCTGCTCTATGGTGGTATCGTGGCCGTATCTTTGATTGCGTTTGGAGAAGGGATTTACCTGTTAATTGCCGTTGAGGAAAATACCAGGAAGACCGCCCTGTTGATTCAAAATCAGAGCAAGATCACCCCTCCAGCAGCGCAAGCGCAAATACCAGCAGCATAATATATTCGGAGATAGATCAGACGCTTCGTAAAACAACGCTGATGATGCTGGAAAATATATTTTGGAAATTTTGCCACAGCCAGCGTAGCAGCTAGAACAAGAAGACGCTGCAGGATCACTTGCTTCGCCGAAAACCAGCGTGGACAGGCGCAAGGACAATTTTCGAGCAATAAGGAGCAGATTACTTCCCACTCGCTTCGCTCGGGACAGGCGGGCTGACGCCCGCGCAATGATGCGTTAAAAATGGGCTGTCCGATTTAATGGACAGCCCATTTTGTTTGCAAAGAATACCAGTAAGCCTACTTTCTGAGAATAGGCAGCCAGACCTTATTAGGCGCTGCCACAGTGAAGACGGCAGTTGCCTCACCATTCAGAATGCTACTTTCGTAGTGGGCAGTGTTGACGATGGTTTCACCGTACAGGCTGAAGTCCGTATCCACGCTGGCTGTGAAGACCACGGTCACATCCGCACCCGCGGGCAGGTTACCCGTCCAGCTGATCGTTCCGCCGTCCTCTGTAGCACCACCATCCTCTAAGAAGGCGACGAAGTTGATACCTTCAGGTAGGACGTCGGTGAGTGTGACTTGCAGGACCAAACCGTTGCCAGTATTACTCAGCACGATGGTGTACGTAACCAGGCTGCCTGGGATGACTAGCTCAGGAGTGGATACCTCTTTCGAGATACCAAGTGCTAGCTCCTGCGGTAGTTTAACCACGTCATCTGAATACTCAGGATGCATGCCGTGGTTGCGCACGCGGATGCGCTGACCATCACCATCTTCTGAGACTAAGCCGGTCACGCGTACCAGATCATACACCTGGATATCGGCGAAATCGCCGTTGTAGCCATCCAGGAAAACGCGCACTAAGCCACTTCCATCGTCAACGAAGAGGGTATCTTCCCCAACTTTGGTAGTGACGGTAGCGGTAATCACAGCCAGCCAACCCTGATTTTCTTCCAATGAAGCCTGATAGGTAGTGAAGGGCAGGGGAGCTACTTCGCCAGTGCTCGGCGTGATGACTTGCACCATCTCAGCTTCGAAGAACTCGATTTCAGTATCACCATTATAGATACCGATTGTGCCCACCACACGCACTTTCGTGCCGCGCGTGTAGCTGGTGGGATCGATATCTCCGGCAGGTGCATGCACCGTGATGCCGCCCGTTTCATCCTGCACGTAGAGCACATTGAAGAATTCGCCGTAGGCGGCGGTAATCTCGCCTTCGATCCAGACCAGCTTATTCAGGTTGTCGGGCTGGTTGAGCTCAGTTTGAGCCCGGGCTTCGGCAATGGTGGACAGATGCAGCGGCTCACCCATCAGCCACATGGCAGCTTCCAGGTTGAAGAGCTCGTTCTGCTTGCCATCACCGGCAGTGTAGGCATAGGTGGTGAAGGCATCGTTACTGTCACCATACAGCAGGATACGCCCCGCACCATTGGGCAGCTGAGTGACGGCTGCCATTGGCACCGGCAGGGCACCAACTGGCGGCTCCGGCGGATCGTTAGGATACACCCAGGTTGGGTTGTAGATATAGGCATCACCGGCACCATCCGCATCCGTGTTGCTGGTGTGGAAAGGATTGTGATAAGAGTCGTCACTATAACCAGTATCCAGGTCACCCTGTACAACGATGTGTACATCCGGAGTGTCAGCGGTGAGAGGTGTGCCTGGCGTGCGACCGCGCAGCGAATTTACACTCCAAGAGGCCATCGCTTCAACGTTAATCCCGATGGTGGTAGTGTATTCCGATGGGAAATCGCCCCAAATCGGTCCAAACACATAGCCATTATTATCATTACCCTCAAGGATTTCATCATCGTTCATGCGCATATTAATTTGAGCGCCGGTGTGGGATTCAATGGCTGCCAGGATATCGTTCTCACGATTGGCTACCGTCGCTGCCCAGGGGACCGAGCCAGTGTAATCGGAAAGACCACACAGCCACAAACTGCCGCCGGCCGCTACGTAATCACCGATGGCAGTAAGCTCAGCATTGGTATAGGCAGTCTGAGGAGCCGTGATGATGAGCAGCTTAACCACGGTGGGGTTTAGGTCAGTCACAGTGAGCTCGTCCAGGTTTTTGAGCACATTGTACTGGTGATCGGATAGGTCATTGACCAGCATCTGCATCTCACTACCCTGGGCATTCATATTCCCATGCCCGGCGTCAATCAGGATCAGCGGGAGATGCTCATCCGTCACCGTCAGGTTCAGCAGGCTGGTATTATCATCCGGGTTATCGCCTTCAGGTGCGCCAATTAATTGCGCCGTTACGACTGCGTCACCAACGCTGACAGGCTGCCAGCTGAAGTTGGCGGTTGCATCACCGTTACCCGGTGCATATACTTCTACAGAAGAAAGGAAGACACCATTCACATCCATACTCACCGTGACTGTGCGAGGGGCGATATTGCGATTGGTGACCCGGACAGTCAGTAGGGAAGGGTTGTAGATGGTGGGGATGGTGGGCTGGATGACCAGGTCAGTGATGGAAATATCTTCGCTGCCGAGTGTCCATACCGGTGAGCTGACGATGCGGTCACTATCAGCCTGGGTTACTCTGACGTAATAATAGTGAACCCCGGTGGAAATATCCAACAAGGGGGTCCAGGTAAAGCTGGCATTGGTCGGTTCGTACAGCGCGGCTACCTCACCCTGGTCGGTGATGATCTGCACCAGGCTGGCGAGTTCTCCATCGGGGTCGTCTCCTTCGATTTCGAACTGGATTGTGCCTGAATTGGCGATCTCAGAGCCCATCCAGGCGCCGTTGGCTTTCATCCGTAATGAGAAGTTTTTATCTTCGGTAGCAAAGGTCCTGCGCTCGCGCAGGGCTTCGAGCAGGGCTTCCTTCGTCAGCCCAGACATGAGCACTCCTGTACGGTGATCGGTGTTGGTGCCCCAATAGGCGGTGTGCGTGTCTGCGTTATTGGAAGCACCCACTTTCCAGCCGTAATCCAACGAGCGGATGTACTCATCCTCTGAGAAATCATAGGATGTTCCGTTGCCATTACCAACTTCTTCCATCCTGGCAATATCAGATACTTCAGGATGGTAAGTCCAATCATTGAAGTTGATCCAACCCGGGTGATTGAATTGCATCACGGTCCCGGCTGGGTCCAGGCCGATCATACCCGTGGTGGAAGCCCATTGGTAAAAGCCCATCACGGTCGAACCTGCTTCCAGGTTGGGGGTGTAGTCACAATAGGAGCAACCTGTATTTGTGCGCACGGCATGACGCACAGTATTGTAGACATTGATGTGACCTTCGGCGCCTTGGGTGTATTCAAAACCACGCAAGGCAACGAAATTGGAATTCGTTGCAGCCTCGACGGCAGCTAGGGTATTTGCCCATTCGGTGTCGTCGATAGCGTAGGAATGATCGGAGATGGCCATGAAGTCAAACCCGGCAGCAGCACCGGCTGCCAGTGCCTGATCAGGTGTGCCACTACCATCTGAATAGCTGGTGTGATTGTGGATATCTCCAAAATAAACCAGCATTGGTGGTTCGATCGAGGTTTCGAAGGACCATATTTTATCTTCGCCCAGGGTCAACCCGGCCCAATCGGCGGTGGTGCCCAAGACGGTGGCGGTGTAGAGGGTGGTTGCCAGGAACTTCGCATCGGGATTGAGCGTGACCACAAAATTGGCAGGATTATAGCTCATGTGGTACGGCACTATGCCGAACGGTCCTTCAAGGATGAAGTGTTCCCCGTCCAGTGATAACGGGTGCATATCTTCGGTGAAAGTGATGACCACATTCGCAGTCAAAGCCACCTCGGTCGCATCCTCCAGGGGTGAAACCGCCACGATGGCTGGAGGGGTGATATCCGCAGCGCCGGTGGTAAAACTCCACTCGTAGGGAGCAGATAGAGGAATGGCGTATACGTCGGTTACGCCCGTGGTCAGCGTGGCGGTATAAACGGTAAATGGAGACAGGCTCACATCAGGGGTGAAACTGGCGGTAAATGAGCCTGCATCATAGCTAACTACCCCACTGACTGGTCCAACCGAATCAACCAGCGTAAATGTGGCTGGGGTGAGGCTCGCTGGATCCATCGCCTTGCTGAAAGTCGCTTCCAGCGGGCGATAGAGATTGACGTCGAGCGCAGCCTCCGCAGGATTCGTAGCGGTTACGGTAGGTGGTCGCAGGTCGACGATATCGGCCTGAAAGCGCGGGTTTACCTGGGGGGTGTCATAGGCGCCGCTCATGCCGGTCACACGCATCAGCATGGGGAAGGTGAATGAGCTCGTGTCTATCCCGGTCGTCCCGTAAATATATACGGAAGTTTCTCCGCTGCCATCGTTGATCAAGATGGTCTTATTTGTGGTACCCGTCATAGATAATGCTGTACCCTGGATCTGCACCAGCCTGCCCTGCGTAGGAGCCAGCCCACCGGTGGGGGTAACCAGCGGGGCGGGGACGGTGCCCGTGTCTATCCAGTTGATATAGTCTATGGTGCTTAATTCAAGCAAGGCATGATAGACACTCATGCTGCCCTTGATCTGAACCAGGTCGCCTAAAGACAACGGCGGTATTACAGTACCGTAGGGTGGGTAAATGTACAAACCACCTGTCTCGTCCTGGATGGCAAATGAACGCGTTGCGAAAGAACCGGGTAGAACCGTAACATTGCCACGGATCGTTCCATACCAGCCTGCGCCACCTGCACGTGCCTCGGCAATTGTTGAGAGGATATCCGGGTCGATGACGGAGGTCGTCACCGGGTCACCCAGCGTGCCCGTTATCCAGTTGGAGGCCCACACGCCGTACATGTCATTTACCAGCGTGCCTTCCGTTGCCGGGGCAGTTACGGTGATCGTACGGATGGCGGTGGTTCCATCAGCCATGCTGGGGATGGTCCAGCTGATTACATTGGTGTCGATCAGCTGACCGCCATCTGATGCAGATACGAAGGTGACACTGATAGGCAGGCTGTCGGTGATTACCACCTGAGTGGCAGGTTCCCCCAGGCTGTTAACCGCCGAGAGAGTGTAATCGAAAGTCTCATTGACACTTACACTGCTGGGGGCTGTTTTGCCGATCGTCATCTCAGCAATGGGTGGTACATCGACACATCTAGCGGCAGCAGCCCAGTTGGTGGCTACCCGGATGCCATCTACTGTTCCGGCGGGAGAGGATGTGGCTCCTCCCTGGCGAATTGCAACAGCAGACATAGCAACCGATGTCCCGATGAGGCTGACAGACACCAGTGGTATGGAAGGTTCTGTATAAGAGCAGGTATCCAAGACATACAAAGCACTATCGAGGTTGTTAATATTGTACTTGGCTACAACCAGATAGGTTGTGCCGAAGGCGAAGTTGGTGGCACCATATATGGGTGTACCGGAGGATGGAAACAAGCCAAAGTTCAGTTGTCCGCCCGTATTTTTGGCGTAAACCCTGGCACGCAAGTTCGAGGTCCCAGTATCTTTGATGTGCAGGAAATAATCGCCTGTGGTGGTGGCCGAGGACAAATTGACCAGAGCTGCAAAGTATACAGTTCCAGTGCTCTGCGCGGCAAAGCTGCGGTTTACGTCCTCACCTCCCAAAGAAGTAAAGGTGGCGGAACCAGCGATCCCTGACGAGGCATAAGATGGCATTGAAAGGCTGGTGGGGGCATACTGGACTGGATTGGTACCTGCGCCTGAATGGGCGATCCAGTTCCCAGCGCTCACTACCGTCAAATCACCCGCCGAACCGCCATAGCTGAAATTCTCATCTAGAAGTGGGGGTGGAACATAACACGTTGCTGCGTCAGCCCAATTGTCTGCCACTCGAATGCCATCCACCGTCCCGTTGGGACCAGTGGTGGCTCCGCCCTGTCGAATGGCAATCCCGAGGATGGAGGCCAAAGGTGTGCCTGTTGCAGAGGCGAGTGGCGCAGGCTCTGTGCTCGAACAGCTATCTAGGACAAACACATCGCTGGCACCGCTGACCTGATCATGTTTGGCTACCACCAAGTAGGTGGTGTTATAGGCGAAATTAGTCGTGCCGTATGTGGGGGTGCTGCTCGTGCCAATCCCGAACTGCAGCGCTCCTGCGGAATCACGGGCGAAGAGACGTGCCGCGAAGCCAGTGGTCGAATTTTTAAAGTGGATAAAATAGTCACCGGCGGTGGTCGCCATGGACAAATTGACCAGAGAGGCATAATACACTACACTTCCGGTCTGTTCTGCAAAGGTGCGGTTCGCATCCTCTCCCGAAAGATCAAAGACCGCGGAACCGGCGATGCCTGATGAGACGTAAGACGGCATCACCAGGCTGGTAATGGCATACTGGATTGGATTGGTGCCCGCACCGGAGTGGGCAACCCAGAGTCCACCGCTCATTACGGTGAGGTCACCCGCAACTCCACCATAGTCAAAGTTCTCATCCAGAAGTGGGTCGGCCAACACACCCGATTGGTGGCGCACAGCCGGTAATCCACTGGCTTGAGCCTGACTGGTGGGCGAAAAAGCGGGCAGGATCAGCATGAGCACCATGATGGCTCGAGCTGATATGCTTAAATAATGACGGTACTTCCCTTGTAAGTGCATTTTTCCTCCTCAACGGGCAATAATTTAACCCAGGCCTGGCGCGAAAATCTACGCTGGCTAATATAAAGGTCCCTAATTTTTTAGGGGAACTGGAGCCATACTTGACAATGATTTGACCTTTGCAGGGGTTAAGCAAATAATATCAGGTTTCAAGGGTTTTGTAAATTGAAAGCTGAGAAAACCGGCTTTATGTTCATGTAAAAAGCAAGCGTTGGAAAACCGACATCTCTTGGATACCGCCATGTTATACTCGCCATGACATGACCCCTTTCGCGATTGCTCTCGTCACGGTCTCGGCCTTTATCCACGCTTTTTGGAATCTGCTGGGTAAACGGCAAAATCCATCCGTGGCGTTCTTTTTTGTCGCCTCAGTATTTGCAGCGATTTGTTTCTCACCCCTGCTGCTGGTTTACCGCAACACATTTGCCTTGATCCCAGGGCGGGTATGGATTTGGTTGGGGCTTACCGCCTTATTTGAGCTGATCTATTACATCGGCTTGGCGGGGGCATACCGCCATGGTGACATGTCGGTGGCTTATCCGCTGGCGCGGGCGATTCCGGTCATCCTGGTGGCATTAATTGCCACGCTGCTGGGTTTGGGGAAACCGCTCAGCCTGATGGGTGTGTTGGGCATCCTGGCGGTGGCAATCGGTTGCCTGCTCCTGCCCCAACGCAGCCTGCGCCATCTGCAGCTCTCCAGTTATCTAACCGCCTGCTGCTTGCTGGCAGGTGTGGCTGCCATCGGCACCACCGGGTATACCCTGGTGGATAACCAGGTGCTGGCTGATCTATTATCTGCACCTGGGATTGGGCTGAACCGGATCGAGATAGCCTTTTTTTACCTGGCATTAGACAGCGTCTTTATTGCCGTAGTGATGGGTGGGTATATTCTGTTCGCGCGCTTTGAACGGATTGAGCTACATAAAACATGGGAGATGAACAGAAAGATGGCGCTGATTACCGGTCTGCTGATCGTGGGCACATATGGCCTGGTGCTGGCCGCCATGGCTTATGCCACCAACGTCAGTTATATTGCCGCGTTTCGCCAGCTTAGCATCCCATTGGGAGCCATCTTGGGCATCCTGGTCCAAAAGGAACCAGCTTACCCTCCCAAGCTGGCCAGTATCGGTATTATTTTTGTGGGTTTGATCCTGATTGCCCTGGCATGAAGGGGTGGTCTACAGCAAATTCATCAGCTCCTAAGCGATGCGATAAATTAATTCCTCATAATGAAAGCTATGCTCCAACAAGCACCCCGGGAACCCAGGTTGCCGTGTATGATAAAATAGTGCCCACATTGAGCAAAGGAGCAGATTAATGATAGATCAACCTAAAGGAGAAAAGCCCGCCCTGACGGTCATTATCCAGTCTTGGTGGACTCCCGCGCTGGTTGTGGTCGCGCTGGTGGTTGGGCTGTTGGCGGGTTATTTCGGTCACCCGTTGTTAGCAAAAGACTCGCAGCCCACGCAACCCGTTGTAGTGGTTAATACGCCGGTACCCTCTGATCCCACTGGCCAGCTTTCAAGCCCGACAGCCACCGTGAATCCTACCATCGCTGCGATCGACAGTACTGAGAAATTGATGGCATACCTTGTCCAGAATACCACCCACTTCAAAGGCGATCCCAACGCCACGGTCACAATCATCGAATTTAGCGATTATCAATGACCATACTGCGGGCGTTTTGCCGCTGACGCGGGTCGTCAGATCGAAACAACTTACGTAGATACAGGCAAAGTGCGTTTTGGTTATTTCAACTTTGCCTTCCTGGGAGATGAATCACAGTGGTCAGCTGAAGCTGCTGAATGTGCTGGTGATCAAGATGCATATTGGGAATTTCATGATTACCTGTTCACCCATCAGAGTGGTGAGAATGGGGGTGCGTTCAGCAAAGATAACTTGAAAGGCTTCGCAGCCAGCATGAAATTGGATACAAAGGCATTCAATACCTGCCTTGACTCGGGAAAATATACTCAGCTCGTCCAGGATCAAACCAATATTGGCCGGCAATTAGGGGTATCCTCCACGCCTACTTTTGCCGTCAATGGGAAGCCTGTGGTCGGGGCGCAATCTTTCGATACTTTCAAAGCTACCATCGATGGGCTTCTAAACCCACCTGCCCCAACCCCGTAGTTGATACGCAGTTTTAGTATCTCAACGAGCAGACGCCACATGCCTGCTCGTTGTTGTTTTATTGGTATACTGTAGATAACGTTACAGGATTACTGGGACCCAGAGCGAGATAGATGCCATCCATTAATGACCCCACAATCGGCTCGAACGAGATAGTCCGCCCCACCCTGGTGGAGGTGGACTTGAAGCGCCTGGCGGACAACTTCAATGCTATCCGCCAGCACATCGGCTCTGCCGGGGTGATGCCCATCCTCAAGGCAAATGCGTACGGTCATGGCTTGCTGCGCGTGGCACAGCTGATGGAAGCCCTGGGCGCGGATTACATCGGGGTTGCCGTTTTGGAAGAGGGCATCCTGCTGCGCGAGAACGGCATCCGCATGCCCATCCTGGTGCTGGGAGGTATCCTGGGCAATCAGGTGCCAGGATTCCTGAAGTACGACTTAACCATCACCGCTTCTTCCATCGAAAAACTATCCCAGGTGGATGAAATGGCCGCCCAGATGGGTGTTAAGGCGAAGGTTCACCTGAAGATTGACACGGGGATGGAACGGATTGGGGTGCATTATTACAATGCACCTGGTTTCCTGGAAGCCACCCTGAAATGCCGATCGATCAACTTTGAAGGCATCTATTCTCATTTTGCCAATGCCGACCTGCCTGATTTGCAGGATGCACGTTTACAGCTAGAGCGCTTCATGGAAGTCTTGTCCTTTTATGATCAGCATAGCCTGCCCCCTCCACCCTTGCGCCATATGGCAAATTCGCCTGCTATTTTGCGCCTGCCGGAAGCCAACTTTGATCTCGTCCGCCCAGGTTTGCTGCTGTATGGAGTTTATCCATCATTGCTGATTCCTCATTCCGTCAAGGTTTACCCGGCTTTGAGCTGGAGATCACGTGTGGTGTACTTCAAAGTTATCCTGCCCAACCACCCGGTGGGGTATGGCTCCAGCTGGCAAACGGATCATATGGTGCGGGCAGTGACTGCCCCGGTGGGTTATGGGGATGGCTATTTTCGCAGCATGTCGAATAAAGCCATGGTTCTGCTGCACGGTAAAAAATACCCCGTTGTGGGGCGGATCTCCATGGACCAAATCGTGATCAATATCGAATGGGACAGCGCATATAACGATGATGAGGTCATCCTGATCGGCGAATCAGGCACCGAGTCCATCACCTGTGAAGACCTGGCAGTTTGGGCAGGCACCATCCCTTATGAAATCCTGACCAATATCAATACGCGTGTGCCGCGCATTTATAAGGGTGATTAAGTATCGAATTTGGCAATTAAGACAATTTCTGCCAGCAGAATACTGAAAGTTCAGGTCTATGGGGGCGCAAAAGAAGGCTGCAATTTCTCGCTGGTAAGGATCACCAACCCGATAAAGATTAATCCAATCCCGACGACTGCCAGGGCAGATAAAGCCTCGTGCAGAAAGACCACCCCCAACAATCCAGCCGTCAGGGGCTCTCCCAGGGTGAGGCTGGCAGCAGTAGCCACGGGTACCAACCGCAACCCACGGGCGAATAATGTATAGGCGAAACCGGCAGTGATCACCCCAAGATGCAGGATGACCAGGTACCCGGCTGGCTGCGACAACCAACGGAGATCGGCAGTGACAAGCAGCGGAAGAACGAATAAAGCCCCCAGACAAAATGTCACTGCCATGACTGCCTCAGGCGCGTGATCGTCGAGCAACCCCTTGCTGACGGTGGTAAAAACTGCATACGACCCGCCGGCGCAGATGGCCAGGAAAATACCCAATAAATCGATATGAATTTTTTCACCTGCGGTGATCAACAGCACACAGCCGATGATACCCAAAAAAGTCGCTATCACCCAACAGCGGCTGGGGCGTTCACCCCGGACAAGGAAGCCGATTGGACCTGCCAGGATCGGTGTGCTGCCAATCCCAACGATGGTGCCTATGGCTACGCCGGTGCGCGCCACCCCGGCAAAGAAAAACATCTGATAGGCTGCCATGCTCAGCGCACCCAGTAAGGTCGGCCAAAAAGGCCAGCGTTTTCCATCACGCAGTGCACCCCGCCAGGCAGCAATACTCAATAACGTCAACCCCCCTAATGCAATCCGCAGGGTTCCGATGATGATGGGCTGCGCACCGGTTGGAGCTAAGGTCTGGGCAGTACCATTGGTGCCCCACAAGCATGCCGCCAGCAGAACGAGCCAATAGCCACGCGATTTCATCGGTATGCCATGAATTTCATATCTTTATTTTTCGCGAGATCGATGGTTATCATTTCTCGGGCAGGGTAGAGGCATATGCAACACCCATCTCAACCCAAGACTGCAAATCTATATCAGCTGCTACACCTTCAGGCGCCACCAAAATCCATCCTGCCATCGGTTTTCCGGGCATCACCATGAATGGCCGCATGTAGGCCCGCCTCAGGGCGGAGGCATTGTTTTCAGCGCCCACTCGCACAATTAAGTCATCCCCTTGTACGCCACAAACCATATTTCCACGCTGCATAAACCCGACTCCGCCGAACATTTTCTTTTCGACAATCTCTGGGTGCACTTCCAGCACGATGCGGATGCGTTGAGTGAGATTTTGGTCGTATGGCATGAGTTCCTCCGTTCAGTCAAAGGGATGCGGAGAATTCTACCCTAAATTTTCACTCTCTTTACATTTTTCTCACTTGTGCGTTAAAAAAAACTGGCAGGTCCAGGATCAATGATTCAAGATCTGCCAGTCAGACTCGTATAAAATATTTACAGGAAGCTCTCCAGCAAGGAACCTACTTCCGCCATGGTGAATACAGGTCCGTCCACACAGATCAGCTTGGTGCCAAGGTTGCAGCGCCCGCACTTGCCAATCCCACAGTGCATACGCGCTTCCAGCGTGACGTAATTCTGTTCAGGCAGGAAGTTAAGCTTTTCCACCAGCACGCGATTGACAAAGTGGATCATGATGGGCGGCCCGCAGGTGATGGTGATCGCATTGCGTGGCGAGGGAGCCACTTTTTCCAGCAGCTGGGTGATCAGACCCACACTGTGGCTCCAGGTTTCGTCAGCCTGATCAACGGTCAGGTGCAGCTCTGTGTCTGGAGTTGCGCGCCATTCATCATATTCATCCGTGAAGACCAGCATGGATGGGTTCCTGGCTGCCCAGAGAATTTGAAAATACCCATAATCCCTACGGTTGGCCATCACCGACTGGATCACCGGGCGCAGGGGGGCACCTCCGATGCCTCCCCCGATCACGATCAGGTTCTTTCCCTTAAACTTATCCATGGGGAAGCCATTTCCCATGGGGCCGCGAACTCCCACCATGTCTCCCACGCCCAGCTCATGCAGGTCGGTGGTGACTGAACCCAGGCGGTTGATGGCGAAATCGATCGTGGCATCCCCATTCTGTGGGATATTGGCGATCCCAAATGGGGCTTCACCCACTCCGAAGGCTGAGACGAAAGCAAATTGCCCTGGTTTATAGTCTTGGAAGGCCTTGCCACCGCCATTAAGCATCTCGACTCGAAAGAGCTTGATCTCTGTGGCGATATCTTTAACCTCGATGAGTTTTCCGAGGTAAGGCAGCATGGGGTTGGTTTCCAGTTTGTCTGTCATCGGTTACCTCCTGCCAACATACCCCAATACTTCGGTGATATCCACATTCACCGGGCAGGCATCGATACAACGTCCGCAGCCTGTACATGATACCGGACCGTAATGGATGGGGAAATAATAGAACTTGCAGAAGAAACGGTTGCGCAGGCGCTGATTCTTCATAAATCGGGGGTTGTGCCCACCTGCCACCCGCCGGTATGGGATGCCGTTGCACGAATCCCAGCAGCGGATGCGCTCGGATTGATTTTGCCCATTGCCCCCCGCTAGAACCTCGTCGCGTACATCGAAACAACGGCAGCTGGGGCAAACATAGGCACAGATCCGGCAGCTCAAACAGCGCTCGGCCATCTCAGCCCAAAAGTCATCATTAAACCTGGCTGGCCATACTTCCTTGGGAGGAACTTTTAGCTCACGTTTTCTGGCATGGGTGGGATGAGGCCGAATCTCAGACAGTCCATCGAAAATGGGAAACTTCTTGCTGATATTCTCGCCCTTCTCGGTGATGATCTCTGCCACATAACCGCCGTTGGAGGCAGTTAGCATGATATCCATTCCGGTGGGGTCATCCGGAGAGCCACCCACATTGGTACAAAAGCAGCTGGCACCCATGGATGGGCATGCCAAACCGATGAGGGTGGTGTTCTCTCGACGGCGCGCATAGTATGGATCCACAGGTTCATTCTCAATGAACAGCGCGTCCAGGGTGAGCAATCCCCTGGCATCACAAGGGCGGACGCCAAAAATAATCGATTTACCCTCTGGGATGGTTTCAGTTAACTTCACCTGCCCGGCAAGTTTTTCAATCAGCATCAGGCGCTCGGTAGGTGGGAAGAAAACTTCCTTAACTGACATGAATGAACGTACAAAGTCCCATACCACCTCATGCGTATCAGCCACCGGGCGGTAAAGGATGTTGCCGGCAATGTCCAATGGGGCGATCAGGGTTTGATCATGCGCCAGGCGGTCAAGCCAGGCCGCCAGCTCCTGGTGAGTCAGGTAGTTCATGGCAGGTTCTCCTCTCCGCCCAGGATGGTCACAAAGGGTGGCGGTACGGCTGCCATCCCGGCCTGGTAGCTGAAAATAGACTCCATCTCCTGCGCCATCTTGCGGTGGATCAGGCTGAGGGGGAGGTCCATCGGGCAGGCGCGTTCGCACTCATTACAGCCCACACAGCGCCCTGCCAGGTGGTATGCTCTCCCCAGGTGGAAGGCACGCTTTTCATCCACATCAATTCCCATGCCCACCCAGAGTGAATCGTCGCGCTCATACAGGCAGATGGGGCAATCACACATCGGGCATGCCTGCCGGCAGGCGTAGCAACGAATGCAGCGGTCGAACTGGCTGAGCCAGAAGTTCATCCTTTCAACAGGTGTGAGGGCATTCAGGCGTTCGATCCCGGGGTAAACATGCTCGGGGGGGATTTCGCGATAAGTCGTTTCAGGGTCTCCAATGAGCGTATCGTATACCACCGGTGTACGCACGTTACAGGCTGCGCAGCGCGTCTGGATCGCTCCACTTTTATCGTTATTGAACCCCGCTCCCTGCCGGATGCCATCGCAGGCCATGCCAATCACATACACCTGCTCACGTAAGAACCGATTCTCAGCCAGCAGGACGTTTATGGAACGGCTGTCGCATGGTTTTACTACTACGGCTGCTTTGGGTATGCTATCAGGCTTCTTTTTCTTTCCGCCATCCGTTCCCCAGCCCAGTTTTTTACTCAAGTAAGCAGTCAGGTTATGGGTGCAGTCCTTGTTCCAGACCAGGCGTTCAACATTTTCGGGCTGGTGGATAAATGCGGGGCGTGTCCGTCCCCTGGGCCCCACTTCATAACCGATCACACTCTCCACCTGTTTGTTGGCCAGTAAATCTCGGGCGGCTGATCGCAAAGCCTCGGTTTGCTGTTCGTGAACGGGTGTGTTATAAACGGCATGCTTGGGCTGTTCATCATTAAAAGCTGAATAACGGTGGCTGATAGGTTCCTGTTCCCACACAAAATGCGCCTGGCGCTCGGAAACTTTCCAATGGATAGGTCCGAGAGCACGCACAGTATCGGTAAAATCAGTGGTGATGTGCGAGTAACGCTCCCCTTCCGAAGCAGACACCCAATCAAGCCGGATGCGTTCAGGTTCAAGGCCGGCATAGGCCAGCAAGGCGCGCAAGATAGGCAGACGCTTGGCTGCCCGGTGGTTGCCGGTATTGTAATGGCACTCGCCGATATGGCAACCCAATACCAGCACACCGTCCGCCCCCTGCTCGAAGGTGCGCATGATCAGCTCGGGTGAAACCCGCCCTGAGCATGGCACACGGATGTCGCGGATATTAGCCGGAGATTTCAAGCGGGCGATGCCAGCGGTATCGGCACCGGTGTAACTGCACCAGGTGCACAGATAAGCAATGATCTTGGGTTCAAATGGCATGCCACCACCTCCTATGGGTTCAGGATCCCGGGAACAACCGGTTCAGCCGCCAATGCCCCGATCATCTCATTGACGATTTGTTGATCATCGAAATGAATGAGGGTAATGGCTTTATCACGGCAGGTTGAGGCGCAGGTACCGCAACCTTTACACAGGTATGTATTGACTGAAGCCACGCTTTCTTTCAGTTCGATGGCGCTGTATGGGCAGGCATTGACACACAAGCCACAGCCGGCACAACGCTGCAGGTTCACTGAGGCAACCGATGGATCCAGGGCAATCGTACCCTGATCGAGCAGAGACAGGGCGGCGGCGGCTGCGCCACCTGCCTGAGCCACGCTGTCTGGGATATCCTTCGGGCTCTGGCAGGCGCCAGCGACATAAATGCCCTCGGTGGTAGTTTCCACAGGAGCTAGCTTGGGATGTTTCTCGAGGAAGAACCCATCCGGGCTGCGGCTGATCCCGAATATGTGAGCCACCTGGGCAGCATCCGCCTGCGCCTCCAGACCTGTGGATAGGATAACCATATCCACTTCGACGTGGTCCGGCTGACCATGAAAGGCTTCGTCCCATTTCACAACGAGATGCCCATCCTGAGCCTGGATACTTCTGACATGCCCGTGGTAGAAATTAACCCCTCTTGCACGGGTGCGGTTATAAAACTCTTCGTAGTCTTTACCGAAGGAGCGCATATCGCGGTAGATTTCATGTACTTCAGCGCCCACATATTCGTGCACCAGCTGCGCCAGTTTGAGAGAGTACATGCAGCATGCCCGTGAACAATACTCGTTATATTTGTCGTCCCGGCTGCCCACACAGTGCACAATAGCAACCCGCCTGGGTGGCTGGCCATTTTTAAGGGTGACCCTTCCAAGGGTCGGTCCACCAATATTGATCAGACGCTCAAATTCCATCGAGCTAAGCACATTATCCAGCTGACCATACCCCAGCTCAGGAATGCGGGATGGGTCAAAATCTTTGAAACCTGTTGCCAGCACGATTGTGCCTACCTTGAGATCCAGATAGCTATCCTTCATATCATGGTTGATGGCACCGCGTTCACACGCAGACAGGCATTCCAGGCATTCGGAACAGATACCACAACGCAAACAGCGCTCGGCTTCGGTAATTGCCTCTTCTTCTGTAAATGCCAGATCGACTTCATTGAAGTTGTTTTCCCGCGCTTTCGCTGGAATGGTGCGGGTCTTGGTACGGGCATTGTCCGTTGCCCAGCCAATTTCCATCTTTTCCGCCACTTCTTCCTTGGTAAAAGTGGCGATGGGCAGCTTGGGTGGTTCCTGAACTCCTTCAACCCCACGCAGGAAGCGATCGATGCACCTAGCCACATGATGACCTTCTCCGATGGCGTCCACGACGAAGAATGTGGTCCCGCGGCGAACGTCACCTGCCACGAACACACCTGGCATGCTGGACATCATTTCATCATCGGTTTCGATACCCATTGAGCTGAGCTTGCGGATGCGAGTATCGGCAGGCAGGAATGTGAAATCTGGCTGCTGACCGACGGCCCAAATGACCAGGTCACATGGAATTACATGTTCAGTGCCGGGGATTTCTTCCACCTGGCGTTTGCCATTGACGATCGCGCCGACCTTGGCTTCCACGCAACGAATCCCAACGATTTGATTTAACTGGATGACAACCTCTTTGAACACCCGGTTGCGGATGATTTCAACCCCCTCTTTGACAGCCTCATCCATCTCGTTGAATGACGCGCGCATACCACGACACACAATTTTCACCTTGGGGCTGCCCAGTCGAATGGACACGCGGGCAGCATCGAGGGCCACGTCTCCAGCCCCGATCACTGCGATTTCGCGACCACTCAAGTTGAGCTTTTCTCCCAGGCAAGCCCGGCGAAGCAGGTCAAGGCTGAGCCAGTTATCGGGATGCTCTGTTCCCGGAATGCTCAGCTTCCAGGCACTATGAGCACCTGTGGCAATAATCACCGCTTCATAACCCTGGTCAAACAGCCCGGGGATATCGTCCACGCGCGTGCTCAGGCGCATTTCCACGCCTTCATCGACAATTTGCTGAATCTCCCAATCCAGGCGGTCATAGGGCAGGCGGTGAGGTGGAATTCCGACCCGCATCATGCCCCCGGCAATGGGAAGAGAGTCAAAAACTGTGGCACTGTAACCGAAGCGCACCAGATCCAAAGCTGCGGTCATGCCAGCCGGACCAGCCCCGATGATGGCTACTTTCTTACCGGTGGGGATGGGAGCGTGTGAAAATGGAGTGCCCACCAGTGATTTATCGCGCATGTTGGGCAGCTCGTCACGGTGAGCAAAAGCCCAATCGGCGACGAACCACTTCAACTTCATGATGCTGACGGGTTCATCATATAACCCCCGACTGCATTGTTCCTCACAGCGACGGTTGCACACCCGCCCGCAAACCGAGGGGAATGGATGCTCGCGCCGGATAGCCCAATAGGCATCGGCATATCGCTTTTGCTTGATCAGGGCGATATATCCCTGGGCACGCTGGTCGGTGGGGCAGGCAGCCCGGCAGGGTGCGATGCCACGTTTTTCGATTACATATGCCCCGGGAACTGACTGAGCTGAATTGCGGTAGATGGCTTTGCGGGTGCTTAACCCCCGGTCAAAGGTGTTAATCACATCCACCGGGCAGACGTCGGCGCACTTTCCGCAACCTGTGCATTGCGATTCATCCACAAAACGGGCCTTCCTGCGTACTCGCACCTGGTAATTGCCAACATACCCGGATACATTCTCAACTTCACTGTAGGTGAGCAGGCTGATGTTTTCGTGACGTCCAACGGACGTCGTTTTGGGGGTAAGTATTCAAGCCGCACAGTCTAGCGTGGGAAAGGTCTTGTAGAGCTGGGCCATATGCCCGCCGATACTTGGCTCACGCTCCACCATATAGACCTTCTTGCCTGCATCTGCCAGGCGCAGGGCAGCCTCGATCCCGGCAATACCGCCGCCCAGCACTAATGCTGATTGTTCCATATCAACCGTGCGCATGTTCAGCGGGCGGTGATGGTGCACCCGGCTGACCGCTGCGCTGACCATGTGTTTGGCTTTTTCGGTTGCCAGGGCAGGATCGTCCACCACCCATGAGCAGTGCTCACGAATGTTGGCCATCTGGAAGAAGAATGGATTCAACCCACCTTCTTTACAAGCCCTGCGAAAGGTAGGCTCATGCATCAATGGCGTGCATGAGGCCACTACCACGCGGTTCAATCCCTGCTCGCGGATATCCTGCTTGATCAAGTCTTGACCAGGGTCGGAGCACATATAGGTGTAATCGCGTGCCAGAACAACATTTTCCAAATTTCGGGCATACTCCACCACGGCAGTTACATCCACCTTGGCAGCGATATTGGTACCGCAGTGACATATGTAGACCCCGGTCTTTATTTTGGAGAGGTTCATGCCACCTCCTCTTCAAGCAACACGGGCTTTTTCAAAACCGACATGATTCCAACGATTTCTGCCAGGATTTGATCCTGGGTAAAGCCATTCTGGATCGGTGCATGCACCAGGCAAGCGGCCACGCAGGCACCGCAACCTTTGCATAACACCTCGTTCACGTGTGCCACGATATGCCCTTCTAACTCCACCATATCGATCGCATGGTATGGGCATTGGCTCTCACAGGTACGGCATCCACAGCATATGGTTTGGTCAATATAGGTGGTGAAAGGTTCCAGGGTGACGTGCCCGGCATCCATAAGCGAAAGGGCTGCCGCGGCGGCTGCGGCACCTTGGGCTACGCTATCAGGAATATCTTTGGGACTCTGGCAGGTGCCTGCCAGGTAGACGCCGTCGGTGGTCGTTTCCACCGGAGCCAGCTTGGGATGTTTTTCTAGGAAAAAGCCATCTGGACCGCGGCTGATGCTGAAGGTTTGCGCCACATGGGCCGCATCCGGTTGGGGTTCTATCCCTGTGCTCAGCACAACCATATCCACCAGCTGCTCGTTGGGTTCACCTGTGAACAGGTCGGTTGAGGTGATTTTTAGCTGTCCATTATCTGGTGTGACCTGTAAACCACTCCCACCGGCTTCCTGGTCAAAGCGGGTGAAGTGCACCCCTGACCGTGCCACACGCTCGTAAAAAGCTTCGTAGCCTTTACCAAAGGCGCGCATATCGCGGTAATACTCGTGTACTTCTGCGCCCACATAATCGCATATCAACTGTGCCAGCTTGAGCGAGTACATGCAGCACACCCGTGAGCAATATTCGTGATACTCTTTGTTCCGGCTGCCAACACAGTGTACGATAGCAACCCTTTCCGGTTTACGGCCGTCCTTGAGCCGTACCTCCCCGGTGGTGGGCCCACCGGTGTTGATCAAACGCTCCAATTCCATGCTGGTGAGCACATTATCCAGCTCACCATAACCGTATTGTTGAATCCGGCGGGCTTCAAAATCCTTGAACCCCGTCGCCAGGATGATTGCTCCAACTTCCAGGTCAAGATGCTCTTCCTGCTGCTCGAAATTTATTGATCCGGTCTGGCAGAACTTTTCACACGCCCGGCATTTGCCCTTTTGGAAATAGGCACAATTTTGGGTGTCTATGACCGGAACACGCGGCACGGCCTGTGCGAACGGGAAATATATCGCCGAGCGATTACCCAATCCCAAATCGAACTCGGATGGGATCTTTTTCCAAGGGCATTTTTCAACGCAGGTACCGCATCCTGTGCAGGTGCTCTCGTCCACGTAGCGTGGTTTTCGGCGCACTTTTACGGTGAAATTGCCTACATATCCGGAAACGGATTCGACCTCGCTGTAGCTCAGCAGGGTGATGTTTTCGTGGCGTCCAACGGACACCATTTTGGGGGTGAGAATTCAGGCCGCACAGTCGAGGGTAGGAAAGGTCTTATAAAGTTGGGTCATATGCCCGCCGATGCTCGGCTGCCTCTCCACCAGGTAAACATGCTTGCCGGTGTCAGCCAGGCGCAGGGCGGCCTCAATCCCGGCAATACCCGCACCCACCACCATGGCGCTTTGTTTCATCTCCACCTGGCGGGCTTCCAGCGGCTTTTGGTATTGCACCCGCCTGACAGCGGCAGACAGGAGGGCTTTAGCTTTGTGGGTCGCGCTGGGCATGTCTTCCGACACCCATGAGCACTGCTCGCGGATGTTGGTCATATGGAATAAAAATGGATTTAACCCCGCATCAGCACAAGCTCGCCGGAAGGTGGCTTCATGCATCAAAGGCGAACAAGAAGCCACTACAATACGATCCAGGCCCTCATTACGGATATCATCCTTGATGAGAGCCTGGCCAGGGTCGGAACACATATAAGCATAATGGCGGGCAACCAACACATTCTCCAATGAGGCGGCATGGTTGGTCACGGCTTCAACATCCACCATCGAGGCGATATTGGTGCCGCAATGGCAGATATAAACCCCGATCTTGGGGCTGCCTTTATTGGTTGGTTTCATCCGGTGATTCTCCTCATATGGAAATTAGCACAGATAAAATTGGCACCTGATAAAAGCTGTTTGAATCATAAAGTCGTTCAGAAACACAAAATAGTCGCCTGGCGGTGGTGGATCGATGAAAGCGACATGACTGGCGAAACCCGGCATCAAAATTCTTCTGGATCCCGGCTTATGCACCGGGGTTCATCTATAGCATACTTGTGCAAGGTTGCACAATATAGTGTAATATGGCACAAAATCGATAGGATGAAAGTGACAATTGTAGGCGGTTGAAAACTGCCCCCTGATAATCAGTATCTGAGCGGTAATATAGCAGGCTTATTTAAAGCTGTTATTTGCCCCGCATCTCGGCAGATTCTCGGACAGCGTTTCAAAAATGAGGGCGTATTGAGTCCCCGCTCCAGTAGATAGGTGAGATATTGCCCCATCAAGTTTTCAAGCTCACCATCCACTGTGGATGATAGGCGGGCACGCTGGGCTTCCGTATAGTTGGAACGCTGGAAGTGACGTAAAATTCTCAGCGCGGGCATGCTCACCGGGCGCACACTAGCTTCTCTTGCTCCGCATTTAGGGCAAATGACCCCTCCCTTTTCAAAAGAGAAGAATTGGTCTTTAGCCTGGATTTCTTCCCCGCAATTCACGCACTGCAGGAGCTGAGGCCGAAAACCAACCAGGTCCAGTAATCTCACCTCATAGTAGCGGACCGCAAAAGCTGGGTCCGTTTCTTTGTTAATCCGGGAGAGGGTCTCACCTAACAGACGGTACAGGGCAAAATTCTCCCCTTCTTCATAGGTGAAGCGATCCAATAGTTCAATGATGTATGAAGCATACCCCACGCGCACAAGGTCTTCACGCAGATCCAGGTAGGCATCCTTGGCCTCGGCTTGTGTGACGATAGGTAAATCCCGCCCATGGGCCAGCAGCAGCTCCACGCGCGTGAAGGGTTCCAGGTGCCCAGCTTTACGCGAACGAGGCTTGCGGACGCCTTTAGCCACCACCCGCAGCTTGCCAAGCTCGCGGGTGAACAGCCACAGCAGACGGTCGGCCTCCCCCCAGTCTGTGTGGCGGAGCACGATGGCTTCAACTCGTTGTGAGCGTGCGCGTGATGGCATGAGTTTATTATAATCGTTGACTAGCTAGATGATTGCTGGTAAAATCACACCTTGCCTGTGGCGTTGTACCCTTCGCCCGGGCAAAATTTTGCAGATACCGAAAGGGCTTGAGAAAATGAAAGTACTCCTCCTGAAAGACGTATACAAATTAGGTCGGGCTGGTGACGTTAAGAAGGTTGCCGATGGATATGGTCGCAATTACCTGCTTCCACAAGCGATGGCGGTACTGGCGACTGCCGAGGCGCTTAAAATGTCTGAACGCATTCGCGAGAAAGCCAACGTCCAGCGTGCCATCGTTAACCAAGAGATGGATGGCGTCGCCAAGCAGATAAGCGGGCTTACCCTGATCTTCCCTGCCAAAGCTTCCGAAACGGGTAAATTATACGGTTCGGTGACCACCCAAATGATTGCGGATGCCATTAAGGCCAAATCGGGCGTGGAAGTTGCCAGGCGCCAGATCGATTCTCAACCATTACGCATGTTGGGTGAGTATAAAGTGCATATCCGGCTCACGGTTGACCTGATCCCAACCATCGATGTCATCGTGCACCGCGAAGGCGAAGCCATCACCGCAACAACTCCCATCAAACCAGCCGTAAAGATCGTTGAGGAAGTTGTTGAGGAATCCGAGCCAGCTGAATCCGAAGCTGATGCCGAAGACGAAGCAGAAGCTGAACCCGAAGCCGAGTAACAAACTCAATCGATTACAACACAACGGGTGCTTGAAGGGTGAAACTTCCCTGCACGGCACCCGTGTTGATGTTTAAGCTTGCTGTATAATACAGTCGATGTCCATCGGCACACAGCTCCGTCAAGCCCGAGAATCGCAGTCATTGAGTCTCGATCAGGTTGCGCAAGCGACGCATATCCGCCTGCACTATCTGGAAGCTTTAGAAGCGGATAAATTCGAATTGCTTCCTTCCACAGCCCAAGTTCGAGGCTTCCTGCGCGGTTATGGAGAATACCTAAAGCTCAATTCGGATGATCTTATCCACACTCTTAAAAAAGATTCTTTGATCGGCCTTAACGAAATCACCCCTATCGTATCCGCTGAAGAGGTCAATGAGCCTCTAACCAGCTCGGATGAAATCTTTAAAGAGCTCGGGCACAAGCTACGAACCCAACGTGAATTAATGGGTGTATCCCTGGGAGATGTTGAGCGCCACACCCATATTCGCATGCATTACGTCGAGGCGCTCGAGAGTGGAGATATTGGCCACCTGCCATCCCCGGTGCAAGGGAGAGGTATGCTGAGCAATTATGCCTCCTTCCTGGGTCTCAACACGGAGGCAATTTTGCTCCATTTTGCGGATGGATTACAGGCAGGTCTGTATGACCGTCTGGCAGCCAGGCAATCCACCACGCCCAACCCACGCCGTCAGGAATCAGGCAAAGTTCCAGCCCGCCCATCGCAGCTGAAACGTCTATTTTCGATGGATCTATTCGTTGGAGGCTTTCTTGTCATCTTCCTGCTGGGCTTCTCCATTTGGGGCGCCATGCGGATATCAAGCTTGAATTCTGATAAGCAGCCATCTCCGACTGCTCCGCCCGTATCAGAGATTTTATTATCTACTCCCGATGAAGGGCTGATTGGTACACCCGCAATCATCCCTGGTAGCGTAGTTCCAATTTCGCCCACGCTGGTGATCGATACCCCCCTGATCACCCTCACGCTTCAGGTGGCTGTAACTGGAACCCCGGTGGTCATTGGACCCACCCCGGGTAACACCAACGCACCCGTGCAGATTTATTTAGTAGCCAATGCAAGTGCCTGGCTGCGGATTATTGTGGATGGTGAAATCGCTTTTCAAGGCCGGGTGATGCCAGGTAGTGCTTATACCTTTGCCGGTAATGATCGGATTGAGCTTTTAACCGGCGATGGCTCCAGTTTACAGGTGTATTACAACCAACAGAATTTGGGGCAGTTGGGTTCATACGGGCAGGTGGTCGAGCGCATTTTCTCCATCGAAGGCGTGCAGACGGCCACACCTGCGGTACCATATACCAGCACTCCAGCTCCAACCACCACTGTTGCTCCCTCTGCCACGCCATCACCAACGGCGAATACCCGCACGCCCACCCCTACTCCCAAACCATAAGTCTTTTAATAATGAAGAATAAATCTTTTCATATGATCTCCCTTGGCTGTGCCAAGAATGCAGTCGATTCAGCCTCCATGGCGCAAATTTTAGCGACTGCAGGCTACCAGTCAACCAACGACCCCTCCAAAGCCAGGGTATTGATTGTCAACACCTGCGGTTTCATCGGCCCGGCGAAGGAAGAGTCATTTGAGGTCCTCCAGGAGCTGGCGGAACATAAACTAGCAGGTCAAATCTTGATCGCCGCCGGCTGCCTCACCCAGCGCTATGGAGCGGAAGTGGCGCATCGAGTACATGGAATCGATGGCATCATCGGAACGCGCCGCTGGATGGATATCCTCGATGTGGTGGAGGCTTTACGCCATGGGCAGCACCCCGAACCCCTGTATCACCTGCCGGAGGTTGCCACGGTTGGCACGGATGAACGTGGCGTGCTGCGGGCAGGCATCCAGGGGAACAGCGCTTTTGTAAAGATTGCCGACGGATGCCGCCGTCCATGTGCTTTTTGTGCCATCCCCCTGATCAAAGGTCCAGCCGTCAGCCGCCCAATGGAGGTGATTGTCGATGAAGTTCGTCAGCTGAGCGATATGGGGATGCATGAAGTCAACCTGATTGCCCAGGATACTACCGATTACGGTTATGACCTTGGAATGAAAGACGGTCTGGCAAACCTGCTGGAGCGATTAACAAAAGCTGTGCCGGAACTCGATTGGATCCGCCTCATGTACGCTTACCCGGGCTATGTAACCGATCGGCTGATCGATGTCATGGCTTCAAAACCCCAAGTGCTGCCTTATTTGGATATGCCCCTGCAGCATGCCCACCCCGCTACATTGCAGCGCATGAAACGACCTGCCAATATGGATTGGGTGCACCGCACCCTGCAGAAAATGCGGGCCGCCATGCCCGACCTGACTATAAGGACGACCTTTATCGTTGGATACCCCGGTGAGACAGAAGCTGAATTCCAGACCCTGTTGGATTTTGTGAAAGAAATCCGCTTTGACCGGGTGGGAACATTCCTTTTCTCATTTGAACCCGGTACAGCCAGCGAAGCTCTGGGTGACCCGGTTGCGCAGGAAGTGAAGCAAGAACGCTATGACCGCCTGATGGCACTTCAGCAGGATATATCCCTTGAGGTTAACCAGAGCTTCATGGGCAAGACTTTGGATGTACTTTTTGAAGGCCAGGGAGATGGGTTATCCATGGGGCGCAGCTACCGCGATGCACCAGAAATCGATGGCCTGGTAATTGTGGAAGGCAACGCTCCCCTGGGTGAGCTCTTGCCCGTGCGCATAACCGGGGCGATGCCTTATGACTTGAGTGGTGTGGTGATTACTCGGGGCTAAAAAAAAACTATGTAAATTGTAAATAGCTGATTCCACTTGTTTAAATGATGAACGCCTGGGTGAGGGGGGCACCCAGACGTTCATCGTTTGCAATAATACACGATTGTTTTGATTTTGACAAGGGTAAAAAAGGAATTGTAAGACAACTTGCAGCGCCCCAGGCGGGAGTCGAACCCACAACCTAAGCGTTAGGAGTGCTTCGCTCTATCCTTTGAGCTACTGGGGCTTTCGCCCGAGATTATAGCATGGATGTGTGTTAAATTAAAGCTTCCCGCCTGGTTTACGGCGGGAAGCTCAATTTTTGATACGCTCTACTTAATCCACTCTTCCGGTTGCAATGGCCGCCTTTACTTCACCAATCGCCTGGGTAACTTCAATCTCACGCGGGCAACACTCGGTGCAGTTGAAGACCGTATGACAACGGTACACCCCAAACTGGTCGTTTAAGATGCGCAATCGATCCGCTGCAGCCCTATCGCGGCTATCAAATATGAAGCGGTGGGCAGCCACTATGGCAGCGGGTCCGACGTATTGGTCGCTCGCCCAAAATATGGGGCAAGATGTGGTGCAGCAGGCGCACAGGATGCACTTGGTGGTATCGTCAAAGCGCTCGCGCTCATCAATACTTTGCAGGCGTTCCGTTGGCGGTGGGGTTTCATCATTGATGAAATATGGTTTGACCGACTTGAAATGGGCAAAGAACTGCTCCATGTCTACGATAAGGTCTTTTATCAGACGTAAGCCCAACAAAGGCTCGACGGTGATCTTGTCGGTGTGGAAGTCCTTCAGCAATGCCTTGCAGGCCAGGTAATTCCGGCCATTAATTCGCATGGCATCAGAACCGCAAACGCCATGCGCGCAGGACCGCCGGAAGGATAGTGTGCCGTCAAAAGAGCCTTTGATGTATTCCAACATATCCAGGACGCGATCCGTGGGCTGAGCTTCCATCTTATACGTTTCGTAATGAGGCTTCTTATCTTTTTCAGGATTAAAACGGAAGACTTTGACTGTTACTTGCATGGCTGCCACCTCGTTTAATAAACTCGTTCCTTAGGCTGGAATTTTGTAAGCACGACTGGTTTGTAACCCAGCTCGATCTGACCATCGGACTTTACCCATGAGAGCGTGTGCTTTAACCAATTGACGTCGTCACGTTTTGGATAATCATCCCGGGCATGTGCCCCACGGCTCTCAGTGCGAGCCAGTGCACAGACTGTGACAACCTCAGCAATTTCGAGCAGGTTGCCCAGCTCCCAGATATTGATCATTTCCGTGTTGAAGATATTCCCCTGGTCGTGTAATGGGATGTGCTTGTAGCGCTCGCGCAACTCACGCACCGTCTCCAGGGCTGATTGCATCCCCTCGCCGGTACGGAACATGCCCACGCTATCCATCATCACGGCTTTCATCTTGCCGCTGACTTCCAGGATTTTCTCGTTACCCTGGGCATTGCGAATGGCATCGATTTGTGCCCGGGTAAATTCGGTCGGGTCAGCTGGCAGAGGTTGAAAAGCTGCACCCTGGGAGAATTCGGCTGCACGCAGCCCGGAGTGCTTGCCAAATACGATCAGATCAAGCAGCGAATTGGTGCCAAGCCGGTTGGCTCCATGGACGGAAACGCAAGCCACTTCACCGGCGGCATATAAGCCCGGCATGACGGTGTTATTAGAATCGATTACCACTTCACCGAACTTGTTCGTCGGAATGCCACCCATCGTATAGTGAGCCGTTGGCTGTACCGGCATCGGCTGAGCCACCGGGTCTACTCCTAAATAAGTGCGGGCAAAATCCACGATATCGGGCAGCTTGGCGATGATTTCCTCACCCGTCAGGATATATGGAGTTCCATCCAGACGTTTACGCCCATCCAGGGCGGCATACTTGTTTACCGTCTCGGGTCTGACGTCTAAATACAGGTAATTCTGTCCATTGATCCCGTTACCGGCTTTTATCTCCAGATACATAGCCCGGCTGATCACGTCGCGGGAGGCCAGGTCTTTCACACGGGGAGCATACCTTTCCATGAATCGTTCGCCCTTGCCGTTGATCAGCACCCCTCCCTCTCCGCGCACACCCTCGGTGATCAGGATACCCAGCTTATAGATCCCCGTGGGGTGGAATTGGAAGAATTCCATATCTTCCATCGGTATGCCGTGCCGCATGGTGACGGCAATTCCATCACCCGTGTAGGCATAGGCGTTGGAGGTGATATCCCACACCCGTCCATGCCCGCCGGTGGCGAGAATGACTGACTTGGCGTGGAAGACGTGCAGCTCGGAGGTGCCGAGTTCAATCGCCACCACACCTGCGGTAACCCCATTGACTACCAGCAGGTCCACCACCTGGAATTCATCGTAAAAATTGACATTATTCTTCAGACATTGCTGGTACAGCGTTTGCAGGATCATGTGACCGGTGCGGTCTGCTGCGTAGCATGCCCGTCTGACGGGTTTTCCAGTCACATTATTGGTATGCCCACCAAATGGACGTTGGGCAATCTTGCCTTCTTTTGTGCGTGAAAAGGGTAATCCATAATGCTCGAGCTCATATACTGCCTGTACGGCTTCATAGCACATGAACTCAATGGCATCCTGATCGCCTAAATAGTCGCTGCCTTTGACTGTGTCAAAAGTGTGCCATTCCCAATGGTCCTCTTCATCGTTACCCAGGGCTGCACCCACCCCGCCTTGAGCGGTGCCGGTATGTGAACGGGTTGGGTACAGCTTGCTGATCACAGCCGTGTTGGCGGTCTTCGAAGCGTACAGGGCTGCCATCAAGCCAGCGCCGCCCGCTCCGACTACAATTACCTCAAATTGATGTATTTTCATAATGTCAGGGCTCCTCACATCCTGTAATCGCTTTAATACGCAGATCCAATAATTACGTATATACCGACAATTACCATTCCCAACCAGAGCAGTGCGATGAGCGCTCTGAGGAATGGCTGCCAGAACGTGTGACCGACATAATCCTCAACGATCATGCGAATCCCGTTGGCTGCGTGGGTGAAGGCAAAAAATACGATCAGGTATTGCATGATCTGCCAGAAAGCGGTAGCCCATCCCAGGGTAACGTCGGGGATATTGCTGTTAATCACGTGATTGGGGTTGGGTAAAAATGTCCACCTTAAGACTGTGGGCAGGTCCATCTGCAAGCGCGCACCCATCGCCATGGCTGAGCCGAGGCCGATCAATGCCAGCAGGATGATTCCCAAACCGGAGATGCGGGTAAATAACCACATTATATAATCCAAATTTATGCCACGTTGTGGAATGTAACGAGGTCGCATATCTCTCTCTCCTCAGCTTTTACCCGGCCTGTAAGGCGCGAGTTACAATCACATATACAGTCAGCACATAGATTGGGGTAAATACCGCCCATAGCAGGTAAACCGCTTCGCGTTCATATTTGAGCATCTTAGGCCAAATGTCGAGGATGGCAACGCGGAATCCATTTAATGTGTGGAAAAGCACACAAAAGACAACAATGATTTGGAACCACCACGATTCGTAGATCGTATTGATGGTTGTCCCCCAGGTGCCCAACACCTGTTGCATGGAAAATGAGGCTGCAACGTGAACACCGACGAAAAGAATAATCCCCATGGCGGTGAGGCGATGGAGCGCAAATGCGTAGTAAGGAGTGCTCCCTTTATATAGCCAGCCTTTAAAACCGGTGTATTTACCGTATGCCATGTGCTCCTCCTTTAATCGTGTAAAAGTACCGAAAAATGGATCTCTCAATTATCCCATTTGTTTAACATTAGGGAAAAGTGATAAAACTCATGGATTATTCATATTACTTATCCTTATCATCATAACATGATATGTTCTACAATTATATGTGCTGGACAAGACGATCTTCCTGTGTCAATGATGTACAATATGCTTACGAACCTGCTCAAGGCACCCATCAGGAAGATCGTCTTCCCGGTTTTTAAAAATTAATAGGACTAAATTGCTCACCAGGAGGTACAAATGCCCGGTTTCCCCCATATGAGCCGTCGAGAGTTCGTCTCCGTTGTGACTGCTGCAGCCGGCACGGTCATGGGAGCGTTGATCGGCATTCCAGCTATCGGCTATCTGATTGCCCCGGCTCTGCAAAAGTTATCTGCCGATGCGTGGATCCCGGCAGGTCCAGTGGCTAATTACCCGGTTGGCGTCCCCACCTTATTCAACTTCAACCGCACCAAGGTCAATGGCTGGGAGAAAACCGTCAACAGTTACGGTGTCTATGTCATTCAGAACCAGGATGGTTCTATCCTGGCGCTCTCCAACAAGTGCACCCACCTGAGCTGCCGTGTCAACTGGAAAGCTGATGTGACCGCCTACGTATGCCCCTGCCATGATGCCTATTTTGACATCAACGGGGGGATCGTTAAAGGTCCCCAACCGAGAGCTCTTGACAAGTACGAAACCAAAGTCGAGGAAAGTATTCTCTTCATTCACTTCCTGGGGAGCTAATTTATGTTCCAAAAGACATTTACCTGGCTTGATGAACGTCTCGGGTTGAAGACCATCTATAATACGGTCCTCGACCGCAAGGTACCTAAAGTCAATTGGTGGTTCACCCTGGGGAGTGCCAGCCTGTTCCTCTTTCTCCTCCAGGGTATTACCGGCATCATGCTCACAATCTATTATGTGCCCTCCCCCGACCATGCCTATGACAGCATCCAGTACATCATGACCGGGGTCAGTTTTGGCTGGCTGATCCGCGGCATCCATCACTGGGGTTCCAGTCTGATGGTATTGATCGTATTTTTCCACATGCTGCGTACATATTTCTTCGGCGCCTACAAATATCCGCGTGAGTTCACCTGGGTCACTGGAGTATTTTTGCTCCTGCTCACCCTGGGAATGGGCTTTACAGGCTACTTGCTCCCCTGGAACCAACGGGCGTATTGGGCAACCACGGTAGCAACTTCCATTGCAGGTACAGTACCTTTCTTAGGCAATTTTATAAACCAGGTACTGCGCGGAGGAGGTGACCTCTCGGCAGTGACTCTGGCCCGTTTCTTCTCAGTCCATATCTGGTGGTTCCCAGCTATGATTGCTGGTTTGATTGGTGTCCACCTGTATATGGTCATCCGTCTGGGTATCTCTTCGGTCCCCAAAGCAGAAGATTAGGAAAAGGAGACAGCCGTGAACGAAGAGCAAAAGAAACAATACAAAGAAAAATATACCCAGGAAAAGCAAAACGGGGTCAAGTTCTGGCCGGATATCATTTATAAAGACCTGGTCATCACCACGGCTCTGTTTATCATTCTGGTCATCCTGGCAACATGGATCGGTGTATCGCAGGAGCCAAAAGCCGACCCATCCGATTCGGCCTATGTTCCCCGTCCCGAATGGTATTTCCTGTTCCTTTTCCAGCTTTTAAAATATTTCCCCGGATCTATAGAGTGGCTCGGGACAACGATCATACCTATCATTGCCGTCCTGGCATTATTTTTATTGCCATTCTTCGACCGGAACTCAAAACGGCATTGGAAATCCCGCCCTGTGGCAGTCATCATCATGTCTGTGATGGTGGTTGGGATAGTGGTCTTAACCGTTATGGCAGCTGTAACCACCCCAGCCCAGGAGGTGACTGGCACAATCGCCGGGACTGTGCCTGAGCAAATTCTCGCCGGGCAAGACTTATACTCAATCAATTGTACTGAGTGTCACGGTCCGGATGGTGAAGGGGGTGAAGTCAAGGGTGTTGAAGGGCTTGAAGGCTATATCATGAAGGCCATCAATACGAAAGATGAGATGTACACGCGTAACGATCAGACTTTCACCGATATTATCTCCTATGGTCAACCTGACCTGGGAATGGTTCCGTTCGCCCGGGCTTATGGTGGGGCCTTAGGTCCTTCCGATATCGAAGTGATCGTCACTTTCATGCGCTACACCTGGGACGACCGGGTTGAGCTACCCCAGGAAGTAGCCTCCGCCAACGCCATTCCCACCCTTGCCGCAGGCGAAGTACCCTCTTATGAGGTACACATTGCGGCGATACAAAAGCGCTATTGTGTTTCCTGCCACCGGGCTGGCAAGAAGAATAATAACTACATAATGGACAATTACGATAACACAATAAAAACAGGTGATCATGCTCCCGACCTGATCGCCGGTGACTTGTTGTGCAACACCATGCAAATGCTTAACCGGGTCGAGGGGCTTGAAGCTGGCAACCCGATGCCTCCCACGCGCGCCCTCCCGCCTGAGCTGATTGCCATCTACCAGGCATGGATCATGGCGGGTATGCCCAATACCTCCGCGGATGCAGCTGCGCTTTCGGCAAGTCAGAGTGCGACCGAAACGCCAATTGCACCGGTAGAAACGATCCCACCACTACCCGGAACGGCCTCGGTCACACCCACCCCATAATCATCCATGGGCACGGTGGTTTATTCACCGTGCCCTTTTGATTCCTGTTGTGCTACAATACCCTGCATGTCAGCTCACCCGGGGCGGCTTTTTTCAATATTTGTAACCCTGCTCGTCATATTAATCATATGTACCGGTAGCTCATCTGCCCAAGCTGATTTCACAGCAACTTTAACTGCTCCTGACATAACTAATTTTCCACATCTGACCACCTATCTGGATGTGCATGACCCCTCGGGTGGATTTATCTACGGGCTCACCTCGCAGGATGTCACCATCCAGGAAAACGGGGCATCAGTACCGGTCAGTGAGCTGGAAGAGCAGAGGGTTGGGGTGCAATTCGTCGTCGCAATATCCCCTGGCAACACATTCACCATCCGTGATGGCCTGGGAAACTCCCGCTATGAATACTTGCTTCAGGATTTCCTCTCCGGAACCTGGGTTCGTCAACCTTCGGGTGTTGATGATTTCAGCCTGATCTCCATCGGCGGTGCCCAGCTGATTCATTCATCCAGCCCGCTTGCGCTGCATACATCGCTTGCGACTTATAATCCAGTTGACCCAAATGCCATCCCCAGCCTTGAAGTGCTAGCTTCTGCCTTGCAGGTGGCTTCCGACCAGACCAACCGTCCGGGGATGGAGCGGGCAATACTTTTTATCACTTCTCCCCAAGAGACGGATGTTTCGTTGGGACTACAATCCATTATCGCAAGTGCCAACCAGGAAAATATCCACATCTTTGTCTGGTTGGTGGCTGCAGCGGAGGTTTTTGACTTACCGCAGATTGACCTCCTTCGTAACCTGGCGGAGCAGACGCATGCTGCTTTTTTTGCCTTTTCACATGATGAAACCGTTCCCGAGTTGGACGATATGCTTGAGCCATTACGGCACGTCTACCGGCTGGGTTATGACTCACAAGCTGCTGCAACTGGCTCTCAACAGGTAGCTGCCCAGGTGAGCATTGGAACCGAGATAGTCACCACCCTACCACGGTCCTTTGAGATAAATCTCGAATCCCCTGTGCCAACCATCGTTGACCCGCCAACTCAGATCCTGCGTTCATTTTCCAATCAACCGACCCCAGTAACAACCAATGTGAATGCTGATCTCTTTCCAGTGGAACAGGTTTTCGACATCCAGATAGCCTTTCCTGATGGTCATGAACGCCCGGTTACCCTCACCCGTCTTTACGTCGATGATGCAATTGCAGCCGAAAATATAAATCCACCTTATGACCAGATCGTATGGGATTTGCGTCCATACACGATGGATGGTGTGCATACTTTGCGTGTCGAAGCGACGGATGAGTTAGGGCTGGTTGGAACATCGATTGATTATCATGTGGAGATCAGCGTTCCGAACACCACTCAGGGATTGATGGTCGCGGTTTCGCAAAAACGCCCGCTGATCATCGGTGTCACCGTCATCCTATCCGCTTCCATCCTGGTTTTGGTGCTGATTGTGGGTGGACGGATCCGCCCCAAACCGCATCCAGGTCAGGTCAGGCCTTCAGCAGGCAGCACTGACAAGACCAGACCTTCGGGGTATCGTGAACGCATGCAACAGCGTAAAGACCCCGTCACCCAACCGGTGAAAATTGCCTCATCTGAGCCATTGATCGGTAAACCCCGCTCAAGAAGCTGGAAAGAGCGCATCCCATGGTTTACGCAGAAAGTAACACCCATCCCTGCCCTGGCTTACCTGATCCCGATGGTAGGTTCTGATGAACCCACTTTACCCGCACCGTTACAAATCACCAATCGGGATATCACTCTCGGAAGTGACGCCCATCAAGCCACCCTGGTCATTGTTGATCCATCTGTAGGAGCTGTCCATGCCCGGATTCAGCATGCAGATAAAACATTCCTGATCACAGACACAGGCAGCGGGGCAGGCACCTGGGTGAATTACGAACAGGTGAGCCCACAGGGAACTACCCTCGAGCATATGGATATCATCCATTTGGGAAGGATAGGTTTCAGGTTTAAGCTTTCCGAGCCAGGTCCATTACGGAAGATCGTGGTCACGCCTTTGGAGCCAAAATCGTGATCCACCTTGACCATGCTCACCTGAATATCTCCGCCGCAACTCATCCAGGTATGAAGGGTAAGATAAATGAAGATCGTTATTCAGTTTTAGCTTACCGCTTCAATTCAGATGATCACCGTCCAACCGTATTAGCATTACTTGCCGATGGTATTGGAGGTCATCGTGCTGGTGAGGTAGCAGCTCAGCTGGCAGTGGAGAATATCAATCGCTATGTCGAGGAGAGCCAGCTGAATCAACCTGAGCATATATTGAAGCAAGCGTTTACTTATACCAACCAGGTTATCCTCGATCAATCAAAAACGGATCCTTCCCTGGCTGGTATGGGCACCACCTGCGTGTGCGCCTGGGTAATCGGCGACCAGCTCTATGCGACCTCCGTGGGTGACTCACGGCTGTATTTACAACGCGGATCAAAGCTAATTTGCCTTACGACGGATCACACCTGGATCCAGGAGGCACTAGCCCAGCATAGCCTGTCGCCTGACCAGGTTAAGGGGCATCCCAATGCCCATATCATCCGGCGGTTCCTGGGCTCGATGAATGCGATTAACCCGGATATGCGCCTGCGCCTGCATCCCAACGAGAGCGATATTCAGGCGGAGGCTAACCAGGGTCTGCGCTTGCTGCCTGGTGATCGATTAATGTTATGCAGTGATGGCTTAACCGATTTGGTTCAGGATGGGGAGATCCTGAATATTTTACGCACCAGGCAGCTTGAATTAGGTCCAACCCAATTAATTAATATTGCCAACCAGCGAGGAGGGCACGACAATATCACGGTTGTAGCTTTGGAAGTGCCTCAGCCGGCCCATATCACGCAGCCCTTACACGTCTTACCTGCGCCAGAAAGTAAGCTTGGCCAAAAAAACAAACGCTCTGTGGTTTCTTGGCTGATGCTTGGCTTGCTCCTGGTGGCGATTATTTTGCTGGTTTTATTATTGATCTACTTTCCGTACCTGTGAAATGCTGCGTATATTGGAGGACGAATGAGTGCAGGTCTACGGGGGTCAAGGGATGAAAATTAGACCCACCATACACGCCGTGATTGCGTGTCTGTTTTTGTTAGTGAGCTGTGCTGACCCCAGTCAGACGAAAAATACACCGTCTGCGTCGAAACTACCCGCCAGCGCGACGATCGAACCGGCTTTGACCATTACCCAGTCTTCGAGCGCTTCGCCCGCCCCGACAGATACACAAACCACGCTGACTGCAGTACCTCAGGTCACACCCGTTGAAAGTACAGCCACCCCAACCTTACCAGCTCCAATACCGGCCCAATATGATCTGGTTGCCAGCTTTGACTACTTTGCACACTCGCTCTCCGTGGCAGAATCGATTAGCTACACGAATATCATCTCAGAATCCATTCCAGACTTGATCCTGGTGGTAGAACCCAACCGCTGGCAGGGAGGCTTCGAGCTGGTTTCGATCACCTGGGAAGATGGGGTGAATATTGCCGGTTATGAGCTTAAGGATGCCCAGCTGCATATCCCATTGGCTCAGCCGCTTCAACCGGGTGAAAGTTTGGGGTTAAAGATTAGTTACCTATTAACACTTCCAGTGATCCCTGAACCTTCAGAATTTAATCGCCCGGTGCCGTATGGCTACACCTCGAGGCAGACTAATATCGTGGATTGGTACCCGTATGTTCCTCCTTATATTGAAGGTGGTGGGTGGCTGGTGCATAAAAAATGGTGGTTTGGCGAACATCAGGTGTTTACCATGGCAGATTTTGAGGTGAAGCTTACTTTGGTGGAGCCGGTCCAGGATTTGATCATTGCCGCATCAGCGCCGGCAGTGCAGAATGGGACAAGTTATTCCTATCAGCTTGAATCAGCGCGTACATTTGCCTTATCGGCCAGTAACGAATATCTACTGCAAACCACCACCGTTGGGAGTGTGACCGTCAATAGCTACGTCTTTCCTTTCGATAAAAATGGCGGGCAGGAAGTGCTAAAGAACACCGCTGACGCCTTGGCGCTGTACAGCGATTTGATCAGGCCTTACCCGCATGCCTCCTTGAGCGTGGTCGAAGCCGATTTCTTGGACGGTATGGAATATAATGGCCTGTTCTTCCTCAGCCACGGTTTTTTTGACCTGTATGACGGCACACCAAAGGGATATCTCACCTTCATTGCGGCCCATGAAACCGCACACCAGTGGTGGTATGGGTTGGTTGGGAATGACCAGGCGCTCGAACCATGGCTGGACGAAGCCTTGTGCACCTATATGGAACACGTCTTTTATGAGAATGTGTATACCGATTACGCTCCTGTTGCGGGTGAATCGCTGGTGGATTGGTGGTGGTATTACCGGGTGAATTTTTATGAGCCCAGCGGGTGGGTGGATGGCTCAATCTATGATTTCAGCCTGTTCCGACCCTACCGGGATGCGGTTTACCTCAATGGAGCAAAATTCCTGGATGACCTACGCATTTTAATTGGAGATGAAGCCTTCTTAGCTTTCCTGAGGGATTATGCCGAAAAAAACACTTATCGCATTGCCACAGGTGCAGATTTCTTTTCCATCCTGAGAGATCATACTTCGAAAGATTTATCTGGATTGTTGGCTATTTATTTTCAGAACATCAAGTAAGCCAGGCAGTTTTCACCAGTCATCTTTGCCAAAGGATATTATTGGGGTTACCATGGGCGTAATCTTGTTTATCAACTTGACTAAGGGCGGTTTCTAGATATTTATCTATGAATTTCGCGGCTTGTATTGGAAAACCTTCCCCTTACAGCGAGAATACGTTATAAATGAGTATCCCCATGCGTTTCGATGTTTTCACCCTTTTCCCCGACGTTTTTACACCTTATCTGGATACCAGCATCTTGCAGCGCGCCCGAGAAAACCACCTGGTGGAAGTGCAGCTGCATAACATTCGCGATTGGACCACCGATAAGCATCATGTTTGCGATGACATGCCGTATGGTGGAGGGGGCGGCATGGTGATGAAACCGGGGCCGATTTTCACAGCTGTCGAGAGCGTCTTAGGCGCGCCACCTGTTTGCCCGCTGATCTTGCTTACCCCGCAGGGTAGGGTATTTACTCAGAAAGTGGCTGAGGAGCTCTCCCAGCATGATCACCTGGCGTTATTATGCGGTCGCTACGAGGGGATAGATGAGCGCGTGCGCGAGCACCTGGTGACGGATGAAATCTCCATCGGTGATTATGTGCTCAGCGGAGGTGAGCTGGCGGCTTTGGTACTGATCGATGCCATCACCCGCCTGATCCCCGGAGCACTGGGTGACCCGGAGGGTGCCTGGGACAATTCACATGCCACCGGGCTGCTGGAATATCCGCATTACACCCGCCCACCTGAATTCCGCGGCTGGGGAGTGCCCGAGATTCTGCTATCCGGTGATCACGCCCGCATCGCCAAATGGCGCCGCCAGCAAGCCTTATTACGCACCCGGCAGCGCCGCCCTGATTTGCTTGAAAAGGCAAACCTATCTGATAGTGACCGCGACTTTTTAGACAGTTTGGAGTTAGAGGATAAGTAAATAATTAACCCGGAATTATGTTGAATTATAGAGCTCAATAACCCACATTTTGGAGGACGGAATGCGTTTTAATTATGGCAAGATTTTTCTGCTCGGTTTTGGCTTCTTCGGTGTAAGTATTATCTGGGCTACATATAATGCTTTCGTGCCCATCTTCCTGCAAGACAAGTTTGGCTTGCAGCCGGCTCTGATTGGCTTTTTCATGACCCTGGACAACATCGCGGCGTTGCTCATCCAGCCTCCGGTAGGAGCCTGGTCTGACCGCATGCGCACCCCTATCGGGCGGCGTATGCCTTTCATCCTGATTGGTGCACCCATCGGGGCGATTGTGTTTGGGTTGATCCCACTGGCGGCAGTATTGCCTTTATTCGTAGCCTGCACCACCACGCTTTTGTTGAGTATGGCATTTTGGCGCACTCCGGTGATTGCTCTGATGCCGGATATCACTCCTTCGCAAAACCGTTCCCAGGCAAATGGGATCATCAACTTTATGGGTGGGCTTGGATCGATCATTGCTTTTCTGGGCGGCTCGAAGCTGTACGATATGAACCCGGCTTACCCCTTCTGGCTCGGGTCAGGGTTGGTGATCATTGCGGCTCTGCTGGTATTCGTGTTGATCCGTGAACCTAAAGTTTATGAAGACAACCAGGAGGAGAAACCAAGCTTGATAACAAGCTTTATGAAGGTAGTGACGGATCCGGATCGAAGCGCTCTGCGCGTGTTGCTGGCAATCTTCTTCTGGTTCGTGGCATACAATGCCGTTGAAGCTTTCTTTACCTTATATGCCAAAAACCACCTGCTGCTCACTGTATCGGATGGGACCCGCTTGTTGGGGCACCTCTCGCTGTTCTTTGTCCTCTTTGCATTGCCATCCGGGTATCTTGGCAGCCGAATTGGACGCCGCGTGACCATCTCGATTGGTATCGTAATCATGACCCTGTGCTTGCTCGCCATGTACTTTATTCCCATTTCAACGCTCACTACAGTGCTCACCAAGCTCCCCGTTTTAGGCCAGGTGCCGGTTGTTAGTGTGGTGCTGATGGTTGCCGGGATTGCTTGGGCCTGTATCAACATAAACTCACTTCCGATGGTGGTAGATATGACCGATGCGACCCGGCTTGGTACTTACACTGGGCTGTATTACTTGTTTTCTACCCTGGCAGCTATTGCGGGTCCGAACATCAACGGTTGGATCATCCAGCTCAGCGGCAAGAACTACAGCACCACCATGATTGCCGCGCCGTTTTTCATGGTATTAGCATTCATCATGATGATCGGTGTACGGCGCGGTGAATCAGCCCCCGAACCGCAAGTTAGCGGCAATATTGGCTAACAGTGAAATTTCTATAAGGGGATGAACCAAACAACTGATATTCCGCTGTTATTCAGTGATGTAGCCCTGCTGGTGGTCAATAAGCCAGCAGGGCTTTCCACCCTGCCGGATGGATATAATCCCACCCTGCCTCATATCAAGAGTGTGCTGGAACGCCAGTTCGGGCACTTGTGGATCGTCCACCGCCTGGATAAAGACACCAGTGGAGTTTTGCTTTTAGCCCGCTCCGCAGAAGCCCACCGGACGCTTAATACTCAATTCGAGCAGCACCGGGTCTCCAAGTGTTACCATGCGCTGGTGGTGGGGAACCCTGAGTGGCAGGAGCAAACCGTCAGCCTGCCATTGCGACCTAATGGTGACCGTCAGCACCGCACAGTGATCGACACCCAAGCGGGAAAACCTGCTATCACTCACTTGAAAGTTCTGGAACGCTTTGTCAATTATTGCTTGCTGGAAGCTATCCCGGAAACCGGTCGGACCCACCAGATTCGCGCCCATCTCTGTGCTTTGGGATTGTCCATCCTGGGCGACAAATTGTATGGTAAGCGTAAAGCGCCTTTAGATGGGCTGAAAACTCATCCAACCCATACGGATGATAGTCCATCGTCAGGAATGGTTGATGGAATGGGCTTACACGCTTTATCACTTGAGATCCATCATCCGTTATCAGTGGAAAAGATGAAATTTACTGCCCCCTACCCAGAGAAGCTGAGGCTGGTGTTGGAACATTTACGCTCACAAGCACAGGTTGAATGATCTATTTTGGTATCAATTAAGCCAATATCCGATTTACCCGTGCGATTCGACTAATTTTTCCTTCTCAAATTATCCCTGGCATGTTATAATCCTGCACCTCGCCGCCCCTGGCGGCTTTGTGTTGAAATAAAGCAATTTTCAGTAATTTTTAGGATTTATCGAGAGGTAGAACACCATGGAAGATCTTTTGAAATCTGTTGAGCAACCAGAAAACCCGAATGTCCCCGAGTTACGACCAGGAGACCTGGTGAATGTGCATCTGCGCATCAAAGAAGGCAGCACTGAGCGTATCCAGGAGTTCAGAGGCACCATCATCAGCCGCAGAGGGCATGGGAATGATGCCAGCTTTACCGTGCGCCGGATTGCCAGCAATGGTATTGGCGTTGAGCGCACGTTTCTCACTCGCTCTCCCCGCCTTGAGAAGGTGATTATCCAGCGTCATTCGCAAGTCCGCAGAGCCAAGCTGTATCATCTGCGTGAACGCACCGGGAAGAACGCCCGCCTTAAACAAAAATTTACCGCATAATTTACTCCCTATACAATGATCAGGGTGCAGGCAAGATTACTGCACCCTTTCTTTTTAACGTATAATGGTACTCGAATTCAATATCCACCCTTAGAAAATTATTATGATCTATCCCGCGGAGGAACAATGCTTCGTGCTCTCTACTATAACGGGAATGGAGATTTACTGACTGAGCTCAGCCCGGAAGAATACGCGGCTGCCATCCAGAATACATCAGGCGTCCTGTGGGTTGACTTTGGGGGCGAGGAGCCTGAACCATCGGAATCGATTTTGTTGCACACCTTTAAGTTCCATCCTCTGGCTGTAGATGACGCCCTGCATGAGACGCATACACCCAAAGTGGATGATTGGGAGCAGTATCTCTATATCGCCATGCATGCCATCAGCTTCACCAGTGGTGAGGAAGATATTGAAGGCATTGAATTGGATATCTTCCTGGGCGAGAATTACATTGTCACCCACCATGATTTACCCATCCATGCTCTCGACCGGGTTTGGGATACCTGCATCAAGGACGCCCGTTATTTCAAGCGCGGTGCCGATCATGTGTTGTACAAACTAACTGACGAGCTGATCGTCGATTATATGCAGGTGGTGGAAACACTGGATGAAGAGATAGAGATCGTTGAAGACCAGGTGCTTGGCAAGCCTTCAAACGAGATCGTTCAGCGTATCTTTACCCTTAAGCGCGCTACCCTGCATTTGCGCCGTGTGCTTTCACCTCTCCGTGAGGTACTGAACAAATTGGCGCGGGATGATTATGCCGTCATCGATGCCAAAGACCGGGTGTATTTCCGCGATGTTTATGATCACCTGGTGCGCTTGCATGATATCTCTGAAAGTTTGCGCGACCTGGTGGGTGGCGTATTGGATACTTACCTCTCCGTGATCAACAATCATATGAATGAGATCATGAAAACCCTGACCATCATCACCACCCTGTTCATGCCGATCGCATTTGTTACCGGCTTTTTCGGAATGAACTTCTTCCAGCCAGTTGCTAATGGTTTAATCCCCTGGACAGATAATCTGGCATTTATATTTATGATGGTAATTGTCATCGGTACACCGCTGGGAATGTTTATCTGGATGCGCAAGCGTAAGTGGATGTAGAAGGAAGATACATTGTATAAAATTGGTTTGGAGAACAATGCTGAAGGGCGCTCCCAGGCCTGGGTGTTGGGCCACCCGGGTTGTTTTGCCTACGGTGCCGATGGGCAGGCAGCCTTGCAAGCCGTGCCCCAGTCGATCAGGGATTATCGGCAGTGGATTGATGCCCATAGCTCCGAAAGTTGGCTGGATAGAGATGATGTCGAGTATCACCTTGAGGAGACCTGGGAGTGCTATACGATCAACGATGCCTTTGAGATGGCTCAAGAAGGCTATGAAGTGAATGCCTGGTTCTTCCATGATTGGATCCCATTGAATACAGAAGATACTCGGCACGGGCTGTTATTACTTAATTGGGGGCGTGAAGAATTGGTACAGACCGTAGGTAACCTGGGAGCGGATATCCTGGAGCGCACTTACCCCGGTGAACGCTGGAGCATCGCAGGCATCCTCAAACATATCGGGGGAGCCGAGTGGTGGTACCAGGACCGGCTCGGGCTGGCATTCCCACGTCAGGAGGTGCCCGAGGAGCCTTTCCAACGCCTGGAGAAAGCGCGCACAAATTTGGTGAAGGTTCTACCAGGATTGATTGACTCCAGGCAGGTAGTAGGCGTGAGCGGAGAATTTTGGAGCCCACGCAAGCTGCTGCGCCGGGCAGTCTGGCACGAATACGACCACATCGCCCACATCAAGAAGCTGTTATGAAGAGCTATGATTACGCCCACCGGGTTGGGGTCAGGAAAATCAGCTGGGAGGATTTCGCCTCTCTGGCACGGAATTTAGCCGAATTACTGCAGCCTCATCAACCCGAAGTCATCCTGGGCATTGCCCGGGCAGGCCTGTTTCCAGCCACAGCTGTGGCTTGCAGCCTGCGCTGTGAATTCTTTCCCATCCGTCTCACTCGCCGCTTGGATGATAAGGTGGTCTATGATCGGCTGGTATGGAAAGTGACTGTCCCCCAGGAAGTGGAAGGGAAGATTGTGGCGGTGGTGGATGAAATCGCCGATACCGGTGAGACGCTCGCCCTGGTAGCAGCCAGGGCCACGTCATTAGGCGCATCCAAGGTTATTACCGCCAGCCTGGTCAGCCACTCATGGGCCAATCCTGCACCTCAAATCACCTCTCTGGTGAGCGACGAGCTGATCATCTTCCCATGGGATGAGCTGGTGCTGCAAGGTGGGAAGTGGGTCACGCATCCTGAAATCGCGGCCGCCCTGGAAGCTCAATCACGGCGCTCCAGGATTTAATGCTATAATGTTTGTCCATATTGGTAACTACGGATGAATTATGGCACTTGATCGTTACGGTAGACGACTTCAATATTTACGTATCAGCCTGACAGACCATTGTAATTTACGCTGTTTGTATTGCATGCCGGAAGAGATGGTCTTCCGCCCTTCTGCCGAGCTGATGCAGGATGACGAAGTATTGACCCTGGCACGCTTGTTTGTCAGCCTCGGGTTTGATAAAATCCGCCTGACGGGTGGAGAGCCGACCATTCGCCTTAATGTAGTTAACCTGGTACAGCAGATTGCGAATATCCCCGGTGTGAATGTCCTCACCATGACCACCAATGGCGTTCGGCTGCCGCGCCTAGCAATTCCATTGAAGCAGGCTGGTCTGCAACGGGTGAATATCAGTTTAGACACGTTGGACCCGGAGAAATTTCATACCCTCACCCGCTGGGGCTCTTTGGATGATGTTTGGGGCGGCATCCAGGCAGCGGAAGACGCAGGCCTCACACCGGTCAAGATAAATTCAGTGGTTGTGCGTGGCTATAATGAGCCGGATATGCTGAACCTGGCACGGCTTACCCTGGACCATCCCTGGCAGGTCCGATTTATCGAGATGATGCCTTTCGGGGGCAATAATGATTTCCAGATTGGCCAATTGGTTACTGCCGCTGAGATGCATGCTTACATCGAGCCTGCCCTTGGCGAGTTGGAAAAAGTTAACGGGGGAGATTTGGATGGCGAAGCTCGCATTTTCAAGCTGCCAGGTGCGGTTGGCGATGTTGGCTTTATCTCTTCGGTCACTGCACCTTTCTGCCACTCATGCACGCGTGCCCGCCTGACCGCAGATGGACGCTTGCGGTTGTGCCTGCTGCGTGAAGGCGAAGTGGACTTGCTCACACCTTTGCGCTCTGGGGCTAGCATGGCTGATCTGCGCAAGCTGATCCTCGAAGGGCTCTGGCAAAAACCATGGGGGCATGCCCTGGCAGAGGGGATTATCCCGCTCAATCGCGAAATGAGTGAAATCGGTGGCTAACTGACTGTTATAAAGGAATCAGCAGCCAGGAGAGCACGGCTGCCACAAGCGCCCCCATCAAAGAGCAGGTAAGATTCACCACATCATTGTTGAACCAGGATAAGCCTCGGATTTGGCTGGTAGGGCTGCCGCAGGTGTGCGTGGGGTGCCGTTCGGTCTCCTTATTGCATGTGGGGCACCAATAAATGGCCTGCATGCTGGCACCCAGCAGTGAATCGAATAACGACCCCACCAGGCCTCCCAGGATGATGATACCCAGGCTGGAAAGGTTGAAACGCCAACCGTTTTCGCTGAAGGGAACAGCTGCAATGCCGATCAGGGTAGCCCCTCCCATAGACGCCAATATCCCCGCTAAGGTAATTCCCCCCGATGTGCCCCGCTCGACTTTTGCTCCGGTGGTGATCATACGGGGTGGGATCAGGCTCAATACCCCCAGCTCAGTCGACCAGGTATCGGCATTCACGGCTGCCATAGCGCCAGCAAATGCCAACCACAACCATTCGTGGTGGGGGGGGATCGCGTATCCAATCGCCAGCAATGCTCCCAGGCCTCCATTTGCCATCACCTGTCCCCAATCGCGCTGCCCGCCCTTGGAGAATTTTTCTACCAGGCTGGCTTTGCGCTGGCTAAATGTCCGGGTTAATAGGCTGGATGAGATGAAAAACAATAACAGCAGGATTGCCCAGCGAACCCCTCCCAAACCGAAGATCAATCCACCGGTTAGCATTGCCCCCCAGGCTCCGCTCTTGGAGAGCGAACCTGTACGCCGCGCCAGTATGGCAATCAGGATTGCCATAGAAAAACCGATCAATAGCTGAATAATCTGCGTATTCAAGGCATTTTTCCAGAACGATCAGGATACCCGCAAGATAAGGTAAACCGCACCTGAAAACAACAGGCTGGTCAATGCAGAGCTGGCCCACATCAGGTAACCCAGGGATTGAGTATCTTTCCGACGGTAAAAGAATAACCCCAGGAACAAATCTGCAATAAAGAAAAACGTGTTTAATACCGGCAGAAGCAGTAAGCGTATCCCGGGTACAAGCTCAACTGGAGAGCCATCCGCATTCAGCCTTAGCGCAGTCATCGGGTGGCTGGGTATGCTCAAGCTGACTAATGCAATCAAACCTAGAGCCAGGACCGCACTCGTGATCAGCAGGATTCGTGCGGGGCGGTCAGCCCAGGAGCGGGCGAGCAGGAAGGCTGGGTAAACCGATGCCGACTGGATGGGTGCCAGTGAGCCAAATTCCGCCAGTCTGCGGTAAGTGCTGAGGAACTCGGCCTCGTTGGCCGGGGAGATGGCGAACGTCCGGCTGGAGGTGACGATCACCACCAGATTTTTGTTGTTTGCCGCCAGGAATTCCACGGGTATACCATTCGGTTGGGTTCGCACGCCAAGGATTGCCCCGGGAATTCTTAAGAATGGTTTGGCGAGGTTTATCTGGTTTTGAGTCACCGACACCACCCAGCTCACCGAGTCGATTGGGATTTCTTCCCGCCGCAATCCCCAGTAGAGTTTGATGCCATCACTTGCCAAAGCATAGCGTGCCTGTTGCAGCGCATATGCCCGGTAGACGAGGAAAGGCAGGAAAGCAATCGCCAGGATTGCACCCAACATATAGAGAAGGAAGGTGGGTCCACTTTCCGATAGGGATGCTTTCCAGATACCCAATACCCCCAATCCACTCAGGAGCAGAATCGCAAATCCATGGATGATCATCCCGGTCTGGCGAGGCGGACGAAAAATAAATACCTCTCTCACGAGAGGTATTATAGTCGAGTTTGGTTTTAGCGAAGATTTAGCCCGCCGAGGTCAGATTGTTCGGCATTACTTGATGGCGTAGGTCACGCTGACAGATACGGTAAGGGTAAGCTGTCCGGTTGAAATGGGCACGCTTCCGCCTCCGCCTACTCCCGCTGGAACGGCCTTGTTGTCATAATAAATAGGGGATGGCGAGCTGCTGTAATAGTTGATCGATTGCACATCACCAAGGGTAGCGCCGGCTGCTTTAATCAGCTCTTCCGCCTGCGCCTTGGCATCTGTCATCGCCTGTTCGCGCCCGGTTGCCAGCGCAGCATCCTTGTTCTGCACATCGAAGGTGATGCCATAGATGCTGTTGGCACCTGCTGCGATAGATGAATCAAGGATATCTCCGATCTTGGTAAGATCGCGCATGGTAACGTAGACGGTGTTATCAGCCATAAATATGATGCCCTGATTTTCTCCAGCTGGACCGATTTTCGTTTGCTGGTAGACGCTGAAGTTCGTGGTTTGGATATCCTTGGCTTCTACACCCTGGCCTTTGATCGCATCGATAACAGCCTGGCTTTGGGAATTATTGCTTGCTACAGCTTCTTTTGCCGTTTGCGATTCGCTGTGCACGCCAATAGAAATGTAGGCGATATCAGGAGACAGGATCACCTGGGCATTGCCGGTGACACTGATCATTCGCTGCTGCGACTGTCCGAATTGGAAAGTTCCACTGCAGGCGCTTAAGACTACAGCTGCAAGGATTAAGAAAGTGGGAATTAATAATTTTGTACGCATTGTTACCTCCATGTAACATTATTTATTTCCTTCTAGACGAATATATCAGGGAGAAAGTTCCTGCCAGGATAATGCCAGCTTGCATAATTGATATTTTCCCCTCTTGTCTTGACTGAACCCTGGTGCTATACTTCGCGAGCTATTGTAGAAAAACCGGTATATTATGGCAATGTTGATGAACACAAATCAAGAAGTAGTTGTTGGTAATGATTGCTCGATGGGAGTCAAGCTGCAACCTGTCATAGCCGATGAAGATGACCACCCTCCGAGTACTCGATGCACACAAAGGTGTGCATTTAACAATGTGATTATACCTGCAGTGATCAGGAAGGCATAAAAGGGAAGGTTAACATGTAATTAACTTCCCGGAAGTGGCGGAACGTTGAGCCAGGCCTTCCGGGATATTTTTTAACCACCTCACCTCCTGATACTGCCAGTGATATTTGTCTGTTCCTGCATTATTCAGGAGGTGATGTATGTTATACGCCAGCGAATTTATCGGCCGACCCGTGGCTGATGCTGATGGAAACCGAATCGGTAAGCTCAAGGATTTGATTGCCATCCGCCTTGGTGAAGTTCCCCACCCACAATTAGTTGCCATCGAAGTCAAGCAGCCCTCAGGCACGATTTTCATTCCAATGCATGAAGTTGCTGCGCTTATTTCCCTGGCCATCCCTCTAAATAAGAGAATAACTGAGATCACCCCCTATACTCCCACACCGGATGATTTGCACCTGGTACGCGACGTACTGGACAAACAAATCATCGATACGGATGGGATGCGGGTTGTGCGCGTCAACGACCTGGAGCTTACCCGCGTCAATGGGAGTGTCTATGTCGCCAATGTGGATATCAGCGGCGTCGGTTTGATCCGCCGATTGGGACTGCAGAGCCTGGCTGACCGTTTGGCTTCACACCCACGCGCCTCTGAGCTCCCCCAAATCATCTCCTGGGATAATATTGAGCTTTTATCCGGCGATCAGCCGATGCGTTTGAAAGTACCCACCTCCAAAATGGCGGATTTACACCCAGCTGACCTGGCCGAGATCTTGAGCGACCTAACCAGGCTGGAGGGCAGCAAAATCCTCGAGACCCTGGATATCGAAACACTGGCCGATACCTTGGAGGAGGTCGAGCCTGATTTTCAGGCCAGCCTGATTGAACGCATGTCGGATGACCGGGTGGCAGACGTCTTGGAAGAAATGGCACCCGATGAAGCTGCCGATCTGCTGGCTGAGCTGCCTCAAGATCGCAAGCATGAGCTGCTCGAGCTCATGGAAGATGATGAAGCTGAAGATGTCCGCAAGCTGTTGACTTTTCCTGAAGATACCGCTGGCGGTATCATGAACACCGAGTACTTCATCGTTCCAGCCAATTTCAGCGCTGCCCAGGTGATGGAACGCTTACGCGAAACCGCCCCTGAGGCTGAGACGATTTATTATATTTATGTAGCTGATCAGGACGAGCATTTGTTGGGCGTATTCTCACTGCGCCTGCTGGTCCTGGCTCAACCGGATGCCCTAGTCACCGATTTTATGGAAACAAGAGTGGTGACAGTAGATTTGATGGATAGCCAGGAGGATTGCGCCCAGGTGATATCAAAATACAATCTCCTGGCGGTGCCGGTGGTTGACGAGCAAAATCGCATCCATGGGATCGTGACGGCTGATGATGCCTTGGATAAAATTATCCCCACCGCCTGGAAGAAGCGCCTGCCGCGCTTTTACCAATGATCCTGATGTAAAGACTACCCAGGAATTTTTCAGGGAGCGTATCGCTGCCAATATTTGAGGGTGAGATTATGAACTTCTGGCAACGCTTAAAACCATTCCGCATGCGCCTGGCTTTGCTTCTGGCAGTGGTTGGTCCAGGTATCATCACCGCCAATGTCGATAATGACGCCGGAGGAATCACTACTTATTCAGTGTCTGGTGCTCACTATGGTTACGCCTTGCTTTGGATGATGCCGCTGGTTGCGGTTGCGCTGATCATCGTGCAAGAGATGAGCGCCCGCCTGGGGGTGGTCACGGGGAAAGGCCTGGCAGACCTGATCCGCGAGCGTATGGGGGTCAGGATCACCACGCTGATCCTGGCCTTACTCTTATTCGTCAATCTGGCCAATACTGTCTCCGAATTCGCCGGTGTGGCTGCCAGCATGGAAATTTTCGGGGTCAGTAAGTTCATTTCAGTCCCGATTGCAGCCATAGCAGTTTGGTTTTTGATTGTTAAAGGGAGCTATAAAGTCGTTGAGCGTGTCTTCCTGGTTGCCAGCGCTATCTATCTGGCATATGTGGCTTCTGGATTGCTCGCCGCCCCCGATTGGTCGGAAGTGGGGCGTGCATTAGCAACCCCGAGCTTCCACCTGGATGTTGGTTATGTGACCATTTTCGTGACCATCATTGGCACCACCATCGCCCCCTGGATGCAGTTCTACCAGCAATCCTCCATTGTGGATAAAGGCATCCAGATCAAGGATTATGCCTACGAACGTGTGGATGTGGTCATTGGTTCTCTTTTTGCGGTTTTTGTGGCTGCATTCATCACGATTGCATGTGCCAGCACGATATTCAAGAGCGGGTTGAACATTGAAACTGCCAAAGATGCTGCCGTGGCACTCGGGCCTTTAGCAGGCAAGTATGCATCCATTCTTTTCGCCCTGGGCTTGCTGAACGCCTCGCTTTTCTCAGCTGCCATCCTGCCGCTTTCCACGGCCTATACCGTGTGTGAGGCCTTTGGTTGGGAGAATAGCCTCAGCCGTGATTTGAAAGATGCCCCCATTTTCTTTGGCATTTATACCGCCATGATTATCCTTGGTGCAGCTATTATATTGTTACCCGTTAAATCTTTGATCCAGGCCATGCTGATCAGCCAGACATTTAATGGGGTGCTGCTGCCCGTGATCCTGGTAACCATGCTGGTGCTGATCAACGACAAACGCCTGATGGGCAGGTTCGCCAACGGGCGCGTGTTCAATATCCTGGCCTGGGTCACAGCTGCCGCCCTGATCGTGTTAGCCGGGATCCTGATCGTGGTTACTTTTTTGCCTCACTAGATATTTGCATGTAAAAAAAGTGACCTGAACCCATTGGGTTCAGGTCAAAGCTCACCCGCTTCTTTGTTACTCCCGGCTGGTGGTGATGAAGATCATCGGCCGGCGTTTGGTTTCATTATAAATATAGCTCATTAAGGTGTTGCGCATGTCTTCTTTCAACTCCCCATTCGCCCGGCGAACAGTCTCGCGGATCAGCTTGCTCATCCCAGCCATCAGCTCATCCGCATCGCGGATTATGATAAAGCCGCGTGTAATGATTTCCGGCTCGTCCATCAGCTGGCCGGTGTTTCGGTTGATCTTCAGGTTTACCAGCACGATTCCATCGCGTGCCAGAGCTTCGCGCTCGCGCACCACACCAGGGCCGATATCTCCAACGCCGGCGCCATCCACGAACACATACCCACCCGGCACACGTTCACCCAGTTTCATCACGCCGTTATTAAATTCGACCGTATTTCCATTCTCGATCGTAGCCACTCTTTCAGCGGGGATGCCCAGCTCGCGCGCCAGGTCGGCATGTTGGTGCAGGTGGCGTAATTCGCCATGGATGGGGATGAAGTGTTTGGGCCTCACCAGGTTGATCAGCAGCTTCTCTTCCTCCTGGCTGGCGTGCCCGGAGACATGCACCGGGGCGATGGCTTCATAAATCACATTCGCCCCGCGGCGGAACAGCCGGTTGATGGCTCTGTGCACACTTTCCTCATTCCCGGGGATGGGGTGGGATGATAGCACCACAGTATCCCCCGGCTGCAAATCGAACTGCCGGTTGGTGCCGGTCGAGAGCCGGCCCAGGATGGAGGACGGTTCACCCTGTGAGCCGGTGCACATCAACACAATTTCATTCGGCTTCATCTTCAAGGCCTGGTCCACGCTCACCAGCAGGCTATCCGGGATGTCCAGGTAGCCAAGCTTGCGCGAGATGCGTACATTCTCAGTCATGCTGGTGCCCACGAAGCTTAGTTTACGACCGTGATTAATGGCAATATTTGCCACCTGCTGCATGCGTGAGATTACCGAAGCGAAAGTAGCGACGATGATGCGCCCCTGGGCAGTGCGAAAAATATGTTCCAGTGCCGGTTCGATCACACGTTCGGAGGGCGTCCAGCCGCGCTTATCGGCATTGGTAGAATCTGACATGAGCAGAAGAACTCCCCGCCCAGAGAACTCACCCAGCTTGGCATAATCTGTAGGCCAGCTATCCACCGGGGTGTGGTCGAACTTGAAGTCACCCGAGTGGATGATCAAGCCTGCCGGGGTATCGATCCCCAACCCAACCCCATCGGGGATGGAATGGCACACGTGGAAGAACTCGACCTTGAATGGACCAATCTGCGCCATCTCACCGGCCTTGACGGTATTCAACGTCACCTGGTTGAGCAACCCACCGCGCGATAACTTACTCTCCACCAGGCCGCGTGTGAGTGGCGTGGCATAGATGGGCGCATTAACCTGCTCCAGCAGATGGTGAATAGCACCGGTATGGTCTTCATGTCCGTGGGTAATGATGATGCCGGTCACCGATTGGCGCTTATCCAGCAGGTATTGAAAATCAGGGATGATGTAGTCGATCCCCAACATGTCGTTTTCGGGGAACATCAATCCGGCATCAATAACCAGGATGTCGTCACCATATTCCACCGCCATCATGTTCTTTCCCACTTCACCAAGCCCCCCGAGTGGGATGATACGTAATTTTTTATCACTCATATACTGTTGTTCTCTTATCTATCTAAAAATAAATATCTTTGAATAATTGCGGTTGTCATTGTAGCATGTACACTTGGATTCTGCATAGGAAAGCACAAATGCGAGATTATCTATCAGATGGTTAACCCCTTGAGGAAGAATTGGATGCCAGCCTGCCTTCCAATTTCGTTTTCACTTGCGGCCACTCCTGCGGGAGCAGGCTGTACACCACCGAATCCCGGATGGTACCATCCGGCAGGATCATATGGTTACGCAGCACCCCCTCTTTTACGGCGCCTAATTTTTCCAGGGCATGCCGCGAGCGCAGGTTGCGCAGGTCGGTTTTAAACCACACCCGGATGCATCCCAGATCCTCAAAGGCATGCTTGAGCAGCAGGTATTTGCACTCCGTGTTAACCAGGGTCCCCTGGTAGTCCAATCCATACCAAGTCCCCCCGATTTCAAGCGAGCGGTGAGCTGTTTCAATATCCAGGTAGCGGGTGCACCCAACAGCACTGCCCGCGGTCAGGTGGAAGACCGTAAAAGGCAGGTCAGTCCCCCGCGCTTGCAGTTCGAGCAGCTCATGCACCCAGGCTGCCATGCGCTCAACGCTTTCCATATTTCCGTAGCGCATGTAGCGCCAGATTCTCTCTTCCAGCCCCACTTCGGCGAGTGCCGGGATGTGATCTTCAGAGAGTGGCTCGAGCCTGACGATCCTGCCCGTCAAGGTGAGCGGTTCGACATTCACAGGATCACCTTATTCATAGGGTGATCCTACCCCATCGGGTCAAGTACATAACTGACTATGTGCCTTCTTCCCAAGAGTTGAGGTATTTTTCCTGTGCCGGGGTAAGCTTATCAATTTTTACGCCCATGGCGTTGAGCTTAAGGCGTGCAATCTCGCGGTCGATATCATCTGGCACGCTGTAAACTTTATTTTCCAGCTTGTCGGCATTTTTGACCATGTATTCCACGCTCAAAGCCTGGTTGGCAAAAGACATGTCCATCACACTGGCAGGGTGACCTTCTGCCGCTGCCAGGTTGATCAGGCGGCCTTCACCCAGCAGGTTGATCCGGCGGTCATCTTCCATCACGTACTGGTCTACGAAGGGTCGCACCAGGCGTTTTTCCTTGCTCATTTTTTCGAGTTCAGGGATGTTGATCTCCACATTAAAGTGTCCCGAGTTGGCGACAAGGGCACCATCTTTCATCACCTCGAAATGCTGCTTATCGATCACGTTCAGGTCACCGGTCACCGTGACGAAGATATCGCCAATTTTAGCCGCTTCACTCATTTTGAGCACCCGGAAGCCGTCCATTACCGCTTCCAGTGCCGGCAATGGGTCGATCTCGGTGATGACCACGTTGGCGCCCATACCGCGCGCCCGGTTTGCCAGGCCTCTTCCACACCAGCCATACCCGGCGATGACGAACACCTTACCTGCCAGCAGCACGTTGGTGGCGCGTACGATGCCATCGATGGTGGATTGGCCGGTACCATAGCGGTTGTCAAAGAAATGCTTGGTTTGGGCATCGTTCACTGCGATGACCGGGAATCGTAAAGCTCCATCGGCCGCCATGGCGCGCAAGCGGATCACACCGGTAGTGGTTTCCTCGGTGCCGCCCATCACACCCTCAAGCAGCTCGCGGCGTTCCTTGTGCAGGGTGCTCACCAGGTCGGCCCCATCGTCCATGGTGATATGGGGTTTATGATCTAGCGCAGCCTGGATGTGCTTGTAATAGGTCACGTTATCCTCGCCCTTGATGGCAAAGGTGGGTACTTCGTAAATGTTGACCAGCGCAGCGGCTACATCGTCCTGGGTGGATAGCGGGTTCGAAGCCGTGATCACCAGGTCTGCCCCTCCCAGGTGGAGGGTTTGCGCCAGGTTGGCGGTCTCAGTGGTCACATGCAGGCAAGCCGACATGCGTATACCCTTCAAGGGGCGTTCTTTGGCAAAGCGCTCACGGATCAGGCGCAGGACAGGCATCTCGCGCTCTGCCCAATCGATCCGCCTACGTCCACCTTCGGCTAATTTCGGGTCTTTTATGTCATAATTTTCCATTGGTATCTCCCATTTCTTTGATCATCATAAGTTCATGTTTATTTGTTTAGCAGCCTGTCCAGCTGCCCATGGTCATCAAAATGCTGCCTGAAGCGGACAACAAATTCGCTCAGCGTGTAACAATGTCCCTGGGTACCCTCACATTCCAGGCAATACGTGGCTGCTAATGTGCCCATCTGCCCGCAGGTTTCCAGATCGAGGGAGTGGCTGTAGCCGGTTAAAAAGCCCCCACGAAAGGCATCGCCCACCCCTGTGGGATCGATGATTTGTTTAGGCGGGACCACCGGGATGGCGTATTCCTTTTCTCTGGAATATACGCTAGATCCTTTGCTTCCACAAGTAACCACCATGAACTGCAAAGATTGCAGCATATCTTTTGCGGTCATGCCGGTCACTTTCTGCACCAGCCCGAACTCGTAGTCGTTGACGAAAAGCGCCAACGCACCTTCAATGCCAAAACGTAGCTCATCTGCCTTCAGGCGCACGATTTGCTGGCTGGGGTCATACAGGTATGGGATGCCCAACTCGCGGCACTCAACCACGTGCTTCTTCATCGCCTCGGGGTCACTGGGTGAGATAACCACCAGGTCGGGTTTCTCGCCCTGCAATTCCTTGAAGGATAAATCTGTAGAACATCCCATCGCCCCCGGGTAAAAACTAGCAATCTGGGCATTCGAGCGGTCGGTATTGCAAAAAAAGGAAGCGGTAACCGAGCCCGGGATGACCTTCATCATCGAAGTATCGATACCCCTATCTTCCAGCCAGCTGCGGTATTCTTCAAAATCCTCACCCACGGTTGCCATGATGTGCGGTCGTTCGCCCAGTAAGTTCAAGGTGTAAGCGATGTTAGGTGCGATGCCGCCACGCTGTTTCCTGAACGAATCAACCAGGAAAGACAATGAGATTGAATCCAGCTTGTCGGGCAGGATGTGGTCCCGGAAATAACCCGGGAAGGTCATCAGATAATCGTACGCTACAGAGCCGGTGAGAAGGATATACATCAATTTTTCCTACACAAAAAGACGCCCTCGTGCGAGAGCGCCGGGATGGGTCGAAGCGCATGAAGTTTAACATGGGTTTCTATGTTTGGGAAGGGGATTTTATGCCCCGCGGCGGACTTCGCTCCTGTAAATAGTGACAATGTTGGGTATAATTGGATAGGTTTAGTCCGGAAAAGAGGGAGATAATGAGTGATCTTAGTGATTTCTACCAAATTAACACGTATTTGGAGGGGCTCGTCCCCGAGCGCCCTCCTGAGATGCAGACTATGGAAGAGTATGCTAAAAAGGTGAACTTTCCCATTATCGGTCCGGTGTGTGGTCACCTGTGTTACCAGGTGGCGCGCATGATCGGGGCGCGCTCGGTCTTCGAGCTGGGATCGGGATACGGCTATTCGACTGCCTGGTTCGCCCGGGCAGTCATGGAGAACGGCGGCGGAAAGGTACATCATGTGGTCTGGGACGAGGAACTATCCAGGGAAGCCCATCAGCACCTTGAGGCGCTTGGGTATGCGAACTTTATCGAGTACCACGTGGCTGAAGCCATCGAAACCTTATCTCAAATGCCGGGTCCATTCGACCTTGTTTTCAACGACATCGACAAGGAATGCTACCCCGAAAGCCTGCCAATGATCCATGAAAAGCTGCGCCCGGGTGGTGTGCTGATCGTGGACAACCTGCTTTGGCACGGACAGGTGCTGGATGTGAATGACAAAGAAGCGAGCACCGAGGGCGTGCGCGAGCTTACCCGGATTTTAACCACCGACCCCGATTGGGTCTCTTCCCTCCTCCCCATCCGGGATGGTATGCTGGTGGCATTGCGTTGTTGAGAGTGCGCTCTACCATATCTTGTTCTGTCGAGAAAAGGTAGTATAATTTGCGCAATTAAAATACCGCGTTGACCGGGACGAGTAGCTGGTAATCGTCCGCCAGAGATGGGAGACCATTAGATGAAAGTCTCCTTCGGAATATTCAGCGAAAACCACCCGTGAGCGTGACCCTGAACGTAGAGGCGTGCCAGTCCGGTGTTCCCTACAACCGGATCGAGACACACCCGACTAATAAGGTGAACGGCTGACCCCGTTATCGGTCTAAGGAGATATGTCTGGGAGACCGGGCATAAATCTGGGTGGAACCGCGTGAGACTTCTCTCGCCCCAGTCGGGCGGGAGTTTTTTTTAATATTTTGTCACTGCGAGGAGTGATTTTTATGACGAAGTAGTCTGCTTTTTACAATTGCAGATTGTTTCGATGGGCAAACAATGGTCGCTTTGTGATTGTGATTGAATAATCCACGGTTAACTGTAGGGGCACGGTGTGGATTTCCGAGCTTAACAGTCTTTTTTAACCCCTGTGCCCAGCTTATGGCTCACACGTATCAAGGATAGCCTTATTACGACGAAAGAACAAAGAGGCAAGAATGGCAGAGCAAAATCAAGGGAAACATGAAGACCCGGAGCTTTACCGTATCCGCCACTCGGCCGCCCACGTGATGGCCGAAGCGGTGATTGATCTGTTCCCCGAGGCCAAGTACACCATCGGGCCTCCCATCGAGAACGGCTTCTACTATGACTTCGACCTGCCGCGTCCACTCACCCCCGAAGACCTGGCGAAGATCGAGAAGCGCATGCGCCAGATCATCGCCGGTCACCACAAGTTCGTCCGCCAGGTGGTATCGGCTGATGAAGCGCGCCAGATTTTCAAGGACCAGCCCTACAAGCTGGAGCTAATTGCCGGGCTCGAGCAGGGTGGGCACGACGAGTATGGCAACGAGCTGGAAAGCACGCCGGAGATCTCCATCTACACATCCGATACTTTCACCGACCTGTGCCGCGGCCCGCACGTGGATAACACCGGGCAGATTAACCCTTCCGCCTTCAAGCTCATGACGGCTGCCAGCGCCTACTGGCGCGGGGATGAGCACAACCCCATGCTGCAGCGCATCTACGGCACCGCCTGGATAACCAAAGAGCAATTGGATAATTATCTAAAAATGCTCGAGGAGATCGAAGCGCGTGACCATCGTCGGATCAACAAACAGCTCAACTTATTCTCTACCCACGAAGAGATTGGCGCAGGACTGATTGTTTATGGACCAAAAGCGGGCCGGATCCGATCGATTGTGGAGCAATTTTGGAGAGAGCGCCACTATGAGAGCGGGTATGAATTGCTCTACTCGCCGCACATCGGTCTGTGGAAGTTATGGGAGACAAGCGGGCACCTTGATTTTTACCGGGAAAACATGTACTCTCCGCTGGATATCGAAGGGCAGCAATATTACCTGAAACCCGTGAACTGCCCATACCATCTATTAGCCTATAAGTCGCAAACCCGCTCTTACCGCGACTTGCCTTTGCGCTGGGCTGAGCTTGGCACAGTCTATCGTTACGAGCGCAGCGGTGTGCTGCATGGTCTGATGCGCGTCAGGGGGTTTACGCAGGATGATGCGCATATTATTTGTGCCCCCGAGCAAATGCTGGATGAGATCCGGGAGGTGTTATCCTTTTCAGCCTGCATGTGGGAAGCATTTGGCTTTACGGAGCTTAAATATTACCTCTCCACGCGACCCGACAAAGCCATGGGGTCGCAAGAACAATGGGATGAGGCGACCAGCATCCTTCAAAAGGTGCTGGATGAACGCGGTTTGCCTTATCAAATTGAGAAAGGGGGCGGGGCTTTTTACGGCTCCAAGATTGACGTCAAGATCACCGATTCACTGGGCAGAGAATGGCAAAATACGACCATCCAATTCGATTTTAACCTGCCCGAAAGGTTTGATTTGGTTTATATTGGTAAGGATGGGCAGGAGCACCGCCCCTACATGGTCCATCGCGCCCTGTTCGGTTCCTGGGAAAGATTTTTCGGCCTGTTGATCGAGCATTATGCCGGGGCATTCCCGGTCTGGCTTTGCCCGCTGCAGATCCAGGTCATTCCAGTCTCAGACCGTCATAACGAGTACGCTCATCAAGTTGAAAGCGAGATCAAGAAAGCAGGTTTACGTATCCAGGTGGATGACTCTGGGGACCGCATGCAAGCCAAGATCCGCCGGGCCCAGCTTGAAAAACTACCCTACATGATTGTTGTGGGTGACCGGGAGATAGAGCAAGGTTCAATCTCGGTCCGCCTGCGAACGGAAGAAGAGCTGGGTTCTATGAACGTTGAGCAGCTTATTGACCGGATAAGGGGTGTCATTGAAGAGAAAAAAGGATTATAAATATCCAGCCTGATTTTTTAAGGAGTTATGCATGGAAATAAAAAAGAAAGAACGTTACGAAGACTCAGAGCTGTACCGCATCCGCCACTCAGCTGCCCACGTGATGGCCGAAGCAGTCATCGAGCTGTTCCCGGAAGCCAAGTACACCATCGGACCTCCCATCGAGAACGGCTTCTACTATGACTTCGACTTGCCACGCCCGCTCACTCCCGAAGACCTGGCGAAGATTGAGAAACGCATGCGCCAGATCATCGCTGGTCACCACAAGTTCGAACGCCAGGTGGTGTCGGCTGATGAAGCGCGCCAGATTTTCAAGGACCAGCCCTACAAGCTGGAGCTGATTGCCGGGCTCGAGCAGGGCGGGCACGATGAGTATGGCAACGAGCTGGAAGGTACGCCGGATATCTCCATTTACACTTCCGATACCTTCACCGACCTGTGCCGCGGCCCGCACGTGGATAACACCGGGCAGATCAACCCCTCCGCCGTCAAGCTGCTCAGCTCATCCGGGGCTTACTGGCGCGGGGATGAGCACAACCCCATGCTGCAGCGCATCTATGGCACCGCCTGGAAGACTTCCAAGGAGTTGGAGGAATACCTGGTGCTGCTTGAAGAAGCCAAGAAGCGCGACCACCGCAAGCTGGGCAAGGATCTGGAGATTTTCACCTTCGACGAAGAAGTGGGTCCCGGACTGCCCTTGTGGCTGCCGCGTGGCGGCGTTATCATCGACGAGCTGGAGAAGCTCGCCAAAGAGCTGGAAGACAAAGCCGGCTACCTGCGCGTGCGCACCCCCCATCTGGCGAAGGAGGACCTGTTCCTGCACTCGGGTCACCTGCCCTATTACGCCGAGAGCATGTACCCGCCCATGGAGCTGGAAGGTGTGAAGTATTACGTCAAGCCGATGAATTGCCCCATGCACCACAAGATCTTTGGCTCAAAGCCGCGCTCCTACCGCGATATGCCGGTGCGCCTAGCGGAGTATGGCACCTGCTACCGTTACGAGAAGAGCGGTGAGCTGTTCGGTTTGATGCGGGTGCGCTCGATGCAGATGAACGACGCCCACATGTACTGCGCCGAAGACCAGTTCGAGCAGGAGTTCATGGGTGTGATTGACCTGTACCACCAGTACTTTAAGATTTTTGGGATTGACAAGTACATCATGCGCCTGAGCACGCACCATAAAAATGGACTTGGCAAGAAGTACGTGGATAACGAGCGCCTGTGGCTGAAGACCGAAGAGATGGTGCGCCGGGCAATGGATAACGGCAAGGTGCCCTACGAAGAGGCGCCGGACGAGGCTGCTTTCTATGGACCCAAGATCGACGTGCAGATCTGGTCGGTGATCGGCAAAGAGTTCACCCTAGCAACCAACCAGGTGGATTTTGCCGTGCCCGGGCGCTTCAACCTGACTTTCATCAATCGTGAAGGGCAGGAAGAGACACCCCTGTGCATCCACCGCGCTCCCTTGAGTACTCACGAGCGCATGATCGGCTTCCTGCTCGAGCACTATGCCGGCAACTTCCCGGTCTGGCTTTCGCCCGACCAGGTGCGGGTGATCCCAATCACCGACGCCCACAATGACTATGCCCTGCGCCTGGTGAGCCAGATGAAAGAACTGGGCATCCGCGCCGAGGCTGACCTGAGCAATGACCGCATGAACGCCAAGATCCGCCAGGCTCAGCTGTTCAAGGTGCCCTATATGCTGGTGGTCGGCGAGCGTGAAATGTCGGAAGGCACGGTAAGCTTGCGCAAGCGCGACGGTTCGCGCCAGGACGGCATGCCGGTGGACGAATTCATCCATCTGGTGAAAGATAGGATCGTCCTACGTTCAGGGGAGTTGTAGAATGATTAAATTATTGTAGGGGCTGGTCGCGCGCCGCCAAAATAGGTGGCACTATGCCAGCCCCTACTAAAATCCGCCTATTTCAAATGTAAGTCACCCCGGCAACTAGGCTATCGATCACATCATTTGCCTTCGAAGGGGTCGCCCCAACAGTTGGATTCAACGCCTGAAGCTTCTTCACTATTCAGATAATCGTATAAAATAACATTGAAAGAGGGTATGGCAGATTCCATTATGGTAAATTATTTACACCCTCCGTTCAATAAAATAACTATTAACCAGGTTTACTGATGGATCATAAGATTCTGAAATCCGATCTGCTTCCCCTGGTAATCATCTTCATCATTCCCCTGATCATCATTGATGGAGCCCTTTTCCATCACCAGGCTTTATTACCGGCAGATATTTTGTCTGTTTATCCGGCGTTGCAGGTCTCTTCCGATTCTCCCAAGATATCCAATGTCTTATTAAGCGACGATATTCTGCAATTTTATCCCTGGCATAAATTGGCTTATGAAGAAGCACAAACAAGCGGGCATTTTCCCCTCTGGAATCCTTATGAACTAACGGGTCAGCCATTGTTAGCCAATGCTCAATCCGCCTTATATTATCCGCCGAATATATTATTACACTGGCTCCCACCGGAAGACGTGGTTGCGCTCTGTGCTTATTTTAATCTTCTGCTGATCGGGATATTCACTTTTTATTTTTGCCGTGAGATCAGCCTGCGTAAGACAGCCTCCCTTTTTGCAGCCATAACCGCAATGCTTTCACTTCCCGCGATTGTTTATTTGGGCAACCCGCTTGTAAATTCGATGGCGAGCTTACCGCTCATGCTTTTGGCGGGTGAGAAAATTACAAATAACCGCCGTTTGACCTCCTGGAGCGGAGTTTTAGGAGTGGGCATAGGTCTATCCATTCTCGGGGGGCATCCTGAAACTGCTTTTCATATCTGTGTTGCTTTTGGTTTCTATTTTTTATTCAGGCTCATTGGCAAAAAGCCAGGTTTTAAACGAGGATTAAGATGGTTTGGCGCTGTGCTGATGGGAGTCATCCTTGGATTGCTGATTGCAGCAATCCAATGGGTACCATTTATTGAGTTTTTATTCTCCAGCGCCACGTTGGCAGAAGGCGGAAGGTCCATGGGAGGAGCACAGCTTTTCTATTCGAATGAGTGGCGTTACAACCTGACCACTGCTGTGACTTTTTTGATCCCAAATTTCTTTGGTTCGCCCATCACCAATAATTATTTTTGGCCTTTTCCAAATTACCAAAATTATAACGAGCAGGCGATCTATTTTGGGTTGATCCCCCTGGCATTATCGCTTTCTGCGCTGGTAAATCGCCAACGGCGTTCACCAGCATTGATCCTGCTAGGGATCAGCTTGTTTTTTCTGGCGGTCGCCTGGCGACTGCCCGGATTCGAGGTCGTCAACCATATTCCACCTTTCAGCCTGCTGTTAAATAAACGCATGAAATTATTCATTCCACTGATGATGTCTGTTGTCGCCGGGATTGGTTTAGACGGTTGGTTGGATCTCGAGCAATCCGAACGGTCCAAGGCACGCAGTCGGATTCTGGCTTTGCTTCCCCCTTCTATTACGCTGACCATATTTTTCGTCATCGGGTTGGCAAATTTGTATCTCCCAGCCCTGGATTTTCTTAAACCCAATTACCAGGCATTCGCTAAACATCTCGTCTTTCAGGTATTTAATCTGAATCAGCCCCGCATCATGATCTCTTTGGTCGTTGCAGTTATATTTATTCTTTTATGCCTGCTGAATTGGCGCAGATTGATCAGCCACGCAAGGTTTGGATATTGCGTAGTGACCATCACATGCATTGAATTAGTCATTTTTGGTTGGAATTACAACACCGTCACAGATCGTTATCTGGTATATCCTGAAACACCTCTGGTGAGGCTGCTTCATCAGGAAAGCCAACCCTTTAGGACTCTCTCATTGGATCAATCCTTGTTTCCACCCAATGCCGGAGCTGCGTATCGAGTTGCCCAGATCGAAGGGTATGATCTGCCTGTATTTCGGTCATTCTATGATCTGTACCGGGCTCAGGGAGGTACTCAACCAAGTCATCGCCAGGTGTGGTCGATGGATTATCCATTCGTGGATTGGCTCAATATTCGTTATGTCATCTCATCAGACCCGATCGATAAGAATGGATATGACCTGGTGTTGGATCAACCTGCGTACAAGGTCTATCGAAATGAAAATGCTTACCCAAGGGCAAATATGGTATATGACTACCAGGTCATCGAAGACCGGCGAAGACTCCTGGAGACCATGCTATCTTCACCCGAGATGCTCAAGGAAATAGTGCTTTTCGACCAACCCCCGTCCTATGTCCCTGCGGTTAATGAGATGTTGCCCGCCAAAATTCCCGCGCAGGTAGAATTCACATATTATGGGATGGATCGAGCTGTGTTGGATGTCAGCTCAGAGCGAGCCGGATTCCTGGTAATGAGCGATATTTACACACCGGGCTGGAAAGCGAATATCGACGGGCATGCGGCAGCTGTGCTAAACGCAAATTATGCCTATCGGGCAATTTATCTCGTCGAAGGGCAGCATCAGGTTGAGTTCTATTATGCCCCGGATTCCTTTACAATAGGCAAAACCATGAGCCTGTCGGGTTTGACCATCCTGTTCGTCGTGTGCATCTCCGCGATTTATGCCGTCAGGAGGAATTCCTTGGTGCCTGATTGACGAATACCGGATTACGAAGAGCCTATTTCCCCAAAAATGTTGACGATAATGCGCAACTCATGGTATCATCGGGCACGCGAGATGCCAGATTGCGGCATCTCGCGATATTAAGTGTCTGTCTTGAAAGGAGTAACATATCAGCGCGATCCAATATAGAATCAACGAGGCTATTCGAGTCAAAGAAGTCCGTTTGATCGGCGCCAATAACGAGAACGTGGGCGTGGTCTCCATCCAGGAGGCCATCCGCCTGGCAAACGAAGCCGACCTGGACTTAGTGGAGGTAGCCCCCAATTCCGACCCACCCGTCTGCAGGATCATGGACTTCGGGAAATTCCTCTACGAAAAGACCAAGAAAGAACGCGACGCCCGTAAAGCGCAAACCAAAATCGAAGTCAAAGAGATTCGCTTCCGCCCAAAAACCAACATCTATCACCAGGGTTTCAAAATCAAGGATGCCCGTGGTTGGCTGACGGAAGGCAATAAAGTAAGGGTGCGCATCCGTTTTCGCGGCCGTGAGATAGACTACGTTGACCTGGCGCTGAATGACCTAAAAAAAGTTGCCGAAGAGCTGGCTGACCTCTCCACCATAGAACAAGCTCCCATCATGGAGGGGCGCAGTGTGGTGATGGTTCTGGCTCCTGCCAAGACGATAAAGAAAAAAGCCTAATTTATCTACTTAAATTACTCCGTGGGCATTGCAAGCCGCACAGGCTTGCGGCTTTGCCCTCCTGACGGGGTTTTGTGTGAAAAGGAGTATTAACCGTGCCTCGCAAGCAAACAGTTGGAAAATACAAACTAAAGACCCATAAGGCGACCTCGAAACGTTTCCGCGTCACCGGGACGGGCGTGGTTGTGCGCACCAAGGGTGGCAAGAGTCATCTGCGTCGTCGCACCTCCAAGCGCGTCAAGCTGCTGCTCTCGGAAATGATCCCGGTCAAAGGACGCGGCATTATTCAGCGCGTCCATCGCCTGGCACCCTACCTGAATAAAGCCAAGTAGGGGCGACTCAACGGGTCGCATGCCCATCCTATCCACCCTTTATGTGCGGCCGTTGGGTGCACGAAACAGGTAGCCTCGAGCTGCCGGCGCCCAGGGGTTCGCAGGAGAGAAAATAATGGCTCGTGTAAAAACTGGTCCGTATCGTCACCATCACCACAAGAAAATCCTCAAGATGATGGCAGGTCAATTTGGCACACGCCACCGTCTATTCAGACGTGCCAATGAGGCCATGCTCAAGTCCTTATGGTATTCCTATCGTGACCGGCGCCAACGCAAACGCGATTTGCGCCACCTTTGGATCGCCCGAATCAACGCCGCTGCACGGCTAAACGGTCTTTCTTACAGCCGCCTGATCCACGGCATGAAGACCGCCAAGATCGCCATCAATCGCAAGATGCTGGCTGACCTGGCAGTGCGTGACCCACAGGCCTTTGCTGCGGTTGCCACGCAGGCAAAAGCCGGATAACACCCACTCAGCTTCCACACAAAACCTCCTGGAACCCGTTTTCACTCCGAAGACGGGTTCTTTGTTAAAAAAACTAACACAAAAGGCACAATGGACACCAAGGACACAATGGAAATTTGAAATATATAAACCTTTGCGTACCTTTGGGTCCTTTCTCTTCCCTTTGTGGTTAATTTTTTTTATAATACGACGGGTGAGGTAAAATATTATTAACGATGTGGGACAAGCTATGAATCAGGCAATTAAAATGATCACCTCGGTGCACAACCCCAAAATCCAATCGGTTCGCAAGCTGCTGGCGCATGCAAAGGAACGCCATGTGCAGCAAGCCTTCGTCCTTGAGGGGGTGCGCCTGGCAGAAGAGGCCCTGCACGGGGAGTGGAAGGCGCGGCAGGTGTTATTTACTGAAACGTTGGATCAACGCGGCCAGGCTGTGGTGGATGGGTTTTCGGCGGACGGTGCTGCAGTTGAGCAGGTCAGTGAAACAGTGATGAAGGCCATCAGTGACACGGAGACGCCGCAGGGTTTGTTGGTCGTCCTGGGTCAAAAAACCCTGCCACTCCCAAAGATGCCAGACTTCTTGCTCGTTCTGGACGCGCTGCGTGACCCGGGCAACCTGGGGACGGTCCTGCGTACGGCAGCGGCTGCCGGAGCCCAGGGTGTATTGCTGGCACCTGGGTGTGTGGATGCCTGGTCTCCCAAGGTGCTGCGCGCGGGGATGGGGGCACATTTCCGCCTGCCCATTCACAGCCTGAGCTGGCAAGACATCCGGCAGGCTTTGAAACAAGCCTCTGGAAAAATGCAGGCTTACCTGGCTGATTCAGCTGCAGGAATTTCTTACACGCAAGCTGATTTTCGCATTCCTCTGGCGCTCATCGTGGGTGGTGAAGCGGCTGGGGCGGGCAGTGAAGCGCGATCACTGGCTGACGAGAAAGTGCACATCCCCATGCCTGGGGGCAGCGAGAGCCTGAATGCTGCGATTGCTGCCAGCCTGCTGTTATTTGAGGTTGTACGCCAACGCACGACGTAAATAGACGGATTAAATATGCTACAATAAGCACACCATGGATACCTCGAGAAGACTACCTCCCCCCGAACGAAACCCCAAGACCCATGCAGTACACAAGCGGGAAGTCTTCTGGCAGATCACCCTGCCCCTGGTGTTGGCTAGCCTGTTGATGTTAGCCTTGGTGGCTGCGATTATCTATTCAGCCACTCAGCCCGTGACGGATGTCAGCCGGTGGGCTGACGTCTCATTGATCTGGATAATCCTACCCTCCTTGTTCATTGCGCTGATCATACTGGCCATCACGGTTGGGTTAGTGATTGCCATCAGTCAATTATTGAAAGTGATTCCTCGTTACGCCCGCATCATCCAGCTGTACTTTGAGCAGGGCAAGGGTAAAATCTGGCAGCTCACCAACCTGATGGCCGAGCCAATCTTACGCATCCACAGCCTCTGGGCGGCTGCTCGCCGGGCGAGCCAATTTGGAAGAAAAACAAGTCAAGAATAGAGTTGCTGAACAGGCTGAAAACAGTCACTTATTTAGAATAATTGCTATCCTGAAAGGATCATTCCATGGCGAAACTAGATAAAGTGGGTATCGAGCAGAATCAAATCATCGAGATAGATACTTCCTGGACAAGGCAGGTGCTGGTTATTGGGGCGGTGGTGGGAGCATTGACTGGATTGGGGGCAGCCTACCTGTTGATCCAACGGGCCAAAAAGAGGGCGGAACCGCCTAATTTAAATGCCGGTGAAGGCATCAAGCTGGGGCTGCTGGTGTTAGGTATGCTGCGTCAGGTGGCCACGCTAGGCAGCGGCGACGATAAATAAATTTCAACTTTCAAATTATATTCCCACGAGCACAGGCTGGTGGGATTTTTATTTAACTGCTTGACACTTTCAGGGCTATTTGTGTAAAATAAGAACGAACGTTCGTTTATATCAGATGAGGATATCAATATGATCGTCTCAGCCCCATCCAAAGGGGAACAGACGCGCTCAAATATCCTGCAAACTGCCCATGATCTCTTCATTGAGCAGGGTTATCATGGCACCTCTATGCGCCAGATTGCTATGGGTGCCCAGATTGCCCTGGGCGGGCTCTACAATCACTTCTCCAGCAAGGAACAAGTTTTCGAAGCGGTATTTTTAACCTTCCACCCCTACCACGAAGTCTTACCCTTAATTGCCTCAGCCCAGGGAGCCAATCTTGAGCAGCTTGTTCACGATACAGTCCGGCGGATGGTGAAGGTGGTTGAAGGGCGCCCGGATTTCATGAACCTGATGTTCATCGAGGTAGTCGAATTCAAGAGCAAACACGCCCAACAGCTTTTCACCATCCTTTTCCCGCAAGGCACGCAGATCATGCAGCATTTTGCTGATTCTTATCCCGAGCAACTTCGCACTATCCCCTCGCCCATGGTCGTACGGACATTTTTAGGTTTATTTTTCGGATATTACCTGACAGAGATTGTTCTCGCTCCGGGAGCCCCCCTCGAGTTTCGAGAGCACGCCCAGCAGTATTTTGTTGATATATACCTGCACGGCATCCTGGCTTCAGAATCAAAATAAAGCGCATTTGGTTGATATTAATAGGTATAACAATGTTTAACTCCCGCCTGCGTTCGCTTATCCGCAAAGAATTCATCCAGATCCGGCGTGACCGGCGTACCCTGATCCTGGTACTGATCATCCCGATCATGCAGCTTTTTTTGCTCGGGTACGCTGCCACCAACGATGTGCGCAACGTGCCCCTGGCAGTCTATGACCAGGATCATGGCTCCGAAGCGCGTGCTTTGCTGGATGCCTACCGCGCCGCCGATTACTTTACCATCACCTATGCAGCCAGCTCAGAAGCCGATCTGCGAGACCTGATTGATGCGGGTCAGGCTCGCGCTGGCTTGATCATCCCGCCCAATTACACCGATCAGATCCAGGCTGGGCAGGCGGGTCATGTGATGTTCGTCCTGGATGGCTCCGATCCAACCGTAGCTTCCACGGCCCTGTCGGCGGCTCAATTGATCGGTCAGGCGCACTCCACGCAGATATTGGAAACTCGATTATTGCAACGTGGACAGGCTGCCGCCATCCAACCTCCGGTGCAGGTAAGCACGAACGTATGGTACAACCCCGACCTGATCAGTGCCCATTTCATGATCCCTGGTGTGATTGGCATGATCCTGTTTGCACTTACGTCCATCCTCACTGCCAGTGCCATCGTACGTGAGCGTGAACGCGGCACGATCGAGCAGCTGATCGTGACCCCCATCCGGCCGTGGGAATTGGTGGTTGGAAAATTGCTGCCCTATGTCATGCTGGCGCTTCTGAATGCCTTTGAGGTACTGGCGATTGGTCATTACTGGTTTGGGGTGCCCATCCGTGGCAGCCTGTGGCTGATCGCTGGTGCTTCACTCTTGTTCCTGCTCTCCAGCCTGGGGATTGGCCTGCTGGCCTCCACAATCGCCAATACGCAGCAGGAAGCTATGCTGACGGTTTGGATGATGCTGCTGCCCAGCATTTTCCTGGCGGGTTTCTTCTTTCCACTGGAGGCAATGCCAAAAGTGCTGCAGTGGATTTCATTTGTCTTCCCACTGCGTTATTACCTGGTGATCATCCGCTCGCTGATGTTGAAAGGTGTCGGTATATCAGCCTATACGGTCGATTTAATCGCCCTGGCAATCTTCGGGATTGTCATCATGACCCTGGCAGCCTTACGATTTCGCAAGCGCCTCGATTAATGATCTGATTCTCAGGAGGAATCCATGAAAATTGCACGCATTGTTTTAATCATCCTTTTGATCCTGGCAGTTGCCGTGGTTGCCTACTGGTATGTGACAACTCAAAAGCCAGCAATGAATTCAAGTGCGCTGACCGGGTCTGGTACGGTTGAGACTACCCAGGTCGCTATTTCCTCCGAGGTGACCGGGAGGGTAGTGGATGTGACAGTAAACGAGGGTGGCTCGGTTAAAGCCGGTGAAATTCTATTTAAGCTTGACGATACATTATTGACTGCCCAATTAAATCAAGCTCAGACCAATCTGGCAGTTGCCCAGGCAGGTCTGGATGCCGCGAAGACTGCTCTGGCAGCCGCACAGGCTGGGGTTACCACCACGCAAGCCCAATACGACCAGGCATTGGCTGCAGCGCGCCTGCAGGCGCAACCTGCCCGCAGCATCGCCTGGAGCCAGATTGAGCCATCTGCTTTCAACCAACCTGCCTGGTATTTCACCCACGCTGAAGAGATCAGCGCCACACAGCAGGAAATCAGCGCGGCCAGTGATGCCCTGGAAACCGTTAAAACGGATTTCAACACTCTGGCGATAAGTAGCACGTACACGAATCTGACCAGCGTCGAAACTCGCCTGGCGAATGCCCGGGTGGCTTTCCTGGATGCCACGGATATTCTCAACCGGGCTCAAACACAGAATAATCGCTCTCTACGGGATGTCGCCCAACAGGTCTATGACGCCTCCAAGGCAGAGCTGGATGCTGCTCAACAGGCTTATGACGAGCTGCTCACCACGCAGGAAGCCAGCGATATTTTAGAAGCCCGAGCCCATCTGGCAATTGCCCAGGAACGGTATGATACTGCTGTGGATCGCTACAATGCACTCCTCACCGGCGAGGATTCACTTGCCGTCAAGGTGGCAGCGAACTCAATTGCTCAGGCAAAAGCTAACGTTAGCGCAGCTAAATCAAAAGTCACGCAGGCACAAAAGACAATTGACCAGGCTCAATCTGCGCTTGACCTGATCCATGTCCAGTTGGGAAAACTGGTCATCACCGCGCCAGTGGATGGGGTGATCCTGGCGCGCAATATCGAGCCAGGTGAGGTGGTGATATCAGGCGCTACTGCCCTGACGTTGGGGCAGCTGGACCATCTGACCATCACCGTGTATATCCCCGAGAATCGCTACGGGGAGGTCAAATTAGGTGATAAAGCCTCAGTTAGCGTGGATTCTTTCCCCAGCCAGGTGTTCTATGCCACGGTCACGCGTATCGCCGACCAGGCAGAATTTACCCCTCGCAACGTACAGACGGCTGAGGGGCGCCAAACCACCGTCTTTGCAGTCGAGCTTTCGGTGGATGACCCCTCTGGGTTGCTGAAACCAGGCATGCCGGCGGATGTTACCTTCGGTCTACAATGATCATTCTTGGAGTATAAGATTAAAAGATGTCACACATCCTGGTTTCTCACCTCTCCAAGTCATTTGGCAGCACCCATGCAGTGGATGACATCAACCTGCGGGTTGAGGCGGGTGAGATTTATGGGCTGATCGGACCAGATGGAGCGGGAAAAACCACCAGCATGCGCCTGTTATGTGGTGCCTTGAAGCCTGAACAGCATAAAAACATCCCCGAAGCAGTCGTCCAGATTGCCGGTGTGGACATGCTGAAGCAAACTGACCAGGCTCGCGCTCGGCTTGGGTATCTGCCACAACGCTTCTCCATGTATGAGGACCTGACCGTTTTAGAGAACCTGCGCTTCTTCGCCGAAGTCCGGGGACTTTCCGAAAGCTCCTGGCGGCCGCGCTGCCTGCAAATCCTGGAATTTGTCGGTTTGAAAGACTTTATCAACCGCCGCGCCGGGCAGCTCTCGGGCGGGATGCGTCAGAAGCTCGGTCTGGCAGTCGCACTGGTACACTCACCCACGGTGCTGCTGTTGGACGAGCCCACCACTGGGGTTGATCCGGTCACACGCCAGGATTTCTGGCAACTTATCATCCGCCTGGTTGCAGAGGAAGGCGTGGCAGTATTGGTCAGCACCCCTTACATGGACGAGGCTGGGCGTTGTGCAAGGGTGGGTTTCATGCGCCAGGGGAAAATCCTGCTCGAAGGCAAACCCGACGAGCTGCGGGCAAGGTTAAATGGGCGTATCCTCGAAGTGCATGGAGATCCACTTCCCCTGTTGCGAGACCTGGCACGTAAGGATCTTAATGTTGAAGATGCGCAGATGTTTGGTGACCGCTTGCATCTGCGCGTTCAGCCTGGGTCTGCACCAGCGGTGATCAAGCACCTGCAAGCGATGATTCCTACCCAGGGAGGTAAACTCAGCCTGTTGCGTTCCATCACACCTCAGCTGGAAGATGTTTTCATCAACCTGTTGGAGACCCAACCCGATAAACCCGCGCTTCAAGAGGGGAGATGAGTCATGCCTGATGAAGTCATACGAGCCCATGAACTCACCAAGCGCTTTGACAGCTTCACAGCCGTAGACCACATCTCCTTCAGTGTGAATGCCGGTGAGGTGGTGGGTTATCTCGGCCCGAACGGTTCAGGCAAAACTACCACCATCCGCATGCTTTTGGGATTGCTGCGACCGAGCGAGGGTGAAGCTACCGTCTTGGGTTATGATATTGTGCGCCAGGCTGAGCGGGTGCGTGAACGCGTTGGCTATATGTCGCAAAAGTTTGCTTTATATCATGACCTGACGGTGGGGGAGAACCTGGCTTTTTACGCCGGGGTATATGGCGTCAGAGATGCATCACGGCTGAAAGAAGTACTGGATTTGATTGGCTTACGTTCACTTGAATCGAGCCGGGCAAGCGATTTGTCTACAGGCTGGAAGCAGCGCCTGGCACTCGGTACCGCGATCGTACACCGGCCACGCTTGCTGTTCCTGGATGAGCCAACCAGCGGGGTTGATCCGACGGCCCGGCGTGCCTTTTGGGATTTGATCTACACCGTGGTTGCTCAAGGAGTGACTGCCCTGGTGACCACGCATTATATGGACGAGGCCGAGTACTGCCGTCGTGTGGGGATCATGCGTGATGGGAAACTACTCGCCATGGATAGTCCATCCGCCCTCAAACGCCACGCCCTGCCTGGGTTAGCCTGGGATGTGTTTGCCAAACCCCTCTTGCCTGCCCTGAGTGCCCTGGAAGGATGCCCGTGTGTCCTGCGTGCCGGCCTTACAGGTGACCATCTACGTGCCATTACCCCCGCCGATGCTTCTGGGCATACCTTGCGCAGGGCTTTACAAGCGGCGGGAATCAAGGTTGAGCGTATTGAGCAAGTTGAACCCACCCTTGAAGATGTGTTCCTGGCCCTGGCAGGTGGGGATATTACGCCTCCTGCGGGCGTAAAAGCATAACCAGAGCATTAATAATCCACCACAATTTCCAAATTAATTAAATACAAAATACAAATATTCAATATTTTCGATGAAAATATTCAAATAATCATTGACAAATATCAATTATTATGTATAATATTAATAGAAACAGGCAGCGTGAAGTTGTCAAAGGAGGCTGTTATGTTTGAACATATGATTGCTGAAAATATAAAAATGAGTAACCGGACCACGCCCCGTGAGGATGATCGTATTGATCCTTCTATGAGACCAGTACAGTTCAAACCTTCATTACTCGACCGTGTTTTGCCCTCCCTGGGTGATGCAATGATCAGCCTTGGTATTAAGCTGAAATACCGCTCCCAAGCTGCACTGAGTACCGAACAAGCATCTGTACCCAATTATCTGATCATGTTGTGATTGTCACTGTGATTAATTAAGGAGCACAGATCTATGAATAAATCCAATCGAGAAAATATTCTGGGAGACGAGCGAAAATGAATACATTACCCACGCGATGCCCGCTGTGTGGAGGGGAAGTAACCGTCACACGCATTTACTGCCAGGATTGCGATACCACCATTGAAGGTCGCTTTACCGGCGGTCCGTTTTCCCAGCTTACCCAGGAACAGCTCTCTTTTGTTGAGACCTTTATCCGCTGCGAAGGCAAGATCACCCGCATGGAGGTTGAGCTAGATTTATCCTATCCCACCATCCGCAACCGCCTGCATGAGGTCATTCGGGCACTGGGGTACGAGCCAGGCGGCGAAGAGCCAATCACGGGTCTGAGCGATGTTGAACGGCAGCGTATTCTTGAAGACCTGGATCAGGGTGTGATCAGTGCAGAGGAAGCCATGCGTTTGCTGCAAGAAAGTGAGAAATGATTATGGACAAGCAATTTGCCACCACTAGTGCTTCCCCCAAAATTACGCTCAATATCACTGGAGATTTACGCCTTAAAGGGCAGGATGAATTCACGGTTATGGCGAAATCGGATAATCCTGAAGATCTTTCGCTCGAGTCGCGCGATGACCATGTTGTGATCCGCTCTTCAGGCAACTGCAGTGTGCGTGTGCCCAGGGATGCATTCATCCAGGTTGAAGCCGTACATGGGGATGGCACCATCAAAGGTCTGGATGGCAATCTGGCAATAGATATTGTAAATGGCGATCTCGTCCTACGCAGTGTGGGCAGGATCAATATTGGAACGGTGAATGGTGACTTGTCTGCAAAAAATGTGGATGGTGATCTCATCATCAACCAGGTCAATGGTGAGGTGTCATTACGTGGAGTACAGGGGGATTTCACGGTTACAGGTAAAGTGTCCGGCAACTTGAACATCAATGATATTGGTGGTAGCGCCAGCGCCTTCGCAGATGGGAATATTACCCTGCGATTGGACCCCACCCCTGGTCATCTGTATGAATTTACCAGCAAAGGCAATCTGTTCTGCCGATTGTCTGAAGAAGCCAGTGCAGAAATCAGCGTGCCAAAAGCCTCCCAGGTGATGGTCGATTTGCCCGGTATTCACGCCTCTGCACCTGTACAGTCACCGTACGCACTCACACTGGGAGAGGGTGATGCCAAGGTTACCCTGTCTGCAGACGGAAATGTCATCCTGGATACGCATGCCCATGATTGGGGTACGGAAGATTTCGATTTCGATATTGGTAGCGAAGTTGAAGGCATGGCGGATGCAGTCAGCCAGCAGATTAACCAGCAGGTCGAATCCCAAATGCGCATGATCGAAGACCAGCTGAATATGCAACTTTCCAATCTTACGATGCGATTAAGTGGCGCAAAACTGACCCAGGACCAGGCCCGCCGAATTGAGGACCGCGCCCGTGAAGCCAGCCAGCGTGCATCCGAGAGGGCTCAAGAACGCGTCCGCCGGGCACAGGAGCGAATGGAACAAAAACTATCAGCTGCTCAGCGAAAAATGGAGCAGAGAATGCAAGCTCGAGATCGCGCCGCCCGCCATGGGCATCATCCCATCGGCATGGGAATTCTTACGTTTCCCAACGCACCGAAACCTCCCACCCCCACAGGTGAGCCGGTTAGCGAAGAGGAACGATTGGTGATCCTGCGCATGCTGGAACAGAAGAAAATAACCATGGAGCAGGCAGAAGAGCTGCTTACGGCATTGGAAGGCAAAGAATCGTAGGTTCCTGCGAACCTGGGTGAAAGGTGTTTTTCAAATATGACCAACGAATCTGAACGTCTACAAATCCTGGAAATGATTGAGAAAGGTGTCATCAGCGCTTCTGAGGGTGTCAGGCTGCTTAATCTCTTCAGGGTGTGCCTGAAGATCAGGGTGTGCCTGAAGATCAGGGTGTGCCTGAAGACCAGGGAGAGCCTGAAGAAACTACCAGATCCACAATTAAGCTACGTTGCTTCATCGCCAGCTGAATCCACTTTTGCCCCAGAAGTTGTCGTCGAAGAACCCGCACCCGAAAGTAGACCCTCTTCGGCTCCTTTTGAATTTGAGGCTGAGACCAAAAAGTGGCGCCGCTGGTGGTGGATCCCACTGACCGTTGGGATTGTCATCACCGTAGTCAGTGGTCTGCTCATGTTCCTGGCTTATCAAAGCAATCATTTATTCTGGTTTGGTTGCCTGTGGGTACCTCTACTGTTTGGCGTCCTCGTTCTCAGTCTGGGTGCTGCCAGCCGGGCAATGCGCTGGTTGCACGTTAGAATCCACCAGGAACCGGGTGAGCGACCTCAGACGATCGCCATCAGCATGCCCATTCCGGTCCGCTTCGTTGCCTGGGTACTGCGCATTTTTAAGCCCCATATCCCCAATCTGGAAAAAGCCAACCTGGATGAGGTCATCCTGGCTTTGGATAAAATTTCACCTGATCAACCTTTCTATGTCAAAGTGGATGAAGACGACTCGGGTGAAAAGGTCGAAGTATATATCGGGTAAAAGCGATTATTGTAACCAAGCTGGTTATCATACTCAGCAAGCTAGTACTTATTAGGAGGTCACTATGGCAACAACAGAAGAACGAATGCGGATATTACGCATGATTCAAGAAGGCAAGATAACCGCTGAGGAAGGCGCCAAACTGCTGGCAGCCCTGCGTGAGAGCCGAAAAGACCCACGTGTGGTTATCTCATCCGGTCGCACTGGTAAAGGTATGCTGCGAGTGCGTGTCACCGATATGCTCACCGGCAAAGCCAAGGTCAATGTTAACCTGCCCCTGGGTCTTGTAGACGCAGGCATGAGCATTGCCAGCCAGTATGCACCGGATGTCAATTTTGGACAAATCGCAGACGCCATTCGATCTGGACAGATGGAAGGAAAGATCGTGGATGTGGTTGATGAAGAAGATGGCGAGCATGTTGAAGTATTTATTGATTAATCTTAATTCATGATTTTCCAATAGGAACAATCTCGGGAGGTTGTTATGGCTGATGAATCTATTGAAAAAACATTCCAGGTAACTGCTCCAGCCCGGTTGATCATTTCAAATATCCGCGGCTCAGTGACTATTCAGGCTGGCGAGGCAAATGTAATTGAGGTCAAAGCGGTTAAGCATGGTAGTTTTGACAATGAACGGAATAGAGTTGAAATAACCCAGGATGCAGATGGTAGCGTACGGGTTGAAACCCGCTCCAATGAAGCCTTATTTGGTTTCCTATCCTACCCACCCAAGGTAGACTATACCGTGCGCGTCCCACAGGGCATCCATTTGGAGGCTTCCTGCATCAGCAGCAGCCTCAATGTCGGAGACCTGGAAGGTGTTTTCAAATTAAAGACCATTAGTGGAGATGTAGTCATTAAAAATTTATCCGGTCCACTTAAGATCGGCGCGGTGAGCGGAGATATCACGGGCACTCAATTGTCTGGCGTGTTGGATTTGAATACAGTTTCAGGCGGCGTGCACCTGACCGAGTCCAACTTTCCATCTGCGGATGGTTCCACAGTCAGCGGTAATTTACTCCTTCAAACACCTATCGCAGATGGTCCATATCATTTTAGCTCTGTATCAGGTTCGGTTCGAATGCTTGTTCCAGCTGAAACACGCTGTAACGTGGAACTTAACAGTGTCAGCGGTAGTATTCGCTCTTCCCTGCCTGCCTCTAGTACCAGAATGGGCCATGGGTTGAAGGTTACCCAGGTGCAAGGCGGTGGGACTGCGGTGAGACTTAAGAGTGTGTCCGGTGGGGTGTCGATTGAAACCGAGGGTATGCCAGCCAATCCTGTTTCAACAGGTGGAACAGTTTCTGAAGATTTTATCCCTCCTATTCCTCCTATCCCACCTATTGCTCCTGTACAGGCAACCCAATCCAGTCCTGCTGAGGCGCTCAGCACATCAGAGATTTTACAGCGGATTGAGCGTGGCGAAATGACTGTGGATGAAGCCCTTAAATTGATGAAAGATCAATCCTGAGTACTGTACCATTAAGGATTTCTGACGCCCCGGCAATTTACTCCGTGGGCGTTTGTTTTAGATATAATTACCCTTTACGCAGATGAACACATCACAAATCCCCACCGACCCAGTAGCCTCAAAACGCCCCACCGGGATGTTCGGTTTTACCATCGTAACAGTCGGTCAGATCATCTCGTTGTTGGGTACCAGCATGACCGGCTTTGCCATGACCATCTGGGCATACGAAAAGACCAATGCTGCCACCGCCCTGGCTCTAGTCGGATTCTTCTTCGTTGCGCCAATGCTGATCGCTTCTCCATTTGCCGGGGCTCTGGTGGATCGCTCCAATCGCAAGCTGATGATGATGCTGAGTGATATTGCCTCTGGCATCGCAACCATTGTAATTCTCATACTTTATACGACGGGCAATCTGCAAATCTGGCACCTGTTCATCACCAGCGCTTTCCAGGGCGTGTTCCAATCCTTCCAATGGCCGGCTTATTCAGCTGCCATTTCCACTATGATCCCAAAACAGCACTATGGGCGCGCCAACGGCATGCTTTCACTGGCGGATACGGCTTCAAATATCTTCGCCCCTATCCTGGCCGGCTCGCTATTGGGGATTATTGGCGTCCCCGGTATTTTGCTGATTGACCTGGTGACATTTGTCTTCGCCATTGGTGCCTTGTTATTCGTCCATATCCCTCAACCCCGGGTCACTGAAGAAGGGCGCCAGGCTCAGGGCAGCTTGCTTAAGGAAGCCGCCTTCGGGTTTCGCTACATCCTTTCCCGTCCATCCCTGATTGCCCTGCAGATTGTCTTCCTTGTGGGCAATTTCTTTTTTGGTATTCCGATGGCAGTTCAGGCAGCCATGATCCTGGCAAATACTGGCAGCAGTGAAAAAGCGCTTGCCATTGTGAATTCTGCCGGAGCAGTGGGAGGAGTGGTGGGAGGGCTGGTGATGAGTGCATGGGGAGGTCCAAAGCGGCGCGTGCATGGGGTGCTCTTGGGTTGGTTTTCCTCTGGCATCCTCGGCGTGGCTCTTTTTGGATTGGGTCGCAGCATCCCCGTTTGGGCGGTAGCCGCATTTATTGGGGTGTTCATCTCTCCAATCGTCAACGGCTCCAACCAGGCATTATGGCAGGCAAAAGTTCCTCCAGACCTGCAGGGGCGCGTCTTTTCAATCCGCAGGCTGATTGCCTGGTTCGTCAGCCCGTTGGCAATGCTCATTGCAGGTCCCCTGGCAGATAAAGTCCTCGAGCCTGCCATGCGCAACCCGCAAAGCGCCCTGGCATCTGCTTTAAGTTGGGCTATCGGCACCGGGCCCGGTCGTGGTATGGCTTTGCTTTTCATTATAGGGGGTAGCCTGACTGCACTGGTTGGGATCAGCGGGTATGCTTTCCGGATTTTACGGGAGGCTGATACCCTGCTCCCGGATCATGATACGCTTCCCGGCGCGACTCCCCCAAATGAGAGGTTGACCCGCATGCAGGAATTGCTGGAAGAGCGCAACCACTGGGCTTCACAACCCGTTACCCCCGAGCGTGAGCAAGCGCTCAAAGCCATCTCCAATTCGTTGCGCCAGTTGGGTCAGGGGGCATATGAGCCTCCCAAATCTGCCTAGACTGATTGGCTTATATTTAATTGTCCAGGGTGGTTCACAAGTCTAACTTCTTTTCCAATACAATCGCTGCCACCGTATCATCAGCCAGTACAGTATCGCCTTCATAGTGGACGATCGTTCGCCAGCCCATATCCACCCAAAACCTCAGTGCCGGCCAGTTTTTCAGGCATACCCGTAACCAGATCGCTTCATACTCGCCCAGCTGCTTGAACTGATCCCAAATCCCATAAGCCAGCTCTGAACCATAGTGATTCTTCTGAAAATGTGGGTGAACCACAAACATCGATATCCAGACCTTGTGTGGCATGGGCGCATCGTGGAACAGGTGAAAATAAGCGATGATATCTGTTCCACCGCGCAAGCAAACACTTTGCATCTTGAAGATATCCTTGGTGGTGTGATTCAAGCCCAGGCTTTTTGAAACCAGCTTAATAAAGGCTTCCTCGGTTTCTTCGTAAAATGTGTTATCCCACTCGCCCACATAGGAACAGGCATTGAATACATTCCGCAAATGGGGAACGTCCTGCATGGTGGCATCCCGCACCAGTAATCGATCTGTCTCCCAGCTATCCGGTAAAATTTTCATACGCTCATCCCTCTAAATCGCCTGCATTATGTTCCAGGATCAAATTTCCTGACCGGTTCGAGGCTGCGAGCGTAATTTTATCTCATTATGCTTAAAGGAATCTTTATGGAAAATAATCATTCAATAAAACAGTCTCTTCCGCAGTACATCAAAATTGGTTAATGATCCACAGCGAAGCCGCTCGGATCCTTACCTGGATTAACCGATCAGGGAAATAAGTGAGATTTATTATCTCCCTCCCTGAACCGCTTTTCAATAAAGCAATAAATGTGCTTCGGTAGTCCTGGCAAGCATTTTACGAAATAGGCATTAAAATCATTGACGTTTTAACCTCCTTCTCATAAAATCAATAGATAAGGTTTCCCTGGCACATACTTAATTATTACTGTTCTTCTCAGATTTGATCGGGCGAACCTGAATTTCCACAGGTCGATCTGATTACTTTCACAGCGGTTGGGCCAGTTATGCCGATGAATAAACTGATAAATCACTCGCGTATACATTTATTCCATAATACCGTACGATAGCCCGGACGTGACTGGTGAGGAAATGGCAGGCTACCTGTCAGGGACTGGCAAGGAAAAGTTAATCGCATAAAGTGTTCAGCGGTCTCAATGAGATTGTTTGTTAATCCATTAGCATAACCATACTCTTCGAAAAGGATAACAATGAACATTAAATCCCGTTTTTCCCCCTTTCTTTATTTTCTCTTTGTGCTCCTCCTGTTGGGTCTGTCGGTTGCAGGCGGCAAGGCTGTCTCTGCTGCCAGCGCAAGTGCCTATGATCAGCAACCTCAACAGCTCCCCGCCTCCCCCCAACCTCTGGATCAGGTAGAAACCCTCGTCATGCCTCCTGTGGATGTTACTGCACTGCTCCAGGAGGATGAAGTGCGTGCTTCGCAGGGTCTTCCACCACGCTTTGCCCAGCCTATTCCGGTGGATGTAACCCCTTGGAACCATGGCACATGGGAGTCTCTTTCTGATGGGATTTCCATTTGGCGGTTGCGCATACTCTCCAAAGGAGCACTTTCATTGAATTTTGGTTTCACGCGCTATCGAATGCCGGATGGGGGAAGCCTGTCCCTGTATCCGCCTGATCACAGCCGTTTATTAGGCCCATTCACTGCAGCGGATAATGAGGATCACGGACAGCTGTGGTCGCCAATCCTGCTTGGAGATGAGATTGTGATCGAAATTTCTTTGCCCACCAATCAGGTTGAGAACCTTGAGCTGGCATTGACTTCTGTGAACCATGGATACGCTGCATTTGGTAGGTCTCATACCATCACATCCGGGTCCTGCAATGTGGATGTGGTTTGCCCTGAGGGAGATGCCTGGCGTGATCAAATCCGCTCCGTAGCGGTTATTTCCACCGGCGGGAGCACCTTTTGCACGGGATTCCTGGTCAATAATACCGCTCAAGACCTCAAGGGTTATTTTATGACCGCCAATCACTGCGGGATTAATGCAGGAAATGCTGCCTCTTTGGTAACCTATTGGAACTATCAGAACTCCTGGTGCCGTCCGGTTAACGATCCGATCAATGGACAGCCCGGCGATGGATTATTGACTCAGTTTAACACCGGTTCTTTCTTCCGCTCCTCCTACTCAACTTCCGATTTTACCCTGGTGGAGCTGGATGACCCAATAAACCCAGACTTCAACGTCTACTGGGCAGGTTGGGATCACAGCGGGGCAGATGCTACCAATGCCACCGCCATTCACCACCCCAATACAGATGAAAAACGCATCAGCTTTGAATACGCCTCAACCACAGTGACATCTTACCTGGGAACGACAATTCCAGGAAATGGCACCCACGTCCGGATTACAGATTGGGATCTCGGTACCACCGAGCCGGGTTCTTCCGGCTCGCCGCTCTTTGATCAAAACCATCGCATCATTGGTCAGCTGCATGGTGGATATGCTGCCTGCGGAAACGATGATTCAGATTGGTACGGGCGTTTTTATACTTCCTGGACCGGTGGTGGAAGCCCGGCTTCCCGCTTGAGTGACTGGCTGGACCCTGAAAATAGCGGACAGCTATTCCTGAATGGCCGCGACAGGGTGGGAACCCCATTTGAACTGCTGGTCGATCCTACCGATCTAAGCATCTGTGCCCCCGACCCTGCTGTATATGGGATCACGGTCACTCAGGAGACGCCCGGCTTTATCAACCCGGTGACGCTCAGCATCTCTGGGGTACCTGACGGCACACTGGCTGAGTTCACCGTAAATCCCGTAATCCCATCCTACACCAGCACTCTCACCATCTCGCAGACTGATCTAGCCGCTCCCGGCAAGTACGACATGAACCTGGTTGGCATTGAAACAACCAATACGTTCACCTCAACAATATTGCTCGATCTATTTACTGACGTGCCAGATCTGTCCACATTACTTACCCCCTCGGATGGATCGGTAGATCAGCCGCTGCAGCCGGTATTTACCTGGGAAGGTACGCCTTTCAGCCGTTTATACAATTTCCGCCTCGACCGAAACCCGCTTTTCACTCAGCCTCTGCTGGTTGAAGAGCTGGAGGAACCAACATTTACACCGCTCAGCCCACTGGAAGGTGGGAAATGTTACTGGTGGAGTGTGCAGGACCAGAATACCTGCGGGGCAGGAGCCTGGGCAGACCCATTCCATTTTGCCACTGCTTCCCTGGGAGTTATTTTCTCGGATAATATCGAATCTGGCAATGGAAATTGGACTCATGCGGCAGTACAAGGGACTGACCATTGGGTTATCGCCACTGACCAATCGCACAGCCCCACCCATGCCTGGTTTGTTCCTGACGATAGTACCATCACGGACAGCCGTTTGTGGACCACCTCCTCGATTGCTGTAGGTGGCGGAAGCCAGCTCACATTCTGGCATCGCTATGCTTTTGAAGGCACCGCCTATGATGGCGCAGTGTTGGAGATTTCTTCCAACGGAGGTGGAACCTGGACGGACCTTGGCGCTTTTATAACTTCCAATGGTTATACCGGTTCCATTTCCACCAGCTTTAGCAACCCCCTGGCGGGTCGCCAGGCCTGGACTGGTGACCTCACCAATTGGACGCAGGTGACCGTAGACTTGAGCAGCTTTGCTGGCCAGGAAGTGTTGATCCGCTGGCGCTTGGGTTGTGATTCTTCAGTTGGAGATACCGGTTGGTATATCGATGACGTGCAGATCACCGCTCCACTGCCGTCCAACCCTGCTCCGGTTTTGTTGGGGGTCACGCCTGACTCTGGTTCAACTTTTGAGAATACTCCCATTGTGATTACAGGTACCAATTTCATCACCACACCCAGCGTGTTACTGGGTGAAACCTGGCTGATATCAGTGACTCAGGTTAGCACAACTACACTCAACGCAGTTGTTCCCGCAGGCATACCCGGTGGCACCTACACCATGACGCTCTACAATGGTGATTGTCTTACCAGTGCCTTACCTGATGCCTTTACTGTGTTTGTAGGAGATGAACCCATCACAGGTTTGACTGCCACCAACGACGGTCCAACCTCATTGGGCAGTCTTACCACGTTGACTGCCACTATTGAAACAGGTACGAACGTCACCTTCACCTGGGACTTTGATGATGGGACTACCGGCAATGGCGCGGTGACGACCCACGAATATGCTGCGTCTGGGATCTACCATGCGACAGTGACAGCAACCAACGCAACCAACACCTTAGCTACCACAACTGAGGTGACCATTTTCATTCCAATACCAGTATTCAACTACATCTACCTTCCGGTCATCTTTAAATAATCGTCAATAAGTACACACACGGGCGCATTTATGCGTCCGTGTGTGTTTTAAATCGACAGTATTGTTTTCTGGTGGGTTGAGCTGGTTGCCTTTATCCACAACCACAGTCATTTACTTTTAGCTACATCCATCCGACACCAGGCATATAAGGCATCGTACAGGTCAAACTGGTGAGCCAGGTTCTCGCTGTCCTCTGGGAAGCGCAGGCTGAACCCGCTCGCCATGGCTTCCAGACCGCGCGCGATCGGGTCTTTATCGATATCCTGGTCCACATCCGCGGCATGAACGATCTTCGCCAGGCGCAGCAGCCCCGGCTCTTTTAATCCATACTTGCGGATGATGGATTCGAAGGAACACCTGCCATCCTGGTGCCCCAGCTCTACGCCAGGTGCATCGAATGGGATGGCGCCAGTCTCAGCCACCACCTTCTCGATCTGGCTGGCGGGGACGAACAGGAAGTCACCCTCGCTATCGATAAAACGCGTGATCAGCCAGGGGCAGGCTACGCGGTCAACATGGACGTGTGAACGGGTTACCCACAGCATGGTATAGCTCCTCTCTTTCCGTGCAATTATACACTCCCCAATTTCGCCATCGAAGCCTATAATGGGTGGGTCTATGCCCAATCTTGCTTAGATAAAACTTATCGGTTAGAAAGGTATTTGGTTTGAAACCCATCCAGTTAGTCTTTTCTTATGCCAGGCGGTACCGGTTGGTGCTGATCATCACCATCATCAGCATGTTCCTGTTGGTGGGCGTGCAGCTGCTCGTTCCATGGGTCATTCGCACGCTGATCAACAACGTCACCTCACCTACGATTACGCCTTCATCCTTCGCCCTGGTCAATACTTTAGCCTTGTTGGTGTTGGGGATATATATTATCCGTGCCGGGATGCGCTTCCTGCGTTCCTACATGGCACATCTGGCGGGCTGGGGGGTGGTAGCTGACGTGCGCAAGCACATATATGAGCATTTACAGGCCCTCTCCCTGCGCTATTACGAGGATAAGCAGACTGGTCAATTAATGTCACGCGTGATCAATGATACCGAGCTGTTCGAACAGCTCATCTCGCATGCTGTTCCGGATGTGTTCGTGAATGTGATCACGCTGATCGGAGTAAGTGTCATATTAGTCTTCCTGAATTGGCGCCTGACCCTGCTGAGCATGATTCCCATCCCGCTGGTTATCATCTCGCTCCAGGTGTACGCGCGTTATGTGCGCCCAGCCTTCCGTGAACGCCAAAAAGAGCTGGGCAACCTGAACGCCATCCTGAATGACAGCCTGTCGGGTATCCGCGAGATCAAAGCCTTCACGCGTGAAGTGGATGAGATGAAGCGCGTGAACCTTGGCATCGACCGCTACCGGGTGAGCTTGCTTGGCGCTCTCAAGTTAATGGCTACCTTCCAGCCGTTCATCGAGTTCACCTCTTCCATTGGTTGGCTGATCGTGATCTATTTCGGAGGTAAACTGGCATTGCAAGGTACGCTTTCGGTGGCAGACCTGGTGGCTTTCTTCCTCTACCTGGATATCTTCTACCAGCCGGTGCGCGAGCTGAGCAATGCCTGGGAGCAGATCCAGGGTTCGCTGGCAGGCGCAGACCGGGTGGCAGACCTGTTGGAGGAACATCCGGAGATGGAGAACTGCCCCGGTTCCATCCCGTTCCAGGGTCGTGCCCAGGGCGAGATCTCGTTCCAAAATGTGAACTTTGAATACGCACATGAAACGCCTGTACTGGAGGATATCAATCTCGAAATCCCTGCCCACCAAGTGGTGGCGTTGGTGGGTCCAACCGGGGTGGGGAAATCTACCCTGGTGAGCCTGATCCCCCGCTTTTACGACATCACCTCCGGCTGCATCACCCTGGACGGCAGCGACATACGCCAGTACACCCTTGAGTCACTTCGGCGGCAGACCAGCATCGTCCTGCAGGACGTGTTCTTGTTCCACGGCTCGGTGAAGGAGAACATCCTGTTTGGCCGCCCGGATGCATCGGAGCAGGAAGTGATCGCAGCAGCGAAGATCGCCAATGCAGACGGCTTTATCTCCGCCCTCTCCGATGGCTACGACACCTTGATCGGCGAGCGCGGGGTGAAACTTTCGGGCGGGCAGAAACAGCGCCTGAGCATCGCCCGCGCTGTGCTCAAGGATGCCCCCATCTTAATCCTGGATGAAGCTACTTCATCGGTGGATACCGAGACCGAGCTGTTGATCCAGCAGGCGCTGGAACGTTTGATGGTAGGACGGACGACCATCATCATCGCCCACCGCCTCTCGACCATTCGCAATGCCGATAAAATCGTGGTGCTGGAAGGCAAGCAGATCAAGCAGATTGGCACGCATGCCGAGTTGCTAGCCCAGGATGGGCTGTACCGGCGCCTTTCCACAGTGCAGAACCAGCTTGAAGCGCCTGAATTCGAGACCTCATAGGGGCCAACCGGCGATTACTGTTTGTAGAGACGCCACATTGTGGCGTCTCGGTGCAGCCTATCATATAGAAAATAGTTTTTCGGTAGGGGCAATCCCGCGAGGTGAGGGGTAGGGGCGACCCGTCAAGAACAATATTTACCCGGTTACCAGAATAATAGAGTTACCTTGATTCAAAACCGTTGTTGGGTGGGTTGCCCCTACACATAGAATGTCGATCCTACGGAAAATATGGGTTTATTTGGTCAATGTCACCTTGCGTAACAAGCGCGGCTGGTCAGGGTCAAAGCCGCGGGCAATGGTCAGGTGATACGCCAGCAGCTGCCCTGGCAGGATAGCTGCGATCGGGCTGAGCCACTCGGGCAGCCCGGTTGGGACGGGGATGAAGGTATCCTGCTTAGCGGTGTGCCCACTTAGCTTTTTATCTCCGATCGTGATCAGCCGTGCGCCTCGCTGGCGTAATAAGCTCCCCAGCTGATTTAATTCATCCCTGAAGGTATCCCCAATCGAAATCAGGCTGACCGGGAAGCCTTCGTCTACGATGGCGATGGGTCCGTGCAGGAAATCGGCTGAAGAATAGGGTTCAGCCTGGATGTTCGCCAGCTCTTTGCACTTGAGCGAGATCTCATGGGCGGTCGAATAATTGAAACCGCGCCCGATGAAGATGGTATGGTCGGAGGTGGACAGGATCTTGGCGGCATCCTTTGCCTGAGTCTCTGACTTTAATGCTTCTGCCAGCGCTCCCGGGATAGCTTGCAATGGCTCGAGCTGGATGGGGGCCTCTTTCAAGCACAGCGCAAGCAGTGCCAGGGCCGTCAGTTGGGCAGTATAGGTTTTCGTGGCTGCCACACTGCATTCTTTACCCACGCTCAACCCAATCTGGTATTCGGCTGCCTTTGCCAGGGGTGATTTCAGGTCATTGGTGATAGCGATCGTCGGTACGCCCTGCTTGCGGCCTTCCTCGATCACACTGACGATATCCGGCGACTGCCCGGATTGCGAAATACCAATCACCAATGACCCCTGCAAACGGGGTGGGGTATGGTAGCGCGTGAACAGCGAAGGGGCTGCCAGTGCCACCGGCAGTTGGTTGATCGCCCCAAAGATATATTGCCCATAGCGGGCGGCATTATCTGACGTGCCGCGCGCCGCCACCAGGGCATAGGAGAAGCTGCGCGGCGAAAGCTGTTGGCTGATCCACTCCACTCGCTCAGCCTCATTCTCCAGCATGAGGCGGATGGCTTCGGGTTGTTCGTAGATCTCACGGAGAAGCTGGGATTGTTGGGACAATGTGTTCACCTCTTCTTCACCCGTTTATCGGTTTTCAAAATGCTTCCAAAATTTCGGCAGATAGACCCGGTTGGTGGCCAGCGTGTCATCCACAACGGTCTGGACGCAATCAGCCATCGGGCCCAGTGGGTGAGCCAGCAGCGCCTGGAAGGCGGCATCCCGGTCACCATGCACGGCCGCTTCGACGGTGAGCAGCTCGTAAGACTTCACCTGGGCGATCAATCCGAAGCATACCGGCGGTAAAGGCTCGGCGGGCAAGGGGTGGACGCCGCTTTTATCCACCTTGCAGGGCATCTCCAGCACCCAATTCTCCGGCCAACCCTTCACTGCCCCAGCATGGGTTGTATTGACCACATGCGTCTCACCCAAATCGTTGTAATGTGCATTCAGCAGCTGGGTGGCTACGGTGGAATAGTAAGCCCCGCCGCGCAGCATCAGGTCGGCTGGGGGTTTGGTGAGAGATGGGTCAGCGTACTGCTTGAGCAGGCCTTTCTCGATCTCGATCACCTCTTCACCTCGGGAGGGAGGCCAGCTCTGCTGTTCTTTTAGCTTGCGGTCGGTGTGGTAGAAGTACTGCAGGTAATAATTGGGCAGCATCCCCAGCACTTCGATCGTGCGCAGGCCCCACTCCGGCTCAGGCTCTGAACGCAGCTCTGACAGGGCAGCTTCGAGCACCTGCGACCACACGTCTTCTCCATCTACGGTGAAACCACGGTGCCAGGAGAGATGGTTCAAACCCAGGGTGTTCAGCTCCACCTGATCAAGCGTAATGGTTTTACCAGTGATGATTTCAAGCTTCTCGATGATGTTCATCTTGGTGCCAATGGCCACGTTGCACACCCCCACCGAAGGCACTTCCGGCGCATACTTTTGCAGCGCCTGGGTGACCAGCCCGGCCGGGTTGGTGAAGTTAGCCAGTAGCGCCCCGGGTTTGGCCAGCTCACGCATATCAGCTGCGATTTGTAGCACCACTGGGATGGTACGCAGGGCTTTAGCCATTCCACCCACGCCGGTGGTCTCCTGGCCGATCAAGCCGTGCCTGAGCCCCAGGTACTCATCCGCCACCCGGGCAGGCATCTTACCCACGCGCAGCTGGGTGATGACGTAGGAGGCGTCGCGGATGGCAGCTTTTTGATCATCGGTGATCACCACCTTGAAGGGAGCACCCTTGGCCTGCACCATGCGTTGGGCAAAACCGCCCACGATGTTTAAACGCGTGAGGTCGATATCCATCAGCCACAGCTCGCTGACTGGCAGTGTGGACATGCGTGCCAGGAAACCGTTAACCAGCTCAGGTGTGTAGGTGGATCCCCCACCGATGACGGCGATTTTCATGCGTAAACTCCTCAGGTTCTTTTATTTTTTATTGTCTCAGGATTGTAGCATTAAATATTTTATATGCGTACAGAATATCATCGTCGGGCTACAAGTGTGAATCTAAAAAAGGAAAACCACCCCCTCCAATTGCAGTGGGGGCAGGCAAAGGTCTCAAAGGACACCAAGAATCACTAAAGAAAATTAATATAATGCAGGGGCGATCGACGATCGCCCAATCCGACTTTTGGAAGGGAGGCATGCTACAGAGAAAGTTGAATTGAATTGAAGAAAATACAAAAGCATTCAATTACTCTTTTTACGGTGCAAGATATGCCATATGGGCTTGGTCTAATGAATGAGTGGGTGTGGTGGGCAAGAAAAAAGACATGAAACTTCACACTATCATTGTAGCACAAATGTTCTAATCTACAAGGGTAACTACTCACCAGAGACGGGAATTGGGATGGAAGGCGGTCCAAAAAGGGACAGGATCGTATCAAATGATCGCATTCCATTCAATTCTGCCGTATCAATGACCGAAGCCAATGCTGCATAGGTCTTTGTGCCCCACTGGGAGCGAAATCCTCCGATAACCTTACGATGCACAACCGAGTGGCGTAAAGCCCGTTCAGCAACATTATTAGTTGGTTCGACATCAGTCCGATACAAGAACACAAACAGGCATGAGCGATATTTACGGTAACGGCGCTGTAATTTTTGAGCTTCGGGTGGCGCTAAATCTTGTTGCAGCAGGCGGTTACAGGTACGCTCAACTCGGGCTACTTTGGTCTCAAACTGTTTAGGAGATAGCTGGTCACGTTGGTGATGTAGATTAATGGCGTACCGAAAGAGAGCCTGCATGGCTTTTGCCCATGTGAAACGAGGATGAGCATCCACAACATGTTGCAAGGCGCGCATTTGATGGGCCATACACAGCTGGCGTTGCCTGGCAGGGGCTTTCAGCTGACCCCCATAACAATCGCTCACCCACACTTCTGCCTGAGTTTCACCCATGATATCTTGGATCACTTCGGCACTGCGGTTACGACGGATGACATGCAAGACACTTTTGAGCGTACAGAAAACCCATTCCCAGGCATTCGCCCCGTCAATCCGGTTGCTAGTCTCATCGCAATGGATTACCTGGCTTTGGCGAACGCTGTACTGGATCCGCTCGATCTGGCCAATAGCCCACTTCCCGGCCCGTTTCATGATCTCATCGATCCCGCCCTGGCTGATTTCCACCTGATGCAGGTCAAGCAATGCTTTTTGAGTGCGCACATAGCTCATGTGCTGTTCTTGCCGGTAGTACACCACCGTCGCTTCCAGCCTGCTTCCGAACCTGCGGCTCATCTCCATCCCAGCCGGTGGTTCTTCAACCTGGGTGGCACCGCATTGCGGACAGGTCACGGCATACTGCCGTACTTCTATCACCTGTGCAGGCGCAGGAGGCAGCTCAGTAATCTGGTTCACGTTGACCAGATGACCAGCTTCGTTGCTCAAGTTAGCCTCACATTTACAACATGACTTCGCATGTAACTCAATGGTCTGATCAGGTTGGGCCACAAACTTGCGCTCATGTTTTTCATGCCCAGAAGGCGGTCCGTGCCGATGCCTTCGCCGACTTGTTGGCAGGTTGCCTTTTTGATCACGCGATGGTGGTTGAGATGAGTTCTTGGATGAGGTCGGTGGTTTTTGGTTTTTCTCAAATTTTAATTTCAACGCTTCAATCTCATCTTGAAGCACCAAAATCTGTTGGATTAATTCTTCTTTCGAAAATGACTCAAGCTCTGTTTTTTCCATACGCGCATCTTACCAGAAAATGTTTAAATCGCGTAGGGGTGAGTAGTTACCTACAAGGGGTTTATGGAAAACGACGAATTTTTTAAGATTTCTAATATTGGAGACCAGAAAGCGGCTTAGATTAACGGACATCGAGCAGGGCACACGGGATTGGTTAGCGGATATTGTAGAGACGCCTCGCCGGGGCGTCTCTACGATTGTGTAGCGTGGCTGGATTTATAAGGGTACAGCGATCATTGTAAGGGCAGGTCGCGACCTGCCCCTAATGGGTACTTTACTTGAAGGAGATATAGCGTAGCGTGGTATTTGGTTGATCCTCATACACCCCCCGATATTCGGGCGGCAATATACTCGCCAGCTGGAGCATCAGCTCATCCATCATCGCCTCACGCACCTGGCGGGTGACCGGTTTACCGTGCGAGTCCAGGTGGAAAACATTCCCCACCCGCAGGTGAAAATCGGTGCGATTCAGCTTGCGCAGGTTCTCTTTATAATTCTCTGCACCAAAAAATGCCACCGGGATGAGAGGAGCCTGGCTGTGCAGCGCCAGCAGCACTACCCCCGGGTGAGCCGCCTGCAGCTTGCCATCGTGGCTGCGGGTGCCTTCGGGAGCGATGGCGATCATTTCGCCTTTCTCCAGAACTTTCAATCCCTTGCGGATAGCGATGACATCGGCTTCGCCGCGGTGGATAGGGATGGTCTCGGATACTCGCATCATCCAGCCGAGCAGTGGGTTTTTCTCCCGTTCAGCCAGCATCATCCCATGCAGGCGTCGGGGTTGAAGGTGCGTATAAAAAATAGGGATTTCGAGGATGTTGACATGGTTGATGTAGATGATCAGTGGTCCGTGGGCTGGGACTTTCTTCAGCTCGGCATCATCAATCCGGCAGATCAGGCTGGTGAGGCCGCGTAATGTACCAATCAGGAAACGCTGCGAGATGGTCACACTAAAGCGTTCGTCTTCATGCCGGCTGGGGTTGGTAGATGATCTCGAGCTGGCGGGGTAGCACTTCAATATCCAGGCGGGAACCATCCACGCAGATGATCTCGCCATCCGTCTGGGCAGGCAGCGGACCATCCTGGGCAGTGATGCTGATCTTTGCCGCCCGCCCGGTCTTTATCTGCGGCTGGGTCGCTTGGTCCCCTTTGGTGAAATGTGGGATCATCTTGAGCACCTCGAACGAGCTCATCTGCTCGGCGATGCACAAGTCGAACATGCCATCATCCGGAAGTGAAGTAGGTGCCATTTGGAACCCACCCCCCAATCGGCGCCCGTTCATAATCGAGATCAGCAATGAGCGCTGGGTGATCACCGTCCCGTCAAATTCTATCTTAGCGAGTGGAGCTTTATTATAAAGAAAGACCGTTTTCAGCACGGCTGCCATGAAAGCAGCATATCCGCCCCAGCGTGGCAGCTTGTGTACCTCGATCGTGACGATGGCGTCAAAACCAACCCCCACGCAGTTGGCAAAATACCTGCCCTCAGGGTACTTGCCCCCCGTCACCCTGCCGATATCGACAATGCGGTGATTTCCAACCACGAGTGCCTTGAACCCGGCCTCAAGCTCAGTGGGGATACCCACACTGCCCGCAAAATCATTCCCCCGCCCCACGCTCAGAACGCCCAGGGGTGGGATGGACATGCTTTCCAGTTTAGCCTGCATCAGCCCATTGACCACTTCGTTGACGGTGCCATCACCGCCGGCAGCCACAATCACCCCATAACCTTCCTTGATCGCCTGGTGGGTCAATTCGATCCCGTGCCCGGGCTGTTTGGTGAGGACAAGGTTGTAGCTGACGTTGTGCTGGGAAAAGAGCTGTTCGATCTGCGGTTGGGCGTGCAATCCATTCCCATGCCCGGCAGTTGGGTTGAGGATGATTTTATAGGTTGAGGTCATGACGGCGATTATATCAGCCGCTTGTAATTCGCATAAGATATTTTCTACCAGTTTTTGTTTGCAAGACTCGGATTTCTATTTTCCTGATTGCCTGAAGGCCTTATTACCGAAGTGCCAAATTACTAAGTGCCTAATTACCTAAGTGCCTAATTACTTGAATTACTACCTTTGTGCCCTTCGTGTCCGTTGTGGTTAATCTTTCGTCTTGCCTTTATCGCCTATCAGTAGTAAATTTAGGCATCCAAAAGCGAGTAAGACACCAATTGGAGGACAATGGATAACCCGCAAATGCCAGTTTTGTTCATCGGGCATGGCAGCCCAATGAATGCCATCGAAGATAATGAATTCAACCATGCCTGGGAGGAAGCTGCAAGGCAGCTCCCCAAACCCAAAGCCATCCTGTGCATTTCTGCCCATTGGGAAACGCAGGGTACGCAGGTGACGGCGATGGCAGCACCCCGCACCATTCACGATTTTTACGGCTTCCCACGCCCCTTATTTGAGAAGCAATACCCGGCTCCCGGCTCGCCTGAGCTGGCGAACCGGATCATGGCGCTGGTGGGCGAACCCAGGGTAATGCCCGACCAATCCTGGGGTCTTGACCATGGCACCTGGTCGGTGTTGTGCCGCATGTACCCCCAGGCAGATGTGCCGGTGGTTCAGCTGAGCCTGGACCGTGAAAGTAAAAACGCTCGCCATTACCAGCTGGGCAGGGAGCTGCAACCGCTGCGTCAGGAGGGCGTGCTGATCATCGGGAGCGGTAACATCGTGCACAACCTGCGCATGATGGTGTGGGAGGACACGGCTTTCGACTGGGCGGTGGAATATGACGAAAAAGTGAAGCAGTGGATCCTGGGTGGAGAGCATGAATCAATCATTCACTATGAAAAATACGGCAAACCAGCCATGCTGGCAGTGAATTCCGCTGAACACTACCTGCCCCTGCTGTATATCCTGGGTCTTAAACAAACCGATGATCCCATCAGCTTCTTTGCGGATAAGCTGTGGGGTGGGTCGATATCCATGCGCTGCGTCAGGTTTGGCTAAGAGGTGGAGATGAATATCAGCAGGGTGGAATCTCAGACCGATCTCAATAAGTTCATCAACCTGCCCTACCAGCTCTACAAGGATGACCCGGTGTGGGTGCCGCCCCTGCGGGATGAACAGAGCGGGCAGTTCGACCCCATTCGCAACCCGCTGCTGACGCATTGCGATTACGACTTATTCCTGCTGCAAGAGGCTGGGAAAATCATTGGCCGGGTGGCAGCCTTCATCGACCGCCTGGCAGTCGAAGCCTGGGGAGCACCAATCGGCTTGTTCGGATATTATGAATGCATTAACAATCGCCAGGCCTCCAAATTGTTGCTGGATACTGCCCGCGATTGGTTAACCAATCACGGCATGCAAGTCATGCGCGGTCCGTGGAGCTTCGTCTCTCAGGAATGGGGCTCCGTGGTGGAGGGTTACACGCCTGCTCCCATCGTCATGGCGCCCTACAACCCAGCTTATTACAATGACCAATTCACGGCCTATGGATTGACCAAAGCCAAGGATCTGTTGGTGTACATCATCGATGCAGGCGAAGGTTACCAGATCCCCGAACGCATCCTCACTCTGACGGACAGAGTGGCTCAGCGTTATAAAGTGCATGTGCGAGAACTGGATATGCAGAACTTCGGCCATGAGGTGGAGACGATCATCGAGCTCTCCAACCAGAGCCTGGCAGATAATTGGGGCTACAGCCCCGTCACCGAGGCCGAGGTGCGTGCCATGGCCCATGACTTGAAGCCAATCATCCATCCCAAGGCGGTGCTGTTTGCCGAAGATGAAAGCGGGAAACCAATCGGGTTCGCCATCGCCATCCCCGACGTCAACCAGATCTTGAAAGGGATGCATGGCAGCCTGTTCCCACTGGGTTGGATCAAAATGCTTTGGCAACTCCCCCGCCTCAGAACCTACCGCATGTTTGCCCTGGGGGTGATTCCCCAGTACCACGGCATGGGGATCGACAGCTTGATCTACCGCGCCCTGTATGAAGCCTGCTACAGCCCGAATATCCGCATGGAGATCAATTACGTTTTGGAAGATAACTACCCGATGAACAATGCCATCCTAAAATTAGGTGCCAAACCACTGCGCCGCTACCGGGTCTACGAGATGGGCATTTAATCTTCCCGTAGGGCAAGCAGCTTGTTGATCGCCCGGCAAATCAACACTTCAGATGGAGGTTCCACATGATATTTTGGATATACCTGCTGATTGCCATCCTGACCGAAGTGGCAGGCACAACCTTGATGAAGGTTTCACAAGGCTTGACTAAACTCATCCCCTCGGCGTCGATGTTCGTCCTGTATGCCATCAGCTTCGTCTTCATGGCACTGGCATTGAAGAAGATTGAGGTGAGCACGGCTTATGCCATCTGGTCGGGGTTGGGTACGGCTGTAATCGCCGCGATCGGCATCCTGGCTTTTCGCGAATCGTTTAATTTTCCCAAAATGATGGGAATCGTGTTGATCATCGGGGGAGTGATCTTGCTAAATCTAAAAGGAGCAGGCTAGAGCCAGCCTGTTCCTTTTGAGTACAAAAATTCTTCGAATACTAAATTTTTTTAACACATGCAGGAGGAGACAATGAAGCTGAGACAGCTTTTCACCATCAATATTTTTATCGCAATTCTCTTTGGTTTATCCTGTGCTTTACTTCCCGGTTGGCTAGGCCGGTTATATGGTCTGGTTCCTGACGATGCCTCCATTTGGGTGACTCGCCTGGTAGGTGGATCCATCCTGGGTTATGCAACCCTGATGTGGTTTGGCCGGAGGACTGAATCGATCCAGACCCGGAGAGCGATTGCCCTGGCGCTTTTCATCCAGGATATCATCGGCCTGGCGGCATCGATAGAAATTCAGCTGCGCGGAAATATAAATTTCCTCGGCTGGCCGCTTAATATCCTCACCTATGGCCTGCTGGCTCTCGGATACGCTTATTTTTACTTTTTCAAGCCTGATAGCTGCTAATAAACGTTTGCCCAGCAGTCAATTTCACGCCTAGAGCAGCTCCGATGAAATCCTCGATGCGCGCTGTGTTGATTAATCTGTGCGGTTAACGATTGCGCGACCAGCTTCGAAAGCCTGGCGGTTAAGCTCAACAAATTTGGACGGCACTCTTTGGATAATCACCTTCAGCCAGGTTTCAGCGGATAGTTCTGGTCCGGTCAGATGCTCGCGCTCCATCAGTGCTGAGAGTGCCCCTAACAAGACCACATTGGCAGCCTTGACGTTGCCCAACTCTTGGGCTGTGGCTTCTCCATCCACGAAAATGACCCCCTCAGTTACTTCGGAGATTTTTTGATGCAGGCGGGCGTCATCGGGATATGCCTGGCCGCCGGAGGTGACGGTGACCGGCTCGATAGCAGCCAGGTTTACCAGCACCAGGGCACCCTTACGCAGCTGGTTCAGGTTACGCAAAGCCTCCGCTTTTTCAAAGGCCAGAAAGACATCCACCTCTCCGGCACCCACCAGGGGGGAATATACTACCTGACCCCAACGCACGAAGCTGGTCACACTGCCCCCGCGTTGCGACATGCCGTGCACTTCTGCCTGTTTTGCCTGGTAACCTACCGCCAGACCCACATTAACCAACACATCACTGGCGAGGATGGTGCCCTGCCCTCCGACACCTACCAGAAGGAAATTTATGCTATCTTTCATGCTAAACCTCACTCATCGCGACGGCTCTGAATGTGATCGCGTCACACGGGCAAATTTGGGCACACACCTCGCAGCCTGTGCAAAGGGTGGCGTCAATCAATGCCTTGGGACGCTGCAGACGGGCATCTAACTCATCGCTCTTGAGGATGGCCGGGCAGCCGATTCTGAAACACAGCGCACATCCATTGCATTGGTCTGCCAGTACTTCCAGGGGCACCCAGGTTTTGCGCACCTCGGGCAGAAGCACACACGGTTCGAGGGTGATCAGCACGGACGGCTCATCCAGCTTCAGGAACTCCTTCAAAGTGGATTCGACCTCTGCCACGTTATACGCCGGGACTGTCTTGACCTGTTTGATGCCGAGGGCACGCACCAGCGGCTCGAGTTCGATCGCAGTGGTGGCATCACCCTGCAAGGTGAAGCCTGTACCAGGGTTCTGCTGGTGACCGGTCATCCCAGTCACGCGGTTATCCATGATGATAGTGATCACCCGGCTGTGGTTGTAGACGGTGTTGATCAGGGCGGGGATACCAGTGTGGAAAAAAGTTGAATCGCCAATGACAGCTACATGCCGTTCGGGACTACCAGCTTTGATTGCCCCATGCGCCACTGCAATCCCGGCGCCCATGCAGCCGCACGAATGGATGGCGCTGAGGGGCGGGATCAGCCCCAGGGTATAGCAGCCGATATCACCATTGACCGGCACTTTGAGCTTATTGAGCACATAAAACACCCCACGGTGGGGGCAGCCGGGGCAAAGAACCGGTGGGCGGGCAGGTAACTGCCCGACGTCAACCCCGGGCAGTGGGATATGCGCAGAGACGGGCAGCAGACCTGCCTGGATGGCAGATTCGCGCACCACACGCGGATCAAGCTCGCCCATCAGCGGGAAAATGCTTTTCCCTTCCACCGGGATGCCCATCAAGCGCACAACTTCCTCGATGAATGGGTCCAGTTCTTCGATAACGATGAGCTTTTCAACGCAGGAAGCAAATTGGCGGATCAGTTGTTCAGGGAGAGGCCAGGTGAGACCCAGATGCAAGATGGAAGCGGTGGGGAACACTTCTTTGGCATACTGGTAAGCCACACCGGCGGTGATGATACCAAGGGAAGGGTCACCGGGCTCAATGCGATTGAGGGGGAAGGTCTCTGCGAATTTCGCGATATCCACAATGCGCTGCTCGATGACCGGGTGACGTTTGACTGCATTGCCGGGCACCATCACGTATTTGGCAGGATTGCGTGGGAAAGGTTTCGGTTCTGCGGTTCCAACGATGCGCTCACCCAGCTCCACGGCACTGGTGGAGTGGCAAATGCGGGTAGTCAGGCGCAGAAGGACGGGAGTATCAAAACGTTCGCTCAACCCAAAGGCAGCGATGGTCATATCTTTGGCTTCCTGGCTATCGCTGGGCTCCAGGCAGGGGATGCGGGCAAACTTGGCAAAGGTGCGGTTATCCTGCTCATTCTGGCTGGAGTGCATGGCGGGGTCATCCGCAGATACGATCACCAATCCGGCTTCCATGCCGGTCATGGAGGCGTACATAAAGGAGTCGGCCGCCACGTTGAGCCCTACGTGCTTCATGGCTGCCAGGGCTCGCCGCCCGGCATAGGCGGCCCCAATGGCCACATCTACAGCTACTTTTTCGTTGGGTGCCCATTCTGCATAGATATTGGGATAATGCACCAGGTCCTCCAGAATCTCAGTGCTGGGGGTGCCCGGATAGGCTGAAGCCACGGCAACGCCGGCTTCCCAGGCGCCGCGTGCTACAGCTTCATCTCCCGAGAGCATTTTTATCATGTGTCCTCCGCGATAAATATATATAAATACCGACTCAGGCTGTTATTTTACCTCGTTTTATTTCTCAAGTTGTGAAATATGCGATCAGGGAAAAATGGAATACCCTCAGCTTTGTAATCCTGAGAGCTCCAGGTGGACATGGGTGAAGCTGATTTTATTCAACCAACCAGCAGTTACTTGCGGCGGATGATGATCACCATGCTTACCACCATCAAGCCGGCGAGACCCCCCAGAGCGATTATGCGTGACCCAGGAATAACCTCGGAATAGATGTGATCTGGGATGCTCGAGTCAAATTCTACGATATCTGGAACCCGGGCGTTATGAATCTGGCTCAAAATGTCTAGGTATTGGGTGCCATATTTTTGAGACGGCTCAATATGAGAATTTTCGCTGAATTCGTTCCAGCTAATGATTCCAACCGCATCGGGCGAAGAAGCCATAGCGGTATTGATCTCGGTACGGAAAGTGTCCCCATTCATGCGGTCGACGACCGTGGTGCCGTTGATCATGCGGGCATCAAAGCCTGGAGCAGCCGGAGCGATCCACAGTCCATTATTATCATGGACTGCCTGGCTCATCCCGTTAAGCTTATCCTGGTAGCCGGGATAGGTTGCGGGATTAACGGATGACCAGTAATAAGCGTCGCCATCCACAAGACTTGACAGGCGTGTGTAACCGTCCAGATTACGCTCGGAAGCCAGGATTAACAGTGCCTCACGGCGACTTTTGGTCACCTGTTCGATATCCTGGGGGGTGAACTTCCAGGTGCCCGACCAGATGACGAGAGGTTTTGAGAAGAGCTGAAAGGCAGGTAGACTGGCAAAACGCTGGATGAATACGTCAAGGTCGCTGGCAACCCGGTCTACCGGGAGTGGGTTGCGGTAAAAATCCAACCCCTGGTAGATGATTGCCAGCTTGAAGTTCTCCTGCTGGGCTACATCTGCGAGCTGTGCCAGGCGGCTGTTAAGCACATCCGTACTTTTCCAGCTAACGATGAAACCCTCGATGCCGGCTGCCTTGGCTTCCTGGATGTGCTGGCGCATCACCGAGACGTCATCACTGGAGTATTTCCCCAATGACGGTGTGTCAACCTTTGCCCGGTCCCAGGAAGAGGGGTCGTACCAGATGTAATAGTAAGCCATGATCGGGACGGGATTAGGTGCACTAGGTAGTGGCCCCTGGTTTGGAATGACAATTGACGTCTTGGGTTTTGGGGCGTTAAAGGCAACCACTGCCACGACCAGTAAAGTCAATGCGACCAGAACTAATATTGCATCAATCAGAGACTGAGTCTTAGTTCTCATGGATCGAAGTCCATTTCGGTTTTCTCGAAGGGGAACGTTTTCTTCCAAGTAACATTTGCAACAGCCAGGGTCGGCCATAAATAATGAGACCCAAGGCAAGCCCGGCGGAGACCGAACCAAATGCAGCCAGGTCTAATGGCGTGATGATATTAAGACTGACTACCTGGTTGCGTGACAGAGCCACCGGCGTGCTTGTACCCAGCCCTTTGATACCGACTATGGAGACGTGGTAAATGCCGCGCGCCAGGGCATGTATCTCTAACTTGCCGGAACTATCGAGAGGATAATTCTTGATTTGCTTATTGGGGAACTCAACATCGATGGACGTGCCGACTGGAGCACCGAATAAACCATCTTTGGTTGTAATACGCAGAGAATAAAGCAGCACTGATATAGTCCAGGAAGCATCTGTTTGGGCAAAGAAACGCTGCTGAGCTGAATTGACCACATTCGATCCATCAATGATGATGCTGTTGATTGAATAAAGTAGTTCAGTTTTTTCCAAACCAGTCTGACGGTGTGCGGTCCGGCTGGCAGGCAACCAGGGGCTATCACCAGGCTTGAGGGAGAAGACATCTCCCTGGATGCTTCGAATAGAGATTGACGTAATCCGTGATGGGTCAACCGGGAAACCGCTCAAGTCTACAAAGTTAAACTTGACTTTATGGAAGATGTTCAAACCCACGCTGATTATGCTTTTGGCAGGCACATCAAAATCCCGGGAAGGTTCGTAGGATTCTCCGGTCCAGCGTCCAAACTCAACTCTTTGGGAAGGGTTAGAGTATTTATCGAGCAGGACATCCAGGCGATAGGTGCCCGCTTCGCCAATTTTGATCGATGCCAATCCATCCGCACCGGAAATAAACTGCCGACCATCCATTTGAAACGTGATGCCAGCGGTTGCAGGCACTGTTTGGACAACTACTGTGGCAGGCAGGATCACAAAAGTGGTGGCAGCTGAGGCTGGTGAAAGCAGATGAGCACCTTTGAAAGTAGCTGTGACCAGGTAAGTGCCTGCAGGCAGAACCTTTTTAATCTTGATCGTAAAGGCTCCAGCATTGTCTGTATGGGTCTGACCCAGATGGACTCCATTAGTAGAAAAAGTTACGATTTTGTTCGCCACCCCGGTGCCGGTTGACATATTTTGTAAGGTACCCGCCAGGAGGATTGGTTCCGTGAGGTTGAAACTCCCTGCCCCGGCCAGGTTAATAGAGACAGCGTCAGGAACTTTTATATCCAGCGAGGCTGACGAAGGAGCAAATATACGGGTGGCATATAAAAAGCCACTAAGCAAACCATTTCCTTGCAAGAATGACATATTAATGCTTGCCGGTAATGTTGAATTGCTGTTTGTTCCAGGCAGACCCAAATTGCGCCTGGTAGTGAGAGAGGGCACGATTTTACCCTCCCTGTTCATGCTTGCTAGGGCAGGTATAGTCAATCCCAATCCAAGCCTCAGAAACAACACTGAAACCACGAATAATGCAACCGGCAAGCGCTTCCTCATTTTCTGCGCTCCTGTATGTCTCTCGCTTTCGCGCGACGGGAGAAAATATTAGCCAGGCCGATGAAGGATATAGCCAGCGCCAAACCCGCCCCGTACCCGACGTAAATCACCTTGGACGGATCTTTTTTAGCTGAGGCAACCGTGATTCGGGTAAGAGGGAAAAATATTGGCAAGCGCGGTGACTGGTTGAAATCAAAGGCCGAAAGGATATTATTGGCATTGGCATCGCGCTCAGCGAGTGAGGCGATGTTCCAGTTTTGTTCGATAAACTTGAGCATAGAAGTAAAATCCAGGACGGTGTGATCGATGTAGGCAGTTTTGGCATATGGGCTGATCAGGAGTGCAGGTACGCGCGGCCCATAACCATATTTATCAACCTGGATGGGTGGCACATGGTCATACCAACCACCCCAATCGTCGTAGGCAAGTATAAAGGCTGAACTATCCCAGGAAGTGGAACGCATCAGTTCCTGGACAATATTCTTAACAAAACGCTGACCGCTCATCAGGCTGCTTGGGGGGTGTTCACTGGCACCTGATGGGACGATGTATGATACAGCTGGCAGTGTTCCATTCTGTAAATCGATGAAATACTGGCTCAAGTCGACAATATGGCTCGATAAAATCGGATCATCGATGAAACGGTCAATGTTGAGCAGAGGTACCCAAATGACTTGAGAAGCCCGGTTTCCGCTTGTGCCTATATCGCGATAGGTGATAGTTGGATCGTAGTTCTGGACGTAGAATTTCCACGATACCCCGGCTGCTTGAAGGCGGTCGAAAATTGTTAGTGTGTTAGCCAGCGCATCTGATAGCTGCACCCCTTTTGGAACAACCGATGAGATACCGGCCACCCAATACATGTGGTTGGAAAAGCTACCATCCGAAGCTGAGCTAAAGAGCTGGTCGAAGAGCACATAATTATCAGCCAGGTTCCAATAATAGGGGATGTCACGGTCATCGTAATAACCCATCGCCAGCTTGCCGTCCTGGTTGCGGGCGTTTAAAGCTGAAACAAATCCATCCATCTTCCCATTGTTATATTGGTCACGATAAGCAGCTGCGCTATGACTGAGATCGGAAATGGTGGCATCGCCAATGTGCCACGGTTCTATATATCCAGCTGCAGGATTGTTGGGATCGACCGGCATTTTTGTACCGGCGGGAATACCATCTGCACCCGGGTATGTACCGAAATAATTATCAAAGCTGTGGTTCTCCTGCATCAAGACTAAAAAGTGTTGTATGGGAGTTATGGGTTGATGGTCAGTAGAGGTTGAGGCTGCTTGTACGGGAGCGAATTGGCCACCGACCAGAAGTACAACCATGATGATTGAAAAAAGAAAGCGACGGATCATGGATACACCTCATAAATGATAATGACAGGTTTTACGATGGAGTTGCCGTTTGTGTCTTTCACCGTGATAGTTTCGGTATGAATGGCACGACCGTTGTACTTGTTGACATATGCCATCAACTTGTCGGAAAAGAACTGTGAACGGGATGCCGAAAATGAATCCCAGACCAGGTACTGAAGCTCAGAATTGCGAATCTGCAGGTCAGGGTTGTTGATTGGGTCATAGGATGGGTTGCGATGTAGCGGGTTGGGACTGACTGCGAGCCCATATGCCAGCCGTACGCCATAAAACTCGATAATATTAGCCATAGATGGTCCGATGGTCATAATGCGGGCTTGGGCGGGTACATTATTCTTGATCCAGATGCCAGCTTCCCTTCCGCCTGGCACACCACCGGTGCCAGCCAGGAATACCGTCGAGGTCTCTGGTTGTATTCGCTGCCAGGAGGAGATGCCTAATGATAGGACGATCGTTAAGACCATCAACCAATATACCGCCGGCAAATTGGAGATTTTTTTAATATGCAGTATTTGGCGAATGCTGGAAGATTTGATGATCCAAATTCCCAGGAATCGACCAGCCAGTAATGCAAAGGCAGGTGCAATTGGCAAGAGATATTGGTAACCTTTAACAGGCCAAATTTCAAAGAATGTGATTGGCACAATGATCCATGCCAGTAATAATTTTTCGCGCCATGAGAATTCACGCCTCAAGAAATACAGACCGGCAAGGGCCGCAATAATCAGCAGGATGCCAATCTCTGGAGGAACATTAGTCAGATAAAAAGACCACGGATGGTTTGGCCGACGGAAGAGCTGCCAGACCAGATAATTCTTACCGGTTGAGGAACTACCGGCGAGCATCAGTGAGATAGGAAAAGGTGCGATCACCAGTCCCATAACGAATATTGACACGATCAAGTCGCGGATCCGCGTATGGAGTTGAGAAGCGAGGGCAAGGAATACGAAGATGGCACCCACCATAATGATGCTGGTTTCCTTGGATATAAGGGTTAACCCCATACACCCCCCAGCGGCATACAGCCAGACTGCCTTTTGTGTCTTGCCAAAGCGGGCTAACATATATAGAGTTAGCGTGGCAAAGAAGGTCATGGGTCCATCCAGGAGCACCTGGCGGGAGACGATGACATGGTACGGCATAAATGCCAGGAACAATGCTGCCAATGCACCCGGCAACCTTCCATATAGCGTCTTTCCAAGTTTATAGACGAGGATGATGGTGCCCATACTAATCGCTACAGATAGTAAGCGCCCCAACAAATCGCTGAAGTGGATGCGATAAACGAGGGAGAGAATGAATTGGAATAACAAGGGGTGGGCGCGAAAGATCGGGAATATGTCGCGTAGCCCGCTGACGCGGGCAATCGCGGCTGCTTGCCCGGCGTAGACAGCTTCATCGGTGTTGAATCCCATGGCATCGATCTGCCAGATACGTAAGAATAATCCCGCCGTCATCGCCACTACCAGGATTAAGCGGGCGATAACCAGTTCGTTGATGGCAGGAAGCACCAGAGGCTTGGCAGCCTCACGCTCATAAACCTTTTCACTAATGCTCAAGATATTTTTTGCCCTTTCCATTCATTAGCCTCCACTCAAAATGATGCTGATTCCAAATTCCACTCCCCAAATGCTCCTCATCCCCCCCGGAAAGCTGGATTACACTTTCCGAAGGGGATGGGATGGTTGGGTGGAACTGAGATCCCCAGTTCGCCTAGTCACCTAAGACAGCGTGCATAGATTCTAGCTGGGGTACTCTCGCTGATCGGTTGCTATCACACACACAATCGCTAGCAACACGTTCATCGATAAAGGTTGGGATCAGGCACCACCAGTCCAGTTTTTGGGACCGGACATTGGTTGCGGGAAGACCTTCCAATGCCTGACGAATAATACTTTGTTCGATCTTTCGTAAGTCAACCCCATTATTGTTGTACAAGAACTCTTTTAAGTCATTGTAGGGTGGGAACCCGTAGGCGTCTTCACAGTTACTCAACAATACGCGCATCGCTTCATCGTTATCCATCGAAACGGATCCTTCACCGGTTCGTTCGATGATAAACATGCCATTAAAGCGTGCTGACGAGGCGATCTTGACTTCGGGGAGGAGCTTACTCACGAAATACTTGGGTGGGGGCACCACCATTTGCACAAACATGTTGATGGTGGCAGCCGGGAGAATGGTTTTGTTGATTAGTGTTGCTACCTGCCGACCACCGCGGGAATGGATGCGGCTCTGGAATGGCAGGAATAATCTTTCCTTAAAATTCAAGGTGTCTGAGTTCACTGCTGATAAAGTATGAGCACTTATGGTTAACGGCTTCGGGTAAGTCAGGGCTGTTCCATCGGGGGTAATAATGGTCATATCATCTGAAAGGAAAGCAGCCCTATCACTGTCACGACGCTGGTGGCTCAGGATTTTAAGCAATGTTGTGGTTTTTCCAGTGTCAGTGCGTGCAGTGATGAGGAAAGCTTCATCGCCGAAGGCAATCGTGGCGCCATGAACAAGGGCGTAACCTTTTTTAACGAACGTCCAACGCAAGATCGGCTCAACAATGTTGGTGTATAAAACATGGGGCGAATACTTTAGCAGAGGCGAAGCGACTACATTCACCTGATCGCCCATCCAGATGCCAGCCTCAAAACCGAGATGTCCGAAAAACTCACGATAGCGTAGATAGTTGCTGTCTTTCTCTGCGCCTTTCTTGGGAGCTGGTGGAATACCAATCCGGACACGGATGGTGGGCTGCTCGATTTCCTGCCGGACACGGAAGGGTTCCAGCTCTGGGAGCTGCCCTTCAGATACGACGGTAACCACGCCATGGATATTGTAGGAATACGTATCCCTGGTGGTAGTGGCAATGTTTGATAATGCACCCGTTGTATTCATTGTCTTTCCCCAGATCATCGAGTCAGCGGTCATAAAGCGCAACACGGTAAGGAACACCAAAGAGATCAGGTTTGAAATGACGTAGTGGATGCTGAATAGTGAGGTCATGATATAGATCAGTGGACTGCGTAACACCAGGGCGGCCACGTTCATCAATGAGAATAAAGCCAACCGGCGGATACGACCATTCGATTGCGATCCAGCGCGATAGACCCATAGCTCAGTCAGGCTGAAATTCCATAAGGTTGAGGCGACGGTAGCAACGGCAACTGACAGGAGATAGTAGATATTCAGCCTGGAGGTCACCAAGTACAGCACAAGCGAATTCACCAGGATCCCAGTTGCTCCCACTAACGCAAAACCCGCCAGACGAATCGAGCCCGTGCCGAACCTTAGCGTCCAAAGAGAAGTGAGATACCTCAGGGCTTCTTTCGTCGAGGCTTTAGACTTACCAGCCAAACGTTCCCCAAAATGGAATGGAATTTCTGCTTTGCTCAGTTTTGGATTGCGGATCAGGATCTCTAAAAGGATTTTGAAACCATTCGGCCGTAAAGCCGCCAGATTCAATGCTTTGACCCGCACCAGGAAAAATCCTGAGAGGGGGTCGCTCACCCCGCGCAGCTGACGTGGGAAAAATGCACGCGCAGCAAAGTCTAGCCCACGGCTGATCAGGTTGCGAGTGAGGTTGAGGCCGGTGACCTGGCTATCTTCTGAGCGGCGAGTGGCTACGACCAGGTCTACATCCTTATCTTGGGCAGTGCTCAGCAAAACCGGAAGCAGCTCAGGTGGATGCTGTAGATCACCATCCATCACGCAAGCATACTCTGATTGCACATTTTGTAATCCCAACAAGACTGCTCCACCTAAACCTCCAGTCTGTTCAACCGGCGACCGGTGAAACAGGCGGATGGTCAGGGCAGGGAATTGTGGAATAGCGGCATCCACCGCCTGTGGGGTTTCATCCGTGGAATCATCCACGAACAATACCTCCGTATGTGTGCCGGTCAGCACTTGATTTAGATGCTCTAAGAGTGCATGCACGTTCCCGGCTTCATTACGCGTTGGGACAATGATAGAAAGATCAAAATTAAATTTGGTGGGACTGCGGAATAATTCCAGGCCAGTCTTTGTGCTAGAATTCTTGGTAAACATACTTTCCTCCCTTATCCATTGATAGATACCCCTGAGTGTCTTAAGTACTAAGTAAAATACTTAGCTTAAGATGTGATTGTAGGAATCGATCAGGAACTATGTTAATTTATTTAGGTCAGCAAAACTTTGAAACTGACGGATCAATTACCCCACTATATGTCCATAAACCATTGCTTGTAGTCTCCCTGATACCTATAATTACTACAATTACGATGATTATAATACAATTTATCTAGATTGCAAGTGGCAATAGGTTAATGCTTCTATAGAATTTTGATGGATTTATAGGCTAAATCAGCTCAATATCGAAGGTGCCAGACATCGAATAAGGCTGATAATTAGTAAAAAATCCCCGGGTCCAATCACGGTAATTCTGGATGTGAGAAAGATCGATGCTAGCCTATTGCCCAAAGTTGGTTGAGAGGTAATTCACCACCGAGGTCTCTTCATCATAACTGAGCTTAGCACCACGGCCGATCATTACATCGACGATGGGTTTCCAATCCGCGGCGGTATGTTTTGATTTCTCGACGAACGAAAGTGGATGGCACACCGTACAACGTTCCTGAAGCAGGGTGGCTCCGTCCAAGGCGGTTGTGGAGGTAGTGGAGACCGGTGAAGGGCTGGATGTTGCTGAAGCGTTGGATGCTGCTGACGCGCATGAGCTTACGATAAATACCAAAGTACACAAAGATATGATCAGGGCGAACATACGAATTTTCATAATATCTCCTTATGAGATTCAGCTTACTATATCACATTCGTGTATAGTCCTTAAAGCCGTAAACGATAAAGGACCGAGTGTAATAGATAATTTATAAGGTTTGACACAAACGATTGACATCATTGCAATGAGTTATGCTATACTCATAACAGGTCTACCAAGCCCTGTAACACTCAACAACTTAATAGTTAAGCAAAGGCCATTTATCTTTAAAGACTGTTGCTCTACCTGATGACCTGATAAATCACATGACCGAACTCCTGTTGCATACCAAGCTTGGCGTTCCACCCATACGCAGGTTAGCAGTAAGACGTTCCCGCTTGTTGGAGTATTTAAATCAAGGGCTGGTTCAAGAAAACGAATTCTTGCGTGAGCTGACCCTGGTTTCTGCCCCGGCAGGTTATGGCAAGACCACTCTGGTGTCTGATTGGCTGGGTGAGCTGGGTGCCCATGCCGCCTGGTTATCTTTGGAAGAGTCTGACAATGATCCAGCTCGCTTCTTAGCTTACCTCATCGCAGCGATCCAGATTATCCAACCAAAGATTGGTGTATCACTGCAGGCCATGGTTCAATCACCGCAAGCCCCGCCGGGGGAGGTTCTCCTCACAATCCTGCTCAATGAGATCGCGGCGCTGCCATCTTTGTTTATCATGGTCCTGGATGATTATCACGCCATCAACAATCTGTCGATTCATAGACAAGTTACTTTCTTGCTAGAGCACTTGCCAGCTCGAATGCATCTGGTTTTAATCACCAGGGAAGACCCCCTAATTCCAATCTCCCGCTTACGTTCCAGGAACCAGGTACTGGAAATTCGGCAGAATGATCTACGCTTTTCCATCGAAGAGATTACAGATTTCATGCGCCGTGTGATGCAGCTGGACCTGACTAGTGATGATGTTGCTGCCCTTGAACGACGCAGCGAGGGCTGGATAGCGGGTCTTCAGCTAGCCGGTCTTTCACTCCATGGTCTGAGGAATAAAAGTAACTTTATCCAGGAATTTACTGGCAGCAATCGTTATATTTTAGATTACCTGATCGAAGAGGTATTCGACCGCCAGCCGGAAGACATGCGTGAGTTTCTATTAAAGACTGCTGTCCTGGATCGATTATCTGGACCCATATGTGACGCGGTAACCGGTCGGTCAGGAGGACAGGAATCACTCGAGCTGTTGGATAAATTCAATATGTTCATCGTGCCGTTGGACCAGTCAAGAACCTGGTACAGGTATCATCGTTTGTTTTCCGAGCTCCTTCGCCACCAACGGCAACTGGCTGGGCAGTCGTCCGAAGACGTTAGCCTTCATCAAAAAGCCAGCCAATGGTTTGAAACCGAAGGGTACCTCGCTGAGGCGATCCAGCATTCACTGGCTGCCCAGGATTGGATGAAAGCGGCTCAATTAATCGGTCGGGTAAATGAAAGTATGTTCAAGCATGGTGAGGTTGTTACACTGCTTGTCTGGCTAGAGAAACTACCCAGCGAGCTTATGCTCTCTCAACCCGGATTATGCATGACTTATGCCTGGGCATTACTGCTTTCAGGAAAATATGAGCAAGCTGATCCTGTTTTAAAGCAGGCGGAAAAACTCACTCCACCTGGGTCAATTTTCCTTGGTCAGGTAGCGACTGCTCAGGCCTACCTGGCGAGGTCAGTTGGCGATAACCTGCGCGTGATCGAGACATCGCGACTTGCATTATCTCTGCTGCCTGAAACGGACAACACCCAACGTAGTAACCTGTTTATGAATTTAGGTCTGGTCTACTGGCATGAAGGAAATTTGCTGGAGGCTGAACAGGCGTTAATCGAAGCTGAAGAGAAAGCGCTGCAATGCAATAACCTGTATGCTCAAATGACTTCCGAAATTTTCCTGGCGAGAACGGTTGCCTCGCGTGGAGCTTTACGGGCGGCGGCAGAACGATACCCCTCCATTATAAAGCGCGGTGGTTTTATTCCTGTGAACGCGCTGGCCTTTCTTGATCTGGGTGCTCTCTACTACGAATGGAACCAGCTTGAACAAGCTGAGGTCTACCTGCAGCGAGGGTTGGAATTGAGCCGCCGAACGGGAAATATTGAGTTCCAAATTACGGGTTTGATCTTCCAGACTTATCTATTAATCGCAAACCAGGATTGGAGTGAGGCGCAACAGGTGAGTGATCAGGCCTGGGAGTTTGCGCAAAAATTTTCGTTACAAACCCGAGCACGTTGTGCTTCCTGTCAGGCGATGGTTGCGCTGGCTACGGGGAATCTACAATCCGCCTCCCATTGGTTGGAACAAACCCAAAAACCTGTGGATTCCCACCCTTTTTACCGCTACCTTGCGGTTATCAAACCACGAATACTTATTGCCCAAGGGAAGTATGAAACTGCGGCTGAGCAATTAAGGATCGGTTATCAGATGGCTTCACAGGCTGGGTGGGGTTATGCCCGCATCGCGGTCCGTGTTTTGCAAGCCCTGGCAGCCAACAACCCTGTTAATGGGTTATGAATTCCTCTCCGATGCCTTACTCCAGGCTGAACCGGAAGGATATATCCGAACCTTTATAGATGTAGGAAGCGGTCTTGTGCCTATTCTTCGAACTGCGGTTCAAAAAGGGATAACACCCGAGTATGCTGGACGGATCCTGACCATCCTCGGAACAAATCCAAAGGTTACGACGACCAAAGTACCTGCGCTTGCAGAAGCATTGAGTGATCGTGAGATCCAGGTGCTCAGATTGGTCACAGCTGGTTTATCGAATCGCGAAATCGCCGAGAGGTTATATATCACCACGGGGACAGCCAAAACACACCTGCACAACCTGTGCGGCAAGCTGGGGGTGCGGAACCGCACCGAAGCTGCAGCCCGCGCCCGAGAGTTGGACTTGCTCTAGGTCTATCTTCAGTTTGGTCAGATTTCAGTCTATAGAACCGCTAAGAACTCGACCTCAATCCCAAAAATCAACCTCAAAAATATACCGTTTGGTAGATGATTCTCATTTGCTAATTTGGTAAAGTAATCCCAATCATATTTAGTATGCCCAGTTATTGAGCAAGAGGAGAATGAGGATGAATAAGTCGCAAATCTTTTGGGGAGTAATCTGCCTGCTTATCGCCGCGGTATTGGCAGTCTTGAACCTGACCTTGCCGCCCGAAAGCCTGATGTTCCAAATTGGTGACCGAAATATGCCGTGGGTGCCACCGGTTGTGTTTGCTGGGGTGGGGGTCGTGCTGCTATTGACTGCTGGTAAGAAAGAAGAGCCAACCCCACCCGCTGAACAGCTTAAACCAGGTCAAGACCCGGAGAAAAAGGCACTCAACCAACGCCTTGAATCGGTTGCCTGGGGGCTGTTCCTGATCATGCTGGGCGGGTTTGCTCTTGTACCCGATAATACAATCCCAAAAGGTGCATGGTCGATCGGTATCGGTGTCATTATGTTAGGTTTGAATGCTGCCCGGTACTTCAGCAAGATAAAAATGAGCGGTTTTACCACCGTATTGGGCATCATCGCCTTGCTGGGTGGGGTCGCAGAGCTGATCGGGATCACCTCGCTGGATGCATCGCTCCTGCTAATCATCCTGGGAGCGTACTTGATCCTCAAGCCATGGTTCGAAAAACACAAGATATTTGGCAAGGCTGAGCAGGCTGATTAATCCCATGCAGGTTGACCACCTGATGAGCAAGTATTCTTTACTACCTGCGTGGTGGAAAATATGCGCACCAGCACGGGTGTAGAAATTTACTTCCGAGCGAAACCTGATGATGGACTCATCGGTAAATTAACCAATCATAAAGAAAGGATCGTAATATGCCAGCGATATTAGAAGTCGAAAATCTTGTCAAGAAATATGGAGATTTTGAAGCGGTCAAAGGGATCAGCTTCTCGGTCGAGGAGGGGGAAGTCTTCGGCCTGTTGGGTCCGAATGGTGCCGGGAAGACACAGGCCATTTCGATGCTTACCGGGGTCATTCCACCGACTGCAGGCACAGCTCGCATCGGTGGCTATGATATCCGCAAGGAACCAGACCAGGTGAAGAAGATCAATGGGCTGGTGCCGCAAGACCTGGCACTTTATCCCACTCTGAGTGCGCGTGCCAACCTGAACTTTTTTGGGCGTATTTATGGTCTACACGGCCGTGAGCTCAAGGAACGCGTCGAGGATGTGCTGCGGGTGGTGGCACTTACCGAACGGGCGGACCAGGTGGTGGACAAGTTTTCGGGGGGAATGAAGCGCCGGGTGAACATTGCAGCCGGGCTGGTACACCAGCCGCGCCTGCTGTTCCTGGATGAACCCACTGTAGGGGTGGACCCGCAGAGCCGCAATCACATCTTCGAAAGTGTGCAACGGCTCAACCGCGAGCGGGGCATGAGCGTGGTGTATACCAGCCACTACATGGAAGAAGTGGAAGAACTATGCAACCGGGCTGCCATCATCGATGAGGGTCGTATCATCGCCATGGATACGATCAAGAACCTGATCGCCACGCTGGGCGGTGGGGTGATTTATGTAGGCGTGAATAAAATGGAAGAATCTACCCTGCAAGAGCTCTCAGCCCTCCCGGCAGTCAAGGAAGCTGGGCTGGTCCCACAACCGCCAGCTCCGCCAGCACCTGAAGGTAAGGAATCCACCAGTGAAGCTAAACCTGCTCCAGCCAACCCGGTAGTCAAGATCGTGGCTGAGCGCAACCAGCAAGCGGTGGTGAATGTGCTCGGTTATCTCAACCAACACGATATCGTCATTACCTCCCTGGAGATCATGCAGCCCAACCTGGAGAGCGTCTTCTTGCACCTGACGGGGAAGAAGCTGAGGGAGTAGCTGAGATGAAAATTCTAAGTATTGCCTTTAAGGATCTCCAGATCTTATTCAAAGACCGGGGCATGCTGTTCCAGCTATTCATCCTGCCTTTGCTGTTCATTCTTGTCTTCAGCGGTGCGTTGAGTGCGATTGGAGCAAGTGCGGAGGTCGCACTGCCTAACCTGGCAATCGTAGACCTCGACGGAAATTCAGCTGCACAGGATCTGGTGAGCAAGCTGACTGCAGATGGGAGCATCGCGGTTAAAGTGTGTTCAGCTGCTGAAGCCCAGCCTTTGTTGGATGAAAACAAAGTGGTTGGGGTCTTGACGATTCCCACCGGGTTCACCGCAGGCGTCCAGCAAAGCCAGCCAGTAACCTTGGTCATGACCACTGGAACGAACGCTGATCCCCAACAGGTGGAGGCGATCCAGCTGGTCTTGGTAAGTATAACTACGGATATGACCCTGGAAAGCCAGATCATTGCCAGCCTGCGACAAATGGGTGACATGCAAGCCAGCTCTCCAGAATCATCCCAGGTGTTTAACACCGAGCGCATCCTGGCCCAGGCACACGCCCAGTTTGTAAGCGCCCAAACCCGGCCATTGATCACAATCGTTCAAACCGTCCCGCAGCAGGAGACAGAGCAGAAAGCCACTCCCGACCTCAGCCAATCCGCCGTCCCAGGATTTACCGTCCTGTTCGTCTTCCTGGCTGCCCAAACCACAGCCCGTTCCATCTATGAAGAGAAGAAAATTGGCTCATTCCGCCGTTTGGTAGCTGCCCCACTGAGTAAAGCTGAGCTGCTGGTTGGGAAAATCCTGCCCAATTTCATCACCGGGCTGATTCAAATCGCGGTGATCTTTGTTTTTGGCAGCCTGGGAATGCGCCTGATTGGATTAACACCCTTACCGATCGAGAAAGCCCTGCTCGGTACGATCCTTGTCTCTATCGTCCTCGCGCTTTGCTCGAGTGCCTTTGGCATCGCCATTGCTGCCATCGCCCACACCGAAAATCAAACCAGCGGGATGAGCACGCTCTTATTATGGGGGATGGGTCTTTTGGGGGGAAGTCTGGTACCGCTCTTTGTATTGGAGAGTTTTCTTGGGCCAATCCCCATGATTGTGCCGCATTATTGGGCCAACCGGGCACTGGATGACCTGTTGATCCGCGGACTCGGTGTAGCACAAGTTGGTCTCGATGTAGGAGTGCTGCTCGGATTCTGCCTGCTCTTTTTTGTGATCGGGCTGTGGCGTTTCGATTTTGAGCGCTAACCAGAACAGGAGCATGAATATGAAAACCATCAATTACACCTTATCCGTCGCCTGGAAAGAAATCCAGGTGATATCTAAAGAACGCGCCTGGCTGGTGATCCTGTTCCTGTTGCCATTGATGATTGGAGGATTCATGGGGGGCGGCAACCTGGCGGCGAACCGGTCGGGAAGTGATGTCATCCTGCTGAACGTCGGTTTGGTGAACCTTGACGCGGGAACATTTGGATCGGAGATGGCCAAGTCTATTCAGGCAATCGACCAGCTTCAGGTCACCGTTTTCACGGATGCAGCCGCTGCTAAGGAACCTGTAGCAAAAGGCAAAGCTAGTGCAGCGATTATCATCCCCTCCGATTTCAGTCAGATGATTGATAGCTATACCCCCACTACGGTGGAGGTGATTGTGGACCCGGCTGAGCCAGAAAGTGCCAATCTCGTGATGGGGATGGTGAAGCAGGTAGTGGCTGGGATATCCATCTCGGGAGAGGTGCAATATGGAATTCGGACGGCGTTTAACGAGGCTGGAATCCTCGCCAACGCAAGTCCACAAGATGTGCGTGCCATTGAGGCCCAAAACCTGGGCGTAGTCATGACCCGCATCAATGAGATGCGGACCAACCCTGTAATTGCCGTATCCATCGTAGACCCGGCCGGTGAGGAGACAGGTTTTACACTGGGATCGTTCTTTGCTTACCTGTTTCCCGGACTTACCGTGATGTTCATTTATTTCATCGTAGCCATGGCGGGCTCGGCACTCTTGAGTGAGCGCGAGGCGGGCACCCTGCGCCGCCTTATGACCGCCCCCATCCCACGCGGAGCCATCCTGGCAGGTAAAATGCTGGCGTATATGCTGCTGGCGTGCCTGCAAGTGGTGGTGGTGTTCGCAGTAGCCGGTTTGATATTCGGCACACCCCTGGGAAAATCCCCCCTGGGTTTGGTCGTGCTGACCCTGGTGGTGGCGTTCAATGCCGTTGCACTGGGCATGCTGGTGGCTGCCATATCAAAAACCAGTAAACAATCGGATGCCATTGGCGTGATCCTGGCGTTTGTGCTGGCAGGCCTGGGTGGGGCGCTTGCCATGACACCCACACCTACATACCGGGCGGGTGGTTTAATGGGCACCATCGCCAGCTTTACCCCACAGAACCACGCGGTTGAAGGTTTCTATAGACTGATGGCGGAAAATGCCAGCCTGATCCAAATATTGCCCCAAATTGGCATCTTGCTGGGAATGGGGATACTATTCTTTGGGATCGCGCTGTGGCGATTTAAGTTTGATGCATAAATGACCAGGTTGAAGAAACATGCCATGCAAATTGTGACGATCAGGATCAAAGGGGAAATTGATGAAAGCTGGTCGGAGTGTTTCGAAGGTTTTGAGCTTGAACACTACGAAACCAATGAGACACTCCTGACCGGCCTGGTGGAAGATCAAGCCGCCTTTTATGGGTTGATCGGTAAGCTGCGCGACCTGGGCCTCCAGCTCCTGGAGGTTAATTCAGTCGAACCACCCGAGCCTTTAGAATCAGAAGAAGGGTGATCGGTGTTTATCTAGGGTAATATTTACGAGCTTAATTAACGCACTGTGAATATTTTTGCCCCGCCAAAGTGACTCTGGTGGGGCGGATTTTATCATTGAATTATCGTCGTCGTATGCGGGGTAAAGCAGCGACGAGGATCAAAATCACAATCAATGCAGGGGTGAACAAAGCACCATAAACTTAAAAAACCTGGCGCATCATTTCTGGAAAGATAACGAAAAGAGCTATTCCGATTAATGATAATAAACCAAGATTTAATAATAAGTCTTTTATAAAACTGTGGCCTTTATTGTTTTGTGTTTTCAATTTTAATCTCTCCAGCTAGAACCACCTTCATATCTAGTAATCCAGTTATTCGTATCTAATATTCGTTGGATATTGAATCCTAGGTCGTAAACCCAGGTATCCACCGAAGACGACAAACCCCAGCAGGGTGGCGACGAGCTCGACTGAGACATCAATGCCCAAAAGTAATACTCCTATCCCCAGGTTGGGCGGTAAGCTTTCCTGAAATCCAGCCAGCCAGAGCGCCAGACCACAGATTAGTGTGAGCCGGAACATGCCGAGCAATTCAGCGATCAAACGGGTTCGCCAACCAGAATGGTAAAGTATAGTCTTCAGCAAGTGAATTGGCAATCCTGGTTCGTATGCAGGCTTGTGTTTCACATCCTCGGCTATAATTCTTACGTAATGTGTCTGATCGTCGTCACTCTCGCCTTTCAGGAGCTCATAAATGAATCAATTTTTCTATCCAAAAAGCGTGGCTGTGATCGGGGTCTCGGATAAGCCGGATAACCTGGGTCGCAACATCATCGGCAACCTGGTTGAGTTTGGTTTCGGGGGGATTGTTTACCCGGTTGGACCGTCAGGTGGCTCCGTCCAGACGCATAGAATATATCGCTCCATTTCGGATATCCCGGATCCGATCGAGCTGGCAGTAATTCTCACGCCCGCTCAGACGGTGCCTGCCATCCTGGAAGAATGCGGGCAAAAAGGGGTGCATTGGGCGATCATCGAGACGGCTGGCTTCAGGGAATATGGAGAGGAGGGTGTGAAACTGGAGGAGCAAATCTGCCAGGTGGCGCGCACGCATGACATCCGCTTCGTTGGTCCTAACTGCGTTGGGGTGATCAACGTCGATAACGGCTTCAGTGTGCCCTTCCTGCGCCTGAAAAAGCCTGCCGAACTTGGTGAAATCTCCATGATTTCCCAGAGTGGTGGGGTGGGTTTCTCGGTACTTAATCTGATGGCGAACGAGGGCATCCCGCTGAATAAATTTGTATCGGTTGGTAACATGCTGGATGTTAGCGCGGAAGATGTTTTGGAATTTATGCTGGATGACCAGGGTACTAAAGTCGCATTCTTATACCTGGAGAGCCTGCGGGATGGGCGCAAGCTGATGGATATCGCCCGTCGTTCGACCAAGCCCATCCTGGTGTTTAAATCCAATATTGGCAAGCTGGGAAAGGTCATTGCCGCCTCGCATACCGCGGCCCTATCCAGCGACGACAAGGTGGCAGAGGCAGCTTTCAAACAAGCCGATATCGTGCGGGTGCACGATGCCACCAGCCTGCTCAACAACCTTAAGGCGCTACGCCTGCCTGCCATGCGGGGAAAAAAATTAGCTATCATATCACGCAGTGGAGGGCACGCGGTGGTGGCAGCGGATTCGAGCGAACTATCAGGGTTTGAGCTGGCCCAGCTACCGCACGCATTCCTGGAGGAGATTGAGAGGCATTTCCGGGCTTCCGTCATCAAGCTGACCAACCCGGTCGACCTGGGGGATCTCTTTGACCTGGATGTGTATGCACAGATCCTTGAACAGGCGTTGAAATTAGAAAATGTGGATGGAGTGGTATTTCTACAAACGGCTTCAGAACCCGAGATCCCTACAAACCGCAAGCTGCTGGAGCGGGTGATGGAATTAACCAAGCGCTATGATAAACCCATCGCGTATTATGTGTCTACAACGGCTGAGGAGGTGAATACCCTGCGCCGCACGTACGGTTTCCCCATCTTCACTGCAGTGGTCGAGACCATTCGAGCATTGGAGATGAGCTATCGCTACTACAGCCGCAGACAGGATATCCGCAGTGCTGAACAGACTCCAACCTTTAACGTCAATCGGGAGGCTGTACGGGAATTAATTGACATGGCCCGAGCAGAGAAGCGTGATTTACTGCTTTCAGAGTCGATGCGGGTGCTTGAGCATTATGGCATTCCCACTGCAGTGGGTGTACGGGCAGGAACCGTGGAGAAAGCGCGCCTGGCAGCCGAGCAGATGGGCTACCCGGTAGCGGTCAAGGTGATCTCCGAACAAATTTCCCATAAGTCAGATGTAGGCGGTGTACAGCTGAATTTAAGAAACGGTCCCGCGGTGGAAGAAGCATTTGAAGATATGCTCCGGCGAATCCATGCGTCATACCCAGATGCGAAGATCGATGGTGTGCTGGTGCAGCCGATGGTTACCGGTGGGCAGGAGCTGATCCTGGGTGGCAGGCAGGACCCCAACTTTGGTCCGGTAATCCTGATTGGGCTGGGCGGCATCTTCGTGGAGGTATTGGAGGAAGTATCGCTGCGAGTTGCGCCAATCACACACAAGGAAGCATGCGAGATGATTGATGAGCTGCGCGGTGCTCCCATCCTTAAAGGGGCGCGTGGGCATAAGCCCTCCGACCTCCAGGCGGTGAGTGAAGCCTTGCTGCGGCTATCACAGCTGTTGATTGACTTCCCGGAAATCCGCGAGCTGGATATCAACCCTTTGCGTGTCTTCCAGGAGAATAATGGCTGCCGGGCACTGGATGCCAGGATCATGATCTCGTCAAGCGGTGATAATCAGCCTGTACGGTAAGATAAGAGACCAACAAAAAAGCACCCTCCCCAAAGAGGGTGCTTTTGTGATTAAATAAATTAGTGCAATTATCGATTTATTTTGATTTTTGGGAACTGGCTAACGCCTGTAAAAACGAATTGACCACCAGCTGTGTAGATTGGGTTCGTTCAGCTCTGTTACCCATCCCGCTGGCTGACATAAAGGCCTGAATCAATGCCTGGCCGGTGCTGCCACCCTGTTGTTTAGCCTGCATAAAGCTCATGCCGGCATTTACCAGGTCTCCGAGGTCGAAACCATCACTTGAGCCAGAGCTACCAGATTGACTTCCAGCCAGTCCTCCCAAGAGGGTACTGAGCATATCGCTGCCTTGCTGAGGGGTAGAGGCCGGCTGAGGTTGTTCACCGCCAGTCACCTGACCGAGCAGTGAGCCCAATAGGTCACCCCCCGGTTGGCTGGTCTCTGAGGGTTGGGATTGCCCGCCTCCGGTCACCTGACCGAGCAGAGAGCCCAATAGGTCACCGCCCGGTTGGCTGGCCTCTGAGGGTTGGGCTTGCCCGCCTCCGGTCATCTGACCGAGCAGAGAGCCCAATAGGTCACCGCCACCGGATTGGGGGGTGGCCTGCCCGCCGCCGATCAAGGTCTGGAGCAGGTCCAGCGCTCCTTTGGAATCAACACTTTTTCCTTTAAATTTTTCTGCAGCCTGGGTTAATCCCTGTGCATAAAGCTTTCCCGACCCACTCGTGGTGTTTTTAGAAAGGTTCTTGGCAGCGTATGACAGAGCGGTGCTGGCAGATTTAGCTTGTTTTTGCTGCAGTGAATTCGTGATGGTTTGAAAGGTTTGAACCATGTTGGTTCCATGGTCATGGTTATACTCATCGGCCTGGTCAAGGGCAGGTTGGTTCTGAGCCAGGTTCTGAGTAACGGTCTGAAAAATGTTGACCAAATCGACGCGATTTTGTGCCATAGGGATTCCTTCCGGTTTGGAATTTATGATATTACGAACATATTTTGGATATTTATCTTAAAACGAGAGGTCTAAAAATTGGTGAAATTTATTCAATCAGGAGGATTATACACCCAATAAATTTACATCGTCTGAATATTGGTTTTTAGCGCCCCAGGGTCACTGGAAGGTGGGTATCAATGCTCATGGTAAAACCTTTAACCTATAGCCTGTGATAGATCAGCAAGCAAATCGTTTATATTTTCAAGGCCAACAGAGAGCCTGAGTAGATTTGGTGGAATGGCAAGGGGAGAATTGGCTGTGGAGAGGTGCGTCATGGCGGCCGGCACCTCGATCAGTGATTCTACGCCCCCAAGCGACTCAGCCAGGGTGAAGAGCTGCGTGCTCTCAGCCACCTTGATGGCTGCAGAAGCTCCACCTTGCAAAGTGAAGGACAGCATCCCCCCGCCTGAACGCATCTGGCGCCGTGCAAGCTTCTCCTGCGGGTGCGAGGCATGGAAGGGATAATAGAGGCGGTTCACCTTGGGGTGGGCAGCCAGGAAATCAGCAACTCTGGCCGCGTTTTCAGCATGGCGATCCATCCGCACGGGCAGGGTCTTTATCCCGCGCAGGATCAGAAAACAATCCAAGGGTCCGGGTATTGCACCGATAGCATTTTGCAAAAACGCCAATTTCTTGTGGAATGCATCGTCCTTTCCAATGATGGCACCCCCAACCACATCCGAGTGCCCACCCAGGTACTTGGTGGTGGAATGAACCACCAGGTCGGCTCCCAGGGTAAGTGGGCGCTGCAAGTAGGGTGTAGCGAAGGTGTTATCCACGACCACCAGGCATTGACTGGAAAAAGTATGGACGAGCTCAGCCAGGGCAGGAATATCGGTCAGGCGCAGGAGTGGGTTGGAAGGCGTCTCCACCCAGATCATGCGGGTGGCAGGGCGCAAGCTTGATTTTACCTGCACAAGATCGGTCGTGTCGACGTAGGAGAAATCCAGGCCATAAGGGCGCAGGACTTGCTCGAACAGGCGATACGTGCCTCCGTAGACATCATTCCCCGCCACGACATGTTCGCCGGGTGCTAGAAGATGCAGCAGGGTATCGATGGCGGCCATGCCAGAAGCAAAAGCCAGCCCGAATTGTCCACCTTCGAGGGTAGCCAGGCAGGACTCAAGCGCGGTGCGGGTTGGGTTTCCGGTGCGGGCATAGTCATAGCCACGCGTCTTTCCCACCCCATCTTGGGCATAGGTGGAGGTCTGATAGATGGGGGTCATGACGGATCCCGTAGATGGGTCAGGGCTTTGCCCGGCGTGGATGGCGGCGGTTTCGAATTGCATGCCTGGTCTCTCCTTGGTTACATCCCCTGGGTGATGAAATCCAGGATGTCAATTTTGGTCAGGATGCCGATAGGGCGATCCTCTTCGGTGACGAGCACCACTTGATTCTCCATGATCATGGGGAGAACCGTTTCAACGGATGTCTGGGAAGGGTAAACATTCTGAGCCGGGTGCATGATTCCCGCAATGGTCTCATTGGGGTGCCCGGTGTGGTTATCCTCCACCAGATACTTCAACAGGTCGATCTCAGATACCAGACCTGATAGCGATTCGTCCTGGCTGACAACTGGCATCTGAGAGATATCGTGGGACTTCATGGCGGCGATCACATCCGTCAGCCGGTCATTTTCATGAGCCAGGATCAATCCCTGCAGGGGCTTGACGGTCAGGATCTCTTTAAGCGAAGCCTCGCACCAATCAGCAGTCATGAAGCCATTTTCACGCATCCACTTGTCGTCATAAAATTTAGACAGGTAGCGTGAGCCTGAATCGGGCAGGAGCACCACCAACAGGTGGTCGGGGGACAGGCTGGCAGCATATTGCATGGCTACCGCCAAAGCTGACCCGGACGAACCGCCGCAGAAGATTCCTTCCTCTTTGACCAGCCGGCGAGCCCAGGTGAACGACTCTTTATCCCCAACCTGGAAGACATCATCAATCACGGATAAATCCAAGGCAGAGGGGAGAAAATCCTCACCAATCCCTTCGACTTTATAAGTTTTAGGATGCGCCTCTTCAGGTATGTGACCCGCTTGCCAGGTTTCCAACAGCAGAGAACCAATCGGATCCACGCCAATGATCCGAATAGCGGGATTCTGCTGCTTGAGATAGTGTCCAATACCGCTGATCGTGCCTCCCGTTCCCACACCGATGACCACATCAGTAACCTGGCCACCCGTCTGTTCCCAGATTTCAGGACCGGTGGTGAGGTAGTGGCTGCGAGGGTTCTCGGGGTTGTGGTATTGGTTGGCGAGGATCGCATTGGGGGTCTCTTGTGCGAGGCGCTTGGAAACACTGATGTTGGAACGCGGGTCTTCTGGAGCGACGGCAGTAGGGGTGATGATTACGCGGGCTCCATAGGCGCGCAGTAATTGGATTTTTTCCTGGCTCATCTTATCAGGCAGTACGAAGATGGCTTTATAGCCTTTCAAGGCGCACACCATCGCCAGACCGAGCCCGGTGTTTCCGGAGGTGGCTTCCACAACGGTGCCGCCAGGTTTAAGCCGCCCGCTCTGTTCGGCCTGCTCGATGATGTTGACCGCGATGCGATCCTTGACCGAACCACCGGGATTGAAATATTCAACCTTGGCGTAAAGCGGGCAGGGGAGGCCAGTTCCCAGGCGTTTTAAGTGCACCAGGGGAGTTTTGCCGATGGTCTGCAAGATATCTTCGTATACGCGCAAGCTGTCTGAAGGTATGAGAATGGGGGTTGTCATGGTTTATCACCTCAAAACAAAGTCGATAACAATAAACAGTCAACTGCTTTTAAAGATTACGGCAAACAGGCCGGTAGATCAGGAAGGGGATGGCTGAATGCCGCTTGTTGCAGTCGACTGTTGGGAAGTCTATTTTGACGGGGCAGCGATCAAATTCCCCGCCTTTGACAGAAGCAACAATAAGGTACCATATAATAGAGTTTACCTATATCTATTGTAGTCGAACTACATTGATTTGTCAAGAATAGACAGATTTTATCAGGTTGGAAAAAGGAGTAGCAGATATTGCGGGGGTGAACCCCACTTACGAATTACGTTTGGACAAAACCCCCATGCCTGGCATTGCTCAACCCTTGAGCAGTGCCTGTAACGCCAGGGCATTGGCGGGGGCGTAGCCCTCATAATCATTATTGAAGAAGATATACACCCGGCGCGCCCCTTTGATCACCCAATTTCGGGCGAGATCAGCAATTTCTCTGAGCTCGGCCTCCGAATAATTGTAGGCGTACCAGCGATTACGCCCATGCAGGCGCAGGTAAGCCCGGTCGGAGGTGAGCTGATCGGTGATCCTTTGTTGAGGGGAATCAACATTACAGATCGCTGCTCCTGTGAGGCGCAGCAGGCTCATCGTATCCGGGTTGTTCCATTCAGGGCGGCGAAATTCGACTGCCACCCTGGCGGGATCGGGGAAAGCAGATAGAGCTTTTTGCAGTCGCAGCAAATCATAAGGCATGTTAAGCGCCACCTGCAGCAAGATCATCTCGAACTTGTCCATCAGCAAGGTGCACGATTGATAGAAGGTGCGGATGTCTTCATCCACATCCATCAGGTACTTGCGGTGGGTGATCAATTGGGGAGCTTTAAGCACATAACCGAAACCCTGCGGGGCACGTTCTCTCCAATTTTGGTAGGTCCGATCCTTGAAGGAGCGATAAAAGGTGGCATTGACCTCCACGGACTGGAATATACCGGCATAATAATCAAACCAGCTCTTCCTTGTCAGCTCCTGCGGATAAAAGCGCCCCTTCCAATGGTCATAGGTCCAGCCGGAGGTACCAATGAAAAAGACGGGCTGATTCAGGGAGGATGGATTTGCTTTAACATCGTGCATAGGCATTCATTTAGATTATAGCTGACCAATAGCAGGTATTAAATCTGAAGGGGCTGTCTAAAAAGTCACAATATTGTGGAAAATATCCTAAAACATAGCGGCGTAAGGGAGGGATTTGAACAAAATGCACCAGAAAAAAATCCCCTACGCCCACGTGTTACGTCTTCGGTCATAGCGCGACTTGTCCGGTCAAAAGCTGACCGGACTGGTCGCGCATCTACTTATAGGACAGCCCCTTCACATCCCCTGGTTTCATGAATTGAGTTTTAACGATGCGAAAATATAAATTTATTCATCCTGGCAACTTAAATGTGGGTAATAGGAAGTTTTGCCTTTTATCTTTAATGGGTTTCCTTACTGCGCCTGATATTGTAGGATGCAAACTGTGATGTCTTGCGGTCGGATTCAAGCATTCCATGCTTCATCCGCTCTGCCATTTGAAGGTATCTTTCCCGTTCTGTAGGATCGAGATACATTCCGTATTCTTGAATGGCTTGATTGAGGAATTGACTGGCCTCTTCATTCTTTCCAACTCGCTCAATCTTCAAGGCTTCATTAGCAGTTTCTGCCAGATATACCACAGCAAACCGTCCCATGACATCAAGGTTTATTTGCCCACTCTTGATACCGGCTTCATCCGTGAAGGTAAACACAACCTGGGCATTAAATTCATACACCTGACCAGCTTTATCTTTGCCCAAGACAAGTGCTTTTAGAACAATATCAGCAGATTTGTCATCCTTAGGAGCCTTAAGCACAGCATAAATTTTTTGGATTTGCTGTGAATAAAGACTGCCGATGGAAATATGCACATGGTTTTCTGTCCTCCAGTTTTTCCATCCACCCAGCACATTCAAGCTAACATTTTGGGATAAATCCAAAATGACCTCAACTTCGCGCAGATTTATCTTCTGGATCTTCCCAATCTCTTGCAGGAAAAATTCATGCGCTCTTTCAGGAGCATCAATGAAGTAATAATTCCCTTCACTTTGGTTAGCCATTCCTTCCAGCAGGTATTCGTTAAAATCCAACCCAACACCGAATGTGGAGGTAGAAATACCACGGTGCGACAATTCTCCAGCTTGCTGTGCCAGGATTTCCATATCGGTAACACCAACATTCGCCTGGCCGTCGGTTAACAACAAGATGCGGTTGAGCATCCCAGCATCCTGATGTCGGGCAACTTCTTCGCCTCCTGCCAGCCAGCCCCCGCTCAGGAATGTTGTACCTCCCGACTCAATTCTTGATATCTGGTCTTGTAAATCTCTACGGTTTTGCTTCGTCACCAGGCAGCTGTGGGTTATTACATCAACAGTATTATCAAATGTGACCAATGCTACACGGTCTTGTTCCTGAAGCATATCAACCAAATGGATAGCAGCTTGTTTCACATAATCCAGCTTGTGCCCACTCATCGAACCGCTCCGATCGAGAACCAGGGCCAGGTTGAGGGGAACCCTACTAGTTGACTCGGATGTAATGGCTGGAGCCTGGACGATAATTTCCAATACCCGCTGAGTTGGGAATTCCCGGGCGATCAGGTCTAGATCTGTGTTTATTTGTAACAGCAATTTATCAGTTTTCATTCGGTTCTCCCTTTTATTTCTGATTGAATAATTTTTTAGCGAAAATAATCAATTGTTGAACACGGCTGTTGATATCTGACTCGGCGGGCTGACGTAGAAAAAGCTCGACACCAGGAAGAATTGGAATCCGTTGCCAGGTATCGGGTTCGGTTTGAGCGTTTGATTTACGTGTGTAGTTAAAGTTATTTAGGCTCTCCTGCTTCATCACTGGTGGGGGAGATTGATATACCTTCATATTTCCTGTCTCTCGGTACATTTCCTGTTTATCTTTCAACCGCTTAATATACTCCAATGCATCCGTACTCTTGTCGATGTCAGCCTGGGTGGAAATTGGAACCCGCCCCTTTTTTTGATCAGATAGATAATGCTCAATCACCTGCTGCAGATCTTCATCATCCTTGATGGAAAGCATGATTTGGCGGATTTCTCGCAAAGGCAGGTATGCATCTTTGAGCATGCGGATCAGCTCAAGCCTTTTCAGGTGAATCGAGCTGTAGTAGGCATATTTTCCTTCATAATCCGGCTGGGTCAGCAAGCCCTCATCGGTGTAATAGCGAATGGTTCGGACAGTGGTCCCTGCCATTTTTGCAAGCTCATGGACCAAATATTTATCCTGTGACATGTTATTTCCTTTTTCTATTGTCAGTATTTTTCCCTGTTGCAAATATTTTCACACCCCTATTATAACAGTATTACGTAATAATGTCAACGAAGAAATGATGAGGATTTTGCTGAGGATCGAATTCTGCCGAGATCAGATAGGCGATAACAGGCAGAAATTCTTGAATTAATCCTGGAACCTTGCAGGTGAAATCCAACCCGACAAACCTAAACCATCGGCCGAATGGGTCCATGCGCCGGATATATACGCCTGGCGCCTTTTTCCTTAAGTAATTGCCAGCTGGCTCTAACTACTTCACCGGCTTCACCCCATGCACCTTCCAGGGGGGTCAGGTCTCCGGTGAATACCGAGCCATCGTCGAGCAGCAGGGATACACTATCATCTGAATGGCCTGGGGTGTAAAGGATCTCTCCCGGAATGCCAATCTTTTCGAGCAATGCCCGGCTTTCAGCCGCGGAGATGACAGCATTGCCATCCAACGAGATATCTACATAATGATCCTGTGGTTTGGTGAACCTTTTCATCAGGGGGATAAAGGCAACCTGGATATCCAGCACCAGCAAAGGCACGCCTGCCTGTTTGAGCTCTTGGGCCAGGCCGGCATGGTCGATGTGATAGTGAGTTGCCAGAGCATAAAGGATCTCTTTGAGTGGGATATCCATCTGCTTGAGCCTGGCACGCAGACTGCCCATCGTGCCCGGGTACCCCAGGTCAACCAACAGGCGTGACCTGCCAGCGGAGATCACCCAGTAATTGGTAGACAAGTAGCCGACATTGACGATGGTGACGGGTGAAGGTTCGGGCATGCTGTTTTTTCCCATAGAGATATGGCGATTATTTGCCTCGAAATGTCTGGTAAAGCACGCCGATTGTACCTTATTTTCTAACCAACAGATTCAAGGCTTGGGCAATTTCAACCAGCTTAAAGCAGTCGACGATATCAATCGTATCCTTGGGAGTATGGGTGATTTGCTGGCTGTCAATGTGGTCCGTAAACCATTGGGAAGATACCGCAATCGCAGGGCAGCCCTGTTGGATAAAGATACTATGATCACCCTGCACCCATTGCGCACCCTCCGTGATCCCATCAAAATGGTTTATGATTTCTGTTATGTCCTTTTCAATTTCATTGGGCAGGCCATAATAAGAAAATGCCGATCTTCCTTCTTTGTACCCAGCTCCATCGATATTAATATTCAGCAGGATTTCTTGAAACCGGTCCTGATTAGCCTGGAGATAAAGCATCTGACCAGGGACGGCATAATAATCCTCTCCGTTGAAAGCGACTAACTCAATGAGCCGGTTTCCGGTATAGTCTTTCAGCAAGCGAGCTAATAGCAACAGAACCACCGCACCGCTGGCATTATCAAGCGCACCGGGAGAGCCTTTCTTGGCATCGATGTGGGCGGTGATAACGATGCGTTTACCTGAAGGCCGGCCGATACGTGCAATCACGTTATAACCCTTCCCGGGTAGGCGCTCGGAAACAGATTTCAGGGAAAGGTGTTTGCCAGTATAAACGAGTAATCTTTTACCTTCCTCTTCGGTCATGTACACGGAGGGGATATTGAAATCGCCATCTTCAATTAATGGAAAAGGATAAACACCTCCTGCCAGCGAAGCGTTTCGACCGGTGGCACACAGGATTGCTTTGGGGTTGCCATTTTCGAGCCGAGAGATGATGCGTTGGTGTTCTTGAGGATTGTAGAATACGAAATTCTTGGGCATGAGCTGTTCTTTGGCGATATCCCCGTATAAGCAGAGAATTTTAGCGCTCATTTCTGTTTGCTCAAGCTCTTCAATGCTGGATACAGCAATCAGCTGCCCCTCGATCTCACAACCCAATGAGTATGGGCTGACGAATACTTGGAAGCTATCCTCTCCGCGATACAAATTTGCTCCTCCATCGATCCAATCCAGGGCTTCAAATTCCTGTGCAACCGTCGTCCAACCCAATGACGAGGTTACATTATCAAAATAACGGGTGGCAGCCCGATTGCCTTCCGTTCCAACGCTCCGGTCGGTTATCTCATTACAAAGTTTGATTAGAGTGGCTTCACAAAATTGAGCGAGCTGATCCATAGTCTTTTTTCCTGGGATTATTATCAGATTGGTAACCCTAGCTGGTAATATCAGCTATATCAAAATATAGCCTGTATCGATTATCCTCTTCCTAATACGAGGGCTGTGCTTAAAATCCATATGAACGTAATTATAACTTCCGCAACATGGATACAACCAAAAAGCTCCATCTAAACCGAAGGAGCTTTAATTTGCATAAAAACCAAATCCTACTAATGAGCTTGTTATTTTTTAGGTCGATAGTGTTGATGAAATCGTCAACCGTAGCCGCTGAAACAAGATCGTTCTTTATCAAAAAATGGTTATCGTTTTATTTCGTGAGTTGAGAGATTAGATTATAAGCAATTAGTATACAGGCTCTTTATAAATGTAGTTGGGACGCAGATAAGCCAGCTTGAAGCCGTGGCGAATCATGTTGTGATAGGATGGGTTGGGAGAATCGGGTGTATCCTCACCCGTTTCTGTTACGAACCATTTACAGCCAAGTTTTAACCCATCCGTGATTCGACGGGCGAACACTGCTCCCTGCCCACCACGATTGCGATGGGTGACCAGGGTGCTACCAAATCCAAGCCAGGCTATCTCACCTGATATGAACATTGCCCCAGCTGAGACGGGTTGGTCTCCATCAAAGGCGAGATAATGATGCCAACCCTGTTTTCCCATCGGTCCTTGCACCAATGGCCGTAACTCGGCTGGCATTTCGAACGCAGACAGGGCAATATCGGCAAAGACGTCTGCATGTTCGATCCCGATGGCTTCAACTCGTAATTCTGATGGCGCCTCGATGGGTGGCTCGTTCCCACGATACATTTTTACCCAATTGCGACCAAGCTTAAAACCCCGCTTTTCGAGCCATGTTGTTACCAGAGGAGGCTGTGACATGGGACTGACCTGGGCCATGAAATTTTTACAACCGGCATCTTTGAGAACAGCAACAGCTTCATCGAGCATGGTTTCCGTCACAGGTTCTCTGACACCGAGCCCATTAATGCGATTGAAGAATGACCAGTCCAGCTTGGGAATCATGCTCACCCATGCAGACCCAATGCGTTTGGTGACCAGCTTGTATTCCTGGCTAAATTCACCTGAGGCGCACAGGTAGTAATTTACCCAGGCTTCTGCTTCACCGAACTCGACCAGCTCGTGATAACTATTGTGAGAAAAGTACTGCATCGGGTGGTAATCATTGAGTACAGAGTTCATGTGAGCTCCAGTAGTTCATAAGAGTTGGAGTTGCCTTTGAATCTATTCAGTAGGTCAAGCCTGAGGTTTCTGAAATAATGTAATTTGCAAACCATCAGGATCTTGGAAGCGTACATTGATATCGCCCCATGGGGTGACAACAGGTTGATGGACTAAAATTGCCCCATGGGCTAACAATCGCTCCATCGCCGCATTCAGATCTGGTACTTGAAAGGCGAGGCGGACCTGCCCACTTACGCGTTGCCCCGCTTCGATCTGATCAACCGTATTAGCCTGTTTTTCATCAAACAACTCCAATGTAGCGCTGCCTAGATTAAGAATCAACCCATTGCCCTGATCGTTATCCCATACTTCGGCAGGCTCAAGACCGAGCCCAGCACAGTAGAATTTTAATAATCGGTCATAATCATTGCTGGTGAGGGCAATGCGCATTTCTGTGATTGGATTATTTGAGTTCATGCTGTTCAGCGAGCCATTACACTTTGACTTCTTTTTATTGCAGCCGCACGCGCCCGCTCAATCATCTGGCGCACCGTCCCTAAATGATAAGCTGCATGCGGGATCAATGCCATCACACCGGTTAGATAATCTCCTGGCAGTTCAGTCTGTTTTCGCAAGTTTTGGAGCAGGGTTTCGAACTCTGTGCGCAGATCGAGTTTAATCCGCTCCCATTTGCCTTCATCTGTCTCAAGGGTATTCCAGCTTTCAGCCCAGTTTCCCTGGTAGGGTTTACCCATCAGGGCAGCATTGGCATTTGCCAGGCTCCATCTTAAATGCTCTACATGCCCGGCGATAGTAGTCCCAGGGTTATTTTTGTTGGCTGACCATGAGGCTTCAGTCGATGAAATCCCTGCAATGATCCCCAGGATGCCTGAGTCTGGCTCGTTATCGATGAACCAGGTCGACTTTGGGTCAGAAGGGCCGGCATAAGCCTCTGAAAACAGAGTGGTGATCGATTGAATGACTTCAGCTGTGTCCATTTTTTAAAATTCCTCCGCTTGAGGGAAACCAATGCTTTATTGCCAGTTGTATCAGGCTAACTTGATGGATATTTCACCTTTTGTATTTTTTAATAGTTTTCCATTCATCCAGTCTTGGGGCGGATGAAACCGCCAATGAACTTGGGGTTGATGCGTACATCGATCCCAGAGCCGGCGATTTTCTTCATCCTTTCAAGCGTAAGTTCGCTTGGGGTGCCATAGATTTCCACGCTGATAGGTTCAATAAACGTGTAGGTTATTTTTGAACGCTCATCAGCTCCCTCAATTTGATGGTCCAGGGCTTCTGAATTGGGAAAGAAGCGAACGATATCTACCTGGGAAGAATCTTCATTGAAGTAAGCAAGTTGGGCCAGTGTGCCTGGTTTGCCTGCCTCGATTGGAGGGATACTATTATCATAGTGCTTTCTGAATTCATCCAGCATCCCAGCCTTTATCCGATTACGACTGATAAAAACGATCGGGTCATTCATGTGTCACCGTTCCGTTTATTCCTTGACCTCAGACTCGATAAGCTTCTTTCTTACTTTACCGCTCTCTTCCAACCTGTGCATAAGAAAAGTCTTGTCCATGGATTCATCCATATCAGGAAGCTCAAAATAGGTTGTTACGATGGTACTGTCATCACCCGCGGGCTCGAAGGTGATCCGTCCAATCATTTTGGATGAACCATCGTGGATTAGCATTCCAAAAGCCCGATTATGATCGTACTCCACAACTTCCATGATTCCCTCGACTGGTTTACCGCTGCGGCTGTTACGTCTGTGAATAACAGTCCCCACTTCAATCGGCCTTTCCGCCTCCAGCCAGAGTTCTATGTCTGGGTCCCAGCGCGGATGGTTGCGGACGTGCTCATTAACCATGAAATGGAATACCATATCTACCGGACGGTCGATTACTTGCGAATGTTGAAACTGTGCTGGCATGATTTCCTCCTGTATTTTATTTTCGATGACACTTGCTGCCACACTAAGAAATACCCGGATCTGTAGTTCGCCATCATTATATCAAATATATATCCAATCAGGTAAATAATATCCGAAAATATAAATTAAGACCGGCGATTTTCCAAGTCTCTTAAACCCTAACTTCCAGCTAAAAAAAACCTCAATATGGAGAGCACTCGTCCAGGATTTTGCCAATGCTGGTGAATGGATACAATCCTCGGCTGCTATTGAAGAATGAGTTATACCTTACCTATATCAAGCATATTATGTGTATGCGATAGATACCTAGAAGCGGCTTATCTCGCAGAATTATCAACCTTTCCATCCTTGCACCGTTTTTAGGTCGATTTCATCCTTGGCCAGGAAAGCCTCAGCCTCTACCTGGCAGGCTAAGGCTTTCCCCAGGTGATATCCGTCCAGTGGACAGGGTGATCGGTGGCCGAATCAGGCGGGAGGATGTACATTGGGTCGACCGCAGTCAGGTTGGGGGAGAGGAAAATATGATCAATGCGGTTTTCTCCCGACATGTCGATGCCTTCCGGGCTGATTTCGGATGGGTAGACACTTACCCAGGCATTGGTATACACACTGGCAATGAGCTGGTAGGCGGCCTCATAATCCCGCAGGTTGTAATCGCCCATTGCAATCACGTAGGGTTTATCTTTAGACCGGTCAAGCAGCGTCTGAGCAAAAGCCAGCATGGAGGGGTCTGAGCTGTCGGGATGGACATCATAGATGGTAAAGGTCAGGCCTGCTATTTCGACTTCAGCTTCAGCCACGCCGGTTTCGTCCTTATCGCTGTACATAAATGCGGTACGGGTGTTCAACAGCGGGAACTTCGACAGAATGGCAGTGCCAAACGTGCCAGCCGTGGGCTTTGGACCATAGTACGAGTAGTAGCCGAGTTTATCGGCGAAATAGCGAACATAATCGTTATTGTTGAGCGAGATGCGGGTTGAATCAGTTTCTTGCATAGCAAGGATATCGGGGGCGACCTGCCGGATTAGGGCGAGCTGAGCCTGGAAGGATTTCTCAGCTTCCTTATCATTGGACTGCTGGGTGTTGAAGGTCATCACCCGCAAGGACGTTTTTCCAGCCGCATCCACCTGAACACGGGGTGTTGGTAGCGCGAAGAACAACGTAACCAGGAAGATCACTGCCAGCAAGATCGACCAGGTCCATGCGCGGGTACGCGTGGGTTCGTTTTCGGTGGCTGATTTGCTCCATCTTGAAAGCCAGACCAGCAGGGTGATGAGTGCAGGCAGTAGAAAATAAACCAGCCAGAAGGTGTTGCGGAAGAGAGGGCTGATAGGTTTGATATAGCCCCAGACGTTGGAGAAGATGTTGACGAAGATCAACAAGATCAGCGTGAAGCTTCCCAGCAGGATGCCCGGTACCAGGCTGCGGGATGGCTGCGAAGCGCCCTGCATTTGGCGGAGTAAGATTTGCAGGTCGAGGTAGAGAACCGGGAAGAGCAGGAGCATCAACCCAAGAGGGATCATCTGCAGAAAGGTAGGTACGCCAACCACAACCGGTGGAGAGCTCAGCGTGGGAGGGAACGAAATCCGCTGCGCCAGGAGAGTGAGGGTGAGGCTGAGGGTAAAGAACAGGTTCCAGATCACCACCAGACGTGGAGAGATACGCTCCAGGAGATCTGATCGCTGGGTAGATAACCAGACCCAGGCAAGCGAGAACAGGCTGACGGCAGTGACGATGAGGCTGTAATTGCCCTGGGTCCAACGGGCGATCACGGCGGGGGCGGAAATCGAAAAATAAACCAGCGTCAGGATGAGATAGCTGCCGAAGATAGGAACTGTGCGCTTCCCACCCATTTGCTGAACGGTTGGATCAGGCTTCAGGTCTGACAATACCAGGCAGAGACCGAGCAGCAAACCCAAGACCCAGCCAACCCAGCCACCCGCGGGCGTCAATGAGTATTCGATTCCATGGTCCAATGAGCGTAGCAGCGTAGATAGAGCTACAGCCAGGGCCAGCCCGGATGGAGCCCAGCGACCGAATGTTGGTTTCGAGGTGGTGAGCAGGAAGAACATGCTAAATGAAATTGCAGTAGCAATGCCGGAAGCAAGTAAACGGTCGGTAGTGTTAAGGTATGGAGTCAATCCGCGAGAAATGAGCAGTGAGCCGAAAAGAATCCACACCAACAAGGGCTGACCCTTCTTGAAGAACGGCAGAAAGAGCAAAGGCACAAAGAAAAACAAAACACCCAAAGCTTTTGCGTCCAGGCCTGAGGTCATCAGGTCAAGGATGTAAATCGATTCAACCAGTGTGCCAGTAGATTGGATAATGAATAGAAATAGAATGGCAAAGACGATGATCTGGAGGTGGGATTTTTTCATGCCGTAATTCTCCTTAGAGTCATGATATTGCTCATGGTTATTTCGTTACCTTGATTGCATGCTATAGTGATTAACACCCCTTCCCTAAAAAGATATGACTAACAATATCACAGTATTCCGGCGAAAAAAGCGCTCCCCAGGTGGAGAGCGCTTGATGAAATCTCTGATCGTAAAAAATGGAGAAACCTACATCTCCATGGGGGTGATGAGCTGGAAGTAGTTGCCATCCGGGTCGGCAAGGGTGGCAATCCAACCACCACCCATTTCGTATGGAGCCCGGATTACAGCCCCACCCAGCACTTTGATGCGCTCAAATTCCTCTTTGACCTGGCCGGTCTCAAAATTCAGCATCACCCGGCCCGGGTCTTTGGTCTTGCCACCCATTTCAGAATGGTCCAGAATGCTGAAGTAGCTGCTTCCTATCTGCCAACCCCAAAAACCACTTTCTTCATCGACCATTTCTGCTGGTTTTCCGAGCACTTTTTCGTAAAAGGCAACCAGAACCTTGGTTTGTTTGGTCCCAATCATGACAGAGTTTAGATTTAACATATCCCACTTTCCTTTCCGATTTAAATTGGTAAAACCTATCTATATTGTCTAATATAAATATATTATATTACAATCCGCATGGAATTTCCATCGCATTGTGGCATTGGTGCGGTTGGGATATCCAACGATTTGCGGTGGAGGCGAGGTTGTAATTGGAGAGCCCATCAAAAAAGGAAGTGGCAATCCGTTATTTGTGGAAATCTTGTAGCTCAACGACTGAATATGTGCTAAGGCGCACACGGTCCAGTGGGTGTAAAATTCAATCGGATCCCATTATATAATCTCCACTTCGGAGCCAAATATGTTCTACAAAGTGACAACTGATGATGATCTCTATCAATTCGTGCAAATAGTCTCCGATCTTTTAAATCAAGGAAGAGCTATTGCTGGAGGAATAACCCTTGATGATAGAACTATCTCCCGGCTATTAAAAGATTATTGGAACGATCCTTTAGGAGGGATTATTTGATGTCAGATACAATCAAGATCAATCGCGCCCCGGTGCTTACTTTGTGGGGCGTTATCGTCGCCGAAAGGCTCGGTTACAAACATGAGGAAGCCCTGACCCTCGGAAAAGCGGTAGCGGGGCTGACTGCCCAATCTAAAGGTCAGCGGCTGGGCATTTATACGCCAGCTGAAAAAGAGCTGGACGCAAAAGTCAGAGATAAAGCCAAAGAACGCCAGGCTGGCGAGACTATCATGGTTGAAGTTGTGGGCAGGCGGGTTCCTGCGGTACAAACGGAACACGGGCTTCGGGCGACGGCGAGTGGCGAAGAGATCAAACCAGAAAGCGTCGAGCGTTACCTGGAGCAAAAGTTTGGTGAAGGACTGGCCGAGGCACGCGCAGCCCTCGAAGCATTGGCAAAGGCTTTTCCTCCCCAAGAATTGGAGCAGCGCGCCTTTGCGCTCTACGAGCAGTTCCGCCCCGAGATCGCTGAAGGGGTGCGTGGTTGGGGCGCAGCTGGCGATCTCAATCTAGAGCGCATCAGAAAACTGGCAAAAGAACGCTAAGAATCCACGGTTTTGTTGGTTTCAATCCGTTTTCCTATAATGATTGATAGAGATCAACCCTATCGGTATGCGCCGGAATTGAAAGGATGTAAAGAATGGATGAAATCTTAGTTGGAGTGGTTATCCTGATCGTTATCGGTTGTGTGTTTTGGCTTGTTTTTCCACATTTTCTGGATAGATTTCAACGCGATGATCGCAATCCTACCAAAGACGATCAAAATGACAAGCCAAGTTAGGGATACAACGGCGCACTGCTCTGGTTAACCAGGAATCGTGGCAGCATTTGGCTGAGAGCTTGGCTGAGCGCTTACAAATCGCCAGATGTGTCCGCATCAAAAATCGCCCTCCATTTGAAGAGCGCCTATACTTTTTCTGGCAATCCTGGTGCGTCAGCGGTCTGAATTGATACTCGTCGATATGATATAGCGAATTTTTACGTGGTTTTTTCTGTGCAAAATCGGCAGGTATAAAAGAGAATCCATCCCACCAACTTGCTCTTTATTCTTTTTGATTCCTGATAATAATGCAGCTTTCAGAGTTATTTAATAATTTCAATGATTGCTATGGTCGCCTCAAATATGGGTTGAATTAATTCTTTGGAGCCTGGCAATTGGGGCATAAACTGGCAAAGCGATGAAATAATGCTCCACAACTAGAACAGGTATAGTGGCCTTCAACTTCTGCAACGAAGCGTTCAGTGCCTAATTCCTTCCATCGAGGTATAGCTGCTAACATCGCATTTCTTGAAATTTCAAAGGGAAAATTATTTATATGATCACATGGAAAATCATCACATTGATGACATCCTTCCAGACTTTTTTCCAGCGCGCATGCTCGAATTGAACAAGTCTTCGCAAACAGAAAAGTGTTTTCCGACATGCATCCATCACAAGCTACATTCTCAGGTGAAGTGCCAAAGACAGAGGCCAGTATTTCTTTGAGTTTTTGGTCATTATAAAGATCTGCTGATCTTACTGCGCACACGCTACAATACATACCGCAGGGTGATAGATATTCTTTCTTTAAGCTCATGGTTGTTCTCCTGTATAATTTCTGTGCTGAAATAGGCTCAAACCTTCAAAATTCACACTTCATTCACCTTGCATACCATCCATTGGCTGTGACGATGGAAAGCATATAAGCCGGTGTTCTCCAGTTCCTGAAGATGATGCGATATCATCGACTTCGAGAAGCTCAAATCCTTGCCCGTCTCTGTGAAGACTTTTCGCACTCTGCCGTAACAATCGCCTTTCATGTGCGTGTTTTGTTATGACCCTCGTATTCCCGTGTCTTTGAATGGCTTATCTGACAGGATCTTAGGCACTGGAATACTGAGGTGACTGTAATTATTTTGAATTGACTGATTCCCCAACCTGTGTGCGGTTTTATCCATGAAGCCGTAGAGGAAATACGGATAGAACCAACAAACCCCAAAAATAAACTAGCTGCATTTATTGTATATCCCTTCTGCAAAAAGTCAATCAATTGTGTATGGGATAGTTCGAAAATACCAAAGCTTTCAACAGATTATTTCACTGAATGATAATTTATGTAGACGGCTGCATTGAATCAACAGCCCGAGTGCGGACCATCTGTCGTAATTGCACTTATAATTGGCGTTCCTATAATAACTAGAGCCCATTTAAATGTATCCTTGCTCAGATTTGCCTTATTAGGCGAACAATATATAATTAACCAGCATTCATTTACATAAAAACCATACAAACAAAAAGGAATATCATGAGAAACAATGGCCTAATACCTCTTTTGCTCCTCCTGCTTACCATTCTTCTTAGCTTAGCCTGCGTCCTGATACCCGCCAAAATTCCGGCCGAGCAGTTTCCGCTCGCCAGCAGTTCAGTGGACCAGCCCGCGCAGGTTGCCAATCCAGGTGACCAGCAAGAAGAGCCAGCGGGGTTCTCGGAGGCCGACTGCAGCATGAGTGGGATAATATTTGATCCAATCAGCATTGGCAACTTTGTCGACGATATCTATGACGGCCCATCTTTGATTTGCAGTTATTCAGATGAGGGTGCTCATGGCCTCTCTGAGACCGACTACATCCGTATTGTTGCCTATAAAGCCGATAAGTTGGAGGGGTTCTACCAGGACCTGAAAGAAAATATCAATGGTTATATCGTCCAGGCGAATGAATGGAACGCCCATCCCGATCTACCGGCGGACGCTAAAGATGAGATCACCATGATCCGCGATGACGCTGATGGTTATGTATTCATGATTACAAAGAATGCCAACGTCCAGGGCTGCACGAAGGGTGATGGTTATGGGGTGGAAAAAGTGAATGGAAAATACCTGGTCCAAATCCTGTTCAGCTCGTGCGAAGGCACTTCTCCGGCGTATCTGGCGGCAATTAAATATCTGCAATCCACCGCCGCAGAAGCAATTAAGCGAGCCGAAGCAGGTGCCCAACCTTAGCGAACGTGACTGGTCTGTGAGGAATCCAAAAATAAAAGCGCCCTCTACTAGGAGGGCGCTGGAATTTAAAAAGAAAACTTAATGCATCATCGGCCGGAATTTATACCCGTACACGATCATGCCCCGTTCATCTCCATCCGAGCGTAATCTGCGGGTGACCATCTCGACCGGCATGCCAATCTCCACCTTCTGGCTGCCCAAATCGGTCAATTGGGCGGTTACCATCGGGCCTTCTTCCAATTTCACCAATGCCACCGTGTAAGGGACGTTCGATTCATACCCGGCCGGGGCATCGTAGATGGTGGTGTACGAAAATACCTCACCCTTACCGCTGAACTGGTACTCGGTACGGGCTTCCTGCCCGCAATTGGGGCAGATATCACGCGGTGGGAACAGCTTGGCATCACAATGCGGGCAAACTTCTCCAACCAGTGCGTAGCGCTGTTTCTTTAATCGCCAATGACGAGGTATTTCCATAGATAAAATCTCCTTATTACATGACTTTCGATGCTAAATATAGTCATTGGTGGCTATCAATTCCTATCAAATTGCTATTTTTAGCTTGCAGAGCTGAAAGTTGGTGATAAATACGAAGGGCTTGCTCTGTTTTTCGCATCGCGGCCGGAGTATATGGGATCAGGTGCAGCATGATGTGTTCGACACCTGCTTGCTCGTAATCCAGCATTGCCCGTGCAATCTGAGTGGGGGTGCCGGTGATGGGTGGGTGATCGAGACCATCGGGGAGAGGTGCCATTTTAGGGTAATGAATATAGAGTAACGCAGTTAATCCCAGGGTTGCAGGATCGCGGCCAACATCCTGGCACATGTCCAAACATTCCTGGCGCGAGGGCAGGAACGTATCCACGGTTCCCAGGTAACCGGTATTCCATAGGTCGGCGTACCTGGCCGTCAGGCGTAACATGCGCCTGCCTCCACAACCGACCAGTAGAGGTGGTCCACCCTTGCGCGGTCCGAGTGGTCTGATCTCGCAATCGTGCGCCTGGTAGTACTTACCTGTAAAATCAACTCTTCCTTCTTTAAGCAAAGGACGGATGATCTGTAGTGCTTCTTCAAAACGAGCCACCCGATGATCGAAAGGCCAACCGAAAGCCTCGAATTCTGGCGCGTTCCAACCTGCCCCAACCCCCAGGATCAACCTGCCCTGGGAGACTTCATCCAATGTGATGGCCATCTTGGCCAATAGTGCCGGGTTGCGGAATGAATTGCAGGCCACCTATGTGCCGAGTTCGACGCGCCTGGTGGTATCGGCAAGTGCAGAGAGGAAAGTCCAGCACTCCCAAATTCCAATGGTGGGGTGATCTTCACCGCGATACAGCATATGGTCATACAGCCAGAGCGAGTCATAGCCTGCTTCTTCAGCCTGCTGGGCAAACTCACGCGTTCTTTGGTAGCTGTATGCCCGCCGTAGCTCTTTGTGCTCCGCCAACATGATAACCAGTCCGATTTTCAAGCAGCCTCCAGGATATGTGCGACGGCAGAGGAGGCCGGGCCTGCCAGGCATTGGATCATCCCCCGCCGGGCACTCTGAATCTGGTTGGCACCTGCCTGAGTGCGCAGCTGCAAAGTGGCTTCAACGGCTTGATAAATGCCCGTAGCCCCGCCTGGGTTGCCGCGTGCCTTGAGCCCACCGAATGTGGCAATGGGCATCTCTCCATCCCGGTTGAGCTTGCCATCTCGTGCCAGCTTCCAGCCCTCACCGCGCTGGGCAAGACCGGCTGCTTCCAATGCCAGTGCGGCATAAATGGAATATAAATCATAAAGCTCGAAGAAGTCCACATCCGCTGGCAGGATACCCGCTTGCCGGCAAGCGCGCTCAATGGATTGGCGGGCAGCATCAAAAGCCAGCGGGTCAGGCCGGTCATGAATCGCCAGGCGATCGGTGACCAGGCTGGAGCCGGTGATACGCACGAGCGGATGGGGAAAGCCAACAGGGAGGACTTCGGGGGAGGTCAGGATCAATGCCGCCGCGCCATCCGCCACCGGGGCAGTATCGAATAATGTTAAAGGATCGCTGAGCGGGTCGGCGTTTTTATAAGCTTCGAGGGTGACCTGATTGTGGTACATGGCGTGTGGGTTGGTGATGGCATTGGCGTGTGCCAGGATTGAGAAACCGACAAAATCCGCATGCTTAACCTGGTACTGGTGCATATAGCGGCGCATGAGCAGGGCAGCCTGAGCATTCGGGGTGAGTCCCTGCACCGCTTCATAATCACTATCCTCACTCAACGTCTGGATGGCTTCTGCACCCGGGCCAAGCTGGTCCGTCACTTTCTCGATTCCCAGCACCAGGGCCACCTTGGCCTCGCCCGACTTGATGGCGAAATAGCCCATGCGTAAGGCAGCCCCCCCGGAAGCACCACCGGCTTCGATCGTCGAGGCTTCAATGCCGGCTAAACCACCATAGTCCGAGATGAGCGCACCCAGGTGAGCCTGGTGAGAGGCGGAGGGTGCAACCATATTGCCAATGAATAAGATGTCTGGCCTCAAGCCGCCTGCATCCTGGATGGCTGATTCCAGTGCCATAAGCGCCAGGTCGCGCAGTGAAATGGTGTAATGCTCACCGACGTCCGTTTGACCAACACCTGCAATGATGACTTCACTCATTGGATGATTATCCCCAGATTTGAAAATTTCATTTCATGGCCAGCTTGCCGCGGTAGCGCACATAGGTGCCGTAATCAATTTCGGTCCGCCGGGCGATATATTCCTGGGTTTTGGTAGCACGATCACGGCGCTCGCGGATGCCCTCGGTAACGCGGATGGCGAAAGCGTCTGAGCCAGCCCCGGAGCCGAAGGAAACCATCAGGATATTGTCTCCAGGCTCGGCCACATCCAAGATACCGGTCAGGCCGATCAGGGCTGCCCCGGCATAGGTGTTGCCAATTACCGAGACCAGCAGCCCGGGAGCAATTTGCTCCTTGGTAAACCCGAGCTGGGCGGCCACACGCTGGGGGAACTTCGAGTTGGGCTGGTGGAATACCGCCCATTTATAATCCTTGGCGGTGGTGTGGGTACCTTCCAGCAGAGCCTGGGCGGCTTCGACAATATGTTTGAAGTAAGCTGGCTCGCCAGTGAAGCGCTGACCATGCTCGGGATATTTCTGGTATTCACGCCGCCAGAAGTCGGGGGTATCCGTCACATATGAATATGAACCTTCGAACACCGCCAGGGCTTCTTCGGCCGGGCTGAGCAAGAAAGCTGCACCACCAGCCCCGGCCGTATATTCCAGGGCATCACCCGGGCGCCCCTGGGCAGTATCCATGCCGATCGCCATGGCGTAACGCGCCATGCCTGAGCCGACAAAACCAATCGCGGCCACCATGGCTTCCGTGCCGGCTTTGCAGGCGAACTCCCAATCGGCTGCCTGCACATAGGGCACAGCCCCGATAGCTTCAGCCACGATGGTCGAGGTGGGTTTGACCGCATACGGGTGTGATTCAGAGCCCACCCATACCGCACGGATGTCTTGCGCATGGACCTGGGCGCGCAGCATGGCATTGCGAGCGGCTTCGATCGACATGGTAGCCACGTCCTCATCCAGCCCGGGAACGGCTTTTTCCTTGATTGGCAATCCGCCGGCTCCATCCGTCCAGATGCGTGCCACTTCCTTAGCCGGCAGGCGGTAGCGCGGCACATATGCCCCGTACCCGATGATTCCCACTGGTTGGGAAGGTTTGAGCAGCATGGGTTTGAGATTTGATTGAGGTATTTCCATAGTTATCACTTCTTTCTAAACGTCTTGTTCCATGGGTGACCAGGATTGGCTGAAGCTATCCCATAAAACAAGGCTATTTTTACACTAGAAACCATGAGTATATCATTTCTTATTTCAGCGATTTGGTGAGGCAGCAATCCGATTAATTGTCACCCGACCTAATGCACCCACATAAGCGCCGATGAAGGCTGGGATGAGTGCCAGCAGCGAAGCATACCACCCGGGGCTGGGCGGGCTAACCGGTCGGTAGCCAAGGCTGGTGGCGATAAGATACACCCCTGGCAAGCATAAACCCACGATGATCGCCCACATCCAGGCTAATTTGGGCTGAATCAATCCCCGTAGGAACGTCACCACCAGGATCACCAGGACGGCAGCCTGGGGCTCATCGTTGTTGAAATCGACCCAACCAGCAAACATGCCGCCAGCCAGAGAGAGTAATAAGCAAACCCAGGTTAGCGCCTTATTCATTCAACGTCCAATAGCAGCCGAAAGTCCATCATTTTTCCTTTTTCATCTCAGCCAGGATTTCCCTGGCCCGGTCGATGCGGACGGTTTTCTCCGCCACCATGCGGGCTGCCAGCTGTTCGATCATATCACTCTGGGCTCCGGCAGCGATAGCCACCTGACGGGCGTGCAGGCCCATGTGACCGCGCTGGATGCCTTCGGTTGCCAGGGCACGCAGAGCAGCCAGGTTTTGAGCCAGCCCCACCGAGACGATGACCTCAGCCAGCTCTCTGGCAGTGGTCACACCCATCAGCTTGAGGCAAGCGCGGGCAGTTGGATGCACCTGGGTGGCTCCACCGACGATACCCACCGCCATGGGCATCTCCAGGCTGCTCACCAGGTTACCCTGGGCATCCTGCCCCCAGGTGGAAAGCGAGGTGTAACGCCCGTTGCGGGCGGCATAAGCGTGTGCTCCGGCTTCGATGGCGCGCCAATCGTTGCCCGTGGCGATCACCACCGGGTCGACCCCATTCATGATGCCCTTGTTATGCGTGGCTGCCCGGTAGGGGTCAACGGCTGCGAATGCCCAGGCGGAAATGATGCCGTCGCGGACTTCTTCAGCCGGGTACGCATCAAAAGCCAGCTCGCCAAGCGGGATGGTGCACTCCGCCCGAGCCAGGCGGTGGTCTGCCAGGTTGGAGAGGATGCGCAAGTGAGCTTTGCCGCCGGTGAGATTTTCCAGCTGTGGTGCCAGGCGCTCGACGGCGGTATTAACCGCGTTAGCGCCCATGGCATCCCGCACGTCGTAGATCAGGTGCACTACCAAAAAGGCGCCGATAGGTGACTCTTCGATCAGGCGCACTTCCAGGTCGCGCGGCCCGCCGCCCAGGTGTTTGAGCACCGGGTCCAGGTCGGAAATCCCTGCCAGCAGGTGTTCCTTTTGGTCCAGAATGGTATATCTCGCAGCTACTAGATCGGGAATACATAACAGCTGAATCTGGCCGATCATTTCAGGAGGGTCGGTTTTGGCGATAAAGCCTCCCCCGGCACGCGCCAGTTTGGCCATGAATGATGCCCCCGCCACCACCGAGGGTTCTTCGATTGCCATGGGCACCAGCACCTCCCGCCCATTAACGATAAAGTTGAGCGCGATTCCAAGGGGTAGGGCAAAGGTACCTACCATGTTCTCGATCATATGGTCGGCCTGTTCGCTCGATAGCCCGGTCTGGCCGCTCAGCACGGCAATATCTTGCGGAGAAAGCTCTCCGCGCAAGGCAAGCTCATTTAAACGTTCCGCCAGGGGAAGGTTATAAAAATCCGGGATGCGTGATCCATTAAGTACAGTTGGCATGCATATCCTTTCAGGATTGGACCTGCGACATAACAAAGCTGTCATGTCAAGTCTATCTGCTGGGGCTGGCAAAAGCTATCAAATTGCCCAATCGCTTCAAATTTTCGATTTATTTTATCCGATGACAAGATTACTTGGGATCTGTTCTCAGCATGAACCAGGTTGAATCGCCTTAAGTGTATCGTATGTGTATAATCAGGGAGATTTTCCTAACAAATATTCCACGGTTAAATTATTAGAAAGGATGATGCAATCGATTATGGATGAGGAATATCATATCGAAAGTATGGATGAGCCTGCATGGGCGATCATTGGAGGGGGTATCCGGGATTACAACAACCAGCTGGCAGGTGACGGTCATGGAATGAATCTGTGTTTTGTCCTCCGCGGACCAGATCAATCCATCGTCGGCGGGGTGATTGCTGAGACCCACTGGAACTGGTTGTTTGTTAACTTGATGTGGATAAAAGAAGAGCTGCGCGGCCACGGATATGGGGAGCAGCTATTGGCAATGGCGGAAGCCGAAGCACGCCAACGCGGGGCAACCGAGGCCTATCTAGACACCTTCAGTTTCCAGGCACCGGAGTTCTATAAGAAGAATGGCTATCAAGTCTTTGGCGTGTTGGAAAACTTCCCACCGGGGCATCAGAGGTACTATTTCACAAAACATCTGTAGTACGTGTAATATCATATCGGTTCAAATTATTCGTGGAACAATTCCATATCGATCTACGTTATGGCTATAACGATCATGAATTAATCAATGCGTGATCACTTTGCCGGTAAGGAAGTGAAGAAAATATGAAGTCTCGATTCCTGTTGTTCGTCGTCATAACTATTCTACTGGTGGCTTGTTCTCAAACCACCCAAACGGGTAACCCTACCTGGGTCGATCAGTTGATTGAGAAATTCGGGATCGATCCGGTCGGTAATCCACCGCAATCCATCTGGCGTTATGAATACAATGGACAGGTGGTTTATTTTATACCAGCACAGTGTTGTGATATGTACAGCACGTTGTATGACGCAGGTGGAAACGTGCTATGTGCGCCGGATGGCGGGTTTACCGGCAAAGGGGATGGGAAGTGCAGTGATTTCTTCGACCAAAGGTCCACTGAGCAGCTGATCTGGCAGGATGCTCGTACGCGATGAGCCTCTTTTTATTTTTTAAGTACTAATCTGGATCAACCATATATTTTTAGATGCATCATTGGTATTTAATAACCAGTCAGTTCTGAAACAATTTAAGCCATTGCTGTAAACTTTCCTCCTCGTGAGGCGCGGATGCGGATCATTACCGGTACTGTATAATTACCAATGTTAGCCAGAATTTAGGCGAAAATTATCAAGCAGGAGCGATGCCAGCCCATCATCATGAGTGGCGACTTCTGTCATGCAGAAAGGGACCAAACTATGAAGCGAATCTTCATCGTATTGCTGATATTTCTTCTTTCTGGTGTAATCCATCCGACCATTGCACAGTCCGCTTCCATTTCAGCAGAAGAGTCTCAAGATCAAACCCGGTTGGTGGTATTCGAAGCATTTATGAACCCTGCCTGAGGGAACTGCCAGATCGCCGGTGCGGTGGTCGATAAATTGGCTGAGGAATATGCGGGTCAACCTGTGGTCTTCCTTGAATACAATATAAATGGTGCTTTTTATTCCCGCTCAGGCCGCTGGTGGCAAGCCTCCGGGCAGAATTATGCCAGCCTGCCGATGGTGATGGTGGATAGCGGGAACCAGTACGAAGATGGCTATCTTGACTTTCACACGGTCTACAAGCGCATGGTGGATACGTCGATGGTCAGGCCTCCCCGGGCAGCGATGGAAGCTTATGCCTGGCGGGATGGCAACAAGGTGGGATTCTATGCCCAGGTGCAAAACCTGAGCGGAGTTACGCTCTCACCCGTCAATAATGCCACCATCCATGGGATCGTCTATGAAGACATCCATGCAGGTGCCACGGATCGATATGCGCGCGCAGCTGTTTCAACTGTAATTACTAACCTTCCGGCGAATGAAACCTCCACTTTCACCATGGAAACAGTTAACTTGGAGGGGGTGAATTGGGACAAGCTGCATTATATCGTCCTGGTAGACTACACCCCGCTTGCTCCCGATCAGGCTTATGATATGCTGCAGGCTGTTCAAGCTACGCTCATTCCAGCCCCTTTCGACGTCCATCCGAGCTCCATATCATTTTGTGTCGAGCCGGGGAACCCATACGATCCCACGATGGCATTGAATATCACAGGTGCAGGTTTCCTTGAGTGGTCAGCCCAGGAAGATATACCCTGGTTAACCATCGCCCCCAGCAGTGGCTCAATCACCACGCATCCGGTCTTGACCGCTGTTATCGCTCAGGTACCTACGGGGGTCTCACAGGGAACGATTACATTTACAACTATTGACACTTATTTTACAAAGGTATTGAATTTCAAGATCTTTTATGGAGTCTGCGAACCAGCCTACATACCCATTGTCCGCCGGTAAGTTGCTGCAGGCTCAAAATTATAGTATCAATTGCTTTGCTTGATGCCCAGGCCGAGAATCTATCCGCCTGGATTTGGATCAGGCCATCATTAGCGATTAATTGCGATTTACCGCTTTCGGCCGGCATCGCCCTGTTCTGCTACCAGCGTGCCCAGACGTTCCATGGCGCGATCGGTCTCATACGACCACCAGGCGGCGTTCAGGCGGATGAAGTTGCGGTACTGCTCGGTGGCAGAGAACATGTACCCCGGCGCCAGGGTGATCCCGGATTGCAAAGCCTGCTTGTAAAGCACGAGTGAATCGACGTAATCGGGCATCTGAACCCACAGCACGATCCCGCCATTGGGGCGGGTAACACGCGTGCCTTCGGGGAAATAGCGCATCACTGCCTGGGACAATTGCGACACAAAACTAGCGTAAATCCTGCGAATGCTGCGCAGGTGGTGTTCGTATCCGCCTGATTCAAGGAATTTTGCGATTGCCACCTGAGGCAGGGTGGCGGTTGCCACGTTGGTGGTGTATTTCAGCCATTCAACGGTTGCCTTATACTTTCCGGGAACCACCCACCCTACCCGGTACCCTGGCACCAGATCTTTTGAAAATGAGGAACATAGCAATACCAACCCTTTGCGGTCATACGATTTACATACACTGGGGCGAACACCGGAAAAATAGAGTTCGCCACATACGTCCCCTTCGATGAGGGGAATTTCGTGACGCGCTAAATGCTCCACCAAAGCTTGTTTATTTTCATCAGGGATGCAGCTGCCCAAGGGATTGTTGAAGTTCGATAACACCAGGCAAGCCTGGATGGAATTGTGCTCGATCGCAAATCTCAGGGCTGACAGGCTGATCCCATCACGCGGATGGGTGGGAATCTCCAAGGCTCGCAATCTAAGCGATTCCAATACCTGCAAGATGCCGAAATACATGGGTGACTCGATTGCAACCGTATCGCCGGGGTTACAGATTGCCCTCAGACTGAGAGTGATAGCTTCCAAACAACCGGAGGTGGTCACAATATCGGCATGGGTGAGATTGCAACCTAACCCCACAGCACGCTGGGCGATCTGAATGCGAAGGGCTTCATTTCCCGGTGGAATGTCATAGCTGTTGTATTGGCGGTTTTCCTGGCGCGCAAGCGATGCCATGATCCGGTTCAGCCTGATGGGAATTACCAGCTCAGTATTTGGAATGGCTGCCCCCAGCTGAATCAGGTCAGGGTTGGTGGAATCCTTCAGCACCATCATGACCAGCTCGCGCACGCTGACCAGCGTTGGATCCTGCAGCGGGGTCGACATTTCAGGCTCGGGTAGTAAGTCGGGTATACCCGGGCGTACGTAGAACCCCGATTGGGGACGTGTTTCAATTAACCCCTGATTTTCCAACATCATATAGGCCTGTAAGACTGTGGTAACGCTGATCTTGCGCTGGCGGCTCAGCTGCCTGACTGAAGGGATCCGCTCACCGGCTCGAAAGGTTCCCTTTCGGATCAATTCAGCCAGCTCAGAGGCTACCTGCTCATATAAAAAAGTATTCAGTTCGGGTTGTTGACTCATCGTATGGTTTCCTACGGGTACAGTTTGTCCATCTAAAAAGCAGTACAGTTCAATGATACCACAACTGTTATGGTTACAATATCATTCATTTGCATCTGTTATTTTATTCTATTTTGGATAAAATAAAGCATGAATAATTATCAGGAGGATATGCCATGATAAACACGAAACAAAATATTCACACCATCACTGAGATTACTCTTCCCACACATAAAATGTGGGCCATCGAGGGTGATCGACGCGGAGATGTGATCAACTGTGTGCGCGGTAACTTGTGGATCACCCAGGAAGGTGATCTGAAAGATTACGTGGTGGAAAACGGCAAGAACTTTTGGATAACCAAACCGGGCACCGTGGTTGTGCAGGCATTGGATGACTCTCAAATCAAGTACAGCTTAAACGAGCTGCCGAATCACATTGAGAACAACCATCAACCCATCCATCGAATGCTTCACTCCCGCGTAAGTCGTCTTCTGCGCTGATAATTTCCATAGGTCTCATCTGCCTCCTCCAAAGGCGAGACTTGATCGTTAATGGCGACCTCTATTTATAGAGGTCGCCCCTTTTATTTAGATTGATACGGATTAATCAGCCTTTGGCAGCTGACCCGACTGCAAAACAGCCGGGAGAAGCACCCAAATTACTTGGATTGCCTAGTGCCTTTCGCCAGGGGCTGTCCACCCGCTGCGTAAAACCCAGAGAGCGAACCAGATCATAAGCTAGCTGATTGGTATCCAATATCCCGATACTGATGGGTCGATTACCTGCCTGGAGAGCGAAAGAATGGAGCAGCTCAACGGGATTTTCAACCTCTTCTCCCATCACCCAGGGTCCGGCTGATACCCAACCTTCACCAGCTCGACCCAATATAAATCCGGCTACCTTTTCTCCATCCATCAGCACGTAACTCAGCTCGGGAAATATTTCCAAACGCCGCCTGAGAAAAAAACTGCGATCTTCCCCAAATGACATTTTATCTAGCTTGAAAACTTGATCCAGGTCACTAACAGCCATTAGACGCACATGGGACGAAGGCACTCCAACCAGATTGCCAGAAAACCTCCACGAGCGGCAAAGCTTGCGAAATCCATTGCGCTCGTATAACTCAACTGCATTAACCACCCCATCCAGGTATACCGTCTCAATCCCTCGATCTTGTAGCATTCGGACGCCATGATTTAGTAAATTTGCCCCCACCCCCCTTCCACGCGCCTTGGGTTGCACGATCAACTCACCAATAAACCCGCTTTTTCCGTATCCGGTGGCGATACAAATACCCACAGGTCGCCCAGCCTCCTCTGCGATAAGGCAACCTTTTGGGTCATGCAGGTAGAAGCCTTCCAGACTGATGCGGTTTTCACTTACCCAGCCTTCCGCAGCAGTGCAATCAGCTGCAAATGACAGGTCAGTTTCATTCATCTCCCGGATCGAAAGATGAGGATGCTTAGAAATGGTCATTGCAGAGAGATATTTACGTTTACGGATGGGAAAATCAGCCAGCTTGGCCTAGCTTTGTACCCAGCTTATAAGCACGAGCCAGAAGCTCCGGCTGTTTCAGCACATCGCCCTCATCATTCGCAGTGCCATAAACCATGCCGGCGATATTTGCACCTATGTAGCGGAACATGTCTTGAAAAGAACGAATGGCATTGATCGCCCCGGATGTGTAAGGATCGGTATCACCATACGTCAAAATGATTCCAAAGTGCTTCCCTTTGAGTGCGCTGCCCTGCGGGCTTTCCAAAGCGTACCAGCGGTCAATAAATAACTTGGTCTGGGCACCCAGGGTGAACCAATAGACTGGGCCGGCGATCACGATTGCATCGGCTGCCTGCAGTTTTGGGTACAGCAGCTGCATATCATCCTTGAGCACACAAACCCCGGTCTCTTTGCAGGTATCGCAAGCATCGCACGGACGGATATCCATGCGGTGCAAGGAAAAGGTTTCTACTTCCGCCCCCGCAGCCTGTGCCCCTTCAGCCGCTTTATCTGCCAGTAAGCTGCTGTTGCCTTTCTCTCTCGGACTGCCTTTAAAGACTAATATTTTATTTGGCATGTGCACCTCTCAGGGATATTTTACTGCCTTTCACCAGATTGGGTTAATGTGCCAGTCTTCACAATGCTATATTAGCCATTTATTACCAATTAAGGTAAAATAAAGTCGTGGTGAGGTTTCCTGAATGGTATTGTTAACCCGTGAGCAAATAGAAGCTCGGTTGGTAGCTTTGCATCGTGCCAGCCTCGAGCTGGTTAGCGATCTTTCACTGGAGGTCGTGCTTGACCGTATCGCCCAGCTTGCGCGCGAGCAAGCCGGGGCGCGTTATGCTGCCCTGGGGGTGTTGGATGAGCACGGGAAATTGGTTCATTTTATTCCGGTCGGGATGACCTCGGATGAAATCAACCAGATGGCGCACTCGCCCATCGGTCTCGGATTGATCGGCGCCATCGCCAAGGAACGCCGGACCATCCGCATCCCCGATATTGCCCGCGATAATCGCAGCGTCGGTTTCCCTCCCAACCACCCCCCCATGAATTCATTCCTGGGTGTGCCAATCTTATCTGGAAATCGGTTGTTAGGGCAGATATACCTGACGGATAAGGAAGACTACACTGAGTTCACACGTGACGATGAACGGGTGATAGAAATGCTCGCCGCGTACGCGGCGGTGGCGATTGTGAACGCGCGCATGTACGAAGATCTTTCCGAGCGTGATCGATCGCTATCGCAACGTAATAAAGATTTAAAGCTGCTTAATGACATCGGTGAGATTCTGGCAGATACCAATGAGATCGATAAAATCTTGGAAAAAACCCTTGACCATGTCATGTCGTACCTGGAGGTTGAGGCAGGTGAGATCTTCCTGACCGAGGAGGATGGATTATCGCTGCGCATGGCAATCCACCGGGGTGATGCAGCGGATGCATTCTGGACCAAGGACCAGTTCAGGTTGGGGGAAGGCTACGTGGGTATGGTCGCAGAAAGCGGCAAGCCCATGGTGACCAATTCTCTACAACAAGACATACACTTTTTGCGCCGCCAGGTAGTCATTGAAGGATTCCAGTGCCTGGCTTGCATCCCATTGATTGCGCATACGAATGTCATCGGGGTAATGAGTGTTGCCAGCAGGCATATGCAACGCCTGGAACCGCGCGAGATCAGCCTTTTAACCTCCATTGGGACGTGGGCAAGCACTACCATTGAAAACGTGCGTTTGGACCAGCAAAGTCGAAGATTGGCTGTGCTGGAGGAACGCGAGCGTATTGGTATGGATTTGCATGATGGGATCATCCAATCTATCTATGCGGTGGGTTTGGCTCTGGATTACGCCCGTATGGAAGTCGAAACCAATCCACATAAAGCGCTGGGGAAACTGGAACAGGCGATTGAAGGATTGAACGGCACGATTCGCGACATTCGCACGTATATTATGGACCTGCGCCCGCGCCAGTTCCGCGGGGAAAACCTGATGGATAGCCTGCAGCACTTGATCGATGAAGCGCGCCTCAACACACACATGGAAATTATCCTCACGGGTCCTGAAAGCGGCTCCGTGATCCTTCCTACTGCGATTTCCACCGCGCTCTTCCATATCTCCCAGGAGGCTTTGGCTAATATTGGCAAACATGCCCAGGCTCATCAGGCAAAAATCAGTTTGTGGACTGCCCCCGGACGTGTTTTATTGGAAGTTACGGATGACGGAATTGGCTTTGATCTTGGTAAAACGCGCCTGGCGCTTGGGCATGGATTAGCCAACATGCGCACGCGCGCCCGTAAAATGGGGGGGGATATCGAGGTCAATTCTGAACCTGGAAAAGGCACCTCGGTCCTGACGTGGATACCACTGGATCGAAATGACGACTCTAACCAGCCGAAACAACCCGAAGATTAAGCAAATTCACCATCTGCTCGGGCAGCGTAAGGAACGTGAAGCCAGCGGCCTGTTTGTGGTTGAAGGCATCCGCCATGTTGGTGAAGCGATTGCAGCCCATGCAAGCATCGATTATATCTGCTACGCTCCGGATCTCCTCTCCAGTGATTTTGCGATCCAGCTGATCCAGGATCAATTGCAGCTTGGGAACCTTTGTTTTGCAGTTGACAGGGATACATTTTCCAGCCTGGCAGGCAAAGAGAACCCTCAAGGGATCATTGCTGTGGTAAGGCAACCACATCTGAAGCTTGACAGCCTATCACATGAGAATTTTGGCTGGGGGGTTGCACTAGTGGCCCCTCAAGACCCGGGCAATATCGGTACAATCTTGCGCACGATCGATGCGGTAGGTGCCAGCGGTTTGATCCTGTTGGATGATGCGGCGAATAACCAGTACAGCGCTGACCCTTACCATCCAGGCTCAGTCCGCGCCAGTATGGGATCCATCTTCTGGTATCCGCTGGTATCAGCCACGTTTTCCGAATTTCTTTTGTGGGTAAACACTTGTGGTTATATGGTTTATGGTACTTCTTCGCACGCGAAGCTGGATTATCGCCAGGTCGATCATTTTGACCGCCCATTAATCCTGCTGATGGGCAGTGAACGCGAAGGGTTAACATCGTCCCAATCGGCTTTATGTGATTTGATGCTGAAAATTCCCATGCAAGGCCGGGTTACCTCACTGAACCTTGCGATTGCTACGGGTGTGATGTTATATACCATCGCCGATAAACTGTAAGAACCAGCAGGAAGTAAATCTAGCGTGCCGTGCTTCCCCCATCCACAAGAAGAGCTGTACCAGTCATGAAACTGGAATCATCTGATGCCAGGAAGAGCACCGCTCTGGCGATCTCAATCGTCTCAGCCACGCGTCCGATTGGCAGGTCACTCTTGCGAGCCTCGGCTTCACTCACCCCACCCGAGGTGCGGTAAAATCCATCCTTCAGCCAGCGATCCACAAATGTGTCTCCGGGGCAGACGGCATTAATGCGAATATTCTCCTTGGCATGGTCGATCGCCATGGCTCGGGTCATCTGCACTACCGCCCCCTTTGAAGTGCAATAGGCAACCACTGCGGGTGCTCCGATGAAAGCCCAATCGGAGGCATTGTTGATGATCACCCCACCTCCTTGGGCGCGCATGATGGGGATCACAAGCTTGCACATGCGCCATACTGCGGTCACATTGAGCTGCATGGTATCATCCCAATCATCAGCACTGGTCGTTTCCGCAGTCCCACTGACAACGATTCCTGCATTGTTGAATAGAATGTCGATACGCCCATACTTTAAAATCGTCTCTTCCACCGAATGCTGGCAGTCCTCCATCCGGCGGTGGTCAGCTTGGATAAAAAAACTACCGGTTTGATTAGACACCTGGTTCCCAAGCTTCTTTCTGCGCCCGGTGAAGGCTACTTTTGCTCCTTCAGCAACAAATAATTCAACGGTTGTTTTTCCGATCCCCGAAGTCCCCCCGGTGATCAGCGCCACCTTGTTTTCCAGCCGCATGCCAACACTCAACGGATGGAAGAAGCGTTTTTAAAGACGTGCGACCAGCCAGCGCCTCCACAAATTTTGCACCGGTCCTGGAATTCACCTGACACCTGAACACCTGATCCGGCACAATGAGGGCATTTATGGGAAGGCTGTGCTACCAGCACGCTACCCTGACCATTACATACCAGGCAGATATCATTGTATTGCCCGTATTTGCCCGTTCCCTCACACCAGGCACAGACTTCAGGAGCATATTGCATTACTGGCATGACCATAGTGACTTCCTCCGCATATTATTTTTGGCTGTTTGAAATGATTATACCCGAGGAATGAATAAGCCTTTAGTTCCATGAGGTAATGAAGAGAATTCACCCATAATTAGAAACAATAAACTTAACTTGAATAAATTCATAATTATTAATAAAAATATCAAATAAATTTATTGACACTTAAGAAATATTGTGTATAATATAAATACCCTTGAAAGGAGATTGTTCGTAGAGGAAATAAAAATGGATGCAAATGCTGTAGTTGATCGACCCAAACCGTGGGCTCCCCGTTTTTTTACCATTTGGACTGGTCAGGCATTCTCGCTGCTTGGCAGCCAGCTGGTTTCATTTGCTGTCATTTGGTGGTTGACTCAAACAACGGGCTCTGCTACGGTCTTAGCGACTGCCTCTTTAGTGGGGTTGCTCCCTCAGGTTATTCTCGGACCATTCACCGGCACACTGGTAGATCGCTGGAGCCGCCGCCTGACGATGATTATCGCCGACAGTCTAATCGCCCTGGCAACTGTTTTATTAGCCATCCTATTCGCCTTGGGGCATGTGCAAATCTGGCAAGTGTATGCCCTCCTTTTTGTGCGTTCCGTCTGTGGAGGTTTCCACTGGCCTGCCATGCAGGCCTCCACCACGCTGATGGTTCCCAGGGAACACTTATCCCGCGTCCAGGGGCTCAACCAGATGCTGAATGGTGGCATGAGCATTGCTTCGGCCCCGCTGGGTGCATTGCTTCTTGTCTGGCTGCCAATGGAAGGCATCCTAGCGATCGACGTGTTCACCGCCATGCTCGCCGTCATACCCCTGTTCTTCTTCCAGATACCCCAACCTGAAGTCCAATTGCAGCCCAATGGTCAGCTAAAAACCTCCTATTGGCAGGATTTTCGCGCTGGCTTTCGATATGTCTGGGGATGGCCAGGGCTCATGCTCATTGGTATCATGGCCACGGTGATCAACTTCCTGCTCACCCCGGCATTTTCGCTGCTCCCCATCCTGGTTACCAGGCACTTTAACGGGCAAGCTATTCAGCTGGCTACACTCGAGTCTTTTTCTGGGATTGGTTTCATCGTGGGCGGTTTGATCCTGAGTGCTTGGGGCGGGTTCAAGCGCCGTATACTGACCAGCCTGATGGGTCTATTTGCCATGGGTGTTGGTTGCTTTGTCATGGGCATTTTACCTCCCAATGCGTTTGTTCTGGCCGTTGCGACGATGCTCTTCTTGGGTATTATTAACCCGATTGTCAATGGGCCTTTATTGGCAGCAGTCCAGGCTGCTGTTGCTCCTGAGATGCAGGGGCGTGTGTTTACCTTGATCAATACCTTGGCAGGTGCCATGTCTCCCATTGGCTTGATGATCGCCGGACCGATTGCAGATAAGCTTGGTGTGCAGACGTGGTTCATAATTGGCGGCGTGGTCACCGGCCTGATGGGATTAGTGAGCTTCTTCGTCCCTGCAATTATGCACTTTGAGGATGGCAGAAATGGAGCTCAACCCACTGCGGTGGAGAATCCTGCAATTCCGATGGTTGAACCGCTTGGGGAACGAAATTCTACAGGTACCAAAACTGCATCTGTTAATGTTGATTACACTTAGACATGGATCAGCTTGCTAAAAAAAGCAAAGAAAATCAAAAGGCTCCTCCAGAACGGAGGAGCCTTATTTTTTTTGACGCCCGCCTTTGAGTTAACTTACCACAGCCCCCTGACAGCTAAAAGCACGCCGATGATGAATAAGGGAATCCCTACAATCGCACCCACCACGGTGATGGTCAAAATAACTCCCACCAGCATAAATACCAGGCCTAAAATCACGGCTATCAGCCTGCCGGTGAGCGTGACAATATAGGCAATAAAATTCCATAACCAGATGAATGGTCTGAGAAGCCAATGACTTTTCTTGGGGTTGATCATAATTCACACCTTCTCCTTTGTAATTAAATACGCTGTTCAATTGCTTTGGTTGCATTAGAGCAAACTTATGCACCCCTAATATATTTGTAACACATACGAAATACATTCTGGTTACAATTACTACATGGTTAGTAACGGAGGCATGTTATGGTCAAGATTGACCCGTCTGAGATAACCCCCAAGAGTCTCTATCTATCCCGCCGCCAATTTATTACTAGTGCTGGTGCAGTGGCTGTTGGTGCATTCGCGTTGGCAGCCTGTAATGGGAATCTGCCCAAGGTTACTGAAAGCCCAGCTTACACCGGTGACACAACGGACGAGCTTGGAGCACCTATAAACTCTTACCAGGATATCACCAATTACAATAATTATTATGAATTCTCCATCGATAAGTCTGCCGTGGCAGGTCTGGCAGCAAATTTCCCTGTCTCCCCGTGGAGTATTGAGGTCTCGGGTTTGGTCAGTAATCCCAAGACTTATTCAATTGACGATTTACAAAAATTTATGCCAGAAACGCGCATTTATCGCCTGCGCTGCGTTGAAGCCTGGTCGATGGTCATCCCATGGATTGGTTTTCCATTGAATAGATTACTGGATGATGTCCAACCAACCTCGGAGGCCACGCATGTCATGTTCACTGCCATCTATGACCCCAAAGAGATGCCCCTGCAAGGTACTGAAACTCTTATGTGGCCCTATACGGAGGGGTTACGGATGGATGAAGCCATGCATGACCTGACGCTATTAGTAACCGGGCTGTATGGTGAAGTATTACCCAAACAAGACGGTGCACCCATTCGGTTGGTGGTTCCGTGGAAATATGGTTTCAAGGGGATCAAAGCCATCGTCAAGATCGAGCTGGTAAATTTCCAACCTAACACCACCTGGATGTTGGCTGCACCGAAGGAGTATGGTTTTTATGCCAATGTCAACCCCAATGTGAACCACCCGCGTTGGTCGCAGGGCACTGAGCGACGAATCGGCGAGGTGGGGAGGATGAAGACTCTTATGTTCAATGGATATGAAAACGAAGTGGCTTCTCTTTACACAGGGATGGATTTAAAGAAGAATTTTTGAACACATTTAATAAATTTTTCGACCGCTGGTTACCTGTCCTGGTACATATCGGCTGCTTAATTCCCATTCCATGGCTCTTGTTCAATGCCTGGCAAGGGAATTTAACTGCCGACCCGATCCGCGCTTCCATCCTGCGCACAGGCAAGATTGCCTTGGAGCTGCTCATACTGAGCCTGGCCTGTACACCAATAAACTCCATTTTTGGTTTCAAGCCTGCCCTGAAGGTCAGGCGAGCTTTGGGAGATTATTCCTTCCTGTATGTTTGCCTGCATTTTGCCATCTTTGTTGGCCTGGATTATGGATTTAATCTCCAATATGTAAGCTCCGAGCTGATCAAACCGTATGCCCTGGTGGGATTCATCGCCGGTGTGCTATTAATTCCATTGGCGATCACCTCCTTCCCTCCCTGGCTAAAACGACTTGGCAAAAATTGGAAGCGACTGCACACCCTGGTATATGTGATCAACTTTCTGGCAGGAATCCATTATATCCTGGTGGTCAAACAGGGGGTCACGGGACCCTACTTGTGGATGATCCTGATCATTTTCTTGCTGGCCCTACGGTTGCCCCCCATTCGCCACTTTCTGAGTGGTTTCTTTTCCTATCAGGAATGAAACATAGATGGCCATTATAGAGGCAGTGGTGAATATCCACTGTCTTTTTATTTTTCGATATATAATCACACCATGCTACCCCCTGCTTTTTCGAACTCATCTAACTCGCTCACCGAACGAGAATTTGACCAGCTTATTCAAGATGGCATCTTAGCGGTCAAGAACGGCAATCGGTCACTGGCGAAAAAATTACTGGATCAGGCCGCGCTGATCAACAACTCTGACAGCCGCATTTGGATCTGGCTTTCAGCCACCACGGATGATTTGCAGGAGCGGCGGAGCTACCTGGAACGTGCAGTGGCGATTGACCCATCCAACGCGGCCGCCAAACGTGGGTTGTTGATGATCAATGAGAAGTTGGACCAGGCTCATCTCGTCCCTGAAGGAGAGGGGCTGGCTCCGCATGAGCCATCCCAACCGGTAGAAGCCTTTATTAAAACCTATCTATGCCCCAATTGCGGGGCTTCGATTTCATACGATGTACATGAGATCACCCTGGTATGCCAGTTTTGTGGATTTACCTGTAAAGTGGATCAACGCGTGATAAATGAAAGCTCTGAACAACTGCTGGATGCTGCTTTGCCCACGGAGCGAGCTCATCGTTGGGCAGACAGCCAATCGCGCCTTACTTGTGAGCAATGCGGGGTGGTTATGATTTTGCCACCCGGTCAAACTGCAGATAGCTGCCCCTGGTGTTCTGCGAATCGTTTTATCACTTCACCTACCCTGATGGAGTTGGTTGATCCCCAGGTGATTGCTTTGTTTAAATTGGATCCGAAAGATGCGGGGGAGCTTGTAATCACCTGGCTAAGCAAAGGTATATTATCCCCAGACGACCTGGTTGTTCGCCACGCAGGGATGCAGCTTCACCCGGCTTATTATCCCTTCTGGCTCTTTGAAGGCACACTCGAAGTCCCCTGGTTTTGTGATGTCAACGTAGGATCGAGGAATGTCTCGCAATGGGAAGCCCACACAGGATCTAAATTTGAGATGTTCAAGGATATTTTAATCTCGGGTGTGCGTAAGCTGCCGCCAAGTGATATTGCCGCTATCGAACCATTCAATTTGAGCGAATTGGTGGAGTTTTCACCTGATTTTTTAGCTGGCTGGGTGGCACTTACCTATGACACACCATTAGCAGACGCCTCCTTGCGGGCGCGTGAAAAGGTGATCAACAAGGTTAAGCGCACCCTCGCCAGCACGGTTGAGCTGAACCATCCCAAGCGTAATTTCAGCACCGGGGCAGGCAAATGGAGTGGACTCACCTATAAGCTTGCCCTTTTACCAATTTATATTGGTAATTATGTTTTCCAGGGCAAGCCATACCGTATCTTGGTGAATGGGCAAACCGGTAAAGTGGCTGGTAAAAAACCGGTGGATAATCTCAAATTAGCTATGTATGCCGGAATTGGCATATTATTATTAATAATATTAGCTGCAATAATCCTGTTTGTTTTCAAGAATACCAGGTAATGCAGTATTTCTTTATAGGTGGAGATGGATAAAACCCGCAGTGAAATCTTCAATAAATTAAAAGTAATAATTGATGCTCGTTTGTGGATAATATTTTTAATTTTATTGCCATTACTGTTAACCACTTTCCGTCTTCAAAACACCGATTTTGGAATTGTGTCTGCTATTGTGAGAGATTGGGTGGTAGGCAAGGTAGATCTTTATGAGGCAGGATCAGTCTACTACAATTACACCCCCTGGTTATTGATTTTTTACCTGCCCTTTTCTTTTATTCCATATCCCTTTGGGGAAATACTTCTCAATCTCATATCGATATGCTTATTGATCTGGTCAACATGGTATCTGTCTAAACCAATTTCATGGCAATCTATAGCGATATCATTGGCAACGATATATACAAGCATGCTCATCATACTGGTTCAATGGGATGCCATAGTCCTGGCATCTCTTAGTTTGGCTTGGATAGGTGTATATCGGAAGAAACCCTGGCTAGTAGGAATTGGACTGGTTGGTATGACAACTAAATATACCAACGTAATCATTCCAATGCTTATACTGTTATTTGCGATCCGAACTTGGCCTATAAAAAAAATATTCCTGGCCGCGATATTACCCTTAATAATAGTCGGAATGTCATTTTTCATTGCCGGCTTGAATTGGCCTGTTCGATATTACAATTTATTGAATCTGACCATGGCCTATTTTCAACATTACGAAATCAAGACAATATTTTCAGATTCGTCGTATCCAATTTCTTATCGATTTGTTTCGCCACCTCTTGGATTAATCTTGCAAATAGTACTTGCGGTGATTGGTTTATATCTTCTATTTCGATTATTACGCAAAGAGGTTAGTTGGGATTCGATGAACTTGGCTCTCGCATTAAACCTTGTGATCTCCCCATACTTTACCTTTTACCACATTATCTACCTCGCTCCGTTGCAGGCTCAGCTATTGAAAAAGAATCAGATTTGGGGTCTTGCCTTGTTTGGGGCTGCTCTCGTAGACATATTACTTTTATGGCTGGGGGCTGGGATTATTATTTACCCCATCACAGCATTAGTAATTGTAATAATAACTACATTTATAAACTTGAATCAGTCAAAAGCTTCTGAAACCAGGTGAGTAACTAATCAAACAATCTCTAGATTTGATAAAATACGTCACATTGTTATTCAATTCTTTGAATTCATCTTGATTAATCTATCGCGATGACTAATACCCATTTACGCAACCCTCAACTAGAAGGCTCACCCTTTTATTGGGAGGCGGGTTCAACCGGTGTGCTGCTCTGCCATGGCTACACTGCCACCACTGCCGAAGTCAGGCTGCTGGCACGCTCTCTCCATGAACAGGGAAACACCGTCGCCGCGCCCCTGCTACCCGGGCATGCTACCACTCCGCAGGATTGCAACCGTTACACCTGGCGAGATTGGTATGCTTCCGTCGAGCAGACCTTCCAACAATTGGCGGCAGGCTGCCAGCGCGTGGTGATTGGGGGCGAATCATTAGGGGCTTTACTCACCCTGTACCTGGCAGTTAATCACCCCGAAGCAGCTGCAGTTTTATGTTACGCGCCTGCACTCCGCATCAGGCTCTCTCGCACACAAATCAGCCTGGTGCATATCTTGGCCCCTTTCATCACTTCAATACCGAAAGCTCCACCTGTAGATGATAACCCGTGGCAGGGGTATGCTGTGGAACCGCTAAAAAGCGTCATCCAGCTCTTACGGTTTCAGAAGGTAATCCTGCCTCAACTGCCTCGAATCCACCAACCCATCCTGATCGTTCAAGGCAGGCTGGATCCAACTGTGCTCCCGCAATCGCCACAAATTATATACGACCAGGTGAGCTCACCCATCAAGGAGCTGCACTGGCTGGAGCATTCCACACATTGTGTGATCCTGGATAAAGAGCACGACCTGGCAGCAAATTTAACTCGTGATTTCCTAAAGCGTGTTATTGAATAGGTATTGACAGTGGGGATTTCCCGCTTTCCATTTTGTATTCAAGGAGCCTGGTATGACCCGTTTGATCCGCTGGTATGACTACCTTACATTCAACGTTTACTTTTTAGGGCTAACCACACTTTCACAAACCATGGGCCTGATCACCCCACTGCTTGTTCAGCAGTTCGTGGGTGAAACCCAGAAAGCCACCTATTACGGCACTTTCCGCTTGTTCACCTTGATGGTAGCCTTGCTTGCCCAGGCGATGATGGGACTGTTTTCTGATCGCAGTACAAGCCGCTGGGGGAGAAGACGACCTTATATCCTCATTGGCGCCATCGTGACTGCGGTGTTAACTATCCTGATCGGTTTTACTGCCGGTATGGAAGGCATGGTTGGTTTCTGGGTTTTATTTGCTATCGGGCTGGTGCAGCCGGTTTTTTCTAACATGGGGCAGGCGGCTGAGCAGGCAATTATTCCCGACCTGGTGCCTGAGGAAAAACGTGGCCGCTTCTCGGGCGTGAAAGCGTTATTGGAGATTCCAGTCCCATTGATCGTTGTTGCTTTCACGGTGGGCAAGCTGGTCAGTCAAGGGCATATGTGGGCCGGGTTATTGGTAGCAATCGGGGTATTGATCCTGGCTATGCTCCTTACCCTGCTTGTTCCGGAACGACCTCTCAAAGAGACTCCTCCACCGGCGGAATGGGCACCAATCCTACGCCTTGTGGCGATGACCGTGCTTTTTACCCTTATCATCCTGGGCCTAGGCGGGGCGGTCAGGCTCGTTGGGAATACATTGCATGGTATTACATCACCTGCAAGGTTATTTATCATCATGGGCTTGTTTGGGCTGCTGGGGATGCTGGTGGCGGTTGCTCTGGGGGTCTGGTTGAGTGTGCGCATCAGCCTGGGTGATTCTGCTCGCAAGAACTCCTCCTTCACCTGGTGGGTGATCAACCGGCTGGCGTTTTTGGTGGGTGTAGTCAACCTGTCCACATTTGCAGTCTATTTCCTACAGGCTCGATTGGGTTATGTGAAGGAAGCCGCGGCTGCTCCTGCCAGCAAGCTGATCCTTTTTGTCGGTATCTTTATCCTGATCTCTACATTGCTGGCAAGCTGGTTGACTGATTGGTTTGGTGTAAAACGCATGGTGGCGATGGCTGGACTGGTGGCTGTTGTGGGGACGATCATTGCTTTGAGTATTCCCAGCTTACCGGTCATTTATGTGGGCGGATGCATCATCGGCATCGGAGCCGGCTTATTTTACTCCGCCAACTGGGCATTGGGTACCCTCCTGGTTCCCAAGGAAGAAGCAGGTCGCTACCTGGGGATCTCCAACCTGGCAGGGGCGGGTGCCGGCGCAGTGGGTGCTTATATCGGTGGTCCAATCGCTGATTTTGTCACCGCCCAGGTGCCTCAGGTGCCGGGTTTCGGTTACGTATTGCTCTTCAGCATCTACGGATTGCTGTTCTTGTTCGCTGTGATTGCCCTGACGCAGGTGAAGCAGCCCGTAAGCCCCACATCAACTGCCATTGGGTAAAAAATACTTCCAACCACGCATCCAGGTCTTGCCTTACGCTCCTACCTAGGTGGGAAATAAATCCTGCCTGGGTGAAGCAGCATCTGGGTTTTGTGAATTAACGGCTTCCTGCTGTGCTAAGTTATTCGAAAAGATGAGCTATCTGCCTGAAAGCTGCCTCCGCCTCCTCGACTAACCTTTGCACAATTTGGGCGGCTGGCAGGATTTCTTTGATCATTCCCGAAGTCTGTCCGGCGAATGGGAAGAGCTCCCCAAAACTGCCCTGTGCAATGGACGATCCCACAACACTCTGCAATCGTAAAGCTTCCTACTTAACCATATCGGGCTGGTTTTGCCATTCTCATATAAACGGAGAGCTCAATGATCGGGGAATCGTCTGATATGCATGCTTGTCTACTGGAAAGATATCTTTCCAAAAATCAACTTTGATGGCATCTTGAGATTCAGCTGCTAGGAGGGCTTGTTTCCATTCAATAGCGACTGGTGCTTCTTGCGAAGCCAGGAAGTGTGTTCCTATATTGGCACCTTGTGCACCTAAGATAAGGGCGGCTGCCAGCCCTCTTCCGTCGGCGATGCCACCCGCGGCCACAACGGGGATCGGGCTGATTGCATCTACCACTTGAGGGATGAGTATCATACTGGCGATCGACCCACTGAACCCTCCAGCCTCACTACCTTGTGTGATGATGATATCCACACCAACTTGTGCAGCATGATAGGCTTGCTGAACTGTGCCTATCTGATGCATCACCAGTATGCCCGCATCATGCACCATTTTAACATAGCCATCCGGTTCACCGATAGCGAAAGAAATAAGTTTTGGCTTTGTGTTTATGACGTATTTTACGGTGTCGGGATCAGTGAACGATGGCGATAATGTGAAATTCACTGCGAAGGGATTGCTAGTTAATTCGTGGATTTGGCTAATTCATTTTTTAAGTGATCCGGCGGACGGGCACCAGCCCGAAGCTCCCAAGTGCTCCAGAATTTGATACAGCAACAGCTAACTCTGCCGATGTAAATGGTCCCATGCCTGCTTGAATAATGGGAAATTTGATCCCCAGCAGATTGCAAATATGTGTATATAACCTATCACAGCTCCTTTTTCTGAAATTTCCTCACTGAATTAATATGCATGTCCTTAGCGGGAGCAATATTCACCCGGTTTTTGGGGCTCATTTCTTTATACGGAGATGAATTATCATCATTCCTGACTATCTGTATCTACAAGTTTTAACAATATCAAAGCCAGATCATCAGGCAGGGTCAACATAACAGCATGGCCTGATGATAATTCGAACACCTCCCAACCCTTACCTCTTGCTTTATTAGCAAAAGTTGCAAACAAAGAAGTTGTTGGTCCGGCTGTGCAATGTATATAACTGTACCGAAGCGAAGCTGTCTTGGAACCGCCAACAGGAGCTGGATGGTCATATGTAGCCAAGGGATGTGGCGTCATTCGTGCATTGAGCCAATCCCCTATGTTTGGATCGGTAATACCCAGAAATTCCACTGAAGGTGGTCGTCTGACTCCTCTACCGGCTGCCAAATCATTAAGGATTTCTATTCGCATATCTTTAGGCCATAGATCAGCCTCACTTTGTCCATCATCGGGAAGATAAGCATCCAAATAGACCACCTGACTAAGTCGTTCAGGGATCTTGGCTGCAACACCGGTGATCACCATCCCTGCATAGCTGTGACCAACTAGAATCACATCCGAAATATCTTCATATTCAATCAAGTTGGTTATATCCGTGATGTGGGTATTCAAATCCACGTTACAATCCAACAAGTGAGAGCGGTCACCTACACCTGTAAGAGTCGGAGTATATACTTCATGTCCTCCTGATCGCAATAGTGGGGATAATTTCTTCCATATCCAACCACCGCACGCGGTGCCATGTACAAGTACAAATACCGCCATTTTTTCCTCCCTGATAACTTCCCCATGATCTACTAGCTGCCGATTGAACGTCTACAGCGGATTATTTTCCATCCGTCAAATTTGTGATCTGTTCCAACATGCTGCAAAGCTGCGGTCCCAGGTGGCGCAGCTCTTCACGATGTGTGCTCGCCAGCCCTTTTAGCACCTCAATGCCTTTTTCGGTCAGGCTGATAAAGACCTGCCGCCGGTCCTCACTATTGTGGATCCGTTCTACCAGGCCTTGCTCTTCCAAACGGTCCGCCAGCCCAACGGTACTATGATGGCGGATTTGCAGCCTTTCAGCCAGCTCACCGATCGTCACGTGTTCGCGCCCCGGGTAACCGATGATGAACAGCAGGGCCTGGTGCTGTTGCAAGGTTAACCCGGCAGTTTTGGCAGCATTTTCACTGAAGCGCAGGAAACAACGCAGTGCATAACGAAACTCTGCCAGGGTTTCGTAATCTTCCTTGGAAAAACTCGAGAAATCTGTCATCACTCCACCAACGTATAATAGGATACAGCTGCTAAAAGGATAGAACCCATACCAGAAGGTTGACTTACATCGTAATGCGATATATAATCAATTTTATCATATTTTGGCAGGATTTATATGAGGGAGTGACATACACAAATGCCACCGGGAGGTTTACATGGCAAGTTATAAATACTTGATGATTGGTGCCGGTATGACGGCAGATGCAGCTGTCCGAGGCATCCGTGAGCTGGACTCGAGTGGCTCAATTGGGTTGATTGGTAAGGATAACAATCCACCTTACAATCGCCCACCCCTTACCAAAGGACTTTGGAAGGGCAAATCTTTGGACAGCATCTGGCGCCGGACGGAGCAATTCTCGGTGGATCTGCACCTTGAGCGCTTAGCCGTCTCGATTGACCCGGCTAAAAAGGTAGTCCTGGATGACCAGGGGGATGCGTATGGTTATGAAAAATTGCTCCTGGCAACGGGAGGTACCCCGCGCAGGTTGCCTTTCAGGCCGGCGGATATTATTTACTACCGCACGTTGGATGATTACCAGCAGCTGCGCGAAATGACCAGCCATGGTGACCATTTTGGCGTGATCGGCGGGGGGTTCATTGGTTCCGAGATCGCGGCTGCCCTGGCCATGAACGGGAAAAAAGTGACCATAGTATTCCCTGACGCCGGAATTGGGGCCAGCGTTTATCCGCCGGAGATTTCTGACTATTTGAACTCATTTTTCCGTCAAAAAGGCGTGGAGGTATTATCAGGGGAAAGGGTGCAGGATATCCAAAAGAAAGACCGCACGTATACGATTGTTACCCAACGAGGGGATAAAATCCTGGTGGATGGAGTGATCGCAGGGATTGGCATTCAGCCCAACACAGAGCTGGCGCAGGCAACCGGTTTGAAGGTTGCCAATGGCATCGTGGTGGATGAGACCCTTCATACCAGCCAGCCTGATATCTTTGCAGCCGGCGATGTGGCTGAATTCAACAATCCAACCCTGGGCAAGCGTCTACGGATCGAGCATGAAGACAATGCCAACAGCATGGGCCAGCACGCGGGCCGAAATATGGCGGGGGCCCATCAACCTTACCTTCACTTATCCTATTTCTATTCCGACCTGTTCGAGCTGGGTTATGAGGCTGTGGGCGAGCTTGACCCCCGCCTTGAAACTTACCTGGATTGGAAGAAACCCTTCAAAAAGGGTGTGGTTTATTACCTGGCTGGTGGCCGCGTGCGGGGCGTGCTGCTCTGGAATGTGTGGGACACCGTCCCCAAAGCGCGTGAGCTGATTGCCGAACCTGGTCCATTTTCAGCTGCCGAACTTAAAGGCCGGTTGTAATATCGAGGCTACACCATGACCATGCTGGCTGATTTGGCCTCTTTTGTCGTAAATGCCAATTATGGGCAGCTCTCAGAAACCGCTCGGGTACAAGCCAAGATTCGGGTTCTGGATGCGCTGGGTTGTGCCATCGGTGCCCTGGACGCAGAGCCGATCAGGATGATCGCCGCCCAGAATGATGACTTCGGCGGCAATCCATTGTGTACATTAATTGGCGGTGGTCGAACCGCTCCCGATCGGGCGGCTTTGTATAATAGCGCCCTGGTACGCTTTCTGGATTTCAATGACAGCTACCTCGCGAAAGGAGAAACCTGCCATCCGAGTGATAACCTGGGCGCAGTACTGGCGGCTTGCGAATATACCGATGGCACAGGGATGGAATTCCTGACCGCCCTGGCAGTGGCTTATCAGGTGCAGTGCCGGTTGAGTGACGTTGCACCGGTGCGGGCCAAAGGGTTTGACCACACCACCCAGGGAGCCTACGCCCTGGCGGCGGGTGTTTCCAAGGCCCTGCATCTCGACCATGCCAAAACTGCCAATGCCATTGCCATAAGCGGGACGGCTTTCAATGCTCTGAGAGTCACTCGGACAGGAGCACTCTCGAATTGGAAAGGGTTGGCTTACCCCAACACTGCCTTTGGAGTCACCCAGGCTGCTTTTCTAGCCATGCGTGGAATTACCGGACCCGGTGAGGTCTTCGAAGGTAATAAGGGATTTATGGACGCAATATCCGGACAGTTCTCGCTGGATTGGTCAAAGGAAAACCTGGAGATAGTCACTCAAACCGTGGTTAAGCGCTATAACGCTGAGATCCATTCGCAGGCTACCATTGAAGGAGTGCTGGAGCTGAAACACGAGCAGCATCTCACCGCTTCTGACATTCGTACAGTTGATATCGAGACCTTCGACGTGGCCTATAACATCATTGGGGGTGGTGAAGAGGGTGAAAAATTCACCGTTCGCACCAAAGAAGAAGCTGATCACAGCCTGCCATTCATCGTGGCAGTGGCAATTTTGGATGACCAGGTACTGCCTGCTCAATACCTGCCTGAAAGGCTCCAATACAGCGATGTTCAATCTCTGCTGCGCAAGGTAAAGATACAGCCAACAGCTGATCTCAGCCAGCGTTTTCCAGCCGAGATGCCCTGCAGAATCAGGGTCACCCTGCAAGATGGACGAGTGTTCACCAAGGATAAGCGTGATTACGAAGGCTATCGCACCCGCCCGATGCAATGGGAGACAATTGTGAAGAAGTTCGAGCAGCTCACGCAGCCTTATATTCCCTCCTTCCTCCAGGCTCAAATTGAGGCCGCGGTTCAGAATTTAGAGAATCTCCGCATATGCCACCTGGTCACACTGCTGGAAAGTGTAAAAAAGTAATCAAAGGAAACATTAAAAATGGAAGCAAACTCAAATTCAAGCGATGAAAGGGCGTTTTCTTTCCTCAGGATTAATGAACGCCAAGGTAAGCCTCGCAAACGAGGGGTTACTGAGATTCGCGGCCCCTATTATTCACCCATGGGTAAACGCTACCTGGAAGATATCCTTGAAACCATGGGTGCCTATGTGGATGTGTTGAAATTCGCCGGAGGCTCTTTCAGCCTGATGCCGCGCAAAGCGGTGAAGGAGCTGCTCGACCTGTGCCATCGCTATGATGTGCTTATCTCCACGGGTGGTTTCATCGAGCATGTCCTCACCCTGGGCCCGCAGGCAGTCGATCAATATATCCTGGAATGTAAACAAATCGGGTTTGATATCATCGAGATATCCAGTGGTTTTATCTCCATCCCTACCGATGATTGGCTACGCCTGATTGAGAAAGTGCAAAAAGCTGGATTGAAAGCCAAGCCCGAAGTAGGCATCCAGTTTGGAGCAGGCGGTGCAACCGCGGTTGGAGAGCTGGCAGCGGAAGGCACGCGCGACCCGGAGTGGGCGATCCAGCAAGCCAAACGTTTCGTGGACGCCGGGGCGTACATGATCATGATTGAATCTGAGGGCATCACCGAAAACGTCACTACCTGGCGCACGGATGTGGTTGCCAAGATCATCAATGCGATTGGTTTGGAAAAACCGATGTTTGAAGCCGCTGACCCAGAGGTTTTCGCCTGGTATATCAAGAATTATGGGGCTGAAGTCAACCTTTTTGTGGATCACAGTCAGATCGTCCAGCTGGAGACCCTGCGCGCCGGGATTTGGGGCACCAAGAGCCTGTGGGGCAGAGTTCTTACCTACAAGGGCTGAAGCCAGTATAATTAGGCTGATCATTGATAACCACCCGGATCATGATCAAACTTCCGCGGTTGAGGATGAATAAATTATCTGCGCACTGAGCGCAAAAAGAACAGGAGATATTGATGCACATCCAAGACGATCCTGATGATTATGATTTGAAGGATGCACTTAAACTGAAGACTCGCCAGATTTCCAATGAAGCTTTGGATAAGTATGAAGCTTACATGGCTGAAATCTTCACTGCATTTGGCATGGATCTCAATTCACCTTCCACCAAAGATACACCTCGCCGGTTCATCAAAGCTCTTTTCGATGCTACCGAAGGCTATGATGGGGATCCCAAATTGCTGAAGATTTTTAGCACGGAATGCCATGGCGAACCAGACTGCCAGCTCGCCCAGGTGATAGAAGGTCCAATTCACTTTTTTTCATTTTGTGAGCATCACGTCTTCCCATTCTATGGAATGGCCTATGTGGGTTATATCGCTCATGAGAACATCATTGGTCTGTCTAAACTCACCCGTATGGTGAGGCTGTTTGCCAAGCGCTTTACGGTCCAGGAGCGCATCGGCCAACAAATCGCGAATTCATTGGAAACCATGATGCATCCTCACGGTGTGGCAGTATTTCTTGGAGCCCACCATTTGTGCATGGAGATGCGAGGTGTACGCGAAACTGCGCCTCTCACGCGTACCACCGTATGGCGAGGGCAGTATGCCATTGACCCATCCCTGCGGGCGGAGTTCCTGGCAGCCAGTAAGTTCTAGCACAGCAATATCGATCCGCGGCTGCAATCCTGTGGCAGTCTTGGAGTATCGTTGCACTCAAAATCCCGCATTGTGATTGGATGGTTGATCAAATGTCATTAGCAGATAAACTTGTGCTCATCACGGGTGCTGCCCAACGGGTGGGGCGTGAGCTCGCCCTGGCTGTTGCCCGGGAGGGTGGAGATGTAGTCATTCATTATGGTCACTCCACGGCTGAGGCGCACAGCCTGCTTGAGGAAATCCAGGGTTTGGATAGAAAAGCATATTTAATCCAGGCTGACCTCAATGACCCCATACAGGTGAGCACGCTTATTTCGCGGGCAAGCGAGTTTGGGAGGTTGTATGCCCTGGTGAACAACGCGGCCATTTTTCAATCCCTTAACTGGCAAACTACCACCATCGAAGATTGGAACCAGCACCTGATGGTCAATCTGACCACCCCATTCTTGCTCAGCCGGGCGTTCGCCAACCAGATCCCGTCTGAGGGGATGGGTCGGATCATTAATATGCTGGATTGGCGGGCGTCTCGCCCAGCAGCAGATCACCTGCCCTACACGATCAGCAAATCTGCACTGGCTGCCCTCACTCACTCTCTCGCCATTGCCCTGGCACCGCACATCACCGTGAATGGGCTGGCGCTTGGAGCTGTGCTCCCACCGAGTGAGGGGGTGGCACCAGCCAACATCCTAAAAAACGTCCCCGCCGGAAGGTGGGCAGACCTGGCTGAAGTTGGCCATGCGTTGATATTCTTATTGGATGGTCCGGCATATATTACGGGGGAAATCATCCACATCGATGGAGGCCGGCACCTGGTTTAGGATGATACGGATGAAGACCACAATGCATGCAGTTTGCCTGCTGCTGGGTTCCAATATCGATCCTAAGCAAAATATTCCCCGTGCCGTGCTCCTGCTGAAGGAAAAGTTAACCATCTTGCAGGTCTCTTCCATCTGGGAATCAGCCTCTGTGGATTGCTGCTACCCTGATTTTCTAAACATGGCCGTCCTCGCCTCGACTAGTCTGGATCCCAATGATCTCAAAGAGCAAGTCTTACGTCCACTGGAAGCCCAAATGGGTCGGGTGCGCACAGAAGACAAGAATGCTTCGCGCCAGATCGATTTTGACATTATCCTGTTTGACGGTAAATTAATGGACTCCACACTATGGGAGCATGTCCATCAGGTTGCCCCGGTTGCGCAGTTATTCCCGGATTATTTATCCCCAACTGGGGAATCACTCAAATCTGCCGCCAGGCGTCTGGTCCAAGTGACACCCATTCAAATAAGAACCGATTTATCCATCCCTCTGCCATAGAATATGAATTATTGCTCTGCTTCCTCAGTCACTGAGATGGTGCGAGCAATATGGGTTGATAATGTTGCCAGAGCTGAAATCTTAATCCAGGATTCGCAATCCCAGTTAGGAGAAAAATTAGCTTACACGCCTGGCTTGTGGTGTACGATTCACTCTTGCCAGCAAGAAAATGATGCCGAGACTGACCAACTCCACACACCCAAAAATCAGATACATCCAGCGACCGCCAATACTGCCGAGCATCAAACCTCCGATCAGGCCGCCTGCGGCCGCTCCGAAACCAAATATCATGGTTCCCATTAAACCTTGCGCCGTGGCTTTCATCTCTGTTGGCGAATTCTCGTCTGCATAAGAAACCCCAGCTGCCCAAAACATAGGTAAGGTCATCCCGTTGAGTAGCTGGAAGAGCAGGATCCCGGCAGTAAAATTTAACCCGGCATAGAGTAAAAGTCGTACTCCTGTCACCGCCATTGCCAATCCCAATAAACCGAAGGCTCCGAAACGCTTGAGCAATCGGTTGGTAAAGAAGAGAATGGGCAGCTCGCCAATCGATGCGATGGTTAGCGCGACGGTCATCATTAACCGACTAATCCCCAATTCTTCCATATAAGGGAAAAGGTAATTAGTCATTGAAGCGAAACCCACCCCGGCAACAAATGCCAGGATAAGGAAAAACAACCAGCGCCGGTTGGCAAACGTCTGGCGAAAGTCTCCCTTGATTGAATTGTTTTTCATCTTGAGCGGGAAGGAGAATTTCTGGCTGATGATGAATGCAAAAACCATGATCAGTGCATATCCCCAGAATGCCCATTGGATGCCAAAGGATTGGATAAGGAAACCCGCAACGGGTGCCATCAATCCCCATCCAATCGTTCCTCCCAACCTCACTCGCCCGTACAATTCTTTTTCACTGGCAAGCATGGTCATGGTGGCACTATCCGCCAGAGAGTTGATCGGGGAGGTGAAAAAGGAAAACAGGACGCTTACAATTAAAACCAGAATAAATGCCTTTAAAAATGGAAAGGAGATTGAAAGTAGGATCGTTCCCAGGATCGTAAGACTCATCACCAGGTTGTGACGATGTTGTAAATCTGCTAGCCTTGTCCAAAATGTAGCCCCAACCAGGCTGACTAATGGAATTAATCCTGCTACAAACCCTATCTGGGGACCGCTAAATTTTAATCCCTGCAAGTATAAGATGATAAATGGAAATGTAAAGGAAGCGGCTGCATAATAAAGCAGATAAAATGTGAAAGGAAGGCTTTTCTTCATTGCGGGCTCATTGGTTGGTCATATAAAGCCCGCCCGTTTGCTCCATCCAATCAGCAATCTTTTCCACTGCCAGGGGAACATTATCGTCTGAGATATCCAGCTGTAAGGTTTTCAGCACCGAGGCCTCGATAAATCGTTGCATCACAGCCTGCTCGTTAACAAAAACCTGCAGATCGTCATATTGAGATGGCTTGCCCGACACCTTCACTCGCTCTGTTCTGGCCTGGGCAAATGAAGCGTCTGAACGGTTACAGAAGACAAGCCGGAAGTCCAGCTCTTTGAGCATTTGCTCCAGCCAGCTAAAATCATACGTTTTACCGCACTGCATATACTGGTAGGTCTGGGTGGAGATGTGAAAGCGATCGACAATCCACGAATAGTAGCGCAGCTGTTGAAATAACCGCACCCAGGTGTGATAGGTGTCCATTGCATGCGTTTCTTCTTGGGGTTCAAAGTTGATCAAGCCGCGTCCCCAGGGGTAGTTGGTAAACCCACACCATTCAGCAGAAATGAGCGGGGAATGGTAGCGGTACTTGCGTGGCCCAACGATTCTAGGGTGCTCATTCAACGCAAATGCGATGTCTGTTTTATGCGTCAGGCGTGTACCTTCGAGAATGATCTTCGGGCACATTTTCATTTATTTCTTCTCCAGCCAAAGCTCAGCCCCGCAACAAGGTGTTACTTGAATCTGGTGCACACCCGGTTGCAGATACTCTCCAAAAGGAGTATCAAAGGTTGTTTCTTTTCCTGGCTCCAGGCTGGCAGTAAACCTGCCAATGGTAACCCCGAGTGTATTTTGAGTATTGTTAATGATATTGAGCTTCTGGTCCGCGCTCACTTTTACACAACGTGGGTCTGGAATATCGGGATTCAAGCTTACTTTCACGATCGTTCCATCGAAGCTGGCACAAATCCCGGCAGCTGGTTCTTGGGCATAGGGGGTTGCCAAGGGAGAAGTTTGGAGGGTAACCTCGATGGTAGGAGTAGGAGCGGATTGAGTTGATTTACTGATGGTAGCCCCGCAAGCTACCAGAACAAATGACATTCCTATCCCAATTAATAGTATTATCCTTTTTTGGCTTGATATCATCTGACTCGCTCCTTTAAAGTGTAGGGGTCAAATTTGGAAGACCTTAGAATGAGCTCGCGCATATATTCCCAGGGAGCATCCTCATAATGGTAGATGCGCAGGTGTTTTTTGTATTTCGGCTCACCCACCAATAAGCCATCCGGGTCAGGTAAGAATGCCCCGTGGATGAAACCCAGTCTGACGTGGTCACGGTAGATACCAATCTGGCAAATGCCTGCGCTCACTGGTCCACCTCGCTCTTTAAAATAATAGGAAAACCCCCGGCTGTGTTGCCTCTCCGTTGCCCCGGGGGCAACCCTGGCGACGATGTTCCTGATCTCCAGCACGATATCGCGCAGCTCAGGCGAAACTATCTCTAAATGCTTTTCAATAAATCGTTCCGGAAGCATCTCTAGTTCCTGGAAGCATCATCGAGAGTGTTTCTTGCAATTGTATCGAATCAAACGGCATTCGCGACGATGCATCGCAAGTGATTTGTTTGAATGAAGAAAGGGTACTATTTTGAAAGCTCAACAATAGCTTTGGGGTATCTGGTAGGGGCGCAGGGGAAAACTCCCAGGCCTGAGGTTCAAATTCTTCCCCTGCGCCCATACAGTCAGTAATGTTGAATCTCGCTGAGCTCACCCACTCCTCCACTACCAATCTCCTCATAACCCTTATTCTCATTAATGATCATCAGTGTCAAAACTTCAAGTTCTTTATATATTAATAGTTCTACTTTGCGTCCATTGTGACCTTCGTGGTTTTCTTAAATTTCCAGACTACCTACCCCTCCACCGCCAGTTTATACAGCGCATTCACCGTATTCCAGTTACGCGTCGTCACCGGCATACCAAGTTTTCGCTCAAAATAGCCATTTGTGAGTTTGGACTTCCCATACCCGTTTGGGCAAAAAAGGTAGACTGCCATCTCTCCTAAAACGAACTCATCACGAATTCCATCTGGGACGATCAATTTGCTCAATCCAGTTTCGGATGGAGCCTGGTAAAAGAAGCTCACATGTAGCTTGCTGGGGTCCTCATTCCGGTCCTTGAGAAATGGATTGCCTGCCAGGATACGCTGAATCTCACCCACTTGCCGGATGAACACTTCCGCACGATAACCACAGGTATGCTCGATTTGAGCTTCAATCAACCTGGTGAGGCTGGCTGGATCTTGTTCAGGGCACTCGCAAACTAGATTTCCGCTCTGCACATACGTCCTGACATGGGTAAAGCCTAGCTGGGTATAAATACCACGCAAGGTTTCCATCGGCATCCTTTTTTGTGCTCCCACATTGATGCCTCGCAGCATCGAAATGAATACGCTCATTTTGAGCCTATGCGCCTGGACGAACCTTCGAGATAGACGAAAAATGCACCAAGGTCCCCTGGAGGCGTCAGTTCAAATCTGGCATCCAGGGTATCATCGCCGGTTTTGATATAAGTGAACCGGAATTGAGGTTGCGAAGGAACAGGTCTGCTCTCCAGGGCGATCTTTTTCTGGTCTGGAGAAACATTAACCTCATACTGGATCGTATGCGCCTCATTATCAAAATAGATAGCCCGTTTTATACCGCTTGATTCTTCATAAATAATCAGCAGGTCATCATGGGTGAAGCCTGGGCGTTCCTTGGTATCGGGGAAAATCGTGCGGCTCTTCCTCACCAGAATATTTTCATCCAGGTAGAAGCGGAATGAGAACCTGCCAGATCCCCCGCCTGGGTCAGCCTCATTCGCACCTTCCCATTCCCCCAACAAGAATTTCCATGCCTCCCAATCGATAGCCATTTCAATCTCTCCGTCTCTCAGTCGGTTCTATTATATTGGGCCGAGAAAATACCTTCTTTAGCTCAGGAGGTCATTATAATCCTTACGTTAAACCAGCACTTCACGAAACACGCCAAACCCGACGCTTTCGTACCACCGGAAAGCGGTATCACGACAATTCAAAATCGCATCGGTGCCTAAGGCTCTCCCCACATAATGACATTGAAGGTGATTTCTTTGTGCCCTTTGTGTCCGTTGTGGTTTTCTTTCCTTAGACTGCATCCGCCTTCTCGCTCATTTTTGCAGCTTTGGCACGCCCCACGATTGCTCGGGCAAGCCCATTAAAAATGACCTGGTGGAACGGATATAACGCATACCAATATGCCAGTCCAGGGACTCCACGCGGCGCGAAGAATGCGGTTTGGATATACATGGTTTTCCCACGGCTACCCAGAATGGCTTCAAACTGCATCCAGGCAGGACCAGGCGCCTTCATCTCATTGCGCAGGCGAATCATGTGACCTGCCTCGATAAAGTCCACCCGGTAACCATCCAGCACATCCCCTGCTTGTAGTCCTTCCTGGCGTCGCCATCCGCGTCGCATACCCGGACCTCCTGCCAGCCTGTCCAACAGGCCGCGCAATTGCCAGAGCCAATCCCCAAAATACCAGCCCTTCTCTCCACCGAGACCAGCAAACGTATTGAATACTTCTTCAGGGCTGGCTACGGTCTCCACACGGCGTTGCTCGATGAATACCCCCTCGACATCCCTGTGCGTTTTACCCGGCAGGAGATTGGCATTCCCACCCTTCCAATACGTACAAACTTCCCCATCTCCCGGAAATTCCAATGTCTGTTTCACCGCGCTGGCATAGGAGGTGAGCTTTAAGCTGAACAATTCCTGCGCACTTGGGTCACGCACCACCACTTCACTCTTCAACCCTTCGATGAGGATGCGTAGATATGGGTAGGGGAGCGGGGTGACTAAGTCGGCACCAATAGCCAGTATGGGCATGCTGAGGAAGGGAACATTTACCAATTTTCTATTCAGATGACGTGCCCTGCCGTATCCCCACATGATATCTTTATAGGTCAGAACATCTGGTCCACCGATCTCAAATATGGATCCAATGGATCGTGGCTCAGTCAGGCTCAGGGTGAGGTAATCCAAGACGTTTTCGATGGAAATGGGTTGGCAGAGGGTAGTGATCCATTTTGGGGTGACCAGGATCGGTAGCCTTTCGGTGAGGTAGCGGATCATCTCGAACGACATACTACCAGAGCCGATGATGATGGCAGCACGAAACTCTGTTACCGGTACTCCTGAGCTACGCAGCCTATCTCCCACCTGCTGCCGGGCTTCCAGGTGCGGCGAAATAAGGTTGCCGCGCTCCCCCAGGCCTCCCAGGTAGATGATGCGCTTCACACCTGCAGCCTTTGCCGCTGCACCGAAATTCTCTGCCGCTGAATAATCGCGCTCTATAAAACCTTGCACCCCGTCTGCCATGGAATGCACCAGGTAATATGCAACGTCTATACTCTGCATTACCCTGCCCAGACTGGCTGGGTTAAGTAAATCAGCCTGGCGGATTTCCACGCTTTCCCAGCGGTAATGATTCAGCCGCTCAGGGTTGCGCACCAGGCAAACCACGTGATGCCCCAAGGCCTGCAGGCGTGGGATGAGCTGCCCACCAATGTAACCGCTCGCACCAGCCACTAAAATATTCATCAGAATGACCTGAGCTCCTTTAGCTTCCCCACTTTATTTACTTTCGCACAGTAAAAATTAAGACAATTAAACCATATAAATCTTATATATTTTATCGAAATAGCTTAATAGAATATAAACTTCCAATTACTCATGTTCATCAATATCGGCACCAATTTGTCTACGTAAATCCAAACAATGATCCTTGTGTGGTTGGTGTCATATACGCACATTGTTCCAGGGTAAGGTAAATGCCCTTAACTTGTTTCACCTTCGCCCGATACTCCCGTGCGTGTTCTTCTGACCAGAAGAAGACTGAATTCCGTCAGTATGCGTCGATGATGGTGCGCTGTGAGAATTTCTCCCAGTCTACATCTGGCATGAATACCAGCGGCGTTGCACCCTCTTCACGAACAGATACCTTCATGTTGCTGTCGATCAAGATGTGCAAGCTCTGCTCACAATGTTTGCACTTCGTTTCAATCTCAACCGCAATAACCTTGTTTTGTAGATGCCCTTGCACGAAGGGCGCCGCGATGGCGTCTACTGCACAAGCCGCGTACAATCGCTCACCGCTATTAAAACTCAACCTGTGAGGCGTAGTCTCAACGGTCACGGGATATGCCCAGGCGACTTCTCCTTGATCGTTCCGCACAAGGAAGAAAAGCTTTCGTTCCAACTCATCCAAAATGTTATTCACCTGGTCAAGCGGCAGGTTCAATTTCACCGAGATGGATTTTGGCTCAACGGGTCGTTGCGAGATTGCCAGCTCCTTTACCACAAAGTTACGTACCGCGTGATGTGCACCGGTCATGAATCCGATCGCGGGACTGTTACCTGCATTTTGAGCCAGATGTTGTTTCCACATTGCCTGGGATACTTTGCGTATCTGTCTTTCCCGTCCAAGTAGAATTGTTTCTTCCATAATTTATGCGGCTCCAGATTCTAATTATATGGCTTATTTACCAATGATAGGTGATAGTACCCTTTTTACATCGCCCTATACTGCTCAGCGGAACAAATGATTCGGGGATGCGGTTATCAGGTGATTGGCCATATCCAGGGAGCTGATCAGCTCCCTTACCCAATGGGTTATTCGATCTCCCATATCTATTTATATAGTACGCTTATTTTTCTCCTATTTGACAACTCTTTCTTTTGCATGCCTTCTCCTGATATTAATATCATCAAAAACATTGTGTCCTTTATATCGGAGGACGTTCAGTTAACTTCCTACTTTGTGCACCTTCGTGTCCTTGGCGTCCTTGGTGGTGTTCTTATTATTTAGATCCGCGGACCTCCGCTTATTTACGGTTATAATCTCCCTGATCTAAACCAAAATCTCAATTATTAAAGAGCCACCATGACCAAACCTCTCGATTTCCAATCCATCATCCTCACCCTGCAGCACTTCTGGGCTGACCACGGCTGCCTGATCTGGCAGCCCTACTACCTGCAGGTGGGTGCAGGGACGCTCAACCCTGCTACCGCCCTGAGGGTGCTGGGACCAGAACCCTGGAAAGTGGCTTATGTGGAGCCCTCCATTCGCCCGGATGATGGGCGTTATGGCGAGAACCCCAACCGTATGCAGATGCACTACCAGTTCCAGGTGATTCTCAAACCTGACCCTGGCAATGCCCAGGAACTCTATATCGCTTCCCTGGCTGCCCTGGGAATCGACCCGCAGCTGCATGACTTGCGCTTCGTGGAGGATAACTGGGAATCGCCCGCTTTGGGTGCCTGGGGCTTGGGTTGGGAAGTATGGCTGGATGGGCAGGAGATCACTCAATTCACGTATTTCCAGCAGGCGGGGGGAACCCTGTGTGACCCTGTTTCTGTGGAGATCACCTACGGGTTGGACCGCATTGCCATCTCACTGCAGCGCGTGGATGGCTTCACGAACATCCATTGGAATGACAGGCTCAGCAGTGGAGACGTCAACCTGCAGGCTGAGCAAGAACAAAGCACCTACTACTTTGAAGTGGCAGACGTAGAACGCCTCAAGGCCATGTACGACCTGTACGAACTGGAAGCCAATGCCTGCCTGGCGAAGCACCTGGTCTTGCCGGCGCACGATTATGTGCTCAAGTGCTCACATACCTTCAATGTGCTCGATTCGCGCGGTGCTATCGGTATCACTGAGCGCCAGGCTTACTTTGGACGCATGCGCGATATTTCGCGACGGGTGGCTGAGGCTTACCTGGCTCAACGCCAGCACCTGGAATATCCCTGGCTGGATGAAAACATCACTGCTGGGTCGTCGACCTCACACCAGGCTGCTTCTGCGAGCACACCACCTCGAACGACACCCGCTGACCTGTTGCTCGAAATAGGCACTGAAGAATTACCCGCAGGTGACCTGGACTCTGCCCTGGAGCAAATTAAAAGTAAATTACCTTCCCTGCTGGATGAGCTGCGCCTGGCCTATGGTGAGATCCAAGTATTGGGAACTCCTCGCCGACAGGTAGTGCACATCCAGGGGGTTGCACCACACCAGCCTGACCTGGAACAGCTGGTCAAGGGTCCGCCGGCTGAGCGCGCCTTCGACTCATTCGGTGCCCCCACAAAGGCCGGAGAAGGCTTTGCCCGCAGCAAAGGGGTCAGCGTGCATGATTTACAGGTGGTGGAGATGGACGGGGGGCGCTATGTTGCTGCCACAATCAGGCAAGTGGGTCGTGTAGCCGTGAAGGTGCTCAGTGAAGCCCTGCCTGGTCTGATTGCTTCCTTGCGATTTGATAAATCCATGCGCTGGAACCGTTCCAACATTTATTTCTCACGGCCTATCCGCTGGCTGGTAGCCCTGTTTGGTGACCTGGTGATCCCATTTGAGTATGCAGGGGTGAAGTCTGGGAACCTTACGCGTGGCTTACGCACCACTCAACCAGCCGAATTCATGGTCAGAGATGCAGCTGATTATTTCAGTCAGATGCTTGCCCAGGGCATCATCCTGGAAAAAAGCCAGCGCCTATCGGTCATCCAGGCACAAATTAAAGCCCTGGCTGAATCGGTTGATGGGCGGGATTTACCCGATGAAACCTTGCTTTCAGAGGTTGCCAACCTGGTTGAATCTCCCACGGCAGTGTTGGGATCATTTGACCCGGCGTACCTGCACCTACCGCGCCTGGTGCTCATTTCGGTGATGAAAAAACACCAGCGTTATTTCCCAATCTTTCAGCTGGCATCTCATGTTGGGCGTAAACCGAAATTGGCCCAAAACGAAGCCGTGGTTGATCAGACCGAGCTGTTGCCTTATTTCATCACAGTCGCCAATCACCCCTCACGGGAGGGCAAATCCATCTCCGGGGTTGAATTGATCACCGAAGGCAACCAACACGTGATCCGGGCACGTTTCGCAGATGCTGATTTCTTTGTAAGAGATGATCGCAAGCACACGCTGGCCGATTTTCTCCCTCGCCTGGGCACATTGGTGTTTCAAACCAGGTTAGGCTCCATGCTGGATAAAACCCACCGCATCACTGCCCTGGTGGATGAGCTTTCACCGGCACTTACCTTTAATCCAGAGGAATCTTCAATCGCCCACCGGGCTGCTGAGTTGTGTAAAGCCGACCTGGCGACAAAAATGGTCATCGATATGACTTCCTTACAGGGGATGCTGGGTAGATATTATGCCATTGAATCAGGTGAGAGTGAGGCGGTTGCAGAGGCAATTTTTGAGCACTACCTGCCGCGCTTTGCTGGTGATCTTCTCCCCAGGACGTGCCCCGGTTTGCTGGTTGGATTGGCTGACCGGTTAGATACTTTGGCAGGCTTGTTTGCAGCAGGTATGGCTCCCACAGGAGCGCGTGATCCATTTGCCCAGCGACGGGCTGCGCTTGGGCTAGTGCAGGCTCTGATTGCCTTAAATACGGGTTTTGACCTGCGCCATGGGTTGGAATCTGCCGCCAGGCTCCTGCCCATCCCCATGGATCCTGTTACTTTATCAGCCTGCCTGGGTTTCATTGTGGAGCGCTTGCGCAACTCGCTGCTCGAAAACGGATTCCACTTTGATGTCGTCGAGGCAGTTGTGGCCGCTCAAGGGTTCAACCCCGCCCGCGCGTATCAATCGGTCGAACAGCTCACTGCCTGGGTGAAACGGTCGGATTGGCATTCCATTCTGCCAGCCTATGCACGCTGCGTACGCATCACGCGCCCTGTGGGCGAATCCTACGCTGTGAATCCGCAAAGCTTTGCGGAAAAAGCTGAAGAAAGCTTATATTCAGCCCTGCTGCTGGCAGAAAAATCATTGCATATGGCCCGACACCGTTCGGCGGATAGCTTCCTGACTGCCTTCCTGCTCATGATCCCGCAGGTTAATCAATTCTTCGATGAGGTGTTGGTGATGGCAGAGGATGCAACCTTACGGCAGAACCGCCTGGCGCTGCTGCAGCGTATTGTTGCCCTTGGGAGCGGTGTGGCAGATATGTCAAAGCTCGAAGGGTTTTAAAAAAAAGACTCAAATGACACGACGGACACCAAGGGTTTTATGGAAAACAATTGTAGGAGCACGAAATTTCCTGCCCCTACAATTGTTTCTGCGAGGTCCTCGGTTCTGACACTTAAATTGCCTCGTCTAAATAAACCTCACGAAAGGGCGGGAAAAGTAGGTCGAGAATCTTCCTGTTCGGGGTTCTTTCCTGGATCCCCTTCCCAACAAATATAAACCATATGCTTTCTTCTGTAGCCGGGATCGTTGATCCCGGCTTTTTGCATGACAGTTATCCTCCTATCCGAGGTTTTGTCCCGAATACCCACCGTAAGACTATTCGCTCTGCTTCCTCATCCGCTAATCCGATATGTAATCCGCTGACAGTAATCCCCTCCTACCAAAACAAAGTATATTGTTGGGAGGGATTCCGCCAGTCTGGGATTTTGTCCTTGATACCCGCATCGTTGTCATTGCGCCTGTCCCCGCTGATTTTCGGGGAGAATCCACCCCCTGGTTTACGAGGGAAGACCTGCGGTCACCTGCATTTTCTTTATGCGATCCTTGATTTTATCCTCTGCACGTACACGACTGGTTTTAGAAGGTGTTTGGTATTCCCTTGTATTTTAATTTAATCAATCCTTTGTGAACTCTTGGGTCCTTTATTTTATCCTTTGTGTGATCTTTCTTTACTTTTCCCAGCCTGGATGAGCCTGCCCACCAGGCCTGACCCTAATAATGCCAGGCCATCGGTGGTCATGTAGTGGCTGGAGGCGGCATCGAACAGCACCGAGGCACGCGCCGCGAACTCGTCATCGCCCGGGTAGAGGATGGCTGCCAATCGGATGCGCGGTAATGGCTCGAAGGCGTACGCTATACCCGGTAATCCGGTCAGGGAAATCCCATCCAGGGCAGTGGCTGCCAGGGTGTATATTTCGGGATGCTCACCATAAGTACGTGCCAGGCGGTCGCCGGCGAAGCCCTGGAAGGCCTGGCTGTAAAAACTCCCCCCCGGAAGTTCACGGTAGCCTATCCAGCGTTCTGCCATGGGGGTCCCATCTGCTTCCCGCAGGTAGTACAGCAGCATGCCTGCATCGTACACGGAGCATTCTGTTCCATTCGAAAGTTTCCATGCTTTCAGGTCAGGCCAGGAAATACCAATAGCTTGCCCCCAATAAGTCAACCGGATTTGCAGGTTCTCAAGTGTGCCACCGCAATTAACTGCCAGCCTGCCCGGTAAGGTGGCCTGAATCTCTGCCCGCAGCACATCCAGCTGGCGCAGCATGCTTTCCTGCCATGCCTGGTGGGCGCGCTCGATCGCCTCGCCGCCGGTTACTTTCATGCCCCCTGCCTGATCGGTCAAACTTGCCATAGTGCTCTCACCCTTCCTTGATTTCCTATCCCGCCTCCTTGAAGCCTTCCATGTAGGCTTTAATCGTCGGCACCGCCGACAATTTTTCATAGAAGAAGTTATTCACCAGGTTGATCACCTCAGCCCGGGCTGCTTCAGCTGGACCACTCAATTCCAGTCCACAATCCTGTCTGCTCAAAGCATCCCTGAACCTTAGTAACAGTCGCACGATTTCCTCTTCTTGACCCCCTTCCAATACATGGATCACTGATATGATCAGCTGATCAGCCTGGGAGAGCAGCTGGTCTAAAGTAATTTGTGTATCTGGTTTGCATGCATCATCGACCGTACGGATCAACGACCATACCTGGTATAGCATGGTGGTGGGCTCATCAAATAAATCGCGCAGGAAGGCTGCGTCCTCGTAGCGCCCGGTGAGCCGGAAGATGTTGTACATGCGTTTGGCAACCTTTCCATAGTTCACGTCCTTCGTCAGGTACTTGTTGACTTCGTGTTCCAACTGCTTGATGTAATTATCCAAAGCATCCGCGGAAACGTGCTTGGCCAGCTTGGAGAAAATCGGGATGGATTCGGCTTCCAAATAGACTTCCTGAAAGTAGGGGTCGAGATAACCATCCAGCGGCGTGATCGAGCCATCCGGAGCCTCCCAGGTCACATCGAGCATGTTGCTGGCATTTGAAAGCTGGCCGTGCACCGGGTCCGCGATGACCCAATCCAGCTTACACCAACCAGGATTAGCCTCGACGTCATTCCAATTGACCGTGGCAGGTGTTCCATCTGGATTTTTTGCTTCGATCTGTCCATTTTGGATCTCATCCGGCTTCCAGGAAACCGGGGAACCAGCGCGTGACAATCGCTCGCCTCTCAATACGTCGAAAGGATAATTCCCATACTTTACTTCTATCAATTGGTAAGTTGGGCCTTTACGACTGCCGAGTGCCTTATCGCGCATCAATCTGGAGAGGATCTGGCAAGCTAGCTCGCGTGTTTCAGCTCTAATATTGATGCGCTCGAAGTAGTCGCAATCACCTGGATAGGTTTGGATCTTGGATTGCGCAGATGAGCCCGATAGAGCCAGCGCAGTTTCCACGACTCCAGGTTCATCATAGAATTCTACCAGTCGTCCCACCTGCCTGAAATGTGCCAGCTCGCGCGGGCTGAAATCCAGCATGACGATCTTGTTGCCAAAGACGCCACTATCCACGTCCACCGATATCTCCATCGATGAATCGAAGGAAGCGATGGCAGTCATCCATTGGAGGGCTTCGGCCTCATCGAGCTCAATACCCAGGCGGTGGGCTGATTCTACAATCCGTGCCAGGTCTGTAGCCGGGGTGGGTAAATTATCTTCAGTCATCGTTGCTCATCTCCTAGTATCAAGTTTATTCGTGCATACCAGCAAGTATCTTTTTAAATAGCTCCGCCTGGTCTAGTGCGTCTTGCAGGGCATGATGCGTCAGTTGGGGATTCTCGGTAGCGGTTGAGTCGATGTATCTCCAAGAAGTCTGCAACCAGGGGACTCCAGCCTTTCCCATGTAGAGTGCCTTGATATCCAGGGCAGCGTGTCCAAATGGGTTGTACCCGAGGTAATGGATAAAGTAGTAGTTAATAAACATCCAATCGAAAGCGGCGTTGAAAGCCACAAATACCGGCTCCTGGTTTGGAGCTATCTGAATATTCAGCCAATTCTCAAAATCCTTCAAAGCTTTTTCAGGGGTAACCCCTTCGCGCATCAAGCGTGGTATCGAAAGCTTATGCACGTTTGCAGCCTCCGGGGTGTTCTTCTCGTTGATGGGTTTTAGCTCGATATAAAAAGTAGACTGCGGCCCGAATACAGTGCAAGCCCCGATGGATAATAACGAGTAATCTCCCGGGATGGGTCCGGCGGTTTCCACATCCACACAAATATAGACTTCAGGCGAGGTTGGGGAGGCTTTCATACTGCGATTATAGCAGATCAGGTCAGCTGGCAGGTGTGCCAGCCACGACCGGCTCATCGCCGTTGTATTTACGGATCTGTGGCCAGCGGCGGGCGATCCAGATGACTGCCAGGATGCACCCCACGCCGCCGCTGATGACGGCAAAGGGTGCCCCAAGCAGCTGGGCAACCAGCCCGGCTTCCACTTCACCTAATTGAGGCCCGCCCTGGAAGAAAATCTGGTTGACGCTGGTCATGCGCCCACGGATGTAATCGGGGGTCGCTAGCTGGCGGATGGTGTTGCGGATAATGGTGGAGACTGTATCAGCTGCCCCCACGATGATCAAGGCAATCATTGCCAGGATGAAAATCCGTGCAGCCCCGAAGGCAATCGTGGCAAGACCGAATGCCACCACTGCCAGCATGAACACCATACCCTGGCGGCGGATTTCGCGCATCTGCGAGATGATCAGAGCCGCCACCATCGCTCCAATCGCCTGAGCTGCCGAGAGCCAGCCATAAGATACCGCACCCACGTGCAGCACATCGATGGCGATGATCGGCATGAGCGTATTCGCCGAGGCAAAGAATGTGGCGAAGAAATCCAGAATCATGGTGGAAATAATCAGCGGTTGCTTGAGAATGAAGCGTACCCCTTCGGAAATCGCTGAAAAGCTGATGGCACCATTCCGGGAGGTAGTGCTCGTTTTTTGTTGTTCTACCGGACCCATCATGAAAAGCGCTACGATGACTGCCAGGAATGAGATGGCATTGATGATGTAGACATAAGGTAGTCCACCCGCCGCGATGATAAACCCGCTCAGGGCTGGTCCGATGATGGCGCCGACCTGGTTGGCAATGGAATTCAGACTGAACGCATTCGGAAGGTCAGCAGAAGGAACCAGGTTAGGCACCAGTGCCTGGCGAGCGGGTCCATCAAATGCCTGGGCAACGGCTTGTAAAGCCGTCAGCAGGTAGATGTGCCATAGGTCAATGTGCCCGGCAAGGGTCAACCACCCCAGGGCGAAAGCCACCAGCGCCATCCCGGTTTGGGTGAGGTACAGAATCCGCCGCCGGTTTAGACTATCTGCTACCGCCCCACCGATCAGCGAGAAGACGATAACGGGCAGGATGCGCGCCAGCCCGACTGCCCCCAGGGCGATCGGCTGGTCGGTTATTGTACGGATGTGCCAGAACAGTGCCCACAGCTGCATTTGTGAGCCGGCAATGGAAATCAATAAACCCAGCCACAACAATCTGAAGCGACGGTGATGGAGCGACGGTGGAATGTGGATCATGAAGTGGCCAATATAGCTGTAAAGTTATTAGTTTTTAGAATAGGAGACTAGTTGAAGTTTGCGCTTGCCAGCGCGAGATTTTGTCAGGTGCCCCAATCGCGTAAGTATAAGAAATCGTACCCAACCGTACGGTTGGTTAGCTTGGCAATGGGCGGCAACACCCGCTTGAACTGGCTGCGCCGAATCCGATCCATCACCAGGCGCACAAAGTTTTCGGAGAAGCCTGCTTCTACGCAATCTTCCGGTCTGTAACGCTGGTCCACCAGCAGGTAAAGCAATTGGTCCACTTCAGCATAAGTGAACCCGAGCTCGCCTTCGTCAGTCTGTCCAAGCCAAAGGTCAGCGGTAGGAGGTTTATCAATGATCACTTGTGGGATGCCGATGGCTTTCGCCAGCTGGCGCACCTGCGTCTTGTACAGGTCACCGATAGGGTTGATCGCACTGGCAGAATCGCCATACAAGGTGGTGTAGCCGAGCAGGATTTCTGTCTTATTCCCCGTGCCTACTGCCAGGCCGTGAAATGCTTCCGTTTGGTCGTATAGGACGATCATACGTACGCGTGCCATGATATTGCCCTGGCGCACCCGGTTCATTTCCGGGAACTGTCCAATCAGTGCATCTGCCATGCCGGTGATAGGGATGGTGAGCGATTGGACGCCTAATGCTTCGATCACCAGCCTGGCATGCTCGTTTGAATCAGGATTTGAGGATTTATATGGCAGGCATAAAGCCATCACATTCTCAGCCCCCAGCGCTTCAGCGGCTAGGAAGCACGAGATGGAAGAGTCCAAACCGCCTGAGAGATTGACTACTGCCCGTGAGAAACCAGCCCGGGTGATCTCGGTGCGGATAAAACCGGTGAGAATCTGCCGGGCAGTATCGGTATTTATTGAGAGATCTATCTTTTCGTGTTCCATACCATCTATCACTCGAGAAGAAATTTGTGACTTGCGGTCATATTATACATCTTACAACCAGCCACTCCGTAAACGGCTTCACGATGATTGATCACATCCAAGGATTCGCTGTAGCTCGCGCATGGTTAAGGCTGTGCGTTCATCGCGTAACAATGGAAGGCGTGCACGCGTCCGATGGAGCTGGTTCAGATCAATTTCTGAAATCTGAAGCGTTTCTTCGTGGTAAGTGCATCTGGTTACGAGCTCGCCATTGGGATCATAAATTGTTGAGCCTCCCCAAAAATTTAGCCCATCTTCAAAACCTACCCGGTTGGAATGCACCACAAAGGAGGTAAACAGGCTGGCGTAGGCGCGATTAATATCCTCCACCCAGCGGGCTGATTCAAGGGCAGGTTGCTTGCCAAGACCCCTCCCCGGTGAGGCAGAAGTGAACAGGAACAGGTCGGCTCCATCCAGCCATAATAAGTAGGGTGGGCTGGCGTGCCAGAAATCTTCGCAGATCAAAATCCCAACCCGCCCAAATCTGGTATCAAATGCCTGGATTGAATCACCCCAGGCAAAGAAGCGGCCCTCATCGAACAAGCCATAAGTTGGTAAATATGCTTTGTGGTGAACATGGAGCGCCTTACCTGCGGATAAGTAGGTGGTGGAAATATAGAAGCGGTGGCGCAAATCTTCATCCACGAAACCAGCCACGATATCGATTTTTTGGCTGGCTTCCAAAAGCGGCTGGAATATTGGGTCACCTGTTGTGGGCTTATGAGAAACAGTGGGAACGAGATCCTGCAGGCTGTAGCCAGTCAGCGATAACTCAGGGAAGATGATCAGCTCTGCCCCTTGTGCCTGGGCATTGCGAATCAGCTCGAGGTGCTTTTCAAGATTGGCGCTGACATCCCCTAATTTTGTATTGATTTGCGCCAGTGCGATTTTTACCTTCATATTCACCTCCCCAGCTTATAAACCTTATTCCTGGGGAACATGATACTTTTTGTATTGCCAATTAAATAATAATACCACTACTATAAATGATGAAAATATCATGATTCCTATTGCACCCCAGGCTTCCAGGCGTAAGCCATTCCAGATGGGGGTTGGGTCAGCCCGCAAATAGGAGAGCAGGAACACAATAACTGAGATCGCATAGTATCCCAGGGCTGCATTCATCCCCTGTACAGGCATGCGCCTGGCTGATCGATCCAACAACCAGATCAAAAACAGGGTTAATAATGCCCCCATAAACTGAACTGGAATTCTATCGGCCAATACTCCCCACTCATCCCGGGTAGGGAGTGCCCACAAGCTATTTGAAGGCATTCCATAGGCACAACGATTCACCCAGCAGCCCATCCAGGAGCTAACTGACAGGGTGCCAGCCAAGGGTAGGAGAACATCTGCCAGTAAACCCAGATGGATTTTCCACCACAGGGAGATGATTAACACTGCCAATAATCCTCCAATCAGCGCCCCGATGCTCGATAGTCCACCCTTCCACACTTGAATGATTTCACTCAGATGGGTCTGATAATAACTAAAACTAACTGCTACTGCCAATGCTCGACTGCCAAGCAGGGCACCCAGCAGAGTCAATACGCCTGCGTCCAGATAACGCAGTCGCTCTTTTTGAGGTGCCCGCCAACCAGATAACAGCAAGCCCGCGAACGCACCCAACCCAAGTAGAAGTGAAAATGGCTGCATGCCTATATCATACCAAATCCTGAGGTTTTCTTAGTCGCAGATATAGATTTGGATGCATAATAGAGAATGAGAGGCAATATCCCAATCTGATGTATAATCAAATCGCCCCGGAGGATACAACCATGGAAATTTTGATTGATCCTAATGTTGCTTACTTGCTCTTAGTGGTAGGAATTGTCCTGGCTATAATGGCAGTTTTTGCCCCTGGCACAGGTATCCTGGAAGTTGGTGCTTTATTTGTCTTGTTCCTGACTGGCTGGGAGATAAGCCAGCTGACCCAACCCATTAACCTGTGGGCACTAGTGATATTGATCATCGGCGTGATTCCATTTATCCTGGCAGTTCGAAAATCGCGCAACCTGATCTTTCTGGTTATTGCGTTGATTGCATTTGTCATCGGCTCTACCTACCTGTTTCAAGGTCCAAGCTGGTGGCAACCAGGCGTGAATCCCTTCCTGGCGATCATCGCCTCGCTGATTGCCAGCGGTTATCTCTGGATTGCCGCGACGAAAGTATTGGAAACCGAAAAAATTAAACCCCGGCATGACCTGGCAAAAATCATCGGTGAGGTGGGCGAAGCCCGGACTGAAGTCTTCAATGAGGGCTCTGTGCAAATCGGATCAGAGTTATGGAGCGCCCGAAGTGCAGTAAAGATCCCTGAGGGCAGCCAGGTCCGTGTGGTCAAGCGTGATGGTTTTATCCTGGAGGTTGAAAGTTTGCCCGATAACAAGTAAAAATCTTATCTCAATATCCGTTCGGCCCATTCTCTGAGGAGGTAAATTATGCAAGGAACACAATTAACCATTGTCTTATGCCTGGCTGGAGGTGCCGTCGTTTTGGCGATCATCCTTCTTGCCAGTGCCATCCGGGTGGTGCCGGAGTATAACCGTTTGGTGGTCTTTCGCCTGGGTCGTTGCATCGGCGCTAAAGGTCCTGGCATTGTCTTTCTGATTCCAATCGTTGATCGACCTGTCTCAGTGGATCTGCGTGAGCAGGTGCGTGAGGTTCCACATCAGACTTCAATCACCAAGGATAACGCTCCGATCAGCATCGATTTCCTGTGGTTTTACAAGGTTTTAAACCCCACGGATAGTGTTGTGCAGGTTGGAAACTTTGAAGCAGCCGCGCTTGGCATGGCCACTACCACCTTGCGTGCAGTCATCGGCGGAATTATGCTGGACGAGGTGCTCTCGGAGCGGGAGCACATTAACAATATGCTGCGTACCCGCCTGGACGAAGTGACCGAGCGTTGGGGTGTTAAAGTGACCAACGTGGAAATCCGCGAGATCATCCCGCCGCGCGAAGTGCAAGACGCGATGAACCGCCAGATGTCAGCCGAGCGTATCCGACGTGCTGTGGTGACCGAATCCACCGGTACGCGCGAAGCTGCCATCAACGTGGCAGATGGTGAGAAGCAAAGCGCCATCCTGCGCGCTGAAGGTCAGAAGCAGAGCAACATCCTGGTGGCAGAAGGTGAAAAGCAAGCCCAGGTACTGCGGGCTGATGGCTTCTCGGTTGCCCTGGACAAGATTTATGCCATAGCCCAGACGGTGGACCAGAAGACGATGACCCTGCAGTACTTCGAAGCGCTCAAATCGATTGGTGCGGGTGCTTCCACCAAGTTCATCTTCCCGCTCGAATTCACCAGCATGATCAGCAATTTCATAAAGGGTGACCAAAAGGGCGAGCAGAAATAAAGCATAAATAAAAATAGACCGCAATACGGAATACGCTAAAAACGTATTCCGTATTGCGAATCATTTAACCATCCATGAGACAATTATTTTATTGATAAATCGATGCGTGCTGTACTCAATGCCCAATCAGACACTGGTATAGCTATCGAGCAGGCGAACTTGCGCGACCTGGGTGCCCTGCGGCGTCTGGAGCAAATCTCCTTCCCCACGGATGCCTGGCCGCTGTTGGACCTGATCGGCGTGTTGACCTTTGGGGGAGTGGTGCGCTTGAAAGCGGTGTGCGATCAGCAGATGGTGGGATTTATTGCCGGGGACGTGCGCCGGATGGAAGGCCTGGCATGGATCGCCACCGTGGCTGTCCTACCTGAATATCGGGGCAGGGGAATCGGGGCAGCCCTCTTGCAAGCCTGCGAAGCACACATCCCGGTGAATAAGATCAGGCTGTGCGTGCGCCCATCCAATGATGTGGCTATCCGGCTGTACGAGCGGTTCGGGTATTCAAAGGTGGGGGAGTGGACCAAATATTATCAGGATGGGGAATCAGCCCTGGTGATGGAGAAACAAAAGTAGGGTATTGGCTGGATCAACCTGAATTCAGGGTGAAAAAGCGTTTGTAGCCGTGATCGGTGATCACGGCAAAGTAAACCATCCACAAGCGAGCGTTCACGGGCCGCCATCATCGATGGTGGCTACAGGATGGCGGATGAGCAGCTTTTGTAGCCGTGATCGGTGATCACGGCAAAGTAAACCATCCACAAGCGAGCATTCACGGGCCGCCATCATCGATGGCGGCTACAAGATCAAATCATCTGGGCGGACGCCGTCCGGTCAAGAGCAGACCGGACTCGTTCCGCCCCTACAAGTTGAATTGGGCTATAATAAAGCCCATGCATGTTTCTGAATCCAGCCAACCGATCAACAAGCTGAGCGGGTTGAAGCGGTTGGCAAATATCATGGCTGACCAGCAAATCATCGCAGTGGATACCGAGTCTAACAGCTTGTTCGCCTACCGCGAGCAAGTTTGCATGATCCAGTTCTCCACCTCTGAAGCCGATTACCTGGTGGACCCCATGGAGCTGCAGGACCTTTCACCACTCGGTCCAATCTTTGCTGACCCCAAGATCGAAAAGACATTTCACGCCGCCGAATATGACCTGCTGTGTCTTAAGCGGGATTTCGGATTCAGCTTTGCCAACCTGTTCGATACCATGCTGGCAGCCCGCATCTTGGGGCGTAAGGAAGTGGGGTTGGGATCGATCCTCGAAGCGGAGTTCAATATTCAGGTGGATAAACGCCACCAGCGCGCGAACTGGGGACAACGACCCTTGCCTGGTTTTCTACTGGACTATGCCCGCCAGGATACGCACTACCTGATCGCAATACGTGAAATGCTGGCTCAGCAGCTTAATGAAAAGGGGTTGATGGCACTGGCGCAGGAGGATTTTCGCCGCCTGTGCAAGGTGGAAGCCAATCATGAAAATGGGAAGAATGCGTGCTGGAGGGTGAACGGCGCCCACCAGCTCTCACCCCAACAGGCAGCCGTGCTGCAGGAATTGTGCAAGTACCGGGAAGACGTTGCCCGGCAAAGGAACCGCCCATTATTCAAGGTGATCAGCGATCATACGTTATATGCCATCGCCAGCAGCTTATCCGAAAGCTTGGAGGATCTAAAGGCATTGCCCGGGATGACCAATCACCAGATGACGCGGCATGGGAAAGCCCTCCTGCAAGCTGTACAGCGGGGTTTGCAAGCCAAACCGATTCACCGCCCACGCAATGAGCGCCCGGATGAGCGATATATGGAGCGGATTGAGGGGTTGAAGCAGTGGCGTAAGCTGAAAGCCAGGGAGCTGGAGGTCGAGTCAGACATTATCTTGCCGCGCGACCTGTTAAGCCTGCTGGCGGCGAAGAACCCGCTGGAGAAAGCTGATCTTGCGGAGTGCCTGCAAGATGTTCCGTGGCGGCTGGAGCGCTATGGGGAGGAAATTATAAATGTGCTTAAGAGGGTGGAAGGCGTATAAGCGTTTAAACGTTCGAATGTTGGAACGTTTAAAACATTGATGCATTTAGCCCACTTCAATTGATTGCGGGCGGACGCCGTCCGGCTGAAGGGTTCGCCGGACTCGTTCCGCCCCTACAACCGACGGAGGGCGGACGCCGTCCAGCTGAAGGAATCGCCGGACTCGTTCCGCCCCTACAGGCGGGTCATCAAAGCAGGCGAGATACGCCCCTATAATGCGGGGGTTAGGGGCGGACGTAATTGGTCTTCCTGCCATTTCTGGGGATTTGTATCGATGTAATCCCAGATGGTTTTAAGCTCCTGGTCATCCCGAATGATATGGTCATAATAATTTCGCTGCCATATTCCGGACATATTTAATTCACGATCGGCCCGGGAAGTGACCGCAGATTTGAATCCTGCAACGAACGATGATAACGACCTCGGTTTCCGGCGTGGGGGTGCCTGTAGAGGCGCAAGGCTTGCGCCTTCTTCAATTGATTGCAGGCGGACGCCGTCCGGCTGAAGGGTTCGCCGGACTCGTTCCGCCCCTACAATCCAAACAATACCATGGAGATGATTGGGCATGATCACGAATTCATCATCGTAGATGATAATTTCTTTACGGATGTTGTTTGAATGGCTCCATTCAGCGCATACGATTTGCCCTAGGTTGGACAGTTGCATCTCGCCATTATCGATCTTGCCAAATAACTCATCGCGATGATAAGTAACCAGGGTGATGAAATATGCACCTGGTTGTGCATAATCATACCCTTTCAGGCGAAACGAGTGGCGATTGTGTTTTTGGGGGTCGAATTTCAACACAGTGTGTTCACCAGAATTGGTAAGCGAAAAAGCTAGTATATCACCGGACATAAATAGCGTTTACACGGTGGAACACCCAAAGATCAGTCAAAGGCTTGTCATTCAAGCGATAATATGATATTATCTATCTAATTAGTCGTAATAGCGGGGGTTTTGTTACAGACATCGCTTGCGGCACCACGCGACCGATAAAGTGGAAGGTCGCGCAAGATCCCAGGCCATTTTCCCCCCTTCTGTAGATGTTTGAATGATTTGACATCTATGCTGCTGTGATTTCAATCACCGCCAAATAATATAAATCTGCGCCGAGGTTGAAGTGGGGTAATCATGAAAGCCAGCCGTTTAATTAATATTTTCCTGGTTGTATTTGTAGACATGCTTGGCTTTGGTCTCATTCTCCCGCTGATACCCTATTACGCGGAGACTTTTGGGGCTACACCTTTGGTAATTGGCATCATCGTAGCCGCTTACGCGGCCGGCTCATTGGTGGGCGCTCCATTGTTGGGTCGCCTCTCCGACAGGTTCGGCAGGCGCCCCATCCTGCTATTTAGCGTGGTCGGGTCTTTCATCGGTTATTTACTGCTCGGATTTGCCCAACCCATCGGTACCTTTCTGGCGGACAGGGTTGCAACCCACCCGGTGAATGCTTTCGTCATCAGCATATTATTTATCAGCCGGTTGGTCGATGGAATCACCGGGGGTAACCTCACCGTGGCGCAGGCATACATCAGCGATAATACAGACGAGCGCAACCGGGCGCGAGGCCTGGGGATCATTGGCTCTGCGTTTGGGCTTGGATTTATCATCGGCCCAACCGTGGGTGGAGTGCTCAGCCATTGGGGGTATAACCTCCCGGCGTTCGCGGCTGCCGGAATGTCGTTTATTAATGTGCTATCCATTCTCTTTTTCTTGCCTGAATCTCTGACCCGCGAGCGCCGGGCAGCCAACCAGCAGCATAAACAACCGCCTTTCACAATCCATACGGTCAGGCGGGCGCTTAAACGCCCAAAAGTGGGTCCACTGCTGCTGGTGCGATTCTGCCTGATGCTGGCTTTCGTCATGTTCCAGTCCGTCTTTGCCCTTTTCGCCCAACACAGGCTGGGTCTGAACTCAGAATCCACCGGTTTTGTGATGACCTATGTCGGCTTTTTTTCTGTGCTGGTACAGGGTGTGGGGATTGGACTGCTAACCAAACGATTTAACGATAACAGCATCATCATGATGGCTTTGGGGCTGATGTTTCTTGGCCTGGTTGGATGGACCATCACCCCCGACCTGCCGGTGCTGCTGATCGTCCTGCTGCCTTTGTTTGGAGGGACGTGGATTGTGAATACGATCATCACCAGCAGCCTCACCAAGGTGGTGGCGACCGAAGAGATAGGTGAGATGCTCGGAATTTCCAATGCACTGGAAAGCATCACGCGCGTGATCTCACCCGCGATTGGAGGGTTGCTGTTTGGGAGCATCGGCATGTGGGCCCCGGGTGTGCTGAGTGCCATCCTGATCTTGTGGACAGGCTGGTTGGCTTACCGGCAGATCCTATCCGTGGAGCTGCCTGAGGCTGCCCTAGCGGTTGAAGAAGCCTGTGCGTGAAGAACGGGTTGCATCGGTGATGGCGGATGACCGGGATCAACCCCCTTCAGATGCAGCGGGGGCAGGCTGATCCCGGCTACAAAAGATGGCGGACGAAAAGAACCTTTAGCAGCACCCCTTGAATTTTAACCATCTACGCACTAAAATACATTCAGTCTGGCAAAACCTATTGTTCGACCAAGGAGGAGATCATGTGCTGTTTCACAACGCTGTTTTTAGTGCTGATTTCGCGCCTCGGTATCGTGTACTGGTGGCTGGCGAACCCGCAATCGCACGAGCTGCCGTTTAGATCGTGGGTCATCCCGGGTCTACCGGCATTCCCGGGCTGGCTGTGGACGCTGGTGGGTGCGATTGTATTACCCTGGACGACGCTGGCGTATTTATTCCTGTTCCCGGGGGGCATTACAGGGTATGAATGGCTTTTGCTGGGGGTGGCGTTCCTGGTCGATTTAGCGGGGCATGGAGGGACGTACCGGAGCCGAAGAAATCGTTAGAACGTTAGCAGGTTGGCATGTTAGAACGTTGGAACGTTCATCGATCAAAGAACGATCGATGCAGGGGCAAGTCGGCAGGTTTTTGAATGTGGGCTTACCGAATATTGTTTTGGACTATTCATGGGAGAATCAGGATTGGCAAACACGCAGAGTTGTGCTATAAAATAGTTATATCACCCCTGCTCCTTCGGGGGCAGGTTGCGAGGCGGTGAATAACCGCCTCTGCTTTTATTAAAGGGTGGAAGGAGATGTCTGAGTACTAGATGAAGATTGAAGAGGTTTAAGCCATAGGCCATCCTGGAATAGCCTCGTCGATTTCCTGCATCAATCTGATCGTTTCTTTCAACGCCACCACCACGCGCTGATAATGGCTAATGTCTTCTCCGCTTAAGGTGCGTCCTTTACGGTCTTTCAGCCATTTCTCGCATACCTGGTAACCACCGATCTTGAAATTCCAAACATCTTCTGGTATGTCACCAAAATACTGCGTGAGGTTAATATTTACACGTCCTAGGTATCCTTCTAGTCTTCCGGAAGTCTTGGGATCTAGCATGAATTGAATTTTCTGCACCCAGTTATCTCCTACGACAGGGTACGAAGTGATAAACTCATCCACATTAGGAGACTTGAGCAAGTGTAAATCCACCAATTCTTTTCCCAATCCCGCCAGAGAAGAGAATAGCACTTTATTGCTTGTTAAAGGCAGGCGCGGGAAATCAATCTTTAATAACTCTGCATATCGTTTTCGATACATAGGTGAATGGAAAATGGCATAGGCATAGTAGAATATGTCCTCTGGTCCAAATTGTCCATCCATGGGTTTAGAATTATCCACAAATCTCATCGCTAATTTATGGCTGAATTCTTGAATGATCTCAGCCGAAATGTTTGCACGCCGTTCGGTTTCTGTTAGTGCAAATAACGTGCCTTTGGTTTCTTCAGGGCTGGTATAAACGTAGAGTGGAAAAAATGTAACATTATCGAACGGAGAAACACCATCTTTATCTACTATTGATTCGGATACATAAAAATTGTCGGTGTTTCCACGCCATGAATTTCTAATAGTTAAGAACAAGAGATTCTTTTGCAATGCATTTTTCATCAATATATATCGAGGATAAGCCATAAATCCTTTGGTTTTTCCAGTATAGTAAGTCCATCTGTTATCAAATGGGTGATAAAGCACCTTTGTAAATTCTCCATTTTTATTTGCTACATCTTGACGTGTGGTTTGGATTGTCCAATCTCTGCCATCAGGCGGAAGATCGTATTTTTTTATTAGATCATCGTCATTAAGTCTTTCAATGTCATCTAATACTTTCTCAACATCTTTCAGAGTAAATTGGTAAACCAAGCTATCACGTTTCGTTTGTATGCCTGTATTATGCTCTGGAAATACTTTGGTAATGCTAGCATATTCCTCATATTCTTCAGATCCAATAAAGTCTTTGGGTACAAAAAAGTAATGCTTTGGGATTATGTTTACATCGAACCATTCAATACTATTTAGGGAATGATTTAATAAAAAATCATATTTATTCTCTCTAGAACCCCAAATCTCAGAATAACGAATCTTTGTCTCCTGGAGATTGTTTGGTATTTTGATAAAAATATTTATTGAAACACCTTGTTGAATATCGAAAACGTTTTGGTCTGGAGAACCATCTGGTGACTCCTCTTGTTTTTTAGAACTACCATGTAAATTTAGTATATAAATATCGGCAAATGTCTCCATTAATGATTTACGCATCTGACGATGTGTTATTCCGTCGATAAATGAATTATTTGTAATGAATGCCAATATGCCTTGACCTGATCGGTTAATCCGCCACTGTCCAAATCGAATGAATTTAATATAATCATCATCTAGATTGATTTTCTTTTCGTTTAATCCTTTTTTATAATCATCGATCAACTCAATAATCCATTTACCTTTATTAAGACCACCAAAATTTGAATATGGTGGATTGCCCAGCACCACATTAATATCGGTCAATTTCTTCACACGCGCCGCGTCAATCGATTCCTGGGCGATATTCAGCCCTAATCCCGCCAGTGTCTCCGCCCGTGTCACCTCTTCTTCGAGAGTGTTGGTCATATATACATGCAAGCGTTCGTCATGCCCTTCAAGTGGTGCTCCCAGAGTTTGCATCAACAATCCTAGTTTCAAGTGCGAGACTACGTATGGTGCTATCAAGAGCTCAAAGCCAAATATTCTTTTGAGCATCTCCTTGCTTTTACTTTTCCATAGCCCGCTCTGATTGCGTTTCCCCACCACTTCCTCGTGGATTTTCCGGATCACATAATACAGAAAAGTACCGGTGCCGGTAGCCGGGTCGAGAACTTTCACGCTTTCATCTGCAAGCCCCCAGGCTTTGCCAAAGCGTGTTCTCAATAATTCATCCACAGAATTAACGATGAACTGCACCACCGGCTCGGGTGTGTAATACACCCCACGACTTTCACGCAGCTTGGGATCATACGTAGCTAAAAAAGTCTCGTAAAAATGCACCACCGGGTCTTCGGTGCGAATACGCCGGCCAAAATCCTTCAGGATACTGTGGAAATCTGCCCGATTGAGCAGTGACACCAAATCCTCTAGATATGGGCGAATGATGTCAATCTCGTCTAGTTGTTCGTTTACGTCAAGAAATAAACGCCTCAGGAACGGGTTACCGCGCAGGTACTTATACGCATCCTCGAAAGTGAAAGGTACTCCCTCTGGTGCAGTCAATTTGGCTGCGAATAGACCGTAAGTGATAGCCTGCGCGTATAAGTCTGCAAACTCGGCATGTGTCAGTGCCGGGAGTAACAGTTCTACGAATGTCTTGTATTGCTGTTCCAGTGCTTTTTGCAGCTCCGGATCGCCGCTTTCCAGGGCTGCGATGATCTGGTCTCGGATGAAATGCGTCACCCCAGCCAACCGCTCTGCAAGTTCCTTTGGTGTTCCCACTGTAGGAGCTTCTGTCGCAAAGAAATCACTAAGTAATTGCGCAATGATATCCTCTGCCTTGGTATCCACCACTAGGCGGTTATTTTTCCCGACCTCTGCAATCTGAACTTTGAGCTTTCTTTCTCCATTTACATACCAACGAAATTCCAGATAATCGGTCAGGATCAGATTGTTTAACGCCTTTAGATAGCGTTTCATCTGGTCCGATTTTTCAACCTTATCCAAGTCCACCCCCAGGTCCTTCGTTTCAACATAACCCAGCGGTACCTTGCGTAGCTCAACAATAAAATCCGGTGCACCGCAAGCTACATGCTTGGGGTCGTTTGAGGCTTCAATTCCTTTACCAAACGCCTCCAGAAGAGCCTCAAGTGATGAACGGTAAGTGTATTCGGTCGCCTTACCACCACGCAAATCCGCTTCGATTTTGGAAAGATAGATTTCAATTGGAGATGTCATAGGTTGTAATGAATAATATACACCCCAATGGGTCAGATGGCAAATGGGAGATTGCTGGTCAGCGGATGAGGTAGCGGATAAGCGGATAAAATTCCCGTCTGCCCCCATTCCCAGGGTGGACCAGTCTTCCCCCGAATCCGAAAGGATTCAGGGGAGTAGGGGCGAAGCAATGTTTCTGCTTCGCCCCTTTCGATTTAACCATTCCCCCAGCTTACTTCGGTTTCTTGGGGCCTACTTCCAGGCAAAAGCCGGCACTCGCCGGGCTGTAGTGCCCCACATACTGGCTATCCCGGATGGCGCGGTCCACCGCTTGGACCCAGATCACATACCCGCAGGGTGCCATCAGTGTGGTGTCGAGAGTCCAGGGGTCACCCGGCGCAACCGCAGTATTGAGCAGGCCGGAGGATGGGCTGGGTACTCCCACACCCGGTGGGTTCACACTCGGGTAAGTCGCCAGGCTGTAGGAGCCCAGGTAGAGATCGCGGGCGACGAAGTTGCCTTGCAGCACGGTTCCAATGCTGAACTTGCCACAGTTGCCTGCGCCGGTGGTGATCTCGATGGAGGCTTCCGGCCAGGTGTTATCCAGCTGGATCAGGTGCGTATCACTGCCCAGCGGGTTGCCAGCTCCATCGTAGACGGTGAGCTTCACCTGCCAGAGTGCATCACCCGTTGTATCCCATTGGGCAAGCACGCTGTTGATATTCTGGGTCCAATCGACGTAGTTGAAGCGCAGCGTGATTGGATTGGCGGTATGCACCCAGGTGGTTCCATTTTGGCGGGTGAGGGTAAGGTCGGTGACTACGGCAGTGGGAGCGCCACCTCCGGCAGGGGTAACCTCCACTTTATAGCTGTGCATGAGCACCGGGGCTCCCTGGACGGTGACACGACCGCCAAACGGGCAGGGCCTGCCATCGGCGGTGAGCAGAATCCCATCGGGGTTATCGGGAGGCAGGTTATTGGTGGCGAAAACTGCATTGGAAGTGGTGAGCCCGCTAACGGGATCGATCATGGAAGTGGGGATACCGCCCAGGATGGCGATTTCTCCGGCGGGTGCTCCGGCCACCGGGGCGATGTTGATCAGCGTCTCTTCGCGGTTGCCCCACACGGGTACATGGTTGGGATCATTGCATGGCACAGCTACGCTCCATGACAGGATGGCACGCATACGCACGATCTTGGGTCCCTTTTTGCACGACTGGCGGTATTCGGCCAGGTTCACGGGCAATCGCACGGCGTAAAATACACCTTGAGCCGGCACCTTCACATCATAGACCTGGACGTGAGCTGTGCCCAGGCAGGTCTCGAAGCTGCCATTACCATCGAAATCTGCCCAGAAGGTGACGTATTCACGGCTTCCGTCAGTGCAGGGCGCACCAGAATACCCCAGCGTTTTCTTCACCTGGATCACTCCCACCAGGGTATCGGGGAAGTTTGGATCCAGACCGATGCACTTGAGCTCTTCATAGCTGATATCACCATCGGTTTTGGGGTAGAGCTGGCCGATGATATCCGGATCGAGCTTGATCCCGGGCAGAATGGTGGCAAAAGCACCTGCGTTCAAGTTAGTTTTGGAATATATGAAATTCGACAGTTCCTTGAACGCGAAGCGGTGCACCGGAACATCCTGACCCTTGTACTGCACGGCCAGCTCCGTGGCACTAAGGGCTTTCGGCTTGGTCACGATGGGTAAATCGGGAGGTAGAAATTCTTCGAACCAGGGGGGATACTTAACCTTGGCGGCCTCGAAGAGATGCGGCGGGAAGATGATGCGGCGTGGCTCCAGCAGGATGGTGACTTCACGCACATTGCCCCATACCGGGTTCCAGTTGGGGAGGTTAGCCGGGGGCGGGTTGTTCCAGGATAGGATGGCGCGCGCCTTGATCAATGGGTCGGTCCAACAGAATCTTGGCTTGGGATTGACCGGCAAGGAAACTGCGAATTCCAGCCGCTTGCGACCTTCGGTACCCTCGGGGATATTGTACGCCTGGAAGCTGGTCATGCCCTGGTCTTGCCAGGTGGCTCCATTGTCAAAGGACAGGTAGAAGCGCACAAATTCCGGTGTGCCCGGACCGCAGATATCGGTGCCGTAGCCTGAGGGCTGGTAGACATACACCACGCCCTCCAGGCACTTCTGCTGCGGGTGGTATCCCAGACAACCAAGCTCTTCATAATATGTGTTGCCAGCGATCGGCAATATGGGTTTGAATTTACTACCCACAATATTGCCGAAATAATTTGGGTTTTGAAGCAGATAGGCTTTGAACATCCCGCGCTCTTTGGTGTAGGCTTCCATTTTGAGCGCCTTAGATTGGATCACATTCTTATTCGTTTTGACACTCATCGCTGTTCCCTCGTTTTTGGCTTAATTCTTACCGGTTACATGGATAAGGTTCGCAAAAAGCAATTGGACAACTCTGCTTGGCTGATCGGTTGTGATTATCTTTTACTGATACCCTCCTTTCATTACCACGCCGCGAGGCTGCTACTGACTGATCTTTTGGATTATGTTTCCACCCTATTGTTTAAAACAATAGAGGCTATTGCCCATTGGCAGCAACATATACGCAAGAAGGCTTTACTTCAGGGACGGGGGAAAATATACAGCCGCTGACGGTGGACCATCAGCGGCTTGGATGTGATTTTCCTTGCTATCAAACCTTGTAATGTGGTTTGATGCCGGGATCGAGGTGATCTGTTTGAAGGATTTGGTTCAATCAATATCATACAACAAAAATAAATGAGAGTCAAGCATTTCTAATCTTTATTAATTGCAATATATATTGTTGAACCGTCCACGAGATGGGTGAAGCGTAGGGGCGGGTCACGCGCAACCAAAAAAGGTTGCACGTTGCCCGCCCTGACTCACCCCCTCCAGTCCCCCCAGAACCAGGAGGGACCAGACCTCCCCCGAATCCGATAAAGCCAGATTCAGGGGAGGCTTAAAGTGAGCGGACTGGGTTCGCCGATACAGGAGGGGTAAAAAGGGGTTGCTAGTCAGCGGATATATTAACGGATACCAAGAAGAACACCTGCACCGATAAAGAACAACCGGTACAGAAGAGCACTGGTACAGGTAAGCGGATAAGATCCTCTCATCTCCCTCATTACAAGAGGGATTCTCTCCCCAACAGACCAGGAATCAACGGGGATTCCGCGATTACAAAAGTCTCGATACGGCAAATGGAAGCAGGCTTGGTTGATTTATGGACTAACCTGACCCTGGCGATTTCATCCGCTAATCCGCTAAATAATCCGTTTACAGGTTTTACCAGATGAGAAAGCTTAAAAAATCCATAAACCCCTTGTGGGTAATTACTCACAGTGCTAGGATCGTTGGGTTTCGCACAAATCGCTCAACCCAACCTACAAAGAACGAGATCTGATGAAGGAAGACTGACAACGGATTTTAATCACGGATTTCACGGATACCAAGAAAAACAATTGATACTGCCTTAATGAATTACACAATTCTCGGTGAGTAATTACCCTTGTGGAATAGAACATCAGTGGTCTTCTGTATCGATTGGTGGTTTTCCAATCGATATAGTGCTATATTTTGCCTGTATGGAGTTTATGAGAATTCTTAAAAAATTCACGAGTTCCGATAAACCCATTGTGAATTAGAACATATGTGCTATAATAGAGTAGTAATTACTCACCGAGTTTTTTCCTTCGTCCATAAAATGATATACGGACACAAAATATCAAATTTTATGACTAAAGTCATGATTGTTGGGTTTCGCACAAACCGCTCAACCACAACCTACAAAGCTTTCTGGACATTGCCTAATTGAGCTATTTGGAAAAGGAAGATTGCTTCAAGACCAAAAGAGCACTGGTCTTTCCCCGAAAACCAGCGGGAGCAGGCGCAATGACAACTTAATTGAAGCATTAATTGTGTGTATACGTGATCAGTGCGGCGCATTGCAACTCGGTGAGTGATTACATTGAATGAGGGGAATGGGTGAGGTGCAATCCTGGCAGGGAGCAGCAATATTTAAGCATGGTATGACCGAGGCGGAATATTGATTGGGCGATGCAATGACTTCGCATCGCCCCTACAAAACAATCCAAACAAGGAAAAATGGACGAAGAGAAACCAATACCGCTGTTATTCAGTTTTTATTTCGGCGATGCGGCGCTTTCTGCCCAATTGGGTGCATCACGACGGCTAAAGAAGTGGAGCAGGGCGTTCGAGCAGTGGATGGATGCACGCAAGCGAGATTACCAAAAAAATGCGGTGAAGCAGGCGCGGATGGCGTGGCGGCGGCTGGTGAGACAGTGCGGCAAGATGCCCTGGGCGGTGAGGCGGGAGGATATCGAACAGCACATCGACTGGATGAAGCAGGAAGGCTTTGCGAGGAGCACAATCAACTGCGCAGTAGGAATCATTGCCAGCTTTTATGAATGGTGTAATGTGAAACAGGTGGACAGGGCCTGCAAAGCGGGATTCAACCCGGCGAAAGAAGTTAAAAGACTGAAGATCGAAAGGTTTGAAAGAGCAAGTTTATGGACCCGAGAGGAGGTGGGGGCGTTCATGGACCTGCTCAAAAGGGATGAGTGTGAGCTGGGTAAACGGGATTACGCGTATTTTTTGGCGAGGCTCAACCTGGGGGTGCCGATGAAAAACCTGCAACGGCTTCGATGGGGGCAGATGGAGGTGAATGAGGAGGGAGCATGGGTGAGATGGAGGGAAGAAGGGGAACGGGTGAAGCTAGCCGACCAGGTGTGGGAGGCGATACGTGAGTATCTGCGGGCAAGCGGCAGACTGGAGGGGATGCGAGCTGAGAAGATTATATTTGCACCACTGGCAGAGCCCGGCAAGGAAGTGAGGGGAGGAAAGGCAGAAGACTGGGTGGAGGAACAGGCGCTTTCAGGCACGGCAATCCTGGAGAGCCTAAAGACATATGGAAGAAAAGTGGGAATCGATGAAGAGAAGCTGACCATGATGGCCTTACGCCGGACGGCGATTCGGTTAAGGATGGATGAGGGCGAGAGCCTGGAGGGGATGAAGGTTTTCATGGACAGCAGTGAGGAAATTAAATATGTGAGATACCGGCTGAGCAAGCTTCCAGAGATGGCTGGAGAGTGCAACGGTACTCAGGAGTACGAATGTGAAGAGATTGAGGTTCCAAACAGGAAGGCAAAACCCTTTAAGGAAGGGGAGAACATCAGACATGGATTTTACACGCACAAGAAGGATCAGCAAGCAGTGCAGGCAATATTGGCTGAGAATATCCACGGGATGAAGGAAGAAACAGCCGGCTTGAGGACCCTGATGCGGGGTTTGCTCGAACGGGAGAAAGATAATGAACGCCTGGTAGAGGTGTATTCACAAGCCGCACAGCGGCTGGGGTTCATCGTAGCGAAAGGCGAAGCAATGAGGATGGGGAAGGATAGCCCTTGGGCAGAGGAGCTCTTGAGCAAATTGGATGAGATTGAGATCCGTGAGGGACGCCCACCGATCAGCAAGCAGGTGCGGGCGAAGGCACTGCAACTATCGCCAGAGGTGAAGGAACTTCCAGGCATGGTGACAGAGGAGATTGGAACGATTCGAGTACTGCTCAGAAATGCATACCGACGTGCAATGCAAGGAATTGAGACGCGGGAATATCTGCGGGTGGTGGACCTGTACGGCCTGGGATGCGTGCGGCTGGCAAGGCTTTTAAGAATTGGAGGATGGGATGGAGATGACCGGCTGGAGAGGTATTTGCAGGACTCGATTGATGAAGCAATCAGGCAGGTGAACAGGGAATTGAGATTTGGGTAGGGATGGTGAGGGTTGTTGTGAGAAACACCTAAATAAGACCATATTCAGAATATTATTAGCAAGAATTAATCATCTTGTAAGCCCGGATCAACCCCTTGAGTGTTATCATCCTTGAAGTTGTTAGACAATTTATATGAATTTGATGTCTGTAATATGCCCGAACAGTTATCGAGGAGTAATGAAAATTGCGTACCATTGACATCTCGCTATTAATCCTCAGCGCCTTGCTGGGCTTTTTCTTATCTCTATATATCGTTCGAAAACGACGTGCACCTGGCTCGCAGGCGCTCAGTATATTAATCCTGGGGGCATCTTTATGGTCTTTGGGTTATGCCCTTGAAATTCTGGCTTCCAGCCTGACTGCCAAGCTATTCTGGGAGAGGTTCGAGTTTTTTGGGATCGTAATCATTCCCCTGGCATGGTTCACTTTCGTAGCTCAATACCTGGGCAATCCGGAATGGATGAAACGCATTCTCCAGCAAAGGTTGCTGTTGTTGATTATTCCAGTCGTGACATTGCTGTTGGTGTGGACGAATGAGCTGCACAATCTGGTGTGGCTGCAGGTGGAATTAGAACCCATTGGTCCACTGGTGGCACTAGATTTTGAACGGGGTCCATGGTTTTGGGTATTGATCATCTTCAGCTATGCGCTGTTATTGCTTGGATCGATCAAGCTGGTGATAAGCTTATTCAGTATCGTACGCTTGCAACGAAGGCAGGTTTTTCTGACCCTCCTGGCAATCCTGCTTCCCTGGATCGGAAATTTCCTTTACGTCACTGGCTGGAGTCCGGAACACTTTTTAGATTGGACTGCCTTCCTATTTCTCTTTTCAGGGGTGTTGTTTTCGGTAAGTCTATTTCGCTTCCAGCTGGCAAAAATCTTGCCGATTGCTCAGGAAGCGGTTTTTGCAGGCCTGGCAGACTGCGTCATCGTCCTGGATTTACGCAACAGCATTGTTGACATGAACCACACGGCTAAAAATATGATTAACTGTCCGGGTGAACAATCAATGGGAAAATATTTATCCCAGGTGATGCCAGAGCTTCTCACACATATTAACCAGGCTGGATTTGCAAAGGAGTACAATGCTGAGTTCATCCAAGGCGATGGGCAAGGCCCACAATACTATGACCTGCATATATCCCTTTTAAGTGATGCGTCTAAGAATCCGATTGGGCGGGTGTTGGTGCTGCACCAGATCACCCAGCATAAGCGGGATCAAGCTGAGCTTGAGAAGGCGCGCGATCAATTAGAAGCAGTCGTTTCGGAGCGGACCAAGGAATTAAAGCAGGCAATTGAACAATTACGGCAGGAGCTGGTACAACGTTCACTGGCAGAAAAAAGGTTCGAAGATGTGATTGAATTGGCACCGGACGCGATGTTCGTGCTGGACCAGTCGGGGAAGATCCTGCTGGTCAACGCAATGGCAGAGAGGCTGTTCGGTTACCCCCGCGAAGAGCTGGTAGGAATGAATATTATTGCCAATTTGATCCCTGCTCAGCATCGCGATTGGCAGCGTAAATACTTCCTGGAATTTCTGGCTAATCCAGCCATCAACCAATCCAGCTTCGGCGTGGATCTATTCGCGCAGCGCAAAGATGGAAGCGAGTTCCCGATAGAAGCCGATTTAAGCCGATTAGACACCACCAATGGATTTTGGGTGGCGATCAATATTAGGGATATCAGTGATCGCAAGCGGGCAGAATTGGCATTACGGGAAAGCGAGCAAACTTACCGGGCGTTGTTCGATAACGCGGGTGATGCGATTATTTTGACCGACCTGGACGGGAATATCCAATATGTAAACCATAAATCTGAGGAGATGCTGGGGTTCAGCCGGAATGAACTTCAGGCGATATCCATCTTTGACATTACGATCCCGGATGAATTTTCAGATGTAAGAAGCAATATGGACAAGTTAATCAAGGGGGAGCGCCTGTCATCATATATCCGGCACTTCCTGATGAGATCAGATGAGGTGCTATCAACAGAAAACAACTCCGTACTGGTGCGGGATGCAGAAGGCAAACCGAAGTTTATCCAGAATATTTCACGGGATATCACTGAACGGATCAAAGCTGAGCAAGCCCAGATAAAACTGCTGGAGGAGATCCGCCAGTCGAACGAACAAATGCGCAACCTGGCTTTACGCTTGCAGGAGGTCCAGGAGATGGAACGGCAGGAGCTTGCCACGGTGCTGCATGACCGGGTGGGGCAGAACCTTACCGGGCTGAACCTGAATTTAAAAATCCTGCAAAACCAGCTGAAACCAGAGTTTAAATCCGAGGTTCAAAAGCGGTTGGATGATTCATTGAAAATGGTGGAGGAAACGACCCACAAGATCAGGGATGTGATGGCTGATCTCAATCCACCGGTTTTGGAGGAATATGGCTTAATGGCAGCCATAAAATGGTATAGCGGCGACTTTACCAATCGGACTGGAATTACCACCCATGTGAGTGGGGATAAGATAGACCCGCGCCTGCCACCGAGAGTGGAGAAGATTTTATTCCGCCTGGTCCAAGAGATGCTGACTAATGTAGCCAAGCATGCCCAGGCAAGCCGGGTGGTGATCGCAGTTAAATCCACCCAGGAGACTTTCTCTGTAACGGTGAAAGACGACGGGATGGGTTTCGACCCACACGGCCCGAGAAAATTGGCTGCTGAACCACACTGGGGATTGTTGTCCATGCAGCAACGTGCAGCTTCGATTGGTGCTAATCTGGAGATAGACTCGAACCCCGGGAAGGGGACCGAAGTGTGTGTAAAGGTGGGAATGAACAGTCATGACAATTAGTGTTGTACTTGCCGATGATCACACCATCATCAGAGATGGTTTACGGGCATTGTTGGAGGCTAATCCAGAGATAAAAGTTGTGGGAGATGCTGCCAATGGGAGGCAGGTTGTGAGCCTGGTGAAAGAACTGCAACCTGATATTGTGATCATGGATATATCCATGCCGGAGCAAAACGGGATTGATGCAACCAGGCAAATCCTGGAGGCATTCCCTCAAGCGCGTGTGATCATCCTATCGATGTTAGGCACGGCCGATCACGTCTTCCATGCACTGCAAGCGGGCGTGCGTGGCTTCTTACTGAAAGAATCAGCCGGCAGGGAGGTGATGGAAGCGGTTCAATCTGTATATGCGGGAGATATGTACTTCTCAAGACCGATAACCTTCACCTTGGTCAACGACTACATGCAAGCACGGGTAGATTCGCAATCTACTCCTCTTGAAAGCCTGAGCATCCGCGAGAACGAAATCCTATGTTTGGTGGTGGAGGGCAAAACCAGCGCAGAGATTGGCAAGAGCCTGAATCTATCACCGAAGACAGTCGAGTCATACCGCAGCCGGATGATGCAGAAGCTGGGTGTTTCCGATATGTCTGAGCTGATCAAGTTTGCCATCAAGAATGGCTTGATTTCGGTGGATTAGGAACCCGGTTGGGCAGCTGTATTTCGACGATTCCATTGTTTAGTTCAGTGACACCTTTGATCCAAGGGCATAACGCTAGCGCATCCGTGAATCCTCGCAAAAAATCGATGAGAATCCTCGCACAAAATCACCCATATCCCTGGCAGACAAACCGTTGCATATCCGGTATCATTAGCATTGGTTAGGGTGGAAATTGAGCGATGAAATTGAAAAGTATTCGCCTATAAAAAGAACCATCGCAGGACCACTTGAGAAACCGGCTGAAAAGCCGGTTTCACCTATATTTAGACTAACCGTAGAGGTACCGCATCCCCGATCCTTACACCTGAAATGATCATGGCGTACGCTGAGTGAAGGAACCATAAAAGCGGGCAGGCGACCGATAGATTGGAATAAACATAATTTGGACAGTACTGATTTGCAATTATGGTTAATTTGGATATGAACGCGACCGGGTTATCCTGGAGCTGACCTGCCAGCAGTGAACAATCATGAAGTCATATTCTCCAACAATAACGCTCCTTTTTCCCAGCATGGTGTGCGATAAAAAAGTAACAAAGATTCCTCGCAAGAAATACCCCACATTCCTTACAGACAAATGCTATCCGATTAGGTACAATTTGCATTGGTTAGGGTGGAGATTGAGCGATGCAATAATATGCGAGAAAGTCAGGGGGTAATAAAAGAATAATCATCGCAGAACCATTTTCGAGACCGGCTGAAAAGCCGGTTTCTTTTTTAGATTTTTGACATTCAGAATGGGTAACAGCTGAGAAATGCGTAACACAAGCACTTACGCCAATGAAGGTTGAACCTGGACTATAATACATCCGCGGCGAGTAAGGAGGCATGATGCGGATCAATTTTGACGGAGCAGCCCAGACTGTAACCGGTTCTCAGCATTTGTTGACGATTAATGGATACAGCCTGCTGTTGGACTGCGCCTTTTACCAAGGCAGGCGGCAGGAATCGTATGAGCGCAACCGTAACTTTCCCTTTGACCCGAGCAAAATTGATGCTGTCATCCTTTCGCACGCGCACATTGACCACAGCGGTAACCTGCCCAACCTGGTGAAACAGGGCTGCCATTGCCCAATTTTCACCACAGCTGCTACTGCGCACCTGGCGAACATCATGCTGATGGATTCGGGGCATATCCAGGAATCGGATGTTGAATTCATCAACAAGAAACGCAAGAAAACCGGCGAGGCACCGGCTGAGCCCCTTTACACTCAGGTGGAAGCGGCATTTGTAGCGCAATACTTCAACCCGGTGGATTATGACCAAGCGTTTGAACCCATCCCAGGGGTGAAGGCGCGCATTCCGGATGCAGGGCACATCCTGGGTTCGGGTGCGGTGGCGCTGGATCTCGAAGAGAAGGGGCAGAAAGTACGGCTATGGTTCAGTGGGGATATTGGCAGGCGCAAACTACCCTTACTGCGTGATCCGATCCTGCCGGATAGAGCGGATTACCTGATCATGGAATGCACATACGGGGATAAGCCTCACCGAGACCCCGAGCTGGCATACGAGGAACTACGCCAGGTGGTTGGGCGGACATTGAATCGAGGTGGAAAGGTAATCATCCCGGCCTTTGCGGTGGGCAGGACGCAGGAAATCGTGTATGCACTGCACCAGATGTTCGAAAATCACCAGCTCCCCAGCGTGCCCGTGTTTGTAGATAGCCCGTTGGCGGTGAACGTCTCAGATATCTTCAAGCTGCACCCCGAATGTTTCGATGAGCAGACGAAAGAATTCATCCGGGCGGATAAACACCATACCGCTTTGGGCTTCGATCGATTAATCTATACCCGCTCGGTGGAAGAATCGAAAGCTTTGAACGCGCGCAAAGACCCGATGATCATCATATCGGCTTCGGGTATGGCAGAGAACGGGCGGATCCTGCATCATTTGCGGAATAACATCGAGAATCCGAAGAATACTATTCTGATCGTCTCATGGCAGGCTCCGTACACCCTGGGAAGAAGGCTGGCGGATAGGGAGAAGATAGTGAGGATATTTGGTGAGGAGTTCGAGGTGAAAGCAGAGGTAGCGACGATTGGGGGGTTATCAGCCCACGCCGGACAGGATTTTCTGGTGGAGTATGCCACACAGTTGAAGGGCAGGGTTAAGCAGGTTTTCCTGGTTCATGGTGAGGCAAAACCAGCAGAGGCATTATCAGAGAGACTGGTGGAGGCGGGGATGGATAAACCGGCGTATCCTGTATGGCGGGAGAGCGTTGAAGTAGGTGCAGGAAGCTGAAATTCAATCCTATGGATAATAAGGGAAGGCGATGAATGACAGGATCAGCCCCCTTTATACAATAATGGATTTAAAGGACGAGGTGCGGAGGTGAATGGATGTCACGCTTGATTACGGCTGCGGAGCGAATTAAACGAGCACGAGAGCTGATCCAAGAGGCGCGCGAGTACCCCGTCCCAGCCAGGGGCGGCAAGTATGATCTATCTTACATGGCGCACGTGAGAGGGCTGCTGCGAGAGGCGAAGGACCTGATCAAGTTTATCCCGGCCACCCCCAGTGCGACAGCAGAAATGAAAGCGGAAGTCAAGAAGATCATGGAAGAGGCAGAGCAGGCTGGACGTGAAATTTTTAGGGGGTAGATTGAGGATGTGGCCGAAATAACTGGAGGTTAGTTAAATATGCAACGTGGCTGCAGATTAGCAATGTCGGTTTGGTATAATTAATCACAAACCGTGCTCCTGCTTTACAGAAAAAACAGTCGCTCGGTTTTCGGGGTGAAAAGTTCGTCACCCCAAATAGGAGAGGTGCCAGAGTGGTTGAATGGGACGGTCTCGAAAACCGTTGTGGGGCTCGTCCCCACCGTGGGTTCGAATCCCACCCTCTCCGCAGCTTGTAAACTTAACTCGCCCTTCTCCAAATGGAGAGGGGTTTTTCTTTTTATTCTATCTTTTGTTGTTTAAAAAGATTGTATTTCATTTTTTGACGAAAGTCGATGGGCATATGTCCCGTGCAAGTAGGGACAAATATCCCGAACATTGGTAGATTTTTATCTAGTACCTTTATATAACAGTTAAAGAGCAAAAATACCCCAACAGAGGGAATGGATCAGAAAAGTTTTAATGTGATTAATACTCAGAATGGTGGATCGTGTTTTCCTACTTGCTTTTTCCACAATTTGGTTTGGATTTTACTTATATATTTTCAGATACCTTGTAAAGGGTTTAGTCGGGTATTACAGAAAATGCTCGCCCAATTCTGAAAACTTGACCTTCTATGAAAATGGCAGTATAGTATTTGCATCGAGTTAGACTTCTCTTGGTGTAAATCAATTATTGTTCAGCCCTCTTGGCTCTAAGTATGTCAACTTCATCCTCCATCAACGCGCTCCCGCGCATGAATATCCAATACTCCTGGCTGTATCGTTGGATTTATTATCTCGCAGCGAGCCTCATGTACGTGGCAGTATTGCTCCGCTCGATCATTGGTTTCCAGGACTCACCCCAAGTTAGCATCGTGCTAATGCTTGTGATAAGTTGGGGCTTAATATTCCTGGGAAGTGAGCTACTCACCCGACATCATCCGTGGGTTTCTATCATCTTCGCAGGATTGGAGCTGCTTATCATCCTATCACTGCTCCTCATCAGCCACTCGATCCGATCCGATCTATTTGCCTTCCTGTTTGCTGTCACCGGGATGCAAGTAATGCAGCGACATTCTCCCAGGGTAACAGCAATTGTGATCGGTCTCTCTGCTTTAATGACGTTCTTTAGTCTCTTCCAACTCTTTGGGATATTACAAGCGATAGCATTGACCATGGTATACACGGCTTTAGGAATCTTCCTTGCTGCATATGTCTGGGCCACACGTCAATCGCAGGCAATTCAAGAACACCAGCAGGCACTGGCCGGTGAGCTCCAGGATGTGAATAAGAAGCTTGATATATATTCACACCAGGCACAGCAGCTAGCTGCGAACCGCGAGCGCCAACGATTGGCGCGCGAATTGCACGACTCGGTCACGCAGACCATTTTCAGCATGACCCTGGCCGTTCAGACAGCGCGCATGTCTATGCAACGCGATCGGCAGCAGGTGGCGACCCAGCTGGATCGTTTGGATCACCTGTCGCGCAACGCCCTAACTGAGATGCAGGCGTTGATTTCTCAGTTGACCCCTGAAGATAGGAGTGGAGGTTTCGCTGAAGTCTTGCAACAACATCTAGCAGAGCGTGAGCGATTAGAGAACCTGTCTGTAAAATTAGTCGTCGAAGGCGATCAAACGCTCAACTCCGTTGAACAATCCAGCCTATACCGTATTGCACAAGAAGCATTAAATAACATAGTCAAGCATTCCCGGGTCAGTTCGGCGGTGCTGCGACTGCATCTGACCGATCCATTGTGGATGGAGATCGAGGATCTTGGTGTTGGATTCGACCCCGAATATATCACCGCTGATGGAAAGATAGGGCTGGCAGGGATGCGCGAACGCGCAGCTGAGATTGGCTGGAAAATTGAGATGCAATCGATACCAGGACAAGGAACCATCATCCGGGTTCGTAAGGGAGTGTAAAACCAATGGTTGAGAAAGGCGAAAAAATCAAAGTCCTGATCGTTGATGACCACCAGGTCGTTCGCCAGGGACTCCGTTCCTATCTGGACATGTACGAAGATATACAGGTAGTGGGTGAAGCAGGCAATGGTCGTGAAGCCATAGAATTAGCTTCTCAATTAAGGCCGGATGTCATTTTAATGGATCTGGTCATGCCGGTCATGGATGGGATCACGGCCACAGAAAGGATCAAATCATTGGGCATAGCCAGCCAGGTGCTCGCCCTGACCAGTTTTGATGAAGATGATAAAGTCTTCCCGGCCATTCAGGCGGGCGCATCCAGTTACTTGCTTAAAGACATTTCGACGGAAGCATTGGTGGAGGCCATCCGGGCTGCAAAATTAGGCGAAGCGCGTTTGCATCCGAAGGTCATGCGTAAATTAATGGATCAAGTTTCGCAAAAGCCACAAAAGGAAAAACCAATCGATGGACCTAAATTAACTGAGCGAGAGGTTGAGGTGATCCGATTGGTGACTCAAGGCAAGAGCAACCGCGAAATTGCTGAGGCTCTGGTTATAAGTGAGAAGACTGCGAAGGCCCATATAAGCAATATTCTGGGGAAATTAGGCGTCGAGGACCGCACCCAGATGGCTGTGTATGCAATCAAGAATAATTTGGTGGATCTGGGCGAGGTATAGTTGGAAAGTACAATGCCGAGGAATTCTTTTCCATCGCTTCGAATGAATAGGACCGGATTAATTGCCCTGGCAATCGTTTATATCTGCTATATTGCCGTAATCCTCCGCACCCTGGCAAGACCAGAGATAAAATCTCAGTTGCCAGTCTACCTGGCGCTGGAGTTCGTGAGCCTGTTACTGTTCACCCTAATGTTATGGCACCCGATCAGCCGGCAAATCTGGCAACATCTGTTTTTTGCCTTGCAGACTCTGCTTGTATTAATCCTCCTTTTGCTGTACCCTACTTTCGATTTCATAGCAGTGCTCTTCGTGACCCTCTCATACGAGGCTGCCTTGGTGTTTCCTGGCTCTGTGCGTTGGCGGTGGGTAGTGGTCTTGATCGTTCTTATTGGTCTACCCCTCATAGCATCTCAGGGGATGTACGGCCTGGCTCTATCTCTGACGCCGATCACGGCCTGCATCCTCTTTTCAGCATATATATCGGTAAACCAGGAGATAGAAAATGGATTAAGGACCAGCCAGGCTTTATTAGATGAATTGCAGGTTACCAACCATCAATTAACTGCCTATGCTGCTCAGGTGGAGGATCTTTCGATCATCCAAGAGCACAATCGACTGGCGCGTCAGCTCCATGACTCAGTCTCGCAGACCATCAATAGCGTTATTGAGCTCAACCAGGTGACCCACGTCACATTGGAGCATGATCCAGGTCAATTGGAATCTCAATTGGAGCAATTGCAAGTACTGGCACAGAGCAGCCTGGAGCAGATGCGTGGATTGATTGCCAGCTTGCGTCTTACTAATAGTGGTTCCGCTGAACGAACTACGACCTGATGCATACCGATATCCTCCAAGAGACCAACCCTAAAAATACTCCCCAGCCTGCGTAAAGATGCGACGCAGGCTGGATTTATTTTTCGGCTAAGCCTGTCATAATGTAACCAAAGGATCGTAATAATGACCTCTGACCATTTCGTATTAGGACATCCGGATCGTGTCCGTAAGAGAGTGCTTATCGTGGACGATAATCCCCAGGTTTTACAGGACCTGCGTCTGTTCCTCGAAACCCCCGGCGTGTTAAAGGTCATTGGCGAAGCCACCAATGGGCTGGAAGCAATCCATTTGGCTCACGAGCTCAGGCCGGATGTGATCGTCATGGATATTGAGATGCCTGTCATGAATGGTTACGAAGCCACCCGTAAGATAAAATCCCAGACTCCTACACTCAGGATCGTAATCCTGAGCGTCCACGCGGGCATGGAAGAGCAGCAAAACGCCCGGCTGGCCGGAGCAGATGGATTCGTAGCTAAAGGCGCCAGTTATGAAGTGGTGCTGCGTTCTATCCTGGGTATATCGTGAGCAGTTTTGTTGGGCAGATTGGCAATGTGACGCTGAGATATGAAAAGAGGAAGCAGGATGCACTCTAGAGAAAAGTTAAGCATGATTATTACCGTCTTCCTGATTCTGAACGGGATGTTCGCTCCAGTCTACGCGCAGATTTTACCGGATGATTTTTCTAATAAGGTAGATGCGTATATTACAGAAACGATGCGGCGCTTGCCAATACCTGGCCTGGCACACGCTGGGACATTATGCTCAGTTATCGCCCAGATTTTGCCATCCCATTCTTATCCAAAAGTTTACTCCATGGAGTGATTGGTCTTATAAAAGTTGCCATGATGGGCCAAGCGCATACGCGAGAAAAAGTGTATTTAAACCCAATAAGTACAAGAGCCATTCGATGAAAGCGATAGCATACAGGGCTGGGCGACCTCAGCTTGCCGATTGGAGTACAGTCTTTCCCGACTCTTCTGCCAAGCGATGTTGAACGGATTGATAAAGACGTAAGAGAAGTGATCGCAGCATAGTAAAAGCCTTTAACTTTTTTGTAGCGGTTCTGTATCGCTGGCAAAATACAATGAATATGAAGGTGGAGGAAATAGCAATGAATATCACCGTGTTTTCTAAGCATACGGTCAGAATAATGGCCTCCCTCCTGCTTGTTTGCCTGGTAGGAAAGGGATTTGTAGCTATACCGGCCTCAGCAAGCAGGATCCCGCTTGACCAATCCCGCCCATATCCCCAAAAACAGGTGATTACGTCTGGTGACCTGGAAGCCTTTACTGATGAGCTTCTCACCCGGCAGCTGGACGAGTACCATATTGCTGGTGCGACCGTATCCATCGTTCAGGATGGAAGAACCGTGCTCGCAAAAGGTTATGGTTATGCTGATATCGAGAAGCAGATTCCCGTCTCCCCCAGCGAGGCCATTTTCCGCATCGGTTCGATCAGCAAGCTCTTCACCTGGACGGCTGTGATGCAGCTGGCTGAGCAGGGCAAAATCGATTTGAACGCGGATGTCAATACCTACCTGCCAGATTTCCAAATCCCCGCCACCTACCCCAAGCCGATAACCATGCTCAACCTGTTGAGCCATACTGCCGGGTTCGAGGAGCGTACCATCGGGACCGAGTCGCCCAAGGCCGAAGAGATGATTTCGCTGCACGATTACCTGGCTCGCTATATGCCAGACCGGGTTCGACCGGCAGGAGAGCTGACTGCGTATTCCAACTACGGAGCCGCCCTGGCTGGGTATATCGTTGAGGCTGTCTCGGGGATGCCTTTCGAACAATATGTCGAGACGTATATATTCGCGCCCATATCCATGTCTCACAGCACGTTCCAGCAGCCTCTGCCCTCAAATCTCGAATCCAGGCTAGCAACTTCGTATTCCTACAATGGAGAATTTGTGCCTGGATCGTTTACGTACGTCAACCTACGACCAGCGGGAGCGATGTCTTCAACTGCCCACGACATGGCAAATTTTATGGTCGCCCACCTTCAAGATGGAAGTATAGGGAACAACCAGATCCTAAAGCCGGAGACAATACGCCAGATGCACAGCCACCTGTTTTCAAATGACGAGCGGTTGGATGGGTTCGCTTACGGTTTCATGGAATGGAATTTCAATGGACAGCGTGTCCTGTGGCATGGCGGTGATATTGGTAACTGGCACTCCGGTCTGGCAATCATTCCTGCACAGAACCTGGGATTCTTCGTCGCCTACAATTCGATTGAAGGTATCCCGGCAGTCAATGAGTTCTATTCCTCCTTTATGGACGCCTTTTTCCCTGCTCAAGAAGCCAGGAATCCGCCTCTTGCAGAGAACTCTACTCAAGATGTGAGAGATTTAGCAGGCGAGTACCGCAGCACCCGCTCAGCACACAATCACGTAGAACGTATCCTGTACTTTCCAGGGAATGGCAACGTGAGGGTTGCTGTAAATCCCGATCGTACTTTGTCAATCGCTGGTTACACCTACTACGAGACTGAATTTCCCATTTACCGCCCGGTAGATTGGATGGACACAGTAATCTTCCACCAAGATGGCAGTCGAAAAAACACTCATCTACTGTTTAACAGCCTTCCGCTCTTTGCCTATGAGCGAGTATCCTGGTTTGAGACATCCACGTTCAATTTACTGGCATTCGGCGCATGTTATTTGCTGCTGATGACCGTCCTCCTGGTTGCCTTCATCGGGATATTTCGGCGCTCCAAGGGTGTGAAAGTTGAATCCCACATACCAAGGATTGCTAAGATTTGGACATTCATCATTTCGGTAGTATTTCTCCTTGTGCCCGTGGCGATTGCTGTCTTCATAAAATTTGATTACAAATCCTCATTCCCCCTCTATATGGTGATCGTCCTTGCGATCATCCTGGCAGCCTCCATCCTGGTGATCGGACCGATCATCTTTACCATCTACGCCTGGGTTCGCCGTTATTGGAGCCTAACCGGTCGCATTCACTACACCCTCGTCACCATGGCGATGTTGGGTATGGTCTGGTTGCTGTATTACTGGAGGCTGTTGGGTATTAGATATTAACACGGGATGAGATAACGGATATCAGATTTTTATAATAGAATCGAGATCTCGACCCGACCGGCAATATAGCATAGTTACTTATATAGGAGATATGAAATGATAACTAACGCCCCCACTCAAGATAAGCATGCAGATCAAGATTTATCGAAGTACAGGCGCTCGTCATTAATCGAGCTCCACGATCTGTGCAAGAAATATGGGACCAAGTGTGCCGTCAGCAACGTTAATCTGAGTGTATTTGGTGGTGAAGTCTTCGGTTTTCTTGGTCCCAACGGCGCCGGCAAGACCACTACGATCAAGATGATTGTTGGACTACTACAACCATCCTCCGGCACAGTGCAGGTCGCTGGGTATGATATGCAATCACAACCCCTTCAGGCTAAAATATCCAGTGGCTACGTCCCCGACACCCCCTACCTGTATTCAAAGCTTTCCGCCCGTGAGCTGTTAGGTTTCGTCGGCGACCTGTACTCCATGGAACCTGAGAAGATTAACCACCGCATTGAGGAACTGCTACGGTTATTCTCACTGGATGATGTTGGAGATAACCTGATCGATTCTTACAGCCATGGTATGCAGCAGAAGGTCTCACTGGCCGCTGCGCTGATGCATGATCCAAAGGTGCTGGTGCTCGACGAGCCGACCGTGGGACTCGATCCAAAATCTGCTCGCCTGATCAAGGATGTCTTGCGGCAGCTGGCTGAGCGTGGTTCAGCAGTCTTTGTGACCACGCATATCCTCGAGATTGCCGAGCGCATGTGTGACCGGATTGGGATCATCAATAATGGTAAGCTGGTGGCAGTTGGGACAATGGAGCAGCTGCGTGCAATGCAACATGGTGAAACCAGCCTGGAAGATATCTTTCTGAGCCTGACGGGTGGTGCGGAGGAAGCAGAAATCGCGCAGGTGCTCAGATGACTACCCTGAAGGCTTCGATCAAGGCTCAATCCGAAAATCCAATGCTCTATGTAGTAAAACTGCTGCGTCTGCGCTGGGTGATCTTTACCAGCGGGTTCAAGCGCGCCAAACCCCTCCAAAAGGCACTAACCATTGGCCTGTGGCTGCTGATCCTGGCAGTATTTATCGGGTCGTATCTCCTGTCCAACTACCTGCTCAAGCAGCTTAAGTCTCCGCTCATTCTTGAGAGCGGAATCGATCCAACAGTATTCATCGAAGCAATCCCGGCATTAATTGTTGTAGCTGTTTTCTTATTAACCCTGATGGCCAGTTTTAGGTTGCTTTTACAGGCTTTGTATCTGGCTAAAGATATGGATTTTCTGGTGTCAGCTCCAATTCCGATGCGTTCCGTTTTCCTGGCCAAACTGTTGGAGGCCGTTCTGCCCAACTTCATCCTGGTGCTGGTGTTCGGACTGCCGGTGTTGATCAGCCTGGGTGCCGATGGAGGTTTCCATGCAGTTTATTATCCGTTGATTTTTTTAGTGCTGGCATGCATCGCCCTTGGCGCTGCCGGGATATCAAGCCTGTTAGTGATGGCGGTGGTGCGCATCTTCCCGGCAAAACGGGTGGCGGAAATCCTGACTTTTTTGGGGGCAATCCTTATCTTAGGCATATCACAGTCATTTAACTTGATGGGAGATAAATTGGAATCCCTGTCTCCTGAACAGCTCACCACTGGGGCCAGCTTGTTCACCAGGCTCAACAGCCCCTGGTTACCTCTTGCATGGGGAGGGCGCAGCCTGGTCGAAATTGGCCAGGAGAACTGGCTTACAGGAGTATTCTTCCTTGCCCTCACAGTTGGTTTATCGGGGATGGTGTTCTGGCTGGCGCTGAGCACTGCCGAGCATTTGTATTATTCCGGTTGGGCTTCGCTTCAGGTGGGAACCCAGCAGAAGAAAAATCACCGAACAACCGAACACCGCGAGACCAACGCTGTGAGGACCAACATTTTACAACACCTGCTGCCAGTCGAAATTAGGGCAATCATTGGGAAAGATATCAAGCTGTTACGCCGTGATTTGAATAACTTATCACAGGTGATCGGGGGACTGATCATGGGCATTGTCTTCGCAGTGATGTTGCTTCGTAGCGGAGGCGAGCCTCCTGCAGGACAAGGTGAAGCACCAGCACTGATTACGTCTCTATTACGGTCTGGTATGGCTTATGGGAGTATGGTGATCGGCTTGTTCGTCGGCTGGGTGTTTATCGCCCGCCTGGCGTTGGTTGCCTTTTCAATGGAAGGCAGGAGCTATTGGATCCTGAAAACCGCCCCGGTGAGTGCAGGAAAGCAGCTGGCGGCTAAATTCCTGATGGCTTACCTGCCTACGCTGATCCTTAGCTGGATTTACTTGCTCGGTATCGCTCTCCTGCAAAAAGCTCCCCTTACCACCATCCTCTATGGCATACCATCCATAGCATTGATTTTGGCAGGGCTGTGTGGGATCAACCTGGCATTCGGCGTGCGGGGAGTAAACCTGACCTGGACTGACCCGCGAAAGATGGAGAATGGCGTAGCAGGAGTCGTGGGATCGATCATCAGCATTTTGTATCAACTGATTACCTTGCTGGTGTTCTTTGGTCCTCCATTAGTGTTCCCCCTGCTTGGAATCTCTGAAAGCATCGGCATGTTGACCGGTCTGCTAGTAGGCGGCGCGATTACAATGCTGTGCACATTCATGCCCTTGAAGATGGTGAAAGAGCGAGTCTCCACGATCGGCGAAGAATAATCATAAATAATTAATGCAACAAAATCTCTTCAGATTGTAAAGGAGAAACTGAAATGAGAACTAAAAATATCCTTCTGATTTTCGCCGCCATTCTGAGCTTTTGCGCTGCCATCTTTCAAGCTGTCATCGCATTCGTTCCGCAATGGAGTGCGGCCTTTGGTGCAGCCGCCCTGGCCTCCAACCCGCCCCTGTTGCTGACGCTCGGACTATTGGTAGCGCTAATAATCGTAATGTTTGGGCTTTACGGGCTCTCAGGAGCGGGTGTCATCCGGCAGCTACCCTTGCTGCGCCCGGGCCTGTTTGTGATTGGCTTGCTCTATGGCACGGTTGGAATTTTGTTCATCACTCAGGTGCTCGTTGTGCTGGGAATCCTGCCATCTGACCAGCCTGTGCCGATCTACACACTGCTCGTTTCATTTGGAGCTTTTGTCGCCGCGCTGGCATATCTGATTGGACTGGCGGTCGGCTGGAAGCAGCTGGGGCGCAAGACCGTGGCTGCCAGCGCTTGAGGTGGAATAGGTGGCTCCTCTGAGGTTAAAGTACATGCGACATCCCGTTACCTATGTGTCGATAAAACGGGTGCAATGCGTTTGGACAACATCTAGGATGAATTCATCGAGGCCAGAATCGGAACAGCAGGGTGCATTATGTTGATAGTGGTCTCTATTCCTTTAGGGGTCATACTAATAGGTGGATTATGAAAAATCAAATTACCCATAGATATATCGGAGAATGGGATTTCGAAAAAAACCAAACTTTATGCCTCATCACCGGGATTCTTGCGGTACTTTGTTATTTAGCGTTCACAATATTAGCCTACAGTCGTTATCCGTTACCTTACTCCCCAACAAGTAATTGGCTCAGTGACTTAGGTAATCCTAGCATCAATCCACAAGGGGCAATTTTCTATAACATAGGGATCATTTCAACCGCATTGTTGCTGATCGCATTCTTTTTGGGTTTGTCAGTGTGGAAGATCGAAGGTAACAGAGTGCAGGTCATCATGTTGCGATTAACACAAGCGTTTGGAATATTGGGAGCATTTTGCATGATTTTAAGTGCAATATTCCCAATCAATTTATTTAAGATCCACTCGTTTTGGTCTTCTTCTTTATACATCATGCTATCAACAGCTTTTATATTTTCTGTTGCGATGCTGAGATATCATCAAAAGGTGCCAAGATGGTTGCTGATCCTGGGTATCTCGATTGCCCTGATGGTCATTTTGACCAGTTTCTTCCCGAATGTATATCTGCTTGAATGGATTACAGTGTTCCTACTACTCAGCTACGTTGCTTTGCTTGGCATTGAGACGAAAGTGTGTAGAACTAAAAGATAAGCATTCTTGATAGACGAATATAACCTACAAGGAGGCTAAGTAAAACAGTGGATGGAACCAGTATGGCAACATTATGCACATCCCGGCCGCGACCCGACCATTGCCATTTCGGTAGATATGTATACAGGTACTCTAAACTTGAAGCCTGAGTAATAGACCTGCGTATTTGCACATGCATTTATGAACGAATGATCGGAGACTGAAATGTCTTCCTATGTAATAAAGAAGAATGAGGAGAAAAACGTGAAAACTCTAGTCGCTGGTTCAGATGGGATGGTGAGCGGCGTTCCCGCTCGTGTTGGATGGGCTCGCCAATGGCTGCGCTGGACGCCTTACGCCGCAATCGCGTGGTCACTAGTTTATGCTGCGCTGGGGTTGTACTGGGCGGTGAGTGGGCATGGATTCCCTTACACCTCTGGACTCGAATCTGCCGCCTTCGGGCCAATCGCGGGACAGTTTGGATTCCTTGTTGCCCGGAGCATCGTGATTATGGAAGGCCTCCCAGCGGTGGTCGTAGGAGTGGCGATGCTGCATAAGTCCCGAAGTAAGGCACTCCGGTCTCTTCTCATCGTCGCTGGAGCGCTGCTCTCAGGGGTCCTCCTCCTGCTCATGACCGGCCTCGATCTGCTGATGAAGGTTGGATATATCCCCGGGGCTATCTTCGGCCTCCTCACTGCCGAGAAGAGCCAGGCTTACCTCGCGGCCTGGACTCAATGGACGATGATCCACCAGCTGCTGTGCCTGATCGGTGGTTTTATATGGCTGGCAGCAACCGTCAGCTACGCCCGCTTGAGCGGAGGTGCCTGCCTGTATTGTGGTCGCAGTGATAGCCCGGAAATGTGGACGAGCCCCAGTAACGCCGCTCGTTTGGGGCGTACCGCAGTGTACGTGGCGATGGTGGCACCAATCTTCTATGCTTTCACCCGCATCATTTGGGCACTGGGGATCCCATTGGGGATGAGCGAGGAGGCCTTCCGTCGTGGCCAGGAAATCGGGACGTGGATTAGCGGGCTCTCACTGGCGGCTTTCAATCTGGTGGGAGCTGCCCTCATGCTTGGCTTGGTGCAACGTTGGGGTGAGGTGTTTCCACGCTGGATGATCGGCCTGGCTGGACGGCGGGTTCCCATCGCTTTGGCAGTGCTTCCGGCTTCGCTTACCTCAGTGCTGCTATTTGTGGGTGGCATCGGAATTTGGTCTAATTTACCTCGGATGGTCACTAATTTACAATTCGAGGGGTCAGAAGGTATTGGAATGATCTGGGAAATTGTTATTCAGCTCGGGCCCACCCTGCTGTTCCCGGTCTGGGGTATCGCGCTTGCTGTAGCAACGTTGGGATACTACTATCGTCGCCGAGGCCCGTGCGGCGTGTGTGGTCGTGGCACACCTGGCGAAGTCAGCGCGCCGTTGGTCAGCCACAGCTCAACCGGTCAGGCGCTTTAAGGATTGCTTCGATATGCTCATGTTTGAATAGTTTGACCGAAGTAGAGCCTTGGAGGCAATCAAAGGAAATAAAAATCTTCCAATGTGCTACCAGTTCATTTATCCTAAGGGCTGGTTAGCGGATCATCTTTCCTTGCTTCATACTGCGTGTACAATTCGGGTACAGATATGCTGAAACAGTATGGTGATTTTGGCACAAATTAGACGCAATAGATGGCTATTTTCCATTTTCCCCTATAATTTTATCCATAGCACTGAAGAGGTCGAGGGTTCAAATCCCGAAAGTTCTAGCAGCTATTCTAAGCAAGAGGCTTTCGCGATGTCAACTATTAGTCTGCTGATCTACTTAGTTGGGCTTCATCCTGCTCCCGGAAATGTCGTACATTTTTTCTATCGATGTGTTGAGAGATAAAAGAACCTTCATCGGTTATACGAGAATAGTACAGGTAATTTTCGGAATTCTACATTCAGTTGGAATATCGGGACAAGTGTCCCACCTTCGACGGGACATTTGCCCATCGACTATGATTCCATAATCTTGTATGATAACCATAGCCTGAGCAATGAAACACGGTCTCTGCCGGGCTCAGGCATCACACTCATGATCTGCTAGACGTAATCAAACGCCGCACACACGTTGGCTGGGATACTCCTGCTGGAGAACTGTTCCGAGTGATTTCGTTTAACCACTTATCAATGGAGCTAGAATAGATCTTTTGCAGACACAAGACAATACTGTGACATAGATGCAGGTACTGGATATATAAGCAACGGTGTCGAAATCCTGCTTACTATGGCACACAAAGTCTTGACAAGAGCCGAAGAGTACGTAAAATGAAGATCAGGCTGAAAGTCAAAACCTTATCTGTTTCAATAAGTAGTTTTAGGTGTGGATTACAACAAGGTGGGAAATACTGTTCTTTGACATCCGTTGTTCAACAGATCGAGAGCCGAAAGGCTCACAAGACTTTACGCTCCGCTGAGAGGATACCCACCCTCTCCGCAGCTTGTAATCTTAACTAGCCCTTCTCCAAATGGAGAGGGGTTTTTCTTATTATTCTATCTTTAGTTGTTAATACCAATTCTATTTTATCTTTAGACGAAAGTCGATGGGCAGATGTCCCGTGGTAGTAGGGACAAATGTCCCGTACATTTATGGATTTTATCTTTTATTTTTTTCAGTTCGGATAAAGTACATGAGGGATCCACCAAGGAGGGAGTAAGTAATAAGAGTCTGAATATCAGTACTTCTGGTGTGGTGGGTAGATTTATCCTATTACCTTTTCCACATTTGGGTTTTGGACTGAGCCGTAATAGAGATAACTTATAAAGGTTAGTGACAGAAGTTACAGAAAAATGCTTGCATTATCAAATTTAAGCCAAGTTCTTTTGTCCGAACCTGAGTTTAAATATCTTGTGAAATATATAATTATGTGTTAAATTACTGGAACAGCATTAATAAGGTGGAGAAATAATCTATTAAATATGTTTCTAGGTTATTAGAAAAATCTATTTATTATCCGATATGCTAAATTGGACAACTAAATATTAATCCTATTAGTTATTATGGAGGGAATAATGAAAACGATATCCAGAATTATTGGATTGTTGATGTTATCATTCCTTTTCATTTTTGCATTGTCTGGTAATAAAGCTAAAGCAGGGATTATGGGGGAATTCGATAACCAACTTGATAAAAACAATACTGTAGTACTTCAAGACACCTATCATCAAGTAATCGATACCAATAAATTTAGTAATAGTAGCGACATAAGCAAGAATTCAAACTCGCCTGGAGAAAAAATACTTCTCCATTCTAATCGAGCTGGGGATGATTTCGAAATTTATTCGATGGATCCCGATGGGAATAACTTCAAACAGTTGACATTTCACCCAAATATGAATGGCCATAGCGGCATGGCTGTTTATTCACCTGATAAGAGCCAAATTGCATTTGCCTATGGTGTAGGGGACTGGACTGAAATCAGGGTGATGGATGCTGAGTCAGAAGATTACGACAATAATTTCAGTCAGTTAGTTTATTCATCAACCAGAGTCGCCTGGCCGCGATGGTCTCCAGATGGATCTAAAATAATCTTTTCATCCGGATCTCTCGGATCTGATGATATCTATATGAAAAACAGCGATGGGCAAGGTGATCCAGTGCGATTAACTGACTGGGCTGGAGCTGATGAGAGCCCTAATATCACTCCCGATGGATCAATGATTATTTGGGCATCAGGTGCAGAAACTGGGCACGGTGCAGACCAATTATATATTTACCAGATGAACATTGATGGTACTGACAAGCAACCAGTTCTCAATAATGGGAATCCCATCAATGGAGCGTGGGTCTGGATGACTTTAGATGGAACGAAACTATTGATAAATTCTTATTCAATTATTGATGACAATTGGTCTCTATATACCGTCAATCGCGATGGCACGAACTTGCAATTACTTTTGGATAATGCGTTCGGTGATGCCTGGTCGCCAGATGGGAACAAGATTTTATTGCGCCAGTCTATTGATGGTTGGGAAAATATGTATATCATGAATAGTGATGGATCTGGTGATCCCGTTATTGTTGAGGATTATCCCAGTTTAGATAATGCAACCGATTGGCAAGTTGTCTCGTGGTTGAACACTTTTACCATATCAGGTAGGGTGACCGATACTGATGGCAATCCCATCTCCGGAGTGTTGGTATCGACAGACCAGAGGCCGTTTGACATTACCGATCCATCTGGAAATTACACAATTACAAACTTAATCACAGATACCTATACAGTTATCCCTTCTATTTCTGGTTATGTCTTCTCGCCCACTTTCCAAACTATATCCGTGCCACCGGACCAAACGAGTATTGATTTCACCGGTACAGGTGCAGATAACATTCCTCCAGCAACCATTTCAGACCTTTCTGCTGCACCAGGTTCCAATCCCAAAGAGGTTGACTTAAGCTGGATCGCACCTGGCGATGATGGGAATGTGGGTACCGCCAACCTGTATGATCTACGCTATAGCGCTGCCCCAATTAATTCATCCAACTGGTCTTCCGCTCATCAGGTGGATGGAGAACCAACCCCGCTGGTGGCTGGAACTCCCCAAGGGATGACGGTAGCCATGCCCTATCCGGGTCAAACCTACTACTTTGCCATCAAAACCGTAGATGATTCCAATAACTGGTCCGGAGTCTCCAATTCACCCTCAGCCATCTCAAGAGAAACACCCGACACAATGCCCCCAGCCCGCATCATTGATTTGTCCGCCTCCGCCGGTCCGAATGTTGGTGAGGTCCTATTGACCTGGACGGCACCAGGGGATGATGGAAATGTGGGCACTGCCGATCATTACGTAGCCAGATGGTGTAGCTATACTTATGGAACTCCCGAGAATTGTTATAACGAAAAGAATAACATGCCTGGTGAGCCTACGCCTCTTCCAGCGGGCACCCCGCAATCTATGATCGCCACTGACACAATCTTCCAACCAGGAGCTACACCTTATTTTGTGATCGTGACATTTGATGATGCTGGTAATAAGTCTGGCGCATCTAATGTTGTACACTTTACCATTCCCTCCCAACCAACACAATATCCAGACCTTCAAACCACCATTAATAGCGTAAATCCTACCACCCTCAACCCTGGGGATAACATATCGATCAATTTCACGATCAGCAATATTGGGCAGGTAACAGCAGAAGCAAACAAAGCCAGAGTGTACCTCGCCAATTACCCCAACCAATCTAACCCCCCAAAACTATGTACCAATGATATTAGCATTCCATCACTAGCTGCGGGTGGATCTACCATGAAAAGTTGTAGCGGAACAATACCAGCCAATAACGATGGTGGGACTTTTTATGTCGTCGTAATGGCTGATGCTATGAGTGTAGTTAATGAGTCAGATGAAAATAATAATCGCGTGAGTCAATCTATTACGGTGAATGCACCTACACCCCCGCCTCCCCCTTCGCCTCCATCGAATCCCCATGACTTGATTCTTTCCGGCATGGAGATCACTCAAGGTACCCAGTTTTATCGGATAACTGACTTAACCGGTGTCCTTACAGAAGTAAACACGCATGATCCGAAATATGATTTTGACCCATGGAAAACAGTTGGACCCGGTAACAATGAGCTTCGATTGGTGAAAGGTCGAACAACCATCGTACGGGTATACGTGGATATTGAAAAGCCCTTTACATTTGCAAATGATGTTATTGTTGAGCTTTATTACCAGTTAAATTCTAATCAAGAACTTCCATTAGGTTCAATAACTAGGCAATTGACTGGTAAGGAAAGTGATCCAAGGTCAAACACCAATCAAACTTTCGACTTCATTATCGATGGAAGTAAATTAATCGGCAATAGCGTCACTTTTCGGGCTGTGGTAATTCCAAGTCAGTCAATACCTGGAGATGACCCCTCAAATAATGAGAAGATATCTCCCACGTTAGTCTTGAATGAGCGCGATCCTCTTCGAATTCTTTTTGTTCCCGTTACGATCAATAATAATACAGGAAGTATGCAATATACCGCAGAATATATAAATTATGTAGAAGCCATATTACCAATGAATGATATAGTAACGGATACTTATCGGTCACCCTTTATTTATACCCCCCCCCCCCTAACATGTATTAGTGGTGCAGGCAAATACTTATTAAATGAATTAGAGAAATTAACGAAAAGCAATCCCAATTTTGACGTTATTGTCGGTGTAGTCGATCAAGATACTGGGATAACCTGCCCTGATTTTGCTTCCAGAGAAGGTCTGTCAAATTGGAAAGGCAATCATAGTGTATATGTAAAAGTTTCCCCTGGTATCTATAGTACTTTAGCTCATGAGTTGGGTCATCTGATACCCGGATTACTTGATCTATATGATGGGAACCCTCCTAAATCATGGCCATATGGTAATAATTATGATGTTCATGAACAAGTAATAGCAATTCGAAAATTTAGTGTTGATGGTTGGAATATAGATGAAGGACAATTATTATCTGAGATAGCTTATTTTCCAATCCAAGATATTATGAAGGATAATATCCATAGTTGGTCATCTCCATATACCTGGGAATCCTGGATGAGTGCAAATTGGTCATCTCTAAATCTAAATACAAATGAAAACAGCACCTATTTAATTATCTCTGGTGAAATCCAAAAAAATGGTCAGGCGAACATCGATCCAATCTTTGAAACCAGTCAACCGATTAATCCGCCACCTCAAGGAACGGATTATTGCGTCCAGGCGCTTTCTGCCAATGATGAGGTAATCTCAGAGCAATGTTTCGACCTGGATTTCTATGACCCGGAGTTTGGTGGGCCGATCGATACTGAAGTTTTCCAGGTTTCATTGCTTAAGGACCCACTGATTGTCAAGGTCAGGGTCACCCACAACACCGTCACCATAGATGAAGTGGTTGCCAGTGCTCACAGCCCGGTAGTTACGGTGAATTATCCTAATGGAGGGGAAATCATTAATGATCCATTTACCCTTTCCTGGGACGGCTATGACTATGATAATGACCAATTGGCTTACAAAGTCTTTTACAGTCCGGATGGCGGGATTACCTGGTCCATGATCAGTTCAGCTATATCCGCTTCCTACCTTGAACTCGACCCGAATAATCTCCCAGGCACAGAGAATGGCCTGTTCAAGGTAATCGCCTCAGATGGCTTCAATAACGGTGAAGACCAGAGTGATGCGGTTTTCTCGGTAATTAGGAAACCACCCGCGGTTTTCATCACACTCCCAACCGATGGTGCCAACGTCTTAGTGAGTACCAGCGTCACCCTGCAGGGAACAGCATATGATGTCGACGAGCCATCCATACCGGATACCAATTATGCCTGGACCTCGAACCTAGATGGGGCGTTGGGCACCGGCAAAGAGATTTCCATCTCGAACCTGACCCCAGGCGTGCACAAGATCACCCTGACGGTGACCGACAGCGATGGGATGAACGCCTCATATAGCATTTATTTTGAAATCCTGGCAGATACTGACCAGGATGGCATGCCTGACCGTTGGGAGATTAGTATGGGATTGGATCCGTTTACAAGTGATGCCAGTGGAGACCCGGACGGGGAGGGCTTATCGAACATAGAAGAATATCAATATAGCACCGATCCGTTGAATTTTGACACAGATCTAGATGGCGTAGATGATTTGACCGAGATCTACCGGGGCACTGACCCATTGAGGTACGATCTAAAACCTCAAATATTCTTACCGCTTATAAATCGGTAATATCTTAATAGGACAGCAAATATCACGCTCCGCATTTAATTAATTTTTTATAATAGAGGCTAGAGATGGAATATAACTATAAATGGGACACATAATTTAGAAAGGGGAGTAGCAATGAAAACGAATAGTGAAATAAAGTGGACTAATATTTTGGTAAATATTTTAGTTTTGATAGTTTTCCTTTTAGGTTTACTGAGTAATGGAACTGTAAGGATAGTTGATGCGAGTACTAATGCAAATCCTCATCTCCTAGTACATCCTGTTGAAGACAATGTTGAGGCATGGGACTTTTTACCCAATTCGACCATTTATCTCACGATAGGTGCTTATACCGACTCTAAACTCTCGGATGCGAGTGGATGGGTTCGTTTTGATGTAGCTCCGTTTGATATATTGCCGGGTCAGCTGGTGGAGATGAACGATGGGGTTAGTTATGAAACTCACATTGTTAGGGACTTCACCTTTGACAGCTTCGATCTTGACGCTGATACGGTGAGTGGTACAGCAGATCCGGGCAGTGAGTTGGCTGTGGGAGTCTGGGTGGATAATAATCCTGTTTGGGCTCCGAATCCAACTGCAGATGGCTCAGGCAATTGGACAGCAAATTTCTCCGGATTAGCGGATATTACATCAGGCTCTTATGTGTGGGCCAACCAGTGGGATGAAGATGGTGATGAAACCCAGGTGCATTGGGACATACCATCTCCGCATCTCCTGGTACATCCTGTTGAAGACAATATTGACTCATGGGACTGGACACCCAATGCGACCATCTATCTCACTATTGGCGCTTATTCCGACTCTAAACTCTCAGATGCAAATGGATCGGTATACTTCGATGTAGCGCCATTTGATATCCAGCCAGGTCAGTTGGTGGAGATGAACGATGGGATTAGTTATGAAACTCACCTGGTCAGGGACTTCACCATTGACAGCTTCGATCTTAACGCTGATACAGTGAGTGGCACAGCGGATCCGGGCAGCGAGTTGGCTGTGGGAGTCTGGGTGGATAATAATCCTGTTTGGGCTCCGAATCCAACTGCAGATGGCTCAGGCAATTGGACAGCAAATTTCTCCGGATTAGCGGATATTAAATCAGGCTCTCATGTGTGGGCCAACCAGTGGGATGAAGATGGTGATGAAACCCAGGTGCATTGGGACATACCATCTCCGCATCTCCTGGTACATCCTGTTGAAGACAATATTGACTCATGGGACTGGACACCCAATGCGACCATCTATCTCACGATAGGTGCTTATTCCGACTCTAAACTCTCGGATGCGAGTGGATGGGTTCATTTTGATGTAGCTCCGTTTGATATCCTGCCGGGTCAGCTGGTGGAGATGAACGATGGGGTTAGTTATGAAACTCACATTGTCAGGGATTTCACTATTGATAGCTTCAATCTTGACGCTGATACGGTGAGTGGTACAGCAGAGCCTGGCAGTGAATTAGCTGTGTTTGCCTGGTTTAATGGTCAATTTCTTGGTTGGGCTCCGAATCCCATTGCGGATGGATCTGGAAATTGGACGGCGAATTTTTCTGGTATTGCAGATATTAGACCAGGTATGAATGGAGGGGTCAATCAGTGGGATGAAGATGGTGATGAAACCCAGGTGTATTGGGATATTCCTATAGCATCAATTTCTATACAACCAGAGAATGATTATATTGAAGGCTATGGATGGACACCTGGTTATACTGTGACATTGACTATTGACACCTATACTGGGACTTTGGTGGCAGATGAAGAAGGTTATGTCGCGTTTGATCTTTCGACTATCTTCGATGTTCAACCTGGTCAAATTGCAGTCATGAGTGATAACACAACCACAAAGACCCATATTGTTAGGAATTTATCTATAACTGAACTTGATGAGCTGTCGGAAGAAATAAGTGGAATAGCAGAAGCCGGAACAGCTGTTATAGTCACTGTATTTGATAATATATCACCAGGTACGACTCTCATTGTTACGGCTGATGAATCTGGTAGATGGGTTGCTGATTTTTCGGGGCATGAAGATATCAAGCTCGGTACCTATGGTTGGGTCGCTCAATGCGATGAGGATTATGATTATACCGAAATCGACTTTCGTGTTTCAGAATCAAACATTAATCAAGTATTCACTCCATTAATCGTAAAGGGTCCGTAAATTTCTTATGTAACAGAATTTGATGTCGTAAGTTAGATAGAAAATCGAAATATATAACAAATTTTACAGACTCCTAGATTGATTAGGAGTTTGTTTTATAATTACTTACAAGTTTTTTCAAGAAAGTCAACCATTGAACCAAGCATAGTGGCCAGATATTCAATCAAAGGGAATATAAGCTTAGTGATCCAGTTCTGAATGAGTTAATCCCGATTGATCTGTATAATGAATTATTATCGAGGAGTCTTAATGTGGTAAAGTCAATCCATTTGTTAGTTGGAAAAATGGATTCCATTTATCAAGGTTGCTCATAAAAATAATGTGATTAATATTGGATCTGATCTATTCTTAACCAATTTACTAAACAAAAAGCCCGTTAGTGTAAACTCTTTTCTGTAAAATTATCTCCCAAAAAGTAGTAGGTCTGGTGTATCCTTCGAGAAGCTACCAACTTCAGAAAAGGAGTGACACCATGACCTACCAAGGTGATTTTACCTTACCAACCGATTTGCTGAAGCAAATTGCTGCCAATGGTTTTGACCAGCTACCGGAGTTGATCCGGATCGTAGTCAATGCAGCCATGCAAGCAGAGCGTCAGCAATATCTCGGAGCTGAACCTTACCAACGTACACCTGAGCGACAAGATCAGGCTAATGGGTATAAGCCAAAAACGGTCAAAACCCGTCTCAGAGAGATCACATTTGATGTGCCACAAGTGCGTGAAAGTGGTTTCTACCCAGAAGCTCTTGAGAAGGGTCTTCGCAGTGAAAGGGCTATCACCATGGCCTTGGCTGAAATGTATATCCAGGGCGTTTCCACTCGCAAAGTGACCGCCATTCAGGAGCAGTTGTGTGGCACTTCAGTTTCTGCCACCCAGGTCAGTAAAGCGATGGCTTTACTGGATGATACCCTCCAGTCCTGGCGTCAAAGGCCACTGTGTGAATGCTCTTATCTTGTCCTGGATGCCCGCTACGAAAAGGTGCGCCAGGATGGTCAGATACGGGATGCTGCCGTTTTGATGGCTTGTTGCGTCGATTTACAGGGCAAAAGACAGCTTCTGGGAGTTTTAGCCTCGCTTGGTGAGCATGAAATCCATGGCGAACCTTTCTGGAGAGCCTGGTGGACAGAGGACTGCGGGGTGTGCAGCTTATTACCAGCGATGATCACCGGGGTCTGATAGCTGGCTGTTTTCGGTGGTGTGCCCTGGCAACGCTGCCAGTTCCATTTGCAGCAAAATGCCAGTGCCTATGTGCCCCGTCGAGCCATGCTCCGTGAAGTAGCGGCTGACATTCGGGCGGCGCTATTGGATCAGTGAACAATGTATAGACGTGAACACTTGTGACATGGGTGAAGATATGGGATATACAGTGACAGAAGTCAAAATCGCTTTTCCGATGTCCCACAAGGCCTTGACAAGTTCTGAGGAGGATATAAAATGATAGATAAGCGATTGAGAAATGAGATCGCTCAGTGTAAACTGTTGATCTCAGAAGCAGAGTCCTTGCACCTTTACAGATCTATCACAAAATTTATTAAGTCCGGCAATAGGTCTACTTTGGGGGTTCTTATAAGCTGCTGAGAGGATACCTACCCTCTCCGCAGCTCGTAAACCAAACCTGCTCTTCTCCACATGGAGAGGGGTTTTTATTTATTTGTCTATTAAAGCAATTATATTTTATCTGTTGACGAAAGTCGATGGGCATATGTCCCGCGTTAAGAGGGACAAATATCCCGTCCATTCATGGATAATCTGAAACATCATCGGTGACTTTGATCTCCCCCTCAGGGTAGTGTTTGGGGCTGCCTTTCCTTGCTTCATACCGCTGCATATCGGGTATGAGCTCACCAACCACTGATTCGCTGCAGCTCCTAACTGATAGTGGATTTTTGGATAACAATACTTTGGTCATCACCGTTTGGTTATAACCTATAATAAGCATTACATTAATTTGGTAACGTTGTCCTAGGGTAAGCTGCATGTAACTCATTAGCACTTTTTTGACTATTAGGTCTACAGAAGCTTATCCTACCGCAGCTTGCCTCTTTATGCCATCAAAGTTGCACTTGTGAGTTGGACATACCAATTTAAATATGGAACAGCTGGGGACAGAAGACTTGGATTTCATTGACATGCCTGATAATAGCTTGACCTTCTATTCACAGGAGTGTACAATGCAAATCAAGAGATACAAAGCGAAATCGCCCAGTTGGACCTGAGCGATATCATGCGTAGACACTCTGAACCTTAGCAACCGTTACATCCAGATTGATTGATAGTCGGCAGCAACGTTAAATTTTTACGCAAGGCGGGGAGGGCGGGCATGTCACCGATACAGCCTATCCCACTGGAACACTGCGCTTCGGTGCTGTTGATGCCAACTGTTGAGACAAGGATATTTTCAAGACAACCCATTACTATAAAAGATGCAGCGCCCTCATGAAATCCTTCACCAAAACCTCCCGCGTCAACACCACCCTCCAGATCATCCAGCCCATGAACGATGATATGGCTGTGGTTATAGTATGTAAGATAGTCGGATTACTTCGTAACTCATAATTCAATATCATCATCCTGTCGTTCTCTCATGCGAGAAACCTTTACTAAATAATCTCTTCTTGATTTTGGGAGGGTGTATACGTTTGTGTCAAAAATTGTGGGCACCCCTTTGCCAACCTATCATTTTCTGACCTACCGAACCCAGGACCGCCCCTCCACTACACGGGCAAAGAAGGCGATTGGATGCACTGTGCTGGCTACTTAAGTCATCCGCCCGGATTTTTGATAGTCAAACAAGCTGAAGTGGTAACAATAATGGGGTATCATGCTGCTTTATCCCAATCTTCCTTCAAACTCGGGACAGCATGATTTACAACATCTTCGTTTGGAAATATTTTCTTTTTCAATTTCAACAACACATTAAACATTGGGCCAAACCTGCCACACTATCCTTGGTCTCCGGCGTCATTTCAGACCTGACTCGTAGCTGTTTCGATCTGATTGTTGAGAATGCACTGCTCCGCCAACAACTCATCGTCCTCCGTCGACAGGTGAAACGACCTCAACTAACCCGCGGTGACCGTTTGCGCTTTGTTCTGCTCGCTCGTTGTACCCGGTTCTGGAAACAAGCCCTTCACATTGTTCAACCAGACACACTCTTGCGCTGGCATCGGGAATTGTTTCGTTTCTATTGGCGACTGAAATCAAAACGCAAACAAAGCAAGCCAAAGATTCCACCTGAAACGGTCGATCTCATCCGCAAGATGGCAAAAGAGAATCATTTATGGGGAGCAGAGCGGATTCGGGGTGAACTGCTCAAGCTCGGGATCAGGGTGTGCAAACGAACTGTCCAGAAATACTTGCCAAAAGTGAGAGAATCACCTTCTTCGAGCCAGACCTGGGCGACTTTCGTGAAGAATCATGTTGCGGACATTTGGGCTTGCGACTTTACCGTGGTCTATGATTGGCTTTTTCGACCGTGGTATATCTTGGTGATGATGGAACTCAAAACTCGACGGATCGTGCATTCCGGCGTAACTAATTCACCAACCGACGAATGGACCGCACAGCAATTGCGTGAAGCAACATCTTGGGGTAAGGGTCCTAAGTATCTCCTTCATGATCGGGACAGCAAATACGCCGCACACTTTTCGGCGGTGGCCGCTGGTTCAGGCATCAAAGAACTGAGAACGCCCTATCGAGCGCCTCGAGCCAATGGTGTTTGTGAAAGATTCATGGGCAGCCTGCGAAGAGAATGCCTGGACCATACCCTCATCCTTCATAGCAGGCATTTGACAAGAGTTGTCAGGGAATATACCAATTACTTCAATCAGGAACGACCTCATCAAGGGATTAGTCAACGGATTCCCGACCATTACGATCAGCCTGCGTCAAACCCAACTGGAAATATCTCATCCAGGGCCATCCTTGGCGGCCTGCATCACCACTATTTCAGGATAACTAATTTACATTAATTTGCATCGGTATGCGATAATAAATTGTAAACCGCTGCCAGACGTGAATGACAGCCAATTAAACTCTTCTAGTGACTTTTGGGGATACCAAATATCGTTCGTTAACAGTTCCCTTTGACAGAATTATCCAAGATATGATATTACTGTGGCCAGAATATTCCCAAAATATGGCGAAATCTACTCTAGTCATGCAATAATAACCTGCGGATAGAAAAAGTAGCCAGCACAGTAATATCCAGATACGAGGAAAACGGTGTGTTATTTATTATTGAAGTCTTACTAACTTGACGAGCTATGGCGGTTTCACTCACACGCGTGTGGGGAAAACGCCTTGAAATAGGCCAATGCCCTATATTTCGGGGTGAGTTTGCAAAACTATTCCCATATATAATCATGCCGCACCCCCCATGATTTCAGGACATTGGGTGTGTTTGTATTCATTACTCCATCATTAAAGACAGGATGGTCGAATTATCTCCCAGGTAACGGGTGTTGCAGGAAAAAGTCCCATATGGTTTGAGTGGCGTCAATATCCTGCGTTGTGTGACCGACAATAAACTTTGGGATAACCTCCCCGCCCGGCCAGGCATGTCCACCACCTGTAATGGTGTAGAAAATCACATCAGCCGCGCAATTCGTGAACTGGACGCCGCTTACTTCCCCGCTGGGTGGAAGTTCCAGTGGGGGTTCATAGCAGCCATTTTGGCGGGCTAAAGTCTCGATCCATTTGGGGATGACCGGAAATGGCAGGTCAAATGCTTCGGATGGTCCGCCTAAAAATGGGACGATCGGATCATCAGTACCATGAAAGACTACAGCTGGCACGTGTCGGGATGGATTGCACTCATCCCAGGGATAAAGATACGCGCCCGAGACCATTCCAACAGCTGCGATCCGTTCGGAAAGTTTGCACGATAAGACAAAGGTCATGCCCCCGCCATTCGACAACCCATTGGCATAAATGCGGGCGGGATCGATATTGTATGCACCCTCTAATTTATCGATCAAATCCGAGATGAACGTGACATCTATCATTGGGTCGGTATCGCTGCCAGGTGTGCCGTGCGTCCGCCAACGGAGCGGAAAGTGCGTGCCAGATGGATACACCACAATAAAACCATATTGGTCAGCCAGGTTATTCCAATGGCTGAGCTGCATCTGGTGGGCAGGCCATTCTGCGTATCCATGAATACTGATGACAAGCGATGTGGGGACAGATGGATCGTAACTTTCAGGTATGTACAACAGGTAGGTGCGCTTTTCACTGGATGACACGAGCGTGCCGTTGGTATGGTTTACCAGCCGGAATACCACTATTATGAAAAGAATCAGAGCAATTGGCACCCCAATGATGATCAGGGTCAGACGGCTCTCCCTAATCATTGAAGTGGTTAAAATGCTCAATAGCTTTCTTAATATGCCATCGAAGGCGTTGATACGAGTAGACGTCCATCGCTCGTTGCCCTGTAAGCGTAGACCCTAAAAATACTGGTACAACTTGCCCATTAAGGTTAATAGAATGATAACCTTGTTCTTCATCAAACTGGGCTTTAAATTCTTCACTGAATAATTTTGACGCAAATGCATTTGCCACAACGATCATTTTGGGGTGGGTTTCTTCAATGATTTCTCGCGATAATTTTAACTGACTTCGTCCAAACTCGTTTATGCCATCAACACCGTAAACCCTAGTCTTTAATATATTTTGACTTGTCTCCCGAAAAAAGAACAAATCCACATGCTCCCAATCCATTCCTGTATATTCAGCAATTTTTTCAAACTTGGCAAAATATGGATGCCTTTTTTTTGCTAATCTTTCAATTTCTTGGGCTGTCTCAAGATCGAACATCACCCGATTATGCCAATGGAAAAAATATCCAGGGTTAATATGCGAATATGGAGTATCTTTCAAAACAATCTGAAATCCTTTTTGACTGAATGAAGGATTCAAACCAACGAAAAGTAAAATGTTCCTTTTAACAGGCGAGTATAACAATGGCATAAACACATTTTCATCATCATTGAAGGTGCGTTGCCATAGCTCAATAACTTTTTGGTTTATTTGATTGATTTCGTTCATACTATACCGTCACAATTACGCGCCTGGATCACCCAACACTGTATTCCGTTGACTAATAATATACATCTTTTTAATGTTGAGTCAAGGTTATTCTCCCTGTCTCTAAAAATGAGAAATTTTATATTTTCCCTCTCCTCCTTACATCACAATGAATCCATATCTATCGCACTGAAGAGATCGAGGGTTCGAATCCCGCCAGGTCCACCAAACTACCCTAAGAAATGGTCTCGCCTGGGTCGATATCCTCTCTGACCATAGATTCGCTGCAGCTCTTAACTGACAGTGGATATATGGCTAACAATCACCAGGGTTATCACCTTTTGGTTATGACCTATTTTAAACAATACTTAAATTTGGTAACATTGTCTTCGGATAAGCAGCGTGTAAGGAAACCCGGGTAATTAAAATGCGAATATGCGGGATATTTGTCCCTCCCACAATGGGACATCTGCCTATCGCCATTAAAGCTGTAATCTTGTATGATAACCATAGCCTGAGCAACGAAACACGGTCTCTACCGGGCTCAGGCATCACGCTCATGGTTTGCAAGGCGTAATCAAACCCAACACACACGTTGGCCGGGATATTCCTGCTGGAGAATTGTTCCGGCCAATTTATTTTAACCACTCTTTGATGGAGGCTGCCATGATCAACAATGTCGTTCTCGAAGGGATTGTTGTCAGGACTTGAAAGATTGATTCGATCGGATGGCCTTAATAGCCAGGAAAGGGCGTAGACATGACTGCAACGTGCTTGTTGTGGGTGAGGTCCTTCCTGAATTGCGAGGAGCTGTTTTCGTTTCTGGATGGTTTACGCGTTAGCATCAGGCATAGCTTTTGGATGAGTGAACAAGGTATAGAAGTAAATACTTGTGACATGGTGGAAGATTTGGGACATACAGTGACAGAAGTCAAAATCGCTTTTCCGATGTCCCACAAGGCCTTGACAAGTTCTGAGGAGGATATAAAATGATAGATAAGCGATTGAGAAATGAGATCGCTCAGTGTAAACTGATGATCTCAGATGTAGAGTCCTTGCACCTTTACAGATCTATCACCAGATTTATTAAGTCGGCAGTAAGTGCATATTCCGCTGCCCCGGGGGACTTATAAGCTGCTGAGAGGGCCCCCACCCTCTCCGCAGCACGTAATCTTAACAGGCCCTTCTCCAAATGGAGAGGGGTTTTTATTAATTTTTCTATTAAAGCAATTGTATTTTATTTTTTGATGAAAGTCGATGGGCAGATGTCCCGTGCTAATAGGGACAGATGTCCCGTACATTGATGGATTTTAAACTAATATCTTCTCCGAACTTTTCCCATGCATTTTTATCCATCGTATTGAAGAAGCCGCGGGTTCGAATCCGCCGGCAAGCGGCAGGTGACCCCGCCAGGTCCACTGAATACCCCATAAGTGGGGGATTTTTTTAAATGCGTCCATATGGGGGTATGGGGTTAATCTTTGTGAAATTATGCATTTCGTGTGCAACCGAGATTAATGCACATGCTTGACCAAGAGGGGCTCTTCTAACCTTTCCTCAGTCGGTGTCACCAGGTCATAGATCAACTGAGCTATTTCATCGTGGTAATTACTCACCCCTACGCGATTTAAACATTTTCTGGTAAGATGCGCGTATGGGTAAAACGGAGCTCGAAGGATTATCGAAAGAAGAATTAATCCAATTGATTTTGGTGCTACAAGACGAGATTGAAGCACTGAAATTGAAATTTGGGAAGAACCAAAAACCGCCAACTTCTTCAAGGAACTCATCTCAACCACCTTCACGTGATCAAAAAGGTAATCTGCCTTCAGAACGGCATAGACGACGCCACGGGCCACCTCTCGGGCACGAGAAGCATGTGCGCAAATTTGTAGCCCAACCTGATCAGACCATCGTGTTACAAACGAAGTCATGTTGTACGTGTCACTCCGACTTGAGTAACGAAACTGGACAACTGGTGGATGTAAACCAGATCACCGAGCTGCCCCATGCACCTGCCCAGGTGATTGAGGTACGACAGTATGCTGTGACCTGTCCGGAATGCGGTGCGTCTCAAGTTGAAGAACCACCCGCTGGATTGGAGATGAACCGGGCATTTGGAAGTCGACTGGAAGCGACGGTGGTGTACTACCGGCAAGAGCAGCATATGAGCTATGCCCGCACACAAAAGGCATTGCTCGACCTGCATCAGGTGGAGATCAGCCAGGGTGGGATCGACCAGATCATGAAGCGGGCTGGGAAATGGGCGCTGGGTAAGCTTGACCAAATCCAGAATAGCATCCGTCAAAGTCAGGTGGTCCACTGCGACGAAACGACCAACCGGATCAATGGAGCGAATGCTTGGGAATGGGTGTTTTGCACTGTCAACGGTATTTACCATGTCATCCGCCGTAACCGCAGTGCGGAAGTGATCCGGGATGTCATGCACGATTTACAGGCTGAAGTATGGGTAAGCGACTGTTATGGGGGACAGCTGAAAGCTCCTGCCAGGCAGAGACAACTGTGTATGGCCCATCAACTGCGGGCCCTGCAGCGAGTTCTGGATGTTCATCCTCATTTGACCTGGGCTCATGCCATGCGTAGGCTATTTCAATATGCGATTCAAGTACATCACCAACGCAGCCAGATGACACCTGAACAGTTTGAAAGACGAGGAACTCATATTGAGCGTGTGTGTGATCGCTTGCTGCATCAAGAGTTAGCTCCACCCGAAGCTAAGAAATTACAGCGTCGTTATTTGAAATATCGTGCATGCTTATTTGTTTTCTTACATCGTACGGATGTTGAGCCCACTAATAATATTGCTGAACGTGTTCTGCGACATTCCGTCGTGCATCGCAAGGTTACGAATGGCTTTCGTTCTGTGTGGGGCACGAATACCTATGCCGCTCTAGCTTCGATCATTGATACAGCAGAATTGTCTGGAATTCGAGCATTTGATGCCCTTCAATCACTCTTCAGTCCACCTGCACTCCCAATTCCGATTTGTTGTGAGTAATTACTCATCGTGCATACTTGGGGTGAAGGTGTCCATCATTCATTATCTGAGTTTCTTAACAAAGGCACAAGAGTTTTTGAGCGTGAAAATCTAATTCTTAATCAGTAGGTTGGGTATAGATGAACCATTCTGTATTTATCGGAGGCCGTCGACAATTGCCTGGGTCAGATTGTTCAGAAAAGTAAAATAAGAACCATCCGGCGGCAGGCTGTGGGTCGTCAGAGTGATCACCTTTACGCCCGTTTCGTTGCCGATGGCATCGGCAACAGAATTGGGGGTGCCCAGCTCGGTGAAGATCGCTTTGACCTGGTTTTCCTCGATCAACGCCTTGAGGGTTGCCATGTCCGCCGCCGAGACTTCTGCCTGGGATGTTAAACTAGGGATAATTGCACCTACCAGTTTGAAACCATAACGCTGAGCATAGTAGCCCATCGACTCATGCCCGGTGACCAGCTTGCGATTAGCCTGGGGAATTGTAGCCACTTGAGTGGCGATCTCGCTGTTAAGGGCGTCCAGCCGGTTTTCCAGGTCCTGCGCCAGGCTGGAGACGTCCAAACCCAGGTCGGTCTTGATCTGAACCGCCATTGCTGCCACGACTTGCTTCATGGTAAGCGGGTCCATCCACAGGTGCGGGTCTGACGCACCCACGCTCTGGTCTGGATCACCACTGGGGATGCCCTCTCCCAAGCCCACTTTGCGTACGGTGATATGGTCGGAGGCGATGAAAGTCTTCACGCCATTGGCTGCGGCCTGTGCCAGAGCTTTCTGCATGCCGCCCTCAAGACCCAACCCATTTTGTACGATCAGGTCTGCTTTGTTCATCGTCTCGATATCTTTTGCAGATGGCTCCCACTCATGAGGGTCCTGCCCGTTGGGCATGAGCACGATCACGGTCGCTTGATCTCCCACCAGGTCTTTGACCAATGCTCCCAGGAACGAATAAGTGACCACAATGGTTTTTTTGCCATTCTGTCCTGAATTCGTAATAGGCGAGCAGGCTGCCAGCAGCACAAGGAGCAAGATAAAACTAGATATTTTCCTCATTTTCGTATTCCTGATTACAATCGTAAGACTAAACCTACAGCCCTCTTTTAACTAAAAAAAACATTCCTCACAAAACTGTAAATGATAATCATTTGCATTATAATACGTGGTATATCGAAGTCAAGGTCTGGTAAAATTATTCCATGATTGAAAACCGCACTCCAGAATGGATAACTGCCTTACAGGCGCACGGCTATCGCAGGTCGGCGCCCCTCCAAGTGGTAGTTGAGGTTATCGCAACCAGTACGCGCTTGCTCAACCCTATTCAGGTATTCGATCTTGTCCGCCAAAAAAACGCCAAAATTAGCTTGGTCACCGTCTATCGAACCGTTGAAAAGCTCGAAGAGATTGGCCTAATCCAGCGGGTTCACCAGCCATCCGGTTGCCAGGGCTTTATCGCTACGAATGCCGGACACAACCACATCCTCATCTGCGAGAATTGCGGATTGGTGGAATACTTCAGTGGAGACCAGCTGGATAGCCTGATAAGCGATGTGGCTCAAGTAACCGGTTATCACGTTTCGGGTCATTGGCTGCAGCTATTTGGGTTGTGTATGAAATGCCAGTCCGAGATTCAGCCCTCCAACAATTAATCAAGGAGCATAACTATGTGTATCTTTTGCGCCACAATCCCCGTCACTTTGGCAGTAGGAGCCAAGTTGAATGCCCAACAGAATGATAGCCAGAAAAGTGCCGAGTCACAGGGGCAAGTCGATAAGCATAAGAAACGCCCGGTTGGTCCTCTGACCATCCTCGCTGTCACCGGGTTAGCGGTTTCGTCCGTGATCTATCATACCCATTTTGGGTTTTGGTAATCTTAGCTCTGCATCTTGCAATTTCTTATACCTTTTTGGGGCGATTTTCACAAAATAGGCTAGTTAGCCCTTTTTAGCGGTAAACAGAGGTAATTTATACACACAAATCTGGTATTGAGCATCCCTGTACAATGTAATTGAGCCTTCTCCAAGCCCGAACCCAGATAGTTACCGCAGTCGCCGTAAATATCTATTGTAGGCTTACCGAACATGATAGAAGGCTACAGCTGGTAGATCGCATACTGCGCCAGTCAAACGAGAGTAGAAGCTCTCAACCAAACTCGTTAAGATATAATACCAAATAGTCGTCACTTAAGTGAATCTGACGTCGTGAGTGATGGATAAATATCAAGGAGATTCGATGAGAAGAGATAAATTCGCATTTGCCTGCTTATTCGTTTTACTCATGGCGCTCGTCTGCGCTGGCCCTGTCTCCGCTCACACGACTGTCACCAATGGACCGTACAACGTAGAGATCGGCTGGCTGGACGAACCGCCTATCGTCGGGCAGATGAACGCCATTGTAATGAACCTTTCGTCCAGCGATGGACAATCCACTCCTGTGACAGAATTCTATCTCCGGGCTGACCTTGACTGTTTCATACGGTGGGCAAACCAAGGTCCTGACTCTGCAGCCTCTCGGGGAAGATACACCTGGCCAATACGTTGCCCCCATCCTGCCGATGGTTGCGGGTCTCTATACCGTAGATGTAAATGGCACACTCGGGACGACTACCGTCAGCGTTCAGGTTCAGCCGGAGGAGGTCCAGGCGCCTGATTCGGTCCAATTCCCGAAAGCTATCGCTGCCTCAACCGGAAGCAGCCTGGGCCCGGCTGGTTGGCTGGCACTTGCCGGTTTGGTTGTTGCACTGGCAGCCCTGGTGCTGGCATTGCTGAGCCTGAGAAAATCACGCTGATCCATCCATACTTTCCGGCATGAAACCTGCCCGGATTATATTGCTCCTGATAGTCCTGATTGCCTGCATGGGAACCGCCATCACGGTTTCCGCGCACGCCTTGCTGTTGCGTTCCAACCCGACTGCAAATGCTGTCCTGGCAACCTCTCCGGCGCAGGTGGAACTTTATTTCAGCGAGGCGGTCGCACAAGGACTGAGCAGCCTAAAGGTTTTCGATTCGAACGGCAACCGGGCGGATCAGGGGGACATGCGCGTCGATTCATCCGACCCGATGCGCATGACCGTTTCGCTGCCTGCGCTCGAGGTTGGGGTCTACGCCGTCAGTTGGACAGCCGTCTCGGCGACGGACGGCCACCAGACCGAAGGCAGTTTCTCTTTCGGGGTCGGTAACGTCAATGCAGCTACCCTGCCCACCGCCCAACAGACTTCTAGCTCGAGCCTGCCGGCCAGCGCCCTCATTTCAAAGTGGCTCATATTGGTTTCACTGGCATTACTGGCCGGACGGGTGCCCTTCCTGTGGTTGGTCTGGAAACCGGCCTTGAAATCGGACGCCGGGAATCTGCCAGAGACTGTCGTGCAACCGCTGGCGTGGGACCGTTTGACGCACTTCGGTCTGGTAGGCGCCCTGGTGGCGGTCTTGCTCGGCTTGCTGGCCCAGGCTGGTCAGGCGACCGGGGCCGAGTTGGCTCTTCCGTGGGCACCGGCGATGGTTGTGCTCCTGTCTACCACACGCCTGGGGCTGATTTGGCTTATACGGCTGGTGCTGGTATTGCTGGCAATCTGGTTCAGCATGGGCCGCCCGGCTGCCTGGAAGGTCTGGCTGAGACATGCTACTGCCCTTGCACTGCTGCTCAGCATTAGTATGACCAGCCACGCTGCCACCGAAGCTCAGCCTTTCGTGCCGGTGGCTGATGACTGGATTCACATGATTGGTATGACCGTTTGGCTGGGTGGACTGGCCTACCTTCTGACCGGACTGCGTGATTTTTCTAGCCTGGAAGCTCGCCTGCGCACCCGCCTGACATCGTTGTCAATGGAACGTTTTTCGGGCATGGCGCTGGTCACCGTCGGAGTTATTGTTTGCACCGGCCTGTACTCGGCCTCTTTGCGGGTTGGAACGGTGCACGCCTTATTGAGCTCCATTTACGGACATACCTTGTTGTTGAAACTGACCTTCGTAGCCTTGCTTTTGGCCCTGGCTGGAATCAACCTGGTGATCATTTCCCCGCGCCTCAAACGCAGCCGACTGCGCGGAGAGGCCAATTCATCCCTTGTGAACCGCTTCGTAAAAATTGTCCTGGCCGAGGTCACCTTGGGGGCGTTCCTGCTCATGGCCGTTAGCCTGCTGACCTATCTCCCACCGGCAAAGATCAACCCACCCATCCAAGAGCTCGCTGCCTCCGCCCGGGTTGATGACCTGGCAATAAACCTGGCCATCACACCCGGCCTGGTGGGACAAAACACCTTCCAATTACGGCTTACCTCCAACGGCGCACCAGTGGTGACTGTCAACCAGGCGTTGCTGCGGTTCACCCCGCAGATGGCCAACATGGCCCCGTCGGAGGGAGAGTTAATCAGCCAGGGGGATGGTATCTACACCGCAAAAGGCACCTATCTCAGTTTGCCAGGCAGTTGGCAGGTTCAAGCAGTGGTGCGGCGACCGAGCAAATTCGATACATATGCAAATTTTAACTTTACAATTCATAAGCCCGGTGAGGCCAATCCGGCGGTTGCCACACCCCGCTATGCCGGGGTGCTATTCCTCGTGATGGGATTGATTGTGATGCTGCTGGCAGCGGCTTTGCCCATTCGGCCGAGGAACCGCTTTGTTTACGGGATCCTGCCATTTATCTTGCTGGTTGACCTGGGTACGTATTTCCTAACCCTTCCGGTGGCAGTAATTACCAGCGAAGCCAACCCGATTGCACCGAACAGTGCTTCCATTGCGGCCGGCCAGGCGGTCTATGTTAAGAATTGCGCACGTTGCCATGGGCTCTCAGGAAGGGGCGATGGCCCGGATGGGTTGCTGCTCAACCCGCGCCCGGCCGACCTGACTCAAACACGGCGTTCCGGGGGTGCATACTGATGCCCAGCTCTTCGATTGGATCACGAACGGCCTGCCCGGAACGCGCATGCCGGCGTGGAAAAATAACATCTCCGATACCGACCGCTGGAACCTGGTTAACTACATCCGTTACCTTGCACAGACTGCGCAGTAAATTTCGATCTTGAAAATGTGTTCCCGAAACCCAGATTGGAAACCGGAAGGCCATATGCCAAAAAAATCTTTACTTATATATTTGCTCGGTTTCGGGCTGATCCTCTGTAGTTGTACGGTCTCGGTAAGCCAGCAACCCAGCGTGACCCCGAGCCTGCAGGCTGCAGTCACGCTTGCGTCACCCGTTTCCACAGAGGTAAATGCTACCCAGCCGGAAAATGCACCAGGCTTCCCCACCCCCTATACCATACCGGTCATCTGGTCCAACCTCAATCTGACCGGCAAGTTGATCTTCCCAGCCTCCATGTCGGATGGGGTTAATAATTTCATGGTTATACAGGAACTTGACCTGGTTACTGGAGGCATCCAGACAGTATTCCAGTCGGTACCGGATGGGTGGATCGATAGCGCCGTTGTTTCACCGGACTACAAACAGGTCGTCATGGCATATTCTACGCCTGCCTTACAACAGGGGACCAACTTCACGCCCTTAGCGCTTTTCACCATCCCTATGGACGGGTCTCAGCCTCCTCAACAGTTGTTTCCACTGCCTTTGAAAGACGATCAAGAATTCGAACCGGTTTGGTCTCCTGATGGAAAATATCTCTTCTTTGTACTGGCCAACAACGGACTTCCACCTGAAGAGCCGAACCAGCGTTACCCTATTTTTCAGATATATCGTGCAGCATATCCGGACGGCCAGCCGGAGAAACTCCTGGACAAGGCCTATTGGCCCAGGCTGTCAGCTGACGGGTCCCGCCTGATCTATGTATCCGAGAATCCGGATGACGGGACGAACAAACTCTTCGTGGCGAATAATGATGGGAGCAATCCCCAGCAAATCGTCTTCACCGGAGCCAATGCACCTACTATTATTGACGCGCCGATGTTTTTACCGGATGGGAAATCGATCCTGTTCAGTGCCCCCACCCCGGTCCAATCTTCGACCTCCCTATGGCTGGACTGGCTCCTGGGAGTGAGCGTGGCTTCAGCTCACAATATTCCTTCGGAGTGGTGGACGGTACCAGTGGGCGGTGGGTCAGTCACCCAATTAACCCAAATCCAGGCTGCGAGTTTATATGCATCCATATCGCCGGATAACCGGTATATTGCCAGTTTCAGCGGAAACGGTATCTTTGTGATGAATCCGGATGGAACCAATTTGACCATGATAATCAGTAATAACGGAGGGAATGCGGGGACAGTAAACTGGATTCCCTGATCCCGGATCATGCGATCAATTATGTATTCTGGGATGAAGTTAATAGATCAGGAAAGGAATTTGAATAAAGCCGCCTGGCTGGATTCATCAATCGAAATCCGAATCCGAAAACAAATTAACACCCGTTGGGGTATATAGTAAAAATAATCAAGGCGAATCTGACTGTTGGATATATTGCAATGGGAGATTGTAAAGCAAATCCATTGAACGCCTAATTGTTAATTGGATTTTAATAACATATCCAAGGTACTTGCATAGTCCGTGCCCATTGGATTGTGGCAAAAATGGCAGGACATTGGATGGGAGACGCGTTTTTTTGGTAACGTCATTTCCTGTCATTGATTGATCGTTCGAGTAGTTTAGTCAAAAAATAATTCCTGAAAATGGATATTATTTCTTATTTCCTCCTGTGGACAAGGCTACGGGTTGCCCTTCCTTGCTTCAAACCACTGTACCCTTTGGGTACAATTCGGGTACAGATATGCTGAAACAGTGTAGTGATTTTGGGTTATATTAGACGTAATAGACGGTTATTTTCCGTTTATCCCCTGCTTTTTTATCCAACGCACTGAAGAACTCGCGGGTTCGAATCCCGCCAGGTCCACTCGTATGGAATATTTGCACCATACAAGTCCAAAAAAAACCTGCACTATAGACAGTCCTATCTTCGCATTGGTAAGCGAAATTCGCTTTATATAAGTACGGATATTACTAGGAAACCAGCTTCCATTCTAGTTTACACTGTTTTAGAGGACCCCTTTAAAACATCAACCATCTACCCCATCCCATCGGAGTAGATGGTATTGATATTATTTAAAGCAGATCCCGATCCTAAACCCAGCTCCACTGGCGAGAAGGATAGATACCCAGCATGAGGAATAAAAAAACCAGGCAGATTCCTGCTGCAAAAATCAGTATGATGGTGATTGGCTGCCACGTTATCGTCGTGCTTACAGGTTGACTTATCGGAACACTAAAGTCACCGTAGACATCGAATTGCCCTGTACGTTGTACCACCACTTTAATATCCCACTGATCTGGCATGCTCAGATAGCCACCTTTAAGAGAATAAACCCCATTACCCGTATTGGTCAAAGAAGCCTTACTGTCAGGCATCATGCCAGACTTGGAGGAGAATTCCAGGGATACATTCTTCGCATCCGTGACCGGCTGACCGTTGGAAGTGATCTTGGTGGTGAATGTGTTCAAGCCTGCATAACCGGGGGCGATGTTCAGGTAAATTTTGAGATCATTCACCTTGGTGGTCTTCGCGTAACCTGAGGCGGTTGCTCCTGACCTGGCAGGCGGAAGGGTGGTTAGTACGCCAGCCAAGGTCAAGACAATCAACCCAAGAATCATCTCTGTTGTGAGCAGCCCGCGAAACAGTTTGACTAATTTGAGATTTTCACTGGATTGTTTCGCGGAACGTTTCAACAACGGGGTAGTCACCAGGAAGTGAAACGCACCCAGAGCGAGCATGGGGGCAATTACCAGGAGCTTCAACAGCAGCACCCGACCGTACGTTGTATCGATCAGCGAAGTAACAGGTCCGAGGCGCAAATATGCCGAGTAAATCCCGGTAAGCGCCATGACGCCCACACTGCTCATGGCGATGATTGTAAAATGGGGAATCAGAATAGAAGTTAGATTGGTTCGAAGGTTGGGAGCCAGTTGGTTAATCGACCACATTGCACCTAGGAAAGAAATCAACCCACCCACCCAGATCGATATGGCCCCAAAGTGGAGCATATCAAACATGATAGGGAGGGTTGGTAGCGGCTCGGAAGCAGCGTGGCTTTCCAGGCTAAAGGTGAGTAATAGAAAGAGGCAGATCGCCAGAGCAAGATAGCGATTCCAGCTGGTTGCCTTGGGGAGAAGTAATCCGGCCAGGATAAATGCCAAGCCCAGCCTGGCGATGGCAAGGGCTCCGAAACGAGTATTCAACAACACAGTCATAAAATCAGGCTGCCAGGGCCAGCCTATCAGATGCCCACTTACCTGGCCTGCTTGAGCAAATAAACTGAGCGCATCGGCGATAATCAGTAGGACCAGGGCACCCAATATCAACTTGTGTGAAAACCTTTCATAGTCAGGCAGATCATTAAGGTTAATATTTTCTTTTCTCAAAGATGGTTTCCACACCAGGAAGAAGAACAACAAGGCACCAATGATCGTGGCGGTGGACAGATAGAGCAGCGCCTTGGTGAAGACGAGACCGCCCATAAAAGGACTGGCTGGTGTTGTTTGGGCACCTGTCATCGAACCCATCACCATATTGCCGACTGCAAATGGGTAAGACCCGGTGGTCTGATGACCATCGGTGGCGGATACTGCAGTCCATGCCACGGTATAAACCCCGTCACCCAGTGTAGTGAGAGATACAATCATGTGGGTTGCATCAGAAGGATCAAGATGGGCATCTCCAGCATCCACTCGTGTTCCATTTGTGTCCATAACGCTTATTTTGCTTAGATTCGGGTCGATGGCTTCACTGAAGAACAGCTCAACTTGTGAAGGAGGAGTGGTTAGGGTGGCATTATCTGCGGGAATGGAGCTCACCAAAAGAGCATGCGCCCGCGCCGGAGTAACTCCAATCCCCAAAAGCAGGATGATCAGAAGAAAAAATCTCACCGCGTGGATGCGTTTCATTATAGTTAGTGCTCCTGTCTCATTATTTCTAAGCAGGTTTATGACTGAGTGCAACCAATCCGACCACGATCCCGCCTAAACCGAGCACAATACCAACAATCCCTAACCAACCTGCCAGACCTAAACTTCCAGACGAGCTGGTTAATTGGGTAGGAGTTGGGACTGGGAATTGAACGATATCGGCAGTCTTTACTTCTTCAGGCTGCACGTCGGTATTGAAGGTAGTCGTGCCAATATTCCCGCCCAGATGAATGGTATAGACTCCGGGGAGCATGGGCGTCATTGGAGCGATATATTGACCTGGAGTATTTTCACCTAGCGGTCGTAAAGTGAGAACCTTGGTCTCGGAACCGAAAACTGCCGAGATTTGTAATCCCGATGTATCGATCGCAGATGACGCAGAATTAGTCGAGCTGATATTCGAAGTGATGTTAATGACGACAGCGTTCGGCTGAGCTTCAATGGCTGGCTCGTTTACCCAACCGTATTCGACAGCATAGTCACCGACCGTGATCGTTTCATGGGCTGAAACAAGTTGGGCAATTAACAGAAGTCCTGCCAAGAGACCGAATATTACTGCTAACTTTATGATGGATGTTTTCCGAACATTCACTTTCATTTCTGCCTCCAAAGATTGGATTAGTTTATACCGAAATTTCACGTCGGAATATAGTTGCCATTATTTTCACCCAAACTGTGTGAAAATTTTGATGGAACTTTATTAATTTTAGCATTGGTTTGTCACTCTGCAAATATTTTCGCATTAATAATTTCTTAATACTGAATATCCTGAAACGTTTTCAAGGTCCTAATATTTTGAAGAACAAGATTGTTGCAACTTGCAGATTGGTTGTTTATATGCACCTTCATGGACAGGTTTGCGGATCGCCTTCCTTGCTTCATACCGATGCATATCGGGTACCCTGCGGGTACAATGCGGGGACAATTTGGGAACAGATATGCTAGGACAGCCTGCAAGAAGCGCAGCGAGTTGTATGGTGATTTTGGAACAAAATAGACGTAATAGACGGCTTTTTCCCCTCTAAATTTATCCATCGTACTGAAGAGGTCGTGGGTTCGAATCCGCCGGCAAGCGGCAGGTGACCCCGCCAGGTCCACCTAACTACCCGAAGAAATGGACTTGCTTGGGTCGATCGTGTACAACTAGAGTGACGCAAACGTTGACACTGACTTCCTCCGCTATTATAATCTCATCTAGTTTTCATAATTATTGTTTTTAATCATAGGGCTGAGGCATTCCCAATAAATACCAATTAATCCAAATGATTCTTGTTACTAAAAATGAGAAACTTTTAATATAATGACTGGGGATTCTGTGAAGTCATCTTACCCTATTACTGGTTTCCGGCGCAAAATATTACTCGGGGGGATTATTGTGGTTAGCCTGGGTTTATTCGCATTTGGTTATCTATGGATACGCAACCGGAACGCTGAACCAAGTGAAGCCCCTGAAGCTGAGAGCGTTTTGAATGTCCAGTTGGAAATGCCATTCCAGGTGCTTATCCCTGCATTTTTACCAGGGAGTTTTATCCGCGAAAAAGCAAAAATCAATATCGATCAGGTTGGACCCCATGGAGAGCCAATGGTTCAACTTGTTTATTCAACACGTCGTGGTGACACACTGACGTTCTATGAATGGCTTCCCAACGACCAAGGCGTCGAAGTCAGCGGGACATCCGGAAAGTGCATGTGCATGACCAGCATGGACGGTAATAATGTGGAACACGGGTTTAGTGTCGGTTCGTTGCGTGTCATGGCAAAAGTATCTGCAACGAACATTGTTTCATATGTAGAAGCCCGAGCTATCCTCGACACGTTGGGTCCAGCTGTGAATCGCCAAATCTATTCTTCCGTCAAACAAGTTCCAATAACATATAATGTGCCACCTGCGGTTGATGTCCCTACAAACGCGCAGGGTGTGCAGGAATTGACCTTGGTTGTGACCCCAAATGGCTATTCTCCCGAGCATTTTGCGGTGCAGAAGGGTATTCCAGTCAAGCTAGTCTTCCGTCAGCTTGGTCAGGTAGGCTGTGGGAACCAATTGATTTTTCAATGGCAGGATGGGAAAAATGCTACCCTAACCCTTGCCTACTCCAGCGATATCCAGACCCTCGAGTTCACCCCTCGAGAGACTGGTGATTTCCGTTTTAACTGCCCGCATTTTATTTACCGCGGGGTAATGACTGTTCGAGGTTGAGCACGAATAAAAAAAATAAAAAAAGGAGAATGTAAAAATAAAATGAGAAAGATTATGGGTGCTATCACGATCGTATTGGCTCTGGTAATTGGGATTCTGCCGCTATTTACAGATTGCCTGTCCCAGGGAAAAGTTATGACCCTGGCAAATGGGATGACCGTGCCGATGAAATGCCATTGGACTGCCATTGCTGAAATTGGGGTCGCCATTCCCCTGCTTCTCGTAGGTATTTTTGAGATCACCAGCAAGCGCAAGGAGTCACTGACCATTCTTAGTGTGCTGGGTGTTGTGTTGGGTATTCTGGCGATCTTATTCCCCACGGTTCTGATTGGGGTCTGTGCCAATCCAATGATGAACTGCCACATGGTGATGATGCCTGCACTCATTTTATCTGGTGCACTGGTTATCATCGCCAGCATTATCGTCTTTGTAACCTCTCGCAAGATTGAAGAACCCAACGCATGAGTTTATTCCAACTGGCGTTAAAGAACCTATCAGGGAATTCATTCCGCAGTGGGGTGGTAGCCCTGTGCGCTCTTTTGGTAGCTGCTTTTGCATTGACCACCACGCTGGTGATGCGCGGCGCAGAAAGCAGTCTAAGATTGGCGATCGACCGCCTTGGCGCGGATATCGTGGTTGTGCCCGCCGGAAGTGAGGCGAAGATCGAAAGTGCTTTACTGATGGGCGTTCCAGCCAAATTTTGGATGCCCCAGGAAAACGCTAATAAGATCGCCGCGGTACCGGGCGTTGTTGCAGTATCGCCTCAGCTTTACCTGGCAACACTTACGGGTGCTTCCTGCTGTTCTGTCCCCGACATGTTCATCATCGCTTACGATCCATCTACCGATTTCACCATACAACCCTGGCTTGAAAAGAAGGTAAGTGGTGGTTTACACCTTGGAGAAGTTGTGGCAGGAACCCATATCTTTGCCACTGAGGGTGATCAAAACATAAAAGTCTATGGATATTTGGTCACCCTCAAGGCAAATTTGGAACCTACCGGCACTGGGTTGGATCAAAGTATGTTTCTCACCTTAGATACTGCCTATGATATCGCCAGGAAATCCGTCACCCAGGCAGAAAAACCCCTGGAAATCCCCCCTGATAGCATTTCTGCTGTCATGGTCAAAGCTGAACCCGGCAGTGATTTATACGCAATATCTGCTCATATTATGCAAGATGTGCCCAATGTCACTCCCATTTTGAGCTCAAACATGTTCCAATCTTATCGGGTGCAGATGACGGGTCTGCTCAAGTCAATTTTGGTCATCATGGGTATTACCTGGGGATTGTCGATTGTGCTAATCGGTTTGGTATTTTCAATGGCTGCCAATGAGCGGCGCAAGGAGCTTGGCGTGCTTCGGGCAATCGGTGCGACACGCCGTTTTGTATTCCAATCCCTTTTAGCAGAAGCAACCCTACTGGCATTATTGGGAGGCGCCGCCGGAATTACCCTGGCGGGTTTGGTCGTATTTTTATTTCAGAAGCTCATCAGCGTTTCTCTCGGCATCCCATTCCTTTTGCCATCCCTTCCTCTTTTATCACTTCAAATTGGCATAGGCCTGCTTATCGCCCTATTCAGTGTAAACCTGGCTGCCCTGTTCCCGGCGTATAAAATCAGCCGTCAAGATCCAGCTGTTGCCATGCGAGAGTAAGCCAATGATCACCCTTAATGACGTCAGTAAAGACTATCAAATTGGCAAAGGCAACACGGTGAACGCCCTGCGGGGTATTAACCTTGAGGTTGACCAGGGCGAATTTGTAATAATCGTGGGACGTTCCGGCTCAGGTAAAACAACCCTGCTTAATCTTTCTGCCGGGTTGACCCGACCGACCTCCGGAAGTGTGAGCCTGGATGGTGTTGACCTGTGGAGTTTATCCGATCAGCAGCAGGCATACTTACGCAGCCAAAAGATTGGTTTCATTTTCCAATTCCCAAGCTTGCTGCCTGCCCTCACCGTTTATGAAAATGTGCTCCTGCCGACCATTTTTAGATCGAATCACAAGCCGGATAAGAAAGATGACCGGGCGCACCAGCTGCTGCAACAGGTCGGGTTGAAAGATAAGCTGGTTGCCTATCCTCGCCAGTTGTCTGCTGGTCAGCAGCAGCGCGTGGTGATTGCCCGCGCTTTAATGAACCAGCCTGAGGTGCTCCTGGCAGATGAGCCGACCAGCAATCTGGATGAAAAAACCGAGCTCGAGATTATGGATTTATTTCGTGACCTACACCTCAGTCTGGGTATCACTGTTGTTATGGTAACACACACCCGCCAGCTGGTTTCATATGGCTCGCGTGCGATTGAGATGGCTGAGGGTCAGATCGTCAATGGCAATAAATAATGGTCTCACGGGAAGTTACGAAGAGGTCAAATATGTCTCATAAATCCAGACTAATTGTCTCAATCATTACCCTGTTATTTATCGCCTTCATGACCATGGCGGTAGCTGCAGGCCGGGGAGGTCCTTTGAAGCAAACGGGAATGGGCATGCCCACGGATACAATGCAACCTCAGCCCTCATCCACGGCTCAAGCTACATCCACCCCGGTGGGAAACAGCTCGGCGCAGAACATGCCGGGTCCTACCATGACTTCAATATTCACCGGTTATACCCCTATTCCCAATTCAACGTATACGGGTGGAACTGTAATGATGGGAAGCTGCCCTGGTATGAGCGGAATGGGCTGCATGGGAACCATGGGGGGCATGGGTTCCCTTGGTACGGTCATGGGCAGTGGTCTGATGACTGGCACGGTCGGGACGATCGGTATGGCAGCCATGGATGCAGGCGGCATGGATATGAGTAGCTGTGCCATGATGGGCAGCTCTGGTATGAGCAAATCTGGGATGTATGGCGATTCTTCGATGTCAGGAATGAATATGAGTGGCAATTCCTCGATTATGGGGATGGATATGAGCGGAGGAAGTAGTTACGTCGAGGCTAATTCAATATCCGTATTCAGTAATCCCTGGCTGTTGCTAGGATGGATCGTGTTAGGCTTGATGGTTGTGGCAATCCTCGTCGCTGCTGGGTTGGGTATTTGGTGGCTCGTCCGCCATTCAAATCAGGCACATGCCTCCTAGAGCAGGCGGATGTATTTTATAAAAACGGGTTTTTCAGGGCAAGGAGGACATTATGGGCAGGCAACATTTTTCTCGGCGTGACTTTCTCAGTATGCTTGGTTTGGGCGCCGCTGCTACGCTGGCAGCTAAAAGCGTTCATGTTGCTGATGCGTTCCAGATCGTCGAGGCTGCACAATTATCCACCCACTCACCGGATAAGTCGTTTCTGAGACCCCGCGCTCAAACAACCATCCCGGATGTCGAGATCAACATGCGGGCTGCTACTACTGCAGTGCCTATCCTTCCCGGAAGGCCCACCCAGGTGATGAGCTACCTGGCCAGCCTCGTCAAAGGATCACAAGCCAACTTGATTTCGTTGCCCGATAACTACCTGGGTCCAATAATCCGGGTTCGCCAGGGGCAGCGCCTCAAAGTTAACTTCACCAACGATCTTCCCGAAGATACAACCGTCCACTTCCATGGTCCGTGTATACCGAGCGAGATGGGAGGCCATCCTCACGGCGTCGATGTGGTTCATCCTGGAGGTACTTTTATCTATGAGTTTGATATCCTTAACCAGGCATCTCCGCTATGGTTCCACCCCCACCCGAATCTGCGCACTGGATTCCAGGTCTATTATGGATTGGCTGGATTGTGCCTGATCTCAGATAATGTCGAGGCTCAAGCCGGATTGGATACGGGTGAATATGATTTACCTCTTGTGATCCAGGATCGCAGCTTCGACGCCAACAATCAATTTGTATACTTATCCGGCGGTATGACTATGATGGGGATGATGCAGGGATTCCTGGGAAATAGGATCCTCGTCAATGGTAAGCCGGATTATGTACAATCTGTAGCACCGGGGACGTACCGGCTGAGGTTGTACAACGGTTCCAATGCACGCACATACCGTCTGGCCTGGCAGGATGGCACCCCATTGTTGGTATTAGGTACCGATGGCGGATTCCTTCCCAAACCCGTCCAGCGCAGTTATGTCACGCTCGCTCCTGCCGAGCGGGTGGACCTGTGGGTTGATTTCTCCGGCAAGCCCGAAGGCACCGAGCTGGTCATGCAAAGTCTGCCATTTATGACCGGGATGATGGGCATGATGGGCGGCGGCATGCTGGGCACCGGAATGATGGGCGGTGGCATGATGGGCAGCGGAATGATGGGCGGCGGTATGATGGGCGGCGGTATGATGGGGAGCGGTATGATGGGCAGCGGAATGATGGGCAGCAGCATGATGGATGCCCTGGGGGGAGGTGTCATGACTGGCCCGATGGTCGGTCCGTCTGTAATGCCCCAGGGCACGGCATTTCCTGTCTTCAAAGTTCGCCTCGAAGGCGCTCAAAAAACTCCACTCGCCTTACCCAGCACACTGGCTGGAACACCTCCATATCTGCTCCAGGATGCCGTCAATATTAACTCACCCAGGACGATATATCTCGGAATGCAACACATGACCTTTACGCTCAATGGGCGTGTATTCGATCTCAATGCACTAGCGCCCGATGAAAATGTCCCTCTGGAACAACTGGAGGTTTGGGATTTTGTCAATCAGACTATGATTGCCCATCCCATGCATATTCATAATGTCCAATTCAATGTGATCGATCGCCAATCGAGCCTGTCAGGATCTGCCGATTATCAAACCACCAAAGCCGGCTTCGTGGATGGTGGTTGGAAGGATACCGTTTTGGTAATGCCGGGTGAGCGCGTCAGGCTGCTCAACAAGTTTCTCACCTATAACGGGATGTATATGTATCACTGCCATATCCTCGAGCACGAAGGAATGGGGATGATGCGTAATCTAATGGTGGGTAATGGCTCTGATTCCATGAACATGCCCTGATCTACGTGAATCGAACAATTAAAGGGGCTGACCCAAAAGTGACTTGAGTCAGCCCCAATTCTGATACAGATATACTAAAACAGTATGGTGATTTTGGCACAAATTAGACGTAATAGACAGCATTTTTACCCTCTAGCCGTGTATTTTTCTCCATCGGGCTGAAGAAGGCGCGGGTTCGAGTCCACCGGTCAGCGGCAGGTGACCCCGCCAGATCTACCAGACCACTCTAACAAATAATCTCGTTTGGGTTAATAGTCGCTCCGGCTTTAGTACCGCCGCAGCTCCTAACTAATAGTAGATTTATGGCTACAATCACTTGTCATTTCACTGTTATGCGGGACAATTGTCCCTCCATCAACGGGACAGCTGCCTATCGCCTGTAAAGCTGTAATCTTGTATGATAACCATAGCCTGGGCAACGAAACACGGTCTCTACCGGGCTCAGGCATCACGCTCATGGTTTGCAAGGCGTAATCAAACGCTACTCACACGTTGGCCGGGATACTCCTGATGGAGAATTGTTCCGGCCAATTTATTTTAACCGCTCGTCGATGGAGGCAGCCATGATCAACGATGTTGTTCTCGAGAGGATTGTCATCAGGACCTGAAAGATTGATTCGATCGGATGGCCTAAATAACCAGGAATGGGTGTAGATATGACTGTTACTCGAATGTTGTGGGTAAGAACCCGCCCGGATTACGAGCCGCTGTTTTCGTTCCTGGATGGTTTACGCGTTAGCATCAGGCATAGTTTTTGGAGGAGTGAACAAAGTATAGAAGTGAATACTTGTGACATAGGGGAAGATTTGGGACATACAGTGACAGAAGTCAAAATCGCTTTTCCGATGTCCCACAAGACCTTGACAAGTTCTGAGGAGGATATAAAATGATAGATAAGCGATTAAGAAATGAGATCGCTCAGTGTAAACTGATGATCTCAAATGCAGAGTCCTTGCACTTTTACAGATCTATCACCAGATTTATTAAGTCGGCAGTAAGTGCAACTTCCGCTGCCCTTGGGGACTTATAAGCTGCTGAGAGGATACCCACCCTCTCCGCTGCTCGAAAACAGCCCTTCTCCACATGGAGAGGGGTTTTTATTAGTCTATCTTATCGTTTAAACAATTGTATTTATTTTTTGGTAAAAGTCGATGGGCAGATGTCCCGAGGGAGTAGGGACAAATGTCCCGAAATTCCAGGGATTTTTTCCTAATATCTTCTCCGAGCTATTCCTTTGCATTTTTATCCATCGCAAATTAGAGGCCACGGGTATGAGCCCCGCCAAGTCCACTTGATTAACCCTTAGGATGGTGATATCTTTTTATCATACCTAGATATGTGAGCAAAAGTTGGTGTTTGGAGTGTTACTTACCATTTCGTGTTAGCACGTACAACCATATCCAATAGTGTTTTAAGCAAAACAACAACGAAGTTGTGATCATTGAGAATAACTTTGGTTTGTATTGCCAGATTATCAAACAACTCTAAAGCTTCATCCATAATACATGGGAGAAGGCCAGTGCCATTCATTGACTGAGTTTATAAACAAAGGCACAACAGGTTTTGAGTATGATAATCTGATTCTTTATCACTTGCTGATACCCCCATATTTACTTATGGTCTTCATACCCCATATTTTTGGCAGTTTACTTTTCGCCTTCAGTAGATGGAGGTAGTTGCTTGTGTTCTGGTGGCTCAGGTAGCAAATCCAGGATACGATCTGGTAGGCTTTTAAGGGGAGAGTATTTGCCAATACTAATCCCACCAGCTCCTATGCTGTAAGGGTATGTGCCAAACCACAGATTTCCTTCACTCGTTTCTATGATCGTCCGCACCAGATTATCAACCAAGCCATCTTTCTTGGTATACGAGATCCACTTTTGACCATCAAACCGGTTAATCCCGCCTTCGGTACCAAACCACATTTTCTTATGGGTGTCAATCATCATGCAATAAACCCGATTATCAACCAATCCATCATCGACCGTCAGGTTATGCCAGATTCGGCCATCATAAATACTCACCCCGCCAATCGTACCAAACCACATATTTCCGCTTGGATCTTCAAACATCGAGTAAACACAATCATTTACCAATCCGTCACGGGAGGCATATTTTTGCCAACGGTGTCCATCATAACATCCGACTCCAGCCCCCACACCATGTTCGTAAGTTCCGATCCAGATCTTATCTTGTGAATCGTTGAATATTTTCAATATCTCAAGACCAGGAAGGTTATCCCGGGTCGTAAATGTTTCCCAGGCACCACCAATAAACCTGAACAGACCCCCACCACTCTGGGCAGCACGCCAGCATCCTGCCCATAGTGAACCGACCTGGTCAAAGGCGATAGTTAGCAGACTTTTTCCAAACAGTCCTGCATCCGTGATATGGTCATCATCCATTACATTCAACCCATTATCCGTGGCAATCCAGAGCCTCCCACCGCTGTCTTCTCGAATACAGGTGACTTCGTTGCTGTGCAGTCCATTCATGGTGGTGAAGGTTTGCCATTTGCCGGATTGATAGCAAGCCAGTCCCCCTCCCCAGGTTCCCACCCAAATACGGTTGTGTGAATCCTGGAAGAGATCATAAATCCAGTTATGAGGGAGTCCTTCACGGGTGGTGATGGTCTCCCAGGATATGTGTGGAATACCTTCCTCCGCCTGGAGGTACTGCATAAATACTTCTCGTAAAGCATTACGGGACAGAAAATGGCTTGATTGGCGAGTTAGTGGTGAATTCTGTCATGTCTCCTCAATTGTTCCTGCATCTTGAGCCCGCAACACATTCACAAGACCTTCGATCTGCTCTCTCCAATAGAGGATTTGTTCTGACTCATGCTGGATACGTTTGATGATTTCCTGTCGTTGGATCTGCATGTTGTCTTGCACCTTTTCGGGATGATCTAGTTCTTGCGTGGATATCTCTTCCTTTACCCGGGCTACCCGGCGCTCTATGCACACTGCAACCCGTTGGTAGCGATTCAATAATTTGCTTGTATTGTCCATGTCTTCCAGGGGATCCGTATCCTGTTGATCAGTGATTTCACCCCGATATTCGATGATATAGGCTTCCATCAGAAGTGTATCCCCCTTTTTGTATACGTCATAAACAGTTTCAAAAACTCCCCCTGGAGTTGAGGATGTGTCTGGATGCACTGCCGGTAAGACAACGCGTTTAAACTCCTTAATCAGCTCTGCTTTATTAATTTCATCTACCAGATCATCGATATCAATCCACGGGTACGTCAGGCTGAGATTCTCTTCTTGGTTTTGTTCTTCGTGCTCTTCGTAACTCTGAGCTTCTTCTTCCACTTTTCCCGCCGAGATCACTCGACGTATCTCTTGTTCAAGTTCAAGCGGGTCACCATAACCTGCGCGGAGTATTTTTTTATATATCCTATCATATTCATGTTCGAGATATTCACGCTGTCGGATGGCTTTTTTTAGGTGATATCCTGGCCGGACGATATTCACCATGAACTGGACCTCGATTCGCCGCATTTGTTCTTGTAGATGCATGTATTCGTCGAGAGATGTGATGATCTGGGTACGTGCATGGTTGAGATCAACAATGATCTCTTTATTGATGTCTTTTATCTTCTTTTCAGCCTGTTCCAACTGGTACGATACATCTGCAAGTGACTGCCAGATTTCCTCGGGTATGTTCAATTGATATTGACCGCGCTGATTTTCTAGATCCGCGAGCAGCTTGCGTAGCAGAATGACCTGTCTTTCGTAAGGTTGTATATCTTCTTCCATCGAAGATCTCCCGATATCAAATTAAATATCTAACTGGTACTATGAGATGGTTATTAAAAATGAGCTGGTGCACCTTTCAATTGTTTTTAGCAGCCCAATGATGCTGGATATCCAATACAAGGATAGAAATCGGTTATCCAGGCATATCTATATTGTACTTCTCACTAATCTTTTCAATTTCTTTGCAAATTTCAACCAAGAGCTCATTTAGCAGTATATCTCAAATATGAGCGCACCATTATATACCACACGCATTCTTTGACCATTCTCATCGATTAGCTGGCTAGGACGCAAAGACTAATCCGGTGTTTCCG